>NZ_JAOQOI010000002.1:0-110796 GCF_025961795.1 Sphingobium sp. B2D3A | reverse complement strand
CTTCGAGGAGGATGAACGATCATACTTGGTGGCGGATCAAGAATTAAACGGATCGCTTTCAGGCGAAGTCGTGTTTGGCGGCTTAGGAAACGACATCCTGAGAGGATTCGGAGGCAATGATCAATTAAGCGCGTTTTATGGTGATGATTTGCTAGATGGTGGTGATGGCGATGACGTTTTGTCTGGAGGATCTGGACGTAATACGATAGATGGTGGCGCCGGTAATGACACAATTTTGTACTATGGCACTGCCCGGAATTACTTGTCTTATTGGGATGGGTCATCTTTATACATCGTTTCTATCGGGTCAGATGTTCCATTTCTTTCAGACACGATTATCAACGCGGAGAGTATCCAGTTTGAGAACGATGGTTCTGTTTATAGCCTGCTAGATCAAGTCGTTACGGGAACAGCCGGTGACGACTTGCTTGAGGGGGGCTTCGGAAACGACCAAATTGGAGGCGGTGATGGCTCTGACGTCCTCATTGGAGGCCATGGAGATGACTCAATTTCGGGTGGCGATGGTGATGACTTTCTGACCGGAGGGTCGGGATACGACGTGCTGGATGGCGGTGATGGCTACGACACCGCTATATTCTCAGGATCATCAAACGATTATCAAATATATTTCGATGTCACCGGTTCGCTAAACGTAGTTAGCTTCCACAATATATTCGATGGAAATGACATTATTGCAAATGTAGAAGCTCTCTATTTTTCTGAAAACGACGTCACAATTTTGGTTTCTGCCATTCCCGACTTGGGCACGGAAAGCAACGACATCATTTCCGGCAGCAGCAGGCCAGATTACCTTATAGGCCTAGGGGGCGATGACGTCCTCTCAGGCTTAGACGATAACGACACACTTGATGGCGGTGAAGGTGCAGATACCCTCATCGGAGGCCTCGGCGATGACACTTATCTCGTCGATAATGCCGGCGACGTTATTATCGAGCTGTCCGATGAAGGCTACGATTTTGTAACGGCAAGCGCCTCCTACGTCCTCCCTGACAACGTAGAAGACATTGAGCTCGTAGGATCTACTAATTTAAATGCCACTGGTAATAGTCAAGACAACTACATTACAGGAAACGATGGGTCGAATATCCTCTCAGGTTTGGGTGGTAATGATTCAGTTGAAGGGTACGACGGCAATGATACTCTCTTGGGAGGCGACGGAGACGACTATCTATCTGGAGGCGATGGAGATGACATCCTAATTGGTGGCGACGGGAACGACTATATCAATGGTGGTCAAGGATACGATCGAGCCGTATTTTCAGGTTCTTCTGTCAACTACGCGATATCGCGTTCGAATGATGGTGGCATAATTGTTGAAGATCTAAGTACATCGGAAGGATTAAATGCGTTAATTGATGTTGAAGAGATTCATTTTGAGGTGGACGACACGACCATCTTAGTTAGCGATATTCCGGGATCGTTGGAGATGCGGCCAGGCCTCTTCGAGGCCGAACTTGGACGAAGGCAGCGACATATCGAGACATTATCTGATCGTTCCAGCGCTGCTTCTTTTCAAGAGCCCTCTTACGACGCGCAGGAAGAGTCCTCCGTCCCAACCGGTTCTTTGGTCGCCAAGGAATTTGCCGTATCTCGTGATCCAGAATCGAGCTATTCAGCGGCTTATGACGCACTTGACGATTCCTATGACGTTACCATTCACGTTGCTAATGCCAAGCTCGTGCAAGCCTTGGCTAGCTTTGGTGTCCCCGCTGCAATGGGTGCAAACTATGAGCCGAATTTGACCCATTCCCCAGCCAGTAACGATTGGCTTACAGTCGATAAGCTCCCCTCTGTCAGCAGAATGGCAGCATTATAATCGCAACGACGCGCGAGCTGCCGTCATGGCTGAATGGGCTCATTGAATCATAGAGCTAGTCTTGATCGTGAACGTACCCTTTAATTTGGAGCCGAAGTCGATGGCTGGTGGGCCATCGGCTTCTGCCGAGTGGCGAGCTGGGTCGGGGAATTTGCATCGGCTCGTGCGGGGGGAGGGGGATCACCCGGCCTGCACCGACCCCGGTCTAGAACCGGGGGAGGGAAGGTTGGGGATGCCGCCCGCACGACCAAGCGGAGGCGCGCAGCGCCGGAGACGGCCAGGGCGTAGCAAAGGGGGCAGGAACAGGCCCCGGAACGCGCGCAGCGCCCCCAGCACGGCCGTGGCAGCGGCCCCTAGCGTATCGCCGGCATTGTCCGGCGTGCGCACAGAGGATCTTCGGGCATCAAGGCCACGGAACGCAGCGCTCCCCCATAGCTGGCGAAGGGGAGTGGCCTGCCCAGCAACTTCACGCGAGGATCGTCACCCGCATGGGACGAGACGCCGGCACGGTGGCTCGGTCGGAGCGCAGTGGAGATAGAGCCGTGCCCGAAGGGTCGCGCAACCACCAACATAAGTATTTAGAATGTCACAGACCCGGCCTTGCCTTTCCCCACACTCAATGCAATGCATTTATATAAATATACTTGGGGAATTGGGGTTTGTTCTCAGCAAGTAACAATCGCACTGCTTCACGTCCGGGCTTTTTCGACCAGTGTTGACTCGTCGAACTGTTCTGGCCGCAAGTGCCATCGTGGTCTGCATCGCGGTGCCCGGCTGTGATACTCTAATAAGCGTCACATACCGCTATAGGCTGACGGTGGAAGTCGAGACTCCTGACGGGATGCGAACGGGTAGCACTGTCGTGGAAGTGAAACAGTGGGAAGCTCCGGCTTTCCCGAGTCCAGAGGCGGGCGGCCTTCGTAGCAGCTTTCGTGGAGAGGCCGTGGCAGTTGATCTGCCCGGCGGACAAACACTATTCATCCTGTTGAACACCGCGACGACGTTAGCGGAATATGCTTATCAGCCTCTCGTCATTGGCATCAAGGACCCAACAGAAAGAGCCAATGCAATTAAGAACAACAAGTTAATTGCAGAAGTCCCAATCGTTGGACTTACAACAGAGCAGGCGAGTGGCCAATACAGAATGTCTGAGGCGAGCCGATATCCGATCTTTGTGCGCTTCAAAGACATCCGTGACCGCATGACGATCGAGCGGGTAGACCCAGCAAACCTGTCTGCTCCCTTCGGGCAAGGGATTAGCCTTCGGCGAATGACAGTTCAAATAACCCGCGATCCCATATCTACCGACATGATGAAGCGCCTTCCTTGGTTGAAGACGATGCGCCCTGGCTCATTCTCAGAAAAGAACGTCAGGAGCTTCCCATTGCATCTCATAGACATCGTCGACACAGCTAGCTTTAGCACGGAAATCCCCCGATGACTGCGCGCGAAGATCCTCCAGTGGTTCGTCGACTTAGTGCTAGTGAGCCGGAGACAGACGAGTTTCGAGCAACACGGCCTGCGACCGCACGCGGTCATGACGCGCACGTATTGACACAACTGTCCGAACCGCCTTTCGCCTACCTGGCGACGTAGGAGCGCTGTCGACGATATCATTGATGGTCAATCGGTACTCGGGCAGTTCATCGGCCTCGGCGATCCGCTTCAGCGCGTGTTTGAAGCGCGGCGCCGTGTCATTGCTTCCGACTTGATGCCGCAGGGCGTCGATCTCAACCTCCCAGGCGTCGTCCTCTCCACAGTGCGATCGGGCGAGTTCGTAGAGACGGCGCTCGATGGGCCCCAAGGAAAAATAATCGTGGTGATAAGAGAGAATGCGCTGATCCATGCGGATTGCCCTATAGAGCCAATCGCAAAGCCGGACTTTCACCGCCTTAAGCCGACGCTCACCGGCTCGGCCGCGAGTGTAGCTGAGCCGGGCTTCCGGCAGCCATGAAAAATAGCCTTCCTCACCCTCTCCGCCGGTTTCGATGTTGGTCCGGATCTGAGTACCCTGCAACCTCTCGAGAGCCTCGGACAGCCGCTGATAAGAGCGCTTCGATTGGCTCGTACCAGTGACGCGAAAGAAATCGTGCGCGGTAAAGGTAAAGTCCTGACCCACCGGCACGCCGTCCTGAAGCTTAGCGATCATCAAACTCGCGATGTAGAGGACGATTTCCTTATCGTAGATCGTTGCGACGCCCATGGTGCTCGGGCGCACCTCGATCGACACATTGTCCGAGTGGAACTCGATCGGCTTCATCTGTGCGATTTTCGTCAAGGCAAAAAACGGGAAGGCCATGATCGACCGCTCGCCCCGCACATCGCCGTGCAGGGGGCTATCGAAAACGAAGAGGTCTCCTTGTTTTGCAGCCATGATGGAGTTGCCCGTTTAAAATCGCCGAAAACACGAATTAAGGTCGGCACTTCGAGTTTCAGAGTGTCGGTCGAGGCGCGAGGTGTAAACCCGTGACTGACTTTGAATCGGCGAAAGCACGAATCTTTGCGTGCCGTTGGGACCATTAGGCTCAAGAATCCGGTCCAAACTGTCCCAACGAGAGGGGATGAAGTATGCAGATTCGTGCTTTCGCCGATAAATGCTGCTCCTGTGCTGAGCGTTGGTAACGAGCCCACCACCGATTCGATTTGGCTGGGATGGGCGGTTCGTGTTTTCGCCGATTGGGAATTTCCGCTGCTCTCATTCAAACCTTTCTTTCATCATGACCTCGGACTGAGGCGTCATTTTAAGAACGGCGGGTGCCGCTTGCTCCCATTGGGGAGCATTCCGGCGGCGTAGCCGTCGGTTCTGACCTTCAGTGTTGGTTTTAGGGTTTCATGCGGAGTTTTGCGGTGAGGTTTAGGCTTCCCCGCTAGGGGTCAGCATGACCCGACTAGGGTCATTCCATCTTTCCTTCTTTATAGAATTAATATTCGGGTGAGGAGGAGTGCATGGATTGCACTCACGGCTCAAAGCCTCGTTGTGCTGCCGCTCGGCGGCCCTCTCCGCGGCGAGGATCAACGCCGCGCGTTGAGCCGGGTCTGCAGGCATGAACCTGCGACGCTCAACCGCTCCCACGGCAGCTAGCATTTGAGCATGTTCCTCCAGCGCCTCTGATCGGCGTTGAGCCTCGTCCGCGGGAACGGGGGCAAAAAGACCGATCAATCTACCGATCCAGGCAGGAAGCTGCGCACGATAAAGGTTTGATGTTTGTTCCGAGCGAGCACCCATCTCCTGATCCCGCGTGTAGATGTAGCGCCTGATCCATTCCACCACGCCGAGATCTCGAAGCCTTTGAATGCAGTAGTGGACGGCGCGGCGGCCAAGACCTGTCCACCGCATCAACGTCTCGTAAGAGGGATTGCACCACCCTTTGCGATAGTGAAGCTCATCGAGCATTCTGATGAGCATGTCGCGGCATGACCGCGTGAATAGCGTCAAGCGATGCTCCTCGGCCGTAAGCTCGCGACCAGAACGCGCTTCGGCCGCGAGTTTCCTCCCGTGCTCAAACATCCGGTAACATGCATGGGTGAGCTGCTTGCGCTGCTCAGTGGTAACCGGCCTAACAAACTCTGCCTCCGCAACGTCCCCAGTGCGCACGCTGCCGCCCCAGACCGGCCGACGCGTGATGTGCGTGCTGCCGTGCGGCTTCCGCGAGAGGGGGGGGGATCCCGCCAATCTCGATGCTGTCGCGCTCAGGGCGCCAGACATGCGGCGCTGAGGCTCCCTCACGCCACATAGAACTGCCAGCGGAAGGACCGGAACGCCTGCGGCTCGCTGGCGCTGCTGGAGGGCATGCGCCGTGCTGATGTCATCGTCGCTTATTCCGGCGTTACGGAGCTCGGCCAGCGCGGCCGAAGGCACATCTGCTATTCCAATTTGGGTATGGAACATCGTTCGGTCACTCCAAATCTGGAGCCCGTGAGGACGCAAAAAATCGCGGCGCAATTTGCGCTTTTGTGTTGCGAGTTTTGGGAAGTCAGGCTAGCGTCCGGCTGCAACACCTGGTTTGACGCTTGCGTTGATCCTCCAAAAAGCCCGGCCCTTGGCCGGGTTTTTTTATGTCCTCACTTGCCCCCTTTCATTTCATTACGGACGCGGCGGTCTCATTTGATCGAACGGTCAGACGCGGTGACGTCTCAGAGACCAAAACCGGAAAATAGATTCGACCGGGCGGGAGCATGCGCTTCTGTTCCGTTTGCGTGCCACGATTGAATCTCGTGCTTTCGCCGACGATACGGGCAAAAGAATCGTGGGATCGGCGATAATTGTCGCTGCGGACCGTGCACGACGCTTGCAAAACCGTTGGGCGATGGCCGAGCTTTGATGGACGACCATCAATACACTCGAACAATTTCAGCCCGCGCTGAGGCGATCGGCGCTCGGGAGGTTCTCTCATTCGCTATACCAGTCAGATGGTACCAATTCGCGAGAATGCGCCTGACGTAAATTTGGGTCTCTTCGATGTTGGGGATCTCGCGCTTCTTACGAACCCGACCTGGGCCTGCGTTGTAGGCGGCGAGCGCGAGGTGAACCTGCCCGAAGCTGTCGAGCTGTTGTTTTAGATATGCGGCTGCACCTCGCAGATTGTCACGAAGGTCGAAACTGTTGACGCCAAGCTGACGAGCCGTGTCAGGCATCAGCTGCCCTAAACCAAAGGCGCCCTTCTTGCTGATTGCCGAGTGATTGTACCCGCTCTCCTGAATGATCAGCGCATCCATGAGGCCAACCGGAAGACCGGACCTACAAGCAATGTCATGCACCACCGGATATATCATCTCGCGGCGCTTTTCGGCTGCTGCGTTGAGCAGTGCAGACTTCCGATATATTGGCGCTGCACATGATGTTGAGCTTGCCGACATAGCAATTTGCCGAGCAGATGAAGCCCTTGTCCCTTTCATCCAGAAGGGAGCGAGGACAAACGGTGCCACTGATGTTGGCCGCGACGCCTCGGGCGCTGGATGTTGGGCGGCTTCTGAGAAGCTCATCATCATGCCGGCTCGAATCTGGCTGGGAAGGTCCCCCTCAACCACCGCGCGCTCCCCAAAGGAAAGCACAGTCGCTTGCCGGCTCGCGTCAGCCCTAACAGTTTGAGGGGTGGCCGCGCAGGTTAGAATTACGAAAGGGAATAAGAGGGGATCGATACGACGTATCATCGCTCTCTCCTGGTTAGCGGAAAGAGATCAGGTTCGAGCGCGCGTGGTTGCTCTGGATTAGCTTGTGATGATCCCCGAGCAACGTGAGAATGCGATTGCAGAGCATCGCTACCTCACCATCATTGAGGTCGGGCATCACGTCAGAGTCTGGCTCGAATAACTCCCTCATCAAGGTCGACACGAGACGGCAGACGAGTGTGAGGCGCGGATCATGATAATGTTCAGGGTCGTTGAGGACTTCGACCGCCAGGAACGCTTCTAGGCGATCTACTCCGATCGCTCGCCCAACTGCGACGAGATTTTCGTATCGAGGTCTGAGGTTCCCACCAGGTTCGAGCAGGGCGGACAGGCTGCTATGGTGCTGGCTCACCAACTCGCTGATTTGGCGTAGCGAGAGTGAGCGACGCGCGATCACCCGTCCATATAGATTTCGGTACTTCTCGATCATCAGATCGCCTCACCCCAAAAGCCACTACGTCGCAGCATTGCAATGTTTGCAAACTGTGTCATGTTGGCACTACTGTTATTGTTGTCACAGCGCAACGCATGTTTCATCTGCGAAGGGATGGAAAAGAAGGTGCATCGACTTGTTTTGATGGTTGAACCGGAGCTGATGGAGCGCTTGAAAGCCTCCATGCTCCGTCGCGAGGTATTCTCGCGCTCTGAAGTCGTTCGCCAGTTGATCGATGAAGCACTTACGCGGGAAGAGGCCCCCCCCGCCGCGAAGTAGCCGCTATGGGCTGCAGTCTTCATTTTTCGGAAATACCCCTGTTTCGGTGACCCCGCTATCTTCGTGAGACCGGAGGCTTTGCGTCCCGCTGTCGCCAGCGCTTTGCCTTTTCGATCAGCTCATTGTTCCGAGGATGGGCTGTTCAGGGTTTCCTAACCACGTTCCCGGCTTATCGGTCAAGGTTACATCCGTGGCATACGCTTAAATTAACCTTGATATTCTGCCAAAGAGAACTTGCAACACAGTTCGTGGCTAGAAAACGCGCCAAACTGGCTAGAAAAATAGCCACTGCGGCTAGAAATCCCGCCATAGTGGCGAGAAAACCCGCCAGAATTAGAAATTTTATTGCGCAGAATTTGGCTCTCGATTCGATTTCTTGATATTTTTCGCTAGAAAATCATTTCTGGAGCTGAATCAGTTCAATTTTCACTTGCTGACTGCCTTCATGTTTTCCGATTTTGCTGCGGGGGTGATGAACCACCTCGCAAACATCGGAGAACTATATGGGCAAGACCATGTCCCGGCGCTTTGCGCGGGACAATGAACGTGCACTCAACGCGGCCGTCATGGCCGCGCTGCTACTTGTGGCACTGTTCTATCTGATCAATCCTGCTTTCGCAGGCACCGACACGACATTCGCGCCGGCATCCACGCTCTTTCAGAACATCCTTCAGGGTTCGGGCGGAACGTTGATCGCAATAGTCGCGACGGCAATCGGCCTGGTGAACCTCGCCCGTGGCGGCTTCCAGATGGCATCGGTCGGCGTACCGCTCGGCGTTGGGATCGGCGTGGCCACCGGCCCCGCAATCGTCACCAGCACGATCACCGCGATCATCTGACACTCTAGCCTGCCGGGCTTTTCGCGGCTCGGCGGGCAGGCGGGGCGGCTTATGAACCGATACACTATTCCCTCGAAGCTGGATGAGCCCGAGCGCATCGGCCCCTGGACCATCGACGAACTTGTCGTGACCGTGGGACCGTTCGTCGTGGGCATCATCACGCAGCAGTTCACGGTCGGCATCATTGCAGGGGCATTGGGCTGGTGGGGCTTACGCAAGGCAAAGGCAGGTCGTGCCGGTGCCTGGCTCATCAATGCTGCCTACTGGTATCTGCCGAGTGAGGTGTTGAAGCTCAGCGCCGTCCCGCCTTCCTACATTCGATTGATGGCGGGGTAAGGCATGGATCTGGAATATAGTCAGGGGCAGGCTCAAAGGGTCTTGCGCCAGCGTAATATGCTCGCGTTGACTTGTGCCGGCCTATCGGTGCTGACGGTCGCCTCGCTGATCGCCGCTTCGGTCAAGGACCGCGAAATCGTTCTGCAGCCGATCGCCGGACGATCAGTCACCATTTCGTCGCGGGCGATGGATCGCGATTATCTCGAACTGGTGACACGCGACACGGCGGTACTCATGTTCAACAGGACGCCGCAGTCGGCGGACTATTGGATGAACCAGGTCCTCAAGATCGCTCATCCTTCCGCCTACGGAAAGCTCAAAGGCGAGCTGATCAAGATCGTCGACGATCAGCGTGGGTCTAGCGTCGCGCAGTTCTTTACGATGGAGAAGCTGACGGTCGACCCCAAGGGCCTGAGCTCGACCGTAACCGGTGTTTTGCACACCATGGTCGGGCGCGAAGAGGTCTCGGCCATCCAGCGCACGTTCCAGTTCAAATGGACCTACACCGGTCTTGAACTGCGCCTGATCGGTTTCCGGGCCGTCGAACCCGCAACGGCGGGTCCCGCTTCGCAAAGCAACGCCAGTGGGGAGGCAACGCCATGACCGGTAACGTGACGAGATACTCCTGTGCGGGACTATGCATGGCTGCATTGTGCGCCGCATCTCCAGTCTGGGCCGATCAGCAGTTCACCGTCGAGGATAATGACAGCGTCCGCTGCACGGTGGCAGCGAGCGAGCTGACGCGCGTGAGCCTGGTCGATGACGCCTTCGCCAGTGTTTCCAAGACCGAAACGCTCGATCCTCGCGACGACTTCTCGGTGGTCAACGAGCCAACGCGCGGCGACATCTACATCTCTGTGCCCGATGGCTTTCGGCCCGGAACCCTGTCCTTCTTCGGCACCAGCAAGAAGGGCTTCGTCTACAAGTTCGCTTGCAAGGTCGAGAAGGTCGAGGCGCAGCAGATCTTCCTGACCAACAGCCGCGCCTTCGCGCCACCAGCCCAGGACGCGCAAGGGCTGGAGGATGAGGCGCCCGATCCGGACGAGGCGGCCGTTCGGCTGATCCAGGGCATGGCCGCACAACAGGTCATGCCCGGCTATCGGCTTTCCCGTTCGGCGCTCGCGCCGGTCCAGGTCGGCACGCTGACCGTGCAATTGATCGCTGAGTATCAGGGCCTCGATCAAACGGGCCGCGTCCTTCGTATCGAGAACAAGGGCGATAAGCCCGTGGTTCTCGATGAGAGCGCCATCGCGCCCGCCGGTGCCCATGCCGTGAGTATTTCACGGCCGCAGCTCGGGCCCCGTGAGGCAACCGCCGCCTATGTCGTGGTCGCGAACGCAGACCAACGCTGAACAAGATCGACCGGAGCAAATTCAATGGCAGGTATGCTGGATTTTCTGAAGCGGCGAGACCATCGGCCCCATAATGGTGCGGCGGGCGATACCATCGCCAGCATCGACATGACGGCCAATGATGGCGCCCTGCATCGTCAACGACTGATCCTTGCCGGGGGCAGCGCCATCGCGATCGCCGCCGCCATGTGGTGGCTGTTCTCAGGACGCACGCCGGCCAATCAGGACCCCAATGCGCAGGATCTCGCTTCCAGCGACGTGCAGATCGCGACCGGCGAGCTGGGAACGCGCAATCTGTCCGAGAAAGAATGGATCGCCATGAGCGAGAACCGCCTGCAAGCGCAGGCGGGGCAACTCGATCGCCTGCAGGGGCAGGGGGACCAGCTCAGCCAGCTTCAAGCGCAGGTCGAGGCGCTTCGCGCGCAGAACGCGTCCATGGAGAGCGACGGCCGACAGGTCCTGTCCGCCTATGAATCGGAGAACGCGGCTCTGCGCTCACAGCTAAGCGCCGCGCAGACCGCCCCGGCGCCCGCTGCAGGAACCTCCTCGCTCTACGGCCAAGGTGGACCTCAGGCCTATCAAGCGCCGGATGCCCCTGGGCGTCGCCCGGGCGAACTCAAGGTCATCAACTTTGGTTCATCGGCGGCCGCCTCGGGCGGAACACCGGCAGCGGGCGCCCCGTCGCGGCCCGGCGCCGTCCTGACCGATAGTCCCAACTATCTCCCGGCCAACAGCTTCGCGCGCGCGCGGGTGATTGTCGGTGTGGACGCGGCGTCCAACGTGCAGAGCCAGAGCGATCCCTTGCCCGTCGTCTTGCGCATCACCAGTCCGGCGCGATCGGTTGCCGACGGGCAGAAAGTCTTCAAGACCCGCATTGAGGGGTGCCTGGTCAACGGTTCGGCGCGCGGCGATCTCTCCAGCGAGAAAGTCTATGTGAAGCTCGCGCGGATGACCTGTCCGGATGCAAGCGGTCGCTATGCGGAATCCGAGGTCAAAGGCTTCATCGCATTTGGCGGCAAGACGGGCGTGCGGGGGAGGGTGGTCAGCCGCGAGGGCAATCTTGCCATGCAGGCCTTCCTTGCCGGCATCGTCGGCGGCGTTGGCCGTGGCTTCTCGATGAACACCAACAGCTATCTCTCCGGCACCAACACCATCGTCGATGGGAAGCGCCAGAAGCTGTCTCCCGGCGACATTGCGCAGGCGGGTCTTGGCGAGGGCATTTCAACGTCCGGCGACCGGGTCTCCAACTATCTGATCGAACGGGCCGAGCAATATCAACCCGTCATCGAAATGCCGACCGGCATCGATGTGGAAATCGTCTTTCTCGAAGGCGCCTTCGTGCGGAACTGAGGTATTTGAGCATGAAAATCTGGCAAAAATCCTTGATCGTCGGCGGCCTTGTCGGTGGCCTTCTGGGCGGCGGCGCCGTCCTCGCCGCAGGCAGCAGCAATGAGGCCGTTGCGGCGCGTCTGAAGGCCCGCCTGCCGAATACGCAAATCTCCTCCGTTGAATGCGGCAAGCTCT
Organism: Sphingobium sp. B2D3A; assembly: GCF_025961795.1. Lineage (NCBI taxonomy): Bacteria > Pseudomonadati > Pseudomonadota > Alphaproteobacteria > Sphingomonadales > Sphingobiaceae > Sphingobium > Sphingobium sp. B2D3A. The sequence goes on along the minus strand of NZ_JAOQOI010000002.1, from coordinate 99,027 downwards.
CGGGCCTGTGCGAAGTGGTGGCGGGCAAGACCTTGTTCTACACAGACAGCAGCGCGCGCTATCTCGTTGTCGGCCGTGTCTATGACATGGAAGCGCGGCAGGATTTGACCGCCGCGCGTCTCCTCGAAATCAATCCGGAAACGCTCCTGGGCGGCGCCGCGCGCAGCGAGCAGCAGAGCGAGGACTTTGCCGGGGCGTCGGCATCGCCTGTGCCAGCAGCAGCTGCGCCTCGGCCTGCAAAGCTCGATGTCTCCAAGCTGGGGCAGGCGGGCGCGATCGTCTGGGGGAAGGCCAACGCGCCAACCGTGACGATCTTTACAGACTTTCGTTGCGGCTATTGCCGCCAGCTCGTGGCCACGCTGGAGCAGATGAGCGTGCGGGTGATCGAGCGGCCGATCTCGATCCTCGGCAGTCGCGATCTGGCCAACCGGGTCTATTGCTCAAAGGACAAGGCCCGTGCCGTTCGCGCAGCCTATGCCGGCGAGGCGCTGCCTGAGGGGCGCTGCGACACTTCTGGCCTCGATGCCAATGAGGCCTTTGCGCGCGAGCATCGTCTCTCCGGCACGCCTGTCATCGTTCGCGCCGACGGCGCCATGCTGGAAGGGTTCCGTCCGCGCGAGGTTCTGGAGCGGTGGATTGCCGGAGGCGCGTCGTGAACGCGGCGCGCGTCTCGCGGGGAGCGAGCATCGTTCTGACCGGCATCGTGGCCCTGACGGCATTGTCGGGCTGCTCGCTCCTGCGCAACAATGTGAAGGGGAGCTTCACCTGCAACGCGCCGAGCGGCATGTGCGCGCCCACCAGCACGATCGACGATCAGGCGCTGGCTCTTATCTCAGGGGATGAAAAAAGAGCGCCAAACAGCTTGATCGCAGATGGCCCGCATTCTCCGGCCGCCATGAAAATCGTGTTGCCGGCGCGCATGGATCGGTTCGGCCGCTGGCGCGAACCTACAATCGTACACGCCGAACCGCTCGAACGTCCCCAACTTTCGGGCGCACCAGCAACAAATGGACCGGCAACCCGTCCCACCGGCCTGATGGACCTTGCCGTGCGGGCGCCGTCGATTTCGGCTGTCGGACCTGCTCAGGCCACAGCGCCGCGCACGACGCGTCGCGAACAGATCGACGCGCAGGTGCGCTCGGCGCTGGCGGCCTCGCATAGTGGCGAGAACAAAACACCCTCTTCGGCGGGCGATGCAAAGGCCCCCCCTGATGCAGGGTTGATCCGGGCACCGGCGCTCATCGTCGATCAGGACGGTCTCCAGTGAAAGGGCTCCTCGAGTCCGTTCTGGGCAATGTGCTGGGTGGTCCGGTCAAGACCGACCGCCCCGCGCGCGCGCCTGATGTCCCGATGCTTGCGCATTGGCTCCCCTATCGCAGTTACGATCCTGCGAGCGGTCTCTATTTCAACAGCGCCTCGCGCGGATTCGTGCTTGAGGTGTCGCCGCTGATTGGCGCTGACGAACGCACCGGCGAGATTATCGGCCAGTTCCTGTCCGAAGGCATCCCCCAGGGCGCCTGCATCCAGATCATGCACTGGGCCAGTCCGCGCGTCGCTGACGCGCTCGATCGCTGGTATGCGCCTCGCTACGCCAGCGGCGGCGTGTACGAGCAAATTGCGCGCCATCGCTGCGATCATCTCCAGGCCGGCGTATGGGAGAGCTTGTCGGCCGACGCGCCATTCCATCTGCGCACCCACAAGGTTTTCATCTCGCTCGCCGTTCCGGAAGGCTCATCGGTCGCCAATGACGAGCTGGTCTCGCTGCGCGATGCCATGAGCGCGATGCTCAAGTCGATCGAGCTGCATGTGCGCGCGGTTGAGCCTGCGCATTTGCTGGCGCTGATCGATGATCTGACCTCGCCGACCACGGCCTCTGGCGAAGATCCGACCGAGTATAATCCGTTCGATTCCATCGCCGCGCAGGCCGTGCGCCGCGACATGGAAATTCGGGTCGAGCCCGAGCGCCTGATCCTTCGAACCGAGCGGTTCCGCGCGAGTGGCCAATCACGGGCCGATACGCCTGCCATCGGCGAAATCCATCCTGACAGCTTCGACGTGCGCAGCTTTGCGGTGCGTAATCTGCCCAAGCATTGGGCGCCGTGGGATAGCGTCAACCTGATCGGCGATCTCTTCTCCGACAAGTTGCGGATGCCTTGTCCGGTCGCGACTGTGCTGTGCATCGAATATCCCGACGAGCAAAAGCAGGCCGGCAAGGCCAGCTACAAGTTCATGCGGACGACGAGCCTGACCGAGACGCGATCGGTTCGGTTCATGCCGACGCTGCGCGATCAGAGCCGCGAGTGGGAATATGTCCAGGATCAGATGCGCGCCGGCCAGAAGCTGGTTCGTGTCTTTTTCGGCGTCACGAGCATATCGCCGCTGGGCAAGGGCGATACCAACGAACGGGCCGTCAAGGCAGTGTTCAAGGGCGCCGGATGGGATTTGCTCGACGAGCGCTACATGCAGATACCGAGCCTGATGAGCATCATGCCCATGGCGTTCGGCAATGGCCTCGCCAGGGATTACGAACGCCTCAAGCGGATGCGCACGATGCTGACCTCGACGGCCGCACACATCGCGCCGATGCAGGGGGAGTTTAATGGCGGCCCGGTGCCGCACATGCTGCTCATCGGAAGGCGCGGACAGCCCTTCTTCTGGTCGCCCTTCGAAAACAGCGCTGGCAACCATAATGTCGCGGTGATCGGCAAGTCCGGGTCGGGCAAGTCGGTCTTCCTGCAGGAACTGACCGCCGCGATGGTCGGGGCGGGGTCCAAGCTGATCGTCATCGATGACGGGCGCTCCTTCGAGCATTCGGCCAAGCTGCAGGGCGGCGACTTTATCGAGTTTACGATGAGCTCGGGCTTCTGCCTCAATCCCTTCTCGATGATCGATCGCCAGCTCGCCGGCGATGATGAGGATTATCGGCTCGATGCCATGGGGATGCTCAAGGCGATCATTGCCCAGATGGCGCGGCACATGGATCGCCTCGACGATACCGAACGCGGTCTGATCGACGGCGCCGTCAACCTCGAATGGGATCGCCACGGCAGCGATGGTTCGATCGATGGCGTCATTGCGGCGCTGGAAGAGGATGGCCATCCCCGCGCCAAGGAACTGGCGATCTCTATGCGCCCCTTCTCAAGCGCGGGCACCTATGGCGCGTTCTTCAAGGGGAGGGCAACGGTGCGCATCGACGCCAATCTGACGGTCTTCGAGCTGTCCGATCTGGCGGCGCGCGAGGAGCTGCGCAATGTCGTGCTAACGGCGATCATGTTCCTTTCGACCAAGGCGATGCGGGCCGACCGCTCGACCCGCAAGGCGCTGCTGATCGATGAGGCGTGGCAGTTGCTCAAGGGCGGCGCCATGGCGGAGTTTGTCGAGACCTATGCGCGCACCTGTCGCAAATATGGTTCTGCGCTCATCACCGCCACGCAATCCCTTAATGACTATTATGCCGCTGCCGGCTCCAAGGCCGCGCTCGAGAACAGCGACTGGTTCGCGGTCCTCCAGCAGAAGCCGGAGACGATTGCCGATTTCTCGAACCTCCAGCGCTTCGATATGCGCGGTGGCACCGAGGCCCTGATGCGCTCGCTTAAGCGCAGCGGCGGCGATTATTCCGAAGTGATGATCAAGGGACCGGACTCGCTCGGCGTCGGACGTCTGGTCCTCGATCCATATTCCAATACCATTTTTTCATCCAGTCCGCAGGTCTTTGCCCGGATCGAGGAGCTGGTCGCCGCAGGCCATTCGCTGGCCGCAGCGATCGAGCGCGTCGCCTTCCCAGATGACCAAAGCAAGTGGCGGGGCACGCTGGGCTCCGCCGTTTATGATCGGGAGGCCGCAGAATGAGCGGGCAGATGACGTTGCGCCTTCACGGGGGTAGGGCGCCTCGCGGGATCGTCAAGCGCCTGTGCGTGCGCCTCGCGCGGATATTCACCATGACTGCCACCATAGCCCCTTGGGCAGCGCTCAATGCTCTCGCCGCGTGTGGAAGCATGGTGCTTCTCCTGTGGTCCTTCAGCGATGGAAGTCTGCTCGGCTTCTGGCACGAGGCGGCGAACCTCGGCAGGCATTACCTCTCTGCGGCCGCACCAGCGCGCGCGCAGTTCGATTTTCTCCTCGCGGCGCTGTGGTCGGCGCTGTTCCTCATCATTTGCGTGAGCCGCAAAGCCAGCTTGCAGACCCGTCTCGCGCCTAGCGGAGACGCAAACTCATGAACACTGAACTTACCGTCCCAGCGCCAACAAAGCCGCGCGGCTTTGCCGGCTTCTCGTGGCCGCAACTTTTCGGCGGGGTGGTCGCGGTGGGAGCGCTGGTGTGGGGTGTCTGGCTGACGCAGGAGGTCGACCAGCTCAAGGCGCGCCGCACAGTCTCTGTCAGCCTTTCGGCGATGATCAACGATTTCGTGATGGCGCAGGCGCGCTCTGGCAACAGCCCGGAGCAGGTCGAGCGCGAAACCGCGCATTTCATGGCGACCTTGCAGGGCATCCTCAAATCCCGCGCACAGGCGGGCGAGACCATCCTTGTGAGCGAAGCGGTGATTTCCGAATCTGTGCCGGACATTACGCCGCAGATCCGCGCGAAGGTCGGCGAAGCCATAGTCGCATCGGCGCCAGCACCGTTTCGCTCGTCACCGGTTATCCCGGCCATGCCGCAGGCGCCGCAGACAGCCATCGCTCCGGAGCAAGGCAATGCCGGCACGGCGCGCTGAGATCGGGCCTCAGCGCACTTGGCCGTTCTGGAAGATGGGTCTGGTCGTCCTTGGCCTGTCGGCGGCTTGGGCACAGGCCAACGCAACGGCAGCGCGCTACCGATTTCTGGTCAATCGCACGGAGAGCCTCCCCAATTGGGCGTTCGTCTTGGAGCGCGCCGGACAGCCGCAGAAGGGCAACACGATCTTTTTCATTCCGCCGCGCAATGCGCTGGTCGCTGCCCATTTCGGGACGGCGCAGCTCATTTTCGGCAAGCAAGTGCTGGGTATGCCAGGCGAAGAGGTCCGCCACGTCGGCCGAGAGGTTTATGTGGGTGCCCGTCATGTCGGCACGATGAAGCCCGTCTCAAAGCGCGGCGAAGCGCTGGCACCCGGGCCGACCGGCGTCATCCCCAAGGGCTGCTATTATGCCGGCTCTGCGCATCCCGACGGATTCGATAGCCGCTACGCAGCCATCGGCTTCGTCTGCGGTGGCCAGATCGTCGGCACCGGTATTGCGAGCGTCTTGTGATGCGCGCCCTGATCGTGTGCGCAACGCTCGTCCTCGCTGCGCCTGTGGCGGCGAAGGACTATGGCCAGCACGGCGCGCTGTTCGTGGTGACCGAGCCCGACCTTTTGATGTCGATCCAGTCCCGCCTCAAGCGCCTTGAAGCTGACGGGTCGCTTGAGCGGATGAACCGGGAGATGGCGGAACGAACCGAGCGCAAGGTGCGCCGGCCCGATCCGGTTGCCGGCATTACCAAGGCTCAGACCTTGCGTAGTTGGACCTACGATCCGGCGATCGTCATCGACAAGGACATCAAGGACACTGCCGGCAACGTCATCGTCCGCGCCGGGCAGCGCGCAAATCCGCTGGATTTCATTCAGGTGCGACAGGCGCTCGTTTTCATCGACGGCGACGATCGCGAGCAGCTGCGCTGGGCGCTGTCCTCATACACCGCTGAGAATGCCAAGATCATCATGGTCAAGGGCGCCCCGCTGGACGCCATGACCGCCTATCAGCGCCAGTTCTTCTTCGACCAGGGCGGCTATCTGGTCGATCGGTTCGGTATCCGCGCTGTTCCCGCAGTCGTTACCCAGGCCGGCAAGGTCATGAAGGTGCGCGAAGGCACGGTAAAGGATCTGTCACGGTGATGGGGAAGGGGGTTTTCCGCCGCACCGGGCTTGCCATGCTCGCGGCAATTCTGTTGGCCCTGGGCAGCGCCCCGGAAGCCCGCGCCTCGACGCCAGGCTCATGCACGGGCCGCTTCCCCAATCCGATCACGGACATTTGCTGGTCGTGCCTGTTCCCGCTCTCGGTGGGGGCGCTCAAAATCTTCCCTTCGGTTGCCGGTCGACCCGACACGGATAACCCGAACTCGCCAATCTGCGCGTGCGGATCGCCATTGCCGCGCATCGGTCTTGCGATGGGCTTTTGGGAGCCGGTTCGCATGGCCGACGTGTCGACCAAGCCATGGTGCTTCGTGAACCTGGGCGGCAAGAAGATCGCGCCGGGGTTCGACATCGGATATGGCAAAGCCAAGCGCGGACGCGATGGCCATGACACCGGCTCGAAGTGGCATGTCCACTGGTATGTCTATCCGCTCATGTATTGGATGGAGCTGCTGACCGACGCCGCCTGTCTGGAGCAGGCGAGCTTCGATATCGGCTATGTGACCGAGATCGATCCGCTTTGGCAGGACGATACGCTGACTGCCCTCATCAATCCGGAAGTCGCTCTGTTCGCCAATCCGATCGCGCAGGCGGCCTGCGCGGCCGATTGCGCGGCAGCGACGATGAAGCTCCCGCTCGATCCCCTGTTCTGGTGCGCCGGCTGTCAGGGGGCGATGTATCCGATGAACGGCAATGTCTCGGCGCATATCGGCCATGTCCAGGCCTCGCGCCTCGCTCTCTCCCGCTTTGCTTACAAGATTCATCGCCAGGGCATTGCCTGGGGGACGATGGGCGGCTCGGGCCTGTGCGGCAAATATCCCATGCCGATCCTGCGCAAGCAGCAATACCGCTTTCAGGCGGTCAACCCGTCGCCGATGGTGAAGGGGCGCTGGGCGTGCCCGGCGATCGGATCGTCGGACCTCAAGCCCGGTTCGGGTCAGGTCATTCCCGTTTCCGGTGAAGACATGGGCTACCTCGTGTGGCGCAAACGCAATTGCTGCGTGCTGTGATGGACATTCTCATGCGCAAATCGATCATCTGGGCGCTTTCCGGCGCCGCACTTCTGGTCGCGGGCTATGCGGTCGCTCAGACCGTGCAGGGCCTCGATCTTCAGGCCATTACCCAGCGCGCCAGCGGCCATGCGGCCGATGCTCAAGCACTTGCCGACGAGGTGACACGCCGCAGCCAGACCGTGCGGGAAGAGGCGTTAGCCGTTGCCGAGGCAGGACATGCCACCCTTGAGCAGAATGCGGCGTCCCTGCGGGGCGGGAGCAAAGGGCCGATTGATTTCGATGCGATTGTGGCCAGCGCGGCCGATCCCGACCAGCGCGGGAATGCGCCGCAGTTCATCGTCTTTGCTTCGCTGTCTATGCCGGCGCAAAGCCTCAAGCCCCTGATCCGCGATACGACAAGGGCAGGGGGGGCGGTCGTGTTTCGGGGCTTTCCGGGCAATAGCATGAAGGCGTTTCAGCAAGGGATCGCCAAGGTTCTCGAAGGCCGCTCGGACAATGTGAATGTCGGCATCGATCCGCGCCTGTTCCGGGCATTCGCCATCGAGGCCGTGCCGGCCTTCGTGGTGGTCATGTCGGACTTCGATAGCTGCGACGGGTTCGACTGCAAAACCGAGGTTCCGCCGTTCGACAAGCTGAGCGGCAATGTGACGGTCTCCTACGCTCTGGAAACCATGGCCGAAGGGGGCGGGCCGGGTGCGCGGGTGGCCCGATCCGCCCTTTCAAATCTGCAAAGGATCGGATCGTGAGACGTCTGGCGCTTCTCCTGCCCCTGATGCTGATCGCCAGCGCGCAGGCGCAGACCGGCTCGATGCAGGCTGCGCAGAACGATGGATCGCAGTTTGGCAAAAGCCTCGCGCCCACTGCCGCGACGATCCCCGACCAGGACGTCACGGCAGACGTGGTGCCCGGCTATCAGGGCACGCCCTCCGACTTGTCCGGCCTGATGGGCGGGAGCGACGACAAGCTGATGAACGCCAGCGGCTCTGCAGCGTCGAATGAAGCCTATGGCCTCATGCGCTCGGCCGACGACAATCGCGCTCAGATCGATCCCAGCGAAATCGAGAGCATTGCGGCCCGTGGCCGCGAGATCAATGACGATGCGGCGTCCATCGCGGGCATCGAGACCAACACCACGCAAGGGCAGTGCGAGCCCGTTTCACAGCAAGGGTCGCCGGCGACTTACGAAGCGACCTGCGACGTTGGTGAGACAATTTCAACATCAGAACCGACGACACACTATAGCTGCCCCGATGGCTGGTCCCTCTCGGGCACGACCTGCTCGCTAACGCAAACACAGCCGGCCAAGGCCACATATTCATGTCAGCTCGGTGAAAAACTATCAGGCACAAGCTGCACCTCCACACAGGCTCCGACCCTCACAGGCTATAGTTGTCCATCAGGCTTCGCCCTGTCGGGCACGAGCTGCACCAAAACCTTGAGTCAGGCGGCTTCCATCTCGGGCTATTCCTGCCCGGCGGATTACGCCTTGCAGGGCACGACCTGCAAACGCACCCTTCAGCAGTCCGCTACCCCGATCTACGCCTGCCCGGCGGACTATCAACTGACCGGAACGAGTTGCAACGCGACCAGAACCTATCAGGCGACGCCGACCTATTCCTGCCCCGGCGGCTTCTTTCTCTCAGGTGCGACCTGCCAGAAGACTGTGACGCAGCCTGCGACCGTCAGTGTGACCTGCCCCAGCGGTCAGGTGCTGAACAACGGCAATTGCATCATGCAGTCCACTTACGCTGCAACGGCCACAACAACCTGTCCTCCGGGGTGGGATCTCCAGTCAGGACAATGCGCAAAGGGCTACAACTACACCGCAAATGCAGTCTACACCTGCCCGGCGAACTATTTTCTCGATGGCACACTCTGCCGATCGAACCGCTATCAGTGTGGCGTCAGCGTGAGCTCAATTCGCTACACGGTCTATAATGGCCAGGAGGTCTGCGCGACCCGGAAAGCCGAAGTGTCGGGCGGATGTTCGAATGCTGCGTACTTCGGGGAAGCCAAATTATGGGGGCAGGCATACTGCCTTTCGCGGCCGCAGACGGTCTATCAATGCGCCAAATCCTGGACCGATGCACAAAACTCACTCTGCCCGTCGCTTTATCACGCAACCGCCACGGCCGCGGTCAACTATAGCTGCCCAAGTGGCGGCTCGCCCTCGGGCGGAATATGCTACGGCATCAACTATGTGGGGACGGAAATCCAATATTCCTGCCCCAGCGGTGGTAACCTCTCGGGCAGCAGCTGCACGGTCAGCCAGGTTTCGACGCCCACCACCAATTATAGCTGCAGCGCCGGACAGACGCTTTCTGGCACGTCCTGCTCCGCCACGACGAGCCAGAGCGCTTCGGTCACCTACGCTTGCCCGAGCGGCGGCACCCTGACGGGCACATCGTGCGCAGCATCGGACACGAAGCCTGCGGAACTGACATACCGGTGCCCGACCGACTGGCAGCTTTCAGGAACACAATGCACCTCGACGCTCAGTCAGACCGCTGATCCGAGCTACACATGCCCGGTCGGCTATGATCTCAAGGGATCGATGTGCAGCCGTCTCCAATCGCAGCCGGCGACGGCGCAATATACCTGCCCGACTGGTTACCAGCGATCGGACGAAGCCTGCTACCGCAACACGCAAGCGACCGTATCGCAGGTCTGCCCGGACGGCTTTGCATTGTCGCAAACGACATGCAGCCGGACCCAGACCCAGGATGTTGACGTTTCATCAGTCTGTTCAGAGCCGGAAGCGACACTGCAGGACGGCCAGTGTGTGACGCGTGAGAAGAAGACCGACTGCACGCAACTGGCCAGCAATGCCCAATGCACCTTCGTCCGAGATACCTGTCTCGATGTGTCGCCGGGCAGCACATGCCGCGTTGCTGAAAAGACCTATCGCTGTCCCGTGCCGGATTCCGCGCCAACCCAGACAAGCTACATCTGCAGCGGAGACATGTGGTGCATGAATGGGAGTTGCCAGACCGTTGAGCGCGAAGCGAGCGACGAGTTCAAGGACGCGCTGGTCGCTATGGGCGCGATCGACCAGGTCGGCGAGGATTTCGATCCCGACAACATGCAGCTCTTCGAAGGCACCGCCGAGAGCTGTCACAAGCCGATCTTCGGGGCGATCAACTGCTGCGCGGGCAAGTCTTCGGGACTTCTGACCGGCGCGGCCGGCATCGCGGCCAAGCTCGCGCTTGGCTCCGGTCCCGGTGCCATCGCCGCGGTCGCCACGCAATTTCTGACCATGTTTGCGTGCAGCAATGAGGAGAAGAGCCTCGATGTGAAAGACCGCATGGGGCTTTGCCACAGCGTCGGAAGCTTCTGCACCGAAAGCGTGCTGGGCGTCTGCACCACCAAGCGTTCGTCCTATTGCTGCTATCAGTCCAAGCTGACCCGCATCATTCAGGAACAGGGCCGTCCACAGATCGGCAAGGATTGGGGTAAGCCCGAGGCGCCGATGTGCGGCGGCTTCACACCAGACGAGTTCGCAAAGCTCGACCTCTCGCAAATGGATTTCACGGAAATCTATGCGGACATGCTCGAAGCCGTGCAGCTCCCGGATCAGGCCCAGCAGGCGAGCGATATCCAGAACAAGATCCGCGATTACTACGAACAGACGTCTTCAGGGGGCACGCATTAATGAGTGGGGGGAGCGGCGCTGGCCGCAACCGGACTTCCAAAGGGAAGCCGGAGCGCGATGCGCTGACACAAGAACAATATGACGCAATTTTGCGAACACATTCCGGGCTCGCGCAGATCAGCATACCCGAGCTGGCCATCCTGCTGCGCTGCCGCGCCGATCGCCCGGTTGAGGGGGAGGAAGTCGTGGCGTCGCTGTTGACCTGGTTCGACCGCCCGATCTCGGTCGACGAGGTGATCGGGTGGCTCGACCGACTGATGGCCCTGGGCTGGCTTGAGCAGATCGGCCAGCGCCAGATCTACCACACCACCGCGCTCGGCCGCGAAGTGGTCGAACAGATGCGTCGGCCGATCATGAAGGCGGGCATCTGGACCCTCACGGGGGGCAACATATTGCAGGACAGGGAGGCAAGTGATGAAGGCGAGTAAGTGGCTGGGCGTTCTGGCGCTGGCGTGCGCCATGCCGCTTCAGGCTCAGACGACCGAACCGGCGCAAGGGCTCTCATCGGCGCCGCAGGATGATCTCTATTGCGGGCAACGCAAGCTCGGCACCTGGTTCTACTGCGAGCGACCCAAAGTGCCCGAGCCCGAGCAGTCGTCGGCGCCGGCGATGTCGGCGGCTCAGAGGCTGGCCATGATCCGTGAAAAGCTCGACGAGATGAAGGCCCGCGCGATCCTCGAACCGACCGAGCAGAACATCACGGCCTATGTCCGCTTCCAGCGCGAGCAACTCGATCGCGCCTCGACCTTCTCCGATCAATGGCAGCGCTCGATCTGGCAGAACCCCGAACTGGACTACACCCTGCAGCGGCCTGTCTCGACTCTGGGCAAGCGGGCGTGGCTCGATGCCCGCAAGGCCGATCAGGACGCAGCGCTGCGCAATCTCTCGCGGCGCTATGGCATTTTCTATTTCTACGCCCAGAACTGCGGCGCCTGTGAAGTCTTCGGCCCGATCCTCAAGGCCCTCGCAGATCAGAGCGGCTTCCAGGTCGTCGCCGTCTCGATGGACGGCGGGCCGAACCGCTCTTTCCCCAACTATGTCGTCGACGTCGGGCAGCATCAGAAAATGGGCCTGACCTCACGCGCCACGCCCGCGCTGGTGCTTTACGACACGCAGGCCCGTCGCCCGATCCCGATCGGAACCGGCATCCTCTCGGCCGACGAGATTACCGAGCGGATCTTCACGCTGACACACACCAAGGTCGGGAGTGATTTCTGATGCGCAAATCCACAATTGCACGCTTCGCACGCTCGACCTGCGCGATCGCCGTGTCGGCCGCCATGGCTCTCGCCCCGGCGCGCGCCGGCGTTGGCTCGGACATGACCGGATTCTTTCAGGAGATGGGCGGCTCGGCCAACGTGACCGGGCCAACGGCCTTCCAGGGCCAGTCGGCGGGCTATTATTCGCTCGGCTCGGTCTGGACCCGCTTCCCTCAAAAGACGGTCTACCCCGCTAACCTCCAGTTGCCACAGGTCCGCGCCGGCTGCGGCGGCATCGACATGTTCACGGGCAGCTTCAGCTTCGTCAATGCAAGCGAGCTGGTGGCAATGATGAAAGCCGTTGCCAACAATGCGCTGGGCTTTGCGTTCAAGCTCGCGATCGATGCGATCTCGCCGCAAATCGGCGGCGTCATGGACAAGATGCAGCAGATCGCGCAGCAGGCCAACGACATGAACCTGAGTTCCTGCGAGGCCGGCGCTGCGCTTGTCGGAAGCATGTTGCCCCGCGACCAGCTCGTCACAGATCGGGTCTGTCAGACGATCGGCACGTCCAAGGGCATCTTCTCGGACTGGGCACGCTCGCGTCAGGGTTGCGGCAATGGTGGCCAGCAGACCAGCACGCTCAACGCCAATACCGATCCCGCGCTCGCCGCGCAGATGGCAGGCCCCAAAAACTATGCCTGGGATCTCATCAAGGCTTCGCCGCTCGGCGCGCAAAGCCAGGAGATGCGTGAGCTGGTCATGACCATGGTCGGCACGATCATTGTGCCCAAGCGCGCCAACGATACCGACCAGCCCAACATCCAGTTCATCGGCGGTCAGGTCGGACCGGTCCTCGATGCGTTGCTCGATGGCGATAAGCCAGTCGCAATGCTGGGCTGCGTCGACACCACTGCCTGCCTGTCCACCAGTTCGCGCACGCTCTTACCCTTGGGCGATTCAGCGCTGGTGCCGCATGTCCGCAAGCTGATCCTCTCAATGAGCGACAAGGCTATCGCCGATCAGGCACTCACGACCGAGGAGCGGCAATTGCTCTCGATCGCCAGCGTGCCGATCTACAAGATCATCGCCGTGCAGGCCGCGTCCGGCTTCCGCCTGTCCTCCAGTGAAATGGACTCGCTTTCCGAGATCGTGGCGCTCGACATGCTGAACGCGATCGTGGGCCAGATGCTCGAACAGGTCTCCAGCGCCCGCGGTGGTCTGGTCAATGCCGGCGATGCGGAAAAGACCAATCAGTTCCTCGCGCAGCTGCAGGACGTGCGCCAGCGCGTCGCCAGTCGCGATGCTAAGATGGAAGCGCGGGTCTCGCGGACCATGGCAATCATCGAACGAACCATGGCGATCGAGACGACCCTGCAGCATCGCATGGCGCCCTCGATGGCCGCATCCTTGTCATTCAGCCGCGCGCTCTCGGCGCAGGGCCTGCGCTAAGTCAGGGGAGGGGCAGGGGGATGCTCGAAGTCTTCACGGTCGGTGGCGGCGAATATATCGTCAATACGCTAAACGCCGTTGCGGCCTGGACCGGAGGCGGCGGCTACCGCGCGATGTTGCGGGCGGTGATGATTATGGGCCTTGCCTATGCCCTGCTGCTGATGGCGTGGAACCTCGACTATCGGGCGCTGCTCAACTGGTTCCTGCAGGCCACCCTCATGTACATGGTGCTGATGGTGCCCACGATGACCGTGAAGGTCACGGACCGCACCAACCCCAGCCTTCAGGCAGCAACCGTCGCGAATGTGCCGGTCGGCCTCGCGCTGATGGCCAGTTTCACGAGCCAGGTGGGCGATTACCTCACGCGTTCGGCCGAAACCGTCTTCGTGATGCCCGGCGCCCTTAATTACAGCACCGGCGGCATGATCTACGGGGCCAGATTACTCGAGGCGACACAAGGCTTGCGGATCAACGATCCGGTGCTGGCGACAAACCTGCAGGAGCATTTTCGCCAATGCGTATTCTATGACGTGATGATCGGCCGCAAGACGGCCGCCACGCTCATGGACAGCCCTGACATGCTGGCCGCCATGGGGCCAGGCGCCGTGTCGCTTTCGCAGGTCTGGCTCGCAGCCGACGGATCGCAGGAGATCATCAGCTGCCGCGATGCCTATACCAATCTGCAACAGAGCTGGTCATCCTACTACAACGCATCCCTCCCAAGGATCGCCCGCCAGTTCTTCCCCGATCTTCCCGCGGCCACGGCACAGAGCAAGATGGGCGAGATTGGACAGGTCGGCGCGGCGAGCCTGGGCGGGGCCGCCGCAACCTCGGAGGGGCTGGTGAGACAGGCGATGTTGGTCAATGCGCTGGTCCAGGCTTCGGCCGCCTCCGGAAGCGCTTCAAGCGCGACCGACACATTCGCGCAGATCCGCGCGGAGACGCAGACGCGCAACACCTATGCGACGATCGCCTCGGGGGCGATGAAGTGGGTGCCATTGCTCAACATCGTCCTCACGGTCGTGTTCTACGCCATGTTCCCGATCATTTTCCCGCTCATGCTGATGCCGGGGCAGGGGACCGGCGTTGCCAAGGGATACATGCTCGGGTTCTTCTATCTGGCGAGCTGGGGGCCGTTGTTCGTGGTCCTCAACATGATCTTCATGACGCGCTGGAACGCTTCGGTTGGCGCGTGGCAGGGTGGGGGGCTCACAGCCGCGAACTTCGAGGGCGTGTCGGCCATCAATCAGGATATCGGCGCGCTGGCCGGCTACATGATCATGTCGGTGCCGTTCATCGCTGCCGGCATGGCCAAGGGCGCTATGTCGATTGCCTCTCATTCAGCCAGTTTCCTGGCGCCAAGCCAGCGCGCGGCCGAGGAAGCGGCCCAGGAGCAGACCACGGGCAATTACAGCTATGGCAATGTCAGCCTGGCCAACCGCACCATCAACACGGCGTCCAACGATCAGTGGAACACGGCGCCGAACATCGCGACCGGCGCCGGCGTGGTCAGCAATCGCCGCGAGGACGGGAGCTGGGAGCGCCAGATGTCCGGTGGGGGCACTGTGTTCGATAGCAGTCAGGGCATTTCTCAGTTGCCCGTGGCTCCAACCATGTCCAGCGGGTTCCAGGCTGAGGCTCGCAAAAGCGCCGCCGAATATCAGAACATGGGCGCGCAGAAGCGCGAAGCCGCAAACCAGACCTGGTCGGCGGCCCGTTCACAGGCGACCGAACTGTTCAACACGGTCCAGCATAGCGATAGCTTCAGCCGCGACCAAGGCAGCGGCGCGAACAGCTCGATCGAGCGCATGTCTCAGCAGCAGCAGGCCTGGTCCGAAAAACTGCAGAGCGATTTCGCGTTGAGTAAAGATGTCGCGGATCAGGCTTCGCGGGACGCTTCTTTGACGGGCAACGCAAGCCTATCAGGAACCCTAGGACTAGGCGGCAAGTTCGGTCCGGTAGATGCCTCGGTATCTGGCGGCATCGGAGGGAAGTATCAAACCGGCCAGACGTCCAGATCGTCTCTTTCAGCAGCCCAACAGAGAAAACTGTCCGATGCCGAAGAATGGCTGCGCCAGGAGTCGAACAGCGAGGCCGCGCGTCAAAACCGGGACAGCTTCTATCGAGAGACCAGCTCGTCACAGGATAGCCACATCCGCGGACTGACTGAGCGCACCAGTGCCAGCATTACGGAAGCACGGTCGCTGAGCCGTGAGGCCTCGCGCTATGAAGATGCAGGCAAGCGGTTCGAGAGCGTGCTTTCCGAGGCACAAAGCAACGGGTTCAACTGGACGCGCAACATGAGTCAGGACTTTGTCCAGTGGTGGCAGGAAGAGAAGATGACCAATCCCATGGTCTCGAACAGCGGATGGGACCCGGGCATGGTCGCGGTGTCGCCGACGCAAGCTGCTGTACGGGATGGCGCGATGCGCCGGTTCGAGGAGCATTACGTCGCCCAGATGAAGAACGATCTGCCGCCGCTGCCATCGCCGCCAGCTTCCACGCTGACTGGCCCTGCTTCGTCGACGCGTGAGGCCGTCACTTCATGGGGCAATGGCGCGCGAGCAGGGATCGCTTCTCAAGGCCCATCAATAGGGTCCGACAGTGGTCGTGACGCGGATCTGGAGAACAATGTAGCCACGCGCCTTGACGCAGGACGCGAGTTCACGACAGGAAGGCATGATGATCTGCGCAATAGGCTGTCTCACGCACGTTTGGAAGGTCGAGACATGCAAGACCGCATCGCCGATGAGCAGTGGGAAACTGTGTCGGGAGTAGACGATCTACGCAAACGCGTGAAAGGCATCGACCCCGCAAGCGGGCAGTGACGATCGCGGGCATTTCAAGCTCTCGCTCGCGTTAGAGAACACCAAAAAAAAGATCTAGACCCATCACAATGAAACCCGCAGCAACGAAGATCACGATTCCTAACGCGATCCGAGGATTATCGGAACGTTCAAATTGCTCAGCAGCAGTCGCAGGGTCGAATTCACCCGGGAGCCCATGCATAGATGCGTAGGGTTCAATACCATGCAAAGCTAACGATCGGTCAATGCCGCTGGAACCGTGCCAGTCATTATCGAGCATCGAAGACATTGGAACCTCCTCCATTTGGAACATATCAGAAACTTGCGGACCTCACAATAACGCCGCTTCGCGCCCCGAACAGGCAGCGGCGTTTTGTGAGTCAAGCGTGACAGGTCTATTTCAGGATGGTTATGGCAACAGCCGCTGACGTGATAAGCCATTGATATTTAACATAATTCCTGTTATCGCACCTTTCTGAAGATTGTTCTGCGCATCTGCAAAATGCGGCGTATCGGCTCGCTCCCGGTGAGTGCGATGGCGGCTCCCGACCAGAGCCAGTCACTGAGATCGGCCAACGTGAACGTCTGCTGCTGACAATAGCGGTCACTCGGATCACTTCAGCCCGTCCGGCGAGACCGCCGACCTAGCCGACATGCGACCGTTCGAAGTGGCTCCCTAAAACGTGCCCTTTGTTCCTCAGGCTTAAGTGCGAGAGGAACAGACACGGGCTGGGACATTCACGCCATTCTCCAGCTACGTTTTCGAACGGCAGATCTTTCCAAAATCGGACATCCGGGCGCATGCCCTACCTACACACGACGAAATAGGCGGCAAACTAAGGTCTTCCTCGACTGGACTCTTAACTTGCCCTGTTTATTGATTGGCCGATGAACGGCACTCTCGCCCTATGGTATGAAAGCAAATCGGATCCTGGTCTCCCCGTGCAGGTAGATGACTGCCCCGCAGTGGACACTGGCGCCGAAGTTGATGTCCAGGACAAGACGGCTGCGGGCGAACCCATTGATTCCGAAGAGAAGCACGGAAGCGAGGAGCCGGGTGCGAGTGAGGAAGTGGGCAGACCCATAGTTCCGCCGCTGGTTCGACTGCACGTCAATCTGTGGCGTGACATCGGCAAGAAGTTCAATTTCCTCGATGTAGGCTTCCAGCTGGAGGAGACAGCAGACCTCGACCGGCTCTATCTCTATTTGCCCGCCCAAATCGAGATTGCGTCGATTTTCGATCTCAGCAGTGCGCTCAAGGACGGCGATACGCTGAACGCCGTCTTCAACGAGGTCGCCGCGATCGAGCGCGAGGCGGACGAGCATTTCATCGTCAAGACCGACACAGGCCGGCGGATCATCCATCACGTGGATCCGGCGCGGGACATTTCCGTCCTTCCCGTGCCCATTCCAGGTCGGCCCTGCGGAACGACGGTCACTCTCAAAAGTGCCTTGTGCGCCAGGATAAACGACCCGACTAACAGGACCGCGCAGCATTATGTCCGGCTACGCATTTTCCTGCACGGCGATGCGCAGAATCTCTTCACGACCGATGACGCAGCGACAAGCCTCGGCCTGTCGCTCACGCAGGATACGCTCGAGACGACCGAGTTCCGTCTGAACGAACGCCGCAGCTTTCCGCATGTCATCCTCGAACGTGCGGCGAAAGGCCAGGTCAGGCTCTATTCGGTACATTATTTCCTCATCCGCAGCAAGAACCACCACTTGGGAAGCCAGCACCAGAATTTCAGAAAGGTGCGTCATCTCGAGCCCGATATCTGGACAAGCTATCTCCTGGTTGGACAACCCGCCGCGCGCCGTTGGACCCGCAAACCCCGCGCCGATGGGATGATCATCTATCAATGGCGAGCCATCGCCCGCAAAGACAAGGTGACGAACAAGACGGTCTTCCTCGACGATTTCATTGCTTACGCGAGCTTCCGCATCGCGAAAGACAAGATCCTCGCCTATTTTGTGGCCGCACTTGCGATTGGCGGCGTCGGTAGCGCACTTCTCAACGTGGGCCTGACCGGCTTGGCACGGTTTCTCAAGATCATCGGACAGGGTCCGCTCGGCGTCGGCTGGTCTAACTTGGTTACAGGTATCATCCTCGGGCTGGCCGCGCTCACTCCGATGTGTGTCTCGAAGCTGAAGCGATGGTGGAGGAAACGATGACGATGGAAATAATCGCGCTCCCCTTTCCAGTTCGCCCTTGCATCGCTACCATTGAGTCAATGTCCTGCACCCATCCCATTGCGCCCTTCATCGCCAACGCCCATGCGCGCGATCAAGGAGTTGCGGCATGGCAGGAAGCCTGCGCGGTCTGGCCGACTCTGGCCCCGCTGAAAATGACCTATCCGGGTTTCAGTAGCTGGTACTGGAGCAAGGTGGTGCCCGGAATCCTTCGAGGTACGCGCGCCATTCTCCGGCAGGGGTCGCTGAATGCCCCTTCGGGCCTTGCGATCGTCAAGCGCGACGTTACCGAGAACAAGATCTGTACCTTGTGGGTTTCCGAAGAGGGCCGTGGCCGAGGCCTTGGCCGGGAGCTGCTCGAAGAGGCGATCGACTGGATCGGCGACGATCATCCGCTCTTCACGGTTTCGGCTCAGCGCTATGAAGAGTTCCAGCCTCTGATGAAGCGGTTTCGCTTTAACGAAACCCAGCGCCTGAATTCGCTCTATCGTCCGGGCGTAGTGGAACATATCTACAACGGCCAACTCAGCGCCCAACTGCAATCGTGAAAGGCATGACTTCGAGCGAGGCCCGGCGCGCAGTCGCTGCGCGCGATGCAGAGAAGGCGCTGCTGATCAGCATCCACAGTCATTATGCCAGGCTGATCCTTTCGGGAGAAAAGCGCGTGGAACTCCGACGGCGCTTTGATTCCGAAGCCGCCGGGAGCCGGATGCTGATCTACGCGACATCGCCCACAGCGGCGGTCGTCGGTCATGTCGTCATCGACAACGTCGAGTGCCTGTCTACTGACCAAATCTGGCGCCGTTACGGTAAGGATGCCGCGATATCGGCAGAAGATTTCCGCAGCTATTTTGCAGGCGTCCAAGATGGATGCGCCGTGTTGCTCAGCAACCCGAGGACGTACAAGGAACCTGTGCCGCTTCAGGACTTGCGGAGCACGCACGGTTTGACGGCACCGCAATCCTATATCTTCCTGCGCGATGCGCATCGCGAGCTCATCGAGCATGAGCAAGACTAGGGCGCTGATCGATACGAATGTTCTGATTGCGCTCGAGGATCCCGGGCGTACCGACCCCATCGCTGCCGAGCTTTCTCGCCGGTGTCAGGCGGGCAATGTGACATTGCATATCCACCCGGCGATGCACGACGATTTCAATCGTGATCGAAATGCCGTCCGCCGCCTGGTCTCGTCGTCGCGCATGGATAAATATCCTTGCCTCGCATCAATCCCACTCCCTCCTTGGGAAGTGCTCGAAGAACGATACGGACCCGTGCGAAACGACAACGACCGGGTCGATATTGCTCTGCTTCATGCCTTGTCGCTCGACGCTGTCGATGTTCTCGTCACGCAGGACGAAGGGATACACCGCCGTGTCCGCGGCTCGGAGCTCGACGATCGTGTTATGACGATCGCCGACGCGGTCGCATGGCTCAAAGCGTTTCAGGATACCGTCGATGACGATGACGCCTTGGTTGGCGATATTCCTGCGTACGCCGTCGATGTAGAGGATCCGATTTTTCGCAGTCTTGAAGAGGATTACCCACCGTTCAGAGACTGGTGGCGCAACAAATGCGTTGCAGAGCATCGCGACTGCTGGATCATCCGCGGGCGTGACGGGCATATCGATGGGCTGATCGTTCGCAAGATTGAAAATGGATGCGAGATCGGTCTCGATCCATCGATGCGGATACTCAAACTATGCACCTGGAAAGTCGCAACGCGAGCGCAAGGTCACAAGGTCGGCGAATTGCTGCTGCGAAAATCGATCTGGCACGCGCAGCTCAACCGTATCGGCGCTGTGTATCTTACCACCTTTCCGAAGCAGACGATGCTGATCGAACTTCTGGAACGATATGGGTTCGAGATTATCGGCATGAATGCGGGAGGAGAACTGATCCTCGTGAAGCGGCTTCCGTCAGCCAAGCTCGACGCTTCTCCGGAACCCATTTCCGCCAGCCTCGTCCGGACGCGATATCCGAGGTTCAGTATCGAAGAGCCTATCGGCCTCTTTGCAATCCCCGTTCAGTGGCATTTTCACCGGCAGTTGTTCCCTGAGGCAGCGAGGCTGGTCCCGATGCCGCTCTTCAATGACGACAGCCGCGACGATCGCGACGCAGGACGGGTGCAAGGAAACACCATCCGCAAGGTCTATGTCTGTCGCTCGAGGATTGCGTCCCTGCGCGCCGGCGACGTCATCTTCTTCTACCAGTCGAAGGACGAAGCCGCCCTGAATTCGCAGTCCCTGACGACGGTCGGCGTCGTCGAGCAGTTGCGGCGCGCGAAAGACACACAGGAACTGATCCGGTTCACCGCCGGACGCTCTGTCTATTCGGAACAGGATCTACGCGCGATAGCGGAAGAGTCGCCCGGCGGAGTCGCGGTTATCGATTTCCTCCTCATCCGCCATCTCGATCCGCCGATCGGCCTTGCCGAGGTGACCCGGTCCGGCGTTCTGAAGGCTGCACCCCAATCGATCACGCGAATTGACCGGGCGCGGTTGGCTCATATCCTTCCATCGATGAATTTCGGATTCGCGCTGTGACCAAGGGCCCGGTGATTGCGATCCTTGGCCTCTCCGGATCGGGAAAAAGCTATCTTGGGCGCAGCATCGTTCGGGCACGGCCCGAATATTTACGCCTGAGCGCCGGCGGACTGCTGCGCCGTTCATTCCACACCACCGGCGAGAAGTTGCGAACCGCAGAAGGTGGCGATGTCCGCGAGAACCAGACGGAATTGGTGGGAGCACTGGCCGAGGCCAGGGTTGGGCAATGGGAAAGGCCCGTCCTGCTCGAAGCGCACAGTTTTATCGATAACGATCGCGAGCTCGTCGACGTTCCAGTCGAAGTTATGGCATCGCTGGAGCTTGCGGGCATCATATTGGTCGATGTGCCTGCCGAACAAATTGCGACGCGGCGCAATACCGACAAGCGCAAGCGTCCGCAGCGCTCGCTAGCCGAACTCAAGCGTCAATGTGTAAGATCGAAGTCGCTCGCGAATGGCTACGCCTCCGACCTCGGCATTCCTCTGGTCGCAGTCAATTCGGGTGAAAAGGAGCGCGCCCTAGCTTTTCTTGATGCGTTGGAGGCGCTACAGTCACCTAAAGTTGGGTAAAAGATGCTTATAGTTAAGGTGATTGCTTTAGCCGCGCGAACACAATCATCAAATATGCCGCGCTTAACAAATCCCCATCTTGCAGACGTTTTAAACATTTTGACTGAAACCTGAATTCATCCTTCTCGAAATTTCTGAAGGCAATTTTTGGAATTGTTTGCCTGTGGCCCTAACAGCGACGATCTCAATGATCGGCGGAAGGTGCTAGGCCGACCGGCTGCTTCTGCCAGTACCGGACACTCACCGGAGCAGATATATACGATCGGCTCTGGTCGACGGCAGCCGCCAAGGGAGCTGCCGTTCCCCGGCGCGAAACGACTGCCTAAAACTTGCGTTCCGGTCATCCGGGCCTTGCAAGGGAGGGGGCGACCAACTCGAGAGTTTACGGCCGTTTTCCAACAATGCCCCGAGTGCAGGTTGTGCAGCAATCGGTCGCTCCGCCTTGCTGGCGCGTTTCGCAAAATCGGGCGTCCGAGGGCCCCCTCGATTAGTCTTCGCGGAGCCCTTGGCGGTGGGGGTAGCGCGCCGCAGTCTCCTCCCACGATCGAGAACGGCGTTCTGGCCGGTCTCAATCCGCTCGGACACCTCCCAGATCCGGGAGTGTCGCTTCCACCCCGTGGATAAGCCCACGGGCTTCAAAGATCGACTTGATTAGCTCAGTCTTGCACGACACTCTCTAAGCCAAGTATCGAGTGTCTCCTCGCTGTCAACGGGCAGCCGCTCCCCTCCGAACCTTTGCAAGAGTAGCAAACGTCTTCTCGTATTGTGGCTTGATTAGGTCATTATAGATTTCGCTGCGGCCGCCAAATCAGCGCTGTGCCGCTAAATGGCTGTTGCCTTTATATCATTCTCTTGGATAGGCTTGCAAAATCCACAGAGGAGGGGGCTATGGGTAGCAGCGGATCTGGAAATTTCAGTGATTATTCCGGTTCTCCTAAATCGGATTTGGGTGCTGGAGCTTCAGGCGGGGCAAGCGGATCCGATAAATGCGGCCAAGCCTTTGCCGCGATTCTAGAAGATGTGGCGAGCCATCAATTTTATGCAAATCACGGAAGTGTTCCTCCCGTTGGTACCCAACTGCAAATTGAGGTTAGAGGGCGAGTTGTAGCTGTCGCAGGAACGGAAACCGTTGGATCGATTCCTACCCGATTCAATTATCTTGCTCGCTGCATCGAAGATGGTTTCACTTATACCGGTGTAGTGACCAACTCGTCAAATGGCGCAAACCCGAAGGTTCACGCAGATTTTGTCGCTAACTAAATGCCGGCGTCGAATTCCATCATCGTCGGTGAAGTCACGATCGACTTCACCATGCCCAGCCGAAACGTCGAAGCAAAAGTTAGACTAGGCGGTATTGTGCACGCGGCACGGGGTCTTTGGGCAGCCGGCCGACCGTACTCCGTCGGTGCATTTTGCCCCACATATTTGGTAGAACAGGCACGAAAATATCTCTTGGATCATGGCTGCGAGGAGTTTGTTCTCCTTGGCGAAGTGACCGGCGCGCCCAATCTAATTGCAATCGCTGACGTCCAAGAAGTGGGGCATCAAGGATACGAAGACATTCTTCGTAGTGAACGAAAAGTCTCTTTCATCCGTGATGTTGCACCGCTGATGGAATTCGAGCGGATTGTGGTATTCCCGGGTCGCTACGATCTCAACAAGGTTTTGCAAGCGGTTGGCCCCAATGCGTGCGTCACCTTGGACGCGGCCTACGACATGGGAGAGGCCAGTTTACGGGAGCTCGCAAAAGGGCGTGTAAGCCGTCTCGTCCTTTCCACTTCATCCGAGCTTTTCATGGGGCTAGCGTCGAAGGACGTATCCCTCCTTCTCGAACTCGCGCGACAGGTCGGAGTTGCTCATCTTCTTTTGAAAGAGAATCGGGGTGGAAGCAGACTTTTCGACCTTCGAAGCGGCGCAGTGGAGCGCATAACCGCAACGCTCGATGTAACGGTCAACTCCGTGGGGGTGGGGGACGCGTTCACGGCCGTTTTCGGTTGCTTCGACGGCACCGTGCGCGATGCTGCTTGGCGCGGCATGCAAGTTGCAACGGTCTACTCCCAGACAACTTGGCCTGACGACCTCCGGCGCGACGTGCGGCGCGAATTGAGGCTCACCGTCGACAATGTGCGGCAGCTGGGAGGCGTGACCTTGCCATGGCATGTGCGGCCGATGCACCCGATATACCTCGCCGCACCGGATTTTTCGTACGCCAGCCATAGAGAAATAGATGTCGCCCTTTCCGCGCTGAAATATCACAATTTCAGAGTGAGGCGTCCTGTCCAGGAGAATGGGGAGGCCGCCCCTAACGCACCTCTAGAATCCCTCGTCCCTTTTTTCTTCAAGGATGTTGAATTGCTGCGGGAATGTGCCGCGGTTTTCGCGATCCCCATTGATCGCGATCCCGGCACATTAGTGGAGATGGGAATGGCCATGGAAATGGGTAAGCCCGTCATCACATACGACCCTCGTCACGAAAATCGCAATACGATGGTCGTGCAGGGTAGCACCTCTTACTCAGCTGATCTCGATACTAGCCTCAATGGAGTCTTCGAATCTCTGGGGCGGATCGGCAGAGGTTGAACCGGATGAATAGAGAAGTAATGCTTCTGGCGTCAGGTGGATTGGACTCTACCACCGTTGCTTATTCGCTGCATGCAAGCGGAAAGACTGTTTATCCACTTTTCTTTGACTACGGCCAGCACTGTGTGGAAACCGAGTGGATCCGAGTTAATGAGGTCCTTCCTCGCGATATGAGATGTCCCGAAAGGGTCGACGTCTCCGATCTCTTTCGGGGATCCAAGTCACGTCTGATTGAAGAAGCTAATCTATGGCATGACGATGTTAAGGATGACGATCTCTACGTCCCATATAGAACGTTTTTATTTTATGCTGCGTCGGCAGCTAGAGCCCAGACCCTAAATATCGTCGATGTATTTACCGGGTTTATAAATAGCAATCATGCCAAAGAGATTGACTGTACGGCAGAATTTATGAACAAGCTTGACGGGCTGACTGAGAACATCGGGCCAGTGCGCTTCACTTCGCCATTCCGCTATGCATCGAAAGCTGACGTCACGCGAGAAGCGTTACGGCTGGGCGTTCCGATCGGCCGGACTTTCTCTTGCCAGGCGGCCAGTACACTCCCTTGCGGAGCTTGCCCGAATTGCGTTGAGCGCCTAGGCGCCCTCCAGCAAACGGGACTATCGTAGTGACTCAAGCGCGGCCCAATCGACACACAATCTTGCAGGCGGCGCGTCAAGTCGCTGATTTCGCTTCGAACGAAGGAGCGGGCTCGGCCTTTGGCGCGCGACGCCCCGATTACGGGCATGTAGGCGCAGTTCTCGCCGATTCGATATTGCAGGCGGGGCTGAACTATCGTGCTGTCGTCCTGCCGCGCGTGGAACGCATTTTGCGCTCGTTTCCGAACGTCAACACAATTAGCGCGCTCTTGCCGCTCGTTGACGGTGAGCGCAGCGGTGACTTCCTGGATTGGCGACATCCCGTGAAGATATCGCGTTTCGACCAGCTCGTCAGATTCATGCACGGCGAAGGGCTGGATACAACAGCAGATATTCGCGAGGCCCTCGAATCGGCGCAATTCAGAAGCGATTTGCGATCGCTAAGCGGTGTCGGGCCGAAGACGGTTGACTATATGTGCTGTCTGGTTGGCATTGATTCCATCGCCGTGGATAGGCACATTAAAACGTTCGCTGCGAAAGCTGGCTTGCGAGATAGCGATTATGAGTTCCTGAAGCTCTCGTTCTGTTTTGCGGCTGATCTCCTCTCAATTTCACGAAGAGAGTTCGATGCTTGGGTTTGGTCGCGCGAGTCTGGAGCAGTCCGACCGCAACTTGAGCTGACCTTTTGAGATTGCGTTCGCTGAACTGCACGTGTGGGCAAAGGTGCAGCCATAGCGCAAGTTGGAGACCATATGAGTTGGAATGAGCGGCGTGAGACCTCTCCGCGTCAGGCTGACGACTCCCGCAGCGATGAGGAAATTGACTTTGCGCGGGTCGTGCACTCGGCCTCGTTCCGCCGGCTACAGGGTAAGACTCAGATCCTCAATCTCGGCGATAGCGACTTCTATCGCACTCGCCTGACTCACTCGCTGGAAGTGGCGCAGATCGCCAGCGGCATCGCCAAACAGTTGGGCTTTTCCTTCCCCCAGCATCCGGCAAGCCGCCTTCTGCCGGACCGCGCTCTCATTCAGGCCATCGGTCTGACTCATGACTTCGGTCACCCGCCATTCGGACATGGCGGCGAAGTCGCGCTCAATTATTGCATGCCCGCCGATCAAGGCTTTGAAGGCAATGGGCAAACCCTACGTATCCTTGCTCGGCTTGAGGATTTTTCCAAGGGCGCCGGCGCAAACCTAACCCGCCGAGCGATGCTGGGCATCCTGAAATATCCTGTGCCCTTCTTTCAGGCTCGCAATCTCGATATAATTCCCAAACTGGCCGAAAGGCCAACCACGCTGCGGATCATCGATACCGATGCCAGCAAGCCTCCGAAGTGTTATCTCGACAGCGAGCAAGAGGTTGTAGATTGGATCCTCAAGCCGCTGACTGACCATGACCGTCGCGAGTTCCAGACGTGGAACGTGGACAAAGGTAAGCATAACAAGCCACGCCACAAATCGCTCGATTGCAGCATCATGGATGCCGCTGACGACATTGCCTACGGCGTCCACGACCTTGAAGACGCCATTGCGCTGCATCTCATTTCAAAGGAGCGGTTCGTTTCAGCCGTGGAAGGCAAATGCCCGTCGCTCCTCGAAGAGCTGAAAAAACGGTATCCAGACGAAAATGAAGACACCGTCTTTTCGCGTATGGTCCAAGGGCTATTTGGCGAGAGCGGGCAGCGCAAACGCTATATTGGCAGGCTGGTGCACCACTTTATCGCTGCCGTGGAATATGATGAGCGAACGGAATTCTTCGAGCCGCTCCTGAAATATCGCGCTAGAGTTCGTCAGCCGGAACGCGCTTTCTTGGATGTCTTGCAGAAGCTGGTCGTTGATGAGGTCATCAAAAGCCCCAATGTGCAGCACCTCGAATTCAAGGGACAAGGCATGGTGGTGGCGGTCTTTGAGGCCTTGCAATCGGATCCCGAGCGCCTGCTACCTGCCGATGCGCTGAAGAAATACCAGCAATCGGGAGGCGACCTAAGGGTCATCTGCGATCATGTTGCTGGAATGACTGACAACTATCTGCTCAAGACCTACGAACGGTTATTTGCACCCCGTTTGGGTTCCGTTTTCGACAAGCTCTGATCCAATGACGACGCCGACCCTTGTTCATTCCGGTCCAACGTTTGTGACGATCAATGTATGGCAGGTTGGCCAGATACAGGGCCCAAAGTAGACTAACGTGACTGTCCAACACCGCGGCCATTATGAGCCCGCGAATTAACGTCGGCTTTTGGCCGAGCCTGCCATTTCACTGCTGACCCGTGAATGGCGGGTAAGTCCCAAAGACTGCCCTTCCCAGAGAGACAAACGAAGGTCCGCTTTCGTGGCAAGCAGTGGCACTCATCCTGATCAGGACACCTCCACATGCAGCTCTTCGAGCGCCTTGCGGAGCAGCACCACGGCCTCCATCAGCACCGCGGGATTGGCGGGGCCATCATGAGAGGCCAGGCGGCTCAGCAGATGTTCGACGCGCTTGAGCGACTGGGCGATCTTGGCGCGGTCGACACATTGCCCGTCCACGGTTGCGGCCTGGGCGCCGAGCGCCGAGAGCCGTTCTTCCAGTCGCATCCGCTGCGCGATCTCCCGCGTGAGCCGGTCTTTCAGTTCGCGCCGTTCCAGCGCGCCGGTGGACTGGCGCCGGTCCATTGAGGCATATTCACTGCGCACGGCCCGGGTCGCACGGGATGCCTGCAGCTGCTTTTCGATCCGCGCCTTGAGGGCGATGAAGTCGATGGGCTTTGGCACATAATCATTGGCGCCAGCTTCCAGAACATCGACGATCGTCGTCGCTTCGGTGCGCGCCGTCAGCATGATGACCGGCAAGTCGGCATAATGGGGGTTGGACCGCAATTCGCGCAGGACAGCGAGGCCGGTCAGATCCGGCATCATATAATCCAGCAGCACGATGTCGGGCCGGGAGGCGTAGATGGCGGCCAGGCCGCTGCGGGCACTGTCCGCCGATTCCGGCATATAGCCCATGCGCGCCAGGTGGCGGCAGACGATCACGCGATTGTCCGCGACGTCGTCGATAACCAATACGACCGGCGCCTGCTCCTGGGCCGACGCCACATCAATCTTAGTCGAGTAGGACATGATGCATTCCATCATCAAAGGGTTGATCGGTCCGGACGCGCGCCAGAGCCTCGCGCTGGTCTTTGACCAGCTTCACGGCAGCCTTGACGAGGGCTTCGGGCGCAAAGCTTCTCGGATCGAGAAACGCATCCCCGCCCAGCCGGCGCAGAACGTCGTCTTCGGGCCGGCGTTCCCCCATCACCAGCACTGCACTGGCCCGTCGCGTGCGCGTCCCGCGATGAACATGGTCGCTGGCGATCTGGGCAAGGTCGACCACGGCCAAGTCGGGCCGGTCGTCCGCCATGCAGAGAGTGAAGCCAGCCTGTTTCAAACTCCGCTCCAGCTTCGCGCTCATCGCCGCATCGAACCCGGAGACGCAGACCCGCGCCGCAAGCTGCCGCGCCTCGGTATAGAGCCCGAGCAGAGACAGCAGCCGGTCCCGCTGCAGCGGCTTGGGAAGATAGGCAGCCGCACCCAGGGCAAAGCTGGAGGCTTCCATATCGTGGACGCTGATGATGAAGCAGGGGATCGCCGCCAGCGCTTCGTCTTCGGACAGCTGACGCAGCACGGCGCGCCCATCGGTGCCCGGCATCACGAGATCGAGCAGAATGGCGCACGGGCTGGTCTCCCGCACCATCTGCAGACCCGCCTCGCCGCCGGACGCCAGCCGCAGGTCATATCCGGCCGGGGAGAGCCAGCGATCCAGAATAGCAAGACAGGCCGGATCATCATCGATAGCGATGATGTGATCCGGCTTCACCCCGGCAGGCGTCATCTCTTCGATGGACAGGACGCCCGACTGCGCCTCCCGCTCGATCGGGATGGCGACAGTGAAGATGGTGCCCAGCCCTTTTTCGCTGGAGACGCTGATGGTGCCGCCCATCAACTCGACGAACCGCAAGGTGATGCTGAGACCGAGGCCCGTGCCGCCCGCCCGGTAGGACGCTGTGCTGCCCTGCACGAACGGCTCGAACAGACCATCGATCTGCTCGGCATCGATGCCGATGCCGGTATCCGCCACGCTGAGGATCAGCAGAGTGGCTGCGCCCTCCTCCTTGAGCGAGGCGCTGAGCACGATATGCCCCTCGTCCGTGAATTTGCAGGCATTTCCGCCCAGATTGAGCAGACATTGGCGGATCTTGAGCGGGTCGATCCGCATCGGCGTGGGCGGAACGTTGATCTGCAAGGCCACGCTGTTATTGCGGCGTGAGGCAATCGGCTCGAGTGTCGCGAGCACGTCGCGCATGATGTCGCCCAGATCGATCATCTCGAGATCGAGGGTCATCCCGCCCGCTTCGATCTTGGCGAAATCGAGCACCTCGTTGATCAGGGTGAGCAACTGGAGCGCCGACCGGTGGATGACCGTCACGTCGGCAAGGTTCTCCTTGTCGTCGAGCGCGGCCAGTTCCTCTTTCACCAGTTCGGCATAGGCGATGATGGCATTGAGGGGCGTGCGCAGTTCGTGGCTCATGCTGGCGAGAAACTCGGACTTGGCGACATTGGCCGCCTGCGCCTGATCGCGCGCTGCCTGCAAATCCGTCAGCGTCGCCGCCAGCGCGCCCTCGCGGCGTTCGATTTCGGTCAGCATCCCATTGAATGCCTTCACGATCCGGCCGAGTTCATCTCCGATCGACTGCGGCATACGGGCCGAATAGTCCGCCGTCTGCCGGATGCGCTCCATGGCCTCGACCATCCGGTCCATCGGGAAGAAGAGCAGCGTGAGCATCCTGCGGGCGATGAGCCAGGCGACGAGAAACGCAATGCAGCCAAAGGCACTTGCGATGCCCAGAGTTCGCAGCATCATTTCGGTCAGCGTCTCGGTTTGGGTGGAGAGTTTGAGCCACCCCACGGTGTCCCCGGCCACCATGATCGGCGTCACGACCTGCAGGCCTGCCTGGTCCGCTTTCGATCCGACGAGAGCGGCAGGTTTATCCTGATTACCCGTCTGCGGCGGTTGCCCACGGACGGCGATCCGGCGCTGCTGCTCGTCATAGACCTCGATGGAGCGGATCGTCTTGATGGTCGCCATGGAGGCCAGCGTTTCCTGGATCGCCTTCACGTCGTTGAAGACGAGCGGCGCTCCCAGCGTGGCAGCGACCACTTCGCCCAGCTCGCTTTGACGCTCGGCATTGGCGGCGCTCTGGACATGATATTGCCAGGCCGCCAGACCGGCGCAGCTCAGGAGCAGGGCGACCATGCAACTGCTGAGCACCGTCGCGATCAGGCCGCGGCGGAAGCTCCAGGGGGAGAACCATGGCATGCGCCCTCAATCCCTGACGGCGCGTGCGAGGCGGAGCAGGCGTGAACTGAAGACGGCCCCGCCGCGAGCCCCGGCCTTCAGGTTCACCTCGAACCCGATCTGCCTGCCGAAATTGACGAGCGCGACGCTCCCCTGCCGATCGAGAAAGTCCGATCCTTCGCCGATGAGCAGCGGTGGCGGGGACGAGGTAACGAGCGGCCCGGTGCTCGTTCCGGGGCCGACATAAGCGATGCGGCAATCGACGCTCCACGTCGTCCGCTTCACGATCCGCACCTCAAGCCGGCCGCCGGCAACATTGCGGCCTTCATAGACCTGCAGGGCGCCTGCGAGGGGCTCGTCACTGGAAACGCACAGGACCACGCGGTCGCGCGGTGGGCGCAGGTCGACGAAGCGGATGATGTTGTAGATGATCGCAGCCTTGAGCTCGCTCTGCTCGTCAGCCGCGCGCGCGGGCGCGCAGGCCGCGAAGAAGGCCAGAAGCGCGATGAAGGGGCCCGTGAGGAGATGAACGAGGCGCATCATCTCAAAAATCCACCGAGAGACGCAGGGCGACGGAGCGACCGACATAGCTGCGGGGCGCGGGATAGAGCTGCTGCGCGAACTCGACCCGCCTGTCGGCCAGCAGGTTCTGGCCGATCAGCGACAGATTGAGGCGCGGCATCAGCGCATAGTTGATGCGAAGATCGAGGTCTTGATAGGCCGGAATATCGCTCGCCGGCAAAGCGCTGACATGGCGCAGCCACGCATCGACTTCCAGATTGGGTGCCACATCGTAGCTGACCCGCATGCCGGCCTGAAACTTGGGCGAGAGGCCGGCGAGCGCATGGCTGATCGATGTCGGACTGTCCGTCTCAAAGGAGAGATGCTGCATCGAGGCATTGGCCTGCACCTTCAGATTGGGCGCGGGACTGAAGGTGATCGCGGCTTCCACGCCATAGGTCTGCCCCTTGCCGATATTGGCGCTCTGATAATCCAGCAGCAGAACAGGCGTGGGTGAGAAGACCATGGACTGGCCGCGCGCGGCGTAGCCGATGAGGTTGCGATAGCGATTGTAATAGGCCGCGATGTCATAAGTGAAGGAACTTGAGAGGCTGCCGCGAATCCCCAGCTCAAAGGCGTCGAGATTTTCAGCGGCCAGGTCGGCTTGCCCTTCGATGCGCGCGACCATGGGCATCGGGGTCGGATTCATCGGCGTTCCGGCGGGGATCCCCAGATTGACCCGGACGGCCTCCTCGAACCGTGCCGGCGTCCGCACCGCGCGGGAGGCGGCGGCCCAGATGGTCATTGAGGGCGTGGGCTTGGCGAGCAGGCGAACGCTGGGCTGAAGGGCAAAGCCGCTGATCGTGTTATATTCCGCCTTGGTCCCGGCCGAGAGCCGCAGGCGATCCGGCACCAGCCAGAGATCCTGCTGCGCGAAGCCACTCACCCAATGATGGGTTTCGCGCGGTACGGTGAAGGAGACGAAGCGGTCCGAAGAGCCCAGAGAATCGGTCGTCCGCCGGACGTTGAGACCGAGGACCAATTCCTGCCTGTCGCCGCCCAGGCGCAGACTGGCGTCAAGGTCATCCACGGTGCGGGAAATGTTGACGCCGAATTCACGGCGCTGAACCCAATCATGATAGGCCTGCAGATTGAACTCGCGCTGGCTATCCCAGCGATGTGACCAGCGCCCGAGCAGATTCATGCCGGAGAAGCTGCCGTCGAACGAGTACATGCCGGTCTGCTGGACCTGCGGCGGCGTTTGCAGCAGGTCCGCGACGAAGGTGCCATGCTGCACATCGCCCTGCAGCGTGATCGTGTCATTCTCGTCCGGCACCGCGTCCAGGCGGAAGCCAGCCTGCACGGCGCGCGAGCCGCTGTTCCAGCTGTCGCCATTCGGCTGCTCGAGCCCATCGATATCGCGTGCGGTCACATAGGCGCGATAGCTAAGCTTGTCCTTGCTTCCCCCGTAGCGCACCGTGCCGTTGCGCCCGTCGGCGGAGATGAACGCATTCGCCTGCCAGCCCTGGGTCTGGATGCTGTCCTTGGTGATGATGTTGATGACGCCGTTCACGGCGTTGGATCCCCACAGGGTGGCGCCCGGTCCCCTGACCACCTCGATCCTCTCGATGTCGGACAGGGGCACGAGCTGCTGGTCCCACAGCACGCCGGAGAGGCTGGAGACATAGAGCGAGCGGCCATCGATCATCACGAGCAGATTATTGGCAAACCGCGTGCTGAAGCCGCGCACGGAAACCGCCGTCGAGACGCTGTCGATTTGGCCCACTTCCACGCCCGGCACCAGCCGCAACACTTCGGGAATGCTCTGCGCCCCGGAGCGCAAAATGTCTTCCTGAGTCAAGATGGTGACAGCGGCAGTGCTGTCACTGAGGCGCTGCCTGCGCTTCGCGACGGAGGTGGATTCGGTGGTCAGCAGGTCTTCGAGCGAATAGCTGCTCAGATCCTGAGCATGGGCGCTCCTGACGCCGGGAACGCAGGCGCTGACCAGCGCCGCCGCTGCCATCAGCCGCCAACGGGAGGCCTTGACGCTCATCGGTCGCTCCCGGCGACGGGCAAACCGGCCATGCGCGGACAGCGCAGCCAAGCCAGCGCGTCCGCCTCATTGAGGGGCCGCGCGATGGCGTAGCCTTGCAGCGCGTCGCAGCCCATCTCCTTGAGCATCTCAGCCTGGGCCGCCGTCTCCACGCCTTCTGCCACCACTTCGAAGCCGAGACCGTCCGCGAGGCTGACGAAGGTGCGCACGACCGTTTGATAGTCCCTGCGCGTGGCAAGGTCCGTCACCAGCGAACGGTCGATCTTGATGCAATCGATCGGGAGAAGCAGCATTCTGGCCCAGTTGGAATAGCCGGTACCGAAGTCGTCGATCGCAATGCGGATGCCTAGCGAGCGAACCTCCAGCAAGCGCTCGACGAAGATGGGCGAGTCCTCCATCAGCATCGATTCCGTGACTTCAAACTCCAGAAGCTCGGGAGATGCGCCTGTCTGCGCCAAAGACGCCCGCACGAAATCCACGAAATCCGGCTGGCGGATGTCCTGCACCGTGATGTTCAGCGAGAGCAGGCAAGGCATGTCCTGCCGCGCCCAGTCTGCGGCGACCCGCATCCCTTCCAGAAGAGTCCAGCGGCCGATCTGCACCAGAAAACCGGCCTCTTCCGCCAGCGGGAGGAAACTGCCGGGCAATAACATGCCCCGCTGCGGGTGGCGCCACCGGACCAGCGCCTCGACAGAGGGACGCACATCGGGTCTGGTGGGCAGCTTGGGCTGGAACGCGAATTCCAGCTCGCCCCGGTCCGCCGCGAGCCGCAACTCGGCCTCCAGCCTTGCACAGTCCTGCGCCCGTTCGATGATCTGCGGATCGCATAGGCAGACCTGATTGCCGCCTCGCGCTTTTGCCTGATGCATGGCCATGCCGGCTTTCGCCATCAGTCGCTCATAGATCCTGGCGTCGTGCGGCATCCGCGCGGCGCCAGCGCTCGCGGTGAGCGTGGCCGGAAGCGTCCCGCCATCAAGGTCGAACGGTTCTGCCAGTAGGCGCAGGCACCGGGTCGCCAGTTCCTCCAGATCGTCCGCTGTCAGCGCGCCCGAGCAGAAGATGCCGAATTCATCGCCCGCGAGGCGCGCGATGATCGGCGCGGGGCCAGTCGGCCGCAACTCCCGGCACCAGTCCGCGGCCAACCGCAATCGCCCCGCAATCGCCTGCAGCAGCCGGTCGCTTTCCCACAAATCGAGCCGGTCGTTGATCTTTCGGAACGAGTCCAGGCCCAGATAAATGATGGCGCCGACCGGGCTGGTCGCACCGCTTTCGTGGATGGCGGCCTCGACCAGACGACGAAAGCCGACACTATTGTCCAGAGCCGTCGCTGGGTCGGTGAGCGCCGCCCGCTCACTGGCGCGCAATAATGTGGACACCCGCCTCATCAGTTTCGCCAGGGCAAGTCTGAGTTTTTCCGGCTCGGCATCGAGATCGGTCTCGGGGTTAAAGGCCCACTCCCCAAGCGCGGTCGCCTCGATCATCTCGCAGACGCGATCCAGCCACGTCTCATCCACACGCTCCCCTGTGGCGCGAGGCGTGAAAGCCGAAGGGCTATCGCCGCTATGGGAGGGGATTGGATCGTGCTTCACCAGTCGCCTGCCTTGCAGGAGAGAAGCAGCTTCTGTCGCATGGGGCCCCTGCCCCCGCGTCGCAGCGGCCGGCATGAGGTTAGATTTTGGGGGCGGGATTTCGCAGGCACGACAAGGGATTGCGCCACACGAAAACGATCGATGAACATCCGCACGAGCCTTTCAATCCAGCGCGGCTCAGCGAGACCGCGACCGATGGTCGGCCGTGACAAAACAGGGCAAGCCGCCGAGGAGAGAGAAGCGGCCTGGCCCTATCTGTTGCCAATCATCGAGTGCAAGCGGCTCATTCCCGCCCCCTTAAGACAATGATTGGCACAACTATTCGAGAAATTTAAGTTTCTTCTTGTAACATATTGAAAGCATCTACAGCCACACAGTATTAATTTATGTTAACTAAGTTATTGTGCTGGATAGTTCTTCAATAAGCTCATGAAGAGACTTTGACGCCCGCTTGAAACGGTCGATATCCTCCGCCTCCTGAGAATCGCGAATTTCTGTCGGCGGATGCATGAGTTCGAACGTTCCATCCATGACGCCTAATTTGTTCCGCATCTTGTGCTGCAGCTCCCGCACACGCGCGACCGACAGCGTCGTGGGTGAGTCCAAATTTTTCGGCTGTTCCATCATGACACCATATAAATTTGTCGCAGATGATCGTCTGCTATTGATTGCACGATAGGGAAGGCTTTTAAACGGGGGAAAATAAGCCCGCCGTTCGGCTTCAGGCCGTTCGCACTGGATAGGGTAAAGACATGCCGCAGGTCGCAAGCGTCGAAAAATCCACCCAAATACTCTATGCAGACGATGAGGATGATCTTCGAGTCGTCGTAACGCGTCTGCTGGCCCGCGTCCCTGACTTCGAGGTGCAGGACGTGAACAGCGGCGCAGCGCTGCTTGCACGGCTCGCCGATCCGGCGTGCAAGCCGGACGTCATTCTGCTCGATGTCATGATGCCCGGCCTTGATGGCCTGGAGACAGCCCGTCGGGTGCGGCGAACAGACCAGCAAACCCCGATCATCTTCTTCACCGCCAATGCCGAACTCACCGAGCAGTGGCGCGCCAGCGATGGGCCAATCCTCGGCACGCTCAAAAAACCCTTCGATCCCGACATGCTGGCGCTGGATATTTTGCGGATGCTGGGCCGCCAGCTGTCCTCAGACCCAGCCGCGCCATTCCCTGACTGAAAGAAGAAGGCACGGACACTGTTGCGTCCGTGCCTTCTGGCTGGATTGCCGGGTGCCCCGTCAGCGCCGGATGAAGCGCAGACTTGGCGAGATCACCCGATTGGTCGGATAGGGGAGACCACTTCCCTTCACCGTGACCCTGCAATCCTGCTGTTCGGTTCCGCTCTTGCAGACCAGTTCTTCATCGGACGAGGCCTCGACTGTGCCCTGCTCGCTGCTCTGGCCATTCCCGTTCGTCGCAGCGCCATCGGCATTGGCGACGCCGGTGCGGCCAAGTTCACCCGGGCCAGTGATGGTCTGGCCGGCATCGGCCCATCCATCGTTATAGCCGACCTGCACGTTGACGGGGATCGTACCGGGCAACTGGTTCGCACCGCCCCAGCCGAACACCGCGCCCGGATCGAACCCGGCGCCGCCCCGCACGGGTGCGGTCGAAGCCGACGTGTTGCTCGGCGGGGTGCTCTGCGAGGCCGTATCGGCCGCACCATGAGCTGCATCGATAACGGTGGAAGGCAGCGGGCTTCCGCCGTTACCCGAACCGCCATTGCCGGACCCACCGTTGCCAGACCCACCATTCCCGGTTCCGCCATTACCGGACCCATTCCCACCGGAAGCCGATGCCAGGATCGCGAAATTGCCCGGCGTGACGCTCAGCGCATAGTTGCCGCCGGCCGACAGCGAACCCAGTCCGATGGCGTAATTGCCGACCGCTTCACCTGCGACACGCGATGCACTGCCGGTGAGGTGGTCACCCGCGACCATGCCCTCGCCGCCGAGCGTGTAGGTGAAGGCGGGATCGACCGCGCCGCGCACCTTGCTCTGATCGGCGAAGACGATGCTGATCTGGCGCTGGTTGATCGTACCCACGGCGCCGGCAAGAGCAGGGCTGACCGTGTAGTTGCCGGCATCCGCACCATTCAGGGCCAGATCGGCAACCGAGACCATCTTGACAGTGCCAGCGTTCCGGTCGGCATAACGCGCCGTGCCGTTCGCAACCACTTGGTCGCCGGTGATCAGCCCATCGAGAGCCACGTCGCTGGCCGAGAAGCTGGCCAGATCGGCGCCATCATAGCCCTTGACCAAAGTGCCAACGAACCGTGCCGAGAGGGCCTTGGGCGAGATGGCGGCCACCAGCGGCGCGATGGTGTCGAGCACATAGTTGCCGGCATCCGCACCGGAGAGCCCGGCACTCGACACCGTGACCACCTTGCCGGTTCCCGCATTGCGATCGGCAAAGGTGAAGGTGGCGCCGGTCAACGCGACATGGTCGCCCGTCACCACGTCGGTGAGCGGATCGAACTCGCCCGTGCCGGCGGTCGTGCCGTCATAGACCTTGTCGTTGGCATGGGCCACCGTGGCAATCAGCCGCTGGGCAATGGTGCCGGTCGCATCGGTGTCGAAGCCCACGATATAGTTGGCGCCGCCATTGCCGTCGTCGAGGGTCCAGTTGTTGACCCGCAGCGTGCGGTTGCCGGCATTGCGGCTGTCGAACGCCTGCGTCGCCTGAGCCATGTCACCCTGCACCAGCCCCGTGATCAGCACTTGGCCGGAGGAGGCATCGGTGCCGTCATAGGTCTTGCTATCGGAGACAGTGCCGAGCGTCAGAGCCGCACGAGTGATGTTCGCGATGCCAAGGGCAGAGCCATCCGCCAGCACATAATTGTCGTAACCGTTATTGGTCAGGGCGTAACCCGAGAGCGTGACCGCCTTGCCGGTGCCTGCGTTGCGATCGGCCAGCAGGCCGGTCACGCCGGAGGTGTCGAGGAACACGCCATCGGCGCTCAGCAGATCCTGGGTTACCGTGTCGCCATCGGCGAGCGTGAACCCGATCGTGCCGAGCTGGTGCGTGCCGAGCAATGTGGTGCCGTCATAGGTTTTGGTGCCCGCACCGGAGACCGTCACCGTGATGGCCCGCGGCGTGATCGTGCCAATATTGGCTGCGGCATAATCCTGCAGCAGGACATAGTTGCCGGCATCCGCGCCGTTCAGGGTCATGCCGCCCACCGACACCATCTTGTTGGTGCCGGCATTGCGATCGTCATAATGAGCGCCAGCCGTGGTGAGCGTCAGCGCATCGCCGGCGATCACCCCATCGAGATTGATCGGCAGCACCGTGGCGTTGTCAGTCCCGTCATAGACCTTGGTGACGGTCCCGGTTAGTGCGCCACTCAGCATCTTCTGCGTGATGTCGCCCGACGCCGTGACGATATTGCGGATATAGTTATTACCGTCATTGCCGTCGTTGATCGTCCAGCCGGTGACCGTCAACGTGCGGTTGCCCGCATTCTTGCTGTCGAACGACTGCATGGCAGTGGCGGTATCGACATCGACGAGGCCGGTGATCGTCACGGTCCCGGTGGACCCGGTGGTGCCGTCATAGACCTTGCTGTCGCCAGAGGCTGTCAGCGTCAGGTTCGCCTTGAGGATATTGGCCGTGCCGTTGGCGACATTGCTCAGCACATAGTTGGCTGCATCCGCCCCGGAGAGGCCAAGGCCCGAGACGATCACGCTCTTGCCGTTGCCGGCATTGCGGTCGATGAAGGCCATGTGCCCGTTGCTGTCATCCAGCGAGACCAGATCATTGCCGATGACGCCGACAAGGCCGTCGAAGCTTCCCGCGAGGGTCGTGGTGCCGTCATAGACCTTGTCATTCACGATCGCGCCGGCGTTCAGCACCTTTTGCGTGATCGTGCCGCTAGCGGTCGAGCCGAGCGAGACGGCGTAGTTGTTACCACCATTGCCGTCATAGACCGCGTAGCCGTTCTGCACGGTGAGCGTGCGGGTGCCCGCCTGACGCTGGTCATATTCCTGCGTCGCGATGACGGTATCGCCCGCGATGAGACCGACCGCCTGCACGAGGCCGTTCGACAGCGTGGTGCCGTCATAGACCTTGCTGGCACTGGTTGCGTTGAGCACCAGGCTGGCCTTGTAGATGTCGGCCGTGCCGTTGGCGATGGAATTGAGCGTGTAGTTCGCCGCATCCGACCCTTTCAGCAGATAGCCGGTGGCGACCACCGCCTTGCCGAAGCCCGCATTGCGGTCGATGAATGTCAACCGGCCATTGGCGTCGTTGAGGTGAACCTGATCCGTGCCGATCACCCCGTCCAGATCGGCGAAGGTGCCGATTGCAGCGGTGGTGCCGTCATAGACCTTGTTGCCGACCGTCGCCGTGGCGGTGATCGTCTTGGGGGTGATGGTGCCGGCCGTGGCCGATCCGATCACGACCGCATAGTTGTGGCCACCATTGCCGTCCTGCACGCTCCAGCCATTCTCGACCTGCAGCGCCCGGACGCCCGCGTTGCGGCTGTCGAACGACTGGGTCGCGGTGACGAGGTCGCCACTGATGAGGCCACTGGCCACAACCGTTCCGCCAGAGGCGTTCGTGCCGTCATAGACCTTGCTGTCTGCGCTGGCGGTGAGCACCAGATTGGCCTTGAGGATGTCGGCGGTGCCGTCCGCCACCGGATCGAGGATGTAGTTGCTGGCATCCGCACCGGTCAGCACCGGGTTGGAGACAGTCACCGTCTTGCCGATGCCGGCGTGGCGATCGGCGAAGGCCAGTGTCCCGGCTGCCTCGACATGGTCGCCAGTCACCAGATTGGTGAGCGCGCTGAACGTGCCGGTGGCCGTGGTGGTGCCATCATAGACCTTGTTCTGGACGGACACCGTGGTGCTGGTCGTCCGGCGGTCGATGATGCCGTTGGCCGTTCCGAAGTCGACCAGATAGTTGGCCCCGTTGTTGCCGTCATTGATGACATAACCGTTCTGTACGACGAGTAGACGATTGCCGGCATTCTTGCTGTTGAACGCCTGGGTGGCGGTGGCACTGTCTCCCGCAATAAGGCCGACGATCTGCACCACTCCGTCCGAACTTTCAGAGCCATCATAGACCTTCTGATCGGAGACAGCATTGAGCGTCAGGGCGGCGCGGGCAACGTCAGCGACACCAAAGGCCGAGGACGATGCGAAGACATAATTGCCGAAGTCATTGCCGGTCAGCGTATACCCGCTCAACGTCACGCTCTTACCGGTTCCGGCATTGCGATCAGCCAGCGCTCCGGTCATCCCCGAAAGATCGACCCCGATCCCGTCCGCAGCCATCAGATTCTGGGTCGCACTGTCGCCATCGGCAATCAGCAGGGCAATGCTGCCGAGCTGGTTATTGCCCAGAATATCGGTGCGATCATAGGTCTTCGTGCCGAGGCCCGTCGCGGAGACGGTGATCTGGCGGGCGGAAATCGTCCCCACATAAGCGGAGGCATTGTCGCTCAGCAGATCATAGTTCGCCGCATCGGCGCCGCTCAGCTGGATGCCGGACACGGTGACCAGCTTGCCGGTGCCGACATTTCTGTCCGCATAGTTCGCCGTGCTGGCGGTCACCGCGACGGCATCGCCCGACACGATATCGACGAGGTTGCTCGGAAGCAGGATCGCCGTCGTCGTGCCGTCATACACCTTGCTAACGGCGCCGGTGAGCGTGGCACTGATCTGCTTGCGCGAGATGGTGCCCGCAGCCGTGTTGCGCACCACAAAGTAGTTGGCGCCGTTATTGCCGTCATCGATGGTAAAGTGGTCGACGACAAGCTGGCGATTGCCGGCATTCTTGCTGTCGAACGCCTGGGTGGCGCTCAGGCTGTCGCCTGCAAACAGACCGTTCCACTGCACCACGCCGTTCGATGTCGTCGTGCCGTCGTAGATCTTGCTGTCGGATACGGCATTAAGTGTCAGGGTCGCCCGAGCGATGTCGGCCAGACCCAAGGCGGATGTCGAGGTGAGGGCGTAATTGCCCAGGCTGTTGTTGGTGAGCGAGAAGCCGCTCAGCGTCACAGCTTTGCCATTGCCGGCATTGCGGTCTGCAAACGCTGCCGACAGGGTCGAAGAGTCGAGCCCCAGGCCGTCGGCGCTCAGCATGCCTTGCGTCGCGGCATCACCATCGGCGAGGATCAGCGCCAGACTGCCGAACTGCGAGAGCGCGAGGTTGGCGTTGCCGTCATAGGTCTTGCTGCCATGGCCGGTCACGGTCACGTTGACCTGACGCGGCGTGATCGTGCCGATGTCCGCAGAAGCCGAGGTGGCATTCAGCACATAGTTGGCGGCATCGGTGCCCGTGAGCTGCATGCCTGAGACGGTGACCGTCTTACCGGTGCCGACATTCGCATTGGCGAAATCGGCGCTGGCGGTGGTGACGACCAGATCGTCCCCGGCGATCACGCCGGCAATATTGACAGGCTGCAGCGTCGCGCTGGTGGTGCGGTCGTAGACCTTGCTCACCGTGCCGGTCAGCGAGCCGGAGAGCAGCTTCTGCGCGATGCTGCCGCTGGCCGCCGTGCCAAGGACGACGGCATAGTTGCCACCGCCATTGCCATCCTCGACCGTCCAGTGATCGACCTGCAATGTGCGGCTGCCCGCATTCTTGCTGTTGAACGCCTGGGTCGCGGTCACGCTGTCGCCGGCGATGAGGCCGCTGGAGAGGACAACGCCCGTCGAGCCGGTCGTGCCGTCATAGACCCGTGACTCCGACACCGCCGTGAGGTTGAGCGTCGCCTTGGAGATCGTCGCCGTCCCGTCGGCAATGTCGCTCAGCGTGTAGTTCGCCGCGTCCGCGCCGGAGAGCGTTGCGCCCGAGACCGTCACGGTCTTCCCGACGCCGGCATTGCGATCATAGAAGGCAAGGGTCGCGCCGCTGTGATCCAGCGATACATCGTCTCCCGTGATGGTATTGCCAAGGCCACTGAAAGTGCCCGTGGCCGTCGTCGTGCCATCATAGACCTTGTTCTGGACCGCCGCAGTCGCCTGCAGGACGCGCTGGCTGATCGTGCCGTTGGCCATGGCGCCATAGCCCACCAGATAGTTGCCGCCGCCATTGCCGTCGAACACCGTGTAGCTATCGACCTGCAGCGTGTGTGCGCCGGCCTTGAAGCCGTCGAACCGCTGCGTCGCCACAAAGCCGTCGCCCGCGATCAGGCCGCTGGCCTGCACCGCGCCCGCCGAAGCGGTCGTGCCGTCATACTGGCGCATGTCGGTCACTGCAGAGAGGACGAGCTGCGCCTGGCTGATCGTCGCGCTGCTGTTGGCAATGCTGCTCAGCGTGTAGTTGTGCGCATCGGTGCCGCCCAAGGCATAACCGGTAGCAGTCGCCGCCTTGTTGATGCCCGCATTGCGGTCATAGAAGGCCAGGCTGCCATTGGTCTTGTCCAGCAGCACCTGATCGGTGCCGACGATCCCGCCCAGCGAGTAGAGGTCGCCCGTAGCCGTCGTCGTGCCGTCATAGACCTTGTTGTTGACGATGGCCGTCGCGGTCAGCACCTTGCGAGCGATCGTGCCGGATGCGGCCGAGCCAAAGGTGGTGACATAGTTGTTGCCGCCATTGCCGTCGTTCACGGACCAGCCGGCCTGCACCTGCAGGGTGCGCGACCCCGCATCGCGCGTGTTAAACGCCTGGGTTGCCGTGAAGCTGTCCCCGGCTGCCAGGCCAAGCGCCTGGACCGCAGCGGAAGAGGCGACCGTGCCGTCATAGCTCTTGCTGTCGCTCACGGCGGTCAGCACGAGATTGGCGCGGGTGATGTTGGCCGTGCCGTTGGCGATCGGATCGAGCACATAGTTGCCCGCATCCGCACCGGTCAGGACGGCGCCAGCCACGCTGACTGCCTTGCCGTTGGCGGCGTTTTTGTCCGCGAAGCTGAGCGTGCCGCTCGCCGCGACGATGTCGCCGGATATCACACCCGAAAGCGGGTCGAACGTACCGGTGGCGCTCGTCGTGCCGTCATACACCTTATCATTGGCGTGGACCGTCGTGCTGACCGCGCGCTTGTAGATCGTTCCGGCTGCGTCGATACGGCTGACGATATAGTTCAGACCGCCATTGCCATCGTTGACGACATAGCCATTCTGGACTTGGAGCAGGCGGCTGCCCGCATTCTTGCTGTCATACGCCTGCGTGGCCGACGCCGTGTCGCTGCCCTTCAGGCCGGAAATCGTCACCGTGCCGATCGAGCTGGTGGTCCCGGTATAGGTCTTGCTCATGCTCGACGCGGTCATGGTCAGCGCGGCGCGTGCCACATCCGCAATGCCGTTCGCCGAGGTGGAGCTGAGCACATAGTTGCCCAGCCCGTTGTTCATGAGGCTGTAACCGGAGACCGTCATCGACTTGCCGGTGCCGGCATTCTTGTCGGCCAGCATGCCGGAAATGCCGCTGCTGTCCAGCGTGACCCCGTCAGCGGACAGGAGCGCCTGCGTTGCGCTGTCGCCCTGCGCCAGCGTGAAGCCGACGCCGGAAAGCTGCGCACCGGTGAGCCCAGTGGCGGCATCGTAGGTCTTGCTGCCATGGCCGGTCGTGCCCACCGTGACGGTGCGCGCCGTGATGGTGCCCACATAGCCGGAGGTGCTGGTGCTGCCGAGCGTGTAGTTGGACGAGTCCGCTCCGGCCAACGCCAGACCGGTTGCGGTGACCAGCCGGTTCGTGCCGACATTCTTGCTATCATAGCTGGCGGACGTCGACGAGACGGTGACCGCATCGCCCGCCACCACACCATTCAGATTAGTACCTGAAATGGTTGCCGTGGCGCTGCCGTCATAAACCTTGGTGACAGGGCCGACGAGCGAGGCCGAGAGGGTCTTGCGGGCAATCGCGCCAATGTTGCCGGTGACGGAGCCCGCAATCGTGTAGTTCGCCGCATCCGCGCCGGTGAGGCTTAGGCCATAGGCCGTGACCGACTTGCCGGTGCCGGCATTCTTGTCGCCATAGAGCCCGACCAGACCCGCGGCTAGTGACACGGCGTCGCCCGAGACGACGCCGGTCATGGCGACATTGGACGCCGTGATCGAAGCCAATGTGTTGCCGTCATAGACCTTGTTGGAGGCGCCGGTGAGCGAGGCCCCCAGCTGCTTGGCCGAGATCACACCGAAGCTGGCCGTGGCTGCCGTATTCACCGTGTAATTCGCGGCGTCGGCCCCGGTCAGCGCCAGGCCGGAGACGGTCACCGTCTTGCCGGTGCCGGCGTTCTTGCTGTCATAGAGGCCGGTCGTCGGCATCACCAGCGACACCGAGTCACCGCTTACCGCATTCGCCAGCGCATAGTTGGAGGCGCTGAGCGAGGCGGTGGTCGTCCCGTCATATGCGCGGGTGATCCCGCCCGTCAGGCTGGCCGTCAGCGCGCGCGGCGTGATGCTGCCCATGACGGCGGAGGCCGTGTAGTTCGCCAGACCATAGCCGTAGATGCGGATAGCGCCATCGCGCACGACCACCGCCATCTCGTCCGCCATCACCGTCTTGGAGGCGCCGACATTCTTGTTGTCGAAGCTGCCGAGCGCATAGACCGTTGCCTTGTCGTTGCCGAGCAGGCCTGTCACGAGGAAGTTGGTCTGCGTCAGCAGGGCGTCGGTCGTGCCGTCATAGACCTTGGTGACATTGTCCTTCAGCGAGATGCTGAGCAGCGGCATCTGGTTGTACATAACGCCATTGCCGGTGGTCTGCGCCGGAGCGGTGATGCCGTATGACGCGCCATATTGGCGGAAGCTATAGGAGAGGCCGCCGACATCGTTGGTCGGGTCCTGCAGCCAGACCAGCCAGCGACCATTGGCGGCGGAGAGCGCGCCTGCGCCGCCATTGTTGAAGAACTTGCCGTTCGTCGCGAGTTGCAGCGAGGTGTTGGCCCCGCTTGCCGACACGCTGCTGCCCGCCGTCATGGTCAGGTCGCCAACCGAGCGGATGACCGCGCTGCCGGTCGTCACGGCGCCGTTGATCTCCAGCGCGCTGCTGGTGAACAGGTCCAGCTTGTTGGTGAGCGACATCGGGCCGAGCTTGCCGATGGTGTTGCCGCTGTTGTTGAACGAGACGGTGCCCGCGCTGCCGGTGAGCTGGCTGGCGCTGATGTCCACGGACTGTGTGAACAGGCCACTGCCGGCCAGCGCCAGGCCACCATTGGCGATCAGCGGC
This sequence comes from Sphingobium sp. B2D3A, assembly GCF_025961795.1. Taxonomy (NCBI): domain Bacteria; kingdom Pseudomonadati; phylum Pseudomonadota; class Alphaproteobacteria; order Sphingomonadales; family Sphingobiaceae; genus Sphingobium; species Sphingobium sp. B2D3A. The sequence goes on along the minus strand of NZ_JAOQOI010000002.1, from coordinate 54,976 downwards.
TTGTTATCGGTGTCGCCGGTGACGCTCACCGTGCCAGTGCCCGCCAGGGTGACCGGGATCGCATAGATGCTCGCGCCGGTCTGGGTGTAGAGCGTCAGGCCCGTGCCGGTGCCGGTCGATCCGCCGAAGACGATGCCGCTATAGGCGCCGGTCAGCACATTATTGTTGATGAAGCCGGCGTAGATGTCCGAGCCGAGCGTCAGATTGCCGCCATCCTCGGCGCGCAGGGTCAGCACGCCCTTGGTCAGCAGCTTGGCGGCGACCGGGGTTGCGCCGTTCTTGGCGTTGAGGAACATGCTGTTGGCGACGAGCGTCAGATTGCCCGTATAGGCTGCGGTGCCGAGCGTCGCGGCGCCGGTGTTGCCCTGGTAGATGCCATAGCTGTTAGCGTTGCCCGCCCGGCCGGTGAGGGTCACTGGGCCGGAGCCCGTGGCATTGACCACGGCGACGTTGTTCGCGCCGTCGAAGAAGATGCCGCTATGGGTAAGCGCCGCGCTGCCGGCGGCACCGCCACCGAAGCCGGTGAGGTTGATCGCGCCAGCAGCCGTGGAGCGCACGGCGGCGCCACCAGAGATGGAGATGCCGGTGCCGTTGGCGGTGGCCAGGCCGCCGCGCCCGTTGATCGTCAGCGCCTTGGCGCCCGAGACGGCCACGCTGGCGTTCGTGTTCATCAGCACGCCGTAACTCGATGTGGCGGAGGAGGCGCCATTGCCGACGCCGCTGATGGTGATCGCGCCGCCCGTGCTGCTGATCGCGCCACCGTTCAGATAGACGCCCGCATCGGCCCCGGCATAACGGCTGGCGCCCATGACGATGAGGTCGCCGCTCGCGATGCTGAGGTTGGTCGTGGAGCTGGTCTGCACCGCATATTGGTCGCTGGCCCGTCCCAGCGCATACAGCCGCAGGCTGCCGGTGCCGGTGGTGGCAAGCGTCTTGCCGGTGAGGTTGAGGCCCATCGAGCCGCTATTGCTGCCGATCGCGCGCATCTCGATGTCGCCGCCGCCGGCCGTGAAGGCTGCGCTGGAAGAGCTGATATTGATGTTCGCGCCCGTCGCCAGCATCGCCGCCGTATAGGCCGCCAGATCCACCGTCGGGTCGAGCAGCGGAGACACCGCCGCCGATCCGCCGCGCAGCAGGATGTTGCCGCCCTGCGTGCTGATGGTGCTGCCCACCGAGATGATGCCCGTCGCAGCATCGGCGGAGCGCGCGATCAGTGTTACGTCCAGCTTACCGGCACCAGATGCCGCGATGATCCCGTTGTCTGCGTTTACGCCGCCCTGCGACTTGGCGGTGAAGCTGGATGCGCCCGTCGCCGAAGCCACCTTGTTCACGATCGGAACAAACAGGTTGTTGACCGACGACATTGTGACAGCGCTGCTGCCGTTCAGGGTGATCCAGCCAGTCGAGAGTGTTGCGCCAGAGGTGATGTTGGTCGCGTCCGCCGTGGCGAGCGAGATGTTGCTCGTCGTCACATTGCCGGCGGCGCTGATCGCCACCGCGCCGCTCGTGCCGGTCTGGTTGATGTTGCTGGTGTTGACGGTGGTGGTCGCGGAAGAAACAGTCAGCGCGCCAGAGACGTTGATTGCACCGGCGACACTGAGGTTTACATTGCTCTTCGCCGTCAGGGCACCCTTGCTCACCGTCAGCGCTTGCGCGGAGAGGTTGCCGTCCTTCGCCTCGACCAGCAGGTCGTTGGCGTCGATAGTGACGTTGCTGCCCAGCGTGACCGAGCCGCCATTGGCGACAATGCGGCTGGCCCCGCCGGCCGTCTGGGAGACGGTGCCGGCAATGTTGATGCTGGCCGCGCTAGTGATGTCGATCACGCCGCCCGACCTGATCTTGGAGGAGGCATTGCTGGATTGGAAGCCATTATAGCCGCTGCCCGAGCGCGGCGCCGAAATCGTTACGCCGCCCGCGCCCGCCTTCAGATCGACCGGAGCGCCGAAGTTGATGCCAACGCCGGCGCTGTCCCCGAGCAGGGTCACACTGTTTGTGCCGTCGATCGTCACGGTGCCGGCACCGGAGAAGTTGGTGCCCACATTGACGCCGGAGGTCGTCTGGCCAGTCATGACCACGTCATTGCCAACGAATATGCCGCTCGAGTTGCTGCTGCGAGAGATGCCGGCCAGGTTCTGGGCCGATCCGTTCAGCGTCAGCGTGCCGGCACCTGCGTTCATGACGGACATCACGTCGGTGCCTAACATGATACCATGGCCGGAGACCGACGTGCCCGTGAGGGTGATGCCGCCGCTGCCGGAAACCAGGCTGCTATTGCCAAAGTAGATGCCCGAGCGCTGATCCGGGGTTGATCCACCAAGCGCCCCCGAAGCGCCAGTGAGCGTGATGCCGCCCGTGCCTGCCGTGATGATGCTGGAGCTATCGCTGAGGGTAATGCCATTGCCGGTCTGACCGGGATTACTCACGTTCGCCACGCTGCCGAAGAGGCTGACATTGCCGCCTGCCGTCGTACCGCGCCGCGCGTCGATCGCGCCCGATCCCGTCACTCGCACGCCGGGACTGCCGGTGTTGCCCAATGCAAAGCCGCCCAGCGTCGACGTGCCATAGGCGATCACGTCACCGCCTTGGGTGGTGATGGCGGAGGCGATGTCGATATAGCTGGCGCTGGAGTTGCTGTCATCGAAATTGGTATTCAGCGTCACGTCCATCTTGCCTGCACCGGACGCGGCCGTGATGCCGTAATTGACGGCGACTCGTTGTCTGGTGCGCACGATCACCTTGCTGGCGCCAGTGGCGGATGACGTCTTGACGATCTTGCCAATATTGCCGCCGCCGTTCGGCGCGAGGACGTACAGGTCGCTATTGCCGCTCATGGTGGTCGAGTTGTTCGCGTCAAAATCCCAGCCCAGCGCGCCACTCAGCGTGATGGCATCGTTAGTCGCGGTGGTCAGCGCGCCGAACTTGATGACCTCATCGCTGGCGATGGATACGGTGCCGGTGGGGCCGGTCTGCTGGATACCGAGGTTGACGGCGTCCAGATTGACGAAGAGGTTGCCATAGATATCGATGGCGCCGGCGCTCTTGATGGACGACTTTGGCGACGTCCCATCTGTCGTCCCGGTCACCAGATCGATGCTTTTGGCGCCCACCGCCGTGCCGTTGGCGCGGATCGTCAGCCCGCCCGTGCCGGCGCTCAGGTTCAGCGTGGGGTAGATGCCGCTGCTTACGTTGCCCGCCTTGATCGTCGCCTTGGTGCCTGGAGGGCCGAGCGCAGGGCTTGCGCCATTGGCGGCGGAGGTGCCGACGAACGACAAGGCGCCGGTGCCCCCGGTCGAAATCGTGATGTTACCGGCACCGAACAGGATCGCTTCCCTGGACAGCGTGCTGCTGGTGCTCGCGCCGATCATGCTGATATTGCCGCTGGTCGAGGTGATCGATCCCGAACCGGTGTCGAGGAACAGACCGCCCGCCGTGACGCTGGTGCCCTTGAACGTGATGGCGCCCGTCGTCGTCGAGATCGTTCCGCCGACCACACGGGTGCCGTAGCCGACATTGTTCGTCTGTTCAGTAATGTTGCTCGTGGTGCCGTCAAAGCTGATGCTGCCGGTCCCGGTCGTCGTCGCCCGCGAAACGTAGAAATCCAAGCCAAAATAGCCAGCCGAGCTATTGGTGTTGGTCCCCTTGATCGAAATGTCGCCATTGACCGACGTAAAGCCGGTAGAGTAGCTCGAAATACCGGAGCCGTAAGCACCAGACGAGGTGCCCGTGATGGTCATCGGGCCATTGCCGCCCGCAATGTTGAACGGACCTGTGGCATTCCGATCAACCCTGATCCCATGCCCGCTTACGCTCGTACCAGTCATGGTGATCGCGCCACCTGCCCGGATGTTCAGATTGTAAAGGCTGATGCCGGTGGTCGCATCGCCGCCATAGGTGGAGGCGATGTTGCTGCCGGTCATATTGAGCGAACCGCTGCCCAGGTCGATCAGCCCGTTGGGGGAAACGAAGTGTACCCCCCCAGTGTCACCGAGGTTGCTGATCGCCGCACCGCTGCCTACCGCGCCGCTGCCGCCCCAGATGTTGAGGTCGCCGCCATTGGTGGCGATGTCGTTGGTGATCTTCACATAGCCGGTGGCGGCATCATTGGCGCGGCTGTTCAGGTTGACGGTCAGCTTGCCGACGGTCGAGCTGATCGCGCTGTTCAGGATGATATTGCCGTCCGCCTTCAGCGTCAGCGCGGCGTCGCCGCCTGCCGTCTTGCTGATGCTGGCGCCTGAGGCCAGCGTGATGTCGCCCGTGCCGCCCGAGACGCCGGCACCGCCGGTCGTGATCGTCACATTGGTGCCGCTGTTGAGCCGCCCGTTGAGGTTGGCGACGTTGATCGTGGAGGTGCCGGCAGTCGGCGTGTAAGTGCCGCCCGCATAGGTGGCCGAGGCATCCGCCGCCGTGGAGATGGTGACGCTGGCAGGATCGAGCAGCCACTCGCCCGCCTTGCCGCTGCCGGCCTTGGCATCGACCGTGCCGACGGCCTGGAGGACATTCTTGGACGAGGTTTCGACCCGGCCGCCGTCGGTGGCGCCGCTGGCGTCGATGGTGCCGTGGAAATTAGTGAAATTGTCGGACCAGAGCACGGCCTTGCCGCCCGCGCCGGCAGAACCGGTCACGTCGATCTTCGCGTCGGGTGCAACGACGACGGCCTGCGCGCGCTGGATGTCGCGGTCGAGCAGGCGGGTGTCGGCATTATGGCCGCCCTCCCAGTCGCCGCCGACGAGCACGGTGCCGCCGGTCGTGCCGGAGGCATCGAGCTTGGCGCCCTGATCGAGCAGGATGTTCTTGCCGGTCACTTCGATGGCGCCGCCGGTGGCGTCGGCCTTCTTTGCGGTGAGCGTGCTGGCGATGGAAACCTCGCCGCTTTCACCGGCGGTGAGGAAAATGCGCCCACCTTGCGCGGACACACCTTGGGCGTTGATCGCGCCGCTGGTGCCGGCGAGGGCATAGATATTGCCGCTCTGCGCGCGCAGCTCGGCCTCGGCGGCCTTGAGCTGGCCCGCATTGGTGACGGACGTGCCGGTGCCACCGACGACGACCGAGAACTTGCCGTCCCGGTCCGCCTGGTCGCGCAGCATCACCTGATAGCCGGCGAGCAGACCCACCGAGCCGTTCGCCGCCTCGATGGCGCCCTGATTGTCCACCTTCGCGGCGACCAGCACGACGTCGCCGCCGAGGCTGCCGATCTTGCCATAGTTGACGATGGAAGCCTCGCTCGCGCCCGCAAGCGTCTGGCTGCCGCCGGCCATGAAGCTCTCGTTGCTGATGTCCTGCGTGGAGCCGACGAATTTGCCGCCCACATCGACCTTGCCGCTCTTGCCGATGACGATGCCGTTGCGGTTGATGAGGTAGACCGATCCCGTCGATTGCAGCAGCCCGTCGATGCTGGAGGCTGCGGCGCCGGTCACGCGGTTCAACGTAGCGCCCTTGCCATTGTCGATCGCGACGGTGCCGCCCTGGCCGATGGAAAAGTCATTCCATTCGATGATGGCCTTGCCACTTGTCTGGCGGATGTCCGTCCGTCCCGCGCCCGTGTTGATCGTCGCAGAGCCGGTCACAACTGTGCCGCCAGAAGGCAGCGTCTGCGCGTAGACAGGCGCCAGCGGCACGAACGCGCACAGCGACAGGCCGAACAACGGCTTGGAAATGAGTGCGGCGCGGCGAGCCTGAGAGCGAGTGGTCATCGTATCAATCCCATCTTTTGTGAGCGCAGTGGTCCGGCCGCCGAAAGGGCGGGGAAGATCGCTCTGGTTTCGGTGCCTGCTGCGGGCCTTCCCGGGCGGGCGTTTCATGTGCGGGCCGCTCTGGGCGGCGGAAAATCCGGTGTCGCGTAGCGCGGCGGAATTCAGCGTGCTGCGTGGCGCAGCGGAAATCTTCTGGGGCGGATGGCGGCCGGCTGGGGATTGTGCCGGCCGCCATCCTTCGGGGGATCATGGGTGGTCAGGCGGCCCTTCTCAGGCGGCTTCGGCCACCGGCTGTTCCTCGGCCTGGCGGCGCGCCGCGCGGCGGGCGATGAGATCGTCCCAGCGCTGCAGCGAGACCAGGTGCATGTCGATCATCGCGTGGGCGCCGCGCTTGACGAGGTCGGCGAGCACCGGATCGGGCAGTTCGCGGAGCGTCTCTTCGGCGACGGCATAATAGTCCGCCAGATGCTCGGGGGTTTCACCCGGGATGAACGTGTTCTTGACCTCGAACAGGCCAGCAGCCTCGATCATGTCGATGAAGGTCTGCGTGCGGCGGCGCTCGGATTCGAACTCGTCGAGGAATGCGATGGCGTTCTTGGTGAATTCGGTCGGTTCGCCGCCGGAGAACAGGGCTTCGCCCTCGTCACCCTCGGTGAAGCCGGGCGCTGCACGGTCGATGCAGACGACGAACTGTTCCTCGCCGGCACCGGCCAGCGTGAAGGGGTAGCGGCGCAGATAAGCGGGCACATAAGCGCCGGCCTCGAACTGGCCGTTCGTCATGAACAGGTTCTCGCCCTCGGCCAGGCCCATCACCGCCAGCGGCGTGCGCTCGGCACCCGCGAAGATGATCGGATAGTGGCGCATCGCCTGCGGAAACTCGCCGACGAGCAGCGGCACCAGATGCAGTTCGCGCGCGTAGGGGAAGCCCGCTTCGGTGCGCTGAAAGCGCAGGGCGCCGTGAACTTCGGAGTGGAGAGCCTCAGGCTGATCGTAGAGAAGCTGCGAGCCAGAGAGTTCGATGTCGTTGTTAACCGTGGTCATGCGAGTGGTCCTTCGCTGTTAGTCGGGTTGTGATTTAGAAGCTGGCGGTGACGCGGGCCTGGAGGCGCCAGTCGCCGGAACGTGTGCTCATCCCATCCTTGAGAGCCCAGGCCGAATTGATGCCGGCGGAGAGGTGCCGGCCGAAGCGGTAGTCCGTACCCACGCCCGCCGATGCCACGGTCGTGTTGCGACGCGCGGCAAGGTCGCGCCCATGCGCGACGTCGCTGAAGAGGTAGGGAGAAAGCTGGTCGTCCTTGCCGGTCAGGGCGAAGGGCGGCAGGCGCAGCTCGTTGCGCAGCACGAAGCCGCGATCGTAGCTGCCGTCATCTGCCGTGTAGCCGCGGGCCAGTCCCTCGCCACCGACGCCAATCTGGGCAGGCAGCGGCAGCGGGCGGCGGGCATATTGGAACGCGAACTGACTCGTCAGCGCGAAGTTCTTCGGCAAGCGCACCGCGCCGGCGACGTCCAGCGTCGCATAGGCGTAACGGTCGGACGTGACCCGATCGTTGGTCAGTTCCGCTAGCCGCGCGCCCGAGCTGCGGGCGCTCACCCCACCGGGGCTGACATGGAGGTTTCCGCTGATCGAAAGCTGGCGTCCATTGCCCGTCCATCCCTTCGAAAGGCCGAGCAGGCCCTGCCACATATCCGCAGAGTCGGAGAGCGCGGTCAGCTGGCCGAAGAAGACCTCACGGCGCTGGCGCTTGAACTCGACGCCGGCGAGAACATCCCCAAAGCCGGCAGGCAGCCCCAGGTTGGACAGCGCCGAGCGATAGCCGAGCGTGGCCTCACGGGTGCGCTGGCGAACCGAGAAGTCCGCGTTGATGACCTGATTGGTGAGCGCATCGCTCAGCGTCAGTTCGATATTCTGGCGGGGGGCCGTCGGAATATAGAGGCGGCCACCTTGTGCGACATAGCGGGGCTGACCGCGAAGAATGCTGCCATCCTTGTACCAGAAATCCGTGCTGCCGGTGATCTGGTAGGAGGCGTAACCCCCTTCAATGAGCGGCAGACGGGCCATCGCACCGAGGAAGAACCGGTTAATCCCGGTGGAGTCCGAGCCGCCATTGCTCCAGCCGCCATAGACCCGCACAGGGCGGTCGCGACGCACGGCCAGTGTGAGGTCTGTGACGCCGTCCTGGTCCACCGCCGGCGCGAAGCGCGCACCGACTTCGCCCATCGGCGTGCGATTGAGCCAGTCGAGATCTTCGGCAAGCGGGGTCGCTTCCACCGGGTCGCCCGACTTCTGGCGGATGCCATCGCGCACGGCCTTGGCCGCCTTGCCGTCAGCGCCCTGCACCTTGATGTCGCCGACGCGGAACTCGGTCACGCGGATTTGCAGGACACCAGAGGTGATTTCCTGTGCAGGCGTGGAAAGAGAAACGAACGGGCGTCCGACACTGCGCGCCTTGCGCGCGATGCCAGCCTGGATCTGCGCGATCAGCTTGCGCGAGAGCGGCTGGCCGATGAACGACTGCAACGCCCTTTCGATACCGGCGCGATCGAGATTGGGAACGCGCGAGGCGTCGACCCCATTGGCAGGCACCACGTCGGAGGCGAGCGGCTCATCCGTGCCGGAAAGAAGAACGATGTGGCGCAGCGTCGCGCCAAGCGGGGTCTCGTCCTGCGATGCCGGGACGATGTCTGGCGCCGCAATGGGCGCGCCCGGCGCCACCGGAACCGGCGGGAGGCTGCGTTCGATTGCGGTCTGCGCAGTAGCCGCCGACGCACCCAGAAGGGCAAGGCTCGTCGAAAGCATTAAGATTGTGGTCTGTTTCATCATTCCAAGCCAATTACAAAGAGACATCAAGTCACGTCTGAAAGTAAATCTGTGGCCTGTAATGAGTAATTCTGATTAATAATTAGTTAAATTGGCTTGTTACATAATATATGTAACGCTATGTTACATATTTCACTATGTATCATCTAAGATGTATTTGAATAATGATAATGGCTTTTGCGTATTAGGAAGCTGAAGCATGAGAGGACGGCTTCCTGTGGCTGCGTGCAAACGGGATCTACGCGATCCACCCGCTTCCCCGGCGGACGATGATCCAAGTGACAATGTCGATAAGGAGAGGACTAGGGATGCAGATCCCGCCGCGCATACCTGCAAGGCCCGGAGAACCCGGCTCGCGTCACCGCCAACGACGCACTGCCGAGGCGCCCCGAGCGAGGTTCAGGATTCAGGCAAAGGATACAAGAGGAGCGCGGTCATCCATCAAATGGATCATCGACCGGCGAAAAAAGCGGCGCGCGGAAACCGACACCGCGAGAAAATCATGCTCAGTTCAATATGGCGCCTTGGGAGATATATACTCCCCGCTCGGGCCTGGCTGCGCCATTCGGGCGTGCAGTTCAGGCCCGGGGATGATCGGTAGCGGTGACGACATAGCCGGTCCCCCGCGCCGCGCGGACCGGAAATGCCATGCCGGTGAAATCCTCCACCCGTCGGCGCATCCGGGAGATCAGGACATCCAATGCGCGGTTGTCCGGGTCCACATGGGTTTTCCCAAGGTTCGCATTCAACACATCACGAGAAACCGCTTGCCCGGGCGTTTCCAGCAGCGGCGCCAGTATCTGGCACTCCAGCGAGGAGAGCTTGACCGATTTGCCGTTCGGCGCGGTCAAAAGCCAGGCGCGCAGGTCGAGATGCCACGAGCCCTTTTCGCCAACAGGATCTTCCTGGCTTGTCCGACTCTTGCTGACACGCCGCGCCAGATTTCTGATAACGCTCTCAAGCTCGCGCAGATTGACGGGCTTATGCAGATAATGGTCGACCCCCATGGAGAGGCTAAGCAGCTTGTCTTCTTCCGCGGTGCGTCCGGTGAGGATGATGATCCCCACTTGCGACCATGACCGAAGCCGGGCCGCGGCCATGATGCCATTCTCGCCCGGAAGATTTACATCCAGAATCACGACATCGGGCGGATCAGCCCGCCAAACATCGTCAAGATCAGCCGTATTGGCAAAGGGAGCGACCTTCATCCCGACGCCGGACAAGAACCGGCTCAATATACTCCTTAGGTCATCATCGTCTTCCACGATGCTTACCAAGACACTGTCTGGCATAATGGCTCCTATCTCTCGCCTTTCAATGACCCATGCCCTCGCTAAACCCTTATGCTTTCTCAGATATTACCAAAATTACCGTAAGTCCCAAACGCCGCTTCGGTCGGGTTGGTTGCTGGCCAGCCATAACCGGGTGTGCGCCACCCTGACGGGTTGAGGTCTCTTTTCTGATGCGTAAAAGCGCGAGGACCGTGTCGCGAAGCACCTCAAATATTGACGACCTTGCGAATATGCTGAGCCAGCGTGATCGGGTTGAAGGGTTTCAGGATGATGTCCGCCACCCCCAGTTTGCGATAGCTCGCAAGGTCCATTTCCCGCCCCATGGCCGTGATGAAGATGAAGGGCTTGCCATGAAGCCCATAGTCATGGCGCAGGGTCCCCATCAACTCCGGACCGCTCATTTTCGGCATCATCACATCCAGCATGATCACGTCCGGTCGCCAGTCACTGGCATCCAATAACGCCAGAGCCTCTGCCGCGCTCCCCGCGGCGCGCAGGTCCATCGCGCGATCGAGCGATACCGCAAGCTTCACGATATGCCGGATGTCCGCGTCGTCATCGACATACAGCAAGGCAAGGGGTGCCTGACCGCTCACAGCCGGAGCCTGACGTGACGTTCTGCAATCACCCGGCGAATGGTCGCCTTGAGATCGGGCATGGACGCACGAGATTTCAGGAGCACCGCATCGACCGGAGTAAGATCGTCGAACCGCAAGTCCTGCGCGGAATAGATGATAACTGGAATTGCGATACCATCTGCGGTGAATAAGTCAGGCAGTAGATCGAGCCCCGTTCCGTGCTCCAGATGATAATCGAGGATTACCAGATCGGGTTGGCGCCTGGCAAGCAGGGTGCGGGCCTGCTCCAGCGAGCGGGCCTTGAAGATTTCGGCTTCACCAGCCAACGCCATGGCCGTGACGTCCAGCGTATCCTGATCGTCATCGAGATGGAGGACGGTCGGCCGCTCTCTCGTTCCGAACGGGACACCGGCGGAAACAGCGGCCTTCAATCGCGGGACATCGACGGGCTTTTCGATCCAGTCGACCAGGTCCAGCGAGAGACGGGTCGCAGGCGCGTCCATATTCTGTGGAGACACCACCAGAATCGAGAGGCTGTCAGGCCCCGTCTGCTGGCGCAGATCACGCGCGATCTCGAAAGCGTTGGCATCTTCCAGCGCCATGTCCAGCAGCAGCATCGTGTAACCATGCTCCGCGATGGCTTCGCGGGCTGCCATGGCATTAGTGACGAGGTGGCTGACATAGCCCTCACTTGCGAGGACGGATTGCAGGGACAGCCCCACTTGCGGGTCGCTCTCGCAAATCAGGATGCTGGTCTCAAGGTCCAGACCGCCGGTGACGGTCGCCGACTCAGATGCAGGGAGCGAGAAGACGAAGCGCGTGCCGGCCGTCGGAAGATCCTCAAACCAGATCTTGCCGCCATGACGGCTGACGATCTCCTGCGCGATGGCGAGCCCGAGACCGGTGCCTGCAGTCCCTTCATGCTCGATCGCGCGCTCGAAGCGGCCGAAGATTCGCGAACGGAATTCAGCAGCGATGCCCGGCCCTTCGTCGTCCACCTGCACGATCGCCTCGCCATCGTGCCGCCCGTGGCGCACGGTAATCTGCACACGGCCCTGCCCCGGCGTATATTTGAGCGCGTTGGAAACGAGATTGCCGATCACCTGAAGAATGCGATCGTCATCCACTTCAACGATCACCGGCGCCTCCGGCACATGACACGTCAATGCGGCGCCTTGCGAGCGGGCAAGCCCGTCAAAATTCTCGCAGGCACGCAAAGCGATATCGCGCAGATCGACCTGGGCCATCGACATTTGGAACCGCCCGGCTTCGATCCGATCAACATCGAGCATGTCGTTGATCAGCCGAATCAGGCGGCGGCCGTTATTTTCGGCAATGCCGACCAGCTCGCGCGCGCCTTCAGGCAGTTCCCCGCCCGCTTCGGCGTTCAGGAGCGACAGCGCGCCGATGATCGAGGTGAGCGGCGTGCGCAGTTCATGGCTGACCGAGGAGATGAGGTCGTTTTTCTGCTGGTCGAGACGGCGGCGCTCGGTGATGTCGCGCAGGGACATCACGAGATGGTCTCCATCCGGCAAGCGCATGGTGCCAAGCGCGATATCGAACGGGATCATCTTGCCGCTGCGGTCGCGCACAAGTTGCTCATGGAAGAAGCTGACCTTCAACACGCCGTCGATCAGGCCGACCCGCTCGTGAAAGCTGCCGCTTCCCGGCGCGATATCGGTGACGACACTGATGTCACGACGATCGAGCTCGTGCCCCTCATAGCCCAGCGTGCGCGTGACGGCGGGATTGATCATCTCGATCGTTCCGCTTGGGTTGATGATGAGGATCGGATCGGCCGTGCCATTGAGGATTGCCTGATTGCGCTTGGCGGCATCGTAGCTCGCGAGCGCGATACGGTATTGCGCTTGCCGTTGCCGCCACAGCAACCAGAGCATGACGGCTAACACAATGCTTCCGATGGCAAGGATGATCCACATCGCCCGCTGGATGGTCGCGGATCGCGCCTGCACGGCCTGGACGCGCTGCGCGCCCGTGGCGATCTCGCGTTGCATCAATTGGCCCGCCAGTTGTTCAAACCTGGCCATCAACCGCTGGCCCTGCCCATCGCTGATCCGACCAAGCGCGACGGCAGTGCCCTGCGTGTCACGCAGATGGATCACCTCCTCCATCTCGGCGAATTTCGCATCTGCCGTCTGATCGAGGTCGGATAGCTTGGCTTGCTGGACGACGTCACCGCCATACGCCCTGTGCAGCTCGCGCAATAAACGGCGCGTTGCGCGCTCGCCCTCGACAAATCGGGCTCGGAGCGCCTCATCGCCACTGATCGCATAGCCCCGCTGGCTTGTCTCAGCCGATCGCATGATGGACAGCAGATCGCTGACCTGGTTTCTGCGGGAGTTGGATGCGAGAGCTTCCAGACGCAGCGTTTCCCAACGGTCATATTCGCTCTGCAGCCAGGTCAGCGTCGACGCCAGCAGCAGCGGGATCATCAGCGCAGGCAGCAGGAAGAGCCATACAAGGGGTCGGCGCGGTTGTAGCCGATTCATCCGGCCGTTCCTCCTCGCCCGAGGTTATCGAGCCCCAAAAGCATCATCCCGATAAATCGAAAACTGACGAATCCGCTCAATCTTCGTTTACTTGCGAGGCAGCGCACTCAGATTTGTCCAAATCGCACGGCTTTTTGGAAATCAAAGCTCATTAGACCAAGCCGCAACACGGGTTCCATCAAAGCTCTCCCGAAATCGAAGCCTCTCAGCACGCCCCCCCTCCTTGTACTAGCAGAGAGTTAGCTCCCTGCTTGGCAGGGTGCTCCCGGCCTAGCTTCACTTTCAATTTTTGCTCCTCTGCATAATGATTTCCGAAATCAACTTTGTCTAGATTGTAGATACCAGCGCGGTCTCCTCAATTGAATCGTCGAGCCGTTGACTGTAGGAGCGCTTGCGAAGTTGATGTCGGAAAAGTCGAACATGCACTCTATGCGGTGCTGCTTATAGTGCCTCCTAATCCGACTCCGTAGCCAGGGCGGTTCAAGCGACTAGGAGAATCGGGGCTCTTATTTTCTTCGATCCGCCGTGAGCTCGACGAAGCCCGTCTGACTACTTTTCGCGTGACGGGGCCATTTTCGTAAACCTCGCCCATGAGGCCGCACTGACCGTCGACTAGTCAACAATAGCTCTGATCAAGGCCTGATCGATGTCATTCCATCACGGTGCAAATTTACCTCATCAACGAAGCGCAAGCTTCAGGGAGCCATTTCGACCCTTCCAATGCCCGCCGTGGCGACCGCTTCCGACCAAACAACGACATTTTGATTGGTCGCTGGGAATGTCTCTTTAAGCCGAAATTTGCCGTTAGCAGTTTTGACAGTCGCGGACGCTGCATACCCTCTGATCGAGGCTCGCCAATGGCGACGATCCCGCTGGTAAGTCATTACATCCGCAAGGCTAGAGAAGCGCGCGAAGACCATGGTGCGGCCCTCTCATCAAATCTCCAAGGCGTCATCAAACAAAGGGATTTCGATGGCAAGGATAACCCCCTCAGCGGCATAATCGATTTTGGCTGCACCACCCGTATCGCGCGCCAGAACGCGTTCGATCAAGGTGGTCCCAAACCCAGTCCGATCAGGCGCCGATACGGTTGGACCGCCACTCTCGGACCAGCGCAGGAGCAAGCGCCTGGCCCCGGAACTGCTGTCAATCTCCCACACAATCCGTACTTCACCGGAATCGACTGACAGCGCGCCGTATTTCGAGGCGTTGGTTGCCATCTCGTGCATGCCAAGCGCGAGTGACGTCGCGATGCGGGGGGGAATTTGAACGTCGGGCCCAGCAAGATGAAACTGCGCTCCGTCCTTCGCACCAAACGGGGCCAAGGTGCGCTGAAGAAGCTCGCGCAGTGAAGCGCTTTTCCAGCTTTGTTGAACCAGTATATCATTTGCGGCAGCCATGGCTAACACGCGGGCCTGCAGCGTCTCACCGGCTTCCTCAAGCGAGCTTGCTCGACGCAGGGTCTGCGAAATGACAGCCTGGATCATAGCAAGGCTGTTCTTCACGCGGTGGCTCAATTCGCCGGCAAGAAGTGCTCGATGCTCCTCGGCACGCTTCCGGCCGGTGATGTCCTGCGACACGCCGATCATCGCAAGTGGCGTGCCGTCAGCACGGTAGTTTGCCTGTCCTCGAACCTGGACCCAGCGCTCCTCGCCGCCTGGGGTGAGAAGTCGATACTCAACATCGAGCAACGAACCACTGGCTATCGCAGCCGCCACCGCCTCATCCCTCATTGTCCTGTCATCAGGGTGGACAGCCGCCATTAGGTCTTCATAGGAAAAAGGCTCGCTGATGGGCCTGCCGAAATTCTCCTTGCATCCTTCAGACGCGATCATGCGCTGAGACTGGATGTCGAGGCTCCATGACCCCATCTGCCCTGCCTTCAAGGCAAAGCGAAGTCGCTGCTCGCTAGCGATCAGTTCGGCGTCACGCCGGGCAACCTCGGATTCCAGATCGAAGCGCTCTTGCTCCAACCGGACCAAACGCTCACGCTCGAGCGTGACGTCAAACTGGGAGGCAAAGAAGTAGGACAGCGTGCCATCGCCATCGAAAACAGGCGACACCAGCACACGATTCCAGAATGTCGCGCTGTCCTTTTTGTAATTGAGCAGGTCCAACTCAATTGGCGTTTTCGCGGAGATCGCTTCGCGCAGCCGCGCAACCTCATCACGATCTGTCTCCGGCCCCTGCAAAAAACGACAATTGCGCCCCAAAATTTCATGCCGGGCATACCCGGTCAGCCGCGAGAAGGCATCATTGACGAACACGATGGGGTTGTCGGGTTGGTTGGGATCGGTGATCAGCATCGGCATCCGCGTCGCGCGGACGGCGGATGCGAAAGGATCAGGGCCGCTCCCCGCTCGGGTAAGCTCTGCAAGAATGCGAGCGTCTTCGTTGGCATCTGTCACGCGCTATTCCGCTCAAAGTCTTTCGCTGCCATATAGATAGAACGAAGTGTGAACGCCACTACATTTGCACTGGGGACGGGATGGCTGAGCTGACTTAATCGAGATGCGGGAAAGGGTACTATTCAAGCGCTAAAGGCCGTGCGTCCGCCCCTCCCGCCCATCGCTCTCGACGGTTAACGCTTGCTCTCTGGGAACCCACGTCCGTCCGTCCGGGTTTTGGTGGCACCGCGTCTAGCTGTGTCAAAACGAAGGAACTGAAGATGGGCGAGCTCACCGATAAATTGAACGCTGCAGGCAATAAGGCTGTTGGCAGTGCGAAGGAAACGATCGGCAAGGCGACCGATGATGAGAAGCTGGTCGCCGAGGGCGAAGCGCAAAAGCTGAAAGGCACGGGTCAGGATGTGAAGGGCAGCGTCAAAGGCGCGCTCGGCGACAAGATTTGAACTGTTGATGGGATCGCTGCAGAGACAGCGGTCCCGCGACTGCTCTCGAACATATTTTCCCCGCCTCCTTTCCGAAATCAGCAATTTCCGTGCTTCGGTGTACGCCGGAGCGACAGCGGGCCAAAGCACTTGAAACAAACGATAGGGCGCCGCCAAGATGAAGAGCTTTGATCTACCCGCGCTGGAGAATGACGCCACGCTCAAGGCGATCGCGGACTTTGCCTCAAAATTGTGTGACGCCCCGATAGCACTGGTCAGCTTTGTAGAGGCTACGCGGCAATGGTTTCCCGCCCGCACTGGTCTCAACGCACGAGAAACGCCGCGCGAGCAATCTTTCTGTGCCCATGCGATGCTTGGCGAAGACATCATGGTCGTTCCCGATGCGCAGCGGGATCCTCGCTTTAGAGGCAATCCGCTGGTTACCGGCGAACCTCATATTCGCTTCTACGCTGGCGCCCCGCTGGTGTCTGACGACGGCATCCGTCTGGGCGCGCTTTGCGTCATTGACAGTGAACCGCGCTCGGGCCTCACTGTGACGCAACGGCAAGGCCTCAAGGTCCTCGCGGCAAACATCATGCTGTTTCTCATATCACGACGCTCGAGCCGTCGTAGCGATCGAGAGCTGCATGAGCGCGAAGCCAAGTTTCGGGTGCTCGCCGATACGATGCCGCAGATGGTCTGGTCAACGAGGCCTGACGGCTTCCACGACTATTACAATGCGCGTTGGTACGAATTTACCGGCGTCGAACCCGGCTCCACGGACGGTGAAGGCTGGAACGGCATGTTCCATCCCGATGACCAAGAGCGAGCATGGTCGGTCTGGCGACATTCGCTGGAGAGCGGCGATCCCTATGAAATCGAGTACCGCCTTCGGAACGCACATGGCGAGTACCGATGGACGCTCGGTCGGGCACTTCCCATTCGCGATAACAGCGGGACAATCACGCGGTGGTTTGGTACCTGTACGGATATCCACGACCAGAAGATGATTCAGGCACAGCGCGAGGTGGTGGCGCAGGAACTCAGCCACCGGATCAAAAATATATTCTCGGTAATCACCGGTCTGATCAGCTTTTCCACGCGGCACCACCCCGAGGCTCGGGACGTGGCAAACGACCTGCGCGATCGCATCATGGCGCTTGGCCGCGCCCACGACTTCGTGCGGCCTCACAGCGAGGCGTCGCGGCCCGAAACAGGGCAAAACAGTCTTCTTGGCATGCTGCGCGAGCTTTTGGGCGTCTATGTCGAGCGGGTACATATCGAGGGTGAGGATGTCACTATCGATGACCGATCAGCGACGCCGCTCGCACTGGTCTTTCATGAACTGGCGACCAACGCCGCCAAATATGGCTCGCTGTCGGTGCCTGAAGGTACAGTGCATCTCCGGAGCGAATCGGATAACAAGTCGGTGAGACTGGAATGGCATGAAGTCGGTGGACCGGCTATTTCCCAGCCCGCAAATTCCGGGTTCGGGACACAGTTGATCGAACTCAGCGCGATCCGGCAATTGAGCGGTAAAATCGAACGTGACTGGAACTCCAACGGACTGCGACTCGAGCTGACAGTACCGTGTTCATCGCTACATCGCGCGCCAGTGTCCGCTCTCAGAGCCTGAGAATAGCCTCATGGCCGGAGGCAAGTACGCCGCCCGAGATCGCTTGGGCCGCGGCAGCCAATATGGCATCCGGCGTAAAAGGCTTACGGATACAGCCGATGGCCTCCGGCGCCGGCTCGCCAATCTGAGATGGATTGGCTGTGACATAGACGACCCGAATGCCGTGACGAGATGCGAGTTCGTGCGCGATCTGCGGCCCCGTCGGGCCGTCACGCAGATTGAGATCAACAAAGGCCAGTTGGGCGGTTGGTCCCACCGACAACGCCTCCGCGTGGTCAGCCGCTATGGCAACGACATTGTATCCGGCTTCCTCTAGAATTCGCTCGATCTCCATCGCGATGAAAATCTCGTCTTCCACAATAAGCACGGATGTCATTGGTTTCGCCCTGTTACCGGACACTAAATGTTGCACAGAGCACATCGTTCCAGATCATGCAGCGAGTCGACACCGGCCGAGACGACAGCACGGTTCGCCGATGACGACCACATCAAGACGTTCGGCCGAGCCGGCCGGACGACCGATTTCGGCGTGAGCAGCTATTCGAGGGTAACGACTCTGCCGGACGGGAGGCGACCACTTAAGGCCGTTCCATCGATCTGCGTGTCCCCCCGAAACTGGCCATTCGGCGGTACGTTGGGTTGCGCTGTCGAGGGCTCCTGATCGGAGAGCTCCACCGGGTACTCGCTATATACGGATGCCGTTCAATTTCTCGACCCAATGCGCATGCAGGCTTTTGAGCGCGGTGGTGCGGGTGTAGCCAGGATAATCCCCGTCGACCAGTCTCGCGACAACCTCGAAGGTGAAAGCCTCGCTCCCATAAGATGCCCACGCCTCTTGAAGAGAACGATGCGAATTGCTCCCCTGCCGTAGCGTGAACCACAGGCGGTTCTGGATAGTGGATAGATCGGGAGCACTGCCGACCCACATCCGATCCGTTGGCCCGCATCGAACAGCGTAGATGCCCGATTCAACTTCTCTCTCCTTATAGGCCGCAACAGCCGCCCTTCGATCTTCCCCGTGCATGCGCCATCCTCCTGCTGCTGCGTCAGCCCTACAACGATGGAGCAGATCGCGCAATATTGTCCGGATGAATTGACGCACGATTATACCCGGCTATAAAGGCGCATGTCCGAGTATCTGTCCGCTCCCTGTACCGCCTTCGCCGGCACCAAGCGCCTCGCGAGCGGGGCGCTGATTGACGTGGCGTTGGCGATCAAAGCGTGGGAAGGCCAATCGCAAGGTTCGATCCTCACCTTCGATGATGCTTCTGGTGCCGTGATCGACCTCGATCTTCGAGGCACCACAGCAGAGATCGTCACGCGATTGACCGAGCATGGCGAGCTTGAGGCCTTGGCGGCTAAGTCTAACCGATCGAGAGGCCGGCCGAAGCTGGGCGTGGTTGCGCGTGAAGTGACCCTGCTACCGCGACATTGGGAATGGCTTGGAAGGCAAACGGGGGGAGCCTCGCAGACATTGCGTCGTCTCGTTGACGAAGCGCGCCGCGCCGATGGTGGTCAGGCCGACCGTAAGGCAGCACACGAGCGTACCTATCGCTTCCTGTCGGCGCTGGCCGGCGATTTGCCAGGTTACGAAGAAGCGATCCGCGCCCTGTTCGCTGGTGAGGATGGGACTTTCGCCGAGCGAATGGCGACGTGGCCGCAGGACATTCAGGACCATGCGCTGGCACTCGCCCAGCCGAACCCGAGCAAGGCGCAATCATGATCACCGTGGATGAGCGTAAGCAGCGGCTTGCCGCTTTCATACGACAGGTTTGGGATGGCGGCGATGCAGACGCGGCTGATGGCTATGTCGCGGAGACATACACCATCCATCACGATCCCGGCGATCCCTGGGAGGGCAGAACGCTTGATCGCGCCGGTTTCAAAGATCGGGTTCGAAAGTCGAGAGCTGCTTTCCCCGACCAACGGTTCGACACTCAGGGATTGTTCGCCGAGGGTGATAATGTCGTGATGACCTGGCTTTGGAACGGTACGCATCGAGGTGACTTGGCGGGGTTCCCGGCAACCGGCCGGGTGATCCGTATGTCGGGCGCGACGGTCTACACGTTCGACAGCGAAGATCGGCTGACAGGCCATTGGCAGATCACGGATCGGCTTGGCGTGTTCCAGCAGCTACAGCGCTCAGGCTAAGAGATTTTCGGGGAGGCTGACGCTTTCCCAGTTCCGATCTGCGGTCAGTCAGATTGGCAGCTATCTTTGCGAATTCCCCGAAACCCACCTGGCGGCTTCCCACCAGACTTTCGCGTAGGCGGTCCAAGGAGCGGTCTGCCGAACGGCCGAATCTGGTGATAGCTGTCGTTCAGCGGACCTTGCGGGAATAACGGGTTTGTCCCATTAATGGTCGATTGTTATGCCGCGACGACCTTGATGACCTTATGTCAGGTTTTAAGGGGCGGCCCAGTGCCCGCCAGGGACGCGATTATTGCCCGTGGTAAGGCTCGCAACCGATACCGTCTCCATCGCCGTCCAAGCGCTCGGAAAACCCTCGCTCGTAGCTTCGAATTGGCGCGACGCCTGCCGCGCGGACTTGGTCACAGCCCGAGTAGGAATATCCAACCGGTAGAGCATCGAGGATCGCTTGACGCTTCTGTGCCGCCTCCCATGTGTGAGTGGCGAAAGCGATGCCGACACCGGAAGCAGCGGCGATGATGCTATAACGGATGGCCGTCTCAAGCGTCGTTTCCGGTCGTGAAGGACGCCGCTTTCCGTGCCGTTTGTTGAAGTTCCGACGGGGATACTGCCGAGACATCATGCGATTCTGCCACCCAAGTGTCAAAAGCAGGTTAAGTTTCGAGACAGCCGCATTGCGACGCTGAACATACGGCCGGTTTCCTGCTGCCTCCACGCGGACTGGAATGTCCGCAACAGCGGCGAGGAGCCGGCGTTCTCCGGCCCCCCTCTACCTCTCAATTCGGATCGACTGTTTTATCGCCCTCCCCCGGCGTAATGCGCGGGCCATCTTCCCAGGGCGCACCCACGAACTCGGGCTGACCTTCGACATAGGTGACGGTGGCTCCCGTGTCGGTCCGGACGCGGCGCACAACGTCGAGGATGGTCTTGTTGGTCCAGTCGTCGGGCTTGCCGACCACAGCCTGGCCAAGCGCGCGGCCGAGCCGGGCCGATAGTCCCCCACCCTGCTCCTTGATGTCGACCGCGTAGACGTTGAGCTGATAGCCCTCGACATAGGGGAACAGGCACATGGTCATCATGAGCTGCTGAGATCCGCGCACCTTGCGCACGGCCGAGCTGATCCAGACCGCGCCATCGCAGCGCGCCTGCTTGACGCTCGCCATCTGGGCGCTGGACACCATGCCGGCGAATGGGCTGTTCTCGAACGGATTCACGAGACGGAACCGAGCCGGCTTCTCGGGCGGTGGCCCCATGACGAGCGGCGTCGTCGTATCCGAGTTTGAGATGTTCGGATTGAGGCCGTCCTGCAGCGCCTTGATCATCGGCGCGCGCTTGGCATCGGTCTTGAAATCGAAAATGTGGTAGAGTTCTGTAACACGCTGGGAGTCCTGCGCATTGGCCGCTGGCGTCGTCGCGATCGCGACCGCGCCGATCGCAGCCAGCCTCAGTGCATTCATCTTCATTCGATTGTCCCCTTTCTTACGACAGTCATCGGGCACACCGTCATGATGCGGTTGCCGTCATCCCATTGGGATTTGTAGGTCGCGCCAGCCTCCAGCATGGCGCAGCTGAGGTTTTGCCCCTCGGGAGTCTCAACCACGGCGACGAGGCGGCCGTAGCGATCCTTCTTGATCGGACGCACGAGCAGGTCGCCGGCGGCCGCGCGCCTGAGCGCGCGATGCTGGGCGTCCGGATCACCGGGGGCACAGTCGCGCCCGCGCCGGCAGTGCCCGGGCAGCTCGGCGGCATCGATCCCGAGCAGGCGGATGCGCCGTCCTCCGCATCGCAGCGTATCGCCGTCGATCGCGTGGCAACCGCTCACCCGCATCGCCGGCGTCGGGTCGAGAAAGGCCTGCGGCGACTTGATCCCGAAATTTCGGTCCAAAGACAGCACGAGGCCGATCAGCACGAGCAGGATAAGGATGAGGCGCATGGTTGGTGGTCCTGGTGGCGTTGGGTCAGAGTTCGAGCGATCTGGATCGATCGCGCTGCGGTGCCGGTGCAGGTGCAGGTGCAGGTGCCGGAGCCTCCTGCTTCGCGCCATTGGCGCCCATAGGCGCAGCACGGTCGGACAGCCCACCAAGATCGAGCTTTGCCAGATCGGCAGTCGCCTTTGTCCCGAGCCCGCCCTGCCCTTTCAGGATGCTCTCAACCTCCAGCTTGCCCGTAACCTCAAGCGCTGAATACTTGTCGCCGGCATTGCGGGAGAGCTGGGCAATGAGCTTGCTCTTGTCGTCGGTGAAGAGCCGCACATCATATTGCTGGCGGGTCATGTTCACGAGGAAGGCGCGGGCATTCGACAAATTGCGCTCGGCCGCGCCCATCACCGCAAAGACCGTGTGGTTGGTGATGCCCTGCGCCATATGCGTGTTGATCGCATAGGCCAGATCGATGCGCTTGAGCATCGGATCGCCATTCATCAGCACCCGGCCCTCGCCACTGGAAAGGCGCACCGTGACGGAATCGGCATCCACCTTCGTGACCTGCGCGATCGTGGCGTTGAGCATCCCCCGCCCTTCCCGCTTGTCGCTGTCGGTCCAACGGATCGTCTCGCCATCGTGCAGGCGGATCTGTTTCTCCTTGGCGAGCTGCAGGCCGTCATGCCGATCCGTCGAACTGATCGCGCGTGGATCGATGCGGTGCTTGCGCCCCCTTTCGTCGACGAGCCCGACGCGGCCGTTCTCGTAAATGCGTGCGATGCGATATTCGCCCTTGGCCAGGCCAAGCGGATTGCGGGAGGCGCGGACCTCCAGCACGCTTGCCTGTTCCTGTTTCCAGAAATGGGCATAGCGCAGCTCCTCATGGGTCAGGCCGATGCGCTCGCGAACGACGAACGCGCGGCCTTCGCCGGTGAGCGTGCCCTCCTCCTTCAAGCCGGACTGGATGATCTCGTTGATCTGGGCGCGGGCATCCTTGCTGGAGGGCAGCAGCGTCGTGCGCGTGCGATCTTCGGGCGACAAACCGAGCCAGGCCTCGGCGGCATCCGTTACACGGTCCTTGGTCTCTACGACGCGGTTGCCCAGTACAGACACGGCGCCCAGCATATTGCCGCGATCGGCAAGATCGGCGACGAGCTGCATCGTCTGCGTCTTCTGGCGCATGTTGATGTTGACTTCGCTCACCCCCTGCTCATCCCGGATGCGCCGGGCTTGCATGATCGCGAACGGCTTGCCGGCCTCGATCGCACTGAGCTGCTTGCGGTCGCCGATGATCGCGAGGCGGCCTACGTCCATGAGATTGGCGACGGCCACGAGCTTGCTCATCTGCTCGGTCGAGATCATCGATGCTTCATCGAGGATCAGATATTTGCCGGCGAGGTCCGCTTTGGCCTGCTCCAGCTTCACCGGATCGGCATCGGGTTTCAGGAACCGCTCGGTTTTTGAGAGGAACCCGTGAACGGTCGAGGCTTCCATGCCGGTGTCAGCGCGAAGATCCGCAACCATCTTGTTCTGGAACGCCAGCGCCTGCGCTTCGCCCTTGGGATCGCTCTGGAGAAGCAGGATCTGCATGCCCTGCGCGCTCGTGGCACGGATCGCGGTATCCATGGCTTCGGCCAGCGCCACGGGCTGCAACATCGTCGACTTGCCAGCGCCGGCGCGGCCCTGCACGAGAACGAACCGGTCCGGACTGGAGACCAGATCGATCGCGGCGGCGAGCTGCTGATGATTGAGCGCGCGATCGCCGGCGAACTGCTGCAAGGTGTGGGCTGCAACGCCCGCATCCATGAGCGGACGGCCCCTGCCCTGCCCTTCGTCCATGCCGGAAAGGATCGCCTGCTCCTGAGCCAGCGCCGTTCTTGTCGTGAGGAGATCGCCGCCCTCATCGAGGCGCCCCGACGAGCCAGCAATCAGCTCGCCCTTGGCCGTCAGCGCGGCGACGCGCGCTTCGACCTCTTCGTGGGTCACATTGGCAAAGCCAAGATCAAGCGCCGTCTTCAACACGTCCTGGGGCTTGAAGGCCGCTTCCCGCTCGGTCAGCACGTGAATGGCACTCGCCACCGCATGTTGGGCGCTGGCGACAGCGGGGTCGCGCGTGGCCCGGGCCAGGTCGCGGTCGATGAGAGGATCGCCGGCGCGCGCGGCTTTCTCCCCAAGCATCGCAATCGCACCCCGAATAGCGTCCGTGACGGCCTGATAGCCGCGCGCAATGCGCCCCGGCTCAGCCTGGCGCAGCGACTGCGCGTAAACCGCATCGCCATTATAGGCATATTCAGCGCCCTCGGTGCGCCACTTGTCCAGCAGCTCGGCGCGGTCGCCGGCATCGAGCTTGGGATCGCGGGTCCGCAAGGCCACGGCCAACATCCCCTCTCGCGACTGGATGCCCAGCTCATCCGCGCGCTCCTTGATGTCAGCCCGGCGCTTGGAAAAGCCCTCCAGGGATTCCTTGTTGACCCCCTCGATCTCGAACGCGCCATGCTTGCCCTCGAGGCGGGTCTTGTAGCCCAGCCCTTCGATCTCCTTGCGGAGCGTCGCATGATAGATAGAGCCGAGCGTCGTGTTGGCGTTCCACATCGCGCCATTGTGCCAGGCCCGCCACCCGTCATCGCGGACCACCTCTCCGGTGGCCGGATCGACCTTATCGGGCGCACGATATTTTTCGGGGATCTGCGTCATATTGGCGATGACAGCATGGATATGCGCCTGCGGGTCGAGGCTGCGGCTCGTGTCGTGCGGAAACAGCGCATAGACGAGGTTGCCGGTGCGCACGGCCACGTCCTTGCCGTCAATCTTCACCCGCGCTTCAGCAAGGTTCTTCTCGGCCCATTTCATGGTGGCTATGACCGCCTTGCGATTGGCATCGAGCAGACGCTTGTCGCCCGAGAGATAGGCCAGCAGGCTCGCGCTCTTGGGCATTGAGAAAGTGAAATCCGAGCCATGCGCGTGCTTGCCCGGCGTCCCGACCTGTCGGCCGTCTGGCAGCTCGCCGTTCAGCAGCTTCTCGAAGGTCTTGTGCTCGACCTGGCCGTCGAGGCCAAGCGCAGCCGAACCCTGCCCAGCCCATTGCGAGGATTCCACCGACTGTTCGGCAGTATAGTAGTTGTCGCTGGCGAAATATGTGGCAGCGCCGCCGGCGGAGCGGACCGTTCCCATGGACAGCATGTCGCTCAGTTCCCTTCGGCGGCGCGCCGATCACGCCCGCTCACAGATCCAGATCCAGCGCGGAGTCGCGATCACGCTCCTCTTTTCGGAACGACATCGCCATTTCCCGTTTGGCGAGCTTGCTGGCGGCCAGCTCATCGTCCTTGCTGACGGGTTTGGCAGGCTCGTGTCCTGTGACCGCCTTGTCTGTGGCAACGTCGTGCTGGACCTGATCGGGTTGCGCAGAGCCAGCGCCCTGCATCCCGAGCTGGTCCTGCAATGGAAGGCCATCTGGCGGGACGACCGCTGCATCTGGCGACGCCGGTCCCTGATCTGCAAGATCGGTCGACAAACTGTCAGCATCGCGCTGCGCAACGTCTGGTGATGAAGCCTGCTGCGCACCGCGACCGCCCTCCCCGCCCTCGCTCTCTTCGTCGGCATCGTCGCGCGGCGCCACCAATGGCGGCGGCGGCGCTGGGAGATAGCCCTGTGCCTGCGCCGGATAGGCGACATAGGGAACCTGCACATAGGCTGCCGGGAAACCCTCACGAAACCGCAAATAGGCATGGAGGTTGGGCAGCGACATGATGTCGTCGGGAAACACCAGCGGCTCTTCGCGGCGGCTCGGGCTGATCGTCGACGCGTCGCGCGCTTCATGCGCGCCATAGGAATAAGCCTCGTCCATGGTCCGCACCTGACGGGTGCCGATCAGTTTGGAGCATTCATCGGCCGTCTCGGCGTCGCCGGTGGCGAGGATGACCTTGGTGAAGGCGAGGCTCGTGATGTTTCTCGCGCCCTCCTCGCCATAGGTCATGCGCAAGCGGGCCAGGCTGTGAACGCCAAGCACGAACGCGCCACCGAACGAACGGGCCGTCTGCAGACCGTCCTCCAGGGCCGGCAACTGGTGGAGAGCGCCAAGCTCGTCGAACACATACCAGGTCCGCAACCGCGCCGTGTGCGGCATGGTCATCAGCGTATGGATCGCGATGTTCATCCAGGCACTGACGAGCGCGCGATTGAGCGGCATATCAACATGTCGCGAGGTAATGAACAGATTGGAGCCACCCCGGCTTTCGTCGCGCACCCAGTCTCGGATCGAAAAGGCTGGGCCTTCCGTAGGCAGGAACCGCAAAGCATCACCGTGGGAGTTGAGAACGCCCCGGATCGAGTTCGCCATCCGCGCGGCATCAGGCGAGGTCAGAGGATCTGCAACCGTGCCCTTAAGCTTGGCATAAATGTCCGTGAGCTTCGCAGTCAGCAGCTTGTCTGAGAGAGCCTTGTTGGTCCCCTGCCCTTCGGCCTTCAGCTTCACGCACATTTCGACGAACAGCATTCGTGCTGCGCGTTCCCAGAAGCCGCCATCGGCGCCGTCCTCATCGGGAATGAGCGCGCTTGCGGCGGCGACAAACTCAGCCTGTGTGTCGCAATCATGGAACACCGACCAGTTGCGACAGCGCTTGTCGGTCAGGTTCAGGATATGGTCGCGGTTCTCGTCATAGAAAGCCTCGACATAGTGGCCGGTCAAGTCGAAAATGACGCAGTTTTGCCCTCGCTCGACGGCCTGAGAAATCAAGTCACGCAGGACCGTTGTCTTGCCCGCACCGGTGGTGCCGAACACCATGACATGATTCTGTTCGCGACCATGGGGAAATGGAACCGTCGCGATCGAATACGGACGCAGGAGGTTACGCCGCGCGCGCTCGTCGCGGGGGAGATCGAGCACTTTTGAAAAGCTCATTCCGGGATATTCCCGCGCAGCAATCTTGCGCACTTGCTGCTCGTTATGTCGTTCGATAACGCTCACGAGATGTGCGCGCGATGTCAGCTCGCTACCCCGTTCATGATGCTCTTCCATCATCGCCTTCGAGCGACTTCTGGCGTGCATCACGAACCACAAAGTGAAGAGCGCGGCGATAGCTGTCGCGATGATCGCGCTGCCGACAAAGGCCCATACAAACTTGTTCCACGCTTCCTGTACGGGAGGCATGAAGGGCACGTAACCCATATAGGTCTGCTGCACGCTTCCGTCGGCCAATGTGACGTTCACGCGCTTCATCGGATCGAAGCCGATATGATCCCAGAGCCACGACAGCGAGCGCATCGAAACCATGCGAAACTCATGATCGTCTAGGATCAGAAACAGGCGTAGCCACAACAACCCCAGGAAGGTGCCGGCCCACGCCAAAAACGGCATCCGCCCTGCCCGCCACATCATCGACCATTGATGACCGATCAGCTGCGAACCGCGCGTGAAATGGGTCGAGTTATGACGTGGCTCACCCTGCCCTGATCTTGCCTTGATCCGGGGTGCCGGCGCGCGCTTATCCGCCATGGTGCCGCGCCAGGCGCTCGCGCGCAGCTTCCAGCAGTTCGTCTTTCTTCTCGGGGGCCGTCGTCATCAGCCAGTAATCAAGGACCAGCTGATTATATTCGCATACCAGCGCTAGACGGGACGGATTGGCACCCCTTCCTGCATTCAGATCGAAAAACAGTTCCACCGCAGCCCGGATGATTTCGGACTTCGTTGCCCCAGTTTCCACCGAGCGAATGGCAAGACGTTCCGATAATTCATCGGTCAGCTTGACTGTATGTATCGACACAACCCGAAACTCCGTTCGGGCTGGTGGTTCTTACGCAAGGCAAAGCGCATATCCGCTCTACAAGAACGGCCTCAGCATGTCAAAAGTCGCCTCGTCTCCAAGAGCGGGGTATTGGATACCAATACCGGGAATATTGTAATCCAATACGCCGGCCCCACCAAAACGCACCCAAAAACAATGCAGTAAGACGGTATTGGATACCAATACCACGCGCTGGGGGTCTGTTATTGGAAACCAATACCCATAATGAAATCCAATAACGCCGTAATACCTTATAAATAGGGCATTTCTTGGCATTTAGGTTTCTCGCACCGCGCATACGGTGTGCAGACCTGAAAGGTCATTCTAGGGGTGGGCATGACCCATCCCCGGCAACATGGATTTTCGGCCTCGGCCGTCTATTGAACTCCGGCAGGCACCCCCTGCCCTGCCGGGCCTGAGCGAGAAGCGTGCGCGGATGCGGTCTATCTAGTGAGGCGACATTCATGCCGCCGAGAGCGCAGCGGCAAGGGCCTCCAATGATTGTACATATGGACAATCGTCATGCCGCTGAAAGGAGGCCATCAGTCGTGGCGCTTGTCGCCACCAGCCCTGTCACCGATGCGAAGTCGGCGGGGACGGACCACCAACGCCGCAGGTTATCCATAGGCCATAGCGCTGACCCAAGAGCTGGCGGAGGCCTGTGGGTAACGTGTGTCCTTTGACATGGGCCAACCGTCCCCATAGGGCTGTCGCAGATGCCCAAGCAGGGGCGAGAGCCAAGGGAGGTCCTATCACGTCATGGCAAGGCCCAAAAAGATCGCGAACAGCCTTGAGGCCATTGCGGCCCAGCGTGCCGAACTTCAGGAACGCATGGCGGCACTCGATGCCGCGGAACGTGCGGCTCGCGAGGCGGCCCAGGACGAAGGCCGGGACGTACTGATGAAGGCATTGGAGCGGGTTAAGATTCCTGCAATGGATCGCTCGAACGCCAAAGCCATTGCCAAAGCGATCGCAACTCTCGAAGCATCTGAAATCGTTCGTCGCATCGGCGCCTGATCGCTCGAAAGATGGTGGCGGAGCTGGCGAAGCGCATGAGGGACTTGGTCCCTCTTCGCGGTTTGCCAAAGGGCGCTGAAGAATGACAACGAAGGCCGACCTTCTGGAGTGCGGCCTTCGCGGCGATCTGATCAATCGGACCAGTCATAGCTCAGCGACATCTGATCGGCATAGAAGTCGATCTCCAGCGCAATTTCCGCCGATTCATTGAGCAGCCTTTCTTCGGCGAGTGCAGCCCGCGCGGCCTGCTCGTTCGAGAGAGCAGCCCAGTCGATGGTTGCGGAATAGTGCTCGTGGCGCCGCAGTTGGCGTTCGATGAACGCGGCCTGATTGTCGAGCTTTGCAATGGTGCTGATATGATATTCTGCGTACATGATAACCTCCATCAAATGTGAATTGATGGACCGTCATCGGAGGGGGTTTGTAGTCTCGGTCAGGGACGGCGAAGCCGCCGCGAAGCGGGGCGTGGGGGTGCAGATTTTTCAAAGAAAAATTTGGGGGAACCGTGCATCCTTGACGGAGACTGCAAACCGCCTCCAAAATCGGCGGATAATGGAATAAAATTTATTCCCCCTGATGCTGGCAATGCGTAGCGGTGCACAGGCCGAATGGCCTGTGCGGTACGCGAGCGAGGCGGCAACGGTACCGGTTCTGCACTTGCGCTATGCCCTCGCCCGTGCTTTCCTTCTGGTAAATACTCGGTCGATAACTGGATCAGAACGCCGGATTTTGTGGGGGCGATTTGTCATGCAGCGCTACAGCATTTTAGGTCAGATTATCGACGCTGACGATCCGGGTTTCGAGCCTCTATTAGCCCGTGCCTATACGCTGAAGGATCGCCCGCTATGCCTGTGTCACCCGGATGATAGTCTCCCGCTCTACATCGCTATTAGAAACGGAGCGCATCTTCTCGCGCGCTGGCCTTATTCAGGCCCGCGACACGCGCCCTGGTGCGACCATTATGAGGCTCCCGATTCTCTGACCGGCCTGGGACAAGTGAAGGGATCGGCCGTCGTGGAGAATGAGGAAACCGGCGAAACATCTCTGCGCTTCGCCTTCCCTCTCTCGCGCGGGGCAGCTCGCGCCGCGCCAAGCGCGTTCACCAACGACAAGCCTACCATCAAGTCCAATGGTCAGCGCCTCAGTATCCGGGGCACGCTTCACTATCTCTGGGACCGAGCGCAGCTCACACACTGGCACCCGAAGATGGCTGACAAGCGCTACTGGGGCCTCATCCGGCGCGAGCTGCTGCAGGCAGCGCATGGCTGTAAGGCACGAGGCGCGAACCTCTCAGAAGTCCTGTTTATTCCAGAGCCGTTCCGGCTCGATGCTAAGGATGAGATTGCCAAGCGGCGGCGTTCGGAACTTGGACACGCCTACGCCTCGCGCGACAACCTCATGATCATGATCGGTGAGGTGAAGGCGTTCGATCGGGACCGCTTTGGCGAACGTCTGATCGTAAAGCACCTTCCCGATTGGCCGTTTCTGCTCGATGATGACATGGCCCGCCGGGTTCACCGCCGCTTCGCCGCTGAGGAGGAGCTATGGCGGCTGCACGGAGAGGATGGACATCTGGTTGTTGCCGCCACCTTCTCGATCAGCTCTGCCGGTGCCCCTCACCTCCACGAAATCAGCCTGATGCCTGTTACAAGGGAATGGCTACCCTATGAAACCATGATGGAGCAGGAACTGATTTCCTCGGCGGTCAGAGCGCGTAGGCGCTTCGTCAAGGGAATGCGGGTCAACCTGGCAGAGGACAAGCCCATAGCAAGCTTGATGTTCACTGATACCGGCGCACAGGCAACGGCGGTGCATCTCGTCCACAATCTCGCCGGCCCGCGCAGCGACGAGGATCTCGCTCTCTTGATGAATGCGCAAGGTGTGGCACATGTCACGTGGCAGTCGGGCATGGCGTTGCCGCCGGCTAGCCACCGACAAGACAGGCCTGATATTCCAGGTTCCCTACATTGACACTCAGCGAAGGTGCATTGGTTCTAATCTAATGGTGGCCCGCCGAATGGACTGATGAGCCCTATACCGCTACTTTGTTACCTCCGAGCGCTGAGCTACTAGCGCTTTCAGCGCCAGCTCCAGGACGGCGCCTAGCGGTTGATTCAGTTCGTCAGCCACGGAATAAAGAAGATTGATGGTCTCCTCGGTGGCCTTGACATTGATCTGGCGATTTCTGCCCGTTGTGTAACGGCGGCCCTGTCGAGGTTGTGCTTGGGTCCACTCTTTGTCCCCCGGCTCTTCGCGAGCGGACCTGCTCGGGAACCCATTCTCCTTGGCGATCTGATCCAAGGCCTTCGGGTCCATTCGAGCTGATGATTTACGTGGTGTAAAATCACCTAGATCACCGAATACTGGTGCTCGCTCCGACATTATGCTGCCTCCCCTGCCCTAGCCTGCTTCGACGCCCTCAGGCGATCTACGACCTCCATTGTGAACGCGTTCGCGTTTGCGATTGCCTTATCGAGGTTGGCGACCTCTTCGTCTCTTAGTCCGTCCAACGTCTGCCGGAAGGAAAACATTGCGCGATAGGCCTCGCGCTCATGGAGCTGGGTGTCGAAAACAGAAATCGCGTTGTTCCCTAGCCCCTCCATGATGTGGCTCGTGGTGCGCGTACGGATCGCTGGATTCGTGCGCGTTAGCAGCACGCCATAATCCACCTTGCTTCGCGACATTTTTTCCTGCTGATGGATCACCTTGAGCGCCCTGCCCGCCTGCTCGGCATCAAGCTGTGAGCCTTGGGTTGGGATAATCACGAGGTCCGCCTGACTAACTGCCAGTACCACGATCTTGGCCGCAGTTCCCTCAAGATCTACAATCACGAATGGCGTGGCGACCGCAGCTTCCTCGATCTTATCTATGATGTTCTCTTCGTCAGCATCGGCGACGATTTTGAGGTTTTCCGGCGCGTTTCCTCCCCTCTCCCATGATTGGAAAGGCCGGTTCGGATCGGCATCGATCACGGTGACCGGAGCCCCTTGGCTCAGTTGGTTTGCGAGGATCATTGCGGAAGTGGTTTTTCCGACCCCTCCCTTTGGACTGAGAAATACGATCGTGGGCATTGCGACCCCTAGCTCCCTTTCAAAGGTATCCAGTAGCTACTGGATAACGAGGCGTATACGATAGCTATCATTAAGCCAAGTGGTTTCACATAGCTTTCTGCTACGGTGTAGCTTCCCGATACTGGGTAGCTACTCACTATCTGTTAGCGTTCCGCTAGCCGATAGCTTTCTGCTATTCCCGGAGGTATCCTTCCGATAGCTGGTAGCTACTTATTACCCAAATCCAGCCATTCAAGCAAAGCGACACTTCCCAGCGCCGAAAAAATCATTCAACGGCACTGCGACGCGGTCATCACGAACCGCCCAAAAACAGGTCGCCGCAACTCCACAAGGGGGTTGCCACAACGGCCGGCGTCATGCGGGGAGGGGGCTCGCTGACGGTCAACTAAACGACCGGTTTGTTGACCTTAAAATGAGGGAAGGGGGGTTAGGGTCGAACGCTATCAATCGTAGGCCCAGAGGCCGTCAGCACGTCGAAAAACTCCTCGACATGCTGAGGCCGAACGGAAATTACCCCATACCAATTGACCTTTTCCCGCTCTCCTTGAAGGTCGACCATGAGCAAGTCTGGCCGCTTATCAGCGAGCTGCTTCAACCACTTGGCATTGTTATGCTTGAGCGCATTCACAAGCAGGTGGAGGTCGCTCAGCTTTGCATCGACGGGGTACGGAATGGCCTCGACCATCGCTACGAGGCCCGCGTGTTTCAACTGGACCTTATCGACCCACTGCAAGGCTGACCGTTCCCAGTGGTGATACATGGCGATGCAGAAGGCTTTGCGAAGTTCCTTGGCTGCTTCCTCTGCATCTCTGACGTTGTAATCTAGGACCGATTGCTGATCCCATATGACGAAGCCATCCTCGTCACGCTCGCCGATCCACTCGACCGTGCCTTCCTTCAATCCCTCCTGGTAGGCAACGGCCTCGTCCATCGCTCCTTCTCGTTTGGTATGCAGCGCTTCCTGAGCAGCCTCAAAGCTATTGCGCAGAATGCTGATCCCGTCCTGATACGAGTAGCCCTGTAAATTGAAGCGCAACGGAGCCATGGCTTCCCTTAGCGATAGGGAGGATCGTTGAGCGCAGACATCCAAGATGGACAAACTTTCTCAGCGTGGCCCCTGAAATCATCGTTGAAGAATGCCCAGAACTCGCGGGCAGCGTCCCGAGCGGTCATTGACTTAGGAATGCGGTAGCTGGCGGCCACCGCGTCTCCAGCAAACCCATGCCACCCTACAACTTCGGTATCACGTTGCATAAACATCTGGACGAGCCAGAGAAAGTCTTGTCGCTTGGTTGTACCGTTTGGCTCCGTCAGCTCGCAACTCACAATCCGACTCCATCGTAATGACGCGATCTAAGCGTCTATATCATTGATTCAGGAAACATTTAGGCATAAAAATGAGTTCTTCAACCCATTCATTCGAATGAAATAGAATTTTAACTTTATGTTGAAAAGTATACCCGGATTTTTTATTGTTTTGATTTCTAATTTCTAACAATTCAATTCTATTTTGATCCAGACATCTTGCGGCCACTTCTGGAGATAATTGGCGCTGTTTTGCATGAGAATGACGTACCAGCTGAAGGTTGCTAGCTCTCAGACAGTGACGCAGATCACATGGCGCGTTATCGACCATGCGCCTTTCAACGGAGACATCAGATATGAACAATGCAGATCTCGCACAAAAGGTCGCCGATGCGACCGGCGTCACTAAGGCCGATGCCCGCAAGTATGTCGACGCTGTTTTTGCGGAGCTGGCGGCAGCGGCAAAGAACGGCGAAGAAGTGAGCATCAACGGCTTCGGCAAGTTTAAGGTCAAAGACACTCCGGCTCGCGAGGGCCGTAACCCCGCGACAGGCGCAGCGATGACGATCGCGGCGTCGAGAAAGGTTTCCTTCTCCGCCGCCAAGGGCCTCAAGGACGCTCTGAACGCGTGAAAAGAAGAGGGCCGGTGGATCAGATCCACCGGCCTGAATTTTCCAGATGACGGGTCACTTCTCAGCTGGGTGCCATTCCATTATCCGCTCTAGCCCTGCATGACCAGATTCCCCTCAGGTCATCGTATTTGATCGACAGAGTTCTTGACCCGAATCGAATGTTGTTCCTATTTTGTTCTTATGGAACAGCCCAGCACAAATGACCTCGCCGACGCGTTGCTGTCCGCCCCCGGATGGGCTCGTGTCGGCCTTACCGCTCCTCGCGATACGTTGCGCATGGCGGCCGCGAAGGAACTCGCTCTGCAAATTCAGAGTCTGATAGACGGGGAGGAGGGAGTTCCAGACCCTCGA
Source organism: Sphingobium sp. B2D3A (assembly GCF_025961795.1). NCBI lineage: Bacteria > Pseudomonadati > Pseudomonadota > Alphaproteobacteria > Sphingomonadales > Sphingobiaceae > Sphingobium > Sphingobium sp. B2D3A. The sequence continues at coordinate 21,396 of NZ_JAOQOI010000002.1, read as the reverse complement.
CAAGCGAGACTCCCTTTCTGATGCGCCCGCCCGACCCTGAAAACGAGGACGAACCTCTCGACCTGGGCCTGTTTGAAATGATGATGGGCATAACGCCGCAGGAGTGGGATGCCGCAATGTCGGACGAAGACGATAGAGCGGTGCCGACTTTGCACAACCCATAGTCGTGCATCTCTCGTGGACCAGGCAAAGCACTAAACCAAAAGTGGAAAGAAATGGGCCGGTGGATTGCTCCACCGGCCCTGCTTCCCAACGTGACGATTTCGCCTTCAGCCACGCTGGGCGGGAAAGCCCGATATTTAGCTGCTTGGCTTGCGGATTGCCAGAATAACCGTGTTCACCTGTGTTCCGGCATGGGCGAACGATCCAGGGGGCAGATCATGCCACTTGCGCCAGCCATAGGCCGGTTTGCAGCGCTCAACCAGATCGTGCAGCGCCTTGTGCCGGCGATCCTCGCCATGTTCGGCGCGGGCGCTCATGACAGCGATCAGGACGCCGCCTGGTTTCAGGAATTGGTAGGCGTGCCGGACATGATCGCAGTCGCGGCCGCGATCAAAGGGAGGGTTCATAATGATGCAGTCGAACAGCTCTGTGCCAGGCTGAACGGTGAGGAAATCGGCTTCGCGTACATCGTCAAAGCCGTGCAGCACGCGCAGCTCTTGCGCGAGGCCGGGCTGGATCTCAATGCATGAGACGATCGCGCCCCTGTCTCGCGCGGCCCGGGCCAGAACGCCAGTGCCGGCGCTGGGCTCAAGCACGCGCTGCCCTGACCCAATTTCTGCATAGCGCATGACTTCGCCGGCAACGTCCTCGGACGAATTGAAGGCCTCGAAATTCTTGGCACGGGTCAGATGATATCCCGGCGAATCATCGGCCTTGGTGCTGTTGTAAGCATCGCCAATGACGTCGCCATAATACTCCGCCAGCAGCTTGTTGACCTCCTGCAGCAGGTCCTTGCGCTCGAACCACAGATGAAGATTGCCGTTGCCGAACACGCGCACCCGGAAATAATCGCCCTTGATGACGCACGGGGTCTGTCCACCAAGGCCCGTGACTTGGTTCGTGATGCTCTGATGCTCGGGGCAGGGGCCAAGGCCGTCCAGCTCGCGAAAGACGCGCTCGACATCGCGAAGGGTATCGCGGCGATTATAGACACTCCACCAATGCAGGCTCTCGCTTAGCGCCCGCTCGATGATGAGCCGCGACCCGATTTTGAAGCCGTCATGACTGCGGAATCGGCGGTCCAGCGCCATAAACGTGTTGGCGATGCCGCGAAGATAGAGCGTGCGGCGGTTCTCCCAAATGTTGCCGAACGTCGAAGCGCAGTTTTCGGACGTGAAGGCGGGCGGGGTGCCCTGTAGGCTGGCATAGAACTCCTCGCGGGCCTGACGGTCCAGCAGTTGGTCGAAACCGACCGAGTCCAGCAGGTGGCTCCAGCAGCGCCGGTCAACCGCGGCCGTTATCTGCTCGCTGAAATAGTCGCGCGCCGGCGTTGTCTCCCATGCGCCCGTCTCGCGGCAACGTTCTTCATGGTCCTTATCTGAAAGGAACGCGCGGGTTAGCCCGGTATCGTTATAGCGGTCGCCCATGTGCGCGGGGAGGGACACGGCGCCGCCGACGCAGAGTTGTGCGGCCTTGGCGGTCAGCGAGTGGAAATTGTCATAGGCGTCCATCCAGAGGGCGATTGCCTGGGCGCGGCCAGCGGTGATCTCGTCGATCTGGACGCGCTGCATGAGATCGTTGCTCATGAGGCCACCTTTTCAGGGGTCAGGATGACGCTTTCGGCACCGGTTGTGAGAATGGCATCGAGGATGATTTCGAGTATGGACGCGCGTTCGCCTCCGAAGAGCTGAACGGCCTCGTGAAGTGTCTCGATATCCAAGCGATCAAGCTTGATTGAGTTTGACTTGCTCATTGGTGGGTCTTTCCAATGATAACGGGGAGGGGAGGGGGCGACCGGTGAAGTCGCCCCGCTGGCGATCAATATTCGTCGGTGCGCAGGATCGTGAGAACGCGCGCCGTCTTGTCGGGATCGGCGGGATCGGCTGACCCGAACTCAAGGTCCGTGTCGTAATAGTCGATCTTCCACATGCAGCTTGTTCCCTCCCAATCGAACAGGCCAAGGCTGCGGTGGCCGTCGGGATCGTTGTCCTCGTTGAAGGTGTCGAACTGGCGGACCTCGCGCAAAAGCTGAGCCCGGCGCCCGTAGCCCGGCCAACGCTTCGCATCGCCGATCATGGCATCAATCCCAGCGGTCACGACGACGCGGTTATGGCCGGTGGCCTGCGGCAATGCCTTGCGCATGGCGTCATTGAGCGCTGCGATCTTAGCGACTTTGTTCTCAGGCTGTCCGGCGGTCTGGATGGTCATATTTTTCCCTTTCTTAATTGGAGCCGAAGGCGATGGCTCGTGGGCCATCGGCTTCTGCCGAGTGGCGAACTGCGGTCGGGAATTTGCAGCGGCTCGTGCGGGGGGAGGGGGATCACCCTGCGCGCAGGGACCCCGGACGTAGATCCGGGGGACCGAGCGTTGGGGACACTCCCCGCACGACCAAGCGAGGGCGCGGCACGCGCCCGAGACGGCCGGGCCGTAGCAGAGGGGGCCCCAAGAGGCCCCGGAACGCGCGCAGCGCTATTGAGACGGCCGCAGCAGCGGCCCTAGCGTGTCGCCGGCCCGGTCCGGCGCGCGCACAGAGGATCTTCGGGCGTCAAAGGCCACGGAACGCAGCGCTGACCCAAGAGCTGGCGAAGGGGAGTGGCCTGCCCGGCAACTTTACGCGAGGATCGTCACCCGCATGGGACGAGACGCCGGAACGGTGGCTCGGTCGGAGCGCAGCGGAGATAGAGCCGTGCCCAAAGGGTCGCGCTCAAATTCATTCCTCAGTGGAACTAGACCGCGATTCGGCGGGGTTGTAGAATTGCCCGATGGCAGACAAGATCGACCGGATTTTCCCCCGCTGGGCGCAGACCCTTGGCGCTTTGCACCATTCAAATGGGCTGGCGCGCTCGCAATGCCGGCGGTGCGGCGTGCAATTGCGCGTCGATGTCGAAGCGCTTGCGCTCAAGCACGGCGCGATTGCCAGCCTGATTGATCGTTCAGATCGGTGCAGCATGGTCGCGTGCCATGGCAGCGTCTTTTATCTGGCTGCGCGCACCTATGGGCGGCAATGGCTGAGGCTCGTCAGCCGTGAAGATCTGCTGCGCGATCTCGAAACGGCGGCGCCGCCCTGCAATGCGCAGTCGCTTGAACTGCTCAGCCCCGAGAAGGCGACGCGCCGGGGTCGCTAGACCCGGCGATATTCGACGCCAAGGCGGGCTTTCGCGCTGGCTCGTCTTGCGAGGAGCTGGCGGACGAACCGCGCGCCGCGATCGCAATCCTCGAACGAGACGCGCCGGGCTTGCCCGGCTCCGCTGCCGATGCGGCCCCAGCTATAGTCGACAACGAACGCGCCGAAGAGATCGCGCTGGGCGTGAATCTCGTAGCGGCGAGCGATGTTGCGAGCCAGGTCCACGGCCTGCAAGCGGATGAGCTGATCGTCGTCGGTGAGCATAGCCGCACTGTCCTCGCCCGCGCGCGCGAGGTCCAACCGGAAATCTGAATCAGTGCGCCAGGACTGATTCAGATTTCCGGTCAACGAACCAAGTCGGCCGAGCTGGGGCCTTGGCGCCAGCTCGGCCGTCATCACCAGGGCAAATGGAACTGCTGGCCGATGCGCGGTGCCGGCGCGGGTTGCCGGGTCGGCGAGGGCATGTCCGCCGGAGGGACGGGGAGGGAAGCAAGAGCGGGCGGCGCGCTCTCGGTAATACCGGGCAGCGCGGTCAATCCGTTCGCTTGAAAAATGCCATAGGCGGCCAGGGCGATCAGCTCGGCATCGTCATTGCGGTGCGGTGCAGGCATAGCGAAGTCCAGGGCAAGCGACCACGCCCCGGTGTAAGACCGGCTTTGAACGACATAGCTGGTTCGGTCCCGACGCCATTTGGTAGAGTTATATTCGAGGCGCCAGCGGTCGCGGCCTGCTTCACGCACATAACTGCCGATCCGCGTTCCCATGGGAAGCGCCTCGATGGCGCTCACAATGGCCTTTGCCCGATGAACGGGGCAGAGCGCGGCGAGAGCCGCGCGAAAATCTTCATAGGTCATTGCCACCTCGTCGTTGATGGGGGGAGGCCGTGAAGCCTCCCCAGCGCGGTCATGCGGCCTTGAGGCGGGCCATGCCTTCAGCGAGGGTCCAGAGCGCACGGTTGACGCCGACATTCTGATCTATGCCGTTGATGGCGCGGGTCGTGCTCCGAATAATCCTACCGTCGGCATTCTCACGGGTGCCCTTGAGGCCGCCGCGAATGATGTTCTCCTGCACGCGATTGAACACGGTCCACAGATCGGCGCCGATGTCGGCCTGACGCCGCGGCCGCAAAACCTGCTCGGGGGTGATGGGGCTTTTCGCTTCGTCATAGCGAGCGACAAGCGCGGCCTCTGCAAACACGCGCTGTTCCTCGGGGCGCAGAGCGACGCCTGCCATTTCGCGCGACGCATCGATCAGGCGGGGGAAGTCCTGCGCGACCGTGTAGGCGCCTTCGATGATCTGATCCGCAATATTGCCCTTGTGGGGAACGCGCACGTCCTTGAACTGCTCGCCCGCGATCATGGAATTGGTGCAGACAAAGCGAATAAGGCCAGCGAACATCTGATAACTGGTCGTTCCGTCATGGCTGTTGACGATCACCACCTCGGCGGCCTCGGTCGCGGCGATCTGGCCGGGCCGTCGCATCCGCAGCATGTGCTTGGCGTGGCCGAACCGCGAACCGTCGCGGGGCTGCCCCTGCACGGCAAAGAATGGTTGGAACCCTTCCTTGCGAAGAGCCTGCACGATCTCGATGGTGGGCACATAGACATATTTGGCTGACCGGCTGTCATGGGCTTCCTCGGCGAAAATCGAGGGCACGACTTCGCGCAACTGGTCATCGCTGAGCGCTTCGCGCGCGGAAATCTGACGCGCATTGCGGCGGCTAAAGCGGGTGGCGAGCGTGTGATACATGGACTTTCCCTTTCTTAATCGGAGCCGAAGGCGATGGCTTGTGGGCCATCGGCTTCTGCCGAGTGGCGAACTGGGTCGGGGAATTTGCATCGGCTCGTGCGGGGGGAGGGGGATCACCCGGCGCGCAGGGACCCCGGACGTAGATCCGGGGGACTGAGCGTTGGGGATACCGCCCGCACGACCAAGCGGAGGCGCGCAGCGCCGGAGACGGCCAGGCCGTAGCAAAGGGGGTAGGAACAGGCCCCGGAACGCGCGCAGCGCCACCGGGACGGCCGCAGCAGCGGCCCTAGCGTGTCGCCGGCATTGTCCGGCGCACGCACAGAGGATCTTCGGGCATCAAAGGCCACGGACCGCAGCGCTAACCCAAGAGCTGGCGAAGGGGCGGGGCCTGCCCGGCTATTTCACGCGAGGATCGTCACCCGCATGGGACGAGACGCCGGAACGGTGGCTCGGTCGGAGCGTAGCGGAGATAGAGCCGCGCCCGCAGGGTCGCGCCCGTCTGTCTGTATCAGATTACCACCTTTCGGACTCGATCTGGTGGGATCTATCGCCGATTATCAACGCTCTGACGAAGGTTTTACTCAGGCTCGACGCTATCGGCTTCTCCTGGAGGAAGCCCTTGCCCGCGCTGATTCTTGGCTTCATCTAGAATCCGTGGCTCATAAACCCGCCAGACCAACAAGGCAGCAAACACACGGTCCCACAAATCCGCTGAGTTCACGCCGTTCGTCTTTCGACGCGCGTAGGTGAACAACGATTCCGCGCGCGCGTAAAGCGCTGCAGCCTGGATGATGTGGATCGCCAGAACGTCGGTATCGATGTTCGTCCCAGAAACCAATGGTCTGGTCCGCGCAGAAAAGACCTGAGCTTCGCGGAGAATGCTCTCGATGCGTTCGGCCACGTCTTCTGCATCCGTCAGTTCGACGATCCTCTCAAGCGAATCCAGAAGTTCGTATGGAAATGACGGTATGTCGGCTTTTACAGATTGTACGGAATGTGGGTCGTGGTCATCTGGGTAGACCTTCGCTGCTACTGGCCAAGCGGCATAGAGCGCTTCGCCAGCCTCTTGAGCATACTCGCAAATTGAACTCAATGTCGTCGGCAACGATGCACGGGCCGCTCGCAACTTCGCGGCGCGCTCTTGATCGGCCTGCTCCTTCACAGCCGCGATCTGTTCGCGCGCAACCTCGATCTGCAAATTTGCCGCGCCAACCTGCTTCTGCGCGAACCTGGCCGCATAAAGCGCGGCTCCAACAGCGAGAATTCCGGCAATCAACGTCTGAAAATCGTAAATCCATTGACCAATGATGAGAAAGTAACACCCCACTCTACCGCCCCATTCTAATGCCCCGCGCGAGAGCTTATCACAATCTAGCGCGGTGCGCACAAAGGGTCTTCGGGCATCAGGGCCACGGAACGCAGCGCTGACCCAAGAGCTGGCGAAGGGGAGTGGCCTGCCCGGCCTTACAGCAGCGCTGGAGCGCTCGGCGGGCGCTTTACCCAAGGAATGGCGGTGCGCTCGACCTTGATCCTGTCAGCGGGATAGGGGCGGTCGAACTGATAAAGCATATCGAGCGGCGCGGTGAGCCACGTCTCCCAATCGGCGGGGTCGAGGATCACGGGCGAGCGATCATGAATGTCAGCCAGCTCAGGAGCATTGTCGGTCATCACGCCCGTGTAGCAACGGCCCCATTCAGCGCTGTCCGTCCAGAGGCCAGCCCATGCAAACACCGGCTGATCGGGGAGGGATAGCCATGCCTCTGTCATGCTGCCCTTCGGGCCGATGGCTTCAGCGAACCGCGCCGTCGGGATCAGGCAGCGGTTCGCAACACCGGTCCACCGGCGCCAGAAGCCGCCAAGCTTGTCGAACCGGGCATTGTTAACCGGCTTGGGTTTGAGGGGCAGGCCGGTCTTCGTGCTCTTGAGCGAGACCGGGAAGCCCCATGTCATCTGATCGACCACGCGCTGGCCCTCGTGCTGGAGGACGACAAGGCCGGGGTCTTTAGGATGGACGACGAGCGGCCCCTCGTTGAACTCACGGAACATTCGCGCGCCGAAGGTGGCGCGGATCGTTTCGGGTTCACCCCTTTGAGCGCGATTGCACATGGCTGATACTTCGTGCCGCGCGCGGCAAAGTCAATGTGCGGAGCCGGCGCTCCGGCTCGTTGCTGGGCTGGCGAAAGCGTGCTTGCGACGAACGGTGTAAAATCTCTGTTCCCATTATGTTCTAGTGCGCATTACAATTGCGTGATGTCCTTCGCCTTCGCCTTGTCCTCCGATCACCCGATTCCCTTGATCGATGTGCCGGTAGATCTGCGCCTGCAGATCATCGGCAGCGCCGGCGCGGGCTTTCCATCGCCAGCGCAGGATTGGGAGGAATCGGGGATCAATCTGGTCGATCTGCTGCGTTTAGATCGGGCCGCGAGCTTCGTGTTCGAGGTGCGCGGCAATTCGATGATCGATGCCGGCATCTATGACCGCGATATCGTCGTGGTGGACCGCGACAGCCGCCCATGCAACGGGCGTATCGTCATCGCGGTTGTAGATGGCGGGTTTGTCGTGCGCCAGCTCTGCACGCGTGGCGGGACCGCCTACCTTCAGGCGCGCAACAGCCGCATGAACTATCGCGAGACGAGCGCCGAAGGCGTCGAGATTTGGGGCGTGGTGCGCGCCAGCGTGCGCAACCTTCAGGGCTGATCGCGATGTGGGCGATCCTCGATATCGAGAACTTCTACGTCAGCGCTGAGCGATTGTTCGATCCGAAGCTGCGCAACGTGCCGGTCCTGGTGCTGTCGAACAATGACGGCTGCGCCGTTGCGCGCAGCGCCGAGGCCAAAGCCCTTCATGTCAAGATGGGGGCGCCGGTCTTTTTGATCCGAGACACGATCAAGCGGCATGGCATCGAGCTGCGATCCTCCAATTACGAACTCTACAGCGATCTCAATCGCCGGTTTAACATGGTGATCGGGGAGTTTTCCGATACCGTGGAAATCTACTCCATCGACGAATCCTTTTTCGGACTGCCGGTGCTGCCTGACGGGATGGGCGACGTTGCCACAGCGCATCGCGTGCGCGAAGCGGTCATGCGATCGGTCGGCTTGCCGACGCGGATCGGGCTTGGTCCGACACGCGCGCTGAGCAAGGTTGCCAATGCGCTCGCCAAGGCATCGGAGAAGGTTTGGGGCGGCGTGGTCGATCTGCACGACATGGAGCTGCGCAAGCGTCTGTTTGCAGCGTGTCCAGTCGAAGAGGTCTGGGGGATTGGGCCGGCCCTGGCCGCGCGGCTGCGTCCGCTGGGGGTAGCGACCGCTGCGGACCTTGCCGCTCTGCATCCTGACATTGCGCGAAGCGTCGGCACGGTCGTTCTCGAGCGCCTTGTCCTCGAACTCAATGGGATCGAATGCGAGGGCTTTCAGCCCGAGCCGGAGCCATTGAAGGCCACCGCCGTAACACGCTGCTTTGGCGAGCCGGTGAGCGACGCCACGACAATGCGCGAAGCGATGGTGCGGCGCGCTGTGCGCGCCGCCGAAAAAATCAGGACGCAGGACCTGGTTTCCACCCGGCTGATCGCGTTCATGCACGGGAGCCGGTTCAAGCCCAACTCGCCCTCAGCCTCCCGCTCCGCGCGCCTCTCGCCGGCGACGAACGATCCTCGGGTGGTCGCGCGGGTTGCGGGCGCATTGTCCGACGCCATGTTCGCCAGTGGCTCGGTCTATACCAAATGCGGCGTGATGCTCGAAGGGCTGCACGCGGCTGACGCGATGCAGGGCGATCTCTTCGCTGCTGCCGATCCGAAAGCGGGCGAGCTGCTGGCCGCGCTGGATGGGCTGAATCGACGCTTCGGACGAAGCACGGTCCGCCTCGCGGCCGAAGGGCAGGGCGCGCGCAGCTATGAGACCAAGCGCTCGATGAAAAGTCAGGCGTGGACGACGCGGATCGGGGAGGTTCCGATAGCTCGTTGACCTTCAAGCGGCCACAGCGAGACGGACGCCAATTGCCTTCATGATGTCGAGAAGGCCAGCCAGTGAAGGATTTCCGCCTTCGCCGAGAGCCTTGTAAAGACCGGACCGAGACATGCCTGCTTTCGCCGCAATGTCGCTCATGCCGCGCGCCTTTGCGACGTCGCTGATTGCCGCGACGATAAGGGCCGGGTCGCCCTCTTCAAAAGCCGCATCCAGATAAGCGGCAATCGCGTCCTCATTTGCAAGGAACTCGGTCGGGTCCCAAATTGTCGTTTCAGCCATGTCTAAAACTCCTTCGCCAACTCGAGTGCGTCACGAATATCGCGTTTCTGAGATTTCTTGTCTCCGCCCGCCAACAGGATCACCAGAACATCGCCCTTTTTGATGAAATAGACGCGATAGCCTGGACCGAAATCGATCCGTAATTCACCAATGCCCTCAAAGAACTTGGCGTCTCCCAAATTGCCCATGGAAACACGGCGAATGCGAATTTCCACGCGGGCGCGGGCATGATGATCAAGGCCACCTAGCCACTTTCGGAACTGGGCGGTCTGACGAACTTCGATCATGTGTCTACCATAGTGGACAAGTGAAATTGCTGCAATAGAAATGTTCACTTTAGTGGAAAATAAGCTTGGTCCTACCTCCGGCGGGAGGGCGGGGGACTTTGCATCCCCCGCCGCCATCATGCCGCCTCATCCAGTTCTTCCAGTTGGTCGGCATCCTCGGCGTCATCGAACGCCTCGGGTTCATCGATCTTGACGGGGAGGGGAGGGATGGTCCCGGTCTCCATGAAATCGGGAAGCCAGTTTACCGCCTCGGCAATATCGTCGGGATGCAAGCCGAGCAACTTCGCGTCTTCCTCATCGCAATTGGCGATCCGGGCACAGAAAGCGGCTGTTTCGCTGGCCTTCATTCCCTTGGCACGATCTGCCAGCCCCCAAGTGTCGAGTAGAGCAATGCGAGCCTTGTGGGATAGTTTGGCAAAGAACGCCTCATCCAAAACGACGGCATCGCGCCAACGTCCAAAGCTCGGTTCGCTCTCGATGATGTTCGCCAGTTCGCACACCATGCGGGGCGTGCGGCCCTCGCTATAGGCAGAGGTGGTCGCCATAAGCATGTGACTGGCGACCAGCGCGGCGACCTTGTTCTTGTCGAGGTCGGACAACTGGCGGAACAGCGCAAAGCCCTCAATGGGATCATGCGCGGTCCTCCATGTTGCGGAGGCCATGTCTTCCTTGGTCGTGAGCCATGCCGCTCTTTCCGGTCGCCCTTTCACCAGCTCGGCAATCTTGCTGGTGCCATCCTCATCATGGGGAAGGTCGTTGATGCCCTGATCCTCGCCATGGAAGTAGACGGTGTTGCCATAGGCCAGTGTCGGCATGAGGATCGTACGTGCCTGAGTGAACAACATGAAATCGAGCGCGAGCGACGAACCTGCGACGGCCGACTGCGTCAACTCGGCACGGATCATGTCGCGGCGGATGAGCATCATGACCTGCATATTTTCCTTGGACAGGCCGAAGCGGGCGCGCTCTGCCTCTGCCGGGCTCAACTCCGCCTTGGGGCCGCGCTGCTGGGTTGCACCTTTGGGAATCTCTGCACCCTTCGCGGCGCGATCCGCGAACCAAAGCTCAACCTCGAAGCGACCGTCATTCTCAATCGACGCCACGCCAACGATAGCGCCCTTCTTGGGCAGGATGATGGGACGGCCCCCGTCCAGTGCGCGCATTTCGGCGAATAGCATTTCGTAGGCTTCTTCCTGATCGGGCAATGGTTCGTCGTCCTCGTCGATCATATCGACAAGGCGGGCCTCCATGGAGGCATAAATGCCTGCGAGGTCTTTGGGCAGGTCACCCAGCTCAGGCCGGAAGCGAAGTTCACGATCCGTCGAAACGTAGCCATGTTGCTTGATCTGCGGAGGCGACGCGGCCCATGAAAATTGCAGGTCGGCAAGGCCCCACTTCTCGCCAAGCATACGGCCATTGCGGACGATCTTGTGTGCAAAGCGGTCTTTATCATCCGCCATGCGCTTCGCAGCGAGGTCACGGAGCAAATCGGAGTTCTGCACGATGCCCTCGCCCTCCTTGGCGAACAGATCGGCCTCAAAAACGCCCCCCGCCTCGCGATAGGCCTCGATGCCAACGTAGCGGATCAGCTTCGATAGTTCATGGTCGCCCGAGTTCATCGCCTTGCGAATGGCGCTGGCATTCTTGTGATGGTCATAGGTCGCCTGCTCTTCCAACTGCCGATAGACGGCGATCTGGAGGGATTGGTCCTCGGTCGCGGCATAAGCCATGGCCTGCGCGTCGCTGATCTCGCCAGCGCTGTAGAGGTCCATGATTTCCGGATGCAGGTTTGCAATGCGCATGATGCGGGCCGTTCGGGCCACGTCATAGCCAAACATCGCGCCAAGCTCTTCAAGGGTCGCCTCGGGGCGCTCGGCTCGGATCGCGGCAAAGCCTCGGTAGACGTCGGGGAGAGACATGGCTTCCCGGGCACGGTTCTCGGCCATGCTGATTTCCGTGACTTTCGAGAGGTCATCGACCTTCATACAGAGGAAGGTCAGCGCTTTGCGGCTCGGGTCGGCCTCTGCCAGCGCCGTCAGCAAGCGGCGGCGGCGATTTCCGGCAATCACTTCATAGCCGCCACCCTCGCGGTCGATAACGACCATCGGCTGAATGAGGCCAACCGAGAGAAGGGAAGCGGAGATTTCAGCATCGCTAGCAGCGCTGGATGGGGTCTTGCGCACATTGCGTTCGCTCGGATGAAGCTGCTCAACCGTGAGGTGCAGGATTGTTTGCTTCGCGGGCTTGCTGATCTTGGTCATACTTTTCCCTTTCTTAATCGGAGCCGAAGGCGATGGCTTGTGGGCCATCGGCTTCTGCCGAGTGGCGAACTGGGTCGGGGAATTTGCATCGGCTCGTGCGGGGGGAGGGGGATCACCCGGCGCGCAGGGACCCCGGACGTAGATCCGGGGGACTGGGCGTTGGGGATACCGCCCGCACGACCAAGCGGAGGCGCGGTTAGCGCCGCAGACGGCCAGGCCGTAGCAAAGGGGGCAGGATCAGGCCCCGGAACGCGCGCAGCGCCACCGGGACGGCCGCAGCAGCGGCCCCTGGCGTGTCACCGGCATAGTCCGGCAGGCGCGCAGACCATCTTCGGGCATTGAGGCCACGGACTGCAACGCTGATCCCATGAACTGACGAAGGAGAGTGGCCTACCTGGCTTTATCGCGCGCAGATCGTAGCCCTCGTCGCCCGGCAGCCTAAATGACCGCTCAATCACCAATTACACTCGAAGAAACCTTCCCATGGCGATAAGTAAGTCGGATACTTGGGTCGTCGAGCTATGGAGATTATTCGATAGGCTGTCCGCGGCGTGACCAGTTTATGTGAGGTCCTCATTGAAATGACTTCCAAATGATGTTTAAAACTCATTGACCTACGCAACAAATTTCTCTGGGAAGAAGCACTAGCTCTTGTTAACGCAGCCGTGAAATAAGGGGGGATATGTCTAGCACGGTACCGAGCGGTTCACGCAAAATGGATTCTGGCCTGCTCGCTATGCTGCATCTGCTAACTGCTTTAGGAGTACATGCAGACGCCTCGCAAATTGAGCACGAAAGAGGCACCGGAACGGGGGCGTTTTCGGTGAACGATATTGTTCGGTCTGCCAAGCGCCTCGGTGTCAGGTGCCGCGCCATCAGCGCAAATACAGACAAGCTACGACGCCTGCATCTCCCGGCTATTGGACAGTCGCATGATGGATCCTTCTTTCTGATAGCAAAAATTATCGACCAACCGGCCGCAGCTGGAGGACTGGTAACAACGCGCATTCTAGTCCTAACATCGGAAGAAAATGATCCAAAAGTTTGGACAGTCGACGAGTTAGAAAGCCGTTGGTCTGGCATTATTATTTTGATGACTACTCGAGAAACTCTAAGCGGCTTAAAGCGGCATTTTGGAATAAGTTGGTTTATTCCATTTTTAGTCAAGTATAGAAATCCGCTATTGCAAGTCTTGATAGCGACATTTACGATACAGATCGTGGGGTTGGTATCACCGCTCTTTTTTCAATTAATTATAGACAAAGTCCTAGTGCACGGGGCGCTATCTACCCTAGACGTGCTGGCGTTCGGATTAGCATTTGTCTTCGTTTGGGAGGCCCTTCTGGTCGGAGGGCGTCAGTGGCTCTTGAGCCATACTACGTCCCGCATCGACGCCGAGCTCGGCTCCTCCCTGTACCGACACATGTTGAATCTGCCTCTGGCGTACTTCGAGAATCGGAGGGTCGGAGATACAGTAGCTAGAGTCAGGGAGCTAGATACCATCCGCCAGTTTTTGACGGGCCCAGCGCTCGCCGTTGGATTAGATCTTCTATTTACATTAGTATTTATATGCGTAATGTATCTTTATTCTCCGGTTTTAACTCTTTTAGTAATAATCTCCTTTCCGTTCTACGCTATTGTCACAGCGTTAGTAGTCCCGCCTTTGCGGAAAGGTCTCGACGAGAAATTCAATCGTAGCGCGGACAACCAAGCATTCTTGGTAGAAAGCGTCAGCGCCGTAAGAACCCTCAAATCGATGGCTGTTGAGCCTCGAATGCGAGATGACTGGGAGCGCAAACTCGCTGGATATGTGCAAAGCAGCTTCGCCGTTGCGCGAATGGGGATCTTTGGCTCTGGGGCCATTCAGCTCGTGTCGAAACTAACTACGGTACTCGTGCTGTATATCGGTGCCAAGCAGGTGATTTCAGGCGATTTGACGGTGGGTGGTTTGGTAGCATTCAATATGCTGGCAGGCAGGGTCGCGGCACCGATTCTTCGCTTGTCCCAACTTGTCCAGGACGTGCAACAAGTCAACGTGTCCATTCAACGCCTTGGAGATGTGTTGAACGCAAAAACGGAACCGGAAAACGATCCCAGCAAAACAGTGTTACCTCCGATTAAAGGCGAAATCACGCTGGAAAGGGTTCGGTTTCGATACGGGCCGGATCTCCCGGAAGTACTGCAGGGGATTGATCTATCGATCAAGGCAGGTCGCGTGATCGGAGTGGTCGGTCCTTCCGGTTCAGGAAAATCGACCTTCACTAGCCTCATCCAACGACTCCACGTCCCGACGAGCGGGAGAATATTGGTGGATGGGGTTGATCTCGTGCTTGTCGATGGAGCTTGGCTACGGAAACAAGTGGGCGTTGTGCTGCAGGAAAACGAACTGCTCAATCGCAGCGTCCGGGAAAACATCGCCTTAAGCAATCCTAGAATTTCTATAGACGAGCTCATTAAAGTCGCAAAATTAGCCGGCGCACATGAATTCATTTTACAAATGCCATTCGGGTATGACACTAAAATTGAAGAACGTGGCCGCAACTTGTCGGGAGGGCAGCGTCAACGCCTCGCGATAGCACGTGCGCTGATTGGTGACCCGCGGATTCTTATCTTGGATGAAGCGACGTCGTCTTTAGATGCGGAATCTGAGGAAATAATTCAAAAAAACCTGAAAAAAATTTCGGCAGGTCGAACAGTAATTATTGTAGCACATCGGCTTTCTGCAGTTCGGCAGGCAGACTTGATCGTCACGATTGACCAAGGATTAATTTCCGAATCCGGTACTCACACTGAGTTAATGACTAAGAATGGGCGTTACGCCAGTTTGTATAAGAAGCAAATGGGGCAAAATGATGACCAATATCTTTGAAGAAAACAAATGAAATTATCTGCTGTAGAATGCTTCAGAGTGTTATCATCTGCTTGGTCTCTCGACGTCCAACAGCAAAAAAAACGAAAGTGTTACTCCGAGACCGAATTCCTTCCTGCCGCCCTAGAAGTTATAGAAACCCCCGCTTCGCCCATAGGCCGCATCGGGCTTTGGACGTTAATGCTCGGTGTCATGATCACAATCATATGGGCTCTCGTGGGGAAGCTCGATGTCGTGGTCGTCGCACCAGGGCGAATTATTCCCGCTGATCGGGTGAAAATAATACAACCAACTGAACTCGCGGTGATAAAATCGCTTCCTGTTCAGGATGGGCAGATGGTTAAGGCCGGGGAGCTCCTCATCGAGCTAGACGCCACCACAGCGGGCGCCGAGGATGCACAGGCATTGCTCGGACTACAGGCAGCGCAAGTCGATCGCGCTCGAAGCCAAGCCGTCCTTTCCTACCTTTCCGGCGCGGCCGCAAAATTTACACCACCTCCAGGAACATTGAGCGAGGACTCGCAGGTTCAGCAACGTCTCCTAGCAGCGCAAATCGAGGAATTTCGCGCCCGTCATGCGATACTCCGGCAGCAGCAATTAGAGCATCAAGCTGAATTAGATGCAGCCCAGGCCGAGCGAGCTAAACTGGAAGAAACACTTCCACTTTTTGATGTCCAAATAGAAGGTCGGAGGCAACTCGTCGCGGCGGGGTATTTCCCCCGGCTGCGCCTCCACGAACTCGAGGAACAAAGGATTGAACGCGTCCGCAACATGGATGTGCAAAGGTCCGCTGCTGCTAAAGCGCGAGCCGGCATCGCTCGGGTGCAAGGGCAAATCAAACAACTACAATCGGAGCTTGAACGTTTGACGGCGAAGGAGCTTATCGATGCCGAAAATAACAAAAGACTGAGAGAGAACGAGATAGCAAAGACGGCCCTCCGAAATCACCAAATGCGCCTTACTAGTCCGGTCGACGGGATAGTACAGCAACTCTCAGTTCATACAGTCGGAGGCGTGGTACAGCCAGCACAACCGCTAATGATTGTCGTTCCAAGCGATGGAAAGCTAGTCATTGATGCCAAGGTTTCCAATAAGGATATAGGCCTCCTGAGGAATGGACAATTCGTCAGGATAAAAATCGACGCCTTTCCATTTTCTGACTACGGCACGGTCGACGGCATCCTGAAAGACATATCACGTGATGCGATTGAAGATGAAAAGCTGGGCCTAGTGTATAACGCGCGCGTAGAAATTCAAAGAAGTCCTCGTTCCACGAAGAGATCCGAGATCGTACTTTCTCCAGGCATGACAGTCACGGCCGAGATAAAGACTTCCAGAAGGCGTATCATCGATTACTTGTTATCGCCGCTTTCAAATAGGATCGATGAAGCTGCTCGTGAGCGGTAGTGCCACGTACGTCATTCAACATCTTGCTAATTTTTTCTCGCACCTGGCACGCCAAGATTGTGGTCAGCATCGGTAGGTCGTGAACCCATAAATCGGTGATGATTGAAGCAGGCAAGATGCCGGATTAGCGAGCTTTGGACGACAATGCCTCCGACGCGAGCTTCATCTGCCCAGCACGCCAATCCGTCTACATAGACTTCGTGGCTGTCGTAAGATGCGTCGGTGTTGGCATAGCTGGCTGCGTATCGACCATCAGGGCTGGCTTGGAAAAGCCTCAGAGGCCGACCGTCGACGTCGCTAACCCTCTCGACGCAGGTTTGGCACAGATAACGCGGATACCGAGCGTTTTCAGCCACAATTGTGCGACAAATCGGGCATTCTTGGCTGATAGGCAACCTACATACCCGCGCAGACCAACGGCAGCTATCCCTTGATTGATAGCCATCTTTCAAATCGTACCGAAATCTGATTCAGGCTCCACATGAGCCGATACGATCTGACCGACTTTGAATGGCGCGTTATTGAGCCGCTTCTGCCAAACAAGCCGCGAGGCGTCCCGCGTCAATAACCGCCGCGTGCTGAATGGCATCTTCTGGGTGCTACGATCCGGTGCGTCCTGGCGCGACCTACCTGAACGCTATGGCCCCCGCACGACCTGCTACAACCGTTTTGTGCGATGGCGGAAAGCAGACGTGTGGAACTGGATGATGGACGCCATCACCGCCGCACATGATGGCGATATCCAGATGATCGACAGCACTTCTATACGAGCGCATCAACAGGGACGACGGCAAAAAGGGGGATCAAGATCATTGTCTCGGTCGCCCCCGAGGCGGGCTCAGTACCAAAATCCACGCTGTTGTCGATGGGCAAGGCCTCCCGATCCGGCTAAGCCTGACCGCTGGCGAAGTCATGACGGCCAGGCGGCCGACGATCTGCTCGACCATGTGGGTGCCGGAACAATCGTGCTGGCCGACAAGGCGTATGATGCCGACCGCATCCGTGTGTCTCTGCGAGGGAGGGCCTCGATCGTCCTTTGATCGAATCGGCGCGCATAGTCACAGAATCCTAGGTCCCACCGGCGACCAAAACATCCGACATGAGCTTGGGCGGTCGAAGCGTCATAGGTCTTGCAGCCTGCCGCTTCGCCGCCTGGCAGGTGAAAGGCGATCATTCCTCCTAGATCATCCGCCGGTCAGGGAAGCCATCTGATGATCCGACTAGATAGGCCAGAAGGCTTCATGAACCCGTTGCTGAGACTTGGGCACGGAGCGCCATGCTATCGATGCTCAACCGCCGATGTCGGCCATAATCTCCGCCACCGTGACAACGACGGCCATCCAGATTCCGTCCTCGCTCCATCGGCGGGACCGACGATAGAAGGGGTTGAAACATCCGTCCTTGGGCGCAAAACCATGACACTCGCCGCAGCCGATCTCCGGCCGCTAAATTGTCCAGGCTGCCTAGATACATGCCTTTCAATTTTTAGAAAGCTCTGCAATTTGCTATTCTCTTTTCCTCAAAATACAGTACCTTCTTCCGAAGGTAATGCAAAAATTCGTATGAGAATGCTCGGCTGTCTCGAAGGCGCTTGATCAGCCCAACGAAGCACTTATTGGATTCATTACGAACTAACGATTGGTGGGTCCGCGGCAAGAAAACAAATCATTAAGGGAGCAGCGTAGACATGAATAACGTCCATTTCTTATCCGTTTTTGCTGCTCCATTTCTACTCGCTGCTGCCGGCAGCAGCGCGGAGCGTGCGCCCGTCGCACCCGACAAAGCCGGCTCTATCCAAAAAATTGTTGGCTCATGGACTGCCGTCGCGAGAAAAGATGTCATAACCAAGGCTGGCGTTCAACTTCTGCGCAAGAGCGAATGCTCGATAGAAAATCGAGTTATGTCCTTAACCTTTTACAACAATGCGACGCCGCAGCTGGACTTTCGAGTAATCAGAAGTGATGGCGGAGTACTTCGTAGTGATCTTTCTCAAATAGATCTGCGAAGGTTATCGATCGATGGAATAGATTATAGTATCACGTTCGTCGATATTGGTACGATGACGGTACTCTCTCGATCAAATTATCGTTCATCAGATGAGCCGAGTGATGTTGTTGTTGGTGACCATTATATGTCCGCAACAACATTCGACGGTACAGAAATTCCGGTTGTAGGCTTACTTGATCGCATTATCAACTCTAACAAAATTTCCCTGACATTTAACGATCCCGATTCAGGGGAGTTCGCACAATTCTCTTTTGACGCGTACGGCTTAAAAGAACTTACTATATGGTGTGGGGAACGAATCAGAAATAATCAGTAAGGTGATTTACTTTATATCTTAGAAAGTAATGAGGGGAAATGCCATGGCAAGATCACATGCAGAGAAGATTGTGGGTCCGGTATATACTGGCCCTGACGTTGAATCTTCCACCGGCGCCACGAAAATTTTAATTGGTGATGGCGTTTACATGACCGCAGGTCATGCGGCATTTGAATATAACTTTGCCAATATAGCAAATCCCTCACTGATCACTATTGATGATATTGTCTGGCAAAATTCTAAATCCGATAGTTATTCTATTGTTCTGGACATAAACGGCTATCGAGACCAATATCTTCAGCAGGTAAAGGCGGAATACAGTAATCCAAATCCTCGGGAAAACAGCCTTATAGAAGGAAATGTATCGTTAGTATCAAGAGATGCTGTTTTAATTTCGGGAAGCAAAAAAGCTAATAATAAAACTTACGGACTGGCTTATTTTGTCAATTCAAATGACATGATGACAGCAAAAAGTACTATTGAAGGATTGGAATATTATTACGACGGAGAAAGAAGTGGCATAAGAACTGGTGATGTTGTGTCAGCATTCAGTTCAGGATACTTGGGATTTAGTGCTCGAAATCAGGCAGGAGATAGCGGAGGCGCGTTTTCCATAGACTATCAAAATCGCCAGTACATATTTGGAACGATGAGCGGCCATGACGCAACCAAAACTTATGGTCCTTTTTTTCAACTAGCGGACTGGCAGTTGATCAATAGCACGCTTTACGCCGCGCAACTCGTAAGTCAGGGCGTTAGTGGCGGGCAGGGAATTAACATCACATTCAGCGAGCCGCAGAATCTCATCATTGGATCTTCGCTGGGTTATGCAATCGAGGGTACCTGGCGCGCTGACCTCATCCTCGGGGGTGGCGGCGACGACTCAATCAGCGATGGTGACGGATCTGGGAAATATCTTTGGGGTGACGATATCCTCGTAGGAGGAGCCGGCGGCGACACATTCAAAGCGTATCAGGGGAATGACGTAATCTGGGGCGGATACCAGGGTGCCGCACCCGATTACGCAGACGGGAACGACACAGTCGACTATTCCGATCATACTCGGATCGACATCGTTTATGATAGTAGCACGGTTGAACTTGGTCGATTGACGGTCAAAGATGGCTTCAATGATAGTGACACGCTTCACTCCATCGAGAATATCATCGGTACCACAGGCCGGGACTCCGTAACGATTATTGGTGCCATACACGTTGGCACCAATCTCACTATTAACGGGAACGGCGGGCAGACGCCGGATGCGCTCCAGTCCATCAATCTATCCCAATCCGCCGGATCGACCGTCGAAATCGATGCTAACGGTGTAGGCTTCATCGAAACTACTGGCGGTGGAAAAATCAATATCACGGGATTTCATACGCATTTGACAGGTTCTGCGTTTGATGACGTTATTATCGATGAAAGTGCCGGTGCAAAGTCGATCCATGGTGGTGCGGGTAACGACCAAATCTCCATCGAAGGCGTGGCAGCTGGATCGTTCCTTTCGGGCGGAGATGGAGACGATGAAATTACCGGTGGCGACGGGGACGACGTAATCATCGGCGGAACCAAATTACCGTACTGGCAGCCCCCTTTGTATCAAGAAATAAATATCCTGAGGGGTGGCGACGGCAACGACTACATCATTAGTAATAGCATTAACGACAAAGTTTACGGCGGTGATGGAGATGACTTCATACACACAATCGGAGGTAACAATTCACCCGGTGTTGCGATTGCAATGGGCGAACCTTATCTTTTGATTGACGGCGGCGCTGGGAATGATTTCATTTATCGGGATGATAATAATACTGGTGGAACAATTCATGTAGCGTTTGGCGTTGGATCTGGTCATGACACAGTATACGATTATAGGCCACTTGGCGTAAATGGTCCCCATCCTGATGTTAACATCGAACTTCAAGGCGTTAATTATTCTGATTTAAAATTAATTTGGGATGTAACTCCCACTGTTGGAACCTATTTTAACACGTTTACTGGCGTCGGGGACGCTGTTCTTATAAATGAAGTGACGGGCGATACAGTCTTTATCAAGGATCTGTATGGGTTTCAGGTACACGACACTGAACTGGTCGACGGCTATGGAGACACCAGTTTATTGATCAACGGGGCCCAGTCTTTGTTCACAGACTGGGGAGAAGGCATTCGGTTCGAATTTGGTAGCGTGAGTGGCTATGATTACGCCAGCGGCGCATATGCACTCGCTACGGAAATTCCAGTTGGCGAGCGTACGGGGACGTCCAGCGATGATCAGCTGCGCGGCGGAGCGGGTGATGACACGCTCGATGGTGGGGATGGCGACGACTTCTTCACCACGAGCTTTGGGAACGATACGATCATTGGCGGAGACGGCCATGATACTATCAGCTTTACGGGTTCCCGATCTGATTATTCAGTTACGGCACAAGCGGCCGGCGTCCTTGTTTTCCAAGGATATGACATCGGAACACTCACTGTCTCCGGGGTCGAAGAATTCCGCTTTGTAACGGATTCACTGTCGGCGAACGTCGAGGACTTTACGGGATATGAGGTGACCTCGGGGAACGATGTCGTCTACGGCAGTTCTTATAGCAATGTCATCGACGGCCTTGGAGGGAATGACGAACTCTTCGGGCTGGACGGCAACGACACACTTTATGGCGCAGACGGCGACGACAAATTGTTTGGCGGCCGCGGCGACGACGTGCTGTGGGGAGGCGATGGAAATGACATCTTGGATGCTGGTGAAGGTGAGGCAGACATCCTTCATGGCGGAGATGGCGACGACATTCTGATCGGTCAGGTCAGAGGTGGTTCTATGTACGGCGGTGCCGGAAACGACATGGCCCGATTTAATGGGAGTATCGCCGACTACGACTATTGGGGAACCAGTTCTGCGTTTTCAATGTGGGCTTTAGGTGCAGATCCTGCAGGCCCTGTGCAGTACATCGAGGATGTTGAGGAGTTATT
>NZ_JAOQOI010000001.1:970000-3607320 GCF_025961795.1 Sphingobium sp. B2D3A | reverse complement strand
AGGAAGCTCTTGCCCAGATGCGGCCCCAGAATGGATTCGAAGAACTGGATGCCGCGCGCCGACCAGTCATTGACGAGACAGCAGCCGAACATGAGGTCTTCCGCCTGTGCCACACTAATGCGCTGCCCGAGCGGATTGCCGCCGCGCAGCCACACGCCGAACTCCAGCTCGAAGTCGAGCATCGGCTCCGGCGCGAACTGGACGTTGCCGCTGCCGGGCGGGGCTTCAAACTGGCCCTGCGGCCGGACGACCGGCGTGCCATCTTCGCGCACGGAGCTGGCGCGTCCGTTATAGGCAACCGGCAGCGAGAGCGCGGCCAGCGGTGGCGCCTTCTGCGCCATCCGCGCGATATGATCGTAGGATGTGCAGAAATCGGTAAAAGCCGTGGGCTTGAGCGGCATCAGCAGTTCCGCTTCGGCCTGCGGGACCAGCATGGCTTCGAGTTGCTGCCGGTCGCCCAGCCCATCGGCGCGGAACAGGTCGGAGAGGCGGGCCCGCAAGGCGCTGATCGAGGCCGGGCTGGCGGCCAACAGGGGCGCGAGCGATGGGCCGCCCATGGCCGCCGCAGCCTCTGCCGCGTCGCCATCCAGCAGCGCGGCGGCGTGGAGCTGGGGTACATCGATAATGTACGCACCCAGCGCCACACCGCCGCGCGCCACCCCCCGGTGACGGAACAGGCCAAAGGGCAGATTCTGGATCGGGAAATCGCTGTCAGCCGCGTTTGCGCTTTCGACCCAGCTCTTGCGATGCGGGTCGTGCGTCGCGTTGATCTCAATGGGCATGGTCGCACCCTTCTGCATGGCTTTGCATTTCATGATGGTAGCGGCCCATCGCGCCGAACAGATCGCGGTGCTGCTCCGGCGTGAACTGGGCGCCCCACTGCTTGTAGAGCGAGAAGACGTTGGCAACGATCCGCTCGGGGTCGCTCCAGCCGCGGAATTCCTGCATGTTGATGTCGCGCGCGGCGTCCTCGTAGGAGAGGCCAGCCTCGA
This sequence comes from Sphingobium sp. B2D3A, assembly GCF_025961795.1. Classification (NCBI taxonomy): domain Bacteria; kingdom Pseudomonadati; phylum Pseudomonadota; class Alphaproteobacteria; order Sphingomonadales; family Sphingobiaceae; genus Sphingobium; species Sphingobium sp. B2D3A. The sequence continues at coordinate 3,606,328 of NZ_JAOQOI010000001.1, read as the reverse complement.
ACCGCTTGCGCGATTCATCGCGGACATATTCGAAATAGGCCTTGATGTTGCGGACGGCTTGCGTGTCCGTGATCGGACCATGGCCCGGCACCACCACCTGCGGATCGAGATCGACGATATACTGGCAGGCGGCGATCCAGTTCTCGACCGGGCCGGCCCACATGATCGGATGCCCCTCGTTGAACAGCAGGTCGCCGGTGAACACCACGCGATCCTGTGGCACCCACACGATCGTGTCCGAATCGGTGTGCGCCGGGCCGAGGTCGATCAGCGAGACCGCCTTGGAGCCGACCGTGAGATCGAGCCGCCCGTCGAAGGTGCGGTTCGGCAGCGTCAGCTCATCCACGCCGGAGAAATCGAACTTGCGGCCCATGGTTTCATAGAGAAACGCGCCGGTATCGCCCATCTCGGTGTAGACGTCCTTGAGGTTGGCGAGCATCTTCGGGTTGAAGCCGGTCATTTCCTTCCTGGCTTCGGTCGTGCCGATGATCTCGGCATCCGCCACCAATCCGTTGCCGAAGAAATGGTCCGGGTTGGCGTGGGTATTGACCAGCCGGTCGATCTTCGCGGCCTCGGGCACCTTGGCCCTGAACTGGTCCAGCATTTCGCGCGTCAGCGGCACGCTCATCAGCGTATCCACCAGCAGCGTCTCGCTGTCGCTGGCAATCAGGCCCGCATTGGACCAGCCCCATGTGCCATCCGGCTGAACATAGCCGTAAAGGCCGTTGCCGATGTCATGAATGCCTTGGGTGAAAGGCCAGTTGGCCATCATGCTCTCCTGTCGATATCCGTCAAAGCTTAGCGATTGCGCGCGGTCCAGCAATTCCTATTTGCAGGAATATATTTTTCGCGCCAAGCGTAAGGGCATGGGTGAAGCGAAAAAGCCGCGCAAACGGGGGCAGGGCCGGCCGGCCGAAAATGGGGTCGGGCGCGAGGTCGTACTGCAAACGGCGGAACGGCTTGTGAAGGAGCATCCGCCCGAGCGCATCTCGATTGCGATGATCGCGCGGGAAGCGGGCGTGGACCCGGCGCTGGTGCGCTATTACTTCAAGGACCGCAGTAACCTGCTGCTGGCGGTTGCGACCTCGATGATGGACCGGGTGCCCTATAGCGCCCGCGATCCGCGCCCGGCGCATGAAGTGGTGGAAGACAATATTCGCCGCACGGCGCGGTTCACCCGCTCCAACCGGCATATCCACCGGCTGATGGTCGACGAGTTGGCCGACGCGAAATCGTCCGACGTGGGCGAGCGCCTCGGTGACATGAACCGCGAGGCTGTCGCCTGGCTGGGCGAGGTGCTCGCGCGGGACTCCAGTTCGATCAGGGACGTCGATCCCGCCCTGCTTCACGTCGCGGTCCTCGGACTGTTCGACTTCTTTGCGACTGCCGAGCCGGTGGTCAGGCAGCTCTTCCCGGCAGATATCGCTGCCGAGGAGCTGATCAGCCGATATGAGGAATTCGTCGTCGACCTGCTGATGAACGGCCTGCGGCCCCGCACCTAGCTGGCGCCTTCCGCCACGCAGCGGTTGCGCTGGGTGCCGAGGCCAGTGATCATGCCTTCCATCTCGTCGTCCGGCTGCAGAAACACGCCAAAGGCGGAGCCATTGCCATAAGGCGAGCCGGTGCAGATCACGTCGCCCGGCATCAACTCCACGCGATCGGAGAGATAGGCGATCTGCCGCTCGATGCTGACCATCATGTCGCGTGTCGACTCGTTCTGATAGACCTTGCCGTTGACCGACAGGGTGATCGTCAGATCATAGGGATCGGCGACATACTGCCGGGGCACGATCATCGGGCCGAAGGGCAGGAAGGTCGGGAAGCATTTGCCCGAGAGCCAGTCCGCGCCCAGCCCGCCGGCATCGCGGCGAAAAATCTGCTCGCGCGCGGTGACGTCGTTCACCACCACGAAGCCGGCGACATGGTCCATCGCCTGCGCGGCGGAGACGTGGCGGGCCGGCTTGCCGATCACCACGCCCAGTTCCAGTTCCCAGTCCGGCTTGATCACGTTGCGCGGCAGCACCACGGCGTCGCGCGGACCGACCACGCAGGAGGGCAGCTTGATGAAGCAATAGGGTTCCGCCTGCGCGCGGGCGTCCATCATCTCCTCGACTTTGCGGCGGCGCTCGTCGTCGCTCATCGCCTCGGCATGGGCCGTGCGCATCGAGGGGTCGCCCATGACAAGGCCGACGACATGCTTCTTGTAGTTGGCGCCGGTGCAGAACACCTGCCCGGGGCGATAGGGCGCCCGCACATCGGCCTCGGCAAAGCTCTGCGCACCGGCAAAGGCCGCCTCGTCAGCGGCCCAGCGCTCGATCTGCGGCAGGATCTCGTCCCACGCCGCCAGAAGGCCGGGCAGGTCGCGCTGCTCGCCCCAATGGGCCAGCGGGACGAAGCGATCGTCGCGGACGAGCACGGCAGCCGTGCCCACTGTCGCCAAACCAACCGTCATCAATAGGGCTCCTTGAGTTTCTGCATCGTTCCGCCGAGCATCTTGTTGGCATCCACCTGATTGCCGCCGGCCATCTCGATCTCGCCGATCCGCACCGAGTTTTCTACCACCATCCGCGCGCGCTCGAACCGGCGCAGGCCAAAGGCGGTCAGTGCGGCTTCGACATCGTCGGTCTTCGCCAGCTCATCGGCGAGTACGAGGCCATCCTCGGCAGCGAGGCCGGCGCCCGAGGCCATATGCGGCGTGGTGGCATGGGCGGCATCGCCGATCACCACCACGCGCCCCTTGTGCCAGGGCAGGGGCAGGAGCTGCCATTCGAGCGGGCGGTAATTGACCAGCGAGTCTTCGCCGAGGCTTTCCCGGATTTTGACGATGTCGCCGCCATAGGGCGCGAGCAGCTCGGCGACGCGTGGCAGCATGTCCTCATCGGCATACCAGGGATTGTCCGGCACATGCTCGAGGATGAATGCGTAGAGCTTGTCTTGTGAGATCGGATTGAGGCCGAGCTTGACCGGGCCGCCGATGTACATTTCGGCGCCGTTGAGACCCTCGGGGCGGTCGGCGACGATACGCCAGCAGCCCTGTCCGGTGAACTGCGGAGCCGGGGCATCGGGGAACAGGGTCTTGCGCGTCTTGGACTGGATGCCATCGGCCGCGACGACCAGATCGACGGTGCGCTCCGTGCCATCGGACAGGGCGACGGTCACCCCGTCCCCGCTTTCCCTGAACCCGCGCGGCTCGACGCCCAGCGTCACGGTGACATCGGCCTTGCGAACATGCTTCTGCAAGATGGCATGAAGCACCGGGCGCATGATGCCGCCGCTCGAATCGATGGGAGCGAGCCCGGCATGGCGCGGCGTTTCCATCACCACCGCGCCGTCGGGCGTGCGCAGGCGAAAGCCGGTGCCGACAAAGCCCTGCTCGCGGATTTCATCCAGAATGCCGAGGTCATCGAACGCCCGCAAGGACAGCCCGGTAACGCTGATGCCAGCGCCATAAGCGCGCCATTGCGGGTCGATATCGATCAATTCCACGGCGACGCCGCGTTTGGCGAGAGACAGGCTCGCGCTCATGCCACCGACGCCGCCGCCGACGACCAATGCTGTACGGATCATGCTGTAAGCGCCTTTCTTAGGCCGGAACCTGCCACAGGCCCTTGTCGGGCTGCATTTCGGCATGGGGCACATTGCCGGTGATGATGCGACCGGTGCCCCATTGATCGATGGTGTTTGGCCCTGGCTCATAATGCGTGACCTGCCAGCTGTCCTCGTTCACTTCCTCAAGGTCGGAAGTGTACTCGACGGCATTGCCGTTGGGCGTGACGAAGTAGCTGAAGGTGTTGTTGCCCGCAGTGTGCCGCCCCGGCCCCCAGCTCAGCTTGATACCGCTCTCATGCATCCGTGCGAGGCCGCGCATCAGCTCGTCCACCGAACTCACGTCGAACGCGATGTGGTTGAGTGCCGGCGGTCCGGGGAGGATCGCGAGGCGGTGGTGCGCCGAGTTGCAGCGCAGGAAGACCATGAACTTGCCGATCCAGTCGGACAGGCGGAAGCCCAGCGCCTTCTGGTAGAAGTCTGCGAGCGCGACATGGTCGGGCGAGTGGAACACCACATGGCTGATACCGATGGGGATGGCCTCGCCCTTGTCGAGCTTGCGGAACTCACGCGGGGTGCTGTCGCAGATCACTTCCATCGCCCGCCCGTCCGGATCGAAGAAGCGGAAGGCGAAGCCCCCGGCCGGGCCGCTGGCCGGAGCGGGCTCGCTGATGATCTTTGCGCCGGATGCCTTCACCTGTTCGAAGATCGCCAGCACGTCCTCCTTGGAGGCGGCGGAGAAGCCGACGAGATCAGTCTTCTTCTCCGCGTCTTCCCGCAGCACGATCACATAGGGGTGGGGCATGCCTTCGGCGGCGAAGTAGACGCGGCCGTCCTGCTCCGCGACCTCAATCAGCCCCCAGGTCTTGCCGTAGAACTCGCGTTCCTTGGCAAGGTCCGGCACGGCCATGGCGACATAATGAAGATCGGTAACGCTAACCATGCATAACTCCCTGGATGAGCCTGACCTTGCTCAGAACTTGCCGCCGACACGCAGACCGTAGGTCCGGGGCTGTTCTGCGCTGGCCGTGACCAGCGAGGCCGATGTGATGTTGCCCGTAATGAGGCGCTGATTGTTCTCGATATTGTTGATGTACGCCGTGACGAAGACCCGGTCATCCTCCGTTGCGAGCGTTAGCGACGCATAGCTCACGAACGCCGCTTCCGACCGGAGATAGGGCAGATAGTCCGCCGTAGAATAGCTCGATCCACGATAGCGCGTCCCGCCCTGCAGCACAGCCTTGTATGTGCCGAGCGGAATGGTCTGCTGCGCGTCGAGATTGAACGACCATTTAGGCGAGTTGAACGCCTGGTTGCCGGAGCAATCGATGCGGAACACGTTGATTGTGCCGCCCGGCGTCACCTGCTGCTGGGGCGTCGAGGCGCAGGTGGTGTTGGCCGGTAGGCCCTGGTTCGGCGCGAAGTAGACGAAGCTGTCATATTTCGTGTCGAGATACTGCACATTCGCCGAGAGCAGGGTGTTCGGCGTGGCCATGAATTCCACGTCGAGATCCAGCCCCTTGATCGTGCTGTTGCCGATGTTGCGCGTCAGGAACACGGTCGAGGGCGGCGTGCCGAGGTCATAGCCGAACTGGCTGAACTGCTGGTCCTTGTACTTCCACAGGAAGCCCTCGAGGTTTACCTGCAGGCGGTTGTCGAGGAACCGGTTCTTGGTGCCGATGGTATAGGCGTCGATCGTTTCCGGACGATAGGTCTCAAGGCCGCGTGCGAAGTTGAAGCCGCCGGCATGGTAGCCCGTCTCGAAGCTGGCATAGACCATATTGCGCGGCGAGAAATCATATTGCGCAGCCAGGCGATAAGTGAACTTGTTGTTGGTCAGGCCGGAATTGATCGGAATTTGCGAGCGCAGGACAAAAGGTGCGGTCTGAGAACCGCCGGCGATCGGCGGCAGCGCAAAGAGCGGAACCGGCGTGATCGGGATGCCGCGCTGGCCATAGAAGGCCTGCAAATCGGCTTCCGTCTCTGCCAACGGGATGAACGGCAGGGTGGGGCAGATATCCTGCGGCGGCGCGGGATTGCCGCAGAACAGGATGTAGACATTCGAGGTGCCGTCGAACCGCTTCTTGTCCGAGGTGTAACGCGCGCCGGCCGTCAGGCTCAGCTGTTCGACAGGGCGCACGGTGAGCTTGCCGAAGCCGGCCCAGCTTTCCGTTTTCGTCCGGAAGTTCTGATAGGGCGAGAGGCTCTGCTGGTTGTAGCGGGCGACTGCTGCGATTTCCTCGTCGAAGTACATCGCGCCGATCAGATAATCGACTGACGGGCCGAAGTCGCCGGTCCAGCGGGCTTCGACGCTGGTCTGCTTGTCCTTTTCCTTGGTGTAACCCTGCCGGAACACGCCGTTGAAGGCATATTCGAGGTCCGCCTCGCGATAGGCGGGCTGGACCGTCAGCGTGCCGGCGGGCGTGGTGTAGTTCAGCTCGGCGGTTATGCCCCAATAGTCATTGTCGTTGAACGGCACGCCATCCACGACCGCGCCGGCCCGGCCGACCTGCGTGAAGAAGCGCGGCGCCAGATAGGCGTTGGAGGCCGGATCGAGCAGGCCCTGTTGGGTCGAGAAGTTGCTGGGCACGAACTGATATCCCGAGGGGCCGTTCGGGCCGAAGGTCGGGTTGACCGCGCCCAGATAATAGCCGCTGCTGCTCGCGCCGCCCTGGTGGGCATAATCGGCTGCGACACGAAGGGAGAGGTCCGGTGTGGGCTCGGCATAGATCTGCAGCCGACCGCCATGCTCGCGCTGGTTGCCGGTGCCGTCGGTCTGGAAGGCATCGTGGCTGGAGAATGTGCCGGCGGCACGCAGGGCGACAGTTTCGCCGAGCGGCACGTTCAGGGCTGCCTGGCCCGTGAACCAGTTATAATTGCCATAACCCAGGGTCGCGCTGCCGGATGTCTCGCCCAGCTTGGGCCGATTGGGGATGACATTGATGGCGCCTGCGGTTGCGTTGCGCCCATAGAGCGTGCCCTGCGGCCCCTTGAGCACTTCGACGCGCTGCAGATCGTAGAACACGCCGGAGGTCGAGGTGGGACGACCGATGTAGACGCCGTCATAGTTGAACGAGATCGCCGGATCCGAATAGGCATTGACGGTGGAGTTGCCCACGCCGCGCACGAAGAACACCGTCGTCGGCCCGCCACCGCCGGATGCGGAGAGGGACGGGGAGATGCGGGAGAGATCTTCCGCGCGGACCACATTCTGGCGGGTCAGCTCCTCGGGGCGAATCACATCGACGGCGAGGGGGGTGCGCTGGCTGTTCTCTTCCACGCGCTGGGCGGTGACGATGATGTCGACCAGGCCGCCATCATTGGTCGTATCGGCCGGCGAAACCGCGGCGTCCTGTGCGGCGACGGCGGTGGGGATGAAGGCGGCGCACGCGACGGTGCACAACAACAAAGCTCTCATGTTCACTCTCCCAAGACGGCTCTCAGTGACCGTTAATTCCTGATGTACGGAATTATGGATCGCCTGACAAGCGGTCTTCTAAGAGCGCGTCGATCATCTTGATAAAGAATGAGAATGTGGGCTGTGCTGCCCAGACGCAAAAAGGGCGGCCCGTAAACCGAGCCGCCCTTCTGTGACGTGCGGGGAGCAGCGCCGGGAGGCGCTACCCCTCAGATTTAGTCGCGAATCGCGCGTCCGGTGTTTTCCAGCGCGGCGCCCGTGCGGTCGGCTGCGGCATCGGCACCACGGCTGATGTCGTCGCCCACGCGATCCGCCGCAGCGCCGGCTTCGCGCGCGCCCTGCTGGATGTCGTCGCCGATCCGGTCTGCGGCGGCGCCGGCCTCGCGGCTCGCCTCGCGAGATTCCTGCGCGGCATGGTCACCGGCATGCTCGACATCGTTGCCGACGGCATCGGCCGCTTCGCTGGTTTCCTGCTGCGCCTTCTCACTGCAGGCTGCGATGGGCAGCGAGATGAGGGCCAGGCTGGCGAGAGTGGCGGGAAGTTTCATGGATAACCTCGTTCGATTGCTGCACGGCGGACTTGCGCGCCGCTGAAATGGGGATTTGATAGGGCTGATCGGCGTCGGCTAGTTGACGTGGACGCCGCCGAGCGAGCCGAGCACGCCAAAGGCCTGCAGCAGCCAGAGCACCACCGCGATCACCACGACGATGTTGAGGATGCTTTTGATCTTGCCGTCCATCGGAATGTACGTGTTGATAAGCCACAGCAACACGCCGACGACGATCAAGATGATGATGATGTTGAGAAGCGACATGCAACCCTCCCGGTCTTTTTAAACGGCTGGACGACAGCGATCTCCCAGGCTGTGTCCCGCGCGCGCATCGCAGATGCTGCTCAAAGGAACGTCCGGCCCGGCGTGTAGTTCCACGGCGGGCGGCGGTGTGCCGTTGCCGGCGCCGGTGGAGCCGCCCGTCGCTTGCGCCAGCGCGCGCCCTCGCGTAGGGGCGGGCGCTGATTTCCTGTTCGTCTGCGCAGGGCAGCCAGGGGCGGACGCCGCGCCTCGCCCGATGCGGACGCCATAGCGATTGCCGGAAGCCCATGACCGACCAGCCAAGCCAGAAGAGCGAAGACTTCAAGAGCACCGTCTTCCTGCCGCAGACCGACTTCCCGATGAAGGCCGGTCTCGCCCAGAAGGAGCCGGGCATTCTCGCGCGCTGGCAGGCGCAGGATCTCTACGGCAAGCTGCGCGCGGAGCGGAAGGGCCGCACCCGCTTCATTCTCCATGATGGCCCGCCTTATGCGAATGGCGACATTCACATGGGCCATGCGATGAACAAGGTGTTGAAGGACATCATCGTGCGCAGCCAGAGCCTGCTCGGCAAGGATGCGCCCTATGTGCCCGGCTGGGATTGCCATGGTCTCCCCATCGAGTGGAAGATCGAGGAGGAATATCGCAAGAAGAAGCTGAACAAGGACGAGGTTCCCCCCCAGGAATTCCGCGCCCAGTGCCGCGCTTATGCGGACAAATGGGTGGGCGTGCAGAAGGAGCAGTTCAAGCGCCTCGGCATCATGGGCGATTGGGAAGACCCCTATCTCACTATGAAGTTCGAGGCCGAGGCGGCGATTGTCGGCGAGCTTTTGAAGTTCGCCGAGAGCGGCCAGCTCTATCGCGGCGCCAAGCCGGTGATGTGGTCGCCGGTCGAAAAGACCGCGCTGGCTGAGGCCGAGGTGGAATATGAGGATGTCACCTCGACGCAGATCGATCTGGCGTTCGAGATTGTTGAGGCGCCGAATGCGCCCGATCTGGTCGGCGCGCATGCGGTGATCTGGACCACGACTCCGTGGACGATCCCTGTGAACCAGGCGATCGCTTATGGGGAGGACATTGAGTACTCGATGCTCCACATAAACCGGGTCGATCCTGCGCTCGGATCACATTGGGGCCGCGTTTCCCATCTTCTTGTTGCGACGCTTTTGATCGAGCAGGTCGCGGCACGGATCGGCTTGACCTCCCACGATATTGTCTGGAGCGGAAAAGGCTCGCAGCTCGCCGGCGCCATCGCGCGCCACCCGATGGCCAATCTCCTTCGTCATCCCCGCGAAAGCGGGGATCCCGCTTCTTCTTCAACCGGCGCCGAAGGCAGCTGGACCCCGGATCAAGTCCGGGGTGACGGGGGTGCTGGAAGTGGCAAGGTCGGTTTCTTCGACCGTCCCCGCCCGTTCATCGCCGCCGATCATGTTACCACCGATGCCGGCACCGGCCTCGTTCACATGGCGCCGGATCATGGCGAGGAAGATTTCATCGCCTGCAAGGCGGTCGGCATCGATCCCGTGTTCGCCGTCACCGATGATGGCCGCTACCGTGACGACTGGGCGTGGCTCGGTGGGCAGGGCAGTGTCATCAATACGAAGTTCAACGGTCCCGATGGCCCGATCCTGACCGATCTGCGTGAGGCCGGGGCGCTGCTGTCCGCCGGTGATTTCCAGCATAGCTACCCGCATAGCTGGCGCTCCAAGGCGCGGATCATCTATCGCTGCACGCCGCAGTGGTTCATTCCGATGGACAAGGCGAGCACGGCGTCCGACGTCGAGATCGCGCCGCTCGCTGGCATTGGTGCGGGCATCGCGCTGGGCGTCAACGCCGCTGCGCCGCTCAGCAACGGCCCGACGCTGCGCGAAGTGGCGCTCGATGCCATCGAGGCGACGCGCTGGGTGCCGGCCCGCTCACGCAACCGCATCCACGCCATGGTCAGCGACCGCCCGGACTGGGTGATCTCGCGCCAGCGCGCCTGGGGCGTGCCCATTGCGCTCTATGTGAACCGCCAGACCGGCCAGTATCTCAACGATCCCGCCGTCAATGCCCGCATTGTCGAGGCGTTCAAGCAGGGCGGGGCGGATGCATGGTTCGGCGCGGATCATCAGGCGCTGCTCGGCCCGGACTATGCGCTGGCGGACTATGAGGTCGTCAACGACATTCTCGACGTGTGGTTCGACAGCGGCTCGACTCACGCCTTCGTGGTCGAGGCGCGCTATGGCGAGGGTGCCCGCGCCGACCTGTATCTCGAAGGCTCGGACCAGCATCGCGGCTGGTTCCAGTCCTCGCTGCTGGAAAGCTGCGGTACGCGCGGCCATGCGCCTTATGGCGCGGTGCTCACCCATGGCTTCGCGCTGGACGGGCAGGGCCGCAAGATGTCCAAGAGCCTGGGTAACACCGTCGATCCGCTCAAGGTGATGGACGAGAGCGGCGCGGACATCTTGCGCATGTGGGCGGCCTCCACCGATTATTTCGACGATGTGCGCATCGGCAAGGAAGTGCTCGCGGGCGCGTCCGATGCCTATCGCAAGCTGCGCAACACCTTCCGCTATCTGCTGGGCGCGCTGGCCGGGTTCGAGAAGGCGGATCGGGTGGCGGTGTCCGCCATGCCGGAGCTGGAGCGCTATATGCTCCATCGCCTCGCCGAGCTGGACGCGGAGCTGCGCGCGGTGGTCGACAAGGGCGAGGAGCGGGACATCTGGCTGGAGTTCGGCCGCTATACCCGCGCGCTCAACGACTTCGCCAATAATGATCTGTCGGCCTTCTTCTTCGATATCCGCAAGGATTGCCTCTATTGCGATGTGAACCCGGCGACGGGCGCGGAGACGGACAAGCGCCGCGCTTATCGCACGGTGCTGGACCATCTCTTCCACGCGCTGGTGCGCTATGCCGCGCCGATCATCCCCTTCACGGCCGAGGAAGTCTGGCAGGCGCGCTATCCGAGCGAGGATGGCTCGGTGCATCTGCTCGAATGGCCCGAGGTGGACCGGCTGTGGCGCGATCCGTCGCTCGGCGTGCGCTGGGCGGCGATCCGTTCATCGCGCGATCAGGTGAACGAGGCCATTGAACCGCTCCGGCGCGAGAAGGTCGTGCGCTCCAGCCTCGCGGCGGATGTGCGGATGGCCGATGTGCCCGAGGACGTGGATTTTGCGGAGATGTGCATCGTGGCCAGCGTGACGCAGGATGCCGATCTGGCCGCCCCGGCGATTACCGCGACGGACAAGCATAAATGCGGCCGCTGCTGGCGCCATCTGCCCGAGGTGGACGCGGATGGCGACCTGTGCGGGCGCTGCGCGGAGGTGCTCGCATGAGCGCGGCGCTTGCCGGGGCCTGGCGCAAGGCGGCGGTGGCGCTTGCGCTCGGCGTCACGGCGCTTGACCAGCTCGTCAAATATTTCGTCACGCAGGTGCTGGAACTGCACGAGCGCGGCCTTGTCGGCATCGAGCTGATTCCGTTCTTCAAGCTGACCTATGCCGAGAATCGCGGCATTTCGATGGGCTTTTTCCACGCCGAGACGGATGTGATGCGCTGGGCGCTGGTCGCCATGACCATGGCTGTCTCTGCCTTCGTGCTCTGGTGGATCTGGCGTGAGAAGGAGCGCGACGATGCGCTGGCGCTCGGCCTGGTGCTGGGCGGCGCCATCGGCAACATCATCGACCGGGTGCGCCTAGGCTACGTCATCGACTATGCCGATTTCCACATTGGCGAGTGGCGGCCGTTCCTCATTTTCAACCTTGCCGATGCCGCAATCAGTATCGGCGTCGTCATCCTGCTTGCACGCGCGCTGCTGCTGCGCGAAAAGACCGCAGCGAAGGAGTCCCGTTAACATGCGTCTGTCTTATCGTCTTCCGGTTGTGCTCGCCGGCCTGACCCTGCTGTCCGCCTGCGGAGGCACGAGCCTGTTCAACCGTGACCGGCCGGACGAAATGGCGGTTTCGCGCCAGCCTCCGCTGGTCATTCCGCCGGACTTCTCGCTTTCGCCGCCGGCCCCCGGCACGGCTGCGAGCCAGCAGAATCTCAACCAGCAGGCGCTTGAGGCGATGTTCGGCGGCACCGCTGCGCGCAGCGGCGCTGAGACCTCCGCGCTGCGCGAAGCCGGCCGCTCGCTGGCCGAGGTCGGCATCCGCTCGGTCGTTGGCGACCCGAAGACGGAAGTGCTCGAAAAGGGCCGTGTGACGCAGGACATCATTGCCGCGCCCGAGGGTGACGGCCAGTTCGCGCGCGTGGTTGCGTCCGCGCAATAAGGCGCAGCTTATCAGCATGAGTGACGGCGCCGCCCCGAAGGGCAGCGCTGCAACCTTTCCGCTCAGCGGCTCGTTGAGCGGGGGAAAGGAGAGTCACTCATGTCTCACGATATCAAGGATGATTTCTGGAAGGCGCTGGCCGCCAGCCCGGTGCTGATGGTCCGCCGCAACGGCAGCGACGAGCACGCGCTGCCCATGCATGCCTGCCTGGATAAGGATCTCGGGCCGGCCTATGGCGGCGCCGTCTGGTTCTTTACCGAGCGTGACAATCGCCTCGCGTCCGGCGGCCCGGCCATGGCGCAGTTCATGTCCAAGGGGCATGATGTGTTCGCCTGCGTTTCAGGTGAGCTTGTCGAGGAAACCGATGAGGGGCTGATCGACCGCTTTTGGAGCAATCCTGTCGAAGCGTGGTTCGACGGGCGCGACGATCCTAAGCTGCTGGTGCTGCGGATGGACCTTGGCGACATTGAGATCTGGACGGCCGATCTTGGCATCAAGGGCCGTCTCAAGCTGCTGACCGGCAGCCGCATCGATCCGCAGGAAGCCGGCGATCACGCGAAGATGCCGGTCTGATTGGTCGGATCAATCCCGCGCGGTCAGGCGCTCGGCGAGTGCCATGGCCGCCGCGGGATTGCGCTCTTTTGCACCGGAAATGAAGTAGGCGAAGACATCGCGTGGCTGCGCGGGCGCTTTGTCTGGCGTGACATAGGTCAGCGCTTCTGGCGCCTGTCCGGCCGCCCATGATTGGGCGATCGCAGCCCATTGATCGAGATCGGCGGCTGCGTAGCCGGTCTCGACCTGTTCATCACTCTTCATCAGGCGGGCATAGACAAAATCGGCGGTCAGATCGGCGACCTGCGGGTGCTCGTCATGATCGGCGATCACGATGGCGACGCCATGTTGCCGGGCGAGGGCGACGAACTCGGGACAGGCAAAGCTTTGATGACGCACCTCGACGGCGTGGCGGGTGCGAACGCCATCGATCTTATTCGGCAGCATGGCGAAAAAGGCGGCCATGTCGTCGGCATCGAACTGACGCGTCGGGCGGAACTGCCAGAGGATCGGCCCGAGCTTGTCGCCCAGCTCGGACAGGCCCGAGTTCAGGAACTTGCCAATCGATTCGCCAGCCTCGGCGAGCTTCTTCTTCGCCACGCAATATTGCAGCGCCTTGACCGCATAGACGAACCCGTCCGGCGCCGCGTCGCGCCATTTGGCGAAGGTCGCCGGCGACTGGGTGCGGTAGAAGGTGCCGTTGATCTCGATCGTCGCGAGATGATTGACGGCGTAGTCCAGTTCCTTCGCCTTGGGCAGATCGGCCGGGTAGAAGGTGCCGCGCCACGGCTCGTAGGTCCAGCCGCCGATGCCGGTGCGGATGGCGCCGGCCGTCACGCCCGCGCTCCGGTCTCCTCGATGCCGGTGCTGTTATGGCGCAGCGCCGTCAGCACCGTCTCGACGATATGCGGCGCATTCAGCCTGGCGTCGTCATACTGCTTTTCCGGCTTGTCCTGATCCTGGAACACGTCCGGCAGGCGCAGGGTGCGCAGCTTGAGGCCGGCGTCGATGAGGCCCTCGTCGCTCGCGAGCGTAAGCACATGCGCGCCGAAGCCGCCGATGCTGCCTTCCTCGACCGTCACCGCCACATCATGGGTGGTCAGCAGCTTGCGGATCAGTGCTTCATCCAAGGGCTTGGCGAAGCGCAAGTCGGCCACGGTGGTGGAGAGGCCGCGTGCGTCCAGCGCATCGGCGGCCTTGAGCGCTTCCTCGAGCCGCGTGCCGAGCGACAGGATGGCGACACGCTTGCCTTCGCGCACGATGCGGCCCTTCCCGATCTCCAGCCGCTCCGGCTTGGCGGGAAGGGGGATGCCGATGCCATTCCCGCGCGGGTAACGCAGCGCGATGGGGCTGCTGTCATGACAGGCGGCGGTGTGGACCATGTGGACCAGCTCGGCCTCGTCGGCAGCGGCCATCACCACCATGTTGGGCAGAGTGGCGAGATAGGTGATGTCGAAGCTGCCGGCATGAGTGCTGCCATCCGCACCGACCAGCCCGGCGCGGTCGATGGCGAAGCGCACCGGCAGGTTCTGGATCGCGACATCGTGCACCACCTGATCATAGGCGCGCTGCAGGAAGGTCGAGTAGATCGCCGCGAACGGGCGCATCCCCTGCGCGGCGAGGCCGGCGGCAAAGGTCACCGCATGTTGCTCGGCAATGCCGACGTCGAAGCACCGGTTCGGGAAGGTCTTCTGGAATTTGTCGAGCCCGGTGCCAGAGGGCATGGCAGCGGTGATCGCAATGATCTTTTCGTCGCGCTCGGCCTCGGCCAGCAGGGCCTGCGCGAAGACATTGGTGTAGCTTGGCGGGCCGGCCGGGGCCTTGGCCTGCTCGCCGGTCACGACATTGAATTTCTGGACGCCGTGATATTTGTCCGCGGCCGCCTCGGCAGGGCCGTAGCCCTTGCCCTTTTGCGTGACGACATGGACGAGCACCGGCCCGTCCGCCATGTCGCGCACATTCTCCAGCACGGGGATCAGCTGGTCAAGATTGTGGCCATCGATGGGGCCGACATAATAGAAGCCCAGCTCCTCGAAGAGCGTCCCGCCCATCGCCATGCCCCGGGCAAACTCGTCCGTCTTGCGGGCGGCCTGATGGAGCGGGCGGGGCAGCTTGCGCGCCAGCTTGCGCAGCGCCTCGCGCACCGAGAGGAACTCGCGGCTGGAGACGATCCGCGCCAGATAGGCCGAGAGACCGCCGACCGGCGGCGCGATCGACATGTCATTATCGTTGAGGATGACGACGAGCCGGTTGCCGGCCTCGCGCGCATTGTTCATCGCCTCATAGGCCATGCCGGCCGACATGGCGCCATCCCCGATGACGGCGATGCCCTTGCCGGGCTGGCCGCTCAGCTTGTTGGCGATGGCAAAGCCGAGCGCGGCGCTGATCGAGGTGGAGCTGTGCGCGGCGCCGAAGGGATCATATTCGCTCTCGGCGCGCTTGGTGAAGCCGGACAGGCCACCGCCCTGGCGCAGCGTGCGGATGCGATCACGCCGGTCGGTCAGGATCTTGTGCGGATAGCATTGATGCCCGACATCCCAGACCAGCTTGTCGTCCGGCGTATTGAACACATAATGGATGGCAGTCGTCAGCTCGACGACACCTAGGCCGGAGCCCAGATGCCCGCCGGTCGTGCCGACAGCGGAAATCGTTTCTGCGCGCAACTCATCGGCCAACTGCCGCAGTTGTTCGGGGGCGAGCTTGCGAAGATCGGCGGGGGTGCGCACCTGATCGAGCAGGGGCGTCTCGGGCTGGTCCATCATCGGCTCTTATCTAGTGCGTTAACCGGCCATTGTCGAACGGTCATCCAACCTGTGATGATAGGCTCATCGCATATTGCGGCAACTGGTCTAAGGGGCAGGGCGCTATGTCGCAGTGCCTGTGCGCGCCTCAGGTCAGGCGCATTTGGCGCAGGTGCCCAGCACTTCGATGACGGGACGTTCGGTCGCGAACCCGTCTTCCCCGGCGATGCGGCGGACTTCGCTGGTCAGCCTGTCATTGTCGATATGCGTGGCCTCGCCGCAGGCCTTGCAGACCAGGAAGATGCAGTCGTGCAGGCAGCCGGGATGGGCGTTGGCGATATAGGCATTGGCGCTTTCCACCCGCTGGGCGAGGTTGGTCGCCACGAACAGGTCGAGGATGCGATAGATGCTGTTGGGCGCGACGCGCTTGCCACGCTTTTGCGAGACCTTGTCTGCGATGTCATAGGCAGAGGCCGGCTTTTCCTCGGCCGCGAGCACATCGAAAATGTCGCTGCGCATGTCCGTCCACTGCTCACCCTTGGCTTCGAGCGTGGCGCGGGCCGCAGCAGAGAGCTTGATGCCCGTCGGCTCGGCATGGTTGTGAATATGATGGTCAGCGGTGGCCATGCTCATAATCTAAGCTCTGCTGGCCGAGGCCACAAGCCTTGGCGAACGCATGCGGCGCGCGACGGAGGCTACGCGGGATCGCAGCCCGGAATTCGCTCGAAACTTGGCAGCGTTGCCGAAAGTGTTTTTGCGAAAATTGACTTCATCCACTTATGGGGCGGCGACATCTCCTTGCAGATCGGCGATTTTAGCACGAAAAACACATTCAAGACATTGGTTTTAAATAATAAATATGAATTCTGGAAATTGTGCCTAATTGGCAACACTCCGTTCGATTGCGTTATCGATGATATTATCCGCTTGAGTTTGTCCCGGATCGTCGCCTAGCCTATTAGTTAGCTTACTACGAGAGTGTGCCGACAAGGGGGTGTCAGCGACCTGACGACCCAGAATCGGGCTCCGAAAAGTGGGCGGGAGTGCAGTCGTCGGGAGGCGGCTGAGAAAAGGGAGAGAAACTATGTCTGTAAAAATGGACTCGTTTTGCGTGCGCGCGGCATTGGCGTGCACGACGGCACTGACGGTTCTGTCCATGCCATCGGGCGCGATCGCGCAGCAGACCGATGGCGCTGACGAGCAATCCATCGTGGTCACCGGCTCGCGCATCGTTCGACGCGACTATGAAGCCAGCAGCCCGATCGTCACAGCGGGGCAGGAACTGCTCCAGAACAGCTCGACCGCCGCGCTTGAGACCAATCTCAACAAGCTTCCCGGCTTCACGCCGGTCCAAACCCCCGCCATTGCGAGCGACATTCAGCCGACCGCTACCAGCACGCCCGGCGCTGCGACGGTTTCGCTGCGCGGCCTCGGCACCAACCGCTCTCTGGTGCTGGTCGATGGGCGCCGGGCAACACCGGCCAATGGGCTTGGCGTTGTCGACATCAACACGATTCCGGCAGCGGCTATCGAGCGGGTCGAGATCATCACTGGCGGTGCCTCGGCGACCTACGGCGCGGACGCCGTGGCCGGCGTGGTCAACTTCATCCTGAAGAAGAACTTCCAGGGTCTTCAGTTCGATACCCAGATGGGCATCTCCCAGCGGGGCGACGGTCGTGAGTTCTCCATCAGCGGGATCATGGGCGCGAACTTCGACGATGGCCGAGGCAACATCACGATTGGCCTGTCCATGAACGATCGCGAAAGCGCCCTGCGCCGCGACCGGCCCTGGTTCCGCAGCGCGTGGCAGGACCCCCGCTTCACCGGCACCGAGTTCTTCCCCGATTTCTCGGGCTATCAGCCGGTCGGCGGTAACAATCCCAGTCAGGCTGCGCTGAACAACCTGTTCGGAACGACTGCGGGCGGCGCCGCGCGCGTTGCGGCCGGCAGCCGGCTTTACTTCAACGACGATGGCACGGCTTTCACCGGCTTCTTCCAGAGCCCTCCCGGGGGCGTTTCGCGCTTCAAGGGTGATCTGACCGGCCTGAAATGGAAGCGTCAGGGCGACGGAACGCTCGGGCAGAATTTCCAGGACGAGCTGCTGGTTCTGCCGCTCAACCGTTACAACCTCTATGCGCGCGGCAATTACGAGATCAACGACTGGATCGGCGCCTTCGCGCAAGGCACGTTCACGCGTGTTCAGACCCGCACGGTCCAGCAGCCCTCGCCATCCGTGAACGGATGGTCCGCGCTCATTCCCGTCGATGGGCGAGCAATCCCAACCGAGTTGGCGCAGGTGCTGGCTTCGCGCGGTAATCCGACTGCGCCATGGCAGCTCACTTACTACCTTAATTACGCCAACCGCGAATCTCGTACAGATGTGTTCACCTACAATCTGGTCGCCGGTTTGGAAGGCAAGGTGCCTGGCACTGACTGGACCTGGGAAGCCTATGCGTCCCAGGGTGAGTCCGAAACCAATGCCCTGATTACGGGCACGGCCTCGCTCGCGCGCTTCCGGGCTGTCATCCAATCGCCCAACTGGGGCGCCGGATTCAGCTCACAGGGGAACGCAGCCTTTGGCGGTTTCGGCGCGGCATCGGCCACCTGCACGAGCGGCTTCAATCCGTTCAACAAGGCCGCGCAGATCTCCCAGGATTGTATCGACGCCATCCGTGCCGACCTCAAGAACCGCGCGGTCATGCAGCAGAGCGTGTTTGAAGCGAACGCGCAGGGCGGGCTGTTCAACCTGCCGGCCGGTCAGGTTCGTGCGGCGGTCGGTGCGAGCCATCGTCAGAACCGCTATGAGTTCGAGAACGATACGCTGACCTCGCAGGGCACGTCCTTCCAGGATCAGGCGATCGGCATCTATCCGAGCGGCAACTCGAAGGGGCTCATCCGCGTGGATGAATTCTACGGCGAGTTGCTCGTGCCGGTGCTTTCCGATCTGCCGCTGATCCGCAAGCTGGACGTGACCGTGGGTGCGCGTAACTCGCATTACAACACGACCGGCAATGCCTTCACCTGGAAGGCGATGGCCGATTGGGAAGTTGCCGACTTTCTCACCATCCGTGGCGGGTTCAACAAGGCTATCCGGGCACCGAACGTGGCCGAGTTGTTCTTGGCGCCCCAGCAGACCTTCACAGCGGCTGGTGGCGGTGACGTCTGTCGCCTGAATAACACCTTGGGCTGGTCCGCCAATACGGCCACCAATCCGAACGCCGCCAATGTGCTGGCGGTCTGCCGCATCCTGATGGACCAGACGATCGCCGGGACCGCAAACACCTTCTACTCCGACCCGGCCTTCTACAATGCGCAGGGCCCGGCCTTTGCGTTCCCGACCCTCGTTGGAAATCCGAGCATTCAGCCCGAAAAGGCCAAGACCTGGACTCTCGGCGCCGTGTTCAAATCCACTGCGACCAGTGAGTTGCTGCGTCGCCTGCGGCTGACGGTCGATTATTATAATATCAAGGTGGACGACGCCATCGGCCCCCTCACGCTCGACACCGCACAACGCCGTTGTTTCGACCCCGCGTTCAATCCGGCGATCAGCAACAATCCGGCCGCTGCTGCCGCAGCAGCGACTTGCCAAGCCATTGGACGCGTGGCCGGCGATGGCGCGCTGGGCAATGTGCAGGTGACCTACCTGAACAACGGACGTTTCCGCACCTCGGGTATCGATGTGCAACTCGACTGGTCGGTTCCGGTGGGCCCGGGCACGTTCAGCGTGAACTCGGTGTTCAACTATCTGCTCTCGATGAAATCTGCGCCCCTTCCGGCTTCGGCCGGACCGGCCGGGCAGCTGGTTGAATATGCCGGCACGCTGGGTCCGGTGGGCAGCGCAGCCATTGCCGAGAACGGCATCAACCCTGGTTCCTTCCGTTGGAAGATGCTGAACTCGTTCAGCTATGCGGTCGGGCCTGTCACGGTTGGGGTGCAGTGGCAGCATCTGCCTGCCGCCAAGTCGATCACCTATACTTCCAACAACGCCACCACCTTTGTGGGCGCACCGGCCTACGATCTGTTCAACCTGAACGGCTCGTTCGCGGTGACACGGGATGCGACGCTGCGTTGGGGTGTGGACAATCTGTTCGACAAGGCGCCGCCGCTGATCGAGTATAATACGGCGGCTCCGCTCGGGAATGGCGTGGGTGCCAGCCCGTTCAACGCCTACTTCTATGATATGAATGGCCGCCGCTTCTACCTCGGCGCGTCGTTCAAATTCTGAGGATGACGGACTAAAAGGGGGAAAGAGGGGACTGCCTGCCGGGCATTCCCCTCTTATCTTTGTTTCAGGACAAAGCCGGGGCCGGAGCGGGTCGGGCGAAGAGGAGAGTGGATTATGGTGTTGCGGTCGATCCGGCCTGTGCCGATTGCGGTGCTGACGATGCTTCTGGCGGCGTGCAGCGGCGTCGAGGGGAGCGAAACGTCGCTCGGCCCCGCCGCCATCGATCAGGTGCGGCTTGAGGCGGCTGGCAAGGATGACGACAACTGGCTGACCTATGGCCGCACCTATGATGAGCAGCGCTATTCGCGGCTCACCCAGATCAATGACGGCAATATCGGCGAGCTGAGCCTCGCCTGGGCGCTGGAACTCGATACCGCACGCGGGCAGGAGGGCACGCCCATCGTGGTCGATGGCGTGATGTACACCTCCACCGCCTGGTCCAAGGTCGTCGCCATCGATGCCGCGACCGGCAAGCAGCTCTGGCAGTTCGATCCGGAGAATGAAGGCTCAAAAGCGGCGCACGCCTGTTGCGACGTCGTCAATCGCGGCGTCGCCGTGTGGAAGGGCCGCGTCTTCGTCGGCACCATCGACGGCCGGCTGATCGCCATCGACGCCAAGACCGGCCAGAAGGTCTGGGAGACCATCACGGTCGACCAGAAGAAGCCCTACACCATCACCATGGCCCCGCGCGTGGTGCGCGACAAGGTGATCATCGGCAATAGCGGCGCGGAACTGGGCGTGCGCGGCTATGTGTCGGCCTACGATACCAATACCGGCAAGCTCGTCTGGCGCTTCTACACGGTGCCCGGCAACCCGAAGGACGGCCCCGATGGTGCCGCGTCCGATGCGATCCTCGAAAAGCTCGCCCGGCCGACCTGGTATGGCGAGAATTACTGGAAGCTCGGCGGCGGCGGCACCGTGTGGGACAGCGTGGTCTACGATCAGGAACTGAACCAGCTTCTCATCGGCGTCGGCAATGGATCGCCCTGGAATCACAAATGGCGCAGCGCCGGCAAGGGGGACAATCTCTTCCTCTCCTCCATTCTCGCGCTCGACCCGGATACCGGCGCCTATAAGTGGCACTATCAGATCAATCCCGGCGAAACCTGGGATTACACGGCGACCCAGCAGATCATGCTCGCAGACCTGAAGATCGACGGGCGCGACCGCAAGGTGCTGATGCAGGCGCCCAAGAACGCGTTTTTCTATGTGATCGACCGGACGAACGGCAAGCTGATCTCCGCCAAGCCTTATGCGCGGCAGAACTGGGCCGAAGGCATCGATCTCAAGACAGGGCGGCCGATCGAGAAGCCCGGCGTGCGCTACGATAATGGGCCGGCGCTGGTCATCCCCTCGGGCATCGGCGCCCATGCCTGGATGCCGATGAGCTATTCGCCCAAGACCGGGCTGGTCTACATTCCGGCGATGGAGCACCCGCTAGTCTATGGCGATGCCGATCCGTTCGTGATCCATGAGGGGCGCTGGAATACGGCAGTGTCCTTCCTCGATCCGCCGGCGATGCCGGGTCTGCCCGATACCGTGGAAGGGCGCCGCAAGGCCCTCGAATCCATGGTGAAGGGCAAGCTCGTCGCTTATGATCCGGTGACGCAGAAGCCGCGCTGGGAAGTCGAGCGCGACTGGCCGTGGAATGGCGGCACGCTGGCGACCGCTGGCAACCTCGTCTTCCAGGGCACGCCGCATGGCGACTTCGAGGCGTTCAGCGCGGACAATGGCAAGAAGCTGTGGTCCTTCCAGACCCATCGCGGCGTGCTGGCCGGGCCGATCACCTATCGCGTCAATGGCGAGCAATATATTGCCGTCATGGCCGGCTATGGCGGCTCGATGGGTATGGCAAGCGGCACGCCGTTCATGAAGAACAAGATGCCCAACGGCCTCGTGCTGGCGTTCAAGATCAAGGGCAGCGGCAAGCTGCCGCCCTACACGCCGATCCCGCAGCCCGAGCCGACGCCGAGCAACGAGACCTTCACGGCGGCGCAGATCGCGACCGGCCAGAAGGGCTTCTTCCAGTTCTGCCAGATCTGCCATGGCGGTCCGGTCAACCCGAACCTGCGGCGCTCGCCGCTGATTGCCGACAAGGATCTGTGGCAGCAGGTCGTGATCGGCGGCGCGCTGGCGCAGAATGGCATGGCGAGCTTCGCGGCCTATCTCAAGCCCGAGGAAGCCGAGGCCATCCGGGCCTATCTCAACCAGCAGGCAAAGGCGCTGCTTGCCGAAGAGAAAGCCAAGGCACGCTGATCAGACCGACCGCGCAACCGCATAATGCGTTGCGCGGTCGGCGGCGGTCGTGCAACTCCTGCTAACGCTATGGTCTAACGATCCGCCCGCAAGGGCGGGTCGCGCGTTGAGGAGAGAGTGATGCCGCCCAAATCCCTGTTTGCCCGCTGCCTGATGGCGGCGTCCCTGATGCTTCTCCCACTGACGGCCAGCCGCGCCGAGGTGAAGGTGGAGCATATCAAGGTCCACTCGCAGGCGGTGGAGGGCAATCTGGAAGGAAACAGCGCCGACCGCGACGTGATCGTCTTCCTCCCGGAGGATTATGCGACGAGCGCCAAGCGCTATCCGGTCGTCTATTTCCTGCACGGCTTCATGGGATCGGCCGAGGGCTATGACAAATATATCGGCTTTGCCGACGCGCTGAACACCGCCGAGGCCAAGAACCGCCAGGCGATTCTGGTCGTGCCGGATTCCAACTCCCGCCATGGCGGCTCGATGTATTCCAGCTCACCGACCACGGGCAATTTCGAGCGCTTCATTGCGCAGGATCTCGTTGCCTATGTCGACAAGCACTATCGCACGCTCGCCAAGCAAGAGTCCCGCGGCCTGAGCGGCCACTCCATGGGTGGCTATGGGACGCTACGCATTGCCATGAAATATCCCGGCGTGTTTTCGAGCATCTACGCGATGAGCGCCTGCTGCCTCTCCGCCCGGCCGGTGGATGCAGAGCGCAGCCAGCGCCTCGAAGCGATGAGCATGGATGAAGCGCTCAAGGGCGACTTTGGCGTGCGGGCAGACTTCGCGGCAGCCTCGGCCTGGTCGCCCGCGCCGGATAAGGCGCCCTTCTATCTCGACCTTGGCACGCAAAAGGGCGTCGTCCAACCGCAGATCATCGCGCAATGGGCGGCCAATGCACCGCTCGCCATGGCGCCGCAATATCTGCCGGCGCTCAAGAGCCTCAAGGCCATCGCGATTGACGTGGGGGACAAGGACACGCTGATCAAGGATAATGGCGATATGGCCAGGCTGCTCGACCGGATGGGCGTTGCGCATAGCTATACCGTCTATGAGGGCGACCATGGCAATCGCGTGCGCGAGCGCTTCCGGGCCTTCGTCCTGCCCTTCTTTGCCGAGCATCTTGCCAAGGATTGATCTCGCGGAGGGCGAGCGCGGCACCGCTCTGGCCACATGACGCCCTGCCCGGTTCGAGACCGGCAGGGCGCAATGTGCGTTGGATGGTCGCGCCTGTCCTTTAGCCAACATGTTTTCTCCCTAACTGTGTGACAGGCGCGCAATTGAGAGCGTAGAGATCGACAAAATCGATCTTTGCGTTGAGATTAATCAATTTTGCCTGAACAACAATGATGCCTATGTGCAAGGCGTCAATTCACCAAGAGGAGCAGACATGAGTCTCGTAAACACCCCGATCAAGCCGTTTTCCGCCACGGCCTTCAAGGAAGGCAAGTTCGTCGACGTGACTGAGGCGGACGTGAAGGGCAAGTGGGCCGTCTTCTTCTTCTACCCGGCTGACTTCACCTTCGTTTGCCCGACCGAACTTGAGGATCTGGCAGACATCTACCCGACGCTCCAAGGCATGGGCGTGGAAGTCTATTCGGTCTCCACCGACACGCACTTCTGTCACAAGGCCTGGCACGACACGTCGCCGGCCATCGGCAAGATCAGCTACTACATGCTGGGCGACCAGAACCACAGCATCTCGAACAATTTCGAGATCCTGCGCGAAGGCGTCGGCCTTGCTGACCGTGGCACCTTCGTCGTGGACCCTGAAGGCACGATCCAGCTGGTCGAGATCACGCCGGAAGGCGTCGGCCGCAACGCTGCCGAACTGCTCCGCAAGATCAAGGCGCTGCAATATTGGGCGAGCCACCCCGGCGAAGTCTGCCCCGCCAAGTGGGAAGAAGGCGAGAAGACCCTCGCACCTTCGCTCGACCTCGTCGGCAAGATCTAAGACTGCTTCGCGACGGGGTCGCGTGGCGATCCCGTCGTTCTCTCCCCTCCTCATGCGAGGAGGGGCAGAGGGTGGTGCGGCGACGCTGCGACCTTTCGCTTTTGCGCGGTGCTGCGCATCGCCACCACCCCACCCTGCTGAAAGCAGGAGAAATTCAAAGGAAATCCCATGTTGGAAGCCAATATCAAGAGCCAGTTGCAGGCCTATATGGCCAACATCAAGCAGCCGATCGAGCTGGTGCCGTCGCTGGACGACAGCGCCAAGGCGTCGGAGCTGCGGGGCCTCCTGGAAGACATTGCCGGGCTGAGCGATCTTGTGACCATTGCGGCCGATGAAGGCGATGCGCGCAAGCCCAGCTTCCTCATTCGCCGGGTCGGCACGGATATCGGCGTGCGTTTCGCCGGCATTCCGCTCGGGCACGAGTTCACCTCGCTGGTGCTGGCGCTGCTGCAGGTCGGCGGGCACCCGCCCAAGGTGAGCGATGACGTCATCGAGCAGGTCAGGGCGCTGGAGGGCGACTATCAGTTCGAGACCTATTTCTCGCTCTCCTGCCAGAACTGCCCGGACGTGGTGCAGGCGCTCAACCTGATGAGCGTGCTCAACCCGCGCATCCGCAACGTCTCCATCGATGGCGCGCTGTTCAAGGCGGAAGTCGATGAGCGCAAGGTGATGGCGGTGCCCAGTGTCTATCTGAATGGCGAGCCGTTCGCCTCCGGACGCATGGATATCGAGCAGATCCTCGCCAAGCTGGATACCGGCGCTGTCGCCCGCGCGGCCGAGAAGATCGCCGCCAAGGAGCCGTTCGACGTGCTCGTGGTCGGTGGCGGGCCGGCCGGTGCCGCCGCGGCCATCTATGCCGCGCGCAAGGGCATCCGCACGGGCGTCGTTGCCGAGCGGTTCGGCGGGCAGGTGCTGGATACCATGGGCATCGAGAACTTCATCTCCGTGCCGCACACCGAGGGGCCGAAGCTGGCTGCCGCGCTGGAGCAGCATGTGAAGGATTATGATGTCGACATCATGAACCTGCAGAAAGCCAGCAAGCTGGTGCCGGCCAAGGCGCCGGGCGGCCTCGCTGAAGTGCAACTGGAGAGCGGCGCGACCCTCAAGGCCAAGGCGGTGATCCTCGCCACTGGCGCCCGCTGGCGCACGATGAACGTGCCCGGCGAGGACGAGTATCGCAACAAGGGGGTGGCCTATTGCCCGCACTGCGATGGCCCGCTGTTCAAGGGCAAGCGCGTCGCGGTGATCGGCGGCGGCAATAGCGGCGTCGAGGCCGCGATCGACCTCGCCGGCATCGTCAAGCATGTCACGCTGGTCGAGTTCGACAGCCAGTTGCGCGCCGATGCCGTGCTCCAGCGCAAGCTGCACAGCCTGCCCAATGTCACGGTGGTGACCTCCGCCCTGACGACGCAGGTGCATGGCGATGGCGAAAAGGTGGTGGGTCTGACCTATCGCGACCGCAACAACGATGAATCGCATCTGGTCGAGCTGGAAGGCATTTTCGTCCAGATCGGTCTGGTGCCCAACACCGAATTCCTCACCGATGCGGTGGCGCTGAGCAATCGCGGTGAAATCGAGATCGATGCGCGGGCGCATACCTCGCAGCAGGGCATTTTCGCGGCGGGCGATTGCACCACCGTGCCCTACAAGCAGATCGTGATCGCGATGGGGCAGGGCTCCACCGCCGCGCTCTCCGCCTTCGATTATCTGATCCGCCTCGCGCCGGCAGAGGAGCAGGCGAAGGCAGCCTGAGCGGAGCTGATCGGTTAAGATTTGAAAGGGGCGTTCGGCACGGGCCGGGCGCCCCTTTCTCGTGGATGCGCGCGCGTATCCCGTTTGGGAGATGCCGGGTCGATCACCTTCTGGCAGGCGCAGGCTGTAGCGGCGAACGGATGAAATCCCGAGCCGGTCCATGTCTTTGCCAGGGGGTGCATCATGATAATTTCACGGACTTATTCCAGGGCCTTGCTGCTCGCTTCGGCAGCGGCGCTGTCACTCACCCTGTCTGCCTGCGGAGACGAAGGCGTGAACTCGACACCAACGCCCACGCCCACGCCCACGCCTGCGCCGACACCCACGCCATCACCGACACCCACGCCGACCCCGACGCCCACCCCGACTCCGACCCCCACTCCCGCGGCGGGGCCGATCGCCAACAGCGTTGCAGGGCCGGGCACCAACGCGACGCCGGCCGTGCAGGCCACCAATGGCGCCTCGTTCGATACCCAGACGTCGGGAACGATCAGCTTTCCGCTCAGCCAGCTTGCGGTGAATTTCGACGCACAGGGGAATCCCACCGCCGCGGCGACTGCCAACGCCAATGGCGTCACGATCAGCCGGGACTCATCGGGCTTGAAGTTCACCGTCAATGTCCCCGCGGCCGGGATCACCAATGTGGCCCTCGTCGAGGATTGCGACGATTGCTACTCGGCCAACCTCTCCAACGGTCGCAAGCTGGAGGTCGTGCTCGATGGCGAGCTGGATAATGGCGATCTGAGCTATCTGCGCTTCGGCGAATGGGCGGTCTTTGGACAGAACGGCCAGCTTGGAACTTATGCGCCGCTGATCGGCGGGTACGAAACGCCGAGCGGCGGCATGCCGACAAGCGGCACCGCCACCTATGCCGGCGAGGTGGAGGGCTATGTCAGCTTTGTCGATGGCAGTGCCCGCGATGTCGGCGAGCTGGAAGGCAATGCCGCGATCAGCGTGAACTTTGCCGCCAACAGCCTGACCGGCACCACGTCCAACATGCAGGTTGGCTACGAGAAGAACGGCAACTGGCAGCAGGCGGCGTGGAACGACGCCTCGTTCACCGCTTCGCTCTCCGGCAATGACTTCTCGGGCGCCACGGCGGTGACCAGCGCACCGAGCGGTGCGGCATCCTTGCAGAGCGGCGCGGTCGGCACGATCGGCGGCAGCTTCTACGGGCCGGCAGCCGATGAGGTCGGCGCGATCTGGTCGCTCTCCGACGGCACGAACACGGCGCTCGGGACGATCGCCGGAATCAAGCAGTAACCCGAGGGGCGATCCGCTGCCCGCGCGTGGGGCGCCGAGGGCGTGGTGGGGGCAGCGGATCGAATGGGACGGCAGCACATGTCTGCAGTGGGAGCATTCATGCTGATGTCCCAGGTGGGGGCGATGGCGATGGCCGGGACACCAACGGCCATCGCCGCGCATCCCGATGCGGCGGCCAGCAGCGCGCCGGAAGCGGCAGCGCCAGCGGCGGCCGTGTCGGTGTCGGCAGAGGCCTATGCCGAACGGCTCGCGCGTGATCCGGCCAATCCCGAGCTGCGGTTTCGCCTCGGCATGGCGCTGATGGAAGCGGGGCGGACGCGCGAGGCGATCCGGCAGTTCCGACATTTACTGGCCGATCAGCCGCAGGCGGTGCGCGTGCGGCTGGAGCTGGCGCGCGCTTATTATGTCGCCCGGGATTATGCCAATGCCGAGCGGCAGTTCCGTCTGGCCGGCGCGGCCAATCTGCCCGCGATCGTCTCCGCCAATGTCGATCGCTACCTCAAGTCCATTCGTGAAATGCGATCCTGGTCGTTCAGCGCCTCCTTCGCGCTCGCGCCGGATACCAACATCAATGCGGCGACAGCGGCGGAGACGATCGAGCTCTACGGCCTGCCGTTTGACCTGTCGGAAGCAGCCCGCCGGTCGAGCGGGGTGGGGGTCTATGGGCAGATCGGCGCGGAGTGGGCGCCACGTCTGTCCGCGCGGGTTCGGCAGCGATTTGGCGCATCCCTCTCGCGGCGCGATTATCAGGGGCAGCAGTTCGACGACATGGTGCTGAGCGCCTATCTCGGCCCGCGCGTGACGCTGGGCGGGTTCGCGCTGGCCGCCGCCGGCACGGCCTCCCGCCGCTGGTATGGGGGGCAGCCCTATAGCCGGATGCTCGGCGGTCAGGCGGATGTCGCTTACTATCCGGGCACCCGCACGGCGATCAGCCTGCAAGCCAGCGCGAGCGACCTGCGCCATGAGGGCGCCACGCATCTGAATGGGGCGCTGCTCGGCCTGTCGCTGGGCGTCACGCGCTCGCTAGACAAACAGAGCCTCGGCAATTTGCGCGTCGGCATCAATCGTCACGATGCGGCCAACCGCGCTTTTGCCCAGACCTCCTACACGGCGGGCGCTATCTACGCGCGCGAATTGCCGATGGGCTTCTCGCTCTCGCTGCAGCCCGGTTTTTCCTACAGCCGCTTCGATGGCGTGTTTGCCGCGTTCGGCACGGCGCGGCGTGACACGAGCTACAGCCTTGGCGTGAGCGCGCTCAATCGCAAGGTGACGCTTGGCCGGTTTGCGCCGCGCGTGGGCGTCTCGCATACGATCAACGAGAGCAATATCGCGCTCTACGCCTACCGCCGCACCCGCTTCGACATCGGCGTGACGACGATTTTCTGATCCCGCGTGCGTGCGGTCTGCGCGCAAGGCGATCACGCTGCGCCGTAGCGTCCGCGTCGTGCCAATAGGCGAGGGGGCTTGTCGAGAGGACTGTCGCGTCGGCTGCAAGGGGTTGAAACCAAGCGGGTAGCCGATAAGTTTGGCCTCATGTGACGCGACACTGCGTTTCCCCAAGGATTGAGGTTTTCCGACAAATGCCTTCAAAGCATGTTCTTGCCCCGTTGAGCGCCGTCGCGCTCGCGCTGTCCACGCCGCTCGCCGCCCAGAAGGCGGAAACCATCACCGCGCCATGGACCGGCCCCTATGGCGGCGTGCCCGCCTGGGACAAGGTCGATCCGGCGGCATTCCCTGCCGCGTTCGAGGCGGTGATGGCCTCGGTGAAGGCGCAGTTCGAGGGTGTGCTGGCCAATAAGGCCGCCCCGACGTTCGACAATACGATCACCGCGCTTCAGAAGGAGACGCTGTCCGACCGGGTCATGCCGATCTGGGGCGTGTATGTCTCCAATCTCTCCAATGACGACATCCGCCGCATTCAGGGTGAGTGGAGCCCGAAGCTCAGCGCGTTCTTCAACGAACTGACGCTCGATCCGCGCTATTTCGCGCGGGTGAAGGCGCTCTACGACAAGCGCGACACGCTGGGCCTCGATGCCAAGCAGATGCGGCTGCTGACCCGCACTTATGAGGATCTGGTCGCCAACGGCGCCATGCTGGATGCCGCGCAGAAGAAGGAATTGATCGGGATCGAGACGGCGCTCGCGCAGGAGTTCAGCAGCTTCCAGAACAAGGTGCTGGCCGATGAGGAGAAGTTCATCACCTTCACCAGCCAAGCCGATCTCGCGGGTCTGCCGGCGGACTTCGTGGCGACGATGAAGTCGGCGGCGCAGGACAAGGGCGTGGATGGCTGGCTGCTGGTCAACACGCGCTCCTATGTGCAGCCTTTCCTCGAAAGCTCGACGCGGCGCGACCTGCGCAAGAGCGTGTTCGAGGCGTTCGCCAACCGTGGCGACAATGGCGATGCCAATGACACCAATGCGACCATCGCGCGGATCGTGGCGCTGCGCGCCCAGCGGGCGAAGCTGCTCGGGTTCAAGACACATGCCGAATACCGCATGCGCGACACCATGGCGCAGACGCCGGACAAGGCGATGGCGCTGATGATGAAGGTGTGGCCGGCGGCTGTCGCCCGCGTCCGCGAGGAAGTGGCGGACATGCAGGCCATCGCCGATGCCGAGGTGAAAGCCGGGCAGGGGCCGAAGATCACCATCGAGCCATGGGACTACCGCTTCTACGCCGAGAAGGTCCGCAAGGCGAAGTACGACCTCGATCAGAATGAGGTGAAGCCCTATTTCCAGCTCGACAAGATGGTTTCCGCCATGTTCGACATGGCGAACCGGCTCTACGGCTTCACCTTCACCGAGAATACGGGCGCCGTGCCGGTCTTCCACCCCGATGTGCGCACCTTCGAGGTGACGCGCGGCGGCAAGGTTGTCGGGCTGTTCTACCTCGATACCTGGGCACGCAGCGGCAAGCGGTCAGGGGCGTGGATGACCACCTACAAGGGGCAGGATCATCTGAACGGCAATGAGTATGTGCTGGCCGCCAACAATAACAATTTCGCCAAGGGCAGCGCCGGGGCGCCGACGACGATCAGCCTCGATGATGCCACCACGCTGTTTCACGAGTTCGGCCACGCGCTGCATTATCTGAGCTATGACATCACCTGGCCGGGGCTGGGCACGACGCCGCGCGACTTCGTGGAATATCCGAGCCAGGTTCATGAGAATTGGGTGCTGACACCCTATATTCTCGAGACCTATGCGCGCCATTTCCAGACCGGCGCGCCGATCCCCAAGGCTCTGGTCGACAAGATCAAGGCCAGCGATACCTTCAACCAGGGCTTTGCCACGGTCGAATATCTCTCCTCGGCCATCGTCGACATGAAGCTGCACAATCGCCCCGACGCGCCGACCGATATCGATGCGTTCGAGCGGGAGACGCTGGCGGAAATCGGCATGCCCAAGGAGATGATCATGCGGCACCGCCTACCGCAGTTCAATCACCTGTTCTCATCCGATGCCTATTCGGCGGGCTATTACAGCTATCTGTGGTCCGAGACGATGGATGCGGACACCTGGGCCGCCTTCGAGGAGACCGGCAATGTCTGGGACCCGGCGCTGGCCGCGCGCTTCAACAAGGCGCTGCTCGCGACCGGCAACGAGACCGACCGGGCCGAAGCCTATCGGGCATTCCGCGGCCGCGACCCGGATGTGAATGCGCTGCTGCGCAAGCGGGGCTTCCCCGTTCCTGCGCAGTAATCCCGCCTCAATCCGTGCGATTTGCTTTTTGTTAGTGCGGGGAACCCGCCTCGATTTGGAACGAATGCCCCGGGCAGGATTTCTGAATTAGACTGAGTAGATAGCGGATTTTGGACGGATGCTGATTTCACATGCGGAAGAAGCGCGGCTGCGCGCCTCTTTCGAGGCGTTTATTATGGACCGGAGTTTTCCGTGCGTGGGGGCCAAATCAGCCCTCTCGCGCGGCACGCTCAACATTCTCGTGGGCTGGTCCATCGACAGCGGCTGGGATGACTTGCGCCTGCACGGCGAATTGATGGCCTGGGCGCAATCCTATGCGAGCGATCCGGGGCTGTTCCGCAGCCTCGCGATCATTTTCGCGCATGCGGCCCCACTGGACGAGAAGGCCTATGAGCAGGCGATGTGGGACCGCCTGCAATCGCTGGCCGACAAGGATGCGTGGCTCGGCCTGCCCTATGACGAGCGGGTGAGCCGCGATCCGGACGATCCCCATTTCTCGCTGAGCTTTGGCGGCGAAGCCTTTTTCGCGGTCGGCCTGCATCCGGCGGCGAGCCGGCCGGCGCGGCGTTTCGAGCGGCCGGTGATCGTGTTCAACCTGCACGATCAGTTCGAGCAATTGCGTCAGGAAGGGCGCTACGAAAAGATCCGCGAGACGATCATCGCCCGCGATGTCGATCTTGCCGGTGAGGCCAATCCGATGCTTGCACGCCACGGCACGAGCAGCGAGGCCGCGCAGTATAGCGGGCGGCATGTCGGCGAGGACTGGAAATGCCCGTTCCATGACCCCCGCGAGGTCGCGTGATGGCAGAGCGTATTCCGCCCCGCTCGGGCGTGGCGTTCGAGATGCTTGCCGGCCAGTATCTGACCGTGATCGACCCGGAAGGGTGCCAGGTGGCGGACCTGCTGGCCTATAATCGCGCGGATATCGGCGAGGTGCTCAGCAATGGTCGCACGCTGGATTATGAGGAGACCATTCGGCTGACGACGGGCAACAGGCTGTGGTCGAACCGGTCCAATGTGCTGCTGACGATCGAGCAGGATACGGTCGGCTGCCATGATTTCCTGCTGACGCCGTGCAGTACGGATACCTTCCTGCATTTTTATCCGGACAAGCCGGTCGTGCCGGGTTGTTTCGGCAATCTGGCAGCGGCGTTGGCGCCCTATGGCATCACGGCCGACATGATTCCGGTCGCATTCAATTGCTTCATGAATGTGCCGGTGGGGGCGGACGGCAAGATCAGCGTTCTGCCGCCGCTCAGTTCGGCGGGCGACCGGATTGTCCTCAAGGCGGAGATTGATCTGATCATCGGCCTGACGGCCTGCTCGGCCTATGCCAGCAATGGCGGGAGCTTTCGTCCGATCGATTATATGGTTGAGGATCTGGTTTAGGGTCGCCGGGTTCCAGGCGTTGACTGCCCAGTCTCCCCTCCTCTGAAGAGGAGGGGCCAAGGTTGCCCCGACGGTCTCTGCCTCGATAAGCGCTTAGCGCAAACGCCGGTCGTTGGCCGTCACGGCGCTGTGATAAGGCGCGAGCATCTTGCCCGGTAGCGCCATCATGGCGACGGTCGTCGCCACATTGCGCTCCATCAGTCGCATCCAGTCGTGGGGCCAGAAGGGCTGGCCTGAGGCGAGGCGCTGCATGTCGCGGGCGTTGGCCGCGCCGGTCTGGTGCAAGCGGCGGGCGCCGCGATCCTGCGCGCGGGCCGCCTTGCCGAAGGCGTCGGTCTTTTCCGTCACCATCAGGCTGAGCTCGCGGCCATCGGCGGTGAAGGGGGACTGCCATGCCGCCATGATGATCGGCGTGCGGGCGAGCAGGACATTGTGCGTGCTCACCATCGTTTCGGTCGCCCGAATGCAGGTCTGCGCGAAATCGAACCACATCGAAAAGGGGTTGGCAGTCATGGCGGTGCTCCTGTTGCAGGAGCACAATGAGCGAGAGGCGGATTGGCCCCCGGCGCGCCGGCTGATTATTATCATGCCGGATGGTTAGGCGTGGCGGCGTGTCAGGCAATCCAGAGGCGCAGAATCCAGGCCACGACGCCGAGCACGCACACGCTCGCCAGCCAGATGCCCGCCATCCAGCCGAGGCGCTGCCACAGCGGTGCCTCGTGCGGCGCCCGGCTCAATGATAGCCCTCATGGCCAACCTTGCCCCGGAAGACCCAATAGGACCAGCCGGTATAGGCAAGGATGAGCGGCAGGGTGATCGCGACGCCGACCAGCATGAAGATCTGGCTCTTCTCAGGTGCGGCCGCATCCCAGATGGTGATCTGATCCGGCACGACATAGGGCCAGATGGTGACGCCAAGACCGGCCATGCCGAGCAGGAACAGGGCCAGTGCCAGAAGGAACGGCATCAGTTCGCGCCGCGTCTTGAGCGCATAGAACAGCGCGCCGGCGACGATGGCGGTGAGCAGGGGCACCTGGCTGGCGAACAGGATATTCGGCATTTCCAGCCAGCGGGCGCGATAATCGGAGAGCAGCAGCAGATTATAGGCGCTCACCGCACCCATGAGCAGCAGCGTGGCGATCGCGGCCTTGAAGGCGAGCCGATAGGCGTGCTCTTGCACCTCGCCCTCCAGCTTCCAGATCATCCAGCAGGCGCCGAGCAGGGCATAGCCCGCGACCACGCCGGCGCCGGTGAGCAGGGTGTAGGGCGTCAGCCAATCCCACCAGCTGCCATCATAGGAGCGCCCGGTGACATCGATGCCCTGCAGCAGTGCGCCGAGGATCATGCCTTGCGCCAGCGCGGCGACCACCGAGCCGCCGAAGAAGCACATGTCCCACAAGGCGCGGTGGCCCGGATCGCGCCAGCGGAACTCGAAGGCGACGCCGCGAAAGACGAGCCCCAGCAGCATGGCGATGACCAGCGGGTAGGTGGCCGGCAGAATGATCGCATAAGCCAGCGGGAAGGCGGCCATCAGCCCGCCGCCGCCGAGCACCAGCCAGGTCTCGTTGCCATCCCACACCGGCGCCACGGAGTTCATCGCGCGATTGCGTCCGTGGCCGACCGTGATGGTCGGGAACAGGATGCCGATCCCCAGATCGAACCCGTCCATCACCACATAAGCGAAGACGGCGAAGGCGATGATGAATGCCCAGATGACCGTGAGATCGATCATGAGTCGGCCCTCCCCTCAACTGTCGGCTGAACTGGTGACGTCGACCTGGGGTCCCCTTGTGCAGGACCAGGTGTGATCCCGGCGGTGCGGATCGGACCGCGTTCCGTGGCCTCTACCCCCGGCTCGCCGCTATGCGGCGCGGCATTCATGAGGCGCAGGATATACCAGGTGCCTGCGCCGAACACCGCGAAGTAAATGACGACGAAGGCCAGCAGCGAGGCGGCGACGGCCGGCGCGGCGAGCGGCGAGGCCGCATCGGCAGTGCGGAGCAGGCCATAGATCACATAAGGCTGGCGGCCGACTTCGGTCGTCACCCAGCCGGCGATGACGGCGACGAAGCCCGCCGGCCCCATGACCAGCGCGAAGCGGTGGAGCAGCGACCAGTCGTACAGGCCCTTGCGCCACCGCGCCAACAGGCTGGTCATGCCCAGCGCGAGCATGAGCATGCCCAGCCCGACCATGATGCGGAAGGACCAGAAGACGACGCCGACCGGCGGGCGCTCGTCAACGGGAATGGTCTTGAGGCCCTCGATCGGGGCGTGGATGTCATGCTCGAGGATGAGGGAGGTCATGCCGGGAAGTTTCACGGCATAATCCACCCGCTCTTCCTTGGCGTTCGGCACGCCGAAGAGGATGAACGGCGCGCCATCCGGATAGCTCTCATAATGGCCCTCCATGGCGAGCACCTTGGGGCGCTGATGCTCCCAGCTGTTCAGCCCGTGCATGTCGCCGACGAAAATCTGGATGGGCGCGACCAGCGCGATCATCCACATGGCCATGGAGAACATTCTGCGCGCATGGGCATTGGCCCGATCGCGTAGCAGATGCCAGGCGCCGACCGCGCCGACGACCAGCGCCGTGGTGAGATAGGCAGCGGTCACGGTGTGGACGAGGCGGTAGGGGAAGCTGGGATTAAAGATGATCGGCAGCCAGCTGTCACCCGGCAGGAACTGGCCGTTCGCGCCCATGATGTGGCCTTGCGGCGTCTGCATCCAGCTGTTGACCGAGAGAATCCAGAAGGCTGACACGAAGGTGCCGATGGCAACCATCAACGTCGCGAAGAAATGCAGCTTCTTGCCGACGCGGTTCATGCCGAACAGCATGACGCCGAGGAAGCCTGCCTCCAGAAAGAAGGCAGTGAGGACTTCATAGGCCATGAGCGGCCCGATGACCGGCCCGGCGACATCCGAGAAGACCGACCAGTTGGTGCCGAACTGGTAGGACATGACGATGCCCGAGACGACGCCCATCGCAAAGACGATGGCGAAGATCTTCAGCCAGTAGCGGAACAGGTCGATGTAAACCGACTTGCCCGTCTTGAGCCACAGCCCTTCCAGAACGGCGAGATAGCTGGCCAGGCCGATCGAGAAGGCCGGGAAGATGAAGTGAAAGCTCACCGTGAAAGCGAACTGGATACGCGCCAGCAGGAGAGCGTCGGCCTCCGCGAACATAGCACTGGTCCCTATATGGTTCCCATGGTCGACGGCTCGTGGCGCGTCGATGGGCCGGTCCTACCAGTCTGGCGCTGGAGATTGAAGGGTTGCTCGGAACTCTCCGGCAGCGTTGCCCGGAAGCCACAGTTTTTGTTCTGGAATCTTGAACGGGGTGAAGCAGCGCTCAGGAAATGAAGAAGGCCGCGACCAGCATGAGCTGGCCGCGGCCTCCGTTTAAATCGTAGTGAGAAAGATCAGAACTTCTTCTTCACGCTCACAGCCCATTCGCGCGGACGACCGGGCTGGCCGTTGGAGTAACCCTGGCCACCAACCGTCTGGTCATAGATGGTCAGCAGATAATATTCGTCGAGCAGGTTGGTCACTTCGAGCGAGACATCGAGATCCTCATCCGCGTTGCGCCAGGTCAGACGGGCGTTTGCCACGCCATAGGCGTCGATGCGGTTGCTCGAGCGGTTGGCAGAAACCGTATAGACCTTGCTCTGGTACGAGGCGTCGATGCGCGGCGTCAGCGAACCGGAATTGCCCAGATCGATGCGATACTGCGCGCCGATGCTCCACTTCCACTTGGGCGTGTAAGGCGCATAATCGCCAAACTGCGGGCCATTGAGGTTGGTGGGTCCACCGACGGCCACCGTGGAGGTGCCGGACGTGTAGGTCCCGAACTTCTTGTAGTCGAAGTCGATGTAGCTCAGCGATCCATCAAGCGTCATGCCCTCGACCGGGCGGATGGTGATCTCCGCTTCCAGACCCTTGATGTCGGCATCGCCGGCGTTGACGGGAAGCGCGCAAGGCGCACCGAAGCCAGCCCCGGTGATCGCCGTGCAATTGCTGAGGGTAAGCTGGATTCCCTTATACTTGCTGAGGAAGGCCGCGACGTTGAAGCGTACCATGCGATCGAAAAGATCGGTCTTGAACCCAAGCTCGTACGCGCTCAGCGTTTCCGGCCCGAAGGAGAGGGCCTGCTGGACGAAGAACGGACGGGGATTCACGCCGCCCCCTTTGAACCCGGTGGAAAACTGGGCATAGGCCATGATGTCCGGCGTAAAGGCATATTGCACGTTGGCGCGATAGTCGACGCGATTTCCGCTATACTTGCCCACGGTGCCGTTCAGCGGCAACACGCCGTTCGCCGCAAGCGAGGTCGCATCCAGATAAGGCCGCTGGCGGACATAGGTGTAGGTCTTGGACTCCTCGGTATAGCGAATGCCGCCTGTCAGGGTCAGCTGTTCGACCGGGTTCCACGATAGGTGAGCAAAAACAGCCTTGCTGTCTGCGTCTACCGGATCGCTCTGCTGGAACTGCAGGCCAGAGGAGCGCAGATCCTGGAAGGATGTGTAGACCGACTTCTGGTCGCTGTAATAGCCGCCCAGGGTGAAGTTGATCTGGTCGTTGACCTTTCCGTTCAGGCGCAGTTCCTGGCTGAAGAAGCGGAAAGTCAGCGGGCCATAGCCGAGGCTGTGGGCCATCGGCGACACGTCGTTGTCGTTGGAGAAGTTGGACGTGTACTCGCGATAGGCGGTGATCGAGTTAAGCTGGAAATTTGGCGAGATTTCCCAGTCGATCTGTCCGGAGAGACCCCAACCCTTGAAACGCACGCGTCCGTCGCCAGAGGCGGCGCGATAGGTGAGCGGCTGACCCCCGACGAGGATCGGCTGGCCGTTCTGACCGATCGCGGTGTCCGCGGGCATGTCATAGGTCGCGAAGTTGCAGTAATTGCCGCAGATGAAGCGGTTGTCATAGGCCAACTGGTTGGCATTGGCGGTATTGCCGATCGGGAACGGGTTGATGTCCCGCTGTGCGGAGGCGGTCGCATAGTTCTGCGCCGGTGAGGAGCCGGGCGCCGGGGTCAGCGGCAGCGGGTAGCGCGGCGAGGCCACCGTGCCATCCGGATAAGTGCGCAGCAGCAGCACCGAGCCGGCCGCGACGCGATCGTCGTCGGTGTAGTCGCCGATAATATTGATATCGATCGTGTCGCTGGGGCGCAGGCGCAGTTGCGCGCGCGCTGCGATGTAGTTGACCTCTCCTTCCTTGGCGAGCACGCAGTCCGGCCGATTGGTGCGCGCGGGCACACCGCCGACGGGATTGATCAGCTGCGGAGCGCGGGTGGGATTGGCTGCGGTGGCGAAGGCCGGCGTGAAGGTCGCCGTGCCGCCAGCGGGATACATACAGCCAAAGTCGAGCCGATCGACATAGCCTTCCTGCTTCTTGGCGACGCCGGCAATGCGCATGTCAACGCCCTGTGCCAGATTGAAGTCGGCACTGCCGCGCAGATCGATGCGGTTGCGGCTGCCATAGGCTGCGGCGACATAGCCGGTGTTCGTGCCTTCCGGCTTCTGCGAATAGAGCTTCACCGCGCCGCCGATAGAGTTACGGCCAGCCAGCGTGCCTTGGGGGCCGCGCAGCACTTCCACGCGATCGAGGTCGAGCAGGTCGAGGATCGAGCCGGTGAGCGTGGCGTAATAGACGTCGTCCACATAGAAACCGACGCCCGGTTCGACCGCCGGGTTGAAATCAAATTGTCCGACACCGCGGATGTTAGCGCCGAGCGATGGGCCGAAGGCAGCGCCCTGTGGCTTGAGTGTCACAGAGGGGGCCTGGTTGGCGACCTGGCTGATATCGGTCTGGCTGCGTGCCTCCAGCATCGCCGCATTCACGGCGGTGATAGCGATAGGCGTATCCTGCAGATTTTGCTCGCGAAACTGTGCGGTGACGATGATGTCGCCGTCACTCGCGGCCTGCGTATTGCCCGCCTGCGGCGCGGCATCCTGAGCAAAAGCATTGGTCGACGAGATCAGCGCGATCGCGGACGACAAGAGCGCAAAACGGAACTTTCTCATGACATCTCCCCTGTGTGTAATTTATTTTGTCCTACTATAATTGGGATATCTAAGGATGCGAAGCGCAAAATCGGGACTGGCCGTTTCTTTCGTCCGACCGGTCGAGGGACCCTGATCGGGCAGACCGCCGCCAAATTACGGCAGGCAAAGGCATTTGCCTTCTCCGATGGTGCACGCGGACTTGTTTCATGATGCACGGGCGCAACAGTGGCTGCACTGTAAGCGGCTTGACTTGGAAGCGGTCTCACGAAACAATCTCTCGCAAAGAGATAATGCGGGCGGCCGGTCCCAAGAGGGATGCGAGCGGCCCGGACATGAGGACGGGAGAGGGCAGTGGGCGCAGCGCGCAGAGTCTCGACTGAGGACATCCCAGACCGCGACCGGCTGGGGTTCTGGAATGCCGGCGCCGCGGCGATCGGCGGGGTAGAAGCCGACCGGATCGAGGACCACGCCTTTCAGGGCGTCGTCGTCCGGCGGGCGCTCGGCGAGGCCAAGGTCTTTCGGCTCGACACATCCCCGCATCGCGCGGCGTGGACGCGGCGCCTGATTGCCGCAGGTGAAGGCGATCCGCATGTCCGCATCTGGTTTCAGCACCGCGGCTCGACAATCGTCTCGACCCGCCATGGCGAACATATCGTGCGGGCCGGGCAATGGTCTGTGAGCGACGGGCGATATCCCTATGTGGCGACGCATCTGGAAGCCTCGCGCAAGCTGGCGCTGCAACTACCGCTCGGCCGGCTGGCGCGCCATGAGCAGGACGCAATTGCCCGACTGCCCGGTGCGCTGCAGGTCGGGGGCGGTATCGCACGGATGCTGCAGGCCTGCCTGCATAGCGCGATTACCACCACCGCCGAGACGGACGACCGGCTCGATGCCGATCTTGGCGAGACGATGGTCGATTTCATGCGCATGCTGCTGCACGAGCAGCGGCTGGGCAGCGACGTGGCGCCGATGCGCGAACTCACCCAGGACCGCATCCGTGCGTTTGTGCGGCGGAACGTCGGCAATCCCGCTCTATCCGTGGATATGATCGCCCAGGCGATGAAGTGCTCGAAGCGCTATGTGCACAAGGTCTTCAATGGCGACGAGACGATCAGCGAGTATATCTGGGGAACGCGGCTTGAAAGCTGCCGCGCCGCGCTGGCGTCGCCCAAGGCGGCGCAGACGACGCTGACGCAGATCGCCTTCGAGAACGGCTTTAGCAGTTCCGCGCATTTCAGCCGCGCCTTCCGCGAAAAATTCGGCACCGCGCCCAAGGCGTACCGCGCGCAGATGCTGGATGCCGGTTCACGCACGGACAAAACGCGCATGTCCGCCCCGACAAGCGCGGGGACGTGACGATGCTAGGCTGACAGCCGATCGAGTGGAGGGTGTGATGCGGTTGGTTCTGGCGCGTGTGGGAGCATTGATGATGATGGCGATGTCGAGTGGCGCGGTGCAGGCCGAGGCTGGCTGCGACAAAGCCTGCCTGGAAGAGATTATGGGGCAATATCGGGCGGCCTATCTCGCCCATGATGTCTCGGCTGCGCCCTTTGCCGATCATGTGCGCTTCACGGAAAACAATATCGAGATGGCGTTTCCCGATGCGAGTTGGGATACTGTGACGGAGGAAGTCGGCACGGCGCTGACGCTCTCCGACCCGCAGACCGGGCAGGCCGCTGCGTTCATGGCCATCAACCAGAGCGAAATTCCCGGCTATCTCGCCGTCCGGCTGAAGATCGAGAACCGGAAGATTACCGAGGTCGAGCATATGCTCTCGACCAAGCGCAACCTGAGCTCGCCGCCGACGCCGTTTGCGGAGCCCAAGGATTTCATGCGCCCCGCCGACCGTGCAGCGCCGGTCCCTCAGGCGCGCCGCAATAGCCGTGAGGAATTGTTGAGCCTGGGCGACGGCTACTTCCAGACGCTGGAGAATAACATCGGCGAAATCCGCAACACGCGCTTTGCGCCCGATGCGATCCGCTACGAAAACGGCATGATCTTCGGCGACATCGAGAAGGATTTCCGACTGGGTCGCTATGCCTTCAACAATAAGGTCAGGCGGGTGCCGATCCTCGTCGATGAGGAGCGGGGCATTTCCTTGTTCCGCGGCTTCATCGATCACAAGGGCGTTCTGGCCGATTACACCCTGACCGACGGCACGCCGCGTCGATCCATCTTCCGTGAGCCGCATAGCTGGGCGCTGCTGGAAATGTTCAAGATCCAGGGCGGCATGATTACCGGGGTGGAAGCCACGTTCATCACGGCGCCCTATAATGCGACGTCGCCCTGGGGGCCGGGCAACGGGAAGTAGGCGCGGACCTAAGAGGCGTATCGAAGCATCGTTTCGAAGGGCCGACCCTTCGATACGCCGCTTCGACAAGCTCAGCGGCTACTCAGGACGAACGGGTAGAATGTCCTTACGGTCCCCGCGTGCCTAGCCTTCCACCAGATCGCCCATGATCTCGCGCGCGAGCCCGCCTGCGTCGGGCTCCACGCGGCACGACTGGTCGAACAGCATCGTCGCGCGGGTGCTCCGCTGATAGGCGGGCCAGTGCGGCAATCCGCTCGCTTGATCATTGGGATCGCCATTGGTGGCGAAGGCAACCCAGGCGCTGCTCATCTTGGCCGCGAGCGTGGTCGGGGCATCGCCTTCACCCAGCAGTGCTCGGGCGGACTGCGGCGTATTCAGAATGAACGGCGTCTCCATGGTGTGAAGGGCGCCCAGCTTCCCGCCGAGCGCGGGGCTCTGATAATCGAGCCGGTACATGAAGGCGGGCGCGCCTTCCTTGCGCTCGGCCTGCGCGATGATCGGTGCCTGGATGGAATAGTCGCTGAACACCTGGAGGAAGAGCCGGCTCGGCGTGGCCTCGGGATAGGCCTGCCGGTAGCGGCTGAGGACTCTGCCGGTGCGGTCGCCGAGAAACGCCTGGGAGCGGGCCTCGAGGCCGGCCTCGTCCAGCGTGAAGGCGCCGGGATCATTGCCCCAGAAGAAGCTCATTTCCTGCGCGTTGCAGCCGATGAGCATGGGGATGGCGTTGGTGAGCGGCGCCGCGCGGGGCGAGAAGGGGTGTTGCGGGAGCAACAGCGGATCGAGCACCGGCGCGAAACAGGGCAGATGCGTGAAGTTGCGCGGCTTCAAATCGTCCGCCACCGCATGATAGCCTGCAAGCAGGGTCTGCACGGGCAGGGTGAGCAGGCTCTGCCAGTTGTCGCGCGGGATGTTCAACCGGTGCAGCAGCCGGTCCGTCGCGGCCGCCGCACCGTCCCGCTCCATGAAGCGCAGCGCCGGGCCGCTCTGCACGCCGGCACGGTGGATTAGGCCCTGTGCGGCGGGGCTGCTCATCAGGAAGCTGGTCTTCATTCCGCCGCCGGAGGTGCCGAACACCATGATGCGCGCCGGGTCGCCGCCGAAATTCTCGATATTGTCGCGGATCCAGCCGAGCGCGGCGATAATGTCCTGCATCCCTGCATTGCCGGCGTGCGCGAATTCGTCGCTCTCCGTCAGGCCGGCGAGGTGGGTGTAGCCAAAGGCATTGAGGCGATGGTTGAGGCTGACGAATACGACATCGCCGCGCGCCGCGAGCTTGCTGCCGTCCACCGCCGAGCCTGAGCCGCCATAAAAGAAGCCGCCATGAAGCGAGACCATCACCGGGCGCTTGCCGCCATCGCGCAGGCCGCTGGTCCAGATGTTCAGGAATAGGCAGTCCTCCGATTCCGGGACCGGCGGGGGTGCGGGCGGCGCATTGGCCGGGCGCGGCAGTTGCGCAAGGATGACATAAGGCGGGCCGGGCGGCGGATTGGGGTTGGATTGCGGTGCGCTGGCCCCGAATGCGAGCGCATCGGTAATGCCCGTCCAGCCCTCCGGCGCGACGGGCGGGCGGAAGCGCTCGGCCCGCGCATAGCGAATGCCGCGAAACGCCATCACATCGCCTTCGAGGCGGCCGCGCAGGCGCCCATATTGCGTGTCGGCAATCGGTTCGGATGATGTCATCGCAAAAGCCTTTGGCAGAATGATGGCGGGAGCGGTCGTGGCAGCAAAGACGGCTTTCAATGCCGTTCGTCTGCTGACGCCGGGGTGAGCGGGCATGGCAGGCTCCTCTGGTTCGCCTCATTCTAGGAACTCCGGCCCGCTCGCAATTTGCGGACAGGGAACTCTTGTTCGTCTGCCGGTGAACTGGGCGCTCGAAGATCGCCCCCGCGCGCGCATGAGGGTCGACAGGGCGCATTGCTCGCGCCAAGGCTGGAGCGGACATGAGCGAGGCGGCGGTGGAACGAACAGAGCAACTGAAAGAGAGGGGCTTCCAGTTGGCCGGGCTGGAGCACACCTTCGGCTTTTTGCTCCATGCGGCCTGGCGCGATGCCTCGACGACGTTCAACCGCTTCTTCGCCGGCACGGACATGACGCCGAGCGCTTATTCCGTTCTCCTGCTGATCCACAGCAACCCCGGTTGCGCGCCCGGCGACCTCTCGGAGATCATGGGCATCACCTCCAACAATATGACGCGCCTTCTCGACGATCTGGTCAAGCGCGGCTTCGTGGCGCGGGAGGTGAGCGAAGCGGATCGGCGCGTGCGCCTGCTGCGGATGACGGCGGCGGGTACGGATTTCTTGGCCGAGGTGCGGCGTTGCCACGATGCCTATGAGGCGCATTTCGATGCGCGCATCGGGCAGGAGCGGATCGCCCAGCTTTGCGAGCTCTTGCGCCGGTTCGGCTGACCGCCTGCTGCCGGACGTGGCGCAAGGCGGTTTGGCCACCCGCGGCTTGTTCCCGGCAATGCAAAGCACGATGCGTCGCCAGTAAAGCCCCGCGGGGCCGGCCCTTCTAACGATCATGTGCAATTGCAGGAGAGCAGCACGTGTCGGTGGAGTCGGACAATCGGGAGCATCGTCCCCGGTTGGCGCATGAACTGGGGCTTCTGGCCAGCCGCCGCCAGATGTTGCGCGGGGCGTGCGTGGGCGCCTTGCTGATCGGCGCGGGCGGCTCCGCCGTGCTGGCGCGCGCGAGCGGAACCACCCGGATGGACGCAGTGCTGTCCTTCCATTCCAACGAACCGTGGCTGGACCGCACCGGCCGCGCCGCGCCCTGGCACCCGCCGCAGGGGTGCCGCAGCGGCGAGGGCCTGGAGCCGCTGTCCGACGAGATGCTGCGCAGAGTGAATTGTTATGTCTGAACGGGTCTGCCGAGATGTGCGGCGGCCCTTGACCGGAGGTTCAAGTGGTCGATTTTTCTTCTGATCCGGCCAAGCGCGGCTTCTTTTCCCCGCAGCGCTATGATGCCGAGATTCTCGAGTGCGAGGTGCAGGGCACACTGCCCGCCGATCTGGTGGGCACCTTCGTGCGCCTGGGGGGCGAATGGTATTATCCGCCGAGCAAGCCGGACGATGCGATGCTGCATACCGACGGTTATGTCAGCACCTTCCGGTTCAAGGATGGGCGCGTCTCCTACAAAGGCAAGTTCGTCCGCACGCCGCGCTTCCAGGCCAATCTCAAGGCGGGCCGGCAACTCTTTGGCTATTATCGCAATCGCTTTACCGACGATCCCAGCGTGCAGGGTATCGACGGCACCGTGTCCAACACCACCCCGCTGGTGCATGGCGGCAAGCTGTTCACGCTCAAGGAGGATTCGCTGCCCCAGCAGATCGATCCGGTGACGCTGGACACGATCGGCGCGTGGGATTTCGACGGCAAGTACAAGAGCCAGACCTTCACGGCGCATCCCAAGATCGACCCGTTCACCGGCGAGATGATCGCTTATGGCTATGAGGCGACGGGGCCGGCCTCCAGGGACGTGTTCGTCTACGCGATGGACAAGGCGGGCCGGGTGACGCGCGAGACCCGGTTCGAGGTGCCCTATGTCTCGGTGATGCATGACATTGCCTTGACCGAGAAGCACATCCTCTTCCCGTTCGGTGGTTATGTCACCAGCATGGAGCGCTTGCGCGAAGGTAAGGTTCACTGGGGGTGGGACCGCAGCAAGGACAGCTACATCGGCATCATGCCGCGCGATGGCGAGGGCAAGGACATCCGCTGGTTCAAAGGCCCGGAACGGTGCATGATGCACACGTTCAACGCGCAGACCATCGGCAACAAGGTCGTGCTCTACGCCCCCTTCTACGATTCCAATTTCTTCCCCTTCTTCCCCAATGTCGATGGCTCCCCCTGGGACCCGACGCGGGCCAAGGCCTATGTCCGCCGCCTGACGTTCGATCTCAATTCCAAGAAGGATAGCTGGGAGGAGGAGATCCTGTTCCCGCTGCCCATCGGCGATCTGGGGCGGATCGATCCGCGTTATCTGACGCAGGAGAACCGCTACTGCTTCACGGGCTTCACCGACCCCACGCGCCCGTTCGACGAGGCGCGGGCAGGCAATCTGCGCGGGCGCGTGACGAACAGCTATGCCCGGTTCGACCTGCATACAAACAAAGTCGACCGCTAT
The DNA here is from genome assembly GCF_025961795.1 of Sphingobium sp. B2D3A. Classification (NCBI taxonomy): domain Bacteria; kingdom Pseudomonadati; phylum Pseudomonadota; class Alphaproteobacteria; order Sphingomonadales; family Sphingobiaceae; genus Sphingobium; species Sphingobium sp. B2D3A. Next base: position 3,562,037 of record NZ_JAOQOI010000001.1, on the reverse strand, counting down.
TTCCCCGGCGATACGCACAGCCTGCAGGAGTGCTGCTTCATTCCTCGTAATGCCGACGCGCCGGAGGGCGATGGCTATCTGATCGGTACGGCCTCCAATTATGCAGAGATGCGCTCCGAGCTGATCATCGCCGATGCGCAGCGGTTGGAAGAGGGCGACATCGCCCGCGTGATCCTGCCGTTCCGCGCAGGTCCGCAAGTCCACGGCATCTGGGTGCGGCCGGACGAACTGGCGCCCTTTCCAAAAGCAGGAGGCATCGATGCGTGATGAGACCGAGGCCCTTGAGGCTGCAAAAACAGGAGGAGAGAGATATGGCCATGACGAGACTGCGGTGCCTGGCTTTGACGGCCGTAGCGATGGGGCTGGCCATGACCGGTAATGCCCAGGCTCAGAGCCTTTCGGCCGAAGACTATGCGGTCGCGCGCGCCGAAATCGTCAACCTGTCGAACCGGCTCATGATCGCGTCCGACGCGCGGGATGCCGAGACCTATGCCGAGAGCTTCGCCAGTGATGGCGTGCTGGACTGGATTGGCGGGGTGGAACATGGCCGCGAAGCGATCCGCAAGGCCATCGAGGAGTGGCGCGCCCAGATCGCGAAAAAGGCGACGATTCCAGCGGACGCCAAGTCGCAGCCACGCACCCGCCATTATGTGCTCAACCACGACATCACGGTGAACCCGGACGGCAAGACCGCGTCGGGCCGCGTGTATTGGTTCGCGCTCACGAACAATACGCCGCAGACGGATGTGCAGGTGCTCTACTTCGGCCATGTCATCGAGGATTATGTGAAGGAAGACGGCAAATGGCTGTTTTCCAAGCGCGCGGTGTTCAACGAATCCCGCCACAATCGGGCGCTGTTCTACCCCGAGCTGGGCGAGAAGGACCCGCGGCAATCGGACTGACCGGCTGTGTTGTCCTCGCGCGATGTCCGCAGGGGCAGCCATCGCTGGCCTTGCGTGCCCTCGGCGCGTCTGGCACGGGCGGCTGGACGGTCTGCCCGTCCAGCCACACCCGCCTGATCCGGATGCCTCGCCTGTCATGAGCCTGCGTCTTGCCATTTTCGATTGCGATGGAACGCTGGTCGACAGCCAGCACAGCATCATCGAGGCCATGGATGGCGCGTTTCGCGCGGTGTCGCTGGTGCCGCCCGACCGCCAGCAGTGCCTTTCGGTGGTGGGCCTCTCCTTGCCTTATGCGATTGCCCGGCTGGTGCCCGATGGCTCCGACGCGCTGCGCGACGAAATTTGCGACCATTATAAGCTGCGCTTCCAGCATCTGCGCGCCTCCGGTGGGCTGCGCGAGCCGCTGTACCCGGGCATTGCCGACCTGCTGGATCGGCTCGAAGCGCAGGGCTGGCTGCTCGCCATCGCCACCGGCAAATCGGAGCGGGGCTTGCGGCTGCTGCTCGAACATCATGGCATGTCGAAGCGCTTCGTTTCGTTGCAGACGGCGGATCGCAATCCCTCCAAGCCGGACCCGGCGATGATCGGGGCGGCGCTTGCCGAGGCGGGCGTCGAGCGGGCCAGCGCTGTCATGATCGGCGATACCAGCTTCGATATGCTGATGGCGCGGGCGGCCGGGGTCCAGGCGCTGGGCGTCGCCTGGGGCTATCATCGCGCCGAAGAGCTGATCGAAGCCGGTGCTGCATCCGTGGCCATGGACAGTGCCGAGCTGGCGCGCCATATCGGCCTTTCATGACAGAGACGACACCCAACAGCGCCGGTCCGGACCCGTTCGATGCCGCAGCGCAGGCCCGCCGTGCGGCCGCAGCCAAGCAGCGCTTTTACGCGATCGGCCTGTTCCGGCTGTCCGGCGCGTTCATCCTGCTGTTCGGCATGGCAATCTCGCTGGAGCGGTTCGATTGGGTGCAGGGTGACAAGGCCAAGTGGATGGGCGTGATCGTTTCCACCGTCGGCTTCATCCAGTTTCTCATTGTGCCCCGGATGCTGGCGCGCGCGTTCGCGACGCCGAAGGACAAAGGCTAAGCCCCGACATGAAGCGGTTCTGGACTTCCGCGCAGGCAATTGCGAGCGAGGACGGCTGGTCGATCGGGCTGGACGGGCGGGCGGTGCGCACCCCTGCGCGCGCGCTGCTGATCGTGCCCGGTGCGGCGCTGGCGCAGGCGATTGCGGAGGAATGGAACGGGCAGGGCGAGGAGATCGACCCCGCAACCATGCCGATGACCGGCTTTGCCAATGCGACGATCGACCGCGTGCTGCCGGCGCTGGGCGACTTTCGCGGGCAGGTGGCCGCTTATGCCGAAAGCGATCTGCTCTGCTACCGCGCCGATGGACCGCAGACGCTGATCGCGCGGCAGGAAGCCCAATGGCAGCCCTTGCTCGACTGGGCTGGCGAGCGCTTTGGCATCGCCTTCGTCGTCACGCAGGGCATCATCCCGGTGGATCAGCCCGCGCTGACATTGGCTGGCCTACGCGCCGCCGTCGAAGCGCTCGATCCCTGGCTGCTCGCAGGCTTTGCCACGCTCGTGCAGATCAGCGGCACGCTGGTGGGTTCGCTCGCGCTGATGGAAGGCAGGCTGTCGGCGGAGGATCTGTTCGCGGCGGCGAGCCTGGACGAGGCCTGGCAGGCCGAGCAATGGGGCGAGGATGCCGAAGAGGGCGCGCGGCTTGCACGTCGTCGCGCTGATTTCCTCAACGCGGCGCGCTATTGCGCGCTGGCGGCCGAGCGCTGAGCGTTCCCTTGCTCCGCGATTTGGTCTAGGGCGCGAACCATGACGCAAGCCGCTCTCGAAATTCAGGATCTCTGCAAGACCTACAAGGGCGGCAAGCGCGCTCTGGACGGCGTGAACCTCACCGTGCCGCGCGGCAGCATCTACGGCCTGCTGGGCCCCAATGGCGCCGGCAAGTCGACGATGATCAACATCCTCGCCGGGCTGGTCAACAAGACCAGCGGTACGGCGCGGATCTGGGGGTTCGATATCGACAAGGATGCGCGCAACGCGCGGCTCTCGATCGGCATCGTCAATCAGGAAATCCTGTTCGATCCCTTCTTCACGCCGCTGGAAACGCTGGAAAATCAGGCCGGCTATTATGGCGTGCCCAAGGCGGAGCGGCGCTCGATGGACCTGCTGCGCGCGGTGCATCTTGAGGACAAGGCATCGGCTTATTCGCGCACGCTGTCGGGCGGCATGAAGCGGCGGCTGATGGTCGCCAAGGCGATGGTCCATGCCCCGCCAATCCTCGTGCTGGACGAGCCAACGGCAGGCGTGGACATCGAGCTTCGCCAGCAGCTCTGGTCCTATGTCCGCTCGCTCAATGCGCAGGGCGTGACTATCGTGCTCACCACCCATTATCTGGAGGAAGCCGAGGAGCTGTGCGATCGCATCGCGATCATCAATCATGGGCGACTGATCGCGGACAAGCCGACGCGCCAGCTGGTCGGCATGGCGCGGGAAAAGGTGGTGGAAGTCACCGTCGACCGCGACCTCGGCACGCTGCCCGCGCATGACCGGTTCGAGCGGGTCGAGCGGTCCGAAGCGCGGAGCCTCAAGATCACCTATCTCAAGGACAAGGCCACGGCGGGCGATGTGCTCAATGTCGTACAGGCGCAGGGCTACAGCATCGTGGACGTCTCCACGCATGATCCTGACCTTGAAGACGTCTTCCTGACTCTCACCCGCGCGGACGGTTGAAGAAATCTCTCATGCGTCAGACATGATGCGCAAAATGAAGGCCGCCGATTTGCACCGGCGGCCTTTCATGTGTTCAGACTGAGCGGGGCTCAGGCGAAGCTGGTCGAAACCCGACGGCGACGCAGCTGCATGCCGGCGAGCGCGAAGCCGCCGATCATGAGAGCCCAGGTCGCCGGCTCGGGAACCGCAGCCATCGACACATTGTCGACCACGAAGTCGGCGGCCGTGCTGCCGTCACCGAAGAAGTTGAACTTCAGATTGGCAGGGCCGCTGTTCGTCGCGGTGAACTGCGTGGTGAAGGTGTACCAGGTCTGCGGCGTGGTGCCGCTCACGCTGCCCGCCGTGAGGCTCAGCCCAGCCGGCACGTCGTCGATCAGGAACTGGAGCGAGGCGTCGAACGGGTTGCCATAGCCATTCAGCGGCACGAAATAGTCGAACGACAGATAGTAGCTCACGCCGGCAACCACGTTCACGCTCTGCGAGAGCGAGTCAGGGTTGGCCGTGTCGGACGAGAAATAGGCGCCATAGGTGCCGCCGCCAGCCGGGGCGGGAATGGATTCGCCATAGGCACCGGTCGGGTAGCCCGAGCCCTGACCATAAGCGATCACGACCGGAGCCGTGCCGCCGCCGACATTGCTCAACGACCAGCCGCTGAAGCTGCCCGACTCGAATCCACCATTGGTGACGAGATTGGCCGCCATGGCGGGGCCAGTCAGGGCGAGCGCGACAGCCGTCCCCAGAAAATAAAGTGATTTCATGATCTTTTCTCCCACACGCAAACGCACAAGGCGTCACACGACGCTTTGTACTCCATTTCGCGATATATTTCCTCTTCGTTAACTATCTTCCCTTGAGTTTCCGCCGAATAATCGGAAAGATCGTTCTCGATCAGTCTATTACGAGCTGCCGCATTGCAAAGCGCCGCGCGCAGGCTAGGACACGGCATTGCGCGCCATTCCACCACGCGGCCGCTCGGGACTTTGTGCATGACCATCTCCACGCATGACATCATCATCATCGGATCGGGCGCGGCCGGCCTGACCGCCGCCATTAACCTGGCGCAGACCCACAGGGTGCTGGTGCTTGCCAAGGGCGCGCTCGATTCCGGATCGACCAACTGGGCGCAGGGCGGCATTGCTGCGGTGCTCGATGGCGGGGACAGCTTTGCGGCGCATGTCGAGGATACCATGGTCGCCGGCGCGGGGCTGAACGACCGGGCGACGGTGGAGTTCGTCGTATCGGAGGCACCTGCCGCGATCGAGAGGCTGGCGGCGCTGGGCGTGCCGTTCAACGCGGGCGAGGCCTTTGGCGAGCGCTGGCATCTCACGCGCGAGGGCGGGCATTCGCACCGCCGCATCGTGCATGTCGATGATGCGACCGGCCATGCGGTGCAGGTCGCGCTGATGGCGGCCGCGCGCGCCAATCCCAACATCACCCTGATGGAGAATATGGTCGCGATCGACCTCATCACCTCCCGTCATGGCGAGCGCTATTCCGGCGATGGCCGGGTGTGGGGCGTCTATGCGCTCGACAGCAAGGCCGGGCGCGTGGAAGCCTTTGTGGGTCGGGCGACGATCCTCGCGACTGGCGGGGCAGGCCGCACCTATTTGTTCTCGACTGCACCGCGTGGCGCGACCGGGGACGGGATTGCCATGGCCTGGCGGGCCGGCTGCCGTGTCTCCAACATGGAGATGATGCAGTTCCATCCCACTTGCCTTTACAATCTGGAGGTCAAGAACTTCCTGATTACCGAGGCGATGCGGGGCGAGGGCGGCAAGCTCAAACTGCCCGCCGGCGTGCCCGGTGGCGGTGAGCGGTTCATGGACCGGTTCGATCCGCGCGGTGAACTCGCGCCGCGCGATGTCGTGGCCCGCGCCATCGACCATGAAATCAAGCGGCTGGGGCTGGATTATGTCCATCTCGACATCAGCCACCAGCCGCCCGAGTTCATCAAGGAGCATTTCCCGACCATTTATGCGCGGCTGCTGAGTCTCGGCATCGACATCACCAAGGAGCCGATTCCGGTGGTGCCGGCGCAGCATTACACCTGCGGCGGCGTGGTGATCGATCTTGATGGCCGCACCGACCTGCCAGGCCTGTATGCAGCGGGTGAGGTGACGGAAAGCGGCCTGCATGGCGCCAATCGCCTGGCCTCCAACTCGCTGCTCGAATGCTTCGTGTTCGGCGAGGCGGCTGCCAATCACATCCGCGCGACATGGGCCGATCTGCCCGCCCCGCCGCCGATCCGGGCGTGGGACGAAAGCCGTGTGACGGACAGCGACGAGGAAGTCGTCGTGACCCATAACTGGAAGGAAATCCGGCGGTTCATGTGGGATTATGTCGGCATCGTCCGCTCGACCAAGCGGCTGGAGCGGGCGCAGCACCGCGCCGACCTGCTCGCGCGCGAAGTCGATGACTATTACGGCAATTTCCGCGTGACGTCCGACCTTATCGAGCTGCGCAACCTGCTCGAAGTCGCCCGGCTGATCATTCGCAGCGCGCTCAAGCGCAAGGAGAGCCGCGGCCTGCATTACACGCTCGATCACCCCGACATGCTGCCGGAGGCTGTCGACACGGTGCTGGTGCCCTGACGTCAGAATGAGCAAAAAAAGGGCGCGATGGCCAGGCCGTCGCGCCCTGAGGTTCTGACTAGGAGGGAAAACAGCAGAGCTGCCTTCAACGCTTCGACTGCGGATCGTCGCGTCACGATGTTTATGGGCGATGCCGGCAGTGCGCGCTTTGACAGAGATCAAACCGTTGCGATTTGCAATAATTAGGGCAGCGCTTGTTCCCGCGACATCCTCACTTTGTCGCAAAAGGGATTCGGTACACCGCAACTGATCGCTTCGTTCTGGAATTATGCGCAGGGCTCGGTCAGTATATCCCTATGTTCGGCAAGGAAGATTTCAGCGCGTGAGGCAGGGTCTGGGGCCATTGTCGGCGGCGCTCGCGGTGCTTGCATTGGCGAGTTCGTGCACCGCCATTCCGTCATCGACACATCCAAGCGCGCGGATCGCGGCGCCGGCGCAGCCCGCCGTCCGCTACGCGCCGCCGCGCGAAGTGGTGCAGCCGGTCCCGCAGCAGGCCGCCGTTCAGCGGGTGCAGCGCGGCGGCACGGTGAGCGCGCCTTGGCTGCCCAATCGCAATGCCGTTCCCACGCCGCGCGTGCCGGTCACAGCGGCGCCGCCCGCGCTGGTTGCCAGCATTCAGGCGCTCGGGCGCCAGTTCAATGGCAAGGTCGGCATCGCGGTGCAGAGCGTGGATGCGGGGTGGACCGTCTCGCACAACGGCGATCTGCTGTTCCCGCAGCAGAGCGTCTCCAAGCTGTGGGTGGCGATGACCATGCTCGATGCCGTGGACCGCGGCAAGCTGACGCTGGACCGGGATGTCACCATTCGCCCGTCCGACCTGACGCTCTTCCATCAGCCCATCGCGGCGCTGGTGAACAGCGAGCAGGGTTATACCACCTCGCTGCGCAGCCTGTTCGAGCGGGCGATGACGCAGAGTGACAATACCGCGAACGATTCGGTTTTGCGCACCGTTGGCGGGCCGGAAGCCGTGCGCAGCTATCTGGCGCGGCGGTTTATCGGAACGGACAGCATCAGGTTCGGCCCCGGCGAGCGGCTGTTGCAGAGCCAGACGGCCGGGCTGACCTGGTCGCAGAACATGTCCGCCGGGCGGAACTTCTATGCGGCGCGGTCCAACCTGCCCCGCTCCGTGCGCGAGCGCGCGCTCGACAGCTATCTGGCCGATCCGCCTGATGGCGCCGCGCCGCTGGCCATCGTGGGGGCGCTGGCACGACTCCAGAAAGGCGAGATGCTCTCGCCATCTTCGACGCAAATCCTGCTGGCGACGATGGAGCGCGCCAAGACCGGTCCGCAACGGATCAAGGCCGGCGTTCCGGCGGGCTGGACCTATCTCCACAAGACCGGCACCGGGCAGGATCTGGCGCCGCGTTCGACCGGCTATAATGATGTCGGCATCATGACCGCGCCGGATGGCTCGAGCTATGCGATTGCGGTGATGATCGGCGAGACAACGGTGGGCATTCCACAGCGCTGGGAGCTGATGCAGGCGGTCTCCCGTGCGGTCGGCACGCTGCATCAGGGCGGCGCCCGCTACAGCGCCGCGCGCTGACCATAGCTTTCGTTTAGGAAATGCCGCTAAGAGCGGGGCGGGGCGGCGTCGACCGCGCCGGCCCATGATGCCTTATCGGAACCGACATGCCTGCCACTTCTCCTTCCGATCTCGCGATCGTCATCGTCAATTACCGGACGGCGGATTATGTCATCCGCTGCGTGGACTCGCTCGTTGCGGAACGAGCACAGGCAGGGCCGTTCGAGGTCATCGTGGTTGACGGTGGCTCGGCTGACGGGTCGGCAGAAAAACTCACCGAGCATTTCGCTCAACCTGAGTGGAACGATTGGGTCACGGTGCTGCCGCTGGAGCGCAATGGCGGCTTTGGCTGGGCCAATAATCAGGCGATGTTGCGCCTGCTCCAGCGCCCCGCGCCGCCGGCCTTCATTCATGTGCTGAATCCAGACACGCTGGTCCAGCCCGGCGCGATCACGGCCTTGCTGGAGGCCATGCGCGCGCGCCCGCGCGCCGGGGCCGTTTGCAGTCGCCTGTTGGAGCCGGATGGCGCGCTGGCCGGCTCCGCCTTTCGCTTCCCGACGCCGGGCCGGGAGTTCGTCCGGGGGTGCGGCATGGCCAAGCTCGGAACGATGCTCGGCATTGCGCCGACTTTGGTCGAGGGTGACGCGCCTGTCATGGCAGACTGGCTCACCGGTGCCAGCGTCCTGTTTCGTAGTGCGGCCCTTCGAGAGACCGGATTGTTCGACGACGGCTTTTTCCTGTATTTCGAGGAAGTCGAACTGATGCACCGCATGGGCCGCGCGGGCTGGGAGATGTGGTTCGTGCCGGGCAGCCGCGTGATCCATATTGCCGGGGCCGCCACGGGCGTCGCGAGCGGGGCGCAGGTCGCGGTGCGGCCCTATCCGGCTTATCGTTTCGAGGCGCGGCGGCGTTATTTTGTGCGCACCGGCGGCGTTGCGCGGCTGTTCAGTGCCAACCTTGCGTGGCTTGCCGGGCGGGCGCTGGCGCTCGCCTTGCGCCCGTTGCGTGGGCCGAGGGCCGATGCCGTTCCGCAGGAGGTGTCGATGACCTTGCGGCATGGCTTCTGGCCCAAGCGGGCGGATGGGCGCGCCTCCATCCCCCGGTGGGACGAGCCGGCGGACCGTGCGCCGGGCTGGACCGCGCCATGAGCGTCGTGGCGCCGCGCACGGGCATCGTGGCGATTGGCCGGAACGAAGGCGAGCGCTTGAAGCGCTGCCTCAGAAGCGCGCCGGCTGATTGTCCGGTGATCTATGTCGATTCGGGTTCGACGGATGGCAGCATCGCCTTCGCGCAGAGCCTCGGCATTGGCGTGGTGGAGCTGGATGTCGCGACGCCTTTCACTGCGGCGCGTGCGCGCAATGCCGGATGGCGGCGCCTGCTGGCGGATCATCCCACGCTCGATTTCGTTCAATTCGTCGATGGCGATTGCGAACTTGCGCCGGACTGGATCGGTCGGGCCGAACAGGCGCTGGATGCCGAGCCGGGACTGTGCGCGGTCTTCGGGCGGCGTCGCGAGCGCTTCCCCGCTGCCAGCTTCTACAACGCGCTGTGCGACGATGAATGGAATGTCCCCGTTGGGCTGGTCGAGGCCTGTGGGGGCGATGTGCTGTTCCGCGTGGCGGCGCTGTCGCAAGCCGATGGCTATGACGGCAGCCTGATTGCCGGCGAAGAGCCTGACCTTTGCCTGCGTCTTGGTGGGATGGGCTGGCAGGTGCGGCGGATCGACGCGGAAATGACGCTGCACGATGCCGACATTCACCATGCGCGCCAACAATGGCTGCGTGCGCGCCGGGCCGGCTATGCCTTTGCCGAGCATGTCGCGCGTCATGGCGATGCGGCATTTCCGAGCTGGCGCCGCCAGCGCAACAGCATCCTGCTGTGGGGCGGTATGATCCCGCTCCTCATCCTGGGCGCGATCCTGCTCGGGCTGGTATCGGGCGTTGCGCCGTTGATCTGGGCTGCGCTTGCGATGCTGCTGATGTATCCCGCTCAGGTCGTACGGATCGCGGCCCGCAAGCGCGCGGCGGGGTCGCCCCTGCGCTTCGCCATGGGCTATGGTCTGTGGATGATGCTCGGCAAGTTCGCGCAATTCGGCGGCTTGGCGCGCTATCATCTGCGCGCGCGGGGGGGAGGGCCTGCCCGGCTTATCGAATATAAGGGCGCAGAAGGGAGTGCGCGGCCATGAGCTTCAAAGACATGTGTCAGCTCGTGCGCGAGGATTATGCGGCGCATGGGCGCGAATGGACCCGGCCGGGTTTCCGCACCTTGTTCTGGCACCGGTTCGGCAACTGGCGGATGACGGTGCGCTCCAAGCTGCTGCGGGCGCCGCTGAGCATGATCTATCGCTGGGGCTATCGGCATTGCCGCAATGTCTATGGCATCGAGATTCCCTATACCGCGACGATCGGCCGGGGCGTGATCGTCGAGCATCAGGGCGGTATCGTGGTGCACGGGGCCAGCATCATTGGCGATGGCTCGATCATTCGGCAGAACTGCACGCTGGGCTTGCGGTCCTTGCAACGGCTTGATGAAGCCCCGATTATCGGGCGGAATGTGAACATCGGCGCCGGTGCCGTGATCATGGGGCGCGTGACGATTGGCGATGGCGCCGCCATCGGCGCGAACGCGGTGGTGATGACGGATGTGCCCCCCGGTGCCCTCGCGGTCGGTGTCCCGGCGGTAGTGAAGGTCCGCTAGGCGCTTTTCTTGCCAACCAGTCCGCACACAGCTATAGCCACCCCCTGACGATGGCGGCCTCGCACGGGCCGCCTTTTTCTGTTTGAAAAGCCGTGCGAGGAAGGAAGAGTAGTCTTATGTCTATCACCCCGCTCATGCCCGTTTATCCCCGGTGCGATGTGCGTCCGGTGCGAGGCGAGGGCTGCTATCTGATCGGCGAGCGCGGCGAGCGTTATCTGGATTTTGCCAGCGGCATTGCGGTCAACGCGCTGGGCCATGGCCATCCGCACCTGGTGAAAGCGATTTCCGAGCAGGCTGCGACGCTCATGCACGTCTCCAACCTCTACGGCTCGCCGCAGGGTGAGGCGTTTGCGCAGCGCATTGTCGAGAACAGCTTTGCCGATACGGTGTTCTTCACGAACAGCGGCGCGGAAGCGGTGGAATGCGCGATCAAGACCGCGCGGCGCTATCACTTCGCCAATGGCAACCCGCAGCGGCACAAGCTGATCACGTTCAAGAACGCCTTTCACGGGCGGACTTTGGGCACGATCAGCGCCACCGACCAGCCGAAGATGCGCGACGGGTTCGAGCCGCTTCTGCCCGGCTTCGATTATGTCGCGTTCAACGATCTGGAGACGGCGCTCTCCAAGATCGACGATGAGACCGCCGGCTTCCTCGTGGAGACGGTGCAGGGCGAGGGCGGGCTGACCGCCGGGAAGCCCGAGTTCATCAAGGGCCTGCGCGAGGCGGCGGACAAGCACGGGCTGCTGCTGGTGCTCGATGAAGTGCAGTGTGGCTATGGCCGCACCGGCAAGTTCTTCGCGCATGAGCATTACGGCGTGAAGCCCGACGTGATGGCCGTGGCCAAGGGCATTGGCGGCGGCTTTCCGCTCGGCGCCTGCCTTGCGACGGAAGAAGCCGCCAAGGGCATGGTGTTCGGCACCCATGGCAGCACCTATGGCGGCAATCCGTTGGCGATGGCGGCGGGCATGGCGGTGCTGGACGTGCTGCTCGAGCCGGGCTTCCTGGAGCAGGTCGCGGCAACCGGCGAGCGGCTGCGCGGCGCGCTTGAGCAGCTCATCCCCAATCATGACGATGTCTTCGAGGAAGTGCGGGGCCTCGGCTTGATGCTCGGCGTGAAGCTCAAGCCGCAGGTGGAGGCACGCAACTTCGTGGCGCATCTGCGCGACAATCATGGCCTGCTGACCGTGTCGGCTGGCGAGAATGTCGTGCGCATCCTGCCGCCGCTGGTGATCGAGCAGAGTCACATCGACGAAGCGATCGCCAAGCTTTCGGCGGGGGCCGCCAGCATCAAGGCAGAGGCGAACGCATCATGATCCGGCATTTCCGCAATCTCACGGATGCAGGCGGCGACGCGCTCGCGGCCATTCTCAACGATGCGATGGACCGCAAGGCGGCGCGTACGGGCATGCCCAAGGGCGCTGTCGACAAGGACGCGCCGCTGGCGGGCCACACGCTCGCCATGATCTTCGAGAAGAACTCGACGCGTACGCGTGTCAGCTTCGACATGGCGATCCGCCAGCTCGGCGGTTCGTCGCTGATCCTGGACAGCGGCACGACCCAACTCGGTCGTGGCGAAACGGTGGCGGATACCGCCCGGGTGCTGAGCCGCATGGTCGATCTGATCATGATCCGTACCGACGATCACGCCAAGATCGAGGAAATGGCGCATCATGCGACCGTTCCGGTGATTAATGGCCTGACCGACCTCTCGCATCCCTGCCAGATCATGGCCGATCTGTTGACTGTCATCGAGCATGGCCTTGCCTTGCCGGGTAGCCAGTGGGCTTGGCTGGGTGATGGCAATAATGTGCTGCACTCGATCATCGAGGCGGCCGGGCTGTTCAAGTTCGATGTGCGCATCGGCGTGCCGGAAGGGTTCGATCCCGATCCGCGCTTTGCCGAGGCGGCGCGGGCTGGGGGTGCGACCATCACGCTCACTCGCGATGCGGTGGAGGCGGCCAGCGGCGCGGACGTCGTGGTGACCGACACATGGATTTCCATGGGTCAGGCCGGCGGCGAGGCCAAGTTGCGCGCGATGATGCCCTATCAGGTGACGCCCGCGCTGATGGCCCGTGCCAAGCCCGACGCCAAGTTCCTGCACTGCCTTCCCGCCCATCGCGGGGAAGAGGTGCTGGAAGAGGTGATTGATGGTCCGCAGTCGCTGATCTGGGATGAGGCCGAAAACCGCCTCCACGCCCAGAAGTCGGTGCTGCTCTGGGCGGCGGGCCTGATTGGCTAGGACCAGCCGCCATTCATCGCTGGCGGCCATCATTTGAATGTTGGTCGGTGCTATACCAGACACAGGACATCCGGCGCCGTGCCGGAGTCACGCAGGGTATGCCGGGGCGCCCAACTCGCGCTCCGGCATAATTCACGCATGATCGGCGCCGGGGCACGGCGGATTGCCGCATTGTTCGCGCCGCCCGAGCGGACGTCGGGGCATTTTCTGCTGATCGACGCGATGCGGGGCGTGGCCGCGCTGGTCATCATCTTCTGGCACTATCAGCATTTCTTCTACCCGCCGGGCGCCGAGCGGGCGATGGCCGGCTTCCGCCCGCAGCAGCCCTTTTTCGAGCAGGCCAGCTGGCTCTATGAGCATGGCAAATATGCCGTGCAGCTCTTCTGGGTGATATCCGGCTTCGTCTTCGCCCATGTCTATCATGGCCGGAAAAGCAGCACGCGCGACTTTGTGGTGAACCGGGTCGCGCGCCTCTATCCGCTTCACGTGCTGACGCTGCTGATCGTGGCAGGCTTGCAGGCAATCGCGCAGGCGAAATTCGGCGCGTTCCTCGTTTACCAGCACAATACGCTGGGCAATTTTCTGCTGCATCTTGGTCTTGCCTCCAACTGGTGGCCGACGGTGGTCTACAGCTTCAATGCGCCGATCTGGTCGGTGTCCATCGAGATTCTTGTTTACGCGCTGTTCTGGCTGAGCCTGCCGGTGCTGTTTCGCGCGGGCGTGCTTGGGCCCGCCCTGCTGGCCGCAGCGGCCATCGCCGGCTGTTTCCTGTTCGAGGGCTACATCCTCTTCATGTGCGCGGCAGGTTTCTTCGGCGGCGCGGCGCTGTTTGCTGTTCACGCCAATCGCACCATCTGGCTCTCCGTGCTGGTCGTCCTGCTGCTGGGAGCAGGGGGATGGACGAGCTGGGACGACAGTCTCGACATCCGGCGCTATCTCTCTGTTCCGCTGTTCAGCATGGCGATCGTGCTGTTGGCCGCCCTGTTGGAGCCCTGCCTGCGGGCGAGCCTGTTGCAACGGACGCGCTGGCTGGGGGATGCGAGCTACGGCATTTATCTGTGGCATTTTCCCGTCCAGCTGGTGCTGCTGCTCGCTGTACCGGGTCTGGCGACTGACCATCAGCTGGCGCGCGAGCCGGCCTTCTTTCTGATCTTTATGGCCATCGTGGTCATCATCGCGGTGCTCTCCTTCCGCCTGTTCGAGACACCATCGCGGCGCTGGTTGCGGGCCCGGCTGGAGGCACGGCCTCATCCGCCTGCTTCCTCGCAGGCGGCCCCTTAGACTCTCGCTCCCTTAGACATTCGTGAGGGGAGTGCCTATCTAGGCGCCATGTCAGAATTCGATCTTACCCGCACAGAGGACCGCGTCCTCGGTTTCGCCCTGCCTGCCCGCAATGTCCGTGGTCGGCTCGTGCGCCTTGGCCCTGCGCTCAATGCGGTGCTCGCCGCCCATCGTTATCCGCCCGTCATCGAGAAGCTGGTGGCCGAGGCCCTCGTGCTGGCCGCTCTGCTCGGCGCCATGCTCAAGGATGATGAGGGCCAGCTTACCCTGCAGGCGCAGACCGAGCAGGGTGCGGTGTCGCTGCTGGTCGCCGATTATATGGGCGGCGCGGTGCGCGGTTATGCACAGTTCGATGAGCAGCGCCTCGCCGAGCTGGGCGAAAATCCCACGCTCTTCGGTCTGTTCGGGAAGGGCTATCTGGCGATCACCTTCGATCAGGCGGTCACGGGCGAGCGCTATCAGGGCATCGTCCCGCTCGAAGGCACTGGCCTCGGCGCGGCGGCGGAGCATTATTTCGCCCAGTCCGAGCAGATTCCGAGCATCGTGAAAATCGCGGTTCGGCACGATGCGGAGGAGGGCTGCATCGGCGGCGGCATGCTCCTGCAGCATCTGCCCGAGGGCGAGGTGGGGCGCGAGCGGCTGCATGTGCGGCACGATCATCCGGATTGGGAGCACGTCATGATCCTCGGCAACACCCTGTCCGAGGAAGAACTGACCGATCCGGCGCTGGGGCTGGAGGATATCGCCTGGCGCCTGTTCCATGAGGAAGACGAGATTCGCGCGCTTTCCAGCGCCGATTTGCGCAAGGGCTGCCGGTGCGACCCGGAGCGGATTCGCGGCGTGCTGGGCCGGTTCGACCCCGCCGAGCGCACCTCCATGGCCGATGAGCGCGGGGTGATCGCGGTCGACTGCGCTTTCTGTTCGCGGATTTTCGATATCACCTTGGCCGAGTTGCAGGCCCCGCACTGAGGCGCACGCCCGCCGGCAAATTTGACAATCTGCGACAAGCCGTGCATTTCCATCGTTGAAATATTGCGGCAGCCGACCCCGTCGGCCTCTGCCGCCTGCAAACGAAGAAGTGGCTGAAGTGACATGGCATTCAAGGCAGCGACGCTGGCGATCGGGCTCGCGCTGGGCAGCTTGCTGGCGCCCATGTCCATGGCGCAGGCGCCGCAGGCGGGTGGGCTGGACTCGGTCGAATCGGGCGAGTGGGAGCTGCTGGAGCGCGGGAGTAATCAGGCCGCGCGCCGGATTTGCATCAGCGATGGCAGCCAGCTGCTCCAGCCCAAGCACCCCTATCGGCAGTGCGAGCGTTACCTGATTCGCCAGTCGCCGCGTGCCGTCGCGGCATCCTATGACTGTGGCGAGGGCGGCCGTGGTCGCACTGATCTGCGGATCGAGACCTCGCGGCTCGTGCAGATTTCGTCGCAGGGCGTGTCGGATGGACTCCCTTTTGCGCATGAGATGGAAGCCCGACGGGTGGGGGCCTGCCGCCCGGGTGCTGCGGGGCGCTGACGACATGTCTCCCCTCCTCTAAAGAGGAGGGGCTAGCACTGCCGCAACGGCGTTCTCCCGCCCGAGCGCCCGTTCGAAAAACGCCAAATCATCTCATCCCGTGACAGGGGCAGGGGATTTGCGCTAGCGCGGGGCATCATGTCACCGATATCGTCTGCATCGCACGGCCCCATGGCGGTTGTCCTTCTTTCCGGCGGACTCGACTCGATGGTCGCCGGTGGGCTGGCGCGCGAGGCGGGGTTTCGTCTGGCGGCGCTCACCATCGATTATCAGCAGCGCCACCGCGTCGAGCTGGAGGCCGCCAAGCGCGTGGCGGCCGCGCTGGAGGTGGAGCGCCATGTCGTGCTGCCGCTCGACCTCTCGCTGTTCGGGGGATCGGCGCTGACTGCCGACATCGACGTGCCCAAGGAGGGCGTGGGCGAGGGCATTCCGATCACTTATGTGCCGGCGCGCAACACGATCTTCCTCTCGCTCACGCTTGGACTGGCCGAGGTGGTGGGTGCCGAGCGCATCTATATCGGGGTGAACGCGCTCGATTATTCCGGCTATCCCGACTGCCGGCCGGAGTTCATCGCCGCGTTTCAGCATATGGCATCGCTGGCCACCAAGCAGGGCGTGGAAGGCGCGCCGGTGCAGATCGCCACGCCGCTCCAATATATGAGCAAGGCGCAGATCGCCGCCGAGGCGGGGCGGTTGGGGCTGGATGCCGGCATGAGCTGGTCCTGCTACGATCCGACGCCCGAAGGCCTGCATTGCGGCCTGTGCGATAGCTGTCGCCTGCGCGCGAAGGGCTATCAGGAAGCCGGCTTGCCCGACCCGACGCGTTACGCGACGCATCCCTGAGCCGCGCCGATGAGCTACGCCGTCAAGGAAATGTTCCTCACCTTGCAGGGGGAAGGGATGCAGGCCGGTCGCCGGGCGGTGTTCCTGCGCTTTGCCGGCTGCAATCTCTGGTCCGGGCGGGAGCAGGATCGGGCGAGCGCGATCTGCCAGTTCTGCGACACCGATTTCGTGGGGACGGACGGGGAGAATGGCGGCCGCTTCGGCGCGGCACCGGCGCTCGCGCAGGCTGTGGCCGATCTCTGGGGTGATGAGGCCGGCCAGCGGTTCGTCGTCATCACCGGCGGCGAGCCGATGCTGCAGCTCGATGCGGCGCTGATCGACGCACTCCATGCCGCCGGCTTTGAAATCGCGGTGGAGAGCAACGGCACGCTGGCGGCGACGCCGGGCGTCGACTGGCTCTGCATCAGCCCCAAGGCCGGCAGTGGCGTGACGCAGCGTCGGGGCGATGAACTCAAGCTGGTCTGGCCGCAGCCTGGAATCGACCCGGCCGAGCTGCTGGATTGGGACTTCGGCCAGTTTCTCGTGCAGCCGATGGATAGCGGCACCCCGGAGGCCAATGCCGCAAACCGGGAGGCCGCCATCGCGCTGGTCCTGTCAGACAGCCGCTGGCGCCTGTCCCTCCAGACCCACAAGTTGCTCGGGCTGAAGTAGCGCTTACTCCGAGGCGACCGTCTCGGTGTCTTCAGAGCTGGCATTGGCGGCGGGCTCGCTCGTCTGCTTGCGGCTGACGCTGCCGGCATTGCCCACGGCGCCGAGGCCATCGGCCTTCACGGCATCGAGGTCGGTCATCGAATCGTTCACCGTGCCTTCCAGCACGTTCATGTCGCGCATTTCCACCGTATTGCCCGAGCTGTCCTGCGCGCCATCGCAGCCTGCGAGCGCGAGACCGCCCATCGCCGCGAGCAGAAGAAGGGGAACATGGGTCTTGCGCATCAGCGGCATCCTTTCTGGTCTTCTTGGTCGTGGCCGATTTCCCGATCGGTCGAGGCCCCCTCGGCAGCACGAAGAGCCGGTCTTAAAGAGGGATGCCGCAGGGCTCAAGGGGCCGTGGAACCCGACCACCCCATGGCTGCGGCCGTTCACCCGCCGTCGGACTCCAGCGCTGCCAGCATGGCCGGCAGATGCGACTGGAGAATGGCATCGAGGCGGTGCATGTCGGCCGGGCGTCCCAGATCAGCGAGGCTGGTGACGCCCAGATCGCTGATGCCGCAGGGCACGATGCCGCCATAATGCGCAAGGTCCGGCGCAACGTTGATGGAGAGGCCGTGCAACGTCACCCATTTGCGGACCCGCACGCCGATGGCGCCGATCTTGGCCTCCGCCCCGTGCGGCCCCTGCGTCCAGACGCCGACGCGGCCATCCACGGTCCACGCCTCGACACCGAGATCGGCCAGCGCGGCGACCATCCACTGCTCGAGCGCGCGGACGAAGCGCCGCACATCGCGCCCGCGCCGGCTCAGATCGAGATTGAGGTAGACAACGCGCTGGCCGGGGCCGTGATAGGTATATTGCCCGCCGCGTCCGGTGACATGGACGGGAAAGACCGGCGCCAGAAGATCGGTCGAGAGCGCGCTGGTGCCGGCGGTGTAGAGCGGGGGATGTTCCACCAGCCAGATGCGTTCGCGCGCCTCGCCCGCCGCAATCGACGCGACGCGCGCATCCATATCGGCCAGCGCGCTTTCATAATCGAGCAATCCCGGCTCGATCCGCCACTCAGGGCTGGCCGGGAAATCCTGTTCGGGGAGGGCAGGTGCGGTCATCTCGCCCGAGATGCGATCTGCGACCAAATTTGGCAAGGCATGGCTCGCCTATGGCGCGCGGGACAGATATTGCCTATCGAGCGCGCAAACGGGAGCACAAGCGGTTGAGCAGGATCGATCTGGCAGCGATATGGGACGACGCCAAGCAGATGGGCACGGCAAACCGTGACCTTCTGGGCGCCGTGGCCGGCATGTTCATGTTCCTGCCCGCTCTGGTGGCCGAGCAGCTCGTGAAGCAGCCCGAGCCACTGGCCGAGAACGCCACCAACGACATGATGCTGGCGCGATTGACCCAATATGCCGAGCTGAACTGGCCCGTGCTGCTGGCCTTCGCCGCCATCTCGTCCTTCGCCGTGCTGGCGATGCACGCGCTGCTGCTGCGCGGCGAGCGACCGACGGTGCGGGAGGCTCTGGTCATGGCTCTTCCGGTCCTGCCCGGTTTCTTCCTTGCGAACCTGCTGCAGGGATTGGGCGCCATGGGCGGCTTCATGCTGTTCATTCTGCCCGGCTGCTATCTGATCGGCCGGCTGGCCTTGATCGCACCGGTCGCCGCGGCGGAGTCGCAGCGCAACCCGCTCACTATCCTCCAGCGCAGCGCCGCGTTGACCCGGGGCAACGGCTGGCGGGTCTTCGGCGTGCTCGGCCTTATTTTCATCATGATGATCGTGCTGGGGGTCGTGCTCACCTCCGTTGTGGGGGTGGTCGCCGAACTGCTGCTGCCGGCCGACATCGCCGACCTGCTGATCGCGATGGTCTCGGCGCTGGTGGAAACCGCCCGCACGGTGCTCGTCGTGCTGATCTGCGCCGCGCTTTACCGGGCGACGGCGGGTGCGCCGGCAGCCGGAGCGCCGTTCAGCTCCAGGTGACGCGCGGCGGCAGGCTCATCAGGATTGCGTCGATATTGCCGCCGGTCTTGAGGCCGAACAGCGTGCCGCGATCATGCACGAGGTTGAACTCGACATAGCGGCCGCGCCATTCGAGCAACTGCGCTTCCTGCTCCGCTGTCCATGGCAATCCCATGCGGCGACGCACGATTCGCGGAAAGGCCTCCAGAAACGCCTCGCCCACCGCTTGGGTAAAGGCGAAGCTCTCCTCGAACGGCCCTTCGAGATGGTCGTAGAAAATCCCACCCACGCCGCGGTGAACCTGCCGGTGAGGAATGTAGAAATACTCGTCCGCCCACTGGCTGAAGCGCGGATAGTAGCTTTCATCATGCGCATCGCAGGCGCGGCGCAGCGTGTCATGGAAGTCCGCCGTGTCTTCCTCATAGACGATCGGCGGATTGAGGTCCGCGCCGCCGCCGAACCAGCGCTTGGTGGTGACCAGCATGCGCGTGTTCATGTGCACGGCCGGCACATGCGGATTGGCCATGTGCGCCACAAGGCTGATGCCGGTTGCGAAAAAGCCCGGCTGCTCTTCGCCCGCGCCGTGGATCGTCCGGGCGAATTCGGGCGAGAAGGCGCCGCCGACGGTCGAGACATTCACCCCCACCTTCTCGAACACCTTGCCCTTCATGACGCCGCGCACGCCGCCGCCGCCACCGCCCTGTTCAATGGGGCCGGAGGGCTGGCCGTCGCTCTCGCGCCACCAGGACAGATAATCGAACGCCGCATCGCTGCCCGCTTCCCGCTCGATGGCTTCGAACGCGGCGCAGATCCGGTCCCGCAGGCTTTCGAACCAGGCGCGGGCGGCCAGCTGTTGATCGTCGAGGCTGTTGGGTGCGGTGGAAGTCATGCGGGGAAAAGTCCGGTCTGTCTGAGAGCTTCGCCAAGCGCGATGCCAGTTGCTACCGCGACGTTCAAGGAGCGAAAGCCCGGCGCCATGGGAATCCGCACGCGCAAAGCCGCTTGTGCGTGGATCGCCTCGGGCAGACCGGCGCTCTCGCGACCCAGCAAGAGGATGTCGTCGCGCTGGAAGCTGGCCTGAGGCAGGGGTAGGCTGCCGACGCTGGTCAGCGCCACCAGGCGCGCGCCGTCCTTCAGCCGCTCGGCGAAGAAGCTCTCAAAATCCACATGCCGCATCACATCGGCCTGCGCGCCATAATCCATGGACGCCCGGCGCAGCTGCGCGTCGGACACCGGAAAGCCGCAGGGGAGAATGATGTCGACGGGGATTTGCCAGCAGGCGGCCAGTCGCAGGATGGTGCCGACGTTGCCGGCGATATCGGGCTGATAGAGGGCGATGCGCATCCTTACCTCCTAGCCACGGCCCTTGCGCAATCCCACCCCTCTTGCGCCCGGCTGGAAAAAGGCGGGCGGGCCACGAAATTGAAGGTTGGCAAATCGCAATCAAGGGCGCTATCAGGCGCCCGAACGCGCCGGGACCATCCTGGCGTGCGGTGTGTCGTATCATTCGGCGGACGAGCGGACTTCCGGCCAATAAGGAAGCCTTTCGGTTCGACCGCGCGATCGACTGGCGCCCGAATCGAGATTTCGGCGTGCACGACGCTCTCGGGCGATCGTGGACAAAGGGAGGCAATGACAAAGCATGGCCACTGAAGTGCAAGGGACGGAAGCTGTCATGGACGATGGCGAAGGCGTGCGTCGTCGCGACTTCATCAACATCGCAGCCGTGAGTTTCGCTGGTGTTGGCGGTCTCGCCGTTCTGTATCCGCTGATTACCCAGATGAGTCCGAGTGCGGACGTGCTGGCGCAGGCGACGACGGAAGTCGATCTGTCGGCGATCCAGGCCGGCCAGGCGATCAAGACGGTGTTCCGCTCGCAGCCGCTGTTCGTGCGGCATCTGACGGACAAGGAAATTGCCGAGGCGGACGCCGTCAACGTCTCCACCCTGCGCGATCCCCAGACGCTGGAAGAGCGCACGGTCGACGGCAAGAAGCAGTGGCTGATCACCATGGGCGTGTGCACCCATCTGGGTTGCGTGCCGCTCGGTGCCGGCGAGGGTGAGAACCGGGGCGAGTTCGGCGGTTATTTCTGCCCGTGCCACGGTTCGAGCTATGATACTGCCGCGCGCATCCGCAAGGGGCCTGCGCCGAAGAACCTCGTGGTTCCGCAGTATAAGTACACCTCCGACACCGCCATTCTCGTAGGCTGAGGATAAAGATAATGAGCTTTCCCTGGGCTGAGCATTACACGCCGAAGCATCCCGTGATGAAGTGGGTGGATGAGCGCTTGCCGCTCCCGCGCTTCGTCTACAACGCCGTCGGCGGCGGCTACGAAGTGCCGCGCAACCTCAACTATTTCTGGAACTTCGGTGTCCTCGCGGGCGTCGCGCTGACGATCCAGCTGATCACCGGCATCATCCTCGCCATGCACTATGCGGCGAATGCCGGCGTGGCGTTCGATAGCGTCGAGCACATCATGCGCGATGTGAACTCGGGCTGGCTGCTGCGTTATGCGCACGCCAACGGCGCGAGCTTCTTCTTCATCGTCGTCTATCTCCACATTTTCCGCGGCCTCTATTACGGATCGTACAAGGCGCCGCGCGAAATGGTGTGGCTGCTCGGTGTGGTCATCTTCCTGCTGATGATGGCGACGGCGTTCATGGGCTATGTGCTCCCCTGGGGTCAGATGAGCTTCTGGGGCGCGCAGGTGATCACCGGCCTCTTCGCCGCCATTCCGGTGGTGGGTGAGCCGATCCAGACCTGGCTGCTCGGCGGCTTCGCTCCGGGTAATGCCGCGCTCAACCGCTTCTTCTCGCTCCACTATCTGCTGCCCTTCGTGATTGCGGGTGTCATCATCCTGCACATCTGGGCGCTGCACATTCCCGGCTCGTCCAACCCGACCGGTGTGGAAGTGAAGGGGCCTCAGGATACGGTGCCGTTCCATCCCTATTATACGGCGAAGGACGGTTTCGGCCTCGGCGTGTTCCTCATCCTCTTCGCACTGGTGCTGTTCTTCGCGCCGAATTCGATGGGCCACCCGGACAACTATATCCAGGCCAACCCGCTTTCGACGCCGGCGCACATCGTGCCTGAATGGTACTTCTGGCCGTTCTACGCCATTCTGCGCGCCTTCACGATGGATCTGGTGATCCCGTTCACCGGTATCGTGCTGGTTCCCGCGAAGCTCCTCGGCGTGATGGCGATGTTCTCGTCCATTCTGCTGCTGTTCTTCCTGCCGTGGATCGACACCTCGCCGGTCCGCTCGGGCAACTACCGCCCGCTGTTCAAGAAGTTCTGGTGGCTGCTCATTCTGGACGTGCTCGTGCTCGGCTATTGCGGCGGTGCACCGGCGGAAGAGCCCTATGTCATGATCAGCCAGATCGCTTCGGCTTATTATTTCGCGCACTTCCTGATCATCTTGCCGATCATTGCGTCCATCGAGCGGCCGCTGCCGCTCCCCGGTTCGATTACCGAAGCGGTGCTGGCCAAGGGCAAGTTCGAGGGAGAACAGTCTGCACCTCCGGGCATGGGCAGCGATACCCAGCCCACCGGCGCAGCTTAATTAAGGGGTCCGTCAATGGTTCGTGTCCTGGCCTTCCTTGTCGGCCTGTTTTTCTCCGGCATGCTGCTGCTCAGCTTCATCTGGGGTGGGGTCGCTTATGTGAGCGAGCCGCCGCAGCCCACGGCTGAGAAGGAGTTCCACCTCCACCCCGAAAAGGCTGGCTTCAGCTTTGAAGGGCCGTTCGGCAAATTCGATCGCGCGCAGTTGCAGCGCGGCTTCCAGGTCTACACGGAAGTCTGCTCGGCCTGTCACTCGATCCATCAGGTGGCGTTCCGCAGCCTCGCCGACCTTGGCTATAATGAAGCCGAGATCAAGGCGATCGCCGCGGCCCGTCAGGTTCCGTCGATCGACCCCAGCACGGGTGAACCCAGCACGCGTCCGGGCGTGCCGGCGGACAAGTTCCCGCTGGTCTATCCGAACAGCGTGGCTGCCGCTGCCGCCAACAACAACGCCATTCCGCCGGATCTTTCGCTGATCGCGAAGGCCCGTCATGACGGTGCGAACTATGTTCATGCGCTGCTGACCGGTTATCGTGAGCAGCCGGCCGAACTGCTGCGCAAGTTCCCCGACGCGAAGACGCCGGAAGGGCTGCACTACAACCCGTACTTCGCGAACCTCAATCTCGCGATGGCGCCGCCGCTGACGGCCGAAGGTCAGGTCACTTATGGCGAGGGTCAGCCCAAGCCGACCGTCGACCAGATGGCCACGGACGTCGCTGCCTTCCTGATGTGGACGGCCGAGCCGAAGATGGAAGCGCGCAAGAGCACCGGCATCGCCGTGGTGATCTTCCTGCTGTTCGCGACGGTGCTGGCTTACATGTCGTACCAGAACATCTGGGCGAACAAGAAGCACTGAGGGTTCAAGTCCGGGTCGATAGACCCGACGAGATAAGAAAAAGGGCGGATCGCAGGATCCGCCCTTTTTTATGTGCCGATGGATATTGGAGATGGCGCTTGCGTCAGGCGCTGCTGCGCAAGCCTAGGGTCGTTGCGTCGGAGTCGGCGCCTCTCAGGCGAGGAAATCCCGAGCCCAGCTCTTGAGATCGCCGCCCATGGCATCGTCGCGGCAGGCGAGCGCGAAATTGGCCTGGGCAAAGCCGAGCTTCGAGCCGCAGTCGAAGCGCTCGCCATCGAAGGTCACGCCGTGGAAGGGCTGCTGGCCGATCAGCTTCGCCATGGAATCGGTGAGCTGCACTTCGCCGCCCGCCCCAGCCTCTTGCGTCGCCAGCAGGGCCATGACCTCGGGCTGCAGAATATAGCGGCCGGGCAGCATCAGGTTGGAGGGCGCCGTGCCCAGCGCCGGCTTCTCGACCAAGCCCCGGACCTCTGTCAGCACGCCGTCGCGGGGGCCCGGATCGATCACGCCATAGCTGGGCGTCTCGTCCATCGGCACTTCAAGCGCGCAGACCAGATTGCCGCCGACTTTCTCATACTGCTCGATCATTTGGGCCAGACATCCCTTCTGACGGCCGACGAGAAGCTCGTCCGGCAGGATGATGGCAAAGGGCTCATCGCCGATGATATCGCGCGCGCACCAAATCGCATGGCCAAGGCCACGGGGTTCCTGCTGCCGGACGAAGATCGCATTGCCGGGCGTCAGGCGCGTGCCTTCCAGCGCCGCGACGCTCTTGCCGCGGTCGGCCTGCGTCCGCTCCAGCTCGAAGGCGATATCGAAATGGTCCTCGATGGCGCCCTTGCCGCGCCCGGTGACGAATATCATCGTCTCGATGCCGGCTTCCAGCGCTTCATCGACGGCATATTGGATCAGCGGGCGATCGACGACGGGAAGCATTTCCTTCGGCACCGCCTTGGTGGCGGGCAGGAAGCGGGTGCCAAGCCCGGCGACCGGGAAGACAGCTTTGCGTATCGTCAAATGAACCCCCTGATTGCTCTGTCAGTCGTGGACGTGCCTATCGAGCATTAAGGTAAAGATACCGCATATTGTTCGATTGGCCGCCCCAAAGGCCGGATGAAGAGCCCCGCTTTGTGGTGGCATCCATCCAGGCCGAGGTCAGAACGGTCGGTGCGAAACTCGGTTCCGCCGAATTACCGACCGACGGCCGTGTAGGAGAAGCCGGCGTCCTCGACCAGATCGCGCGGGTAGAGGTTGCGCAAATCGATCATCACCGGCGTCTTCAGCAGCGACTTGATGCGTGCGAGATCGAGCGCGCGGAAGGCGTCCCACTCAGTGATGAACACCAGCGCATCGGCGCCGGCCATCGTGTCATAGGCATTGCCGAAATAGGTGACGTCGCGCAGCACCAGCTTGGCCTGCTCCATGCCCTCGGGATCATGGGCGTGGATCTCGGCGCCCGCGTCCTGCAGCGTCTCGATGATCGCGATGGCGGGCGAATCGCGCATGTCGTCCGTATTCTGCTTGAAGGTGAGACCGAGCACGGCGATCGTCTTGCCCCGCACTTCCCCGCCCATCGCTTGAATGACCTTGCGCCCCATGGCGCGCTTGCGCGAATCGTTCACGGCGACGACCGTTTCGACGATCCGCTGCGGCGCTTCATAATCCTGCGCGGTCTTCAACAGGGCGAGGGTGTCCTTGGGGAAGCAGGAGCCGCCAAAGCCGGGGCCGGGGTGCAGGAACTTGGCGCCGATCCGATTATCGAGGCCAATGCCCCGCGCGACCTCATGCACGTCCGCGCCCACCTTCTCGCACAGGTCGGCGATCTCGTTGATGAAGGTGATCTTGGTCGCAAGAAAGGCGTTGCCGGCATATTTGGTCAGCTCGGCACCGCGCCGGCTCATCTCGATCACCGGCGAGCGGCCGATGACGAGGGGGCGATAGATCTGCCGCATCACGTCCAGGGCGCGGCGATCATCGCCGCCGATCACGACGCGGTCGGGACGCTTGAAGTCATCGATTGCCGCGCCTTCGCGCAGGAACTCCGGGTTGGAGATTACGGCAAAATCGGCGTCGGGGTTGGTCTCCCGAATGATCCGCTCGACCTCGTCGCCGGTGCCGACGGGCACGGTCGACTTGTCGACCACCACGGTGAAGCGCTTGAGGAACGGCGCGATTTCCGCGGCCGCGCCGTACACATAGCTCAGGTCCGCATGGCCATCGCCGCGCCGCGAGGGCGTGCCAACGGCGATGAAGATCGCGTCGGGGTCGGCGAGGGCGTCTGCCGCTTGCGTCGTGAAGGACAGCCGGCCGGCCGCGACATTGCTGGCGACGAGATGATCGAGGCCGGGTTCGAAGATGGGGATGCGGCCTTCCTGGAGGGCGGTGATCTTCGCCTCGTCCTTGTCGAAACAGATGACGTCATGGCCGAAATCCGCGAAGCACGCGCCAGAGACGAGGCCCACATACCCCGAGCCGATCATTGTAATTCTCACAGGAACACGCCCTTTTTGCCGTAATCACGGTGGATGCGCCGGCAGCGGGAAGCCGCCAACAGGCGCAAGGCCTATTTAAAACTGGGCTTCAACACCAGCCAAACATAGGCCACCACGCCGACCAGCAGCAAAATCCCGGCAGCATGCATGACCATGCTGTCATGCTCGATCGCATAATTGCCGGCCTGGTTGGCGATGGCGCAGCCAAGCGCCGGCGGCAGATAGTCGATCATCCGGTCCGGCGGATTTTCCATCGAGGAACGCTGGAGGAACAGCACGATGATGCCAGCAAATATCGCCAGAGAGAGCCAGTCATAAACTGTTTCCATGCAGTCTTCTCCCGTCAGGCGGCACAATTTTGATCGCAGGATCGATCGGTTCGAAACCGCTAATTTTTCTGAAATGAAAACGCAAAGCGATTCACGATCTTTTCGTCCTATGCCTGCATAATCCCGCCATGCCAAAATGGTTCAGGCTCGGGACCGGCCGAAAATGGTCGTCTTGCATTGTAGAAGTGATGCGTTACCTCGGAGCGCCCGTCCGGGCACAGGCATGGAGTGTTGCTATTGCGTAAGGGAATCATTCTGGCAGGCGGATCGGGGACGAGGCTCTATCCGCTGACCAAGGCTGTCTCCAAGCAGCTCATGCCAGTCTACGACAAGCCGATGATCTACTATCCGCTCTCGGTGCTGATCATGGCGGGCATTCGGGAGATCATGATCATCACCACGCCGCATGATCAGGCGGCATTCCAGGCTTTGCTGGGCGACGGGAGCGCGCTGGGTCTCGACCTGCATTATGCCGTGCAGCCAGAGCCCCGTGGCCTGGCGCAGGCTTATCATATCGGTGCGGATTTCATCGGCACGGACCCCTCCGCGCTGATCCTCGGCGACAACATCTTCTATGGCCACGGGCTCACCGAGCTATTGCAGGCCGCCAA
The DNA here is from genome assembly GCF_025961795.1 of Sphingobium sp. B2D3A. NCBI lineage: Bacteria > Pseudomonadati > Pseudomonadota > Alphaproteobacteria > Sphingomonadales > Sphingobiaceae > Sphingobium > Sphingobium sp. B2D3A. The sequence continues at coordinate 3,535,238 of NZ_JAOQOI010000001.1, read as the reverse complement.
TGCCCGCGAGCATGGCGCGACGGTGTTCGGCTATAATGTCAGCGACCCGACAGCCTATGGCGTCGTCTCCTTCGACGCCGACGGGAAGGCGCAGACGATCGAGGAAAAGCCCGCGCAGCCCAAATCCAATTATGCCGTAACGGGACTTTATTTCTACGACGGGCAGGCGGTGGAGCGCGCGGCCGGGCTGGCGCCGTCCGCCCGGGGCGAGCTGGAGATCACCGATCTCAATCGCGTCTATCTGGAAGCCGGCGAGCTGAATGTCGAGCTGATGGGGCGCGGCTATGCCTGGCTCGACACCGGCACGCACGGCTCGCTGACGGATGCCGCTAATTATGTGCGGATCACGGAGGAGCGGCAGGGCCTCAAAATCTGTTGCCCTGAGGAGTTGTGCTGGCGCATGGGCTTTATCGATGATGCGCAGCTGCTGCGCGTCGCCGAGCCGCTGCGCAAGTCCGGCTATGGCGAGTATCTCCTCAAGCTGCTGGACGGCAAAGCCTGATGAACCTCATAGAAACGGCCATTGATGGCGTCTTCATCATCGAGCCGAAGGTTTTCGGCGATGAGCGCGGCTTCTTTCTGGAAAGCTGGAATGCGCGCGCGTTCAAGGATGCCGGGATCGATATCGACTTCGTGCAGGACAATCACAGCCGCTCCTCGCGCGGGGTGCTGCGCGGGCTGCATTATCAGCAGCCTGGTCCACAGGGGAAGCTGGTGCGGGTCACGGCCGGCGCGGTGTTCGATGTCGCTGTGGATATGCGCCGGTCCTCGCCGACCTTCGGCAAATCGGTGGGCGTCGAATTGAGCGCGGCCAACAAGCGGATGCTCTGGGTGCCCGAAGGCATGGCCCACGGGTTCCTCTGCCTTGAGGATGGCACGGACTTTCTTTACAAATGCCGCGGCTTTTACGATCCCAGCCATGAGCACAGCCTGCTGTGGAACGACCCGGCGCTCGGCATCGACTGGCCATTAGGGGACATCGTACCGCAGCTTTCCGCCAAGGACATGGCCGGCAAGCCGCTGGCGGATGCGGTGACCTTCCCGTGAAGGTCATCATCACAGGGGCAGGCGGTCAGCTTGGCCAGGCGCTGCAGCGATGCGCGCCTAAGGATGCGGACATTGTCGCGCTGGATCGGGCCGCGCTCGATATCGGGGACGAGGCGGCTGTTTCGGCGTGCGTCGCCGAGGTCCAACCCGCGCTTATTCTCAACGCGGCCGCTTATACCGCCGTGGACAAGGCAGAGAGCGAACGCGATCTTGCCTGGCGCATCAATGCCGACGGGCCGGGCAATCTGGCGCGCGCGGCAGCGTCAAGCGGCGCGGCCCTCGCGCATGTCTCGACCGATTTCGTGTTCGACGGCACACAGGGCACGCCCTATCGGCCGGACAGCCCCGTTGCCCCGCTGGGTGTCTATGGCGCCAGCAAACGGGCGGGGGAGGAAGCCGTGCTTGCGGCGTGTCCGCACGCCCTCATCGTGCGGACGGCCTGGGTCTATGGCGACACCGGCCCTAATTTCGTGCGGACGATGCTGCGCCTGATGGCGGAGCGGGATGAGGTCCGGGTGGTCGCCGACCAGATCGGCACGCCGACTTATGCCGCCGGGCTGGCCGACGTCCTCTGGCGATTGCACACCGCAGGGGCAAGCGGCCTCCATCACTGGACCGACAGCGGTGCGGCGAGCTGGTATGATTTTGCCGTAGCGATTCAGGAGGAAGCGGTCGCGCTTGGCCTGCTGAGCCGGACGGTGCCGGTCTTGCCGATCAGCACCAGCGATTATCCCACGCCGGCGCAAAGACCCTCTTATTCGGTTCTGGACAAGAGCAGCACCGTTGCGCACATCGGCGCACCCGCGCCGCACTGGCGCGTCCATCTTCGTGACATGCTCGGAGTGATCAAGGCGAATGGCTAATCTGCTCGTCACCGGCGGTGCCGGCTTCATCGGCGCGAACTTCGTGCATTATTGGCGCGCCCATCATGCTGGCGACGTTGTCACGGTTCTGGATGCGCTCACTTATGCGGGCAATCCAGCCAATCTCGATGGCCTGAGCGATGTCGAACTGGTGGTGGGCGATATCTGTGATACGCCGCTCGTCGAGGATCTGCTGGCCCGCAAGCAGATCGACACCATCGTCCACTTCGCCGCTGAGAGCCATGTCGATCGCTCGATCACCGGGCCGGACGCCTTCGTGACGACCAATGTCATCGGCACGCACAGCCTGCTCAAGGCCGCGCGCAAGCTGTGGCTCGACACCGGCACGGGCCGTCCGCACCGCTTCCATCATGTCTCGACCGATGAGGTCTATGGCTCGCTGGGGCCGAACGATCCGGCGTTCAGCGAGACCACCGCTTATGCGCCCAACTCGCCCTATTCGGCCAGCAAGGCGGGTTCGGATCATCTGGTGCGCGCGTATCACCACACTTATGGCCTTGAGGTCACGACGAGCAATTGCTCGAACAATTATGGCCCTTATCAGTTTCCCGAGAAACTGATCCCGCTGTTCCTGCTCAACTGCCTCTATGGTCGTAATCTTCCGATCTACGGCGACGGCATGAATGTGCGCGACTGGCTGCATGTCGAGGACCATTGCCACGGCATCGAGAAGGTTCTCCAGGTCGGGCGACCGGGCGAAACTTACAATATTGGCGGCGGTCAGGAACTGCCCAATCTCACCGTTATCGAGGAGATTTGCGCGACGGTGGATCGCGCCTTCGCTGCCGATCCGCAACTTGCCCAGCGCTTCCCCGACGCGCCCGCCGCGCGGGGACAGGCGTCCGAGACGCTGAAGACCTTCGTCACCGATCGCGCTGGGCACGACCGGCGCTACGCGATTGACGAAACCAAGGCGCGCTCGGAACTGGGCTATGCGCCACGCCGCACCTTCAGTGAAGGCTTCGCGCAGACGCTGGACTGGTATCTTCGCAATGAGCAGTGGTGGCGGCCGTTGCTTGAGAAGGCCGCTGCTGGCCAGTGACGGGGGGCGGATCTCGGATCCGCGCGACCCTTCGGATCGCTGAGCCCTCTCTCAGCTTCGACCAGGCAGCACGCTGCCAAGTCTGCGCATCCCTCTCCCTCAGAGGGAGAGGGTTGGAGTGCAGCGCTATCGGCCTTTGATCGAACTCATGACGTCGGCCTGACGCCCGACGAGCCGGCCCACCACCCTCGTCACCCCGGGCTTGACCCGGGCCCCGCTAGGCTTCTTGCGGGGGAGGGAGTTTCAACCAAACCGTGCATTCGAGCGCCGGAATGTAATTGAGCATTAGGAAGCTGGACCCCGGGTCAAGCCCGGGGTGACGGTGGGGAACTGGGGGCACTCTAGCCCCTTTAGCGAGGACAGTCCTTCCAGTGCGACCAGTCAGGCAGCGCGGGATGCGTGAACCTGCCTCGCCGTTCAGTCTTCCTTGCTGAAGTAATCCGTATATTTGCCGTAACCGCCGTAGGAATAGCCATAGGGGTCGGTCACGCCGCCATCGTAGCGGTTGAGGACGGAACCGAGGCATTCGGCGGGGTCGAGCAGGCGGATCGAATCGGTGACCTGCTTCTGGTTGGTCCGGCCCTGTTCGATCACCATCAGATAAGCATCGACATGGCCGGCGATCACCATGGCGTCGTCATTGGCGAACACGGGCGGCATGTCGAAGAGGATGATCGTATCGTCATCCAGCGTGCGCAGGGCTTTGACGAACCGGTCGAAGCGGTCGCCGGCGAGCAGCGGCATGCTGTCGAGATCGTTCGAATAGCAGGGGTAGAGCGTGAGGTTGGTGCCTTCGACATGGCGGCCGATCTTGCGCAGATCGTCGGTTTCGCCGGCGAGGAAGCGCTCCAGGCCGACTTCGCCCACCAAGCCGAAATTCTGCGCGAGCGAGGCCCGGCGAATGTCGAGGTCGAACACGAGGACCTGCTTGCCGGGCAGGCGGCTCAGCGTGGCGGCGAGATTGGCGGTCAGGAACGACTTGCCGGCACCGGGCGCCGGGGAGGTGACCCCGATGATCCTGTGCCCGCCCGCTGCCATCCGCTTGACCACCTGCGAGCGCAGCAGGCTGAACGGACGGGAGGCGAGGTGCCGGTTGCTGAACGCCACGACATGCTGGGCTTCGAGAAGCTTCGGGTCGGGCGTGAACAGCGCTGTCTCGTTGGGCGCGGGAATGCGGAAAGGCGCGCCCTGCAGGGCCGATGGCGCAAGCTGATCAGACAATGCTCAAACTCCTTGGATACAGTGCGCGCGGATCAGTCGTCGTCATCATCGTCATCGGGCTTCGTGCGGCCTTTGCGCCCGCCAAAGGGCCACAGGCGCTTCAAACCGCGCTGCTGCTGCTCGGCTCGCGACATGATCGTGGGAATGACTACCAGCGGCAACGCACCGGTCGCTTGCAGTACGGCGTCAGCGCCACGGATCGGCCGCGTGAGCATCTCGATCAGGAAGATCAGGCCAAAGCCGAGACCCAGGCCTGCGAAGGCGCCGAGCAGGATGATCTTCGGGCGATTGGGCGAATAGGGATCGTCCGGCACCACCGGCGGGTCGATCACGGAAAGACGCTCGCCCTGCTGCTCGTCCTCGGCACGCTTGCCAGCCTTGGCGTTCATCAGCTGGTTGGACACCTTCTGATATTGCTCGTTGAGGCCCGTCATGCGCTGCTGCAGCTGCGCCAGTTCCTGCTGCACCACCGGCGCGCGGATCTGGGCGCTCAGAATGGAGGCGCTGCGGCCTTCTTCGGCGGCACGCGCCGATTCAAGGCGGGAAATCTCGCGATTATTGGCGGCGATCTGGGCGGAAATAGCGGAAGTAGGAATGCGCGACTGATTGGATTTCGCCAGCTCCCGCGCCTCGGCGAGCCGCTGCTTGGCCAGAACCACGTCCGGATGCTGCTCGGTGTAACGCGCCCGGGCGGTGGCCACAGCGGCTTCCGCTTCGGCGATCACCGGATCGCGGTCAGCCGCGCTCTGCGTCAGTTCTCGCTGCGCCTGCAATTGCGCATTGGCGGACTGAAGCGCGGCGATGCGGCTGTCGATGCCGATGGTGCCGCCGCCGGTCGTCGCCATGGTGCTGCTGGCCAGCGTGAGGCCGTTCTTCAGCTGGATATCGGCGATCTGCTTGTCCAGCGCGGCGATCTGCGTCTGCAAATCGGCCTGCTGGTCAGTGAGGAACTGAATGGTGTTCACCGATTGCGCGGCAGAGGTGCTGGCGTCCAGCTGCAGCACCTGGTCGGTCAGCGCCTGGGCGACGGCCTGCGCCTTCACCGGGTCGGAATAGTTGAAGCTCATCGAGAAGGCGATGGTGCTGCGCCGCCCGCCATTGGCGGCCTGAATGTCCGCTGTGACCGGTTCGATGGCAATCGCTTCGCGCATCGTGGTGATGACTTCGGAGAGCGACTGGGTCCGCAACTCGGTCTGGTACAGCCCGTTCCTCTGGATGAGTTCCACCAACTGCGGACGGCTGAGGACCTGCTGGCGAATGCGCGCCATGCGCTGGTCGACGACGCTCGTGCCGTCGGCGCTGCGGGGATCGCCCGCCACATCCTCGGGAAGAAGCGAGGCCTCGACCAGCAGAACCGCCTTGGACTGGTACTGCACCGGCAGAAGGAATGCCGTGGCGATGCCGGCCAGGAGCAGCAGGAGGGCGGGCACGATGACCAGCCATTTGCGCTGCATCAGAATCGTCGGGATATGCGGCAGGAACGATGCCCCGCCGGACTCCTCAGCCGTGTCGTAATTGGCGTGGACGTTGTTCATCAGTTCTGACCGAGCCTGTACCGCAATCCAACGAGTCCGTGGATGTTTGCGTTGCGTGAGACGAGCGAGCTATATGTGTCACTATAGGTTACCGAAATGACAGCAGACAGCCGAGGACGTAGCAAACGCTCGTAACCGACGCTCGCCCGCGCATAATCGCTATCATTGCCGCCGGTTCCCACGAGGCTGCTCGACCGGGAATAAGAGGCGCTGGCGTTGAAGCTGCTACGCTGATCGATCTTGTAATTATACAGCGCGCCGATGGCCGTGACTCGCGAGGAGCCGGCGATCGACGAGGGGGAAACCCCGTGCGAGCCGGTGAGGCAGAAACTCGTGCGATCCCCTTCACGGCAGAGATCTGCCGAGGCGTAGAAGGATGTGTTGTTGATCGACACGGCAGGGAATTGCGTCTCGCTGAAGGTCAAGCCCGCCGCGAGTTTCAGGCTCAGCCGGGGCGCCAGCCGCGTGTTGAGCTGGGCGGTCGGCGTATATTGGGTCGTCTTGCCGAAGGCGGGATCGAGATAATCGCTGCGAGCCGCATTGAAGCCCACGCCCACAGAGGTATTCGCGCCGATTGCACGCATATAGGTCAGGCCGCCGCCGTAGGTGTCATATTCCTTGGAAAGGCCCATATTGTCCGGGAACCGCACGCGCGTGCCGTTGACTGACACGTTGAGCGTGTCGCGGGGCGAGAGGGTGAAGCCAAGGCCCAGCTGGCCGGAGAACACGTCGGACCGCTGGCGATAGTTCACGCTGCCGCTCGGATCGACGATGATCGGGGCGCCAGGATCGACCGGCCCGCCCACGATCGGATCGTAGACCGGATACAGGCCGTTGCGCACGTAGCTGGAGTAGGAAAGACCTGCAGTCAGCGAGGTTAGCGGACTGATCTGGCGGCTGATGTTGCCGGAAAGACCATAGTCGGTGGTGCCGTCGTAGAGCCGCGAATATTCCGTATGCGTCACCGATCCGCGCAACTGGGTCGTGCCCGTCGGCGAATTGATCGTGACGGTGGGGGCGAAGCTGCCGGCCAGCGTGGCGGCGGCGCTATCGCCGCCCACCGTGCCATAGGGATTGCTGGCGACACCGCCGGTGACGCCGAGATCTGCGCCGATGCGGGTGTCAGCCTGCGCGGCGCTGCCGAGCATGAGGGCGGCGATGGCTGCCGAGCCGATCAGCTTCGTCTTATTCATGGAACAATCACCGTGTCGCCGGTCTGGATCTGGGGAATGGCGCGGGCGGCCTCTTCGGAAAGATTGCCCTTCATCGCGCCGCCGAGCCGGAAGCGCAGCGCGGACAGCTCATTGCCGTTCTTGCGGATGATGGTGACGTTATCGAGATTGGCGAACTCGTCCGGTCCACCGGCCATGGCGATGGCCTCGACCAGGTTCACATAGCGACCCGGTGTGAACGAGCTGGGGCCGCGGACCCGGCCCACCACCGAGAAGGTGAAGCCCGAGGGCGTTTCGACCGAGACGGTCACCTGCGGGGGCTCGCCGCGATACTGGCTGGCCAGTCCGTTCGAGATCGCAGTCTGGACCTGCTCCGGCAGCATGCCCTGCGCGACGATGCGGCCGACCAGCGGGAAGGAGAAGCTGCCATCCGGCAGCACGCGGATCGAGCGCTGCAGACGCTCCTCGCCCCACACATAAACCTCGATCTGGTCGCCGGGGTTAATTGTATAGGGCCGGGCGACCTGATTGGATGCACCGCCTGCCGCAGCGGCGTTCTGCTGCGCCATCGCTGGCAGCGTTGCGACGGCGGCAAGAAGGCCCGCCATGGACCATGAAATTACGGGAAACCGCACGGTTGAGGATCCTTCTACTTGGCCGGGAATGCAGGCTTCATATACCAAAACCCTATGCCGTCACTACGTAAAAGCTGGGTTAATGATGTGGGGGCAATGGTTACTTTCGTTGCTTGCTGGGGTTAAGCCCTGTAACGCGACGCGGGTTGGGCGATATTCACGACAGGGCGATATGACCGGGTTTGGCAGGCTGACTTTCGCTCATGGCAGCGCTGCCCGTTTCGGCAGTAGAATGCCGAAGGCCTCGGGCCGAGGCCCATCATCGAACGCTTTGGCAGCTTTGCTGATCCTCGCGGCCTTGGGCGGCTGCAAGAGCCCGAGTGAGCAGGCCGCCGAGCGGGCGCAGGCGGCGGAAGCGATGCTGCAGGCGGGTGACCTCGCCGGCGCCCAGCGGGCGATTGGCGAGGCGATCCGTCTGCGGGAAGATGGACCCAATTTCCAGCAATTGGCTGGCATGATTGCCTTGCAGTCGGGCGATCCTGCGGGGGCCTATCGGGCGTTCCAGAGAGCGCTGGAGTTCGATGCCACGAACCGTCTGGCCCTCGCTTATGTGGCGAATCTCGGTGTTCAGCTTGGGCAGATCGCAGATGCCGAAGCGGCAGCGGACCGACTGTTGACGCTGGAACCCGATGCCATGCCCGCGCTGCAGACGAAGGGCATGATCGCCCTGGCCCGCGAGCAGCTAGACGATGCGATGTCCTATGCGGACCGGATTCTGGCGCGCTCGGCGACGGACGAAGCCGGTGTTATCGTGAAGGCGCGGGTGCTGGCGCGGCGCGGGCAGGCGGAAGAGGCCATCGCCCTGATCGACAACGCGTTGCGTGTCTCCGGCGATTCCTCGGCGCTGTTGACCAACAAGGTCAATCTGTACCGCTATCTGGGCAAGCCCGAGCCGATGGCTGAGGCGCTGGGCCGGCTGGTCGCGACCGGGAATGCCGGGACGGCCATGAAGCTGGACCGCATCAACCTGCTCTACAAGATGGGCCGGCTGCCGCAGGCCCGCGAGGCCAGCCTGGCGCTGCTCCGTGAGGGTTTGCGAGAGCCGTCGGATTATGAAGTGCTCACCCGCATCTGGTGGGAGTTCGACCCCACGCCGCTGTCGCCCGAGGTCGCGCGCGGGCCGACGGATTGGCGTGACCCGCTCGCCGTCCTGACGGTGTCGCGCTATCTGCTCGCGCGCGGAAATCGCGAGACGGCCAATCTGCTTTTGAATTCCGTGCCGGATGGGCGGGCCAAGGATTTGATCGCACCGCTCAAGCTGCGCCTGCTCATGGAAACCGGCAAGGATAAGGGAGTCGAGGGGCAGGTCGAATCGCTGCTCAAGCAGGATCCCGAGAATGTCGACGCGCTGCTGTTGCGCGCGCACTATGCCGCGAAAAGAGGCGACGCACGCGCTGCGCTGGAAGCGGCGCAGCTGGCGCTGGCGAACGATCCGCGCAATCCCGACGCCTATCAGGCCGTGGCGCAGCTTTATCGGGCGCGCGGCGAGATCTGGCGTGCCCGCCAGATCTACGAAGAGGGATTGAAGCAGATTCCCCAGAATTTTCCTCTGGTGCAATCTTATATGCAATATCTTCATGACTCGGGGGATAGGGCGCGGAGTATGTCGGTCGCGCGCAATTTTGCCCGGGCTTTGCCGTCGTCGGAAAAGGCGTGGAGCCTGCTCGTGGCGCAATGCGCGGCCATACAAGATGGGACCTGCGCGAGCGTGGCTCAGAATGGATTGGACAATGCCCGGACAGCCTATCTCGTGGATGATCCCCCAGGCAAACCGGCCGATCGCGGCCTGTTTGGTCGCTTTTGACACCGTTTTGTAATTCGGCGAACCATGATCAGCTTTCAGCGTCCTGCGCGTAACAAATATGTCCGCTTCACGTCCAACGTGTTGCGCTCGGGCGGTATCATCAATGATAGCCTGTGCTTCCTGCTGTCCTATCTGATCACGGTCGCCTTTTACCGCAGTTTCCTAGGCTATTATCTGGACGCACGCCTCCATTCGACCGTCGTGGTCGTCATGGCGATCAACTTTTTCCTGATCCGGATTTCCCGGGACGCCTATTCCGGCTTCCGGGGGCAGGGCGATGATCTTGGTGGCAGCACATTCCTCGACTTCCTCGTGGCTTTGACGCTGACCGGATTCATCCTCGTCCAATTTGGCAAAGGCGGCGATCTGTCGCTCCGCTTCGCGCTCGTCTTCTCGCTGGTCTGCCTTATCTTTCTGGTGTTTTCGCGCCTACTGTTCCGGCAGCTCGTTCGCGTGGCGATGAAGCACAAGATCATCGGGCAGCGCGTGGCGATCTATGGCGCGGACCGGGAGGTGACGAGCCGGCTGCTGGAACTGCTGGAGATCGAGCGGCTGCCCCATATCAACATCGTGGGTTTTGCGGACGACCGGCGCTCTCGAGTCGAGACGGGTATGATCGGGCGATTTCCGTATCTCGGGGGGTTCGACGAGATGCTGGGCCTCGCGCAGCAGGGGATGCTGGACCAGGTGATCGTGGCGCTGCCTCTGGTGCGACAGGAGCGTCTCAACCAGATCATCGAGCAACTCAGTGCCGGCGCGATCGACATTTGCATCATGCCGCGCGAGTTCTTGGTGCTGCGGGATCGGTACAGCGTCAATTATATCGGCTCCCTGCCGGTGCTCAGCGTGTGGCAACTGCCGATGCGGGATTTCGACGGCGTGCTGAAGGAGATTCAGGATCGCCTTCTTGCGCTCATCGGCGTGATCGTTCTCGCGCCGCTGCTCATCCTCACCGCGCTCGCCATCCGGCTGGAGAGCAAGGGGCCGATCCTGTTCCGCCAGAAGCGCCTCGGCTTCAACAATCTGGAAATCGAGGTTCTCAAGTTCCGGTCGATGTATACCGATCGTCAGGATGTCAGTGGTGGCGAACGGACCCGCAAGGGCGACCCGCGGATCACCCGGGTGGGCCGCATCATTCGTCGCACCAGCATCGACGAACTGCCGCAGCTGTGGAATGTGCTCCGGGGTGAGATGTCTCTGGTCGGGCCTCGGCCCCACGCCTTGGCGATGCGCGTCGGCGATGCCTATTATCACGACGCGGTTCGGGGATATGCTGCGCGGCATCGCGTGAAGCCCGGGATCACCGGCCTCGCGCAGGTGAGGGGCTTGCGCGGGGAGATCGATACGATCGAGAGAGCCAAGAAACGTGTCGAATATGACATCTATTATATCGAGAACTGGTCGCCCTTGCTTGATCTGCGGATCATCCTCGAGACTGTCGTGCGCCTGATCTGGGACAAGCATGCCTACTGAGGCTGTCCGCCAGGCTGAAGGGTCGTTCGAGCGGGCTGCCATGGGCGGCGCGCTGATGAGTGGGCTCAACTGCATCGCGCGGAGGGGGTGAAGCGATGCAGGCGTTGATCGCACAGGGCGTTCTCATCCTCTGGCCGTTGGTGGCTCTGGTCCTTTACATGACCATGTCGGCCGGACGGGCAACGATCTGGACGTTGCTCGCGGGCTATCTGCTGCTGCCGCGCGGGGTTGCGTTCGACCTTCCGGGCATCCCGGCCTTCGACAAGTCCACCATCCCAAGCCTCGCAGCGTTCGTGCTCGCGCTAGCCACCTCGCGGCGGGGTGAGTTCAAGTGGCCGCGCAGCAAGGCGCTGAACCTGCTGATGCTGGGCTTTGTCCTCACGCCCTTTGCCACGGCTCTGACCAACCGCGATTTTTACATGATCGGGAGCATGGCCTTCCCGGCACTCGGTTTCAGAGAAGGCCTGTCCATGTCGGTCGGCCACGTGATCACGCTGGCGCCCTTCGTGCTCGGCGCCGGTCTGCTCGGTAATGAGCGTGGCCATCGGCAGATCCTGCTTGCGCTGGTGATCGGCGCGCTGGCCTATTCTATCCCCATCATGCTCGAAGTCAGGCTCAGTCCGTTTTTGCAGCGATGGGTCTATGGCATCGAAGACGCCGAATATTTCCTGCAACAGATGCGGTTCGGTGGCTTTCGCTCGATGGTGTTCCTTGGGCACGGTTTGCTGGTTTCAGCTTTCCTGGCGATGGCACTTCTCGCGGCGATCGGACTGGGGAAGATGCGAGTCGCCCTCTTCGGCCTGCCGATGAGCTTGATCGTGGTCTTCCTTGCCGTCGTCCTCGTTCTGAACAAGTCACTCGGTGCGATGCTGCTCGTTCTGCTCCTGGCGCCGTTACTGCTGTTCCTGCGCCCCCGCCTATACCTCACGATCATGGCCGGACTGGCCCTGATGGTCGTGACTTATCCCGCCCTGCGCGGCAGCGGCCTTATTCCCTTGCAGGACGTCGTGCAAACGATTCGCTCGGTCAGCCCCGATCGCGCAGAGTCTCTCGACTTCCGTTTACGCAATGAAGAGATTCTGCTCACTAGGGCGCAGCAAAAGCCGCTCTTTGGCTGGGGGACTTTCGGCCGGAACCGCGTGATTGTGGTCACGCACTGGGGTGGGACGGTGGATATTTCTGTCACAGATGGCACTTGGATCATTGTGATCGGCATGCTGGGCTGGGTCGGCTATTTCTTCTTTTTCGGTTTGCTCACCTACCCATTCTGGCGGATTTTGCGGTTTCGCCGGTTCAAGACACCCACAGCTACACTTACACTCGCTGCTGTACATATGTTCAACCTACTGGATTTGATCCCTAACTCTTCTCTAGGACCCGTGACGTGGCTGATCGCTGGAGCGTTGTGTGCCGTGATGAATTCGAAGATTAAAGTGAATCAGCCCAAACTGGATGGAGATAGCAGATGAACAACCCTCCAGAAGATGGACGGCGGTCGATCTCGTGGCTGAGTTGCTTAGGAGCTGCGGCATTCCTATTGGTCGTTTTGGCCCTATCCACGGGTTTTCTGGTCTACGTGTTCTCCTACGGGCCACTCCGGTAGCGCAAGTGAATTCAGTCGCATTTTCGCCACCGGCGGCAGCTTTCGGGGTTGTACGCCAGTGTTTGTCGCGGCAGTTTCATAAGCGATTTGGGGAGTTCTAGAACGTCAGAAATCGGGTGCGTGCGGTGGTGTCCATTCGCATGCGTCTGATTGCCTAAGGCGAAATTAACCACACTTGGCAATCGAAGCTTTTTGGCTCTCTCCTAGGTTCGCTTCGGGACGCAATGAATCCCTACGGGGTTGGCAGGAAGTTGAAGCGTATGAACCGGGTGCGTAAGACGAAACTCAGGTTGATCGGTGCGATGGCACTGAGTTCGACAGTGATGATGGGCACGGCGGCAGTGGCTGCTAGCACGGCCAGCGCGTTTCTTCTCTATACGGCGTCAATCAAGCTGAAAGGCCTCAATCTGGTGAAATGGGCCGATGTTCTCTCGGTTCTGACCCTTGCGTCACTCCCGTCGACGTCCTCGGGTACCAAGCCGTCGGGCTCTTCCACGACGACGATTTCCACACCGGGTTCCGCGACCACTGTTGGAAGCGGGTCGGCAGCGACTGGCGTGCCGGCCATGAAGCTCGGATTGAACCTGACCGCTCCCACCACATGGATGGGAAACAGGTCTTTCCTGAACCTTCTAAGCGGTTGGCGTCTCAGCAATGCGCAGGGCGGATGGTCTGACATGCCCGAGGACCGTCTGGACGCCAACAAACGGCTCATCGATCTGCGACCGGGTGAATCGGGCATTCGCCAAATGGCTCTGCCTACGCGCAGCCTGTGGGGTGAGAGTGTCGATATCATCTGTCGGTGGCAGGGTACGGGAAGCGTCGGTGTCGGCGGTACGCCTGCAAAGAATTCCCGAGTATCGGGAAAAACTTTGACATTCACATTCGTCCCTCAGGGAGGTTCCACAGCCTGGCTGCGTATCGCAAGTACAAGCCCGTCGGATCCTGTTCGGAACGCAGACTGTCGTGAAGTCGACGCCGATCCGAATGCGACGTTCGACCCGACTTATCTTGCCGAGGTGAAGCGCTACGGCGTCTTGCGGTTCATGAAATGGTCCTACGGGGGCGTCGAGGGCAATCTTCCTGTGCGTTGGGAGACCCGAGCAAAGCTGGGCGACGAAATCGTTGCCGGTCCGGACGGCGTGGCGCTGGAATATATGATCCAGTTGGCCAATGAATTAAAGGCCGATCCTTGGTTCTGCGTTCCCTGGAATGCCGACGACGAGTATGTGCGCAAGTTCGCGGAGCTCGTGCGCACACGGCTGGACCCGTCTCTCAAAGCCTATGTTGAGGTATCCAACGAGGTTTGGAATTACGTTTATCCCGTGACGACGCAGGCTTTGAAAGAAGGTAAGGCGGCCGGTCTCTCCTCGAACGACCATATGGCGATGCTGTCTCGTTATTCGCAGAAGACTGGACAGGTGATGGACATTTGGTCCTCCGTTTTTGCCGGTCAGATGCAACGGATCGTCCGTGTTGCGGCAGTTCAGACGGGTGCCTGGAATGCGGACTTTGTTCTAAGTTTTGGCGACACTGCAAAGAAGGTGGATGCTGTTGCCATCGCGCCCTATTTTGCAGCGAACCTGTCTGCGAATGCACTTGATACCTCGGCGGGTGTCGATGCTGCCTTTGCCGGTCTGGCCAATGACGTGAATGACCGCATCGCCGAATCCAAGAAGGTCAAGGACGTTGCTACCAAATTCGGTTTGCGAACGATCACTTATGAGGCGGGCCAGCACGTGCTGGGATCGGCGCCGCTGGACAAAATGATCGCCCTGCAACGGGACGCGCGCATGACCAAGCTCTACACGACCTATCTCACCAAATGGCGTGACGAGGTCGGAGACCTCATGGTGATGTTCGCGGATTATGGAGGCGGCAGCCAATGGGGGAGCTGGGGCCAGCGGGATTATGTGGGCCAGCCTTTGAGTGAGGCGAATAAGGAAAGAGCTGTGGAGCTGTTCCGCCAGTCCTACATCACACGCTGATCAGGATAGATTAGATGGGACGGGTCGCGCTGAGCGCGGCCCGTTCTCTTGTCTGACGGATTAACTTTACCGGTCAACTTGCGGGATCGCGGCCTCAACGAGAACGCGGCCCTCTCTGCGTGGGTCATAGCCGCCGTCAACCACGCCATTGCGGATGATGACGGCATGAACACCGCTGTCTTCACCTTGTCCGGGTCGCAGGTCGATGCCGCGGGCCTTCAGGCCTGCCAGCGTGTCCGGCGAGAACTTGCTCACTTCACCCTGAAAGGCAGAGCCACGTGCGATGAGATTGGGGAGGGCGAGGGCTTCCTGCATGGGGAGACCCCAGTCCACCGCAGCGACCAGCGACTTGCCGACATAAGCGAGAATGGCGTTGCCGCCGGCTGAGCCAATGGCGCCCGCGAAGTGGCCCGCGCGATCAATCATCACCAGCGGGATCATCGAGGAGCGCGGGCGCTTGCCGGGCGCGACGGCGTTGGCTGCCGGCCTTCCGTCCGCATCCTGCGGCGTGAAGGAAAAATCGGTGAGCTGATTATTGAGAAAGAAGCCATCGACCATGCGGCCCGTGCCGAAGATGGATTCGACGGTCGTCGTGATCGAGACGACATTGCCGCGCGCATCACCCACGATGAAATGGGAGGTGCCGCCGGGCTCATGGGTGTCGTCGATGCCAGCGATCTGCGCGCCGGGCGGCACGCCGGCCGAGGGCGGCGGCCCCGCGGTAGCGCCGATCAGCTTTGCCCGGCTGTCGACATAGACGCTATCGAGGAGCCCGGCGACGGGAACGGCAGTGAACGCCGGATCGCCGACATAACGGTCGCGATCGGCGTACATCAGCCGGCTTGCCTCGGCGAAC
The DNA here is from genome assembly GCF_025961795.1 of Sphingobium sp. B2D3A. Taxonomy (NCBI): domain Bacteria; kingdom Pseudomonadati; phylum Pseudomonadota; class Alphaproteobacteria; order Sphingomonadales; family Sphingobiaceae; genus Sphingobium; species Sphingobium sp. B2D3A. Next base: position 3,519,978 of record NZ_JAOQOI010000001.1, on the reverse strand, counting down.
TGGAACCATGCCTGCGGGTCGGCTGGCCCGCGCTTGTCGATGTCGGTGCGTTCCAACAGGGAGAGCAATTGCAGGAAGGCGACGCCGCTTGACGGCGGCGGCGGTACGCACACGACGTAGACCCGGTAGGGATTGCACACAGCCTCACGCTTGATCGGACGGTAGGCCGCTAGATCAGCCAGCGTCATGCTGCTGCTTAGCGGCCCGGCGGTGACCCGCGTCACGATCCGTTGCGCGGTATCGCCGGCATAGAGCGCGGATGGCCCTTGCGCCGCGAGACGCTCCAGAAAATCGGCATAAGCGGGATTGGCGAGTTGATCGCCGGCCTTCTTGATCGATCCGTCCGGGGCAGAAAAATAACGCCGCGCGTCGGCCACCTGCATCTGGGGAAAATTGCCTTCCAGGAACTTGGCCAGGCGCGGCGTGATGGTGAAGCCGGTGCGTGCCGTCCGCTCCGCGTCGCCGAAGAGAGATTTCCAGGGCAGGCTGCCATGCTCGTCATGAGCCAGGGCCAGCATCCGCACCGCGCCCGGCACGCCGGTCGCCCGGCCGCTCACCAGCGCGTCGCGGAAGGGCATGGGCTTGCCGTCGGCACCGAGAAACATGTCCGGCGTGGCACCGGCGGGCGCGGTTTCCCGGCCGTCATAGACGACCACCTTGCCCGTGCCGCCATCGAAAAAGGTCATGAATGCGCCGCCGCCCATGCCCGAGCTCTGGGGTTCGACAAGCGAGAGCATCGCCTGCACGGCAATGGCTGCATCGACTGCGCTGCCGCCCTGGCGCAGGATCTTCATGCCGGCTTCCGCTGCCAGCGGGTTGGAGGCCACGACGAAATTCTGGGCTACCGGCGAAGCAGGACGCGGCGCTGTGCTCGAGCGGGGCGGCGCAGTCGTCGCACAGGCCGTCAGGGCTAGCGCGGAAAGGAAGCCGATGGCGGCACGGAAATGGAACATATGGCAAGCCCGCTTGGTTGTGATCGACGACGCTGCGCTGCAGTCGCGGCACAGTGGGGCGCGCACGATCCCGAAGCAAGGGGATGATGTGCGTATCTTGCCGGCGCTGCCGCCCATGCACGATCGGACGTGCGGGCAGGGTGGCCCTCACGGAACGGCGCGCTATATGGGATGTAAAGGCGCTCGCTGTCGGAGCAGCCGGTTCAAGGAGAGCGTTGCTTGCAGGCCCTCGAATATTTTCCAAGCCTGACCGCCATGTTTTTCACGCGCGCCATGGAGCGCGGCGAGCGGCCGTTCCTGTGGGCCAAGCAGGGCGAGCAATGGCAGCCGATCAGCTGGATGGAGACCGCCCGCCGGGTCGCCTCAATGGCAAAGGCGCTCAAGGCGCTGGGCGTCGCGCCGGGCGACCGGGTGATGCTGGTCTGTGAGAACCGACCGGAATTCTGCATTGCCGACCTGGCGATCATGGCGGCGGGCGCCATCACGGTGCCAACCTACACCACCAACACCACGCGCGATCATGAGCACATCATCGGCAATAGCGGCGCGCGGGCGGTGATTTTCTCGACCGCGAAAATCGGCGCTGCCCTACTGCCCGCCGTTATGCGCTCGCGGATCGAATTCGCGATCAGCATCGAGCCGATCAAGTCGATGCAGAACTCGGCTGTGCAGATCTGCGACTGGGCGACGCTCATCGCCGAGCATCCGGCCGATCCTGTCGCCTGCGCTGCCGAGCAGACGGCCACGCGCGATGATATCGCCTGCCTGATCTACACCAGCGGCACCGGCGGGGCACCACGCGGGGTGATCCAGCATCACGGCGCCATTCTCTGCAATGTGGAGGGCTGTGTCGACATCATTGCCGGTGATTTCGGTTGGGATGATGAGGTGTTCCTCTCCTTCCTGCCGATCAGCCATGCCTATGAGCATTCGGGCGGTCAGTTCCTGCCGATCGGCTTGGGCGGGCAGATCTATTATGCCGAGAGCCTGGAAAAGCTGGCCAGCAATATTGCTGAAACACGGCCCACCATCATGGTGGTTGTGCCGCGCTTGTTCGAGCTGCTGAAGACCCGCGTCACCAAGGCGGTGGAGAAGCAGGGCAAGGTGCCCGCGCTGTTGCTGGAACAGACGCTGCGGCTGGGCGCAAAGCGGGCGGAAAGGGGCGGCACGCTGCCCTTGTGGGACAAGCCGCTCGAGGCCGTGCTCAACCGGACGATCAATCCCAAAATCCAGGCCCGGTTCGGCGGCAGGATGAAGGCGCTCGTCTCCGGCGGTGCGCCGCTCAACCCGGAGGTGGGCACCTTTTTCCAGTCTTTCGGCCTGACCTTGCTGCAAGGCTATGGCCAGACGGAGTCAGGACCGGTGGTGAGCTGCAATCGCCCCTCGGTAGGGCTGCGGATGGACACGGTGGGGCCGCCGCTCAAGCATGTCGAGGTACGCATTGCCGAGGATGGCGAAATTCTCGTGCGCGGCGAGCTGGTGATGAAGGGCTATTGGAACAATCCGGCGGAAACCGCGCGGGCGATTCAGGATGGCTGGCTGCACACGGGCGATATCGGCCGGTTCGACGATGCCGGGCGGTTGATGATCACGGACCGCAAGAAGGACCTGATCGTGAATGACAAGGGCGACAATGTCGCACCGGCCAAGCTGGAGGGCATGCTGACCCTGCAGCCGGAAATCGGGCAGGTGATGGTGCATGGCGACCGGCGCCCGCACATCGTGGCGCTGATCGTGCCCGATCCGGACTGGCTCAAGACATGGGCACAGGCGCAGGGCAAGCCGGCCGATCTTGCAGCGCTGCGGGAGGACCCGGCGTTGCACGGGGGGATCAGGGCCGCGGTCGATCGCGTCAATATTGACCTGTCCGTGATCGAGAAGGTGCGGCGCTTTGCGTTGGCGGACGAGCCGTTCACGATCGACAACGAGATGCTGACGCCTAAGCAATCGATCCGCCGCCACGTGATCCGCGCACGCTATCAGGCGCGGCTGGACGCGCTTTACAAGGCGTGACGGCTGCCCGGCGTGTTACTTGCCGGGCGTGCGATAGGGAATGAAGTCGCCCAGTGCACAGCTGCCGGTCATCGCGCCCGAGGGCAGGTTCACCACGCGGGCGATGTCGCCACGGCAATATTGCGATGAACTCATGCGGTTCATCACAAGCGTGTCGCCGCGCGAGATGCCGGTGCAACTCCCCTGCAGGCGGTTGAGATAGACCTGATCCTTGCTGACCACATAGACCAGCGTGTTATCGCCGATGGACCGCAGGCGGCTGCTGTCGAACAAGGTGACGCAGGAGACGGGCTCGCCCGCCGTCTTGCCCTCCAGCAGGCGCTCCAGCTCCTGCGTTTCGCGTTCGCTGAGCCTTGGTTCGGGAGCAGGGCCCGCCGTCGCGCAGGCGGCCAGCGGCAGGACCGCCAATGAGAGACACAATCTGTTCATCATCTCCGCTCCTCTCGCGTCCTTCTGTCTCGCGAAACTAGCAGATTTCCGGCTGTCTCGCATCTTATATGACGGATACGAACGCGCGCGCCCTTGGTTGCGAAAGCAGGGAAGGAGCGAGTAGGCTCCGGCAGCCTTACCCCCTGTCCTTGGCCGCGCGTCGGCTGGCCAGTTCCTCCACGCTTTGGGCGCGCATGAAGGGGTTAGTGGCGCGTTCCAGCGCGATCGTTGTGGGAACGGTGGCCTCGTCGCGCGCGCGGGCAGCTTCGACCTGCGCGAGGCGATCCGCGATGGCCGCATTCTGCGGTTCTGCCTGAAGGGCGAACTTGCCGTTGGAGAGCGTATATTCGTGCGCGCAATAGACCTGGGTGTCGTCGGGCAGGGCCTCGAAGCGTCGCATATTGGCGTACATCTGCGCAGGCGTGCCCTCGAACAGCCGGCCGCAGCCCATGGCGAACATCGTATCCCCCACGAAGATCATGGCGTCGTCGGCAAAGTGATAAGCGATGTGGCCGGCGGTGTGGGCCGGCACTTCCATCACCACCGCTTCGTGATCGCCCAGCCGTACCCGGTCGCCTTCGCGGGCCGGGCGATCGACATTGGGGATTTTCGCGAGTTCGGCGGCGGGCGCCGTGACGGTGGCGCCGGTCGCGGCTACGATGCCCGCATTCCCGCCGATATGATCGCCATGCCAGTGCGTGTTCCAGATCTGGGTGATTGACCAGCCGCGCGCCTGCGCGGCCGCCAGCACCGGCTCGGCCACCGAGGGGTCGACGACCAGCGTCTCCCCGCTCGGCTTGTCATGAACCAGCCAGACATAATTGTCCGACAGAACCGGGACGCGCAGGATTTCGAGCGCGCTCACCATTCACCCGTGTTCGGCATCGAGGCCCAGGGCTCGGCTGGCTCGAGATGGCCATCCTGCAGCAGCTCGATGGAAATGCCATCGGGCGTGCGGACAAATGCCATATGGCCGTCCCGGGGCGGGCGGTTGATGGTCACGCCATTGTCCATGAGGCGCTGGCAGGTCTCGTAGATATTCTCGACCCGATAGGCGAGGTGACCGAAATTGCGCCCGCCGCCATAGCTTTCGCCGGCGCTGCCGTCTTCCGGCGGCCAGTTGTAGGTCAGTTCCACCTGCGCATCCTCATCGCCCGGCGCGGCGACGAAAACGAGCGTGAAACGACCCTTCTCATTATCGAAGCGACGGACTTCCTTAAGGCCGAGCAATTCGAAAAAGCGCAAGGTCGCGTCGATGTCGGTCACGCGGATCATGGTGTGGAGATATTTGGGCATGGTGCAGCTCTTTCCTTTGGTCCCGCGTCAGCAACGGTTCAGCACAAGAGTGAGATTGGTCACCTCTCAAATAGGCGTCTCGCGGTCGCGGGAAAAGAGAGGAATGCGCACAATGGTTTGGCTGCAGGACATGAACAGGGTCGCTTTGGCAGGTGCGGTGGTGCTTGCGGGCGGCATGATCACCGGTGGCTACCTGCTTGGGGATGGCCTGCGGCGTGCCCACACAGCTGACCGATCCGTGACGGTGCGGGGCCTTGCCGAGCGCAATGTGACCGCCGATCTTGCGACCTGGACCATCGCCTATTCCGCGACCGGCACCGACCTTGCCAGCGTGCGGGCCGATATCGAGGGCAATACGGCCGAACTGCGGGGCTACTTCAAGAGCCTCGGCTTCCCGGACACTGCGCTGACCGCGACCGGTGCCGGGGTCAATCAGTTCATCAACAATGGCGTGCCTAACATCACGATCACCCAGCGGATGCAGTTGCGCACGACCGACATCGAGCGGGCGCAAAAGGCAGTGGCCAATCAGTTCGATCTCGTCCGGCGCGGCGTCACGCTGCAGGAGGGTTCGGCGATGAGCTACAGCTTCACCAAGCTCAACGATATCAAGCCGCAGATGGTCGCTGCCGCGACCAAGGATGCGCGCTCCTCGGCCGAACAGTTCGCCAAGGATAGCGGCACCGGCGTGGGCGGCATCAAGAGTGCGACGCAGGGTTATTTCTCCATCGAGCCGCGCGATGGCGAGACATCCGGCGGCTATGGCGCGGCAGACACACCGTTCAAGAAGGTGCGGGTCGTGACGACGGTGGACTTCTACCTCGACTGAGGTCGGCCGCACGCACGCTTCACCGCCCGGTTTCGGTCCCTGCGGCAGTGGCCGCGGGGGCCGGATCGCCGTTCAGCTGGGCGAGATAGTCGGTGGCCTGTCGGGCAATATCGCTATCGCGCGCAGCCAGTTCCTTGCTGCGGCTGAAGGCAGCGCGGGCGCCGGCATCATTGCCTGAGAGCGCCAGAATGATGCCCTGTTCCAGCGCAATGGCGGCATCGTTGCGGGCGCGGCTGGCGGCTTCGTCGATATGCAGGCGAGCCAAGGGCAGGTCGTCCATGCGCCGGGCCAGCGTGGCCGAGAGCAGCCATGCGAGCGGATCGGCGGCGGCCAGCACGATCGCCTGATCGAGGTCGGTACGGGCGCCGGGCAGATCGTCGGCAGCCACGCGTGCGCGGGCGCGATCCAGATAGATTTCTCCGGTCGCGAGCGTCTTGGGCAAGGGGCGCGAGAGTGCCGCATCCAGCGCCCGCAGCGCGCGCGGCGTTTCGCCCGCGATCAGCGCGGCATTGCCGGCCTGCGACCATAATCGCGCCTGCGTTACCGCGTCGAGGCCCTTGAAGGCCGCGCCATCCTCGAAAGCCTTTGCCGCGTCGCTCCAGCGCCCGGCCTGCCCGAGCGCATAGCCCCGGCACTGCGCGGCATAAGCGCCGCCATCGGCCTTTGCCCAGGCGTCCGCAGCGGCAATGCCCTCGGAGGGGTTTGCGTTGGCGCGCTCCAGACAGGTGGCGAGGCGGGGCGCAATGGCGGGCGGGACGACGGCGGCCAGTTCCGTGCTGTCATTGCCGGCGCGTTCTGCGGGCACCTGCTCGATCCAGGGGCGCTGCTCTCGCTGCTCGGCCTCGGCGCGGCGCATCTCGTCTCGTCGCCGCAGCAGCGCCTCGATTTCCGGATCATGATGGGGCACGCTCGCTTGGGCGAGCTGGGCGAGGGAAAGCGCGGCGGCAACGAGCATGGGCAGGGTCAGGACTCCACGAGGCGCGCGACAGTCGCGATCAGCAGGGCGATGTCCTGCGGGCGCGAAAGGCGATGATCGCCATCCTTGACGAGCAGCGTCTGCACATCGGCTGAACGAACCTGCTGCGCGATCCGCACAGCGATTTGCCAGGGAACGTCGGTATCGGCCTGGCCCTGCAGCATCCGCACCGGGCCATTGATCGCGATGTCGCCATCGAGCAGCCGCAGCGCTTCGCCCGACTCCCAGAAGGCGCGTGTGGTGACATAGGGCTGGTCACCATAGGGCGTGGGCTCGACCAGCTTGCCCTCGCGCTGCAGGGTTGCCTTTTGCGCGGCATCAAAGCCCCAATCGGTAAAATCCGGCGCGGCGGCGATGCCGACGAGGCCGGCGACGCGCGCGCCCAAATCGCGGGCGAGCAGCAGGGCCAGCCAGCCGCCCATGGAGGAGCCGACGAGGATGACTGGCCCGGCGGGGATGCAATGGTCGATCACGGCGCGGGCATCGTCGCGCCAGCTGGCGAGTGTGCCGTCCTCGAACCGCCCTTCGCTTTCGCCGCAGCCGGCATAATCCAAACGGAGCATGGCGCGGCCTTGGGCGGCGGCCCAGTCGTCCAGCGCCAGCGCCTTGCTGCCCATCATGTCCGACATGTAGCCGGGGAGGAAGACGATGGTCGGCCCTGTGCCGGGCCGGTGGCGGAAGGCGAGGGACAGGCCTGCGGCGTTGGGCAGGAAGGCGGGCGGTGCGCTGGTGGTGTCGTCAGTCATGACGCTGCCCTTATCAGAAAGGGAAGCGGCTGGCAGGTGCGACGTCCTTGTCATCCTTGCAGGCATTCACGATGGCGCGCCATTCCGCCGGAGTCAGTGCGGCCTCATAGCGGTGGCCCTTGCGCGCAGAGGCCTCGAACGCCTTGCGCCGCTCGGCGGAGATGGGGTGCGACGCCATGAGATTGGCGGCGCGCTCAATCTGCTCCCCGCCCTCACCACCGCCAAGGCGATTGAAGAAGGCGGCGGTGGGCAGGGGCGATATGTCGGCCTTTTGCAAGGCGCCGATAGAGTAGCTGTCCGCCGCCCGCTCGGCATCGCGGCCATAGCTCAGGGACAGCAGGCCGTTGGCGGTGTTGCCGAGGTCGCCGCCGAACCCGCCCAGCACGATGCTGAGGCCAAACTGACGGATCAGCGCCGTCATCGTGTCGCGGTTGCGGACATGGCCGATCTCATGGGCGAGGATTCCCGCCACTTCATCGGGCGACTGGGCATCCTGAATGAGCTGGTCGAACAGCAGGATGTGGCCGCCGGGCAGGGCGACCGCATTGACCATCTTTACATTGGCGATGCCGATGCGGCGGATGGGTACACCTTCCCCGAGCTTGCGCTGGAGCTTGTCGAGCGCGGCGCGGCTTTGGGGCGTCTGGCAGAGGCGACCGCCGAAATCGCCGATCATGGCATCGCCGAGCCGCTGTTCCCAGCTGAGCGGAACATGCGGCGCGATCCAGTCCGGCGCGCGGAGAACGGCGTAGACGACGCCCGCCGCGATCACGGCGAAGAGCGCCAGCGCCCGCCACAGACCGACCCGGTCGATCCAGCGGCCATAACGCGCGGGGAGGGGCAGGTGGATCGCGAAGTCCTGCGGTGGCGCGCCGGTGAAGCCGAGCCGCCAGCCATGCTGTCCGCGCAGGCCATAAATGGAGCGCCCGCCGCTGCCATCGACCGGCACCAGATCGCCCCAGCGGTGCGGGCCGCTTTTGTTCAGACCCCAGCGGAGCGTGAACGTCTCTGCTGTCCATTCGAGAACCGGATGATGGCGCGTCGCGCTGGTACCATCATAATGCCAGATGGTCTCGTCCGGGCCGGCCTGGGTCATGCGCGCGCTATGGTGCTAGATGGCGCCGATGTCGAACGCATCGGCAAGGCCCTCGCCCTGACCCGGCGCATTCGTGCTCGACTGGGTGAGAGAGGAGAGGCTGATCTCGCCGCTGGCATCGAGATGAACGATGAAGAACTTCCAGTGCCGATAGGAGAGGAAGACGAGGCCGATGCCGAGCGTCAGCACCACCAGCGCGATGTCGCCAAGGATGAGCTTGAACCAGTCCTTGGTGCGGGCCGAGAAGTGGAAATCGAGCGTCGAAAGTGACAGGCTGCTCACGGCCACGCGGAAGAATTTGGCGTAATAGGCCAGCGCAAAAAAGCCGATGATCGTATAGATCAGCAGCACCATCAGGATCATCGCGAGCACGAAGGCGAGGCCGGGTTGGGCCTGCGTCTCGGGATCGAAACCGCCACGCATCGCAGCGCCGCCACCTGCAAAAATGAGTACGGCCATGACGGCAAAGATGATGAACGGCAGCAGGTAGAACAGCAGGAAGCGGCGGAAGATCTGGCCGGGCATTGCCGCCGCGCGGAAGGGATGAGGGCCAAAGCTCATCGCGTTCCAGCGGTCGTTCCACAGTGAGGTCATAGACCAGGGAATGAGCAGGCCGATCATCATCCACGCGACGATGTTGCGCCAGACGTAGGACCAGCCATAGGCCCAGCCCTTGTCATTGCTGCCGCCGCGAATGCCGTGCCACCAGGTGCGGCTGAGGCGATAGCGCAGCATCCGCATGCGCGCGACGCCGGCGAGATAGAAGATCACCACGAACGACGTTAGGCCCAGCACGCCGGCGAGCGGTGCCTGTCCACGCAACACCATGGCCTGCATGCCGAAGTTGAGAAAAAGGAAAGGAATGCCGAAAAGCACCAGCACGATCAGGAAGCCGATGAGCAGTTCAACGCCGGTGCCGGTCCATTCCAGCCGCTCGTCGATGAAGCGGGTGCGGCTCCACAAATAGCGCCGCGTCCGCGTCGTTGCCCAGAACCGATAGACGCCCAGCGTCACGATGGTCAGCAGCAGATTGGTGAAGGCAATCGGGGCGTATTCCCGCCAGCTTCCTTCAAAACCGAATGCACGGTCGGTCTGGTCGTTCATTGGCAATGGTCCCCCGGCTATTGCGCGGGCGACCAGACACCGGATGCAGCTGACCTGTCAAGTGACTGAGAAAAAAGGGCGGGGCGCGAAGAGGGGCGCCCCGCCCGGCACTCACAGGGCGAGGGAGACCGTGAGGCGTATGTCGCGCCCGGCGAGCGGGGCGTAATCCTTGAGCAGGCTGGCATGGCGCCGCGCCTCGACATCGAAGATGTTGTTGGCTTGCAGGGAGAAGGAGACCCGCTGGTTCGCGATGGCGGGCTTCCAGGTCAGCCCGGCGTTGACGAAGGTGTAGGCGGGCGTAACGGTCTCGCGCGCGCTCACCCGGTCCTGCTTGAAGGCATGTTCGATCTCGCCGCGCACAGACCATTCGCCGGCATCGAGCGTGGCACCGCCAAGCAGCCGCAGCGGCGGGATGCGCGGGACAGGCTCGCCGCTGTCGAGCGTTGCGCGCGTGAAGTCGGCCAGACCATCCAGGCGCAGTTCGGTGCGACCGAATGTCGCTGCCGTCCAATCCGCCTGGATCTCCGCGCCATAATATTCCGCGCCGGATTGCAGATAGGCAAAGCAGGGGAATTCGAGCGAGGTCGCGCCGCTGGCCGCGAGACAGGCGCTGTCATCGACGATGGAATCGTAAATGAACCGATCGAACTTGTTGTAGAAGCCCGAGACGGTGAGGTGGAAGTCCTGGCCCCGCCCGTGCAGCGTACCCTCGACGCCCCAGCCGCGCTCGGTGCCGAAATTCGGGTTGCCAAGCTCAAAAGCCTGCGTGCCGGCATGGTTGCCGCGCGCGAAGAGTTCGTCTGCCGTGGGTGCGCGCTCGACCCGGGAGAGGTTGACGCCGACCCGCCAGTCGGTCGCGATGGCATAGCTGGCGCCCAGCGATCCCGACACCGTGTCGAAGTTGCGGCGATAGTCCGGCGAGCCAAGGTCGCTGTCCTGCGCCGCCTCGATGCGGTTGTGCTCGAACCGCGCGCCGGCCTCCAGCCGCACCTTGCCGAGATCGAGCGCCTGCAGCGTGAACAGACCCCAGGTCTCGCTGTCGATGGCCGGCAGGAACTTCTCCTCGCCTTCGATGTGGCTCTTGCGCAGCAGCATCTGGCCACCGATCGCGCCTTCCCATCCGCCCCGCCGCGCCTGAACGAGATCGAGCCGGGTTTCGAGGCCTTGCGTGAAGAAGCGGGTGTGGATGTCCTGCCCGTCAAGCGACATTTCGGCATGTTCGTAATCGGCCCAGCCGGCGCGCAGGCGGATCTGGTCGAGCAATCCGCCGCCGACATTCACTTGCGCGCGCAGATCGGCACGGGTCTGCTTCATCTGGATTTTGACTTCCTCGGCGCCGTGCTCGTGCTCGCCTTCTTCGCCCTCGATCGCGCCTTCGTCCTCATGATCCTCGTGCGTCACGTAGCGGATCGGCAGGCCATAGGTGAATTGCGAGCGGCCGACCGAGAAGCCGAGGGACCCGCCGGAATCGATGTAGTTGAGGCCGCCGGTATAGCTCCAGCCTTCGATGGCGGAATTGGGGATGCGCCCGCGCAGCCCGGCGAGGTCGCGAATGTCGGCTTCGTCGCTTTCCAGCGCTTCGGCGCGCGGCTCGGTGCCCAGCACATAGCCGCCGCTGCGCAGATCGCCGGTTTCGATCCAGCTGCCATCGGCATGGAAGACGAAGCCGCCGCCCAATGCAATATCGGTCTTGCCGGCGAGCGATTTCTCGCGGGCGGCGCTGCCGAATGTGCCGGTAGCGGCCAGATCGAAGCCGCCTTCGGGCAGATGTGTGGGAATGCGCGTGTCGATGACATTGACGACGCCGCCGACCGCGGACGAACCATAGAGCAACGCTGCAGGGCCGTGGAGCACCTCGATCCGGTCGGCGAGCAGCGGATTGATTGCGACGGCATGGTCCACCGAGGTGGCGGACGCGTCGAAGCTGCCGATCCCGTCGGTGAGCAGGCGGATGCGGTCGCCCGAGAAGCCGCGCAGGATCGGGCGAGAGGCGCCGGGGCCGAAGGACGTGGAAGAAACGCCCGGCTGCCGGGCCAGCGTCTCGCCCAGGCTCGGGCGGATGTCGCGGGCCAGCTCCTCGCCGGTGAGGACGGATGTGCCCCCAAGCACATCGATATGCGAGCGCGGGATGATCGCGGTGACGACGATGTTCTCTGGGCGATCGTCATGGCCATGCGCTTCGCCGGTATCCGGCGGCGGCTGGCGCTGCGCCAGAGCGGGGGCGGCGAACAGCGCGGCGCTGGAGAGAAGGGCAGAGAGGGCGGCGGCATGCGCGAGGCGCGGACGGAAATTGTTTTTCATATGTTATAACGTAACGAGTGAAAAAATGCTGCGCAAGCGAAATGTCCTTCGGCGTTCGCTTCGTGCGAATTCTGACGCGGCAGCAGGGCGGGGCGCGTCAGGCGCGCCGAAGACGCGGCATCCGAGGGGAACCGGCGTCGCTCGCGACCGATCGGATCGCGCTTATCGCGTGTGGCTGGACCCGCCGCCTGCCGACTGAGCGGACGCAGCAGCGCTTGAGGCATTGCTCGCTGCCATTTCCCTCGGCTCCGTCTTCGCAGGCTCAGGAAGGCCGGCGCGCAGGCGCTTGAGTTCGGAAAGGCGGCCCTTGAAGGCGCGCAGTTCGGCGCCCGCCAGTTGGGCCGTCTCTGTGAACTTCACGCTCGCCGGATTGATCGTGCGGCCATTGCGATAGAGCTCGTAGTGCAGGTGCGGCCCCGTGGAGAGGCCTGTCGAGCCGACATAACCGATGACCTGCCCGCGCTTGACGCGCTGACCAGCGGCGACGGCGATGCGGCTCATATGACCATAGCCCGAGCCAAGGCTGCCGCCATGCTCGATCTTGACGTACTTGCCGTGGCCGCCGTGCCAACCGGAATAGGTCACCCGGCCGTCGCTCACCGCATAAATGGGTGTGCCAGTGCTGGCGGCGAAGTCGAGGCCAGCATGCATCCGGCTGTAGCCGAGGATCGGATGCCTGCGCATGCCATAGCCGGAGCTCTGTCGTCCGCTTACCGGACGGGCGAGAACGCCGCGCCGCTCACCGACGCCGGATGCCTCGAACCACTGCGCGCGGCCGGCCTGCGTCCAGCGCAGCAGGTTGATGTCCTTGCCGCGCTGCCGCTGCAGCCCTGCGAACAGCAGCTCTCCGGTCTCGCTTTCACCGGTCGCGGCGCGGCGATGGGCGACGATGATATCGAACGTATCGCCAGCCCGCAGGCCGTTGCCGACATTGACCTGCGCCGACAGCACCTTGAGATAGGCCTGGATCGTCGACGGATCGGCGCCGGCTGCGCGGGCAGAGCGGTAGAGGCTGTCACCCACCTGGCCGCGAATGCGCAGTGGCGTGTTGTCCACAATGATGGGAATGCGGCGCAGCGTCAGCGCGCCATCCTGCCGGGTGATTTCCAGAGCCAGCTCGAGCTTCGCGCGGAGGGACAGATGATCCAGCGGGCGTGCGACATTGCGATTGGCGCGCCGGCCGAGCACGATGCGCACGCGGGTGCCGGGCGCGATCGTGGCAGGATCGACGGCCTGCCGGATCAGCGCCATCGCCGCGCTGGCATCATTGCTGCTGATGCCGGCGCGCGAAAGAGTGTGCGCGAAGCTGTCGCCAGTGCCGACGGCGGCATCCAGCTCGATCTGCGGGCGCTCGGGTGTCTCGCGCAGTGGCGCGACCAGATCGGTCGGCCCCATGCGCTTGCCTGTATCGGCCCCGAGCGCCGAGGCGCTGATCATCTGCGAGCGATACTGGTCCAGCTGCTCCGTGGAGAGCGGCGCGGGCTGTGCGCCGGGAACGGTCAGGACGCCGGGCGCGGACATGACCATGATGCCGCACAGCGAAAAGCAGGTGATGAGGCCGCGCCACCAGGTCCGGCTACCGATGTTCTGGCCAAGATCGGGCGCGAGATCGACGCGATGCGCCCAGTCCTGCACCCGCTCGCGCCAGTCGCCAGAGCGGAGCGGTGCGAGCACCTTCGCCGGGCTGTTGAGCCAAAGCGTACCGGTGCCGGCGCCCTGCGTGGGGCTAAGCTCGATCTTCTGAAACACGAATTGATGCGCCCCTGACGGCTTCTGCCACGCTGTCGCGACTGCCAAACGTCGCGCTTTGTTTGTAAACGCAGCGGGTTAAAGTCAAATAAAGACACAATATCGGCCCAAAGCTTGCGGCGAGTTGTGCGCAATCGTCGGCTGGTTGCGGAACCATCCCTAATTCATGCGCTGTCTGGATTGAGCCTTGCCGTTAGCCACGCCGCGCTCCATGTGTCAGACAATCATGTCGAGCTACGAGCCTGCAGCTCTCAAGGCGGTCCTGGGACCGACCAACACGGGCAAGACCCATCTGGCAATTGAGCGGATGTGCGGCCATTCGAGCGGGCTCATGGGGTTTCCGCTCCGCTTGCTGGCGCGTGAGGTTTACGAGCGCGTGGTGCGAATCAAGGGCGCCGACCAAGTCGCCTTGCTGACCGGCGAGGAACGAATCGCGCCGCCGGGCGCCCGTTATGTGCTGGCGACTGCCGAGGCGATGCCGGTTCGCGGCGGCTTCGGCGCCTTCTCAGACTTCGCGTTCGTGGCGGTGGATGAGATCCAGCTCGCCGCTGACCCCGAGCGCGGCCACATCTTCACCGACCGGATGCTGAATGCCCGTGGGCGCGAGGAGACGATGCTGCTCGGCTCGGCGAGCATGGCGCCCTTGGTGCGCACGCTGCTGCCCAAGGCGGAAATCGTGACGCGGCCGCGCTTCTCCACCCTGCGCTACAGCGGGCCGCAGAAACTCTCCCGCCTGCCGCGCCGCTGCGCCGTCGTCGCTTTCTCCGTCGAGGAGGTGTACCGCGTCGCTGAAATGCTGCGCCGGCATCGCGGGGGCGCGGCGATCGTCATGGGGGCGCTCAGCCCTGCGACGCGCAATGCGCAGGTCGCGATGTTCGAGGCAGGGGAGGTCGATTATCTGGTCGCCACGGATGCCATCGGCATGGGGCTCAATCTTAACGTCGATCACGTCGCCTTCGCGTCGCTCCGCAAGTTCGACGGGCGGCGGACACGCCGCCTGACCGTGTCTGAAATGGCGCAGATTGCCGGGCGCGCCGGGCGTCACCAGCGGGACGGGACATTCGGCGATGTCGGCGCGGCGGATGGCGAGCCGGCTTTTTCCGCCGAGGAGGTGGAGCGGATCGAGGAGCATCGCTTCGACCCCATCGAGCAGATTTTCTGGCGGGAAGCGGACCTGCCGATGGATGACATCGACACGCTGATCGAGGCGCTACTGGATCGTCCGGAGCGCGCGGGCTTGCGCGCGGCGCCCGAAGCGATCGACCTGGCGGTGCTGCAATATCTCGCCGACCTGCCAGACGTGCGCGCACGGGTGCGGGGCCGGGGGCAGGTCGCACGGCTCTGGGCGGCCTGTTCCGTGCCGGATTTCCAGAAGCTCGGCATTGAGCATCATGCGCGCACCATCCACCGCCTGTGGACGTGGCTGAGCCAGGGCAGCGGCCATATTCCGCAGGATTGGTTCGCAGCGCAGCTCGCCCGGCTGGACAATGTGCAGGGCGATGTCGATGCGCTGGCCGGGCGGATCGGCGCCGTGCGAATCTGGGCCTATGTCGCCCAGCGGGACGATTGGCTGACCCAGCCTGTCGAGATGGCGGCGCGCGCGCGGGCGCTGGAAGAGCGGCTTTCCGATGCGTTGCACGGCGCATTGAAGCAGCGTTTCGTCGATCGGCGCGCCTCCGCCTTGCTTCGGCGCGGCGGTGATGCCAAGGCGTTTTTGTCAGTGGACGTCGACGGCGCAGGCAATGTAACAGTCGATGGTCACAGGATCGGTACGATGCGGGGCTTCCGCTTCATCGTCGATCCCTTGGCGAGAGCGAATGAGAAGCGGCTGCTGCTGGCCGCTGCCGAACGGAGACTGGGTGCGCATTTGAACGAGATGGCTCAGGCATTGCTGGCGGTGGACGATAAAGCGTTCACTCTCGCCAGCCCTCCCGGCGGTGATGCGCAGATCATCTGGAACGGGCACCCGGTCGCGACATTGAAGGCAGGGCAGCGTCTGCTCGCGCCTGAAATGACGCTGGATGCGGGGCTCTCCAGCCTCGTCCCGGAAATTCAGCAGGGCGTGCGCGATCGGCTCGCGCTCTGGCTCAAGAATCAATTCGAGCGCCACATTCCGGCGCTGCTGAAGATGGAGGCCGGCTCCACGGAGGCCGAACTGCCCGCGACCGTGCGCGCCGTGCTCGCGCAACTGGCGGACGCCGGCGGCATCGTACCGCGCAACACGCTGGATGAAGCGCTCGGGCAGGTCGCCAAGGAAGACCGCACACATTTGCGCAAGGCCGGCGTGGTGATCGGCGTCATGGATTTGTATCATCCCGGCCTGATGAAGCCGGCGGCGGCGCAATGGCGCATGGTGCTGCTCTCGCTGAAATCCGGCAAACCATTGGTGGCGCTGCCCGCGCCGGGCGCGGTGTTGCTGCAGAGCGGTGGCGGCGAAGAGCGCAAGGCGAGTGCGCCGAGCGAAGCGGTGGAAGCCGGCGACGTCGCAGTGCCGGTTGAGGTCGAAGCGTCCGCTGAAGCGCCGGCACCAGTCGAGGCTCCCGCATCCGAAACGCCGGCAGTTGCTGAGGCGCCCGCACCTGCCAAGGTCGCCAAGCCTGTCGTGCCGATCGACGAGATTGGCGCGCGCATTGCCGGGTTCCGCAAGCTGGGCGAGGCCTGGCTGCGCATCGATATGGCCGAACGGCTCGCGCGCGGGGCGCACGAGGCGATTGCTGCCGGCAAGCCCTATGGCGCCGACGATCCGACCATCGTCTCCATTGGCCTGAATGAAGCGAGCTTCCTGGAACTGATGCGGCAGGCGGGGTTCCGCCCCGTGCTCGATGCGGCGGAAGGCGCGCCCAACTGGCAGTTCCGTGGCCGGCCCAAGCCGCGTCCGAAATTCGAGGGTCCGCGCAATCGCGGCGGCAATCGTCGTCCGGCCCAGCAGGGGCGGCAGGATCAGGATGGCCAGTCCCAAGCGGCCGGCGATGGCCCGCGCAACCGCCCGGATCGGCGCGGCAAGGCGGGTGAGGGTGGCCCGCGGCGTGAACGGGACAAGCGCCCGGATCGCGACAATCGTCCCGATCGCGGCCCGAGGCCGGATCGTGGTCCCCGACCGGACCGTGACGGCGGTGGTCGCGGGCGGCCGATCGTCGCCACGGGCAAGGCCTTGGCCGGTCTTGGCGCCTTGTTCGGCCGAGAGGACTGACTTTCTGGCGAGGCAGCGGGATGAGGGCGCATCGACCGGCCATGGACCGAGTTTGCGCCTCGACAAATTCCTCTGGTTCGTGCGCCTGTCCCCCAGTCGTTCTAGCGCGCAGGCGCTCGCGGAGCGGGGCATCGTGCGCATCAATGGCCGCCGGATCGAGCGGGCGCACGCGCCGGTGCGTGTGGGTGACCTGCTCACCTTGCCGCAGGGCAATGTCATTCGCGTGATCCGCGTGGAACATCTGCCGGAGCGGCGTGGCCCGGCCCCCGAGGCCCAGCTTTGCTACAGTGCGATCACGCCCGGCGCCGACCCGGATACGACGGTGATGCCCCGATAAAGTTAAGCTACGCGCAATCCTTGCCCTTGCCTGTTGACCCTGTGGCGGCGCGCGCATATCGCGATCAGCGAAAACCAAGCTAGGAAAGCCAGCCATGACCTATGTCGTGACCGACGCGTGCATTCGCTGCAAATATATGGACTGCGTGGAAGTATGCCCGGTGGATTGCTTCTATGAGGGCGAGAACATGCTCGTCATCAATCCCAACGAGTGCATCGACTGCGGCGTGTGCGAGCCGGAATGCCCGGCTGAGGCGATCCTGCCCGATACCGAGAGCGGTCTCGAGCAGTGGCTTGAGGTGAACACCAAATATTCCGCCGAGTGGCCGAATATCACGACCAAGCGCGAACCCCCCGCGGATGCTGAAGAGCATAAGGGTGAGGCCGGCAAGTTCGACAAATATTTCTCGCCTGAGCCGGGCGAAGGCGGCTGAGCCTTACGCACAACTGACTGTATTCGCCTGCAATTGCGGGCGGATGCGGTCCCTCGCGATGCCGACCTAGTGGCTCGCGAAGGACTAAGGGCGGGTTCGGAACGAGCCCGCTACGGTTGGGCCAGATGAACTCTCCAGACCAGCGCGACACGCCATCCATAGTGTGTCGGCGTGCGATATGCCGCAAAATATCAGATTACCTCCGGTTAGGCTGGTAATTTTGTTGCGAATCTGTTAAACCCGCCGGGAAGTGACACCCCTCGTCACTCAGGAGTATTCGCGCATGGCCTGTGGCTGGCACCTGCACATCTGCATTCTCGCAAATCTGCATTCTCAACGTGCCGCGTAACTCAGCCAAGAATACAAACAGATAGAAGAAAGGTTCGCAAGAATGGCTGCAAAAGCGCTGTCTTTTGATGTCGGCGACTATGTTGTCTATCCGAAGCACGGCGTCGGCCGGGTGATCGAGCTGCAAAGCCAGAAGATCGCCGGGATCGACCTCGAGCTTTATGTGCTGCGTTTCGAGAAGGAGCGGATGACCCTCCGCGTCCCGACGAACAAGGCCGAAAGCGTGGGGATGCGCAAGCTCTCCTCGGACAAGACACTGGGCGAGGCACTCGAAACCCTCAAGGGCAAGCCGAAGGTGAAGCGGACGATGTGGTCGCGCCGCGCACAGGAGTATGAAGCCAAGATCAATTCCGGCGATCTGGTGTCGATCGCGGAAGTGACGCGCGACCTGTTCCGGGCGGACGATCAGCCCGAGCAGAGCTATTCCGAGCGTCAGATCTTCGAAGCCGCCTCCAGCCGTCTGGCGCGTGAACTCGCGGCGATGGAAGAGGTGGACGAGGCGACGGCTCTCAAGAAGATCCTCCAGATCCTCAACGAGGCCGCCCCGAAATATGCCAAGGAACGCGTAGAGTAATCGAGGCTTCTTCCTTAGAGCCCAAGAGACGGCGCCCCTTGTGGGCGCCGTTTTTTGTTGGGGCGCGTCCACGCCAAGGGCATCGTCCATAGTCATCTCGTCACGATGGGACCTCGTGTTGGCGACTTGGGGCGACACATCTGCTATGCTCGCGCTCATGAACTGCTTCGGGGGAAGACCGTCATGACATCAGGTGCCGCGCGCCGGGCGATCCGGCTGCTGATGCTCGTTGCCGCCGCTGGCGGACTGTCAGCGGCCCATGCAGCGAACCGCACCTATATCGTGACCGATTTTGATAGCATCCGCGTCGAGGGACCACTGGAAGTCTCCCTTGAAACCGGGCGCGGGGCGTCCGCGCGGGGCGAGGGAGATCGTGCCACGTTGGATGCCCTGCAACTGACGGTGTCCGCACGCACGCTGACGGTGCGCCTCCGCGCGCCCGTGGCCGGCGCTGCAGGGGCGCAGGGCGCCCGGGGCACCGCGCGGCTCGCTCTCACAGCACCGAGCTTGCGCCGGGTGCAACTTGTGGGCTCTGGTTTGCTGCGCGTGAAGGGCCTTAGCAAGGCGGCTGCCGATGTGAACCTCGTGGGCAGCGGTCGCATCGAGGTGAGGGGAATCGAGATCGACGATCTCAAGCTCGTGCAGGGCGGGGCGGGCAGCACGCTCCTGTCCGGGCGAGCGCGCAAGGTGCAGATCGGCCTCTCCGGCAGCGGCACGCTCGATGCGAGCGACCTGCGCGCCGTGGACCTTGAGCTCGCGGTGGATGGCGCCGCGACGGCCGAAACCTTAGCCGAACGAACCGCCAAAGTGATGCTGGTGGGAACCGGCAGCGCGGTGGTGAAGGGACGCCCCGCCTGTACCGTGCGCCAGGTCGGGAGTGGGCTGGTACGCTGCGGAAACCCTGCGCCTTGAGGTAAAAGAAAGGGCGCCGGAAATCCGACGCCCTTTCTCTATGCAATTCTGAGAGTCAGGTCGATCAGGCGAACTGAACCTTCGCGGCGCGGCGGCGCATCAGCATGCCTGCCAGGCCGAGACCGGCAACCATCAGTGTCCAGGTGGCGGGCTCCGGCACGGGAGCCGGGACCGGCGCTGCGCCTGTCTTGTAGATGGTCGCGTTCGAGCCGCTGGCGAACTGGAGATTGAGCAGGTCGATGCCGTCGGTGCCAGCATCGAATTTGTAGAACGCGGTGATGTTGTTGGCGAGCGGCTGACCCTTGCCCGACGGATTGGGAATGTTGCCGAAGTGCACGCCGATGTAGGTCGTGCCGTACATCATCGTGTCGAAATTCAGGGTGGTGGTCGAGATCCAGGGCGAACCGGAAACCTTCTCCACGGCGCTGGAAAACGCGTTGGGAAGCGTCAAGCCGAGCAGGGCCAGCGCGGACGTCTGATCTCCCGTGGTCGCCTGACTGGCCAGATTGCCATTGTAGAAGCCGACGCAGCTGAAGCTCGAACTCGCCGTGAGGCCAATGTCCGATGCGGAGCAGCTTGCGGCAGAGCTGACAAGCGCAGCCTGAGCCGGCTGAACGGCAAAAGCAGCACAGGTCACCAGCGATGCGATGAGGATCTTACGCATGTATCGAACTTCCCGACTGAGCGTTCTCGGCTCGTTTCCTTGGCAGGCCTGCCTTCGTCCCAACGGAGGCTTCCTGATGACCGAGCATGTAGAGGCGCCAGCAAAAAGGGGCGAGGTCGTTAAGGATAGTTTCCTGGCCCTTCCGGGCGCTGTCCGACATTGGCACTGTTTTGCAGCAAGGATTAACGCGCGTGGAGAATCGGGATGATCGTTTGCAAGGCGCTGCCGCCCGCCGCAGCTAGATCCGATCCGCCTGCACCACGGCGTCCACGGCCCGCAACGCCGAGAGAATTCGGGCGACGTGGCTCGCATCTTCCACCTCGAGATCGATGAGATCGGTGTGGAACGGGCCTTCGCGGTTCACCAGTTGCAGGTTGAGGATATTGGCCTTGTTGACCGCGAAGATGTTGGCCACCGTCGCCAGAGCACCGGGCTGGTTCTTCAGGATGACCGAAAGGCGCGCGGTGCCGCCCTTGGCTTCGCTGTCCCAGCTGAGGTCCACCCAGTCGGCATCCTGACCGGTCTCCAGCACGAGGCAATCGATGGTGTGTACCTCGATTGGTTCGCCCGGCCGCCGCAGGCCGACGATGCGGTCGCCCGGAACGGGATGACAGCATTCTGATAGGGTGAAGGCGATGCCCGGGGTCAGGCCGATGATCGAGACCGCCTGCGCCTGCTTCTTGCGCCGCCGCGCCGCGCCGGGTGCGTCCTCCGCACTGCCGGGCACAAGGGCGTTCATCACCTCCTCGTCCGAGATGCGGTTGGTAGCGATGGCGATCATCAGCGCGGCCTTGTCTTCCAGCTTGAGCCGCTTGATCGCCGCTTTCTCCGCCTTGTCGCCAATCTCGACCGGCAGGCGCAGCACGATCTCCTCGTAGAGCTTCTCGCCCAGTGCGATCGTCTCGGTGCGCTGCTTCTGGCGGATGAACCGGCGGATCGCTGCGCGCGCCTTGCCGGTGATCGCGAAGCTGAGCCAGCCGGGCTGGGGCTCCTGCGCATCGGACTTGAGGATCTCGACCTGGTCGCCATTCTCAAGCTGCGTGCGCAGCGGCATGACGCGCCCATTGATCTTCGCACCCACGGTCTGGTTGCCGAGCGTGGTGTGGACGGCATAGGCAAAATCGACCGGCGTCGATCCCTTGGGCAGTTGTTGCAACTCTCCCTTGGGGGTGAAGGCGAAGATCCGATCCTGATACATCGCCATGCGGGTGTGCTCGAGCAACTCCTCCGCATCGTGGCTCTGCTCGAGGATTTCGACGAGATCGCGCAGCCAGCCGGCCTGCCCGTCGGGCCGCGCGCCGGACTGCTTGTAGGCCCAGTGGGCGGCAAGGCCGAACTCGCTATCCTGATGCATTCGTTCCGAGCGGATTTGCACCTCGATGCGGGCATTCTCCTCGTGGATCACGGTGGTGTGCAGCGACTGATAGCCATTGCGCTTGGGCGTGGAGATGTAATCCTTGAACCGCCCGGGCACCATCTTGAAGCGCTGGTGGATGAGGCCCAGGGCGCGGTAGCAATCGTCCGTGCTGTCGGTGACGACCCGGAACGCCATGATGTCCGTCAGCTGCTCGAAGCTGATGTGGCGCTCCTGCGTCTTGCGCCAGATCGAGTAGGGATGCTTTTCGCGACCGGAGACCGTGACGTGCATGCCCGCTGAGGTGAGCATATTTTGCAGCTGCGTCGAGATGCGGGCGACCTTGCTTTCGCCGCCTTCCTTGAGCAGGGCAAGACGCTTGGTGACGCTGTCATAGGCATCGGGCTCAAGCTGCTGAAAGGCAAGGAGCTGCATTTCGCGCATGAACTCGTACATGCCGATGCGCTCGGCGAGCGGCGCGTAGATATCCATCGTCTCGCGGGCGATGCGGCGGCGCTTTTCCTCATTCTTGATGAAGTGCAGCGTGCGCATATTGTGCAGCCGGTCGGCCAGCTTGACGAGCAGCACGCGAATATCGTCCGACATGGCGAGCAGGAACTTGCGCAGATTCTCGGCCGCCCGCTGGCTCTCGCTCTGCGCCTCGATCTTGCTGAGCTTGGTCACGCCATCGACAAGCCGGGCGACGTCCTGCCCGAACAGCCGCTCAATCTCCGCTGTGGTGGTGAGCGTATCCTCGATCGTATCGTGCAGCAGGGCGGTGACGATGGTCTTATCGTCGAGGAACAGATCGGTCAGAATGCCTGCGACTTCAATCGGATGACTGAAATAGGGATCGCCACTGGCGCGTTTTTGCGTGCCATGCTTGGCGACCGAAAACACATAGGCGCGGTTGATCAGGGCCTCATCGGCATCCGGGTCATAGCCTTTGACCCTCTCGACCAGTTCATATTGACGCAACATCGTCGCGCAACATGGTGGGCGGACCCCGTGCAGCGCAACAAAAAACTCGCGCTGCAGCGGCCGGGGAGGGGGAAGTTGTCCCCTCAACGCCACGCTCCGCCCGATCCGTGCGACGAAGGCACAGTCGAGCGCACTCGCCATTTGGCGCGGCGCGCCGAATGCGCTAGCGTCGCTGGCCATGGCTGAACGCAAGGGTCTTGATGCATTTGAGGGCTGCGCCCTGCCGGCCGCGCTCGAAACGATGGGCGAGCGGTGGTCGTTCATGATCCTGCGCGCCTGCTTCAGCGGCATCGTTTATTTCGAGGATTTCCAATGCGCGCTCGGCATCGCCCGCAACATCCTGTCCAATCGGCTGGGCAAGCTGGTTGCGAGGGGAATCCTCACCCGTGAGCCGGTCGCCAATGACAAGCGCCGTGTCGCTTACGGCCTTACCGAGAAAGGCAAAGCCTTGATGCCGGTGATGATTGCGCTGCGCCAGTGGGGGGAGCGCTGGGAACCGGTGCCACCTGCGCGCCGGATTCTGGCGGATAGCCGGGACCGGCAGCCAGTCCGCGAGGTGCGCTTGCAGGCCGCCGATGGCCGGCTGCTCGACTATCAGGATCTGTGCTGGATCGAGGCGCCGGCCGCGGCCGATGAGGAGCCGGATTGCACCGCCGCGCCCTTGCGCGCGATGGGGGCCGCGCGTTGAGCCCGCCGATGACCTCCGTGCTCGTCATCCGCCGTCGGCCGTTCTTTGAGGACAAGAACAAGGCGTTTTGGACCTTGCAGGCGGTCGGATGGACCGGCGCGTTCCTCCTGCGCGCCGTCTCCGGCATCGCCAATGGCCAGCCGATGTCCTTCCTGGTGCCGGTGCTGATCTCGACGATCACCGGCTATTCGCTGACGCTGCTGATGGCGGTGGGCTATCGCTTCCTGCTGCGGCAGACGCCGATCGTCACCTGGACCGCCTCGATCGTCATCGCGATCGTCGCGGGCGGAACATCGGCCTTTATCGACGCCTGGGTGTTCACAACGCTCAACCAGTCGGGCGATGGCTCCAGTCTCAAGCTGTTCTTGGGAGCCTTTTACCTCAATTTCACGCTGCTGGGGGCGTGGTCGGCGCTCTATTACGCGATTAATTTCTACATCACGGTAGAAGAGCAGGCCGACCAGTTGCAGTTGCTGGAGAGCCAGGCGAGCAGCGCTCAACTGGCCATGCTGCGCTATCAGCTCAATCCGCATTTTCTGTTCAATACGTTGAACAGCATTTCCACGCTGGTGCTGCTCAAGCAGACCGAGCGTGCCAATGCGATGCTCTCCCGCCTTTCGGCCTTCCTGCGCTACACGCTGATCAACGAGCCGACCGCGCAGGTGACGCTGGAGCAGGAGGTGGAGACGCTCAAGCTGTATCTGGAAATCGAGAAAATGCGCTTCGAGGATCGTCTGCGCCCGATCTTCGACATTCATCCGGCGGTCGCCTCCGCGCGACTTCCTTCGCTGCTGCTGCAACCTTTGGTCGAGAACGCCATTAAATATGCCGTAACCCCCCAGGAGGAGGGCGCGGATATCGTGGTCACAGCGCAGCCTGTCGGCGAAAACGTGCGGATCGTCGTTTCGGACACCGGTCCCGGCTTGAATGGGAGCGATCAGCGCATGACGAAGGGTACGGGTGTGGGCCTTGCCAACATTCGTGACCGATTGGTTCAGGCGTTCGGGGAACGCCAGAATATGGAAACGCGTTCACCACCCGAGGGGGGCTACAGCGTCATCATCGAGATGCCGTTCATTACCGCCGAACCATCAAGGGTAGCCGCATGACCATACGCACCATTCTCGTCGACGATGAAAGCCTCGCCATTCAGGGGCTGAAGCTCCGCCTGGAGGCTCATCCCGACGTTGAGATCGTGGAGACGTGCACCAACGGTCGCGAAGCGATCCGCGCGATCAAGACACACAAGCCCGATCTCGTCTTTCTCGATATCCAAATGCCCGGCTTTGACGGCTTCTCCGTGGTCCAGGGGGTGATGGAGGTCGAACCGCCGCTCTTCATCTTCGTGACGGCTTATTCCGATCACGCGCTGCGAGCCTTTGAGGCCAAGGCGATCGATTATCTGATGAAGCCGGTGGAGGAGCAGCGCCTTGCCGATGCGCTCGACCGTGCCCGCACCCGCCTGCATGAGAAGAAGCAGGTGGAGGAAGCCGGCCGCCTGCGCGAAGTGCTGGCAGAGGTCGCGCCGGACGCGGTGTCTGAGATGCCGGCAGAGGCTGAGGCGCCTTCGTCCAGCCGCTATGAAAAGCTCATCAACATCAAGGACCGTGGGCAGATCTTCCGCATCGACGTCGATACGATCGAACGCATCGACGCCGCGGGCGATTATATGTGCATCTACACTGCAGATAATTCGCTGATCCTGCGCGAGACGATGAAGGATCTGGAAAAGCGCCTCGATCCCCGCAATTTCCAGCGCATCCATCGCTCGACCATCGTCAACCTGTCGCAGGTTCGTCAGGTCAAGCCGCATACCAATGGCGAGTGCTTCCTGATCCTTGAATCCGGCAGCCAGGTGAAGGTGAGCCGCTCCTATCGCGACGTGGTCGCGCGCTTCGTGCACTAAGAGCGCCACCGCTCAGGTGATGCGACTGAAAAGAAAGGCCGGTCCCTTGCGGGTCCGGCCTTTCCATTTGCCTGGGAGGCAGAAGCTCGGCTGTCAGGCTGCTCAGCAGCGGCTGTCGGCCTTGTCGATCGCGCGGCCGGCAATCGCGCCCACGGCGCCGCCGATGATCACGCCCGCGGTCTTGTCACCACGGCGACCGGCGACCTCATGGCCGAGCAGGCCACCGGCAAGGGCGCCGATGATCGTGCCGCCCGTGCCATTGTCACGGCAGCGGTTGTCGTAGCGATAGTTGCGACGATCCGAATAACGGGCATCTCGGTAATCACGATAGTCGCGGTCGTTGTAGCGATAGTCACGGCCATAATCGCCGCGATAGTCACGATAATGGTCGCGAGCCATGGCCGGAGCCGTGACGCCGAAGGAGGTTGCGACCATGGTGGCGGCCGCCGTGATGCTGAGGAACTTGCGTGCAGTCATGGTCTTGCTCCTTGAAATCCTTTGGCGGGCATCTTGCGGCACGGTGGCCACGCCTTGTCCGTCATGATCTCTGTTTAGACGCCATCCGTTGAGCCAAAGCTGAATGGACATTTTAGCCAAGGTTCAGCTTTGCCGACCTGACGTCGCTTGGCTGGCGCGCTGCCCGAGGGCGCGCTAGGAGCAAGGCCATGCGGCGCATCCTGCTCATTCTCGCCCTCTTCATTCTGCTGATGAATGGCCGCCACCCGGCGCTTTCTCCGGGTCTTGAGAGCGGGCCGCTGCTGATCAAGGCCGAGCCATTGGCGCTGAGGTCGGCCGCAGCCGACGCCACGGCCTTCGGGCCGCTCCGCCTGACGGGCGTCTGGTCCCTGACCAGCGCGCGTGAGGTCTTCGGCGGCATTTCTGCGCTGATGGTGCGCGCTGACGGCAATCTGACCGGGCTGAGCGATTCGGGGGAATTGTTCGAGATCATGCGGCCGGGGCGGCCGGGCGTTGGCAAGGTCCAGTCCCTGCCGCGCTGGGCGGTCGAGCAGGACTGGCCGCGGTGGAAGATGGATTCGGAGAGCCTCGCGCATGACCCGGTGTCGGGGCGCTCCTGGGTGGGGTTCGAGCATCTTCAGCGAATCTGCCGCTATGCGCCCCGGTTTCGCCGTGTCGAAGCCTGTGTGGCGCCGGCGGAAATCAGACATTGGCCATCGACGGGTAGCATCGAATCGCTGGTGCGGTTTGGCGATGGGCGGTTTCTCGCCATTGCGGAGATGGCGCAGGACCGCTCCGGTGCGTTCGAGGCCCTGCTGTGGCAAGGCGATCCTGTCGCGCGGGAGACGCCACCGCCGCTGCGGCTTCGCTATCACGCGCCAGTCGGATACCGGCCGACGGATGCGCTGTGGTTGGGCGGAGACCGGTTACTGGTCCTCAATCGTCGGCTGACACTGGCACATGGCTTTTCGGCGCGGCTGAGCCTTGTGCAGCTGCCTGCGTTCAAGGATGGCGCCGCGCTTTCCGGCACGGTCGTGGCCCGGCTGGAGCCGCCGGGGCTGGCGGATAATTTCGAGGGGCTGGCGCTGGGCTGGGAGGCGGGCCAGCCGATCCTGTGGGTCGTTTCCGACAATAACCGCTTTGCCCTGCAGCGCACCTTGCTGCTGCGCTTCGCCTTGCCGCCCGACTGGATCGGCGAGGGTGTGCGGCCCTGAATCACAGGCACAGAAAAAGGGAAGCGCAGGCACAGAAAAAGGCGGCCCGGTCAGGCCGCCCCTTTCGAAAACGTCTCTGGCCGACTGGATCGGCCAGAAGCTCAGGCAGCCTTGACGGCCACCTTCTTGACGATCTCACGCTTCAGGCGACGCACGCGCAGCGAGAGCTTTTCGTCAGAGGTCTTGAGCAGCCAGTTATCCAGACCACCGTTATGCTCGACCGAGCGCAGGCCGTGGGTCGAAACCCGCAGCTTCACGCCACGCTCCAGCGTGTCGGAGATGAGCGTCACGTTCTGCAGGTTGGGCAGAAACACGCGCTTGGTCTTGTTATTGGCGTGGGACACGTTGTGGCCCACTTGGCGGCCCCGGCCGGTCAGTTCGCAGATGCGCGACATGTCAATCGATCCTGATACTTGGTCGTTCTGAAAGCGGCGCCGATACAAGGCGGGGGACGAATCGTCAAGGCGGTTTCCCGCAAAACGACCCTGTCCTTGCGCGCGGCCTAGCAGGACTGGCCTCGACAGGGAAGGGCGGATGAGCCACTAGCTGCGATCATGTCGAGCGCTTTTCCCCTGCCCGAGCCGATGCGTCTGGCGCTGGGCTGCGCGCGCCGCGCTGCGGACGCGGGGGAAGTGCCGATCGGCGCTGTGATAACGCGGAATGGCGCGGTGATCGCGCAGGGCGAGAATCGCAACCGGCGCGATCGCGATCCCACGGCGCATGCCGAGATCGTCGCGATCCGCGCTGCCTGCGCGCATCTCGGGCAGGACCGGCTAAGCGATTGCGACCTGTGGGTGACGCTCGAACCCTGCCCCATGTGCGCGGGGGCCATTGCCCATGCCCGGATCGCCCGGCTTTATTATGGCGCGGCCGATCCCAAGGGCGGGGGCGTCGAACATGGCGCGCGGGTGTTTGCGCAGCCGCAATGCCATCACCGTCCGGAGATCTTCCCCGGCATCGGCGAGGACAGCTCAGCGCGCCTTTTGTGGGACTTTTTCGCCGCGCGGCGGTGACGCGGTTGCAGAAGACGCCTGCGTCTCCAGCGGCGTGATCCGGTAAAGCCGGTAGGGCAGCTCGCTCGCCGCCTTGACGGTGACCGGCGTCAGGAAGGGGAATGTCTCGCCACGCGCCAGCCGCGCATAGAAGCCCTTGGGGCTGCGGCGCTGGTAGATCGTCCCTTCCGGGAAGCCGGGACAATAGAGCAGATAGCTCGCGCCGCGCTTCTGCGCGATCTTGCGGAATGTCTCGGGCGACCCATCGAAGGCATGATGCACGTCGAGAATGGCTTCCTGATTGCGGTGATAGGGGCCGGCAATGACCGTGTGATGCGTCATGGCGATGAGGCGCGGCCCGAGATCGACAAGGGTGAAGATCGTCGCAGGCGCGATCTGGTCGAGCGGTTGCAGCGCAGGCTGGGTGCGGCAGCGCACTTCCGGTCGATGCGCGCCGGTGAGGGGCTTTGCCACGGGCTTTGAGATAGCGGACAGGTTGGCCGCCGGTGCCGCGTTGGCGCTGTTGGCTGAGGCGTTCTTCGCCGAGGGCGGCGCTTGGTTGCGCGTCGGACGCGCGGCGTTCGCCTGGTTTTCTGGCTTGGGCGCCTGGGCAAAGGTCTTCGAAACGATGGGATAGAGGAAATAGACGCTGCTCGCCCAGATGAGGACGAGCGCGGCCGGCACGGCGAGCAATCGCCGCACCCACGAGCCGGTGATGAGGGTCACGATGATCGCCCAGCCGGCCCAGGCGACCGGCGGGATGGCCAGAAGTTGCGCGGCAGGGCCGGCGCGGATCTGCCAGAAAGTCAGCGCGATGGCGAAGGCGATCATCAGCGTGACCGTGGCCCAGGCCCACATCCGCTCCGAATCGCGGCGGGCGGCCCAGCAACCGATCAGGCCGCACAGTAGACCTGTGACCGGCAGGCTGATCATAGGCACCCAGCTCGATTGCGCCTGCACGTAGATCGGCTTGGCCTCGCGGATGTAGATCAGCCAGCTCTTCTGGAGTTCCGGCGAGATGCCGTAGAGGTCCGTCACGCAATTGGGCCAGCTCAGCCATGCAAAAGCGAGAACGGCCGCTCCCCCAAGGGCCGCGGCCCCCAGGCGCTGCAACCAGCCGCGGAGCGGCAGGAGAGTGAGGCCGTAAAGCACGCCCGCCGTCAGCACGAGTACGCTGGCCCAGACCGGTGAGATGGCATCGCATACCGGCGCGCGATTGGCGTTGCTGGCGAACAGCGCGTAGCCAAGCGCCGTCGTGCCGCCGAGGCCAAGCGCATAGGGGCGGACGCGGCGGGCAGCGCCTTCCTTGAAAATCCACCGCAAGGCAATGAGCGCGCCGGCCCCGACGAGATACACCAGCATTTCCATGCCGATGACCACGGAGAGAGCGCTTGCAACGCCGGTGACGACCCCGCCGCGCGTCCATTTGCGATCGACAAGGCCGGCCAGGGCGGTCGCGGTGAGCGCCAACTGCCAGCCATGATGATCGATGCGCAGCGGCATGAACATGGAGAGGCCCATGCCGGCGCCCAGCGGCAGCAGCATCGCGATGAACCAGCCTTGGCCCTGGCCACGATCCGACAAGCGCCGGGCGATGAAGGCGAGGGCGAGCATCAGCAGCAGCAGCGGGAGCAAAGGCTCGACGCCAACCGCCAGTTCCTCGGCGCGCGCGCGATCGGTGAACAGGCTGAAGAAGAGGATGAGGGCGGCGATCGGCAGATCGACCAGCCGGCTCCAGTGGATATTGGCGCCATCGGGCGGGGCCATGCGGTGCTGCCGCAAATCCCACCAACTCTGCCCGGCGAGCCAGTCCCTCACCTGAAGATACCGCATATTATCGTCGGTATCGCCAAGGGAGAGGAAGCGAATGGCATCCGCGGAGCGATTCAGGAAATAGGCCGCGATGATCAGCCAAGCGATGACGATCAGCCAGCGCCATTCACGCTGCGCGAACCCATCTATGGCGCGCCACAGCCGGCTCGCGCGCGATGTCCACCCGCTTTGAGTGGCAGAACTGTCAATCCGCATGGTTCAGCGCCCGATAGCCATATGTGCAGGAACAGGCAGGGCGGCCTCGTCGTCCCGATACGCCTGCGGTCTTCCCCAATGGGGAACCGCGACCATTGCCGCTGCCGAGTTCACGGCCTAGGGCTTAGCCATGTGCATCAAAAGCGCAACGGGGCAAATCACACATGAGTGAATCGAAACGCCGGTCGGCTGAAAGTGCGTGTAGCTGATGATCGGTGGACAACTCGTGCGCTATGTGCTGACCGGCGGCTTCGTCACGGCGCTGCAGGCTGGCGTCTACTGGGTTCTGGCGCAATTGCTGGGCGTCCACCCGCAACTCGCGAATGTCTGCGGCTATCTGGTTGCGGTAGCTACAGGCTATGTGCTGCATGGCCGCTTCACATTTCGGGGGCATGGTAGCCGGGATCGTCCGGTGGCGCAGGCGGTGCGCTTTGGGATCGTTTCACTGCTCAGTCTGGCGCTCAACGCCTTCTGGGTCTGGCTGTGCGTGGAACGGCTGATGCTGGCGCTCTGGTCGCCGATTCCCTTGATGGGCGTGGTCACGCCGGTGCTGGTCTTCACGCTCAACCGCCAATGGGTGTTCCGCTAAGGCGAGCGCGCAATAAAAAAGGGCCGCCGGATCGCCGGCAGCCCTTTTCGAATTCTTACGGCAAAGCCGTGTATTACATCGCGTTGTTGGCGACGTTGCTGGCACCGTTCGCCATGTTGTCCATCGCGTTGCCCGCGGCGTTCATGGTGTTGTCGGCAGCGTTTTCCACGTCGTTCGACATGTTCACGGTGTTGTTGACGGCTTCGTTGGTCTCGGACTTGGAGCACGCGGCGAGGCCGAGCGAAGCAGCCAGAACAAGCGAGATGGCAATAGTCTTGGTCATGGGCAAACCCCTTGATGAATTCAAACCGAGCAGAAGCTGTGGAAGGGGTCCCCCCCCTTTGCCTGCGGAGCGATTCGTATCGATTTGTGAGCGCCAGCGCAATCCCTTGGTAATGATGCCCATTAACCAGCGATGAAAGCTATGGCTTGAACTGCCTCCGCGGATGCCGCAGACAGCCGGGCAATGCTGGGACAACTCGATCTTTTCCGCGCTCTTGCCGATCCCACGAGGCTGCGGATCGTGCATCTTCTGCGTGAGATGGAACTGGCGGTGGGCGAAGTCGCGCTCGTCGTCGGGCAGAGCCAGCCCCGCGTCTCCCGGCATGTCCGCATATTGGTCGAGGCCGGGCTGGCGGAACGCCGGAAGGAGGGCAGTTGGGTGTTCCTGCGCCTGTGCGGGGGACGGGAGACGCCGGCATTGCTGGCCCTGCTTGACGCGGCGGCGCCATCGGCGAGCGAGCGGCTGTGGATCGAGGCGGACCAGGCCCGCCTTACGGCCGTTCGGGCGGAGCGGGCGCGCGCGGCCGAGGATTATTTCGCCAGCCATGCCGAGGAGTGGGACGCCCAGCGCTCGCTCTATGTGCCGGAGGCCGATGTGGAAGCGGCCATGCTGGCGATGCTCAAGACGCACAAGCTTGGCCGCTTGCTCGATGTGGGAACGGGGACGGGGCGGATCGCGACGCTGTTCGCCGCGCAGTCCGAGCAGGTGCTGGCGATCGATCGCAGTGCCGAAATGCTGCGGCTCGCGCGCGGGAAGCTGCCGCGCGACATCGCCGACCGGGTGCATTTTCTGGCCGGTGATTTCAGTGCCTTGCCCATCGAGGATGGATCGGCCGACACGGCGATTTTGCATCAGGTGCTGCATTATGCGCAGGCGCCCGAACGGGTCATCGCCGAGATCGCGCGCACCTTGCGGCCGGGCGGGCGGCTGCTGATCGTCGATTTCGCGCCGCATGAGCGGGAGGAATTGCGAACGCGCGACGCCCATAGCCGGCTGGGCTTTTCCGACGAGCAGATCAGGGCATGGTTTGCCGCGGCGGGCGTGGCGCTGGAACAGGTGGATACGCTGGCGGGAGGCGAGTTGACCGTGAAGCTGTGGCTCGGCCTGAGCCAGCGCGTGCCGCTAGCTCCAAAAAAGGACGCCCGACGCGCATAAACGCCGGGCGCCGCGACTGCATTGCGCAACGAGGGAGATCAGTCGCTCGGCACGAGGTGGCGCCGGCGCGCCATCAAGGCCAGCCGGTCCTTGACCGCCAGCTTGAGGCGCTTGAGTCGCTGCAGCTTTCCGAAATCCGGCGCGCGCTGCCGCTGTTCAAAGCGCAGGGCTTCATCGAGCTTCTGGTGCCGATCGAGGAGACTGAAGATATGCTTGGACATATGCCACTCCGTTGGAAGGTTTCCAAAACTCGGGTGACAACCGGGCGATGATCTTGTCTGCATGGGGGTGCCAGACGTCGCACCGGTGTCACCCGATGCGGTCCGACATCACGAGCTGACGCAGGGGGAACGTCGTTGCTCGCCAGAGGGGCCCGGCCCGCACATCCAATGTAGCAAGCCGGGACGGCTGTTCAAGTCTGAACAGGCTTTTTCTGTCGCAAAAACCGCCTCATAGCGGGCGTGGCGCGGAGCGACCGGCGTTATTCGCCGAGTTGGCGGGCTTCCTGATATTTGAGCTCAAGATAGCGGTTATGAACCGCGAGCTTGTCGAGATCGCCATCGGCAAGCTGGGCCGTCATATGCGCGATCTCCTGCTCGATGACGGAGAGGCCCTCGACCAGCTGCGCGTCCGGCACGCGGCCGTTGCGAGGGACATGACGCAGCGGTTCGGGAATCGATTGATAGCCGGTAACCAGCTCCGGCAGATGGTCGCTGAGCAGGCGCCGGACCTCGACGGCGGCGGGCTGGCGGGGGTCGAGCTTGGCGAGCTGCGGTGCCAGCGTTTCCAAGCGGTTGCCGATGGCGTTGACGATGGGAATGGCGGGCGCCGGGAGCGCGCGACGCTGGTTGTCGAGCCAGATCTCGGTCTTTTGCGGAAGCGTCTTGAGGTCCGCCTGCGCGAGCCGTTCCGGCTCCATGACGCGCGGCTCGGTGGAGATGAACGCGAAAGCGAGGCAGGCGATGAGCAGGCCCATGACCAGCAGAACGCCCGTGGTGCCGATGCCACCCAGCACGAACCCGGCAATCGCCGCGCCCACCAGCACGGCAGCGACCGCGAGGATCATGCGCTTGAGCCGCCGCGTCCAGTCGCGCTGCATCCGGGCGATCTTGCGACCGGTATGGCGGTAGCGCTCGCTGGTCCGCGCAATCAGCTCATTGGCGCGCTGGACGATCTCGTCGACTTCGCTGGGCATGGCGGCCGTGTTACTCGATCGCCGTCAGCGGAGACTGACCGCTGGTGACCGCTGCCTGCGCGCGGGCCTGACCCTCCGCGCGCGCGATATAACCTTTCGACTTCTCGACTTCAGTGCTGAGCGTGTTCACCGTCGTCTTCATATTCTCCAGCGCTTTCAGCTTGAAGGTGTCGATATTGTCCATGGTGTCGTAGATATTCTGGAAAGCGCGCTGCAGCGTCTCCAGCGGGATTGTGCTGCTGGCCGCCTGCTCATGGATTTGCGCCGACTGGGTCTTGAGCAGTTCGCCCGTCGAATCGATGAGATTGGCCGTGGTCGTGTTGAGGGCGGTGATCTGGTCGAGGACCAGCTTCTGCCCGGCCAGTGCCTGCGCCACGGTGACCGCCGTGCGCAAGGCAGAGACGGTGGTCGTGCTCGCACGGTCGACGCCCTTCACCAACTCGACATTGTTCTTCTTGACCAGATCCAGCGCCAGATAGCCTTGCACGGTGACCGCCATTTGCGTCAGCAGGTCCTGGGTGCGCTGGCGCACGTAGAACAGCGCGCTCTCCTTGATGGCCTTGCTCTTGGCCGGATCGGTCGCCTCCAGCTCGAAGGCTTTTTGTTCGAGCCGCGCGTCCATGGCCTTGGCGATGTGGATCATCTGCTCCAGCCGGCCCATGGTCGCCCACATGTTCTGCCGCTCGACATCGATGGCGGCATTGTCCTTGATCAGCGTGTCCTTGCCGCTGGCGAGGCTGCCGAGGATTGAGTTGATGTGCGTCTGGCTCGACTTGTAGCTGTCGAAATAGTTGCGCATCTTGTTGCCGAACGGGATGATGCCGAAGAGCTTGCGCGGCGCGAGCAGATTGCCGCGCTTGCCGGGATCGAGATCCTCGATGACACGGCGCAGCTCGGCAAGGTCGGTTCCGACATTGCTGTCCGCGTCCATGGCGCGCACCGGGCGATCGAGGAAGCGGTTGGAGTGGCCGGCAGCTTCCGCAATCTCCTTGCGGCCCATATTGGTGATCTGATCGACCTTGGCGCCGAACTCGGGGGAATTGGCGTCGAGCGCGGCCAGTTCCTCGACAAAAGCATCGACCTTTTCGTCGAGCTTGCTCTTCTTCTCATCTTCCAGCGGGACGAGGCCGGCAGCGCGTTCAGCCGTCACATTGGGCACCACCTCGGGTGGGGTGAGATCGAGCTTGTCTTGGGTCGTCGTCGCGCTGGTCGCCATCTGGGTCTCCTTGGGGTGTAATATTGCGATATAACACCGCCGGTTCAAGGCCGGTCTTCAGTATAGGGGTCATGGGGCAGAGAAGTAAGTCCCTGGAGGCGAGGACGTGGATTGCGATGCGCGGCCACGGCCCTCGCGAGGAGACGCGGGGCCGAGCGATGGTAAATCAAATCTAAGCCATTTGAGGCTAGGCCCTGCCGCCTTGGAGAGAACATTGCAAAGGCGGCGGAAATGCACCACCATCATCGCTTCGAGAGGATGTCCCTTGGAAGGCGGGTGGACAGGCAGGCAGCCTGTCAGGCATCGGGGGGCGCCATTATGGATGTTTATGATCTCGTCGTGATCGGCAGTGGGCCGGCCGGGCGCCGGGCAGCGGTGCAGGCCGCAAAGCTCGGTAAATCGGTGCTGGTGGTGGAAGGGCGCAAGCGTGTCGGCGGCGTGTCCGTGCACACCGGCACCATTCCGTCCAAGACCCTGCGGGAGACCGTGCTCAATCTGACGGGCTGGCGCGAGCGCGGCTTTTACGGCCGCTCCTACCGGGTGAAGAAGGACATTGGCGGCAGCGATCTCGATCACCGGATCGACAAGACGCTGGAGCATGAGGTGGACGTGCTGGAGCACCAGTTCCAGCGCAATGGCGTGCGCACGCTGGAGGGGTTTGCCCGCTTCACCGATCCGCACACGCTGCTGGTCACCGCGCCGGACGAGAGCGAATTGCGGGTGCGTGGCGAGCGGATCCTGATTGCGGTCGGCACTGCGCCGTTCCGGCCGGATAATATCCCGTTCGATGACGATATCGTGCTGGACAGTGACGTGCTGATCGAGGCGCCGCGCGTGCCGCGCTCGCTGGTGGTCATAGGCGCGGGCGTCATCGGCATCGAATATGCGACGATCTTCTCCGCGCTGGATGTGGCGGTGACGCTCATCGAGCCGCGCGAGACATTCCTGGACTTCATCGACCGGGAGATCATCGAGGAATTCATCCACCAGCTGCGCGACCGGGGCATGACCATCCGGCTGGGCGCCAAGGTCACCAACGTGGCCAAGGATGCGAGCGGAGCCGTCGTCACGACGCTGGAGGACGGGCGCGCCATCCGCTCCGAGATGATGCTGTTCGCGGCCGGGCGGGTGGGCGCGACGCATACGCTCGGGCTGGAGCATTGCGGACTGGCGGTGGACAATCGCGGACGGCTGAAGGTCGACCCCAAGACGTTCCAGACCGAGGTGCCGCATATCTACGCGGCGGGCGACGTGATCGGCTTTCCAAGCCTTGCCTCGACCTCGATGGAGCAGGGACGGATCGCGGCGTGCCATGCCTTCGATCTGCCGATGCCGCCGGCGCCGGCCTATTTCCCCTATGGCATCTACGCGGTGCCGGAGATTTCCACGGTCGGCATGAGCGAGCAGGACGTGAAGGCGAAAAAGATTCCCTATGAATGCGGGATCGCGCGCTTTCGCGAAACCTCGCGCGGGCACATCATGGGGCTGGATTCAGGGCTGATGAAGATGATCTTCTCGCTCAAGACGCGGCGGCTGCTTGGCGTGCACATCATCGGCGAGGGCGCAACGGAGCTGATCCACATCGGCCAGGCGGTGCTGAACCTCAAAGGCACGATCGATTATTTTATCGAGAACACGTTCAATTATCCGACGCTCGCGGAGGCCTACAAGATTGCGGCGCTGGATGCATGGAACCGGATGCCGCGGGAGGGGTGAGGGTTCGGTTCTTCACTTCGTCATTCCCGCGAACGCGGGAATCCAGTTGCGCCTTATCCGCTTAGACCCAACGCCGAATCTGGATCCCCGCGTTCGCGGGAATGACGGGGGTGAGAATGAGCGCTCGGGGGGGGGTAAACTGACCCCCCTCAAAAACTCTCTTCGCCGTAGACCTTCGTGATGTCGCCGGCCCATGCGCCATTGTAGCGATCCAGCAGGCGTTCGGCGTGGGTGCGGCCGGTGGCGACGACTTCGTCCAGCGCGGAGAGGTAGCCGCCTTCATTTTCGCCGATGCTGTTGAGGCGGGCGCGGGCGGTGAGGCCGGCGCGGGCGATGGCGAGGACCTCGCCGGCGATGTCCTGCAGGGTGCGGCCGCCGGGGACGGGCGCGCCAAGGGCGAGGCGGGGGACTTCGGTGCGGAGGGTCTCGCGCTCCTCCATCGTCCAATCCTTCACCAGATCCCAGGCGGCATCGAGCGCGCCGTCATCATAAAGCAGGCCGACCCACAGGGCGGGCAGGGCGCAGATGCGGTTCCACGGGCCGCCATCGGCGCCGCGCATTTCGAGGAAGCTCTTCATGCGCACTTCCGGGAAGGCGGTGGAGAGGTGATCCTCCCAGTCGCCCATGGTCGGGCGCTCGCCGGGGAGGGCGGGCAGCTTGCCATTGAGGAAGTCGCGGAAGCTCTGGCCGGCGGCGTCGATATATTTGCCGTCACGGAAGACGAAGTACATCGGCACGTCGAGTGCGTAATCGGCATAGCGCTCGTAGCCGAAGCCCTCCTCGAACACGAAGGGCAGCATGCCGGTGCGGTGCGGATCGGTGTCCGACCAGATGTGGCTGCGATAGGAGAGGTAGCCGTTGGGCTTGCCCTCCGTGAACGGCGAATTGGCGAAGAGAGCTGTCGCCAGTGGCTGGAGCGCGAGGCTGGTGCGGAACATCTTCACCATGCGCACTTCGCTGGAATAATCCAGATTGACCTGAATCGTGCAGGTGCGCAGCATCATGTCCAGGCCCATGCTGCCGACGCGCGGCATGTGCTGCAGCATGATGCCATAGCGGCCCTTGGGCATGATCGGCAGCTCTTCGCGCGTCTTGTCCGGCCACATGCCAAGGCCGAGGAAGCCGAGGCCGAGCTTGTCGCCGACGGCC
The DNA here is from genome assembly GCF_025961795.1 of Sphingobium sp. B2D3A. Classification (NCBI taxonomy): domain Bacteria; kingdom Pseudomonadati; phylum Pseudomonadota; class Alphaproteobacteria; order Sphingomonadales; family Sphingobiaceae; genus Sphingobium; species Sphingobium sp. B2D3A. The sequence continues at coordinate 3,483,106 of NZ_JAOQOI010000001.1, read as the reverse complement.
TTGACCTGTTCCAGATGCCGTCCGGTTTCGGCGCAGGTCTGGTGGAGATTGTCGAGCGGGGCGCCGGAGAGTTCGAGCTGGCCGGCAGGCTCAAGGCTGATCGTGCCATCGCTGCCTGACAGCGCAATGACCTTGCCGCCTTCCTCGACCGGTTCCCAACCGAACGTGCGCAGGCCATCGAGCAGATCGCGAATGCCGCCGGGCTCATCATAAGAGGGGGCGCGGTGGTCTGCGAGGCGGTAGACGAACTTCTCGTGCTCGGTGCCGATTTTCCAGCGATCCGCAGGCTTTTCGCCATCCTGGAACAGGCTGATGAGCTGGCTGCGAGACTCGATGATCGGATCTTCGCCCGCCGTTTCCTTGCGTGTACTCATTGCCTGATCCGGTCCTCGCCCTGCATCGGCGCGCCCATAAGAGGTTTGCCGCGCCCGCGCAAATTCATTTCGATTCGAAACTTGTCCAGTCGCCGTTGAGCGCCATCCAGCAGGCCGTGGCGGCGATGGCGGCTGTCTCGGCGCGGAGGATTCGCGGGCCAAGGGAGATGGGGCGGGTGGCTGCATGCGCGCGGATCAGGGCGCGCTCCTTCTCGGTAAAGCCGCCTTCCGGCCCGATGAGCAGGGCGGCCGGGCCGCTGTTCGCCGCAAAGCTCGTGGTCATCGGCTCGCCACCCGTCTCGTCGGCGAAGAAGAGGGTGCGGTCAGCCGGCCAATCGGCGAGCAGGACGGGGAGGGTGGTGAGGTCGGAAAGCTCGGGCAGCGCGGTGCGGCCGCATTGCTCTGCGGCCTCGACCAAATGGGCGTGCAACCGCTCGCCGTTGACCTTGTCGACGATGCTGCGCTCGGTGCGTACCGGGACGAGACGCGCGACGCCCAGTTCGCAGGCCTTTTCGGCGACCAGATCGATCCGGCCCTTCTTGATCGGGGCGACACAGAGCCAGAAATCCGGCACGCTCTCCGGCGACCGCGTCTGCGCCGTGCAGCGCAGGACGAGATCGCGCTTGCGGACCTGCTCGGCGGTGGCGCTCCATTCGCCCGAGCGGCCATCGAAGAGAAGGACGGTGTCGCCCTCGCGGATGCGCATCACCGAAATCAGATAATGAGCGCTGTTGCCCTCGACCGGCACGGCGATGTGATCGCCAAGCTCTGTTTCGACGAACAGGCGCGGCGTGGACTTGGGCGGCCAGGCAGGGGTGGCGGGCATGGGCATTGCCCTAGTGCATCGTCCGTTGAATCGGCAACGCCTCAATTCCGTTCTTGTCGAGCGAAGTCGAGACACTCGACAGCATGGCGTAAGGTCGAGGGGCGTGTCTCGACTTCGCTCGACACGAACGGTGGCCGCTCAAGGCACACGGGCAGAGGCCGTCAGGAGGTGGCGGAAGAGGAGGTCCGGCTCGACGAGGGGTTGATCGGATGGTCGCTCCTGGCGCAGGGGTGGGGCGACCATCAAGGCAACAGGGACTAGCAAGGCGATGGAGCGCAGCGAGCCGCAATATGTGCCGGATACCGAAGTACAGGGTCTCTTACGCCTGCTCCCCGCTGCGGCACGGCCCTACGCGATGCTGGCGCGGTTCGATCGGCCGATCGGCTGGTGGCTCCTATTTTGGCCCGGCGCTTGGGCGATTGCGCTCGCCGGCGGGGTGCCGGAGCGCTGGACGATGCTGCTCTGGTTCCTGCTCGGCAGCATCGCGATGCGGGGGGCGGGGTGCGTCTACAATGATATCGTAGACCGCGACCTCGACGCGAAGGTGGCGCGGACCGCCAACCGGCCCATCGCCAGCGGCGCTGTGTCGCTGAAGGCGGCTTGGGCGTGGTTGCTCATCCTGTGCTTCATCGGGTTGATCGTGCTGCTGCAATTGCGCTGGCAGGCGCAGGTCGTGGCGCTGGCGAGCCTTGCGCTGGTCGCGGCCTATCCGTTCATGAAGCGCATTACCTGGTGGCCGCAGGCTTGGCTGGGGCTGGTGTTCACCTGGGCCGCCCTAGTCGGCTGGGTCGAGATCAGCGGGGGCATGAACGCGGCTGGCCTGTTGCTCTATGGCGGCGCCTTCTTCTGGGTGATCGCCTATGACACCATCTATGCCCTGCAGGACAAGGAGGATGACGCGCTGGTCGGTATCCGCTCCAGCGCCCTGGCGATGGGCCGGCATGTGCGGGCGGGCGTGGGGCTTTGCTTTGCCCTGTCCCTCCTTCTGTGGGGCGGCGCGCTCTGGCAGGTGCTGCCGAGCTGGCTCTCGCTCGTGGCCTTGATGCCTCTGGCGGTGCAGTTCGGCTGGCAGGTCGGGACCTTGCGCGAGGATGGCAAGGATCCGCTCATCAAGTTTCGCTCCAACCGCTTTGCCGGTTTGCTGATGTTCGCCGCCTGCCTTGCGGTGGGCAGTGCTTGACGAACGCAGCGGGGGCGGGCAGGCGCAGGCAGCCTGACACCGCCGGGGAGCGCCAATGCTGCGTCGCATCTATGAATGGACTCTCGAGAAGGCCGGGCATCGCACCGCGCCGCGCTGGCTGTTCGGCATCAGCTTCATGGAAAGCAGTTTCTTCCCGATTCCGCCGGACGTGCTGCTGGGGCCGATGTGCCTTTCCAAGCCTCACAAGGCTTTTCAATACGCGTTGATCTGCACCGTGGCGTCCGTGCTGGGCGCATTGCTCGGTTATGTCATCGGCATGTTCCTGTTCGATACGATCGGGCGGGCGATCCTCGATTTTTATGGTCTGACGGCGGAGTTTCAGCACTTCGCGCAACGCTTTAACGAGCAAGGCTGGTTGATCGTGCTGCTCGCCGGCTTCACGCCGCTGCCTTTCAAGGTGATCACCATTGCGGCGGGCGCCACCGGGATGCCCCTTTATGTGCTGGTGATCGCGAGCATCATTTCGCGGGCCGCGCGCTTCTTTCTGGTCGCAGGTCTGCTGTGGAAGTTCGGAGAGCCGATGAAAGCCTTTATCGACCGGAACTTCGGGCTGATCACGGCAATTGTCGGCGCGTTGGGCGTCGGCGGGTTCGTGCTGGTCAAGTATCTGGTGTGATGGCGTGACAATCTCCCCCGCGCCTTACCGGATCGCTGCGGCCTTCGTTGCGCGCAGGCCGGGGGTGACGGCCCTGCTTGCCGGGCTGATCTCAGCCACTGGCTTCGCGCCGCTCGGGCTGTGGCCGGTGACGCTCATCATGCTCGCGCTGGTGATGCAACTGATCTGGGTGGCGTCGGACCGCAAGAGCGCAGGGCAGATCGGCTATCTGTTCGGCCTCGGGCATTTCATGCTCGGGCTCAACTGGATTGCCCATGCCTTCACCTTTCAGGATTCGATGCCGGCTTGGCTGGGCTATCCAGCGGTTGGGCTGCTCTCGGTGTATCTGGCGGTTTATCCGGCGATGGCCGCCATGATCGGCTGGACGCTCGGGCGGGACCGGCCGCAGGTCTTCGCCCTGTTTCTCGCCACGGCGTGGCTGCTGACCGAATATCTGCGCGCGAGCCTGTTCACCGGTTTCGCCTGGAACCCGCTCGGGGTGATCTGGCTGGGCACGGGCGTGGAGCAGACGGCCATCGCCATCGGCACTTATGGTCTTGGTCTGGTCGCCATGCTGGCGGCGGCGGCCTTGTGGTGGCTGGCGCACCGGCAATGGCGGCCGGCAGGTCTCATGATCGTCGGTCTGGCGCTGGTGGCTGGGCTGGGGCTGCTGCGGGCGAGCTATATCGGCGCAAACGGCCAGTCTGGCGCCCTTGCCAACATCCATGTGGTGCAGCCCAATATCAATCAGAACGAGAAGTACGACGCCAATCTTGAAATCCTGAACTTCCGCCGTCTGGCGGAGCTGACCATGCTGCGGTCCGGCAAGCCTGCGTTGATCTTCTGGCCGGAGGCAGCCGTACCAGCGGTGCTGGATATGGAACCACGCTGGCGCGGGCGGATCGCCTCGCTGCTGGGGATGGACGATCTGCTGATGCTCGGCGGTGACAAATATCATTTCCACGAGCAGGGCGGCGTGGTGGATACGCAGGTTCTGGAGGGCGCCAATAACAGCCTGTGGGTGCTGGACGCGCGCGGGGACCTTAAGGGCCGCTACGACAAGGCGCACCTCGTTCCTTATGGCGAATATCTTCCTATGCGCCCGGTGCTGGAGGCGATCGGCCTTTCCCGGCTCGTGCCGGGCAGCGTCGACTTCTGGCCCGGGCCGGGGCCGCGCACGCTCGATCTGCCTGCGACGCCGGATGGCGGGCAGGCGCGCGGCAAGCTGCGGATGGCGGTGCAGATCTGCTACGAGATCATCTTCTCCGGGCAGGTGATCGACCGGGCTAACCGTCCCGATTTCCTGTTCAACCCGTCCAATGATGCGTGGTTCGGTAGCTGGGGCCCGCCGCAGCATCTGGCGCAGGCGCGGCTACGGGCGATCGAGGAGGGGCTGTCGGTGATCCGCTCGACCCCCACCGGCATTTCGGCGCTGGTCGACCCCGCCGGGCGTGTCGTGCGGTCCATACCCTTCCAGCAGGCGGGTGCTTTTGAGGCACCCCTGCCGGCGCCGCTTCCGCCCACCTTGTTCGCACGGCTGGGCAACCTGCTGCCGGTCGGCCTGGCCGTGCTGCTGCTCGCAAGCGGCGTTGCTATCGCCCGGCGCACTCGCTAAGGAGCGCGCAACATAAACATTTCTTTATATGAACTGCGGCCCCGAACTTCCGCCACGAGAGCCGCTAGAAGAAAGGTCACGATCTCCCATGCGTTCCAGCTATCTCTTCACGTCTGAATCCGTTTCCGAAGGGCACCCGGACAAGGTTTCCGACCAGATCAGCGATTCGATCGTCGACCTGTTTCTTTCCAAAGACCCCGAGGCGCGCATCGCCTGCGAGACGCTGACGACGACGCAGCTGGTGGTGCTGGCCGGCGAGATCCGCTGCAAGGGCGTGTACGAGAATGGCCAGTGGGCGCCGGGCGCGCTGGAGGAAATCGAACGCACGGTCCGCCAGACGGTCAAGGACATTGGCTATGAGCAGGAGGGCTTCCACTGGGAGACGCTGCGCTTCGAGAATAATCTCCACGGCCAGAGCGAGCACATCGCGCAGGGCGTGGACGCGAGCGGCAACAAGGATGAAGGCGCTGGCGACCAAGGCATTATGTTCGGCTATGCCTGCAATGAGACGCCGGACCTGATGCCGGCGACGCTGGATTACAGCCACAAGATCCTCGAGCGCATGGCCGCCGACCGCCACTCAGGCGCCGCGCCCTTCCTGGAGCCGGACACCAAGAGCCAGGTCACATTGCGCTTCGAGAACGGCAAGCCGGTCGCCTGCACCGCTATCGTCGTCTCCACCCAGCATGCCAAGGGCTATGATGCCGGCGAAAAGGAAGCCGAGCTCAAGGCCTATGTGAAGAAAGTGGTCGCCGATGTCCTGCCCGACGCGCTGCTGAGCGACGAGACCGAGTACCACATCAACCCGACCGGCAGCTTCGAGATCGGCGGCCCGGACGGCGACGCTGGCCTGACCGGCCGCAAGATCATCGTGGACACTTATGGTGGCGCGGCACCGCATGGCGGCGGCGCGTTCTCCGGCAAGGACCCGACGAAGGTTGACCGTTCGGCGGCCTACATCACGCGTTATCTCGCCAAGAACATCGTGGCGGCGGGCCTGGCCAGCAAGTGCACCATCCAGCTGGCTTATGCCATCGGCGTGTCCAAGCCGCTCTCGCTCTATGTCGATACGCACGGCACCGGCACGGTGGGCGACGACAAGATCGAGGCGGCGATCGGCAAAATCGAGAAGCTGGGCGGCCTGACCCCGCGCGGCATCCGCACGCATCTGGGGCTCAACAAGCCGATTTATCGCAAGACCGCAGCTTACGGCCATTTCGGCCGCAAGGCGGAAGGCGACTTCTTCCCCTGGGAAAAGACCGATCTGGTCGAGGACCTCAAGGCCGCGCTGGGCTGAGCCGAAGCGCTCCTTTGCGTTCCAAGAGATAGGGAACGGCGCGAGGCTTGCTTCGCGCCGTTTTTCGTAGGTGCTGCGCGGGCGGATGAAAGCAGGCACCGCGCGCGCCGTCCCCCGTTTCCTCCAGCGACAAAATGATCTAGGCGCACGCGCATGACTGCGCACAAATCAGGCGATCCCACCACGCTCAACCGTCTCTATGGCCGCCAATCCGGCCATAAGCTGCGGCAGGGGCAGCAGGCCCTGGTCGATGAGCTGCTGCCGGCGATCAGCGTGCCCGAGGAGGGCGAGATCACCGCCGAGCGCTTGTTCGGCCCGACCGCCTTTGGCGAGCGACCGCTGCATTTCGAGATCGGTTTCGGCAGCGGCGAGCATCTGGCCTACCGCGCCGATATGCTGCCGGACCATGGCTTCATCGGCTGCGAGCCCTTTCTCAACGGCGTGGTCGGCGCGTTGGGGCATGTGCGGGACCAGCATCTGGGCAATGTCCGGCTGCATATGGGCAATGCCCTCGAAGTGCTGGCGCGCATCCCCGATGGGGCGCTCAGCTTCGTGTATCTGCTCCACCCGGACCCATGGCCAAAGGCCCGCCACGCCAAGCGGCGGATGATGAACAAGGGGCCGGTCGACATGATCGCCGCCAAGCTGAAACCGGGCGGCGAATTCCGGTTCGGGACCGATCATCCGATCTACCTGCGCTGGGCGCTGATGGTGATGCGGGACCGCGAGGACTTCGACTGGCTCTGCGATAGCCCGCGCGATTTCCTCAACCGTCCGGGCGGCTGGCCGGAAACCCGCTATGAGGCCAAAGCCCGCAGGCAGGGACATGAGGTCTGGTATTTCCGATATCGGCGGAAGTGAAAATAACCATTTAGGTTATTTATTGTTGACATCGTGACGCTGTCTGGTTAGAAGAAGGCATCATCGCAATTCGAATCGCTCGAGCGGGCCGCTTTGATGGAACCGGCCACCTCGTCATGCGGCGCGTTGCGAAGGCCTCTCTCAACAGGATGGTGTTCATGACGCAACGCCCGATCGGTGCGCCGCGACTGCGCATGTCGCGTCCCCGGCGCCCGCGCTGGACAATCCAGCGTCGCCGCCAGTTTCTTGCGGTGCTCGCCGAGACATCCAATGTCAGTGCAGCGGCGCAGGCGGCCTCTATGCACCGATGCACGGCCTATGCGCTCAAGGGGCGCGACCCGGACTTCGCACGAGCCTGGAAGGAGGCGCTGGAGCAGGGCTATTCCGACCTCGAATTGCACCTAATGCGCCAATCGATGGACGGGACGATGCGAACCGAAACGGTTATCGATGGCGAAACCAAGGCGGTCAAGCAGGTGCGGACCATCCACAGCTATCCGTTGACGGTGGCCGTGCGATTGCTGACAGCCCATCGGCAGGAGGTGGAATCCTGGCGGCGCGAAACCGAGGCGGCAAGTGGCGCTGGCGATGACCCGGAAGATCTGGACGGGCTGGATGCCGAACTGGAGGCCATTTGCGAGCGGTTCCTCACGGAGGACGATGGAGAGGAGAATGCCGGGGAGCCAGCAGGTGAATGACGACAGGCTGTCGATGATCGATCGCCTGGCCAGACTGAGCCCCACGCGGCGGCAGCAATTGTTACGAAACTTGTCACTCTTGCAACGGCGGCGCTTGATGCAGGCTTGGCGCTTTCGGGCGCGACCTGCGCAATTGCCGCCGCCGGGCGACTGGTTCACCTGGATGATCATGGCGGGGCGGGGCTTCGGTAAGACGCGGGCTGGTGCCGAATGGGTACGAATGGTGGCCGAGGGCGATCCCACCGCGCGGATCGCTTTGGTTGGGGCGAGCCTGCATGAAGCGCGAGCTGTGATGGTGGAAGGTGAGAGCGGGCTGCTTGCCATCGCGACGCAGGGCATTGAACCGAAATGGTTTCCTGCCAAGCGCCAGTTGCGCTGGCCGGGTGGGGCGTGCGCCATGCTCTACGGCGCTGCGGACCCGGAAACGTTGCGCGGACCGCAGCACAGCCATGCCTGGGCGGACGAGATCGGGAAGTGGCCGCGCGGAGAAGCGGCGTGGGACAATCTGGCGATGGGGCTGCGTCTGGGCAATCGACCGGCCATCGTCGCGACCACCACGCCGCGCGCCGTGCCACTGGTCCGACGCCTAGCTGCCGATCCGCGCGTGGTGGTGACGCGGGGCAGCACGCAGGACAATCGAGGTGCGCTTCCGCAGAGCTTCCTCGCGGAGATGGAACGCAATTTCGGAGGCACGCGGCTGGGGCGACAGGAGCTGGATGGCGAATTGTTGCTCGATCATGAAGGCGCGCTGTGGACGCGGGCGCTCATTGAGACGTGCCGTTTAACGGGCCCCGTGCTGGAGCGTGGGGATCTGGTGCGGGTCGCGGTCGGCGTTGATCCGCCAGCCAGTGCGGAGGGCGACGCTTGCGGCATCATTGTCGCAGGAATCGATCACGCCGGCACGGCAATCGTGCTGGAGGATGCGAGCGTCGAGCGGGCGAGCCCGCAACGCTGGGCACAGGCTGTAGCGCACGCCGCGGAGCGCTGGGCGGCAGATCGCATCGTGGCGGAAGCGAACAACGGCGGCGAGATGGTGCGTACCGTGCTGCGCGGGGCCGACATGGCCCTGCCGGTCCGTCTGGTTCATGCGGCGCAGGGCAAAGTGGCGCGAGCCGAGCCGATTGCCGCCGCCTATGAGGCCGGTCGGGTCCGCCATGCCCGACCCTTTGCGATGCTTGAGGACCAGTTGTGCGGCTTGTTGATCAATGGACGTTACGAGGGGCCGGGACGATCGCCTGACCGTGCGGATGCCCTCGTCTGGTGCCTGACCGAACTGCTTTTGAAGACCAATCCGCAGGCGCGGGTGCGATCACTCTAGCTTGTCGCTTCACCCCGTTTCGGGAACGATACGGAAGTGCTTGCTATTGGTTGCAAGCAGGCACAGCATGATCGTCCCATGAAGCTGTCCCCAGGAGCTTCCACGGGTGAACGACATTTTGGAGAAGATTGCCGAGGCATCCAGCCTCCCGCTGCTGTGGCGCGGGATGACGCGCTATTATGCGCGCAACGGCTTCGGCGCGGTCAGCTATTATTGGGTGAAAATCGGCACCAACATGCCGGCGACCCTGCCGCTGCAACATGGCTTCTCCAAAAAGGAGGTGGCGCTCTATTGCTCGTTCGATTTCCAGCGGCTGGATATCGTGCCGCGCGCGGCGCTGGCAGCAGGCGTACCAATTCGGTGGCATGAGGTGTGGGGCAATACCGAACTGACGGTCGAGGAGCGCCAGTTTCTGGAGGCCATGCGGCAGATCGATTTCACCGATGGGTTCTCCTTGCCTTGCTATGGCCCCGGCAATCGCAATGGCGTTGTTGGCCTTGGAAGGATCGCGCCGGATGCGGACCTGAGCGAAGAGCGGATGACCCAACTGCATTTTGCGGCGCAAGCGGCGCATTTGCGGATCTGCGGTCTCTTCGCGGAAGAAACGGGGCGCGAACGGCAACTTTCTGCGCGGGAAAAGGAGATCCTGCATTGGGTGGCGCGGGGTAAAAGCAACACGGTGATTGCCGACATCCTCCAGATATCGCCGGGAACGGTCGATACCTATATGCGGCGGATTTACGAGAAGCTGGAGGTGTCTGACCGGACGTCTGCCGCCGTCAAAGGTGTGGGGTCGGGCTTGATCGCGGCCTGATCTCCGCGCGATCGCGGGGTTTGCCACGTATCGGCCGTCGCGACCCATAAGTGAATCTTGCAGCCGCCAGCCCCGACGCTGGCGGCTTTTTCGTGCGCAAGCGAGGAGACGATCAGGTGAAATGGTTTGGACGAAAAGCCGCGTCGACACCGACGCGGCCGCCGCTGGCGCGCGCCTGGCTGGGGCTTGGCTGGGCAGGAGCGGGCGACTGGCCGCAAAGCTATGAGGCGCAACTCAACGCGGCAGTGATTGCCAACCCGGTGGCGCAGCGTGCGGTGCGGCTGGTGGCGGAGGCGGCGGGAAGCGCGGCGTTGCACGCGGTGGCCGCCAAGGAGGGGGATGCGCAAGCGGCTCTGGCGCTCGTGCAGCGGCGCGTGGCGGGGCAAAGTCTCATTGAGACGCTCGCCGCGCATGTGCTGCTGCATGGCAACGGCTACGCACAGATTGGCCATGGCGCCGATGGTCTGCCCGCGACCCTCTATGCCCTGCGCCCCGAACGGGTGACAATCGAGCAGGATCGCGCCGGCTGGCCCGTGGGCTATCGCTACCGGGCGGGCGATAGCGAGATGCGCTATGCCAGCGAGGACGCGGCGGGGCGGACTGCGGTCATCCATGTCAAAGCGATCAACCCGGCAGACGATCATTATGGGCTAGGCTGCCTGGGCGCTGCAGCGGGTGCGGTGGCGATTCACAATGTGGCGACGCAGTGGAACAAGGCGCTGCTCGATAATGCAGCGCGGCCATCCGGGGCGCTCATTTATGCGCCGGGCGATGGCAGCGTGCTCGCGCCTGAGCAGTTCGCTCGGCTGAAGGCCGAACTGGAAGGCGCATTTCAGGGTGCGGACAATGCGGGGCGGCCGATGCTGCTGGAAGGCGGGCTGAACTGGCAGTCGATGAGCCTTTCCCCGCACGACATGGATTTTGTGGCGCTAAAGGCAGCGGCGGCGCGGGACATCGCGCTCGCCTTCGGTGTGCCCCCCGTGCTGATTGGGATGCCGGGGGACAGCACCTACTCGAATTATCGGGAGGCCAATAAGGCGCTGTGGCGGCAAAGCGTGCTGCCGCTGCTGGCCAAACTGCTCGGCGCGCTCGGGCAGGGGCTGCGCGACTTCTGGCCCGAACTGGTGCTGGAGGTCGATCTCAACCGCTTGCCCGCGCTCGCCGAGGACAGGATGCTGCTGTGGGACCGGATCGAGAGGGCAGATTTCCTCTCGACCGAGGAAAAGCGCGCGATGCTGGGGCTGGACGCCACGCGCGCGTGACCGCCGGGATCGTGCGGTTCGCCGGCTATGCGGCGATCTTCGACAAGATTGATCAGGGCGGCGATGTCATCGCGCCGGGCGCCTTCTCGGCCAGCCTCGCGCGCCGTGCGGCGACAGCGCTGCCGCTGCTCTGGCAGCATCGGGCGGGCGCGGTGATCGGGCGGATCGATCATGTCGCGGAGGATGCGCGCGGGTTGCGAGTGATCGGCACGATTAGTGCGGCCGGGCCAACAGCGGAACAGGCGAAGGCGCTGCTGCGCGATCGCCGGATTGAGGGATTGTCCTTCGGCTATCGCGTGGTGGCGGCGCAGGGCCATCAACCCCGACGGCTGGATGCGCTCGATCTGGTCGAGGTGAGCCTGGTGACTCACCCGATGCAGCCGCTGGCGCGGGTTCACGCGGTGGAGGCTGGCTAACAGCGCGCGCCGATTTTCTGGATGTTCGAGGGGCCGACTGCGGCCCCTTTTTTGTTTTTGACCGCAGGAGAATGACGCAATGCAGGACGTGGAAACCAAGAGCCTTGAGGAGAGCTTCGACGCGATCCTGCAAGCAGACCGGCTGACGGGCATGGAAGCCCGGATGGACGCCTTTGACGAAGCGCTGCGCAAGCAGGCCGAGCGGGCGATGGCGCTGGCCGGTCGGCCGCCTCTGGACGGCGCCAAGGGCAGCGACGTCGACCCGGCGCGGGCAGCCTTCACCGACCGCTATCTGCGGCGCGGCATCGAGGCCGGTGTGGAGCTGAAGAGCTTCTCGGGCGCGAGCGGCGGCAGCGGTGGCTATGCGGTGCCGCGCGAGATCGACCAGATGATCGACGCGGCGCTCAAGTCGATTTCCCCGATCCGCGCGGTGGCCAATGTGGTGCGTACGGGGTCGGCGGGATACCGCAAGCTTGTGACGACTGGCGGTGTCGTATCCGGCTGGGCGGCCGAGACGGCAGCGCGGCCCGAGACGGCGACCCCCACCTTCCAGGAAATCGCGCCGCCCTCGGGTGATCTTTATGCCAATCCATCGGCCAGTCAGGCGATGCTGGACGATGCCCAGTTCGATGTGGAGAGCTGGCTCGCCGAGGAAATCGCCCGCGAATTTGGCCGGGCCGAGGGCGCGGCATTCATCAATGGCGACGGGACGAGCAAGCCCAAGGGCTTCCTGACCTATGCCACCACCAATCAGGCGGACAGCGTTCGTCCATTCGGGTCGCTGCAATATGTCGCATCCGGGGCAGCGGGCGGCTTCCCGGCCAGCAATCCGCAGGATCGGCTGATCGACCTCGTCCAGTCGCTGCGGGCGCCCTATCGGCAGGGTGCGGTATTCGTGATGAATGCCGCGACGCTGGCGACGATCCGCAAGTTCAAGACCAGTGACGGCGCGTTCCTGTGGCAGCCGAGCATGATCGCAGGCCAGCCTGCGACGCTGCTTGGGTATCCGGTGATCGAGGCCGAGGACATGCCCGACATCGCCGCCAACAGCCTCTCCATCGCCTTCGGCAACTTCGCCAATGGCTATGTGATCGCTGAGCGCAGCGAGACGAGCATTCTGCGCGATCCCTTCACCAACAAGCCGTTCGTCCACTTCTACGCAGTGAAGCGGATCGGCGGCGCGGTCGCCAACAGCGAGGCCATCAAGCTCATGAAGTTCGCCGCCTCCTGAGGAGGCCCCGATCGGCGAACCGATGAGGGGCGCCATGCCGGTCTCTCCCCGCCGGCATGGCGCCTTTTTCTCATGCTTGAAGGACGGCTGCGATCATGACCGTGACAATCGAGAAGGGCGGGCCGCTCGCGGTGCCGCTCGAAGACCTGAAGCAGTATCTGGGCATCAGCCTTAGCGACGATGATGCTGCGCTCACCGATCTACTGCGCGCGGCGAGCGAGGCGGCCGAGCAGTATCTCGGCCAGATGCTGATCGAGAGAGCTGTGACCGAAGTGCGCAGCGCCAGCGGGGCATGGGGCCGGCTGACGATGGCACCGGTCACTGCGATCAGCGGCGTTGAGGGGCTGCCGGTGGATGGCGCGGCATTCGTCCTGCCGGTTACGGCCTATGCCATTGATATCGATGCGCAGGGGGCGGGATGGGTGCGCATCCTCAATCCGGGATCGGCCGGACGGGTTCGCGTGACCTATCGTGCCGGGCTTGCCCTTGCCACCGCCGAGGTGCCCGATGCGCTTCAGCACGCCGTCGTTCGGCTGGCGGGCGAGTGGTATGCGCGACGCGACGGGCTGGAGGGAGACCTGCCGGCATCGGTTGTCTCCCTATTGCGGCCCTGGCGACGGGTGCACCTCGCATGAGCGGCGAGATGGCAGTGAGGGGGGCGGTCGTCGCCGCACTTCGCAACGATGCGGACCTGATGGCGCTGGTCAATCTCGTGAGCAATGGCGAGCCGATCAAGGCAAGCCCGCCCTGGCTTCTGGTCGGCGAGATGATGTCGACCGGCTGGGGCGCACGGGATGTGGCGGGGCTGACGCTCCGCTTGCCTATCCAGCTGGTCGTCCGTGGCGATGATCTGGCGCGGGTGACCGCCGTGCTGGCGCGCGTGGATGCCGTGCTCGCGGGGATCGACGGCGATCTGGGCGACTGGCGGATCACCAGCTTGCGGTTCGAGAGATCACGCGTCCTGCGCAGCCGCACCGAGTGGCGAGCGAGCACCGACTATGCCGTGCGGGCGGCGCGGCTGAACTGAAGCCCGCATCTCGACTTCGCTCGGTGCGAGCGGGGACGCGGATACAGAAAGGATCAAGGCGATGGCAGTGGAGAAGGGCAGCGCGTTTCTGCTCAAGATTGGCAATGGCAGCACGCCGGTAAGCTATGCGACGGTGGCGGGCCTGCGCGCGACGCAGCTTTCCGTCAATGGCGAGGCGGTGAATGTCACCTCCAAGGATTCCGGTGGCTGGCGCGACCTTCTGCCGGGCGCGGGGGTGCGCTCCGTGAGTGTGTCAGGCTCTGGCATCTTTACCGGATCGGCGGCGGAAACGCGCCTGCGCAATCATGCGCTGGCGGGCGCCATCGCCGATTATGAACTGAGCTTCGAGAGTGGCGAGAAGCTGCGTGGGCGGTTTCTGGTCACGCGGCTGGACTATGCCGGCGACTATAATGGCGAGCGCACCTATACGCTCGCGCTGGAAAGCTCAGGCGCCGTGAGCGCACTATGAGCGGGGCGGTCGCGAATGAGGCGCGCGGGGAAGCCGCGCTCATGGTCGGCGAGCACTGCCTGACAGTGCGCCCGACCTTTGCGGCGTTGGTCGCTGCCGAGCGCGAGACCGGGCCGTTGCTCGCACTGGTCGAGCGCGCGGCGGACGGGCGGCTCGGCCTCGCCGAGATGGAAGCTCTGTTGTGGCACTGCCTTGCGGATCGACCCGAGGCGATGGCCCGAGCCGATCTGGGCGACGCGCTGATCGCGCAAGGGGTGGGCGTGGCCTTGCCGGCGCTGCGGGCAATCATGCGGCAGGTCGTGGCTGGCGGGGCATGACGTCGGCCTGCTTTGCGGAGATCGCGCGCACGCTGGTCGGGCAGGCCGGGCTGCTGCTCGGCTGGCGCCCCGACGAGTTCTGGCGCGCGACGCCGGCCGAGCTGGCCGACGCCCTGGCGGTGTTGCGCGATCTGGCCGGGCCTCAGGTCACGCCGTTCGACCGATCTGCACTGGCCAAAATGATGGAAAGGCATCCCGATGGATGAGGATATGCAAAGCCTGTTCGCGCCGATGGGCAGCGACATGGCCCGCTTGCGCGAAGATGCGAGCGGTCTGCGCGACGAGCTGGATTTACTGAGCACAGGCGCGGAACGAGCGAGCCGCACCATCGAGGCGGGGCTGCTGCGGGCGGTCCGCACGGGGCGGATCGGCTTTGAAGATCTCGGCAAGATCGCGCTGTCCGTCATGGACCAGATTGCCCGTGCGGCGGTTCGTAACGGCCTGGAGGCGATCCTCGGCGGCGGAGGCTCTTCCGGGCTTTTGGGGTTGGGAACGAGCCTCCTCGCCGGTGCACTTGGGTTACCCGGCCGGGCGACGGGCGGCCCGGTGGCGCCGGGGCGGGCCTATCTCGTCGGCGAGCGCGGGCCGGAAGTGTTCGTCCCGACGAACAGCGGCCAGATTGTGCCCGGCGTCGGTGGCCAGGGCGGACGAGACGTGCGCGTGTCGATCACCGTCAATGGCAGCGGGCAGGACGCGCCGCGGGCGCTGGCGCGCAGTGCGCGTCAGGTGGCGCGGGCGGTGCGTGGGGCGCTCGGGGATTAGGCCTTTTTCGCGTCCATGACTGTGTCTCGACTTGAGCCGAGAGGCTGAAGTTTACCCTGAGCGCCCGCCTGCGGGCGGTCGAAGGGCTCGACACAAACGGGCGGGGGCGGGTGGGATCGCCCGCCGAAATGGCTGCTCTCGATATCAACAAAGGATAACCCCGATGGCCTACTGGCTGGCGACCGAGAGGCGCAATCAGGAGAGCGGCGTGGTCAAGCGCTTCTCGCCACCTTTCTGGACCGTCAATTTCCCACGGCCGATGACGGCCTCCGTCGTGACGGTCGGGGATGATGGATTGCGCGTCGATGCGGTGTTCCATGGCTCGGGCGACCTTGCCGGGCTGATCTGGGAATCGGCTGATGTATGGGACCATCCGCTGCTCCGTTATGAGACGCGACGGGATTATCGTGGCTGCACCTTGCGGTTCCGCTGGCGGAGTGCTGGGGTCAAGCCGCTCGATGCCATTCAGGGCCCGACCTTGACGCTTGAGGGGCGGGACGCGGCCGGCAATGCGCGGGCCTGGTATGTGCGGCTCTGGAACTATGCGGAAGGCAGTCCGGAGGATGCGGTCGTCACCCTCGACTTCGACGCGTTGGTCGGTGGCTTTGCCTTACCGGCCGATGCGGACCCGGTGGATGCACGGGATATCGACCGCCTGTTCATCTCCATCGTCCAGACCGATTATGATGAGGGAGAGACGACCTTTCCTGACGCCCGCGAAGGCCGGGTGGAGGTCAGCGAGATGGTTTGCGAGGGGGCAGGATCGGTCATCGCCATGGGCGATCCGATGCTGCCGGAGCATGGGCTGTCCATCGCCAGCGGCTATGATGATGCGTACAATCAGACGCCCGAGCGCTTGCTGCGGCAGGTGCTGGCGCTCGGCTATCGCGGCGCGATCAATCATTATGTCGGGATGAGCCACTATATGCGGCTCGCCCCTGACGGCAGCGCTTTTCGCGTCACGCTGGCGGGCGGTGCGCTGGCGACGCCGTGCCGGCGCTGGCACGAGGACTTCGCGGCGCGCTGCAAGGCGCTGGGGTTCGGGCTGATCCTGTCGCTCTCTTATGAGTTGTTCGATGCTTATTGCCCAGCTGAGTGGAAGCAGCGGGCGTGGGACGGAGCGCCCGCGCTGACGGGGTGGACTCCGCCCTCCGCCCTGCTTTCGCCAGCCAATGCCGCGGCTAATGACTATTTGCGTGCGGTGGCGCGGGCCTTTGCGGGCATCGCGCGGGATGCCGGGCTAGCGGTGCGTTTCCAGATCGGCGAGCCCTGGTGGTGGGTGATGTCGGATGGGCGACCCTGCCTGTACGACGATGCTGCGCGCGCCGCGTTCGGGAGTGCCGCCGTGGAAATTCCGACGGTTCGCGATACTCTCGACAGCGGGCAGATGGCTTTGTTGGATGCGGCTGGCGCTCGGCTGGCCACTTCGACGGCGGGCGTGGCGGAAGCCGTGCGCGCGGAGACGCCGGGCGCCGAGCTTCTTCTGCTTGTCTATCTGCCGAGCGTGCTGGACCCTGAGGCGCCGGAGCTCAAACGCGCGAACGTGCCGACAGGCTGGGCCGCGCCGGCTTTCGACCGGTTGCAGATCGAAGATTATGACTGGGTGACCGAGGGCCGAACCGCCCGCTCAGCCGCAGGGCGCGCCGCGATGGACGCGCGCCTCGGCTATCCGCCAGACGCCCAGCACTATTTCGCCGGATTTTTGCCGGCTGGCTCCACCGATGAGTCAATGCAGACCGGTTGGGACCGCATTGCCACAGCGGCAGATGCTGCGCGGGCGCGCGGCCATGCCGCTACCTTTATCTGGGCGCTACCCCAGGTCGCGCGGGACGGCTTTACCTATTTCCAGCTTTCAGGAGATGCGGACGTGCAGCATTTCGACGACCTCGCCTTTCCGCTCGACATTGGCAATCGCGCGCAGGTGGCACCGGCTTTCTCGACACGGATCGTGGAGAGCGTGTCCGGCCATGAGCAGCGCAGCACGCAATGGGCCGACGCGCGGCTGCAGTTTGATGCGGGACCGGGCGTGCGATCCGAGGCGGATATCGCGACGCTCATCGCCTTTTTTCGGGCTCGACGCGGTGCAGCGCGAGGGTTTCGGTTTCGTGATACGTTCGACCATACGTCCGGGCCGTTCGGCGTCGCGCCGGGGCCGTTCGATCAGTGGATCGGAACGGGCGATGGCGTGACGACGAGCTTCCAGTTGCGCAAGAATTACGGGGTGAATGATCCCCAGCAACGACGGATCACGCGGCCCGTCGCAGGGAGCATCAGGGTTGCGGTGGATGGGGTCGAGCGGTTTGCCGGCTGGTCTCATCCGGGCATGGGGGAGATCGCGTTCGATGACCCGCCGCCCGAGGGCGCGGTGGTGACGGCGGGCTTTGTCTTCGAGGTGCCAGTGCGCTTTGCCGAAGACCGGCTGGATATCGACCGAGAGACGTTTGCGGCGGGCATTGTCCCGTCCGTCCCCCTGATGGAGGTGCGTGAGTGAGCGCTGCGGCGATCCTGAGCAAGCCGCTTTGCGCGCTCGCTTTTTGCTGGCGGTTGGAGCGGCGGGATGGCGTGACCATCGGCCTGACCAGCCATGATCGAGGCCTGCGGGCGCACGGCCTGCGTTATGCGGCAGCACCCGGGATCACGCCGAGCGCCATCGTGCAGGGTGGCAACGACCCGGACCTGACGGACTTGCAGGGCGCCATCAGCAGCGCGGCCATCAGTGAGGTCGATCTCGATGCCGGGCGCTGGGACGGCGCGACACTGCTCCTGCATCTCACCGAATGGACCGAACCCGGGGTGCTCTGGCTGGAACTTGCGCGCGGCGAACTGGGAAGCATCGAGCGGCGCGGCGGCGCTTATTCGGTGAGCCTGCGGTCCACGCTTGCTTCGGCGCTCGAGCGACCGGTCGCGCCGGTGACCAGCGCCACCTGCCGGGCGACGCTGGGGGATGCGGATTGCCGGATCGATTTGCGACGGCATCAGCAGATCGTCGCGGTTGGTGCCGTGGCGGATGACCGCGTTGCGTGCGGTGGCCTGCTGGCTGGGGTGTATCCCTTCGGCTCGTTGCGCTGGCTGGAGGGGCCCAATTGCGGCCTCCTGCAGACCATTGTCGATCAGGAGGCGGGGGGCGTTTTCTTGGCGGAACCGCCGGTGTTTCCGGTGGCAGCAGGCACGCGCGCGCAGTTGACGCAGGGGTGCGACAAGCGCCTCGCGACTTGTGCGGCGCGGTTCGGCAATGCCGTCAATTTCCGCGGGGAGCCGCATCTGCCCGGCATGGACCTGCTGACGCGCTATCCCGGGAGCTGAGTGATGGACGTTGGCAAACGAATGGCGGCCGAGGCCTTGGCTTTGGTCGGCGTGCCCTTTCGGTTGCACGGGCGCAGCATGGAAACGGGGGTGGATTGTGTCGGCCTGGTTGCGCTTGCGGCGCGGCGGGCCGGAATTCCTGTTCCCACGCTCCCCACCTATAAGCTGAGGGGCATGGGGCAGGCGAGGGCGGTGCGGAACCTCGCGGCATGCGGCCTCTCACCGGTGCCGGAGATGGCCGAGGGCGCCGTGCTGCTGGTCGATAGCGGTCCGATGCAGTTGCATCTGATGATCGTGACGCGGGGCGGTCATGTCCATGCTCATGCCGGACTGGGCAAGGTGGTGCTGATGCCGGGGCCATCGCCCTGGCCGGTGCTGGGCGCGTGGCAATTTCAGGAGTAGCGCATGGCGACATTGGTTCTCACCGCCGTGGGCAGTGCCCTTGGCGGAACGTTCGGCGCTGTGGGCGCGGCGATTGGCGGCGCGGTCGGCGCGCTCGCCGGACGGTCTGTCGATGCCCTGATTTTTCGACCCGGCGGGCGGACGGGGCCCCGGCTGAGCGACCTTCAGGTTCAGACATCCCGCTACGGCGCGGCGATCCCGCGCATCCACGGAACGATCCGTGTCGCGGGCACGGTGATCTGGGCCACGGACCTTCAGGAAAGCACATCGACAAGCGGTGGAGGCAAGGGCAGCCCAAGCGTCACGACCTACAGCTATTCCGCGAGCCTGGCTGTTGCGCTTTCCTCACGGCCTATTCTCGGCATCGGACGCATCTGGGCGGACGGCAATCTGCTTCGTGGCGCGGTCGGGGATTTCAAATCGCCGCTCACGGCATTTCGGCTGTATCTGGGCGGGCCGGACCAGATGGTGGACCCGCTGGTGGCGTCCGCAGTGGGCGTGGCGCAATGCCCTGCTTATCGCGGCTGCGCTTATGTCGTGTTCGAAGGGCTTCAGCTGGCGGACTTCGGCAACCGGATTCCCTCGCTGACGTTCGAAGTGATCGCTGATGCCGAACCAGCGGCCCTGCCGGCGATTGCCTCCGACCTTGCCGGGCGCACCGTCAGTCATGCCGGAGACGGCGATCCAGCCCGCCTGCTGGGCTTCGCGGCGGAAGGGACAGTGGAGGAAGCGATGCGCGACATCGTCTCGCTGCACGACGTGCGATGGACAGAGCGCGAGGGGGCGCTTGCGTTGAACAGCGGGAGGCCGACGGACGATGTCATCGATCCGGCAGCCGCCGTGCGCAGCATAGACGGCGAGAAGCAAGCCGAGCCTCAGCATGTCCGCACACCGATCGAGACGGTGGCTGCCCGGCTGGCGATCCGTCACCATGACCCGGCCCGCGACTATCAGCTTGGCCTGCAGACCGCGTTGCGGGCCGGGCCGGGGATGCGCAGTGAGGAAATCGACCTGCCCGCGGCGATGGGGGCGGATGATGCGCGGCGCCTGGCCGACCGGAAGCTGCGCAATGCGTTGCGACGGCGCCGAAGCGTCAATATCGGCGCTGGTTGGAGCGCGCTGGACCTCGGTCCGGGCGATCTTGTAACCGTTGCGGGCGAACCGGGACAGTGGCTCGTCGAGACGACGGAATGGGATGACATGGCCGTCAGGCTCAGTCTGCAGGCTTTTGAGAGCGGCACGCGGGCCATCGCAGGTGCAGGGGCCTCTGGGGAGCCGGTCCGCCAGCCCGATCTCGTGCAGGGGCCGACCAGTCTGGCGATTGTGGAGTTGCCGGGTGACGGGACTACGATCTCCACGAGCCCCGTGATTGCGGCAGCGGCGTCCGGCTCGAATGCCGGGTGGCGGCGCGCGGCCCTCTTTCGCTATGATCCGGTGCTGGAGATTGCCGAGCCCATTGGCAGCACAGCGCCGCGCGCCGTGATGGGCCGCACTGGTGGCGCGCTGCCTCCGGGCGCGCCGTGGCGGATCGACCTTTCCAGCAGCATTGAGATCATTCTCGACGATCCCGGTGATGTGTTGACCGGGGTGGGGGACGATCTTCTGCTCGGCGGCGCGAACATCTGCCAGATTGGAAAGGAACCGCTGCAATTTGGTCAGGCGGACGTCATCGCGCCGGGGCATTATCGTCTGTCACGGCTCGTTCGCGGGCGCATGGGCACCGAATGGGCCATGGCTGGGCACGACGCGGGCGAACGGTTCGTGCTGCTCGACCGCGAGCGGCTGGCGCCGATCTCGGTCGAGCAAAGCGCGGTTGGAACGACGCTGACTCTGAGGGCAATCGGCAGCGGGGACAGTACGCCCGCGCAGGACAGCCTTTTGATCGACGGCCGCGCACTGATGCCTCTTTCGCCGGTGCACGGGCGGCGCACGACTTTGGCCGGTGGTGATGTTGAGATCAGTTGGGTTCGCAGAAGCCGGCTTGGCTCGGCATGGATCGACGGCGTGGATGCGCCCCTCGGGGAGGAGCGGGAGGCTTATGCGGTCAGTGTCGTCGCAGACGGAGTGACATTGCGGCGATGGGAAACGACGCTCCCGTCCTGTGTCTACGCGGCGAGTGACGTTGCGGCCGATCTCGCGGCCGCGGCCTTGGCTGGCATGCAAATCGAAGTGAGGCAGTTGGGAAGCTGGGGAGCGGGGCGAGCGCTCGTCATTCCCTGGCCCTGACTTATCCGCGTCTCCGCGCGCGATTCCCCACATGAGAAGGATAACGATCAATGGCTCAGACCGATCGATTTGGCTTGCCGCTGCTCTCCGCTGGGCAGGCGCAAAAGGAGCTCACCCATAATGAGGCGTTGTCGCTCATCGACATCGCGATCGGGCGAGTGGTGGAAAGCGCAAGCCTGTCAGCGCCTCCCGCCGCGCCCGATCTGGGTGCGTGCTGGCTCGTTGGGAGTGGCGCAACGGGCGAGTGGGCGGGGTGCGAGCGAATGATTGCGGCGTGGACTGCGGCTGGATGGCGCTTCCTCGCGCCGTTCGAGGGCTTGCATTGCTGGAAGCGGGATACGCAAAGTGGCGTGAGATTCCAGGCCGGCGACTGGCGGGAAGAAGGTCTGCGGACTGACGGTTTCTATGTTGATGGCGAGAAAGTGATTGGCAGCAGGCGGCCTGCAATCGCGAATCCATCCGGGGGCGCGCCCGTCGATTCGCAGGCGAGAGAGGCGATCATTTCAGTGCTTGATACCCTAAGGGCACACGGCCTCATCGCATCGTAACCACGCATAAAGCACAAAGACGTTGTCGGTTCCCAACATGCGGACGCGACAGGCAATATTTCCTGCAGGGCCAACATTAGCTGATCACAATGCGGCATTTAGGCAACATCATGCGATTGTGCGCTTGAAACCTTTGCGGCGCACTCCTAAAAACGTCGAGCAGCATTTTACGATCAACCTGAAAGGGGAATGATATGCGGAAGCTTGGCCTCGCCATAGCGCTCGCTTCGACCGCGATGGCATCACCATCGCTCGCCAAGGACGGCGCCTGGTATCTGGGCGGCGACGTTGGCGCGATCATCGTCGAGGACTCTGACACCACGTATGACGCCGGCACCGTTGCCGGTGTGGCAGCGACCACTGGCGTCACGGCCAACACCCCGCACAAGGTCGGTTACGACGCCGCGGGTTATGTGGGTTACGACTTCGGCGCGTTCCGCCTGGAAGCCGAATATTCGCACAAGAAGGCGATGAACAAGAACACCACCTACTCGAACCTGACGACGGCTCTGCCCGGCGGCCAGGCTCGCGTGGACAGCATCATGCTGAACGGTATGCTCGACTTCGGTCCCGATGATGGCCTGCAGGGCTTCGTCGGCGGCGGCGTCGGCGTTGCGCGGTCCAAGATCTCGCTGCCCGACACGCGCGATTCCGACACGGGCTTCGCCTGGCAGGCAATCGCTGGCGTCCGTTATCCGGTGAGCAACAACGTCGATCTGTCGCTGAAGTATCGCTTCTTCAACCACAGCAACATCGACCTGATCAACACCGCCGGCACGCCGCTGGAAACTGAGGTTCGCAGCCACAGCATCCTGGCTGGCCTGGTGTTCAACTTCGGTGGTGAAGAGCCGGCTCCGCCGCCGCCTCCCCCGCCGCCCCCGCCGCCGCCTCCCCCGCCGCCTCCGCCTCCGCCGCCTCCGCCGGTTGCGCAGTGCCAGCCGGGGCCGTACATCGTGTTCTTCGAGTGGGATAGCGCCGACATCACGCCGGATGCTGCCTCGATCCTCGACAACGCGGTTTCGGCTTATGCGAACTGCGGTAGTGCGCAGGTCATGCTCGCTGGTCACGCTGACCGTTCGGGCTCGCCGCGCTACAACATGGGCCTTTCCGAGCGGCGTAACGCTTCGGTCCGTGGCTACCTCACCTCGCGTGGCATCTCCGACGGCGTCATCTCGACGCAGGCCTTCGGTGAGACGCGTCCGCGTGTCGACACGGCCGACGGTGTGCGTGAACTCCAGAACCGTCGCGTGGAAATCACCTACGGTCCGGGTTCGGGCAACTAAGAACTTTCCGCTTCGGCGGGACGAACAAGGAAGGGGCCGGCTTATCCGGCCCCTTTTTTTGTGTGAAAGAGCGTCGGGCTGTCACCTTGCGTCTATGGGCGCGCATCGAGAGCGGGCGATACAGCAGGCATGATAAGCCTCGCAGACCGGTTTCACTTGAAATCTAAGGGCATAGCCCGATATTGTGCGCTGATAGTCCGGCGCTGTTGCCGGAAAGAGGAGATGATAAAATGGCGAATTGGCCAGATCCCCGGTCGTCCGCTACGGGCTACGGTGGTGCTTCCACGCATGCGAGCGAGGTTGCTTATGACGCAGGCCTGCGCTCCTACATGCTCTCGATCTACAATTACATGGCCAGCGGCGTGCTGGTCACGGGTATCGTTGCGCTGTTGTTTGCAAGCTCCGGCTTCGCGGCTCAGGTGCTGGTGACCCCGCTGCGCTGGGTAATCATGCTGGCCCCGATGGCCTTCGTGATGGTGCTGAGCTTCGGCATCAACAAGCTGCAGACGAGCACTGCGCAAGCACTGTATTGGGCATTTGCCGTCGTCATGGGCCTCTCCATGTCGTCGATCTTCCTGGTGTTCACGGGTGTCTCGATTGCGCAGACATTTTTCGCCACGGCAGCGGCTTTCGTGGGCCTGAGCCTGTACGGCTATACGACTAAGAAGGACCTCTCCGGTTTCGGCACGTTCCTGATCATGGGCGTGGTCGGTATTCTCGTCGCCATGGTCATCAATATCTTCGTGCAGTCGACGGCGCTTCAGCTGGTCATCAGCATCCTTGGTGTCCTGATCTTTGCCGGCCTGACTGCCTATGATACGCAGCGCCTTAAGAGCCTGTATTTCCAGGTTGCCGGGTCCGACATGATGGGCAAGGCCGTCATCATGGGCGCGCTGAGCCTGTATCTGGACTTCGTGAACATGTTTACGTTCCTGCTGCAGTTCCTCGGCAATCGCGACTGATCTCGCCGGGTTCTTTTCTTGTACAAGAAGGGCTGGGAGACATCCTCCCGGCCCTTTTTCTTATTAGGCCAGCCCGAGTGAGTGCACCGGAACTGAGTCTGGACTAAGCTTTGCCCGACTGCGCCTGCGCGATAAGCGCATTGTCGATTTCCTTCGCGCGCACATAGGCGGGTCGGCTCTCAAGGCGCGCGACATAGTCCGAGAAAATCGGCCGGGAAGGGATGGTGCCGAACTGCAGCCCCCAGACGATATGCGATCCGACATAAACATCGGCTGCCGTGAACATCTCTCCGCAAATAAACGTCTTCCCCCGGAGCGCGCTTTCCAAGGTGTCGATTGTCTGCTCGAAGCTGCCATAGCCCAAAGTCCTTTCCCGACCAGGCTCAGCGACGAAACCCAGTGCACGGTTCGTCACAGCCGCCTCTAGCGGTCCCGCCGCAAAGAACATCCAGCGATAATAATCGGCACGATCGGGCAGGGGTGGGGCCAGCGCTGCTTCGGGAAAGCGATCCGCCAGCCAGGCGCAAATCGCGGCGCATTCTGTGACGACCGCTCCTTCGTACACCACGGCGGGCACCTTTCCCATCGGATTGATGGCCAGATAGGCCGGGCCTTTCATCTCGGTCTGGTAGTCGAGCAGGTGGGTTTCGTACGGGACGCCGACTTCTTCCAGCATCCAGCGGACAATTTGCCCACGCGACATCGGGTTGGTGTAGAATTGAATTTGGCTCATGATCGTCTCCCCAGTGACTGGAACGTATCATGAACGAAATTTAGGGTTTCGTCAAAGCCCTGCCTCACGAGCGAAGCGTCCTTCGCTCAGAAAATGCTTTATCTGGGCATGAGCTGCCGGGTGATAGGGTAGCAGCATATGGGAGAGCGGGAGGATGATGTGGTCCGTCGCGTTCTTCAATCTGGTCGAGGCCACGCTGACCTTGCCGTCGCTCGGCCCGGGCAGAAGGCGTGACGCGCCATAGCGCATCATCGGGCGGTCGCCGGCGATGATGCCTAGCGGATAATCAATGTCACCCAGCATTGCAGTGATCTCTGCGGGGCGCTGCGTGACCAGAGCCGGGGCGGCCCTGCCGAGGATCGGACGCAGCAGAGCATAACGGTGCAATGTGTCGGCTATTTCGCTGCCAGCATTAGGGGTTCCCAACATGACGACCCGGCCCAGCCGTGCCGGGCGCCGCGCTTTGATGAGCGCGCGGGCGACCAGTCCGCCCATGGAATGGCAGACGATGTGGAGAGGCTGATCCGGGCTGCCCGCTGTATCGATCTCTTCCAAGCGTGGGCCGAGTAGTTTGCAGATGCCATCGAGGTCCAGCCGCCAACTGTCGTAACTCAGATCGACGGGCTGATAGCCGGTGCTGCGAAGCACGGCAGCGAGGGGCCGGTTCATCACCGCAAATCCAGCAAAGCCATGAATAAGGACGACAGTTGGCTGCACGGTGGGTTTCAACGCCTGATCATGCCTGAGCGATCCCAGCCATTCTCATGGTGATGCGGATATCCTGAAAACAAGCCGGCCCCGAGCAACTGCCCGGGGCCGGTCGAGATTATATGAACTGTGCCGTCGATGGCGTTCAGCTCTTTGGCTCTGAGACCTCGGAAGGGCCGCTCTTTGCCTTGCGCGTAGCACTCCCCTTGCTGCGCTTGGGCGCAGCAGGCGTGATCTCGAAGGTGAGAGCGTCGTCCTTGAGGCGGACATGAACCTCGCCTCCGTGCACGAGCTTGCCGAACAGCAGTTCCTCGGCGAGGGGCTGCTTGATCTTCTCCTGCATGAGCCGACCCATCGGACGGGCACCGTACAGCTTGTCGTAGCCGCGGGCAGTGAGCCAGTTGCGGGCTTCGTCGTCGAGCGTGATGTGCACATCGCGATCGGCCAGTTGAAGCTCGAGTTGCAGGATGAACTTGTCGACCACGCGGGCGACGACTTCAGACGGCAGATAGCCAAAGGGCACGATGGCATCGAGGCGGTTGCGGAACTCCGGCGTGAAGAGCTTCTTCACGGCCTCTTCCTGCACATCCTCGCGCGTCGATTCCCCGAACCCGATCGATTCCTTCGCCATGTCGGACGCGCCGGCATTGGTCGTCATGATCAGGATCACGTTGCGGAAGTCGACGGTCTTGCCGTGGTGATCGGTCAGGCGCCCGTTGTCCATCACCTGCAGCAGGATGTTGAACAGGTCCGGATGGGCCTTTTCGATCTCGTCCAGCAGCAGCACGCAATGCGGGTTCTGGTCGATGGCATCAGTAAGCAGGCCGCCCTGATCATAGCCGACATAGCCCGGAGGCGCGCCGATCAGGCGGCTGACCGAATGACGCTCCATATATTCCGACATGTCGAAGCGCTGGAGCGGGATGCCGAGCAGCGTGGCAAGCTGGCGGGCAACTTCCGTCTTGCCGACGCCGGTGGGGCCCGAGAAGAGATAGTTGCCGATCGGCTTGTCCGGATCGCGCAGGCCGGCGCGCGACAGCTTGATCGCGGAGCTGAGCACCTCGATGGCCTTGTCCTGCCCGAAGACGACACGCTTGAGATCCGTCTGGAGGGTTTCCAGCACACTCTTGTCGTCGCTCGACACGGTCTTGGGCGGGATCCGCGCCATCGTTGCGATCACGGCCTCGATCTCCTTGGGCGTGATCATCTTCTTGCGACGCGAGGGCGGCACGAGCATCTGCATCGCGCCGACTTCGTCAATCACGTCGATCGCCTTGTCCGGCAGCTTGCGGTCGTTGATGTACCGCGCGGACAGTTCCACCGCCGCCTTGATGGCGTCGGGCGTGTATTTGACCGAGTGGTGATCCTCAAAGGCCGAGCGCAGGCCCATGAGGATCTTGACGGTATCATCCACGGTCGGCTCGTTCACATCGATCTTCTGGAAGCGACGCAGCAGCGCGCGGTCCTTCTCGAAGTGATTGCGGAACTCCTTGTATGTCGTCGAGCCGATGCAGCGGATCGCGCCACCCGAAAGCGCAGGCTTCAGGAGGTTCGAGGCGTCCATGGCGCCGCCTGACGTCGCGCCGGCGCCGATCACCGTGTGGATCTCGTCGATGAACAGCACCGCGTGCGGCATTTTTTCCAGTTCGGTAACGACGGCCTTCAGCCGCTCCTCGAAGTCGCCGCGATAGCGCGTGCCGGCGAGCAGCGCGCCCATGTCGAGTGAGTAGATCACCGCTTCCTTGAGCACGTCGGGCACTTCGCCATTGACGATCTTGCGCGCCAGACCCTCGGCAATGGCCGTCTTGCCCACGCCCGGATCACCCACATAGAGCGGGTTGTTCTTGGAACGCCGGCACAGGATCTGGATCGTCCGATCCACTTCGGAATCGCGGCCGATCAGCGGATCGACCTTTCCTTCCTTCGCCTTCTCGTTGAGATTGACGGTGAACTGATCGAGCGCGCCTTCCTTCTTCTTGGCCTCCGGCTTCTTCTCTTCCTCGGCCTGGGCTGGCTTGGCCGGCTCCGGCGAGGCAGCGCCCTTACCGACGCCGTGCGAGAGATAGGAAACCGCGTCGAGGCGGCTCATGTCCTGCTGCTGCAGGAAATAGACGGCATAGCTCTCCCGCTCGGAGAACAAAGCCACCAGCACATTGGCACCGGTCACTTCTTCCTTGCCGGAAGATTGGACGTGCAGGATCGCGCGCTGGACGACGCGCTGGAACCCGCTGGTGGGAGAGGGGTCGACGCCGCCGGAGACCTTCAGGCTCTCCAGTTCGGTATCGAGATAATGGGTGACCGTGTCGCCAAGCTCACCAAGATCTACGCCACAGGCCTGCATGACCTTTGCGGCATGTTCATCGTCAATCAGCGCCAGCAGCAGATGCTCGAGCGTCGCATATTCGTGCGCGCGCTCCGTGGCATGCGCCAGGGCATTGTGCAGAGTTGTTTCGAGGGCGGACGCGAAAGAGGGCATATCGTTCTACTCCTGCGGCCCGAGAGAGGGTCGCGTTAGGGTCAATGTCGGCACGCCGCGAGCCGCCTTCAAGGGCCGCTCTGTCATCCACCGATTTGCCGGAGGCCGATATGCGCCAGAAGGCGATCCTGCCTCCGCTCTCCTCATTTCTTGAATAGCGCCTCAGCGCTTGCCTTATGGTGAACCGCGCTCGATTTCTTGGCGCGGGTGCGCTCGATTTCGGCTGAAAGAAGGCTGATGCGTTCATCGAGCTCATCGACCGAAAGCCGATCCAAATCTTCGCGGATCAGCTGTGCAATCAGGTCGCCGGGCCGCGCCCGGGGTGAGGCGTCGTCGAAATCCATAACGACATGCTTGCGCCAAAGTCCGCGCAAGTCAACCGGGGTTGGCAGAAGCCTCGGCATGCCCGAAGGGGCGATCTCAATCCGCCTATCCTGCTTTCCGGGCTGGTCTTTTTCGCACCGGACTCTAGACGTAGGGCCGATCACGGCCAGCCAGGGGGAGCAAGCCAAGGTGACGAACCTGCCCGAGACCATGCGCGCCATTGCTATTCGGGAGCCAGGCGGGCCGGATGTGCTGACCGAGGTTCAGGTTCCTCTGCCGGTGCCCGCGCAAGGCGAAGTGCTCGTTGCGGTCGCGGCGGCAGGAGTCAATCGCCCGGACGTTCTGCAGCGGCAGGGCAGCTATCCGCCTCCGCCCGGCGCCTCCCCGCTGCCCGGGCTGGAAGTGGCCGGAACCATTGTGGCGGTGGGTGAGGGGGTAGGCCCTGACGTGATCGGCGAACGCGTCTGTTCGCTGGTCGCGGGCGGCGGTTATGCCGAATACGTCTGCGCCGACTATGCCCAATGCCTCGCCATTCCACCGGCGCTCTCGATGGAAGAAGCGGCCGCAATTCCTGAGACGCTGATGACGGTCTGGCACAATCTCTTCGAGCGCGCCTACATCGTGAACGGCGACAGCGTGCTCATCCATGGTGGGACGAGCGGCATCGGCACGATGGCCGTGGCTCTATGCCGGCTGTTCGAGATCACGACGATCGTCACCTGTGGCAGTGACGACAAGTGCCGCGCCGCGCTGGAATGGGGCGCTGGCCATGCGATCAATTATCGCAGCGAGGACTTCGTCGAAGCTGTGAAGCGCATCACGGATGGCAAGGGCGTGACGGCGGTGCTGGACATGGTGGGCGGCGATTATCTTCCGCGCAACCTGGAGTGCCTGGCGGAGGACGGCCGGCATGTCTCCATCGCAGTGCTGGGGGGGGCCAAGGCCGACCTGTTCATTCCCAAAATCATGATGCGCCGCCTGACGCTCACCGGGTCCACATTGCGGGCGCGGACCGCGGGCTTCAAGGGCCTGCTCGTCGATGAGATCCGCCGCACGGTCTGGTCGATGGCGGAGGAGGGCGCGCTGCGTCCCGCGCTGGACCGCGTCTTCCCGCTTGGCGAAGCCGCGCAAGCCCATGCGCTGATGGAAGCGGGCGGGCACTTCGGAAAGATCGTCCTGAAGGTGCGGTGAAGGGTCGACGAGTGACGCAAATCCGTCATATTCCCAGAAAAACTGTCACATTGTTCGGCTAGAGCGCGCTCGGGGAAATGGTGTCCC
Source organism: Sphingobium sp. B2D3A (assembly GCF_025961795.1). Lineage (NCBI taxonomy): Bacteria > Pseudomonadati > Pseudomonadota > Alphaproteobacteria > Sphingomonadales > Sphingobiaceae > Sphingobium > Sphingobium sp. B2D3A. The sequence goes on along the minus strand of NZ_JAOQOI010000001.1, from coordinate 3,453,780 downwards.
CGGGGGTCGAGAAAGCCATGAACGCCATCAGCTCAATCGCGCAGGAACGGGCCGTGCGCAGCGGTCATCCGCGCGCGCATTACCGCACCATCTGGATCAGCGACATTCATCTCGGCACCAAGGGGTGCAACGCCGAGATGCTGGTCGATTTTCTCGACAATGTGGACAGCGACACGCTGTACCTCGTCGGGGACATCGTCGACGGCTGGCAGCTCAAGAAGCGCGTCTACTGGCCGACCGCCCATAACGATGTGGTCTGGCGCGTGATGAAGCGGGCGCGGCGCGGCACGCGCGTCATCTATATCCCCGGCAATCATGACGAGATTTTCCGCCAGTTCACCGGCATGAGCTTTGGCGGCGTCGAAATCCGCCGCAAGATGATCCACACGACCGTAGAGGGCCGCAAGCTGCTGGTGTTGCACGGTGATGAGTTCGACGCGGTCATGCTCGCCCATCGCTGGCTCGCCTTCGTAGGGGACGCCGCCTACACCGCGCTGATGGCGCTCAATCGCCGCGTCAATCAGGTCCGCCGCTGGCTGGGCCTGCCTTATTGGTCGCTCTCCAAGATCGCCAAGCACAAGGTCAAGAACGCCGTGGCGTTCATCACCCGCTTCGAGGAGATCGTTGCGCATGAGGCGGGACGACGGCGTGTCGATGGCGTCGTCTGCGGGCACATCCACACGGCGGAAATCCGCCAGTTCGGCGAGATCACTTATTATAATGATGGCGACTGGGTGGAGGGATGCACGGCGCTTGTCGAGCATCATGATGGGCGGATGGAAATCCTGCACTGGGCCGAGGTGATGGCAGCGCGCACCCTAGGCGCCGCTGCGGATGATCTGGAGGCCGCCGCTTGAGCGGTTATGGGCCTGCGAAGGCCGGCCGGCGCATCCTCATCGTCACCGATGCCTGGGCACCCCAGGTCAATGGCGTCGTGCGCACGCTTCAGGCGGTTCGCGCAGAACTTGTCGCCATGGGGCATGTGGTCGAGGTGATCGCGCCCGACCGCTTTCACACGCTACCTTGCCCCACTTATCCAGAAATTCGGCTAGCGATGCCTGCGCCGGGGGCGATCGCCCGCATGATCGCGGCGTTCGGCCCGGATGCGATCCATCTCGCGACCGAAGGCCCACTGTGTCTGGCCGCGCGGCGCTGGTGCCTGCGGCATGACCGCCCGTTCACCACGGCGTTCCACACCAATTTCCCCGATTATGTCGAGCGGCGCACGGGCCTGTCGGCGGACTGGTTCTGGCCCTATTTCCGCTGGTTTCATGGGGCGGCGCAGGCGGTGCTCACGGCGACGCCGTCAGTGCGCGCCGAACTGCATCGCGCCGGCATCCGCCACACGCATCACTGGGGGCGCGGCGTCGATCTCACGCAATTCTCGCCGCTAGGGGATGGGCATCCCGCGCTTGCCGGCTTGCCGAGGCCAATCCTTCTTCACGTTGGCCGCGTCGCCGTGGAGAAGAATATCGAGGCCTTCCTTGCGCTCGATACGCCCGGCAGCAAGGTCGTGGTGGGCGATGGGCCTGCGCGCGCGGCGCTGGAGGCGCGACATCCTGCCGTTCATTTCCTCGGCATGTTGAGCGGCGAGGCGCTTGTCTCGGCCTATCGGGCTGCCGATGTCTTCGTCTTCCCCAGTCGCACCGACACCTTCGGGCTGGTGATGATCGAGGCGCTCGCCTGCGGTACGCCGGTGGCGGCTTATCCGGTCACCGGCCCGGTCGACGTGCTGACAGCACAGACCGGCACGATGGACGAGGATCTCGCGCGCGCCGTGACGCAGGCGCTGGAGCTTTCTCCGTCGGCCTGCACGGCGCATGCGCGCAGCTTCACCTGGCGGCGCAGCGCGGAGCAGTTCCTCGAGAGCTTGCACTGGCTCGGCGCCCCGGCGCTGGCACACGCGGCCTGAGCCCGTTGTAAGGGCCGAACGGTCTTTCGCCCCCTTGGGCGCCGCGACGCGCGCGAGCGCTTGCCGATCCAGCCGGAATAGCTTATCTGTGCGACCATCGAGGCCATCCCGTGAGGGGTGGCCCTTCTATTTTGCACAGAAGGACTTGTCCCGTGGCACAGCCGCTCATGCCCCACGCCACAGCCAGCTGGCTGGTCGACAACACTGCGCTCAGCTTTGAGCAGATTGCGGAATTCTGCGGTTTGCACATCCTCGAGGTGCAGGCGATCGCGGACGATACCGCCGGCACCAAATATACCGGCCGTGATCCGGTCCGTGCGCATGAAATCTCGGTGGAGGAAATCCACAAGGGCGAGCAGAACCCTGATTACAAGCTGCAGATGCTAAAGGGGCCGGACCCGGTCCGCCGCACCAAAGGACCGCGCTACACGCCGGTTTCCAAGCGTCAGGACAAGCCGGACGGCATCGCCTGGATTCTGCGCCACCATCCCGAGGTTTCGGACGGCGCAATCGGCAAGCTGATCGGCACGACGCGCACGACCATCCAGGCGATCCGCGAGCGGACGCACTGGAACATCAGCAACATCCAGCCCAAGGACCCGGTGACGCTGGGCCTGTGCTCGCAGCGTGAGCTGGATGCACTGGTGGCCAAGGCGGCCAAGAAGGCCGGCATCGAAGCGCCGACCGACAACCGTCTCGATGGCGACCGTGAGGCACTGATCGCCGAACTGCGCCAGGAGCGCGAGGACGCACAGCGCCGCGCGTCTGAAACGATGCTGGCGGAGGAAGCCGCTTTGTTCGCGAGCCGCCCCCGCGAAGACTGATTTCGCGCCCCGATTCGGGGCGTTCGGGGTCGAATTTACACTGTGATCAAAAGCATTCATCCGGGCGACGTAGCGTCGCCCGGCATGGCGTTGCCTTGCCACGCGGGATCGCATAGCCTCTCCGTATGGAGAGCGAAAAACCCGCCTGGCAGGACCATTATGATCACCCCGTTGCGTGGGCGCAGGACTTTGCCCCGCTATCGCTGCCGGAGATGCTGCGGTCTGCCGTGGAGCAGGACGGCAGCCGCCCGATGCTTGATTTTTACGGGCGCAAGTTCAGCTATGCCGAGTGCTACCGCAATGCACGGCGCTTCGCTGCCGGGCTGATCGGCCTCGGCGTCCAGCCCGGTGACCGGGTCGGTCTCTACCTCCCCAATGTCCCGCATTACGTCGTGGCTTATTATGGCGCGATGATGGCCGGCGCCATCGCGGTCAATTTCTCGCCGCTCTATACGGTCGAGGAACTGGCGCATCAGGCCGAGGACAGCGGGACGACCCTGCTGGTGACCATCTCCGCCAAGCCCCTGTTCGGCAATGCCTGCGCCGTGCTGGATTGCTCCTGCATCGACCGGCTGGTGGTCGGCTCCGTCGCCGGTGGCCTGCCGCTGGGCAAATCCTTGCTCTACCGACTGTTCAAGCGGTCGGCCGATGACCATGTCCCGTCCGATCCGCGCATTCTCTCGTTCGGCTCGCTGCTGGGCGATGATCCCTCCAGCCTGCCGTCGATCGATCCCCTGCGCGACCTTGCCTTGCTGCAATACACCGGTGGCACCACCGGGCGACCCAAGGGCGCGATGCTCACCCACCAGAACCTCTCGGCCAATGCGCGGCAGATCGACCTGCTCGATCCCTGGCATGCCCTTGAGGACCGCATTCTGGGTGCGCTGCCCTTCTTCCACGTGTTCGCCAACACGGCGGTGCTCAATCGCACAGTCGTTCGCGGCGGGGAGATCGTCATTCTTCCGCGTTTCGACGCGCGGCAGGTCATCGCAGCGATCCAGCGGACCCGCGTCACCTCGCTGCCCGGGGTGCCGACCATGTTCCAGGCTCTGCTGGACAGTCCCTATCTCGCCAAAGCCGACCTCTCTTCCCTGCGCGTCTGCATTTCCGGTGGCGCGCCGCTGCCACTGCCACTCAAGGAGCGGTTCATGGCGACCACCGGCGCGCGGCTGGTCGAAGGCTATGGGCTGACGGAGAGCAGCGGCGTCGTCTCGGCCAATCCCTATGATGGGCCGGGCAAGACCGGCTCGATCGGCCAGCCCATTCCCGGCACGCGCGTGCGCCTGCTCGACCGGGAAGATCCGTCCCGGCTTGCCCAGCCGGGGGAACCGGGTGAGATCGCCTTTGACGGCCCGCAAAGAATGCAAGGCTATTGGCAGAATCCGGATGCCGATCGGGAGGTCTTCGTCGATGGTTTCCTGCGCACCGGTGACGTCGGCACCATCGATCAAGACGGCTATTTCCGCGTGGTCGACCGCATCAAGGACATGATCGCGGTTGGTGGCTTCAAGGTTTTCCCCAGCCAGGTCGAGGACGTGCTGTATCGCCATCCCGCCGTTCGGGAAGCGCTCGTGATCGGCATTCCCGATGATTATCGCGGCGAGGTGCCCAAGGCCTTCGTGACCTTGCGGCCCGAGGTGCAGGACGACATCGACGGGGAGCGTCTCAAGGACTGGCTCAACCCGCAGCTCGGCAAGCATGAGCGCGTCTGCGCGGTCGAAATTCGCGAGAGCCTGCCGCGCACATTGGTCGGCAAGCTCTCGCGCAAGGAACTTGTCGCGGAAGAGCGGGCCAAGGCGGGGCTTGTTTGAGGGTTTCTCTCCCGGCTCATCGTTGGGGGGGACTGAGGGATGAGCCGGGAGAGATGATAGCGGCAATTGCGGGGAGCCGCATCATTCCCTCAACGCGGCTGTCAATGGACGGTTCCCACGCAATGTTGGACCTGGAGAAGAAACAGGACGCGCTCCACCTCTCTCCAGTGGCAGAAGCGGATGTGGTTGCCGACATCGCGGCTGCGATCCGCGCGCTGGGCCGCCTCAACGCCCGCGTGATCGCCGAAAATGCGCATCAATGCGGTGGCGTCGTCGTAACTCCGACGGTCGACCATGATCGGAAGATGCATTCAATATTCGAATCCCTTGCCCCCGCAAAATCAAGTCATTCTGGTCCAGCTGAATCCATTCACGGACCGTGCCAGCTTCGCCCTCTATCCGTGCCGGACGCCCCACGCTGGCTAAGCACGGCTTAACCAAGTCCCGTGCGGGAGCAATCTGTCCAGTTACGGCACGACGAAGACCGCGCGCTTGTTCGGCTGGCATCGCGGCGCGGGACATGGCATGGGCGTGACATGACCAATCCGAATTCTTCAGGCGACAAATCACCCATGGGCGGCGGTGCGCCGCTGGCAGGCCTTATTCTCCTTGGCACGATCGTCGGCATCGCGACCGGGCAGCCCTCGATCGGCATTCTGGCCGGGCTTGCGCTGGGGGTGATCGTGGCTGTCGCGATCTGGCTGAAGGGCCGGGGCTGATCCGCGCAGATAAGGGCGCGCATGGCTGCTCGGCTTGTTGCGTCAAGGCAGGCGTAGCCGTAAGATCGTCGCCATGAAAAAGATCATCCTGCTGACACTCGCCGCGCTGATCCTCATCGCGGGTGGCGTGTTCTATTATCTGTCGCGCCCCGATGTCGCGCGCCTGCCGGAAACCGCGCTTGAAGGGCGTGAGCCCGAGTTCACGCCGGCGCGCAAGCAGATCCTCCCCACTGTCATGATCGCCAAGCCAGTCGGCTGGACCGATGGCGCCGCGCCGGTGGCCGCGCGTGGTCTCGTCGTGCAGCGTTTCGCAGCCGGTCTCGATCACCCTCGCCAGATGCTGCGCCTGCCCAATGGCGACATTCTGGTGGCGGAGACCAACAGCCCGCCCCGCAAAGCCGGTGGCATCCAGGATTGGATCATGGGCAAGCTGATCGGCTTTGCCGGCGCTGGTGGCGTGTCCGCCAATCGCATCACGCTGCTGCGCGATACCAATGGCGACGGCATTGCCGAGCAGCGGCATGTTCTGCTAGAAGGGCTGAACTCGCCCTATGGCATGGCGCTGATCGACGAGACGCTCTACGTCGCGAACACCGACAGCCTGATGGCCTTCCCCTACAAGCTGGGCGAAACGCGGATCAGCGTGAAAGGCCGCAAGGTCGCCAATCTTCCCGCCAATGCGCCCAATAATCATTGGACGCGCAGCCTTGCAGCGAGCCCGGACGGCAAGCTCTATGTCGGCGTCGGCTCGAACAGCAATATCGCCGAGAACGGGCTGGATGCGGAGGATTATCGCGCCGCCATTCTGGAGATCGATCCGCGCAAGGGCGAGGCGAATATCTTCGCCAGCGGCCTGCGCAACCCCACCGATCTGGCCTGGAACCCGTGGACCGGCTCGCTCTGGGCGGTCGTCAACGAGCGGGACATGCTGGGCTCGGACCTCGTGCCGGATTACATGACGGATGTGGAATTCGCGGCCTTCTACGGCTGGCCGTGGAATTACTGGGGCGGCTATGTCGACCGGCGCGTGCAGCCGCAGCGCGATGATCTGCGCGAATATACCCGCCGCCCGGCCTTTGGTCTGGGCACGCACACGGCGCCCCTGGGCCTGGCCTTCACGCCGGGGTCCGCGCTTGGCGCGCCGTTTAGCCAGGGGGCCTTCGTGGCCCTGCATGGCAGCTGGAACCGCAAGCCGCCCAGCGGCTACAAGGTCTCCTATGTCGCCTTTGACGATCGCGGCCGGCCGCAGGGCAAGCTGGTCGATCTTCTCACCGGCTTCCTTAACAAGGACGGGCAGGCGCAGGGTCGCCCGGTCGACGTGCTGGTGGCCGCCGATGGATCGGTGCTGGTCAGTGACGATGTCGGCGGGATCATCTGGCGTGTGAGCAATTCCGCAAAACCGGCCGCCGCGCCGACGCCGGAGCGCGCGCCAGCCTCCTGAGCCTTTTGCAGAATTGATTGTGCCTCGTGCTCCTGCGAAAGCAGGAGCCCAGGGAGCAGCCGAAGAGAAAACCCCGCCCTAGGCTCCTGCTTTCGCAGGAGCACAGTTTTCATCGTGGTCTCGGCACCATCCTCAGCGGTCGAGCGTAATGCCTGCCCGCCCCGCCAGTTCCACCACATATTGCCAGGCCACCCGGCCCGAGCGGCTGCCGCGCTGGGTCGCCCACTGGATCGCGGCCAGTGGATCGACGTCCAGCTCATAACGGGCGGCGTAGCGGCGCACGATGGCGACATAGGCATCCTGATCGAGCGCATGGAAGCCGAGCGACAGGCCGAACCGATCGGAAAGGGCCATCCGGTCGTCCACGACGTCGCGCGGATTGATTGGGTCATCCTGCTCGCTCATGGAGCGCGGCACGATGTGGCGTCGGTTGGAGGTCGCATAGAGCCGCACATGGCTCCCGCGCGCACTGGCGCCACCCTGCAGCAGCGAGCGCAGCGCTCGTGCATCGGCGCCAAAGTCACCGTCGAAACCAAGGTCGTCGATGTAGAGGACGATCGGCCGGCGCGCGGCGCGCAGCAGCGAGAACAGCGTTGCGAGGCTGCGCAGATCGTCCGTGGCGATCTCGACCATCGCGAGCGGAAGCCCTTCCTTCTGCACCTGGCCGACACAGGCGGCCACCGTGGCCGACTTGCCCGTGCCCCGCGCACCCCACAGCAGAATGTCGTGCGCCGCATGGCCCCGCGCGAGGCGACGGGTATTCTCAAGGCAAGCCTCTTTCTGCGCGTCGATGCCGGTCAGCAGGGCGTAGTCGATCGGCTCGAAGCCCTCGATAGGCACCAGCATCTTCCCATCCCATCGATAGGCCGGATGCGCTTCCAGGTCGGGGGTGGCGGCGGCATTCGGCGCAAGCCGTTCGAGCGCGGCGGCGATCCGCGCGAGCGCATCGTCCATGGATGGTGTGGACATGGCATTTCCCTCGGTCATCATGGATTGAGCCGTGGCGGGCCGTTCCCGCGAGGTCAAGACGCGAAGGCCGGCGGCACCGGTCTCCGCCCTGTCGCCGCCACGCTATCATGCCGCTTCAATGTGTCACGCGGCGCGGCTATAGGCCGCACATGTCCCGCGCCACCCGGTCCCTCGAAACGCGTATTCGCGCCTATGACAGCGCCGGGCTGGCGGAAGCCGCCGCGCTGATCATGGCCGGCGAACCGGTCGCCGTGCCCACCGAGACGGTTTACGGTCTCGCCGCCGATGCGACCAACGATCTCGCCGTGGCGCGCATCTATGAGGCCAAGGGCCGCCCGTCCTTCAATCCCCTGATCGTCCATGTCAGCGATGTCGCGATGGCGCGCCAGTTGGTGTCGTTCAACGCCACGGCACAGGCGCTGGCCGAGGCATTCTGGCCAGGCGCGCTGACCATGGTCCTGCCGCGCCTGCCCGATAGTCCCGTCGCCGGGCTTGCCAGCGCCGGTCTTCCCACGCTGGCGGTGCGGCTGCCATCGCATCCGGCAATGCGCGCGCTCATCGGCGCGGCGGGCGTGCCGTTGGCCGCCCCCTCGGCCAATCGCTCCGGCGCGATCAGCCCGACCCGCGCCAGCCATGTGCTGGCTAGCCTCGGCGGGCGTATCCCGTTCATCCTCGATGCCGGGCCAGCCAGCGATGGCGTGGAATCGACCATCGTCGAGCCGCTCGACGATGCGATCATCCTGCTGCGGCCCGGCCCCGTGACCCCGGAGCGCCTGGAAGCGATCACCGGACGACCAGTGCGCGCACCGGCAGCCAGTGCAGGGATTACCGCGCCCGGCCAACTCGAAAGCCATTATGCGCCATCCAAACCCTTGATGCTCAACTGCACGGACCCTGCGCCGGGCAGTTTCCACATCGGTTTCGGTCCGGGACCATCCCAGCGCAACCTCAGCCCGAGCGGTGATCTGATCGAAGCCGCCGCGCATCTGTTCGCCGCTCTGCACGAGGCGGATGAGAGCGCGGCGGCGCGCATTTCGGTGGCGCCGATCCCGTCTGAAGGGCTCGGCCTTGCCATCAACGATCGTCTGCGGCGCGCGGCTGCGTGAGGTCGGCCTGAGCAGTGAGTCGGTCGAAAATATGCGGGACGGGCGGGGGCGATCGACCGCTGGCCATCCTCGCGAATCTCGCACCTGTGGCAGGCAGCGGCGGCTCATGCACGGTTTGCCGCTGGCTGGTTTGCGGTTTTTGAAGAGTTCGTGAAGGCTCGATTGTCAAATCCATGCGTTATGCACGGACGCGGCAAATCCAGTTGGCGTGTCGGCAGTAAACGGAGGACTGAATAATTGATCGCCTTATCCAGAGTTGATCTCGATTCTTCGTTGATCTTCGTTGCATTTTTTACACTCGCGGCTGCACTTTTGACACTTCGTGCCGTTTCTGCGCCGCATCGTATTTCTCGGCCAGTTTCCGAGGAAGTGCACGAGTTTTTGGGCGCTTCGTTCGGCGCGCTTTTCGCCACGGCGCTGGTCACCTGGCAGATCGGCTCGGTCATCCCCATCTTTCTCGCCGCGATCACGCTGGTCGCAATTGCGCGCTATTATCTCGTGCGCTTCAGCATGCCGGGCATCCTCTGGCTGACTGGCGCCGGGCTTGGCAGCGTGATGACGAGCCTGTGGGGCACGCTGTTCATTCTCGAAGCCGGCCTGCCGCCATTGCTGATGGTGCTGGCCTTCGCCGCGCTGGGGCTGACCCTGTTCGCCTTCCTCGCCAATCTCATCGCCAGCGTGGCGCGCGAAGCAGTGCTGACGCATGAGCGCTGGCGCCTGCCGGTGGCGATCCCCTCATCCGATCCCGCGGCCGCGCATCTCAAGGTCTCGCTGCACCTCGCTTGCTATGCCGAGCCGCCCGAGATCGTGATCGAGACGATGAACCGCCTCGCCGCGCAGGATTACGATAATTTCGAAGTTCTGGTCTGCGATAACAATACGAAGGACGAAGCTCTTTGGAGGCCCTTGGAAGCCCATTGCGCGCGCCTCAACGCGAAGCTCGGCAAGGAGTGCTTCCGCTTCTTCCATGTCGACCCGCTGCCGGGCGCCAAGGCCGGCGCGCTCAATTTCCTCCTTGAGCAGACCGCCTACGATGCGCAGATCATCGGCGTGATCGATGCCGATTATTACTCCCGCAACGACTTCCTCTCGCGCTTGCTACCGTTCTTCGCCGATCCGAAGCTCGGCTACATTCAGACGCCCCACGACTATCGCGACTATGAGGGCAATGACTATCTGAGTGCCTGCTATTGGGAATATATGCCCGTCAACAAGGTCGATTACCCCGGCGTGAGTGAATATGGCGGCGCCTTCACCATCGGGACGATGTGCCTGATGCGCAAGGATGCGCTGGTGAAAGCCGGTGGCTGGGCGGAATGGTGCCTCACGGAAGATTCGGAAGTCTCCGTGCGCCTGCGCAAGGTCGGCTATGAGGGCCTGTATTTCGGCGAGACCTTCGGCCGCGGCCTGATCCCCGAGACCTTCGACGATTACAAGAAGCAGCGCTTCCGGTGGACGGCGGGTCCGGTGCAGCAGCTGCGTCGTCACTGGCGCCTGTTCCTGCCGGCGCCCTTTGCCGCGCCACTGCCGGGTTGGACCAAATTGCTGGAAGTCGTGCGCTGCCTCGCGCCGTTGCAGACGCTGGCCGCGCTCGTCGTCAGCGTGGGGGGCATGATTGCCATGGTCGTCGGGCTGGCCATCGGCGCTATGGAGCCGGTCAAGGTGCCGTCCATCGCCGGTCTGCTGATGCTCATCGGTGCGGCGACATGGTGGGTGCGGCTCGTGCATCGCTATCGCCTGTCCGGCTGCTATGACACTGGCGCCATGGTGTGGGGCGAGATCGCCCGCGCCTCGCTCAGCTATGTCGTGCTGGTCGCAGGCATTGCCGGCCTCTCGAATCGCCCGCTCGCTTGGCGACGTACGCCCAAGTTCGCCGGACTGGCCGACGAATCGCCCTTTGCAGCGACCCGGCCAGAGACGATCGCAGGGTGCGCGTCGCTCGCCGTGGCAGTGCTCTGCCTGTTCGCCATCGGGCTGCTTGGCACGGGCATCGCGCTCCTCAGCTTTATCGGCTTCGTGTCGCTGGCCCTGCGCTTCTTCTGTGCGCCGTTGATGGCGGCGACGGCCATTCGTGCCTCCCGCCCGGCGCCCCGGCCGTCTCGCCCGCGCTACATTCCGCGGGATGCGCGCGTGGCCGTCAGCCGCGTCTGGGAAAGCTGAGGTTCTGACAATCGAGGGGAGGGCGGCTAGTCCCGCCCTCCTGCCTCATTCGCAATAATAAGGGTCGTAGCGCGCCTTGCATTTGCGCCGGAGTTCGCGACCCCGTTCCCGATCCGCTTCGTCGCCGCTGACCGTTGCCCAGTCAGCCATCTTCGCACCGGCATCGACCGGCGCCTTGGCCACCTTATAGGCCGTACGGGCGACGCAGCCCTGCAGGGTGAGCGGTCCAAGCACGCTCGCGGCGATCAGCAGGGCAGGTCGAACCATGGCAGCCTCTCCAATGTCCATCGGGGACAGGAGCACTGTCTGAGCGGCTTCCCGCCGTCGCGCAAGCCTGCTGCGCCGGAATGGCCCCCGTTTCCCCTCAGTTTCGCAGGCGGTCGGCAAAGCCCTTGCGCAGCTTCTGCAGCTTGGGTGGGATCACCGCCATGCAATAAGGGTTCCGGTCGCCGACCCGATCCCAATATTGCTGGTGATAATCTTCGGCAGGATACCAGGTGGCAAGCGGCTCGATCGTCGTGACGATGGGGCTCGGCCAGTCCGCCTGTGCCCGTTCCATGGCAGCGCGCGCTTCTGCCTCCTGCCCGGCATCATGCGGGAAGATTGCGGAGCGATATTGGGTGCCGATGTCATTTCCCTGCCGATTCAGCGTCGTCGGGTCATGCGTGGCGAAGAAGATATCGAGCAGATCGCCATAGCCGATCACGGCCGGATCATAAGTGATGCGGATCGCTTCGGCATGGCCCGTGCTGCCCGAGCAGACCTCCTCATAAGTGGGGTTGGGCTTGCTGCCGCCGATATAGCCGCTCTCGACGGACTCGACGCCTGCGAGATTTTGATAGACCGCTTCTGTGCACCAGAAGCAGCCGCCGGCCAGCGTTGCAGTCGCGCTCATGAGTGGGCGTCCTTTCGAGGAGGGGGTGTGTTGCCTCAAAGATAGGAAGTCGGTGGCGGGGTGCAAAGGGGCGCGCCCAGTCCACCTGCCGTTCGTGTCGAGCCCTTTGACTGCCCGCAGGCGGGCGCTCAGGATAAACTTCAGCTGCAAGCTGAAGTCGAGACACGTCAAGCGCAGTGGCAAAGTGTCTCGACTTCGCTCGACACGAATGGGAACGGGAACGGGAATCCGCTGGCCGTTGCCTAAAGGCGCAGCCCCGTCGTCTCCGGCAGGCCCGCCATCAGGTTGAGGTTCTGCACGGCCGCACCGGACGCGCCCTTGCCGAGATTGTCGAGCGCCGCGACCAGACGGATTTGCGCGCTGTTTTCATCCGCAAACACGAACAGACGCATGATGTCCTTGTCCCGCAGCAACTCGATGGGGAGCGTCGCAGCCTCATAGCCATCCGCCACGCTGATGATCGGCGAGCCTGCATAATGCTCGGCCAGTGCTGCGCGCATGGCGCGGGCATCCGTGCCATTGGTCAGCAGATCGCTATGCAGCGGCACGTCCACGATCATGCCAGAATAGACCGGCACGACAGCCGGCGCGAACAGCGGGCGATGCGTCAGGCCGCAGCGGGCCTGCATTTCGGGCACATGCTTGTGGCCAAGGCCGAGCGCGTAGGTGCGGAAGGCACTCGGCGCGCCATCAGCGCCCTCATATTCGGCGATCATGGCTTTGCCGCCGCCGGAATAGCCGGAGGCGGCGTTGCATGTGAGCTGCGTCTCGGCGGGGATGATGCCGGCTTTCACCAGCGGCGCGACCAGCGCGATGAAGCCGGTCGAGTAGCAGCCGGGATTGCTCACGAAGCGGGCTTTCGCGACCGCATCATGGCCGGAGACCTCCGGCATGCCATACACCCAGCCGTCGGCCACGCGATGCGCCGTCGAGGCGTCGATCACCCGCGTGCGATCATTGGCGATCATTTGCACGGACTGGCGCGCCGCGTCGTCGGGCAGGCAGAGAATGACGATATCGGCGGCGTTGATCGCTTCGGCGCGCGCGCCATCGTCCTTGCGGGCGGCATCGCCCAGCGTGATGAGATCGAATTCGCTGCGCCCCTCCAGCCGGTCCCGGATCTGGATGCCGGTGGTCCCGGCGGCGCCGTCAATGAAAATCTTTGTCATGTCGTAATCCTGCGCCGGCCTGTCACCGGCTGCTCATGCGTGTCGCGGAGCCGCGCGACGACATCGTCCAGCGGCTCGATGGTCACGGCCATCGCGTGAGCATTGGCATGGATCAGGCGCTCGCCATCCACCATCAGCCCCACATGGCCGGGGAAGAAGATGATGTCGCCTCGTCGGAGCGCCGCATTGTCGCCCAGCGCCTCGCCGACGGCCTCGGCCTGCTGGTCGGTGTCGCGCGGTGCGTTTATCCCACAGGCAGCCAGAGCGATCTGCACCAGCCCCGAGCAATCGAGCCCCAGGCCCCGGCCACCCCATATATAGGGCGCGCCCAAGTGGCGCTCCGCGACGGCAACCCAGTCGCTCTCGACATCCGCGAGGGTGCGGACGTGCCGCTGATGAACGAACCCGCCATCGATAGCGAGAAAATCGCCCTGCGCCGTACCGGCCAGTTTGGCACCGGCGGGCAGGAGCATCTGCACCGGTGACTTGATATCGGCCGCCGCGAACACCGGCGCGAGGCCGCGTGCGACATGGCTGGCCTCGACAGGTTCGCCCAGCGCGTCCAGCGGCACATAGCCGACATAATGGTCATGGCCGCAATAGCCCCAGGCCCAGCCGGCGCGGGCATCGAGCATGTGAAAGCTCTCGCCATAGAGCAGCTCGCTCACGGCGCTTGCGGCGACGTCCGGTGCGGCGCGCAGCATCGTGGCGGCCACCACGCAGCTGCGCGGCACCGGCGCGGCATAATGCGGCGCGAAATACAGATCGGCGAGGGCCACATCGGCCAGATCGGGCCGGATCGCGCGCACGCGCGGATCGTAGCTGCGGGATGTCCCATCCAGCTTCACGCTCTTGCGTTCGGGCGACGACGCCACGCTAGTCCCGGCGATGGTCTGTTTCATCGGCGCCCCCTGCGGCAAAACAGGCCGAAAGGTCAAGGGATACCCGACCGCAACGGTGCATCCCGGCCCTTGGCGCAGATGCCCGGATCGCTCAATCCCCAGACTGTCCGTAGCGCTTTTGCAGCATGGCGAAGGTCGCGCGCAGGCCCAACGCCTCACCCCCCTTAGGGCGCCCCGGTTTGACGGTCGGCCGCCATGCGAAGGTGTCGAAATGCACCCATGGGGTCTTGTCCGGCACGAAGCGCTGGAGGAACAGCGCCGCCGTAGAGGCGCCGGCAAAAGGCGTTTCGCCGCTGTTGGAGAGGTCCGCGATGTCGCTCTTGAACAGGTCGTTGTAGGGCGCCCATAGGGGCAGGCGCCACAGCGGATCGTCCGCGTCGCTGCCACAGCTGGCCAGCGTGGCCGCCAGCGCATCGTCATTGGTGAAGAGCGCAGGCAGGTCCGGGCCGAGCGCGACCCGCGCCGCACCGGTCAGCGTGGCGAAGTCGATGATGAGTTCGGGCTTGTCTTCGCCGGCCCGCGTCAGCGCGTCGCCGAGCACCAGCCGTCCCTCCGCATCGGTATTGCCGATCTCCACGGTCAGCCCCTTGCGGCTGCGCAGCACATCGCCGGGGCGGAAGGCATTGCCGGCGATGGCGTTCTCGGCGACCGGCAGCAGCAGGTGCAGGCGCACCGGCAGGCCCGCACCCATCACCAGATCCGCCAGCGCCAGCGCATGGGCCGCGCCGCCCATGTCCTTCTTCATCAGGCGCATCCCGGAAGCCGGCTTGATGTCGAGCCCACCGGTATCGAAGGTAATGCCTTTGCCGACCAGCGCGACGCGGGGATGATCCTCGGGGCCCCAGACCAGCTCGATGAGGCGGGGCGCATTGGCCCGGTCCGCCGCGCGGCCGACGGCGTGGATCATCGGATAGCCCGATTCGAGCGCATCGCCGCGCGTCACGGTCATGGTGGCGCCATGGCGATCGGCGACCGCGCGCGTCTGCGCCTCGATCTCGCCCGGCCCCATCTCGGCCGTCGGCGTATTGACCATATCGCGCACCAGTGCGGTCGCGCGGGCTTGCGCGGCGGCACCGTCAATGGCGCCGGGCTGGCCGGTGAGCAGAACGCAAGGCCCCTTGGCCGCCGGCTTGGCCTTGTAGCGCTCAAAGCGATATTGCGCCGTCATCCAGCCGAAGATGGCCGGGCCCGGCTCCCGCTCGGCCAGGCGATAGGTTCCCGCGGGCAGCACGCCCGGCAGTTTGGCGAGGCACCAGCTGGAGAGCGAGTCGACATTGGCGACATATGTCACCACGCTCCATGCATCGGGTTTTTCCCCGGGCAGGATGGCGTGGGCATAGGCCTTTGGCTGGTAATTCTGCGCCACGAGCGCGGCGCGTTCCCGCTCGGTCCGTCCGGCGAGCCATTGCTCATGGCTGGCGGCATCGATGAGGTGGATGAGATGGGCGGTCTGGCCCGTGTCGGGGCGCACGAGATCGGCTGGGTCCGTCATAATGCAGGGTTAGAGTGCGCAGGGGGCCTCGGCAAGCGCCGGCTGATCCGTTAGGCTCGCCCCATTCGTGAAAGGATTGCCCCATGGCCCCCATCAAGTCCGCCACTCTGCTCAGCCTTTGCATCGCGCTGGCCGCCTGCGGCAATGAGACCGTCCCCAACAATATGCAGGCGCCGGTAGAAAACGCGGCCAACGCAGCCGAGCCCGCCAATGCGATGCAGGCCAATGCCGTGGCGGGCAAGTCGGTGGCGTTCACCAAGGGCGAATCCGAATTTCGCGTCAGCTGGCCTGCCGCGGCCGCTGCCATCGCCCCGCTCGATGCCATGCTGCAGGAGAGCGCGGAGAAGCAGCGCAAGGAAACGGAGGACGGCATCCGGGCAGAAGAAGCCTCCGCAAAGGAAGCCGGCTATCCCTTCCGTGGCTATAGCTACACCGAGGACTGGTCCGTGGCGGCCGACGTGCCGACGCTGCTCGTTCTGCGCAGCGAAGGCTATAGCTATACCGGCGGCGCTCACGGCATGCCGCTGGTCAAGGTGCTCTACTGGGACAAGGCTGGGAACAAGGCGCTGGAGGCCAGCGACCTGTTCGACATTGCTGCGCTAGGCCGCGCCGTTAAAGACCGCTTCTGCGCGGCTTTGGACGCCGAGCGCGCCAAGCGGCGCGGCGAGCCGGTCGGCAGCGGCGAGGGCAGCCCGATCCCCGAATTCGACCAATGTGTCGATCCAACCAAGCAGACGATCATTGCCGCGACGTCAGGTGGCGGCGCGCTCAACCGCCTCCACTTCGTGATCATGCCCTATGAGGCCGGACCCTATGCGGAAGGGATCTACGAGATCGAAGTGCCGGTGGATGTCGCAGTGCTGGGCGCGGTGAAACCGGCCTGGAAGGAGGCCTTCGCGGCGGCACAGTAGGCCCGCAATCCCCACCTCCCGTTCGTGTCGAGCGAAGTCGAGACACACAAGCACCGCTCTTCCCGTGTCTCGACTTCGCTCGACACAAACGGCAGGCTGGAAAGCTTGGTCAGACCGAAATCGGCACGCCAAACAGGTCGTGCTCGTCCGCATCTTCGATCTCCACCGAGACGAAATCACCCGCCGCAAGCCCCGGATTGACATCGCGCAGATACACGTGCCCGTCGATCTCAGGCGCGTCAGCCTGGCTGCGGCCGGTCGCCCCGACACTGCCGTCCTCATCCGGTTCGCCAACCTCGTCAATAACCACAGGCAGCGTGCGGCCGATCTTGGCCGCCAGCTTCGCTGCTGAAATCCGCGCGCAGGCGTCCATGATCCGCTGGAAGCGCTCTTCCTTGATCTCGTCCGGCACATGGTCGGGCAGGGCATTGGCCTGCGCCCCTTCCACCGGCTCGAAGCGGAAGGCGCCGACGCGATCGAGCTGCGCTTCTTCCAGCCAGTCGAGCAGATACTGGAAGTCCGCCTCCGTCTCGCCGGGGAAGCCGACGACGAAGCTGGAGCGGATTGCGATATCGGGGCAGATTTCCCGCCAGCCGCGCAGGCGCTCCAGCACCTTGGCCTCGTTGGCCGGGCGCTTCATGGCGCGCAGCACATTGGGCGCGGCGTGCTGGAAGGGGATGTCGAGATAGGGCGTCAGCAGCCCCTCCGCCATCAGCGGGATCACCGCGTCGACATGCGGATAGGGGTAGACATAATGCAGCCGCACCCAGGGCTGCTCGCCCTGCGGCGTACGCAGCTGGCCAAGCGCGCGGGCGAGGTCAGTCATATGCGTGCGGATAGGCTCGCCCTTCCACAACCGCTCCTCATGGCGCACGTCCACGCCATAGGCAGAGGTGTCCTGGCTGATGATCAGCAGTTCCTTGGTGCCCGCCGCGAGCAGCTTCTCCGCCTCGCGCAGCACAGCATCGATCCGCCGGCTGGCGAGCTTCCCGCGCAAATCGGGGATGATGCAGAAGGCGCAGCTGTGGTTGCAGCCCTCGCTGATCTTCACATAGCCATAATGGCGCGGGGTGAGCTTGAGGCCACCCTCGGGCACCAGATCGACAAAGGCATTGGGGACGGGCGGCGCGGCATCATGCACCGCATTGACCACATCCTCATACTGATGCGCTCCAGTGATGGCGAGCACCTGCGGGAAGCGGGCGCGGATCAGCTCGGCCTCATTGCCCATGCAGCCGGTCACGATCACGCGACCGTTCTCGGCAATGGCCTCGCCAATTGCCTCGAGGCTTTCTTCCTTGGCGCTGTCGAGGAAGCCGCAGGTATTCACCAGCACCACGTCCGCGCCATCATAGTCCGGGGACAAGGCGTAACCATCGCTCCTCAGCTTGGTGAGGATACGTTCTGAATCGACCAGCGCCTTGGGGCAGCCGAGCGAGACCATGCCCACCTTGGGCGCGTCGGGAATTTTCAATGCCATGATTGCGCGCGCATATAGGGCGCCGGCAAGCAAAAGGCGAGTCGTCCCGCGCGGTCCATCTGCGCCGTTACGCCGGGCTGGGGCTGGGCGGTGTTTCGCCGTCGTTGGGAATGATCTCGATGATCATGTCGCCCGCATAGAGCATCGCGGCCTCTGGCTCCCAGAAACCATAAGCGCGCCCGGCCCGGTAGAGCCGCACGCCCAGGCCGGTCTGGATCGCGCTCAGCGGTTCGCCCACCTCGGCCTGCGTGACGCGGCGCTCGCGCAGCTGCACGCGCCCGCCAGATGCAGCAAGATCGGCCATATAATCGGCGATATGGGCGCCTTGGCACGAACCGGCGAGCAGCAGTCCGGCGAAACTGACCGGATTGATGACCGTCGTCGCGCCCGCCTGGCGGGCGAGCGACTCGTTGTCTGGCGCCCTCACGACGACACTCAGCGGGATATCGGGCGCGAGATGGCGAGCCGTCAGCGTCACGAGGATCGAAGTGTCGTCGCGTCCGGCCGAGACGATCATGGCCTGCGCTTCCTGAACGCGCACGTCCATCAGCGTCTGGTCGCGCGTCGCATCCCCTTTCAGGATGTTGCAACCAGCGGCCTCGGCCAGCGCCAGTGATTCGTCGCTGCGCTCAATGACGACGATGCAGCGTGGGTCTGTGCCGCGCGCCACCAGCTCCCGCACCGCCTCGGAACCGCTCGTGCCGAAGCCGGCGACGATGATGTGGTTGGTGAGGGACTTCTGGATCTGCGACATGCGCCACCTGTGCCAAACATTGCGGAAAACGAACTGATAGGCCGTGCCAAGAAAGATCAGCCAGACGAAGATGCGCGCCGGGGTAACGAAGATGCTCTCGAACAACCGGGTGCGGTCCGTTACCGGCACGATGTCTCCATAGCCCACGGTGGTGACAGTCACGGCGGTGAAGTAGACGACATCGCCAAAGCTGACCTCCCCGTCGAGATTGTCGCGCAGCCCGTCTCGCTCAAACCAGTGAACCAGCAGAACGAAGGTCGCGAGGATCAGAATCGCGCCCACCCGCCACGCGAGGTCCGCCCAGACCGGCAGGGACGAGCGCCGTCGCAAAAAGGCGCGCGGCGGCACGCGGGGATCGTCGCGCTGGAACATCACCGGCCTTGTGCCAGCGGGGAGGGCAGGGTGCAAGGCGAGGTAGGGGCAGGGGTGAACCTTCTCCCCTCATCTTCCAAGAAGGGGCTTCAGATCACTGCCGTTATTCCCCGGCCCCCGCCAGCCCCGCTTCCAGCGCCGTCAGCAATTCATAGTGCGTCAGGTCGTAGTGCAGCGGCGTCACAGAGACATAACCCTCCGCCACCGCCGCGAGGTCGCTTGCTTCCGGTGCTGAGTCGCTGTGGTGCAGGCCGAACCAGAAATAATCATAACCGCGCGGATCGGTGCCTGGCACGATGCGGGTGCGGTCGATGTCGTAGAAGCCCTGGCGCGCGACCTTGATGCCCTTGATCGCGCTGGCGGGCAGGGCCGGGAAGTTCACGTTAATGAGCGTGCGCTCCAGCGCATCCTGCTTGAGCAGCGCGCGCACCACCCGCTCGCCCCAGGCCTCGGCCGCCTCAAACGGGATGCTGTCGCCCAGCCCCTCGCGCGAGTAGACTTGGCTCAGCGCGATCGAGCGCACGCCGGAGATCGCGCCTTCCATCGCCGCCGAGACGGTGCCGGAATAGGTCACGTCCTCGCCCAGATTGGCGCCGCGATTGACGCCGGAGAGCAGCAGGTCGGGCTTCTGGTCCTTCATCAGATGCCCCACCGCCATCATCACCGCATCGGTGGGCGTGCCGGAGACGCTATAATGCTTTTCGCCATGCTGGCGCAGGCGCAGCGGGCGGGAGAGTGTCAGGCTATGCCCGGCGCCCGATTGCTCCTCCATCGGTGCGACGATCCAGATGTCGTCCGAAAAGCAGCGGGCAATCTTTTCCAGCACCTTGAGGCCGGGCGCGTTCACGCCGTCATCATTGGTGAGCAGAATGCGCATCAGGCGGGCGTCAGCGTGGCGAGGCCGCCGGTATAGGGTAGCAGCGCCTCAGGCACCGTCACGCTGCCATCGGCATTCTGGTAATTCTCCAACACCGCCACCAGCGTCCGCCCCACGGCGAGGCCCGATCCGTTGAGCGTGTGCAGGAAGCGCGTGCCCTTCTCGCCCTCGGGACGGTAGCGCGCATTCATGCGCCGCGCCTGAAAGTCGCCGCAGGTCGAGACGGAGCTGATCTCGCGATAGGTTTGCTGGCTCGGCAGCCAGACTTCCAGATCGAAGGTCTTGGTTGCGGAAAAGCCCATGTCTCCCGCGCAGAGCAGCATCCGGCGATAGGGCAGGCCCAGCGCTTCCAAGATGCCCTCGGCGGATTTGAGCATATGCTCATGCTCCGCCGCCGCCTGATCGGGCGTGCAGATCGCCACCAGCTCGACCTTCTCGAACTGATGCTGGCGAATGAACCCGCGCGTATCGCGCCCGGCCGATCCCGCCTCCGAGCGGAAGCAGGGCGTGAGCGCCGTGAACCGCATCGGCAGCGCAGCCTCGGTCAAAATCTGCTCGCGCACGAGATTGGTGAGGCTCACCTCGGCGGTCGGGATCAGCCAGTGGCCGGTGGTGGTGCGGAAGAGGTCTTCGGCGAACTTGGGCAACTGCCCGGTGCCGAACACCGCCTCATCGCGCACCAGCAGCGGCGGATTGACCTCGGTATAGCCATTGGTCTCCGTCTGCCGGTCGAGCATGAATTGCGCGAGCGCCCGGTGGAGCCGCGCCATCTGCCCCCGCAGCGCCGCAAAGCGCGCGCCGGACATGGCAGCCGCACCCTCGAAATCGAGGCCGAGCGCAGGACCGAAATCGGCATGGTCCTGCGGCGTGAAGTCGAAGCTGCGCGGCGTGCCCCAGCGATGCACTTCCACATTGCCCGCCTCATCGACGCCATCGGGCACGTCTGCGGCGGGCAGATTGGGAATGGCGGCGAGGCGGCTCTGCACAGCCTCCGCCAGCGCCTTCTCCTGCGCCTCCAGCTCGGGCAGGCTGGTCTTGAGTGTCGCGACCTCCGCCTTCAGCGCCTCGGCTGTCTCCTTGTCGCCCTTCGCCATGGCCTGGCCGATGGCCTTGCTGGCCTCGTTGCGTCGCGCAAGGCCTTCCTGCACCTGCGTGGCGACGGCGCGCCAGCGCGTGTCCTCCTCGCCGATGGAGGCGGCGACCGGCTCCATGCCACGGCGGGCGAGGGCGGCGTCGAAGGCGGCGGGATTGTCCCGAATGGCTTTGATATCATGCATGGCGCACCGCCTATGCCCCGCGCGCCATGGCCGATCAAGCGGCCAGCGATCTCCCAGTGGTGGGGACGCGACTGGCACCGCCGCCCAAGCCTGGCGAGGGCAGCGGTATTCGTCTCGTTCGGCCGCCGATTCACGGCGGATTCGGCCGTTGTTCAGTCATCGTTCAATGCGCGGGAAACAGTGCTTGTTTCACTCTCGGCTGCGCTCTATAGGCGCCGCGAGAGCGCCGGAAATCGGCGACTTGATCGACGCGGAGAAGTGAATGGCCTCGCTTGCAGATTCGTCGGATAAAAACGGCTCGAAAGGCTCGGGGATCGATCTTCCCGAAGGCTATCGGCCTTCCGCAGACGAAGAGTTTATGGGGCCGCTGCAGCTGGAATATTTCCGCCGCAGGTTGCTCGATTGGAAGAAGCAAATTCTCGCCGAGGCAGAGGGCACGCTCGCCACGCTGCAGAGCGAACCGCTGCGCGAGCCCGATCTCAACGATCGCGCCTCCAGCGAAACGGACTGGTCCATCGAGCTGCGCACCCGCGATCGCCAGCGCAAGCTCATCTCGAAGATCGACGCCGCGTTGCGCCGCATCGACGATGGCGAATATGGCTATTGCGAAGTGACCGGTGAGCCCATCTCGCTCGGTCGCCTTGAAGCCCGCCCCATCGCGACCATGACCGTCGAGGCGCAGGAGCGCCACGAACGGCAGGAAAAAGTCTCCCGCGACGATTGATCACACGACTGGCAGCTCTCCTCCCGATAGCTTGCATGTCTGCGCAGGGCGCGCCGCCGATGAGCGGCGTTCTGGCCGCTCGCCTTCCTGACTGATCAACTAGCGTTGATTGCGCGTGCGCGGTTCAGTGCTCGCGGGCTTTCTATTCTCTCGCGAGGCTGTCAACGGTGCCGGGCTGCCGCCTTCGCTCGGGGAGCATCCTTGTGCCCTAACCCGCGCGCTCACACCCGCCTACGGCAGTCAGCCCGCAATGACAGCAGGATTCTGCTGCATCTATAATCGCGCCAATGTCCAGAAACGAAAAAGCGGAGGAGAGCTGCTTCTAAGCGCTCGATCCTCCGCTTTGTCCCGTCGCCCGTGCCGGTCTTCCCGGCGGCTCCCTCTCCGAAGTAATCTTGTAAGAGCGATGGAGACGGGCCTGCCTAATGCAGTTTTATACAAAAAAAAAGGGCCGACCTCGTGAGAGATCGGCCCCTTGAGTCTTAGGAGAGGATGCCTGAAAGGCAGTTTCTAAATAGCACATCCGTTTTTTGCTGCAAGTGCGAAAAACGAAACTCGCTGATGCAAAATGTAATTTAGATATACGCCTTTGATCTAAAAGAGAAAAAATTTTCGCCGGAGGGGAAACCTTCTTCATCTCTCTCACCGCTGGGTTTTATCTCGCGCCCGCGAGAGGTGACGGAATCAACCGGGGATCGCCTCAAAGAAGCGAAAAAAATTCAAAGAAACCCGCCATTTTCTGATCATGGACAAGGGGGCCTTGCTCCTAGCTGAACATTGCAATCGAATGCAATGTCACCCTCATTCGCGAATCACCTGCCCGCTTCGACGATCAGATGTCGCCGCTGAAGGTGTCGCACTGGGCAGGGTCGCCGGAGTCGTAGCCCCGACGCAGCCAAGCCACCCGCTGGGCGCTGGTGCCGTGGGTGAAGCTGTCCGGCGCCGGCCGGCGCCCGGCGTCCTTCTGCAGCGTGTCATCGCCGATCGCGGCGGCAGCGCGCAGGCCTTCCTCAAGATCGCCAGTTTCCATCAGACCGGTACGGCGTCCCCACACCCCTGCGTAGCAATCGGCTTGCAGTTCGATGCGGACCTGCAGCGCATTGGCTTGTGCTTCGCCCAGTTGCTGCTGCCTTTTGTTCACATCATCCAGCCGGCCCTCCAGATGCTGGACATGATGCGCGACTTCATGGGCGATCACATAGGCCTGGGCGAAGTCGCCCGGCGCGCCGAAGCGCTGCTGCAGTTCCCGGAAGAAATCCGTGTCGAGATAAATCTTCTCGTCGAGCGGGCAGTAAAATGGTCCCATGGCCGATTGCGCCGCCCCGCAGCCCGAACGCCCGCTTTGCGCATAAAAGGAGAGGATGGTGGGCTTGTAGGTCTGGCCGCTTTGCCGGAAGAGATCGCCCCAGATGCGCTCGGTGGTGTTGAGCACCTTGAGCGAGAAGCTTTGCATCTGCGTCAGCTCGCCCTCCTGACCCGTAGGAGCGCCCTGCTCGGTCGCCGGCTGGGAGGTATCTCCGCCGGTCAGCAGCCCGCCGCCGCTAAAGCTGATGAAGGCGAACACGGCGAGCGCGATTACCACCCCGCCGCAGCCGAAGCGGCTGCCGATCATCGGCAGCAACATGCCGAGCAGATTGCCGCCCCCGCCGCCGAAACCGCCCCCGCCGCCACGCTGGATCTCGTAGTTGCTGCTTTCCCGTTCGTCGTCGAGCCGCATTCTCGTCCCTTCCCCAGCGCGTGCTTGCATGATCACGCCATGGTCGATGTGTCGGGAAATTCTCCCCGCTGCGACGGTGAAATGCAACAAGGCTAGGAACTATCCCAACGCCCCGGCAATTCTGTGGGGATCGCGACATCCGGTCCCCGCTCGGCGCTGGTGGACGGCCGGGGAATGGGATATTGCATCGCACCATGGATATGCCGACTCCGCGTCGCCGCGGCGGCCATGCGCCGCTCCCTTTGCCCGATCAGGTCGCACTGGTCCTCCAGGGCGGAGGCGCGCTGGGGTCTTATCAGGCCGGCGTGATCGAGCGGCTGGCGGCGCTTGGCATCGGGATCGACTGGGTCGCGGGCATCTCCATCGGCGCCGTCAATGCCGCCATCATCGCCGGCAACACGCCCGATCAATGGGTGGCCCGTCTGACCGAGTTCTGGACTCTCGTCAGCAGCGGCCTGCCGAACATCTGCCTGCCCGAGGACGATCATCTGCGCGAGGGCGCACATCTCGCCGCCGCCGGCGCCGTGCTGCTCGGGGGCGTACCAGGTTTCTTCCGCCCGCATTTTCTGCAGCCACTATGGGCGCCGCCCGGAACGACGGAAGCGATCAGCTATTACGACACGGCGCCCTTGCGCGAGACACTGGACCGGCTGGTCGACTGGGACCGGGTCAATCACGGTCCCATGCGGTTTTCCATTGGCGCAGTGGATATCGAGAGCGGCAATTTCGTCTATTTCGACAATCAGGACCCGCAATGGCGGGGCCGGATCGATGCCCGCCATGTCATGGCTTCCGGTGCCCTGCCGCCGGGACTCCCGCAGGTGGAGATTGACGGCCGCCATTATTGGGATGGGGGCCTGGTCTCCAATACCCCGCTCAGTCATGTCCTCGAGCACCAGTCCGGTGATCTGCTGATCTTCCAGGTCGATCTCTTCCCGGCAGAAGGGCCGCTGCCGCGCGAAATGAGCGATGTCTGGTCGCGGCAAAAGGATATTCAATATTCCAGCCGCACCCGGCAGGTGACGGACCGCTTCCTGCGTACCCGGCGGGAGCATGAGGCGATCCGCGCGCTGCTGGATCGCTTGCCGCAGGACGTCGCCCAAACATCCGAGGCGCGGCGGCTGGCGGGGATGATCGAGGAAGGATCGGTCAACATCATCCATCTCATCCACCGCCTGCGCGCCTGGCATAGCGGCGCGCGCGATTTCGAATTTTCGCGCCGCACGATGCTGGATCACTGGGCGCAGGGCGATGCCGCCGTCGCCGCCGTGCTCTCGCACGGGACCCAGCTTATCGCGGAAAACATCGTCAGTGGCCGCAGCGCAACCTTCGACCTCGCGCTGACCGGTCAGATCAAGGAGAAGCAGGCATGAGTTTGAAGGGCAAGACAGCGCTGATCACCGGCTCCACATCGGGCATCGGCCTTGCTTATGCCAAGTCGCTGGCGGCCGAGGGCGTCAACCTCGTCATCAACGGCTTTGGCGATGCCGATGCCATCGAGAAGGAGCGGCTGGCGTTGGAGCAGGCGAGCGGTGCGAAGGCGATCTATTCCGGCCATGATCTCACCAAGCCGGAGGAGATCGAGGCGATGATGGCGCAGGCGGCGGAGGCCTTTGGCGGTGTCGATATCCTCATCAACAATGCCGGCACCCAGCATGTCGCGCCGGTGGAGGAATTCCCGCTCGACAAGTGGAGCCTCATCATCAAGCTCAATCTGGAATCCGCCTTTCACACCACCCGGCTTGCCGTGCCCTATATGAAGCAGCGCAAATGGGGCCGGATCATCCAGACCGCCTCCGCGCACAGCCTCGTCGCCTCGCCGTTCAAGTCGGCTTATGTGACGGCCAAGCACGGCCTTGCCGGCTTCACCAAGACGATCGCGCTGGAACTGGCGACCTTCGGCATCACTGCCAATTGCATCTCGCCCGGCTATGTCTGGACCCCGCTGGTCGAGGGCCAGATTCCGGACACGATGAAAGCCCGGAACATGACTCGCGAGCAGGTCATCAACGATGTGCTGCTGGCTGGTCAGCCGACCAAGGAGTTCGTGACGGTGGAGCAGGTCGCCGCGATCGCGATGTTCCTCTGCTCGGATCCCGCGAGCAACATTACCGGCGCGAACATCAGCGTGGATGGCGGCTGGACCGCCGCCTGAGGGCTAGAATTACGACAGCTAGATTGAAGCGTGTGCTCCTGCGTAGGCAGGAGCCCAGGGCGCAGCTGGATGTCCTTGCCGCCCTAGGCTCCTGCCTGCGCAGGAGCACCACGCGCAAATCTAGCCGGGATGGGGGCCGCTCACCCCCAAACGTCCTTGGCCCCTCCCTGGGGGAGGGAGGGGCCGTCGGGGACTGTGGGAGAGTATCAGCGCCGTGGGAGAGTAACGCTGATGAGGACTGTATAGCCCCCACTTGTCACGAGACTTTGTCGCAATCGGCGGAGTTTGTATCAATGTGTCGCAGCCGGTGCGACGGGCTCAGTTGCCGCTGCCGCCCAGCACGTTGATCGTGAAGGCCAGTACGCCCAGATTGAAGACAAAGGCGGCGAGGCAGTGGATCGTCGCCACGCGCCGGACCGAGGTGGAGGTGACCGCCACGTCCGAGGTCTGGAACGTCATGCCCAGCGTGAAGCTGAAGTAGACGAAATCCCAATAGGTCGGCTCCTTGGTGCCGGGAAAGTCGAAGCCGCGCGCATCCGCGCTGCCCTCGTCATCTGTGTCGCCCTCGCTCCGCACGTAGAACATATGGGCATAATGGAGGGCGTAGACCATGTTGGAGAAGATCCACGCCAGTGCCAGGGTCGCGATGACCAGGGCCATGGCTTCGATGCCGGGATCGTGCCTGTTCTCAAGCTCGGAGAAGATCGCGACGAGCACCACCAGCGAGACCGCGCCGGTTATCCCCAGCAGCAAGGTGCGATTGGCATCGTTCCGTACGGCAGACTGGCGCATCTGATCCGGCCCGGCGCGGGCCAGCAAAGGCCAGACGGACAGCAGAAAGATACCAGCCGCGATATCGAATCCCGCCATCATGGCATGACGCCAGCCCAAGACCTGATGCAGCAGCGGCAGGCTGACAAGCAGGATCGCCGCAAAAGCGAGGAAGCGTATGGGCGCAAGGCGCCGTCCAAGGTCAAGAGCCATCGGCGCGACTATAGCGGGCGAAATTGCCTGCCGAACCTTGTTTCTTCATCTGCTAGCGCCGGCGCGTGTCACCGGTTGAAACGAGAAGCTGCGTAAAGCGTAACCCTCGCCAACGCTCGCGTTCAGGAGCGACGCTCAGGCTCCTCGATCTCTGACTTCCGTTATTCAGACAAACAACATTTCTGGACGGTCCGAGCGCCAACATGATCCGGTCTTGGCCCCGCAGAACCCGGACGCGTCCAATATCGACGCGCCCGCATTCTGCCAAATTCAATCCGCGCCTCAGAGCTTGCTCGTCAACTCCGGCACGATCTGGAACAGGTCGCCCACCAGTCCGACGTCGGCCACCTGGAAGATCGGCGCATCCTCGTCCTTGTTGATGGCGATGATGGTCTTGGAGTCCTTCATGCCGGCGAGGTGCTGGATGGCGCCGGAAATGCCGACGGCGATGTAGACGTCCGGCGCCACGATCTTGCCGGTCTGGCCGACCTGATAATCATTGGGCACGAAGCCCGCGTCCACCGCCGCCCGCGAGGCGCCGACGGCGGCGCCGAGCTTGTCAGCCAGCGGCTCGATGAGCGCCTTGTAATTTTCGCCGCTGCCTACGCCACGACCGCCCGAAACGATCACCTTGGCGCTGGTTAGCTCAGGCCGCTCCGAGGCTGCCACCTCGGCGGACACGAAGCGCGCGGTGCCAGCATCGCCGGTGCCGGACACGGCCTCCACCGGGGCCGAGCCGCCCTCGGACGCCGCCTTGTCGAAGGCGGTGCCGCGCACGGTGATGACCAGCTTGGCGTCACTCGTCTTCACCTGCGCGATGGCATTGCCGGCATAGATCGGGCGCGTGAACGTGTCCGGCCCATCCACCGCGATGATGTCCGAAATCTGCATCACGTCGAGCAAGGCGGCGACGCGCGGCGCGATGTTCTTGCCGGTTGTCGTGGCCGGGGCGAGAAAGGCGTCATGATGCCCCATGAGGTCGACGATCAACGGTGCGACATTCTCGGGGAGCTGGTGCTCCAGCGCGGCATCATCGGCGAGATGAACCTTGGCCACGCCCGCGATCTTCGCGGCCTGCTCGGCCACGGCGGCGCAACCTTTGCCTGCGACCAGCAAATGCACCTCGCCCAGCTTGGCGGCGGCGGTCACGACCGGCAGGGTCGCATCCTTGAGGGTGGCATTGTCATGCTCGACCAGAACCAGTGTCTTCATTATCCTGTCCCTTCATCCGCATCCCGCTCGCTTCGAGCGAAGTCGAGAAGCGTTGTGCGCGGCGTGTCTCGACTTCGCTCGACACGAACGGAAAAGTGATCGGTCGCTCAGGCGACCCCAAGCACCTTAAGCTTCTCGACCAGCTCATCCACGCTGTTCACCTTCACGCCCGCCTGCCGCTTGGCGGGCTCGGTCACCGTCAGCGTCGTCAGCCGCGGCGTCATGTCCACGCCGTAATCGGCCGGCGTCTTCTGCGCGAGTGGCTTGGACTTGGCCTTCATGATGTTGGGCAGCGAGGCATAGCGCGGCTCGTTCAGGCGCAGGTCGGTCGTCACGATGGCCGGCAGCTTGAGCGCCACCGTTTCCAGCCCGCCGTCCACTTCGCGCGTTACATTGGCCGTGTCGCCGGAAACCTCCACCTTGCTGGCGAACGTACCCTGCGCCCAGCCGAGCAGCGCCGCGAGCATCTGCCCGGTCTGGTTGCTGTCATCATCGATGGCCTGCTTGCCCAGGATCACCAGACCCGGCTGTTCCTCATCGACAATCGCCTTCAGGAGCTTGGCCACCGCCAGCGGCTCGGCCACGCCTTCATGCGTGATCAGGATCGCCCGGTCCGCGCCCATGGCCAGTGCCGTGCGCAGCGTTTCCTGAGCCTTCGCCTCGCCGATGGAGACCGCGACGATCTCGCTCGCCACGCCCTTCTCCTTCAGGCGGATGGCCTCCTCGACGGCAATCTCGTCAAAGGGGTTCATGCTCAGCTTGACGTTGGCAAGGTCCACACCAGACCCGTCCGCCTTCACGCGCGGCTTGAGATTATAATCGAGCACCCGTTTCACCGGGACCAGGATCTTCATCTGTGCTCTCCTTAAGACAGTCGAATGCTAGTTGACGTTCACGTTAACGTCAACCTCGAGAAAGGCTCGCAAATTCCGCCATCAGCGGCTGGAACTGCTCCATGGGCGGGAAGGTCTCGAAGCTGTGTCTGGCTTTCGTGACCGCCCAGGGCAGCGCTTCCGAGGTGTAGGTTTCCAGGAAGGGCGGGTCCGTCGGCGGTACGTCCAGCAAGGTCGTGCGCACATTGACGATCTCGTCCATGCCTTCCGGGCGCGTAAACACCCAGCTCAGGCAATGATCGCAGAAGAAATGCCGCGGCGCGCCGTGCCATCCGCCGATCACCGGCGCGCCGGCGATCACTTCGAAACCGGTCGAGAGATAGCAGCTGCTGAGCGAGAAGGCGCTCGCCGTCATCAGCTGGCAGCCGCGGCAGTGGCAGGCCGCTGTGAACAGCGGCGCCCCGGTGACCCGGAAGCGCAGCTTGCCACAGCGGCAACCGCCTTCTGCCGCGCTCTGCATCAGGCCAGCGCCTTCACCTCGGCCACGATCTTCTTGGCGGCATCGCCCAGATCGTCGGCCGGCACGATGGCGAGGCCGGAATTGGCGAGGATTTCCTTGCCCTGCGCTACGTTGGTGCCCTCAAGCCGCACGACCAGCGGCACCGAGAGATTCACTTCCTTGGCTGCCGCGACGATGCCTTCTGCGATGATATCGCAGCGCATGATCCCGCCGAAGATGTTGACCAGAATGCCCTTCACTGCCGGGTCGGAGAGGATGATCTTGAATGCCGCCGTCACCTTCTCCTTGGAGGCGCCGCCGCCCACATCGAGGAAGTTGGCCGGAAACATGCCGTTCAATTTGATGATGTCCATCGTCGCCATGGCAAGGCCCGCGCCGTTGACCATGCAGCCGATGTCGCCATCCAGCTTGATATAGGCGAGGTCGTACTTGCTCGCTTCCAGTTCGGCGGGGTCTTCCTCGGTCTCGTCGCGCAGGTCCATCAGGTCCGGGTGGCGGAACAGCGCATTGCCGTCGAAGCCGACCTTGGCGTCGAGCACCTGGATCTTGCCGCCGGCGATGGCGAGCGGGTTGATCTCGATCTGGCTGGCATCGGTGCCGAGGAACGCCTTGTAGAGCGCGCCGGCGACCTTGCTGGCCTGCTTGGCGAGATCACCGGAAAGCTCCAGCGCGGCAGCCACGCGGCGGCCATGATGCGGCATGAAGCCGGTCGCCGGGTCGATGGTGATGGTGTGGATCTTCTCGGGCGTGGAGTGCGCCACTTCCTCGATGTCCATGCCGCCCTCGGTCGAAGCGACCATGGCGATGCGGCCGCTGGCGCGGTCCACGAGGAGGGCGAGGTAGAATTCCTTTTCGATGTCGACGCCATCGGTGATGTAGAGGCGGTTGACCTGCTTGCCGGCCTCGCCGGTCTGGATGGTCACCAGCGTATTGCCGAGCATGTCCTTGGCATGTGCTTCGACTTCCTCGATCGTCTTGGCCAGCCGCACGCCACCCTTGGCATCCGGACCGAGCTCCTTGAACTTGCCCTTGCCGCGCCCGCCGGCATGGATCTGCGCCTTCACCACATAGAGCGGGCCGGGGAGCGACTTGGCGGCCTCGACGGCTTCCGCCACGGTCAGCGCTGCATGGCCGGCGGGGACGGGGGCGCCAAATTTCGCGAGCAGTTCCTTGGCCTGATATTCATGAATGTTCATGGGTGCAGTATCCTGAGCCTGAGAAGAGGTTGGCCGCGCCATAGCCCAAGCCGACGCCGGCGTAATTTGCAAAGTTGCAAAATCGACGGCTCGGATGCGATATTTACGCGTAGACCAGCGCGGCGCCGGTCAAGGTCTCGCGAGGCGGATTGGCTCGAAGACGTCGGGTCTGTGTGTCAGATCGCGCAGCTAATGGCCGATGCTGTAGCCGCCCGCAGGATTTCTGGATCGCCCAACGTGCTCAAGTGGCGGACCATTTCGCTCACCGTCGTCCTATTGGGGTCGATGCCGCGTCCGTCGGTCAGCGTCGCGATCCGGCGAAGCTGCGCATTGCTCAGGCGATCCGTAAGGGTGCGCGCCATGCAGCCGGCCATAGGCTCGCTGAGGCCCGCGCGCACGAGCCCTGCGCGAATGCGACTTTCCGGCGTTGCGCAGCTGCTCAACAAAATGGCTGCGGGCAGGGCGAGGGCGGCAAGCGCGCGGGCGGAGGTGAGCTTCATGCGCGGGAGAGTAGCCGGCCAGAAGGCTCATGCCTAGAGCCTGCGTTTCGGCTGCTCTGTCTTGGCGCACAGGCGGGCGCAGCAACCTCGGTGGGCGTGCCTGCGTGCTGGCCAGCCCGGCCCCGACCGGTTACACATCCGCCGCATCCTCCCTGCTGGAATGCGCAACATGATCGAGATGTTTTTCACCCGTTTCGCCAGCCGCATGGCGAGCTGGACGGGCCAGCCGTTCACCTTCGTTCTCGCCTTGAGCATCATCGTCATATGGGGGATCAGCGGGCCGATTTTTCAGTGGTCGGACACGTGGCAGCTGGTCATCAACACCGGCACGACTATCGTGACCTTCCTCATGGTGTTCCTGATCCAGAATGCCCAGAACCGCGATGCGAGCGCCATGCAGGTCAAGCTGGACGAGCTTATCCGCGCCATGGAATCCGCGCAGAATGGCTATATCGGCATCGAGCATCTTACGGATGCGCAGATTTGCAGCCTGCGGGATGCCTTGGAGAAGGAAATCGACGCGGTGCCGGAATTGATCGCCCAGCGCCAGGTGGAGCTGAACAGGCTGATCGAGCGCCGCTGACAAAGCAAAACGGGCGCCGTTCGGGCGCCCGTTTCATGTGGAGGACTAATCGCTCAGCTCGGCATGGCCTGTGGATCAACCGGCCAGGGATGGGCCTTTGCGGGCTTCGAAACATCCGGCGATGCCGAAGCATTGGCTTGTGCCTTGCCGGACGACAGCGATTTGCCGATCTCCTGCCGGGCCGTATCCGTCTCGGACGTCTGGCGATGTTCCGCCAGCTTGTCCTTCAGCTCTTGAGCGCGCTTGCGGGCGCGATCCTTGTACGGCTCGAGGCGTCCCTCATCGTTCATCTTCTTGAGCTTCGAGCCGATGAAGGCGGCGACCGCTCCATAGAAAAATGTTTTCAGCATGATGCTCTCCTGATTTGCAAAATGTTGCGAAGTGCTGTCACGGCGTCGACCGGCAAGCCTTAACGGCAGCGCACCTCGCCGCGTTCGATGGCGCGACCAGCCACGGCGCCACCCGCAGCGCCGATGATCGTGCCGATCGTCTTGCTGCCGCCGGGCGCAATGATGTTGCCGAGGACGCCACCGGCAAGGCCGCCGATGATCGCGCCCCGCGTGCCGTCCGGCTTGCGGCAATAGTAGCCGCCTCGGTCGTCACGGTAGATCGGGTCATTGGCGCCCAGCACATAGCCATCATTGTTCGAGGCGTAGCCGGGGCCGCCGCCAAGTCCCATATCGCTGCACCCTGCGAGGGTCATGGTCGCGGCCGCGAGTGCGATGGCCGGTGTGCGAAATCCTGCGAAAGTCATGTCCTTGCCTTTCTGATCGTCCTGCCCTTGTTGGCAGAGATAACGGCTGGAAGGCGAGGTCGTTCCGAGGGCTCGCAGAACCTGTCCTGCTGTGCACCCGCGTGCCGGATCAGCTCAGGCGATGTTCCAGCGTCACCTCGGCATTGAGCAGCTTCGAGACCGGGCAGGTCTTCTTCGCCTCTTCCGCGATCCGCGCAAACTCATCGGGGTCGATGCCGGGCACGGTGGCTTCCAGCACCAGGTCCGAGCGGGTGATCGTAAAGCCGCCGTCGCCCTGTTCGAGCTTGACCGAAGCCTTGGTGTCGAGCGACCCGTCCGCATAGCCGGCGCGCTCCAGCGCGAAGGAGAGCGCCATGGTGAAGCAACCGGCATGGGCCGCCGCGATCAACTCCTCGGGATTGGTGCCGGGCTCATCGCCGAACCGGGTGCCAAAACCATAGGGCTGCTCCTTGAGTACGCCGGATTGGGTGGTGAGGCGGCCTTTGCCGGCCTTGCCCATGCCTTCATATTGAGCCGATGCTGTCCGGGTGGTCATATGCTGTCTCCTTGAACGCGTTGCGCAATATCGTTGAACGAACGCCCCTGCGCTCGGTTGCCTGAACGGCGGCGTGCCAGGTCGTACCATCTTTGCTGGGGGATTTGGCGACAATGCATGGAGGCGGGGCGTCGCCCGCCAAAGATATGGGCCGGAGACGCCATGCGCTCCGGCCCATATGGGATCGATTGAGTGGACGATGCCCGCTCCTTACTGGCAGGCGAGAGTGCCGAGCCGCAACGTGCCGATGATCCGGGGGATCATTGGCAGGCGAGGCACTCGTCATAATCGGTGGACTCGCCCAGCTCGATCTTCTTGAGCTCGGCTGTGTTGTCCGCCTCGACGCCGCCTGCGAAGCCGGCGCGCTGGATGGACTTGGAGCGCAGATAATAGAGCGACTTCACGCCCAGCTCCCAGGCGCGGAAGTGGAGCATCAGCAGATCCCACTTCTCCACGTCGGCCGGGATGAACAGATTCAAGGACTGCGCCTGATCGATAAACGGCGCGCGGTCGGCGGCCAGCTCGAGCAGCCAGCGCTGGTCGATCTCGAAGCTGGTCTTGAACGTGTCCTTCTCTTCCTGGGTCAGGAAGTCGAGATGCTGCACGCTGCCGCCCTTCTCGAGGATCGAGTTCCACACATTGGTCGAATCCTTGGACTTCGCCGCGAGGATCTTCTCGAGATAGGGGTTCTTGACGATGAAGCTGCCCGAGAGCGTCTTGTGCGTGTAGATGTTCGCCGGGATCGGCTCGATGCACGCCGAGGTGCCGCCGCAGATGATGCTGATCGACGCGGTCGGCGCGATCGCCATCTTGCAGGAGAAGCGCTCCATCACGCCCTGATCGGCCGCGTCGGGGCAGGGGCCGCGCTCTTGCGCCAGCACCATCGAGGCCTCGTTGGCCTTGGCATTGATATGCTTGAAGATGCGCAGGTTCCAGCTCTTGGCCATGGCGCCTTCGAAGGAGATGCCGCGCGCCTGCAGGAAGCTGTGGAAGCCCATGACGCCGAGGCCAACGGACCGCTCGCGGCCGGCGGAATATTTGGCGCGGGCCATCTCGTCCGGTGCGCGGTCGATATAATCCTGCAGCACATTGTCGAGGAAGCGCATGACGTCCTCGATGAACATCTTGTCGCCGTTCCACTCGTCCCAGGTTTCGAGGTTGAGCGACGAAAGGCAGCACACGGCGGTGCGATCCTCGCCGAACTGGTCCTTGCCGGTCGGCAGGGTGATTTCCGAGCAGAGGTTGGAGGTGGAGACCTTCAGGCCCACGTCGCGATGATGCTTGGGCATCATCCGGTTCACCGTGTCCGAGAAGACGATATAGGGCTCGCCGGTCGCCAGCCGCGTCTCGACCAGCTTCTGGAAAAGCGAGCGCGCATCGACGGTGGCGCGCACGCTGCCGTCCTTGGGACTCCGCAGCTGGAACTCGGCGCCCTCACGCACCGCTTCCATGAACTCATCGGTGATGAGCACGCCATGATGCAGGTTGAGCGCCTTGCGGTTGAAGTCGCCCGATGGCTTGCGGATTTCGAGGAACTCCTCGATCTCCGGGTGCGAGACGTCCAGATAGCAGGCCGCCGAGCCGCGCCGCAGCGAGCCCTGGCTGATCGCGAGGGTGAGCGAATCCATCACGCGGACGAAGGGAATGATGCCGCTGGTCTTGCCGTTGAGGCCGACCGGCTCGCCGATGCCGCGGACGCTGCCCCAATAGGTGCCGATGCCGCCACCGCGCGAGGCGAGCCAGACATTCTCGTTCCAGGTGTTGACGATGCCCTCCAGGCTGTCGTCGACGCTGTTGAGATAGCAGGAGATGGGCAGGCCGCGCCCCGTGCCGCCATTGGAGAGCACGGGCGTCGCGGGCATGAACCACAGCTTGGAGATATAATCGTAGATGCGCTGGGCATGCGCCTCATCGTCGGCATAAGCCGCCGCGACGCGCGCGAACAGATCCTGATAGGATTCGCCGGGCAGCAGATAGCGATCCTTGAGCGTCTCCTTGCCGAACTCGGTCAGCAAGGCATCACGCGTGGAATCGGTCACCACATCGAAGCGGCGGGCGTCGATGGTGTTCGATGCTGCCGCCTTCTTGGGCGCCTTTTCAGGCGCATCGCCTGTCCGCACAGTTTCCATAATGCCCTCGCTGGCCAGCGTTGCTTCTGCCAAACCTTCCGCCTGCAAATCCCGAAACTCCATGATTCAACCCCCAATGTTCTTGCTTCGTTCGGTTTCGTCAAGCCTTGGCCGGAGAGACCTCAAATTCGGATGTCGGCGGGATTTTCCGCCGGGTTACGCGCCTTGGCGCGCTATCCAGAACATCACGAAGCACAATCTATAGCGTAGCCCCCGGACCCCTAACACTATTGATAGTGCCACAGATGATTGCGGATGCAAGGTATAATGGCGATCGCGGGGCCGCATTTCATCGACGAAATGACTCGGTTGGGCGATGTCTGCTTATGCTGCAGTGCAGCGACGCGCGGTCCTGCGCGGGCTTGCCGGAAAGCAAGCGCAGAAAGCGGGCCGGAAAAATAAAGATGTGGAAAAGGCCGGCCATCGGGACGGGCCTGGCGACGTGCACCGAATGCGCGCCCTCGTGATGCTGGCAAATCCGCCGAGGCCGCCTTATGGATCGGGCGAAGAGTCAGGCACAGAGGATTGTCGGCATGTCCCAAGGCATCATCATGATCATCGGCGCAATCGCGCTCATCATTCTGCTGGTGTGGGTTTTCCGGTCACGATTCGGAGCGGCGGACCATATCGATACCTCGGCCACCGCCGTGGGCGCGGTTACGGAAGCGGCACGCAACATCGCCGAAGAGGTCGCGCATAAGTTCGAGGGCAAGTCTGAGCCGCAGACGGCCGCAGCCGAGACGACACCGATCCCGGATGACTCCCTCGCAGCCCCGGCCCCGGCGGCGACAACGCCCAACGCCATCGGCATTCCTGCCGCCGTGGGCGCACCGGACAATCTGCGCCTGCTCAAGGGCGTCGGGCCAAAGCTGGCTGCGCTGCTGACGGAGCTCGGGATTACCCGCTTCGACCAAATCGCCGCCTGGAACGTGGCGGACATCGCGACGGTCGATGCCAATCTGGGTACCTTCAAGGGCCGCATCGTGCGCGACAATTGGGTGGAGCAAGCCGGCTTCTTGGCGCGCGGCGACACTGCCGGCTTCGAGGCGCGGTTCGGCAAGCTGGACAGCCCCGGCAACAGTTGAACGGACCCCCATTCTGACCGATCATCCTTCCAAGGCGGCGCCCGGCGCGCCCGCACCGTCGCATCTCCCGCTCGGCCGTGTCCTGCTGCTGGCCGCGCTGACGGCGACCTTGCCGGCCGCCATCGAAGGCGTGTCGCCCGCCTTGCCGGCTATTGCGAGCGGCCTTGGGGCAGACCCCACTCATATGCCGACCGCGATGAGCGCGTTCGTGATCAGCTTCGCCATCGCGCAGCTGCTCGGCGGCATGTGCGCGGATGCACTAGGCCGCCGGCCGGTCGTCATCGGCGGGTTGCTGCTGTTTACGCTAGCGGGCCTGTTGGGTGCATTTGCGGAGAGCTTCTCGATGCTGCTCGCCGCCCGTGCGCTGCAGGGCGTCGGCGCAGCCGCAGCGGTGCTGCTGGCCCGCACGATGGTCCGCGATCAGCTTGGCCGGGAGGACGCCGCGCGCGCTCTGGCGCTGATCGGCATCATCATGGGGTTCACCCCGGCGCTGGCGCCACTCATCAGCGGCGTTCTGGTGGCGACAGGCGGCTGGCGTGCGCCCCTGGTGGCACTGGCCGTGATGGGCGGCGTGCTGGTCATCGTGACGACCCTGCGCTTGCCGGAAACGCTGGCGCGCGAAGAGCGGCTCCCCTTTGATCTGCGCGCCTTGTTCCGCACCCTCTCAGGCCTTGCCCGGTCGCGCGCGTTGATGGCCTACATCATCGCGAACGCCTTTGCTTACAGCGGCATCCTGCTGTTTTCTTCCGCCGCGCCGCAAGTCATCATCGACTATCTCGGCGTCTCGGCCGCCGGCTATGCCGCGATGCTCTCGCTGGCGACGGCCGGGTTCATCGCCGGCAATTTCCTGTCTTATCGTCTCGTCCGTCGCCTGGGCGTGGATGGCACCTTGCGGGTCGGCGTGCTGTTCCAGGCGACTGGACCGCTGCTCATGCTGCTCGCCGTCTCTGCCTGGCCGCACATATGGGTCGCGCTGGTCATCCCGCAGATGCTCTACACCATGGGTTGGGGCATCGTGCAGCCGCAGACGCAGGCCGGCGCCTTGTCCACCCATCCGCACAGCATCGGTCAGGCCTCGGCTTTGCTGGGTTTCGTCCAGCTCGCGCTGGCCGGCCTGATCGTGGCGATCTTTTCGCGCGTGACGGCGGGAGAGCCGGTTTCGCTCGCTCTGGCCCTGATAGTCTGCGGCGGCATGGCGACGGCGTGCGCCTGGCATCTGGTGCCGCGCCAACGCGCCTGAGCCGTCAGGCTGCGATGGTGAGCGGCGCAGCCAGCGGCGGCTGATAGATCAGTTCGATGACGCCCCAATGCTGGCCCGCAATGGAGAGCGGCGCCACCACCTGTTTGAACAGTCCGCTTCTGCCCTGCGCCAGCGGGCGCCGGCTTGTCCGCACGGTGAACGGCCGGGTCGTCCGCGCCAGCGCGCGCATGTGGGGCGCATTGAGCATCTGCCCCTGCTGGCCCTGATCGCTCGCCTGCTCCAGGGCCGCTGACGGTTGCTCCATCCCCTGCACGGGGAGAGCGAGCGCGCAAAAGGCATTGCGGTCGAGACAGTTGAAGCCAACCAGCCCCGGCAACTGCCGCGCACCCTCCCGCCAGCCTGCCGCGATCCGCGCGATCAGGGTCTGGGCAGGATGGTTGAACAGCGGCGGATTGCTGCCCGCCAGCGGCTCATAATCGTCCGTGAAGATCTGATCGGCCGTGATCTCGCCGGCTGTGATGGCCTCTTCGACGGCGGAAGCCATGGCCGCCGCCGCTTCGGACGCAAAGCGGATATAAGGCGAATCCGGGATGTCGACACCGCTTTCGGCGAGATACTGGAGCAGCTGGTTGGTGTCCTCGCTCACGTCGATCACGCGCGTGGACAGCCGCTGGAGGCCGATGGCATTGTCGATGGAAGCATCGGCGAGGTCGGAGAGCCCGGTGCGAATTTCGCCAACCGAGCCGAGGATCGCGTGAATGTTGGCCGACACCGCCTCGCTGTTCCCGGAGAGGCCGAGGATCAGGTCGCGCAACCGGGCAACCAGTGCGGCGATCTCGCCCGAGGCGGCGTGGGCGCCATTGGCCTTTTGCGCGCCCTGCGCGATCCGCTCGAGCATGGTCTGCGCTTCGCTGCGTAATTCGCGGATCGATCCTTCGATCTGCTGCGTGGCGAGCGCCGTCTCCTGCGCCAGCTTCTTCACTTCCGCCGCCACCACCGCAAAACCCCGTCCGGCGTCGCCGGCTCGGGCGGCCTCGATGGCGGCATTGAGCGCCAGCAGATTGGTCTGGCCGGCAATGCCGCTGATGACCTTGCTGGTATCGCTGACGCTGGCGAGGGCGAGATTGAACCCATCCAGCCGCTCGTGAATGCGGGAGACCTGATCGATCAGATCCAGCACATTCTGCGAGGCTGAGGCAAGCTGTGTGCTCGAATCATCGACTACCTTGCGCGCGGTGCTGGCCTGCGCGCGGGCCTGATCGGCATTGTCGCCTACGTCATCGCCCATCTGGCCGAGCGCGATCGCGGCATCTTCGAGCGTTTCGAGCATGGATGCCTGATCGGTGACGCGGTCGGCCAGCTCGGCAATGTCCACCTGCAGGTCGAGCGTGCGCAGGCCGAGCGCGCCGGTATGCTCGGCGACATGCAAGATCGTCGTTTCCAGCCGGTTCGTCATGTTCACGCGCTTTTGTCTCCCGCTCGACGGGCGGTTTAGGAACAAGCGGTTAAAATGACGTTGTGCGGTGCGGTATTAGTGGCGCGTCGCCCTAATCTCGGGCGCCGAGCAGCGCCAGCACCACCGCGCTCACCACCAGCAGCAGGCCGATCACTTCGCTCCGGCGCAGGCGCTCGCGCAGATAGAAATGCGCAAAGCTGAGCGTGAAGACGACCTCGCTCTGGCCGACGATCCGCACCAGCGCTACCGGTGCCGTCGCAAAGCCGGTGAACCAGCAGGCCGAGCCGAGTGCGGAGAGAAAGCCGACCTGACCCGAGACGCGCCATGTCTCGAACACCCTGCGCACCTGTTCCGGCTCGCGCCACAGCAGGTAGCCGCCCTGCATCACCGTCTGCAGGGCAACGGTGATGACCAGCACCGTGAGCGCTGCGGAAATAGGGTCGGGCGTGGTCACATCCATCGTCGCGCGCCGAATGGCGATCGCGGTGAGCGCGAAGAAGAAGCCGGATGCGATGCCGTAGCGCGCAGCGGGCTGGCCGAGCGCTCGCAGAAAATCGCCCGCGCTCATCCGCTTGCCGCCGGTGGAGAGCAGCATGACGCCCACCACGCCAATGGCGATGCCGATCCAGGCCAGCAGGCTCAGCGTTTCGCCGAGCAGCAGGATGGAGAGCAGGGCGCCCTGCGCGGCTTCCGTCTTGGAGTAGGCGGTGCCGACGACGAAATTGCGATGATGGAAGGCCATCAGCAGCAGGTTCGTCGCCAGTATCTGCGCCAGCCCGCCCAATGCGCTATAGATGACGGTGGCGCTGGAGAAGGCCGGGAACAGCCCGTCCCGCAGCAGGGCGTGATAGCCCAGCATCAGCACCGCCGCGAAGGGCAGGCCGTAGAGATAGCGCACAAGGCCAGCGGCATTCACGGACATCATCTGCCCGACGCGCCGTTGCACGGCCGTCCGCCACGCCTGAAGCAGGCCGGCCAGCAGCGTCGCCGGCAGCCAGATCGGCGAAGAAATCAACGCTGCGCCCTATGCCGGGTCAGGTTCATGCTTTCTCCAGCAGGCCTTCCCGGGCGATCTTCTCCTGCCAAACGAGCGGCGCGAGCTGGTGGACGTTGTTGCCTTCGCTATCCACCGCGACGGTGACGGGAAAGTCCTGCACCTCGAACTCGTAGATCGCTTCCATGCCCAGATCCTCGAAGCCGACCACCTTGCTGCCCTTGATCGCCCGCGCGACGAGATAGGCCGCGCCGCCGACCGCCATCAGATAAGCGCTCTTGGCATCCCTGATCGCCTCGGTCGCCGCCGGGCCGCGCTCAGCCTTGCCGACGCAGGCGAGCAGGCCCTGGTCGAGCATCATGCGCATGAACTTGTCCATGCGGGTCGCGGTCGTCGGGCCAGCCGGACCGACCACTTCCTCGCCCACCGGATCGACCGGGCCGACATAATAGATCACGCGGCCCTTGAACTCGACCGGCAGTTGCTCGCCCTTGGCCAGCATGTCCTGAATGCGCTTGTGGGCTGCGTCGCGGCCGGTGAGCATCTTGCCGTTGAGCAGCAGGCGGTCGCCCTGCTTCCAGCTGCGCACCATCTCGGGCGTGAGCGCATCGAGATCGACGCGGATCGCTTCCGCGCTCGGCTTCCAGTCCACCTTGGGCCACTCATCGAGCTTGGGCGCTTCCAGATAGGCGGGGCCGGAGCCATCCAGCGAGAAATGCGCATGGCGGGTCGCGGCGCAATTGGGGATCATCGCCACCGGCTTGCCTGCCGCATGGCAGGGCGCGTCGAGGATCTTGACGTCAAGGATTGTAGCAAGCCCGCCCAGACCCTGGGCGCCGATGCCGAGCGCGTTCACCTTGTCGAAAATCTCGATGCGCAGCGCCTCGATATCCGTCTGCGGCCCGCGCGCCTTGAGGCTGGCCATGTCGATCTGCTCCATCAGCGCCTTCTTGGCGAGGTGGACGCAATGCTCGGCCGTGCCTCCGATGCCGATGCCGAGCATCCCCGGCGGGCACCAGCCGGCGCCCATTTGCGGCAGCATTTCAAGCACCCAGTCGACGATGTTGTCAGCCGGGTTCATCATCTTGAACTTGGACTTGTTCTCGCTGCCGCCGCCCTTGGCCGCGACATCGACATGGACATGATGGCCGGGCACCATTTCGACATGCAGCACGCAGGGCGTGTTGTCCTTGGTGTTCCGCCGCGTGAAGGCGGGGTCGGCCAGCACGGATGCGCGCAGCTTGTTCTCGGGGTTGAGATAAGCGCGACGCACGCCCTCGTCGACAACCTCCTGCAGCGACTTGCTGGTGTCGTCGAGGCGGCAATCCATGCCCCACTTCACGAACACGTTAACGATGCCGGTATCTTGGCAGATCGGGCGATGGCCCTCGGCGCACATGCGGCTGTTGGTCAGGATCTGCGCAATGGCGTCCTTGGCCGCCGGCCCTTGCTCCGCTTCATAGGCCGTGCCCAGCGCGCGGATATAATCCATCGGGTGATAGTAGCTGATGAACTGAAGCGCATCGGCGACGCTTTCGATCAGGTCGGCGGTCTTGATGGTCACGGTCATGGCGCGCGTGAGACTCCCGGCAAATGGCAAGGAAAGGCGGTTTGGATGCCGCGCGCTATACGCCTTTGCCCTGCGCAGGCAAGCGCTCGACGCCGTTGCGGCGCCGGCCGATCCGCGCAATAACCGCTCAGCGGCGCGCGCTCATGACGCCGCAGGCAGGAAGGATGCATCTATGTTCCGGATCATCGGCTATATCGTCGTCGGCCTCATCGTTGGCGTCTTCGCGCGCTTCTTCTATCCCGGCGCCGTGGACCTCGGCTGGATCGCCACGATCCTGCTCGGCATCGGCGGTGGCATCATCGGCGGCTTCGTCGCGGGGCTGATGGATGGCAAGAGCGGCAACTTCCGCCCGGTCGGCTTCATCGGCTCCGTGCTCGGTGGGATGCTGCTGATCTTCATCGTGCGATCATTGAGCTAGGCGCGGTCAAGCCTAGGAACCGCCTTGCGTTCCTGTGAAAACAGGAACCCAGGGCGCAACCGCAGTACGCCACTGCCCTGGGCGCCTGCTTCCGCAGGAGCACCGCGTTATCGGAAAGGGTTAAGCCCGCTTATTCGCCCGCGCCCGAACTGTTACATGGCGCAAACAGGGGCAGCGCAGCCACGTCATCCGGCGCAAGGGTGAGCCCGAAGACATCCGCCAGGGCCGCGTGATACTCTTCCGGCGTGGTCATTTCGCGCACCTCGCGAATAGGCCCACGCGCGATAGACAGATCACGCTCGGTCAGCGCTGCGAAGCCGTCGGGCAGCACGATGCTGACAATGTGCAGCGTCGTAAAGCGCGAAGCCGAGCGGGTGGAGGTCCAGTGGTTGCACTGCTCCAGATCGATGGGTGCCACGGGATCGAGGTGGAACGCATATTGCGGTTGCCAGTCGTCGGTCTCCACGCTGCGCCCGTCGGTGGAGGCCGTCGGGCCGGCGCGCTCCAGTAGCCATTCGCCGAGGACGTCGCCGGGCTGGCCGGTCCGGCGCAAGCGATGGCTGGCTCCGTCGGGCGTCGTGGCCTCGGCGCCGTCCTGCAAGGGCAGGGGCGGTACGAAACTGCCGCCAAATCCGGCATCGGCCACCCAAGGCTGGCCTTCGATCTCAAGCAGCAACAGAGTATGCGTGCGCGGCGGGATGTCTCCGGGCGCCGCGCCGAGCAACAC
Source organism: Sphingobium sp. B2D3A (assembly GCF_025961795.1). Classification (NCBI taxonomy): domain Bacteria; kingdom Pseudomonadati; phylum Pseudomonadota; class Alphaproteobacteria; order Sphingomonadales; family Sphingobiaceae; genus Sphingobium; species Sphingobium sp. B2D3A. The sequence continues at coordinate 3,411,416 of NZ_JAOQOI010000001.1, read as the reverse complement.
CCGCGCGAGCAGCGGTCTGGCCGGCAGGCCAAGCGTGCCCAGCATGTCGGCAAACAGCCGGTTCTGCTCGAAGCAATAGCCGCCGCGCCGCCGGGTGACGAGCTTGTCGAACACGCTGTCCCCGTCGATCAGGATCGGGCGGCCCAGGCGCACATCCAGATTCTCGAACGCGATGCGCCGGCGCTGTGCCGCCTGAAGAATGGCGAGGCCGTCGGCATCGGGCGCCGGCGCGGACTCAAGGCCGAGGCGGGCCAGATAGGCGTCGAGGCGGTCGGCGGCTGTCATGGCCGGATCGCCCCTGTCAGGCCACGTCGAGGCTGTCGAGCGCCTCGCTGGCTTCCATCCAGCTCTGCTCGGCCTGTTCGATGGCGCCGTCGAGCTTGGCGCGCCGCTGCATCAGTTCGCTCATCGTCCGGTCCTTTTCCTGCGGCCCAGCCTTTGCCGGATCGAACAGGGCGAGATCGATCCGCGAGCGCTCGGCGGTGAGATCGGCCAGCGCTTTCTCTGTCTTCTTCACGGCCGCCTGAAGCGCCTTGTAGCGCTCGCGGGCCTGGGCGTTCGCGCGGCGATCGGCCTTGCGATCGTTCTTGGACCCGCTCTCCTTCGCTGGGGCACTGGCACCGCGCCCGAGCACGAAGTCGGTATAATCCTCAAGGCTGCCGTCAAAAGGCTGCGCCAGTCCGCTATCGACCAGCACCAGCCGGTCGGCGACCAGCTCGATCATGTGCCGGTCGTGGCTGACGATCACCACCGCGCCGGAATAGCTGTTGAGCGCCTGCACCAGAGCCTCGCGGCTATCGACGTCGAGGTGGTTGGTCGGCTCGTCGAGGATCAGCAGGTGCGGCGCGTGGCGGGTGATCAGCGCCAACGCCAGCCGCGCGCGTTCGCCGCCGGAGAGCGACCCGACCTTCTGGGTTGCCCTTATGCCTGAAAAGCCGAACCGCCCAAGCTGCGCCCGCACCGCGCCGGGGGTGGCGCCCTTCATCTGCCGGGTCATGTGCTCCAGCGGTGTGTCTTCCGTATCCAGCTCTTCCACTTGATATTGGGTGAAATAGCCGACGTTCATCTTGCCCGAGGCGTTCATTGCGCCTTCCATGGCCGGCAACTGCGCGGCGAGTAGCCGGGCCAGCGTCGTCTTGCCGTTGCCGTTCTTGCCGAGCAGCGCGATGCGGTCATCGGGGTCGATGCGCAGATTGAGGCGCTGGAGGATCGGGGTCTCATTGTAGCCGACCGACGCCATGTCGAGCGTGATGAGCGGCGGGCGCAGCGCTTCGGGATCGGGGAAGTCGAAGGACAGGCTGGGGTCTTCCAGCGCAGCGGCGATGGGCTGCATCTTGGCCAGCGCCTTGGCCCGCGATTGCGCCTGCTTGGCCGTGCTGGCCCGGGCGCTGTTGCGGGCGACATAATCCTGCAGCTTCGCACGCTCTGCCGCCTGCTTTTCGCGCGCCGATTCGAGCTGGGCGAGCCGCTCGGCGCGCTGCCGCTCGAACGCATCATAGCCGCCTGGATAGAGGGTGATCTTGCCGCCCTCCAGATGCAGGATGTGGTCCACGACATTGTTAAGGAGGTCGCGCTCGTGGCTGATGACCAGCACCGTGCCACGATATTCCTTGAGGAAGCTTTCCAGCCACAGGGTCGCTTCGAGGTCGAGGTGGTTGGATGGCTCGTCGAGCAGGAGCAAGTCCGGCTCGGAGAAGAGCAGGGCGCCCAGCGCGACGCGCATCTTCCACCCGCCCGAGAAGCTGTCGAGCGGCCGGTTCTGCATCTCTTCATCGAAGCCGAGGCCCGTGAGGATGCGACCCGCGCGCGCGGGCGCGGTGTAGGCATCGATGGCGATCAGGCGATCGTGCAGGTCGCCCAGCCGGTCCGGGTCTTCGCACGTCTCGCTCTCCACCAGCAGCGCCGCGCGCTCGGTATCGGCAGCGAGCACGGTGTCGAACGGCGTGGCGCTGCCGCTCGGGGCTTCCTGCGCGATATAGCCCAGACGCGTGTCGCGCGGCATGTCGACCGATCCACCATCGGGGTCGAGTTCACCGATGATCGTCTTCATCAGGGTGGACTTGCCGGCGCCGTTGCGGCCGATCAGGCCGACCCGCGACCGCGGCGGCAGGGCGGCGCTCGCGGCATCGAGAATGACACGGCCCCCCAGCCGCACGGTGATATCATTGATGGTCAGCATGGCGCGCCGTTAGCACAAGCGCAGCGCAGGTCGCCCGGAAAATTCTGACCGCCGGCCGTGTTTGCGGATCTAGCCGACCAGCGCAGCCGTCTCCGCATCGCCTTCGCCGGGACCGACGCAGTAGAAACAGAGCTTGTTCCCATCGAGATCACGCACATAAGCGGCGTAGAAGGCCTGACTCCCATCGGCACTACGCAGACCAGGCGGGCCTTCATCTACCCCGCCCATTTCGATCGCCTTGCCATGCAATCGCCGCACCTTCTCCCGCGTGCGCTGGCCCATGGCGACCATCGCCCCATTGCCGGGGGTCGCCTGTCCGCCATTGAACGGCTTGGCGACGCCAAACATCGGTTTGCTCCAGCTGGCGCCCCAGGCCGCGATATGGGGCAGCTCCAGCAACCGCCGGATGCCGACACTGCCGAACAGCGCATCATAGAAGGCCATGGCGCGCTGCAGGTCATTGGTGCCCACCGTCGTGTAGCCGATCATGGGTGCCTCTCCGCCGGGATGGACCGCTTGCCCGACTCAACGCCGCGCGAACCAGCGGCTCCATACAGTAGAATTCGGCTGGTGCTAACGGTCCCGCTCCACGCTAGTTCTGCCGCCCCGAATTGAAACGCTTCGCATGGGCGGGTCCCTCTCGCCCCGCAGGGCGACCGAGGCTGTCAGCCCTGCTCGTCTCCCTTGCAGGCGCCGACCCGCTTGGCGTCCACTGTCATCTTCATCGTCATCTCGCCTGCGGCGTCCCCGCCTTGGGCCTTTGAGGCCATCTCCATCCGGTAGCGGTCGGGGGCATATTCGCCGTCCATCTTCATTTCCATGCGGCCCTGCGCGCCGCCATCGCATTTGAGTAGCGCGGAAATCTTACCATTTTTCATCGTGAAGTGATCATATTTGCAGCTCTTGTCGTGCTCGCCGGTGAAAAAGGCTTTCTGCTCCTTCACATCCTCTTCGGTCACGCAACTGGTGAAGCTTCGCCCGGCGCCCATCTGCGCCTCCATGTGATCACGCGCTTCGGCGGGCAGACCGGGCATCTCGATCTCCTGCACCGTCATCTGGCCTTCCCACCGGCCGGGGCTGACCATGACACCATCGCCGCCGGCAGCCGCCACTTGCTGCTGCACTTCCTCGGGCGTCGCGTTGGTCGCCGAGACATTCGGGCCGCTGTCGCAGCCGGAGAGGACAAGAAGGGCAGGGGTGATCAGAAAAACGGCGCGCATGGGCATGTCCTCTTCGCAAGGCCCGGCACCTGTGTGTCCAAGCTCGTCCGGCCGGTGATGGCGCTTTAGCCTCCGCAGGGCAAGCTCGAGAACGGCACGACGGACGGATCGGTGGCAAAAGCCTGATTGACGCTCACCCCATATCATGATGGCGGGCCCAGTCATCGTCGATCCCGCTTTGTTCTTCCGCCCCATTGCCGCCGGCGGCCACAATCGCCATATTCCCCCTATGGCGATCCAAATCCGCACAAATCTGGCTGAACCCCAGACCGACCAGTCCTTCGTTCCCCACCGTCCGGCACGGCCGGAAAAGGCGGAGGGAGGCAGGCGTTTCAAGCTGGTGAGCGATTATCAGCCGGCCGGCGATCAGCCCACGGCCATTGCCGAGCTGGTCGAGGCGGCCGAGGCTGGCGAGAAGGATCAGGTGCTGCTCGGCGTCACCGGGTCGGGCAAGACCTTCACCATGGCGAAGGTAATCGAGGCGGTGCAGCGCCCCGCGCTGGTGCTGGCGCCCAACAAGATCCTCGCCGCGCAGCTCTATGGGGAATTCAAGAGCTTCTTCCCTGACAATGCGGTAGAATATTTCGTCAGCTATTATGATTATTACCAGCCCGAGGCCTATGTGCCTCGCTCTGATACGTACATCGAGAAAGAGTCGAGCGTGAACGAGGGGATCGACCGGATGCGCCACTCGGCGACCCGGTCGCTGCTGGAGCGCGATGACGTGATCATCGTTGCGTCCGTCTCGTGCATTTACGGCATCGGTTCGGTCGAAACCTATTCGGCGATGACCTTCAGCCTCAAAAAGGGCGAGAGCGCCGATCAGCGCGAGATCATCCGCAAGCTCGTGGCGCTGCAATATAAGCGCAACGATGCCGCCTTCGCGCGCGGCAACTTCCGCGTTCGGGGCGACAATCTGGAGATTTTCCCGAGCCACTATGAGGATAATGCCTGGCGGATCAGCTTCTTCGGGGACGAGATCGAGGAGATTGTCGAGTTCGATCCACTGACCGGCAAGAAGGCGGCGAGCCTCGATTACGTCAAGGTCTTCCCCAATTCGCACCACGTCACCCCCGGCCCGACGCTCAAGCAGGCGATGGAGGCGATCCGCCACGAACTGACCGAGCGGCTGAAGGAGCTGGTCGAGGAGGGCAAGTTACTGGAGGCGCAGCGGCTGGAGCAGCGCACCAATTTCGATCTGGAAATGATCGCAGCCACGGGCTCCTGCGCCGGCATCGAGAATTATTCCCGCTTTCTCACCGGCCGCCTGCCGGGTGAGCCGCCGCCGACTCTGTTTGAGTATCTGCCGGAAAACGCGATCCTTTTCGTGGATGAGAGCCATCAGACCGTGCCGCAGATCGGCGCGATGGCGCGGGGCGATCATCGCCGCAAGGTGACGCTCGCCGAATATGGCTTCCGCCTGCCAAGCTGCATCGACAACCGCCCGTTGCGCTTCAATGAATGGGACGCGATGCGCCCGCAGACGGTCAGCGTCTCCGCCACGCCCGGCAACTGGGAGATGGAGCAGACCGGCGGCACTTTCTCCGAGCAGGTCATCCGCCCGACCGGCCTCATCGATCCGCCGGTGGAGATCAAGCCGGTCGAGGATCAGGTGGACGACCTCATCCATGAAGCCAAGTTGACCGCGCAAAAGGGCTACCGCACCCTGGTGACCACGCTCACCAAGCGCATGGCCGAAGATCTGACCGAGTTCATGCATGAGGCAGGCCTCAAGGTCCGCTACATGCACAGCGATGTCGAGACGCTGGAGCGCATCGAGCTGATCCGCGACTTGCGCCTGGGCGTCTATGACGTGCTCGTGGGCATCAACCTGCTGCGCGAGGGTCTGGATATCCCCGAATGCGGGCTCGTTGCCATTCTTGATGCCGACAAGGAAGGCTTTCTGCGCTCGGAAACCAGCCTCATCCAGACCATCGGCCGCGCCGCGCGCAACATCGATGGCCGCGTGATCCTCTATGCCGACCGCATGACAGGCTCGATGGAGCGCGCGCTCAACGAAACGAACCGTCGCCGCGAGAAGCAGGTCGCCTATAATCTGGAACATGGCATCACGCCGGAAAGCGTGAAGAAGCAGATCGGCGACATCATCGCCCATGTCGCCAGCAAGGATCAGGTGACCGTCGACACCGGCCTCGACGATGCGCCGCACATGGTGGGCCATAATCTGCGCGCCTATATCGAGGATCTCGAAAAGAAGATGCGCACCGCTGCTGCCGACCTCGAGTTCGAGGAAGCCGGCCGCCTGCGCGACCAGATCCGCAAGCTGGAAGCCGAGGAACTGGGGCTCCCTGTCGATCAGCAGGTCACCGCCAATGCGGGCCGCTATCTCGGCCGCGCCACCGAGGGCAAACCCGGCACGCGCAAGATGCGCTACGGCAAGACGCAGCGGAAAATGGGGCGTTAAACGGCAAAAATCTGGATTGCTAACGTCGGTAAACTATCATAGTATGCTCCCGTAGAGAGAAGGCTATGGCATGCAGATCGAAATCGACTTTGACGTTTTCAAAGCACTCACCGCCCTTCGACATAACGAGGCGGACGGGTATAATGACGTTTTGCGTCGGTTATTGAAGCTTCCTAATCGTGAAAATGCCGTCACCAATGCGTTGCTTGCCGGCATGAGTGAAGCAGAGGTGGATGCCCTAATGCGGCGTCCTGCTGGAGGAAATGTGCTCGCGCCGTATATGAACGGTGCTTGGTTTAATGGCGTTCTTTTTCCCAACGGAACGAAGCTTAAGGCGGATTACAAGGGGCGAACTTACTTCGCGGAAATCCAGAATGGGCAGTGGCTGGATTCTAACGGGATTGTCCGTACCAGTCCTTCAGATGCAGCAGGCGCGATAACCGGGAACAACGTTAATGGTTGGCGTTTTTGGCATGCAAAAGGCCCCGCGGATGCAAATTGGCGTCGGCTGGATGAGTTTCAATGATCCGGTCGTTTACCGATGGGGAGTCTGAAAGAGTCTTCCTCGGCCAGCGCAGTCGCAAGCTGCCGCCGGATATCCAGCAGACGGCGCGCCGCAAACTTCGTCAGATCAATCGCATCACAAATCTGTATGATCTCCGCATTCCTGCGGGAAATCGCTTCGAGCAGTTGAAAGGCTTCACACCTTCACGATATAGTCTGCGGATCAACGACCAATGGCGGATCACGTTCAACTGGTCGGATGGAGGCGCAGAGAATGTCCGGATCGAGGACTATCACAGAGGATGACGGCCTGCTGGACAATGTCCATCCGGGCTCGATCCTGCGCGAGGATTTTCTGGTCGGTAGCGAGATCTCACTTGATGAAGTCGTGACAGGCGCGGGGGTCGAGAAGCGGCGCCTGTCAGACGTTCTCGCTGAGGTTTATCCCGTTGACGCGAATATGGACCTGCGGCTGGCTCGTTATTTTGGTGTGAGCGAAGGGTTTTTCCTGGGTCTTCAGATTGATTACGACTTGGAAGAAGAGCGCCGCGTGCATGGGCGTGAACTGGCGAAAATCGTTCCGCGGGCTGCCTGATCCGCCAAGCTGGATCGGTAAGTGTTGCGTCTGCCCAAACCGTTTATTTTCAGGACTTGGTTAGGCGACCTCATGGTGAGAATGGCGGTCGCTGCCTCTCATTGTTATGTTCTTAATTTCGTTTGACAGCAAGTAGACGAAGTCTACAAGCCGGCACCGCTGCGACACTCGGATTTCTTGCAGGCGCATCCGCCAAGCATCGCTTTTGCTCAGCGTTCATTCATGCTGCTGTCCTGTAAGGTCTTCAGCTTAGAAAGCGAAGTGAACACAGGGTGTTGCGGCTGCGAGAAGGTGGGTATAATCCCGCTTGTCGATAGTGACTTATTCATGTAATACAGTTCGAGCTAAGGGGCGCCTAGGCGGCGAAACTCATGAACTATGAAGCGAACATGAAATACGGCGTGTCCAGTGCGGACCCGGAAGAGGCCGAGAGTCGGCAGAAGCGGCGGCGCCTGCTGCTGGTTGTTGGCGCGCTCGTCGCGTTGGCGGTCATCGCGATGCTGGCCTATCGATTCTTCGGCGGTTCGGGCGATCAGGGCGAGCAGGTCAGCCAGGTGGCAATCGTCACCGTCGCTGTGCCCGCGCAGGAAGCCGTGACGCGCACCGCCAATGCCACCGGCTCACTCGCAGCGCGGGTGGATATGCCCGTCGGCGTGGTCGGCGAGGGTGGCCGCGTGGTCGCCGTTCATGTTCAGCCGGGCGACTGGGTCGGCGCGAATCAGATTCTCGCGACCATCGAACGCTCGGTGCAGGCCCAGCAGATTTCCCAGCTCGAAGCGTCCGTGCAGGTCGCCCGAGCCGACGCCAAGCTGGCCCAGAACAATCTTGATCGCGCCAAGGCGCTGGTGAGCGACGGATTCGTGTCCCGCGCCGACATCGACCAGAAGACCGCGACGCGCGATGCTGCCGTGGCCCGGGTCAATGTGGCGGTGGCGCAGCTCAACCAGATGCGCGCGCAGGTCGGGCGGCTGGATATTCGCGCGCCGGCCGCAGGGCTGGTGCTCACGCGTTCGGTCGAGCCGGGTCAGGTCGTCTCCGGCGGCAGTGCCGTGCTGTTTCGCATCGCGCGCGCGGGCGAAATGGAAATGAAGGCGCTGCTCTCCGAAGACGAGCTGGCCTTGCTGTCCGAAGGCGCCGTGGCACGCGTGACGCCTGTCGGCATGACGCAGAGCTTCGAGGGCCGCGTGTGGCAGATCGCGCCGGTGATCGACCAGACGTCGCGCCAGGGCATCGTCCGCATCGCCGTGCCTTATAATGCCGCGCTGCGTCCGGGTGGTTTCGCTAATGCGGAAATTGCCATGGAGCGCGTGTCGGCAGCAGTCCTGCCGGAGTCCGCGATCCAGAGCGACCCTAAGGGCAGCTATGTCTACGTCGTCGGCAAGGATAACAAGGTCGAGCGCCGGTCGGTGAAGACGGGTGCGGTGACGACGCGGGGCATCGCCGTGGTGCAGGGGCTCAATGGCTCAGAGCGCGTCGTGCTCTATGCCGGCGGCTTCCTCAGCCCGGGCGAGACGGTCAAGCCCCGGCTCGCGAAGAGTGCAACGGACGGAAGGGCTGGCGGCTGACCGGCGACGCCTGACAGGGCGACGTCTAACGGGCGACGTCTAACAGGGCGCCGCTGCTTGTGGCGGCCGTCACACGCTAGATTGGCAGGACAGACGAGATGAGTCTTCGCAACATATCGGCCTGGAGCATCCGCAATCCGGTGCCGCCGATCGTGCTCTTCATCGGCCTGCTGCTGGCGGGCATCATTGCGTTCAGCCGCATGGCCGTCGTGGATAATCCGGACATCGATTTTCCGGCCGTCAACGTCACGATCAGCCAGCCGGGCGCCGCGCCGACGGAAATCGAGACCCAGATCACCCAGCGCGTCGAGGCGGCGGTGCGGTCGATCAATGGCGTCGATGAAATCCAGTCGACGGCCAGCGAAGGATCGAGCCAGACCTTCGTCCAGTTCCAGATTGGCGTCGATTCCAACGTCGCTACCCAGGAAGTGAAGAACGCGGTCGATCAGATCCGCAGCGACCTTCCCGATGGCATTCTCGAGCCCTTCGTCCAGAAGGTCGAAGTGGGCGGCGCCGAGATCGCGTTTTTCTCGGTCCAGGCCTCGGACATGACGATCGAACAGCTGAGCTGGTTCGTCGACGATACGGTGGCCAAGCGCCTGCTCGGCATCGAAGGCATGGCGCGCGTCGGGCGCGGAGGCGGCGTCGATCGCGAAATTCGCGTGACGCTGGATCCGGCCAAGATGCAGTCGCTCGGCGTTACGGCGTCGCAGGTCAACCAGGCGCTGCGTCAGGTGAACGTCAACGCGGCGGGCGGCCAGGCGGAGATCGCCGGCTCGCGCCAGTCGGTGCGCGTGCTGGGCAATGCGCAGGATGCCTACAGCCTCGGCCAGACCCAGATATCGCTGGGCAACGGCCGCACGATCCTGCTGGCGGACATTGCCAGCGTGACCGATGGCTATGGCGAGCAAAAGCGCCTGGCGAAGGTCGGCGGCAAGCAGGTCGTCAACTTCTCCATCGAGCGCGCCAAGGGCGCATCGGACGTCAGCGTCTTCGATGAAACGCTCAAGGTGTTGAAGCAGCTTGAGACGGAAAATCCCGGCATTCGTTTCTACCAGCGCTTCAACAGCGTGAACTATACCAAGAGCCAGTATAGCAGCTCGATGCACGCCCTGATTGAGGGTGCGGTGCTCGCCGTCATCGTGGTGTTCATCTTCCTGCGCGACTGGCGGGCGACGGTGATCAGCGCCATCGCCATTCCGCTCTCGGCGATCCCGACCTTCTATTTCATGGATTTGATGGGGTTCAACCTGAACTCCCTTTCCCTGCTCGCGCTCGGTCTGGTGGCCGGCGTGCTGGTCGACGATGCGATCGTGGAGATCGAGAACATCGTGCGGCACATGCGCATGGGCAAGACGGCTTATCAGGCCTCCATCGACGCGGCGGACGAGATCGGCCTCGCGGTGGTGGCCACCACTATGTCCATCGTCGCGGTGTTCTTTCCAGTCGCCTTGATGCCCGGCATCACCGGTCAGTTCTTCAAGAATTTCGGCTTCACGGTCGTCATCGCCGTGCTGATCAGCCTTGCTGTCGCGCGCATGATCACGCCGCTAGTCGCTGCTTACTTCCTCGAACATCATGGCGAGGAGAAGCATGGCGAAGGCTGGCTGATGGACCGCTATATGAGCCTGCTTGGCTGGGCGCTCGATGATCGCAAGGCCAAGGCTTATGCCCGTGGCGGTGGGCTGGGGCGGCGGATTCGCGCGCGCTTCCTCGATCATCGCGTCTGGATGATGGGCTTTGGTCTGGCGGCCTTCGCCTTGACCGTCATCCTCCTCGTCTCGATGCCCAAGCAGTTTGAGCCCAATGCCGATCAGGATTTCAGCCGGATCAACATCGAGGCAGTGCCTGGCACGACGCTCCGGCAGAGCGAGGCCATTGCCGATCAGGTGACCGAGCTGCTGAATAAGCAGCCGGAAGTCGATACCGCCATGGCGAACGTCGGCGAAGGCAATGCCCGCATCTTCATCACGCTCAAGAAGGACCGCAAGCGGACCAGCATCGAGTTCGAGCGCGAACTGGCGCCGCGTCTCGCGGAAATAGCGGACGCGCGCGTCTCGTTCGCGTCCCAGCAGGGCGGGTTCGGCACGGGACGCGACATTTCTGTGATGCTCTCCGGCTCTGACCCGGCGCTTCTGGAAGAGACGGCGACGAAGGTTGCCGAAGAGATGAAGAGCCTGCCGGGTGTGGTGGCGCCGCGCGTCAATGCCGACATGCAGCGGCCGGAGCTCATCATCCGTCCGCGGCTCGATCTGGCTGCGCAGCTTGGCGTTACGACCTCGGCGCTCAGCCAGACGATCCGCATCGCAACGCTAGGCGATATCGACCAGAACAGCGCAAAGTTCTCGCTGTCGGATCGCCAGGTGCCCATCCGGGTCATGCTGCCGGAATCGGCGCGGCGCGACCTCTCGAACATCGAGAACCTGCCTGTCCCCACGGCGGGCGGCGGCACCGTGCCGCTCAGCCGCGTCGCCGAGATCAGCTTCGGCTCCGGGCCGACCTCCATTCAGCGTTATGCCCAGCAGCGCCGCATCTTCGTCGGTGCGGATCTGGCGCAGGGCGCGGTCAAGGGTCCTGTCATGGAGGCGATCAACAAGCTGCCGACCATGCGCAACCTGCCGCAGGGCGTGAGCAATCAGGCTGTCGGCAGCGATCGCTGGCAGGAGGAGTTGATCCAGAACTTCGTCATTGCCGTGACCTCTGGCGTGCTGCTGGTCTTCGCGGTGCTGGTGCTGCTCTACAAGCGCTTCATCTCGCCGCTGGTGAACATGTGCTCGCTGGCGCTGGCGCCGCTGGGTGGCCTGCTGCTGATGCTGGTGATGAACGAGCCGCTTTCGCTGCCGGTCTATATCGGCCTGCTCATGCTGCTTGGCATTGTCGGCAAGAACTCGATCCTGCTGATCGACTTCGCGCTGGAGGAGATGGACAAGGGCGTGCCCAAGTTCGAGGCGATCATGGAAGCCGGCCACAAGCGCGCCCAGCCGATCGTGATGACGACGGTCGCCATGACCGCCGGCATGGTGCCGACCGCGCTCTCGCTCACCGGTGATGGCGCCTGGCGCTCGCCGATGGGCATCACCGTGATTGGCGGCCTGATCCTCTCGACGCTGCTCACCCTCGCGATCGTGCCTGCTGCGTTCAGCCTCGCCGATGGCGTCGAGAAGCGGATCGGCCCGTGGCTGCGCCGCCGGGTGCTGACCTATGACGGCAAGGGCGAGGCCGCTCAGCCAGCCGAATAAGCAGGGGTTTCTGGAACTCTTGTCGCTGGCGGGACTTCTTCCGGCAGCGGCTTGGTTCGCGTGCGGGGATGGACCTGTTGCGCGATGCCTTGCCGGATGACCCAGGGGCAGCACTCGGCTAGAGACGTCGCATGATCAAGGTTCCCGTCCATAGCGGCGTGCGGCAGATGCGCATCATTGCAACCGGGTTGCTGGTCGTGATGGCGATTACCTATGTGTCGGCGCGTCGGTTCGAGGACCTGCATCCGGCTTTGGGCTTCGTCCGGGCGTTCGCCGAGGCGGCCATGGTCGGCGGATTGGCCGACTGGTTCGCGGTTACTGCGCTGTTCCGTCATCCGCTGGGCTTGCCGATCCCGCACACCGCGATCATCCCTCGCAACAAGGACCGCATCGGCGATACGCTGGCGGTCTTTCTGCGCGACAATTTCCTCACGCCCGCCGTCGTCGCTCGCCGCATGGGCCGGCTGGATGTCGCCGGCGCGGCCGGGCGCGTGCTGGCGGCGCCGGCCGCCGGCGATGGACGGCTACGCCGTGGCGCCTCACGATTGCTGGCCGATTCTCTGGAAGCGTTGGACGACGAGCGGCTAGGCGGGATGCTCAAGGGCGTGCTGGTCCAGCGCATCGGCCAACTCAATGCCGCGCCGCTGCTGGGCCAGTTGCTCGCCGCGGCCATGAAGGACGGGCGCCACCAGCCGGTGCTCGATGCGCTGATCCGCTGGGGCGCGCGGACGCTGGAAGCCAATCGCGAGCTCATCCGCCAGATCGTGCATGAGCGCTCGGGCAAGATCATGCGCTTCACCGGGCTCGATGAGACGCTGGCCAACAAGATCATCGACGGGCTGGACAGGCTGCTGCAGGAGGCCGCGGACGACCCGGAGCACCGGCTGCGCTCCAAGGTGGAGGAGGGGCTGGCGACCCTTGCGGACGATCTCCAGACTGACCCCAAGATGCAGGCGCGTGTCGACCGCATCCGCGACGAGATGATCGCCAACCCGGCCATGCAGCGCTGGCTGGATGGCATCTGGCAGGCCGCGCGGGAGGCCATGCTGCGCGCCGCGCGTGATCCGCAGGCAGCGCTTGCCGGGCGGATGGGCGAGGTGGTGCGCCAGCTTGGCGAAACGCTCCGCGACGATCCCGCGCTCAAGCATGTGGTCAATCGCTTCGCCCGGCGCGTCGCGGTCGGCACGGCGGCGCGCTATGGCGACAGCATCGTCCTGCTGGTCTCCGAAACCGTGCGCAGTTGGGATGCGCGAACGATCACCGGGCGGCTGGAAAATGCGGTCGGGCGCGATCTGCAATATATCCGTATCAACGGCACCCTTGTCGGCGGGTTGGTCGGTCTCACGCTGCACAGCCTGAGCTATCTGTTCTAGAAAATCCGCTCCTGCCTGCGCGCCGTGAGGTTTTATCCGTTCGCGGGTGACAAATGCGGCGGAGGGGATTAGGAGCGCGGCCGTGTTGCATATGCGCCGCCTTGTTCATTCGCACCGCTGCTGGGCTGCCACGCTGCTCGGCCTCGCGTTGCTGTTCAAGGCGCTGATGCCGGCGGGCTTCATGCCGGTCGTCAGCGGTAAGACGCTCACCGTCGAGCTATGCTCGTCCGGCGGGGCGGGGCCGATCACGCTGCACATTCCCGTCGAGGGCAAGGACAAGACGCCGCAGACCCAATCGGATCAGACCTGCGCTTTCGGTGGACTGACGGCTCAGGCGCTTGCCGCAACCGATCCGGTCGTGCTCGAAGCCGCGCTGGCGTTCATCTTCGCGACGGCCCTGCTGCAGCCCGATCTGCGGCTGCCCCGGCACGAGACCTATCTCCGACCCCCCCTACGCGGCCCTCCGGCCTACGCCTGACAATCTGAGCTGATTTGTCGGTCCTGCCGGCGCGTCGTCACGCGTGGGCATGTCGGAGTGTTTCTCAATGCAAATTCCTATCGTGATCGCGGCGGGTTTCGCCGCAGCTTTGGTGGCACCTGCCACCGCGCAGGGCGTCAAGAAGGACGGCCTCACCATCGATCGACCCTGGGCGCGGGAAACCGCGCGTGGGCAGTCTGCGGGTGGCGGTTTCCTCACCATCACCAACAGCGCCCGTGCGGATGAGCGGCTCATCGGAGGCAGTACCCCCGTGGCCACCCGCGTCGAAGTCCACAGCATGAGCATGGAGGGCGGTGTCATGCGGATGCGGCCGCTCAAGCATGGCCTGCCGATCCCGGCCGGCGGCTCGGTGACGCTCAAGCCGGGCAGTTTCCACATCATGTTCATGGGCCTCAAGCGCCCGCTGGTGCGCGGCGAGACCATTCCCGTCACGCTCGACTTCGCCCGCGCCGGCAAGGTGCAGGTCTCGTTCGCCGTCGAGGCCGTCACTTATGGAGGCAGCCATGGCGGACACTGATCCGCGCCGGCTGGCTCGCATTCGCTTGTGGCTCTGGCTGCTGGTGGCGCTCGCTGCCCTTGGCCTTGGTATTCTGCTGGCCCTGCGGTTCGTCACCCAAGGTCCGCCGCAAGTGATTGCGGGCGCGCCGGCCGATGTCGGCCAGCATTTCTCGCTGGTCGACAGGGATGGAAAGCCGGTCACCGCGCAGACGCTCAAGGGCACGCCCTATGCGATCTTCTTCGGCTTCACCCGCTGCCCGGATATTTGCCCGACGACCCTCAGCCGCATGGCGCATCTGCGCAAGGCGATGGGCAAGGATGGGGACAAGTTCCGCATCGTCTTCGTCTCGGTGGATAGCGGCCATGACAAGCCGGCCGATGTGGGTGCTTATGTCGATCTGTTCGGCACGCCCATTCTCGGCCTGACCGGTTCGCCAACCCAGATTGCCGACGCCGCCAGGTCCTTCCGGGTCTTCTACCAGAAGATCCCGCTCGAGGGCGGCGATTACACCATCGATCACAGCGCCTTCGTCATCCTCATGGATCGCGACGGGCGCCTGCAATCCCTGCTGAGCGATCAGGATAGTGAAGATGCGGCCCTCGCCGAACTTCGCCGCCTGATCGCCTGACCCACAATATTTCAGACCCCGAACGGGGGGGAGACATCATCATGAAAACGTCCTTTATCGCTCTCGCAACCATGCTCGCCATGGCCACGCCCGCCTTTGCTGAGGAGGCTGCCGATGCCGCCGCCGATGGCGAGCGCACCATCATCGTCGTGGGCCAGTCCCAGACCCAGGAAGCCGAGCGGCTCGCCCGCGCCACGCCGGGCGGCACCGATGTCGTCCGGCACGAGGATTATGCCGACAAGACCATCGTCTCACTGCGCGATACGCTCGCCTTTTCACCCGGCGTCTACACCCAGCCGCGCTATGGGCAGGAGGTTCGCCTCTCCATCCGCGGCTCGGGCCTCTCTCGCGGCTTCCACATGCGGGGCATCACGCTGCTGCAGGATGGCGCGCCGATCAATCTCGCCGATGACAATGGCGATTTTCAGGAACTGGACCCGATCTTCTTCGAGCGGCTGGAGGTCTATCGTGGCGCCAACGCCCTGCGCTTCGGCTCGGGCACGCTGGGCGGCGCGATAAATGGCGTGACGCCGACGGGCAAGGATGCGCCCGGCCTGTATCTACGTGCCGATGCCGGCAGCTTCGAGACAGTCCGGGGCCTCGCGGCCTATGGCGGAACCAGTGGCCCCGCCGACTACTGGGTCGGCGTGAGCGCCGATACCTCGGATGGCGACCGCCAGCACGCCCATCGCGAGAGCATGCGCGTCCATGGCAATGTCGGCCTTGCCCTGTCCGATGTTGTGACCACGCGCTTCTATGCGAGCCTGAACCGCATTCGGCAGGAACTGCCCGGCGCGCTTACCGCTACGGATGTTCTGAATAATCCGGAAAAAGGCAATTTCAGCGGCGATCAGGGGCGGGATATCGACTCGATCCGCCTGCAGAACCGCACCCGCTTCGATTGGGGCCAGACCCGGCTCGATGTCGGGGCCTTCCTCAACATGAAGGATCTGTTCCACCCCATCTTTGAAGTGATCGATCAGAAATCGACCGACCGGGGCGTCTTCGCCCGGCTGGATCATGATGCGGGCATTCTCTCCTTCACGCTGGGCGGCGAGGTCCGCCATGGCGAAACGCGGGCGCGCCAGTATCGGAATGTGAATGGCCAACGCGGGGCGCTGACCTTCGATGCCGATCAGACCGCGCGCACCGCCAATGTCTATGGCGAGGCCCGCCTCCAGCCGGTGCCGGGCGTTACGCTGATTGCCGGCGGCATTTATGCCGATGGCTTCCGCAAGCGCACGGTGCTGCTCTCCACGGGGCAGAGCGGGCGGTTGGCGTTCAATGAATTCTCG
Source organism: Sphingobium sp. B2D3A (assembly GCF_025961795.1). NCBI lineage: Bacteria > Pseudomonadati > Pseudomonadota > Alphaproteobacteria > Sphingomonadales > Sphingobiaceae > Sphingobium > Sphingobium sp. B2D3A. The sequence goes on along the minus strand of NZ_JAOQOI010000001.1, from coordinate 3,395,395 downwards.
CCCAAGTTCGGCGTGCTCATCGAGCCGACGCCGGACATCCAGCTCTTCGCCAACTACAGCCGCTCGGCGGAATTCCCGGGCTTTGGCGAGGTCTTCCAGAGCGTCGGCACGCCGCCGGTCAACACGCTCATTGCGGCCATCGCTCCACAGACGGCCTGGACGGCGGAAATCGGCACCCGCGGGCAGGCGGGCATGGTGAGCTGGGATATCACCGCCTACCGTGCCACCCTGCGCGATGAGCTGCTGCAATATTCCCCCAATGGCACCACCGTTCCGGCCGCCACCTTCAACGCGGATCGCACGCGGCACAGTGGCATCGAGGCCGCCGTCAGCCTCGCGCCGACCCCCTGGCTGCGCCTGCGCCAGATCTGGCAATATTCGGACTTCCACTTCGTCAACGATGCGGTTTTCCAGAACAACCGCCTGCCGGTCGTGCCGCTGAATGTGCTGCGCAGCGAAGTACGGATCGGGACGCCGGCGCTCAACGTCGCGCCCAATCTCGAATGGGTGCCGCAGGGGGCGTTTGCCGATTACGCCAACAGCACGCGCACGCCCGGCTATGCGCTGCTTGGCCTGACAGCAGGCGCGACGCTGACCAGCGGGATCGACCTGTTCCTCGACGTACGGAACATCACCGACAAGAAGGCCATCGGCGACATTTCCGCCGTAATCACCGCTAATGCAGCCTCCGCAATCTATTACCCGGTCGAGCGGCGCGCGGTTTACGGCGGCCTTCGCGCCCGCTTCTAACCCTCAATGAGGGCGCCGGCGGCGGAGGGACTGCTCCGCCGCCGGCGCATGATTGGTTCGGTTCAGCCTGTCTTGCATGTCCTTCGGGCTCGGAACGCCTGCCGGTGCGTTGTCCGGAATATCCCCAAACGCAAGGAAAGGCAGAGACCCCATGAGTCTGGAAGGAAAATCCATCGCGATCCTCATCGCGCCGCGCGGCACGGAAGAGCCCGAGTTCGTCCAACCCCGCGATGCCGTGACCAAGGCGGGCGCCACCGTCACCGTGATCGGCATCGAGACGGGTGAAGCCAAGACCAACAATAATGATCTCGACCCCGGCGGCACCTACACCGTGGATCGCGCGGTTGCCGATGTGTCCGTCGATGACTTCGACGGCCTGATCATCCCCGGCGGCAGCGTCGGCGCGGACAAGCTGCGCGGCGATGACGATGTCGTCGATCTGGTTCGCGCCTTCGCCGAGGCTGGCAAACCCATCGGCGTGATTTGCCACGGTCCGTGGCTGCTGGTCGAGGCCGATGTGGTCGAGGGGCGCACGCTCACTTCGTACCCCACAGTCAGAACCGATATCGAGAACGCCGGCGGTGATTGGGTGGATGAGGAAGTGGTCGTCGACAATGGCCTCGTCACCAGCCGCACACCGGATGATCTGGATGCCTTCTGTGCCAAGATCATCGAGGAATTTGCTGAAGGTCGTCATGTCGATGCGGCCTGACCTGCATGTCTGACGGCTTGCTGACAGCCTTACAATATTATGGCGCGGCCGCGGCGACGCTGGCCGCGCTCATCGTGTCGCTCAATCTCGGCCGGCTGTGGACGGGCTGGGCGATGGTGATTTTCGTCACCAGTTCCATGGCGCTGATCGGCTGGGGTTTCCTCCAGCCGGAGAGCGAAGGCATCGGCGTGCAGAACATCGTGCTGCTCGTCATCAATCTCGTCGGGGTGTGGCGTTACCTGCTGCGGCCCGGCCGGCGCCGGGCGGAAGGCTAGCCCAAACCGCCCGGCACCGCACGGCTCACGGCCCGATGTCACCGCGGTCGCCCCGCACCCGCCGTTCCGACCCTGAGCCGAAGCCCAGCGCGGCGGCGACGGGGTTGTTCCACCCATAAGGATCGTCACGCACGACCGGATCGCCGGCATCGTCGAAGATCACGGTCTGGTAGAGCAGCCGCACCGGGATTTCGCGGGGCAGGGGGACAAAGCTCTCCTTGCCGGTCCCGCGTGCCTTCTGCCATTCTGCCGTCACGCCTTCGTCTCGCGCGATCATGTCGGCAAAGCTAAGCGCGTCCTGCACGCGCACGCAGCCATGGCTGCGCTGGCGCTGCACGTCATTGAACAGCTGCTTGGCGGGCGTGTCGTGCAGATAGATGGCATGATCATTCTTCATGTCGAACTTGACCAGTCCGAGCGAGTTCTTCGGCCCGGGCTGCTGGACGATCCAGCCGTCCTTCCGCGCCATGTTGTTGCGGCGGAGATAGTCTGCGCCCTTGCCGGCCAGTTCCTTCTCTTCGATAGAGCGGGGCACGGTCCAGGTCGGGTTGGCGACGAGGCGATAGATGGGCGATCCGAGCATCGGCGTTTCCCTGTCCGGTTCGCCCACGATCACGCGGCGCACATCGGCCAGCTTGCCGTCGCGCCAGTAGCTCTGCCGGGCCTCCGCGATGTTCACATCGATGCGCGTCGCCGGCGGTGTGCGCTCGAGCCAGCGCATGCGTTCCATGTTCACCGCGAGGGCGCGGGCGCGGTCAGCGTCGGACAGGTTGATGATCTTCAGCGCATCGTCGCCGATCACCCCGTCGGCCGTGATCCCATAGTCCGCCTGCATAGCCCGCACGGCGGCGGCGATTGCCGGGGTGTAGCGCGTGTCCGCGCTGGCATTCGCCTTGTCGAGATAACCCGTCGCCACGAGCTGCCGGGCTATGGCCGGGATGCGGGCGTCGCTCTCACCCGGCTTGAGCGGCGCGCTGGTTGCCGGAATTTCGGTACTGGCGCCATTGCCCTGCTTGCGCAGCGCCAGATAGGTCTCGGACAGCTTGCGATAGCTTGCATCCTGCGGCGCGAGGCTGGCCAGCCACGCGCCGACCTTGCCCTCCCGCAACGCCTGCGCAAGCCCGGCGCGAAGGTCGGGCGAGGGGCGGGGGACGGTGTAAATCTCATACAGCTTGGTCGGGTCGGTCGCGCCCCGCGCCAGCGCCTGCGCATAAGCGAGCGCGGCCTTGGTGAGCGCCGCATTGCCGGCCTTTTCACCCGAGCCGGCGAGGCCGAAATCCTTCTGGTCCAGTCCATGCGCGGCGCGCTGGGAAAGCGCTTCGTTTAGTTGATCGGTCGCCGCGTCGCTCCACTGCATGTCTTCCAGCGCGACGCCGGCCTGATCCTGATTGTCCTTTGTTTTATCGCAACCTGAAAGAAGCAGCGCGACCGCCAGCAACGATGATCCAAAAATTCCAGTGCGCACATATGTCTCCCGACTGCTTGGTAGGGAAACGCGAGGCGCGGGATAACGCTCCCGTTACGGGCGGTTTCAGGCGCGAAATTCCGTGGGCTCGCCCGGCTCAGGCGTCGATGACGTCCTCATCGACCTGCGCGGCATTCTCCTGAATGAACGCGAAGCGATGCGCGGGATTGGTACCCATCAGCCGGTCCACTAGATCCTTCACGCCCGCGCGTTCCTCATATTCCTGCGGCAGGGTGATGCGGATCATCTTGCGCTTCTTAGGGTCCATGGTGGTCTCGCGCAGCTGCATGGGATTCATCTCGCCCAGGCCCTTGAAGCGGCTGACCTCCAGCTTCTTGCCCTTGAGTTCGCCACTGCGCAATTTGGCGAGCGCGGCATCGTCCGCCGCATACCAGCTCTTGCCCCCCGCTACGAGGCGATAGAGCGGCGGCTGGGCGAGGTAGAGATGGCCGCGGCGCACCAGCTCGGGCATTTCCTGGAAGAAGAAGGTCATCAGCAGCGTCGCGATATGCGCGCCATCGACATCGGCGTCGGTCATGATGACGATGCGCTCATAGCGCAGATTGTCCGGGTTGCAGTCCTTGCGGGTGCCGCAACCGATGGCGAGGATCAGGTCTGCGATTTCCTGATTGGCGAGGATCTTGGCCGAGGTGGCCGAAGCGACGTTCAGGATTTTGCCGCGGATCGGCAGGATCGCCTGCGTCTTGCGGTCGCGCGCCTGCTTGGCACTGCCGCCGGCGCTGTCGCCTTCCACGATGAACAGTTCAGTGCCCTCGGGGTCATCTGACGAGCAGTCGGTCAGCTTGCCCGGCAGACGGACCTTGCGGCCGGAGGTCGCCGTCTTGCGCTTGATTTCCTTTTCCTGCTTGCGGCGCAGGCGCTCGTCCATCCGCTCCAGCACATGGCCGAGCAGCGCCTTGCCCCGGTCCATATTGTCGGTGAGGAAATGGTCGAAATGGTCGCGCATAGCCGCTTCCACCAGCCGCGCGGCTTCGGGACTGGTCAGCCGGTCCTTGGTCTGGCTCTGGAATTGCGGATCGCGAATGAACACGCTCAGCATCAGCTCGCAGCCGGACATGATGTCGTCCGTCTGGATGTCCTTCGCCTTCTTCTGGCCGACCAACTCGCCAAAGGCGCGGATGCCCTTGGTGACCGCGCCGCGCAGGCCGGTCTCGTGGGTGCCGCCGTCGGGTGTCGGGATGGTGTTGCAGTACCAGCTGGTGGAACCGTCGGACCAGAGCGGCCAGGCGATGGCCCATTCCACGCGCCCGACACCGTCCGGGAAATCCTGCGTGCCGCGGAAGAACTCCGCCGTCGCGCACTCGCGATTGCCCAGCTGCTCGCGCAGATGGTCGGAAAGGCCGCCGGGGAGCTGGAACACCGCCTCGGCGGGTGTGTCATCCGTGATGATAGCCGGATCGCATTTCCAGCGGATTTCCACACCGGCAAAGAGATAGGCCTTGGAGCGGGCGAGGCGGTGCAACCGGGAGGGCCTGAACTTCAGTTCCCCGAAAATCTCGCTATCCGGCGTAAAGCTGACGCTGGTGCCACGTCGATTGGGCGCCGCGCCCACCTTCTCCAGCGGACCCACAGGGTGCCCCTTGGAGAAGCGCTGGCGGAACAGTTCGCGATTGCGCGCCACCTCGATCTCGGTGTCGACGGACAGCGCGTTGACCACGCTGATGCCGACGCCATGCAGGCCGCCCGACGTCGCATAGGCCTTGTCCGAGAATTTGCCGCCCGAGTGCAGCGTGGTGAGGATGACCTCCAGCGCCGACTTGCCGGGAAATTTGGGGTGCGGGTCCACCGGGATGCCGCGGCCATTGTCGGTGATCGTCAGCCGATTGTCCGCCTCCAGCGTCACCTCGATGCGGGTGGCGTGGCCGGCGACCGCTTCGTCCATGGCATTGTCGAGCACTTCGGAGGCGAGATGGTGCAGCGCGCGCTCGTCCGTGCCGCCGATATACATGCCGGGGCGGCGACGCACCGGCTCCAGCCCCTCCAGCACCTCGATGGCGGAGGCGTCGTAGCTTTCGGTTGTGCGGGCGATGTTCTGGTCGAACAGGTTGTCGGACATGCGGGAACTATAGGGCCAGCGGAGTCACGGGCGCAAGCGGCGTGATCTTATCCGGCGGGTGGTGGAACCATGTCGGCGTCCGAGCGCTCTAGCGGATCGATCATCGCAGCGCCGCACCGCGGCCAAATGCAATAGAATAGCTTGCAGATACAGACAGCTCAGCGAGCAACGAAGTAGGCAAAATCAATAATCGTGACCGTTTCGTTCATCTGGCAGCAATATTCGCGGCCAAACCGTTACAAAAAAGAGACAGGTGTCGTGGTTAACAGAATTTTGTGAGCGAGTTCGCGAAACCAATTCGAGGGGGTGAACGTATTGCGGCCAGCCAGTTCAGAGGCAGGAGATTTATTGTATGAAAAAGATCGCTCTCATTTCGCTCACCACCGCCATGGCAGGCCTGCTGGCTGCTCCGGCTCTGGCGCAGGATGGCGCGGGTGATTGGACCGGTCCGTATGTCGGTGGCTCGCTCGGCATGGCCTGGCAGCCCAATTATGACCGCGACACGCTCGAGACGCTGACCTTCGACACCAACAATGATGGCAATTACGGCGATACCGTTTCCACGGCTGTCCCCGGCAATGCCTTCGCGCCCGGCTTCTGCCGTGGCCGCGCGCTTGGTGCCACGCCCGGCTCCTGTGCCGGTGACAAGGATCGTCGCGTCGCCTGGGGTGTCCATGCCGGTTATGACATGCAGATGGGCAACTTCGTCGTCGGCGCTGTCATCGAAGGCGGTCGCACGATGATCGGTAACTCGGTCAGCGGCTTCAGCACCACTCCGGCCAGCTATGTCCTGTCGCGTCGGATTGACTGGGATGCCAACGCTCGTCTGCGCGCCGGTCTGGCACTCGGCACCGGTACGCTGATCTACGGCACCGGCGGTGTGGCTTACGCCAAGATCAAGAACAACTTCGCCACCAGCAACACCTTCAACACCTTCACCGAGTCCAACGAAAGCGCGGACGAGTGGGGCTGGACTGCTGGCGGCGGCATCGAGCAGCGCGTGAGCCAGAACTTCTCGATCGGCGTGCAGTATCGCTACACCCGCTTCAACACGGATGGCTACACCGTTCGCGCCGGCCAAGGCACGCCGCCGTCGCTGACGAACCCGTTCGTGATCACGCCGGCTGGCTTCACCGACATTCAGCGCACCAACGATGTGTTCGATCATCACACCGTTCGCGCGACGGCGAGCTTCCGCTTCTAAGATCGATTGCGCCCTCCCGCTTCATAAGGCGGGAGGGTGTATGTCGCACTGGAATGCCAGATACAGAAAAGGGGCCGAAACCGGCCCCTTTTTTTGTCATCGCTTGATGCCTCAGCGCACCCGGGGGCCGCCATAAGGCATGGGCGGCGGGGGACGGCGCGTGCCACGCGGCAGCTGCGCCTGATAGGCCCGCCCGCAATGCTCCACGCAATAAGGGAAGCCCGGGTTCACCTTTTCACCGCAGAAGTGGAAGTCCGGCTCGCCCGGATGGCCCATCGGCCATTTGCAGATCTTCTCGTTGAGATCGAGCAGGCTGGTCTTGTCCGCGATTTCCGGGCTGGGCTTGGCCGGAACCAGCCGGCGCGGCGGTGCCGGCGGAATCGGCTGTTGCATCTCACCCGGACCCTGCCGCAGGAAGCCGCCGGGGCCAACCGAGACGATCCGGGGCTGGGGAGGCGGGGGCGGCGTGTCGGCGGCAGGCTGGGCCGCGACGGGGGGCTGCGGCCGGGCTTCCACCACCGGAGGCGCCTTGGGCTGCGGCTTTGCGACGCGCGGCTCGGGCGCCGGCGCGGCTTCCACCTTGGGTGCGGCAGGTGCCGGCGGAGGCGCCGCCTTGCGGCTTTGCGGCGCAGCAGCGCGGCTGGAGTCCGCCGCCTTCACGGGGGAGGGGCGCGACTGCAGGCCAAGGCGGTGCGCCTTGCCGATCACGGCGTTGCGGCTCACGCCGCCCAGCTCTTCAGCGATCTGGCTCGCAGTCATGCCGCGCTCCCACATCTGCCGGAGCTGATCGATGCGTTCGTCTGTCCAGGACATGCCTATTCCTTCAAATGATCGGGTCATATGGGCATCCATGGCCCAAAGGTCAAACGGCCTGTCATCGACAAAGCCGGGCGGCACAGTATCGCTGTGCCATTGCTGCTGCGGGTGGGACGCGATAGGGCAGTTTCATGGCCGAACCTGCTTCCTCGCACACCCAACCGCTCATTCGTCATGAACCGGGCGTTCCCGTCATCCACGGCGTCAACTGGTCCGGGATGAAGGCGCTCTACCTCAAGGAAGTCCGCCGCTTCCTCAAGGTGCATCTGCAGACGATCTGGGGGCCGGCGCTTACCAGCCTGTTGTTCCTGATCATCTTCACCGTCGCGCTGGGGCGTGGCGGCCTGATGGTGATGGGCGTGCCCTTCGCTGATTTCGTGGCGCCCGGCCTCATCATCATGGCGATGGTGCAGAACAGCTTCCAGAATACCGCTACCGTGGTGCTCGCCGGCAAGCTGCAGGGCACGATTGTCGATTATCTCATGCCGCCTTTCTCGGCGGGGGAACTGCTGTTCGCCCTCGTCGCGGCCTCGGTGACCCGTGCGGCCTTTGTCGGTGGCGCGATCTGGCTGGCGATGCTGGCCTGGCCGGGCGTCCATGTGGCCCCGCATCATCTCTGGGCCGTCGTCTATTTCGGCATTGCCGGCTCGGCGATGCTGGGCTTCCTCGGCATTCTCACCGGGATCTGGGCGGAGAAGTTCGATCATGCCGCGGCCGTTACCAACTTCCTCGTCGCGCCGCTCTCGCTGCTCTCCGGCACCTTTTACTCGATGGATCATGTCTCGCCGATCATGCGGGCGATCAGCCACGTCAATCCGTTCTTCTACGCGATTTCGGGCTTCCGCTATGGCTTCCTCGCCGCAGCCGATTCGCCCATCGCGGTGGGCGCGGCGCTCCTGCTCGCGCTCAACCTCGTGCTGGCCGCCGTCTGCTATATCGGGCTACGGCAGGGGTGGCGGATCAAATCCTGAAGAGGGACATAGCCCCGGCTGCAACAGCCGAGGCGCCGCAGTCATTCAGTGCCAGTAGCTCGGGTCGAGCGCGTAATGCCCGCCGCGATGCTCGCCGAACAAGGCGGTGACAGCCGGATGATCGATCGGCTCGTCGGTTCCGTCGGCCACCAGATTCTGCTGGCTCACATAAGCGACATAGGTCGCTTCACCATTGTCCGCGAACAGATGGTAGAAAGGCTGGTCCCGCTCCGGCCGCATCGCCTCGGGAATGGCCTCATACCATTCCTCGCTGTTGGAAAAGACCGGATCGATATCGAACACAACCCCGCGAAACCCCAGCAGGCGGTGCCGGACCTTCTCCCCAATACCGAAATGCGCGTGCGACACGCGATGGGCGGCACTGATCGTCGGAATGTGCGTCACGGAAGAGAATGACTTGCGGGCTTGGGCTTGATTCATGAGACAGATTTAGTGTCGCTGGCACCGAGTGCAAGTTTTCCCGCACCGACTGCTTGGCAAAGCCCCGATCATCCGCTAACAGCGCGCGCTCGACTACCGCAGCGGCGCCCTCTCTCAGGGCACTGCGACGCGAAAACCTCTGCGGAGAGGTGGCAGAGTGGTCGAATGCGCCGCACTCGAAATGCGGTGTACGGGCAACCGTACCGTGGGTTCGAATCCCACCCTCTCCGCCAGTTCCTGCACCTCAGTGATCACTCCCGATCCAGCGCGTACGCAAATTTTCTCGGAAAACCGAGGGCTTCGAGAGAGGGGCCATCCGTCTCCGTTCGTGGTAGATCGTGTGCAAACTCGGCTGGTTTCGGGATGGAGATGCTGACTGGCAATGTCTGGAAAGAGGGCGGAACACGACCAAAATGCCTCGTTCGCCGGCGGGACTTTGAACGGCAGCTTCCGCTAGAACCGGTCATTCGGATAACGCGAGACCGCTTTGCGGCGGCGCCCCAATATGTGCCGTCAAGGGAGCCTTTCTCTGATCCTGAAAACCGACGCTGCTCCAGCGCGGCAAGTTGAAGCAGTCGGAGCACCTGACGGGCAAGCGGCCATCGAACTCGCCGACCTGTGGCTAGCGCCCCCATGCAAGGGCCTAGACGCCCGGCGCGATCAGCACCTTGCACTGCTCGCCGCGCTGTTTGAGGGCCTCGAAGACCGTGGGCGTCTCGGCGAGCGCAATGGTGCTGGTGACCATCAGCCGGGGCGCGATGGCGCCCTGTTCCAGCGCGGCAAGGGCGGCCTCATATTCCTGCACGGTGAAGAAGGCTGAGGTAACGAGGCGCACTTCCTTGCCGAGCATGGCGAAGGAGTTGAACGTGTCCGGCTTGGTGCACAGGCCCAGCAGCAGGATCGTGCCGCGCGGACGCACCTGGTCCACGGCTTGCGCGATCAGGCCGGGCACGCCGACGCATTCAAAGACGATGTCGGCCATGCCACCCAGACCCTGCACGGCACTTTCAACGGGGTTCTGCGGGTCCACCACGAACACGTCCGCGCCCATATCGTGCGCGCGCTGCTGCTGCGCGGTGGAGATATCCTGCACGGCCACCCTGGCGGCCCCGAGCCGCTTGGCCCAGAAGGCCACCGCAAGCCCGATCGGCCCTGCGCCCAACACCAGCACTTTGTCACCGGTTTTCAGGCCCGACAGGTTCACGCCATGCAGGGCCACGGCCAGCGGCTCGATAATGGCGCCATCCGCCAGCGTCAGCCCCGCCGGCAAGGGCACGCACTGGTTCGGGCGAGTGACGGCATAATCGGCATAGCCGCCACCCTGCAGCCCGAATGACGCGCACCACTGCACTTCGCCCTTGCGGCAATGTTCGCAGTCGCCGCAGCTTTTGAGCGGGATGACCGAGACGAGGTCGCCCACCTTGCGCCCCTGCGTGTTCCGACCCAGCGCCACCACCTCGCCGGCGAACTCATGGCCCAGCACATCGCCATGCTTGCATCCATAAGCGGCATCCTGCGTCATATGCAGATCACTGCCGCAAATGCCGCAGCGCCCCACCTTGACCACCAGTTCGCCCTCGCCGGGCGTGGGATCAGGAATGTCCTCGAACGCCAGCGGCGTGTGGAGCGCCTGGAAGATAACGGCTTTCACAAATATGCCCTTTCGTCTCTCGCCGAGGCCGAGCGCAAAACGACGACACTGCGGCCGGCCCCCGCCCTATCGATGTCATTGGCGCTCATGTAGCGTCAGCCAACGGTCAACCCGCCGTCCAGCACCATCGCGTGGCCCGTCATGTAACTACTCTCATCGGACGCCAGAAAGGCGACGGCCTTGGCAATTTCATCGACGGAGCCGAGCCGCTTAAGGGGGACCGTCGCTGAAAACGCATCGGTATCCGGCGCGCCCAGCCGGTGGACGATGTCGGTCAACATCCGGCTCTCGATAAAGCCGGGATGCACTGAATTGACGCGCACGCCAAACGGCGCGGCTTCGAGGGCGGCCGTGCGGGACAGGCCGAGGACCGCATGCTTGGACATGATGTAGCCGGACATATTGGCAGCCCCGACCAGTCCGGCGATGGAAGAGGTGTTGATGATGGCCCCGCTCTTCTGCCGCTGCATCTCCGGCAGCACATATTTCAGCCCGAGGAAGACGCCCAGCACATTCACTTCGAAGATCCTGCTGAATGCTGCGGTCGGGTAGTCCGCAATGGCAGCTTGCGGTCCCTCGATGCCTGCATTGTTGAAGAAGATGTCGATGCTGGGTGCCAGCGCCCGGGCGGCCTCCACATAGGCCTTCACGTCAGCCTCTCGGCTCACATCCGCGCGGATCAGCGCGAAGGAGGGGTCGGCCGCAAAACTCTGCTGGATGACACTGGCATCCGCCTCTGGATGATCGACGCCGATGATGCGGGCACCGCGCGCCGCCAGTTCCCGCGCCGTGGCATGGCCGATATTACCAACCACCCCAGTGATGAGTGCCGTTTTTCCCCTCAGCGTTTGGGCGTGTGAGGTGACGCTCATGCGATGCGCCCCGACTGGGGCCTCCATCCGATCACTTAAAGGCACCGAGCAGTACCCCGCCATCGATGGGCAGTTCCGCGCCGGTCATGAAATCCGACGCGTCCGATGCCAGATAGAGCGCCAGTGGCTTGATCTGGTGGACATCGGCCATGTGTCCCATCGGCACATATTTACCCATGGCCGCGCGGGCTGCCGGGTCCGCCAGATAGCCGCCGCCGATGTTGGTGACGAACATGCCCGGTGAAATTGCGTTCACACGGATGCCGAATTCCGCCAGCTCCAGCGCGACCTGCCGGACTAGGTGGGAGACGGCCGCCTTGGAAACCATGTAGGCGGTCGCGATCGTCGGAAAGGCCATGGTGGAGGCGACAGATGACGTCACGACGATGGACCCGGGCCGGCCCAGCACCTTCATCGCGCGCGCGGCATTCGATACGGTGTAGGCCGTGCCATTGAGATTGACGTCGAGAATGCGTGCCCAGCTTGACTGTGCCAGATTCTCTATCTCGCCTTGGGGCACGCGCCGTTGATGGGCTGCGTCCCAGAAGCCCGGGCCATCGCCAATCCCGGCATTGGCAAAGACAGCATCGAGGCTCCCGAACCGCGCGACATGCTCATCAATGGCGGCGGCTACTGCTGTGGCGTCGCTAATGTCGAGCTGATGGGCATGGACCGTCCAGCCCAGATCACGCATCCGGGCGGCCTCAGCCTCGATATTGTCGCTGCTGCGACCCGTCAGGGTGACCTTTGCACCGCACTCGGCCAGCGCCTCGGCATAAGCGAGGCCAAGCCCCGCGCCACCGCCGGTCACAAACACCGAACGGCCCTCAACGTCGAACTTGCTGGTTACGGAGTTCAATGCGCCTCTCCTCTCCGGTCACGCGGCGTATCTGCCACCGCCATGCCATGGTGCCGATCTGAGCCGCCCGTCTCATAGACCGTGGCATGGCTCAGGACCGACCTGGTCTTCCGTCAATATGCCGCGTTCGGGCCGCTCATAACAAGTGCGACATGGGCGTTGCGGCGAGCCGATGACAGCTTTCGGGAGGCTGAAGACTTCGCGAAATCTTGCACGGAAAGCCCGGTATTTAGCCGTTCTAGCTGGAGGTCGGGCAAGACTGGGCCGGACCGACCAAGGTGGAGGATACACGCAGATACCGAAGTTTGTTCTCCGTCATACGCACAGGTCCAGCGAGATACCGGTAAGCTGGATGGCAACGATAGGGCGTCCGGTTTATAATGGCGGACACGGGATTTGCCATTCGTGGTCCGGTGAATTGAAAAGCCTCGAAAAGCCCGTGGGCGAAACGGGGATGCAAATGGAGAGAAGCTTGAGCGACCTTCCCAATGTTGACGAGAGGCGGCGTGCCGAGTGGCTGGCGCTCTATGAGAGGATGCTGCTGATCCGCCGTGCGGAAGAGCGCCTCGGCAAGGAGGCGCAGGCTGGCAATCTGCCGGGCGGCGTGCATCTCTACATCGGTCAGGAAGCCTCGGGCGTTGGGGTCTGTTCCGTTCTGGAAGACCGCGACTTCATCACCAGCACCCACCGGGGCCACGGCCATTTTCTGGCCAAGGGCGGTGATCTCAATGCCATGTTTGCCGAGCTTTGGGGCAAGCGGACCGGCATCTGCCGTGGCATGGGCGGATCGATGCACGTGGCGGATGTCAGCAAGGGCATCCTCGGCGCCAACGGCATTGTCGGCGGCGGTATCGCCATTGCCGCAGGCGCAGGCATGGGGATCAAGGTCGCCAAGGAGACCGCCGTCTCGGTCTGCCTGTTCGGCGATGGCGCGGCCAATCAGGGCGTGCTGATGGAAAGCCTCAACATGAGTGCGGTGTGGAGCTTCCCGGTCATCTGGGTGCTCGAGAATAATGGCCTGTCCGAATTCACCATCACCGACCGGGTGACGGCCGGCGAATTTACCGATCGCGCCCGGGCCGTCGGTATGCCGGCGGTCACCGTGGACGGCAATGATGTGCTGGCGGTGCAGGCAGCGATGGCAGAGGCGGTGGACCGGGCGCGCGCTGGCGGCGGCCCCAGCTTTATCGAGACCAAGACCTACCGCATTCACGGCCATCTTGAGGCTGAGGAGGCCTTTCTGGGTGGCTACACCTATCGCACCCAAGAGGAAATCGAGGGCTGGCGGACCCCAGACAAGGACCCGATCCTGCGCTTTGCCACCCGGCTGCTCGCGGAAGGCGGCGCCTCCCAGAGCGATCTCGATCAGGTCAACGACCGCGTCCTGACGCAGATCGAGACTGCGGTCGCCTTCGCGCTGGAAAGCGAAGATGCCGACCCGGAGCTTGTCTTCGAAATTACCTTTTCCGGCCAGCGGCCCTGAGGACAGATCATCATGGCAAAGCAACGCTATATCCAGGCAATCAACCAGGTTTTCCTCGATGAGATGGAGCGCGACAAGAACATCATCCTCTTCGGAGAAGATGTCGAGTTGGCCATTTTCGGCGACACCCGCGAGGTCTACAACCGGTTTGGACCGGACCGCGTCTACAATACCCCCATCTGTGAAGCCTCGCTGACCGGCATGGCCGTCGGTGCGGCGGCGGCAGGGCGGCGGGTCATCCTGCACCTGATGTTCGGCAACTTCGTCTACACCGGCATGGACGCGATCGCTCACCAGATGGCGAAGCTGCGGATGATGACCGGCGGGCAGATGAACCTCCCCATCACCATCATCGCCGGCTATGGCGGCGGGCGGTCGCTGGCCGCGCAGCATTCCGACACGCCCTATCCGACGCTGATGAATATCGGCGGGGTCAACGTGGCGACGCCGGCGACCCCGGCCGATGCCAAGGGCCTGCTCACCACGGCCATTCGGGGCAACAACCCCACCTTCTTCCTTGAGGCGAGCGGGCGCGGCGGCGACAGCGGCGAGGTACCGGACGGCGAGTATCTGGTCCCCTTCGGCAAGGCTGCGGTCCACCATGAAGGGACCGATCTGACTATCTGCGCCATCGGCACCATGGTGCGCCCGGCGCTCCGTGCGGCACGCGCACTGGAAGACCATGGCATATCCGCGGAGGTCATCGATCCGCGCACGCTGGTTCCGCTCGATGAGGCGGGTATCGCCGCATCGGTCCGCAAGACGGGGCGACTGGTGCTGGTCGATGAATCCAAGGATCGCTGCAGTGCCGCGTCCCACACTGCGGCGCTCATGGCCGACAGCTGCTTCTCGTCGCTGAAAGCGCCGATTAAGCGGGTGACCGTTCCCAATGTGTCGATGCCTTATTCGGGCGTGGCCGAAATGGCCGTTTTCCCGAACCAAGACAAGGTGGTCACTGCGGCCCTCTCAATCTGCGGTGAACTGCGTGGGGTGACGGCATGAAGGTGAAACTGAAGCTGCCGCGCTACGGCATGAACATGGAAGAGGCGACGATCGTGACCTGGCACAAGCAGCCGGGCGATCCGATCAAGGAAGGCGAACCGCTTTACGAGATCGAGACCGAGAAGGTCACGCAAGTGATCGAGGCGACAGGCGATGGCACGATGGTCGAAATCCTCGTGCCGGAGGATGAGATCGCCGAGGTCGGACAAGCGGTATGCATTGTTGAAGTGGGCTGATCGGTCGCCGCGGGCGACCTGACCAACGGGATTACTGCACCATGAGTGATTATATTCACGCCGCGCCCACAACGGGCGCGGCGGAGGGCGCTCGCGCGTCCACGCAATCCCGCGGAACGCAGATGGCCTGGGCGCTGTACGAGGCCGCCCGCAATCCATTCTACGTACTCATCAACATCTATGTCTTCTCCGCCTATTTCGCCAATCGGGTGGTGGGCGATCCGGTGTGGGGGCAGGCGCTGTGGGGTTATATCCTCTCCACGGCGGCGCTGTGCGTCGCGCTGTGCGCGCCCCTGCTTGGCACCATTGCCGACGCGGGCGGGCGCAGAAAGCCCTTCCTACTCGCCTGTATCGCGGTGGCGGTACCGGCGACGGCAATCCTGACGCTGGCACGGCCCGATTTGGGCGGTGGCGTGCTGCTGATCGCCGCCGCGCTGGTGGTCGCCAATATCTGCTACGAACTGTCGTCCATCTTCTACAATGCGCTGCTACCCCAGGTTGCGCCCTCAAGCCGCTTCGGGCGGGTGAGTGGTCTGGCCTACGCCCTAGCCAACGGGGCCGGCATCATCCTGTTCGGTGCGTATCTGCTGGCAGACCGCACCCTTGTTCAGGGCGACGGCGCGTGGCCAACCGAGCGCTTCGTGCCCCCGGTCGTGGCGCTCTGGTGGCTGGCCTTCTCGCTGCCCATCCTGCTCAAGGTTTCAGACCCTGCGGCCAACAAACTGCCGCTCGGCAAGGTGGTGGGCGACGGGCTGAAGCGTCTGCGTCGATCCATAACGCGTCTGCGGTCGATGCCCGATGTGCTGCATTATTTGATCGCCCGCATGGTGTTCAACGAAGGCTTCATCGTGCTGATGATGTTCATGGGCGTGGTCGGCTCGGGCGTTCTCGGGTGGGGCGGTGTCCAACTGTCCGTCATGGGCCTTGTACTCAGCGTCGTGGCGGTGGGCGGATCGCTTTTCGGCGGCGTTCTGGATGATCGGCTGGGATCGAAATCGGCTCTGCAGATCGTGATCCTCGGCTGTGTGGCTTCCAACCTGCTGCTTGTCACGATTGGCCCTGATACCGTCCTGTTCATGGCCACCGATCCCGATGCCACCGGCGGTCTGTATCCGCGCATCGCGGATAAGGCGTTCTTCTTTGCAGAAGGGCTCGCCGCCTTCTTCGTGACGGCAGGGCTTGTCTCCAGCCGGGCGATGCTTGCCAAGATCGCGCCCCGGGAATCGCTGAACGAACTGTTTGGCATCTACGCCCTGTCGGGCACCGCCACGTCGTTCCTCGGCCCGCTGACGATTGCCGTCCTCACCCAGCTGTTCGCCAGCCAGCGGGCTGGCCTCACTGCAGGGCTGATCTTCCTGCTCGGCGGCCTGTCGCTGCTGCGCAAGGTAAGCGCGGGACGCGGCGATGACGCCGCCATGCCGGCGCGGCCCTGAACCAAATTACGCGATTTCTGATCAATCAATTCGGAGGATATCATGCAATTCAAGTCGCTTCAGGACAAGATCGACCAACTCGGCAATCCCGCCAAATGGCTGCGCGATGTGAGCGTGGGTGCCTATCAGTACCCGGTCAAAAGCGAGTATACCAACTGGCGCGACGAGCAGCGCTCCTGGCACGAAACCGTCGGCCTGCTGGACCAGTCCCTCCACATGACCGACCTGTATGTTGAAGGGCCGGACACGATAAAGCTGCTCTCCGAGGTCGGCGTCAATTCGTTCAAGAATTATGGCCGCAACAAGGGCAAGCAGCTCATCTGCTGCAACCACGACGGTTATCTGATCGGCGACATGATCCTCTTCGGGCTGAAAGATGACAAGGTGAACATCGTCGGCCGCCCTGCCGTGGCCAACTGGATCGAATTCATCGCCTCCACCGGCAGCTATGACGTAAAGACCGAGCGGGACGAGCGCTCCATCTCCAATCCGCAGCCGCGCAAGACGTACCGCTTCGAGCTGCAGGGCCCCAACGCCTGGCCGCTGCTGGAGAAGCTGAATGGCGGGCCGATCGACAAGCCCAAATTCTTCCAGATGACGGAAATCACCGTGGCAGGACATAAGGCCAGAGCGCTGGCCCACTCCTTCGCCGGTGCACCGGGCCTTGAATTCTGGGGGCCGTGGGATGAGGGCGACGATGTCCGCGCCAAGATCCTCGAAGCGGGCGCCGAATTCGGGCTGAAGCTCGTCGGCGGCCGGGCCTACGGCACCTGCGCGGTCGAGGCGGGCTGGATCCCGTCCCCGCTGCAGGCGATCTATTCGGGCGAAAATATGCGCGCCTACCGGGAATGGCTGCCGGGCAATGGATTTGAAGCAAACGCCTCCATCGGCGGCAGCTTCGTCTCCGACAATATCGAGGATTATTATCTATCCCCCTGGGATCTCGACTACGGACGGTTGATCAAATTCGACCATGACTTCATCGGCCGCTCGGCTCTGGAAAAGATGGTCGACCAGCCACATCGCCGCAAGGTCACGCTGGAATGGAATGCAGACGATGCCATCGCCATTTACGCCAGCCAGTTGCTGGACGGCACGAACGCCAAGTTCATGGAAATGCCGAATGCGCACTATGCCGCGCACCCATACGATAGCGTGACCAAGGGCGGACAGCGCATCGGCCTGTCCACCTATCCCTGCTACCTCTCCGTGCAGCGCAAGTGGATATCGCTTGCCACCCTCGCCGACACGGAGATGGGCGAGGAAGTCTCGATCCTGTGGGGCGAGCCCGGTGGCGGATCGTCCAAGCCGGGTGTCGAGCGCCATGTCCAGAAGGATGTGCGGGCCACCGTTCTTCCCTGGCCCTATTCGGCATCGGCCCAGGAATATCGGTCGCGTTGAGTCACGCACTCCTCCCGATAGCAGGTGATCGGGAGGAGCGCGGCAGTGCACCGTGGAGCGCATTTTCGTGCATCGCCACCCGCGCTGACATCCGCGAAACACCCTATCAAGAACCACACATAATAACGTCCGCAAGGACTGTCCGGAGGGGCCAGAACCATGATCAGATCATTTGTTGGAATCGCATTCGTTTCCTCACTGTGCTGTGGCGTGTCGACCAATGCGGTCGCACAAGCCGTCGACTCGTCGGCGCCGCAGGCCGCCGCGCCCGCCGCAGGCGACAGCGACATTATCGTGACGGCCCAGCGCCGCGAGGAGCGCTTGCAGGACGTTCCCATCGCGGTGCAAACGCAGACAGCGAAACAGTTGGAAATTCGCGGCATCGAGGGCGTGCAGGCGCTTGGCGAGGTCGTCCCCAGCCTGAGCGTCTCCAGTGCCGTCGGCTTTGCGATCACCTATTTGCGTGGCGTCGGCAGCACGGCCATCGGTCCGGGCATCGAGACGCCGGTGTCGATCTACGTTGACGGGGTCTATTATGCGTCATCGACCTCGGCACTGTTCGATTTCAATAACATCAGCCGCATCGAGGTTCTCAAGGGGCCGCAGGGCACGCTGTTCGGCCGCAACGCGACGGGTGGCCTGATCCAGGTCGTCACCGGCGACCCCTCACGCAATCTCGACGTGCGGCTGGGCGTCAGCGTCGACAATTACCTCACGACAAAGGGCAATGCCTATGTCGCGGGCGCCATTTCCAATGGCATCACGGCCGATCTCGCCGTCTCCGCCAGCACGCAGGACAAGGGCTGGGGCGTGAACGTGCCGACCGGCGACAAGGTGAATCGCAATATCCACAATATCAGCGTGCGGTCCAAATGGCTGTTCGAGCTGAGTGACACCACGCGCGCGCGCCTGATTGGCGATTTCACGGACATGGCCAATTCCTTCAACGGCCAGCGGGTGTTCCCGGGCACGAATCTTCCGACTTTCCTCGGCGTGCCCAATACGCCTGGCGATCCATGGGATCTCAATGGCGATGCCGTGCCCCGGGTCGATAATCGCAACTGGGGTGTCAGCTTCAAGCTCGATCAGGATATTGGCGATCTGACCCTGAGCAGCATTACCGCCTATCGCAATTCGAATACCAATTTGCGCTGGGATATCGATTTCACGCCGGTGCCGCATTTCGAGGGCAATCTGGTCGATCTGGAACGTCAGTTCAGTCAGGAGCTGCAGCTTTCGTCCGGAGGTTCCGGCCCGTTGACCTGGACGGCAGGCGTCTATTACTTCCGCGCCCGCGGCATCTATGATCCTTCGCAAGTCTTCTCGCGGGATGTGCCGAACAACCTGTTTGGCCCGTTTGAATCCGTGCTGCTGTTCGGCAACCAGTTGACCGAATCGCTCGCGGGCTATGGCCAGGGCACTCTGAGCCTGACACCCGAAACAAAGCTCACCGTCGGCGCCCGCTACACATACGAACAGCGCGAGATCGATGGCCGTACCGAGGCCATTGCGTTCGGCAGTCCTGCCCGCGTTTTGCTGGGGACCACCCCCCATGACGAGATTTCGTTCAAGAAGCCCACCTTCCGGGTGTCGCTTGATCACCGGTTCTCGCCGGAGGTGCTGGCTTATGCCTCCTTCAACACCGGCTTCAAGAGCGGCGGATTCAACACGCAACTTTCCACCGATCCCGCCTTCCTGCCCGAAACGCTCAATGCCTATGAACTGGGCCTCAAGACGGACCTGCTGGACAATCGTCTGCGGATGAACTTCGCGGCTTATTACTATGATTACAAGAACATCCAGGTGCAGAAGGTCGGCCTCGCCGCAACTGGGATCATCAACGGCGCGTCAGCCAGAATCTACGGCGCCGAGGTCGATTTCGATGCGCGCATCTCTCCGGCCTTCGATTTGGCGGGCAGCCTCGCGTACACCAACGCGCAGTTCAAGGAGTTCACCAACGCACCGTTCACCGGCCCCAATGGCGGTGTGGCGTCCTTCCCCGGCGATGCCAGCGGAAACCGCATTCCCAAGGCGCCACGCCTTCAGGGCAACCTGTCGGCCACCTACACGCTGGACATGTCGGACGGATCGAAGATCGCGTTCAACGCCACGGGTATCTACTCGTCGCGCTATTTCTTCGAGGCCAATAACATCGTGTCCCAGGCGCCGTTCGCGAAATTGAACGCCGCCGTGGCCTGGACCTCCGCCGACGATCACTACTCGGTGCGGGTCTTCGGCACCAACCTGACCGACAAGGCAGTGGGAACCTACAGCTCGACCCTGTCCGACGGCACCATCAACATCAGCTACGATCCGCCCCGCATCTTCGGAATCGCGCTGGACTATCGGTACTGAGCCCTGCTGCAACGATCGCCAAGGAACGGATATGTTGAACGATGTGAATATCCTCGGATCATACTGGACCTTGGCGGCCGGCACGGCACCGGTGGTGCAGGAACTGTGCCACCACAACATCCGCGACCGCATTGAATGCGCGTCGCGAGCGGGCTTTACCGGGATGGGCTTCTGGCATTCCGATCTGGCCGTCCTGCGCGAGCGGCATGGCTTTGCCGAGGTCAAGGCGATGCTGGCGGCCAATGGCATCGCCCATATCGAAGTCGAATGGTTGAACGACTGGTATTGCACAGGAGAGCGTCGCGCGGCGTCCGACGAGAGCCGCGCCTTGCTGCTCGATGCGGCCGAAGCACTCGGGGCGAACCACATCAAGGTGGCGGACCTCGATAATGACGGCACGCCGCTGGACCGGATGACCGAGGAATTCGCCACGCTTTGCGCGCAAGCCGCGGAGCGCGGCACCAAGATCTTGTTCGAGATGCTCCCGGCGGGATTTTCCCACCTTCCCAGCCTCGACCATGTGCTGTCGCTGACGCGCGGCGCCGGGGCGAAGAACGGCGGCATCATGATCGACAATCTCCACGTGGTCCGTACCGGGACAACGCTGGCCGATCTGGTGGAGAAGCTTACGCCGCAGGACCTGATCGGCGTCGAAATCAACGATGGCGTGTTGGCCAAGCCGGTCGACTTCATGGATTCGGTCATCAATCGCAGGCGCCTGCCGGGCGATGGCGAGTTCGATATCGTCGGCTTCCTCCGCGCGATCTGGAGCCTGGGCTATGATGGTCCGATCGGCGTGGAAGTCATGCACGAATATTTCAGGGAGTGGCCGCTCGACCGGATGGCCGAGGTGAGCTTTGCCAAGACCGCAACGGTCATCGCAGAAGCGCGCTCTGAGATCGTCTGAGCCTTTCTGAGCCAGGCCATCCTCAACTGGAGATCAGCATGACTTTACTCGACCGCTTTTCGCTCGCGGGGAAATCCGCGCTGGTTACCGGCGGCGCTTCAGGCATTGGTCTGGCCTATGTCGAGGCCGTCGCCGAGGGCGGTGCCAGCGTCACGATTGCCGACATGGATGAAGAGGCTGCGGCGAAGGAAGCCGAGCGCCTCGCGGCATCAGGCTTCACAGTCCGCCATGCGGGGATGGACGTGGCAAATGACGAGGATGTGCGGCGCGCCTTTGACGACCATGAAGCCGCCTTCGGCGCCATCGACATTGTGTTCGCCAATGCCGGCATGGCGGCGGGCGAAGGCTATATGGGCTTTGACGGCCAGCGGACTGCCTCGGGCCAGATCGACACCTATTCGGTGGACGACTGGCGCAAGACCATCGCGATTGATCTTGACGGCGTGTTCTTCACCTTCCGCCACGCAGTCCGGCTGATGAAGAAGCATGGACGCAGGGGCTCGCTGATCGCCACCAGTTCCAACGCGTCCGAAATCACGGTTCCGATCGTCGCGACGCCCTATATGCCCGCCAAAGCAGGGGTGAAGCATCTCGTGCGGCAGCTTGCGCGCGAGCTGGCCCCCTTCGGCATTCGGGTGAATGCCATCGCGCCGGGCTCTGTGGTGACCAATATCGGTGGCGGTGTCCTCCACAATCCGGAGGTTCGCGCGGTGTGGGATCTTGGCGTGCCGCTCGGCCGCATGGGTGAGACCCATCAGTTCAAGCCGCTGGCGCTCTATCTCGCCTCCGACGCATCCGACTTCATGACGGGCGCTGAAATCGTGCTCGATGGCGGCGTCTCGCTGCGCGGTATCGAGGGATAGGCTCTGCGGCCCCCTTTAGTGCCCCTTGCGCAATTGCAGCGGGGCCGCGCCGAACCGATCCCGAAACCTTCGCGCGAAATGGCTCGAATCCGAAAAGCCGCAGGCATAGGCGACATCCGCGACCCGATAGATGCCATAGCGCGGGTCGGTAAGCATCTCTGCTGCCCGACAAAGCCTCAGCTCAAGCAACGCCGCCCCGAAGGTTGTGTCGTTGCCCGCGAAGATCTTGTGCACATAGCGCTTGGAGATGTTCAGCTCGCTTGCCAGTGTCGCCGGGCTAAGCTCCAGATCGTCGAACCGGTCGCGCATGATCTGGATGGCGCGTTGGAAGAGCTTGCCCTGATGCAAGGTTTCGCCTGTCGTCACATTGCCATTCATCAGCGCAAGAAACGCACCAAGCTGGTCGGCAATGCACGATCGCGACAGTGCCGCATCTTCAAGTCCGTTCTGGTCGATAGCCGAAAGCATCGCCGCCAGTGCGCCGCCCCACAGACTGGCGTCGAAGGTTCGGGCCAGCATCGCTTCGGGCTGTGGCACCCAGCGGCGCAACCAGGAGGACGGCATGTGCGCCGTCAACGCTATTGCCCCGCGCGGAAACTGGAAGCTGTAGGGCGACGCATGGCTGACCATGCAAAAACTGCCTTCCGGAACATGCAGATCGATGCCGGCGTGGCGCAATGCTGCCGTGCCCTGCTGCATGTAGGACAGCGCAAAAACCTCCTCGGAGCACCGGCGCGCCATGGCCTGACTTCTGGAAATCGTCTGCTCGGCTGTGCGGAAGTTGTTGATGTCGATAGGCCCAAGGCCAAACCGGACCCATTGCGCCCTGAAGTTCGCCCGATGGTTGGTATCGATGCACATTTCAGCGACACTGCTGGACATGACGTCGTTCCAGGCGGACAAGGCGCCAGTGTCCGACAGGCCGGTGCTGGCCCAGCGATCGTCGCGCTCAGAGCCGCTCGCTTCGCGTAATGACACCATCGTCCTCTCTCCTTCTTGCCGTCGCAATTTTGCGTCCGTGCGGCGCTTGAGCTTGCCTAGGGATCGGTCGTCGCGCTCCCAGGAAGCACTGCCTGACCTCGAAATGTCCTTAGCAGGAGGCAAATCTGAACTTATAATTTGACATGTCAAATTAAATCGGGTGCCATTCGGAATGGCTAACGTCCCGTTCGATCTCCGTGCATATTTCCCATTTTTTTTAGGCACGATTTCAAATCGTTGGACTGCAACATCCTCCAAGCTCTATCTTGAAAGGTTTGGCATCGGAATTGGCGAATGGCGCGTGCTTGCGTCGATCCATGCGCAGGGCACGGCAAGCTCCCAGATGGTCGTAAATCTCATCGCGATGGATGCCGGCGCGGTCAGCCGGTCGATGTCGAAGCTGGCGGCGGAAGGATATGTTTCCCCTAAAGCCGGCCGGTTCATCGGGCGCACCAAGCCCTATGAATTGACTGCAGAGGGTCGCGAGCTCTACGATCGGCTACTGGCCACGGCGCTAGAACGCGAAGATCTGCTTCTCGCCGGGTTATCCGATCAGGAGAGGGAGCAGCTCCTCTCATTGATGCGCAAGGTGATTGACCAGATCGATAAGCTCTAGTCTGCACCGCGCAGGAAGCCTGGACGGATGACTGTGATGCCCTCGTTCCCTCTGACACCTCGCCGCCAGTTGGCATAGGCGCGCACGGTGTGAAGCGAGCGGCGCCGGCCTTCGGCGAGATGCGCGCGCCAGCCTTCCAGCAGCCCTGCCCGCGTTTCGCCGGTCATGACGGCACGGTGCCGGCGAGCAGCTCCTGCCAGATGTCCAGCAGATCGACCGGATACCAGGCCTCGTCATGGGCCGCCAGTTCCTGTGGCGTCCACCAGCGGTGCGAAAGCATGACGGCCTTCTCGAGATCGGTGTGACCCGCCGTGTCGATTCCCCACTGACTGAAACCCACTCGTCGAAGTATTCCTAAGCCTAAACACCATAGCGAAGGCTTAACCCGCTACACGAATGACCGGATTCGGCGTAGCCGGACATTTCCATTGCGAGCATCGATCGGCAGGAATGTCTCAACGTCGGTCGATTGCGTCAGATCAGTCCGCGACGAGCAGTGACGTGGACAGCAACCAATTCGTATTCATGTTCCCCCTATTTTCACAAGAGGAGCCTGCATTTTCGCACTAATGCGAGTCAAATGCAAAAGTAGGCTGTCAGCCGGTTGTGAGCGAAGGCCGAGGCGGCGCCTTCAGTCTCGCGCCGCGATGATAATGATCTCGACCTTGTAGTCGGGCGTGGCGAGTCTGGCTTCGCCGGTGGCGCGGGCTGGGGCGTCCCTGCCGCCGACCCAGCGATCCCAGACGGCATTCATCTCGGCGAAGTCGGCCATGTCGGCGAGCCAGATGGTGGCGCTCAGGATGCGCGACTTGTCGCTCCCAGCGCGGGCGAGCAGCGCCTCGATCTGCGCCAGCACGGCCTGCGTCTGCGCAGTGACACTCTCGCCCGGCGCACCGACCTGGCCGGCAAGGTAGATGGTGTCGCCATGGATGACGGCCTTGCTCATGCGTGGGCCCTGATCGAGACGTTCGATGCTCATGCTTACTCCTTGTCGATAAAAGTGATCGCTTGCGGCGTCAGGCTGCATAGCGCGAAATGGCCAGGTCGACGGCCTCGATTTCCGTGGGTCGAGCCGAGATGATGTCCGCGACGACCTGGGCCGAGCCGCAGGCCATTGTCCAGCCCAGCGTGCCGTGACCGGTATTGAGGAACAGATTACCGTAGCGCGTCTTGCCGATCACAGGCGTGCCATCCGGCGTCATCGGCCGGAAGCCCGACCAGTAAGTTCCCGCGCCCATGTCCGCGACACCGGGGAACAGGGTGCCGAGCGAGAGTTGGAGCGTCTCGCGCTGGGCGGGGCGCAGGCGGCGATCGAACCCGGCGATCTCCGCCATGCCGCCGACCCGGATGCGCGAACCCAGACGCGTGATCGCAATCTTGTAGGTCTCGTCGAGGATTGTCGAGACAGGCGCGCGGGCCTCGTCGACGATGGGCACCGTGATCGAATAGCCTTTCACCGGATACACCGGCAGGCGGATACCGAGCGGACGCAGCAGGGCGGGCGAATAGCTGCCGAGGGCTACGACATAGGCATCGGCACGCATGAATCCCTTGCTGGTGCGCACGCCCGTCACCCTGTCCGCATCAACCTCGATCCCGTCGATTGCCGTGCCATAGTCGAAGTGCACGCCCAGCCTCTGCGCCAGCTCGGCAAGGGCGTTGGTGAACAGGAAGCAATCGCCGGTCTCGTCATTGGGCAGGCGCAGGCCGCCGACGAATGTTCCGCAAACATCGGCAAGCCCGGGCTCGGCGCGTATGCAGCCCTCCCGATCCAGCACCTCGAACGGTACGCCATCGGCCTGCAGCACAGCGACATCCTTGGCGATGCCGTCCATCTGCGCTTGCGTCCGGAAGAGCTGGAGCGTGCCCTGCATGCGCTCGTCATAGGCAAGGCCGGTGTCGGCCCGCAGGGCGATCAGCTTGTCACGGCTATATTCCGCGATCCGCACCATGCGCGCTTTGTTCACCGCATAGCGCGCGCCCGTGCAGTTGCGAAGCATCTGCGCCAGCCAGAGCAGTCGCGCCGGATCGAGACCGGGCCGCAGGATGAGCGGCGAATGCTTCGAGACCATCCATTTGAGCGCTTTGAAGGGAACGCCGGGCGCGGCCCAGGGCGAGGCGTAGCCGGGCGAGATTTCACCGGCATTGGCGAAGCTGGTTTCCAGCGCCGGGCCGGGCTGCCGGTCGACGACATGCACCTCGTGCCCGGCCTTGGCGAGATAATAAGCGGAGGTGACGCCAATCACGCCGCTGCCGAGGATCAGCACCTTCATGACATTGTCTCCAATATGGGGGTGGGGCAGGCGAGGGGGAGGACATGTCGGGCATAGCGGGCGCCGAGGTTCGTCAGGATCTCATAAGCGATGGTGCCGCCATCGCGCGCGACCTGTTCAAGGCGCTGGTGCGGGCCGATCAGCTCGACGAAATCGCCTTCCGTCAGCGCGCCGGGCGCGAGTGCCGTCACATCCACGGTCATGCTGTCCATTGACACGCGACCCGTGATCGGCAGGCGGACGCCGCCGGACCATGCCGCTCCGCGATTGGAGAGGGCGCGTGGCCAGCCATCGGCATAGCCTACCGATAACGTCGCAAGGCGCCGTTCCCCGCGCGCTTGCCAGTCGAGCCCATAGCCGACCCCAGCGCCGTCCGGCACCGTGCGGAGCTGGATCACTCTGGCATCGAGCCGCACGACGGGGGCGAAGGGCGCCTCCGCGCCGTCGGCAGGGTCGGCCCCGTAAAGCCCGATGCCGGCGCGGGCGATGTCGCCATGAAACGCGCTGTCGAGCAGGCAGCCGCCGGAATTGGCGAGTGATCGGGCCACGTTGGGGAACAGCTCGGCCAGTTTCTCGAACTGCGTGCGCTGGCGATCGTTCGCAGCATTTTGCGGTTCGTCTGCACAGGCGAGATGGCTCATGATCGCGCGGAGCGGCACAGAGCGGCGGAACTGCTCGTCGCCGGCGAGTTGCCGGGCCTCCTCCGGGGAGAGGCCCAGGCGCGACATGCCGCTGTCGACTTGCAGAATGGCGGATAGTGGGCATTTGCGCTGGATGGCCAGATCGCGCCAGCGCGACGCCTGGCCCAGGCTGTTAAGCACCGGCACGATAGCATGGTCGGCGCATATCGCCTCGGCGCCGGGCGTCAGCCCGTTCAGCACATAGATGGTGCTGTTTGCCGACACGAGTGGGCGAATGGCGAGCGCCTCGGCAAGATGCGCGACGAAGAAATGGCTGCACCCGGCCGAGACGAGGGCGGGCACCACGATGCTCGCGCCCAAGCCATATGCGTCCGCCTTCACCACGGCCGCCAGTTCGGCGGGTGCGACCCGGTTGCGCAGCCGGGCATAATTGGCGACCAGCGCGGACAGGTCGATCGTCAGAATCGCGCCTTCGATACTGTCGGAATTGTCCATTGGTCACCCCGCGTCTGATGGGGACAAGGGATATCAGCAGGCGCTTCGAATGTTCTGCCCAACAGATGCAGAAGTTGCCGTTTCAAGCCGGAATTCAGTAGAAAAGAGGCGCAGGTGCGCAATATGCTTCGACGATCATGGACAAGATCGACAGACATATCATCCGGCTGCTGCGTACCGATGGCCGTATCTCCAACCAGAGCCTGGCGGAAGCGGTCGGCCTGTCTCCTTCCGCCTGCCTGCGCAGGGTCAGGATTCTCGAGAAATCAGGTGTGATCCGCGGCTATGTGGCCGTGGTGGGGCTGCCGGAAGAAGATGAGGCGACGGTGGCGATCGTGCGCATCACGCTGGAGAAACAGACCGAGGAATATCTCCGCCGGTTCGAGAGCGCGGTGCGGCGACATCCGGAGATACGGGAATGCTACCTCATGACGGGCGATGCGGACTATAGCATTCGCGTCGCGACGGGCAGCGCTGCGGCCTACGAGGACTTGCATACCAACGTCCTCTCGCGCCTGCCCGGCGTCGCCCGCATTCATTCGAGCATTGCCATGCGCAAGGTGCTGCCTGGCGGAGCGGTAACATCCCGCAATTCCACTCCCTGACGGGCTCCTCCCCGCAGAGACGCGCGCGCATCACTGCGCAATCGGCAGAAAATGTCGCGGACCCCTGCGAATATTCCTTCCGATATTCTGCCGCCACTGCGCGGCCTTTGCTGGAGGATCGGTATGAATTCCTGGATCAGAACCCTGCTCGCCGGAGCCATGATGGCGACAAGCCTCTCCGTATCGCCCGTTTCGGCCGCCGAACCGGCGCAGTCGCTCCGCGATGCGCGGGAGCAGGCCCCCGCGGGCATCATCGGCCTGTGGAAGGTCGATCTTGCAGCCTCCACCTACAAGGGCGCCAAGCCGCAGGCCGCAATCCGCAGTTTCGCTTATACGGAGGATGGCAAGATCCTCGTATCATTCACGACGCTGACAGCGTCTGGCGCGCTTACCTCCGGCCATTGGGCGGCGCAGGTCGATGGCACGCCCGGCATCGAATATCACAGTACCGCCGGGGGCCTGGCCTATAATGTCGTCTCGCTGAGGAAAGTCGACGACGCGACGCTGAGCCTGACCGTGACCCGTCACGGAAAGGTTGACCTGCAGGCGACCTACAAGATTTCGCCGGACGGCAAGACGCTGACCTATAGCTACGATGGCAATATCCTGATCTATCGTCCTTGGAACCTGTTGAGTTGAGTGGAGACCAGATGCGTATCGCGACCTTTGTTCTGAGTGCAGTTCTCACCCTGTCATCCGCGCCCTTGCTCGCCCAGTCGGCGGACAAGGGCCGGGCGGCCTTTGCTCAATGCGCCGTGTGCCACGGCACGAAGCCCGGCGAGAAGAAGCTGGCGCCGAGCCTTGCGGGCGTGGTCGGACGCAAGGCCGGCGTCGTGCCTGGCATGACCGCTCCCTCGCCGGCGCTCGCGAAGTGGGGCAGGACATGGTCGACCAAGGAACTCGATACATTCCTGACCGCGCCGGCCAAGCTCGTGCCCGGCACGCGGATGGCCATCAGCGTGCCGGACGATGGCAAACGCGCGGACATCATCGCCTATCTGAAAACGCTGAAGTAGGTCGGTCCGCCTGAGCGGCGGCGAAATGCAAAAACCCGTGCTCCCCGCGAAGGCAGGAGCACGGGTTTTTGGTCGTTGCCGTCAGGCGGCCGGCGCCTCGTCGGTGCGGCGGCCGATCCACTGATAGATCACCAATCCGACGACGTTCCAGATGAGGAAGAAGAGCTTGGTCGTGCCGGGGAGGCTCCAGAACAGATAGAGGCAGCCAATGATCGCGAGCGGGCCGACCACCCAGGGCAGCGGGGTGGCGAAGATGCGCGCACGATCGGGTTCGCGGCGACGCATGATCAGCATGCAGGCGGCCACCGCGATGAAAGCCGCCAGCGTGCCGGCATTGGCCAGCGCGGCGATCGCATCGAGCGGAACGAGGCCGGCCAGCACCGACACCACCAGGGCGGTGACCATGGTCATGCGGATCGGCGTGCCGGTCCGGGCATTGACCCGGGCCAGTTTCGCCGGGAGCAGCCCGTCACGCGCCATGACGAAGAAGATGCGGCTCTGCCCGAAGAGGAATGCCAGGATCACGGTCGGCAGTGCGATGATCGCGGCCGCGCCGATGATCGCCGCGACTTTGCCCTGACCCAGCGAACGCAGGATAAGCGCCAGCGGCTCGGCGCTATTGGCATAGGTGGTGTAGGGCATGGAGCCGACCGCGACCGCCGCGACGCCCACATAAAGCGCTGTGCATATGAGCATGGAGCCGACGATGCCGATCGGTAGGTCGCGACCGGGGTTCTTGGTTTCCTCCGCAGCCGTCGAGATGGCATCAAACCCGTAGAAGGCGAAGAAGATGATCGCCGCTGCCGCCATCACGCCATGCTGCACGCCGTTCACGTCATGCGCGGCGAAGCCATAAGGCATGAAGGGGTGGAACTGGCCAGCGTCATAATGGGGGAGGGCCACGGCGATGAACAGGACCAGCGCCACGATCTTCACGACCACCAGGATGGCGTTGACGACCGCGCTCTCCCGCGTACCGAGCGCGAGCAGCCCGGCCACCGCGAAGACGATCAGCACCGCCGGCACATTCAGCAGGCCGCCCGCATGAGGGCCGGCGCTGATCGCCGCGGGCAAGGGGATGCCGAGCGAGGTGAGGAAGCCGGCGGTATAACCCGACCAGCCGACCGCGACCGCGCTGACAACCAGCGAATATTCAAGGATGAGGCTCCAGCCTACGATCCAGGCGACAAGCTCGCCGATCACCGTATAGCTGTACGTATAGGCTGACCCCGATGCAGGGATCATCGTCGCCACTTCCGCATAGCAGAGCGCCGCGCAGGCACAGACCGCGCCCGCGATCGCGAAGGACAGGATGACTGCCGGACCGGCGAGGCCGGCACCGATGCCGACCAGCGTATAGATGCCTGTACCGACGATGGCACCAACGCCCAAGGCGATGAGGTGCCACCAACTCAGCGTCGGGCGCAGGCGATGCGCCGATGAAAGCGTGTCGAGCGCCATCGGCTTGCGGCGATTCCAGTTACGCATGTCTGCCCCTTTATCTGCCGGGCGATGTGTGATCGCCCGGCGTCGCGTCAAATCTGTTCGTAGAAGCCAATCTGGTTCTGCTCGAGTTCGCGCACGGCCCGGAACGCCTCGTCAATGGCGGTGCCGGCGGTGGAGACGCCACCCGCATCCGAATTGGCGATGGTGATCCGCCCGAACGGCGCACGCGCCGTCACGACAGGAGAGGTCTGGCCCAGCTTATCCGGCTCGAAGAGCGAATTGCGGCCGGTTGTGAAGCCATGCGCCCAGCGATTGACCGTGATAGCGAGGATGTCCCGCGCGGGATCGAAGCCGGTCCCGCTCAGCGCGGCAGCTGCCTGGCTCCGGATCGCGCGCTCGAAATGCTCGAACGGCGTCTGGAGCAGGCCCATCCGCGCCATGCGGAACTGGTCGTCGGCCGGTGTGCCGGGTTCGGGCGGCGATCCGCCCATGAGCTCGCCAAGCATGGTGGTGTTGGAGCAAATGCCCGAATTGGCACCGGTGCCGAAGCTCACGACAATGGGCTCAGACGGCGTGCGCGAGGGCACTAGCTCGCCCAAATAGCGCTGGGCGGCCAGGCTCATGCGCCCATAGAAGCTGTTCGGGAAGGTGACGGCGTTGGTCTTGAGCTTGGCGAAGGGCTCCCAATTGCGGAACAGCACGTTCGTTTCCTGGTTGACGGCGCGGACTGCTGCATGGAGCGCCGTCTTCTGATCCTCCGGCAGCTCCGGCACCAGATAGGGCACGATGTTGTTCATGCAGGCCAGCACCACATTCGCGCCGCGAACCAGCTTCGCCTTACCGCCGGACATATAGGTGATTTCGCATTCGCTGTTGTCCGGATCGAACAGGCGCCCGGCAGTGGCGGCATGCTTCACCCGGATGACCACGCTGGACAGGCGGATCCGCGTCGGTTGCTGTGCGCGGTCCAGTGCCGCATAATTGACTCGCTTGGTTTCGACCGCCGCGAAATCGCCCGGCGCGAGGGCGTCCGGAATGAGCGCGCGCACGATGAGGCGGGCAATGTCGCTGTTGCCGGCCGGCAGCGAAAAATCGTCCAGCCGATGCTCCTCGCTTTCGGGCGACAGCGCCGGCCGCTCAAGCCCGAGGCCCTGAAAGCCGGGCCGCATGCGGAAGAAGGCGAACCAGGCCGTCCCCATATCGGCACCCAGGCACCACATGCCCTGCATCAGCGGCACGACGTCGGGATGCACCTTCGCCACGTTCAGCAGATAGTCGCGATAGCTCATCGCCTGCAGCCGGGCGGTCTTCTCCGCTGGGGTAAGCCCACTCATATAGTCGATGCTGGCAGTGGTGATCCGCAGCAGATCGTCCTTCACCTGCTTGGGAAAGGGCGTCTGTGCCAGCCACTGCGCGGTCGGACTGGTGGGTGTGCCGCCGGGCACCAGCTTGTCCGCGCCATAGACCTGCTTGCGGAAGAAGGTGGCGGGCTGCATGCCGAGCGAGCGGTAGAGCTGGCCGTCCACCCGGTCGGTGGGGGTGCCCTTCTCGATGCCCAGCTCACGGATCAGCGAGATGGATTCATAGGTCCATTTGGATGGCGCCACCATATAGGACGAGCCGCCGTTCGCGATGAGCTGCTTGCCGTTGTACAGGAACTCGTTGCGCTTGGCGTGGCCGCCGAAATCGTCATGATTGTCGAGGATCAGTATGCGCGCATTGGGGCCGGCGCGCTTGCGGAAGAAATAGGCGGCTGCAAGGCCGCTCAGGCCGCCGCCGACCACCACCAGATCATAGCTTTCCTTGGTATCCTCCGCGCTCGGAAAGCTCTCGCCGTCGCGCAGCGCATGCGCGCCCTCGAATGCGCCGGGATGCTGGCCGCGCATGCCGGTGCGCAGTGGCGGGTAGGTCTCCGGAGTGGCGGAGCCGTCAGCATTGGCGAACGCGGCTGCGCGGGCTTTTGCGGCGATGGCCGGGCCGGCGCTGGCGGCCGCCATGGCGCCCCCCGCCGTGACCGCCACGCCTTGAATGAAATCGCGCCGCTGGATCGGGCGATCCATTCCAAGATTCTTGTCTCCAACGCTCATAGATGATTCCTTCGTGCAGCGGGAAGATAGCATCGCCTTCATGACGAACCCTTGTTCAGGGATCGCCAGGCTGACCGCTGGTCCTTGCTGGATCCTGTGCGGAGCGCCCGATCCTCCCCCGGGCCTGGAAAGCAAACGCTATCAGCGCGATTTTCGCGATGTTGCCGAAAGCGGGCCATGGCGAAGCATTTTATGCCGAAAAGGGACGTTCCCGTTCGCCGTTCCACGCAGAATCGCTCGTGGCGGGACCTTTGGCGCAAAGGCCTCCCGCCCGCCTGCGGGACAGGCGTGCGATCCTCGTCGCCGTCGCGCCACCGTCACCCCGCTTCCCTCGCGCGCGGGATTCTTTTTCTTTGGATGCAATATACCGAAACCCCCGGAAAATGCCGGTTCTGACAGATGTCCCACAAGCGGGGGCGTGCTGCATCGTCCGACCATGCGGTCATATACGACGAAAGACGTATTTCAGATTGATCGCCCTGCTGCCGCTCGCTGCGATGGCATATTCTTCCAGCGATCCGTCAAAAAACGGCAACACTCGCTCATGGGCCCGACCTTACTATTCCCCTCATGGCGGCAGGCCTTCCGGGGCCTCCTCCTCCACCGGACAACAGACGATCCGGGGCAAAGATAAGCAACGGTCAAAAAGGGGTTCTCATGAAGCATTTCGCGAAACGCTTGGGTCTCGCTTCCCCGTCTCTTCTAGCGCTCACGCTCGCAATGCCAGCGATGGCGCAGACCGAGACGGCTCCCGCAGACAATTCGGGAGAGGCGGACGTGGACATCGTCGTGACCGGCGTGCGCGGCACCCCGCGCACCGTTCAGGACTCGCCTGTTCCCATCGATCACTTCAACCAGGAGGATATCGAGAAGATCTCCAGCACCGACACCGTCGCGGTGATGCAGACCCTGGTTCCCTCCCTCAACGTTACGCGCCAACCCAACTCCAGCACCGGCACCTTCGTCCGCCCGATCACGCTGCGCGGCCTGCCGGAAGACAAGACCCTGCTGCTGATGAACTCCAAGCGCCGCCACAAGTCGGCCAGCGTGGCCATTTCCGGCACCGGCGCGCAAGGCGCCGATTCCGCTGTCATCCCATCGCTCGCGCTCAAATCCGTCGAGGTACTGCGCGACGGCGCGGCCGCCCAATATGGGTCGGATGCGATTGCCGGGGTGATCAACTTCATGCTGAAGGACGACAATCATGGCGGTTCGCTGACCGCCCAGGCCGGCCAATATTATGAGGGCGACGGCGACAGCCTGATGGTCGCGGGCAATGTCGGCATGAAGCTCACGGAAAACGGCTTCGTCAACGTCACGGCACAATATAGCCGAGACGATTACACCACCCGGGCCAACCAATATACCAGCACCACCTTCGACGCCCGCGCTTATGCGGCAGCGAACCCGGCCTATGCCGCGCTGGTCGATCTGGACACCCCGCTGCAGAAATGGGGCCAGCCCAAGACCGAGGCGTTCCGCGCCGTCGTCAACTCGGGCATCGACATCAGTGACACTGCGCAGGTCTATGCCTTCGGCAACTTCTCGCGATCCAAGGGCTCGGCCTATGCCAATTATCGCTACCCGGCGAATAATCAGCCGGTGAACGGCGTGCCCGTCCGACTGCAGGACGGCAGCGTGTTTTCCTTCACAGACATCTTCCCCGCCGGCTTCAGCCCGGTCTTCTCCGGGGTTGTAACGGACTGGAGTGCGGTCGCCGGCATCAAGGGCACCACCGCCTCCGATGCGCTGAGCTATGACATCAGCGCGCGCTACGGTTGGGACAAGCTGGCCTATGAGATCGTTGACACGGTCAATGCCTCACTGGGTCCGAACTCGCCGCGCTCCTTCAAGCCCTCGACCTACATCGACAGCGAACTCGCGCTGAACGCCGACCTTTCTTATTCGATCCCGGTCGCTGCGTTCGAGACGCCGCTCGTCGTCAGCTTCGGCGGTGAGTATCGCAACGAGGAATATACGATCCGGCCGGGCGAGCTCGATTCCTATCGCGGAGGACCGTTCGCGGCGACCGATCCGTTCGATTTCTGCAATGAGGCGACCCGGACATTGAACCCCGGCGCGCCAACCAACAAGGGCATCAACTGCGCCAATTACCAGGCCGGCACGGCCGATGGCTTTGCCGGCATTGACCCCGCCTATAATGTGTTGCCGGTCGGTTCGAATGGCGTGAACGGCGTGCCGCCCTCGGCCGCCGGTACTTGGGGTGTCAAAAGCGTCTCGGCCTATCTCGAACTGTCGACCGATCCCATCAAGGGGCTGTTCGTCGACCTTGCCGGCCGCTTCGAGCATTTCTCGAACTTCGGCAACACGGTGAACGGCAAGGCGGCCTTCCGCTACGAGTTCACGCCCGGCATCGCGATGCGCGGCTCGATCGGCACGGGCTTCCACGCGCCGTCCCCGGGCCTCATCAATACCACGTCGGTTTCGATCCGAACGGTCAATGGCGTGTTTACGCAGGCCGGCCTCTTCCCTGCCACCAATCCCGTGTCCCAGTTCCTGGGCGCGAAGGAACTGGAGCCTGAGAAGTCCACCAACTACACGCTGGGCCTGACCCTGGCACCGATGCCCGGCCTCAGTCTCTCGCTCGACGGCTATATCATCAAGATCCGTGACGCCTTCTACTCCACGCGCAATGTCGCGGTGACGGACGCGCTCAAGGCGCAGATGATCGCGGCGGGCGTGGTTGGCGCGGACAGCATCGCCAGCGTCAACTTCTTCCAGAACGCCTTCGATTCCGACACGCGCGGTTTCGACGCGATCCTGACCTACGACCATCGTTGGGGCGGGGGCATGAAGACCAACTTCGCCGCCAGCTTCAACGCCAACTGGTACAAGATCGAGAGCCTCAAGATCCCGTCGCTGTTCACCGTCTATCAGGACTACAACTTCCGCAACGCGGCGCCACGCTGGCGCGGGACGCTGTCGGCGGTCCACAGCATGGGCGCGGTCTCGCTCATGGCGCGGGCCAACCTGTTCGGTCCCTATACGGCCATGGCCACGGCGCCGTCGGAGACGGTCGCCAATCCCACCCAGTCGTTCAAGACACAGGCCCAGATCGATCTGGAGGCGAGCTACACGTTCGACGAGAGCTTCACCATCTCCGTCGGCGCGCGCAACATCCTCGATCACTATCCCGCGCCGGATCTGCTCCAGCCTACGGCTGGCCGGATCTACCGGACGGACTCGGTCGTCGATTGGCAGGGTGGCTTCTACTACGCTCGCCTCAACTTCAAATTCTGAGTTCGCCCCCCGAGCGATGCGGGGCCCGGGAGACAACTCCCGGGCCCTTTGCGTTTGAGGAGGGGCCCCCGCACAATTGATCATCGTGCATTTAGCTCTTTACGACATCCGTTCGTGTGTCGACTTCGCTCGACCGAAAAGGGGCGCCAAGGCCCGTTTAAAACACCGTTTCCCCGATCGGCACGGCGCTGCGAGGCGTCAGCAAGATAACGTTGCCATCGGTGTCGCGCGCGCCGAGGATCAGGATCTCGGACTGGAAGCCGGCGATGTTGCGCGGGGCGAAGTTGACCACGCAGCAGACCTGCGTGCCGATCAGCGCTTCGGGTGCATAGCTGGTGATCTGCGCGCTCGACCAGCGCGTACCGAATGCGCCGAAGTCCACCTGGACCTTGTAGGAAGGATTGCGCGCCCGAGGAAAGGGCTGCACGTCGAGGATCGTCCCGACGCGGATGTCGAGCCGCTGCCAGTCGTCATAAGTGGCTTCATCCTTCGCTTCGGACATGATCTTCCTTTCCTGTGTCGTTCGTTCGATCTGTGGCCTGTGTCACATCCGCCGCGCAATCTTGTTCCGAAG
The DNA here is from genome assembly GCF_025961795.1 of Sphingobium sp. B2D3A. Classification (NCBI taxonomy): domain Bacteria; kingdom Pseudomonadati; phylum Pseudomonadota; class Alphaproteobacteria; order Sphingomonadales; family Sphingobiaceae; genus Sphingobium; species Sphingobium sp. B2D3A. The sequence goes on along the minus strand of NZ_JAOQOI010000001.1, from coordinate 3,359,627 downwards.
CAGACAGGATTTTCGGGCCGATCTGCCGCGTCCTGCGAGAATCGAACAGCCGGACCGCGCGCTGCCTCCCTAAAATCGGCCGACAGACAGGAGTTGTGTGCCGATGAATGCAGTTGTGGCCGGAAGGGGCATTGCGGGACTGGTCAGGACCGACTTGTTGATCGAGCGCGCGTTGATCGGCGGGGCGTGGGTCGAGGCGGCGTCCGGTGGCCGGCTGACGGTGACCGATCCTGTGGACGATGTGGCCATTGGCACGGTGCCGGCTTGCGACGACATTGATACGCATCGCGCCATCGAGGCGGCGGACGCGGCGCTGCCGGACTGGCGCGCGTGCACGGCCGGCGAGCGTTGCGCGATCCTAGAGCGCTGGCATGCGCTGGTGCTGGAGAATGTCCACGATCTGGCGCGCATCATGACCGCCGAGCAAGGCAAGCCGCTGCCCGAGGCGGCGGGGGAAATCCGCTATGCCGCCACCTTCATCAAATGGTTCGCGGAGGAAGGCCGCCGCGTTTCGGGCCACGATGTGCCAGCCCCCACGCGCGACCGCCGCATCCTGGTGCGCAAGGAGCCGATAGGGGTCTGCACCGCGATCACGCCGTGGAACTTCCCCGCCGCGATGATCACCCGCAAGGTCGCCCCGGCGCTGGCCGCAGGCTGCACGATGATCGTGAAGCCCTCCGAGTTGACGCCGTTCACGGCTCTGGCAATCGCGGCGCTCGCGCAGGAGGCGGGGCTGCCGGCCGGGGTACTCAACGTCGTGACCGGCCTGCCCGAGAGCATTGGCGCAGCACTGACCGGTAGCCCGGTCGTGCGTAAATTGTCGTTCACCGGTTCGACCCGGGTGGGATCGCTGCTGATGCGGCAATGCGCCGACACAGTGAGGAAGCTGAGCCTCGAGCTGGGCGGCAATGCGCCGTTCATCGTTTTTGACGATGCCGATCTCGATCTGGCCGTCGAAGGTGCGATGGCGAGCAAGTTTCGCAATGCCGGCCAGACCTGCGTCTGCGCCAATCGCCTGCTCGTGCAATCGGGCATTCACGATGCCTTCGTCGCGCGGCTCGGGCAGGCCGTGGCGGCGTTGCGGGTCGGCTCCGGCACGGCAGAAGGCACTACGATCGGCCCGCTCATCAACGCGGCAGCCAAGGCGAAGGTCGCCGCGCACGTGGCGGACGCGCTTTCCCATGGCGCCAGCATTGCGGCGTCGGCCGAAGCTCCCGAAGGCTATACGCAACCGGTGGTCCTCACCGGTGCAACCGAGACGATGCTGCTCGCAAGCGAGGAAACGTTCGGGCCCGTCGCGCCTATCTTCCGCTTTGAGGATGAGAAGGAAGCGATCGCCTTCGCCAATGCCACGCCTTATGGTCTCGCGGCCTATTTCTACACCAATGATCTCCACCGCGCCTGGCGCGTGGGCGAGGCGCTCGATTTCGGTATGGTGGGCCTCAACACCGGCACGCTGGCGATGGAGATGGCGCCCTTCGGCGGGACCAAGCAATCCGGCCTCGGCCGCGAGGGCGGCGCGGAAGGCATTGAGGAATATCTCGAGATCAAGACGTTCCATTGGGCCGGCTTGAAACCGGCGGCTTGAACCAGACCGACAGGAGCAGCGCACGCACATGACGCGCCATTACAAGATCGCGGTGATTCCCGGGGACGGAATCGGCAAGGAAGTCGTGCCCGAGGGCATCCGGGTGCTGGAAGCCGCCGCCAAAGCCCATGGCTTCACCATCGAGCAGCAATGGCATGATTTCGCCTGTTGCGATTATTATGCCCAGCACGGCGCGATGATGCCAGAGGACTGGAAGGCGCAGATCGGCGATGTCGACGCGATTTTCTTCGGTGCGGTCGGTTGGCCGGACACGGTGCCCGACCATGTCTCGCTCTGGGGCTCGCTCATCCAGTTCCGCCGGGAATATGACCAATATGTCAATCTGCGCCCAGTGCGGCTGATGCCCGGCGTGCCTTGCCCGCTGGCGGGCCGCGCGCCGGGCGACATCGACATGATGATCGTGCGCGAAAATACCGAAGGCGAATATAGCGCGATCGGCGGCATCTCCTTCCCCGGCACGGACCGGGAAGTCGTGATGCAGGAGACGGTGATGACCCGCTTCGGCACCGACCGCATCCTGCGCTATGCTTTCGATCTGGCGCGCAAGCGGCCTAAGCGGCATCTGACCTCGGCCACTAAATCCAATGGCATCGCCATCACCATGCCATGGTGGGACGGTCGCGTCGAGGAGATGGCGCAGGCCTATCCCGAGGTGCGAACGGACAAATATCACATCGACATCCTGGCCGCGCAGTTCGTGATGAACCCGGATCGGTTCGACGTGGTGGTCGCCTCCAACCTGTTCGGCGATATCCTCTCGGACCTCGGCCCGGCCTGCACGGGGACAATCGGCATCGCGCCGTGCGGCAACATCAATCCCGACCGCTCGGTGCCCTCGCTGTTCGAGCCGGTCCATGGCTCCGCGCCGGACATTGCGGGGCAGGGGATCGCCAATCCCATCGGCCAGATCTGGTGCGGCGCGCTGATGCTGGAGCATTTTGGCGAGCAGGCGGCTGCCGACGCAGTCCTGCGTGCCATCGAGGACGTGCTGGCACAGGATGAATTGCGAACCCGCGACCTGGGCGGGAAGGCGGACACCGCCACATGCGGCAGGGCCGTAGCAGAGCGGTTGGCGTGAAAACCCCTCTCTTCGGAAGAGAGGCGATCAAGCTTTGCTGTCTCTGTCAGCGCATTGAAGGAACGTGCAGCTTGACCGGCGGCTGGCCGCGCACGACAGCGGACTTGATCACGATGTAGGAGAAATATTTGGAGACGCCGATATTGCTCTCCAATATCTCCTCCATCATCTCCTGATATTCCGCGATGCCACGCACGACGAATTTCAGCATATAGTCGAAGCCACCGCTCACGAGGTGGCACTCGACCAGTTCCTCGAACTGGGCGATCTTCTGCTCGAACTTGGCGAAGTCCGCGCGCCGATGATCGCCCAGCGTGACGGAGGTAAAAACGATCTGGCTGCCGCCGACCTTCGAGAGGTTGATGATCGCGCTGTAGCCGGAGATGTAGCCCGCCGTTTCCAGCCGCTTGACCCGCGAGAGGCAAGGGCTTGGTGACAGGCCCACCTTGTCGGCGAGCTGGGCGTTCGTGATCCGTCCGCTGCGTTGCAGCTCGGCCAGGATGTTGATGTCGATACGATCCAACTTCGGCGCGTTGATCATCGGCGTGAGCGACCTCCCTCGGGCGGGTTTTATCCGTTGCGGATTTCTTCCTGGTGAGCTTTCACCAAGTCGGCCATCGAATTGAAGCGGAAATCGACGTCGGGGGCCTTTTCCGGGGTCATGGTCGCCCCGAAACCTTCCTGCGCGTGGCGACGGTAGATCCAGCAGCTCGCCAGGCCATGTCGATTGGCGGGGAGGTGATCGTGGAACAGGCTTTCCGCGGTGTGGAGCACATCGCCGGCCTCCAGCCCCAGATCGGCCAGATGCGCCTTCATATAGTAGAAGTTTGCGTCCGACGGCTTGTAAGCACCGACATCCTCGGCCGTATAAATGGCGTCGAAATCAACTTCGAGGCGGGCATTGCTGTAGCTGAAGGTGCGATTGTCCACGTTCGAGAGGATGATCAGCTTGTAATATTTCTTGAGATATTGAAGCGCGCCAGGGGAATCCACGAAAGCGGGCCAATCGCGCACCGACCGACCATATTCCTCGCACTCCTCGACCGTCACCGGCACGCCCCACTGCTCGGCGAGGCGCTTGTACACGATCGGCAGAAGATCGCGGTAGAGCTTGCCCGGCGTCTGGGCCTGCTGCTCGGACTCGTGGCGCGCGTGCGCCTGTAGGATCTCGTTGCGCGAGAGCTGCACGCCGGCGCGCGCGACGAGGCCGCTCAGCGCCTCGACCATGCCCGATTCCCAGTCGATCAAGGTCCCATAGCAATCGAAGGAAAGGGCCTTGAAATCAGTCAACCGCATCGCGGATCTCCTTGATGGTAAGCAGTTCGTCCAGGGTCTGGCGGAAGCGGTCAACCAGCAGGTCGACCTCGTCAACCGTGATGCAGATTGGCGGCGCGAACCCGATGATGCCATCGCCAAATGCCCGGAAAATCAACCCGTTCTTATAGCCGATCCGCGCCATGCGATCGGGCAGGGCGAGCTTCTTGGCGGGGCGCGCCTTTGTCACCTTGTTGGTGACGAGCTCGACGCCGGCCAGCAGGCCGAGCGAACGCACGTCGCCCACCAGCGGATGGTCGCGCAGTTCCTGAAGCCGTGTGCCAAAATGAGCGCCGGCCTTCTGGCCATTGGCGAGCAAGCCGCCTTCCTCGTACAGCCGCAGAACTTCGAGGCCGACCGCAGCGCTGACCGGGTGGCCGGAATAGGTCTGGCCATGGCCGATCGGGACGCCCGAGGGCGTGTTGTCGGCGATGGCTTGATAGATGCGATCGGACATGAACAGCGCCCCCATGGGCACGTAGCCGGCCGTCAGGCCCTTGGCGACCGTCATGAAGTCCGGCTCAACCCCCTCATGTTCGCAGGCGAACAGAGGCCCGGTGCGGCCGAATCCGGTGATCACTTCGTCGACAATGAACAGGATGTCGAGATCGCGGCAGGTCGCCTGCATGGCGGCGAGCCAGCCCCGGGGCGGTACGATGACACCGCCCGAACCGATCACCGGTTCGGCGAAGAAGGCAGCGACATTCTCCGCGCCCAGGGCCTCGACCTTCGCCCGCAGCTCCGCCACGCACAGCGCGATCAACTCGGCATCGTTCACCGCATCCGACCGATACGCATAGGGTGGCGCGATATGATGCTGGGTCGGCCCCGGCACGTCGAAGTTGAGATGGAAGGAGGGCAGGCCGGTCAGGCCTGAGCCGGTGGTTGAGGAGCCATGATAGCCGCGGTCCAGCGCGATCATGTGCTTCTTCGATGGCCGGCCGGTTGCATTGTAATAATAGCGGATGAAGCGAATAACCCCGTCCACCGCGTCCGAACCGCCCAGCGTGAAATAGACGTGATCAAGATCGCCCGGCGCCCGTTCGGCGAGCTTTTGGGCAAGCAGGATGGCCGGCTCGCTGCCAAAGTGGAAATAGCCCGTCGCGTAGGGCAGGCGCCTCATCTGCTCGGTCGCGGCGGCAACGATGCTCTCCTGACCATAGCCGACATTGACGCACCAGAGCCCGGCGAACCCGTCGAGCAGTTCATGGCCTTCGATATCGGTCAGATAGGCGCCTTTGCCAGAGCGCAGGACAGTTACGCCGCGCTCCTCATGGTCACGCCATGGAGCGACAGGGTGTATCCAGTGCGCCCGATCTGACTCGATGAGCGAATTGAGGGACATTCACATCTCCTTTGAATGTCACCAACCTAATCTAACGACGCCCGGCCATATCCCGATTGCGCCGTGCCGCGCCGCCTAATCTTCCGTTTTTGCAGTTCGGCGTAGTGGAATCTGCTTCGTACTCATGAGAAGCCGCCAATTGCGTGAGTTGTGTGCAGCAGACCATGCCGTCAGTGGCCGCAGGGGCACCCGCGGGATGGTTGCGCGTAACTTAGAGCGAGGCCGGGATCGCTTGCGGCCAGATTCTTCCGAAGGTAGGCATAGCCGACCATCGCCTGATGACCATTGAAACTTGGCCTTACAATGCACAAATATGACAATAGTAATTATGTTAAATATCAAATGTTTATGATGAAACCACTTAACATTTACGCAGTTCATCGGCAAGGTTTGGGACTAAGCGGTCGTTAGCGCACGGTGTGACGAACGGTGTATTGGTTGACAATAGCTGCCTCGTCGACTGCCATGGCAGTGGCTGATGTAGAAGCGAGCAAAAGCGCGGCCGCCCTAGGAGCTACGCATTTTAGATTTTTAAGAAAATGCCCGAAATCCCTTGCAGATGGTGTCAGCCACGCTGGTGAAGGGCGAACATCAAGGGATCTTAAAGTTTACGTTAACCATGCCATTGAATTTGATGCCCCATGAGAGGATGCACCAATTGGAACGTTTTCGCGAGAACGTGCCGCTTTGGCAGAGCGTTCCCGTTATTCGATAACCTCGACATTTCCCTGACGGCGACCTGGGTCAGGTCGGCGCCCTCGTTTGGGAACTATGCCGTCCCTTCCACCCTTGCCATCCTTAGCGCTTCTGCCGCCGTTGGTAGCGGTGCGACGACCGCGCCATGGACATGATGAGCTCAACCCAATCCAGGCCGACAAACTAACGGCGCGGTCAAGCAATATAGGGTGTTTCTTGCAGGGGCCTGACCTTCCAGGATGAGCCATTTCAGAATGCTGCCGCTCACCGCGTAATTGGGAAGACGTTGCCGGTCGCTGGCTCTCGTTAGGAATCGACGCGCGTGAGACGGCCAGCCAACCTTGTGTCCCTTGCGCTCAAGAATGGGCTTGTTCAGGCGGGACCGACTTCGGCTACGTCATGCCCGCCGCCTGACGGATGGCCGATGCCAGCTCGTCTTCGCTTCGTCCGCCATTGATGGCGATGCGCCCGCCGAACACAAAGTGTGGAACGGACCGGACCCCGGCCACTGCCGATTGAGCCGCCTCCTGCTCGACGCGCCGGTGCTGCTCGGGATCAAGCGCGATCGCGTGGGCTTCCTGGCGCTCGAACCCATGGGCCATGGCGATATCGGCTAGGACATCGGCGTCCGAGGTGTTTTTGGCTTTCAGAAAATAGGCGTCGGTGATCGCAACCGCGAGCCGATGCTGCGTCCCGCGTTCGCGCGCCGCAAGGATGAGCCCGTGCGCCGGCTGCGTTCGATATGCCCAGAGCTGGTGGCTCAGGTCGAGATCGAAACCGGATGCACGCGCTTCCGCCTCGGGCCGGACGAATGCCGCCTTGGGATCCGTCGCGCCGTAGCGCCAGCGCAGGAGATCGGGAATGTAAAGGCCCTCGGGCGGTGCATCAGGAAGCAGGAGAACCGGGTGCTGACGGATATCCACGTCCAGTTCGGGGAAGCGCTCCGCCAGAACCTTGTCGAGACGGTGATGCCCGACGAAGCACCACGGACAGCTGATCTCGGTAAATAAATCGATTTGTAGCATGAGATCATTCCTAGGATCGGCGTAGCGGACGGACGCCGTTAAGATCAGGCCGCCTTGTCCAGGAGCGCGCGGACCTGCTCTTCGCTGGTAGCGATGGCGGCCTTGGCCGCTTCAGGCCCGAAGACAGTGCCTTCGACGCGGATGATCTCGACGTCGGTAAGGCCGATGAAAGCCAGAAGATGGCGCAGATAACCGGTCTGGAAATCGAACGCGGCCCATTCGCCCTCCGAGAAGACGCCACCTGCGGCGGTGACGAGATAGACCTTCTTGCCGGTGAGCAACCCCCGCGCACCATCTCCGCTATAGCCAAAAGTCACGCCCGGCCAGGTGATGTGATCGAACCAGGCCTTGAGCGACGATGGCAAGCCGAAATTGATCATCCCCGAACCCATCACGATGACGTCAGCCGCCTCCACTTCATCCACCAGTTCCTGGGCGATACCTACGGCCTCGACCTGCTCGGGCGTTCGCGCCTCGGCTGCCGCGACCCGGCCGTGGATATAGGCCGGGCCGATATGTGGCGGGGGATTGCCCAAAAGGTCGCGCGTTACAAAAATACCGCCCGGGCGAGTCCTGAGGCCTTGTGCGATTTCGGTCGCGAAACGGGTGGACAGGCTTTCGGCACCACGAGGACTCGACGTAACGAGGAGAATGTTGGTCATGGTCACTCCAGCGAAGACATGGTAGTAACTATTTGTTACCGACACTAATAAAGTGACCATATCGCTCCTCGCAAGAAGGCACTGCAATGACACTAGGTGACATCGATTTTCCTACCCCTACTCAGGGGGAAGATTGCGGGATGGTCCGGGAAATCCTCGACCGCGTCGGGGATAAATGGAGCCTATACATCATCGCGACGCTTAAAGACGGGCCGGTCCGCTTCAACGAACTGCGCCGCCGGATCGGTGGCATCTCGCAGCGGATGCTGACCATTACCCTGCGTGGACTGGAACGCGACGGGCTGATCAAACGGACGATGTTTCCCACGATCCCGCCGCGCGTGGAGTATGAGTTGACCGATATTGGAGGGTCACTTCTCGCACCCGTCATGGCGCTCACCATGTGGGCGAACAGCAATCAGGATAACATCCAGAACGCCCGTACCCGATACGATGCGAGCAAGGACGTTTAGGATCACATTCGATGATCATCTTTGCGGAAGTCATGCAAGACTGTCGCTAGGAGACTGACACCATGCGACCTCATCATGGTCAGATAACGACCCGCGTGGCTGACACGTTAGCCTGACAGCAGCTGCCTCACGTGACCAGTCTACATGATATTCCCAGAGCCAGGCGAATAGCTGCTGGCGACAACGTTGTTGGCGATCAGCGCGTCGCACTTCACCGTGCCTGACGCCTCGAGAATAGCGGCATCGATCGTCACCCGGTCGGCCGTGATGGTGATAGTAGCGCCGCCGCCGATCACCAGCTGGGTGCCGCTGGCATAGGACAGCAAAAGCCGATCGCCGGCGCTGTCGAGGGTGACACTGAGGCCATCGCGTGTGCGGAGGCTTGCGCTCCCGGCTGGACGCTCGGCGGCAGTCCATAAAAAGCCCATGACCACCAGATCGCGCCCACGACGGTCAACTGCCGCGACCAAAGCAGTGTCGCCGACCGCAGGTGCAGCACCAAGCCGTGGGCCGGTGCCCGCAGCCGGTGATGCCACGTCCGTCCAACCGGACTGCGATCTTGGCGGCGGCAGCATCAGCCGCACTCGGCCAAGGCCTTCGGGATCGTCGACGTCGGTCACTTTGGCGCGGGTCACCTGCATTGATCGGCCTTTCGTTAGGAGTGAGGGCCAGCATGATCAGTTCGCGCGCTCGTTCGAACTCGCGTGAACCGGCCAATCACAGGCTGCGGACCTGAATATGCCGCAGACCGTCTGCAGACCGGAGTAAGATCTACTGCACATCGGCCTTAGCGACATTTATAAATTGGTTGAGACGGTGAAGCGAGGGCGCCGAGCGCTACCTGATGTGGCCGCTATTAACGAAGCCGCGAGGGACCGTCCGAGAATGATGAGGGTATGAGAGGGTTGAAGCGACGGATTACGCTAGCCGATCGGGGATTCAGCCCTTCATAGTCCGCCATCCAAACCTGCCAATCGTTCACGCGCTTTTCACCTGCAGGCGTGTCCGCGAGTACGACGAAACGCCTAACAAGCTTGCACCCATGAGGGCGAGCGAACCATCAACGATCAGGGCCATCATGTCATTGGCGCCGAACAAAATTGCGTGCCCGATTGCAAGGGCGATCAACAGAGCGCCCGTTCCATTGCGTCCGACCCCTGACAAGCTCGCCGGCGTGGCCACAGCCGCTGCCGCCAGCGCCGCGAGGCTGATCGTCCCCCACGTCCATATCGGCACGGCTCCTACTACTGTGAATAGCGCGGCGATGGCGGCGCATGTCAGCGCCAGAGGTTGTCCCCAGACGATTGCGGCCCAGACACGTTCCCAGCCTGGGGCGGGCCTGCCCTTGTCACGCCGCCGGGCCAGCCAGATATGGACCCCGCCCGCTGCAAGATAAGTGAGGCCAAGACCCAGCAGCCCATAGGCAATCTTGACGATGCCGCCGCCAAACCATCCAAAATGGAGCGGGCCGAGCGATCCCAGAATCTGCTGGCCGATATTATTCTGCGCGGCCCGCTGCTGGTAATAGAGCGTTCCTGCGCGGTCGAAGGCGTACACATCGTTGCTGGCGATGCGGGACGTGCCACTCTCGACCTCGAACATGGCGGCCGCGCCCTGCTCGGTCGGATGTTCGACAACTAAATAGCTGATCGGGGCACCCGGTGCTCGTTCAGCGACTTTCGCGAACAGTGGCCGCAAGTCGACGGGCGGGGCAGAGCGCGTATCTTCGGCCGGATGGGGCGGCGTAAAGATGGCGTAGACCTTGGCAGTGTCGCCTTGAAACACCGCAAGCCCAATCGCGCCGATGATGACGGTGCTCAGGCCCAAAAGTGCGCCAGTCAACGAAACCGTGACGTGAAAGGGAAGAGCCCAGACGCCGATGCGGTTGTGCAGATCGGCCTCCTGCAGCCGCCGCGAGCCGCCGAGCCGCAGATGAAAGGCATCGCGAAAGATGCGGGGATGAGCGAGCAATCCGGAGATCAGGGAAGAGAGCAGTGCGACGCCGCTCAGCCCCACGATGAAGATGCCCCAGCGTTGCGGCAGGTGCAGATTGATGTGCAGCCGGGTGAGAAAATGGGTCCAGCTTTCGCGCAACGCTCCGGTGATGCGTCCCGTGCTGTCGACGATCCAGGTTGTGCGCGTGCCATCCTCGGTGTCGATCCGCACGGTCGGCCAGGGCCGATCCTTGCTGGGCATCAGAACGTAGACGTGTTCGACGGGCCCCTTGGCGCGATCCATCGCAGCGCGATAGGCTGCCTGAACGGCATCCGCGGAGATGGTTTCCATGCGCTCGACCTGCGGGTTCTCCCAACGATAGAACTCGTTGGCGAACACGGCGATCGTGCCGGTCAGGCAAATCAAATAGAGCAGCGCAGCGAAAGCCAGGCCGAGACCGCTGTGGCCCTTGAGGACTGCGCGCACCAGATCCGGCGAGGGGAAGCCCGCGCCAATCTTCTTTGTCTGGCGAGTCGTCATGTCAGTCCCTTCAGCATGGCCGCGCCGAAGCCGATAATGGACGTTCCCACCAACACAGCGGTGGCGCGTAGAATGCGGCTATCGGCGAGGGTCCATGCCATTGCTGCCCCCCAGGCCAGCGGCACGATCAGACCGCCGATCAGCAATCGCGTCTGGATTTCGCCGGGTGCCCAAACGGCATAGCTGATCCCCAGTCCCATTGCAGCGATCATGCCGATGGGGCCGGCGAGCGACCAGCGCAACGTGGTGCGCCAGGCGCTGGGTGCCCGTTCTGCGGGCTCGGGTGCGAGCCCCTCCCGGTTAGCGCGTTGCGCGCGAGCCGGGCGCCGCGTGTATCCAGAGGCAATGACGCCAAGCGCCGTGACAGACAGGAGCGTAACGGCCACAAAGGGTCCCCGCGCCTCGCCCAGCGTCCACGCCGGCCAGAGCAGGGTCGCGCCCAGCAATGCCAGGCCTGCCCGGCGCCACAGCGCCTTGCCCGCTTTAAGCTGCCATGCGCGCCGCAGCGACCATGAGCCAGCCAGGCTGCCGGCGATGATCGCGACAATTACGACCGGAAATGCCACGTCACTCAAAACCCGGCTTCCAGCACCACACCCACGCTGCGCGGCGCGCCGATAACGGCAAAACCGGTGTAGTCGTTGACGTACTGATCGTATTTCTCGTTGAAGACGTTGTTGGCGAAGAGCGACAGGCTCCAGTGATCGGCGGTATAGCCGATCCGCGCATTGACGAGCGTGCGGGCACCGACCCGGCTCTCCGCCTGTGGGGTCGACACATCCGTCATGACAGCGCTGCGGTAGCTGGCGTTGACATTGGCATTGAAGCCATCGGCGAACCGCACATTGGCGCCGCCCGAAAGAGTCCATTTGGGCGCATAGGGGAATTCGAGGCCCGAGAGGTCGGTGATCGACCCGACGTCCGTCACAAACTCATCGAACTTCGTGCGCGTGTGGCCGATGCTCGCATACCAGTCGAAGGCGGATGAGACGCGATGCGCCACCTCGACCTCAAACCCGTAGACGTGCGACTTGCCGGCATTGACGGTATGCGTGTCGTAGGTGCCGTTGCCGAAATTGGCGGTGGTCTGCTGCTCGGTCCAATCGATGTAGAAGGCGTTTGCGTTGGCGGTTAGCCGGCCGTCGAGCCAGGACGAACGCAAAGAGAGCTCATAGTTCCAGGTAAACTCCGGATCGTAAGCAAAGAGCTGCGATCGCGCCGTGTTGAAGCTGCTGCCGCCTGAGCGATAGCCGCGCTGAGCCACGAACGCCGTCGAGAGGTCGGGAGTCCATGCCATCTCAACCCCGGCCTTGGGCAGAAATGCATTGAACTTTCGCGTTCCCACGGGAGCCGAGCCATTGGCGTCATTCACCAGCCCGAGCACGAAGCCATTCAGAGCGGTGATCGCGCCATCCAGAGGTGCCGGGTAGAGCGCCGCGTTCGGCAAAGTGCCGACGAAGCTCGCCACGGCCTCGCCGCCGATCTTGTTTCGCTCATGATCGTAACGGAAGCCGCCGATCAGCGAAAGCCGATCGGTCACGCGGTAGCGGGCATCCGCAAACAGCGCCATGGTTTCGACCTGAGTTGGAAAGTCCGACGTGTAGTCGACCGGAATATTTGGCAACGCGGCGGTGTAGATTCCCGCCACCTGCTGCGCCGTTGCTGCACCAAGGCTGGGCGTGAGTGCATTGACGATCGTACTGGCAGGCGTTGGCACGAGCGTGACCTGATGCGATTGCCGATACTGGTCGCGATTGTAATAGAACAGGCCGACAAGCCCGCTTAGTCGACCGCTTTCATAATTGAGGCGCAGTTCCTGGGTGAAGGTCTCCGCCCCGCCTGCGATGTCGCTATAGGCTGTGCTGGCCGCCGAGGAATCGCCATCATATTTCCGGATGAAGTTCGTGTCCGTCCAGGTGCCGAGCGTGCTGAGCGAGAGGCCGCTGCCAAGATCGTGGCGCAGATCCAGCGTTATCTGGTCGTTATTGACATCGCTGCTGTTGGGATAGTCCGAGGGGTTGGTCCGCGTCTCGAAATAATCGCCATTCGACCGGTCGACGTAGACGAACAGATAGCCACCCTGTGTTTCGAAGTGATGATAGTTGAGCCGCGCCTCGAAGCCGGGCAAGGCTGAAGGCGTCCACAGGAGCTTGCCGCGCAGCGAGATCGAGTCCAGCGGGTTTTCAGGCGCCCGGCGAGTCGGATTGTAGATGTAACCATCAGAGTCCCGCTTTTCGGCAGAGACCCGGAAGGCCAGCTCGTCCGTAATCAACGGTCCGCCACCCGCAACGGCGAACTGGGTGGTGTCAAATGAAGAGACCAGCGCCCGACCTTTGGCGCTCCAATTGAAGGTGGGGTCCTGGGTACGAATGTGCACCGCCCCGGCTAGCGCATTCAGACCCTGAATCGTCGATTGGGGACCGCGGAAGATTTCGACCTGGGCGACGTCCCACATGTCCGTCGGACCATTGGACAGAATATCCTGCTGAACCGGTGCGCCATCGACAAATACGGTCGCCGTGGCTGCGTCGCCGCCGCCCGATACGCCGCGCTGGTCGATGCCCCGGATCGAGAAACCTGATGCACCGTAAGTCTCGGAGACATTCGCCGTGCGCTGGTAGATTTCCTGGATCGTGAGGACATTTTCATCGGCAAGGCGCGAGGCTGTCACGACGCCGACGGAGGCCGTCGTTTCCTGCAGGCTACGCGAAGTCTTCTCCCCGGTGACAATGATTTCTACGGGCTCATCAGCAGGTGCGACAGCTTCAGCACGGGCGGGCGAGGGGTTCGCAAGCGTGACGAGCAGTGAAGTCGATAGCAGCCAGTTGGTTTTCATGATGCCCCCGCGGTTTTGATGGGGGGCGCGTATTTGCAATGCTAATGCGAGTCAACCGCAAATAAGAATGTCGATCCGGTTTGAATTTTACGAAAGCGGGATCGGATGGGGGTTGCTGAAGCAGATTTGCACTGCGAGCGCTTCAAAGCCGGACGCGCAACCCGCCGAAAGAATTTCCTGAGGCAGCGGCTCGTTCTGTCGGGATAGGCCAGCGACTTTGACGCGCAGCCTTGCGAAGCGACGCTCGAACGATTCGAGGTGCTGGCGCACAAGCACGGTAGTCGGAGCTGCGACCACGACTTGATGCCCGGCAGGGCAGCCAATGCCACAGTCCGGAGAGCAACTTCGGTCTTTCCATCGCCTACATCGCCAATGATCAGTCGGTCCATTGGACGACCGCTGGCAAGATCATCGCGCACGGCTGCGATGGCCCGTGCCTGATGCCGTCTCATTAAACGCGAAGGTCGCAACGAAGCGCTCAACCGAAGGCGGCGTAACGCTCTAGTGCCAACGCACTATGCCAATTTATGACGATTTTTATGACCATGAAAGCAAGCCAGGAAATAGTCTTTAAATAACATAGAATTTTGGCGTACACCCTCTCCGCCAGTTCCTGCATCTCAGTGATCGCTCCCTATCCGTTTGCGGCAGATCGTGTGCAACACGGCCGACTTTATGGCTTAATTCATTGCAATACCGGCGGCTTATGCGCACTCCACACAAATTCAACGTCAACCCGTTGGAGAGACTTGCGGAGCGGAGATCTATTCCGACGGGGGCTTCTATTTGCGCGTCCACAACTCCGGCACTAGGTCACCCTTCAATCGCGCCCACCGTATATCTTCGCTCTCCCCGAACCTATCATTGGCCCGTGCTTGATCAGGCGCGTGGAAGCCCCGGCATAGCCGACATTCACCGCTCGAATGATCGCTGAAACCTGCCCTCTTTTATTAGACGTTTGCTGGAACTCGGGATCGATGTTGCGGCACCATTTTAATGGAACGTATCGGCTGACGTGTTGCATGCGCTGTTGGCCCTTGTCCTACGAGCGACGCGCGACACCCCAAGCGTTTTGCAAATATCCAATCTATTCCGGCACCACCTCGATCGTCACATTGTCCAATTGCCCGTTAAAGGCGAAGGGGGCCGTGAAGCTGCCGTCCAGCGTGTCGAAGCTGCGCCCGATAGCGCCGCCGCCGCGAATGATGGCGGGAATGGTCCGCTTGATCTGACCTTGGCCTACAGCGACGCCATCCACGTGCAGCACGGCATCGCCGGGCTTGCCCTGCCCATTGTCGGTCACCGCAACTGAGATGCGGTGTTTGCCGGCGGGAAGGGCAGGGCCCTGCAGGCGCAGAATGTCGCCGGGTGAATCCGAGGCCTTGTAGAGGAAGGTCGGTCGCCCGCCTGTCATGTAGAGGCTCCAGCCGCCATAACGGCTGCCGTTCATGACCAGCGTGCCCTCGGCGCGTATGCCTTTCGCAAGGGCGATATCCGCCTCTGCCCGCCACGAGCGGCCGGCCAGATCAGGGAAGCCGGGGCCGGTGATCGGCCGTGACGTGGGCTGGTAGGTGAAGCGTGTCTCCCCGGCCAGCAGCGTGGGGCGATTGCGGCTCGACCAGCGCGCGAAGGAGCGGTTGTCGAGCGGCAGAATGTCCCCGCTCTTGGCGTCCGCCCAGAACTGGTCGATCATCGATTTCAGCCGCTCCGGCTCCTTCGCCGCCAGATTGCGCGACTGGGAGAAGTCCTCGGAGAGATTATAGAGCTCCCAGCCATTGTCGGTGGGCAGGCCGCCGGGCCCGGCGAAATCCCACGGTGCGCGGGTCGGGGTGCTGCTGAGGAACCAGCCGTCGCGGTACAGGCCGGCATTGCCTTGCAGTTCGAAAATCTGCTCGTGGCGGCGGCCTGGCGCATCGGCCTGCCCGAAACTATAGGCCATGCTGATGCCATCGAGCGGCATCTGCGTCACACCATCCACCTGCTCGGGCGGCGTGATGCCCACCGCCTCATAGATGGTCGGGACGATGTCCGCGACATGGTGGAACTGCGTGCGCACTTCGCCATGCGCCTTGATCCGCGCAGGCCAGGACACCACCAGGCCATTGCGCGTGCCACCGAGATGGGAGGCAACCTGCTTGGTCCACTGGAACGGCGCGTTCATCGCCCAGGCCCAGCCGACGGGGTAATTATTATAGAGTTCCGGGCCGCCCAGCTTGTCGATCTGGCCCAGCATTGTCGTGAGATCAGGGCGCATCCCGTTGATCGCGGCGATGTCGTTGGTCGATCCGTTCAGGCCGCCTTCGCCGCTCCCGCCATTGTCGCCCTGAATGTAGATGACGAGCGTGTTTTCAAGCTGGCCGGACGCCCGCAGCGTCTCGATGACCCGGCCGATCTGGTGATCCGCATAAGAGAGGGCGCCCGCGTAGGTCTCCATCATCCGGGCGTAGAGCCGCCGCTCGTCCGGGCCGAGCGTGTCCCAGGCGGGAATGGAGGCGGGGCGCGGCGTCAGCTTGGTCCCGGCCGGGACGACGCCGGCCGCGATCTGCCGCGCCAGAATTTGCTCGCGCATCTTGTCCCAGCCCTGATCGAACTGGCCCTTGAACCGCGCGATCCAGTCGGCCGGGGCATGATGGGGGCTGTGCGAGGTGCCCGGTGCATAGAGCATGAAGAAGGGCCGACCCGGTGCCGAAATCCCCTGCATGCGGATCCATTCGATCGCGTGATCGGCCATGTCGCGCTCAAGATGATAGCCCGGCGGGAAATTTCCGCGGGCGAGCGGAAGCTGGTTCTCGAACAAGGAGGGGTTCCACAGGCTGGTCGCGCCGCCCATGAAGCCATAGAAATAATCGAAGCCCAGCCCGTTGGGCCAGCGGTCGAACGGACCGGCGGCACTCTGTTCCCATTCCGGGGTATTGTGGTTCTTGCCGAACCACGCCGTGCCGTAGCCATGCTGGCGCAGCACCTCGCCGACCGTCGCTGCGCTCTTGGGCAGGATCGTCGTGTAACCGGGATAGCCCGTGCCCATTTCGGTAATGGCGCCAAAGCCGACGCGATGCGGATTGCGGCCGGTCAGCAGCGAGGCGCGGGTCGGTGCGCAAAGCGCGGTCGTGTGGAAGCGGTTGTAGCGCAGCCCATCATGGGCGAGCGCCTCGAAGGTCGGTGTCGGCACCGGGCCGCCGAACGGTGTGGTGGCGCCGAACCCCACATCGTCGGTGATGATGACCAGAACGTTCGGCGCCCCTGCCGGCGGCTTGGGCAAGGGCGCATATTTCGGCGGATCGGATTGCGCGAGCGTACGGCCGATCTTGCCTTCAAAGCGCTGTTCCGGCGTTGGCAGGATCGCGCCAGCCGCTTGGGCCGGTGCGGATCGCACTTCTGCTTGTCCAGCCCCTGCAGGTTGCGCATGCACCAGCGCCGCGCTGCTTGCGCAGATGAAGGTGAGGCAGGACGTCGAAATCAGTCGGCTCATAATCATGTCGTCCATCCCTCAGTCCGCTGGCGCCGTTCCGCCTCACATATAATCACAGGCCCGTCATCAGCACGGCTATGGCAGCGACGTCCAGCAGGTTGTTTCCACACTGTAGGACGTAGGTGATCGTTAACTACTCGTCACCAGCAAGCCTGTCGTTGGAAAGCAGCATGTGCCTTCGCCTTGCTTGCGGTCGTGCGGTCTACGTTGCTCGTGTTCCGAAAGCCGCCATTCGCTCAGGTCGATTGGCATAAGTTCCGGGCCGGTCTGGCTGGCTCAGCTGGCGAGGCGGTAGTGGCCCCGGGGGAGCCCGCTCGCCGCGCCAGGATTAGTCAAGGGAGCCCAAAAGATGAAAAGTTGGCAAGCGTCCCTCTGGTCTTATAAAGCGCGTCGCAGAGGGTGTAAGAAACGCAACGACACAACCAATGCGATTATCGCGCGATGGCGTGCAGCACGCCTGCCAGCCGCTCCAGTTGCTCTTCCTCAGCGATCCGCTCCTTGAGCAACCAGCGTCCGTCTTTATGGACCAGCCCGGTCGGGACCTTCCTGCGCCGTCCGCCCGGGGTCAGCGCAATTGCTGCAGGTCCTGCGTCGACCCTCTCTATCTGGGCCAATCGAGCGAGCAGCTTGATCCGCGCGACCGCAAGAAGTCGCTCAGCAGCATCCGGGAGCGAGCCGAACCGATCGATCAGCTCTTCTTGTAAGGCTTCGAGTTCTCCTTCGTCGCTCGCCCTGGCGATCCGCACATAGAGACCCAGACGAATGTCGACGTCGGGAATCCAGTCCTCGGGCAACGCGCCGGCCGTTCCAACATTCACCTCCGCGAGCCAAAGCCCGTCATCCTCGCCGCGCGCGGCCCTCAACGCCGCCTCGAATAAATGCTGGTAAAGGTCGACGCCCATGAGCTTCATATGCCCCGCCTGAGCATCGCTTAACAGATCGCCGGCGCCGCGCTGATCAAGGTCTGCTGCACTTATCTCGAATCCCGCGCCAAGTCGGTCGTAAGTCGTAAGCGTTCGCAGGCGCTTCATCGTCTGCTCGGCAATCGTCCCACCCTCGGTGAACAGCATGACCTGTCCCCGCCTATTGCCCCGGCCGACCCGTCCGCGCAGTTGATGAAGCTGGGCGAGGCCGAAACGGTCGGCGTGCCAAACGAGCATGGTATTGGCGCGCGGCACGTCCAGACCCGCCTCGATA
This sequence comes from Sphingobium sp. B2D3A, assembly GCF_025961795.1. Lineage (NCBI taxonomy): Bacteria > Pseudomonadati > Pseudomonadota > Alphaproteobacteria > Sphingomonadales > Sphingobiaceae > Sphingobium > Sphingobium sp. B2D3A. The sequence goes on along the minus strand of NZ_JAOQOI010000001.1, from coordinate 3,341,448 downwards.
ATATTCGTTGCGAGGAGTATATCGCCCTCGCCATTGGCGAAACGGACCATAGCCGCGTCAATCTCCGCCGCCGGTAGCTTGCCATGCGCCTCGATCAGCACAAGATCGGGCGTGATGCGCCGCAATCGCTCCGAGAGGGGCGCGAGATCCTCGATCCGTGGCACGACGACGAAGCTTTGCCCGCCCCGCGAGCACTCGCGTAGCAACGCCGTTCTGATCTGCGTGTCGTTCGGCTCGGCAAGGCTGGTGCGGATCGGCTGGCGGCGCGCTGGCGGCGTTGCGATGACGGAAATCTGCTGAAGTCCGATCATCGCCCGGTGGAGTGTTCGCGGGATCGGGGTTGCGCTCATCGCGAGCAAATGGACGTCGGCCCGGCCGCGCAGCTTCGCCTTGTCAGCTGCACCAAAACGCTGCTCCTCATCTATGACAACGAGACCCAGCTTCGCATAGCGCACGTCCTTCGCCATTACCGCGCTGGTTCCGATGACGATGTCGATCGATCCGTCCGCCAAGCCCGCCTTGACGACCTTTTTCTCTGCCGCACTCGAAAGGCGGGATAGGCTAGCGACTTTGACTCCCAGCCCTGCGAAGCGGCGCTCGAACGTTTCCAGGTGCTGGCGCACAAGCACGGTAGTCGGCGCTGCGACCACGACTTGATGCCCGGCAAGGGCAGCCAATGCCGCAGCCCGGAGGGCAACTTCGGTCTTTCCATAGCCTACATCGCCAATGATCAGTCGGTCCATTGGACGACCGCTGGCAAGGTCATCGCGCACGGCTGCGATGGCCCGTGCCTGATCAGCCGTCTCATTGAACGCGAAGGTCGCAACGAAGCGCTCATAGGCGGCCGCCTCCGGCTCCAGTAAAGGGGCTTTTGTATTCATGCGCTGTTGCGCCAGCTTCAAAAGCGCCTTTGCGTTGGCCGCCGTCGCCTCGTCTATCTCGCTACGCCGCTTCGTCCAGCTCGTGCCGTCAAGCTTGTCGAGCTTTACTGCGTCCGCATCGGCGCCATAGCGCCAGATACGCCCCGCCTCTCCGGCAGGCACCAGTCGGCGGGTACCGCCGGCATATTCCAAAATGATCGCTTCCGATCCGCCTTCGGCTGGCGCGGCATTGAGCCCGAGCACTCGCGCGACGCCATGGTCTTCATGGACGACCACATCGCCCACGCGAATATCGCCGCCTGCGCGCGCAATTTCTGACGATGCCGTCTCCGGGGCCTCGTTCAGCAACGCCCGGCTGCCCAAGAGATCGGCGGCCGCCAGCATGATCAATCCGTCTCCGACCGCGCCCGCGTCGATCGGCGCAATTAGAGCGCCACCACTCGACTTCGGAGACGCGAGAACGGAACCGAGATCGGCCACGTCCTGCAATTCGAGACCCAATTTGTGCGCGATGCGAGACCGCAGGAATCGGACATCCCGCTCGCTTCCAACGAGCAGTAATCGGTCGCCGGAATCAAGCCGCGGCTTCACAAACCGGACCATCGCGTTGAGTGGTGCGCGTTGCTCAGCGAAACGGGGGAGGGCTTCGATTTGAGCATCGGTAATCTCACTTGTCTTCCAGCTTTCTTCGCCCGCCCTCCACTCACCTTCCGCCACGGCGTCGGCCGGCTGTTCGGCCCCTGTCTCAGCTGCCAGTCGAGCAAATCGACGACGGCGCTGGTCGGCTTTTCCACTTTGAAACAGGCGCCCCGGCCGAAGATGAGCGAGAATGCTGCAACGCCGACCATCCGTTGGCTCCAGCGCGCGGCCGATCTCCAGCGCTTCGCAATCTCCAGTGCTAAGCTGGGTCGCCGGGTCGTAATGCCGGATGCTGGCGATCTGCCCATCAGAAATCTCGATGCGAGCGGGCGCACCGGCATCCGCCGGATAGATATCAATGACTTCACCCCGCACCGCGATTTCGCCCGGTTCGTCTACGCGGTCGTCACTGACATAGCCAATCGCGTTCATGTCCTGCGCAAACCCCGCAGGATCGATCTTGTCGCCCTCCCTCAGCGTAGGCGGCGCAGCGTTAAAGGCGGATGGATCCGGATAAAGCCTTGCCGCCGCTTCGCCGCTCATTACCACAGCGATGGGCTTGACGCCGCCCGCCTTCATGGAGCGCCTGAGCATGCGCAGCGCGGCAACACGCTGCCCAATGTTCGCAGGTGAAGCAGGAGCACTGTCGCCGGGCAGTGTGTCACTTGATGGTAAGAAGATGACCACGTTCTCGGGCGCTAGCTTGCCGAGGGCGGCGGCCAGCGCCTCCGCTTCCTGTTCATCATCGGCGAGATAGAGAACGTCCTCGGCTTGCAGCGCTTTCCATAGTGTCAGGGCCCGTACACCCACTCCATGCCCGCCGCTCATTTCGCGTGTTCCCCAACAAGATCGACCGCAATTCGCGGCCCGATATTGGCAGCGGTCATCATAGCGGCGATCACAGTGGCCGCGGCCGCAATCCGGCCTGCAAAGTCTTCCAGGGTCTGCTCCTGCGCTGAACGATAGGAAGCCTGAAACGCGCACATTCGCCCCTGGTCGCAGGGTCGCGAGCAATTTTAGTCTGATTTATGTTGATTATCCTGATCGGAACTCCCCGACGTTGTTCAACGATGCGCCGCCTTCGCTGCATCGGTCCCTAGCTTGTCAATGTTGAGACTGCCCTGGTCCATCGACTGGCAGATTTGTGTCCCCGCAAGTGAACGCGCCCTTAGCGACGGTTGCACTCGGCTCAACGAGCATTTCCGCGGGTGAGCGACGTGCGCGCGTCCGCCGGGATCTTCCTTAGACCAAGCTGGAACGACTCTCATGCCAAAGGATTTCGTGGATATGCCATTGGCAGGATTCATGATGTGGCGCAGATGAAGCGCGTCGGTCCAGGGTTCTTCAGGGTCTTGGGCGGGCGCCGACGGGATGCTGCTGGACGTGCGAGTGCTCGGCGGTGAAGATCGCGACCTCCAATGTGAACGGCGTCAACGGCCGGCTGCCTGTCCTCCTCCGTTGGCTGGAAGAAGTTGAACCCGATGTCGTCGTGCTCCAGGAGTTGAAGGCGCCGCAGGAGCGCTTTCCCGAAGGCGCCATCCGCGATCTTGGTTATGATGTCATCTGGCACGGCCAGAAATCCTGGAACGGCGTCGCGATGCTGAGCCGCGTCGGAGAAATTCACGAGACCCGGCGAGGGCTTCCCGACGACCCGGACCCGAGCCAAAGCCGGTACCTCGAGGCGGCGGTCAACGGTATCCTGATTGGTGGGCTTTATCTCCCGAATGGCAATCCCCGACCTGGCCCCAAATTCGACTATAAGCTGCGCTGGTTCGAGCGGCTGATCGATCACGCTGCCGGGTTACTCGAAACCGGGCTGCCAGTAATGCTTGCTGGTGACTTCAATGTCATACCCACCGAACTTGACGTCTATAAGCCCGAGCGCTGGCTCGACGACGCCTTGTTCGCGCCTGAGGTGAAGGCGGCCTATTTCCGGTTGCTGGACCAAGGTTGGACAGATGCGCTTCGCACGCTTCATCCTGGCGAAGTCATCTACACCTTCTGGGATTATTTCCGGAACGCCTACGGCCGAAATGCAGGCCTTAGAATAGACCATCTGCTGCTCAGCCCGACCCTCTTCAGCCGACTGGTCGATGCTCAGGTTGACGCGCATGTGCGTAGCTGGGAAAAAACGAGCGACCATGCGCCAGTTTGGATCGAGCTTGCCGATAAGCCCCAACGCAAAAGAACCCCGAAAGCTGTGTCATGATGGAGACTGAAAGCTTCCTCCTGGGCAAAAACGGCTGGGTACCGAACAATGGGCGGTTGCCCGTAATCGTCTATCGCGGCGTATTGCAGGGCGGTAACTCGGATTTGGCCGAACGGTTCGAAGCGCTGTTCGCGGAGGATGGCTGGTAGCCCGACTGGCGTGACGGTGTGTTCGACTATCATCATTATCATTCGACCACGCATGAAGCGCTCGGCGTGTTTGCCGGAAGGGCGATGCTCGAACTCGGCGGACCCGATGGCCGGCAGGTCGAAGTCGTGGTGGGCGATGCGGTGATGTTGCCCGTCGGCACCGGCCACCGCTGCGTTGCGTCCAGCGAAGATTTTCAGGTCGTCGGCGCGTACCCGAAAGGGTTGAGCTGGGACATCTGCCGGGAAGGACCCGACGATGCCGCCAAAGCGCGAATGGCGGCGGTGCCTGATCGCCGTCGTGATCCCGTGGCTGGCGAAACGGGCGCGCAGATCGGGCATAAGAAGGTCAGTCGCGAGACAGCTCTGCTTTCAGTGCGTCGATCCGCGTCGTCCCCTTCTCTTAGGTCAGGTCTTCGGGCGGAAGTTTCTTCCCGATTTCTTCGCTCTTTTCGACGAGTTGAATGAGTTCGGCAGGCTTCAACTCTCGCACCAACTGATCGAACGTGCATTGCGCGGGCGCTTTGTCAGGGCGCCATCGGTGGAAGCGGGTGCCGTGGCGGAACCGGCCTGCGGTGATCTGGTCATAGATGACCTCGGCGATCAGCCCATGATCGAGCGCAATATAATCACCGCTCTTGTCGGGATTCCAGCGACTGGGTCCGCCGGGCGCCTTTCCGGTAAACCCCGGCCCGCCTTCATGCGGCTTGAGTGTTTTGATCAGGGCCTTGCGCTCGGTGGCGAGGAAACCCGAGCTAAATCCGACAAGATCGAGATGACCAGTCTGAGTATAGAGCCCAAGGAGCAGTGAGGCGACATCGCCCTTGGCAGTCTTGCGATATCCGCCAACCACGCAATCGGCCGTCCGCAATTGCTTCACCTTCCGCATCGCGCGTTCCCCCGGTCGATAGGGCTCGTCGAGCGCCTTGGCGATCACGCCATCAAGGGCTCCGCCCGTTTCGGCTAGCCAGGTTTTGGCTTGCTCCAGAGATTTTGAGGCTGGCGACAGGATCAGTGATGAATTGGCTATCGAGCTGTATAGCGCCTCAAGCGCGCCCCGTCGTTCCGTCAGTGGCTTGTCGCGAAGGTTGCTGCTGCCGATTGCCAGCGCGTCGAACAGGATAAGCTGCGCGGGTGTCTCCCTCGAGAGCTTGGCGATGCGCGAGGCAGCGGGATGGAGGCGGGCCTGAAGCGCATCGAAGGAGAGATGATCGCCGATCGGGATCACCAGTTCACCGTCAAGGAGCAGGTGCTTCTCAGGAAGGTTGCGAATATGGGCAATCATTTCCGGAAAGTAGCGGCCGAGCGGCTTGCCCGATTTGGACCAGATCTCGATATTGTCGCCCTCGCGCGCAGCGATCGCGCGAAAGCCATCCCATTTGGGTTCATACTGCCAGCCGGGTGACTCGGGCAGTTCCTCGACCAAAACCGCTTCCATGGGCGCAAGCGGAGCCTTGCTGTGGCCAGTGGTAATATGAGTTGATTTCGAGCGAGCCATGTCAGGATAACCCCCGGGCGGGGAGAGCGGTTGCTTATCGTCGAAATGGCTCAGTTTGAAAGACTGGCGAACCATTCAGCGTAGACCGTCGTACGGACCATGCGGCGATTGAGATCGGGCGCGCCATCAGTCCACCACATGGGACCGCGCTCGCCGAGGGTTCGCTTAGCTTCGTCAACTTCGCCGTGCGCGCAATTCTCGGCTGATTTGTAATGAGCGCGTCTGGCGGTACCGACCGCCCGGCGTGCGGCCATCAACGTTTTGACGAGACGAGCGCGTCTCTCTTCGGACAGCGCCGGGTCTGACATGCGCCACAACCGGCCGCGCACCACGAAGTAACGTCCGTCGGGCGTGACCGGATGATGGCCGGCCTTACGCGGGCTATCAGGTATGGTCGCTCAGTTCGGCAGCGCGCGCGAGGGCTGCATCGCGCACCGTGCACCAGCGCGCCCTCTCCGCATGTGCATCGGCCAGCGCGCGATGCGCGGGAGGAACTGCAATCTCGCGCACCTCGGCGAGCGTAAGGAGGTTCCCGACTTCTTCCGCAAGCTGTTCCGACGGCAGGAAAGGAGCGAGAATGCGCTCGACTGTTTCGCGCTGAGCCGCATCGGCGTCACGCAGCCGCAGCGTATCGCGAGGATAGCCCGCGGCACGAAGCAACGTACTTAGCCATTTGCCATCCCACTTGCGCACCGCGGACGATGATGCTTCAGCCTTTGCCGCGAAGCGTTTGGGCGCCAGAGCCCATAGAGCCTGTTCCTCCTGTAAAGGTCTATCCTATGCTGACGATAACAGTTCTCCTCGCTGCCGCAGCCCCATCGCAAGATGTGGTGAGGGCAGATGCTGTCGCCGGCATGCTGCCCGTCGGCATCGGCGAAGATGAGGTCGCGATTGCTGGGATCACGGATACCGCCGTTCAGAAGTGCGTTCGGTTTTTCGAAGAGGAGCTGGCGCCGGAGGCGGGCATGCGTATCGACCGCAGTGTGATGACGTCCAGCCCGGATCAGGGACAAATCTGGCGGGCAGATGCGGTGAGCGTGCAACCGCCACTGCGTGCGTCGCGGTTCACCTGTACCAGGGATGGGAAATCCATTGAGCCGCTAGGCGCGCCAGAGGCGGAATCGCCCGGCAAATGACCATGAGGAAAGGACAGCTGTTGAACGGCAAAATTGCTACGTTGCTATGCGGCCTGCTCGCGCTGGCGCCGATGGCCGCCCAGGCGCGCTCCTCGCAATGGTGGTTCGTTGCGCAGGGCGGGGACCGGGTTCTGTTCGTCGATGTGGGCTCCATCGAGCGTGAGGGCAATATCGTCCGGTATCAGGCCAGCCAGGTGATCCGCGATCCCAATGATCCAGCGGCCCTCATCCGCGCCTATATGGTGACCGACTGCAAGAAGCGCACCGAAAGCTGGGATATGGCCATGCGCTATGACGCTGAGGATCAACGGCTCGACGAGACCGCGGTGCGCTTTCCGACCGAAGCCGTGCTGCCCGACACAATCGGCGATGCGCAATTGCAGTTCGTCTGCGCCGCGGATCGCGCGCAGAGCGACGGCTTCCCGCTGCAGATCGACGAAGTCGCTTTTGCCGAGGCCCTGATCGCTGACACCCAGGCGTTGGAAAGCCCGGCGGCAATCCACGAACGCATGCGCCTTGATCCCAAGGTGCCGGTCATTCGCTCGATGGCGCCCGGCGTTGAAACCTTCGGCACGCCGCAGATCGCGCTGGCGGGACATGCCGTCGTTCCGCCACGGGATTATGCGAAGGGTGTGCAGATCCCCATCGTCAGTGATTATGACACGGATGTGGTCGGTCAGATTTACGACATTGCCTATCTGGGGGTACAGAACGGCGAGTTGGTGTTCGAGAAGCGTGGCTACAGCATTGACGACCTCGCTCATGCCGGTTCCGGCCAGCCCATGCGCTTTCCGCGAGCGCAAAAGACAGTTCATATCGGCGACTTCATGATCGACGTGCTTGAGTCTACGCCGCAATCGCTCCGCTTTCGCGCACAGCTCGTCCGGGACGGGGCCGAGGGACAAGGCGGGTGACGCCGACCTTGGGGCCCATGGTTGTCCTCGCGCTGGCAATCGCCTCCGCGGTGCCTCCTGCGCAGGCGCAGGAAGCCGCGACAGTAACGCAAGCGCCACCGGAAATGGAGCCGTCACAAGAGGACGCGCCGACCTCCGTGCCGGACCTTGTCACGCGCTGCGACGGAGAGGATGCGGACAGCTGCGCCGAACTGGGCGAGCGTTACCGTGAAGGCCGGGGTGTCGCCCGCGATCTGGTGCGGGCGACCTATTTTGCCGGCAAGGCATGCAATCTTGGTGACATGGCAAGCTGCACCATGGCCGGCTTCGCTTATGGGCAGGGGCAGGGCGTGGCTCTGTCGATGGACCGAGCCGCTGCTTATTATGCCTATGCCTGCCGGAGCGGCGATGCCACCGGATGCTCGAACCTCGGCCTCGCTTATATTCGCGGGGATGGCGTTGCGAAGGACGACGTCCGCGCCGCTGCTCTCTTCCGGGAAGCCTGCGACAAGGGATCGTCCGACGGATGCATGAACCTCGGCGCTGCCTATTCGCTGGGCAAGGGACTGCGCCGGAATCATGCAGAAGCCGCGCGCCTGTTCCGGCAAGGCTGCGACGCGGGCGATGACAAATCATGCTATAATCTCGGCGTCCTCTACCGGGACGGGCTCGGCGTGCCGCGTGACTACGCGCGAGCCGCAGAATTGTTCGAGAAGACGTGTCAGGCTGACGACGCGAGCGCCTGCGGCAATCTCGCGATGATGATCCACCGGGGCCAGGGAGTCCGTAAAGACCGTAGCGGCGCGCTCGATATGTTCGACAAGGCGTGCGGGCTCGGGGAGGCGGAAAGCTGCTTCATGCTTGGGAAAGCTGAGCTGGAGGGGACGCAAGGTCGGGATCCCAATCATGCGCGAGCGATTGCCTTGCTGGAACGATCCCTAAAGCTGGACCCGAAGGCTTCCTTGGCTGGCAAGGCGAGGAAGGCGCTCGCCGATGCACGCGCTGCCGCAAGCGCTTCAAGCGCGGTCGAGGATGGCGCAGAGGAATAGCGCTGAGGTTCGCGCCCCGGGTTGACCTGCCTTGGGAATGCTTGGGCTGATCCATAGAGGCATAAAAGCAGTCCCCGGACGATGCTCGACGGGCTGCGTCTTCCAAACATGGTGCGGACGAGACAAGTCGAGCACTGAGCAATCTTGCTGAGCCCTTCGAAGCAGCGCTTATCCGCTCCGGCCTGCTTGATCGGCAACCGTCGGCAAGACGCACACTCTCGGCGTGGGGAAGAACTTGAACCTCTGGTTGGTTAGAAGCTGGTCGGAAAGCGAATACTGCGATTAGAGGCGCCGCCAAAGCGGACGTCGCGAGCGTCAGAAGGACTGGCCGGAACGACAGCTTTCGACGTGGAAGCAATGGAAAGCTGCCGTTCGTTCAGCCTCATAGAAACCAGTCCTCAGGGCTCTCCTCAGCGTGACGGCTCCCCGAAACCAGAACTCCTTACAGCCTGAGCATAAGGTTTGATCGCCAGATACATGAGCGCCGCCCCGCCGGGGGCCATTACGGCGGCGAAGAACGCCATCGAATAGCGCAGCATGCTCTCGTCCTTCAGCAGGAAATCGGTCACTAGCGCAATGAGCAGCGGCCCGAGGCCATTGCCGATGACACTGATGGTGAAGAGATACACAGCGCTGATCTGGGCGCGCATCTCGCTTGGCGTCACCATCTGGATCGCCGCATTCTGCGCAGGGGCGCTGGCGAGGCCGATGATCGAGGAGATCATGCCGCAGAAGAAGGCGAGCCAGGGGCTGGGCATGAGCGAGGTGGCGATCGCGAAAGGAGCGGACAGGGCTTGCGAATAGAAGCAGACCCGCGCCATCGCATCGGGATTGCCGCGCTTGCCCATATATTCCGCGAACCAGGTGCCCAGCGTCAACGCAATCGGCGTAGAGATGAGGAGCGACAGCGCCAGCAGTGGCCCGATCTGCGCCGGTCCCCAGCCATAGGTGCGCTCATAAAAGGCCGCGCGCCACGTCATGAGGCCCGTCGTCTCGATCGCGCCGATGCCGATGCTGAGGAACAGGGGCAGAAACAATATGCGGTTTGACAGGAGATACGCCCCCACCTCGCGCAGTGGTACGCTGCCCTTGCCGCGGCGATTGCGGCGCACCGGCTCCCGCACGGTGAAGAGAAAGAGCAAGGCGGTTGCCAGCCCCGGCAGGGCGCAGACGAGGAAGACGAGCTGCCACTCGCGCATCTCGCCCAGAACCGGGATATGGACCGGCCCCATTCCGGCAAAGAACGCCACCAGCAGGCCACCGGCCAACAACGCCGTGGCCTGACCGGCGCTGATGCCGAGCTGATAGACCGCGAAGGCACGCGGCAGCTTCGACCGCGGCACCATGTCCGAGATCATCGACATGGACGAGGGGCCGGCGACGGACTCCGCGCCCCCGACGACGCCGCGTGCGAAAAACAGCCCGCCGAAGCTCCTGGCCATGCCACAGAGCGCAGTGGCCAGGCTCCACACCGTCAGGCCGGCCGTCAGGATCATCTTGCGGCTGCGCTGATCCGCGACGCGAGCCATCGGCAAGCCGACGACCATATAGGCCGACGAAAAGGCGAAGCCGATGATGAGGCTGATCTGGGTATCGCTCAGCGCCAGGTCGCGCTTGATCGGCTGGACCAGCAGATTGATGATGTTCCGGTCGACATTGGAGAGCATGGTCACGAAGGCGATCAGCCAGATCGTGTACCAGGCGCGGGCCGGCGACGGCCAATCGTCGCCGGCTCCAGACGCGCCAGCCGATGCCGGCTGCGTCTGACCCGTGGCTTGCGTGCCGACCGACTCGCTCATCGCTTGAGACGCACCCCGACGCGGAACGCGCGTCCGACCTGATCGAACAGCACCTGATTGGTGATGCCCACCGCGCTGGGTGCAATCGGCGGATCCTTGTCGAACAGGTTACGGATCGCGATGAAATATTCGAAATCGCTGCGGCCGGCCTTCACATTCCAGCCCAGCGTGAGGTCCGCATAGAAGCGGGCGGCCACGCGATTGGTGCTGATGCTGTTCGCGAGACCGACACTGTAGCCTGCATCCTCGGGACCGACGAACTCGACGAGGAACTTGCCCTCGGGAATGTAGCGGCCATGCGCACTCACGCTGAATGGCCCGGCCTTGAGGGTCGCCATACCGTCCAGCACATAGTCCGGCACGCCGGGGGTGTTGCTGGCGCGGAAGCCGGTCTGGCCGGCACGGTCGACCGAACCGGCGCTGTCGATGATCATGAGATCGAACGTCTTGGTCGCCAGCAGCCGCAGGTCGAGCGATGCGGCGGCACCGATGCGGGTGCGATAGCTCGCCTCGATGTCCAGGCCCCGGGTCTTGAAGCCATTCACATTCTGCAGACGGTCGTTGATCAGGGTGACTTCGCCTGCCCCGTTCCGCGTGATCAGCGGGCAGAACTCGGTTGCGTTGTTCACCAGACAGCGCGTCGCGATGGTCGATGAGCCGATCTGCGCGATCGCGTCGTTCACGCGGATATTGTAATAATCGACCGAGAGGTTGAAGCCGCGCAGAAACGACAGGTTGCTCAGCACCACGCCGGCCGTGAAGGTATCGGCCTTCTCCGGGCGCAGCGTATTGTTCGAGCCCGAGACGATTTCGATCAGGCCCTGCTTGCTCGTCACCGGATCGGTGAAGGACGAGAAGCTGCGCGTGACCGAGCCGAACAGTTCGTTCACATTGGGCGCCCGGATATCGCGCGAGAGCGTGCCACGCAGGCGCAGGAAATCGACCGGCTCATAGACGCCGCCGAGCTTCCAGGTGGTGACCGCGCCGCTCGTGCTGTAGTCGGTGCGGCGCGCGGCGCCGTTCAGCTCCAGGCTTTTGCCCAGCGCACTATCCTTGAGCAACGGCAGCACCGCCTCAACGAATGCTTCCTTGACCTCGACCTTGCCGTTGGAAGCAGCGAAGTTGGAGACGTAGAAGGCGCCGGTGGGCGAAAGCGGGTCGGTCGAGCCCTTCACCTCGTCGCGGCGATATTCGGCGCCGGCCGCCAGCGACAGCGGGCCGGCCCACAAGTCGATGAGATCGCCCTGCACGTCGAGCGCGGCAACCTGCTGGGTGATCTTCAGGTCGAGCATCGATGTGCCGGTGACATAGGCCAGCGCCTCCTGACTGAAGCGGCCCGCGCCGATCAGGTTGAGCGGCTGGCAGCCATTGGTCGGGTTGGTGAGCGTCGAGCGACAGATGGGCGTGCCGCCGGGACCGGTGGTGACATCGGCCGCGAGCAGCAGGCGCGAGCGGATGAGGTTGTTGGTCGCTTCCTGATGATAGGTGCTGCGGCCATATTGATAGTAGGCGTTCCACGTCCAGCGATCGGTGATGGCGCCGGAGAGGCCACCGATGATGCGGAAGGCAGTGCTCTTGGTCGCGCCGCGGGCATTGCCGAGGTCGAGCCCGGCGCGGCCCATGTTGAACTGGGTGATGCCGTTGGCATCCATGACGTCCGTGACCGACCGGGGGAGATATGGATTGTCGCGGCGGACCGGACCGATCAGCGAGCCTGTGCTGTCGCGCAGCTGCGCGCTCACCGAGAACGCGCGGACTTCGCCATAGGATGCTTCCAGCGTGGCCTTGAGCGCGTCGCTGAATTTATATTCGGCATGGCCATAGGTGCTGAAGCGCTCGACCGGCACCTTGAGAAGCAAGCCGGCGAGGAAGGCGTTCTGGCCCTTCCCACTGCCGCCCTGCTGGAACAGCGAACCCGCGAGCCTGCCGACCTCATAGGGCGCTGTCGTCCCATCCGGCAGGAACTGCAGGCCCTTGAGGGGGCCATTGCTGAGGATAAGGCCGCCCGGGGCTATGGTGGCGGTGTGGACGTTGTTGAGAATGCTCAGCGCCGGGGCGCCCGCACCGGCCGCGCCAGCCGGGCGGCCGACGAGCGTCCACTCCTGCGCGCACAGCGAGCGGGCCTGATAGCAGTCCGCCAGGCCATCATTGTCTTCATACTCCCCGCCGAACACGACGTGGCCCCGGCCACCGGCGAAGGATGTGCCGCCGGCCGCCGAGAGGAAGATCGTGCGGTCGTCGCCGCGCTGCGAGATGCCCGACTGGGCCTCGGCGCGAAGGCCATCGAGCTTGTTGTTGAGGATGAAGTTCACGACGCCCGCAACCGCGTCCGAACCATAGGCCGCCGATGCACCGCCGGTCACGACGTCGACGCGATCGATGAGGATGCCGGGAATATAGTTGGTGTCGACCGTCCCGCGCGCTGTCGTCGGCACGAACCGACGGCCATTGACCAGCACCAGGGTGCGCTCGCTGCCAAGGCTGCGCAGTTCCAGCACGCGGGAGCCGACGGCATTGCCGGGCGTCGTCTGTGTGGCGGAAGGGCTGGAGGTGGCCCGAAAGCTGGGCAACTGGCTCAGCACGTCGCCAATATTCGTCGCGGCAGTCGTCTCGAGTCGGTCGCGACCGATCGCGGTGACGGGAGTCGGCGCGGTGAAACCACCACGCGTGATGCGCGAGCCCGTTACGACGATCTCCTGCGAACCGGATGCGGCCTGATCCTCGGCCTGCGGTGCTGCACCGCCCTGATTCTGCGCGTGCGCGGCAGAGGCCACGCCGATCGCAGCCATCGCCAGAATGGCCGCAGAATTTCTCAAAACCCGAACTCGTTGACGAAGCGCCAGCATTGCAATCCTCTCCCCAGTCTCTGCCCATATCGTTCGCTCGACCGCGCCTGTGTGGCACGGCATAGAGCACGCATGGACATGAATTTACCGCCCTAATGTTTAGGGCGCCTAGTAATTCATATCCTATCTTTTAAAGTGAAGGCAATGGGTGTTGAAGCATCAAGACCAACAAGGCAGGAGGGCGATGATGGGAAGGTCGAAAGACGCAAAGGATTCGCCGAAAATCGCGCCCTTTTCCGCAAAGGATGCGAAGGCGCGGTTCGTGCCAGGACCGCCGCCCGCCCGTGGTCAGGAACCCGGTTCGGATGCCGATTTGCGGGTGCAGATGTCGTGGTGGCTGGTCGGCACCGGCCGCGCGTGGCGCAATCTGCTGGATGAACATCTGCGCTTCGCGGGCCAGACACAGCCCCGCTGGCGGGTGCTCGCCTGGGCGCGACTGCAGCCGGGGATTACCCAGACCGAACTGGCGGAACATATGTCCGTCACCAGCGCCACTTTGGTGGCCATCGTGGACGAGCTCGTCCGTCAGGGGCTGCTTGAGCGGCGTGAGAGCAGCACGGATCGCCGCGTCAAGAACCTGCACCTTACGCCAGCGGCGCATCCGATCATTGAGGCGATCTCGCAGGAGGTCAGCGACATAAGGGACGCACTGCTCAGCGACGTCTCCCGCTCGGAGCTGGAGACCTGTCTCTCCGTCCTCCAGCGGGTTAGCCAGGCGATCGAGAATTATGGGCGGGGCAAGGAGTAAAGCTTACGTTGATCCGTATTACGACCCCCGCCATCGTCGCTCCGTCGAAGACGGTCCGGGCATAGCGCCTCTGGCGAACGTCCCCACCGCGCCCCTGAGCCGCACCGGCCTGCGATCAACCGCTGCCTGCTACGCATCCGCGAGGCGCCACACAAGACTTTGCCGTCCAATACCCATCTCATGTGCGGATCGCCGCAGCGCCCCAACGATATATGGCAGATGACAATCGGTCATCGCGAGCTTCTGTCTCAGTCTGATCGCGATGGGTTTCGGTGCGCTGCTCGCGGGCATGGGGATCGATCTGCTGGCGGCTCATCTCTTCGGTGCCATTGGGCAAGGTAGTTTTTCGAGCACGTGCCCCGGCGGCGCGGCCGCCGCCGGGAGCACCCCGGAACTGGCCAGCGCATGCCGCTCCGCGACATCCCAGGCCACGCAATGGGTGATCATGGGATGCCTCGCAGCGATGGTGTGGCCCGCCTGGCATTTCTTCCTTGCGGCGCGTCACATGACCATTCGGACCACCTCAAATGCGCATCATTCGCGCGTCTGACTAACTGGCTTTGACAAAAGCGGGGGACGCGTGTCCGAGGTCATCGGATGACCGCGCCGCCGGACAGCGCGTTGTCCAAAGCGGGCATAGAGTGTCGGAAGAACGAACAGCGTCAGCAGCGTTGCGGATATCAGGCCGCCGATCACCACGGTCGCCAGCGGCTTCTGGACCTCGGCTCCGGAGCCGCTGGCAAAGGCCATGGGCACAAAGCCCAGGCTTGCGACCAGCGCAGTCATGGCGACCGGCCGCAGGCGTTGGATCGCGCCTGTTCGTGCTGCCTCGGCGCGGCTCATGCCCTTGCCGATCAGATCCTGAATGGAGCTCACCATCACCAGCCCGTTCAACACCGCGATTCCCGACAGGGCGATGAACCCCACCGCCGCCGAGATCGAGAAGTCCATCCCGCGCAGGAACAGCAGCAACACGCCGCCGACAAGCGCGAAGGGCGCGCCGGTGAACACGATCGCCGCGTCCCGAACATTGCCGAGCGCACCGTAGAGCAGCAACAGGATGATGACGAAGCAGCCCGGCACGACAAGTTTTAGCCGTTCGCTTGCCGACGCGAGATTCTCGAACTGCCCGCCCCATTCGAGATAACTGCCCGCAGGCAAGCGCACCTCGTTCGCAATCGCAGCCTGAGCGTCTGCAACGACACTGCCCACATCGCGGCCCCGGACGTTGGCCTGGACAACGACGCGGCGTTTGCCGTTCTCGCGGCTGATCTGGTTTGGCCCGTCGACCACCGCAATCGTCGCGACGCTCGACAGCGGAACATAGGCGCCCCCAGCGACCGGCACCTGGATTTGGGCCAGAGCGCCGAGGTCGGCACGTTGGGCCTCGGAAAGGCGGATGACCACCGGGAAGCGCCGATCACCCTCGAAGATCATGCCTGACGTCCGCCCGCCGATTGTGGCGGTGATGGTGTCCTGCACGTCCTGCGCCGTCACGCCGAGCCGCGCCATCGCATCGCGATTGACGCGGATGTCGAGCATCGGCAGGCCCGTTGTCTGCTCGACCTTCACGTCGGTCGCGCCTTCCGTCCTCCGCAGAACCGAAGCGATTTGCTCGGCCACCCGGTTCATCGATGCGAAATCGTCACCAAAAACCTTGACCGCGACATCGCCGCGGACGCCCGCAATCAGCTCATTGAAGCGCATCTGGATCGGCTGAGTGATCTCATAAGCGTTTCCGGGGATCTTCCCCAACTCGCCTTCTAGACGTTCGACCAGTGCCGCCTTGGTCAGGCGGGGATCGGGCCACTCGTCTCGCGGCTTGAGGATCACGAACATGTCCGTGGCATTGGGCGGCATCGGGTCGGATGCCAGTTCCGCCGTGCCTGTCTTGGAGAAGACGAACTTCACCTCCTTTTGACGCGACATCATCTGCTCGAGCGGCGCCTGCATCGCCTGGCTCTGCTGGACCGAGGTCGCCGGGATCCGCAGGGCCTGGATCAGGATGTCGCCTTCATCGAGCTGCGGCAGGAACACCTGCCCCAGCGAGAGGAATGCCGCCGCCGCGATCGCAAGGCTTCCAACCGCCGCGCCGATGGTGAACGAAGGCGTCTTCATCGCCCGATGGAGGCCCGGTTCGTACCGCGCCTTCAACCAGGAGATGATCCGGCCATCCTTTTCCTCAACCTTCTTCGAAAGCCAGATCGCGATCATCGCCGGCACGAAGGTCAACGACAGGATGAAGGCGAAGGCGAGCGCGATGATGACCGTGAGCGCCATCGGCACGAAGGTCTTGCCTTCCACCCCGGTGAGCGTCAGCAGCGGCACATAGACCAGAATGATGATCGCCTGGCCGTAGACAGAGGGACGGATCATTTCGCGCGCGGCGCTCGCAACATTGCCGAGCCGCTCCTGCACTGTGAGCAGGCGCCCCTCATGATGCTGTTGTTCGGCAATACGCCTGAGCGCATTCTCAACGATGATGACGGCGCCATCGACGATAAGGCCGAAGTCGAGCGCGCCAAGGCTCATCAGATTGGCTGAGACGCCGACGCGCAGCATTCCGAAACCGGTCAGCACCATCGTGATCGGGATGACCAGCGCTGCGATCAGGGCCGCCCGGAAGTTGCCGAGCAACAGGAACAGGACGACGATGACCAGAAGCGCGCCTTCGCTGAGATTCTTTGCGACCGTCTTGATCGTTGAGTTCACGAGGACCGTCCGATCCAGCACCGGCTGAATGACGACGTCGGGGGGCAGGGATGCGTTGATCTCCTGCAGTCTGTCGGCAACCGCGGTCGCCACGGTGCGGCTGTTTTCACCGATCCGCATGATCGCCGTGCCAACCACCACTTCGGTGCCATTCTCCGAGGCTGATCCCATCCGAACCGCCTGTCCGGTCTGCACCGTGGCGACCTGGTCAAGCGTGATCGGTACGCCCTCACGGGTCGCGATGACTGTTCGCGCCAGTTCCGCTTCGTTGCGGATCAGCGCGTCCGATATGACCGCGAGACCTTCGCCACCGCGATTGACGAACCCGCCCCCGACGCTGGAGTTGTTGCGCTCAAGCGCAGTGCCGAGGTCGGTCAGGGTCAGACCTATCGATGCCAGTTTCTGAACATCGGGCACGACGAGATATTGTTTGGCGTAGCCGCCGATCGAATCGATCCCGGCGACGCCGGGCACATTCTTGAGGAGCGGCGTGACGATCCAGTCCTGCGTGGTGCGCAGATAGGTGGCCTTATCGGCCTCGCTCGTCAGCCGTTGCCCTTCGGGCGTGATGTAGCTGCCGTCTGGCTGCTGGCCAGGCTCGCCGGGCCGATGCTTGTCGTCCGCCCGATGGTCGAGCCGAACGGTCCACATATAAACCTCGCCAAGCCCCGTCGCGATCGGCCCCATTTCAGGGCTGACGCCGCCGGGCAGGCTCTCTTTCACGCTTTCAAGGCGTTCGCCGACCTGTTGACGCGCGAAATAGATGTCGGTCGCGTCGGTGAACACGGCCGTGACCTGAGCAAAGCCATTGCGGCTCAGCGAACGGGTGTACTCAAGACCGGGAATACCGGCGAGCGCCGTTTCGATCGGAAACGACACCTGCTTCTCGACCAGTTCAGGCGAGAGCGCGGGCGCACGAACGTTGATCTGCACCTGATTGTTGGTGATGTCCGGCACGGCGTCGATCGGCAGGCGGGACAAGGAATAGGCGCCGATAACGGCGGCAACGGCGGTGAGAGCGAGGACAAGCCATCGCTGCTCCACCGCCCATGTGACGATGCGGGCGATCATGGTTCAGTCCTCATGGCTTGCTTCGCTCTTGCCGAGCTCGGCCTTGAGCGTGAAACTTCCGGTGGTGGCGATCCGCTCACGGCCTGAAAGCCCGGAGCGGATCAGCACGGTGTCGCCGGCGGGATCGCCAAGCTGGACCGGCGTGACCCTGAAGCCTGTGGCCGTCCGCACGAACACGACCGTTTTCCCCTCGACCGTTTGCACGGCCGTCAAGGGCACGCGCACAGAGACGGGACCCTCTCCTCCGCCAGCCAGTTGCACCGACGCGGTAACCGCCTCGCCAACGCGCCAGACGTCGCCGCCATTGTCGAGCGATGCGATCGCCGGCACCAGTTTTGTCTGTGGATCGAGCGCTGGCGACACGAAGCTGATCTTCCCGATCGCCGAGCGTCCTGCTGCGGTGACCGTCACGGGCGCCCTAGGTCGGACGCGGCCCGCATCCTCGGGCTTGAGGCTGAGCGTTAGCGACACCTTCGACAGATTGGCGACCCGGAACAGCTCGGCGTCAGCCGCAACCGTTTGACCGAGCACGACCGATCGCGCGATCACCTGGCCTGAGAGGGGAGCAACGATGCCGAGGCGATTGAGCTCGCCCCCACCGCCACCAGCTGCCGAAACCTGGCTTTGCGCCTGAGTGAGTGCGATCCGCGCTTCGGTTGCCGCGGTTCGCGCCGCGATCAGATCCTGCTCAGGTGAAACGCGCTGAGAGAACAGCCGTTGCTCGCGCGCGAGATTGGAGTTGGCGAGGGCGAGCCGTGCCCGGGCCGCCTCGACCGCCCCCTTGAGCTGCGCCGCCTCGCGGCTCTCGATCACCGCAAGCGTCTGCCCGCGGGAAACGCTTTCGCCGAGATTGCGGTTAAGCGCGACGACACGACCTGCGATCGCCGCTGAGACGACCTGTGTCGCCTGCGGATCGCCATCGATCGTCGCGGGCAGTTCGATCGTGCCGGCGCCGCCGATCAGCGGACCGGCAACCTGCACGCCTGCCGCCGCGATCTGTTCGGCCGAGAGCGTGATGACGCCTTCATCCGCATGGCCGGTTTCCTTGGGTTGCTCGGGCGCGGTCTCGTTCGTCGAAGCGCCGTCACCGCAGGCAGCCAATATGAGCGCGAGCGACATTGCGCCCGCAAGCTTGATTTTCTTCATGACCGGTTTCCCCCTTGAGGCGCGGGAGCGGTCAGCCGCTCCAGCCGCGCACGGGCATTGTGATAATTGGCGAGGGCATCGATCGCAGCGACGCGGGTGTCCGCGAGCGTGCGCTCGGCGTCGAGCAAGTCGAGCTGGCTGAACTTGCCCTCGCGATAGCCGATCCGTGCGATACGGGCCGCCTCCTGCGCGGCCGCAAGCGCCGGGCCGGCGGCCGCGCGTGCGGTCGTTTCGGCATTGGCTGCTTCAGCTTGCGCTTCGGCAATCGCCTGATCGACATCGAGTGCCGTCATGCGCCGCCGCGCCTCAGCCCTTGTGCGCTCGGCACTAGCCTGCGCCACCGCCGCCCGCCCGTTGTTGAACAGCGGGATCGCAATCGAGATGGCGAAAGCCGCGGCGGTGTCGTTGGTCGCTTCCAGACGCCGGAGCGCCGGACCGATATTGAGGTCGGGCACACGATTGGCGCGCGCCAGACGGATGCCGGCATCGGCGACGGCAAGATCGGCGTCGGCTGCCGCAAGCGTGAGTGTACCGGAAGCGGACGGCGCGATTGTCGGGCCATAGGATGCTGTCGGAATTTGGTCGAGCAGCTCGATATCCAGCGCACCATCAATCGAACGGCCAAGCCGTCGTGCGAGGTTCAGCCGCGCGACATCCGCAAGCCGGGCCGCGCGTTCCAGGCTCACCCCCGCGTTGATCCTGGCGAGATCCGCACGCTGCTCTTCAAGCGGTGAAGCACGGCCGGCTTGCACGCGCACCCGTGCCGCTTGCAGGGCATCGTTCGCGATACTGAGCTGGTCTCGGGCGGTTGCGAGCCGTCTTTCCGCCGCGATCGCCTCGACATAGAGCGACGTGACCTGAAGGTGGACATCGGCCGCGACGACCGCTGCTTCCAGTTCCGCACGCGAAAGTTGCGCTGTGGCGACAGCCACACGCGCACTGCGCTTGCCGCCGACTTCGATGGGCAATGTCACGCCCATCGTCGTCTCCGCGCTCTGGAGCCCCCTATACAGTCCGGTGCCGACGACATTCTCGACCTGGGCTTGCGCCACGGGGTTGGGACGCAGGCCTGCAACCATGCGGTTGGCGCGCGCGGCTTCGATGGCGGCTTTGGCAGCGTCGGTTGACGGTGCAGCGCCGCCCGCTGCGGCGATGGCCTGTTCAAGCGTGAGGATCGACGCCGCAGCATTGGCCGATACGAGCCCCTGTTGCGCCTGCGCCGTCGAGGCACAGGACGCTGCGGCGAGCATCGCCGCGAGCAATTTCTTCATGAGTGATTCTTCCTGACAGCTGATCGTCAGGCCGGCATGCGCCGGCCGGCGAAACCGTCAGGCTTGGGGCGGCCGTGGCAAGACGCCGCCGCGGGCATCCGGCAGCGGCGCGCGCAAATGGCGCCGCTCGGGATCGTTCGTCACCATGCTCGCCTGTGCCCCGATGATCGTTGCAGGCGTCCCGACATGATGTCCGTGACAGGGATTATGATGATGCGGCAGCCCATTGTCGCTGTCCGCGGGCACCTCGTCGCCATCACCCGATGCGTGGACCGTAAGTTCGGCGCCAAGCACGCTCCCACCCACCGCTTCCGCGGCGTGCGCTATGCCAGCGAAGCCGGAGAGCACCAGCATCAAACAGGCGAGCAAAGGGAGAAGCTTGCGCATCATCCGTCTCTTATCACTCCGCCGCCACGACGTAACCGGTGTTTTTGAAATGAGCTCTTCACGCGTGAGGATGATTTGCGCGCCGCCGGAAGTCGCGAGGGGTGCCCTGAACCTGGCACCGATGATGCGTAAACCCTCTCCATTATTACAATTGGGCGCCTGTGCCGATGCTGTGCGCTTCTCTGCTCCCGTCGTGCCCGATTTGGCCAGTACTCACGTTCGATATGATCGCGTGGTGGTTAGTTCGACGGCCTGCGGCTCACTTTTCCTCTTCCGAGCGATCTCGGCAGGCCCGTGCGGGGCATCAGCGCGTCTCTTGCGCTCTCAACCTTGCAGCGCCACGCGGACCGCCGCCAGATCGCGCGCGAACAAATTTTGTTCCCGCGCTTGCGCCTCTCCGCTCACGCGCAGCAGATAGCTCGGATGGGCGCTCAGCCAGAGCTGGCTGCCGTCCGCGAGCTGATAGGGTTGGCCGCGCTCCTTGGCGATGCTGGGTGTTCGGCCCAGCAGGGCGCGTCCTGCGCTCGCGCCCAAGGCCAGCACGATCGTTGGCTGAACGATCCGTCTTTCGGCATCGAGCCACCAGCGGCAATGGTCGATCTCCCCAGCGGTCGGGTTCTGGTGGAGACGACGCTTGCCGCGTTGCTCGAATTTGAAATGTTTGACGGCGTTGGTGAGCCGGATTTCGGCACGATCGAACCCCGCCGTCTCCAGATGCCCGTCGAGCAACTGCCCTGCCGGCCCGACAAAAGGCCGGCCCTGCTGCTCTTCAAAATCGCCGGGCTGCTCGCCCACGATCATCAGCCGCGCGTTGCCGGGGCCTTCGCCGGCGACAGCGCGTGTGCCGTTGCAGCCGATCGGGCAGGCGGTACAGGTCGAGATGCCCTCGGCAATCTCACTGAGGGACGTCGGGGGCGGGCGCTGGAAGGGATCGGCGCCTTGATCGACCATCTGAGCCTCGCGGGCCTGCGCGCCGGCAATCAGCGCGGGGATCAACGCGGCTTCCGGCAGGTTCTTCCAGTAGCGTCGAGGCATTTCCTTCACCATCATCGCCACCTTGAGCCGCGCGGGGTTGAAGATGGAGGCGTAATAACGCTGCCAAAGCCCTTCGATCTCATCCTCGCTTGGGGCGTCCCGGGCGTCGGCGCCCGGTCCCTCCGCAAGCTGAGCGCCATCCCAGTGCAAGCTGAGATCGGGCGTCAGGATGGACCAGCGCTGGCTCGCGAACCGATTGAGGAAAAACGGGGCGTTGGCGCGCACGATGGCATGATCCGGCTCGAACCAGGCCACGTAGCGGTCCGTTCCATCGGGATCCTGGGCCAGCCGGAACCGCACGAACGCCCTCATCTTGTGAATGTCGCGGCGCACCTGCCGCTCCAACTGCGTGAGGGCGTGCACATCGGCATCGCTCGTCTTTTCAAGCAGGTGCGGGTCGCTTTGCAGGCGCCACAACAGGCGATAGAGCAGCGCCAACCGTGTATCCGAGCTGTGCAGGATCACCTTGCGGGCCAACTCGATGAAGCGCTTGTTGGCCGTGACCGGGCGGGGTGATGGAGCAGGCTCAGGCGTGTCTTTGGACGCGAACAAATCCCGCGCGCCGTCCGATGCCGCTGCCCAGCGGATATGCTCCGGACCGACGCCCTGCAAGACCAGGGCGCGGGCCAGATCGCGCCATGTGTCGAAATCATGGGCGTCATCCAGTTCGGCATTGAACAGCGCCGGCTGATCTCGGAGCGAGGCCGACCTCACCTGAACAGTTCCATCTGGCGAGGTGGCGGGGCCAGCCGGGCACGCAGGTTTGCCGTGTCGATCAAGCCAGTCGGGCGCCAGTCGGCCGTGACAATGAACGGCCGCAATTTGGTGACCGTGCGAGTGAGCCGGGCGAGATCATCCAGCCGGAGACGATGATGGCGGCGGGCTTGGAGGATGGCAGCCACCGCCCGCGTGCCCAGTCCCGGCACGCGCAGGAGCTTTTCGCGCGAGGCCAGATTGATGTCGACCGGAAAATCCTGCCGGTGCCGCAAGGCCCAGGCCAGCTTGGGGTCGATGTCGAGCGCCAGCATCCCGTCATCGTCCGTCGCGGTCTGCACCTCGCTTGTCGAAAATCCGTAGAAGCGGATCAGCCAGTCGGACTGATAAAGCCGATGCTCGCGCATCAGGGGCGGTCGCTTGAGCGGCAGGACGGCGCTGGCATCGGGGATCGGGCTGAAGGCGGAATAATAGACGCGGCGCAGGCGATGGCGGTCGTACAATTCGCTGGCCCGGCCGATGATCTGCGTGTCGCTGGCGCCATCCGCGCCGACGATCATCTGGGTAGATTGGCCGGCGGGCGCGAACATCGGCGCATGCTTGAAGCGTTTGCGCGCATCCTTCGCCTCCACCATGGCCGAACCGAGCCGCGCCATCGCGCCTTCGATCTGCCCGCCATTCTTGTCGGGCGCCAGATCGGTCAGGCCGCGCTCGGTCGGCAGTTCGACATTGATCGAGACGCGGTCCGCCCACAGGCCCGCTTGCTCGACCAGCGCGCGATCGGCCTCGGGAATGGTCTTGAGGTGGATATAGCCCTTGAAGCCATGATCCTCCCGCAAGGCACGGGCTACCTCAATCAGCTGCTCCATCGTATGGTCGGCGGATTTGATGATGCCCGAGGAGAGGAACAGGCCCTCAATATAATTGCGCCGGTAGAAGTTGAGCGTCAGCTCGACGACTTCCTGTGCCGTGAACCGCGCACGACGCACATTCGAGCTCTTGCGGTTGACGCAATAATGGCAGTCGAAAATGCAATGATTGGTGAGCAGGATCTTGAGCAGCGAGATGCAGCGCCCGTCCGGCGCATAGGCATGGCAGATGCCCATGCCTTCGGTCGAGCCGATCCCCTTGCCGTCGCGACTGTTGCGCTTAACCGTGCCGGACGATGCGCAGGAGGCATCATATTTCGCGGCGTCGGCAAGGATCGCCAAGCGGTCCGTGATCGTCTCCTGTTTCATTTGTTCTTTATATGTTCTTACGACTGGGGCGGCAAGCACCGAGCAGGCCAACGTGGCTCGGTTCGTCTGAAAATTGCACTGCCATGTGCCTTGCGCTATGCGCTGGGGAAGAGCCCCGGTGTCCGCTGATCCTCGCTGATTCGCGCCGCCGGGGCCTTGATTTTTACAACTGATGAGTAGGCACCCGCACATGTCCCGTCGTCGCCAGATTTATGAGGGCAAGGCGAAGATCCTTTATGAAGGTCCCGAGCCCGGCACGCTGATCCAGTATTTCAAGGACGATGCGACCGCCTTCAATGCGCAGAAGAAGGGGACGATCTCCGGCAAGGGCGTGCTGAACAACCGGATTTCCGAGCATGTCTTCACGCTGCTCGCGAACATCGGCGTGCCCACCCACTTCATCAAGCGGCTGAACATGCGCGAGCAGCTCATTCGTCAGGTGGAGATCGTGCCGATCGAGGTCGTGGTGCGCAATGTCGCCGCTGGTTCGCTCTCCACCCGGCTGGGCATCGAGGAGGGCACGCAGCTCCCCCGCACGCTCATCGAATATTATTACAAGGATGATGCGCTCGGCGATCCGCTGATCACCGAAGAGCATATCGCCTGCTTCGGCTGGGCGAGCCAGGAAGAGATGCACGACATTGCCGACATGGCGATCCGCGTGAACGACTTCATGAGCGGCTTGTTCGCCGGCATCGGCATCCGCCTCGTCGACTTCAAGCTGGAGTTCGGCCGCATCTGGGATGGCGATTTCTCGCGCATCATTCTCGCCGACGAGATCAGCCCCGACGGCTGCCGTCTGTGGGACATGGCCACCAACGAGAAGCTGGACAAGGACCGTTTCCGCCGCGATCTGGGCGGCGAGGTGGAGGCCTATCAGGAAGTCGCGCGCCGCCTTGGCCTGCTGCCCGAGGGCCTTGAGAACGACGTTCTCGATCTGGAAAGCCACCGCAAGAAGCGCGGCAAGTAAGAGACGTTTCGGGCCGGGCGCTCATAAGCGGCGCCCGGCACCCGCGCCTTTACATCGGCGCGCCGGGAAGAACCCAGGCATTGAGGCCCATCCACAGGGCCATGGCGACCATGAACAGGTCTTCGGTCAACGAGACGAAGCCGAGCGGTACATTGGTCCCGCCGCCGACGCAGGCACATTTGAGGCTGCGTTTCTCCACATAGACGGCCTTGTAGATCGACACCGCGCCGATGCCGCCGATGAACGCGGCGACTGGCACCGAGAGCCAGGGCAGGGCCCCCGCGAGCATCAGGACGCCGGCGCCCAATTGGGCGAACGGATAGATTGAGGCATAGGGCACCCATTTGCGGGCCAGCAGATCATAGCCCAGGAACATGGTCGCGAACCGATCCACATCCTGCAGCTTGAGCATCGCCAGCAGGATCATCGTCACGGAGATGAAACGCTCGAGGGTGAGCAGGCTGAGCAGCGGCGCGGCCGTCAACAGATCGATCGTCAGCGCGATCAGCGCCGCTACAGCGAAGACGACCAGAACAGGGGTATAGCTCGTCGCGTTCGGATCTTTGACGCTCAGGCCCAGGAAGCGGCGCAAGTCATCATGGCCACCGATCCGCTGACCGTCGATGAACACCTGCGGCGTGGTGGTGACATAGTGCTCGGCCTTGAATGCTTCCTGCTGCGCGCGGGTCTCGATCCAGCGATCCTCGACCGCATAGCCTTTGCTGCGCAGCAGGTGCAGCGCCTTAAGGCCATAGGGGCAGATGTGGCCGGGCATCACCATCCGGTAGAGAACGGCCTTAGGGCTGCTCGTGGCGCGGGGTTCAGGCATTGACGCTCATCCTTGCTGAGAAGTCCATGCACCCCATATAGGGTCTGTACCATGGTACGGAGTCAAGCATGGCGGCGATGAGCATTTCGGGTTTGGCGAAAGCCGGCGGTGTGGGGGTCGAGACGGTCCGCTTCTATCAGCGCAAGGACTTGCTCCCCACGCCTGAGAAACAGGCCGGCAACGACCTGTCCGGGGGCATAAGGCGCTATGGTGAGGAGGATGTCCGGCGGCTGCGCTTCATTCGAGCGGCGCAGCAGGCCGGCTTTACGCTGGAAGAAATCCGCACGCTTTTGTCGCTCGATGCGGGGCAGGATCGCGCCCGCGCCCGCGCCTTGGCGGAAGAGCGGCTGGTCCAGCTCGATGAAAAGATCGCGCAACTCGAAGCGGCGCGCGCCTCGCTGCGCCAGATGGCGCGGACCTGTGCCCGTTCCGAAGAAGGGCCGTGCCCGATTTTGCAATCCTTCGGCGTGTGAGGCCTTATCCGGCTGGCAGGCGCAGGCGTACCATCAGGCCGCCGAGGTCCTCGCTCTCGTCCAGCGTGACGGAGCCACCGTAGATTTCCGCGACATCGCGCACGATGGCGAGGCCAAGGCCGGTGCCGGGCTTGCCGCTATCCAGCCGCACGCCGCGATCGAAGATGCGTTCGCGCGCGGCCTCGGGAATGCCCATGCCGTCGTCCTCCACGAGAATGTCGACCCAGGGCGTACTCTGCACCACGGTGACGAACACGCTGCCACCGCCATATTTGGCGGCATTCTCGACCAGATTGCCAAGCAGCTCGTCCAGATCCTGCCGCTCGACGCGGACGACGGCCGTCTGCGCGCCGTCGCGGTCGATGCGGACATCCGGGTAGAGGCGTTCCACGGCGCGCTCCACCGCTTCGAGGCTCGGCCACACCAGCGTGCGGCTTTGTGCCGCGCCGCGCCGGCCGAGGGCACGGGCACGGGCGAGATGGTGGTCGATCTGGCGGCGCATCGTTCCGGTTTCCCGCACCACCGTGGTGGCGAGTTCGGGCGACTGGGCGGTCGCGGCGTTCATCACGACCGTCAGCGGCGTCTTGAGCGCATGAGCGAGGTTGCCGGCGTGGCGGCGTGCTTCCTCCGCCTGCTGTTCGTTATGAGCGAGCAGCGCGTTCAATTCCTCAACCAGCGGCTGGACTTCCCGCGGGAGCGGCACGGTCACGCGGCTTTTCTCGCCATCCCGCATGCGCGCGATTTCGCGGCGGATATGGCGCAGCGGCCGCAGGCCGAAGAACACCTGCAAGCCGGCCAATATGATCAGCCCGACGCCCAGAATGACGAAGCTGTTGAACAGCGTGGCCCGCAGCGCGTGGATCTGCGCGTCCAGCCCCTCGCGGGCCTGCGCGACAATGAAAATCCACCGCGTGTTGCTGCCCGGCAGGATCACGGTGCGGGCCATCAGGCGCAGCGGCTCATCGGGGAACTGGTTGCTGTCCATCCCTTCGCCGGGATTGGTGGTCATGCCCGGCGTGACGCGGATCGCGCGGTCCCAGAGCGAGCGGGAGCGCCAGTCTTCATGGCCCTGACCGCTGATCTGGTAATAGAGCCCGCTTGCCGGCTCCAGAAACCGCTGGTCGGCCAGCGGGCGGTTGAACAGTACTTCGCCTTCCGGGCCGATCTCCGCCGAGGAGATCATGGCGGTCAGCACATAGGACAAGCCGTCATCGAAGGTGCGCGTGACGGTGCTCACCAGCACCCGGTCGAGCGCCAGCGCGCCGCCGAGCAACAGCAGGCCGATCCAGATGGCCGAGATGCCGAGAATGCGGCGACTGAGCGATCCGGTACTGCGGCTGGAGGCTGGCGGGGGCGCCGTCTCCGCATCGTGCGGCGCCGGTTCAGCCAGCGGGGTCCTCCAGGCTGTAGCCCAGACCGCGAATGGTGGAGATCACATCGGCACCCAGCTTCTTGCGGATGCGCGTGACGAACACTTCGATGGTGTTGGAATCCCGGTCGAAATCCTGATCGTAGATATGCTCGATCAGTTCGGTGCGGCTCACCACCTTGCCCTTGTGGTGCATCAGATAGGAGAGCAGCTTATATTCCTGCGCGGTCAGCTTCACCGGCTCGCCGTTCAGCGTGACCTTGCCCGAGCGGGTATCCAGCCGCACGCTGCCGGCGATGAGCTCGGACGAGGCATTGCCGGACGAGCGGCGAATGAGCGCGCGCAGGCGGGCGATCAGTTCCTCGCTCTGGAACGGCTTGGCGAGATAGTCGTCCGCACCGGCATCGAGCCCCGCAACCTTGTCGGACCAGCTGTCCCGCGCTGTCAGCACGAGCACCGGCACCGCCGAGCCTTCCTTGCGCCAGCGGTCGAGCACAGTCAGGCCGTCGATTTCCGGCAGGCCCAGGTCGAGGATGATCGCGTCGTAGCTCTCCGTCGACCCCAGGAAATGACCGTCCTCGCCATCGGTCGCCAGGTCGACGGCATAGCCGACGCCTTCGAGCGTGGACTTGAGCTGTTTGCCCAAGGTCGGCTCATCTTCGACGATCAGCAGACGCATGGCTTTTCCTTTCCGATTGAGGGAGCGTGCGCAGGCGATCCGGCCGGATCAGCGCGTCCGTCCGATGATATTGCCGGTCTTGCCGTCCACATCAACCCAGATGACCTTGCCATCCTGCTGGAGGAACTGCATCCGGTACACGCCTTCGCGAACGGATGGAGCGACGCCGACATATTGGGCGTCGCTGATCTCGCGCTCGACACGACGCTTGATGATCGAAAACGGCATCACCTCACCATCGAGCATGGCGCGCCGCGCCGCCCGCTGGTCATCGCCCCGCGCAAAGCTCTGCGCCGAAACCGGGAGGCTGGTGGCCGCCAGTGCCATCAGCCCGCCGAGCAGAAGAGAGGATGAAAGATGTTTCATGATGCCGTGTTAGCCATCAAGCATTGAACAAGCGCTGAATGTCCCATCTGTCCCCCGTTCAGGGTTCCAGCATATACTGGACGTTGAGGGAAATCGAGGTGGCGATCTCACCGGGCTCGATCTTGGTCTGCGGTGCCGCTGCAGCAGAGTCGCGCATAGCCATCATCGGCATCGGCGGCGGCGCGAAACCGCCACCTTCGGAGATGCTCACCAGGCGCGCGGTGCGGAAGCCGGTCGCCTGCGCATACAGGTTTGCGCGGGCCTGCGCGGTTTTCAGCGCCTTGGTGCGGGCCTGATCGAGCAGCTTGTCCGGCTCGGCAATGCCAAAGCTCGGGCCGTTGATGTTGGTCGCCCCGGCGGCGACCAGCGAGTCGATCAGATCGCCTGCGCTATCCAGCTTGCGGACCGCGACAGTGAGCTGGTTGCTGGCTTCATAGCCGATGAAGCGCGGACCTTTGCCATCTGTGCGGTCGCTATAATCATATTGCGGGTTGAGGTTGATGCCGCTGGTCTGGATGTCCTTGCGGGCGATGCCAGCCTTCACAAGCGCAGCGATCAGCTTGTCCATCTGGGTGGCATTCTGCGCCATCGCATCCTTCGCTGACATCGCGCGGGTCTGCACGCCGGTGTTGATGGTCGCCATATCCGGCGCGCTGTTCACCGATTCACTGACGCTGAGGCTCAGTTGCGGGCCCTTGGCAGCCTGGGGTGCCGGCGGTTGCGGCTGGGCCGAGACGATCGCCGGCGTCATGAGAGCGGCAGTTGCAGCGAGCAGAATTGGCAAACGACGCATGGAACATTTTCCCTTTTGTGTGATGGCCATAGAAATGGGCTGAAGCTTCTGAACGCATCCTGACCCATCGAGTTTCTTCCCGTTCATCTGGCGCCTCAGCCCTTGCTCCCGCCGCTTGCATCTGTTTTAGCGCCTTGCCATGGCCCCGCCACTTCTTTCCTTCGAGAATCTCGGTCTCATCCAGGGCGCCGGCTGGCTGTTCCGTGGTCTGGACATTCATGTCGGCGAGCGTGATCGCCTTGCGCTGATCGGTCGCAACGGGGCCGGGAAGACCACGCTGCTCAAGCTGATCGCCGGCACGGTGGAGCCGGACGAAGGCAAGCGCTCGGTCGTGCCCGGGCGCCATGTGGTGATGCTGGAGCAAGATCCGGATGTCTCCGCCTTCGCAACGCTGCATGATTTCGCCACGTCTGGCGCCAAGGCGCCGGCGGCGCATGAGGTGGAAGCGATTGCCGACCAACTCGGCATCGACCTCTCCCGCGCGGCATCGACCGCATCGGGCGGCGAGCGGCGGCGGGCAGCGATTTGCCGGGCACTGGCGAGCGAGCCCGATATCCTGTTGCTGGACGAGCCTACCAACCATCTCGATATCGCCGCGATCACTTGGCTGGAGGATTGGCTGTCGCGCTTCAATGGCGCATTCATCGTCATCAGCCATGACCGGACATTCCTCACGCGCCTCACCCGGTCGACGCTCTGGCTCGACCGGGGCAGTCTGCGGCGGCAGGAGATCGGCTTCGGCGGGTTCGAGGCCTGGATGGAAAAGGCCTATGCCGACGAGGCGCGGGCGGCCGAGAAGCTCGACGCCAAGCTGAAGATTGAGGCGCACTGGCTTGAGCGCGGCGTCACGGCGCGGCGCAAGCGCAATCAGGGGCGGCTGGCTAAGCTCTGGGAGATGCGTGCCCAGCGCGCGGCGATGATCGGCCCGCAGGGCGGCGCCAAGCTGGAGGTTACCGCCAATGACACCAAAACCAAGAGCGTGATCACCGCCGAGCACGTCACCAAGCAGTTTGGCGACCGCGCGGTCATCAAGGATTTCTCGATCCGCATCCAGCGCGGCGACCGCATTGGCATTGTCGGCGGTAATGGCGCGGGCAAGACCACCTTGCTGCGCCTGCTGACCGGCGATCTGCAACCGGACAGCGGCACGATCACGCTGGCCAAGACGCTGGACGGCATCGTCATCGACCAGCAACGCTCGCTGATGCAGCCGGACAAAAGGGTGCGCGATGTGCTGGCCGAGGGCGGCGACTGGATCGACGTGCGCGGCGTGCGCAAGCATGTCCACGGCTATCTCAAGGATTTTCTGTTCGATCCCTCGCTGGCCGAGGCGAAGATCGGCACGCTTTCGGGCGGCGAGCGCTCGCGCCTGCTGCTGGCACGGGAGTTCGCGCGCGAATCCAACCTGCTGGTGCTGGACGAGCCGACCAACGACCTCGACCTGGAAACGCTCGACCTGCTGCAGGAAGTGATCGCCGATTATGACGGCACGGTGCTGATCGTCAGTCATGATCGCGACTTCCTCGACCGCACGGTGACGGTGACGCTGGGACTGGATGGTTCAGGCCGGATCGATGTGATCGCCGGCGGCTATGCGGACTGGGAAGCCAAGCGCCAAAAGCCCAATGCGGCCGGCAAGCGATCAGTTGCGAAGGCGGATACGCCGGCTGCGCCTCCGCCCCCCAAGGCGGCGAAGCTCAGCTACAAGGACCAGCGGGATTATGATCTGTTGCCGGGTCAGATCGAGGCGCTCGAGGCGGCGATTGCCCGCGATGAAGCCGCGCTCGCCGACCCCGATCTCTATGCCAAGAATCCCAAGCGCTTCGCCGAGTTGAGCGCGACGATCGAAAAGGCGCGCGCGCAAAAGGATGCGGCCGAGGAGCGCTGGCTGGAGTTGGCCGAGCAGGTCGAGGCCCTGCAGGGTTGAGCCCGGCAAGGGTTGCGTGGCGTTCGGCTGTCTTTGACCAGATCGCCCCGATCAAGATTTTCGACGTGCCCAGCCATGGTCGGCGGGGACGTTGTCGCCGACGAGCATTCAGATGACCAGCACTCAACCGATTCGTGGAATTCTGCTCTGCGCCGCCGCTCTGCTGCTGTTCGCGGCGCTGGATACGACCACGAAAGTGCTCACCGCGCATTTCGAGGCGCCGGTGATCGTGGCGGCGCGTTTCATCGGCAACCTCTTGTTGATGCTCGTCGTCATGGCGCCGCGCGGCGGGCGGGAGATGGTGCGCACGACGCGCACCGCGCTCGTCTGGTTGCGTGGCTGCTGCCTCGCCTGCGCCTCCGTGCTGATGGCGCTGGCGCTCACCCGCATGCCGGTCGGCGAAGCGACGGCGATCATGTTCCTCGCGCCGACGCTGGTCGCGCTGGGTGGAGGGCTGCTGCTCGGCGAGGAGGTCGGGCTGCGGGGCTGGGGCGCCGTGCTGCTCGGGCTCACCGGCGTCGTGCTGATCGCGCGGCCGGGTGGCGGGCTGGATGTGGTGGGCGTCATGCTCGCTCTGGGCGCCGCCATTCTCAATGGCACCTATCAGCTCATGTCCCGCACGCTCGCGGCGACCGAGAAGACCTTCGCTTTGCTCTTCTACAGTGCTGCCGTGGGCAGCCTCGTCTTCGGCGCGGTGGCGCCCTTCTACTGGGCGGGGCGGATGCCGACGCTGCTGGAAGGCGCGCTACTGGCGTCGCTGGGCCTGTGGGGCGGGGTGGGGCATTATCTGTTCACGGCGGCCTTTCGCCATGCCCCGGCTTCGACGCTGGCGCCGATCACGTATCTGCAGGTGCTGTGGGCGACAGTGCTGGGCTGGATCGTGTTCCGGCATGTGCCGGATCCGGTGGCGATTGTCGGGATGCTGACGATCGGGAGCGCCGGCATGTTGATCGTGCTGAAGCGCCGCCGCCGGACTCCGCCCGCAACAGTGTGAGCGCACCGGAGGGGTCAGCCCTCCGCGGTGGCCGAAACCTCATAATGGGTGATCTGCTTGTCGCCGATGCCGAGGTTATCCCATGTGGCGCGCCAGTCCTTCATGTGCTGGCTCGCGGCATGGGCCTGCTGGGCCTCGCGGTCGCGAAACACCTCGAAGATGCGCAGAAGACCGGGTTCCGCGAGATCCTCGGCGAAGCTGTAGGCGATGCAACCCGGCTCCGCGCGGCTGGCTGCGACCATCCGCGCAATAACCGGACGCGCCGCCGGCAGGTTCTCCGGCGGCAAGCGAACGGTCCCGGCGAGGATCAGCATCAGCGGATCGGCGAATCCGGGGCGAGGCGCATGTCGAGATAATTGTCGACGCTCATCATCAGCTGGTCGAGCTCATGCTCGAAGAAGTGATTGGCGTTGCGGATCTCGTCATGATGGATGGTGATGCCCTTCTGCGTGCGCAGCTTGTCGACCAGCTTCTGCACGGAGGCGGCCGAGACGACCTCATCGTTAACACCCTGCACGATGATGCCGGAGGCGGGGCAGGGCGCGAGGAACGAGAAGTCGTACATGTTGGCCGGCGGGGCCACCGAGATAAAGCCGCGCACTTCTGGGCGGCGCATCAGCAGCTGCATGGAGATCCACGCGCCAAACGAGAAACCGGCGATCCATGTCGTCTGCGCTTCCTGGTGGAAGCTCTGGATCCAGTCGAGTGCGGCGGCGGCATCGGAGAGCTCGCCGATGCCATTGTCGAACACGCCCTGCGAGCGACCGACACCCCGGAAATTGAACCGCAGCGTCGCAAAACCGCGCTTCACGAAGGTCTTGTAGAGCGCCTGCGTGATGCGATCGTTCATCGTGCCGCCGCCCTGCGGGTGCGGGTGCAGGATCAGCGCAACAGGCGCACGCGGGCGGGGCGGAGGGCTGAAACGGCCTTCGAGACGGCCTTCGGGACCGGGAAAAATGACGTCGGGCATGGCACCTGAGACTTGAAATGGGAGCGGGCGACCGAGACTGGCCGACGACGCGGGACGGGCGCTTATATAGGCGGAAGCGCGATTTTCGCAATGTTTCTGGTGGAGGGCGCCCGCTTCAGCCCCCGAACCAGCCCAGAGCAGCGGCGGTGAGGGGGTTCGCTGGGTCCAGCAGCAGCTTAGTGGTGAGCGCGAGGGACATGACGATCAGCAGAGGCCGCGCGATTCCGGCGCCGAAGCGGATCGCGAGATAGGCGCCGAATTGCCCGCCTGCGATGCTGCCAACCGCCATGGCAAGGCCGGTGATCCAGAGGACATGCCCGCCGATGATGAAGACGATCACGCTGGAGAAATTGCTGGCGAAATTGAGCAGCTTGGTATGGGCTACGGCGCGGATGAGGCCCAAGCCGAACAGGCCGACCAGCGCGGTGGTGAAGAAGGAGCCGGTGCCGGGCCCGAAAAAGCCGTCATAGCCGCCGATGATCGCCGCTGTGACGATGAGCGCGAGCGGGCCGAAGCGGCTGTGCCTGTCCTCATCGCTCATCCGGGGCGAGAAGAGGAAATAGAGCACCATCGCGACCAGCAGCATGGGCAGCAGCGCGGAGAGAAAGCCGGAATCGATCCGCGTCACCAGAAACGCGCCGCCCGCAGAGCCGATAAATGACGCCAGCGCCGGTAAGGCGAAGCGGCGGAAATCAATATGTCCGCGCCGGGCGAAGGCGATGACGGCGCCACAAGTGCCAAAGCTGCTCTGGAGCTTGTTGGTCGCCAGAGCGGTCACGGGCGGGATGCCCGCCGCCAGCAGCGCGGGAATGGTGACGAGGCCGCCGCCACCCGCCATGGCGTCGATGGTCGCGGCGAGAAACGCCACGCCCATGAGGATGAGGATGATGTCGAAAGCGGGATCCATGTCTTCGCATATCAGGTCTGTGCTGCGCCGCAACATGGCTGATTGCACCAGAGGGCAAATCCATTTGCCGTGGCGCGACGGGCCTGTAGGGAAGGGCGATGAGCCGACGCATCTATCTCGATCATGCCGCGACCACGCCGCTGCTGCCACAGGCTCGCGCGGCGATGCTGGCAGGGTTCGATGCCTGGGCCAATCCCTCATCGCCGCATGCCGTCGGCCGTCAGGCGCGCGCCTTGCTGGAGGATGCCCGCCGCCGCGTGGCGCAGGCGCTCGATTGGGATGGGCATGTGTTGTTCACCGCTGGCGCGAGCGAGGCGCTGGCCATCGCGTTGACGCGCGCAAAGGCGTCTCCCTTGCTGGCAGGGGCGAGCGAACATGATGCTGTGCTGCGCCACATCCCGGAGGATCGCCGGCTGCCGGTCGATCATGACGGGATCGTGTGCCTGCCCGATGCCATTGCGCCGGGTACGCTGATCGCGATCCAGCAGGTCAATAGCGAGACCGGCGTGATCCAGCCGCTGGAGGCGTTCGCCGAGCGCATCCACGCGCAAAACGGCCTGCTGCTGGCCGATTGCAGCCAATCGGCCGGGAAGATGGCGCTGCCGCAAGGCGCGGACCTGATCGTCCTGAGCGCGCACAAGCTGGGCGGACCGATCGGCATTGGTGCGCTTATCGTGCGCGATCTGACGCTGCTCAGCCCAAGCGGCGGGCAGGAGCAAGGCTATCGCGCCGGCACCGAGGCCATGCCGCTGGCGCTAGGCTTTGCGGCGGCGCTGGAAGCTCCGCGCGACTGGTTGGCTGACGTCGCCGGTTGGCGCGAGCGGGTGGACGCGGCTATTCTCGCAGCCGGCGGTGAGATCGTGGCGGACGCCTCCCCGCGCTTGCCGACTATCGCCAGCTACCGAATGCCCGGCGTGTCCGCGCAAGCGCAGCTCATCCGCTTCGACATGGCCGGGATGGCGGTGTCGGCGGGCAGTGCCTGCTCGTCGGGCAGCTTGCGCACCAGCCATGTGTTGGCGGCCATGGGTTGGCCGCAGGCTGAGGCCGCCGAGGTGATCCGTGTCACTATGGGGCATGACACGTGCGCGGCCGACATTGACGATTTTCTCACTGAGTGGCAGGCCATCGCGCACGGGAACGCAAGACGATGATCTACCTCGATTACCAGGCCACCACGCCGCTGGCGCCGGAGGTTGCGGATGCCATGGTGGCCGCGATGGATCATTATGGCAATCCGAACAGCGCGCATCGCATCGGTCGCATCGCGGCGGCGGATGTCGAACTGGCGCGGGGTCGCATCCTCGATGCGCTGGGCCGCGCGGATGGCCGCCTGATCTTCACCAGCGGCGCGACCGAGGCGCTGAACATGGCCATTATCGGCGCCGCGCGGGCTGCTCCGCAGAGCCGGCGACGGGTGGTGACGGTGGCGACCGAACATGCCGCCGTGCTCGATACGGTGATGGCTTTGCGTCGCGAGGGTTTCGAACCGGTGATCGTGCCGGTGAATGCCGACGGGCTGGTCGATCTGGAGATTGCCGAGGCGGCGATCGACGAGCGAGCCGCCCTGCTTGCGGTAATGCAGGTGAACAACGAGATCGGCGTGGTGCAGCCACTCGACCGGCTGTTCGTGATCGCGCGCGCGGCTGGCGTGCCGACATTGTGCGACGCCGTGCAGGGTTTTGGCCGACTTGCGACCCCTCAGGCGGACCTGATCGCGATCAGCGCTCACAAGATCCACGGCCCGAAGGGCGTGGGCGCGCTGTGGCTGCGCGAAGGCCTCGACCTGCCGCCGCTCATGCATGGTGGCGGGCAGGAGCAGGGGGTAAGGCCGGGGACGCTCTCGCCCATGCTGTGCGCGGGCTTCGGTGTGGCCGCGCAACTGGCGGCGCAGCGCCGCTATGCCGACCTCGCCCATGTCGAAGCGCTCTGGACGCGCGCGCTGGAGCTGTTTGCGGATTGGCACCTCAATGGCACCGGGGAGGCGCGCTATCATGGCAATCTCAATCTCCGCCGGCCTGGGCTGGACGCGGCGCGGCTGATCTCGGATGTACGGACCGTCGCCGTCTCGCTCGGGTCTGCTTGCGCGAGCGGGTCCGGCCGGCCGAGCCATGTGCTCAAGGCCATGGGTCTGAGCGATGCAGAGGCGCGCAGTTCGGTGCGGATCGGCATGGGGCGCTACACCAGCATGGCCGATCTGGAAGAAGCCGCGAGTCTGCTCAATCAGGCCGCCGACGCACAGGGAGTGCCCGCATGACCTTAGTCCGCTTCATCAGCGCCAATGGCGAACATGTGCAGGAAGTGGAGGCCAGCGCGGGCGACATTTTGCTCGACGTGGCACAGGCCGCCGGCCAGCCGCTGGAAGGCACCTGCGAGGGGCAGATGGCGTGCTCCACCTGCCATGTGATTGTGGACGCCGAGGACTTCGGCAAGCTCCCCCGCGCCAGCGAGGATGAGGAGGACATGCTCGATCTGGCGGCCTCCACCACCCGGACCAGCCGGCTCTCCTGCCAAATCGTGCTGAGTGACGCGCTGGAGACGCTGACCGTGCACATTCCCGCCGAGAGTCGGAACATGCAGGGGGCTTGAGGACTGCAAGCTCCAGCCCGTGACCTCCAGTTCCCGTCATTCCCGCGAACGCGGGAATCTAAGCCCCAACCGAACTGCGTTACGCCCCTGGATTCCCGCGTTCGC
Organism: Sphingobium sp. B2D3A; assembly: GCF_025961795.1. Classification (NCBI taxonomy): domain Bacteria; kingdom Pseudomonadati; phylum Pseudomonadota; class Alphaproteobacteria; order Sphingomonadales; family Sphingobiaceae; genus Sphingobium; species Sphingobium sp. B2D3A. The sequence goes on along the minus strand of NZ_JAOQOI010000001.1, from coordinate 3,305,062 downwards.
GGGAATGACGGGGTGGGGTGGCTTCGATCGATTAGTGCAGGAGGCCATGCAGCACGGCCATTTGAATAGCTGCAAGGCAGAATGACGTCTCCATCCGCTTGCATTTCCCGCCTCACGCCGCCATATGCGCCGCGGAAGTCGGGCGGACGTAGTCTTCGCCAACCTGGTCAGGTCCTGACGGAAGCAGCCACAACGAATTCGCTGCGGGTCGTTCCGGCTTCCACCTACCTCCCATCACAACGTCCTTGTTCTGCAGCGTCCTTCTGCTTGCGGGCACGCGCGCGGACTTGCCGGGGGCAGGATAGGGCGTCATGGGCATGGCGTCATAGGCAGGCCGCGCTTTCGTGGCTGAGCGGCGCGCGCGAAAGGACTGAGTTCATGGCCGGCAGATCCCGAACCATCGTCTATCTCATGCTGGTGCTGGTGATGCTACTTTGGTCCGGCAACTCCGTGGTGGCGCGGGCGATCCACACGGAAATGCCGCCTTTCACGCTGGCCTTCTGGCGCTGGAGCGGCGCGACCCTGATCGCGCTGCCGGTGGCGTGGCGCTATTTGCGGCAGGACTGGCCTGTGGCCAAAGCCAATTGGAAGATCATCCTGTTCCTCGGCGTGATCGGCGTCGGCTGCTTCAACGCCTTCATGTATTCCGGCCTGCAATATACGACGGCAGCGAACAGCCTGCTCATTCAGGCGGCCATTCCGGCGCTGGTGCTGCTGTTCGATTTCCTGTTCTTCCGCAACCGGCCCCGCGCCGTGCAGGTGGCGGGCGTGATCATGGCGGCTGCTGGCGTGTTCACGATCATCCTGCAAGGCAATCCTTCGGCCCTGTTCGCGATGGTGTTCAACCGGGGCGATCTGCTGGTGCTTTGTGCTGTGACGCTGTGGTCGCTCTACACGGTGTTTCTGCGCCTGCGGCCGAAGATTCATGGCCTCAGCTTTCTGGCGATCACCGCCTTTATCGGCGTGCTGTGCATGGCGCCGCTATCCGCTTATGAGCTGACGCATGCGCGGGTGATCATGACGCCCGGTGTTGCGGCGGGCGTGGCCTATGTCATCCTGCTGCCCTCGCTGGTCGCCTACTTCCTGTTCAATTTGGCGGTAGAGCAGATCGGGGCGGGTGATGCCGGGCAGGTGATCAACCTGCAGCCCGTGTTCGGCGCGCTGCTGGCGGCGCTGCTGCTGAACGAGCCGCTGCACGGCTATCATCTTGCCGGCATGGGCCTGATCTTCATCGGCATCGCACTGCCCTTCCTGCGGCGACCCGTCCGCGCCCCGATGGCGCATTAACTTCCGGCGCAAGTGCAGCTAGAACGAACGCAATGACCGATTCCTCAGACGATCCGGGCTTCGACCTTGGCGAACCGCCCCGGCCGCAAGCGGCTGTGGCGCCCATCACTTCGCCTGACGCGCCCGCCTATCGCGTGCTGGCCCGCGCCTATCGCCCGCAGACCTTTGCCGAGCTGATCGGTCAGGAGGCGATGGTGCGCACGCTCGCTAACGCGATCAAGCGCGAGCGTCTGCCCCACGCCTTCCTGATGACCGGCGTGCGCGGGGTGGGCAAGACCTCCACCGCGCGGCTGATCGCCAAGGCGCTCAATTGCATCGGGCCGGACGGGCAGGGCGGGCCGACGATCGATCCGTGCGGCGTCTGCGAACCTTGCAAGGCGATTGCCGAGGGGCGCCATATCGATGTAATCGAGATGGATGCGGCCAGCCATACCGGTGTCGACGATGTGCGCGAGATCATCGAGGCGGTGCGCTATGCGGCCGTCTCGGCGCGGTTCAAGATCTACATTATCGACGAAGTGCATATGCTCTCGCGCAATGCCTTCAATGCCTTGCTCAAGACTCTTGAAGAGCCGCCTGAGCATGTGAAGTTCCTGTTCGCCACCACCGAGGTGAACAAGGTGCCGATCACGGTGCTCTCCCGCTGCCAGCGCTTCGACCTGCGGCGCATCCCGGTGGAGCTGCTGGTCGATAATTTCCGCATGATTTGCGGCAAGGAAGGCGTCGTCGCCGAGGACGATGCCCTGCGCCTCATCGCCACCGCGGCGGAAGGCTCGGCGCGCGATGGCCAGTCGATCCTCGATCAGGCGATTGCGCATGCCGGGGTCGGCGAGGATGGCCGGCCCTTCGTGCAGGCCGATCAGGTTCGCGAAATGCTCGGCCTGTCGGATCGCGGCGCGACGCGGCGGCTGTTCGACCAGATTCTCGATGGCGATGCACCGGCGGTGCTGGCGACATTGGGCGAGCAGGAAGCGCTCGGCGTCGAGCCGCTCGCCACGGTGAATGCCTTGCTCGATCTCATCCATGCGGCGACGACTGCCAAGGCCGGGCGCGGCGCCGGGCTCGACCGCATGCCGGAGGCCGAGCGCGGCGCGATTGCCGGCTGGGCTGAGCAATTGTCTTTCCCGGTGCTCCATCGCTTGTGGCAATTGCTGCTCAAGGGCCATGCCGAGGTTGCTGCTGCAGCGCGGCCCCACGCGGCCTGCGAAATGGCGCTGCTGCGGCTGATCCACGCCTCGGCCATGCCGGACCCGGCCGAACTGGCGCGGCTCATCCGCGAAGGTGCCGGTGGCGGGCAGGCGAGCCCGACGATGCCGGCCCCTGCGCCCAGTGGGACGTTGAGCGAAGCGGCCCAGGCGGTCCCAAGCGCTCCGCCGCCGCCCGCGCCGCCAGCCGCGTCTGAGCCGGAAGCGGCAACGCCAGCGCTGCCGAAGGATTTTGCTGCGATGGTCGAGGCGCTCAAGGCACGCCATGCCCGGCTCAGCGCGGAACTGCATGATTATGTGAGCCTTGCGCATTATGCTCCGCCGGAGCTGGCCTTCCGCATCCTCCAGCCGCTCGATGCCGATTTCCCCCGGCAAGTAGCGGCGGCGTTGCGTGAGGTGACGGGCGAGGTCTGGGATGTCCGCTCGACGGACGCCCACGGCCAGCCAAGCCTGCGCGAGCAGGAACAGGCCGCCAAAGAAGCGCGGCTTGCCCAGATCAGCGCTGCGCCTATCGTGGCTGCCGCGCTGGACGCATTCCCCGGAGCACGGCTCGTGGACCCGGATGATGAGCAATATAGGAGTGAAGGCTGATGAAGGACCTCAACGACATTCTCGGCATGGCCAGCCGGGTGCAGGAGGAAATGCAGAAGGCGCAGGCTGAACTCGATAACATCGAGGTCGAGGGTGCTTCCGGCGGCGGACTGGTCAAGGTGCGGGCGAGCGCCAAGGGCCGTATCCTCGGCCTTTCGGTCGATGAGAGCCTGATCGTGCCGGCCGACAAAACGATGCTGGAAGACCTGATTGTCGCCGCCTTCAACGATGCGCGCGCCAAGGCGGATGAAGCGGCCAACGAGCAGATGAGCAAGATGACGGCTGGTCTGCCTCTGCCGCCGGGCTTCAAGATGCCCTTCTGATCGGCGTAAAAAGGCGATAGTTTTTACCCGCGCTTAACCAGTTCGGCAGTCAGTAGCTTTTCGCGCCGTTGAAATGCGCGCGCGGCTGAACGATATGATGCATTGATCGTTTTTCGCGATGCGCGGGAAAAGCGACCGGGTTGTGAAGCGGCCCCTTCTGCACGAAGGCGGTTCGCAGGCTCAGGGGTAAGGCCCCCTGGCTGGATTGGAGTGACAATGGATCTTGATCTGCCTCTCTTGCCGCTGCGGGATATCGTCGTTTTCCCGCAGATGATCGTGCCCCTGTTCGTGGGACGCGACAAGAGCGTGACGGCGCTTGAGAAGGCGATGGCGGGCGACAAGGACATCTTCCTCGTCGCGCAGCTAGACCCGAGCGAGGACGATCCGGACCGGGAAGCGCTTTACGACATGGGCGTCATTGCCAGCATCGTGCAGATGCTCAAGCTGCCCGATGGCAATGTCCGCGTTCTGGTGGAAGGCAAGCAGCGCGCCTCCCTGACCGCGTTGACGGATGCTGAGGATCATATCGTCGCCACCGTGGCGCCGCTGGACGATATCGTCGTGGGCGGCGCCGAGGTCGAGGCGATGATGCGCTCGGTCACCGACCAGTTCGAGAATTACGCCAAGCTCAACAAGAAGTTGCCGGCCGAAGCTGCCGCGCAATTGCGCGAGATCACGGAGGCTGGCCGCCTGTCCGATTTCATCGCGGCCAACCTTGCCGTGAAGGTTGCCGACAAGCAGTCCCTGCTGGTCGAGGGCGATCCGCTCAAGCGCCTGGAAATGGTGTTTGCCTTCATGGAAGGCGAACTCGGCGTGTTGCAGGTCGAGAAGAAAATCCGTGGCCGCGTGAAGCGCCAGATGGAGAAGACCCAGCGCGAATATTATCTCAACGAGCAGCTCAAGGCGATCCAGCGCGAGCTGGGCGGCGGCGAAGGTGAGGAGGGCGATGAGCTTTCCGAACTGACCGAGAAGATCAAGAAGACCCGCCTGAGCAAGGAAGCGCGCAGCAAGGCTGAAGCCGAGCTGAAGAAGCTGCGCTCCATGCAGCCCATGTCGGCCGAAGCGACGGTGGTCCGCAATTATCTCGATGCGCTGCTCGGCGTGCCCTGGGGCAAGAAGAGCAAGCTCAAGAAGGATCTGGTGAAGGCGCAGGACGTGCTGGATGCCGATCACTTCGCGCTCGACAAGGTCAAGGACCGGATCATCGAGTATCTCGCCGTGCAGGCGCGCTCCGACAAGCTGAAAGGCCCGATCCTGTGCCTCGTCGGCCCGCCGGGTGTCGGCAAGACCTCGCTCGGTCGTTCCATCGCCAAGGCGACGGGCCGTGAGTTCGTGCGCCAGTCGCTCGGCGGCGTGCGGGACGAGGCCGAGATTCGGGGCCATCGCCGCACCTATATCGGCTCCATGCCGGGCAAGATCGCGTCCAACCTCAAAAAGGCCGGGGCGATGAACCCGCTGGTGCTGCTCGACGAGATCGACAAGCTCGGCCAGGATTTCCGCGGTGATCCGGCTTCCGCGCTGCTCGAGGTGCTGGACCCGGAGCAGAACAGCAAGTTCCAGGACCATTATCTGGAGATCGACCTCGATCTGTCGGACGTGATGTTCGTCACGACTGCCAACAGCCTCAATCTTCCGCAGGCGCTGCTCGACCGCATGGAGATCATCCGGCTGGAGGGCTACACCGAGGATGAAAAGCTGGAGATCGCGCAGCGGCATCTGATCGAAAAGCAGATTGAGGCCCATGGGCTGAAAGAAGGCGAATTCGCCATCGAGGAGGCCGCGCTGCGCGACCTCATTCGCTATTATACGCGGGAAGCGGGCGTGCGGACGCTGGAGCGGGAGATTGCGCGGCTGGCGCGCAAGGCGCTCCGCCGGATTCTTGAGGGTAAGGAAACCAGCGTCACCATCACGCCGGAGAATCTCGGCGATTATGCGGGCGTACGGAAGTTCCGTCACGGCATTTCCGAGGAAGAGCACCAGATCGGTGCCGTCACCGGCCTTGCCTGGACGGAAGTGGGCGGCGAGCTGCTCACCATCGAATCGGTGACGGTCCCCGGCAAGGGCCAGATCAAGACGACTGGCAAGCTCGGTGACGTGATGACCGAGTCGGTGCAGGCGGCCTTCTCCTATGTGAAGGCGCGCGCCCCGGCTTATGGGATCAAGCCGAGCATCTTCAACCGCAAGGATATTCACATCCACCTTCCCGAAGGCGCGGTACCCAAGGATGGGCCGAGCGCTGGTATCGGCATGGTGACGTCCATCGTCTCGACGCTGACCGGCATCCCCGTCCACAAGGATGTCGCGATGACCGGCGAAGTGACGCTGCGCGGCCGAGTTCTGCCCATTGGCGGGCTGAAGGAAAAGCTGCTCGCGGCGCTGCGCGGCGGAATCAAGACCGTGCTCATTCCGCAGGAGAATGAGAAGGACCTGGTGGAGATTCCGGCGAACATCAAGGAAGGCCTTGAAATCGTGCCGGTGAGCCATGTGGACGAGGTGCTTGCCCGGGCGCTCACCGGGGCGTTGACACCGATCGACTGGTCCGAGGAAGATGATCTCGCCGCCCAGCCTCCGATCGGCTCGGCAGCCGAGCATGAGCAGCGGATGCGGCACTGAGTCTCGCGATGATCGTCATGACGCCGATGCCCAAAACAGCCCGATTTGAAGTTAAGGGCGGTTAAGGATCGTCATAAATGGGCCGGTCCGTCGTCCGGACCGGACCGATCATCGTGAAAAACAGCGTAAATCAGGGTTTTTAACGGGTTTGAGGCGCAAATCTCTTTGACACTTGCGACGAAGCAAGCCTTTATGCGCGCCTTCGTCGCATGATTCCCACCACAAGTTTTCTCAAGAAGGGGGTTCCCAAGGCATGAACAAGCAGGATCTCATCAGTTCGGTCGCGGATCAGAGCGGCCTCACCAAGGCCGATGCGAACAAGGCTGTTGAGGCAGTGTTCGACGCGATCACCGCCGCTCTCAAGAAGGGCGATGAAGTTCGCCTCGTTGGCTTCGGCACGTTCTCCGTTTCGCAGCGCAAGGCCTCGACCGGTCGCAACCCGCGCACCGGCGAAACCATGGCGATCAAGGCTTCCAGCCAGCCGAAGTTCAAGGCCGGCAAGGGTCTCAAGGACGCCGTCAACTAATCAACTCGATCGATCGTTGCCCCGCGCTTTCCGGCCGGGGCACCGCTTGATTGGATCGCCGACAGGGAACGCGACGTCCCATGTCGGCAAAGGCCGGGCTCTGCCTGGCCTTTTTGATTTTCAGCCGGGGGAAGGCTGACGATGCCCGGTCTGCCGGGAAAAGCGTGCTAATCCCGAAAGGGGCGCGCTCTGTGCTTGACGGCGGTCCTCCCGGGGCATTATGGGCCGCCTCTCGATAGCGTCGATGGACGCTGTGGCGATCGTAGCTCAGTTGGTTAGAGCGCTGGTTTGTGGTACCAGAGGTCGCGGGTTCGGATCCCGTCGATCGCCCCATTTTCTTTTCCGAGATTTGGATGACTGGCCGCCGCGCTGCGTGCGCGGGGCTGACAGCCCGTCGCGCGCCGCCTATAGGCGCAGCATGGCAAAAGCAGACGATGATCGGGAGGAAGGGCTGCGGCTCAGTCCTCGCTATGACCGCGACGGATTGATCACAGCCGTGGCGAGCAATGTCGATACCGGCGAATTGCTGATGCTGGCGCATATGAACGCGCAGGCCCTGGCCGCGACGATCGAAACGCGCGTTGCCCATTTCTGGTCGCGCAGCCGGGACAAGCTCTGGCGCAAGGGCGAGGAGTCCGGCAACGAACTCCACATCGTCGACATGCGGATGGATTGCGATCAGGACGCGATCTGGCTGCTGGTCAAACCCGTGGGGCCGGCCTGCCACACCGGCCGTGTCAGTTGCTTCTATCGCCGCGTCACGGATGACGGGCTTGAATGGATCGATCGCGAGCCGCACGCCCATTGAGCGGTAACGGACCTGTCGCTCGGTCTCGCCGGAGCAACGGCGCGGAGGGGTTGATTTTCCGTTGACGTAAACGTAAACTGCGCGTCTGACCTTCATGGAAGGATGGATGCAATGACGAAGCTCCAGATGATTGCCGGCATTCCCCAGCCGGAACGGGACGGGCGGGAAGAGTTTTCGATCTCCGACCTGTGCGACGAATTCGAAGTTACCCCGCGCGCTCTGCGCTTCTACGAGGATGAGGAACTCATCTCGCCGCGCCGGCAGGGCCTGACGCGGGTCTACAGCCATCGCGATCGCGCGCGGCTCGCCTGGATCTTGCGCGGCAAGCGGGTGGGATTCAGCCTGGCCGAAATCCGCGACATGATCGACCTGTACGATGCCGGCGACGGTCGGCGCACCCAGCGCGAATTTACCGTCGCCAAATGCGAGGAGCGGATCGGATTGCTCCAGCGGCAGCGGCAGGATATCGACGAAGCCATTGAAGAGCTGAAGAATTTCGTCGCGCTCGTCGAGGAAAATCAGCGCCTGTCAGGCGAACTCAACTAAGACTTTCTACCACGGAGAGGCCCATGCCCAGCTACAAGGCGCCCGTCGCCGACACCATGTTCATCCTCAACGAGATCGTCGGGCTGGAGCGTCTGACGAACAATCCCGGCTTTGCTTCGGCGACCAGCGATATCGTTCAGGCCATTCTCGAAGAGGGCGGCAAGTTTGCCAGCGAGGTGCTTAGCCCGCTCAATGCCGTAGGCGACCAGATTGGCTGCAAGCGCAATGACGATGGCACGGTGACGACGCCGCCGGGCTTTCAGGAAGCCTTCGACCAGTTCGTCGCGGGTGGCTGGACCACGCTGCATGCGCCGGAGGAATATGGCGGGCAGGGTCTGCCTATCGTGCTGGCGATCGCCGCCGAGGAATATTTCACGGCGTCGAACCACGGCTTCAACATGTATCACGGCCTGACCGGCGCCGCGGTCAGCGCGATCCTCGCCAAGGGCGACGATACGCTAAAGCAGAAATATGTGCCCAACATGGTCTCCGGCCAGTGGTGCGGCACTATGAACCTGACCGAGCCGCACTGCGGCACCGACCTCGGCCTCATCAAGACGCGCGCGCAGCCGCAGGATGATGGCAGCTACAAGATCACCGGCACCAAGATCTTCATCTCGGCCGGCGAGCACAGCATGGCCGAGAACATCATCCACCTCGTGCTGGCCAAGACGCCGGGTGCGCCCGCAGGCAGCAAGGGCATCTCGCTCTTCCTCGTCCCCAAGATGATGGTCAATGACGATGGCTCGCTGGGCGCGCACAACGCCGTCACCTGCGGCTCCATCGAGCACAAGATGGGCATTCACGGCAACGCGACCTGCGTCATGAACTATGACGATGCGACCGGCTGGATGATCGGCGAGGAGAATAAGGGCCTCGCCGCGATGTTCATCATGATGAACCAGGCGCGACTGGGCGTGGGCCTTCAGGGCCTTGCGCAAGGTGAACTGGCCTATCAGCAGGCAGTCCATTATGCGATGGACCGGCGGCAGGGCCGCGCGCTGACCGGCGCTGCCGAGCCTGACAAGCCCGCCGATACGCTGTTCGTGCACCCCGATGTTCGCCGGATGCTGATGGAGTGCAAGGCGCTCACCGAAGGCCTGCGCGCGCTCGTCTTGTGGGGCGCCCTGCAGGTCGATCTCATCAAATATGCGCCGACCGAGGAAGAGCGTCAGGCGGCGGACGACATCATCTCGCTGCTCACTCCGGTCATCAAGGGCTATGGCACGGACAAGGGCTTCGATGTCGCGGTGCTGGCACAGCAGGTGTTTGGCGGCCATGGCTACATCCGCGAATGGGGCGTGGAGCAGGCGGTGCGCGATGCGCGCATCACCATGATCTATGAGGGCACCAATGGCGTTCAGGCCATGGATCTGGTCGGCCGTAAGCTGCCCGCCAATGGCGGTCGCGCGGTGCAGGCGCTGTTCAAGATGGTCGCCGAGGATGTCGCCGCCGGCAAGGCCGTGCCGGAGACGGCTGCTATTGCTGAGGCGCTGGAGAAGGCCAATCAGCAACTGCAGGCCGCGACGATGTGGCTGATGCAGAACGCCATGCAGAACCCGAACAATGCCGGGGCTGCGGCTTATGCCTATATGCACATCACCGGCATCGTCGCGACGGGCATGATGTGGCTGCGCATGGCGATGGCCGCGCAGGCGCAGCTCAATGCGGGTACGGGCAACCCCGATTACATGAAGGCCAAGCTGGTGACGGCCCGCTACTTCGCCGAGCGCATCATGCCGGAAGCCGGCGCGCTGCGTCGCAAGATCGAGGGCGGCGCCGAGGTGCTGATGGAACTGCCGCCCGAGGCGTTCCTGACGGCAGCCTGATCGGGCTTATCCTGCGGGACCAAGAAGCGGCTTCCTCTCTCCGGAGAGGGAGCCGTTTTCACGTCGATGGCTGAGGTTCAGGGCTTTGCAGATGCCGGCGCATCAGCCCGCAGCGGTGCCTTGAATAGCGCGGCATCGCCGGGCTTGAGCGGCACCAGCTCGCCACGCTGCATGTCGGCGACCGGACGTGCGCCGGCAGGCAGCTTGATCTGCGAGGCTTCCCCGCGTTCGTCGGCCAGCAGCTTGGGCGCGGGTGCGCTCGGCGTGCGGCGGACCATGCAGTTGACGCGCGGCACGTCGCGGAACTCGTCGCAATTGTAGAGCGTGCGCTCGATGCCGCTGTCCTTCATGCGGATATAGGAAAATGACATGGAGGCGAGGCTGGTTTCCGCGACCGGGAAGCTGCGCGGCGTCGCCTTATCGCTCGTCCAGGCCAGCAGGCGACACTGCGCGCGCCCGGCGCACAGGCGCGCGGCGGCGTCGGCATAGCGGGCCGGGTCGCCGCCCGGATCGAGTGTCATCACAAACCCTGTGCCGCCGGGTTCGATGGCAGCCAGCCGACCGGGGCCGATGCGCTTGCCGATATCCGCAGCACCAAGCGCCGCGGGAGCGGTGGCATCGTCGATCAGCGAACCGGGCAGGGTGCCGGCCAACGCGCTATCATCGGCGTGAAGGGGCGACAAGGCGGCGAGCTTGGCGATGGCAGGCTCGGCAGCGATGCTGAGGCTCCGCGCAAAGGCCGGCGGCGTGCCCCACCAGCCCTCCCAGCGGAAGAACAGGTGCGTATCGACCGCCGCGACCTTGTCGAGCGACTTGCTCCAATAGGGCATCACCCAGTCGGTGTGATAATGGGTGCTGTAGCCCACGGGCGCATAGACATCGCCTGCGAGCATCCGCGCGGCATTGCCCCGGGCGCGATCCAGGCTGCCGTGGACGGGCGGCGCGCCATGGCGCCATCGCAAGTGAAGGTGAACTGGCAGCCGGTGGCCCGCTCCTGCCCCTGAAACACCACGCCGCACACCGTCTTGGGGAAGGCGGGGTGGCGCAGGCGGTTGAGCACGACCTGTCCCACGGCGCGCTGGCCCTTGGCGTCGTCGCCGGCCTCATAGATCATTGCGGCGGCAAGGCAGTCGGTTGCGCGGCCCAGTGCCACCGCATCGCCCTTGAACGTGAAGGGGCGGGGGGCAGGATTGGGCGCGGTCGAGAAGGGGATCTGCGCGTTCAGCTGTCGCGCCTGATCGGGGTGGGAGGCGTCGAGCACCAGCGGCTCGACGACGGGCACGGGGCTGTTATCCGGTGCCTTGGGCAGGGCTGTGCTCACGGTCTCGCTGCCGGGCAGGGCGGTAACGCTGGAGCGATTGCCGATGGCGAGCAGCGCCAGAGCGCTGGTGAGGATCAGCCCTAGAAGGCCGGCCAGCACGAGTCGGCCCTGGCGCGAAGAGAGCGCCGGGAATGCCGATTTTCGCGCAATCAGACCGTTGCTTGCCATACGTCCTTCCGCCAAAGCCGCCATGCGCGGCCAGAGAGGGGCGGTATGTGTGCCTTTAGGCAGCGTTAGGCAAGAGCGGCACGGCCAGCCGCCCGGTCGCAGGGACCGCCGTGCCATAACGGGAAAATCCGGCCGGCAAGTCTTAACGGCTCGCCGGCACAGGATGGTCGACCCGGATCAGCCGGCTTCGGGCAGGAAGTCCGGCACAGAAAGATAGCGCTCACCAGTGTCGTAATTGAAGCCCAGCACCTTGGCGCCGGCGGGCAGTTCCGGCAGCTTCTGAGCGATGGCGGCCAGCGTGGCGCCGGAGGAGATGCCGACCAGCACGCCTTCCTCGCTGGCAGCGCGGCGGGCATAATCCTTGGCATTGGCGGGATCGACCTGGATCACGCCGTCCAGCAGATCGGTGTGCAGATTGGCCGGGATGAAACCGGCGCCGATGCCCTGGATGGGGTGCGGGCCGGGCGCGCCGCCGCTGATGACCGGGGAGAGCGTCGGCTCCACGGCAAAGACCTTGAGGCCCGGCCACATCGCCTTGAGTACCTGCGCGCAGCCGGTGATGTGGCCGCCGGTGCCGACACCAGTGATTAGTGCATCCAGCGGCTCATCGGCGAAGTCGTTGAAGATTTCCTGCGCCGTCGTGCGGACGTGGACATCGATATTGGCCGGATTCTCGAATTGCTGCGGCATCCACGCACCGGGTGTGGCGGCCACGATTTCCAGCGCGCGCTCGATGGCGCCCTTCATGCCCTTTTCACGCGGGGTCAGGTCGAAGCTGGCACCATAGGCCAGCATCAGGCGGCGGCGCTCAAGGCTCATGCTCTCGGGCATGACGAGGACGAGCTTATAGCCCTTCACGGCGGCGACCATGGCAAGACCAATGCCGGTGTTGCCTGAGGTTGGCTCGACGATGACGCCGCCGGGCTTGAGGCTGCCGTCCTTTTCCGCAGCCTCGATCATGGCCAGCGCGATGCGGTCCTTGATCGATCCGCCGGGGTTCGAGCGCTCGGACTTGATCCAGACATTCGCATCGCCAAACAGGCGGTTGAAGCGGATGTGCGGCGTGCCGCCGATCGTTTCGAGAATGGACGAGACTTTCATGGGCAATCCTCCATAAGGCGATCGATCAATTAAAACTTAATTGATAGAGATTTGCAAGGGGCGGACTCTATCCTTCTTTTGCGGGAGCAGCGCCCGCGTGGGAAGGCCGGAAATGAACGTCGGGCGGATCGAACGTCCGGGCGTTCCGCAATTCAGGGAAAAGGCGCGACCACCACAAGGTAATGGCGATTGCACCCACGCCGCCGGCAATCACAGCGGCGATCGGCCCGATGAGCGCGGCGAGAAAGCCCGACTCGGCATCGCCCAGCTCATTCGAGGCGGAAATCGTCATCATTGAAACGCTGGTCACGCGCCCGCGCATGTCATCGGGCGTGTGGAGCTGGATCAGCGACTGGCGCACGAACACCGAGAACATGTCCGCACTGCCCCACGTCGCCATGGCGAACAGGGCGACGATGATCGCGGTCTGCTGCGGCATGAAGGCGGTGAGCCCGAAGACGATCGTCGCCAACCCGAAGATGCCGACCGAGAGCATCATCTTCAGCCCGACATTGTGGCGCAGCGGCCGGAACGAGAAGAACAGCGCCGTCAGCCCCGCGCCGATGCCCGGCGCTGCGGCAAGATGCCCCAAGCCCTGCGAGCCGATATCGAGCACGTCGCGCGCATAGACCGGCAGAAGCGCTGTGGTGCCGGCGAGCAGCACTGCAAACAGATCCAGCGTGATGGCGCCGAACACCAGCCGGTTGGTGCGCACGTAGGTGAGGCCGTCGATGATCTGGCCGATCGGATGACGGTCGCGCTGGCGGGCCGCTTGCGGGACTTTGCCGACGAAGATCATGCCGATGACCGCCCATGCCGAACAGCGCGCTGCTGAACATATAGGCAAAATAGGGCTTGAAGGCATAGGCGTAGCCGGCGACGGCCGGCCCGACGATGCTGCCGGCCTGCCAGAACATGCTGCTGAACGCGATGGCGCGGGGCAGCAGGTCCTTGGGGACGATGTTCGGGCCCAAAGAGCCGAGCGCTGGCCCTTGGAAAGCGCGGGCAAAGCCGATCAGCGCGGCGAGGGCGAAGATCAACGGCAGGCTGATCCATCCTTCGTAGCTGGAAAGTGCCAAAATCCCTGCCGAGAAGAGCAGCAGCGAGAGCGTGCCCATGGCGATGCGGGTCCGCGAATAATTGTCCGCGACAAGTCCCGCAAAGGGGGTCAGCACAAAGACCATGACGAATTGGATGAGGCCGATGAGCCCCAGCTGCGCCGCGGACTGCCGGGCGACATGGTCTGGCGCGCGATGTTGTAGGCTTCCCACGCGATGATGAGCGCCATGCCGTTCGATGCGAGGATCGTCGACAGGCGGACCATCAGATAGGCGCGGAAGGCGCCGATCTGAAAGGGATGGGTCGGTGGCTTGCGCCCGGCGGTGCCGTCAGGCTCGCGAGAAGATGGGCTGACCATGCATGTTCCTTGGCGCAAGGCTGGCGACGGCGCAACGGACCAAAACGCGCGCAGGGCAAAGATTTTCGATTGCCGCGCGCCTTCGCTTAGGCGGAACGAAAAAGGCCCGGCAGGAACCCACGCTCCGCCGGGCCGAGTTTGAGCACTGGGGCTGCCAGCGCCCTTCGGGTCGCAGCTCCGCCCTAAGAAAACAGGGTAATGAGTCATCAGGAAATAAAGCGGCTTGTCATTTTTCCTGGCGCACCTGCGGCGTCATGAACACAATTGCGCCGCCTGAGGTACCGCACCTCAGGCGAGGCTGATGAAGCTGTCCAGAACCCGCTTGGCGCCGGCCTGCTCGAAATCGATCTCCAGCTTGTTGCCCTCGATGCCCGTCACCGTCCCATAGCCGAACTTCTGGTGGAAGACGCGGGTGCCGAGGCTGACGTCGCTGCGGCCCTTGTTTCCGAGGCTCACCGCGCTCTGCCGTGCCTCGACGAGGCGCGTCGGCTCACGCGAGAACTGACTTTGCGCCCGTTGCCAGCCCGGTCCGCGCCCCGAGCCCCGAGCGACATTGGCAAAGGGGTCGTCCCGCTCGGACCAGTTGGCGCGCCATAGGCTGGCGCCGCCGGACATGGTGTTTCCTCCTCCACCGTCTCCTTGGGCAATTCGCCAATGAAGCGGGAGGGGATGGAACTGGTCCATTGGCCATAGACCCGTCGGTTGGCGGCGTGCAGGATCAGGCAGCGCTGGCGCGCGCGGGTGATCGCCACATAAGCCAGCCGGCGCTCTTCCTCCAGGCTGGCAAGGCCGCCTTCATCGAGCGCGCGTTGCGAGGGGAATAGGCCATCCTCCCAGCCCGCCAGGAACACGGTGTCGAACTCCAGCCCCTTGGCGGCGTGGATGGTCATCAGCGTGACCTTGGCTTCATCGGCCTGCGCCTCATTGTCCATGACCAGGCTGACATGCTCGAGGAAGGCCCCGAGCGTCTCATATTCCTCCATGGCGCGGGTGAGTTCCTGCAGGTTCTCCAGCCGCCCGCTGGCCTCCGTCGTACGCTCGGCCTGCAGCGCAGCGGTGTAACCGCTCTCGTCGAGAATCTGGCGCGCGAGATCGGCGTGGTCATCGCATTGGCGAGATCGCGCCAGCGGGCGAGATCGCCGATGAACCGCCCCAGCGAGCGCCGCGCCTGCGGGGGTCAGCTCGTCCGTGTCGAGAATGCGGGCGGCGGCGCTGGTGAGCGGCTCGGCCAAGGCACGGCGAGGCGGTGAACCTTCCTCGACCGCCTTGTCGCAAGGCCGCGCTTGGGCACGTTGACGATCCGCTCAAAGGCAAGATCATCCGCCGGCTGTTGACGAGGCGCAAGATAAGCCAGCGCATCGCGGATTTCGGCCCGCTCATAGAAGCGGAAGCCGCCGACGATGCGATAGGGCAGGCCGATCTGGATGAAGCGGTCTTCGAACTCGCGGGTCTGGAAGGAGGCGCGCACGAGAATGGCGATCTTCTCGGCGCCGACGCCCTGCCGCTCCAGCGACTCGATCTCCTCGCCGACACGGCGGGCCTCTTCCGGCCCGTCCCACACGCCGATGACGCGCAGCTTCTCGCCATCGGCCTCCTGCGTCCACAAGGTTTTGCCGAGCCGCCCGCCATTCTGCGCGATGACGCCGGAGGCCGCGGCCAGGATATGCGGCGTCGAGCGATAATTCTGCTCCAGCCGGATGATCGCGGCGCCAGGAAAATCGCGCTCGAAGCGCAGGATGTTCGCCACTTCCGCGCCGCGCCAGCTATAGATGCTCTGGTCGTCGTCGCCCACGCAGCATATGTTCTTGCGCTGCTGGGCGAGCAGCCGCAGCCAGAGATACTGGCTGGTATTGGTGTCCTGATACTCGTCCACCATGATGTAGCGGAAGCGCTGCTGATATTGCTCCAGCACCTCACGATCGGTCTTGAAGATCGTCAGCATGTGCAGCAGCAGATCGCCGAAATCGCACGCGTTGAGCGCGCGCAGGCGGGCCTGATACAGCGCATAGATCGCCGCGCCCTTGCCATTGGCGAAGGCCTCGCTCTCGCCCGCGTCGATTTCGCCGGGGGTGAGGCCCTTGTTCTTCCACTTGTCGATCAGCCCGGCCAGCGCGCGGGCGGTGAAGCGCTTCTCATCGATCCCCTCGGCGACGATGATCTGCTTCATCAGGCGCAACTGGTCGTCGGTATCGAGAATGGTGAAGTTGCTCTGCAGCCCGACCAGTTCGGCATGGCGGCGCAGCATCTTGGCGCAGACGGAGTGGAAGGTGCCGAGCCAGGGCATGCCCTCGACCGCCTCGCCGATCATCCGCCCCACGCGCTCGCGCATCTCGCGGGCGGCCTTGTTGGTGAAGGTGACGCACAGGATCTCTGATGGCCATGCGCGGCGGGTCGCCACCAGATGCGCGAGGCGCGCTGTCAGCGCTGCCGTCTTGCCCGTGCCCGCGCCCGCCAGAACCAGAACCGGCCCTTCCGTGGTCAGCACAGCCTCGCGCTGCGGCGCATTGAGGCCCTGGATATAAGGCGGGTCGGCAGGAGAGGGGGCTGGCAAAGGATCGGTCACAGGCGAACAACTAGGGAACGGGTGGGGCTGGGGCAAGGGCCTTGGCGTGCGTTCAGACCGCTTCATCCCGATTACGCCCCCGGCGGTCTGCGGCGGATGGTTCGACCGGAACGGCTGTCCCGCTGCGGGATTTCCATCCCACAAGAACGATCACTCATAGGAGGATGCGATCATGCGCTTCTCAACCATTCTCGCCTGCGGTGCCGCTTCGGCACTGGCCTTCGCTGCCCACGCACAAGACATGCCGCCTCCGGGTGGAGCGCCAGCCGGCCCGCCGTCCGCGACCGCGCCGATGCCGGGCGACACACCCGGGCCGATGCCGGGCGGGACGGACACCATGCCCCCGCCGACTGGTAACCCCATGCCCGGTGATGGCATGAACCCGCCGCCGCCGCCCCCTGCACCCGGCGGCACGATGACGCCACCGCCGCCTCCGCCCCCGGGTGGTGGCCAGGTTGAGATGATGCCGCAGCGGCCCGTGGAGCAGACCGCTCCGCAGCCCCCGGCAGAATATCCGGTCTGCTCGCGCACCGTGAAGGACGGGTGCAAGAACCCCGGCGGGCAGTAACTAACCGAGCTTCTGCTGAGGTCGGCGTCCGTCTAGGTTGCCGGCCTCAGCAGGACCAATTTGGCCTTGCCGACCACGCGTTCGGCATCGCAATCGAAGCCTTTGACCGCGATCTCTTCCCGCTTTTCCGTCTCAATGCTCACCCAGGTGCTGGGGCCGACCCAGCCGAGCCGAGCAAGCTTGTCCAGAGCGACGGCACCCGCGCCGGTGCCATAAGGCGGGTCCATGAAAATCACATCCAGCGGCGCCGACGTGGCGCCAAGCGCAAGAACATCGTTCTGGCGGATGTCGGGCCGCGCGAGTCCCAGCTTTTCGGCATTTTTACGCAGGGCGGCGATCGCAGCCCGGTCGCGCTCGACGAAGAGGCATGTCGCTGCCCCGCGAGAGAGCGCCTCAAAGCCAAGCGCGCCGGAGCCGGCAAAGAAATCGCCCACGGCAAGCCCTTCGAATGAGCCCAAACGGCTGGTGAGCATCGAAAACAGCGTCTCGCGTGTGCGATCCGCTGTCGGGCGCGTTTCCTCGCCGACTGGCGCCACCAGCGGGCGGCCCCGCCATTGTCCTGAGATGATCCTCATTTGAGCGTCTTGCGGAACTTGATGAGATCGACTTGGCGCACCTCGGCCACTTCACCCGGCGCGGAATCGCCCAGCACGAAGGGGCCGTAGCGGGTCCGGATCAGCCGGCTGACCTTAAGGCCAAGATGTTCGAGTACGCGTCGTACTTCGCGGTTCTTGCCTTCGGTCAGCGTCATTTCGATCCACTGATTGCGCCCGGTCCGCCGCTCCAGATTGGCGTCGATGCGACCATAGCGCATCCCCTCGATCTCGACGCCCTCGATCAGCTCTTCAAGTTGCGCCTGGCTGATCTCCCCGAACGCGCGCGCGCGATAGGTGCGCTCGACACCGGTGGAAGGCAGTTCCAGCTGCCGCTTCAGCTCGCCATCGGTGGTGAGCAGCAGCAGGCCTTCCGTGTTGAGATCGAGCCGGCCGACCGGCATCACGCGCGGCAGGTCGGCGGGCAGGCGATCATAAATGGTCGGACGCCCGGCGGGGTCTTTGGCGGTGGTGAGCAGGCCGGCCGGCTTGTGGAACAGGAACATGCGGGCCGGTGCGGGCTCCTTCACCGCCACACCATCCACCGTCACGCCGCGCAGCGACTTGAGCAGCGTCGCGGGCGTTTCCACCAGCGTGCCGTTCAGCGCCACGCGCCCTTCGGCGATCATCCGCTCGACATCCCGGCGGGAGGCGACGCCCGCGCGGGCCATCAGCTTGGCGATGCGCTCGCCCTCTCGCGCGGTGCCATCATCGGCGGCCTGGCGCACCTGCGGCGCGACGCGGCCTGCGCCCCGGCGCGCTCTGGGCGGCTGGGCTCGACGATCGGTAGCACCGGCTACAGGGCGCTGGGGACGGCGAGGTCCGGAAGGTCCACGAGTGTTCGACAAAATCTGTGTCCGTTTTTGGGGCGGCTGTGTCATCGCTGCACTGGCGAATCGCAGCCGCGCGACCTAGCGTTTTTGTGCGCCGGGATCGATCCGTTTTCGGTCTGCGGTTTGGCGCAACGGGAATGAGGCGGCAATGTTTTTCTCGAAGGAGACGCAGCGAATACGCCGCATCCTGATTGTCGAGGATGAGCCGCTGCTCGCGTTCGATGAAGAACACACCCTCCAGACGGCCGGCTATGAGGTGGTCGCGACAGTCGATCGCTTCCGGGAAGCGACGGCGATCATCCTCGAACAGGGCGCGGTCGATCTGGTTGTCACCGACGTGCGGCTTGCCGGTGTTCGCTCGGGCGTCGAGCTGGCCCGCCATGCCCGCGAACTCGGCATTGCCGTGCTGTTCGCGACGGCCACCTGCCCTGAGGAAGCGCGCGATCAGGACATTGCGCTCGGGTGCCTCTCCAAGCCATTTCTGCCGCGCGACCTCATCCGTGCCATTGGCGTGTGCGAGAGGGTGATTGGCGGGCGCTCGCCCGGCCGGCTGCCGGCGGGGCTGAAACTCTTCAAGCGCAACTGAGGGCTGCGCTGAGGCGCGCGGGTAAAAACGATGCTTTGAATTCCGGCATAGCGCTCTAAGACTGCGGGTTCAGGCCCAAGCAGTCGGAGTGTGCATGTCGCAGACCCTCATATTCGCCGTGATTGTCGGTGCAGTCGTGGCGAGCGGCTTCTTCGTTCCAAGCTTCCGTCCTTATTTGCGGCCCATGCCGTTCGTCGCGTTCCTGCTCGGCATATCGAGCGGCTTTCCGCTGACGCTGCTGCTGGCGACAATGACCTTCTGGCTCTCCAAGGTTGGCATCGACAAGTCCACGATCGGCTTCGCCATTGGCCTGACGACGCCCTACACGCTCAAATTCCTGTGGGCGCCGCTGGTCGACAAGGTGCCACTGCCTGTGCTCACCCGCCTGTTCGGGCAGCGGCGTGCATGGCTGTTCTTCATCCAGGCGCTGCTGTTTGGCGCGATCTGGCAACTGGGCGCCAGCGATCCGGCAACCGATCTGGCGCGCTTTGCGCTCTGGGCCATAGCCGTCGCCTTCCTCTCCGCCACGCAGGATATCGTGATCGATGCCTACCGCATCGAAATCCTGAGCGAGCAGGAACTGCCGCACGGTACGGCGATGAACCAGTTCGGCTATCGCACCGGTAATCTGCTGGCCGGCGCTGGGACGATCTTCCTCGCCTCCACTGAAGGCGCCGGGCTGGGTTGGGCCGTCGCCTATGGCATCACTGCCTTTTGCGTGCTCCCGGCAGCGATTGGCGCGCTGCTGGCGGGGCCGGGGCGCTATGTGGAGCACCGCGCGGTGCGCGAGGGGCTGGCAATGGGCGACTGGCTCAAGGAGACCATCGTCAATCCATTCCGCGAGTTTCTCTCCCGTCACGGCGCCTTCCTCGTCCTGGGCTTCGTGCTGATCTACAAGATCGGCGATGCCATGGGGCAGGTGATGCTGGCGCCGATGATCGTCGAGCTGGGCTTTACCGACACCGAATATGTCACCGTCAACAAGTTCGTCGGCTTTGCCGCGCTGATTGCCGGGTCGGCGCTGGGCGCACCGTTCATCGCCCGGCTGGGCATGGGGCGTGCTTTGTTCGTCTCCGGTGCGATGATGATGCTCTCCAACCTGCTGTTCTGCGCGCTCGCCGTAGCCGGACATTCGACGCCGATGCTCGCGCTGGCGGTGGGAACGGAGAATTTCACCAGCGGCATCGGCCTGACGGTGTTTGTGACCTATCTCTCCGGCCTGTCGAGCCTCGCCTATACCGCCACCCAATTTGCCCTGCTGTCATCCTTCGCCGCAGTCGGCCGAACATGGCTATCGACGCCTTCGGGCTATCTCGCCGAGGGGCTGGGCTGGGTCGGTTTCTGGGCGTTCACCGTCGTGGCTGCGATCCCCGGCATGATCCTGCTCTGGATCATGTGGACGAAAGGCTTCGTGGTGGAGTCCGTGCGACAGCCCAGCACGCAGGACGATTAGCGACGCGCCTCAGACCGGCGGCTGGTTGTTGGCGACCAGCACCTGCCCGGCCAGATAGAGCGTACCCGCCATCAGGACCGTGCGTCGCGGCCCCGGCGACATCCGTCAGCGCCTCCTGGATCGTGGTGAAGCTGCGGTGCGGCACCTCCCATGCACGGGCAACTTGCGCGAAGACCTCCGGCCCGTGATGCTCATGGCCGGGCACCGGCAGCGAGCGGATCGAGCGGATCAAGGGACGGAGCGGCTTGAGGAAGCCGGCGACGTCCTTGTTCGAGAGCATGCCGATGATCAGGTCGATGCCCTCATCGGCCAGATGGCTTTCCGTCAGCGCATCGGCCAGCGCCTTGCCGGCATCGGGGTTATGCCCGCCATCGAGCATCAACGTCCGCCCGGGCAGCATCGCGTTGAGCGGACCGCCTTCCAGACGCTGCATGCGCGCGGGCCAGTGCGCCCAGAGCGGTGCGGCGCGCAGCGCGGCCTCGGGCAGGGGCACCGCCTGCGGTGACGGAGCATCGCAATGGCGAGGCCCATATTGGAAATCTGGTGCGCCGTGCTGCTCGGGCTCACCGGCGTCGTGCTGATCGCGCGGCCGGGTGGCGGGCTGGATGTGGTGGGCGTCATGCTCGCTCTGGGCGCCGCCATTCTCAATGGCACCTATCAGCTCATGTCCCGCACGCTCGCGGCGACCGAGAAGACCTTCGCTTTGCTCTTCTACAGTGCTGCCGTGGGCAGCCTCGTCTTCGGCGCGGTGGCGCCCTTCTACTGGGCGGGGCGGATGCCGACGCTGCTGGAAGGCGCGCTACTGGCGTCGCTGGGCCTGTGGGGCGGGGTGGGGCATTATCTGTTCACGGCGGCCTTTCGCCATGCCCGGCTTCGACGCTGGCGCCGATCACGTATCTGCAGGTGCTGTGGGCGACAGTGCTGGGCTGGATCGTGTTCCGGCATGTGCCGGATCCGGTGGCGATTGTCGGGATGCTGACGATCGGGAGCGCCGGCATGTTGATCGTGCTGAAGCGCCGCCGCCGGACTCCGCCCGCAACAGTGTGAGCGCACCGGAGGGGTCAGCCCTCCGCGGTGGCCGAAACCTCATAATGGGTGATCTGCTTGTCGCCGATGCCGAGGTTATCCCATGTGGCGCGCCAGTCCTTCATGTGCTGGCTCGCGGCATGGGCCTGCTGGGCCTCGCGGTCGCGAAACACCTCGAAGATGCGCAGAAGACCGGGTTCCGCGAGATCCTCGGCGAAGCTGTAGGCGATGCAACCCGGCTCCGCGCGGCTGGCTGCGACCATCCGCGCAATAACCGGACGCGCCGCCGGCAGGTTCTCCGGCGGCAAGCGAACGGTCCCGGCGAGGATCAGCATCAGCGGATCGGCGAATCCGGGGCGAGGCGCATGTCGAGATAATTGTCGACCGCATCATCAGCTGGTCGAGCTCATGCTCGAAGAAGTGATTGGCGTTGCGGATCTCGTCATGATGGATGGTGATGCCCTTCTGCGTGCGCAGCTTGTCGACCAGCTTCTGCACGGAGGCGGCCGAGACGACCTCATCGTTAACACCCTGCACGATGATGCCGGAGGCGGGGCAGGGCGCGAGGAACGAGAAGTCGTACATGTTGGCCGGCGGGGCCACCGAGATAAAGCCGCGCACTTCTGGGCGGCGCATCAGCAGCTGCATGGAGATCCACGCGCCAAACGAGAAACCGGCGATCCATGTCGTCTGCGCTTCCTGGTGGAAGCTCTGGATCCAGTCGAGTGCGGCGGCGGCATCGGAGAGCTCGCCGATGCCATTGTCGAACACGCCCTGCGAGCGACCGACACCCCGGAAATTGAACCGCAGCGTCGCAAAACCGCGCTTCACGAAGGTCTTGTAGAGCGCCTGCGTGATGCGATCGTTCATCGTGCCGCCGCCCTGCGGGTGCGGGTGCAGGATCAGCGCAACAGGCGCACGCGGGCGGGGCGGAGGGCTGAAACGGCCTTCGAGACGGCCTTCGGGACCGGGAAAAATGACGTCGGGCATGGCACCTGAGACTTGAAATGGGAGCGGGCGACCGAGACTGGCCGACGACGCGGGACGGGCGCTTATATAGGCGGAAGCGCGATTTTCGCAATGTTTCTGGTGGAGGGCGCCCGCTTCAGCCCCCGAACCAGCCCAGAGCAGCGGCGGTGAGGGGGTTCGCTGGGTCCAGCAGCAGCTTAGTGGTGAGCGCGAGGGACATGACGATCAGCAGAGGCCGCGCGATTCCGGCGCCGAAGCGGATCGCGAGATAGGCGCCGAATTGCCCGCCTGCGATGCTGCCAACCGCCATGGCAAGGCCGGTGATCCAGAGGACATGCCCGCCGATGATGAAGACGATCACGCTGGAGAAATTGCTGGCGAAATTGAGCAGCTTGGTATGGGCTACGGCGCGGATGAGGCCCAAGCCGAACAGGCCGACCAGCGCGGTGGTGAAGAAGGAGCCGGTGCCGGGCCCGAAAAAGCCGTCATAGCCGCCGATGATCGCCGCTGTGACGATGAGCGCGAGCGGGCCGAAGCGGCTGTGCCTGTCCTCATCGCTCATCCGGGGCGAGAAGAGGAAATAGAGCACCATCGCGACCAGCAGCATGGGCAGCAGCGCGGAGAGAAAGCCGGAATCGATCCGCGTCACCAGAAACGCGCCGCCCGCAGAGCCGATAAATGACGCCAGCGCCGGTAAGGCGAAGCGGCGGAAATCAATATGTCCGCGCCGGGCGAAGGCGATGACGGCGCCACAAGTGCCAAAGCTGCTCTGGAGCTTGTTGGTCGCCAGAGCGGTCACGGGCGGGATGCCCGCCGCCAGCAGCGCGGGAATGGTGACGAGGCCGCCGCCACCCGCCATGGCGTCGATGGTCGCGGCGAGAAACGCCACGCCCATGAGGATGAGGATGATGTCGAAAGCGGGATCCATGTCTTCGCATATCAGGTCTGTGCTGCGCCGCAACATGGCTGATTGCACCAGAGGGCAAATCCATTGCCGTGGCGCGACGGGCCTGTAGGGAAGGGCGATGAGCCGACGCATCTATCTCGATCATGCCGCGACCACGCCGCTGCTGCCACAGGCTCGCGCGGCGATGCTGGCAGGGTTCGATGCCTGGGCCAATCCCTCATCGCCGCATGCCGTCGGCCGTCAGGCGCGCGCCTTGCTGGAGGATGCCCGCCGCCGCGTGGCGCAGGCGCTCGATTGGGATGGGCATGTGTTGTTCACCGCTGGCGCGAGCGAGGCGCTGGCCATCGCGTTGACGCGCGCAAAGGCGTCTCCCTTGCTGGCAGGGGGCGAGCGAACATGATGCTGTGCTGCCCACATCCCGGAGGATCGCCGGCTGCCGGTCGATCATGACGGGATCGTGTGCCTGCCCGATGCCATTGCGCCGGGTACGCTGATCGCGATCCAGCAGGTCAATAGCGAGACCGGCGTGGATCCAGCCGCTGGAGGCGTTCGCCGAGCGCATCCACGCGCAAAACGGCCTGCTGCTGGCCGATTGCAGCCAATCGGCCGGAAGATGGCGCTGCCGCAAGGCGCGGACCTGATCGTCCTGAGCGCGCACAAGCTGGGCGGACCGATCGGCATTGTGCGCTTATCGTGCGCGATCTGACGGCTGCTCAGGCCCAAGCGGCGGGCAGGAGCAAGGCTATCGCGCCGGCACCGAGGCCATGCGCTGGCGCTAGGCTTTGCGGCGGCGCTGGAAGCTCCGCGCGGACTGGTTGGCTGACGTCGCCGGTTGGCGCGAGCGGGTGGACGCGGCTATTCTCGCAGCCGGCGGTGAGATCGTGGCGGGACGCCTCCCCGCGCTTGCCGACTATCGCCAGCTACCGAATGCCCGGCGTGTCCGCGCAAGCGCAGCTCATCCGCTTCGACATGGCCGGGATGGCGGTGTCGGCGGGCAGTGCCTGCTCGTCGGGCAGCTTGCGCACCAGCCATGTGTTGGCGGCCATGGGTTGGCCGCAGGCTGAGGCCGCCGAGGTGATCCGTGTCACTATGGGGCATGACACGTGGCGCGGCCGACATTGACGATTTTCTCACTGAGTGCAGGCCATCGCGCACGGGAACGCAAGACGATGATCTACCTCGATTACCAGGCCACCACGCCGCTGGCGCCGGAGGTGCGGATGCCATGGTGGCCGCGATGGATCATTATGGCAATCCGAACAGCGCGCATCGCATCGGTCGCATCGCGGCGGCGGATGTCGAACTGGCGCGGGGTCGCATCCTCGATGCGCTGGGCCGCGCGGATGGCCGCCTGATCTTCACCAGCGGCGCGACCGAGGCGCTGAACATGGCCATTATCGGCGCCGCGCGGGCTGCTCCGCAGAGCCGGCGACGGGTGGTGACGGTGGCGACCGAACATGCCGCCGTGCTCGATACGGTGATGGCTTTGCGTCGCGAGGGTTTCGAACCGGTGATCGTGCCGGTGAATGCCGACGGGCTGGTCGATCTGGAGATTGCCGAGGCGGCGATCGACGAGCGAGCCGCCCTGCTTGCGGTAATGCAGGTGAACAACGAGATCGGCGTGGTGCAGCCACTCGACCGGCTGTTCGTGATCGCGCGCGCGGCTGGCGTGCCGACATTGTGCGACGCCGTGCAGGGTTTTGGCCGACGTGCGACCCCTCAGGCGGACCTGATCGCGATCAGCGCTCACAAGATCCACGGCCCGAAGGGCGTGGGCGCGCTGTGGCTGCGCGAAGGCCTCGACCTGCCGCCGCTCATGCATGGTGGCGGGCAGGAGCAGGGGGTAAGGGCCGGGGACGCTCTCGCCCCATGCTGTGCGCGGGCTTCGGTGTGGCCGCGCAACTGGCGGCGCAGCGCCGCTATGCCGACCTCGCCCATGTCGAAGCGCTCTGGACGCGCGCGCTGGAGCTGTTTTGCGGATTGGCACCTCAATGGCACCGGGGAGGCGCGCTATCATGGCAATCTCAATCTCCGCCGGCCTGGGCTGGACGCGGCGCGGCTGATCTCGGATGTACGGACCGTCGCCGTCTCGCTCGGGTCTGCTTGCGCGAGCGGGTCGGCCGGCCGAGCCATGTGCTCAAGGCCATGGGTCTGAGCGATGCAGAGGCGCGCAGTTCGGTGCGGATCGGCATGGGGCGCTACACCAGCTGGCCGTCTGGAAGAAGCCGCGAGTCTGCTCAATCAGGCCGCCGACGCACAGGGAGTGCCCGCATGACCTTAGTCCGCTTCATCAGCGCCAATGGCGAACATGTGCAGGAAGTGGAGGCCAGCGCGGGCGACATTTTGCTCGACGTGGCACAGGCCGCCGGCCAGCCGCTGGAAGGCACCTGCGAGGGGCAGATGGCGTGCTCCACCTGCCATGTGATTGTGGACGCCGAGGACTTCGGCAAGCTCCCCCGCGCCAGCGAGGATGAGGAGGACATGCTCGATCTGGCGGCCTCCACCACCCGGACCAGCCGGCTCTCCTGCCAAATCGTGCTGAGTGGACGCGCTGGAGACGCTGACCGTGCACATTCCCGCCGAGAGTCGGAACATGCAGGGGGCTTGAGGACTGCAAGCTCCAGCCCGTGACCTCCAGTTCCCGTCATTCCCGCGAACGCGGGAATCTAAGCCCCAACCGAACTGCGTTACGCCCCTGGATTCCCGCGTTCGCGGGAATGACGGGTGGGGTGGCTTCGATCGATTAGTGCAGGAGGCCATGCAGCACGGCCATTTGAATAGCTGCAAGGCAGAATGACGTCTCCATCCGCTTGCATTTCCCGCCTCACGCCGCCATATGCGCCGCGGAAGTCGGGCGGACGTAGTCTTCGCCAACCTGGTCAGGTCCTGACGGAAGCAGCCACAACGAATTCGCTGCGGGTCGTTCCGGCTTCCACCTACCTCCCATCACAACGTCCTTGTTCTGCAGCGTCCTTCTGCTTGCGGGCACGCGCGCGGACTTGCCGGGGGCAGGATAGGGCGTCATGGGCATGGCGTCATAGGCAGGCCGCGCTTTCGTGGCTGAGCGGCGCGCGCGAAAGGACTGAGTTCATGGCCGGCAGATCCCGAACCATCGTCTATCTCATGCTGGTGCTGGTGATGCTACTTTGGTCCGGCAACTCCGTGGTGGCGCGGGCGATCCACACGGAAATGCCGCCTTTCACGCTGGCCTTCTGGCGCTGGAGCGGCGCGACCCTGATCGCGCTGCCGGTGGCGTGGCGCTATTTGCGGCAGGACTGGCCTGTGGCCAAAGCCAATTGGAAGATCATCCTGTTCCTCGGCGTGATCGGCGTCGGCTGCTTCAACGCCTTCATGTATTCCGGCCTGCAATATACGACGGCAGCGAACAGCCTGCTCATTCAGGCGGCCATTCCGGCGCTGGTGCTGCTGTTCGATTTCCTGTTCTTCCGCAACCGGCCCCGCGCCGTGCAGGTGGCGGGCGTGATCATGGCGGCTGCTGGCGTGTTCACGATCATCCTGCAAGGCAATCCTTCGGCCCTGTTCGCGATGGTGTTCAACCGGGGCGATCTGCTGGTGCTTTGTGCTGTGACGCTGTGGTCGCTCTACACGGTGTTTCTGCGCCTGCGGCCGAAGATTCATGGCCTCAGCTTTCTGGCGATCACCGCCTTTATCGGCGTGCTGTGCATGGCGCCGCTATCCGCTTATGAGCTGACGCATGCGCGGGTGATCATGACGCCCGGTGTTGCGGCGGGCGTGGCCTATGTCATCCTGCTGCCCTCGCTGGTCGCCTACTTCCTGTTCAATTTGGCGGTAGAGCAGATCGGGGCGGGTGATGCCGGGCAGGTGATCAACCTGCAGCCCGTGTTCGGCGCGCTGCTGGCGGCGCTGCTGCTGAACGAGCCGCTGCACGGCTATCATCTTGCCGGCATGGGCCTGATCTTCATCGGCATCGCACTGCCCTTCCTGCGGCGACCCGTCCGCGCCCCGATGGCGCATTAACTTCCGGCGCAAGTGCAGCTAGAACGAACGCAATGACCGATTCCTCAGACGATCCGGGCTTCGACCTTGGCGAACCGCCCCGGCCGCAAGCGGCTGTGGCGCCCATCACTTCGCCTGACGCGCCCGCCTATCGCGTGCTGGCCCGCGCCTATCGCCCGCAGACCTTTGCCGAGCTGATCGGTCAGGAGGCGATGGTGCGCACGCTCGCTAACGCGATCAAGCGCGAGCGTCTGCCCCACGCCTTCCTGATGACCGGCGTGCGCGGGGTGGGCAAGACCTCCACCGCGCGGCTGATCGCCAAGGCGCTCAATTGCATCGGGCCGGACGGGCAGGGCGGGCCGACGATCGATCCGTGCGGCGTCTGCGAACCTTGCAAGGCGATTGCCGAGGGGCGCCATATCGATGTAATCGAGATGGATGCGGCCAGCCATACCGGTGTCGACGATGTGCGCGAGATCATCGAGGCGGTGCGCTATGCGGCCGTCTCGGCGCGGTTCAAGATCTACATTATCGACGAAGTGCATATGCTCTCGCGCAATGCCTTCAATGCCTTGCTCAAGACTCTTGAAGAGCCGCCTGAGCATGTGAAGTTCCTGTTCGCCACCACCGAGGTGAACAAGGTGCCGATCACGGTGCTCTCCCGCTGCCAGCGCTTCGACCTGCGGCGCATCCCGGTGGAGCTGCTGGTCGATAATTTCCGCATGATTTGCGGCAAGGAAGGCGTCGTCGCCGAGGACGATGCCCTGCGCCTCATCGCCACCGCGGCGGAAGGCTCGGCGCGCGATGGCCAGTCGATCCTCGATCAGGCGATTGCGCATGCCGGGGTCGGCGAGGATGGCCGGCCCTTCGTGCAGGCCGATCAGGTTCGCGAAATGCTCGGCCTGTCGGATCGCGGCGCGACGCGGCGGCTGTTCGACCAGATTCTCGATGGCGATGCACCGGCGGTGCTGGCGACATTGGGCGAGCAGGAAGCGCTCGGCGTCGAGCCGCTCGCCACGGTGAATGCCTTGCTCGATCTCATCCATGCGGCGACGACTGCCAAGGCCGGGCGCGGCGCCGGGCTCGACCGCATGCCGGAGGCCGAGCGCGGCGCGATTGCCGGCTGGGCTGAGCAATTGTCTTTCCCGGTGCTCCATCGCTTGTGGCAATTGCTGCTCAAGGGCCATGCCGAGGTTGCTGCTGCAGCGCGGCCCCACGCGGCCTGCGAAATGGCGCTGCTGCGGCTGATCCACGCCTCGGCCATGCCGGACCCGGCCGAACTGGCGCGGCTCATCCGCGAAGGTGCCGGTGGCGGGCAGGCGAGCCCGACGATGCCGGCCCCTGCGCCCAGTGGGACGTTGAGCGAAGCGGCCCAGGCGGTCCCAAGCGCTCCGCCGCCGCCCGCGCCGCCAGCCGCGTCTGAGCCGGAAGCGGCAACGCCAGCGCTGCCGAAGGATTTTGCTGCGATGGTCGAGGCGCTCAAGGCACGCCATGCCCGGCTCAGCGCGGAACTGCATGATTATGTGAGCCTTGCGCATTATGCTCCGCCGGAGCTGGCCTTCCGCATCCTCCAGCCGCTCGATGCCGATTTCCCCCGGCAAGTAGCGGCGGCGTTGCGTGAGGTGACGGGCGAGGTCTGGGATGTCCGCTCGACGGACGCCCACGGCCAGCCAAGCCTGCGCGAGCAGGAACAGGCCGCCAAAGAAGCGCGGCTTGCCCAGATCAGCGCTGCGCCTATCGTGGCTGCCGCGCTGGACGCATTCCCCGGAGCACGGCTCGTGGACCCGGATGATGAGCAATATAGGAGTGAAGGCTGATGAAGGACCTCAACGACATTCTCGGCATGGCCAGCCGGGTGCAGGAGGAAATGCAGAAGGCGCAGGCTGAACTCGATAACATCGAGGTCGAGGGTGCTTCCGGCGGCGGACTGGTCAAGGTGCGGGCGAGCGCCAAGGGCCGTATCCTCGGCCTTTCGGTCGATGAGAGCCTGATCGTGCCGGCCGACAAAACGATGCTGGAAGACCTGATTGTCGCCGCCTTCAACGATGCGCGCGCCAAGGCGGATGAAGCGGCCAACGAGCAGATGAGCAAGATGACGGCTGGTCTGCCTCTGCCGCCGGGCTTCAAGATGCCCTTCTGATCGGCGTAAAAAGGCGATAGTTTTTACCCGCGCTTAACCAGTTCGGCAGTCAGTAGCTTTTCGCGCCGTTGAAATGCGCGCGCGGCTGAACGATATGATGCATTGATCGTTTTTCGCGATGCGCGGGAAAAGCGACCGGGTTGTGAAGCGGCCCCTTCTGCACGAAGGCGGTTCGCAGGCTCAGGGGTAAGGCCCCCTGGCTGGATTGGAGTGACAATGGATCTTGATCTGCCTCTCTTGCCGCTGCGGGATATCGTCGTTTTCCCGCAGATGATCGTGCCCCTGTTCGTGGGACGCGACAAGAGCGTGACGGCGCTTGAGAAGGCGATGGCGGGCGACAAGGACATCTTCCTCGTCGCGCAGCTAGACCCGAGCGAGGACGATCCGGACCGGGAAGCGCTTTACGACATGGGCGTCATTGCCAGCATCGTGCAGATGCTCAAGCTGCCCGATGGCAATGTCCGCGTTCTGGTGGAAGGCAAGCAGCGCGCCTCCCTGACCGCGTTGACGGATGCTGAGGATCATATCGTCGCCACCGTGGCGCCGCTGGACGATATCGTCGTGGGCGGCGCCGAGGTCGAGGCGATGATGCGCTCGGTCACCGACCAGTTCGAGAATTACGCCAAGCTCAACAAGAAGTTGCCGGCCGAAGCTGCCGCGCAATTGCGCGAGATCACGGAGGCTGGCCGCCTGTCCGATTTCATCGCGGCCAACCTTGCCGTGAAGGTTGCCGACAAGCAGTCCCTGCTGGTCGAGGGCGATCCGCTCAAGCGCCTGGAAATGGTGTTTGCCTTCATGGAAGGCGAACTCGGCGTGTTGCAGGTCGAGAAGAAAATCCGTGGCCGCGTGAAGCGCCAGATGGAGAAGACCCAGCGCGAATATTATCTCAACGAGCAGCTCAAGGCGATCCAGCGCGAGCTGGGCGGCGGCGAAGGTGAGGAGGGCGATGAGCTTTCCGAACTGACCGAGAAGATCAAGAAGACCCGCCTGAGCAAGGAAGCGCGCAGCAAGGCTGAAGCCGAGCTGAAGAAGCTGCGCTCCATGCAGCCCATGTCGGCCGAAGCGACGGTGGTCCGCAATTATCTCGATGCGCTGCTCGGCGTGCCCTGGGGCAAGAAGAGCAAGCTCAAGAAGGATCTGGTGAAGGCGCAGGACGTGCTGGATGCCGATCACTTCGCGCTCGACAAGGTCAAGGACCGGATCATCGAGTATCTCGCCGTGCAGGCGCGCTCCGACAAGCTGAAAGGCCCGATCCTGTGCCTCGTCGGCCCGCCGGGTGTCGGCAAGACCTCGCTCGGTCGTTCCATCGCCAAGGCGACGGGCCGTGAGTTCGTGCGCCAGTCGCTCGGCGGCGTGCGGGACGAGGCCGAGATTCGGGGCCATCGCCGCACCTATATCGGCTCCATGCCGGGCAAGATCGCGTCCAACCTCAAAAAGGCCGGGGCGATGAACCCGCTGGTGCTGCTCGACGAGATCGACAAGCTCGGCCAGGATTTCCGCGGTGATCCGGCTTCCGCGCTGCTCGAGGTGCTGGACCCGGAGCAGAACAGCAAGTTCCAGGACCATTATCTGGAGATCGACCTCGATCTGTCGGACGTGATGTTCGTCACGACTGCCAACAGCCTCAATCTTCCGCAGGCGCTGCTCGACCGCATGGAGATCATCCGGCTGGAGGGCTACACCGAGGATGAAAAGCTGGAGATCGCGCAGCGGCATCTGATCGAAAAGCAGATTGAGGCCCATGGGCTGAAAGAAGGCGAATTCGCCATCGAGGAGGCCGCGCTGCGCGACCTCATTCGCTATTATACGCGGGAAGCGGGCGTGCGGACGCTGGAGCGGGAGATTGCGCGGCTGGCGCGCAAGGCGCTCCGCCGGATTCTTGAGGGTAAGGAAACCAGCGTCACCATCACGCCGGAGAATCTCGGCGATTATGCGGGCGTACGGAAGTTCCGTCACGGCATTTCCGAGGAAGAGCACCAGATCGGTGCCGTCACCGGCCTTGCCTGGACGGAAGTGGGCGGCGAGCTGCTCACCATCGAATCGGTGACGGTCCCCGGCAAGGGCCAGATCAAGACGACTGGCAAGCTCGGTGACGTGATGACCGAGTCGGTGCAGGCGGCCTTCTCCTATGTGAAGGCGCGCGCCCCGGCTTATGGGATCAAGCCGAGCATCTTCAACCGCAAGGATATTCACATCCACCTTCCCGAAGGCGCGGTACCCAAGGATGGGCCGAGCGCTGGTATCGGCATGGTGACGTCCATCGTCTCGACGCTGACCGGCATCCCCGTCCACAAGGATGTCGCGATGACCGGCGAAGTGACGCTGCGCGGCCGAGTTCTGCCCATTGGCGGGCTGAAGGAAAAGCTGCTCGCGGCGCTGCGCGGCGGAATCAAGACCGTGCTCATTCCGCAGGAGAATGAGAAGGACCTGGTGGAGATTCCGGCGAACATCAAGGAAGGCCTTGAAATCGTGCCGGTGAGCCATGTGGACGAGGTGCTTGCCCGGGCGCTCACCGGGGCGTTGACACCGATCGACTGGTCCGAGGAAGATGATCTCGCCGCCCAGCCTCCGATCGGCTCGGCAGCCGAGCATGAGCAGCGGATGCGGCACTGAGTCTCGCGATGATCGTCATGACGCCGATGCCCAAAACAGCCCGATTTGAAGTTAAGGGCGGTTAAGGATCGTCATAAATGGGCCGGTCCGTCGTCCGGACCGGACCGATCATCGTGAAAAACAGCGTAAATCAGGGTTTTTAACGGGTTTGAGGCGCAAATCTCTTTGACACTTGCGACGAAGCAAGCCTTTATGCGCGCCTTCGTCGCATGATTCCCACCACAAGTTTTCTCAAGAAGGGGGTTCCCAAGGCATGAACAAGCAGGATCTCATCAGTTCGGTCGCGGATCAGAGCGGCCTCACCAAGGCCGATGCGAACAAGGCTGTTGAGGCAGTGTTCGACGCGATCACCGCCGCTCTCAAGAAGGGCGATGAAGTTCGCCTCGTTGGCTTCGGCACGTTCTCCGTTTCGCAGCGCAAGGCCTCGACCGGTCGCAACCCGCGCACCGGCGAAACCATGGCGATCAAGGCTTCCAGCCAGCCGAAGTTCAAGGCCGGCAAGGGTCTCAAGGACGCCGTCAACTAATCAACTCGATCGATCGTTGCCCCGCGCTTTCCGGCCGGGGCACCGCTTGATTGGATCGCCGACAGGGAACGCGACGTCCCATGTCGGCAAAGGCCGGGCTCTGCCTGGCCTTTTTGATTTTCAGCCGGGGGAAGGCTGACGATGCCCGGTCTGCCGGGAAAAGCGTGCTAATCCCGAAAGGGGCGCGCTCTGTGCTTGACGGCGGTCCTCCCGGGGCATTATGGGCCGCCTCTCGATAGCGTCGATGGACGCTGTGGCGATCGTAGCTCAGTTGGTTAGAGCGCTGGTTTGTGGTACCAGAGGTCGCGGGTTCGGATCCCGTCGATCGCCCCATTTTCTTTTCCGAGATTTGGATGACTGGCCGCCGCGCTGCGTGCGCGGGGCTGACAGCCCGTCGCGCGCCGCCTATAGGCGCAGCATGGCAAAAGCAGACGATGATCGGGAGGAAGGGCTGCGGCTCAGTCCTCGCTATGACCGCGACGGATTGATCACAGCCGTGGCGAGCAATGTCGATACCGGCGAATTGCTGATGCTGGCGCATATGAACGCGCAGGCCCTGGCCGCGACGATCGAAACGCGCGTTGCCCATTTCTGGTCGCGCAGCCGGGACAAGCTCTGGCGCAAGGGCGAGGAGTCCGGCAACGAACTCCACATCGTCGACATGCGGATGGATTGCGATCAGGACGCGATCTGGCTGCTGGTCAAACCCGTGGGGCCGGCCTGCCACACCGGCCGTGTCAGTTGCTTCTATCGCCGCGTCACGGATGACGGGCTTGAATGGATCGATCGCGAGCCGCACGCCCATTGAGCGGTAACGGACCTGTCGCTCGGTCTCGCCGGAGCAACGGCGCGGAGGGGTTGATTTTCCGTTGACGTAAACGTAAACTGCGCGTCTGACCTTCATGGAAGGATGGATGCAATGACGAAGCTCCAGATGATTGCCGGCATTCCCCAGCCGGAACGGGACGGGCGGGAAGAGTTTTCGATCTCCGACCTGTGCGACGAATTCGAAGTTACCCCGCGCGCTCTGCGCTTCTACGAGGATGAGGAACTCATCTCGCCGCGCCGGCAGGGCCTGACGCGGGTCTACAGCCATCGCGATCGCGCGCGGCTCGCCTGGATCTTGCGCGGCAAGCGGGTGGGATTCAGCCTGGCCGAAATCCGCGACATGATCGACCTGTACGATGCCGGCGACGGTCGGCGCACCCAGCGCGAATTTACCGTCGCCAAATGCGAGGAGCGGATCGGATTGCTCCAGCGGCAGCGGCAGGATATCGACGAAGCCATTGAAGAGCTGAAGAATTTCGTCGCGCTCGTCGAGGAAAATCAGCGCCTGTCAGGCGAACTCAACTAAGACTTTCTACCACGGAGAGGCCCATGCCCAGCTACAAGGCGCCCGTCGCCGACACCATGTTCATCCTCAACGAGATCGTCGGGCTGGAGCGTCTGACGAACAATCCCGGCTTTGCTTCGGCGACCAGCGATATCGTTCAGGCCATTCTCGAAGAGGGCGGCAAGTTTGCCAGCGAGGTGCTTAGCCCGCTCAATGCCGTAGGCGACCAGATTGGCTGCAAGCGCAATGACGATGGCACGGTGACGACGCCGCCGGGCTTTCAGGAAGCCTTCGACCAGTTCGTCGCGGGTGGCTGGACCACGCTGCATGCGCCGGAGGAATATGGCGGGCAGGGTCTGCCTATCGTGCTGGCGATCGCCGCCGAGGAATATTTCACGGCGTCGAACCACGGCTTCAACATGTATCACGGCCTGACCGGCGCCGCGGTCAGCGCGATCCTCGCCAAGGGCGACGATACGCTAAAGCAGAAATATGTGCCCAACATGGTCTCCGGCCAGTGGTGCGGCACTATGAACCTGACCGAGCCGCACTGCGGCACCGACCTCGGCCTCATCAAGACGCGCGCGCAGCCGCAGGATGATGGCAGCTACAAGATCACCGGCACCAAGATCTTCATCTCGGCCGGCGAGCACAGCATGGCCGAGAACATCATCCACCTCGTGCTGGCCAAGACGCCGGGTGCGCCCGCAGGCAGCAAGGGCATCTCGCTCTTCCTCGTCCCCAAGATGATGGTCAATGACGATGGCTCGCTGGGCGCGCACAACGCCGTCACCTGCGGCTCCATCGAGCACAAGATGGGCATTCACGGCAACGCGACCTGCGTCATGAACTATGACGATGCGACCGGCTGGATGATCGGCGAGGAGAATAAGGGCCTCGCCGCGATGTTCATCATGATGAACCAGGCGCGACTGGGCGTGGGCCTTCAGGGCCTTGCGCAAGGTGAACTGGCCTATCAGCAGGCAGTCCATTATGCGATGGACCGGCGGCAGGGCCGCGCGCTGACCGGCGCTGCCGAGCCTGACAAGCCCGCCGATACGCTGTTCGTGCACCCCGATGTTCGCCGGATGCTGATGGAGTGCAAGGCGCTCACCGAAGGCCTGCGCGCGCTCGTCTTGTGGGGCGCCCTGCAGGTCGATCTCATCAAATATGCGCCGACCGAGGAAGAGCGTCAGGCGGCGGACGACATCATCTCGCTGCTCACTCCGGTCATCAAGGGCTATGGCACGGACAAGGGCTTCGATGTCGCGGTGCTGGCACAGCAGGTGTTTGGCGGCCATGGCTACATCCGCGAATGGGGCGTGGAGCAGGCGGTGCGCGATGCGCGCATCACCATGATCTATGAGGGCACCAATGGCGTTCAGGCCATGGATCTGGTCGGCCGTAAGCTGCCCGCCAATGGCGGTCGCGCGGTGCAGGCGCTGTTCAAGATGGTCGCCGAGGATGTCGCCGCCGGCAAGGCCGTGCCGGAGACGGCTGCTATTGCTGAGGCGCTGGAGAAGGCCAATCAGCAACTGCAGGCCGCGACGATGTGGCTGATGCAGAACGCCATGCAGAACCCGAACAATGCCGGGGCTGCGGCTTATGCCTATATGCACATCACCGGCATCGTCGCGACGGGCATGATGTGGCTGCGCATGGCGATGGCCGCGCAGGCGCAGCTCAATGCGGGTACGGGCAACCCCGATTACATGAAGGCCAAGCTGGTGACGGCCCGCTACTTCGCCGAGCGCATCATGCCGGAAGCCGGCGCGCTGCGTCGCAAGATCGAGGGCGGCGCCGAGGTGCTGATGGAACTGCCGCCCGAGGCGTTCCTGACGGCAGCCTGATCGGGCTTATCCTGCGGGACCAAGAAGCGGCTTCCTCTCTCCGGAGAGGGAGCCGTTTTCACGTCGATGGCTGAGGTTCAGGGCTTTGCAGATGCCGGCGCATCAGCCCGCAGCGGTGCCTTGAATAGCGCGGCATCGCCGGGCTTGAGCGGCACCAGCTCGCCACGCTGCATGTCGGCGACCGGACGTGCGCCGGCAGGCAGCTTGATCTGCGAGGCTTCCCCGCGTTCGTCGGCCAGCAGCTTGGGCGCGGGTGCGCTCGGCGTGCGGCGGACCATGCAGTTGACGCGCGGCACGTCGCGGAACTCGTCGCAATTGTAGAGCGTGCGCTCGATGCCGCTGTCCTTCATGCGGATATAGGAAAATGACATGGAGGCGAGGCTGGTTTCCGCGACCGGGAAGCTGCGCGGCGTCGCCTTATCGCTCGTCCAGGCCAGCAGGCGACACTGCGCGCGCCCGGCGCACAGGCGCGCGGCGGCGTCGGCATAGCGGGCCGGGTCGCCGCCCGGATCGAGTGTCATCACAAACCCTGTGCCGCCGGGTTCGATGGCAGCCAGCCGACCGGGGCCGATGCGCTTGCCGATATCCGCAGCACCAAGCGCCGCGGGAGCGGTGGCATCGTCGATCAGCGAACCGGGCAGGGTGCCGGCCAACGCGCTATCATCGGCGTGAAGGGGCGACAAGGCGGCGAGCTTGGCGATGGCAGGCTCGGCAGCGATGCTGAGGCTCCGCGCAAAGGCCGGCGGCGTGCCCCACCAGCCCTCCCAGCGGAAGAACAGGTGCGTATCGACCGCCGCGACCTTGTCGAGCGACTTGCTCCAATAGGGCATCACCCAGTCGGTGTGATAATGGGTGCTGTAGCCCACGGGCGCATAGACATCGCCTGCGAGCATCCGCGCGGCATTGCCCCGGGCGCGATCCCAGGCTGCCGTGGACGGGCGGCGCGCCATGGCGCCATCGCAAGTGAAGGTGAACTGGCAGCCGGTGGCCCGCTCCTGCCCCTGAAACACCACGCCGCACACCGTCTTGGGGAAGGCGGGGTGGCGCAGGCGGTTGAGCACGACCTGTCCCACGGCGCGCTGGCCCTTGGCGTCGTCGCCGGCCTCATAGATCATTGCGGCGGCAAGGCAGTCGGTTGCGCGGCCCAGTGCCACCGCATCGCCCTTGAACGTGAAGGGGCGGGGGGCAGGATTGGGCGCGGTCGAGAAGGGGATCTGCGCGTTCAGCTGTCGCGCCTGATCGGGGTGGGAGGCGTCGAGCACCAGCGGCTCGACGACGGGCACGGGGCTGTTATCCGGTGCCTTGGGCAGGGCTGTGCTCACGGTCTCGCTGCCGGGCAGGGCGGTAACGCTGGAGCGATTGCCGATGGCGAGCAGCGCCAGAGCGCTGGTGAGGATCAGCCCTAGAAGGCCGGCCAGCACGAGTCGGCCCTGGCGCGAAGAGAGCGCCGGGAATGCCGATTTTCGCGCAATCAGACCGTTGCTTGCCATACGTCCTTCCGCCAAAGCCGCCATGCGCGGCCAGAGAGGGGCGGTATGTGTGCCTTTAGGCAGCGTTAGGCAAGAGCGGCACGGCCAGCCGCCCGGTCGCAGGGACCGCCGTGCCATAACGGGAAAATCCGGCCGGCAAGTCTTAACGGCTCGCCGGCACAGGATGGTCGACCCGGATCAGCCGGCTTCGGGCAGGAAGTCCGGCACAGAAAGATAGCGCTCACCAGTGTCGTAATTGAAGCCCAGCACCTTGGCGCCGGCGGGCAGTTCCGGCAGCTTCTGAGCGATGGCGGCCAGCGTGGCGCCGGAGGAGATGCCGACCAGCACGCCTTCCTCGCTGGCAGCGCGGCGGGCATAATCCTTGGCATTGGCGGGATCGACCTGGATCACGCCGTCCAGCAGATCGGTGTGCAGATTGGCCGGGATGAAACCGGCGCCGATGCCCTGGATGGGGTGCGGGCCGGGCGCGCCGCCGCTGATGACCGGGGAGAGCGTCGGCTCCACGGCAAAGACCTTGAGGCCCGGCCACATCGCCTTGAGTACCTGCGCGCAGCCGGTGATGTGGCCGCCGGTGCCGACACCAGTGATTAGTGCATCCAGCGGCTCATCGGCGAAGTCGTTGAAGATTTCCTGCGCCGTCGTGCGGACGTGGACATCGATATTGGCCGGATTCTCGAATTGCTGCGGCATCCACGCACCGGGTGTGGCGGCCACGATTTCCAGCGCGCGCTCGATGGCGCCCTTCATGCCCTTTTCACGCGGGGTCAGGTCGAAGCTGGCACCATAGGCCAGCATCAGGCGGCGGCGCTCAAGGCTCATGCTCTCGGGCATGACGAGGACGAGCTTATAGCCCTTCACGGCGGCGACCATGGCAAGACCAATGCCGGTGTTGCCTGAGGTTGGCTCGACGATGACGCCGCCGGGCTTGAGGCTGCCGTCCTTTTCCGCAGCCTCGATCATGGCCAGCGCGATGCGGTCCTTGATCGATCCGCCGGGGTTCGAGCGCTCGGACTTGATCCAGACATTCGCATCGCCAAACAGGCGGTTGAAGCGGATGTGCGGCGTGCCGCCGATCGTTTCGAGAATGGACGAGACTTTCATGGGCAATCCTCCATAAGGCGATCGATCAATTAAAACTTAATTGATAGAGATTTGCAAGGGGCGGACTCTATCCTTCTTTTGCGGGAGCAGCGCCCGCGTGGGAAGGCCGGAAATGAACGTCGGGCGGATCGAACGTCCGGGCGTTCCGCAATTCAGGGAAAAGGCGCGACCACCACAAGGTAATGGCGATTGCACCCACGCCGCCGGCAATCACAGCGGCGATCGGCCCGATGAGCGCGGCGAGAAAGCCCGACTCGGCATCGCCCAGCTCATTCGAGGCGGAAATCGTCATCATTGAAACGCTGGTCACGCGCCCGCGCATGTCATCGGGCGTGTGGAGCTGGATCAGCGACTGGCGCACGAACACCGAGAACATGTCCGCACTGCCCCACGTCGCCATGGCGAACAGGGCGACGATGATCGCGGTCTGCTGCGGCATGAAGGCGGTGAGCCCGAAGACGATCGTCGCCAACCCGAAGATGCCGACCGAGAGCATCATCTTCAGCCCGACATTGTGGCGCAGCGGCCGGAACGAGAAGAACAGCGCCGTCAGCCCCGCGCCGATGCCCGGCGCTGCGGCAAGATGCCCCAAGCCCTGCGAGCCGATATCGAGCACGTCGCGCGCATAGACCGGCAGAAGCGCTGTGGTGCCGGCGAGCAGCACTGCAAACAGATCCAGCGTGATGGCGCCGAACACCAGCCGGTTGGTGCGCACGTAGGTGAGGCCGTCGATGATCTGGCCGATCGGATGACGGTCGCGCTGGCGGGCCGCTTGCGGGACTTTGCCGACGAAGATCATGCCGATGACCGCCATGCCGAACAGCGCGCTGCTGAACATATAGGCAAAATAGGGCTTGAAGGCATAGGCGTAGCCGGCGACGGCCGGCCCGACGATGCTGCCGGCCTGCCAGAACATGCTGCTGAACGCGATGGCGCGGGGCAGCAGGTCCTTGGGGACGATGTTCGGGCCCAAAGAGCCGAGCGCTGGCCCTTGGAAAGCGCGGGCAAAGCCGATCAGCGCGGCGAGGGCGAAGATCAACGGCAGGCTGATCCATCCTTCGTAGCTGGAAAGTGCCAAAATCCCTGCCGAGAAGAGCAGCAGCGAGAGCGTGCCCATGGCGATGCGGGTCCGCGAATAATTGTCCGCGACAAGTCCCGCAAAGGGGGTCAGCACAAAGACCATGACGAATTGGATGAGGCCGATGAGCCCCAGCTGCGCCGCGGACTGCCCGGGCGACATGGTCTGGCGCGCGATGTTGTAGGCTTCCCACGCGATGATG
Source organism: Sphingobium sp. B2D3A (assembly GCF_025961795.1). Taxonomy (NCBI): domain Bacteria; kingdom Pseudomonadati; phylum Pseudomonadota; class Alphaproteobacteria; order Sphingomonadales; family Sphingobiaceae; genus Sphingobium; species Sphingobium sp. B2D3A. Next base: position 3,265,518 of record NZ_JAOQOI010000001.1, on the reverse strand, counting down.
AGCGCCATGCCGTTCGATGCGAGGATCGTCGACAGGCGGACCATCAGATAGGCGCGGAAGGCGCCGATCTGAAAGGGATGGGTCGGTGGCTTGCGCCCGGCGGTGCCGTCAGGCTCGCGAGAAGATGGGCTGACCATGCATGTTCCTTGGCGCAAGGCTGGCGACGGCGCAACGGACCAAAACGCGCGCAGGGCAAAGATTTTCGATTGCCGCGCGCCTTCGCTTAGGCGGAACGAAAAAGGCCCGGCAGGAACCCACGCTCCGCCGGGCCGAGTTTGAGCACTGGGGCTGCCAGCGCCCTTCGGGTCGCAGCTCCGCCCTAAGAAAACAGGGTTAATGAGTCATCAGGAAATAAAGCGGCTTGTCATTTTTCCTGGCGCACCTGCGGCGTCATGAACACAATTGCGCCGCCTGAGGTACCGCACCTCAGGCGAGGCTGATGAAGCTGTCCAGAACCCGCTTGGCGCCGGCCTGCTCGAAATCGATCTCCAGCTTGTTGCCCTCGATGCCCGTCACCGTCCCATAGCCGAACTTCTGGTGGAAGACGCGGGTGCCGAGGCTGACGTCGCTGCGGCCCTTGTTTCCGAGGCTCACCGCGCTCTGCCGTGCCTCGACGAGGCGCGTCGGCTCACGCGAGAACTGACTTTGCGCCCGTTGCCAGCCCGGTCCGCGCCCCGAGCCCCGAGCGACATTGGCAAAGGGGTCGTCCCGCTCGGACCAGTTGGCGCGCCATAGGCTGGCGCCGCCGGACATGGTGTTTTCCTCCTCCACCGTCTCCTTGGGCAATTCGCCAATGAAGCGGGAGGGGATGGAACTGGTCCATTGGCCATAGACCCGTCGGTTGGCGGCGTGCAGGATCAGGCAGCGCTGGCGCGCGCGGGTGATCGCCACATAAGCCAGCCGGCGCTCTTCCTCCAGGCTGGCAAGGCCGCCTTCATCGAGCGCGCGTTGCGAGGGGAATAGGCCATCCTCCCAGCCCGCCAGGAACACGGTGTCGAACTCCAGCCCCTTGGCGGCGTGGATGGTCATCAGCGTGACCTTGGCTTCATCGGCCTGCGCCTCATTGTCCATGACCAGGCTGACATGCTCGAGGAAGGCCCCGAGCGTCTCATATTCCTCCATGGCGCGGGTGAGTTCCTGCAGGTTCTCCAGCCGCCCGCTGGCCTCCGTCGTACGCTCGGCCTGCAGCGCAGCGGTGTAACCGCTCTCGTCGAGAATCTGGCGCGCGAGATCGGCGTGGTTCATCGCATTGGCGAGATCGCGCCAGCGGGCGAGATCGCCGATGAACCGCCCCAGCGAGCGCCGCGCCTGCGGGGTCAGCTCGTCCGTGTCGAGAATGCGGGCGGCGGCGCTGGTGAGCGGCTCGGCCAAGGCACGGGCGAGGCGGTGAACCTTCTCGACCGCCTTGTCGCCAAGGCCGCGCTTGGGCACGTTGACGATCCGCTCAAAGGCAAGATCATCCGCCGGCTGGTTGACGAGGCGCAGATAAGCCAGCGCATCGCGGATTTCGGCCCGCTCATAGAAGCGGAAGCCGCCGACGATGCGATAGGGCAGGCCGATCTGGATGAAGCGGTCTTCGAACTCGCGGGTCTGGAAGGAGGCGCGCACGAGAATGGCGATCTTCTCGGCGCCGACGCCCTGCCGCTCCAGCGACTCGATCTCCTCGCCGACACGGCGGGCCTCTTCCGGCCCGTCCCACACGCCGATGACGCGCAGCTTCTCGCCATCGGCCTCCTGCGTCCACAAGGTTTTGCCGAGCCGCCCGCCATTCTGCGCGATGACGCCGGAGGCCGCGGCCAGGATATGCGGCGTCGAGCGATAATTCTGCTCCAGCCGGATGATCGCGGCGCCAGGAAAATCGCGCTCGAAGCGCAGGATGTTCGCCACTTCCGCGCCGCGCCAGCTATAGATGCTCTGGTCGTCGTCGCCCACGCAGCATATGTTCTTGCGCTGCTGGGCGAGCAGCCGCAGCCAGAGATACTGGCTGGTATTGGTGTCCTGATACTCGTCCACCATGATGTAGCGGAAGCGCTGCTGATATTGCTCCAGCACCTCACGATCGGTCTTGAAGATCGTCAGCATGTGCAGCAGCAGATCGCCGAAATCGCACGCGTTGAGCGCGCGCAGGCGGGCCTGATACAGCGCATAGATCGCCGCGCCCTTGCCATTGGCGAAGGCCTCGCTCTCGCCCGCGTCGATTTCGCCGGGGGTGAGGCCCTTGTTCTTCCACTTGTCGATCAGCCCGGCCAGCGCGCGGGCGGTGAAGCGCTTCTCATCGATCCCCTCGGCGACGATGATCTGCTTCATCAGGCGCAACTGGTCGTCGGTATCGAGAATGGTGAAGTTGCTCTGCAGCCCGACCAGTTCGGCATGGCGGCGCAGCATCTTGGCGCAGACGGAGTGGAAGGTGCCGAGCCAGGGCATGCCCTCGACCGCCTCGCCGATCATCCGCCCCACGCGCTCGCGCATCTCGCGGGCGGCCTTGTTGGTGAAGGTGACGCACAGGATCTCTGATGGCCATGCGCGGCGGGTCGCCACCAGATGCGCGAGGCGCGCTGTCAGCGCTGCCGTCTTGCCCGTGCCCGCGCCCGCCAGAACCAGAACCGGCCCTTCCGTGGTCAGCACAGCCTCGCGCTGCGGCGCATTGAGGCCCTGGATATAAGGCGGGTCGGCAGGAGAGGGGGCTGGCAAAGGATCGGTCACAGGCGAACAACTAGGGAACGGGTGGGGCTGGGGCAAGGGCCTTGGCGTGCGTTCAGACCGCTTCATCCCGATTACGCCCCCGGCGGTCTGCGGCGGATGGTTCGACCGGAACGGCTGTCCCGCTGCGGGATTTCCATCCCACAAGAACGATCACTCATAGGAGGATGCGATCATGCGCTTCTCAACCATTCTCGCCTGCGGTGCCGCTTCGGCACTGGCCTTCGCTGCCCACGCACAAGACATGCCGCCTCCGGGTGGAGCGCCAGCCGGCCCGCCGTCCGCGACCGCGCCGATGCCGGGCGACACACCCGGGCCGATGCCGGGCGGGACGGACACCATGCCCCCGCCGACTGGTAACCCCATGCCCGGTGATGGCATGAACCCGCCGCCGCCGCCCCCTGCACCCGGCGGCACGATGACGCCACCGCCGCCTCCGCCCCCGGGTGGTGGCCAGGTTGAGATGATGCCGCAGCGGCCCGTGGAGCAGACCGCTCCGCAGCCCCCGGCAGAATATCCGGTCTGCTCGCGCACCGTGAAGGACGGGTGCAAGAACCCCGGCGGGCAGTAACTAACCGAGCTTCTGCTGAGGTCGGCGTCCGTCTAGGTTGCCGGCCTCAGCAGGACCAATTTGGCCTTGCCGACCACGCGTTCGGCATCGCAATCGAAGCCTTTGACCGCGATCTCTTCCCGCTTTTCCGTCTCAATGCTCACCCAGGTGCTGGGGCCGACCCAGCCGAGCCGAGCAAGCTTGTCCAGAGCGACGGCACCCGCGCCGGTGCCATAAGGCGGGTCCATGAAAATCACATCCAGCGGCGCCGACGTGGCGCCAAGCGCAAGAACATCGTTCTGGCGGATGTCGGGCCGCGCGAGTCCCAGCTTTTCGGCATTTTTACGCAGGGCGGCGATCGCAGCCCGGTCGCGCTCGACGAAGAGGCATGTCGCTGCCCCGCGAGAGAGCGCCTCAAAGCCAAGCGCGCCGGAGCCGGCAAAGAAATCGCCCACGGCAAGCCCTTCGAATGAGCCCAAACGGCTGGTGAGCATCGAAAACAGCGTCTCGCGTGTGCGATCCGCTGTCGGGCGCGTTTCCTCGCCGACTGGCGCCACCAGCGGGCGGCCCCGCCATTGTCCTGAGATGATCCTCATTTGAGCGTCTTGCGGAACTTGATGAGATCGACTTGGCGCACCTCGGCCACTTCACCCGGCGCGGAATCGCCCAGCACGAAGGGGCCGTAGCGGGTCCGGATCAGCCGGCTGACCTTAAGGCCAAGATGTTCGAGTACGCGTCGTACTTCGCGGTTCTTGCCTTCGGTCAGCGTCATTTCGATCCACTGATTGCGCCCGGTCCGCCGCTCCAGATTGGCGTCGATGCGACCATAGCGCATCCCCTCGATCTCGACGCCCTCGATCAGCTCTTCAAGTTGCGCCTGGCTGATCTCCCCGAACGCGCGCGCGCGATAGGTGCGCTCGACACCGGTGGAAGGCAGTTCCAGCTGCCGCTTCAGCTCGCCATCGGTGGTGAGCAGCAGCAGGCCTTCCGTGTTGAGATCGAGCCGGCCGACCGGCATCACGCGCGGCAGGTCGGCGGGCAGGCGATCATAAATGGTCGGACGCCCGGCGGGGTCTTTGGCGGTGGTGAGCAGGCCGGCCGGCTTGTGGAACAGGAACATGCGGGCCGGTGCGGGCTCCTTCACCGCCACACCATCCACCGTCACGCCGCGCAGCGACTTGAGCAGCGTCGCGGGCGTTTCCACCAGCGTGCCGTTCAGCGCCACGCGCCCTTCGGCGATCATCCGCTCGACATCCCGGCGGGAGGCGACGCCCGCGCGGGCCATCAGCTTGGCGATGCGCTCGCCCTCTCGCGCGGTGCCATCATCGGCGGCCTGGCGCACCTGCGGCGCGACGCGGCCTGCGCCCCGGCGCGCTCTGGGCGGCTGGGCTCGACGATCGGTAGCACCGGCTACAGGGCGCTGGGGACGGCGAGGTCCGGAAGGTCCACGAGTGTTCGACAAAATCTGTGTCCGTTTTTGGGGCGGCTGTGTCATCGCTGCACTGGCGAATCGCAGCCGCGCGACCTAGCGTTTTTGTGCGCCGGGATCGATCCGTTTTCGGTCTGCGGTTTGGCGCAACGGGAATGAGGCGGCAATGTTTTTCTCGAAGGAGACGCAGCGAATACGCCGCATCCTGATTGTCGAGGATGAGCCGCTGCTCGCGTTCGATGAAGAACACACCCTCCAGACGGCCGGCTATGAGGTGGTCGCGACAGTCGATCGCTTCCGGGAAGCGACGGCGATCATCCTCGAACAGGGCGCGGTCGATCTGGTTGTCACCGACGTGCGGCTTGCCGGTGTTCGCTCGGGCGTCGAGCTGGCCCGCCATGCCCGCGAACTCGGCATTGCCGTGCTGTTCGCGACGGCCACCTGCCCTGAGGAAGCGCGCGATCAGGACATTGCGCTCGGGTGCCTCTCCAAGCCATTTCTGCCGCGCGACCTCATCCGTGCCATTGGCGTGTGCGAGAGGGTGATTGGCGGGCGCTCGCCCGGCCGGCTGCCGGCGGGGCTGAAACTCTTCAAGCGCAACTGAGGGCTGCGCTGAGGCGCGCGGGTAAAAACGATGCTTTGAATTCCGGCATAGCGCTCTAAGACTGCGGGTTCAGGCCCAAGCAGTCGGAGTGTGCATGTCGCAGACCCTCATATTCGCCGTGATTGTCGGTGCAGTCGTGGCGAGCGGCTTCTTCGTTCCAAGCTTCCGTCCTTATTTGCGGCCCATGCCGTTCGTCGCGTTCCTGCTCGGCATATCGAGCGGCTTTCCGCTGACGCTGCTGCTGGCGACAATGACCTTCTGGCTCTCCAAGGTTGGCATCGACAAGTCCACGATCGGCTTCGCCATTGGCCTGACGACGCCCTACACGCTCAAATTCCTGTGGGCGCCGCTGGTCGACAAGGTGCCACTGCCTGTGCTCACCCGCCTGTTCGGGCAGCGGCGTGCATGGCTGTTCTTCATCCAGGCGCTGCTGTTTGGCGCGATCTGGCAACTGGGCGCCAGCGATCCGGCAACCGATCTGGCGCGCTTTGCGCTCTGGGCCATAGCCGTCGCCTTCCTCTCCGCCACGCAGGATATCGTGATCGATGCCTACCGCATCGAAATCCTGAGCGAGCAGGAACTGCCGCACGGTACGGCGATGAACCAGTTCGGCTATCGCACCGGTAATCTGCTGGCCGGCGCTGGGACGATCTTCCTCGCCTCCACTGAAGGCGCCGGGCTGGGTTGGGCCGTCGCCTATGGCATCACTGCCTTTTGCGTGCTCCCGGCAGCGATTGGCGCGCTGCTGGCGGGGCCGGGGCGCTATGTGGAGCACCGCGCGGTGCGCGAGGGGCTGGCAATGGGCGACTGGCTCAAGGAGACCATCGTCAATCCATTCCGCGAGTTTCTCTCCCGTCACGGCGCCTTCCTCGTCCTGGGCTTCGTGCTGATCTACAAGATCGGCGATGCCATGGGGCAGGTGATGCTGGCGCCGATGATCGTCGAGCTGGGCTTTACCGACACCGAATATGTCACCGTCAACAAGTTCGTCGGCTTTGCCGCGCTGATTGCCGGGTCGGCGCTGGGCGCACCGTTCATCGCCCGGCTGGGCATGGGGCGTGCTTTGTTCGTCTCCGGTGCGATGATGATGCTCTCCAACCTGCTGTTCTGCGCGCTCGCCGTAGCCGGACATTCGACGCCGATGCTCGCGCTGGCGGTGGGAACGGAGAATTTCACCAGCGGCATCGGCCTGACGGTGTTTGTGACCTATCTCTCCGGCCTGTCGAGCCTCGCCTATACCGCCACCCAATTTGCCCTGCTGTCATCCTTCGCCGCAGTCGGCCGAACATGGCTATCGACGCCTTCGGGCTATCTCGCCGAGGGGCTGGGCTGGGTCGGTTTCTGGGCGTTCACCGTCGTGGCTGCGATCCCCGGCATGATCCTGCTCTGGATCATGTGGACGAAAGGCTTCGTGGTGGAGTCCGTGCGACAGCCCAGCACGCAGGACGATTAGCGACGCGCCTCAGACCGGCGGCTGGTTGTTGGCGACCAGCACCTGCCCGGCCAGATAGAGCGTACCCGCCATCAGGACCGTGCGTCGCGGCCCGGCGGCGACATCCGTCAGCGCCTCCTGGATCGTGGTGAAGCTGCGGTGCGGCACCTCCCATGCACGGGCAACTTGCGCGAAGACCTCCGGCCCGTGATGCTCATGGCCGGGCACCGGCAGCGAGCGGATCGAGCGGATCAAGGGACGGAGCGGCTTGAGGAAGCCGGCGACGTCCTTGTTCGAGAGCATGCCGATGATCAGGTCGATGCCCTCATCGGCCAGATGGCTTTCCGTCAGCGCATCGGCCAGCGCCTTGCCGGCATCGGGGTTATGCCCGCCATCGAGCATCAACGTCCGCCCGGGCAGCATCGCGTTGAGCGGACCGCCTTCCAGACGCTGCATGCGCGCGGGCCAGTGCGCCCAGAGCGGTGCGGCGCGCAGCGCGGCCTCGGGCAGGGGCACCGCCTGCTGGTGACGGAGCATCGCAATGGCGAGGCCCATATTGGAAATCTGGTGGGCGCCGTGGAGGCGGGGCATCGGCAATTCGATCCGCCCGGCTTCGTCGCGATAGTGCAACTGGCCCTGATATTCGGCGATGTCCCAGCTCCGCCCGCGCGGCAGATGCGCGGCACCGGCCTTGTCGGCCACGCGCGCGATCGTGGCGTTCATCGCCGGGCGATAATGCTGGGTGACCAATGGCGCCCCGGCCTTGGCAATGCCGGCCTTCTCAAAGGCGATGCGGCTCAGCGGGTCTTCCGGCACGTCATGGTCCGGCGCGAGGAGGAAGCTCTCATGGTCGATCGCCAGCGAGGCGATGCCGCAGGCGACCGGCGCCTGAATGACGTTCGTTGCGTCCAGCCGTCCGCCCAGGCCCACCTCGATCACGCAGGCATCCGCCGGCACGGTGGCGAACAGCATGAAAGCTGCGGCGGTGGTGATCTCGAAGAAGCTGGCATTGAGATCGCCGCCGATGTCGAGAACCTGCGCCAGCGCGCGGGCCAGCGTGTCATCGTCGATCAACGTGCCGGCAAGGCGAATGCGCTCGTTGAACCGCACCAGATGGGGAGAAGTGAAGACATGGACGCTCTTGCCGTCGGCTTCCAGCGCCGCGCGCAAATAGGCGCAGGTCGATCCCTTGCCGTTGGTGCCGGCGACATGGAAGACCGGCGGCATCTCCAGATGCGGGTTGCCCAGCCGGCGGACGAGTTCGCTGATGCGCTCCAGCCCCAGCACGTCGCGGCCGGGAGAAAGCGCCATCAGGCGATCGAGTTGCGCCTGCACGGCAGGATGATCGGAAACGGCGTGGTCAGCCATCGCAAGGCCTCTGGATCAGGTGCCCTCCGGCCTGCTTGCCCGGAGACTCGCCTGCTACGCAGGTCGGCGAGTCCTCAGACAGGCGCGGACGGGACAGAAATCGGTGGTTTTATGCCGCTTGCTTCGTCGTCAGATAGCCGATCGTCTTGGCCAGCGTCGCCTTCATTTCCTTGCGATGCGTCACCATGTCAATCATGCCGTGCGCGAGCAGATATTCGGCGCGCTGGAAGCCCTCGGGCAGCTTCTCGCGAATGGTGTTCTCGATCACGCGGGCACCGGCAAAGGCGATCAGAGCATTGGGCTCGGCAATCTGCACGTCACCCAGCATCGCATAGCTGGCGGTGACGCCCCCGGTGGTCGGGTCGGTCAGCACCACGATGTAGGGCAGGCCTGCCGCGCGCAGTTGCTGCACGGCGACGGTGGCACGGGGCATCTGCATCAGCGAGAGGATGCCCTCCTGCATCCGCGCGCCACCAGCGGCGGTGAAGATCACATAAGGGCAGGACTGGCGCACGGCTTCCTGCACGCCGGCGACGAAGGCGGCGCCGACCGCCGTGCCCATCGAGCCGCCCATGAAGGCGAAGTTCTGCACGCCGACAACAGCCGGCTGGCCCTCGATCCGGCCGGAGGCATTGATCAGCGCATCCTGGTCGCCGGTCTGCGCGCGGGCGGCCTTCAGGCGATCAGTGTAGCGCTTGGAATCGCGGAACTTGAGCGGGTCTTCCTTGACCACCGGTGCGGGCAGGATGTGAATCGTGCCCTCATCGAAGATGTGCGCGAAGCGGGTGTGCGGGCCGATCCGGCCATGATGGTCGCAACGCGGGCACACCGAGAGATTCTCGTCCCATTCCTTCTGGAAGATCATCTGGCCGCAGCTCGTGCATTTGTGCCAGAGATTGTCCGGTGTCTCGGCCTTCTTGGCGATGAAGGGCAGGGCATTGCGAACGCGGTTCAGCCAGCTCATGCGGCTTTCTCCTTCTGATTGAGCGCGGCGCGCAGGGTCGCCACGAAGTCGCGGACCGGGCCAGCAGCCTGGGCGCCATGCTTGCCGACCAGCTCGACGATGGCCGAGCCGACGACGACCCCTTCAGCCACCGCGCCGATGGCGGCGGCCTGCTCGGGCGTGCGCACGCCGAAGCCAACGGCGACGGGCAGATCGGTTGCGGCCTTGAGTTTGGCCACAGCGGATTCGATGCTGGTCTGCGCGGCCTGTTGAAGACCCGTGATCCCGGCGACGGACACGTAATAAAGGAAGCCCGAGGCCCCCTCCAGCACAGCCGGCAGACGCGCGGCGTCCGTGGTCGGCGTCGCAAGGCGGATCAGCGAGACGCCAGCGCCGCGCAGCGCCGGGCCAAGCTCGGCATCTTCCTCGGGCGGAATGTCGACGCAAATCACGCCATCGACACCCGCCTTGGCACATTCGGCGGCGAACCAGTCGGCGCCGCGTACGGTCATCGGGTTGGCATAGCCCATCAGCACCAGCGGCGTCTCCGGATGGCGGGCGCGGAAGGCGGCGGCGATCTCGAAGATCTTCGCCGTGCTGATCCCCGCCCCCAGCGCGCGCAGATTGGCGGACTGAATGGCCTGCCCGTCCGCCATGGGATCAGTGAACGGCATCCCCAGCTCGATCACATCCGCGCCGCCCGCGACCAATGCATCGAGCACAGAGGCCGTGTCAGCAGGCGTCGGATCGCCGCCGGTGACGAAGGTGACGAGTGCGGCGCGCCCTTCTGAGCGGGTGCGGGCGAAGGTGGAGGTGAGGCGGTTCATATCTTCGCTCCCAGCGCCTGGGCGACGGTGAAGATGTCCTTGTCGCCGCGGCCGGAGACGTTGACGACGATCAGCTTGTCCTGCGGCATCGCCGTAGCCTCCGCCTCCAGCGCGGCGAGGGCGTGAGCGCTTTCGAGGGCGGGGATGATGCCTTCCTGCTGTGAGCAGAGCTGGAACGCATCCAAAGCCTGCACATCGGTCACCGGCACATAGCGCACGCGGCCGCTCTCGTGCAGCCAGCTATGCTCGGGGCCGATGCCGGGATAATCGAGGCCCGCCGAAATCGAGTGCGCCTCGGTGATCTGGCCGTCCTCGTCCTGCAGCAGATAGGTCTTGTTGCCATGGAGGATACCGGGCTTGCCGCCGGTGAGACTGGCGGCGTGCTTGTCCGTATCGATGCCGTGGCCCGCTGCCTCGGTGCCGACCATCGCCACATCGGGATCGTCCAGGAACGGGTGGAACATCCCGATTGCATTGGAACCGCCACCGACGGCCGCGATCAGCAGGTCGGGCAGGCGCCCTTCGGCAGCCAGCATCTGCTCGCGGGTTTCCTTGCCGATCACGCTCTGGAAGTCGCGCACCAGCTCGGGATAGGGATGCGGACCTGCGGCAGTGCCGATAATGTAAAAGGTGTTCTCGACCGTCGCGACCCAGTCACGCAGCGCTTCGTTCATCGCATCCTTGAGGCTTTGCGATCCGCTGGTGACGGGGCGCACTTCGGCGCCGAGCAGCTTCATGCGGAAGACGTTGGGCTGCTGCCGCTCGATGTCCTTAGCGCCCATGAAGATGGTGCACGGCAGGCCAAAGCGGGCACAAACGGTCGCCGTCGCCACGCCATGCTGGCCGGCGCCGGTCTCGGCAATGATCCGCGTCTTGCCCATGCGGATGGCGAGCAGGATCTGGCCGATGCAATTGTTGATCTTGTGCGCGCCAGTGTGATTGAGCTCTTCGCGCTTGAAATAGATCTTGGCGCCGAAACCGGGCTTGGCGCGCTCGCGATAATAAGCGGTCAGCCGTTCCGCGAAGTAGAGCGGCGAGGGGCGGCCGACATAATGCGTCATCAGGCCATTGAACTCGGCTTCGAAAGCCGGGTCTTCCTTGGCGGCGCGATACTCGCGCTCCAGGTCAAGGATAAGCGGCATCAGCGTCTCGGCCACATAACGGCCGCCGAACTGGCCGAAATGGCCGCGCTCGTCGGGCAGGGCGCGCAAGGAATTGGGGCGGGAATCGGGGAGGGTGGTTGCAGCAGTCACTGTGCGTCTCTCTTGGTCACTGGGGTCGGGTCGCGTCGAAAGGGTCGAGCGATCAGCGCCATCGTGTCCCGATGCATCTGGCTATGGCAGGCAGTGTCATCATTCCCAACGCTTTGCAGAAGGTCGCGGCCTTGTCCACCGCATTGACGCATTCGGCGGCTGGCCTTTGGGGCAGTCTGGCGAGCGGCGCCCGCTTTGCCCTCGGTCCTGATCCATCAGGTCGGCGGGGCGGGCACGAGGATCAGGGTTCGCTCCTCCACGCGCCAGGAGGCCAGTTGGGAGAGAAAGTTCATCCCCAGCACGTCCATGTCGCCCAGCGCGGGCGAGATCACGACCTTGAGGTTTTGGGCCGTCAGCGGGCCGATCGCGAGGCGCTCGACGGTGCCGGTTTCCGCCTGCACCGTCCCGTTCGCTGTCTGGAGCACGACCGGCAGCAGGCTGGCTCCCCGGGGCACGCCTGCCAGGTCTGCCGTCCCCGTGGACAGCGCTGTGACGGTGGCGCCGCTATCGATGAGCATCCGCCGGTCGACGCCATTGATGTGCGCCGTCGCCCAGAAATGGCCGTCGGGCGACATCCGGATGCGCACCTCGTCGCCCACGACTTGCTGAGAGTCGACGCCCAGCAGGCTGCTGAAGCGGGACAGGGACGGGTCGAATGGCGCCTGCTGAAACAGCACGAACAAGGCAAACGCCAGCAAGGCGAACGAAAACAGGGCGCGCAGAGCCCGTCCCACATAGGGGATTTTGAAGATCAGAATGAGGATCAGCGCCGCACCGCCCGCGTAGAGCGCAAGGTGAAGCCATTCGGGGTTGGTCGTCATCGGCATGAAAGCTCAACCGCAATCACGTGCATTCGATCCCGCACAGCGTCCGCGAACCGCCAGGGCGCCCCAATCAGCTAGCCTGCGCCGCACGGCAAAAGTTGGCGATCTTGGCCACATCCTTGACGCCCGGCGCGCTCTCGATGCCGGAAGAGACATCCACCAGCGGCGCGCCAGTCAGGCGAATGGCATCGGCGACATTCTCCGCATCCAGGCCGCCAGAGAGGCCCCAGCGCAGCGGCGGGCGATGGCCGGCGAGGAGGCGCCAATCAAAACGCAGGCCCATGCCGCCGGGCAGAGCCGCACCGTCCGGCGTCTTGGCATCGTAGAGCAGGAAATCGGCCGCGCCCGCATAAGCCGCACCAGTGGCGAGATCGGCGGCGGTCTTCACGGAGATGACTTTCCAGACCTGCAGCCCGGTGCGCTGGCGGATGGCCGCAGCCCGTTCCGGCGTCTCGCGGCCATGCAACTGGGCGATCTCCATGCCGCCGGCAGCGACCAGTGTATCGATCAGATCATCGCTCGGATCGACGAGAACACCCACCCGCTTCACATGGGCCGGCACCCGCGCGGCGATGAGGCTCACCCGATCGGGCGCGAGATAACGCGGACTGGGCGGGAAATAATTAAGGCCGACATGGCTCGCGCCGCCACGCACGGCCGCATCGATAGCCTCGGCGGTCTTGACCCCGCAAATCTTGATGGCGACTCGTGACATGGCGGCGGGGTGTAGCGAGCTTCTGGCCTGTTGGAAATTCAGCGCACGCGCCGCACGAAAACAGCGCCATCCTCGCGCTGCTCGGTGACGAAATTGGGCAAGGAGGCGATCAGCTCGGAAAGGCGGGAAAAGCCGTAGCTGCGCGCATCGAAGGACGACCGATTGGCAGCCCGCTGCCCAAGCTCGGAAAGGCGGGCAAAGCCGCGCTCATCGCGCTTGGATGCTTTCCACGCATCTCCGAGCAGCTTTACCAGTTCCTCGTCAATGGGTGGCTTGGCCTCGACCGGCACTTCGTCGGCTTCACTGGCGGCGAGCGCGCCGAGGTCGATAAACCGGGTGCAGGCCCTCTGAAAGCCGACGGGAGCCTTGGCGTTGCCAAAGCCATAAACCGGCAATCCGTTCTGGCGGATTCGGACAGCGATGGGCATGAAATCGCTGTCGCTGGACATGATGCCGAAGCCATCGACGCGACCGCCATAGAGCAGGTCCATGGCGTCGATCGTCATCTTCATGTCCGTGGCATTCTTGCCCTTGGTGAGATCGAATTGCTGTTGCGGCTCGATGGCCTGCTGAAGCACGAGCCCCGCCCAGCCTTTGAGCGCGGGCTTGGACCAGTTTCCATAGGCGCGGCGAACATTGACCGTTCCAAGGTCGCCTAGGATGGTCAGCACGGCATCGAGGTCGTCAGGGCGAGAATTGTCTGCATCGATCAGCAGCGCAATGTTGCGGGCCTCTGGATTGTCCCCGCCCGGCGCCATCTTCCGATCGCCCATCGCTATCACTCTCCCGCCATAAGAAACGCGCCGCCGAGCAGCGTGAGCAGCTTTACGTCCACTGCATAGCCTTCCTCGCGGCGAGCTGTGATCCAGTCGGCGAAGCCAGCGAGCGGGACGCGGTGGACGCGAATGTCCTCGCCGGGCACGCCGCCGCCTGTGCCCACTTTCTCAAGGTCGAAGGCGCGGAACAGGGTGAAGCTTTCGGAGACCATGCCCGGCGAGCTCCAATATTCGCCCAGATCCTCCACGCGGCCTGCGCGATAGCCGGTTTCTTCCTCCAGCTCGCGCGCGGCCGCGAGGCCGGGCTCTTCATCAGCCGATTCGTCGCCCACCAGCCCGGCGGGCAGTTCGATGCAGCGCCGCCCGAGGGGAACGCGAAACTGGTCCACCAGCAGAATATGGCGCCCGTCCGTGCCTTCATCGATGGCAATGATGACGGCGGCCCGGATGCCGCGTGCGCGCGACACATATTCCCAGCGGCCGCGCCGCTTGGCGGTGATGAACCTGCCCTCCCACATGGTTTCCTCGGGGAAGCGGAACTCGTCTTCAGGGGTGGCGTCGCTCACAGTTCGATCAGCCGATCCGGCAACTCATTGGGATTGTCAGCGCTCTTGGGGCAGTGCTCGGCAAGGATCAGGCCGGCCTTCTCGATGGCGAGCGCCATGCCTTGCGCGATGCGCCCGGCGCGCACTTCGTCGATCATCGCGGCCATTGCTTCGCCCCAGACTTCCGGCGACACGCGCGAGGCGATGGCTTCGTCGGCGACGATTTCCGCGCGATGCTCATCCAGCGAGAGGTAGAGCAACATGCCGGTGAGGCGGCGGGTTCGCGCCTCGGCCGAAGTACGGAACAGCAGCAGAGCGCGCCGCCGCACGCGCCGCGATTTGGTCGCGCCGGGCGTCACCAGCATCCGCAGCGCCGGGATAGCCAGCAGATAGCGCATGATGAGGAAATGCAGGCACATCTGCCCGAACATCAGCAGGTAGAGCAGGTGTCGCGGCAACTCATGATGCCAGCCGCCGGTCAGGCCGATCAAGGCACGCTCATAGGCTGCGGGGAAGGCGGCAGCGATCAGCGGCACCAGCAGCATGAACAGCAAGGACCAGTGCAGCCCGACATCATGATAGGCATCCGATCGGCGCGCGACGATGGCCACGATTTCCGCGTCGGTCTTCAGTTCGGCCTTCGCCACGGCATCGGTAACGATGCGATGATCGGCTTCGCTCATGGAAATTCGCCTGCCCATCACCAGCCTCCGCTCGCGCCGCCGCCGCCGAAGCTGCCACCACCGCCGGAAAAGCCGCCACCGCCGCCCCAACCACCGCCGCCACCCCAGCCGCCGCCATCATTGTCGCGACTGTTGAGCGCGCTGCGAATGGCCGCTTCTGCTCCCCAGATGATGATGGGGTGGATGCCGCCGCGATAGCGCCGGCCGCCGCTCAACCGCCCGAAAATGGGCAGCACGACGAAGAAGAGAATGAAGATCGCGAGGAAGATCGCCGGCCCGAAGCCCTTGCCCGCCTGGCGCTTGTCCTGCTCGGCCGCGGCCGAGGCGAGCTTGCGCTGTTCTTCAGGCGGCAGTTCGAGAATGCGCACGATCTCGGCGACGCCCGCGCTGATGCCGCCCGGAAAATCCCCATCGCGGAAGCGGGGCGTGATGACATCGCGGATGATGCGGCCAGACAGTGCGTCCGTCAGGATCGGCTCCAGACCATAGCCGACCTGAATGGTCAGCCGGCGCTCGTTCGGCGCGACCAGCAGCAGTACCCCGCTGTTGGTGTCCTTCTCGCCGATGCCCCACGCGCGGCCAAGCCGATAGCCGTAATCGCTGATCTCATATCCATTGAGGTCAGGCACGGTCGCCACGACCAACTGGCGGCCGGTGGTCTTTTCCAGCGTTTCGGATTGCTGGGTAAGGGCTGCCTCTGTGGCGGGGTCGAGAATGTCGGCGCCGTCCACCACTCGCCCGGTCAGCGCGGGAAAGCTCTGGGCAAGCGCCGCATCCGGCCGCAGCATGAGCAGCGCGACCAGAAGCAGCATAAAGCGCATCAGCGCCGGCACGATGGCCGGCGCGACAGGGCGGTGGGACCGGGTCAATTGCCGTTGAACATCGCGCCGACATCCGGCGTGGTGTCAGCACCGGCCTTGGCCTCGAAGGGCGTCAGCGGCTTGGCGCCATGGATCAGCTTGGCGCCGATCATCTCCGGGAAGGTGCGGATGCGCGTGTTATAGTCCTGCACCGCGAGATTATAGTCGCGGATTGAGATGTTGATGCGGTTTTCCGTGCCCTCGAGCTGGGTCATCAGGTCTGCAAAGCGCTCCTGGCTCTTGAGGTCGGGATAGCGCTCGACGGTGACGAGCAGGCGGGAGAGGGCGCCGCTCACATTGTTCTGCGCGGCCTGAAACGCCTGGACCTTGGCCGGGTCGCTCAGCTGATCCGCAGTGACCTGCACCTGCGTCGCGGAGGCGCGGGCACTGATCACGCCTTCCAGCGTCTCCCGCTCGATCTGCGCGGAATTGCGCGCGACGGCGACGAGATTGGGAATAAGATCGGCCCGGCGCTGATAAGCCGCCTGCACGTCAGCCCATTTGGCCTTGGCATTTTCCTCGGCGGTGGGCACCGAATTGATGCCGCAGGCCGCCAGCGCCAGCGGCAAGGCAAGCAGCAGAAACATGCGCAGTGCTTTGAATGGCGATGAAAGCGTGGCCATGGCGGTCTGTCCCCTCATAAGGCGGTGTATCGCTTGAGTGATACGCTAAATAGGGTGTTGATTGCCCGCCCGCAACGGGCTTAGCTGCCCCGCATCATCCAAATCCATCATCATCAGCAGCCCGCAGACGGCAGGGGAGAAACACGATGCTGACCGAATTCAAAGCCTTCATCGCACGGGGCAATGTCCTCGATCTCGCCGTGGGCGTCATCATCGGCGCGGCCTTCGGCGCCATCGTCAGTTCGGTGACGGACGATCTCATCATGCCGGTCATTGGCGCGCTGCTCGGCGGCCTGGACTTCTCCAACTACTTCGTTCCGCTGGCCGCCGTCCCCGCCGGGACGGAGCCCACGCTGGAGGCCATGAAGGCCGCGGCGGTGCCGGTGTTCGCTTATGGCTCGTTCATCACGGCGGTGATCAAGTTCTTCATCTTGGCGTTCGTCATTTTCCTGATCGTGCGGCAGGCCAACCGCTTCTTCGTTAAGAAAAAAGCAGAGGAAGTCGCAGCGCCTGCTGGCCCCTCCGAGGTCGATCTTCTCAAGGAAATCCGCGACGTTCTGAAGGCGAAGCCCTGATCGGTCCGTCGCATTGGGGTGAACGAAAGGTTGCCGAGCCGGGAACCTTTGTCGCTGCGGGGGTTTTGTTTGCAGTCTCGTGACAGATGGCGGGACCTAACAGGAGACAGACGCGTGAAACCCATGATGATCCTTGCCGCTGCAGGCGTAGCCCTGACGCTGGCCGCATGCGATTCCAAGGAAGCGCAGAACGTCGAAGATGCCTATGACAACCGGGCGGACGCGATTGACAACCAGGCTGACCAGCTTGAGCAGGCGAGCGACCACATGAACGGCGCTGCTGAAGACCGCGCGGAAAACGCCGTGGATCGTCTTGAAAATCGTGCGGATGCCGTGCGGAACATGGGCGACGAGAAGGCTGACGCGATCGACGCGGCCAAGTGAATTGCCAATTGATCTGAACGCTCGCTGAGCGTTTGGTTCGACCGGCCCGGCATAGTCCACAGGGATTATGCCGGGCTGTTTGCGTCTGCGGGCTTCTCAACCGCGAATTGATCCCTATATGAGGATCTGCCGGCTTGTCCGGCTATGGCGATAAACTGCGGCGTGTAATAGGCGCAGCGGACCCGGGGGCGGTACCCGGCGGCTCCACCAGAAGTGGCTCTTCCTTTCAGGAAGAACTGTTCCTGACGGGGCCGAACTAGGATCGACGTGTGTTGAAAAACGCTGTTTTTGCCCGGGCTGAGTAACCCGTTCAAGGCTCAAAACCCATAAGTGCCAACGATAACGAAGCACTTGCTCTTGCAGCGTAATTGAGGGCCTCACGGCCTGACATTACCCTAACAGAACGCGGTTGGACCGAACCGGGCAACAGAATCGGATTCCAGCGGCACGGGGAGCGCCGGGCAACAGAAGCTCCCCACCTCAGCCCTTCTCGCACAGCTTTTGAAGACCCGACTTCTGTGGGGCGCTGCTTCGCGCGGCTCTGGAGATTGTGGGCCCCGAGCGATGCTGCGAAGCACAGAATCATGAATATTACAGAATTATGACAAAATGCTCCTCTCGTACGTACATACCAAATATGATGACTATCCTTATGATTTTGTGAATTTAAAAATTTTTGTTCGAATATTGATAGCGAGTCATAAAACTGAAATACTCTCGGTCAGATTTCAAAAGATACGAGAGGAATTGTCATGAATTTCAAGATTTTGGTTGCAGGAGGCGCCGCGCTCGCGGCACTGGGCTGCACAGGCGCGATCGCCCAGACCGGCGGCGCCACGGGCAGCTACGCCGCCACCGCCATTTCTGCCGGAAATCTGGATGAAGCCGAGCGGCTGTTGCAACCGGCCAGCATGACCGATGCTGCCGATCCCGCGCGGCTCATCAATATCGCGACGGTCTATGCGCGTACGCAGCGCAAGGCCGAGGCGCGCGAGGCGCTGATGCGCGTTCAGTCGCTGCCCGCCGAGCAGCTCGATCTGGCCGATGGCGCCAGCTATTCGAGCCACGCCGTCGCCCGCACTCTGCTGGCGCGCCTCGATCAGCACTGAAGCCGATCCGGCTCCCGGCCGGACATCATCACGAGAAGGTGCGCGGACGCAGGTCTTGCGCACCTTTTTCTATTGAGGGGTACGGCGAGCCCGCCACCGGCAGCTCCAATGCCGTACATCTTCTCGCTTCCGAAAGCTGGGCGGATGTTCGCGGCCTTGTCCATGTGGTCGGCCGCTGCCCCAAGCGCCTGCAATAAAACTGACATGAATCCGTCACGCGGATGACGCGGGGATTGCATCCCGCTGTCACACTCATCGCCTAGCTGCCGCGCCGAGGGCGCAAGGGGGACTTCACAGAGTCGCTACTCCCGTTGGCCGTCCTGCAATCGAAATCCGGAACATCCGGCAGCGGAGACGACGATGAAACTGATCAATCGGACTATCAACTTCATGCTGGCAGGCGTGGCCCTGCCGCTGCTCGCCGGTTGCGGTGCGCAGGATATCGCGTCGCCGGGTACGGGCGGCAATGTCATCGTCAACCCGACACCCACCCCGTCGCCGACGCCGACACCTACGCCGACTACGAGCGTAACGCCGGCTGCCGGGTGCCCCACGATTGCGGACCCGCAGGGACTGACCGACGCAGGCACGATCACGGGCTCCACCGGCACCTGGCGCGTCTGCAGCCTTCCGGCACAAATTCGCGCGAACGTGACTTTGCCCAAGGTCTCCGGCCTGCTGTATCAACTCCCCGGTCGAGTCGATGTCGGTTGCGATCGCGGTCCTTCGGATGCGCTGGTCCCCTCTGGCTGCACGATCCCCGCTGTCACGCTGACGATCGAGCCTGGCGTGATCGTCTATGGCGGCACCGGTGTGTCCTGGCTGGCGGTCAATCGCGGCAACAAGATCAACGCTGTCGGCACCGTCGCAAAGCCGATCATTTTCACCAGCCGCGACAATGTGCTTGGTCTGAATGACGACTCCAAGTCGGGTCAGTGGGGCGGCGTTGTGCTGCTCGGCCGTGCGCCGACCACCGATTGCGCCATCGGCGGCGCGACCCCGGGCTCCAATGATTGCTATCGTCAGACCGAGGGCGCGGCTGACCCGGCCTATTTCGGCGGTCAGATCGTGGCGGATAACAGCGGTACGATGCGTTACGTCCAGATCCGCTACTCTGGTTATGTGCTGGGCGCGAACTCGGAGCTCCAGTCGCTCACGCTGGGCGGTGTCGGCTCGGCCACGACCCTCGATCACATCCAGAGCCACAACAGCTCGGACGATGCGGTCGAAGCTTTCGGTGGCGTGGTGAATATGAAGCACTTCGTGTCGACGGGCGCTGAGGACGACATCCTCGACACTGACACGGGCGTGAAGGCGAACATCCAGTTCGTCCTCGGCATCCACCGCGCTGGCGGCGGCGCCGGCGACTCGTTCATCGAGGCGGACAGCGACAATGCCTTCACCACCAACACGCCGCGCCAGAACACCAAGGTGTCCAACGCCACGTTCATCGGTCGTTCGACGGCCAACAGCAACGGCGCGCTAGTCTACATCCGTGGTGCGGCCGACTACACGCTGGTCAACAGCATCGTCATCAGCCCGAACTTCCCCTGCCTCGGCATCAGCCAGGCCGCGACGGCTTCTGCCACGGTCGATGCCGCAACCGACGAAGCCGGCGCGCCCGTTTTCCGCTCGGTGCAGATGCAGTGCCCGTCCAGCGGTGCCTTCTTCGGGAAGAACAGCGTGACGGCGGCTGACGTGCAGGCCATCTTCCAGGCCGGCACAAACAATAGCGCAGCCTATACCCCGTCGCTGGTGAGCGTGTTCGTCAACGGCACCACCGAGAATGGCGTCAGCGCCTTCGACGTGACGACCCTCGGCTCCTTCTTCACGGCGGTGAACTACATCGGCGCGGTGAAGGACGCCAATGACAGCTGGTACCAGGGTTGGACCTGCAATTCCGGCACGGCGACCTTTGACAACGGCTCGGACACCACCCGCGCCTGCACGTCGCTGCCGACCGCCTGACACAATAGATGACAATGGAGGCGGGTGGATGCGCAGCGCACCCGCCCGCCTCTCTCCACAGTGATTTAAGGGGACTATCGATGGTGACGCCGCTCCGTTTCGCGGGTCTGCTGCTCGTGACAACCGCATTGACCGCATCCGCCGCCTGGGCTCAGGACATGGATGCCGCGCAGACCGCCGACGGCGCGAGCGAAGCGGCGGCTGCACCCGCCGATGCCGCAGAGGTTTCCATTCCCGGCGGCGGCGACATCATCGTCACCGGCCGTCGCGGCGCGAACATCGAGCGATCGGCGCCTGCCGTCGTGTCCCTGCTCTCGGCCGAAGCGATTGCCCGCACCGGCGAGGGTGACATTGCCGGCGCTCTCGGGCGCGTGACCGGCCTCAGCGTGGTCGGCAACGGCTATGTCTATGTGCGCGGTCTGGGCGATCGCTACTCGCTGGCGCTGCTCAACGGCTCGCCACTGCCGAGCCCCGAGCCGCTCAAGCGTGTCGTCCCGCTCGATCTCTTCCCGACCAGCCTCGTCGCCTCGTCGCTGGTGCAGAAGAGCTATTCGGCCAATTTCCCCGGCGAGTTCGGTGGCGGCGTGATCAACCTCACGACCCGCGCGATCCCGGATGACTCCTTCCTCAGCGTCTCGGGCGGGCTCAGCTTCAACAGCGAGACCACGGGTCGCCTGGGCTATACCTATTATGGCTCGCGCACCGACTGGTCGGGCTTTGACAATGGCGCGCGCGATACGCCGCCGGCGCTGGCCCAGTTTTTCGCCAGCGGCGCCAAGATCAGCGACGTGGGCGTCGATCAGGCAGCCATCATCGGCCAGATCGCAAACGGCCGGAACGCCATCGTCCAGCGCAACTTCAACATGCCGCCGAGCGGCAGCGTGGCATTGAGCGCCGGCACCAGCCTGGATCTTGGCGGGTCGACGCTCGGCGTCATTGCCAGCGCCGGCTGGAGCAGCAAGTGGCGCACGCGCGACATTCTCCAGCAGTCAGCCGCCAGCCTGGACCTGTCGCAGCTCGGAAGCGATTTCTACACGGTCGCGACCGACAACCGCGTGGTCGTCAACGGCCTGCTCGGCTTTGGCCTGGAATTTGGCGAGCAGAAGCTGCGCTGGACCAACCTCTACATTCGCGACACGATCAAGCAGGCGCGGCTCTCCAACGGCCAGATCGCGGCGTCCGCCGGGTTCGATTTCCTCAATCAGGATACCGCCTGGTATGAGCGCCAGCTCATCAACACCCAGTTGGTTGGCGAGCTGCGCTTTGGCGAGCTGAAGGTCGATCTGCGCGGCAGCTATGCCAATTCGCAGCGCGAGGCGCCCTACGAGCTCGGCTTCACCTATGTCCGCACCAACGCGCCGACCAGCATCGATCCGTTCGGCGATCAGTACATCAACCGCCTGAGCGGGCAGGTGGGTACGGCCAATTTCTCCTTTTCGGACTTGAACGAGAACCTGCTCTCGGGCGGGATCGACCTGTCCTACCCGCTGCTGCCGACTGTGCGGGCGACTGTGGGCTATGCCTATATGAAGACGATCCGCACCTCCGAGCGGCGCGACTTCCGCATCCAGGCGCCGGGCAGCTTCCCGGCTGGCGTGGGCGCTCTCCGCCCCGATCTGCTGCTGGACGGCGACCTCGCAAAATATTTCGGCTACCAGCTCTTCGAGACGACCGAGACCGATCCGGCCTTCCGCGCCCGCATGAAAGTGCATGGCGCCTATGGCCAGATCCAGGCGACGCTCATGGACGGCCTCGATCTCAACGCCGGCGTTCGCTACGAGCGCGGTTTTGAAGCGGTGCGGCCGATCCAGGTGTTCAGCGTTCCGAGCAGTTCCAATGCCTCGACGGGGCTCAAGAAGGACTATTGGCTCCCGACCGCCACGCTCACTTACGCGTTCGGCGATATGCAGGTGCGCGCCAATGCCTCCAAGACCATCGCCCGGCCGCAGTTCCGCGAGTTGATCTTCCAATCCTATTACGATCCGGAGACCAACACGTCCTTCCAGGGCAATCCGCTGCTGGTCGATAGCGAATTGTTCAACGCCGAACTGCGCTACGAATGGTATTTCGCGCGGGATCAGCGCATCTCGCTGGCGGGTTTCTACAAGAAGATCGACCGCCCGATCGAGACCTACATCTCGCCCGTCGGCGACAACAGCTTCACCACTAGCTTTGCCAACGCGCCCAAGGCCAATCTCTATGGCGTCGAGTTCGAGACGCAGAAATACTGGTCGCTGGGTGACATGGCGCCGGACCGGCGCGTGGTGACGATCCTCAACTACACCTATTCGCGCTCAAAGCTGAAGGTGAAGGCGGACGATCAGGTGATGATCTACGGCGTGCCGCCGCAGGTCGCGACCAACGTGTTCCGCGATGGCGCGTCGCTCACCGGCCAGTCCGATCACCTGCTCAACATGCAGATCGGGCTCGAAGACACGTCGCGCCTATCGCAGCAGACCTTCCTCATCAACTATGCCAGCCAGCGCGTGACGCGGCGCGGCTTCTCCGGCCAGCCGGACATTGTCGAGCAGCCGGGCTTCACGGTCGATTTCGTGGCGCGGCAGGGCATCCAGCTCGGCCGGGTTGAAAGCGAGCTGAAGCTGGAGGTGCGCAACATCACAGGCACCAAGTACAAGGAATTTCAGGATAACGGCGTGAACCGGGTCTACTACAATCTCTACAAGCCCGGCACGAGCTTCGAGGCATCGTTCAGCGTCAATTTCTGATCCGATTGACGCACCCATAGCGTGAACGAAGGAGGGCGGCCCCATGGTCGCCCTTTTTCGCGCGCGGGCTTGATCGGGATGGGGACCGCGCCGGGCTTAACCCGCCCAGAGGCGCTCGCGATACCATTTCGTGATGATGTACTTCACGCCCGAGCGCACCTTCATGCCGTGATGGATGGTGGCCGGGTTCATTGTCCCGTCCGGCAGGCGATTGTTCCAGGCGACCAGCTTGCCGGTTTCCGGCTGGATCATCTTGTCCACCTGGGTGAAGCGCGTGGCGCCGCCGGCGGCGGGCTGGTTGAGATAGACCATCAACGTCCAGGTGCGGTTGCCCGATCGACCGCAGTAGCGCTCAAAATCCATACCGCCCGGCTCGAAATAATCTGTGTGCGCCTTGAATTCCTGACCCACGGCGTAGCGCTGCCCCTGCAGCTGCTCGCCCTGCGCGGGATCGATGCCGCTATAGGCCGCGAGCTTGGCGTTGATCGCGGCGACGAAGGGGTCGCTATCCTCCAGATCGCAGGTCTCGCTGGTGCGGAAGGCTTCATAGCCGAGATCGTCGGCGATGGTGGAAGGCCGGCGGTTGGCTTCGATGCGGTCGATCAGCCCTGCGCATTCGTCCGAATCGAGAAAACCCTTCTTCACGAACAGCGTGAGGTCGCGCCGAGGGAGGCGCTGAATGCCCGGCTGACCGGCAAGAAGAGGTGCGTCGAGCATCGACATGGCTGAACGGTGCGTCTAGCAACGGGAGCGGAGCCGGATCAACCGCTCCACGGCGATTATTTTTGCGGGGTAGACGGCGTTCGACCGGCCATTCGGCGCATCTCAGCGCCGGTTGTCATTTTTTGGTAACCATGGTGAAACGGATCAGTCATACACCGCGCATAGGCAGCGCTTGCTTTGCTGGAGGGCATCAAATCTAGGATGCGGTGGACCGATCTCATTCGGCGCGCGCGACAGGGCCGGCCCGCCGGTTCTTCCAGCCTCGGTCAATGGATCGAGGCGGTGCTGCTCGTCGTCCTCATCATTCAGATCGCCCGGCTGCTCTGGGCGCTCGGCACGCCGGTCGGCCTGTTCGGCGACTGGCGCGCGCGCGAGCCCGTGCTCGTCTCCGCCGATGCCAGAACCGCCCTGTTCGCCGGCTTCGATCCGTTCTTCCGCAACGGCGCGAGCGCTGGGGGTGGCGTGCAGCAAGTCACGTCCCTGCCGTTCCGCCTGTTCGGCATCCGTCTCAACGAGGCGTCGGGCCAGGGCTCGGCGATCATCGCCAATGAGGCGGGCGAGCAGGCCAGCTATGCCGTGGGCGATCAGATCGCCCCGGGCATCATCCTGAAGGCCGTGCAGTTCGATCATGTCGTCATCGAGCGCGGCGGTGTCGGCGAGACGCTTTACATCGATCAGTCCGGTGGCGACGCGCCCGTGGTGCCCGCGCCGCCGGCCGAGGGCGGCCCTGCCATGCCGCCGGAGATGACGACCGGCGCCGGCCCACAGGCGCCTGCCGCGGCGTTGACGCCCGATTCGGTGATGAAGGCGGTCAACATGGCGCCGCGCAATCAGGACGGGAAAGTCACCGGCATCGTCCTCAACGCCGGCAGCGATAGCGGCGCACTGTCACAGGTCGGCTTTCGGCCCGGCGACATCATTGTGCAGATCAACGGGCGGCCGGTCACGTCCATGGGCGACATCGCCCAGTTGCAGGCGGCGCTCCGGCCCGGCGCGCGCCTGTCCCTCATGGTCGAGCGCGGTGCCTCCACCGTGCCCATCTCACTCAATCTCCCGGAACGCCAATGACCCTGCTTCCCAAATTCCGCCGTTTCGCCGGCAGCGCCATGATCGCGCTGCTGCTCGCCGTGCCGGCGGTCGGCCAGTTGACGCTGAATGTGCGGGATGCCGATGTGCGCGCCTTCATTCAGGATGCGGCGCGGGTGACCGGGCGCACCTTCATCATCGACAATCGGGTGCAGGGCAAGGTTTCGGTTGTGACGGACCGGCCGCTGTCGCGCTCGGAATATTTCGAGATATTCCTCTCGACGCTCCGCGCCAACGGGCTGGTCGCCGTGCCTGCCGCGGGCGGTGCGTTCCGCATCCAGCCGGTCGAGGGCGCGGCGGGCCAGCCGGGGCAGGTGGGCCGGGCCGCTAACAGCAACCAGTTCGTGACCGAAGTCATCCGCCTGCGTTCCATTGACGCGCAGTCTGCGCTGGAAACGCTGCGCCCGCTGGTCAGCCGCGATGGCTCGATCACCGCCAACCGCTCCGGCCGCTCCATCGTGGTGGCGGATTATGCCGACAATATCCGGCGCATCCGGCAGGTGCTCGCGCAGGTGGATACGGACGGATCGACCACGCAGCTCATCACGCTGAAAAATGCCGGCGCGCGCGAGATCGCGACGTCGCTGCAAGGGCTGCTTGCGGGCGAGGAGGGCGCGCCGTCCCGCGCGACCATCGTCGCGATCGACAGTTCCAACAGCATCGCCCTGCGCGGCGACGCGACGACCGTGCAGCGCCTCGCCGCGATGGTGCGGGATATCGACGGGCGTGCGGCTTCCGGCACGGAAATTCGCGTCTACTGGCTGCAACATGCCGATGCCGACAAGATGTTGCCGGTGCTGCAGCAGTTGCTGGGTCAGGCCGGGGTGGTGTCGGAGACGCCCTCGGCGCCCACGCGGTCGAGCACGCCGGCTGCGGCTGGGAGCGCGCCGGCGGCGTCCGCAGCGCCGGTCTCGACCCCCGCTGCGGCCACGGCGGCCAGCGGAAGCGGCATCGGGCGCGGCCCCGCGGTCGTAACGCGCTATGAGGGCGCCAATGCAGTGATCGTCGCGGCCAATGGCGACACGCAGCGGATGCTCGGCGAAGTGATCCGCCAGCTCGATACCCGTCGCGATCAGGTGCTGGTCGAAGCGATCATCGTCGAAATCGGCGACAATGCCGCGCGGCAACTCGGCGTGCAGTTCCTTGTCGGCAGCACGTCGACCGGCTTTGCCGCGACGAACTATTCCAATGCCAGCCCGAACATCCTGACGCTGGCCGGCGCGCTTGCCGCCCGAAATCTGAGCCAGACGGAAACGGTGGTGGTGGCGCCGGACGGTACGCGCACCACGACCACGACGACCGAGAATAGCGGCCTTGCCAATCAGCTCCAGAGCGCGGCCGTCGATTCGCTGGCAGCGGCGCGCGGCGGCTTTGGCGGCATCGCGACGGAACTGGGCAGCAACGGCGTGTTCGGCGCGATCATCAACGCCGTCCAGTCGGATACCGAGAGCAACATCCTCTCGACGCCGCACATCACCACGCTCGATAACCAGCAGGCCAAGATGCTCGTCGGGCAGGAAGTGCCGGTTGCGACGGGCGAGGCGCTCAGCCCCAATTTCGATAACAAGTTCCGCACCGTGCAGCGGCAGAATGTCGGCATCATGCTCGACGTGACGCCGCAGATCAGCTCGGAAGGGACGATCAAGCTGTTCATCAAGCAGGAGGTCAGCAGCGTCGCCGGACCGGTCTCCAACAACAGCAGCGATCTCATCATCAACAAGCGCGAGTTCGAGACGACGGTTCTGGTCGATAATGGCGATATCCTCGCCATTGGCGGCCTGCTCGACGAGAATGAACGCCGGACGATCGAGAAGATCCCGCTGCTGGGGGACATTCCCCTGATCGGTGAGCTGTTCAAGTCGCGCAGCCGGGCGAAGGCCAAGACCAACCTCATGGTCTTCATCCGCCCGACGATCCTCGGCAGTCGCGCCGATGCGCGCAAGATGACCGCCCAGCGCTATGGCTATATTCGCGGCCAGCAGATGCTCGCCAACCCGGATGTCGAGCCGTCCATCGATCAGCTCGTGCGCGAATATCTGGGCACGACGCCGCCGGTCGCCGAGCCCAAGCCCGGCGATCAGGTGGTCGACGGGCGGATCACAACCGGGCAGGAGGTGCGCTCCCAGCAGGTCGTGCGGCCCGGCGCAGTCAAGACGACGGACGTGCCATGAGCGAGCCTGAGCGCCCCGCTCAGGCCGAAGGCGCGCCCTTGCCGGTGCCGGCACTGGATGAACCCGCTGTGCCGGTGCAGGCATCTGACGAACCCGCACCGCTGGTTCACGAGACCTTGCCGGTCGATATTCCCTATGCCTTCGCGCGCAAGCATGGCGTGGTGCTAGTGGCGGACAAGGCCGATGCGGATGCCGCGCAACCCCGCCTTGCCGTCGCGATGCGGGAGGGCGCCGATCCGCGCGTGCTGGTGGAGGTGCGGCGGCATCTTGCCCGCAGCTTCGATGTCTCGATCGTCAGCCAGCAGGATTTCGACAAGCATCTCTCCAACCATTACGCCATGGAAGGCTCGGCAGCGGCGATGGCCGGCTCGCTCGCCATGGGCGGGGACGATCTCGATTTCATCGCGGGCGACCTGCCGACCGCCGAGGATCTGCTCGACAGCGGCGACGACGCCCCGGCGATCCGCCTGATCAACGGCATTCTCGCCGAAGCGGCCCGGCAGGGCGTCAGCGATATCCATATCGAGCCTTATGAGACAGGCCTCGTCGTGCGGATGCGCAGGGATGGCGTGCTGACCGAGACGCTGCGGATGCCGCCGCATGTCGCGCCGGTCGTCGTCAGCCGAATCAAGGTGATGGCGCGGCTGGACATTGCCGAGCGGCGCGTGCCGCAGGATGGTCGCATCGGCCTCACGCTGGGCGGCAAGCTGCTGGACGTGCGCGTCTCGACCTTGCCCAGCCGGGCGGGCGAGCGCGTCGTCATGCGTATCCTCGACAAGGAGAATGCCGGCATTTCGCTCGATGTGCTCGGGCTGACTGGCACGGCCGATGGCGTCTTCCGTCGCGCGCTGGAGGAGCCGAACGGCATCATCCTCGTCACCGGCCCGACCGGTAGCGGCAAGACGACGACGCTTTATGCGGGCCTGCGCCAGTTGAATGACGGCAGCCGCAATATCCTGACGGTGGAAGATCCGGTGGAATATGCCATCGAGGGTGTCGGCCAGACGCAGGTCAATGCCAAGGTTGGCCTGACCTTCGCCGCCGGTCTGCGCGCCATTCTGCGCCAGGACCCCGATGTGGTGATGGTCGGCGAAATTCGCGACCGGGAGACGGCGGAAATCGCCGTGCAAGCCTCGCTCACAGGCCACCTCGTGCTCTCGACCGTCCACACCAATGATGCGGTGGGCGCGATCACCCGGATGCGCGACATGAAGGTGGAGCCGTTCCTGCTCGCCTCAACGCTGCGCGCGGTCATCGCCCAGCGGCTCGTGCGGCGGCTGTGCCCGCACTGTCGCGAGCAGGTGCCGGCGGACAAGTCGGTCAGCGCGCTGCTCGGCATTGACGAGGGTACGCTAATCTATCGCCCGCGCGGGTGCGACCAGTGCGGCAATAGCGGCTATAAGGGCCGGATCGGCGTGTTCGAGGCCATTCGCGTGGACGAGACGATCCGCCGGATGATCAACGAGGGCGGCGATGAATCGCGCATTGCTCGCCACGCCTATCTCAATGCCCCCAATCTAGTTTCCGCCGCGCGGGCGCTGGTGCTGAGCGGCGAGACGAGCGCGGAAGAAGCGATTCGCATTTCGCGGCACGAAGCGGTCGATGCCTGAAATCGCGATGCCCGAGAGCGGCCATGCCTGAGTTCGACTATGTCGTCATCGACGGCGCCGGGCGGGAGAAGCGCGGGCTGATCCGCGCGGAAACCGCCACCGATGCGCGCAGCGCGCTGGCGGCGAAGAAGCTGTTCGTGGTGCGCATCGGCGAGGGGCGGGGTTCGTCGGGCACCAAGGCCGAAGGCAAGGTCCGGCCGGCGCGCAGCCTGCTGAGCTTCGAGCGCAATCGGCTCTCAAACAAGGATCTCACCTTGTTCACGCGTCAGCTCTCCACGCTGGCGCAGGTCTCGCCGCTGGAAGAAGCGCTGCGCACGATCACCCGGCAGAGCGAGAAGCCCCATGTGCGCGAGATCGTCTCGCGGGTCCATCAGGGCGTGGTCGAGGGACGCACGCTGGGAGAGGCGATGGGCATGGACCCGCGCAGCTTCCCCGGCCTCTATCGCGCGATGATCGCGGCGGGGGAGCGCTCCGGCAGTCTTCCGATGCTTACCGAGCGGCTGGCGGTCTTGCTGGAACGGCAGGCCGTGATGCGCTCCAAGCTGTTGACGGCGCTGGCTTATCCCACCGTTCTCGCGGCGTTCGCGGTGATCGTCATCATCTCGCTGATGATCTTCGTCGTCCCGCTGGTGGTGGAACAGTTCGATACGCTGGGCCAGCAACTGCCGCTGCTCACCCGCATCGTGATGGGCATCTCGAACATGCTGGCAAGCTGGTGGTGGGCGATCCTCATCCTGTTGGTCGCGCTCGGTCTGATCGGCTGGCGGGCGCTCAAGAATGAGGATGTGCGCCTGCGTGCCGACGCGATGCTGCTTGGCGTGCCGTTCGTCGGCCGGCTGCTGCGCGATCTGCACGCCGCGCGCATGGCCCGCACGCTGGCAACGATGGTGCAGAGCCGCCTGCCGGTGATGGAAGGCCTCTCGCTCACCGTGCCGACCATCCACAACCGCGTGTTGCGGGCTGCGACGAGCGAGATCGTGGAGTCGGTGCGCGGCGGCGGCAGTCTTTCCGCTGCGATGCGTCGCGCCGATGTGTTCCCGCCGCTGCTCGTCTATCTCGCGGCCAGCGGCGAAAGCGCCGGCCAGCTCGACCTGATGCTGGAGCGCGCCGCCGAATATCTGGAGCGCGAGTTCGACAGCTTCACCGCTGCGGCGCTCTCCATGCTGGAGCCGCTGATCATCATCCTGATGGGTGGTATCGTGGCGATCATCATCCTCTCGATTCTGCTGCCCATCATGCAATTGCAGAATCTCACCGGTGCCGGAGTCTGACTCATGAAGTTCGCGCGTTTTCTTGCCTCCTCCCTTCGCCGCAAGGCACGGCGGTCGCGATCCTTCGGGCCTGCCCTGCGGGGGCCGCAGCGGCCGAGCGAGCAGGGCTTCACGCTCATTGAGCTGCTGGTGGTGATCGTCATCATCGGCCTGCTCGGCACCATCGTGGCGATCAACGTATTCGGTGCGCTCGGCACCAGCAACGTCGCCAAGGCGAAAGCGGATATTTCCGTCATTGAATCCGCCCTGGAGCAATATCGGCTGGATAATCTCACTTATCCCAGCACCAGCGATGGCCTGAACGCGCTGACCGCGCCGCCGCCGGGCCTTGCCCAGCCGGAGCGCTATCGCGTCGGCGGATATGTCAAGAAGCTGCCGAACGACCCGTGGGGCAAGCCTTATCAATATGCCGCGCCCGGCCGCCATGGCGCCTTCGACGTCTATTCGCTGGGCGCTGATGGCCAGACAGGAGGCGAGGGCGAGAATGCCGACATCTATTCGAGCGATCTTTAAGGGCAGCGCACCGGCGCCGGTCCGTCAGGGATATTGAGGCATGAGGCGGGGCACGCCCGGTCATCGGCAGGGCTTGCCCATGCCGCGCCGCGCGTGCGCATCCGCCGGCTTCACCTTGCTGGAAATGCTGGTCGCCCTCGCTATCTTCAGCCTCGCCGCTCTGGCGCTGGTGCGTCTGCAGGGCGTCTCGGCGCGGACCTCGGTCGATCTCAACAGCCGGACCATGGCGCAGATCGTCGCGCGCAACCTCATGATCGAACGAATGACCGATCCGCAGCCGCCAGCGCTGGGCGCCAGCAACGGCGTGGCCGAGAATGGCGGCCGCAAATGGCCGTGGATCCAGCGGGTCGCCAAGGGCGAAGACGGGCGCTTGCTCATTGTGACGGTGCGCGTGGATGCCGGGCCGGGCCAGTCGCCCGCCGTGCTCACCTTCGGGCGACCGGCGCAATGATGCGGCGGCGGGCACCAGCATCTCCTGTGAGGCGCAGCACGGCCGGCTTCACGCTGGTTGAGCTGATGGTCGTCATCGCGATTATCGGGCTGATCTCGGGCGCGGTTGTCCTCACCATGGCCGATCCGCGCGGGCGGGTTTCGGGCGATGTGGACCGCTTTGCCGGGCGTGTGCGCGCCGCGCGGGACAGTGCCGTCATCGCCGGACGCCCGGTCGCCCTGTGGGTCTCCACCACCGCTTATGGTTTCGAGCGGCGGGCGCAGGGGCAGTGGGAGCCGATCACGGAAGGACCGCTGGCCGCGCATGACTGGTCCGGCGAGACCCGCGCCGCGCTCGGCCAGCAGACGCGCCTGCGGGTGATGTTCGACAGCGTCGGGCAGGCCGATCAGCCGCTTGATTTTGCGCTGGAGCGTGACGGGCAGAAACTGCCGGTGCGCATGACGCTGGATGGCAAGGTGACCAGCGGTGACTGACGCGCGCGCTATTGGCCATGCCCATGCGGGCGAGGATGGCTTTACCCTCATCGAGCTGCTGGTGGCGGTGATGATCTTCGCCATGCTCGCGACGGCCGGTGTCGTGCTGTTGCGCACCAGCGTGGACGGACAGGCTGCAATCAGCCGCAATCTCGATGCGCTGGCCGATGTGCAGCGTGGCGTGTCCCTGCTGGATGCCGATCTCTCGCAGGCTGTGACGCGGATCAGCCGGACGGAGGCCGGAACGTTCGCGCCGGCTTTTTTCGGCCGCGCCGCGCAGAGCGAGGAGCCGCTGATCCAGTTCGTGCGCGCGGGCTGGAGCAATCCTGCCACATTGCGCCGACCGACCTTGCAGAAGATCGAATATTGGTGGCGGGACGGGCGGCTGGAACGCATCGGCTACCCGGCGCTCGATGGCGCGCAGCCGCCGGCCCCATCCGTGCTGTTCGAGAATGTGACCGCGCTCAGCCTGCGTTACCGGGCCCGCAACGGCGCCTGGCAGGACCGCTGGGCGCCCGCCCGGCCGACCGAACTGCCGACCGTCGTCGAAATAACCGTGGAGCGCCGGGGCGCCGCGCCGGTGACGCTGCGTTTCCCGGTCGGCACGGCCATGTATCAGCCGCCGGCTGAAGGGGCGGAGGCTGCCAGTGCGCCCTGACCCCCTTCATGCCAGCGCGGCAATACCCGCGCGTGAGCGGGGCGCTGCGCTGCTCACGGTGCTGCTGCTCGTGGCCATTCTTTCGGTCGTGACGGCGGTCGCGCTGGATCGGCTCACATTGGCGAGCCGGATGACCCGCAACATCGTCTCGGCCGATCAGGGCCGCGCCTATCTGCTGACCGGCGAGCAGATGGTGGCCAATCTGGTGAGCGACCTTGTGGCGGTGAATGCGGATCGCACGACCCTGCAGGGCGGCTGGCTGGGCCGCGACCAGACCATCTCCGTGCCCGGCGGCGCGGTGACCGTGCAACTGGTCGATCGCGGCAACTGCTTCAATCTCAACAGCCTGGTCGTGGGGCCGGAACCGGCAGGTGGGGTAGAGGGGGATACCTCCACCATGCAACTCGCTGCCCGGCCGGTCGGCATCGCTCAGTTCGCGGCACTGATGCGTTTGCTCGGCGTGGATCAGAATGCCGCCACGCAAATCGCGATTTCCGCCGCCGACTGGATCGACAGCGATTCAGAGCCGGGCAATGGCGGCGCGGAGGACAATTATTATGCGGGGTTCGATCCGCCCTATCGCGCGGCCAACACATTGATGGCCGATCCGAGCGAGCTGCTGATGGTCAATGCCATGACGCCGCAGGTCTATCAGCGCATCCGCCCGTGGGTCTGCGCCTTGCCGACGACGCGGCTCTCGCCGATCAACATCAATACGCTGCTGCCGGGGCAGGCCGTGCTGCTGGCCATGCTCGCGCCGGACGGTCTCGGGCTCGAACAGGCGCGGCAGGTGCTGGCGCAGCGCCCTGCGGATGGGTATGGCAGCGTGAACGCCTTCTGGTCTCTCCCGCAGCTTGTCAGGCTTGCGTTGCCCGAGGATGTGAAGAACCAGACCGTGGCCAAGACGCGCTGGTTCGAAGCGACGTTGCGGGCGGATCTCGGGGGAGACCAGGTGAGTGAGATTGTGCTGATCGATGCGGAGACGCAGCCGGCCCGGCTGATGCGCCGCCAATGGGGTGACGAGAGTTGAAGCACGATTATGTCATTGTTCTGCCGCGCGAGAGCGACACGCCCCCGGTCTGGTATCGGGTGGCGGACGAGCAGATCGTGCGGCGCGGACGCGGCACCGAATGGTTTCCGCCCGAACAGGCGAACGAGACCGAGCCCGCCGTCGGCCACGCCATGCTGGTGCTCCCGCCGCATGTGACGACGCTCCACTTCATCGCCTGCCCCGGCATGACGCCAAAGCAAGGCGCCGCCGCCGCGCGGCTGATGGCGCTGGAGGCGAGCATTGGCGATGGCGACCAGCTTCACGCTGCCGTTGCCGCCAATGACGATCCCGATGCGCCGCATGTGGTCGCCGTCACCAGCCGCAGCGCCATGACGCATTGGGTGGACTGGGCAGCAGAGCATGGCATCGCGCAGGCAAGTCTCGTCCCTTCCGCATTGCTGCTGCCGGCGCCCGAGGACGGCTTCGTCCATGCGCCCATTGGCGGCGCGGATGTGGTGCGCGGGCGTGACAGCGCGTTCGATGGCAGCGAGCCGCATGCGCCGCTCATCATCGGCGAGGCCTCGCTAACTCGTTTGCCGCCCGACAATGTCGATGAGGCGCTGCTGCTGGCGCTCGCCACGCCACCGCTCGACCTGCGGCAGGGCGCCTTTGCTCGCCGCGCGCCGGCCTTGTTCGGCAAGGATCGCTGGCGGCGCATGGCTATCATGCTCGGGCTCATTCTGCTGGCCAGCCTCATCGTCTCGCTCATCACCATCGTTCGGCTGAATGCGGAGGCCTCCCGACTGGACGCGCAGACTGTGGCCATCGCGCAAAGTGTCGATCCTGCGGTGTCCGATGCGGCCGGTGCAGAGGCGCGCGTGACCGCCTTGCTCGGCGCGCGGGGCGGGCGCGGCGGGTTCACCGGCACGGTCGCCGGGCTGATGAGCGCCATGCAGGTCAATGCCAATGTCACGCTCACCAGTATCAATCAGGGCAGCGATGGCGCGCTGCGGGTGCAACTGTCCGCCAATCAGGCCGAGGAGATCAATGAGGTGCTGATCGCCATTCAGGAGGCCGGCTGGCGGATCAGCGCCAACGCCGTTCAGCAGCGCGGCGCGCGGATCGTCGCCGATATCACGGTGGTGCGCTGATGCAGGGGCTGCGGACCTGGTGGGCCAATCACAGCCTGGCCGAGCGTCGCTTCATGGCGGGGCTGGGCATCGTGGCGTTGCTGATCTTTCTGTGGCTGGGCGTCTGGCGTCCGGTCAATGATGGCCTGGCAGCCGGCTGGGAGCGACAAGGCGCCGCGCTGGATCGCTATGCGTCGGTGCGGGCCATGGTCGCGGAATTGCGCCAGAAGCCGCAAAAGCGTGCCCAGGGCGATCGCCTCGCGGTCGATCAACGCATCGGCCAGACAGCAGCGGAAGCGGGCTTCACGCTGGATCGCGCCGACCAGCAGGGAAAGGGCCGCATGTCCGTGAACATCGCCTCGGCGCGCGTCGGGCCGTTGTTGCAATGGATCGCGCGGCTGGAGGCAGACGGGGTTGCGGTCCAGACGATCAGCATCGTCCCCGGCGCGGCAGAAGGCACCGTCTCCGTACAGGCCGTGTTCCAGGAGACGCGGCCATGATGGCGATGGTCCAGACGACGCGGGCGCGCATCATGCTCGGCGTGATCTTCCTGATCGCGCTGCTGGTAACATGGCCGCTCTATGCGGCCTTCGCGCTGTTCGGCCTCAAGGACATGGGCGTCGCCGCCCGATCCCTGCGCGGACCCATCTGGTGGGGTGGCGCCGAGGAGCTGCAAATCCGTGGGGTTCAGCTGGGCACGGTTGATGTGTTCCTGAGCCCGATCCAGCTGTTCGTGGGCCGCGTGCGCATCGACATCGTGCGGCGGCTGGGTGACCGCGATGATATCAGCGGGGCCTTCACGCTGGGGCTCAACCGGCGCGGTGTGGACGATGTGACCGGATCGGTCGCGCTCGGCGCACCGCTGGCGCCGCTGCCGGTGAGCCGGGTCGAGTTCGAGGATATGACCGTCCACTTCTCCGGCGGCATGTGCACCAAGGCGGAAGGGCGGGTGCGCGCGCGCGTGCCGGCGATCATGAGCGGGCTGGGTCTCGCCAATGGCCTTGCTGGCGCGGTGCGCTGCGCGGGCGATGCGGTTGAGTTGCCGCTGGTCAGCCAGTCCGGTCGGGAGCAACTGTTCGTGCGGATCAAGCAGGACGGCAGCTATGAGGCGACGATGCGCATGCGCACCACCGATCCGCTGATCGGTGCGGCGCTGGGCGCCAACGGCTTTCAGGCAGTCAATGGCGAGCAGGTGCTGCGAACCGTCGGCCGGTTCTGACCAAGCGATGCTGGGGGCCGATCTGTTGCGCGTGGCGCTGGGCTGTGGCCTTGGCCTGATCGCCGGCAGTTTTCTCGGTGCCATCGTGACCCGCTGGCCGCGGGGCGGGTCGGTGATCCGCGGGCGCTCGGCCTGCGATGCCTGCGGGCGGACGCTGGGCGCGATCGACCTCATTCCACTGCTCAGCGCCTTGCGGACGCGGGGCCGGTGCCGGACCTGCGGGGCCCGGATCGATCCGGCGCATATGATCATGGAGGTGGGCTCGGCGCTCATCGGCGGCCTGAGCGCTTGGGCTTTACCGCTGCCCGCTGCCGCGCTGGTCGCGGTGGCGTTGTGGATCTTGCTGGCGCTGGCGGTGCTGGATGCGCGCCATTTCTGGTTGCCGGATGCCTTGACGCTCCCGCTTGCGGTGCTGGGTCTCACCCTGGGCGAATGGCTGGTGCCCGCGCCTTTTGCGGATCGCATGATCGGCGCGGCCATCGGCTATATCGGCCTGTTCCTGCTGGCCATGAGCTACCGGCGCCTGCGCGGACGCGATGGGCTGGGCTTGGGGGATGCCAAGCTGCTCGGCGCGATCGGCGCGTGGCTCGGCTGGCAGCTGCTGCCGGTCGTGCTGCTGCTGGCCAGCGTGGGAGGGCTGATCTGGGCTGTCATCCTGCGTCTGAAGGGGCACGCGCTCTCCGGGAACATGCGCTTGCCGTTTGGCACTTTCCTCTGCCTCGCCGCACCGCTAGCGGCTCTACTTGCGTGGACCATCGCCCCGTGACGGTGATGCGTTAGGGTCAAACTTCACCGTTCATGCTGAGTAGGGTCTGAGGTGCGCCGCAGGCGCGTATCGAAGAGCCGTATCGAAGCATCGCAGCGCACGGGCTTGTCCTTCGATACGCCGCTTCGACAGGCTCAGCAGCTACTCAGGACGAACGGAGGGGAGGTCCGCAATGGCGTCGTGTCCGGAAAGGCAGCTTTTGAAAAATAGAGCGCAACATCCGCCTTCCGCCGAATCCCGGAATTTGTCCAAGCCTCTTGAGACCCCGCAGGGAACCAACCACCGCGCCGCGGGGTTCATTCCCGGAGGTATCTCATGGCAGCGCGTGCATATTGGCGTGGGCAGATCAAGCTGGCGCTCGTTTCGATCCCCGTGGAGG
Organism: Sphingobium sp. B2D3A; assembly: GCF_025961795.1. Taxonomy (NCBI): domain Bacteria; kingdom Pseudomonadati; phylum Pseudomonadota; class Alphaproteobacteria; order Sphingomonadales; family Sphingobiaceae; genus Sphingobium; species Sphingobium sp. B2D3A. The sequence goes on along the minus strand of NZ_JAOQOI010000001.1, from coordinate 3,229,183 downwards.
TCTTTTCCGCCACGCGCTCGGGCGCCAAGATCGCCTTTCATCAGGTCCATGAACCGAGCGGCAAGCGCATCCGCTATGAGAAGGTCGCACCCGGCGTCGGGCCGGTTGATCGCGACGAGATCATGAAGGGCTTCGAGGTTTCCAAGGGGCAGTATGTGCTGCTCGATGATGAGGAAATCGAGGCCGTGAAGATCGAGAGCCGCAAGACGCTGGACCTTGTCCAGTTCGTGGACGCGAGCGAGATCGACGTGCTTTATTATGACAAGCCTTATTATGTCGTGCCGGCGGATGATCTGGCCGAGGAAGCCTATGTGGTGCTGCGCGATGCCCTGCGGCAGGCGAAGAAGGTCGGCCTGGGCCAGCTTTCCGTGCGCGGGCGCGAGCAGCTGGTTTCCATCAAGCCGTGCGGGCGCGGGCTGGTGATGGAGGTGCTGCGCTATGCCGATGAGGTGGTGAAGGCGCAGGGCTTCTTCCGCGATATCGGCGACACCAAGCCGGAGGCCGATCTGCTCGATCTCGCGACCGCGCTGATCGACAAGAAAAGCGCGCCGTTCCACCCGGCCGAATTTCAGGATCGCTACATCGAGGCGCTCGAGGGGCTGATCGAGAAAAAGCGCAAGGCCAAGGGCGGCAAGCGCATCCTCGAGGATGCCGAGGAAGCGAGCCGGCCCGGCGGCAGCAATGTCATCGATCTGATGGCTGCGCTCAAGAAGTCGGTTGGCGATGGCGGGGCTGCCAAGAAGGGCGGCACAACCAAGAGCGCGCCCACCAAGAGCCGGGCAACCGCCAGCAAGAGCGCCAAGGCTCCGGCCTCGAAGGCGGCGGGAAGCCGGGCAACCGCATCACGGTCGAGCCGCCGCAAGAGCGCCTGACATGGATCTCAACCCCGGAACGCCGCTGCATTGGGTCGATGGGGAGGTGATGCTGCGGCTGGGTATCGCGGCCCTGCTGGGATTGGCGCTGGGGCTGGACCGAGAATTGCGCGGACACGCTGCCGGGCTCCGCACTCATGGGCTCATCTGCTTCAGCGCGGCGGTGATGACGGTGAGCTCGATCTCGCTTTATCGTCAGCTTGCGACCGGCCAGTCGGGCATGGACCCGCTGCGTATCTTTGAGGCGACGGGGACGTTCGTCGGCATCATTGCGGCAGGCCTCATCGTCTTCAGCAAGGGCGAGGTCCATAATCTCACCACTGCGGCGCACATCTGGCTGGCGACCGTGGTGGGCATTGCGTGCGGTGCGGCGCAGTGGCCGCTGGTTTTGGTGGCGAGCATCGTGTCGGTGGTGATGCTGACCTTTCTGCGGCTGGTGGAGCGGCGCTGGATCGAGCCTCGCCTCGCAGACAGGCCCTCCGACAAGGAAGAGGAGAAGAGCTGATGCCCCGCAAGAGCCCCCTTGCCGATTATGATGCCAAGCGCGATTTCACGCGGACGCCCGAGCCGGCAGGCAAGCACGAGCGCAGCCCCGGCGGCAATTTGTTTATCGTGCAAAAGCATGACGCGACCCGTCTGCACTGGGACTTCCGGCTGGAAGTGGACGGCGTGCTCAAGAGCTGGGCGGTGACCAAGGGGCCAAGCGTGGACCCGGACGACAAGCGCCTCGCCGTGCGCACGGAGGATCACCCGCTCTCCTACGCGACGTTCGAGGGGATCATCCCCAAGGGTGAATATGGCGGCGGCACGGTGATGCTGTGGGACAAGGGTAGCTGGGCACCGGTGGAAGGCAAGAGCGCCAAGGACATCGAAAAGGGCCACCTCCATTTCCGGCTGGAAGGCGAGCGGATGAAGGGCGAATGGCTGCTGGTGCGGATGAAGCCGCGCCCCGGCGAAAAGCGCGAGAACTGGCTGCTGCGCAAGATCGACGACGCATTCGCCGGCACCGGCGACGTTCTGGTGGAGCAATCACTGACATCCGTGCTCACCGACCGCACCATGGCGGAGATCGCGGCGGATACGGCGGGCGCGCAGTCGCTGGCCGGCAAGAAAGGCAAGGCCTTCACCCAGGCGATGGAGGCCGCCGCCGCGCATAATGACAAGGCTGCCAAGAAGGCGGCGGCGCCAGCACGCCGTACGTCGAAAGCTCAGTCGAAAGCCAAGCGGCCGGATTTCCAGTCCGTGCAGCTGGCGACCCTGGTTGATGCGGTGCCAACGGGCAATGAGTGGATGCACGAGATCAAGTTCGACGGCTATCGTGCACTCGCAGCCGTCAACGGCGCGGATGTTCGGCTCTTTACGCGCAGCGGCCTCGACTGGACGGACAAGTTTCAGCCCATTGCCGACGCCTTGGCCGCGCTGGATCTGCCGCCCGCGCTGATTGACGGCGAGATCGTGGCGCTGGGTAAGGGCGGCAATCCCGATTTCTCGACCTTGCAGGCCGCGCTCAAGGGTGAGGGCAAGGCTGCGCTGAGCTTCTTCGCCTTCGATCTGCTGAGCCTCGATGGCGCGGACCTGCGCGGCAGTTCGAACATCGAGCGCAAGGAGCGGCTGGAATCGCTGCTCCACGCGGCACAGGCGCCGCTTCATGTCGCCGATCATGTCATAGGCGCGGGCGAGAAGCTGTTTACGGCCATGTGTAAAGCGGGTGGTGAGGGGATCATCTCCAAGCGCATCGATGCGCCCTATCGCGGCGCGCGGACCCGCAACTGGCTCAAGGTCAAATGTACGCTGCGGCAGGAGTTCGTGCTGATCGGCTGGAGCCGCAGCAGCGCCAAGGGGCGTCCGTTTGCCTCACTTCTGCTAGGCCAGCGAGAGGGGGAGGAGCTGGTCTACAAAGGCAAGGTCGGCACCGGCTTCGATGCGGCGACGATGGACGATCTCGCGGCTCGCTTCGCCACCCGCGCGCGCAAGACCCCGGCGGCCGAGGTGCCTCGGGCCGAGGCACGCGGCGCGCAGTGGATCAAGCCGGATCTGGTTGCCGAGGTGGCCTTTGCGGAATTTACCGGCGACGGCCGGGTTCGGCATGGCAGCTTCCTGGGGCTGCGCAGCGACAAGGATGCGACCGCCGTGACGCCCGAAAAGAAAGCCCCCGCACCCAAGGCGAAAAGCGAAGTGCCGATCTCCAACCGGGAGCGTGTGATTTTCCCCGAGAGCGGGCAGACCAAGGGCGATCTGGCCGATTATTATGCGGCGATCGCGCCGCTCATGCTGCCTTTCGTGTCGGACCGGCCGATCAGCCTTGTGCGCTGCCCGCAGGGCCGGGCGAAGCAGTGCTTCTTCCAGAAGCATGATAGCGGTTCGTTCGGCGCCCATGTGCATCATGTGCCCATTCGCGAGAAGGATGGCCGCACAGAGGATTATCTCTACGTGCAGGACAGCGAGGGCCTGCTCGCCTGCGTGCAGATGGGGACCATCGAATTTCACGGCTGGGCCGCGCGGGCCAGCGATGTCGAGCATCCTGACAAGATGATCTTCGATCTCGATCCCGATGAGGCGCTGGATTTCTCCGAGATCATCCGCGCGGCCCGGGATATCCGCCGGCGGTTGGAGGATATTGGGCTGGTCAGCTTCGCCATGCTGTCCGGCGGCAAGGGCGTGCATGTGATCGTGCCGCTCACGCCGGGGCATGATTGGGACACGCACAAGGATTTTTCGCATCGCTTCGCAGAGGCGATGAGCATGGCCGAGCCGGAGCGCTTCGTCGCCACGATGAGCAAGGCCAAGCGCAAGGGGCGCATCTTCATCGATTATCTGCGCAACCAGCGGGGCGGCACGGCGGTGGTGCCCTATTCCGCGCGCGCCCGTGCTGGCGCGCCGGTTGCGGTGCCGATCAGCTGGGAGGAGCTGGAGGATGCGAAGGATGCGCATCCGTTCAGCATCGCGGATGCGGAGGCCTTGATCGAGCGGTCACGGGACAAGTCGCTGCGGGGCTGGGGATTGATGGCGCAGAGCTTGCCGGAATTGTGAGCCTTTGCCTGCCCGCTCGTGTCGAGCGAAGTCGAGACACGTTAGGACAGCGCTGGCGTGTCTCGACTACGCTCGACACGAACGGGGGGAGGATTAGACCCCCTATTCGTGCCGAAGCGCGTCGATGGGGTTCAGGGCCGCCGCCCGCCGGGCGGGGAAGAAGCCGAACACCACCCCGATCAGCGCGGAGATGCAGAAGGCAAAGACGTTGATCTGCGCGTCGAACGTCCACGGCACCTGCATCAAGGGCGTCGCCACGGCGATGGCGATCTGGGCCAACAGCAGGCCGATCGCGCCGCCGAGGCAGGAGAGCACCACCGCCTCCACAAGGAACTGCAGCAGCACCTCGCGCTGCACCGCGCCGATGGCGAGGCGGATGCCGATTTCGCGGGTCCGTTCCGTCACGGAGACGAGCATGATGTTCATGATGCCGATGCCGCCGACCACAAGGCTGATGCCCGCCACCGCCGCGACGATGCGGGTGAGCAGCGTCGTGGTGCCGGTCAGCGTGTCGGAAATCTGGCGGGTGTCGAAAATGTTGAAGTCATCTTCCTTGCCGCCGGTGATCTTGCGCCGGTCCCGCAGCAGATCGGTGAGGGAGGCTTGCACCTGCTGGGTCGAATAGGCTTGATCGACGCCCACCATCAGCAGCCGGATATCCGTCGTCCCGGTAAAGCGCCGCTGCACGGTCTTGATCGGCATGATGACGACATCGTCCTGATCGCCGCCGAAGCCGGCCTGTCCGCGCGTGCTCAGCGTGCCGACGATGTCGCAGCTGACGTCGCCGATGCGGAAGCGCTTGCCGATGGCATCGTCGCCCCGGAAGAGGTTGCGCTGCACGGTCGAGCCGATAATGCACACGGCCTTGCCGGCGGTTTCCTCCGCCGGGGTGAACATGCGCCCGGCACTCAGTGGCCAGGGCTGGACCTTGAAATAATCCATGGTCGTGCCGTTGATCGTCGTCGACCAATTGGCGCCCTCATAGATCGCCGTCGCGCTGGCCTGCGCCTGCGGGGCGACGGCCGTGACGCCCGCGACCTGCTGCTGGATGGCCGTCACGTCCGATGGCTCGAACTCTGGCGGACGCGGCCCGCCGCCACCCCGGCCGAAGCCCTGGCCGGGCCGCACCTGCAGGATGTTGGTGCCGAGCGCCGCGATCTGCTGTTGCACGGCGGCTGTCGTTGCCTTGCCCAGCGTCACCATGGTCACGACCGCCGCAACGCCGATGATGATGCCCAGCGTCGTCAGGAAGGAGCGCAGCTTGTGCCGCAGGATCGAGCGCAGCGCGAGGAGGAAGGTGGTGCCCAGCATCAGTGCATTGCCCTTTTGCCGGCGCCCTGCTCGATGCGGTCGACCAGCCCGTCCTTGAAATGCACGATGGTGCGGGCGAACTCGGCCATGTCTGGCTCGTGCGTCACCATGAGCACGGTGATGCCCGCATCGCGATTGAGGCCGCTCAGCAGTTCCATGATCTCCACCGAGCGCTCGCTGTCGAGATTGCCGGTGGGTTCGTCGGCGAGCAGCACATCGGGATTGGTGACGATGGCGCGCGCGATGGCGACACGCTGTTGCTGGCCGCCTGAGAGTTCGGCGGGCGTATGGTCCCACCATTTATCCAGCCCGACCTTCTCGAGCGCGCTCATTGCCGCCTCCCGTCGCGCATCCTTGGCATCGCCGCGGTAGAGCAGGGGGAGCTCGACATTTTCGAGCGCGGTCGTGCGGGCCAGCAGGTTGAAGCCCTGGAAGACGAAGCCGAGATATTTGCGGCGCAGCAGTGCCCGCTGATCCCGGTCCAGCGTCTCGACATGCACGCCCTTGAACATGAAGGCGCCCGAGGTCGGCACATCGAGGCAGCCGAGGATGTTCATCGCCGTCGACTTGCCGGAGCCGGACGGGCCCATGACCGCCACGAAATCGCCCTGCGCCACGTCGAGGTCGACGCCCTTGAGCGCCTGGAACGCGGTCGCGCCCTCGCCATAGACCTTGGTGATGCCGCGCAGGGAAATGAAGGCGTTATCGGCCACTGCTGGCGGCCCCGCTGAGCTGGCTGGTGATCACGTTCATGCCGGGCTTGAGGTCGCCGGAGAGCACTTCGGTATGGAAGCCGTCGGTGTCGCCGGTGGTGATCTGCACCGCTTTCGGCTTGCCGTCCTCACCCAGCACATAGACCTGCTGCTGCGCGCCGCGACCCACGGTGACGCTGCGGTCATTGCCGCCGCCTCTGCGGCGCGGCCCCATGGAGAGCGCGCCGGTGATGCCGGACTGGCCGCCGCCAGCCTGGCTGCCACCCTGCGCCTGCGGGGAGAAGCGCAGCGCCGCGTTGGGCACCAGCAGCACATTCTTCTTGTCGGACGTGACAATGTCCGCCGTCGCGGTCATGCCGGGGCGCAGGTCGAGCTTCTCGTTATCGACGCTGAGGTCGGCGGCATAGGAGACGACCTGACCCGTGGTGCCGCTCGCGGACGTGCTCGACGTCGAGGATGCGCTGGCCGCGCTGGCCGAGAGATTGGAGCCGATGTCGACCCGGGTGATGACGGCCGGGAAGGTCCGCTCAGGGAAGGCATCCACGATGAACGTCGCCTTCTGGCCCTCCTTGACCGTGCCGACATCGGCTTCGTCAATGGCCACCTCCAGCTTCATCTTGGAGAGATCCTCGGCGATCACGAACAGGGTCGGCGTGTTGAACGAGGCCGCGACCGTCTGACCGGGGTCGACCTGACGGGCGAGCACGACGCCCGCCACGGGCGAGCGGATGATCGCCCGGGCGCGCTGCGTCTGGTTCTGGGAAAGCGCGGCCTGGCTGGCGACGACATTGGCCTCGGCCACCCGCAGCGCAGCCTGTGCGCGCTGCACATTGGCGCGTCCGGTCTGCAGCTCGGTCTTAGAGGGGACACGTCCGCCGGAAAGTCGGGCGACCTCCTCCAGCCGGGCAAGCTGCGCCTGCGATTCGGAGAGTGTGGCCTTGGCCTGCGCCACCTGCGCCTGATTGGCGGCAAGCTGGGCGCGGCCCTGGCGAATCTGGTCCTCGATCTGCTCGGGGTCGATCTCGGCCAGCGGCTGGCCCTGCGTCACACGGTCGTTCACGTCCACCAGCACGCGCACCACCAGCCCGGAGAGCTGCGAGCCGACCGTCACCTGATTGGTCGGCGCCAGCTTGCCGGTCGCCGAGACAGTGGTGACGAGGTGGCTGCGCTGCACCGGCGCGGTCACATAGCCGGGCGCCTCTGCGCTGCCGAAGAAGCGCCAGGCGAGCAGGATGAGCAGCAGCGCGCCAGCGACGATGGCGACCCATTTGAAATGGCGGCGCCAGGCCGGCTGCGGCTTCACGCCGAGGAAATCATCGAGTTGCTGATCTGCCATGCTTGTGCTTCCGGTCATTGAGGCGCGGTCGGCGTGACGGTGGAATCCCACCCGCCACCCAGTGCGGTGTAAAGAGCGATCAGGGCGGTTGCCTTGTCGGCGCGGGCCTGCACCAGGCCGTTGCGGGCCGAGATGAGCGATGCTTCCTGCGTGTTGAGCGTGGTGAAGTCCGTGAGGCCGGTGCGATACTGGTCGCGTGCGAGCAGAGCGGAAGTGTTGGCCGCATCGAAGGCGATGGCGAACTGTCGTTCCCGCTCACCGGCGGTGCGCAGCGCAACCAGCGCGTTCTCGACATCTTCCAGCGCGGTCAGCACGGTCGACCGATAGCTGGCGAAGGCGCCTTGCGCGCCGGCCTGCGCGGAGCGGATCTGCGCGCTGGTGCGGCCGCCATCGAAGATGAGCTGGCTGAGGCTCGCGAACAGGCTGCCGGTGATCGTATCGAGCACGCTGCCGATGCTGGTGGCGCCCGCGCTCAGGCTACCGCCGATGCTGAGCGCCGGGAAAAGCTGCGCGCGCGAGACGCCGATCTGCGCGGTGGTGGCGGCGAGGTTGCGCTCGGCGGCACGCACGTCGGGGCGCTGGCGCAGCACGTCGGCGGGGATGCCGGCAGCGATCTCCTCCGGTCCATGGGGGATCGGCTTGGGCGCTGCCAGCATCTCCTTGAGCGCGCCGGGTGCCTGCCCGGTCAACACGCCGATGCGGGAGACGGCGGCATTATACTGCTGCTCAATCTGTGGCAGGCTGGCGGCGGTCTGTGCCCGGCTTGCCCGCGCCTGCTCGGCATCCAGCGAAGAAACCAGCCCGGCCTGAACGCGGAAGCCGGCGATCTCCAGATTATCGTCCTGAATCGCGAGACTCGACCGCGCATTCTCGATCTGCGCCTGATAGGCACGCGCCAGCACATAATTGCGTGCAACCTCGCTCTGCACCGAGAGCAGCACGGTCGCATAATCGAAGCCCGCGCCTTCATATTGCGCCCGGCTGGCCGCCACGGAACTGCGCACGCCGCCGAAGAGATCGAACTGGTAGCTGGCGTCCAGCCCCAGCGAAAAGCTGTCGGTGCCCCCATCGCCGACGGTCACGACCGATCCATCCGGCAGCGTCGTCGTCCTGTCGCCGCCCCGCAGCGGCTCGGTCCGGCGGTAACCGGCCGAGCCACTGGCCGAGGGGAGAAGGCTCGAGCGGCTGACCACCAGCGCCTCGCGCGCCTGCCGCAGCCGCGCCGTCGCCTGTGCGAGGTCGAGGTTGGATTGCGCGGCCTGCTCCACCAACTGGCCCAGCACCGGATCATCGAAGCTCTGCCACCAGCGGGTCAGGTCCGGCCGGTCCGGTGTCGCGGGCACGGACCACTGATCGGGCACCCCCAGAGCGGAGGCGCTTTTCGGCTCATAAGCGGGAGCCATGGTGCAGGATGGCAGCAGGACGATGCCCGATAGCAGCAGGAATGCGCGGTTCATGCCCGATGAATGGGTGAGCGCGCAATTTTCGTCCAGCCGCAAATTGTCACAAATTATACCGAACGGGTAGATTGCCGCTACGGAACGCTGCGCGAAGCGGCCTTATCCATTCCTTAAGATATTGATGGTTAAGGAAGTTGTTCGGTGAATGCGCGTCGATTATCATGGCTGCAACAGGGCCGGATTGTCGCAAGCGACGCACCAGGACGGAGCCCGATCTTCTTCGAGAGAACAGCATGATGAACGTGAGGCTTGGCGCTGCGGCGCTCGCATTGTCTTTGGTGTCGGTCCCCGCTTTGGCGACCTCGACCATTACCGACGGGATCAACAACCCAGCAGGCCAGTGGGCCGGCATCGATTATTGGGGCGTTCAGGTCTCCCAATTCTCGACCGTGGACCAGACATTCACGTTCAACCTGCCGACCTACAGCAAGGTGGATCTGTTTCTGAGCGGTTCGCCGAAATTCCAGTTCACGGACATTTTGCTCAACGGCACGAGCATCGCCAGCAATCTGACGCCGGGCTGGTCCAACGCGCTGATCGGTTCCGGCTTTGCCGATGCCGGGTCGGTAACCCTGCACTTCAAGGCGAACTACACCTGCCCCGATTGCTGGGGCGACTGGTTCGGCGGCTATGTGCAGGTAAGCGAGGCGGCCTATAATCCGCCTGTGACGCCGCCGGCCTCCAATCCCATTCCTGAGCCTGCGACCTGGGCGCTCATGCTCGGCGGCCTGGCACTGGTGGGTCTTATGATGCGCCGCCGCAAGGTGTCGGTCAGCTTCGGCTGACCGGCTTCGTCCGCAGCAAAGGAAGAGAGGGCCGGACTTCCGGCCCTTTTTCATGGGTCATGCTGGAGTAGGCGCGCGGCCCTCTCCGCCAGCGATGGTCAGCACCAGCTTTTCCAGCACGACATTGTCGTCGATGCGCCAGATGCTGATCCGGTGCCGCCCGGCCTCAACCGGGCCGAGATCGGCGGTCAGGCGTAGGCTGTTGTCGATGACCGCCTCGGCCCAGCGCCGCTTGGCGGGCGTGTCCTGCGCGCCGCCCGTCGGCTCCAGCACGGCTCGCAAGACCATGACCGGGCCGTCGTCCAGAGACACACCGAGCGCGACTCCGGCCTGTCCCATCGTATCCAGCGTGGGGACCAGATGGGCCGTGATCTGGCCAACCCCCGCATGCGGAACGTCCACCTCATAATCGAGCGCGACCCCGTCGGCCGGCGTGGTCGGCGGCTTGCCTTGCGGCAGAGCCACCACCGCACTGCCGCCCTGACCGAGATGGGCGATGGGGGTCCAGCGCAGGCCCTTGGCATGGCGCGCGCGGGCGAAGTCGCTCGCCGCAATGGTGATGATGCGGGCATCCGCGGCACGCGGCATGATAAAGACGGGCGCGCCCTTCGTCGTTCCGTCTCCGACCCGCGAGATGCTGGGCATGGTCTGCTGGGTCGGCTGCTGCCAGATGACATAGCCGATGTGCACCTGCGCCATCATGCCATCCCACTTGCCGCCATTGAGCGTATGATAGTGTGCGGTCAGATCGGCATCGCGCTGGTAGCTCGTTTCCACCATGTCCGCGAAATAGTTGGCGCGCGGGTCATTGTCCTGCGCCAGCCGCTTGTTCCACGCCGCGCCATAATAGAGCCGGTACAGATTGGCCATCGCGCTGATCGGATAGGCGAGGAGCTGATCATAAGCATCGTGCTGCTCGGGGCGCAGCCGCGCCCGCGTGGCGAGCATCCGGCGTTCGAGCGCATCCCACTCACCGACCAGAGCCCCGAACACGCCTCCGTCCAGCGCCTGCGAGGTGACGTCGCCCAGCGGGAAGCTGTCCTGATCGATCAGTTCGGGTTTTCGCCGCGCGGCATATTGGCTGTAGGCCGTCATCATCGCACCGATCGCCTCGGCCTGTTCGGGGCTGAACGTCGCCGCCGCCCAACGCGCCGGATAAGCCGCAAGCGCCTGCGGCGTCATCGTCTCAGGGTTCCAGGCCATCGCCAGGAAGAAGCTCAGCGGATATTCCATGGGCTTGATGTCACCGACATTGACGATCCACATCGCCCGGGCATCGCGCTGATAGGCGAGGTCCATCTGTTGCCAGACCTTCTCGATCTGGTTGGTGTTTAGCCACTTATAGTTGCGCGGCACGCCCACATAATCGAAGTGATAATAGACCCCATAGCCGCCGCTGCGGGGTTTCGCGGCCGGATCGGGCAGGCGGCGGATCTGGCCCCAATTGTCGTCGGCGAACAGCAGGATGACATCGTCGGGCACCTGCATGCCGTGGTCATAATAATCCTGCACTTCCTTGTAGAGCGCCCAGACCTGCGGGGTCTTGTCCGCGCTCTGCCCGGTCGCCTGCGCGATGATGCCGCGCTGGTCCGTCACGATCTGTTCGAGCAGCGGGATCGCGGTGCCTTCCGCCATGGCTTCGTCGCCATCGCCTCGCATTCCGATGGTGACGACAGACTCATAGCGCCCGCCATTCCCTTTCGACATCATGCGGGCGATCCCGCCGCGCCAGAATTCGCGCAGATTGTCGGCGTTGGTCGTGTAATCCCAGCGTCCGCCGGTCACGCCGCCTTCAGGATTGCGGTGCCACTCGTCCTGCGCCCGGAGCATCGGCTCGTGGTGGGAATTGCCCATCACCACGCCCATTTCATCGGCAAGGGTCATGTTCTGCGGGTCGTCGGCGGCGAAAGCGCGCGGTGCCCACATCGCCGGCCAAAGATAATTGCCCTTGAGGCGCAGCAGAAGCTCGAAGACATGGGCGTACATCGCGGTGTTGAAGCCGCCGAACGTCTTTTCCGCCCAACTGCTCAGGCAGGGCGCCTCGTCGTTGATGAAGAACCCACGATAGCGCACCTTGGGCTGATCCCGCACCGGCGTGGCGGAGATCGACACATCCCGCCGCCGTGCGACCGGCACATCGGCAAACCAATGCCATGGCGAGACGCCGAGCTGCTCGGAGACATCATAGGTGCCGAACACGGCGCCGCGCCGATCTGATCCCACGATCACCAGCGCGCGCTCGATCCCCTTGGCCGGATGATCCACGACGATTCGCCGAAAGGCTTCCCAAGCCCCCGCGAGATCGCCCACGTCGATCTTTCCGGCAGCGATCAGACCGTCGATCAATCGGCTTTGGCCCAGCACGCCGATGATGACAGGCACGCCGGAAGGCGTGCTCCCATAGCCTTTCGACACGCGCGCAGCCGTGCCGCACACCCGCCCAATATCTTCCGCGAATCGCGTGGCGACATGGCCCACCGCACTGTCGGCCTCGCTATCGATTATCACCCCAGCCGGTACGCCGCTGCGGATCAGCGGGAAGGGCGCTTGCGCCCCCAATCCCAGCGTCCGGGCGCGCGCGGCGAGTGGAGAGCCTAGCAAAGCGAGCGTCCCGGCAGCCGCGCCTCCCATCAGCCGTCGCCGCGTGACTCCGCTGGCCGCGTGCTCGCGCATGATCCGCTCCCTTCACTCTTCGCCTGTCTGCGGCGCCTCAGCGCATCATCACGCGTTTTACTCCGACAAATAAAGTGCAAATAGTTGAGCCCGCTGTCAAATGCATCGTTCCGTTTTAATACGGTTTTCGGTCGAGCAGAGGCATGCCGGTGGCAGTGCTTCTGCGGTCATCAATTGGGCATGACGCGCTAACGCTAGCGCGGTCGGAGCGTGCCATATCCCAGAATTTCTGCCATTCTGGCGGGGTTTGGACTTCCGCGCTCAACGCCGTTGGCGCAGGGAACTCTCCATCGCGGCGCCAAACGATCCATTTTTTGCCTCAAATCGAGTGCCCGCAGCGCCGCTCGGCGCGCGATTTTTCCCACGCGGATGGCAATTGCTCCGCCCAAAAAAGGGTGTAAACGCTCAAGGCAGCAGAAGGTTGCACCGGCCTGTAAATGCTTCGGGGCGTCGACGGGGGACTTTACGTGATCAAAGATGTGATTGTTGGTTGGCGTCGCCGTTCCATGAGCCCCGTCTCCTATGCCAACCCTGTGGGCGATGCGCTCCAGGCGTCCGGTTCGCTGAGGGATTCCGTCGTTCGATTGATGGACGGAATTGCCGGCTACAAGTGGGCCGGCGAGACCACGCCCGAGGTCTCCAACACTGCTGCAGACGCGCCTCTCAACCGAGCGAAACAGCAGCGCGTTTTTGCAGGACTGTCGCGCAGTTTTCATCCCGATGAGCGCTCGGATGCAATGCACCTGAGCGCCGACCTGAATGCTCTCGACGATCGCCGGACATCCATCCGCGCGCTTTGAGGCGAAATAGGGCGAGGTTTTGCATCCACCCTCACATCACGAGGAAATGGTGCCGGATGCAGGATTTGAACCCGCGACCTTCGGTTTACAAAACCGCTGCACTACCACTGTGCTAATCCGGCAAGGTCGCAACTCCCTATGATTTCACCGCGCGGGGGTCAATCCGCAATGCGGCTCGGACGCAAGGCCACGGCCCGGTCTGGATCTCCAGCGCCCAGGCGCGCGCCGCCTCCAGCCGGGCAGTATTGACCGCGCAGATCAGCGCGTCGGCGCGGTCAAGAAGGATGGGATCGCGACCGGATCGGTTAACAGGCTGGGCATCGCCGGGCGCGGGCAGGCCGGGGCGATCGGGAGCACAGGCAGCGGGCGCGGCTGGCAGGCGCACAACGCGATCACGATAGGCAAGGGTGAGAGCTTCGCTCTTCTGTTCGGCAGCATCGTTGAGCCTCCTGTTGTGGACGCGCAGCGCGGCGACCTGCGCGTCGAAATCCGCCTGCGCCTTGGCCTGGGCGGCGCGATAATCCAGACGAGCCTGTGCGAGTGCGGCGGCATGGCGTGCGCGCAGATGGTCAACCCGCATCCCCCATGCCAGCGCGAGAATAAGAGTTAGAGCGAGCGCGCCGGCGGCGGTGGGCCATCCTTGCAGCGTCACAGGTTGGTCAGGCAGAGCCGGCGCTCTGCCTCCCGCCGGTTGACCAGCCCCTGCACGCGCCGCCCATCGACCATCACCCAGAGCCGGAACGCGTCGCAGCCGCCCGGCCAATCGCCCGCATTGAACCGCCGCGCGACCGTCGAGCGCGCAAAGGCCGCCTCGCCAATATTGTAGGTGAGCGAGATGGCAGCCGCGAACTGATAGGGACGATCCTTGAGCGCTGGCACGGCGCGCAGCACCGCGGGCGCCCAGTCGGCGGCCAGCGTTCGGTCCAGCATCGCCGCGCATTCGGCGGGCGTGTAACGCCGCATCGGCACGCGGGTCTCGCCGGTGCAGACCGTCCAAATGCCCGCGATGTCGCGATAAGGGTCGGTCCGTGTCCCTTCCCATCGCGCGATGAACGGCGCCGCGATCATGATGGCGAGGCCGATGAAAGCGCTGCCGACCGCGCCGCCCAGCAGCGTATCCCGCGCGTTCATTTGCTCAAGCCCTTGAAGGCCGCGAACGCGGCGATCATCGAGGCGATGAAACCCGCCACCCATCGGCTCCAGCGCAGCCAAAGCTTCGCCGCGCGCCAGGCTTCGATCACTTCCATGGTCCGCTTGGTGTCCTGTTCGACCAGCGCAAGCCGTTCGGATGCGCGGCCGATTTCCTGCGCTTGCCGGTCGACCGTCTCGGCAAGGCTTTCCACCTTGCCGATCAGTTGATCCAGCTTCCGCGCGAGTTGGGGGCTGGTCATCGTGTCACCGCATCCTTTGCGTCGCCATCGCACCGGTAGAGCGCCACGATGTCCGGTTCATCGCCGGTGAACGGGCCGCTCGGGCAGGCGTAGCTCGTGCCGCTGTAGCGCTCGCTGTTGAACACCGCCCATTCATCCAGCGCGCCGCCGGTGAGCCCGTATTCGCCATTGTGGTTGCGGAGCGAATAGCCCGAGGCGGCCGGCACGATCGTCTCGCCGAACGCGGCATAGCTCTCGCGGGTACCGGGAAGGCCATCGGTGACGTTGGTCACATAGAGCGCCAGCCCTCCCGGCCCGGCCTGGCAGGCGACATGGTAGCGCTTGCCGGGCGCCAGCACGGTGGTGCCGGTGAGACCGCTCCAGACCCGCAGCTTGCCGGCGCCATCGATGGCGACGAAGCGGGAGCCGTTGCTTCCGAACCCGCCGAACAGGACCTGGATCGCCCCCGGGAGCGGGTCCGGGCAGGTGAAGAAGCCCTCCGCGGTAATCGGCGCGAAGACCGGGCTGTAACTGCCGCGCGCGGTGCCGCCCGTCATCTGCTGGCCGAACGCCGCGCCACCGGTGCTGGCGGCGTAGGTCGTGCTCGTCTCGGCCATGCTGAGCGGGCTGATCGGCGCGATGAAGCCGCTCGGCGGGGCATTAATCGCGCCACCCGGCGTCGGCGCCGCGATGGCGATGGGGAGAGTGCTGCCCTGCACGATGCGGCCGGTGGTGATGCCGTCTCCATCGGTCCGGTCATCGCGGATCGTGTCTGCCGCCGCATTGGCCGGGCCGCTCGGGAAGTAGACCCAGAGGTCGAGCTCATGTCCGGGGCCGGGATCGTTGGCGAGGGTCATCGCGACCGTCGTGGCGTTCACCGCGGTGACCGAGGCGACCGGGAAGCGGTTGTCGGTCGCGTTGTTGGCCATCGGGTTCACCCGGCCGCGCGGGAACACCCACAAGCGGTTGCCCGGCGTGCCGCTCAGCACCAGCGCGCCCTGGCCGACATTGCTCAGCGTAAGCGTGATCGTGGTGCCGGATCGGGTGGCGGAGAGGGGCGCGGGGCCAAGGCCCGCGCTGGCGCCATAAGAACTGCGCAGCGCGCGATAGAGATGCCGGGCCATGGTCAGCGATCCGGCCTGCGTCTGGTGGATGCCGTCGCCGCTCATCAGCGTATCGTCCATGTGGACATAGGTGCCGCCATTGGCCGCGCACCAGTCCTGGGCGCCCTTGCGGATGCGGCTGACCTGCCACGGCGTGCCCCAGCTCCGCACCAGCCCCATGGATGGGATGGTCCAGACGAGACGGGCGAAGGACGGCAGGCTGTTGAGCGCGGTCAGCTGGCTGAAGAGGGTGCTCAGGGCCTGACCATAAGCCTTGGGTGGGATGCCATAGAGGGCCTCGGTATGGCCCTGGCCCCAGACAAAGGCCTCGAAGGCATTGCCAGCCCGGTTCATCACCTCGGAGAGCGCCGTCCAGTTGCTCTGCCCGCTAAAGAAGCTGGCGATGGTGGTGCCGCCGACCGCATGGCCGACAACGCCACAGTTGACGCCGGTCAGCGCAATCATGCGGTTGAGATATTCACCGACGCCGACGGAATTGGGGCCGGTGCTATTGCTCATGTCGCCCGGCGTCTGCCAGGGCATGGTGGCGGAGGCGGGATTGTAGGTGTTGCCGTCCACATATCGCGCCAGCACCGCGCTGTTGGCATCCGGCGCGATCCCAAGCGAAGCGAAGGTCGCCGTCGAGTCGGTGGCCTGTCGCCCCAGCATCCGCACGGTGAGCGATTGACCCGCAAAGCCGGTCAACATGCCCATGCCGACCTTGACGGTGCCGAGCTGCCAGGCGCCATCCGCGCCCTTCAGATCGATGAAGAACCAGCCAAGCCGGGCGTCCACGCCGGTAACGTCGACATAGGTGGCGCCGTTTGCGATCGTGCCGGCGGTCCACGGCCCCTGCAGGATCGTCGTGCCATCATCGGCCGAGCGGATACGCACCCCGACCGTGCCGGCGGTGACGACGCCAGACAGCGGTACGCGGATCGTGCCGGTGCCCTTGCCCTGGCCACCGCCGTTGGTTGTGGTGCGCTGGTAAATCCGCTTCTCTTCGTAGCTTGGGAACTGCGCCAACGTGAAGCCAGCGCTGTAACTCGCGGCAACGAGCGCCGCAGCGACCGGCCCGACGGGGTCCGCATCGGCCGACCCACTGCCGCCCGCCCCGCTCGCCAGCTCGCGCGGGCCGATCATCGATCCCGTATCGGCTGCGGACAGCACGTAGCTGTTGGCGGTGGCGCCTGCGATCGGTACGCCATCGCGCAGCCATTGCCAGCCCGTCGCCGCGCCGTTCACGATGATGCCGCCCAGAGCGGTGAGCATATCGCCGACGCGCGGAGGGCTGGCGGCGCCGGTCATGGCGGGTCTGCTCATCCAACTGGGGGTGGGCGTCGGGGTTGGTGTAGGCGTCGGCGTCGGGGAGACGCCAAGGGGCCGATGACGGCGCGCAGACCCTGCAGCGCCGAAACCAAATCCGGGACCGACCATCAGGCAAGGCCCACAATGTCGGCTGCGGTCGTGCCGCTGGCTCGGATGTAGCGGGCGCGAATGTCAAGGATCTGCCCTGACGCGACATTCTTGAGCACCACGTCAGTGCCGGAGCCCGCTGCGCGCAGCGTGATGGTTCCGCCCGTTCCGACATAGATGGCCTTGGGCAGCGGGTCGATTTCATTGATGGCGTGGGGCGTGATGGCAAAGGCCTCGCGCGCCGGCTGGGTGAGGGAGTCGATCTGGGTTTCGAAGCGGTCGGCCATGTCCGTGCCCTTCCTGTGGCGAGTGATGCGGCCGAATCGCCGCAACCCCCTTAAGCCACCGGAGAGGTGCTGTAGGACAGATTGAATTTACCTATCTGGTAAAATCATGGTGCTGGGGTCTTGTCCTTGAACAGGCACACATCGTCGATGATGCAGCGCCAGCATTCGGGCTTACGGGCTTTGCAGACATAGCGGCCATGTAGGATCAGCCAGTGGTGGGCACCGCGCCGGAAGGGCTGGGGGACGCGCTTTTCCAAGCCGTTCTCGACGGCGAGTACGGTCTTCCCCGGCGCCAGTCCTGTCCGGTTGCCGACCCGGAAGATATGGGTATCGACCGCAAAGGTTTCCTCGCCAAATGCCGTGTTCATCACCACATTGGCGGTCTTGCGCCCCACGCCCGGCAGGGTGGTTAGCACGTCCCGATCGCGCGGCACTTCGCCGCCATAGGCCTCCACCAACGCCTGCGAGAGCGCGATGACGTTCTTGGCCTTGGTGTTGAACAGGCCGATGGTCTTGATGTGTTCCTTGAGCGCCCCCTCGCCGAGCGCCACCATGTCCGCCGGCGTTTTCACCGTTTCGAACAGCCGCCGCGTCGCCTTGTTGACGCCTGCATCGGTCGCCTGCGCCGAGAGGACGACGGCCACCAGCAACTGGAAGTCATTGCCATAATCCAGCTCGGTGCGCGGCTCGGGATTATGCTCCGCCAGCCGCGAGAACAGCGTGAAAATCTGGTCGCGGTTGAGAATGCGCTGGCGGCTCAAGACCTACAGCCCCAGCACATCCGCCATGGCATAGCGTCCCGGCGCCTTGCCGATCAGCCATTGCGCGGCCTTCACCGCACCACGAGCGAAGATGATGCGGCTCTCGGCCCGATGACCCAGCTCGATCCGCTCCTGATCGGCGGCCAGCACCACAAGATGATCGCCTGCGACCGATCCCCCGCGCAGCGCCGCAAAACCGATGTCACCGGCCTTGCGCGCGCCAGTGATCCCGTCGCGCCCCCGCGCGCTATGCTCGGCAAGGCTGATCCCGCGCCCGGCCGCCGCCGCTTCGCCGAGCAGCAGCGCCGTGCCGGAAGGGGCGTCCACCTTGTGGCGGTGATGCATCTCCAGAATTTCGATGTCCCAATCGTCGCCCAGTCGCGCGGCCGCTTCCTGAACGAGCGCAGCCAGCAGATTGACGCCGAGCGAGGTATTGCCCGTCTGCAGCACCGCGATCTGCGCCGACGCGCGGTCGATGGCGGCGTGATGGGCTGCTTTGAGGCCGGTCGTGCCGATCAGCATCGGCTTGCCCGCCGCGACGCAGGCATCAAGATGCGCCTGCAGCGCGCCGGGCACCGAGAAGTCGATCAGCACGTCGGCGCTGCCCGCAAGGCCCATCGCATCGCTGGTGATCTCCGCGCCCTCCGCGCCGATGGTCCCGCCCGGCTGACTGTCCGTCCCGCCAGCCACTGCAATTCCGGCATCCGCCGCAACCCCCGCGATCGCCTGACCCATGCGCCCCCGCGCGCCAAAGATGCCGATCGCCGTCATGATGCTTGCGTCCTTCGCCCCAAATCTGTCTCATCGCGCCGATGCCAGACTCGAACGCACTTGTCATCCTCACCGGCGCCGGCATCTCGGCAGAAAGCGGCTTGGAGACCTTCCGCTCGGAGGATGGCCTTTGGGCGCAGCATCGGATCGAGGATGTCTGCACGCCCGAAGCGCTGGCGCGAGATCCTGCGCTGGTCCATCGCTTCTATGATATGCGTCGCGCCGCATTGGAGCGCGTTGAGCCCAATCCCGCGCATGAGGCGCTGGCCCGCCTGGAGGCGCAGTGGCCCGGCGAGCTCCTGCTGGTGACGCAAAATGTCGATGATCTCCACGAGCGCGGCGGCTCGCGCAACCTCCTCCATATGCATGGCGCGTTGAACAGCGCACTGTGCGCCACCTGCGATTACCGTCTGCCGTGGACGGGTCCTCTCCCGCCTGCAGCGGCGTGCCCCACCTGCGGCGCGCCCGCTCTGCGGCCCGACATCGTGTTTTTCGGCGAGATGCCTTATCAGATGGCGCGGATCGAAGCGGCGCTGGCCCGTGCCGATGTGTTCGTGTCGATCGGCACGTCGGGCGCTGTCTATCCGGCCGCCGGGTTCGTCCGCATGGCGCAGGCCTACGGCGCGCGCACGCTGGAGCTCAATCTCGAACCGTCAGAAGGCAGCGCCTGGTTCGATGAATCCCGCCTCGGCCCGGCGAGCCAGCTCGTGCCGGCATGGGTCGAGGAGATGCTGGCGTCCTGAACGGCGCGGCGCTCCGCCACCCTTGCGCCGGGCGGGTTCGACTGCCAGATCAGACCGCATGACTGCCGATCCACAAAATCCTCCGATGCGCGCCGCGATGATCCCGGTGACGCCGCTCCAGCAGAATTGCTCGCTCATCTGGTGCACCAAAACCATGCGTGGCGCGCTGGTCGATCCCGGCGGCGATCTGGCGCGGCTCAAAAAGGCGGTGGCGGATGCCGGCGTGACGCTGGAGAAGCTGCTCGTGACGCACGGTCATATCGATCATTGCGGGCAGGCCGGCGTGCTCGCCAAGGAATTGGGCCTGCCT
This sequence comes from Sphingobium sp. B2D3A, assembly GCF_025961795.1. Lineage (NCBI taxonomy): Bacteria > Pseudomonadati > Pseudomonadota > Alphaproteobacteria > Sphingomonadales > Sphingobiaceae > Sphingobium > Sphingobium sp. B2D3A. Next base: position 3,209,442 of record NZ_JAOQOI010000001.1, on the reverse strand, counting down.
ATCGAGGGGCCCCATGAGGATGATCGCTTCTGGATCGCGCGGCTGGATGATGATGGCAAGCGCTGGGGCGTACCCGGCGAGCCGTTCGAGCCGACGCGCTGGCTGGTCGATGGGGACACGGTCACCGTCGGCGAGCTGGTGCTGGATGTCATCCATTGCCCCGGCCACACGCCGGGTCACGTCGTGTTTCATCATGGCCCGTCAAAGCTCGCCATTGTAGGCGATGTCCTCTTTCAGGGCTCCATCGGCCGCACCGATTTTCCGCTTGGCAATCATGAGGATCTGATCGCCTCGATCACGCGCAAGCTCTGGCCGCTGGGCGGTGAGACAATCTTCGTGCCGGGCCATGGCCAGCCAAGCAGCTTTGCGCATGAGCGGGCCAGTAACCCCTTTGTGGGCGACAGCGTCACGGGCGTGCGCGACTGATGGCGCGATGCGGCCTTCCTATCACCCAATGTCCGGTCTGGTCCCGCAAGCGCCCAGTTTGTCCAATGAATCGGTTGCACCATCAGGAAAAAGCGCTATAGGCGCTCACTCTCGCGAACGCCCGGCTCTCGGTTGGCCGCGGTCCTCTGTGGCCGCCAAGACGCCTTTGCAGGCGGCCAGGCAAGCGAACCCGTTATTGATGTTTTGCGTTTTTTAGACAGGTGCCCTCATGGCTGTCCCAAAGAGAAAAACTTCGCCGTCCAAGCGCGGCATGCGTCGCAGCCATGACTCGCTGCGCGTGGAATCCTATCAGGAATGCCCCAATTGTGGTGAGCTGAAGCGCCCCCACAATCTGTGCACCGCTTGCGGGCACTATAACGGCCGCGAAATCATCGCGATCGGCGCCTGAGGCCCGACCGGGGAATCATGCTGTGAAGACGCCGCGGATCGCGATTGATGCGATGGGCGGTGACGAGGGCGTCCGCGTGATGATCGCGGGCGTTGCCTTGGCGCGTCGTCGGCATGAAGGGCTGCAATTTCTGCTCTTTGGTGATGAGACGCGGATTCGTGCCGCGCTCGCCAACCACCCCAATCTCTCGCAAGCCGCTGAAATCGTTCACACCGACAAGGTGGTGAACGCGGGCGACAAGCCCAGTCAGGCGATCCGCCAGTCCCGCCAGAGCTCCATGGGCTTGGCGATTCAGGCTGTGAAGAACGGCGACGCGCAGGCTGCCGTCTCCGCCGGGAATACCGGCGCTCTGATGGCAATCGCCAAGCTCGCCCTGCGCACGCTGCCGGGGATCGACCGCCCCGCCTTGGCCGCCTTCCTGCCTACGCTGGGCGACAATGATGTCGTCATGCTCGATCTCGGTGCGAACACCGAGTGCGACGCGCGCAATCTCGTCGAATTCGCGGTCATGGGCGCCGCTTATGCCCGTGTCGTGCTCGATCTCGAGATGCCGCGCGTGCGCCTGCTCAACATCGGCACCGAGGATTTGAAGGGCACTGACGAAATTCGCGATGCCGCTGCGGTACTTCGCAAGGGCATCGGCCTGCCGCTCCGCTTCGATGGCTTCATCGAGGGAGATAAGATCGGCTCGGGCGATGCGGATGTGATCGTCGCCGAGGGCTTTGCCGGCAATATCGCGCTCAAGACGGCCGAAGGCACCGCCCGGTTCGTAACCGACGTGCTGCGCCGTGCCTTTACCAGCTCGTTGCGCTCCAAGGCCGGTTTCCTGCTCTCCAAGCCGGCGCTGCACCTGCTAAAGGTGCATCTTGATCCCAACAATCATAATGGTGCCGTCTTCCTCGGCCTCAACGGCATGGTGGTGAAGAGCCACGGCAGTGCCGACGAAAAGGGCATCGCCAACGCCGTCCACGTCGCCGCGCGGCTGGTGGAGGAAGATCTGAGTGCCCGCATCGCGCAGGACATCGCCCGCGTTGGGCCTATTGGAAAAGAGGAACTGGTCGCCAAATGACCTTGCGGTCCGTGATCGAAGGGACCGGGTCCGCCCTGCCCCGGCGCCGTGTCGACAATCATGAGTTGGCGCAGACAGTGGACACGAGCGACGAGTGGATCGTCGAGCGGACCGGCATTCATGCTCGCCATTTGGCCGGGGAGGGCGAAACGACCTCCACGCTCGCGGTCGAGGCGGCGCGCAAGGCTTTGCAGGCGGCAAATGTCCCGGCCACCGAGGTCGATCTCATCATTCTGGCGACCACCACGCCCGATCAGACCTTCCCGGCGACGGCCACGCGCGTTCAGACCGGTTTGGGCATCAATGATTGCGTCGCATTCGACGTGGCAGCGGTATGCTCGGGCTTTCTGTACGCGCTGACTGTCGCGGACAACATGATCCGTGGTGGCGCGGCAAAGACGGCGCTGGTGATCGGTTCGGAGACGATGAGCCGGCTGCTCGACTGGGAAGATCGCGGCACCTGCGTGCTGTTCGGTGATGGTGCGGGCGCCGTGCTGCTGCGCGGGCAGGATACAGATGAGGAGACCGGGCGGGGCATCCTCGCCAGTCGGCTCCACGCCGATGGCCGGCACAACTGCCTGCTCCATACCGACGGCGGCGTCTCGACTACCGGAACGGTCGGCAAGCTGCGGATGAAGGGGCAGGACGTCTTCCGCCACGCGGTCGTCAACCTTGCGCAGGTGCTCCGAGAAGTGCTGGAGGCGGCCGATATCGCAGTCGAGGATATCGACTGGGTGGTGCCGCATCAGGCCAATGCCCGCATTCTCGATGCCACGGCGCGCAAGCTCGGGCTGGAAGCGGAGCGGGTGATCGTCACGGTCGATCAGCATGCCAACACCTCGGCCGCCTCGGTTCCATTGGCGCTCGATACCGCCGTACGGGACGGGCGCATCAAGCGGGGCGATCTCCTCGTGCTGGAAGCGATGGGCGGCGGCTTTACCTGGGGCGCCAGCACCCTGCGGTTTTAGCCCGTGTTCTGATAATCTTATTTTTCAATAATATCGCGAAATAACTGCGGCTTGTTTCGATTCTTGCCGATTGCATTGTAAGAGTTTCTGCCGCAGAGACGGCGATGTGGCCTGTTGGGGGACAGGGCGCGCTTGGTTTCGTTATTTGGGGGCGAAATGAGTTCAGAAGACACGTTGACCCGCGCTGAGATCGCTGATCGGCTCAACCGCCAGATCGGCCTCTCGCGGTCTGAATCCGCGCAGATTGTCGAGCAGGTGCTCGATCTTGTGAGTGAGGCGCTTGAGCAAGGCGAGAATGTCAAAATTTCCGGTTTTGGGACGTTCGTGCTGCGCGACAAGAACGAGCGCGTCGGGCGCAATCCGAAAACCGGCGTCGAGGTGCCGATCACGCCGCGGCGGGTTCTCACCTTCCGGCCGAGCCAGACGCTGCGCGAACGCGTCGCCGGCGCCTGAATATCTCACGGCTGACTGTCGCGTGATGGGCTCGTGCGGTCGGTCGCGGATTGACCCGCGCGCGTATCTCGTTGCAGAATAAGGCATGGCCAAAGATGACGGCGCGTTTCTGACGATTGGAGAGCTTGCTCGTGAACTGGGCGTGGCGCAGCATATCTTGCGCTACTGGGAGACCCGGTTCCCGCAGCTTCGTCCGCTCCAGCGATCTGGTAATCGCCGCTATTATCGGCCGGCGGACGTGGAACTTGCGCGTCGGATTCATCGACTGTTGAATGAGGAAGGCTTTACTGTGCCAGGTGCGCAGCGGGCCTTGGCCAGCGTGCGCAAGGCGGCGTCGGCGCCTTCCCTCCATGAGACAGATGCGGCGCACCCCCCCGAGCGGGTCGTGCAAGCGGCTGCACAGGCAGCGAGCGACGAGCGCTCCAGTCCGGCACGGACCGCAATGGACGACCTGTTTTTGGGGACGGCCGTCGATCAGCCGGTCCGCCCGCGCTCGCCAGCCTCGCCGGACATCTCCACGGTGATCGCAAGGCTGAGGGTCATCCGCAACAATCTCGAAGAGGCGCTCAACCCCGGTTGAGCGGCCTGTCTGCGCTTCCGACTCAGCGCTGGTCCGGCCCCAGACTCGGATCCAGATCGCGTGGCCGTACAAAGGCTTCAAGCGTCGCCGCATCAGCGAATCCGCTGGCGAGGTCCGCCCAGCCCGCCACATCGAAGGTCAGCACGGCCATGGCGGCGGTCGGAAATTTCATTTCGACGGATGCGCGCAGTCCGGTCAGCCGCTCTTGGCCGCTGGCCGTCAGGATGAAATCCTCAAGGCCGGGACTGTGGGCGGCCAACAGAACCGAGGCCCGGTCCGGTGCGGTTTCGCTCAACACCTCTGCTATGGTTCCGGCGGAAGCCAGATAGAGCCGCATGTCACGCATGGGTTCGGGGCAGGGGCCATAAGTCTCGCGAAAACGCGCCAATGTCTGCGTCACGCGGACGGCGGGCGATGCGATGATCGTCTCGAAGGTCACGCCGTGACCGGCGGCCCATTGGCCCATCACGGCGGCCGCGCGTTCGCCGCGGCCGTTCAGCCCGCGGTCGAAGTCGCGCAGCGCGGCATCGCTCCAGTCAGACTTGGCATGGCGCAAAACGATAACCGTCTTCATTCCTCGGTGGATACCCTATTCTCATGAGACCCGCCCGTGGGTCTCTGCCCGATATCGGCCGAGGAACCAAGGCGTGAGCGCACGCGCGCGATGGCTTCATCGAGCGGAATGCGCAGGATGGGGACATCGGGTGGAAAAGCACTCAACAATCGGCTGGGCATGGCCGAGGAGAGCATCACGAACTGGCCGCTGTCGTCACCCCGGCGGATCAGCCGCCCGAATGCCTGGGCGAGGCGGGCGCGGACCAGCCGATCATCATAGGCAGTCGGCTCACCGCTGGCCTGCCGCCGCGTTGCGTGCAGCACTGAAGGTTTGGCCCAGGGCACGCCTTCCATCACCACCAACCGCAGCGAATCGCCCGGCACGTCGATCCCGTCACGCAGCGCGTCCGTGCCGAGCAGGGAAGCGCGCGGATCGTCCCGGAACATGTCGATCAGGGTTGCGGGGTCGAACGGGTCGACATGCTGCGCATAGAGCGGCAGGCCAGCACGGGCGAGCCGATCGGCAATGCGCTTCTGCACGGAGCGCAGCCGGCGAATGGCGGTGAATAGCCCCAGCGTCCCGCCGCCCGCCGCCTCGATCAGCCGGGCATAGGCGCCGGCCAGCGCGGGTAGGTCGCCGCGCTTGATGTCGGTGACGATCAGCACTTCGCTCTGTCGCGCATAGTCGAAGGGGCTGGCCGCCTCGAACCACTGCGGCGCGCGGCCGAGGTGCACCGCGCCCGATCGCTCGACGGCCGTCTCGGTATCGCCGCCGGCCCGCAGCGTCGCCGACGTGACGAGCACGCCATGGGCCGGCCGCATCACCGTCTCGGCCAGGGGCTTGGTCGGGTCCAGCCAGTGGCGGTGCAGGCCGATGTCATATTCCTTGCCCTCGACGCGATCCACCGCCAGCCAGTCGACAAAGGCCGGCTCGGACGGCCCGCCGACGCGTAGCAGGAGCGCAATCCAGGCGCGCAGCAGATCGCACCGCCAGCCAAGGGCGGAGATCGCGCCATCGATGCGCGCGCGTGCCGGGCCATCCAGCCAGTCCGGCGCCAGCTCAATGACGGCGACGAGACGCTTGCCCAGCCGCTGGAGCGGCCCCAGCAGTGCCTCCAGCGCGCGCGCCGCATCCGTGGCGGCATCGATCAGTGCGCCGTCCGCTTCGCTCAGGTCGACTTCCAGCCCATAGCCCGGGTCGGTGTCGCGTCCGTCCCGTTCGGCGCGGGCGTAGACGGTGTCGCGCACGGCGGCGAGCACCGCCTCGATCGCTCCCTCGGCGCCATGCTCGACGACGCGGCGCAGCCAGTCCTCGCCCGGCAGGGCGCGGGCGGCTTCGCGTGCGGCGTCGATGGCCTCGGCACCTTCCTCGTCATAGCTTGCGACATCGGAGAGACGGGCGGCGAGGCCGCGCCGGCGCCCCTTGCGCTCGCTTTCCGGCCCCATGATCCAGCGCCGCAGTTCGATCGCCTCGCGCCCGGTGAGTGCCGCGCCGAAGGTCGAGTCCGCCGCGTCGAACAGATGGTGCCCCTCGTCGAAGACGATCCGGGTCGGCGCGCCCTGCGCTTCCCGCCCGCGCGCTGCGTTGATCATCACAAGCGCATGATTGGCGATCACAATGTCCGCATTCTGGCTGGCGCGGGTCGCCCGCTCGATGAAGCAGGTGCGGAAATGCGGGCAGCCTGCATAGATGCACTCGCCGCGCCGATCGGTAAGTGCGGTCGCACCCGCGCGGCGGAACAGGGCCATCAGCCAGCCCGGCAGATCGCCCCCGACCATATCCCCGTCGCGCGTATAGCCCGCCCAGCGCGCCACGAACTGCGCCAGCACCGCCGCGCGCCCGGCGAAGCCGCCCTGCAGGGCATCTTCCAGATTGAGCAGGCAGAGATAATTCTCCCGGCCTTTGCGGATGACGACATGGCGGCGGAAGGCGGCGTCGTCGGGATAATGGCGCCGGGTTTCGCGGTCGAGCTGGCGCTGCAGGGCCTTGGTGTAGGTCGCGATCCACACCGTCCCGCCGGATTGCTCGGCCCACAGCGTTGCGGGCGCGAGATAGCCAAGCGTCTTGCCGATGCCGGTGCCGGCCTGCGCGAGCACGACATTAGGCGTATCTTCACGCGGCCGGGGCGCGAAACTGCCGGAGGCGGCGGCGGCGAAATCCCGTTGGCCCTGCCGCGTTTCGGCGCCGCTGCCGGTGAGGCTGCGCAGGCGCGCCAACACATCCGCCTCGTCGAGGGTCACCGGGCGCGGGGCGGGGCGCGGGGCCTGCTCCTCCCATTGCGGCAGGCGCGTGAACAACCATCGCTCGGCCTCAGCCGGTTGGCGAATGCGCGGGCGCAGCAGCGGCGCCCAGCTCCACCGCAGCCGCTCGAGCTGATTGAGGCTGGTCCAGGCGCCTTCGCGCTCCGCCCAGTCGACCCGCTCGGTCCAGCCCAGCATGGAACTGGCAATCTGCGGAATGAGCCGGGCCGCCTCGGCATCGCCGGCCGGCGGCGCCAGACCCATGGCCCGGGCGAGCCCCGCCACTGTGGGAATCACGAACTGGGCGGGGAAGAGGAAGGCGAACAGCTCCAGCAGGTCGAGGCCGGAGAGGTCCGCATAGCCCAGTCGCGATCCCAGCAGCGGCGCATTGACAAGCAGCAGCGGCGTATCTGCGGCGCGCGAAAGGGCCTGGCCGCGACCAAGCCCGACGGTCTGCTCGCCGCTGCCGTCGGTCAGCCAGATGCCGGCATGGCTGGCATGGAGCGCCGGTGGCAGGCCCGGCAGGATCGGATGGGGTGAGGACACCCGGCAGCCATAGCGTGCTTGGTCCATAAGGGGAACGCGCGTTCGGTCATTTTACCGCATAACCGCCGGCCGGGGTCGGGCTCAGCACACCAGTCGGTCCCGGAGGTGCCGCAGCGCACGTTCGATCGCCCCATGGTCGAGCGCGCCGCCGACGGACAGGCGGATATGCGTGGACGTGCCATCTTCAGTGGCGAACGCACTGCCGGCCACGGCAGAAAGGCCCATGCCACCCAGCACATCGATCAGTGTGTCGATATCCGGCGCCCGTCCGCTGGTATCGCGCAGGTCCAGCCAGAGATGGTAGCCCTCGGGCTGCATCCGGTAGGGCAGGCCGGTCAGATGGCGCGTCACGAGCCGGTGCCGCGTGACCGCTTCCGCCCGCACGCCATCGATCAGCGCACCGAACAGCCCCTCGCGCAGCCAGTGGCTGACCAGAGCGACGTTCAGCGGCGGCGCCATCACGGCACTGTCGCCCAGCGCCGCGCCAAATTGCAGATTCTGCTCTGCGGAGGGCGCGCGAACATGCGCGACGCGCAAGACCGGCGAGATGAGCTTGGACGTGCCGGCGATATACCAGCTTTGCGCCGGGATCAGCGCCGCGCAGGGCGGATGGGCGGCGCGGCAGAGCTGCCCATAGGCGTCGTCCTCGATCAGCGTCGCGCCATGGGTGACGATGACGGCGGCAATTTCCTCCCGGCGCCGCAATCCCATGGTGATGCAGGTGGGATTGTCATTGGTCGGCGTGAGATAGACGGCGCGCGCGCCCCCGCGCAGGGCTGCGTCCAGCGCATCCGGTATCAGCCCCTCATCATCGACATTGACGCGCGTCAGCACCAGACCCCGTCGCCGCGCCAGCGCGATCATGCCGGGATAGATGAACGGCGCGCAGCACAGGCGGTCGCCCGGCTCCATAATGCTGTGGACCAGCCCATGCAAGGCATGTTGGGCACCCGCCGTGATAGCGATCTGGTCCGCCTCGCTCGGCAGGCCCGCCGCCGCCAGCCGCTCAGCCCCCTGCGCGCGGTCGGCGATATTGCCGAGGCTTGGCTGATATTGGAGGATCGGGGAATGGCGACCGGCACGCAGCAGGCTGGCCATGCCATTGTGGATCGCCTGCGGCAGCAGGTTGAAGCCCGGCTGTGGTGGCACATTCATGCCCCGGTCGCTCGCGGTTTCGCCAAAGCGGGGCAGGGCGATGTCGTTGCGCACGAAGCTGCCGAGCTTCCCGGCGCCTTCGATCAGCCCGGCCTCGCGCACCAGCGTGTAGGCGCGGGTGACCGTCGTCAGGTCCACGCCGAGCTGGGCCGCCAGATCGCGCTGCGCGGGGAGGCGTTCGCCCGGTCGCAACTCGCCGGAGTGGATCGCGCCGCGGAGGGCATCGGCAATGGCCGCATATTTTGGCCCGTGGTCGGCGCGGAGATTCTCGGCGCGGATCAGGGCAACCCAGTTCTGCATGGCAAGCGCCCTTTTTATGTATGGTGGGATGATGCCTACATATCGCCTATCTGATTGCCAAAGGAAATGGAGCAATCGCCATGTCGAACCTGACCACGCAAGAGCAAGAAAACGGGCCTCGGCATGACCCCGTGCGCACCGGTTTGCGCGGCCGCTGTCCACGCTGCGCGCAGGGCCGGCTATTTAAGGGATTCCTGACGATCCGCGACTCCTGTGAGGTCTGCGGTCTCTCTTATGATTATGCCGAGCCGGCCGATGGCCCCGCATTCTTCGTGATTTGCTTCGCCTGCGTGCCGGCGGTCGTTTTTGCGCTCGTGCTGCAGGTAAAGGCCGATCCGCCGCTGTGGCTGCATCTGGTCACGACCCTGCCGCTTGTGCTGGCCACCTGCATCCTGCCATTGCGGCCGCTCAAGGGCTGGCTGATCTGCAGCCAGTATTTCTTCAAGGCGCGGGAAGGGCGGGTGTCGCAACCCTGGCACCCTTATGGCGCGGATGGCCCGCTGGTGGCCCCTTCAGGCGACCGGCCGTGACGACTGCCCCCATCGATCTGGCCCGCAAGGCCGCAGCGCAGCATCTGCGCGACAGCGGCTTTGCCGAAGAGGCTCAGCAGGTAGCGACGGGCGAGGGCGATGATTTCGTGGAAGTCCGGCTCGCGCTTGCTCTGCTCAAGATTCTCCAGCCAGAATCCGGCCCCCCGGTCCGGCGCAACGGCCGGCGGCTCGTCGGCGAGGAATGTTGAGGTAAAAGACGGGACTCAGGCGAGGCGGCGCCCAAAACCGCGGATTGGGCCAGCGCTCGCATCCGCGAAGGCCGCACTTTCCGCAAAAAGGGCTGATCGGGCCAGTTCGAGATGCTGATAGAGCGCGCCATCCCTTAGCGGGAAAATGAATCGGCAGCCGGTGCGGTCAACCTCATGCCAGATGGACTGGGCATAGATCGTCTCGCTCATATAATCGATCTGGAAGCGTGTGCCTTCGCTCAGGCTGCATCCTGAAATCAGGCCGCCGTCCTCGGTCAGGTCCACCAAAGTGCCCTCCTGCACATCGAGCACGGTTGTTATGATAACAGGAACTTGGACGCAGACGCGCTGCGGCCGGTCGATCTTATGGTCCACGGTGAGACTCCCACACAAGCCCACCCGATTCTCCCCTCCCCAGGGGTTTTGCGTCTCCGGCGGACGTTCACGATGTCTTACACCAATTGGTAAAATTTTCGTTTCGTCGCATTTCTGTTTTTTGCTCTCCGGCCTTTTTGGTTGTTGCGCGCGCGCTCTTGGCGCTAGAGGCTCGCCGCATGACTGATGCTGATTATGCCGCTCAACTGCGGGAGGCCGCGAAGGTCTCCAAGGCCTGGCCCTATGAAGAAGCGCGCAAGCTGCTCAAGCGCTATCCGCAGGGCAAGTCGAGCGGTGCGCCGATGCTGTTCGAGACCGGCTATGGCCCCTCGGGCCTGCCGCATATCGGCACGTTCAATGAGGTGCAGCGCACCACCATGGTCCGCCATGCCTATGAGGAAATGACCGGCGCGCCCACGCGGCTCATTGCGTTCAGCGATGATATGGACGGGCTGCGCAAGGTGCCGGACAACGTCCCCAATCAAGCAATGCTGACCGAGCATCTCGGCCGCCCGCTGACGCAAGTGCCCGATCCGTTCGAGAAATATGAGAGCTTCGCGCATCACAATAATGCGATGCTGCGCGCATTCCTCGATCGCTACGGGTTCGATTACGAGTTCGTCTCCTCAACGGACATGTATCGCGGGGGCCAGTTCGATGACGCCCTGCGCAACGTACTGCGCAACTATCAGGCGATCATGGACATCATGCTGCCCACGCTGCGCAAGGAGCGGCAGGCAACCTATTCGCCGGTGCTGCCGATCAGCGCCAAAAGCGGCATCGTGCTGCAGGTCCCCGTCGAGGTCGTCGACGCCGATGCCGGGATCGTCCGCTTCGAGGATGATGGCGAGACGATCGAGCAGAGCATCCTCTCCGGCGGCGCCAAGCTGCAGTGGAAGGTCGACTGGGCGATGCGCTGGGTAGCGCTCGGCGTCGATTATGAAATGGCCGGCAAGGACCTGATCGACAGCGTCACGCAAAGCTCCAAGATTGCCCGCGCGCTCGGCGGACGCCCGCCCGAGGGCTTCAATTACGAGATGTTCCTGGACGAGAAGGGGGAGAAGATCTCCAAGTCCAAGGGCAATGGCCTCAGCATCGAGCAGTGGCTGACCTATGGCTCGGAAGAGAGTCTGGCCTTCTATATCTATCGCGAGCCGAAGGCGGCCAAGTCGCTGCACATCGGCGTCATCCCCCGCGCGGTCGATGATTATGAGCAGTTCCGCTCCGCCTATGCGACGCAGGCCGTGGACAAGCGCCTCGGCAATCCCGTTCACCATGTCCATGGCGGGCAGGTGACGGACGATCCGCTGCCGGTGACCTATGGCCTGCTCCTCAATCTGGTCGGCGTCATGGGCGCCGATGCGACCGAGCATCAGGTGTGGGCCTATCTGCGCAATTACGCGCCCGATGCCTCGGTGGAGCGCTATCCGCGCGTCGCGGGCCTCGTGCGCAATGCGCTGGCCTATAATCGCGATTTCGTAGCGCCCACGCTCAAGCGCCGCGCGCCGGAGCCCAACGAAGCGCTGGCCCTGCGCGAACTGGATGCCCAGCTCGCCGCTTTGCCGGACGACGCCTCGGCCGAAGACATCCAGAATATCGTCTACGAAATCGGCAAGGACCCGCATTACGGCTTCGAGCAACTGCGCGACTGGTTCAAGGCACTCTATGAGACCTTGCTCGGCGCCCAGCAGGGGCCACGCATGGGCAGCTTCATCGCGCTCTATGGCATTGCAAACAGCCGCAAGCTGATTGCCCAGGCGCTGGATCTGGCAGCCGCATAATCGGTAGAACGGGGGTAAGCTACCCTCCGGCGTTCACCCGCGTTCAGCAGCCGCATCGGTTCTCGGGGCGATGCGGCTGCAATTGCGCAGACCGGATGGCCGCCACCGCAGCGACGGTCTGGTGAAAGAGGAAATGCGTGACATCGCAGGGCAGCGTCTCGCGCAGCAGGCGCGTGGCCTCCGCCTCGTCGCCCTGGATCGCCGTCACCGCCAGATCGCCAAGCAGCGCCTCGTCAGGGCTGAGCGACATCGCGCAGGGGCGATGCACGAGGAAATGTTCGGGCCAACCCTCCTGCAATCCCCGCACGAGCAGAATGACGCGCCGGGCGGCATCCATGGACCGCAAGCGGACGGCGAGGTCCGGCACAGGATCACGGCCTGACTGGCCGTAGATAATGCACAGCCGCGCGGCCATGATGAGGTGCATGGCCGTCAACGGAAAGGACCGCAGGTCCCGAAAGGCGAAAAGAGCGGATAAATCCCTGGTCATGGCGACCCCTTCCAGCAGAATGAAGGCTGGCAGAATATGCTATTGCGAACGAATTGCAATAGTGATTGAGGCCGATGTCGGGGTCAGTCCCGGTGGCTCTCGCTTGGGCGGGGCCACCGGGTGCACACAGGGCGCAGCCGATTACCGAGCCTTGGCGTGGGCAATCCAATCGTCGATCTTGCGCTCCAGCACGCTCATCGGCAGCGCGCCGGTCATCAGCACCTGATTGTGGAAGGCTTTGACGTCGAACCGGTCACCAAGCGCCGCCTGCGCCTTCTTCTTCAGCCGCTGGATGGTCAGCGCGCCGATCTTGTAGGAGAGGGCCTGGGCCGGCATGGCGATGTACCGCTCGACCTCGGCGGTGGCGTCCGTCTTCCCCATCGAGCTGTTGTCGAGCATGTACGCAATGGCCTGATCGCGGGTCCAGCCCTTGGCGTGGATGCCGGTATCCACCACCAGCCGCATCGCACGCAGCATCTCATCGTCGAGATGGCCCATGCGCTGATACGGGTCTTTGAACAGGCCGAAGTCATAGCCCAGCGTCTCGGCATAGAGCGCCCAGCCTTCAACATAAGCCGTGTTGCCGCCGAAGCGGATGAAGTCGGGGAGGCTGGCATTTTCCTGCGCGAGGCTGATCTGGAAGTGATGGCCCGGCGCACCTTCGTGCAGATAGAGCGTCGTCATGCCCGGAATGCTGCGGGAGGGCAGATCATAGGCGTTAAAGTAGAAGACGCCGGGGCGCGTGCCATCGGGCGTGCCATTCTCGTAGGAACCGCCAGCCTCGAACTTCTCGCGGAACTCCGGATACGGCCGGATTTCCAGCTCGGCCTTGGGCAGCGTCGAGAACTGGCTCGGCACCTTCTCATCGACGATCTTGCCGATGCGGTAGAATTCCTCCGTCATCCACTCGCGGGACTTGGGGTGAAATTCCGGGGCCTCGCGCAAATGGGTGAAGAAGGCGCCGAGCGTGCCTTTGAATCCCACCTCGTCCCGCACCTGCTCCATCTCACTGCGGATGCGCGCGACCTCCGAAAGGCCAAGGTTATGGATATAATCCGGCGTGAGCGGTAGCGTCGTCATGCTCTTGACCAGCGCGGCATAAAGCTCCGCGCCACCCTTCATGGCGCTGAGGCCGACGCCCTCGCGTGCCACCTTCAGATAGTCCGCTTTCAGGAAGTCGCGCAGCCGCTTCTGGGCGGGGTTGATCTCGTTGATCAGTGCATCCCGATAAGCCTTGGTCAGCCGCTGCCGGTCAGCCGGCGCGATGTACTCGGGAAAATCCTTCACCGGCTGGTAGAAAGGCGACTCGTCCACCGGCTGGGCCAGCAGGGCGTCAAGCTGCGAGATCGTATTGCCGATGGTCAGCTTCGTCTCGACAACGCCGCTCGCCATGCCCTCGCGGAAGCGGCCGATCGCGCGGTCGAGGTAGCGGACATAGTCCTTGTGGCGCTTGAGGTTGTTCTCATAGTCGGCGAGCGTCTTGAACGGCGCCGCGCCCTTGCCGGACGACAGGGTCGGGTAGAAGGTGTGCAGCCCCGTGAAATGATTGATCGGGATGACCGCGCTGATGTTGACCAGCGGCGGGCTGAGTTTCGTCAGCTTGTCCTGCACTTCCCATTCGAACACGTCATAGGCGATCTTGTTCTGGGCGTTCAGCCGGTCGCGGTTGATAGCGTGGAGAGCGGCGAGATTGTCCTGCGCGATTTTGCGCTCGGTCGCGAAATAGGCGTCGCTGATATAATCGCCCATGCGTTCGGCATGGCGCATATCACCCCGAAACAGCGCGTCGAGCGGGTTGTTGGCGAGCGTGGCCTCATTGGCGCGGGCGAACAGCGCGGTCAGGCGTTGATCCTCGCTCGAGGCAGTCTGGCCGGCTGGTTGCGCCGCAGGCGTCTGGGCCAGCAGGGGCGTAGCAAAAGCGGTGGAGGCAAGCAGCAACGAGAGGCTGCGGGTAAGGCGCTGGGCGCGGAACATGGGAAGTCCTTTCCGGGAAGGTCGATCAGAAGATCGCATGCATGGATGCGTAGCGCCGCGCGCTGTTCATCACAACGCTCGACCGGCTCGTTTCGTCGCGGGGAAGCATGCTCAGGCGCATAAAAAGGGCCGCGCCGAATGTCGGCGCGGCCCTCTTCATTCTTATCCCGAAAAGGGACGCGTGGTCAGCGGTAACGGAAGGCGTTGTGAATCACCTTCACGACCCTGCCGGTGCGCGTGTTCACGAGCACCGCGTCGTCATAATGGCGCACCCAGACCTGGTTCGCGCGGGGGGCATCCCAGTGGAAGCGACGCCAGTCATTCACGACATAGTTGCGGCCGTAATAGACGGGCCGGATGGTGACGCCGGCCTTGAAGCTCTGATATTTGAACGGGGCCGCACGCCACGGGCGCTCTCGATTATAGTCGCGCACCTCGCGCTGATAGTCCCAGCGAGCGTCGCGCAGGTCACGCTTGGCATCGCGAACATCGCGGCGGGCGTCGTTTACATCGCGACGAGCTTCCCGCACGTCCTGCCGGTCCTGGGCATGATAGGGCTGGGCCATCGCGGTGGTGGGGATGAGGGTGAGGGCTGCAAGCCCGCCGAGCAGAAACTTTTTCATCATGTGACACTCCTTTCAGTGCCGGCCAGGCGCCTCGTTCTGCGGCCTTGGTCGCCTGATCCTTATCGGCTCGACGGGCTGAATGGCGCGCGAACGCCTGTGTCAGCTTTCGCTCATAAGTGTCGCAATTTGTCTGAGGTTCCCCGCGTGGCTGAGCCCGGAGTCACGGTTTATTGCGCGGTTCCCACGGGCGCTCGCGATACCAGCGGGTCACGACATATTTGGCGCCTTTGGTAACGGGCAGGGCCGCATGCAGCGTATCGTAATTGGGGCTGCCATCCGCGATCATATTGTTCCATATCAGCAGCGTGCCGGTGCGGGGCGGGATCGTTACGCCCAAGCGGGGAAACTGCGTCTCGCCGCCCGCTTCGACGTCGCACAGATAGGCCATCGCCGTCCAGCAGCGCTGTCCGCCAGTCGCCCGCATCGCCGGCCAATAGTGCACCTTCGCGGGAAAATAATCGCAATGGAGCTGATATTGCTGGGACTCGTAATAACGCTGGCCCTGCAGCAGCTCGCCATAGTCGCCTTCGATGCCCATCAGCGCATCGATGCGCTTCGTCACCGCGACCACGAGCGGATCGTAGATATCGAGATTGCAGCTGCTGCTGGTGCGATACCCCGACTCGGTGCCGGAAAACAGCTTGGAGGGTTTGCACCCGGCATCGATCTTGCCGATCAGCTCGCTGCATTCCTTGGGCGTCACAAGCCCGTGGCGCAGGAACATCTCGGCCCGCTCGGTCTGCACCCGGCTGATCATCGGATTGCGGGAGAGGCGCTGGCGCACGCGGACGCCGATCTCCGCGCGGGCTTGCGAGGGAAGTTCCGCGTCGTCTGGCCAATCTTGCTTCATGCCTGTCTCCTGCCATCCCGATCCCGGGCTTAGCAAGGGGAGGCGGTGCGCCAGCACCCAAAAAAGGACCGGCCCCTGCCGAAGCGGGAACCGGCCCAGTCTTTCCTGAAGGCCGCTCAGAAAGGGCTTGGTGCGGGCGCCGACCCGCTCACCAGAAGAAGTCGTGGATCACATCGACGACATAGCCGTCACGCGTGTCGACCAGCAGCGCATCGTCATAATAGCGCACCCAACGCAGCGAGCCGTAGACGGGCGGCAGGCGGTACTCATAGGGATCGCTGATCCAGTAATTCCGCCCGAACAGCATGTCGTTCAGGTAGATGCCAATCGAAAAACGGCGATAGCCGTAGTTCCAGCCATAGGGCGCGTAATAGGTCGGCATCCTGTAGACCGAGCGATACTGCGTACGGTAGCGTTGCCAGTCATAGCGCCGGTCGTTGCGCCAGCGATTGTCCCAGCGGCGCTGGTCGGCCCAGCGTTGGCGCTCGTTCAGGCGCTGCCGTTCCCAATCGGCGCGGTCCCGGCTGGTGCTGTCATTGCGTCGCCAGTCATTGTCGCGGCGACCATCCCAGCGGCGCGCGTCGTCGCGGTCTCGCCAGTCGGTGCGGTTGCCATCCCGATTGGCCTGCTCGCGGCGACGTTCCCATTCGGCGCGGTTCTCGGCCTGCTGGCGGCTATCGTCACGCCAGTTGGCATTGTTCCGGCTGGTGTCATTCCAGCTGCGCGGCTGATCCCGGGGACGCTCGCGCTGCTCGGGCCTGTCGGGCCGTCCGGCCTGGTCGGGTGCGCGACGGTCCTGCCAATTGGGGCGGGGCGCATCGGACGGCGCGACGCGGGTCGTGGTCACCGTAGCGGGCGCGCGCTGCTGCGGAGCCGGCTGTGGGCGCATGCCCTCGCCGCGCGACGGTCCACCGCGCTGTCCGGACCAGTCACGCCGGCGATCGCCGCCATCCTGCCGCGGGGCGGATTGCTCCTGCTGGTTCTGGTTACGGATCCAGTCGCCCCGGTTGGCGCTGCGCTCCTGCGCAGCAACCGGCGCTGTGGCCAGCATGGTGGAAGCCAGCAGGCCGAAGGTCAAAAGACGGCTCATCGTGGTTACATCCTCAAAGCAGGCGGTTCTTCGCCATTAAGGATGTGTTTACGACAAGGCCGCTGTCGTCATGCTGAACATTGCTGACAGCGATGCGAAAGCTTGTCTCGCAGCGGGACGCTCAATCGGCCGTCGAGCGCCCGTCATTGGGCGGCGTCATGGCGGGAACATGGCGCGCGGCGTCTGCCGGCGCGATGCCCGGTGCAGGCGCGGCCGCCACGCGCTCCTCACCACGCATGATGCGCCCCGCCTGCTTGATCGCCTCGCGAATGCGCGGATAGGTGCCGCACCGGCAGATATTGGTCATCGCCGCGTCGATCTGCGCGTCGGTCGGGTTGCTGTTTCGGCGCAGCAGCACGGAGGCCGCCATGATCATGCCGGATTGGCAGTAACCGCATTGCGGCACCATCTGCGCTGCCCAGGCCTGCTGCACGGGATGGCTGCGATCGGGCGACAGCGCCTCGATGGTCGTGACGAACCGGCCTTCCATCGCGGCGATCGTGACCTGGCAGGAGCGGATCGCAAGACCGTCAATGTCGACTGTGCAGGCGCCACAGTCGCCCGTGCCGCAGCCATATTTGGTGCCCGTGAGGTTGGAGGCGTCCCGCAACGCCCACAGCAAGGGCGTCTGCGGGTCCATCTTGTACTCGACCGGGCGGTCGTTGACGGTGAACTTGGTCATGGGCCCCGCGTCACCTGCCGTCGACGAGCTTGCGGGTGAAATAGACCATCTCCATCGCCTTCAGCCGGGCGCTCTGCTCGATGTCCGCATCGCCCGAATGGCCGCCTGCTGTATCCTCGTAGAAGAGATAGGGGATGCCATAATCCTTGAGCCGCGCCGCGAACTTGCGGGCGTGCTGGGGGCCGACGCGGTCATCCTTGGTCGTCGTCCAGATATAAGGCTCGGGATAGGCCTTGCCCTTCACCACATTATGGTAAGGCGAAATCGTCTCGAGGAACGCCTTTTCCTCCGGCACCGAGACGCTGCCATACTCATCGACCCAGCTCGGCCCGGCGGCGATCTGCTCGAAGCGCAGCATGTCCAGCAGCGGCACCTGAATGACCACGGCATTCCAAAGCTCGGGATGCTGATTGAACTCCACGCCCATCAGCAGCCCGCCATTGGAGCCGCCGAAGATGCCGAACTTCTTCGGGCTGGAGAGCTTGCGCGCGAAGATATCCCGGCCCACGGCAGCAAAATCATCATAGATGATCTGGCGCTTGGTCTTGAGCCCCGCCTGATGCCAGGCCGGCCCGAATTCCCCGCCGCCACGGATGTTGGCGACGACGAAGCTGCCGCCCCGCTCCAGCCAGAGCTTGCCGATCAGCGCCGAGTAGGACGGCGTGTAGGAAACCTCGAACCCGCCATAAGCCGTCATGATCGTCGGGGTACTGCCATCGCGCGCCATGCCCTCGCGGTGGACGATGAAATAGGGCATTTTCGTTCCGTCGGTAGAACTGGCCTCGAACTGCTCAACCACCAGCCCGCTGGCATCGAAGCGCGCTGGCAGGGCCTTCACCTGCATCGGCGCCGGCTTGGCGGCATCGATCTGCCAGAGTGTCGTCGGCTGAAGAAAACCGGTGACGGAGAGATAGGCCGCATTGTCCCGGTCGCTGGCCGCCGCGATGCCGATAGAGGCATTGTCGGGCAGGGTCAGCGCGGTCGATGTCCAGCCCGTTGCGGTCGGCGTCAATACGGCAGCGCGACCACGCACATTGTCGGTGGTGGCGAGGATGACATGGTCGCGGGTCGTGGCGACCTGCTCGACCGATTGCCGGGCGCCCGGTGCGAACAATATTTGAGGCACCAGCGTTCGCTCGGCGCGCAGATCATCGAGCGAGATCGCCACCGCGCTGCCGGTCGGCACGTTCACGCCGCCGCTGCGCCATGGCTCGCTGGTCTTGAGGATAACTCGGCCGGCAATCATGCCCGAGAGTGTGGACTTTGCCGGCAGCGGCAGTTTGCGCACGCCCTGCGGCGTGACGAGGATGTAATCATTCTCGAAGAAGGTCCGCGAGCGCACCAGAATCACTGCTCGATTGCCCGCGCCATCGTTGAGCACCGCCGGCCAAACGCCGACATCCTCCTTCGCGCCGCGAAACACCTCTGTGGCATCGCTCAGCGGCGCACCGCGCTTCAGCGTCTTGACGACGAACGGATAGCCCGATGCCGTTAGCGTGCCTTCGCCCCAGTCGCGCGAGGCGATGAGCGTATCGGCATCCACCCAGTCGACACCCTGCTTCGATGTGGAGAGCGCAAAACCGCCCTTGACGAAGGTGCCGGTGGCAAGATCGAACTCGCGAATGTCGGTGGCATCCTCGCCACCGTCAGAGAGCGAAATCAGGCAGCGTCGCTCATCCGGCTCCAGGCAGGTGGCGCCTTTCCACACCCATTTCTTCGCCTCGGCCTTGCTCAGCGCGTCGAGATCAAGCGCGGTCGTCCAGCGCGGGCTGGCCTGCGCATACTCGCTGGCGCTGGTGTGCCGCCAGATGCCCTGCGGATGCGCGGCATCCCGCCAGAAATTATAGATGCGCCCGCCGATCAGGCTCGGCATCGGAATGCGGTCGGTCGCGGTGGCGATGGCGATCGCGTCCTTCACCATGCCGGGGTAGTTCGGGTCGTTCTGCAGCACGTTCACGGTGCGCGCATTCTCCGCCTCCACCCAGGCCATGGACTTCTCCCCATGCCAGTCCTCGAGCCAGAGGAAGGGATCGTCCTGCGCCACAGTGTCTGCCGTAGCCGCCGTCGTTCCGCTTGCGAGGGTGATCGCAGCCGCCATTGCCAATACCTTCATGGAGAATCTTCCCGGAAACACGCCCCTGATTGCCACCAGCGGCGTGCCGGAGCAATGCTCAGTCGCGCCAGCTCGGGTCGATCCGGTCGATCACGCGCACCATCGCGGCAAAGTCGAGCATCCCGAACCGCTCGGCCGGAATGGCCGAAAACATGTCGCGCTTATGCACGGCCAGCACCTCGTCTGGGATGATCAGCGGCGTGCCCGCCTGCCGGGTCGCCAGCTGGATTTCGCAGGCCCGCTCGAATACGAAATAGCGTAGGAATGCCTCCGGCAACGTCTGGCCCATCACCAGCAAGCCATGGTTGCGCAGGATCATGAAGCGCTTGTCGCCCAGATTGGCGACGAGGCGCGCGCCTTCTTCCGGCCGCACGGTCACCCCCTCGAAATCATGATAGGCGATGTTGCCGACGAGGAAACCGGCGTAGAAGTTCGTCGCCAGCAGCCCTTCCTGCGTGGATGAGACGGCCATGCCGGCGGTCGTATGGGTGTGGATGATGCAATGCGCATCCGGCACATGGCGGTGGAAAACGCTGTGTTGGACAAAGCCCGCGCGGTTGACCGGGTGGGGGCTGCCATCCAGCGTGTTGCCGTCAATGTCGATCTTGACGAGATTGGATGCCTTGACCTCCGAATAATGGAGGCCGAAAGGGTTGATGAGAAACGCCTGCTCTTCGCCCGGCACGCGCAGCGAGATGTGATTATAGATCAGTTCGTCCCAGCCCATATGCGCAAAGATGCGGTAGCAGGCGGCCAGTTGCTGGCGGGCCTGCCATTCGGCATCGCTCATCGGGTGTGTTTGGGCGGCTGTGGCCATGATCCTCTCTCCTTGCGCCGGACCCTCCTGGGTCTCGTGGGGCGATGGCTTGGATGATGCGCGGGAGAGGGCGGGTTGTCGAGTGAAAGGCGGCGGCCTGTGCCGCTGTCACTGCGATGACCCGGAGCATCTGCTAACAGAGACCCGCTTTTCGCCAGCTATGGACGAGTGACGATGCAATTTTCCTCGATGATCCGCGCCAGCCTCCCGCTGGGCCTTCTCTTGCTTGGCGCCTGCGCACAGACGGCGCAGCGGCCAGCACCGCCGGCTGGCGACAGCATTGCGCGGCTGCAGATCATCGCCTTCAATGATTTTCACGGCCATATCGATACGGTCGGTCAGACCGTGCTTCCGCCGGGCGCCGCACCCGATGCGCCGCGCACGGCAGCGGGCGGCGCGATCCACTTCGCGCAGGCCGTCTCCCGCCTGCGGGCCAAGAATCCCAACAGCGCCGTGGTCTCCGCCGGCGACATGATCAGCGCCTCGCCGCTCATTTCCGGCCATTTCCTCGATGAGCCGACGATCCGCGTGATGAACACGGTCGGCGTTGATTTCAACTCGGTGGGCAATCATGAGTTCGATCGCGGGCCGGACGAGCTGCGGCGGATGCAGACTGGCGGCTGCACCCAGTTCACGCGGTTGCAGCCCTGCCAGGTGATGAGCGATTTCCCCGGCGCGCGCTTTGGCTTTCTTGCGGCGAACGTGCAGCAGGCCGATGGGCAGACCTTGTTCCCGGCTTATGGCCTCAAGCGCTTTGCCCTCGCGGGCGGCAAGACGGTGACCATCGGTTTCGTCGGCGTCACGCTCAAGGGCACGCCGGAGATTGTGGCGCCCAGCGGTGTCGCCAATCTGCGCTTCCTCGATGAGGCGGAGGCGGCCAACAGCTATGTCGCGGCGCTCAAGCAGGCCGGGGCAGAGATATTGGTGCTGCTGATCCACGAAGGCGGCTATCCGGGTGGGGAGGGCGATCCCGGCGATTGCGGCTCGCTCTCCGGACCGCTGCCGCAGATCATGGCGCGGCTCGATTCTGCTTTCGATCTCGTGATTTCCGGCCATACCCATCAGGCCTATGTCTGCCGCTATGGCACGGTTGATCCCAGCCGGCCCTTGCTCGCCACCAGCGCGGGTCAATATGGCACGCTGCTCACCCGCATCACGCTCGATTATGATGTCGCCGCACATCGGCTGGTCGACAAGCGGGCCGAGAACGTTCTCGTGGAGCAGCGCGAGGATGCGCCTGTCGCCCAGCCCGAGCTGACCGATCTCGTGGCCCGCTATCGCACGGCGGCCTCCAGCGTGAGCGACCGAGTCGTCGGCAAGCTGGCCGGCAGCCTGACCCAGATCGCCGATGTGAGCGGCCAGAGCACGCTCGGCAACTTCATCGCCGATGCGCAGTTGGCCTCCGTGCAAGCGCCGGAGCGGGGCGGGGCGCAGCTGGCCCTCATGAATCCCGGTGGGCTCCGCGCGCCTATCGCGCCCTTGGCCGATGGCAGCGTGCGCTTTGGCGATCTCTACTCCGCGCAGCCCTTCGGCAATGTGGTGCTCGTCAAGCAGCTCTCGGGCGCAGACATCCGTGCCGCGCTGGAGCAGCAGTTCACCCGTGGCGATCGCCCGTCGATTCTCAGCGTTTCCAGGGGATTCAGCTATGAGTTCGACGCCAGCCGTCCCGCCGGCGCACGCGTCTTCAACATCCGCCTGAATGGCGCGGCGCTGCGAGATGAGGGGACTTATCGGGTCGCCATGAACAATTTCATCGCGCAGGGCGGTGATGGGCTGCGGCTGTTCGCGCCGGCGCCGGTGCTGGCCGAAGGGCCGGTGGATGTGGACGCGCTGGAGGTGTATATCGCCAGCGACTCGCATCGCGGCCCACCTGCCCTGGACCGCATCCGCAATGTCACACCGCAATGATTGTGGCCTTTTCCAAGCCTTTCCGGTCTTGATCCGGTAAGGTCACCCTGATAAGGGCAGCCCGTTCCGCCGTGGCAGATTGTCGCGGCGTATGTTATTTTAGGCAGATTGATACCGCGTCCGGAGTGTGCTCCGGTCCCTGCGGACAAGCGATAGAACTGGAGACTGACGAGCTTATGCAAATCATCGTGCGCGACAACAACGTCGACCAGGCGCTGCGGGCGCTCAAGAAGAAGCTGCAGCGTGAGGGCGTTTATCGCGAGATGAAGCTCCGTCGTCACTATGAGAAGCCCTCCGAGAAGCGTGCGCGCGAGAAGGCTGCGGCCATCCGTCGTGCCCGCAAGCTGGAGCGCAAGCGCGCAGAGCGCGACGGCGCCCGTTAAGTTACTTTCAGGGCCGCGCTTGCGGCCCTGTTGATTCTCCCGGTTTCAGTAAGAAGAGGCACGGCCCATGTCCGTCACGGCGGTTCCCTTGCAGCCCATCAGGCGCGGTTCGGTTCGTCGTTTTTGGCTTGCGGTCGTGCTGGTGCTGGCCGTTGCAGCGGTGCTGGCCTGGGCTGGCAGCCGCCAGTTCGGGCATACCGCCAGCGGCCTGCGCTACCAGATGATCACGCAAGGGTCGGGCGAAAGCCCCACCCGCGATGATTTTGCGCTCGTCGCCTATAAGGGCACGCTGCCCGATGGCACGGTGTTCGACGAGAATGAGAGCGCGCCGATGGACCTGCAGTCGCTGGTCCCCGGCTTTGCCGAGGCGGTGACCCTGCTCAAGCGCGGCGGCAGCATCCGTGCGTGGATCCCCGCCGAGCTGGCTTATGGCGACAGCCCCCCTCCGGGTGGCGTCATCCCGCCGAACACGCCGCTTCAGTTCGAGATCAAGCTGCTCGAATTCAAAACCCGCGCCGAGGTCATGCAGGCCCAGCAGATGATGCAGATGCAGCAGATGATGCAGCAGCAGGGCGGAGGTCCGGGTGGCCCGGGCGCGATGCCGCCGGGCGCGCCGGAGATGCCGCAGCCCTGATGGGGAAGGGGCGCCGATCCGGCGCCCGCTTCACACATCTCATTCCCGGCCCGGCAGCTGGGCCGTCATCCGGTTGAACGCCTCATCCGCCAATGACCGGCCGGCCATAATTCTTGGCATAGGCATTTTCGACACCGGTCAGAATTTCGACGATATCGAAATAACGGTCCCAGAAGGCTGTTTCCCGCAGGTCTTCGACCAGCAGCTGATAGGCGTGGTGGTCGATCGCATCCCACATCCAGATATCGGTGACGCGGGTCGCGTAGAACTCCACGTCGAAGAAGCGCAGCGCAACCTTGCCGGCGTGCTTGCGCAGAATGGGCGCGAATTGCTCACCCAGCAGCGCGAAGCGCTGGTCGACGGGAAAGCCGAGCCACTCCGGCGACGTCTTCACGAGCATGAAAACGGTGAGGGCGGGTTCGAACGAAAGGCTTGCATGAGTCATGATAGATCCTTGTCAGTTTGTGTCTGCGCGGACTAAATGCGAGTAAATGCTCAAGATTGGCTACTCGCATTGATGGCATGACCAACATCTCCTCCCAGCAGCGCTCCATCCCCAGAAAATCGCCCCGGCAGAGCCGCTCTTTGGAGACGGTGAAGGCCATCGTCGAAGCGACGGCTCGCATTCTCGAGGAAAAGGGACTCGGCGGACTGACCACGAATGCCGTTGCCGAGCGTGCCGGCGTCAGCATCGGGTCGCTGTATCAGTACTTTCCAGGCAAGGACGCCCTGATCGGCGCGCTGATCTTGCGGGAAACCGCGCTGCTGATCGCCGATTGGGAGGCGGCGACAACGGCCGAGACGGGGGAGGCGGCGCTGGCCCTGCTCATCGCGGCAGCGGTCGCGCATCAACTCCGGCGCCCCGTTTTGGCGCGCCTTCTTGATATCGAGGAGGCGCGGCTGCCGCTCGATCCGGCAGTTCACGCGGTGAGCGTGCGGCTCCGCGAGATCGTCACCGGCGTGTTACAGCGCCCGGATCTTCCACCCCACGCCGATACGGCGCTTGCCGCGCAGGATATGCTCGCGATCATCAAGGGCATGGTCGACGCGGCTGGTGCGCATGGAGAGCTGGACCGGCCCGGTCTGGAAGAACGCGTCGGCCGTGCCGTGCGCGGCTATCTCGGCTGTCGGTGAAGAGCCGCTCTTACCGCAAAAGCGCTTAGCGCTGCGCGGAACCTGCTGTCTCTTCAGGGTGCAGCGACATCCCTGCCCGGCCACTTCGGAAGCTGCTGATCCAGGTGGCCGGATTGAGCCGCGTCGAGCCGTCGAGCGAGAAGGTGATAAACTCGGCGCGGCCACCCAGCGATTCCCAAGGCACCGGGCCGCCAAGGCCCTGCATTGCGGCGGAGACGCGGCTGTCCGCGCTATTGTCGCGGTTATCGCCCATCAGGAACACATGGCCGGCAGGGATGCGCACTGGGCCGTACCAGTCGGTCTCGCGTGCGCCCATGTCGATGATGGTGTAGCTGCGCCCATTGGGCAGCGTCTCACGCAGCACCGGGAGCACGCACACCTGCGTGCCATCCGGCTGTGCCTCAAGCGCGCCGGGGAACTGGCGCGGATCGCACCGGCTATTGGCGTCCACCGGCATCTGCATGGTGGGCAGGGCCTCCTGCTTGACCGGCTTGCCGTTGAGGATCACCACGCCGTCGCGCACTTCCAGCAGATCGCCGGGCAGGCCGATGACGCGCTTGATATAATCCTCGTTGCTGTTCTGCGGCGTCACGATCGCGATGTCGCCGCGCTCGGGCATCTTGCCCCAAACGCGCCCGTTCATGAATGGCAGCGTGATACCCCAGGGCTCGGGCGGTCCGCCGAGCAACGTCGTGCGCAGGATCGCGGCCGGATTGGGAATCGTCGGGGAGACGTAGGACCAGCCATAGGCATATTTGGAAACAATGAGCCGGTCGCCCACCAACATAGTCGGCATCATCGATTCGGACGGGATGTAGAAAGGCTTGGCCACGAAGCTGTGGAACGCCAGCACCGCCGCCAGCAGCAGCACGATGCTCTTGATCTCGCCGACCCAGTCGGTCTTCTTGTCAGCGCGTTTCCGGCGCGTTTCCTGCGCCTTGATCGATGCTTCATCCGTCACGGAAAGCGCGCCTCCAGAATGACGAACGCCTGCGCCCAGGGATGATCGTCGGTCAATGTCAGGTGAACAAATAGGCTGGCGCCGGGCGGGGTCAAGGCATCCAGTCGCGCTTTGGCGCCACCCGTGAGGGCAAGCGTCGGTGCGCCGGAGGGCAGATTGACGACACCAATGTCCTTCATGAAGACGCCGGCCTTGAATCCGGTGCCGACTGCCTTGCTGAAGGCCTCCTTGGCCGCGAAGCGCTTGGCCAATGTGCCGGCCTTCGTAAACGGGCGTCGATTGGCTCGGGCGATCTCATGGTCGGTGAACACCCGCTGCTCGAATCGCTCTCCGAACCGGTCCAGAGAGACCTGGATTCGCTCGATATTGCAAAGATCAGAGCCCAGGCCGACGATCATGCCGGCCCGCGCGCCTCGTCCATCAGCCTGCGCATCTGCGCCACGCTGTCGCGCAGGCCCAAGAAGATCGCCTCGCCGATAAGGAAATGGCCGATGTTGAGTTCCGCGACCTGCGGAATCGCTGCGATGGGCGCGACATTCTCGTAAGTCAGGCCATGGCCGGCATGGGGCTCGATGCCGTTCTTGGCGGCCAGCGCCGCCATGTCTGTGATGCGGCGGAGTTCCGCAGCCTGCTCCGGGCCTTCGACCTCGCAATATTTGCCCGTGTGCAATTCCACCACCGGCACCTTGAGGCGCAGCGCCGCATCGATCTGGCGCGGATCGGCCTCGATGAACAGCGAGACACGGCAGCCCGCTTCGCCGAGCCGGTCGACCATGGGCGCGAGGTGATTGTGCAACCCGGCCGCGTCCAGCCCGCCCTCGGTCGTGCGCTCCTCGCGGCGTTCTGGCACGAGGCAGACGGCGTGTGGCTTATGGCGCAGTGCGATCTCCAGCATCTCCTGCGTGGCGGCCATCTCGAAATTGAACGGGATCTCCAGCTCGGCGGACAGGCGCGCGATGTCCTTGTCCGTGATGTGCCGGCGATCTTCACGCAAATGCGCGGTGATGCCGTCAGCGCCGGCTTCCTGCGCGAGCAGGGCGGCGCGGACCGGATCGGGGTAGGAGGCGCCCCGCGCATTGCGGATGGTCGCCACATGATCGATGTTGATGCCCAGGCGCAGGTGGCGGCCGCCTTGGTCCGCCATTGCTGTCATGCCCGGCTGCCCGGCTTGGTCGCCGGGATCGCGGCCAGCTCGGGCGGCAGATCGTCAGCGTCGTACACGGGGAAGTTGAGGCTCACGAGCGGGAAGAAGGGCACGCCGAGATTGGCCTCGCCGGCCGAGCGATCGACCACGGCGGCTTCGGCGATGACTTCGCCGCCTTCCGCGCGCACCGCTTCCATCGCCTGGCGGGAGGAGAGGCCGGTCGTCACGACGTCCTCGACCATCAGCACCTTCTGGCCGGGTGTTAGCGAGAAACCGCGACGGAACAAGAAGTTGCCCTGCGGCCGCTCGAGAAACAGCGCATCGCAGCCCAGCGCTCGGCCCATTTCGTGGCCGATGATGATGCCGCCCATCGCCGGCGAGACAACGACGTCGATGGCGGCGCGAATATCACGCGGGATAGACTGGGCGATCGCCACGGCGATGCGGCCGGCGCGCTCGGGATTCATCAGCACGCGCGCGCATTGCAGATAGTTGGCGCTGTGCTTGCCCGAGGACAGCAGAAAATGCCCCTGGAGCAGCGCGTCACAGGCGCGAAATTCAGCGAGCACTTCCGATTCTGTCATGTTTCCCCGACCTCTTATATAGAGCGGCGCAGATAGCGGCGGACGGGCTGACAATCAACGGCTGGCATTCGGGCAATTTCTGCGCTTGAGGCTGGGAGGCTGGCTGCGTATAGGGGCCGCAAGATCAATGAGGGGGGCCGCAGTCGATGTCTTTCGCTAGCGGCCTGAAATTGAAGGCAGGTCGACCGCATGACTAGAAGAATCAATGGCTTCATGGTGGCGATCGCGCTCGGACTGAGCACGCTCGCGCCATCTTCCGCTTTTGGGCAGGCAGAACAGGCTGCTGCGCCCGCGGCGTCGACTGCGGAAGCCGCACCGGCCGCCGCCGCTGCGCCCGCAGCTCCCGCCGCGCCGGCGTTCGATCATGCCGCGCCGGTTGAAGGCATCGGCCAGCCTGCCGTGGGCGAGACGACCTTCCAGAAGCAGGTGACCTCCACGGGCAATTATGCGCTGTGGATGCACAATGTGATTCTGCTGCCGGTCATCACGGTTATCTCGCTGTTCGTGCTCGGGCTGCTGCTCTGGGTCGTGGTGCGCTATCGTCGCGCCGCCAACCCGGTGCCCTCGCGCACCTCGCACAACACGGCTATCGAGATCGTCTGGACGCTGGCGCCGGTGCTGATCCTCATCGGTATCGCCATTCCGTCGATCGACCTGCTGGCCAAGCAGTTCAAGCCGGCCCCGGCCAACGCCATCACCCTCAAGGTGACCGGCTATCAGTGGTACTGGGGTTATGAGTATCCCGATCTCGGCATCGGCGAATATGTCTCCAACATGCTGCCGCCCGAAGAAGCGCTCAAGCGTGGCGAGCCCCGTCTGCTTGGCGTCGACAATCGCGTCGTCCTGCCGGTCGGCGTGCCCATCAAGGCGATCATCACCGCGGCTGACGTGATCCACTCCTTCTCGATTCCCGCCTTCTGGGTAAAGGAAGATGCTGTGCCGGGTCGTCTCAACGAGAAGACCTTCACCATCGAGAAGGAAGGCGTCTATTACGGCGTCTGCTCGGAGCTGTGCGGTGCACGCCATGGCTTCATGCCGATCTCGATCGAAGCGGTGAGCCCCGAGCGGTTCGCACAGTGGGTCCGCTCACAGGGTGGCCAGATGCCGGGTGACGCAGCCGCGCCTGCCGCTGCCGCTGAAGCACCCGCCGCCGCTCCTGCTCCCGCCAACGCCGAGACGCCCGCTGCGGCGCCCGCGACTGCATCCTGAGGACTTCCAAGATGAGCACCACAACCGCAGACGATTTCCACGGGGCGCACGCCCATGGCGATCATGATGCCGATCACAAGCCGGGCTTCTTCGTCCGCTGGTTCATGTCGACGAACCACAAGGACATCGGCACGCTTTACCTGATCTTCGCGATCATGGCCGGCGTCATCGGCGGCGCCATCTCGGGCCTCATGCGTCTCGAGCTGGCTGAGCCGGGTATTCAGTATCTTCAGCATTGGGCCACCTTCGCGGACGGTCCCGATGCGACGATCGATCAGGCCTATCACCTCTGGAACGTGCTGATCACGGCCCACGGCCTCATCATGGTGTTCTTCATGGTGATGCCGGCCATCATCGGCGGCTTCGGTAACTGGTTCGTGCCGATCATGATCGGCGCGCCGGACATGGCCTTCCCGCGGATGAACAATATCAGCTTCTGGCTGCTCATCCCGGCTTTCCTGCTCCTGCTTGGCTCGGCCTTCGTGCCCGGCGGCACCGGCAATGGCGCGGGCACCGGCTGGACCGTCTATGCCCCGCTGTCCACCAGCGGCAGCCCTGGTCCGGCGGTCGACATGGCGATTCTCTCGCTGCACATCGCGGGCGCCAGCTCGATCCTGGGCGCGATCAACTTCATCACCACCATCTTCAACATGCGCGCACCGGGGATGACCATCCACAAGATGCCGCTGTTCGTGTGGTCGGTGCTGGTCACCGCCTTCCTGCTGCTGCTCGCACTGCCCGTGCTGGCCGCGGCCATCACCATGCTCCTGACCGATCGTAACTTCGGCACCGTCTTCTATGACGCCGCCGGCGGTGGCGACCCGGTTCTCTATCAGCACCTGTTCTGGTTCTTCGGCCACCCCGAAGTGTACATCATGATTCTGCCGGGCTTCGGCATCGTCAGCCAGATCGTCTCCACCTTCAGCCGCAAACCCGTCTTTGGTTATCTCGGCATGGCCTATGCCATGGTCGCCATCGGCGTCGTCGGCTTCATCGTGTGGGCGCACCACATGTTCACCACCGGCATGACCGTGAACATGAAGATGTACTTCACGGCCGCCACCATGGTCATCGCGGTGCCGACCGGCGTGAAGATCTTCTCGTGGATCGCCACGATGTGGGGCGGCTCGATGAGCTTCAAGACCCCCATGGTCTGGTCGCTTGGCTTCATCTTCATGTTCACCGTGGGTGGCGTGACCGGCGTGGTCCTCGCCAATGGCGGCATCGACGATAACCTGCACGACACCTACTATGTGGTCGCGCACTTCCACTATGTGCTCTCGCTCGGCGCCGTGTTCTCGCTGTTCGCAGGCTTCTACTACTGGTTCCCGAAGATGTTCGGGAAGATGTACAACGAGTTCCTGGGTCAGCTCCACTTCTGGGTGTTTTTCATCGGCGTGAACATCATGTTCTTCCCGATGCACTTCCTGGGCATGAGCGGTATGCAGCGCCGCGTGCCGGATTACACCGATGCGCTGGCCTACTGGAACGGCATCGCCTCGTTTGGTTATGCGATCATGGGCGTGGGCGTTCTGATCTTCTTCGTAAACGTCTTCATCTCCCTGCTGGCCGGCAAGAAGGCCGCTGCCAATCCGTGGGGCGAGGGTGCAACGACGCTGGAATGGACGCTGTCCAGCCCGCCGCCGTACCACCAGTTCGAAACCCTGCCGGTCATCGATTGATCGGCAGCGGGTTTCACCCGCGAGCCGCCTTCTTCAAGGTGGCGGCTTGAGCAGACAAGATAGTGATCGGGGGCGCGCAAGCGCTCCCGCTTGCGATATGAACTGACGAGTTGAACTGAACGCAAGGTCAGAGGTTTTGGCGAGCAAGGCATCGATCATGGGCACCGCGCCACAACAGTCTCCGCTTGGCGGGTCGACGGTTCCGCTCCCGGCGGACTGGCGCGATCTGCTCGCGCTGACCAAGCCGCGCGTGCTGACGCTCGTGGTCTTCACCGGCCTGTGCGGATTGCTGGTCGCACCCGGCAGCCTGTCTCCGGTGCTCGCCTTCACCGCCATTCTCTGCATCGCGCTCGGCGCCGGTGCGGCTGGTGCGCTCAATCAATGGTATGAAGTCGACCGCGACGCGAAGATGAAGCGCACCGCAGGTCGTCCGCTGCCGGCCGGCCGGATGAGCCGGGAAACCGCGCTGCATTTCGGCGTCGGCCTCGCTGCCTTTTCCGTACTGCTGATGGGCTTTGCGACCAACTGGCTCGCCGCCGGCATCCTGGCGACGTCGATCCTCTTCTATGTGTTCATCTACACTATCTGGCTCAAGCCACGCACGGCGCAGAATATCGTGATCGGTGGTGCGGCCGGCGCCTTTCCGCCATTGATCGGCTGGGCGGCGGTGACGGGCGATGTGGCGCTGCTGCCCATCGCTTTGTTCATGCTGATCTTCTTCTGGACCCCGCCGCACTTCTGGTCGCTCGCGCTATTCGTGCGGATGGATTACGCCAATGCCGGCATCCCGATGCTGCCGGTGGTGGCCGGTGAGGTGACCACCCGCCGCCAGATCCTGGGCTATACCAGCATCATGGGCGTCGCCGCGCTGGCGCCAGTGGTGTTGCGGCTGACCGGCCCGATCTATGGACTGACTGCGTTGTTGGCGACAGCGGTGTTCGCGGCCATGGCCCTGCAGGTCTCGCTGCGCCGGGAGAGCGATCCCGCCCAAATGAAGCCGGAGCGGCGGCTGTTCAAATATTCGGTTCTCTATCTTTTCCTGCTCTTCGGCGCGGTTGTCGTCGACCATTGGGTGTTTGCGGCATGACCCCTGAAGACCAGAAACTCATTCAGGAGCGCCAGCGGGCGCGGGCGCGGATCATGGCGTGGATTCTCGCCGCGCTGGTCGTGCTTTTCTTTGCGATCACCATCGCGAAAATGGCCTGAGGAGCGGTGCGATGACGACGATTGCCGGAAAGCGCGTGAGTAACCGCAAGACAGCCCTGCTGGCGGCGCTGGTGGCGGTGGCGATGCTCGGCCTCGGCTTCGCGGCTGTCCCGCTCTACCGGCTCTTCTGTCAGGTTACCGGCTTCGGCGGCACCACTCAGCGCGTCGACGCCGCAGAGGCCGCCAAGGCGGTCTCACTGCAGACGCAAGGCCGGCAGCTGTCGATTCGGTTCGACTCGAATATCGGCGGCGGCATTCCGTGGGAATTCTATCCCGAGAAGCGCCGCGTGACTGTGGGCGTCGGTGGGAAGTCGATGGCGATCTTCATCGCGAAGAACACCTCGAATAAGCCGATCACCGGGCGGGCCGTGTTCAACGTCACGCCCGAATATGTCGGCAAATATTTCAGCAAGGTGCAGTGCTTCTGCTTCACAGAGCAGACCTTGCAGCCGGGGCAGCAGGTGCGGATGCCCGTACTGTTCTACGTCGACAAGGCGTTCCTTGATGATTCTGACGGCAAGGACGTCCAGGAAATCACGCTGAGTTACACATTCTATCCGGTTGAGAAGCCGGACGACCAGAGCTAAAGAAGCGCGCAAACGAGCGCTCGGATAAAGCGTTTAGATACAGGGAATACGATATGGCCGGCGCCAAGAATCACGATTATCACATTCTCCCCGCCAGTTTCTGGCCGTTGATGGGCTCGATGTCGGCCCTGGTGATGGCGCTGGGCGCCGTTGCCTGGATGCACCCCTCTGAAATGGGCAGCTGGGGCGGCGCGGGCTTCTTCCTGGGTCTGGCCGGCGTGCTCGCCACCATGTTCTTCTGGTGGGCGGACGTTATTCGCGAGGCGCATGCCGGCGATCACACCCCTGTCGTGCAGCTTCACCTGCGCTACGGCATGATCCTGTTCATCGCCTCGGAAGTCATGTTCTTCGTGGGCTGGTTCTGGGCGTTCTTCGATTTCAGCCTCTTCCCGACGGCCCTGCCGCCGATTGACGGCCTGTTCCCGTCCGAGGGCATCGAAGTTCTCAATCCCTTCGAGCTGCCGCTCCTCAACACGCTGATTCTGCTTTGCTCCGGCACCACCATCACCTGGGCGCACCATGCGATCATCCATGGCGACCGGGACGGCTTGAAGAAGGGCCTGTGGCTCACGATCATCCTCGGCATCGTCTTCACCTGCGTGCAGGCCTACGAATATGCTCACGCGCCCTTCGCCTTCGGCACGACGCCTTATGGCTCGGCCTTCTACATGGCGACCGGCTTCCACGGCTTCCACGTTCTGGTCGGCACGATCTTCCTGATCGTCTGCCAGGTGCGGGCCTATAAGGGCCACTTCACCCCGCGCCAGCACTTCGGGTTCGAGGCGGCGGCCTGGTACTGGCACTTCGTTGACGTGGTGTGGCTGTTCCTGTTCGTCTCCATCTATGTGTGGGGCGGCTGGGGAGCTCCGATGCACGCGGGCTGATCAGCCGGGGAGCACGGCATGTGCGGCGCCAAGGCCCATGCTTGCTCCTCATCTATCGATAGCAAAGGCGACGCGCGGAAAGCCCTTCCGCGCGTCGCTTCGTTTTCGGCATGCGGCATTTGCGAAGGACAGGATGGATGAGCGAGACTAAGCCCGCAGAGGCGCTAAAGGCTGCCGCTGTCACACCGGCTTATCTAGTCAAGGCGAGCGTCAAGGCCCGCTGCCCGCGCTGTGGCGCCGGGCCGCTGTTCGATGGCTGGGTACGATTCGCGCCGCGCTGCCGGGCCTGCGGGCTGGATCTGGCCGCGTTCAATGTCGGCGATGGCCCGGCGGCCTTCCTCATCCTGATCGTCGGCGGGCTGGTCACGGCGCTGGCGCTGATGGTCCAGCTGGCCGCCGATCCGCCATTCTGGGTGCATATCCTGCTCTGGGTGCCGCTCACCACCGCGCTGGTCATCGGCTGTTTGCGGCTGTCCAAGGCAGCACTGCTGATCATCGAATATCGCAACAAGGCGCGCGAGGGGCGCATTGCCGATCCGCGTCAGCCGGGCGAGGGCGCGCCATGAGCCGCCGCGTGCCGCTGGTGCCGACCGTTCTGGTCGGCCTCGCCGTTGCCGTGATGATCGCGCTGGGCATCTGGCAGATCGGTCGCGCCCAGCAGAAGGAGGCCGCGCTGGATGCCTGGCGCGCGAATCTGCATCTGCCGCTCACGGCCTATCCCCGGCAAAACCCCACCGATCAAAGCTACATGTTCCGCCGTCTCGCGGCCCAGTGCCTGCGCGTGGTCGATTGGCAGGTGATCGGCGGTCGGGCGCGCAGTGGCGAGACCGGATGGCGGCACATCGCTTATTGCGCGACCGGTGCCGAAGGGCCGGGACTTGTGGTGGACATGGGCGTGAGCGTGCGACCGGATGGCAAGACTGACTGGCAGGGCGGCCCGGTGACTGGCACAGCCACCCATGAGCCGGACAATTCCTCACTGCTGGCCCGTGTGCAGGGCAAGGCACCGCCCTTGCGGCTGATGATCGTCGCGGACGGGCCCGCGCCCGGCCTGCTCGCCTCCGCGCGGCCCGATCCATCGTCGGTGCCCAATAATCACCGCTCCTACGCGGTGCAGTGGTTCCTGTTCGCCACGATCGCGCTGGTGATTTATGCGCTCGCCCTGCGCAAGCGCTGGCGGGGCGAACCGCGCGAGGGTTAATCCACTCCGTTGCGCTACGGCAGCCACAAGGCTAAGGGCCGGTCATGCAATATGTGAGCACCAGGGGGCGCGCGGCTGCGCTGGATTTCGAAGGCGCAACGCTGGCAGGGCTGGCGAGCGACGGCGGGCTGTATCTGCCTGAGCATTGGCCGAGCTTTTCCGCCGACGAGCTGGAGGCCATGCGCGGCCTCTCCTATGTCGAGACTGCTGTGCGCGTCATTCGCCCGTTCGTGGGCGATTGCCTGAGCGAAGACGAACTGCGCGAGCTGTGCACGCAGGCTTATGGCCGCTTCTCCCACGCCGCGGTGACACCGCTGGTGCAACTCGATCATCAGCACTGGCTGCTCGAGTTGTTCCACGGGCCGACACTGGCGTTCAAGGACGTTGCGCTGCAGATGCTCGGCCTGCTGTTCGAGAAGTTCCTCAGCCGCCGCGATACCCATCTGACCATCGTCGGCGCGACGTCGGGAGACACCGGCTCGGCGGCCATCGATGCCGTTGCGGGCCGAGCGAAGATCGATATCTTCATGCTCCATCCCGCAGATCGCGTGTCGGATGTGCAGCGCCGGCAGATGACGACGGTGCTGGCGCCCAACGTCCACAACATCGCCATTGAGGGCAGCTTCGACGATGCGCAGGCGCTGGTGAAGCGCATGTTCAACGATGCCGAGTTCGCCGGCCGCTTCGATCTGTCGGCGGTGAACAGCATCAACTGGGCGCGACTCGTGGCGCAGGTGGTCTATTATATCTATGTCGGCGTGCGCCTCGGCGCGCCGCATCGGCAGGTCGCCTTTTCGGTGCCGACCGGAAATTTCGGCGACGTGTTTGCCGGCTATGTGGCAGCGCGCATGGGTCTCCCCATCGAGCGGCTGATCGTCGCGACCAATGTGAACGACATTCTCCACCGGGCGCTCTCGCAGGGCGACTACAGCCAGGAAGGCGTCGTGCCGACGGCCACGCCCAGCATGGACATCCAGGTCTCCTCCAATTTCGAGCGCCTACTGTTCGATCTTGGCGGGCGCGATGGTCTGGCGCTGGCTGAGCAGATGAAGGGATTCGAGGCGACAAAGGCCATGCGCCTCACGAACGCGCAGCGCGACGGGGCGTCCAAGCTCTTCTCTTCCGCACGCGTCGATGGCGACGACATGTCGCGGGCGATGCGCTGGGCTTATGATGCGGCCTCTCAGGTCATCGACCCGCACAGCGCGGTCGGCCTCGCTGCGGCCCATGCCGTGCCGCTCGATCCGTCCGTGCCGGTGGTGACGCTTGCGACGGCGCATCCCGCCAAGTTCCGCGATGCCGTGGAACGCGCCACCGGCGTGCGTCCCTCGCTGCCGTCACGCGTGGGCGATCTGTTCGGGCGCGAGGAGCGCTATGCGACGCTGCCCGGTACGTTCGAGGCAGTGACCGAATATATCGCGGAACGCGCCACGCCGCGCCGTGGGTAGGACGTCCTTTCTGAAGCCCCTCCTCTTTAGAGGAGGGGTTGGGGTGGTGTCGGCTACGTCGGCTCCAGAGCGCTGCGCGAGCGATGCTCTGCGTCGCCCCTACCCCCCGACCCCTCCCCTGAAGGGGAGGGGATAGATGTCTATAACCCTGCCACCCGCCCTCCCACTCACCACAATGGTCGGCGAGCCCTGGGGCGATTACGGCCTCATCGATAGCGGCGCCGGCCGCAAGCTGGAGCGCTACGGACCCTATCGTTTCATCCGCCCGGAGCCGCAGGCGATGTGGCAGCCGGCGCAGGCCGACTGGGATGCGCATGGCAGCTTCATTCCGGCATCGGACGAGGATGGCGGCGGGCGCTGGCATTTCGACAAGCCCGTGCCGCGTGATGGCTGGCCGCTACGCTGGGAGGAGGCGCGCTTTCAGGCAAGCTGCACGCCCTTTCGCCATCTCGGCTTCTTCCCGGACATGGCGCCGGTCTGGCAATGGGCACGCGAGCGGCTGCACGGCGTTGAAGCGCCCCATTTCCTCAACCTGTTCGGCTATACCGGCGTCGGCACGCTGGCCCTGTCCGCCACCGGGGCGCAGTGCGTGCATGTCGATGCCTCGAAGAAGTCGGTGGCACAGGCGCGTGCCAATGCGGCGCTCTCCGGCATGGAGAGCAATCCGGTCCGCTGGATCATCGACGATGCCGCCAAATTCGTGGCACGCGAGGTGCGGCGGGAGCGGCGTTATCATGGCATCCTGCTCGATCCGCCCAAATATGGCCGGGGGCCGGATGGCGAGATCTGGCGGCTTGAGGAAGACCTGCCCGGCCTGATCGCCGATTGCCGCCGCTTGCTGGATGGCGAGAGCCGCTTCCTGTTCCTCACGGTCTACGCCGTGCGCATGTCCGCCCTGGCAATCGGTGAACTGCTCCGCGCGCATCTGGGCGATCTGCCAGGACGGATCGGATGCGGCGAGCTGGCCGTGCGGGAGGAGGCACGGGGGCTGCTGCTCCCCACCGCAATCTGGGCGCGCTGGACGCGGGACTGAGGGGCTTTCGGGGGGAGGGGTTCGCTCATAGAGTCAGCGCACCGCAAGCGCCTGCGTAAAACTGCCCACCTTTCCGTTCGGGTCGAGCGAAGTCGAGACACGTCTAGCGCTGTGCTTGGTGTCTCGACTTCGCTCGACACGAACGGGGAAGAGGGAAGGCCTGGTATGCCGCGCCCCTCAATCCCGCCTACCTAATCCCGTCCCGCCCTTAGCGCCGCGCCGCCGGCCACCGGCGCCACCACACACAGTAACAGCGAGCAGGCCGCGACCAGCTTGAGGGCGCTGTCGCCGCCAAATTGCAGGGCGCCGGCACCGAAGATCAGGATCGGCACCGCCAGCGGCAGCACCAGCAGGCCGGTCAGTGCGCCGCTGCCCCGCAGGCCGGCGGTGAGTGCTGCCACCAGCAGGGCGAGCGCGGCAAGGCCGGGGGTGCCGAGCGCTAGGCCGATCATCACCAGCCGCAGCATCTCCGGCTCCAGCTTGAGCAGGGCCCCGGCCGGCAGCGCGGCGATCAGCAGCGGCGGGCCGAAGCTCAGCCAATGCGCGACGCCCTTGGCGAACAGGATCGTGCCTTCCCCCACGCCGCGCAGCACGAGCTGGTCGATCACGCCGCTGTCGCGGTCCGGCTCGATCAGCCGGTCGATGGGCAGCAGGCTGGCCAGCAGTGCCGCGACCCATAGCAGTCCTCCGCCGGTCTGGCTGAGCAGCGTGGCATTGGGGCCGACCGCGAAGGGAAAGAGCGCCGCAATCAGCAGCAGAAAGGCCAGCGGCAGCCAGATGCCGCCACTTCGCCAGGCCCGGCCAAGGTCGCGCAGGATGATCGGGCCGATCATGCGTCGCGCTCCCCGCCCGCATTCGGGGCCGGCGCATGAAGGTCGATCACCGCGTCCTGCGTCCAAGCAAGCGGCATATGCGAGGCCGCGAGCACGAGGCCGCCCTGCGCACGGTGCCGGTTCACCAGCTGGCCGAGCTGCGCGGCCGAGGCGACGTCGAGGCCGTTCGCCGGCTCATCCAGCAGCCAGATCGGCGCCGCGGTGATCAGCGTGCGCGCCAGCGCGGCGCGCTTGCGCTGGCCGGTTGAGAGCATCCGCACCGGAATATCGCGCAGATGCGCAATGGCGAGGTCATCGAGCGCGGCATCAATGCGCGCGAATGGCGCCTCATCCACTTTGGCCCAGAAGGCGAGGGCATCGTGCACCGTGCGGTCCCGGTCCAGCGCATCGAGCTCGTCGGTCAGCGCCACGGCGCCCTCGCAGGTCACGGTGCCCGCAAAGGGCCGCAGGAGCCCGGCAATGATGCGCAGCAGGCTCGATTTGCCGATGCCGTTCCGCCCGGCGATCTGGGCGCTGCCGCCGGCCGTCAGGCTGAGATTGACGCCGGCGAACAGCAGCCGTCCCCCGCGCAGGCAGGCGACATCCTCCAGCCGGAGCGCCGCGCCGCTCATGGCTTGACGGTCCATGGGCGCGTGGCCGAGAAGGGGGCGCGCGAAAAGGAGACCGCCATGCCAAGGATCGCCCGTCTCTCCGACGAGGAGCGCGCGCAAGCGCTCAGCACCGTCCCGGCCTGGAGGCTATCGGATGATGCCAGCGGCATTTCGCGCAGCCTGCGGTTCGATGATTTCGTCGCCGCCTTCGGGTTCATGAGCAAGGTCGCCCTGCTGGCCGAACGCGCCGATCATCACCCGGAATGGTCGAACGTCTACAATCGCGTGGATATCCGCCTGACCACCCATGATGCCGGGGGCCTGAGCGCGCGCGACATAGCGCTCGCCAAGGCGATCGACGCGCTGCTCTGACGAGAAGGGGGCGGGGGAGACAGCGCATCAGAAGACCGGGGTGTTATAATGGTGCCAGGCCATCAGCGCCATGGCGCTGCGGTGTGGGCGCCAGGCTTCGGCCAGCGCGCGGGTTTCGCGTTCGGCCGGGCGCGCATCGAGGCCCATGATCTGCCCCACCGCGATCTGCACGGCGAGGTCGCCCGCCGGCCAGATGTCCCTGCGGCCTTCCGCGAACAGCAGATAGATCTCCGCCGACCAGCGCCCGATGCCCTTGATCCGCACGAGCGCGGCAATGGCCTCCTCATCATCCTGCGGCAGGGCGTGCAGGTCCAGCCCGCCGCTCACCACCATTTCCGCGAGGCTGCGGGCATAGCCCTGTTTCTGGCGGGAGAGGCCGCAGGCGCGGAGCGTCTCGAAATCCTGCGCCAGCAGGGCATCGGGCGCGCAGCCGGCACCAAGCGCCGCTTCCAGCTTGCTCCATACGGAGGCCGCCGCGGCGACGCTCACCTGCTGGCCGACGATGGTGCGCAGCAGCGTTTCATAACCCGGTTCGCGCTGGCGGGATGGGGGGTAACCGAGCCGCTCGATCAACGCGGCGATCGCGGCCTGATCTGCCGCCAGCGCATCCAGCGAAGTCCGCAATGCGGCATCATCGAGCATGGTTCGTCCCAGGATAAAGAGCGGCGCGCGTCGCCGGGTTGATTTCTGTCCAGCAGCCCCTCATAGCGAGCCAAACCATGGTTTGGAGATAAAAATGCCGCAATTGACGGTTGTGACACGGGACGGCGCGCGCCACGAGATCGAGGCTCAGAATGGCCACACGGTCATGGAAGTGATCCGCGACAACGGAATCGACGAACTGCTGGCCATTTGTGGCGGCTGCTGTTCCTGCGCAACCTGCCATGTCTATGTTGACGAGGCTTATGCGGACAAGCTCCCGCCGCTCAAGGGCGACGAGGACGATCTGCTCGACAGCTCCGAGCATCGCAATGCCTCCAGCCGTCTCTCCTGCCAGATCCCGGTCAGCCCGGAGCTCGAGGGCATGGTCGTCACGATCGCACCGGAAGACTGAGCGCTTTGGCCCGGTGCGCGCCAGCGGGCGCCCGCCGGGTCTAGTTGTCCACCCGGGTCCAGACCTGTGATCGGCAGCCGATGCGGCCGATCAGGCAGCCTTGCGCGCTCAGCGTCCGCTCGTTGACCAGGGTGATGGTGCCGGAAAAGGTCTTGCCGATATCCGGTACGAACACCTTGCCGCGCCAGACATTTTCCTTCTCCGGCACGAAGCCGCTGAACAGGCGCGCGCCGATCAGATTGTCCATCCCGCCCTTGCGTGCATCCGCGCGGGCTTTTTCGCTGGCTTGAATCACCGTCCCGCACATCGCCGTGCCACAGCGATGTGCCCGCACCTGCACGCTGCGCTGCGGATTGGTCCAGATGCCAAGCGATTCGCTTTCCGCCGCGCGGCCTGCGCTAGCGCTTAGAGCGGCGCTAGCGATCAGCAGCCCAACGCCTGCGCGCCCCCTCATGGCAGCAGCGCCACGCGCAGCACGGCCATCGGTGCATCCTTGGTGGCTGGGGTGACCTTCCAGACGATCCGTCTTTGTCCATCCGTCATGGTTTCGGCGCCTTCTTCCTGATTCTGGCTCACGATCTCCGCCGATGTGGTCAGCGTGAACGTCCCCTCCAGCAGTCCACCTGGGCTCTCCCGGCCGCTCGCCGTGCCCATCGGCAGGGTGGCGGCATCGCTATCATTGGCAAAGCCGGGAGCCTTCACGCGCACGCGATCCTTGCCGCGCAGTTCGATGGCGAGGAAGGGCAGCACGACTTCCCCATCCGGGTTGAACGGGAAAACGAAGCCATGGTCGAGCCGGCCGCTGATCCGGTAATCGATCGCGAGCTTGCGGTCGCCGATGTAGCGTGCGGAGCGGTAGCCATATTCCTTGCTTAGCGCCTCGGCGAGACGCCGGAGCTGCGCCTCATCGTCGGCATCGACGTCGTCCGCAGTCCCGCTCTTGCTTTGCGGCTGGCTGGCGATCTTGAACATCTGCGCATCGTCCGTCGCCCCGTCCGTGGCGTCGTCCTCCGCTGCGCTGTCTTCATCCAGCAGTCCGTCGGTCATGTCGGACGGGCTGCTCTTGAGCAGCTGCACCTCACCCACATAAGCGAAGGTGAAGCTGCGGTCGGCCTTGATATCGAGCGTCGCCGCGAATCGCGTCGGCACGAGCAGGCAGCTCGAAAGCAGCAGGGGCGCGACCAGCACCAGCAGCCAGCGCGTCATCATCGCCCGGTTCGTCAATCGCTCATCCCCCGCGAGGCACGGCGCCAGGCTTGCGCCTAGCGCGTCATGCAGGCGTATAGCGCGATTGCCGCGGCGTTGGAAACGTTGAGGCTCTCCATGCACGGACTGATCGGCAGGCGGGCGACCATGTCGCAGTGATTGACGCTGTTCAGGCGCAGGCCTTCACCTTCCGCGCCAAGCACGAGCGCCACGCGAGTGGTATTGTCCAGCGCGCCGGCGATCGTATCGCGTGCGTCGCCATCGAGCGCGATGCGCCAATAGCCGGCTTCGGCGATTTCATCGAGCGCGCGAGCGAGGTTCACTACCCGCACCCAGGGCACGATTTCCAGCGCGCCGGCTGCCGCGCGCGCAATCACGCCCGATTCGGGCGGTGCATGACGGTCCTGCGTCACGATGCCGAGCGCATTGAAGGCGGCGGCCGAGCGCAGAATCGCGCCGACATTGTGCGGGTCGGTCACCTGATCGAGCACCAGGATCGGCCGGCGTGCCTGTTCATCCGGCACACCCTGTTCCAGGAGATCGCCGAGCCAGATATCCTCCAGCGCTTCCACCTCGGCCACAAGGCCCTGATGCGGCGCGTCGCCCGGCACCATGCGGCCCAAATCCGCCACGTCCGAATAGACGATCGGCAGCACCGGAGGCAGATCGAGCGCGGCCAATGCCTCGCGCGTGCCCCAGATCTTGCGAATCACCCGGTCCGGATTGGCGAGCGCAGCCGTGATGGCGTGGCGCCCATAGAGCCTCGGATACCCGCCTTTCGGCTTTCCTGTTCTGTGTCCCCGTTTCATGCGTGCGCTTTTCCACACCATGGCATTGACAGGCAAGGCCCCATTCGCCATTGAGCCGCCTCCAATCCGTTTGACGGCCCCGCCGTCCGGGTCAGGCGCCTCTGGAAGGGTGGCCGAGTGGTTAAAGGCAGCAGACTGTAAATCTGCCCGCGTGAGCGTACGCTGGTTCGAATCCAGCCCCTTCCACCATCTCCCATGATGATCATTTGGAACCACGTCCTTCGGGACGGGGGCCCGCATCGGCAATCGATCGATTGCATTGTCCGTGGGCCCGCTTATCCGGCGCGGACCATCCGAGCCCATAAATCGTCAGCGGGTCGTGGGCGGCAGTCCGTCATTCGCGAATCCCGG
Organism: Sphingobium sp. B2D3A; assembly: GCF_025961795.1. Lineage (NCBI taxonomy): Bacteria > Pseudomonadati > Pseudomonadota > Alphaproteobacteria > Sphingomonadales > Sphingobiaceae > Sphingobium > Sphingobium sp. B2D3A. The sequence continues at coordinate 3,167,990 of NZ_JAOQOI010000001.1, read as the reverse complement.
CAGCTTCCCGATCTGATCGGCGGGCAGATCGAGCCCGGCTTCGATGCGTTGGAGCAGCATCGAGAAGAAGTCATAGCCTTCCCGCACCTTCTCCTCGGAGACGTCCTCAAGCAAATGCGCGCGCAGGCTGGCGGCGATTTCGAGCATATGGGCCAGCGTCTGATAGCCCTCTGCCGTCAGGCGCATCAGCTTGTTGCGCCGGTCGCTCGGGTCGGGCAGCCGCTCCACCAGCCCCTCGGCTTCCAGCAGGTCCAGCGTGCGGGTGAGGGTAGGGCCTTCGATCCCGACGCGCTTGGCGATCTGGATCTGGGTCGTGCCGGGCGGTGCATAGGCGATGGAGGACATCGCCTCCATGCGCGATGCGCTTTGGCCGATATCCCGCAGCTTCTCATCGACCAGCGCGCGCCAGCGACGGGCGAGCATCACGATGGTGATGGTCAGCGCCATGTCCGGGGAAGGATAGCCCGATTTCGGTGGCAGAACCTTGCCGAAGATTTCAGCTTCGCTGCCTGCCGTCTTGGGAGCGCTTTTCATGCGATGCCGTTCCTTCGTAACCTTGCCAGAAGGGCGCGATCGCCCAAAAAGTCGCAAAAATCTCTGCGATCCGCAAAATTAGTTTGCGCGTGAGCAATGTGCAACCGCCCGCGCGACCTGTCTTGTCTGCAACCGTTCAGGGGCGGCGCAGGTGGCGGACGCCCAACGCGCCCGCCATGCTTTTGTCAGAAGCGCAACCGCGCGCCGAGGAAGAAGCGCCGGCCAAGCACATCGTAGGTACTTGGGTCCGTGACACCGGATTGTGAAGAGCCTCCCTGCGCGAGCGTGCCCGCCCGCACGCCGAGGCGCGGGGGCTGCTTGTCGAACAGATTGTCCACGCCGAACCGCAACTCGACGGTGGATGTCGCCGCGATCCGCCCGGAGAGGTCGAAGATGTCATAGGCGGGGATTGGGAGCTCAGTCGCCGTCGTGCTGGTCGCGTAGGTGAAGTAGCGAACCTTGGGCAGATGACGCCATGTCAGGCTGATCGCCCCCGGCCCGAAATTATAGGCGACATTGGTCGACAGCTTCCATTTGAACTGCGCACTATACTGGTTGCTGCCAATGGTATCGCGGTAATCGGCCGTCGGCCCGCCCGGCAAGCTCTGGACGTCGAACTTGTCGAGATAGTTGAACGCGATATTGGTGGTGAACGATCCCTCATCCCCGAACAGCCCGGGCGCCGGGACGGTCCAGTTAAGATTGGCGTCGATGCCTGCGGTGTGGATTTTACCCAGATTCTCGAAGAAGGCGCGTGTCGCCGACCAGAAGCCACTTTGCGGCTCACGGATGATCCGGGTGCAGAACTCGTTGCCGGGATCGTAAGTGGGATTGCTTGTGCCATCGAAGTTGAAGCACTGGCGGTAGACATAATCGGTCGACAGGGTCGAGACGGCGCCTGCGATCTTGATATTATAATAGTCGACCGAGAGGGTCAGCCGGCTGAGCCATGGGGAATCCCGCCATGGCGAGCGGATAACCATGCCGGCCGTGAAGGTGCGGGCTTCCTCGGATTTGAGATTTGGGTTGCCCAATGTGACATCCCGCCCGAGCGGGAACAGCTGCGGCTGATTGCCCACGAAATCCGGACCGATCGGAAAGCCGCCTGAGATCGCGGAGCAGAGTGCCAGAACCTGCGCGCGATCCGGATTGTCGGCGCGATTGCCATAGCCGGGATAGGCGGAATTGTTGGCGTGGGTCGCGCACGGATCGCCGCCGGGCCAGTTGACCACGGTGTAGATGCCCGGCTGGAAGATTTCCGCGATGTTCGGTGCGCGGTTGGCGACCTGGTAGCCGCCGCGGAACTTCAGCCAGTCATTCACGTCCCAGTCGCCAATGACTTTCCATGTGCCGACCGAGCCTGCCGTGTTGTAGCTCGAGTGACGATAGCCCGCATTGAGGTTCAGTGCCTGAACGAAGGGCAGATCGGACAGAAGCGGAATGAGGACCTCGCCGTAGAAATCCTTGACGAAGATCTTGCCTTCCGTTCGCGAGACTCCGGGCAGGCTGATGACGCCGCTGTTGATCGTCTGCGCGTTGAGCGGGCCGCTGGGCTCATAGAAGAAGTTGTTTTCGCGATAGGACGCGCCGGCCGCAAAGCGCACTTCACCGGCTGGCAGGTCGAACAGTCCACCCTGGAAATTCACTTCCGCCTGGGTCTGCCCGACGACCGTCTCAGCCTTGATGCTCGCTTGGATCAGGTCTTGGCAGTCCTGCGAGACCGGGGCGGTGGTGAACGGGTTGAGACCGCTCGTGCAGCTTGCGGACATGCCGAGACTGGGGTGCAGGAAGGTTGTTCCAGCGCCGTAATTAGGAAGGCCGATGAGCGTCTGGTAAGCGTCCAGATCGATGAAATTTTCATAGCGGGTAACTTGCGAACTCTTGCCGTGACCGCCGAAGACATCGAACGTCCAGTCGCGAATGCCCACATTGCCGCGGAAGCCGCCAATCACCTCATAATTATAGGTGTTCGTTTCGGTGCGCGAGGGGCCCATGAACGTCATCGATTGATTGAGCGACCACGGCGCATTCGGGCGGGAGCGGCTGCGCAGGATGTCGCAGAGGTCCTGCGGCACAGGATGCCCCACCGCCGCGCCACAGGTCGCGGCGTCGAAAGTGATACCGGCATTCAGTTGACTGAACGCCGTCGCATAGGTGGACTGGGTCTGGACATTGTTCTGGTCGAACTTGGCCTGAACATAGGCCGTAATGCCATCCGTGATGTCGTAATGCGCGCTGCCAAAGAATGATATTCGCCGCAGCGGCAACTGGAGATAGCCTTCCTTGCTGACGAAGGAGGCATTGCCGTTCTCCAGAATTTTCACATTGGGGTCGGTGCCGTTGTAATTGGGTGCGGGCGCACCTGTCACGCGGCCGACGACGCCCGAGAAGATCGTGGCATCGAGCGGATTGGCGGCCTTGTTGAAGAAGAAGCTGGTCGACAGGCCCGGCCCGGCAATCGCGACTTCGCCCGGCGCGAAGCCGTAGCGCGCGAACACCTGATTGACGGCCGCCTGGGACGGGTTGCCGGCTGGTGCACCGAAGTCGAAGCCGGCCACGACGCCCGGTACGCCGGTCGTATTGGTGCGCGGCGTAACGCCGAAGCTACTGCCGAAGAAGACCGCGCCGCCGCTGCTGGCGGGATCGGTATACCCGGCCTGATAGAAGGGGCGATCCGCCTGATAGATGATGTCGCGGTCCTGATAGGTCACGCCCAGCATGGCGTTGCCGCGTCCATCGGCGAAGTTGCCACCAACAAGCGCGGATATCTCGAACTGCCGGCCATCGCCACGTTCGCTGATTCCCATGCTGGTATCGATCGTGACGCCGGAATAGTCGCGCTTGAGCTTGAAATTGACGACGCCGGCAACGGCATCCGCGCCATAGGTTGCGCCCGCGCCGCCGGTGATGACCTCGACGCTGTCGAGCGCTGCCTTCGGAATGGTGTTGATGTCGACCACCAGTGTCGCATTGGCCGGCTGAGTGCGCCGTCCATCCAGGAGGACCAGCGTTCGATTGGCGCCGATGCCGCGCAGGTCGAGCGTCGCGATACCGGGGCTGTTGGTCGGTGTAGCCTGCACGTCAGATCCGGCCAGACCGGTCAGGCCGGCGCCGCCGCGACCGGTCGCGCCGACGCCGCCGGTGAACTGCGGCATTTCCTTCAGCCCCTGATCGATGCTGAGATCCGAGGAAGACTGCAAGGTGTCGCTGGTCACGGTGGTCAGCGGCGTCGCTGAGGTATAATCGCGGCGCACGATCCGCGATCCGGTGATGACGATCGCCTGCGTCTCCTGCGCGTCCGCCTCGGTGGACTGGGCCTTTGCCGGGCTTGGCGCGTTGAAGGCAAAGGCGAGTGCCGTACAACTCATCAGGGCACGCGCCGTCCATCTGTCAGTTCGTGGGTTCATCAGTCTTCCTCCCCTGCGTCGCGCGAGCCATTCGCGCAGCGTGGTCGTCTCTCGAGGAAGAGTGAGCGGCGTGGATACGCGTCATCGTGCGCAGGAACATCGAATGAGCGAACGCCATCTGCCTGCGCGGACCTGCGCCGCGCAGCCATTTCCTCCCCGTCTGCGTCGCCGACTCGAAAGGTCAGCTTCAAATGAATGCTATTCAAATAAATGCAAACGGCAACTACTAAGATTCAATCGAAATTTGGGCTCTGCACTGACCCGGGGGGCTCGAGGAAAAGCATTGAAAGCAAGGCTGGCGCATGCGTGCGTCTGTGTTATCGATGGGTGATTCCGCGACGCGGCATGAATCGAAAAGGGGCAGGGCTAATGGCGAGCAGAGACAGCAGGTCGGACAAGGCGCTTCAGATGCGAATTGTCGACGCGCTGGTCCACCGGATTGGCAAGGATAGTCAAGCTGCGCTGCCGCACGACTGGCTTGCCGCGACGATCTACACCCTCCGTGACGAGATCATCGAGCGGTGGATGGAATCGTCCAAGGCGGCTCATGCTGCAGGTGCGAAGAGAGTCTATTATCTCAGCCTCGAGTTCCTGATCGGTCGGCTGCTGCGCGATGCGCTGAGCAATCTCGGCGTGGTCGAGGAGGTGCGCGCCGCGCTGGCCGAACATGGCGTGGATCTGGACGAGATCGTGGAGATCGAACCGGATGCTGCGCTGGGCAATGGCGGCCTCGGCCGTCTCGCTGCCTGCTTCATGGAGAGCCTCGCGACGCTGGACATCCCCGCTTATGGCTATGGCATCCGCTATGTGAACGGCATGTTCCGCCAGCGCATCGATGATGGCTGGCAGGTCGAGCTACCGGAAAACTGGCTGGCCCATGGCAATCCCTGGGAGTTCGAGCGGCGGGAGAGCGCCTATCGCGTCGGTTTTGGCGGCGAAGTGGTCGGCGATGTCGATGGGCGCGTCGAATGGCATCCGGCCGAGAAGGTCATCGCCATGGCGGTCGACACGCCCGTGGTCGGCTGGCGCGGACGTCGCGTGAACACGCTGCGGCTTTGGAACGCGTTCCCCGTCGATCCGCTGCGGCTCGATGCCTTCAATGCCGGAGACCATGCCGGCGCGCTGGCCGAGCAGGTGCGCGCCGAAAGCCTGGTGCGCGTGCTCTATCCCGCCGATTCGACCCAGGCGGGGCAGGAACTGCGGCTGCGGCAGGAGTATTTCTTCTCGTCGGCCTCCATTCAGGACATCGTGCGGCGGCACATGCAATATCATGGCGACATCCGCACACTGCCGGACAAGGTCGCCATTCAGCTCAACGATACCCACCCGGCGGTGTCCGTCGCGGAACTGATGCGCCTGTTGATGGACGATCACGGGCTGGAACTGGCGGATGCGTGGACCATAACCCGCGCCACCTTCGGCTATACCAACCACACCCTGCTGCCCGAGGCGCTGGAAAGCTGGCCGCTGCCGCTGTTTGAGCGGATGCTGCCCCGGCATATGCAGATCGTCTACGCCATCAATGCGCTGGTGCTGCGTGAGGCGCGGGCCAGTAAGCAGCTCGACAATGCAGCCATCTCCGCCATTTCCGTGATCGACGAAAATGGCGAACGCCGCGTGCGCATGGCCAATCTCGCCTTTGCTGGCGCGCACAGCGTCAATGGCGTCGCGGCACTGCATACCGAGCTGATGAAGCAGACCGTTTTTGCCGATCTTCACCGGCTCTACCCGGACCGGATCAATAACAAGACCAATGGCGTGACCCCGCGGCGCTGGCTGCTGGAGTGCAACCCCGGCCTCACCGCGCTCATTCGCGAGACGATCGGCGATGGGTTCATGGACGATGCCGAGAAGCTCCACGAGCTGAACCGGTTCGCTGATGATGCGGCTCTCGGCGAGCGGCTGGGCGCCATCAAGCGCGCCAACAAGGAGGCGCTGACGCAGCATCTGCGCGAGCATATGGGTATCCGCCTCGATCCCTCCGCGCTGTTCGACGTGCAGATCAAGCGCATCCACGAATATAAGCGCCAGCTCCTCAATCTCATCGAGACGGTGGCGCTCTACGACCAGATCCGCAGCCATCCGGAGATCGACTGGGTGCCGCGCGTCAAGATTTTCGGCGGCAAGGCGGCGCCCAGCTACCATAATGCCAAGCTCATCATCAAACTGGCCAATGACATTGCCCGGCGGATCAACAGCGATCCCTCGGTGGGCGGGTTGCTCAAGGTCGTATTCGTGCCAAACTATAATGTGAGCCTGGCCGAGAAGATCATCCCGGCGGCCGACCTCTCCGAGCAGATTTCCACCGCTGGCATGGAGGCCTCGGGCACTGGCAATATGAAGTTCGCGCTCAACGGCGCGCTGACCATCGGCACGCTCGATGGCGCCAATATCGAGATCAAGGACCGGGTCGGCGACGACAATATCGTCATTTTCGGTCTGACGGCGGATGAAGTCGCGCACCAGCGGGCCAATGGCTATAATCCGCGCCAGATCATCGAGGAGTCGCGCGAGTTGCAGCAGGCGGTGTCGGCGATTGCCTCGGGCGTCTTCTCGCCGGACGACCCCAACCGTTATGTCGAACTGATCGGCGGCCTTTATGACCATGACTGGTTCATGGTCGCTGCCGATTTCGAGAGCTATAGTCAGGCCCAGCGCGCTGTCGATGCGCGCTGGTCAAACCCCGCCGGTTGGCAAAGCGCAGCGCTGCGGAACATTGCGAACGTTGGTTGGTTCTCCTCAGACCGCACCATCGCGGAATATGCCAAAGACATCTGGGGAGTTATGTGAAGCCGCCCAAAGCGGCCCTTGAAGCCTTGCTGGCTGGCACGCATGCCGACCCCTTTTCGCTGCTCGGGCCGCACGAAGGGCCGACGGGCATATTCGTGCGCGCGGTCATTCCGGGTGCCGAGCAGGTGGACGCCTATGATCTGGCGGGCACGCGGCTGGGCACGCTGGAGCGCGTTGATGCGCGCGGTCTGTTCGAAGGCGCCGTGTCGGGACCGCGTCAGCCCTTGCGCTATCGTGCGAAGGGGCAGGGGGCCGAGTGGACAATCACGGACCCGTATAGCTTCGGGCCGGTCCTGGGGCCGCTCGACGATCTGCTGATCGGGGAAGGCACGCACTTCCGATTGTTCGACAAGCTCGGCGCGCATCTCATTGAACATGAAGGCGCCAGTGGCGTTCACTTTGCCGTCTGGGCGCCAAACGCACAGCGCGTGGCGCTGGTCGGCGACTTCAACGATTGGAACGGCCAACGCCATGTGATGCGCCGTCGCAGCGACAATGGCGTGTGGGAAATCTTCATGCCCGGCCTCGGGGCGTGGGAGGCGTATAAATATTTGATCGTCGGGCCGGACGGCACGGTCCAGCCGCTCAAGGCCGATCCGTTCGCCTTCGCCTCCGAACTTCGGCCGAAAACTGCGTCGATGACCTTCTCTCCAGCCAAGCCTGACTGGGGCGATGCCGCCCACCGCGCGCATTGGGCCTCGGTCGATCCGCGCCGCGTACCGGTGAGCATTTACGAGGTTCATCCCGGGTCTTGGCGACGGGACGAGGACGGCTGGTTCCTCTCATGGGACCGGATGGCCGAGGAGCTGATCCCTTATGTCGCGGACATGGGCTTCACGCATATCGAGTTCCTGCCGGTCTCCGAGCATCCCTATGACCCGAGCTGGGGCTACCAGACCACCGGTCTTTATGCGCCTTCGGCCCGCTTTGGTGATCCGGCCGGCTTTGCACGCTTTGTCGATGGCGCCCACCGCGCCGGCCTTGGCGTGCTGCTCGACTGGGTGCCCGCGCATTTCCCGACCGATGCGCACGGGCTGGCGCGCTTCGATGGCACGGCGCTCTATGAGCATGAAGACCCGCGGCAGGGTTTCCACCCGGACTGGAATACGGCGATCTACAATTTCGGGCGGCGCGAGGTGGCGAGCTTCCTCGTCAACAATGCGCTGTTCTGGGCCGAGCGCTATCATGTCGACGGATTAAGAGTCGACGCCGTCGCCTCGATGCTCCACCGCGACTATAGCCGCGAGCCGGGCGCATGGGTGCCCAACGCGGAGGGCGGGCGCGAGAACTGGGAGGCCGCAGCCTTCCTCCAGACCATGAACAAGGCGATCTACGGCGCCCATCCCGGCATCATGACGATTGCCGAGGAATCCACCACATGGCCGGGCGTCACGCATCCCGTGCATGACAATGGGCTGGGTTTCGGGTTCAAGTGGAACATGGGCTTCATGAACGATACGCTCAGTTACATGGCGCGTGATCCGATCCACCGGCGCTACCATCACGAAGAGATCACCTTCGGGCTGACCTACGCCTATACCGAGAATTTCGTGCTGCCGCTCAGCCATGACGAGGTGGTCCACGGCAAGGGCTCGCTGCTCAACAAGATGGCCGGCGATGATTGGCAGAAATTCGCCAATCTGCGCGCTTATTATGCCTTCATGTGGGGCTACCCCGGCAAGAAGCTGCTGTTCATGGGGCAGGAGTTCGCGCAGCGCCGGGAGTGGAGCGAAGCGCGCGCGCTCGACTGGGAGCTACTGGACGCGCCTGCCCATTCCGGCATCCGGACGCTCATTCGTGATCTCAATGGTTTGTACCGGTCTCTTCCCGCCCTGTATCAGCGCGATTGCGAAGGCGAGGGCTTTGAATGGCTGATCGTGGACGATCGCGAGAATTCGGTGTTCGCCTGGGTCCGCAAGGCACCCGGCGCGGCGCCTGTCGCGGTGATCGCGAACATGACGCCGGTGGTGCATTATGATTATCGCGTGCCGCTGCCGCATGATGGCATCTGGCAGGAGGTGATGAACACCGATGCCGCGATCTATGGGGGCAGCGGTGTCGGGAATTTGGGTGCGGTGAAGGCCGAGAAAGGCGTGGCGAGGATGACCTTGCCGCCGCTCGCCACAATCATGCTGCACGGAGAGGATTGAGGCGTCCGCCGTCATAATGGCGCGCCAGAGGAAGGAGTGGGAACAGGTGACACAAAGAGAAGGCCGCAAACAACCTCTGGCACGCGACGCGATGGCTTATGTCTTGGCCGGCGGGCGCGGCAGCCGCCTGATGGAACTGACCGACAATCGCGCGAAGCCTGCGGTGTATTTCGGCGGCATGTCCCGCATCATCGATTTTGCGCTCTCCAATGCGATCAACAGCGGCATCCGGCGCATCGGCGTGGCGACGCAGTACAAGGCCCACTCGCTCATCCGCCACATGCAGCGCGCCTGGAACTTCCTGCGCCCCGAGCGCAACGAGAGCTTCGACATTCTGCCCGCCTCGCAGCGCATCGACGAGTTTCACTGGTATGAGGGTACAGCGGACGCGGTGTTCCAGAACATCGACATCATCGCCAGCCACGCGCCAAAATATATCGTCATCCTGGCGGGCGATCACATCTACAAGATGGATTATGAGCTCATGCTCCAGCAGCATGTGCAGGAAAATGCCGATGTGACCGTGGGCTGCCTGGAAGTCCCGCGCATGCAGGCGACGGCCTTTGGCGTCATGCATGTCGATGATAAGGGCCAGATCACCAGCTTCCTCGAGAAGCCCGCCGACCCGCCAGCCATGCCCGGCAAGCCGGATGTCGCGCTCGCCTCGATGGGCATCTATGTCTTCACGACCGAATTTCTCTTCGAGCAACTGCGCCGCGATGCCGATGATCCGGAAAGCAAGCGCGATTTCGGCGGGGACATCATCCCCTATATCGTCAAGCACGGCAAAGCTGTCGCTCATTTGTTTTCATCGAGCGCGATCCGCGCCGCTGAGCAGATCGAGGAATATTGGCGCGATGTCGGTACGCTGGATGCGTATTGGGAAGCCAATATCGACCTGACCGACGTGGTCCCAAAGCTCAACATGTACGATCGCGACTGGCCGATCTGGACCGACCAGATCATCGCCGCGCCCGCCAAGTTCGTGCATGATGAGGAAGGCCGCCGGGGCATGGCGGTGAGTTCGCTCATCTCGCAGGATTGTATCGTCTCGGGCGCCGAGGCGCATCGCAGCCTGCTGTTCACCGGCGTGAAAATGGGCAGCTTCGCCAGCGTCAAGGAGGCGGTGATCCTGCCTTATTGCAACATCGGTCGCGGTGCGCGGCTCAAGCGGTGCATCATCGATAGCGGCGTGCGCATTCCGGAAGGTCTGGTCGTCGGCGAAGATCCGGGCCTGGACGGGCAGCGGTTTCGCCGCACGGAAAGCGGCATCTGTCTGATCACCAAGGCGATGATCGACCGGCTGGACTAGCGTCTAGGGCCGCGCGCAGCACTTGCGCGTGTCGAACCGGATTTTTCATCCTTTGCCTTAAGGCACGTCGCCGTCCATCGGGTTGTTACGAACATGACAGAGCTTTCCGTCCTCTCCGCCGCGTCCGAATGCTGGCCGCTCATCAAGACCGGCGGCCTTGCCGATGTGGCCGGGGCCTTGCCGGCGGCGGTGGCGCCCCATGGCGTGGCGATGACGCGCTTTCTGCCGGGCTACCCCTCGGTCCTGAAGGCCCTGCCGCGCAAGCGCACTGTCTTCCGCTATGACTCGCTGCTCGGCACGCCGGCGCGCATTCTCGCTGCCAAGCATGAGGGGCGCCCGCTGCTGGTGCTCGATGCGCCCGGCTTTTTCGAGCGCGATGGCGGACCTTATGCCGATGCCATGGGGCGGGACTGGCTGGACAATGGCCTACGTTTCGCCGCCTTCGCCAAGGCCGCAGCCGATCTCGCCGCCGGGCGCGCGGGCCTCAAGCCGTTCGATGTGCTCCACGCGCATGATTGGCAGGCCGGGCTGGCGCCGGCCTATCTGGTCTATTCCGGGGATCAGACGACAAGGCCCGCCAGCGTGATGACCATCCACAACATGGCATTCCAGGGCTGGTTCGACGCGGCTTTCTTTGCCCGGCTGGACCTGCCGCCGGTCGCATGGTCGATCGAGGGCGTGGAATATCATGGAGGCGTGGGGATGCTGAAGGCGGGGCTGGTCCTCGCCGATGCGATCACCACCGTGAGTCCCGGCTATGCCGAGGAAATCCGCCGGCCGGAATTCGGCATGGGGTTGGAGGGGCTGGTCGTCGGCCGGCAGGACCGCATGCATGGCATCGTCAACGGCATCGATGCCACCGAGTGGAATCCGGCCAAGGATGCAGCGCTGGCCGCGCCATTCACGGCGGACGACCTCTCCGGTCGCGTGGCCAACAAGCGGGCGATCGAGGCCGCCTTCGGGCTGGAGAGCGGCGATGGGCCGCTGTTCGTCGTCATCACACGGCTCACCTGGCAGAAGGGCATGGACGTGCTGCTGGAGGTGATCGATCACCTCGCCGGCCTGGGGGGCAGGCTCGCGGTGCTCGGCAGCGGTGATGCGGCGATCGAGGCCGGACTTCATGCCGCCGCCGGGCGGCATCCCGGCCGCGTCGGCATTCGCATCGGCTATGACGAGCCGCTCGCTCATCTGATGCAGGGCGGGGGCGATGCCATTCTCATTCCCTCCCGGTTCGAGCCCTGCGGCCTCACGCAGCTTTACGGCCTGGCTTATGGCTGCGTGCCGGTCGTCGCGCGCACCGGCGGGCTGGGCGATACGGTGATCGACGCCAATGAGGCCGCGATGAACGCGGGGGCAGCCACCGGCGTGCTGTTCTCGCCGGTCGATTATCAAGGCCTCGCCGCCGCGATCAGCCGCACGATCCGCCTTTATGGGGCGGGAGCGCGCTGGCGGCAGATCCAGCAGGCGGGCATGAAGACGGACAATAGCTGGGGACGGAGCGGCGCTGCCTATGCTGCGCTCTACCGGCAACTCAAGGAGCAGAGATGACGATCACGCGCGTTCCCACCACGCCGTTTGAAGGCCAGAAGCCCGGCACATCCGGCCTGCGCAAGAAGGTGCGGGTGTTCCAGCAGGCCAATTATGCCGAGAATTTCGTCCAGTCGGTCTTCGATGCGATTGATGGCAAGGATGGCGCGCTGCTCGTGATTGGCGGCGACGGTCGCTACCATAACCGCACGGTCATCCAGCAGACGATCCGCATGGCCGCCGCCAATGGCTTTGCGAAGGTGATGGTGGGGCAGGGCGGCATCCTCTCGACGCCAGCCGCCAGCCACCTCATCCGCAAATATGGCGCGCTGGGCGGGCTCATCCTCTCGGCCAGCCACAATCCCGGCGGGCCGGACGAGGATTTCGGGATCAAGTATAACGTCTCCAATGGCGGGCCGGCGCCGGAGAAAGTGACCGAGGCAATCTACGCGCGTACGCAGACCATCACCCAGTGGCAGATGGTGGAAGCCGGCGACATCGATCTCGATGCGCTGGGCACCGTCACGGTCGGCGGCATGGCGGTCGAGGTGGTCGATCCTGTGGCCGATTATGCTGATCTCATGGAGGAGCTGTTCGACTTCGCCGCCATCCGCGCCATGGCCGCTGGCGGCTTCACGCTCGCCTTCGATGCGATGAGCGCGGTCACCGGCCCATATGCGACCGAGATTTTCGAGCGACGCCTGGGCTTTGCGCCCGGCACCGTCCGCAATGGGACACCGCTCGAGGACTTTGGCCATCATCACCCGGACCCCAATCTCGTCCACGCCAAGGTGCTGTACGATCTGATGATGAGCGCGGACGCCCCCGATTTCGGCGCGGCGTCGGATGGCGATGGTGACCGCAACCTGATTATCGGCAAGGGGCGCTTCGTCACGCCGTCGGATTCGCTGGCGATGCTGGCGGCCAACGCCCATCTCGCCAAGGGCTATCGCGGCGGCCTCAAGGGCATTGCCCGCTCCATGCCAACCAGCGCGGCAGCGGACCGCGTGGCGGAAGCGCTCGGCATCCCGAGCTTCGAGACGCCAACCGGCTGGAAATTCTTCGGCAATCTGCTGGATGCCGGCATGGCGACCATCTGCGGCGAGGAAAGCGCCGGCACGGGCAGCGACCATGTCCGCGAGAAGGACGGCGTGTGGGCCGTCTTGCTCTGGCTCAACATCCTTGCTGAGCGCAAGATCAGCGTCGATGCTCTGGCCCGCGATCACTGGGCGCGCTTCGGCCGCAATTATTATGCGCGGCACGATTATGAAGGCATCGAGACGGAGAAGGCCAATGCGCTCATCGAAGCGCTGACGGCGGCGCTCCCGGCGCTGCCCGGGGCGCGCTTTGGCGCGCTCACCGTCGCAGCGGCGGACAGCTTCTACTACGCCGATCCGGTCGATGGCTCGGTCAGTGCCAATCAGGGCCTGCGCGTGCTGTTCGAGGGCGGTTCGCGCGTGGTTTTCCGTCTTTCCGGCACAGGCACGGAAGGCGCGACGCTGCGCGTCTATCTTGAGCGTTACGAACCCGTGAGCGGCACGCTGGATGAAGAGACGCCTGAGATGCTGGCGGAGCTGATCGCAGCGGCAGAGGCGATTGCTGGTATCGCGCGCTTTACGGGCCGCACTGCCCCGGATGTCGTGACATGAGGCGGCACACCTTTGCTTCGCAGGCGTTTAGGGCCTGAATGTACGGCGTTCACCTCACCCGCGAGGGCGCGACATTCTCCGTCTGGGCACCCGACGCCACTGCCGTCACCCTGTGCCTGTTCGACGAGGATGGGCACGAGCATTGCCATGCCATGGCCCAACAAGCCGATGTCTGGCAGGCGCAGATTGCCGGGGCTGCTGCCGGCCAGCGTTATGGCTTTCGCGCTGACGGCCCATGGGCACCGGAGCAGGGGCTGTGCTTCGATCCCGCCAAGCTGCTGGTCGATCCCTGGGCGAGCGCCATTGATCGGCCTTTTGTCTACGATCCCCAGCTTGCCGAGCGCGGCGTAGAGACGGCGCCGCTGGTGCCGCGCAGCGTCGTCACCGCGCCGCTCGCCGATCTCCCGCCGGCGCCGCCGCACTTTCGCAGTGGCGGCCTGATCTACGAGCTGAACGTGCGCGGTTTTACCATGCTGCATCCGGACGTACCGCCGGCGCTGCGTGGCACGGTGGCGGCGCTTGCCCACCCGGCGGTCATCGCGCATCTCCAGAAGCTGCATGTCGGCGCTGTCGAACTGATGCCGATCGTCGCCTGGATCGATGAGCGGCATCTGGTCGCGCGTGGGTTGGCCAATGCCTGGGGCTACAACCCGATCGCGCCCATGGCCCTCGATCCCCGGCTTTGTCCCGGTGGCATGGCGGAACTGCGCGAAACGGTGGCGTGCCTGCACGAGGCCGGCATCGGCGTCATTCTCGACCTTGTGTTCAACCACACCGGCGAGAGCGACCGGATCGGGCCGACCTTGTCGATGCGCGGGCTGGGCGAGCGGAGCTATTATGCGCTGGAGGCCGATGGCGACCTCGTTAACGTTGCCGGAACCGGCAACACGCTTGATTTCACCCAGCCTGCCGTGCGGTCTCTCACGCTGGAGACGCTCCGCCGCTTCGTGCGCGAGGCAGGCCTGGACGGCTTCCGCTTCGATCTCGCGCCGGTGCTGGCGCGCGGCCCGGCCTTCGACCCGCAGGCGCCAATCTTCGACGAGATCGCGCGCGATCCCTGGCTGGCGGATCGTATCCTGATCGCAGAGCCATGGGATATCGGTGCGGACGGTTATCAACTCGGCCGCTTTCCTGAGAGCTGGCTGGAGTGGAACGACCGCTATCGCGACGATGTGCGCCGCTTCTGGCGTGGCGACGGCGGGATCGGCGCGTTCGTCACGCGTCTCGCCGGATCGGCGGACATCTTCGGCAAGCCGAGCCGGAGCGTCAATTTGCTCGCGTCTCATGACGGCTTCACGCTCGCCGATACCGTGGCTTATGTCCATCGCCACAATCTCGCCAATGGTGAGCATAATCGCGATGGGCATGGCGAGAATTTCAGCTGGAACCACGGTGTCGAGGGGCCGAGCGACGACCCCGCCGTAATCGCGGCCCGCGGGGACGATCTGCGTGCCTTGCTTGCGACGCTCTTTGCCTCGACCGGGACGATCATGCTCACCGCCGGCGATGAATTTGGCCGCACTCAGCAGGGCAACAACAACGCTTATGCGCAGGATAATCCGCTCTCCTGGATTGCCTGGCATGATCGCGATACCGCACTGGAAGCCTTTGCCTGCGCGCTCTCCGCCGCGCGCGCGGCGGATCTCGATGCGTTCGCGACTTTTCCTGAGCCCGGCCGCTGGTTCCGAGCGGACGGGGCGGATATGAGCGTTTCCGACTGGGAATCGGCCGAGACCGGCTTTGTCCGCTACGAGGCGGAGTTGCCGAACGGTCGCCGCTTCACGCTCCTCGTCGACCGCGCGCACCGCCGACTCATTGTTGACATTGTCCGGCATTGAGTGAAAACCGGGCGGGGAATGGGGAATCATTCCGCGCAAAGCGAAGGGCCAGCGGCCTGGCGCAGCAGCACGGAACACCCTGATGGGCATAACAGGTCAGTCTCCCGTCGGATGACCGGAGCGAGGAGTGGATTGCATGAAGGATTTAAAGGGCCAGCTGGCTTTCATCACCGGTGGTGCCTCGGGTGCCGGCTTCGGCCAGGCGACCGTGTTCGGACGGGCGGGCGCTGAGATTGTCATTGCGGATGTGCGCGCCGAAGCCATCGACGCCGCCCTTGAGAAGCTGCGGGCAGAGGGCATCCGCGCCCACGGTATCAAGCTCGATATCATGGACCGCGACGCCTATGCGAAGGCTGCGGACGAGGTCGAATCCGTTTTCGGTCGCGCACCGACGATCCTGTCCAACACCGCTGGCGTCAACAGCTTCGGGCCGATCGAGAAGACGACCTATGATGACTTTGACTGGATTGTCGGCGTCAATCTCGGCGGCGTCATCAATGGCATGGTCACCTTCGTCCCGCGCATGATCGCGGCCGGCGTGCCGGGGCATATCGTGACCGTGTCCTCGCTCGGCGGGTTCATGGGCAGCGCGCTGGCCGGTCCTTATTCGGCGGCAAAGGCGGCCAGCATCAACCTGATGGAAGGCTACCGGCAGGGTCTGGCGCAATATGATATTGGCGTCTCGGTCTGCACGCCGGCCAATATCCGCTCCAACATCGCCGAGGCGAGCCGCCTGCGTCCTGAGAAGTTTGGTTCGAGCGGCTATGTCGAGAATGACGATTCCATCGCCTCCCTGCACTCAATCCACCAGCATGGGCTCGATCCCGAGAAGCTGGGCGAGGCGATCATGAAGGGCATTCAGGAAAACGCGCTCTACATCATCCCCTATCCGGAAGTGCGCGAAGGGCTGGAGAAGCATTTCCAGGCGATCATCGAGTCCGTCGCGCCGATCGAGAGCGACCCGGAGGGCGCGCGTCTGCGCACCGAGGCGCTGATCAACTGGGGTCGCGACCGCACCCGCGTCTTCGCCGACGGCAAGAAGGGCGAATAATATCGCATTGCGCGATCGAATTGCGCTGGGGCGCCATGCGGAGCCATGGTCGCGCTAAGAACTATCGGAGAGAGACATGACCCTCAAATTGTACAGCTTTGGCCCCGGCGCCAATTCGCTCAAGCCGCTCGCGACGCTCTATGAGAAGGGCCTCGAATTCGAGCCGGTGTTCGTTGACCCGGCCAAGTTCGAGCAGCATTCGGACTGGTTCAAGAAGATCAATCCGCGCGGCCAGGTGCCGGCGCTCTGGCATGATGGCCAGGTCATCACCGAATCCACCGTGATCTGCGAATATCTTGAAGACGTGTTTCCGGATGCCGGCACGTCACTGCGCCCCGCCGATCCGTTCAAGCGCGCGGAAATGCGCGTGTGGACCAAATGGGTGGACGAGTATTTCTGCTGGTGCGTCTCCACCATCGGCTGGGCATTCGGCATCAAGGCGATCGCCCAGAAGATGACCGACGAGGAGTTCGAGGATCATGTCACCAACAAGGTGACCATTCCCGAGCAGCAGGTGAAGTGGCGCCGCGCCCGCAACGGTTTCCCGCAGGAAATGCTGGACGAGGAGTTCCGCAAGGTCGGCGTTTCGGTCCAGCGGCTGGAGGAGACGCTCTCCAAGCAGGACTATCTGGTCGACAGCGGCTTTAGCCTCGCAGACATCTGCAACTTCGCAATTGCCAATGGCCTGCAGCGCCCCGGCGGCTTTTTCGGCGACTATGTAAACGAGCAGAAGACGCCCGGCCTGTGCGCCTGGCTGGCGCGCATCAACGAGCGTCCGGCGATCAAGGCGATGTTCGAGAAGGCCAAGAGCGAGGATCTGCTCAAGGCTAAGCCGCAGCCCGCCGCCTGAGCCGGGCGGCGGTCATACCCCAACGATAAGAGGCGGACCGGGCAATGACGCAGGATCTCACTATCTACCACATTCCCGGCTGCCCCTTCTCGGAGCGCATCGAGATCATGATGTCGCTCAAGGGCGTGGCGCTGAAGGATGTCGAGATCGACATCTCCAAGCCGCGCCCGGACTGGCTGCTGGCAAAGAGCGGCGGCACCACGGCGCTGCCGCTGCTCGATGTAGAGAATGGCGAGAGCCTTAAGGAGAGCATGGTCATCCTGCGCTATCTTGAGCAGCGATACCCGCAGCCTGCCGTCGCGCATCCCGACCCGTTCCACCACGCCGTCGAGGGAATGCTGGCGGAGCTGTCCGGCCCGTTCTCGGGCACGGGTTACCGCATGATCCTCAACCGCGATGCCGACAAGCGTGAGGAAATGCGCGCGGCTGTGGACGCGGAGTTTGGCAAGGTGGATGCGTTCCTGCGCCGCTACGCCACGGGCGTCGACTTTCTGTTCGAGGATCGCTTCGGCTGGGCGGAGGTCGCCTTCACGCCGATGTTCAAACGGCTGTGGTTCCTCGAATATTACGAAGATTATGAGGTGCCCGCCCAGTTCGACCGGGTGTTGCGCTGGCGCGCGGCCTGCGTCGCGCATCCGGCCGCCCAGCACCGCAGTCATGAAGAGCTGATCAAGCTCTATTATGATTATAGCCAGGGCGGCGGCAACGGTCGCATACCCGAAGGGCGCGCCATTTCCAGCTTCTCCCCGGATTTCGACTGGCGCAACCGCCCCATGCCTCCCCGAGACAAATGGGGCCGCCCCGCGACCGATAAAGAACTGGGCCTTGCCGCTTAACCCGCAAATTGCTTAGCATGCTATGATCTGATTGCCACATCCTTCATGCTTTCTTGGCAAGATGCATCTTCGGGCCATGACATGAGGAATTGTTAACCATAATGAGGGACTTGGCCTGTGGGAGCGAGCAGGCCGGTCGGCTTCCCGAGAGCCGGTGTGGGTATCGCCTTGGGGGATCTGGTTTGTCACGCCGCAAGTGGCTGATCTTTGGATATGCGTGTCTGGCCGGTGCAGCCTTGCCAGCGCCGGCACAGGGGCAGCCTGCAGACCAATCGCGCGGCTCCGTTTACGAGGCCGCTTTTTTTAGCCCCTCCGCACCCAGCAATGCGCTGGAGATGATCGCCCTGGTGCCGGGCTTCACGCTGGACGAGGGTGATGCCGAGATTCGCGGTTTTCGGCAGGCGGCAGGCAATGTCGTCATCAATGGTCGGCGGCCCAATGCCAAGAGCGAGACGCTCGGCACGCTGCTCTCGCGCATTCCCGCTGCCCGCGTCGTCCGCATCGAACTTGCCTCGGGCGATCGGTTCGGGACGGACTATGCCGGCCGCGCGCTGGTAGCCAATGTTGTGCTGTCGCAGGAGGGCGGGCTTGCGGCGACTGTCGAGACGACCTTGCGCCGGGAATATCGCGGCGCGATCCTTCCGGAAGGAAGCATCTCCGCGCTGTGGAATCGGGGCGCTTCGACTTTCAACGTCGCACTCGCCGTTAAAAATGCTGTGACATCGGAGGAGGGGTTCGACCAGCTGGTCGCGCTGCCCGGCGGGACCGAGCAGGAATATCGCGAGAAGTTCAGCCGCTTCCGCAATCCCCAGCCCTCCGGCTCTGTGCGGTGGACGTTGAACGAGGGGGAGCATCGCACGGTCAATCTTAGCGCCAGTCTCAACCTCAATTATGATGACTTGACGCAAAGCAGCTTCGTGCAATCTGCTGACGGATCCGAGCGCAACGACGGCCTTGTGCAGCGTTGGTTTACCCGCACCATGGAAGTGAGCGGCGACATCACTCGCCCGCTCGGCTCTGGCGGCATCAAGCTGCTCGGTCTGGCCTCCCGGCGATATCGCAGCCTGCGCGATCAGGCGACCGAGGCCAGTCTGGCAGGGGACGATCTGGGCGGCCTCTTTCAGAACCAGCACGACTGGCGGGACGAGACGCTGGCGCGCGTGAGCTGGAGCGGCACGGCATTCTCCGGCTGGACGGTCGAGACAGGCGTGGAGGGCGTCCGCACCCGGCTGGATGGCCAAGTGGATCTGTTTTCCGTCGATCCCGATGGGGCCGTCACGGTTTATGATCTGCCTGTCAGCAACGCGGTGGTGACCGAGGATCGCGGCGAGGCCTTCGCCAATGCGGGCCGGCCGCTGTCATCCCGGCTGCGGATTGATTTGGGCCTTGCCTATGAACGCTCGCGCCTCAGCGTAAGGGGCGATGTCAGCGCCCGTCGGACCCTCGACTTCGTCAAGCCCAAGGTCGCGCTGGATTGGCGTGACGGCGCCTGGCACAGCCAGATCAGCGCCGAACGGACCGTGGCGCAGCTCGATTTCGAGGATTTCGTCAGCGCCGCGGAGCTTTCGGCGGACCGGGTGAACGGTGGCAATCCCGATCTCCTCCCGCAACGGGCCTGGGAGTTCAAGCTGAGCGTCGATCGCGCCTTGCCGGGCGACGGGCGGATCACACTCGATCTGGGCTATGATTTCATTGCCAAGGTTCAGGACCGCGTGCCGACGCCGGAGGGGTTCGATGCGCCGGGCAATCTGGGCGACGGCACCCAGTTCAGCGCGGCGGCCAATATCGATCTGCCGCTCTCCCGGCTGGGCGTCAAAGGCGGGCGGCTCACCCTTTATGGCTCCTACATCGATACGTCCGTGCGGGATCCGTACACGCTGCGCTACCGCCCCTTTTCCGGCTATGCGCCCTTCTACTACGAGGCGCGCTTCCGGCAGGATCTGGGCCGCTTCGCCTGGGGCACGAGCATGACCGGCAATAGCGGGTCGGACAGCTATCGGATCGACGAGGTGGACTTCAACCGGGGGATCGCGCCCAATGTCGCCGCCTTTGTCGAATATCGCCCGAATTCCCGTTGGACGGTGACGCTCGGCAGCGAAAACCTGGTGGATGGCGGCAAGCGGCGCGTGCGCGACTTCTATGATCCGGACCGGCGCTCGCTGATGCCCTATGAGCGCGAGCTGCGGCATCGCGAGAGTCACCTGGTCGCATATCTGACCATCAAGCGCAGCATCCGGTAGCCGCTCCCCTCAAGGGGCATGTAACGGCCGATCCATCCTGTGTTCAGGCGCATCATGCCATGGATCTTTCAGGTCGGCGCGGCATTGTAACGGTTCACGGACGCGTTGACGCTGTAACTGTCCGTGCCAGTCAGGCATTGCCGAGCCGGATGATGTCATGCAGATAGGCTGTCAGCTTGTCGCAACGGGCCTTCGCGCCCTTGTCGGTGCCGGCTTTGAGCCGGGCTTATGGTAGTTTGACCAGTGCGGATCGCGCGCCATGCGGTGCGGGGTCTGCCCGGTGCAGGAGAATGAGTGCTGATGACACTGAGTGTGTTGCTTGCCGCGGCGGCGGCTGCAGGATCGCCGCAATATATCCCGTCCAGCCCCACGCTGGGAATGGCCGAAGGGCGCTGCCGCGCGAATGAAAGCGGCCCGGCCTATATGATCAACATCAACGGGCTGAAGGACCGTCAGGGTCTGGTCCGCGTCGAGCTTTATCCCAATAGCGACGAGGATTTCCTGGCAGACGACAACGTCCTGCTCATGGCGGGCAAGCCCTTTCGTCGCGCCGAGATGAAGGTGCCGGCCAGCGGCCCGGTCGTGCTGTGCATCCGCGCGCCGAGCGCAGGCACCTACACGCTGAGCCTGCTGCATGACCGCGATTCCAACCGCAAGCTCGGCCTGTCGGTAGATGGCGTCGCTTTTCCGGGTGATCCCAAGCTGTGCTGGGGCCAGCCCAAGGGCCGCGATGCGCGGGCGACCGTGGGCAATGGCCCGACCACGATCAACGTCACCATGCAATATCGTCGCAGTCTGGTCTGCTTTGGCCCGCTGAAGAAGTAGCGGCAAGGGGGAGGGCTGGCGTAGCCGCCCTCGCGTGTCAGGCCGCCAGTGTGCCCGTCCGTCGCACGACGGGGTTGTCGACGAGCTGCTGATAATAAGCGAACAGATCGGCGAAATGCTCGTCTATGGTGCGCACATGTTGCGCATAATGGAGGGCTTTGGCTCGCACCTCTTCCTTGGGCGTGGCAATGAAGTCCAGGATCGCCTTGGCTGCGGCTGTTGGATCGGCTGACTTGTACAGCCACCCTTCGCACAAGCGGGCGTGATCCGCCGCGCCACCACGATCCGGCATGATGAGGGGCAGGCCGGCCGCGCGCGCCTCACCGCCAACGGTGCAGAACACCTCCGCTTCGCAGCCATGGATCAGGGCATCGCAGCTGGCGAAAAGACGCGCGACTGCCTGCCTGTCCGAGATCGGTGAGAGCAGATGGACGTGCGGGATTTGCGCGGCGGCGCGGGCCACGCGCGCGCGATCGCGCCCATCACCGGCAATCACGAGGCCGACCGGCGCCTTGTTCCCCGCCATGGTCACGGCCTGGATCACCATAGGCCAGCGCTTCTCCGGCCCGTGCCGCCCAGCCCCCAGCAACAGCGTCGCTTCAGGCGGCAGGTCGCAGCGCGCAAGGAGGCGGGCGCGCAGCTCTTCATCACGAAAGTCCGGAGAGAAAATGCCTGGCTGGACGCCCATCGGATTGGTCACGACCCGTTTCATCCCACCCGCCAGCAGGCGATTGGTCTGGTCCTCGCCAGTCGTGATCGAGCCGTCGAACAGCTGGTCCATTCGCTTAAGGTGGCGCCAGAACATGCCGAAAGCGCGGTCAATGGCCGGACGGGGCAGGAAAGGATCGAACCAGCGATAGGCATAAGCCGACATGGGATCGGCATGCATCACCAGCGCCCGCGGTGCTTTGCCTGGCCACTCACCTACAAAGCGGGCGCTGCGCCAGGGCGAGGAGCATTCGACCACGTCGGGTTCGAGTTGGCTCAGCGTATCGTGCAACGTGTCGACGTCGCGGAAATAATGGTAACGCCGGTCCAATGGAAATTGAGGGTTCTCCAGGTAGATGATCCGCGCATTGGGGCCATGATCTTCTACACGGAAACCCGGCCCTGGGGCGATCACCACCACTTCATGCCCCGCCGCAGGTCCGGCGAGAAGCTTACGGTCGATGTAGGTTTTTACGCCGCCGCCATAGGGCGTGTAGAAGGCAGCGACATCCACAATGCGCATGATGTCACCCGGCGCGGGCGCACATGGCGTCCACCTTGTCGCGCGATCCTGCCATCAGGCCCGCTTTTCTTTTCTGCCAACCCTGATCGTGGCGAGATCACCGATGGCCAGCACCGCACCGATGACGAGATGGGTCAGCAGGATGAGGGTGGTGATGAGCGCGATGAGAATGTGGATCTCGCTGTCTTGCCCGACCGCGAACACGGCGACCGCTGCGAAGATGATATCCTTGTTGCTGATCAGCGGCAGGCGCGAGAGCAGCATCCGCACGGTGGCCAGCACCAGCCACCAGCCCAGCGCCACGTCCGGCAGAGCTAGGCTCCACACCACCGCGAGCAGGACGTTGCCGACCAGCAGTCGCGCGAAATGCAGGCCGGAAATGGCCCAGAGTTGCGTGCGCGTCAGGCTGAAGATGCGCTTGCTGAACACGAAGACCAGCAGGGAGACGACCATGATGACGCCGACCGATGCGGCCAGGGCGGAACTGGTGATGCCGAGGTTCAGGCTCTTCGCATAAGGATAGACCAAGGCCATCATCGCAAGCGTGAAGATGTTGGACACCACGGCGGAGAGGATCGCGACGTCCTTGACGGCGCCGAAAGGCGAGCCCTCCATTTTGATCTTCTTGCGGGCCCAGCTGTAGAAATAGGCCTCACCGAGATAGTCTACGATCAGCTCGTTGGTGACGTTCTTGCGCGCAAGGGCGATGAGGCCTTCGCCCGGAATATGCCAGAGCCAGCGGAAGATGATGAAATCGAAGGCCAGGCCGGTGAAATAATAGCCGAAAAAGGCGACCCAGAACAACGGATTGGCCGGGATGGTCTGCAACAGATCGTCAAGGCGGAACGAGCGGAACTGCCAGATGACAACCGCAAGAATGGCAATGGACAGCGCCGGGGTGATCCACACCCACCACGAGGTCTGGCGGACAGGAAGCGGGATCGGGTCTTTGGAAGGATCGTCGCTCGACGGAGCAGGGGCTGGTGTCTGCATGTGTGTTTGCTTACTTGATAAGGCCCGATCGCGTCCGCGCTGCGGATAGCAACAATCTGGCCGGGGTCAAAGTCTATTTCCCCGCGACACGGCGGAAGAGGGCGATCCACTTCTCCAGCGTCGCCTCCATCGTGAACAGGGATGCACGCGCGCGCATGGCGGATATCTGCGGCTTCTGGTCGCACACGCGATCCATGGCGGCGGCGAGAGCCGAGACATCCTTGATCGGAACCAGCGTGCCCACATCCTCCATCATCATCGGCATGGCGATGGTGCAATCCGTCGCGACGATGGGGATCGCGGCGGCCAGCGCTTCCGCGACCACTGCGGGCACGCCTTCGAAGTCCGAGGAGAGGATGAAGGCATCGGCTTGCGCAAACCAGGGGTCGACAGGGTTGTGATGGCCGGGAAGGCTAAGCTGCGTGGCGACGCCGAGCGCTTGCGCCTTGGCTTCCAGCGCGGCGCGGAGCGGGCCTTCGCCCACAATCGTCAGCCGGTCGTCCGGCTGCGCGATCCGCGCGAACGCATCCAGCAGCAGCTCGAAGTTCTTTTGCGGAAACAGCCGCCCCACGCCCAGGAAATGCCGGCCCGGGTTATTGCGCGGCGTGCTGTCGCGCAGACTGGCCAGACGCTGCGCCACCGCCGCCGTCATCGAGGCATTGTGAATGATGGCGATCCGCTCGGGTGGGACGCCCATTTCGGTTTCGATTTCGTCGCGGACCGGCGGCGCCATCGCTACAACAGCCGCATAGATATGGCTGTGGCCGTGCATGATGAACCGGCTCAGCCGCCGCCGCAGCGGGCTGCTGTGGCGCTCGTCGAGGCTGTTGCTCGGGCGCAGCACAATGGGCGGGCAGCTCTTGCCGAGGACAAGCCGGGTGACCGCAGCCACCGCCATCAGCCCGTTGCTGGGGAAGAACAGCACATCGGGCTTCAACCGCCGCACAATGCCCGGCAGCTTGAGCATCATCCACAGGCTCTCGGTCTCGATCCGCGCGAGCCGGCCCGGGGGCGGGATGATATAGGGGACGTCGGGTGCCTCTTCCTGCAGCCGACCTTCCCACCGGCCAAGCGCGATGCGGGCATCGAGCCCAGCCTCTCGCCAGGCCTTGGTAAAGCGCAGCAGATCGCGCTCGACCCCGCCCGGTTCGAGGCTGTGGAGCACACTCAGGACGAACAACGGCCTCTCGTCAGCCATCAGGCGGCAAGATCCGCATAGCGCGCGGGCGTGTGGGTGCGCATGAACTTGCTGTAGGTCGCGTCGATGCTGTCGAGCAAAGCGGGTACGGTCGTGTCCGGCGGATGCACCGCGATGCGAGCATTGGGCAATGCCCAGGGCGCGGCGCGGGCGGCGGCGGCGACCATCAGCGAACTGGCGATCCGTACCTTCGTGCGGCTGGCCCAGGTGATGACCGGCCCCTTGGCGACGACGCGGCCCGTTTCCGGCTGCCAGACCTTGAGATGATCCTCGGCGAGCGGGAAGCCGCAATCGGCGAGCGCCTGCAGGCTGTCCCGCGAGTAGAGCCAGGCCGGGGCGATGAACCCGGTGACGGGCCGGCCGATGGCGTCCTCCACGATCGGGCGACCACGCTCCAGCCGGCGACGCGCTTCCTCCCGCGAGAGCTGCGCGAACTCACCGGCGCCGGCCGTCATGTGCTTCTGCATGAAGCCCTTTTCGCGGGCATCGTCGCGGTGGCACCAGCCGTGCAGGAACATTTCCACCCCGGCATCGGCCCAACGGCGCAATTTGCCGGCAAAGGCGGCATTGCCGGCGAGCGGCGCCTTGTCTTCGAAATCGGGCACCACCAGCATGGCGAGGCGCGGACCACCGAGCAGCCCGCTCAGACGGTCGAACAGCGCATCGACTTCGCTTTCAAAATGCGGCGTCACATCATGGATCGAGGCGAGCAAACGAGGCATGGGCGAGCCGTTACACCCTTTCCCGCGCGCCGTCACGCCCCACCGCATGGGGCAGAGTCAGAAGGCGCGGGTGATGCCCAGATCCACGGTTGTGCGCCGGTAATCGTAGATGCCGACTGTCGAGATATTGCGCTCATAGGCCAGCCGTACGACCGGCGAGAAGCCTGCCACCTCGATCTGCCGGAAGGTCGCGCCGACCGATCCGCGCAGAAACCACTCCTTGCGGCGCTCCGGGAACAGAGCCAGCCGGGCATCGGCTTCGAGCCGCCGCACCGTGGCATTGGCGAACAGGGTCGTTCGGCCCATGTCCCGCCAGCCGAGCAAGGTCGCCCCGCCCGAGGCGGTCGCATAGCCGGGATCGCGCGCGGTCTGCCGCGTGCCGCTCAGTTGGATGCCGACGCCGCTGCGGGCGGACAGCGCGCGCTCAATGCCGGCGCTCAGATTGTAGAGCGCGCCATCCTGCAGGGCGTTGCGGTTGTAATGCGACTGGCCGTAGGAAAAGCCGACATCGCTTTGCGCGCGCCGCCCGATGCGCTGCGTCCAGCGGAGATCGGCCGTCTCCGTGCGAGCATAAGCCTTGCCGCCATAAGTGCGCCAGGTGACGCCGGCAGAAGGCATGAGGCGGCTGCGCCCCCGTTGCCACTCCAGCCCCAGCAGGGCACTGCCGGAAAGGTCGTTGAACTGACTGGCGCGATAGAAGGTGCCATCGCCCGAGAGCCGCGGCACCAGCGTCAGTCCCTGGCCCAGCCCGACACGGGCATAGACCTGCCCTGAGAGGCGCAGGCCAATGCCGGATTGCTCCCGCGCATCCTCATCCAGCGTGAGCGGGGCGATGACCGTATCCAGCTCCTTGGCATCGGTGGCGCGGTTGATGTTGCTGTCCGGCGCCATGGCCAGCTCGAAATTGCCGCCGAAGCGCCGGTTGGAGCGCAATGCGGCGGCGAACCGATCCACCACCTGCTGCACGTCCGGCGGCAAGCCATTGGCTTGCGCCTGCCGCAACTGCTGGCGGGCGCGGCTTTCATCGCCCATCGCCGCCAGCACGCGCGCAAGTTCCAGCCGCACGCGGGTCGCGCCCGGCTCCTCATCCAAGATAGAGCGGAAGGTGAGGGCGGCATCGGTCTGCCGGCCCTGCTCATCGAGCATCATGCCCAGCCGAAAGCGCGCTTCGGAGCGGACCTTGAGATCAGGATCGCGGGCAAGCGCACGGTAGATCGTCTCGGCATCCTCCAGCCGCCCTGCGACGCGCGCCTGATCGGCGAGGTCGAACAGCTGCGCGGCATTGAGGCCGGAGATGGACCGGGCGTCTTCGGAGACGGTCGGGGTGCCGCCCATCGGCGCTTGGGCTTGCGCCCCCAGGGGAGCATGCAGGCACAGACCTGGGATCAGCCCCAGCCAGCTCAGTCGTCGCAATGTCATGGCAGGCCCTTGCCGGTGCGCTATGGACAAATCAATTGGTGCGCTTGCCCACCGTCGCGCCGCTTAGATAATATGTGCTGCTGGTATCGCCCGGCGCGGTCTGGAAGCCGAAGGTGCCGCCGATCTCCGTCGCCGTCGGGCCGTAGAGAGCGCCCTCGAAGAAGCCGAGATAGGCATTGCTGCCGTTCACGACGTCCGCCGTCAGTCCGGCGTCGATGTCCATGACCCCGCGGTCGAAGGTAAACGTGCCGAAATTGCGGGTGCTGCCGTCGAAATTGCTCTTGCCGATCGGGTTGAGCGAGCCAGTGAATGTGCCGGCGCCGAAATTGACGGCGAAGTTGCTCGTTCCGCTCAGCGCATAGGTCGCGCCGCCGCCGAACTGCGCCGCCGTGCCGCGAATGATGCCCGTGAAGCTGCCCGATCCGGCCGGGATCTGGAAGCCGTTGGTGCGGATTCCCCAGGCGAACCAGCGGTCGAGCCGGTCGCTGCCCGGTGCTTGCGCGCGCTCCCAGCGCCCGAAGCTCGCATAGCTGAGCGCAATGGCGGTGTTGCCCGCGTCGGCCTTGTTGAGCGAGAGCGTGTAGGACAGGCCGTCGCCCCCGGTGATCCTGTAGACAGCAAGAGCGTTCGAGGAGGCCGCCGAGTCCAGGCTGGCGGAACCGAATGTCGTGTCGATGCCCCGGTCGCTATCCTGATAGCGATAGCTGCCTTGCGCGGCATTATAGGTGAACAGACCGTTGGAGCGCAGCAGCGCTGCATTGTTCGCGCTGTTTCCATTGCCGGTATCGGTGAGGCTCAGCTGGCTGAACCGGTGCTCGAAGCTGTCATCGAATTGCAGGGTGGTGAGCGACATGTTCAGCCCGGCCACCGTGCTGTCCTGCCGGCCCAGCATATAGCCGGCGGTCACCTCTCCATCGGCGCTGTAGAGATACCAGGTCGCGCCAACTTCCTCGCCATTGGGGCCGTAGAAGCGGCCGTCCCAACCGCCATTGAAGCGCTTGCCATCATCCATGAAGAAGTTGCCGGAAAAGGCGGTGGTACCGCTGGTCAGCGCTGCCTCACCGAAATAGGCGCCGATGCCCTTGATGAGGCCGGTGTCCACGTCAATCGTGGTCAGCACGCCGCTGCTGGTCAGGGCGCCGCTCTGGAAGTCGATCTGTAGGGCGCCGCTCCCCGCGACCGCAAAGGGAGAATCGATCGCCCGCGCACCGACGAGGCTCACGGCATAGCGCCCGGTGCCGGATGGCTGGAGCTGGCCGGCAGGCGTCTGGATGCCATAAGTGAACGGATCATAGGTGAAGTCGAGCGTGTTGCCGGAGACGGTGGCGCGCTCCCATGCGCCGCCGCCGACATAACGATAGGTGAGTTCTCCCGATGTGCCGGGCCGTGTCAGCGTCAGCGCCTCGCTGGTCGTGCCGAGCTTCTGGAAGCTGATGAAGGCCGGCGATCCGGACGCGACCAGATCGGCCGGCGCGAAGGTGGCGCTGCGGTTGGCCGTGGCGATGGAATAGCTCTGCGTGGCGGCGTTATAGGAGATCGAGAGCGTGCCCCGGGCCGACTGGCCATTCTCGACCGGCCGCTCATCGGCATAGAAGCGCCCGGAAAGATTGCCGCCATTGCTGGTGAACGTCTGGCTCTGCAGCGGCCCCATCAGGCTCGTATTCGGCCCGGCAATCGGGTTCGGGCTGGGGGCGGGCGCCGGGGTCGGGGTGGGGGTCGGCGTGGGCGTCGGCGTAGGTGTGGGGGTCGGCGTGGGGGTAGGCGTCGGGGCCGGCGTTGGTGTCGGGGTGGCCGTAGGCGTGGGCGTCGGCGTAGGAGTCGGCGTGGAATTGACGCCACCCGCTCCACCGCCTCCGCAGGCGGTGGTCAGAAGAGTGATGAGGAGGGGCGTGGCCCACTTGCTCTGCTTGACCATGACGGGGCGAAACTCCGGATTAATGAGCGCGAGACGGTTCGAGGGTTTGTGTCCGGACGTTGGCCAAATATAATTGACGAAAAGTTTATCATCTTGGCACTGGGTCCGTTTTTGAGACGGTTCGAGCCGAAGCCGGTAAATTTCACCGCAAATCTGCGCTCTTGGGGTGCCGCAGGGCGCGTTAACCATCTTCCGGGCTTCCCTGTCGGGGCAGAATGGTTAACAGTTCTTAACTATGAGACGCGCCCCCGTTCTGACTCACGAAGAGGCGAGACATCCGTTTCGCCAGTCGCTTCCCCGCCATGTGTTCCGGCCTGCGCCGGACGCGACGTCGCAAGCCCGGCCCGCGCCGGACGAAGACAAGGACTGGAAGTTGTTTGTGCTGAGCTTTGCGGCGTTCTTTACGGTCGCCTACACGTTCATCGTGTGAGGACTCAGCGGCCGCCGGCTTCCCGCGCGGCTGCCAGGTCCGCTTCGCACGCCCGGTGAAGCTTCAGCGCCAGCAGGGCGCAGATGCCGCACATGCCACACATGATGAGCAGTGCTTCCCGGTTGCTCAGGCCCGCGCTGGTCGCGGCCATGATGACGAGCGCGCCGAAGACCATCGCGCCTGAGTTGACGACATTGTTGGCGGCGACTGTCCGCGCGGTCTGGTCCTTGCTCACCGTGGTGGTGAGGAAGGCGTAGAGCGGCACAACGAACATGCCGCCGAACGTCGCGATGCCGAACAGTGCGATCACGATGCGCCAGCTATGCGGCGCGGCGAGAAAATCGCGGACCGTATAAAGCGTATCGGCGGGGGCGCGCACCCAGTCGCCGGATGCGTAGGAAAAGAACCAGATGAAGCCTGCCATCATCAGCACCGAAATCGGCGAGTAACGGGCGGAGACGACGCCACCGAGCAGGCGGTTGACCGCCACCGAGCCCACCGCCACGCCGATCGAGAAGATCGCGAGGAACATGCTCGCCACTTCCTTGGTCGCGGTGAACTCGTTCTTCACCAGCGGCGGGAAGATGATGACCAGCACCGTGGCGATCATCCAGAAGAAGCTGATCGACATGATCGCTAGGAACAGGCGGCGGATGTGCATGGTCGCCGAGATCAGGCGCCAGGAGGCCCGGAAGATATTGTAATCCATGTCGATCGGCGGACCGACGCGCGGGGCGGGCGGCACCATGCGACCGGATAGATAGCCGATCATCGCGATGATGAGGACGCCGCACGCCGCGGCGGTCGGGCTGATCCAGCCCGCGACGATCGTCCCGGTCAGAATGGCGATATAGGTGCCGGCTTCGACGAGCCCCGTCCCGCCGAGCACCTGATCCTGCTCCAGATGCTGAGGGAGAATCGCATATTTGATCGGCCCGAAGAAGGTCGAGTGAACGCCCATCGCCAGCAATGCGGTCAGCATGAGGCCAACGCCGGTCATCGGGTGCCGCGCGCTCACCAGCAGGCCGGCCGCACCGACCGTCATGATCAGGATTTCCGCGAGCTTGACCGTGCGGATGATCCTGGACTTGTCGATATTGTCCGCAAGCTGGCCGGAGAGAGCCGAGAGCAGGAAGAAGGGCAGTACGAACAGCCCGGTCGCGACCGCATTGAACGCCGATTCCTGCTGCGGGTCCTGAAACACGCCATAGGTCGCGAACAGGATCATCGCAGTCTTGAAGAGATTATCGTTGAAGGCCCCGAGGAACTGAGTGACGAACAGGGGCAGAAACTTCCGGTGGCCGAGCAGCCGCAGGGATGCCTGCATAAGTGCGTGAACTCTTGTGATCCGGCCGGACTCGCGCCGTCGCCGGGCTTCTAGCGGCGAAATGGGCAGGTGAAAAGACATTGGATGCCGCATCGTGCAGCCCCTTGTCTGCGCTGGACGGCTGTGGCACCCGCATTGTCGTGAAGTTCTTGCCAAACATTCTGACCCTCTCGCGGATTCTCGCGGTGCCCCTGCTCGTCGCCCTTTTGTGGCCGGCCGAGTCTGTGCACGCCTGGCGCCTCGGCTATCTCGCGGCTTTCGGGCTCTACTGCCTGATGGGCATCACCGATTATTTCGATGGCTATCTCGCCCGCGCGCAGGGCACGGTCTCCAAGCTGGGCGTGTTTCTCGATCCGATCGCGGACAAGATCATGATCGGCGCGGTGATTCTCATCCTGTGTGCCAACCAGAACATCAACGGCGTTCATATCATCGCGGCGCTGGTGATTCTGCTGCGGGAGATTGCGGTCTCCGGCCTGCGGGAGTTTCTCGCGGGCCTGCGGATTTCCGTGCCGGTGTCGCGCCTCGCCAAGTGGAAGACGGCATTTCAGCTTGTCTCGCTGGGTGCGCTCATTCTGGCGGGCGGATTGCCGCATATCGCGTTCATCCAGCTTGCCGGCCTCGTCACCTTGTGGGCGGCAGCGTTGCTGACCTTGCTCACCGGCTGGGATTATCTGCGCGCCGGCCTCAAGCACATGACGGTCTGATCATGGCCGACATCACGATTCTCTATTTCGCCTGGGTGCGTGAGCGGATCGGTCTGGACGAAGAGCAGCAGTCCGTGCCCTCGCCGGCAACGACCGTTGCGCAGCTTCTCGATGCCCTGGCAGCCGGCAGCGCCGGTCATGCGGCGGCCTTTGCCGACCGGGGGCGTTTGCGGGCGGCGCTGGACCAGAAGTTCGTGCCCTTGGACACTGCCATCGGCCAGGCGCGCGAGCTGGCGATCTTTCCGCCCGTGACCGGTGGCTGACGCCACGCCCTCGATCTCGCTGCGCGTCACGGCGGAGGATTTCGATCCCGGCCGCGAGCTGGCCCGGCTGGAAGGGCTGGATGGCGGCGGGATCGCGAGCTTTACGGGGCTGGTGCGCGATGATGGCGGGCTGCGCGCGCTCCGGCTGGAGCATTATCCCGCGATGACACAGGCGCAGATCGCTGCGGTGGTCGAAGAAGCCTGCGCCCGCTGGCCGTTGCTCGGCGTGACGGTCATCCACCGGTTCGGTGAACTGCCGGTCTGCGCGCGGATCGTCTTCGTCGGCACCGCCTCGGCCCACCGCGTCGCCGCGCTCGAATCCTGTGCGTTTCTCATCGACTGGCTGAAAGTCTCAGCGCCCTTCTGGAAGCAGGAGATCCGGCATGACGGCTCGGCCGGCTGGGTCGAAGCGAAAGGCGCCGACGACGCGCGCGCCGCAATCTGGCGGCAGGGGCGGCTGGACCCGATCTGACGGCCGCCGCGCTCAGGCGGCCTCGGCTGTCTCCTGCTGGCTGGTCGCGGCGTTGCGCAGAATGTCCGCCATCAATCGGAAGTCGGCTTCCCGCGGCGAGTTGCGCCGCCAGACCAGGGCGATCTCGCGATGGGCGCTCGGCGACTGGATCGGCCGCGCGGTGATCTTGGTGTTGGCAAGAATGCCGCCCCTTATCGCCATGTCCGGCAGCAAGGTCAGCCCCAGGCCATTATCCACCATTTGCACCAGCGTATGCAGCGACGTGCCGGTGATGGTCGCCTCGGTGCGCAACTCCGCGCGGTTGCAAGCAGCCAGCGCATGTTCCTTCAGGCAGTGGCCATCCTCCAGCAGCAGCAGGCGGTTGCCGTCGATCATCTCGGGCGTGATCAGGGCCGGCGGATCGCGTGGATCGTCCTTAGGGAAGGCGACGAACAGTGCATCGTCGAACAGCACCTCGATTTCCGCATCGCCGCAGGGGAAGGGCAGGGCGAGCAGCACGCAATCGGCATGGCCGTGGCGCAGCGAGTCGAGCGCCGCGTGGCTGGTTTCCTCGCGCAGATAAAGCTGCAGCGCCGGGCGCTCCTCGCGCAATTTTGGTAGTAGGCGGGGGAGAAGAAACGGCGCGATGGTGGGGATGACGCTCATCCGCAATTCGCCGACCAGTGGCGTGCCGGAGGCCTGCGCGATAGCGGCCAATTCTTCGGTCTCGCGCAACACCCGGTGGGCTTTGGTGACGATGCGGTCACCCAGCGCCGTGAAGCGCACGATACGGCGGGTCCGCTCGACCAAGGTGACGCCGATCAGCGATTCCAGTTCGCGAATGCCGGCCGAAAGCGTGGACTGGGTGACGAAGCACGCATCCGCCGCACGCCCGAAATGGCCATGTTCCTTCAGCGCAACCAGATATTGGAGCTGCTTGAGGGTCGGCATGTAGATCGACATTGATCGCCCTTTCCGCTGGAAAGTAGCAATTTAATCGATCTAGCCGATCAGTTCAAGCGAGCGCAGGATTCCGTAACCGGTGGTCAGAGTCAGAACGCTGCCGACCATGATCAGCAACGGCCGGGCCGGGACATGCTTGGCGATCCAAGCGCCGAGCGGCGCGGCCAGCACGCCGCCAATCAACAGGCCGGTCGTGGCGGTGGTAAAGGTCTCCCAGCCGAGATGGACGAGGAAGGTGATGCTGATCGACAGGGTCAGGAAGAATTCGACCGTGTTGACCGTGCCGATGGTGTGGCGCGGGCTGGTGCCCTGGATCAGCAGGTTCGAGGTGACGACCGGGCCCCAGCCGCCGCCACCGGATGCATCGAGGAAGCCGCCGACGAGGCCGAGCGGCGCCACATAGCGTGGGTCTCGCACATGCGCCTCGGTGTGGCGCAGGCCCCGCCACAGCAGCCAGAGGCCGATGAAGGCGAGGTAAGAGAGAATATAAGGGCGGATTAGTTCGCCATCGATGTTTGAGAGGAAATAGGCGCCCGCGACCCCGCCGATCATGCCGGGAATGACGAGCTTCCAGAACAGCTTCCAGTCGACATTGCCGTGCAACACATGGCTGATCGCGGAGACGGCAGTGGTGCAGGTCTCTGCGGCATGAACGCTGGCCGAAGCTGCTTTGGGGGGGACGCCCAGTGCCAGCAGGAGGCTGCTGGAGATGACGCCATAGGCCATGCCGAGCGCGCCATCGATTATCTGCGCACCGAAGCCGACGGCCACGAAGGGCAACAGCATCAGCGCAAAATCCATCCAGGCGTCGGGCAAGGGCAAGCCTTTCTCAATTAACTCACTGGACAATAGGCCCGCCGTTTCCGGCTTGGCAAGGAAATTGTCCTTGGGCCTAATCCTGGCAACGCTCTAGAAATTTCAACGCATCGCGACTAGATAGCTGCTCTTGTCGGCCAGCAAGGGACGCTTTGCCATGGGGCTTTTGTCCTACCTCGATTCCGTGAAAGAGCGCGATCCCGCGCCGCGTTCGCGGCTGGAAATCCTTATTTATCCAGGAGTCTGGGCGCTCGGCCTGCATCGGGTCGCGCATCAGCTGTTTCGCTGGCGGCTCTTCTTCCTTGCGCGTCTGGTCAATCATTTTTCCCGCTTCCTGACCGCGATCGACATTCACCCCGGCGCGACGATCGGAAAGAATTTCTTTATCGATCACGGCTTCACGGTCATCGGCGAAACGGCGCTCATTGGCGACAATGTCACCATCTACCAGTGCGTGACGCTGGGCGGCACTGATCCGGCGAACGGAATCGCCGGTAAGCGCCACCCGACGATCTGCGATGGCGCGATCATCGGATCGGGCTCGCAGGTGCTCGGCCCGATCACCGTGGGTGAGCGCGCGCGTGTGGGGGCCAATGCCGTGGTGACCAAGGACGTGCCGGCCGGTGCGGTGATGATCGGCATCCCCGCCCGCGCGACGCTGGTCGATGCGAAGGAATATCAAAAGCCGTTCACGCCTTATGGTACGCCCTGCAGCGAGACCTACGATCCGGCGACGCAGAAGCTGGAAATTCTCCAGTGCGAAGTCGAAGTGCTGCGCAAGCGGCTCGCGGATCTGGTCGCCGAGCAGGAAGCCCGGCGCGCGGACGGCGCTGATGGCCAGTCCCGCACCTCGGCTTGATGAGCAACGTCACACCATTTCCTCCCCGGCCTACACCGGCCAACAGCCCGCCCACGCAGACGAGTTTCGACCGACTGGAACTCTCGCGGATCATGGATCTGTACGGACGCATGGTCGCGGCGGGGCAGTGGCGCGATTACGCCATCGATCTCAATCGGGACGTCGCGATCTTTTCCGCCTTCCGCCGCACGGCGGAACGCCCGGAAGTGCGCATCGAGAAGCGCCCGGCTTTGCGGAACCGCCAGGGCATGTGGGCGCTGATCGGCGAGAATGGCGTCATCCTGCGCCGGGGGCAGGAACTGGCCGGAATTCTGGCGCCTGTCGAACGCCGGCTGATGAAGCTTATCGAGGACTAGGGGCAGGCGCGTCGCCGCGAGGTCTCTCACCCGACTGTCGCAAAACTGTCATCAAACTGTCATACCGGCGTCCGACATTTGACGGAGCATGGACCTTGCGATTTCCCCTGATGGCGGCGCTTCTCGCTGCGAGTGCGCTGACGCTTCCTGCGCCTGTTCTGGCCCAGGCGTCCCCGCAAGCCTCCACCCCGGATGACGGCGCCGCGCTGCGGGCCGAGATTACGCGGCTAAGAGCGCAGCTTGAGAGCATGGAGGCCCGGCTCGGCAAGGTCGAGGGCACACAGGGCGCGTCCTCGACGCCCTCCGCGGCCCCCGAGGCGGCGGTCGCCTCTGCCCAGACGGCCACCCCTGCGCCCGCAGCGAGCGCCAAGCCGGACACCCAAGTGAGCTGGCGTGGCGCGCCGCAATTTACCGGCGAGGGGGGGCTTTCCTTCAAACCACGCGGTCGGCTGCAACTCGATACCAACGTCGTCTCCCGCCCGGATGGCATCAATGCGCCCACTTTGGGCTGGTCGGCCGACGTGCGCCGCGCATATCTCGGCGCGGACGGCACGCTGGGCGGCGGCTTTGGCTATCGGCTGGAGCTGGATTTCGCGTCCGGCAGCGCGCAGTTCACCGACGCCTGGCTCACCTATGAGCGCGGGCCGCTTACGCTGACGGTCGGGCATCACCGCATCACCACGCTGGAAGACCTGACCAGCGATCTGGAAACCAGCTTCCTCGAGCGTGCGGCCTATACGCAGGCCTTCGGTCTGGAGCGGCGGCTGGGGCTTTCGGCTACCTATCGCATCGGCGAGGTGCTGCTCTCCGCCGGCGCCTTTGCGGACGATCTCGCGGCGCTCGGCACGCCGGGCGTCACCAGCAACAGCTATGCGCTGGATGGCCGGCTGGTGTTCATGCCCAAGCTCGGCGACACGCAGCTCCATCTCGGCGGTTCACTACATCACCGTGAGCTGAACGATCTGACCGACGTCCTCCAATATCGCGCCCGGCCCGGCGCGCGGACGACCGATGTCCGCTTTGTCGACACCGGTCTGTTCAGCGCCAGCGCGGAGACGGGCTATGGCCTGGAATTCGCGGCCTTGCGGGGGCGGTGGCATGTGGCGGCGGAAGGCTTCTGGCAGCAGGTGGCCCGGCCGGACCTTGCCGATCCGACTTTCTTCGGCGGATATGGGGAAGTCGGCTACATCCTCGCTGGCGCCTCCGGGCGGGGCTATCGCAATGGCACCTTCGGCTCGATCAAGCCCACGCGCGGGCTGGACAAGGGCGGCTCGGGCGCCTGGCAGCTCAACCTGCGCTATGACTGGCTGGATCTCGACGATGGCCTGATCAATGGCGGCCGCGAGCAGACCTATGGCGTGTCGCTCATCTGGGTGCCGATCGAGCGGGTGAAGTTCCTGGCCAATTATCTGCGCGTCGAGGTGCGCGACACACCAGTCGTTGCCGGCACACGGGACGATTACGGCAGCGACGTGTTCGGTCTGCGCGCGCAGTACGAGTTCTGACGCGCGGCGCGACGCGCGTTGCTGAAAGCGCGCGGTCAGGCGGCGTCGGCATCCAGCGAATAGCCGGCCGAGCGGACGGTGCGGATGATGTCCGGCAGGCCGCCGGCATTCACGGCCTTGCGCAGCCGGCGAATATGCACATCGACGGTGCGCAGTTCGATCTCGCTGTCCTGCCCCCAAACGCTGTCGAGCAGGCGCTCGCGGGAGAACACCCAGCCGGGATGTTCGAGCAGATGGCGCAGCAGGCGGAATTCGGTCGGTCCGAGCGCGACGAGTTGCCCGGCGCGCCGCACCTTGTGGGCCACCGTATCCATTTCCAGATCGGCAAAGGTCAGGACCTCGCCGGCGAGGGCAGGGCGGACGCGGCGCAGCACGGCGTTGACGCGGGCGATCAACTCGCGCGGGCTGAACGGCTTGGTGACATAATCGTCAGCGCCGGTTTCGAGGCCCCGCACGCGGTCTTCCTCCTCCCCGCGCGCGGTGAGCATGATGATCGGCACGTTAGCCGTCTCTGGCATTCGCCGCAGTCGCCGGCAGACCTCGATGCCGGAGAGATTCTCCACCATCCAGTCGAGCAGCACGATATCCGGCGTGCTCTCCTGCGCCAGAATAAGCGCTTCCTCGCCGTCGGGCGTCTGCGTGACGTCAAAGTCTTCGCGCTGGAAGTGCCAGATGAGCAATTCCGCCAGCGCCGCATCGTCCTCGACGAGCAACATCTTTGCGCGGACCACCACTCAGTCCTCCGCCAGCAGATCGACTGACGTTCCCTTCTCCCGCTCCGGCGGCTTGGCGCCGGTCGCGACGTAATGGACCATCTCGGCGATGTTGGTGGCGTGGTCGCCGATGCGCTCCAGATTCTTGGCGATGAAGAGCACATGCGCGCTCTCGGAGATCATCTTCTGGTTCTCCATCATGAACGTCACCATGGTGCGGAAGATGGAATTGTAGAAATCGTCCACCGCCCGGTCCCGCTCAATCACGGCCAGCGCCTGCTGCGCGTCGCGCGCGGCAAAGGCATCGAGCGCGGACTTGACCATCTCGCGGGCGATCTGCGCCATGGAGGGGAGCAGCGAGAGCGGCTCCATGCGGCTGGAGGCCGTCACCGTCTCCACGCGCTTGGCGATGTTCTTGGCATAATCCGCCATGCGCTCGACGATGCCGGCGATCTTGAGCACCGCGATAATCTCGCGCAGGTCGTCCGCCATCGGGGCGCGCAGGGCGATGGTCTGCACCACCAGCCGCTCGATATGCGCGTCCAGCTCGTCGATCCGCGCATCGCCGGCGACAACGCTCTTGGCGAGTGCCACATCGCGCGTCGTCAGCGCCTTGATGGCATTGTCGATGGCATCCTCGGTAAGGCCGCCCATCTCGGCGATCAGCGCCCGCAGAGCGTTGATGTCGTCGTCGAAGGCCTTGAGCGTGTGTTCCGTCATAGCTCGTTCCTGTCCATCCAATCGGCCGATGTCAGCCGTAGCGTCCGGTGATGTAATCCTTGGTGCGCTCTTCTCGCGGGTTGGTGAAGATCTCGGTCGTCGGCCCCTGTTCCACAAGCTTGCCCAAGTGGAAGAAGGCCGTCCGCTGCGAGACGCGCGCCGCCTGCTGCATATTGTGGGTCACGATCACGATGGCATAGTTGCCCCGCAGCTCCAGGATCAGCTCTTCGATCTTGGCGGTGGCGATCGGGTCGAGCGCCGAGCAGGGCTCGTCCATCAGGATCACTTCCGGGTCCACGGCAATCGCGCGCGCAATGCACAGGCGCTGCTGCTGGCCGCCCGAGAGCGCGGTGCCGCTCTCGTTGAGGCGGTCCTTCACTTCCTCCCACAGGCCGGCGCGGCGCAGCGACTTCTCCACGACCTGATCGAGGTCGCTCTTGCTGGCGGCCAGGCCGTGGATGCGCGGTCCATAGGCGATGTTCTCATAGATCGACTTGGGGAAGGGATTGGGTTTCTGGAACACCATGCCCACCCGCGCGCGCAGCTGCACGACGTCCATGCCAGAGGCGTAGATATCCTCGCCGTCGAGTGTGATCTCGCCTTCTACCCGTGCGCTCGCCACCGTGTCGTTCATGCGGTTGAGCGTGCGCAGGAAGGTGGATTTGCCGCAGCCCGAGGGGCCGATGAAGGCAGTCACATGATCCAGGTCCACATCGATCGAGACATTGTCGATCGCCTGCTTGTCACCATAGAAGACCTTGACGCCGCGAGCGGACATCTTGGGTGCGCTGGTCTGAATATCGGCCATTACCATTTCTTCTCGAATTTGTTGCGCAGGAAGATCGCGATGCTGTTCATCGTGAGCAGGAACGCCAGCAGCACGATGATCGCGGCGGAGGTCTTTTCAATAAAGCCACGGCCCACTTCGTCCGACCACAGGAAGATCTGGACCGGCAGCACGGTGGCGGGATCGGTGAAGCCGCCCGGCGGCTGCGAGACGAAGGCACGCATGCCGATCATCAGCAGCGGCGCGGTCTCGCCCAAGGCACGGGCCATGCCGATGATGGTGCCGGTGAGAATGCCGGGCAGGGCGAGCGGCAGCACATGGTGGAAGACCACCTGCACTGGCGATGCGCCGATGCCGAGCGCCGCATCGCGGATGGAGGGTGGCACGGCCTTGATGGCATTGCGCCCGGCGATGACGATGACCGGCATGGTCATCAGCGCCAGCGTCATGCCGCCGACGAGAGGCGCAGAGCGGGGCAGGTGCATGACGTTGAGGAAGATGGCGAGGCCGAGCAGGCCGAAGATGATCGAGGGCACCGCCGCGAGATTGTTGATCGACACCTCGATGAGGTCGGTCCAGCGATTGCGCGGCGCATATTCCTCCAGATAGAGCGCGGCGAACACGCCGATGGGGAAGCTCAGCGCGAGCGTGATCACCATCGTGATCAGCGAGCCCTTGAGTGCGCCCCAGATGCCGACCATGGTCGGGTCCGTGCCATCGCTGCCGGTGAGGAAGCCGATGTTGAAGGCGGTCGAGAGCGCGCCGGCATCGCCGAGCTTGGCAACCAGCGCTTCGTCGGCGGGGGTGCCGTCGCTCTTCATTGCCACGTCCAGGCCGGTCGAGGCGGGGAGGTTCACCGTGGCCTTGCGCTGGAGAATGGTTGGATCGCTGATGATCGCCTTGCGCAGGGTGAGCACGGCGTTGGGCGAAAGGATCTGGGTCTCGGGGAGGCCGAAGGCGTCCTTGGTGGCCTGCTCCAGCACCGCCGGCAGATTGGCATTGGCCAGCGCCTGCTCGGGATTGGTCGCGAGCACCGCCGGATCGATCAGCGCGGGTGAGCGCGGGAAATCGATGGGCACGGCGACTTCCGTCTGCGTAAAGCCGCGCAGGCCATTGCCCATCATCGAGATGAGCAGGAAGGCGAGGAAGCCTGCCGAAACCAGCACGGCGGCCATGCCCCACAGGCGGAACCGGCGCTCAGCGGCGTAGCGGCGCGCAATGCGGCGCTTCATCGCGTCGCCGCGCCAGTCGGTCGGCGCCCGTTCGGCGCGGTCGCTGGCCGCAGCCCGGTCGAGAACAGTCTCGCCGCTCATTCGTAAGCCTCCCGATATTTCTTCACGACCCGCAGGGCGACGATGTTGAGCAGCAATGTGACCACGAAAAGCACCAGCCCGAGCGCGAAGGCGGCGAGCGTCTTGGCACTGTCAAATTCCTGATCGCCGGTCAGCAACTGGACCATCTGCGTTGTCACGGTCGTCACGCTAGAGAAAGGATTGAGGGTGAGGTTGGCGGCAAGGCCAGCGGCCATCACCACGATCATCGTCTCGCCGATGGCGCGGCTCACGGCGAGCAGCACGCCGCCAACGACGCCGGGCAGCGCGGCGGGGATCAGCACCTTGCGGATCGTCTCGCTGGTCGTTGCGCCCATGGCGAGGCTGCCGTCGCGCATCGATTGCGGCACGGCGGCGATGCTGTCGTCCGCCATGGAGGAGACGAAGGGAATGATCATGATGCCCATCACGAGGCCGGCGGCGAGCGCGCTCTCGGAGGAGGCGTTGGAAATGCCGAGCCAAACCGCGAGGCTGCGCAGTGCCGGCGCCACAGTCAGCGCGGCAAAATAGCCATAGACCACCGTCGGAACGCCAGCGAGCACCTCAAGGATGGGCTTCATCCACTTGCGGGTCGTCGGGCGGGCATATTGGGTGAGGTAGATGGCGCTCATCAGCCCGAGCGGAATGGCGACGATCATGGCGATGATGGCGCCGATGAAGATCGTGCCCCAAAACAGCGGCACCGCGCCGAAGGCGTCCTCATTGCCATAGCCCATCGCGGCCGATTGCGGGCTCCAGTTGAGGCCGAACAGGAAGTTGAGCGGGTTGACCATCGAGAAGAAGCGCATCGATTCAAAGACCAGCGAGGCGACGATGCCGGCGGTGGTGACGATGGCGATCAACGAGGCGCCGAGCAGCGACCACATCACCACCTTCTCGACGCGGTGGCGGGCGGTGAAGGCGGGGCGGACGCGCGAGAGGGCATAGGCGCCACAGGCAAAGGCCAGGATTGCGGCGAGGATCGCGCCCATTGTCGAATAGCGCATCGTCGCGATGCGGTAAGGCTCGACCAGATCCGTGGCCTGGGGATTGAAGGCTGCGGCCTGCGACCCGCTGGCAATGGATTGTGCTTCGGCAAGGATCGCGTTGCGCGAAAAATCATCGGTGGGCAGGGTCTGCGCTGCGGGCGTGGCCAGCACCGAGTCCGCGATCAGCGCCGGCATTACATTCGCCCAGACCGCGAGGAAGGCGAAGGCCGGCAGCATGGTCCATAGCGCGACATACCAGCCATGCTGGGTGGGGCGGCTGTTGGTCGCGAGACGACCGACTTCCGCCTGCAGCCGGGTGGCGCGTGCCCGGGCGATGATCCAGCCGATCACCCCAAGCGCGCCTATGATCAGGACGATCATTACGCCGGTCATTCGCTCATACCCCCTTGGCCATTCAACTTGGCAGGAACCGGTGGCGGCAGCGCGCCGTCACCGGTTGGATTGTCCGATCAGTGCAGTTCGTCGCCGTTCAGCACGGTGAGGTTTGCGATGCGCTCGGCATTGGCCGTGCGCACATCCTCGGGCGCGGCGACCATGCCACGGCGGGCCAGCGCGCCATCGGGTGCCCAGTTCTTGGCAAAGGCTTCCATATAGGCCTTGAGGCCCGGAATGGCTGCGAGATGGGCCTTCTTCACATAGATATAGAGCGGACGGGCACCGGGATAGGAGCCCCCGGCAACGGTTTCGTAAGTGGCTTCCTGACCGTTGATGGCGATGTCACGCACCGTGTCGCGATTGGCCTCCAGGAAGGAGAAGCCGAAGATGCCGACCGCATCGGGATTGGCATTGAGCTTCTGCACGATCAGATTGTCATTCTCGCCAGCATCAACATAGGCGCCGTCTTCGCGGATCTGCGTGCAGAGCTGCTTGTGCTTGTCTTCATCCTTGGCTTTGAGTTCCTTCATGGCCGGGTCGGTGTCGCAGCCCGGGGTCAGGATCAGCTCGGCCAGCGAATCGCGCGTGCCGGAGGTCGAGGGCGGGCCGAAGACGGAGATGGCAATGGCAGGCAGCGAGGGGTCGATATCCTGCCAGGTCTTGGCCTTGTTCGGGCCCTTGCCATAGGGATTGGCGGCCAGCGCTTCATAGACCTGCTTGGTGGTCAGCGCGATCTTGGGGCCTTTCACAGACTCCGCCAGCGCCAGGCCATCCAGGCCGATCTGGATTTCGATGATCTCGTTGACGCCGTTTGCCTTGCACGCCTCGAACTCGGATTTCTTCATCCGGCGGGAAGCGTTGGCAATATCCGGGTTCTGGGCGCCGACGCCCTTGCAGAACAGGCTGATGCCGGCACCGGTGCCGGTGGATTCGATGATCGGCGCCTTCATGCCGGGATTGTCATTCTGGAAGAGGCGCACCGCCTCCTGCGCGAACGGATAGACTGTGGACGAGCCGACCGCGCGGATCTGATCGCGCGCGCCGCCACCGGGCTGGTTCTGGCAGGCCGCGAGCATGAGCAGGGACGCGGCGAAAAATGCATGACGCATGGACTGGTCTCCGGGAGGCGCTTGTGTTGCCCGGCGTCGCCTTAGAACCGGGTTCCTCGCGCCTGTGTGACGTTTCTGTTTCACTTTTGTGACTCGGTCACTCCGGCAGGTGCGGCTCGCGCGGTGCCGGCAGCGGCGTCCTCGCCCGCAAGAGCGCGGAAGACCGGCAGTTCCACCCGCACGGTGGTGCCGACCCCGACCTTGCTGTCGAACTGAAGAATTCCGCCATGGCGCTGCACGATGTGCTTCACGATGGCGAGGCCAAGGCCCGTTCCGCCCATCGCGCGGCTGCGGCTTGAGTCGATTCGGTAGAAGCGCTCGGTGAGGCGGGGGAGGTGTTCGGGCGGTATGCCCTCGCCCTGATCGCTCACCGCCAGGAGCACCATGTTGCGCTCATGCGGCTCGGCCCGAACCGTCACCGCCGTGCCGGCCGCGCCATATTTGAGCGCATTGCTGATGAGGTTGTGAAGCAGCTGGCTCAACTGCGCACGGTCGCCGCGCACCGGGGGCAAGTCCGGGTCGACCTGCGTCACGATATCCTGCCCGCGCTTGTTCTGCCCCTGGCGGAAGACCTGCACCACTTCCTCCACCAGTGGGGCGAAGGCCACCGGCTGGTCGGGCGAGCGATATTTGTCCGCCTCGATGCGAGAGAGGGACATGAGATCGTCCACCAGCCGCTGCATCCGCCGCGCCTCGCCATCCATGATGGTGAGGAAGCGCTCGCGGGTGGCCGCATCGGCACCCGCGACCGGGTCGCGCAGGGTTTCGATGAAGCCGAGGATGCCGGCCAGCGGTGTGCGCAGCTCATGGCTGGCATTGGCGACGAAATCCACGCGCATCCGTTCGGCGGCCTGCTTGTCACTCTGGTCGAACAGCAAGGCGAGCAGGCGGCCGTTGGCGATCGGCTGAATGTCGAGCGCCCAGCTTTGACCGGCGGCACCCAGGCCGATGATGTCAACGCGGGCGGGGGCCTGCGCCTGATTGGGGCCGGTGAGCAGATCGATCGCGGCCGGGTGGCGCAGCGCCAGCCGCACGTCCTGCCCGATGATGTGGCGGCCGAGCAGCGCCAGCGCTGCGTCATTGCAGCGCTCGATCCGCCCGCGCTCCACGATCAGGCTCGGATGCGGCAAGGCGTGGAGCAGCGTGTCGATCTGGCTGAGGCTCGCGCCATTTGCGTCAGGCGCAGGTGCCGAGATCAGGGACGGCGTTGCGCGGCGCTCCAGCGCATCGAAGAGCAGTGCGACGCCGAACAGGCAGGCCACCGCCGAGGTCAACGTGGCTTCCGCGCTGCCGGTCAGGGCGTAGACGCTGACGGTCGCGAGCGCGCCCGTCAGCAGCAAAATCCAGATCGAGCGATCGACGCGGGCCATGGCCACCCCGTAGATGATTCGCACTGCCAGCGCGATTCCAAAGATCGCGGCGCTCGGAAAGCGAGGAGGGGCTTAGACCGTCCAGCGCTCCAGCAGCGGCACCAACTCGTCATAATGGTCGATGCCGGCATCCGCGCCAATCTCTTCCGCCGTGCAGGGCACGAAGCCGAAGCTGACCGCAATCGAGGGAATGGCAGCAGCACGGGCCGCCAGCGTGTCATTGTCGGTATCGCCCAGGAAGATGGTGCGCCCGCCGCCGGCCTTCTCCACCATGTCGAGCAGCAGGTCGGGCAGCGGCTTCATCCGGTTGGGGCCGAGCGTGTCGCCGCCGACGATAGCCGCGAAACGGGGCGTAAGGCCGAGCTGATCGAGCAGGCTGCGCGCCAGCGCCTCGCG
Source organism: Sphingobium sp. B2D3A (assembly GCF_025961795.1). NCBI lineage: Bacteria > Pseudomonadati > Pseudomonadota > Alphaproteobacteria > Sphingomonadales > Sphingobiaceae > Sphingobium > Sphingobium sp. B2D3A. The sequence goes on along the minus strand of NZ_JAOQOI010000001.1, from coordinate 3,124,036 downwards.
CTTGTTGGTGCAGACGGCCAGTCGCACCCCGCGCGCGGAAAGCGCATCCATGGCATCGATCAGGCCCGGATAGGGCTCGGTATGTACCGCGATGTTGGCGGCATAATAGTCCAGCAGGATCGGCAGCAGCGCATCGACCAGCGCCTCGTCCTGCTCGCCCGATTCCTGCAGTGCCCGCGCCAGCATGCGCCGCGCGCCCTTGCCGATGAACGGGCGGATGGTCTCGACCGGAAAGGGGCCGTAACCGCGCGTAGCGAGCGCATGATTGACGGCGGCGGTCAGGTCCGCGCCGGTATCGAGCAGCGTGCCGTCAAGATCGAAGCCGACAAGGTCGAAAGCAAAGGTGGTCATCGCTGCCCCATGCCTTCTGGGCAGTGGCGCGATCAAGTCAAACATGGCAAGGCTTGCCTGCCCTGTCCTGATCGCCCCTCGATCTCGCCAACAAGAGAGTGCCCGTGCCCGATCCGATCAACCGCCCGCTTGCCGTTGTCATTCTTGCTGCCGGCCAGGGGACGCGCATGAAGTCGGCCAGGCACAAGGTGCTGCATCCGCTCGCTGGCCGCCCGATGCTGCTGCATCTGCTGGCAAGCGCCGGCGCGCTCGATCCGGCACGGCAGATCGTCGTGGTCGGCGCCGGGCGCGAGCAGGTGGAGGCTGCCGTGGCCGGTCGCGGGATCGACATTGCGGTGCAGGCCGAACAGCTCGGTACGGGCCATGCCGTGGCGCAGAGCGCGGCGGCGTTGCAGGGCTTTGTGGGCGATGTGCTCATTCTCTATGGCGATGTGCCCTTGGTGCGCGCCGAGACCATGCGCGCGATGATCGCGCGCCTGCATGAGGAGGATGCGCCGGCCTGCGTGGTGCTCGGCTTCCGCCCGCGCGACCCCGCCGCTTATGGCCGCATCATCGCCACTGCCGATGGACGCATTGGCAAAATGGTCGAATATAAGGACGCGACCGAGGCCGAGCGCGCCGAGGATCTGTGCAATTCCGGCCTGATGGCCGTGCGCACCGAGGATCTGTTCGCGCTGCTCGACCGGGTCAGCAATGATAATGCAGCGGGTGAATATTATCTGCCGGATATCGTGATGCTCGCTGCCGTCGGCGGGCGGGCGAGCGCGGTCATCGAAACGAGCGCGGACGAGGTTGCCGGGGTGAACAGCCGGGCAGAACTGGCGGCGGTCGAGGCGAACTGGCAGCAGACACGGCGCGCGGAAGCGATGCGCGACGGTGTGACGCTGGTTGCGCCGGAGACCGTGTTTTTCGCCTACGACACCGTTCTTGGCCGCGACGTGACCGTCGAGCCGAATGTGATCTTCGCCCCCGGCGTGGTGGTGGAGGAGGGCGCGACGATCCATGCCTTCAGTCATCTTGAGGGCGCGCATGTCGGGCGCGATGCCTCGGTCGGGCCATTCGCGCGGCTGCGGCCCGGCGCGCGGCTGGGCGAAAAGACCAAGGTCGGCAATTTCGTCGAGATCAAGAAGGCCGTGCTGGGCGCGGGGAGCAAGGTGAACCATCTCTCCTATGTCGGCGACGCGCAGGTGGGCGAGGCTGTGAACATCGGTGCCGGCACGATCACCTGCAATTACGACGGCTATTTCAAGCATGAAACGGTGATCGGCGACCGCGCCTTCATCGGCTCCAACAGCGCGCTGATCGCGCCGGTGCGGATCGGCCGGGATGCCATCGTCGCGGCAGGCAGCGCCGTCTCGCGCGATGTCGGGGACGGAGAGCTACGCTTGGTCCGCGCGGAACAGTTCGTGAAGCCGGGCTGGGCCGATCGCTTTCATGACGCGATGCGCAAAAAGAAAAGTGCGGCGCACAAGAAAGACAGCTGAGGTCCCTGCCATCCGGTGGCATTTTATCGACGAACCGAGGAAAATTTCTGCGCGATTGTCGAAAATGTCCAATCGCCCTGACAGCATTTTTGAGAGTGTCGAACTCAGCAGATGAGCAGCGATCCTTCGTGGGACGCAATCGGCTTTGCCCGGTTGTGGGGAGTGCAGCGCTGATCATCGATCCTTATCGGTGCGAGCCGAACCTGTCCGTGGGGAATGCGCCTCCGGGTGCATTTGGGCAGTTGGGATAGGAAAGAGGGCGGCCAGCTATGTGGTTCGCCCTCTTTTCTTGCGTGGCCGGGCGCGCCGTTGACATGATATCACGATATGATATCAATATATCATGCGCTTCTTGGCTGACCTTTCCGACGACGATGTGAAGTGGCTTGAGGAGCAGGCCGCGCAGCAGGGGACATCCCGCGCGGCCATCCTCCGCGAGGCCGTCAGCAGCTATCGTGCCGCCCAGTCCATGCAGGGAGTGGAGCGTTTTTTCGGCCTCTGGGCGCAGCATGGCTCGTCAGTGGATGGGCTGGCCTATGAACGTCACGCCCGTGGCGAGTGGGATCGGGACTGGGAGAGCGCCAAGGGCGCACCTCAACCGTGAGCGAATTCTACTTCGACACCAATATTCTCATCGATGCGCTTCATGAACGCCCGCAGGCCTGGGCGGAGCTGCAGCGCGCCCGTCGGCCCTGGATCAGCCGGATCAGCTGGATCGAGATCATGGCCGGCGCCCCGGACGGGCTCCATGCCGAGACCGAGCGCTTTCTGGACCTTTTCGCGATCGCGGAAGTGAGCGAGGAAGTAGGGCGGCGGGCCGCATCGCTTCGGCAGCAGCGCCGCTCGCTGAAATTGCCTGATGCCATCATTCTGGCGTCGGCCCAGTTGAGCGGGCGCATATTGGTGACGCGCAACAGCAGGGATTTCCCGGCCAATATGCCGGGCATCCGCATCCCCTACACGATCTGAATTCAAGGAAGGCTCACCCCATGTGCGGAATCATCGGCATCGTCGGCACGCAGGATGTCGCAGAGCGCCTGCTCGACGGGCTGCGGCGGCTCGAATATCGCGGCTATGATTCCGCCGGCGTCGCTACAATCGTGGATGGCCGGATCGAGCGGCGGCGGGCCGAGGGCAAGCTCGTCAATCTTGCCCGTGTGCTGGCCGCCGAGCCGCTGGCGGGCGCGACCGGCATTGCCCATACCCGCTGGGCCACCCATGGCGCGCCGACCACGAGCAACGCGCACCCCCATGCGACGGACGAGGTCGCGGTGGTTCACAATGGCATCATCGAGAATTTCAAGGCGCTGCGCGATGAGCTGATCGGCCGCGGGCGGGTGTTCGCCAGCGAGACCGACACCGAGGTGGTCGCGCATCTGGTGAGCGAGCTGGTCGAGCAGGGCGCTTCGCCCCAGGACGCCGTGAAGCAGGTGCTGCCCCGTCTGCACGGTGCCTTTGCGCTCGCCATCCTGTTCCGTCGCCATCCCGATCTGTTGATCGGTGCCCGCCTTGGCTCGCCGCTGGTGGTCGGCCATGGCGATGGCGAGACCTATCTCGGATCGGACGCGCTGGCGCTGGCCCCGCTCACCCAGCGCATCGCCTATCTGGACGAGGGCGACTGGGTGGTGGTGACGCGCGAGGGCGCGCAGGTGTTCGACCGGGCCAACAATCCCGTCGAGCGCGCGGTCACCATCTCCGGCGTGTCCGGCGCGATGATCGATAAGGGCAATCATCGCCACTTCATGCTCAAGGAGATTTACGAGCAGCCCGTGGTGGTGGCGCAGACGCTGCGCAGCTATCTCCGGCGGATCGACGACACGCTCTCGCTGCCGATTCCGGACTTCGACCTGTCAGCGATCGGCCGTGTCACGATTGTTGCGTGCGGCACCAGTTTCTATGCGGGAATGGTCGCCAAATACTGGTTCGAGCAGTTCGCGCGCGTGCCGGTCGATCTCGATTTCGCATCGGAGTTTCGTTACCGCGAGCCGGTGATGGAGGCGGGGGGCCTTGCGCTGTTCATCTCCCAGTCGGGCGAGACGGCCGATACGCTCGCGGCGCTGCGCCATGCCAAGGCCGAAGGGCAGAAGATCGCCGTCGTCGTCAACGTGCCGACCAGCTCGATGGCGCGCGAGGCGGATTTGCTGTTGCCGACCCATGCCGGGCCGGAGATCGGCGTCGCCTCGACCAAGGCCTTCACCTGCCAGCTTGCCGTGCTCGCCGCGCTCGCGGCCAATCTCGCCCGCGCCAAGGGGCGGCTGACGCGCGCGGAAGAGCAGCGGATCGTCGGCCATCTGGCCGAGGCCCCTGCCGCGATCAATCAGGCGCTGATGCAGGACGAGGCGATCCAGGCCCTCGCCCCGCACATCGCACCCGCGCGGGACGTGCTCTATCTGGGGCGCGGCACCGATTATCCGCTGGCCCTCGAAGGTGCACTAAAGCTTAAGGAAATCAGCTACATCCATGCCGAAGGCTATGCGGCGGGTGAAATGAAGCACGGCCCCATCGCGCTGATCGACGAGGCGGTGCCCGTCATCGTCATCGCGCCCTCAGGCCCGCTGTTCGAGAAGACCGTCTCCAACATGCAGGAAGTGCAGGCCCGCGGCGGCAAGGTCGTCCTGATCTCGGACGAGGAGGGCATCGCCGCCGCCGGTGAAGGCTGCCTTGCCACACTCGCGCTCCCCAAGGTCCACCCCCTCATCGCGCCGATGGTCTATGCCGTGCCCGTGCAACTGCTCGCCTACCACGTCGCGGTGCTCAAGGGCACGGATGTGGACCAGCCCCGGAATTTGGCGAAGAGCGTGACGGTGGAGTAGGTTCGACGTTGCGGGCGGGACTGTTTTGGACGTGGAGCAGAGTAGTTGCGCTTTAATGAAGTCGGTTCTCTTTAATAAAGTGCTTTCTAAAAGTCCGGTTTATTCTGATTGGGCTGAAATTTGCCAATTTTTTTTGGCTCCTGATCTCGGAGGTAATCTTTAAGTATGGGGCATTATTATGGTAAGGTTTCGTGTTGAGAGACAGAAAATTCGCGTAATACTTACAGGCATGTCATGCACTAAAGAAAGAAAAAATCTGATTTATATATATAATAATTAATTGCTTTCAAGAAATCTCGGTCACGTGGCGGATGTGACAGTTAAACCATTAACTCTATAATTTGCGGCAGCGCTTCGGCATAGCGTGCAACGTCGTGAAGATGACCGACGGAGACGCGGGAGTACTGCGTCCACTCACCGAACGCGCCCCGAATGACGATGTTGCGCTCGCGCATGGCGCGGTCGAGGGCGTCGGCATCCGGGACTTTGACGAAGACGAAATTGGTCTGGCTGGGCAGGGCGGTCAGACCGGCGCGGGCGACGGCATCCAGGATCATTTCGCGCCCCTCGCGGATCGAGGCCAGGGATGCGGCGAGAAAAGCCTCGTCATTATAGCAGGCGATCGCGGCAGAGATGCCTGCGACGTTGCCGCCAAAACTCGTCATGTAGCTGCGGATGCGCGCGGCATTCTCTTCGCTGGTCAGCGCATAGCCGACGCGCAGCCCAGCCATGCCATAGATTTTCGAGAAGGTCCGGGTGACGATCACATCTTCACCAGCGCGGACCAGATCGACCAGCGAGCTTTCCTCCGGCTGATCCGAGAGTTCGTTATAGGCTTCGTCCACCAGCAAGGTGGTGCCATTTTGAGAGACGGTGCGCGCGAAGGCGCGCAAGGCGGCGTTGTCCAGCGCCATGCCGGTCGGGTTGTTCGGGTTGACGAGGTGGACGAGCGCTACGTCTTCGCTGAGGTGGCCCGCCATGCCATCGAGATCGAAGTTCATGTCCGCGGCCAGCGGGACATAGATGCACGCGACGCCCTTGCGTTCCGCGAAGAGGATTGGCGCGTCCCAGAACAGGCTGGGGCAGATGATCGATCCCTTCTGCCCCCAGGCCAGTGCGGTTGCGCACAGGATTTCGGTCGATCCGGCGCCGAGCACGACCTGCGCGGGCGTCACGCCATGGCGCTCGGCGATCATCGAGGTGAGATGGAAGACGCCCCGGTCGGCATAATAGCAGCCGGACCCGGCCGTTTCAGCGAGTGCCTTGAGCGCGCTGGGGGCGGGGCCGAACGGATTTTCGTTCCCCACGAGCCGCGCCTGGCCGGGGAGCGGCCCAAACAGGCTGGCGACTGGCGCATCGCGATCGGTCTGCAGGAAAGGAACATTCACGGCCCCGCCTTGAACCAGGCCAGGTGCCCGGGCCGGCGCGCGCTTCTTGTCCTGCATCATCTCGATATCTCCTAAGGTCTTTATTGTGCGATGGGGGCCCGCTGATGGGGACGGCCATCAGGCGCTAAGCCTGGCGCGGAGGCGCGGCTGGGCGAAACCTGCCGTGCGCCCGGAAACAATGGCCTGAACTAGAAATTACGTTGATATTGAATGGTTTGATCGAAATCTTATTCGACGGGAATCTATGGCCCTGCCGTGGGACCGTCAAGAAAACGGCCATGAACCGGGCGCATAACCAATATCAGAATTCATCATTGGTGTTGGCCGAGGCAGCATCTCAATTTGGCATGGATTATAAAGGCAATGGGCCGGCGTGATTTTTGCCCGGTTCATGCGCGTCTGCGCGCGGGATGGACGCTGAACGAAGCATCGTCATCCGCCGCGTCGGGACGGTGGCTGAGGATGTACTGTGACTTTCATCGAAAAGACCGACCGCATCACCATTGACGATCTGCGCCGCACCGGTGCGACGAAATGGGCGGTTCAGGACGATCTGATCGGCGCCTTTGTTGCGGAGATGGATTTCGGCATCGCGCCCGTGATTACCAAGGCGCTGCATGAGATCGTCGATCAGGGGGCGTTCGGATATTTGCCGACCCGGTTCACCGCCGAGTTGCGGGCAGCAACGGCGCAGATGCTTCAGGCGCGGCATGGCTGGACGGTCGAGCCCGGCGATGTGCGCGTGGTGCCGGATGTCATCAAGGCGCTGGAACTGGCGATCGAGCATCATTCGCGGGCCGGATCGAAAATCATCGTGCCGACCCCCTCCTACATGCCCTTCCTCTCCATCCCGCCGATGATGGGACGCGAGGTCATCGAAGTGCCGATGCTGTGTGAGGATGGACATTATGCGCTCGATATGGCCGGCATCCAGGAGGCGTTCGATCAGGGCGGCGACCTGCTGATCCTGTGCAACCCCTATAATCCCGTGGGCCGCGTGTTCAGTCGTGCGGAACTGGAAGCCGTTGCGGAACTGGTCGAGCGCAATGGTGGCCGGGTGTTCTCCGATGAGATCTGGGCACCGCTGACCTATGCCGGCAACCGGCACCTGCCTTATGCCTCGGTCAACGAGGTTGCGGCGGGCCACACCATTACCGCACTCTCCGCATCAAAGGCGTGGAACTTGCCGGGGCTGAAATGCGCGCAGGTGATCACGAGTAACGATGCGGATCGGGCGATCTGGAACAAGATCGGCTTTTTCGCGGCCCATGGCACCGCCAATCTCGGCGTCGTGGCCAATGCGGAGGCCTACCGCGAGGGCTTTCCCTGGCTGGAAGACGTGGTGGCCTATCTTGACCGGAACCGCAGGGCTATGGCGGACCTCGTCCACGATCTGCTGCCCGGCGTGCGCTACCATATACCAGAGGGCACCTATGTCGGCTGGCTGGACTTTCGCGGGTCCGCTGTCGCCGACAATCCGGGTGCCTTCTTCAAGGAGAAGGCCGGCGTCTATCTCACCGAGGGCGTGACGTGTGGCAAGGACTTCGCAGGGTTCGCCCGCTTCATTTTCGCCACGCCCCTACCCATCATGCAAGAGGCAATGGACCGGATGAGCAAGGCGATGAAGGCGCTGTGATTGCGGCCGCCGGGATGGGTCTTCAGCCTCACCCGCCCCGGTTCTTCGTCGCGTCGTTGAACATGCCGAACATCGACTTGCGCAGCCATGAGACGAGCGGATCATTGTTATAGCGGCGGTGCCAATATTGCAGCACCTCGATGGTGCCGGTGTCAAAATCCAGCTCCAATATCTTGATATCGTGGATCTTCTTCATGAAGGTGGCGAGCGATCGCGGGTAAAGCGCGATCAGCGTCTTGTCATTCGAGACGATGAAGGGCGTCGCGCTCGCATTGGGCGTGATGATCCGGGAGTTGCGGCGCAGGCCCCGACTGTCGAGCATATGATCAACCCGTGTCTTGGCGGCGGACCGAATCTGGTGGATGACATGATCGGCAGCGGCGTAGTCCGCCATCGTCATCACGCCGTCATAGGGATAGTCGGTCGCGCAGATGACGACCATGTCGTCGTCGTAGAGCTTCTGGCACATCAGATCGAGCGAGGGCGAGGCGATGAAGCCCACATAAAGATCGAGCTTGCCGTCCAGCAGTTCCTGCTCGGCTTCATGGGCAAGGCTCATGACGGTCTGAATCTTGCAGCTCGGCGCCGTGTTGCGGACGAACTCGAGCAGGGTCGGCATCAGCATGATCTCGCCGACATCGCCGAGCGCAAGATGCAGGGTCCGCTCGGCCAGTTCCGGCTGGAAGGATGCAGTCGAGAGCAGGATATTCCCTGCCGATTGAAGAATGTCGTTGATCGGCCCCGCCAGTTCCAGTGCTTTTGGGGTTGGCATCATGCGGTTGCGCGTCTTGACGAACAGCTCATCCCCTAGCAGGCGGCGCAACCGGGTGAGCGCGTGACTGGCCGAGCTTTGCGACATGGACAGCTCGTCGGCGGCGGCGCTGACACTCTGATGCTCCAGTACAGCACCCAGCACGACCAGCAGGTTCAGATCGAAATTGCGAAGCTTGCCATATTCCATATCCGCTCCTTATTCCGTCGCAGTCGCTTGCGCGAGGCTTCAGCGTTATCCTCTTTGCCGGCAAAGGCCAGCGCCCACGATGCGACAGGCTCGGCCGCGCAGAGGGGCGCTCTTGTTTAGCTGATTTGACTGCTCATCGAAGGCCCGATGCTATGCAGCAGGTCGATGACCAATATGGATCAGGCGCCATGGTGGGCGCCGCGGCGCCATGTTAGCCATCGGGAAAATATCATCCGGGCAATCGCACATCCCACCCAATTGCCTTCGCCGTGCATGATGGACAATGAGGGGCTGCAGCCCGACCTGAGAGGATGACGACCGTATGAGCGGAGTTGGATTTAGCGGCGTATCTGCGCATCGCATCGCCCCCGTTTCATATCGAGTTTGAAGGCCGTTCTATGTCATCGATCCCTTCTTCAGCCGCCGCACCGGCCGCTCTTGACGCCTCAGTATCGCGCGACGGCGGGTGGACCCCCCGGTCGATCTATATGCTCGCCTTGCTCACCCTGGCTTATGCCTTCAACTATTTCGACCGGCTGCTGATCTCGCTGCTCTTCCCGCTCATTCAGGCGGACCTCAAGCTGACCGACACAGAGCTGGGTCTGATCACCGGCGTTGCCTTCGTGCTGATCTATGCGGTGATGGGCATTCCCATTGCGCGACTGGCGGACCGATGGAACCGCAAGATGATCATCGGCATCGGCTTCTCCTTCTGGAGCGTGATGACGCTGGCGACGGGCTTCGTCACCAATGTGTGGCAGATGGCGGCGGCGCGCTTTTTGATGGGCGCCGGCGAGGCTGCGGGCACGCCGCCCTCCACCTCGCTGCTCTCGGACATTTTCGACAAGAAGCATCGGCCGCTGGCCTTCTCCATTATGGCATCCGGCACCGCCATATCCGGGCTGGTGTTCACGCCCATCGCGGGGTGGATGGGGCATCTTTATGGATGGCGCGTCGTCTATTGGGTGGCCGGTTGCGTGGGTCTAGGGCTGGGTCTGCTGATGATGCTGACGGTGCGCGAGCCGCAGCGTGGCCGCTTTGATGACAAGGCGCCGGATGGCGAGGCCGCCAAGCCGACATTCAAGAGTTCGCTGGCCTTCCTGCTCAAGCGCCGCACTTATGTGTTCGCGACGCTCGGCGCCGCCTTGGTGACGATCTCCTTCTATGCGCACATCGTTTGGAGCACGACCTTCATGCTGCGCGTGCACGGCATGAGCGTGGCGGAGAGCGCCAGCCTGCTCGGCCCCATTCGGGGTATTTCCGGCCTTGTCGGGGCGATCGGTGGCGGCATCCTGCTCGCACGCCTGCTGCGCTATGACGAGCGCTGGCGGATTTGGCTCCCGGCCCTGTGCTTCACCGCCGTGGGCCTTTCGCAATATGTCTTTCTCTTTTCGACGAATATCCTTTTCGTGGCGATCGGGGCGGCCATCGACAGCGTCGCCGCGAGCATGATGGTGCCATTGCTGTCCCTGTTGCTGATTCAGGTGATGCCGGTGCCGATCCGCTCCTTCGGCATGGCGCTCTACGTCCTCTCCATCGCCATTCTCGGCCAAATCATCGGCCCGCTGGGCGTCGGCATCCTCAACGACCAGCTGGCGACGATCTGGCAGGATGAGGCGATCCGCTATTCCATGGCGATCACGGCGTTTGTGGGGGTGATTGCAGGCCCGATCATGCTGCGGGCCGGGCGCCATCTCTCCAGTGACACAGCCGAAGCGCGGACATGGGCCGGTGCGTGAGGGCAGAACCATGAGCCGAACAGATCTCGTCCGGATATGGGCTGTGTCCCTCGCGGCTGTGGTTCTCTCAGCCTCCACGATTGCTGCCAGCGAACCGGCCGTGACCGTGTTCACGGCCGAGCAGGCGAGCGCGGGCGAGAAGGCCTATAACAGCCAGTGCGCGATGTGCCACGGCGCGGAACTGCGCGGTCCCAATGCGCCCGGCCTTGTCGGCACGGATGTGATGCAGAATTTCGACACGGTGGCAGGGCTATATACCTACATCAGCACAGCAATGCCGCCGCAGGCGCCCGGGCGACTTGCCGAGCAGGATTATCTGAACATCGTCGCCTATATCCTCAAGGCGAACGGGGCCCGCGCCGGCACAGCGCCGCTGGTCGGGGATCCGCAAGCGATGAAGGGCATGTCCCTTGCAGCCATTGCCGGCGCGCATGGCAGCGCGGCGCCCTCTGCATCCAGCGCGCCGCACGAGGCGCTTGAGGCCGTGCCGCAAGCCTACACCTGGGGCAAGACACTGCCGAGCGTGAAGTGATCCTGCCGCACCCGGTTGCTCAGATATGGAGTTTATAATGAGCAAGCCTTCCCTTGCTGCAATGACCTGTGCCGCTTTTGCCTTGGCAGGCCTTTCAGTGCCGTCCCACGCGCAAGGCGTGAGGGAGCGCTACGAGCCGGTCACTGACCAGATGCTGCGCGATCCGCCCGCAGCCGAGTGGCTCTCCTGGCGTCGCACGATCGACAATCAGGGATATAGTCCGCTCGCGCAGATCGACCGCGAGACGGTCGGCCAGTTGCAGCTCGTCTGGGCGTGGCCGATGGCTGATGTGGGCGTGCAGGAAACGGCGCCGCTGATGCACGATGGCATCCTCTTCCTGCAGACCAACAACAATATCGTCCAGGCGCTGGATGCCCGGACCGGCGACCTGATCTGGGAATATCGCCCGGCCCTCGCCAAGATTCCCGCCGACTGGAGCTATCAGGCCTATCAAAGCCGCCGCCAGAAGAACTCCATCGCGCTCTATGAGGATAGCGTGGTGCTCACCACGGTCGATGCGCGCATCATCATATTGGACGCGCGGACGGGCGAGCTCCGTCGCGAGGTGCAAGCTCTCGATTACCGCAAGGGCTATAGCTACACGGTCGGTCCGCTCGTCGTGAACGGCAAGATCATCTCGGCAATTTCGGGCTGCTCGACCGCCGGTTCGGCCGGCGGCTGCTACATCATGGCGCACGACTTCAAGACGCTCAAGGAGTTGTGGCGCGTCAACACTATCGACGATCCCGCCAATCCGGCGCAGGGCCGGAGCTGGGGGGAGGTGCCGCCGGCCAATCGCTGGGGCGGCACGCCCTGGGCAACTGGTTCTTACGATCCCCGGACGAACACCACCTTCTGGGGCACCGGCGGCCCCGGCCCTTATTCGGAGCTGATCCGCGGCACCGGCAAGGGCAACGTCCTCTACACCAATTCGACGCTGGCAATCGATGCCGATACCGGCAAGATCAAATGGTATTACCAGCATCTCCCCCGCGACAACTGGGATCTGGACAGCCCCTTCGAGCGCGTGCTGGTCGATGTGCCGGAGGGCGGCAAGATGCGCCGCCTGATGATCTCCGTGGCGGGCAAGAACGGCATCTTCTTCGCGCTGGATCGCGACACGGGGAAATATCTCTGGTCGAAGGACACGGTGTTCCAGAATTCCGTCTCGCGCATCGATCCGGACGGGACGGTTCATCCCAATGAGGCGATGATCATCAAGGCGCTGGGCGAGGAAGTGAATATCTGCACCTCCATTTCCGGCGGCAAATTGTGGCAGGCCGGTGCCTACAGTCCGCTCACCGGGCAATTCTATGTGCCGCTGACGGAGGCGTGCAACACCATCTCGGCCACGCAGACCCAGTTCACCGCCGGCAACATCATCGCGTCCATGAAGTTTGGGCCGCGTACCTTGCCTGAAGGCGTGACGGATGCGGGGCTGGTCGAGGCGATCAGTGTTGGCGCGCGCAAGCCGAGGGTTGAAGGCTGGAAGGCGCGGCAGCGCACCGTCCCGACATCCTCGCTGCTGGCGACCGGGGGCGGGCTGGTGATCGGCGGCGATGCGGGCCGCTTCGTCAAGGCCTGGGACCAGAAGACCGGCGTGGTCCTCTGGCAGCAGCGGCTCAATGCGCCGGTCGGCGGCTCGCCGATGACCTATGAGCTGGACGGCGAGCAATATCTCGTCGTCCCCACCGGCTATAGTGTTTCGGCAAGCTCCATCGCGGCGGCGTTCCCGGAGACACCGCTGCCCTCCGGCGCGGGCAACTCGATCTTCGTGTTCAAGCTGCCGGCGAAGAAATGACCTGCCTGAACAACGTCCTCAAAAGGCGTCGATGGGAATCTTGAGGTAGCGCACGCCATTGCCTTCGGGCTCGGGCAGGCGGCCGCCCTGCATGTTCACTTGAATGGAGGGCATCAGGAGCTGAGGCATGGCAAGCGACCTGTCGCGCGCCTCGCGCATCGCGACGAAACTGTCCTCATCGATGCCGTCCCGCACATGGACATTCGCCGCGCGCTGGGCGGCCACGGTCGTTTCCCAGCAAAAGCTGTCCCGGCCGGGTGCTTTATAATCATGGCAGAGGAACAGCCGCGTCTCGGCGGGCAGGGCGAGGAGGCGGCGGATCGAGCGGAACAGGGTGCGCGCATCCCCACCGGGGAAGTCCGCGCGTGCCGTGCCGTAATCCGGCATGAACAGCGTGTCGCCGACAAAGGCGGCGTCGCCGATGAGAAAGGCGAGGTCAGCTGGGGTGTGCCCGGGCACATGGAGAACCTCGCAGTCGAGATTCCCTAGGGGCAGGCTGTCACCATCGTCCAGCAGCCGGTCGAACTGCGATCCATCCCGTACGAAATCGCTACCGGCATTGAACAGCCGCCCGAACAGCGCCTGCACGGTGATGATCGCGCGGCTGACCGCCAACTGGCCGCCCAGTCGCGCTTGCAGATAGGGCGCAGCGGAGAGATGATCGGCATGGACGTGCGTTTCCAGATGCCAGGCCACAATCAGTCCGGCTTCTGCCACATGCGCGGCGATGGCATCGGCGGACGTGAACGCCGTGCGCCCCGATGCCGGATCGAAATCCAGCACGCTGTCGATGATCGCCGCCTGCTGGGAGAGCGGATCATGCACGACATAGCTGACGGTAAAGCTCGGCTCATGGAAAAAGGCGGCGATCCGGGGACCGCCGCGCGTCTGGCCTATCGTCATCGGTTTGATCTCGAATGGGCGCGGACAGCCGGCGAACCGGCCGTACACGGTCCGGATTTGTTCAGGCGGCCGGCATCTTCAGGCCGAAGATCGAATTCAGGCCGGGATGGCGACCGATGCCGCCGAACAGATCGCAGCCGCGCTCATACCAGTCGCGCAGGAAGTCATCTTCGGGGAGGGGCGGCGTCTTCGCGACCGAGGCAGCCCACAGGAAGATGGAGAGCGCGGAATAATCGGCAAAGTCGGGCGCCTTACCGCCGAGCCAGGGGCGCTCGCGGAGCACTTCGCGCAGCGGTTCCAACTGCGGCACGACCAGCGGCAGGCGCTCTTCCCGTCCGGCCTGCGCTTCCTCGAGCGTGCGCCCGCCGAGGAAATCCCGCTCGCGGCTTTCGCGCACATAGGGGCGATCTTCCGGCAGGGAAAGATCGTGATAATCGAGGATGTAGCATTGGAACCAGGGCTTGATCGCCGTGGCCCACAGCCAGGTATCGAGGAACTTCACATAATCATGATGGTCCGCATTGCGGAACAGCATCGGGCGGTCGGGGTAGGTGCGGTCGAGATAATCCGCGACGACGAAATCGCCGCTGCGCAGGCTCTCGAACACCCATGTGTCGCCATCGCTGATGCCGGGATGGAAATCGGTGCGGCCACCAGTGCGGCGCGAGAGCGAGGTAAAGCCCCCCTCGCTCATCTCGGCCTCCAGCCCCTTATGGGCCACGGCATATTTGGCCTGCCAGCAGAAGGGGCTGATCGTCGCGCCGGTGACGAGATTGAGGTCGTAGATGCGGATGGGGTTGGTCTGGGTCATGGCACTCTCTTTCGCCGGCCGAGGGGCGTGGTGGGGTTTGTTCGAAAAGAAGTCTGCTGCCGTCCGCTCAGGCGGAAGCAGGTTTAGCGGGGCCTTTGGCCTTGGGCAGGGACGGGTCGGCACCCCATTCCGTCCAGCTTCCGTCATAAAGCGCGACATCCTCCTTGCCGATCCGCTCCAGCGCGAGGGCAAGCGCGCAGGCGACGACACCGCCGCCGCAACTGGTGATAATCGGCTTTGAAAGGTCGGCGCCCGCGTCGACGAACACGCCCTTGAGCGCTTCATCGTTCTTGAATGTCCCGTCCGCCTCGAACAGATCCCAGAAGGGCACGTTGATCGAGCCGGGGACATGGCCGGATGCAACGGCGGGATTGGGGTCCTCATCCGCGCCGCTGAAGTGGGCCGCGCCGCGCCCGTCGATATGCTGAGCGGTCTTGTCCTCGATGTTGCGCAGAACGTCGGCTTTGTCGCGCAAGCGCGCCGCATCCAACGATGCCGTGAAGGTGCTTGGCGTCCGCGTCTCGATTCCGCTCGCGAGTGGCCGCCCCTCGGCCTTCCATTTCGCCAGACCGCCATCGAGCATGGCCACGTTCGGCAGGCCGTACATACGGAACATGAACCAGGCCCGCGCTGCCGTCTTCACCACGCTGTCATCATAGATGACGATGCGCTGGTCAGCAGAAATGCCCAGCTCGCGCATCCGGGCCGAAAACTGCTCCGCCTGCGGCATCGTATTATCGACGGGGGAGGCGGCATCGACCAGATGGAGCAGATCGAGAAACACCGCGCCGGGGATATGCCCGGCTTCATATTCGGCGGCGGACTGCCGCTCCGGCTCGAAATGGTGCCGCGTCGCATCGACGATGCAGAGATCGGGAGCGCCAAGCTGCTCGGCGAGCCATTGAGTGGAAACGAGATTGTCCATAGCGGTCCTCATCGATGCCGGGCGACCCGTGTTTCGCGATGCGTCGCCATGCTGTTGTGCCGGTCAGGCAAAATCCGGGGCCTGTGACGGCCCCGGACCTGAACTTTCATTGTCTGCTCAGAACTCGTAGCGGGCGGTGACGGCCCACTCGCGCGGTCTGGACGGGGTGGCCTGGATGCCGGCCGTCGAGGTCGGGCCAATGCCGGTATAATAGAAGGTATCGGTCAGGTTGCTGACCGACGCCGAGAGCGTCAGCCCGCTCGCATCCGGCTGCCAGCTTACTCGCGCCCCAAGCAGGCCATAGCCCGGCTGGGACTGGCTGAGCGTGTTGCGCAGATCGTACCAAATGCGGCTGCGCCAGTTCCAGTCGGCGCGCAGGCTCACATCGCCGGCGGAACCCAGGTCGATGTCATACTGCGCCGCGACGGCATAGTTGAACGCCGGGGCGCCGACCGGTTCGCAGGTCGCGCAAGGGCCGTTGGGAACAGCCGCCGCCGCGCCCAGATCGGTATACTCGAAGTCATTGTATCCCAACATTCCGTTAAGGGTCATGCCCTGCGTGGGACGCACCGTCACCTCGGCTTCCACGCCGCGAATGCGAGCGGTGCCGGCATTGGTGCGGAGCGAGTTGGGAACGCCGTTGAGATCCGGCACGATGGCGGTGACCTGACGATTGGTGAAGTCCGTCTGGAAGACCGCGAAATTGGCCTGCAGCAAGCGATCGAACAGATTGAGCTTCGCGCCCAGTTCGTAGGACGTCACCGTTTCCGGCAACACCGCAGTAACCTGCGCCGCGCTGAGCGGACGAGGGTTGAAGCCGCCCGAGCGGAAGCCGCTGGAAACCGCGCCGTAAAGGAACACGTCTTCGCTGGCCTTGAAGTCCAGACCGACGCGATAGTCGACACGATCATAGGCGACATCGGCCGTGGTGTAAGCGAAGGGC
The DNA here is from genome assembly GCF_025961795.1 of Sphingobium sp. B2D3A. Taxonomy (NCBI): domain Bacteria; kingdom Pseudomonadati; phylum Pseudomonadota; class Alphaproteobacteria; order Sphingomonadales; family Sphingobiaceae; genus Sphingobium; species Sphingobium sp. B2D3A. The sequence goes on along the minus strand of NZ_JAOQOI010000001.1, from coordinate 3,107,749 downwards.
CGCGTGCCGGTCTCGTAATAGAGACGGTCGAACACATAGTCCTTCTTCTCGTTGCTGTAGCGTAGGCCACCGTTCAGCTTGAGCTGATCGGTGAGCGCAAAGGCGACATGCGCGAAGGCCGAGTAGTTCTTGCTCTTCGAGATGTCCTTGGTGAACTGGGTCAGGTTGAGCGTGGCGAAGTAGACCCAGCTGTCATAATTGCCGGTGGCGGTGTAATAATAGCCGCCCAGCGTCCAATCCAGCCGGTCATCCATCATCAGGCCGGACAGGCGGACTTCCTGGCTGAACTGGTGGTGGCCCAGAGTCTCCGCGCTGCCGCCCAGGTCCATCGGCGAGCCATCGCCATCGCGCCCGAAGAAGCCGTCATATTTCCGCCACGCCGTGATCGAGGTGAGGCTGATATTCTCGCCCAGCTTCCAGTCGATCTTCCCGGTGATGCCCCACTGATCGAGATTGCTCTCATTGGGCAGGGCCAGACCGTTGCGGCCTGGCTGATAGGCGGCATAAGTGGTGTAGGGCGAGTTGGTGATGAAGCGGCTGTCATAAGGAATGCCGTAGAGCGGCACGCCGATGGTGGCATTGTATGACGTCAGCGTCGGGCTGATGGTGAGCAGCTTGTAAGCGCTCTGCGCCGTATGATCGCGGGAATAATCGCCCGTCACGGTCACTTCGAGATCATCGCTCACCAGCGCGCGCAGAGAGGCCCGCGCCGCCTTGGTGTTGATGTTGCCGAGCTTGCCGACCTCGCATCCGGATTCCGTCGTTCTCTGGCGTAGCAGGTAGGACAGCGGCGCCGTGCCCGCGCCGGTGCTGCCGGGGTTGGCGCAGGCGAAGTCCAGCACGGACATATAGCCCTCGCGGCTCAGCGAGGCGCCCGAAACGCGCAGGAAGACGCGATCCTTGATGAGCGATGCATCGAAGGCGCCGCGCACGTCCATGCGGTCGTAGCTGCCTGCGGTCGCCTCGACATAGCCGGTGTTGCTGCCGGTCGCCTGCTTGGAAACGAGCCGAAGCGCGCCGCCGAGCGAGTTCTTGCCGAACAGCGTGCCCTGCGGACCGCGCAGAACTTCCGCGCGTTCCAGATCGAGCAGGCCAAGCACGCCGCCGAACACCGTGCCGTGATACACGTCGTCAACATAGACGCCGATCGCAGGCTCGATGGTGAACTGATAGTCGGACTCGCCGATGCCACGGATGGTCGACTGGAGCGACTTGCCAAAGGCAGCGCTGCCTTCCCGCAGATAGATGTTCGGCGTGGTGTTGGACAATGCGGTCACGTCCCGCGCATCGCGCGCCACTAGTTCGTCGCCGGTGACGGCGGTGATGGCGATCGGCACGGTCTGCAGGCGTTCCTCGCGGAAGCGCGCCGTCACCACGATGTCACCGTCGGTTCTGGCCGTCTCGGCCGCATCCTGCGCGACGGCAGGCGCCGCGACGCACAGGCTTGCCAGCACGGCTGCCGATGCAGAACCACCAAAAATCGTCTTGAGCCCCATATCACTCTCCCTTGAAATCGCAGCTACTCTAAGCGCCGCTCTTTGGGCGGTAGCTTGGCTGGCGCGTGGGCCGCGGCTGACGAGCCGGCGGCGTGTCGATCCAACGATGGGCGGATATCATCGCTCATGAACAGCGGCCATGAGGGCGCGGCGATAACCGTTATTCAGCTTGTGCATATCGACCTCTGTACGCAGCGGCCGATCAGGCCCGCCGCGCCTCGATGGCTGACATTTCGTTGCCATATTCACAAATGGTCGAGCGACGCAGATCGCGCTTCACGCCGAAGTAATCGAACGGGCGGGCGCGATGCAGGGTGCAGCGATTATCCCAGATGAGCAGGTCTCCCTGCTGCCACCGGTGGCTATAGATAAATTGCGGCTGGGATGCGAAGGCGACGAGGGCGTCCAGCAGGGCGCGACCCTCTGCCTCGTCCATGCCGATGATATGGTCCGCGTGGGAGCCGATCACGAGGCACTTTCGGCCGGACGCGGACAGGCCGACAATGTCGTGGGTGACCGCCGGATACATCTCCTTGAGCGCCATCGTGCCCTCAAAGCCGATGCGCTGGCGCGAGATCCAGACGTTATGCTCGGCAACGCGCCCGTCGATCCGGTTCCGCAGATCCTCGGGCAGCGCGTCGTACACGGCCCGGGTGTCGACCAGCTCCGTCTCACCGCCCTCACTGGTGACGCTGTGGCCGAGCAGGAGTGACCATTTGGTTGGCATGGCGTGGAAGGAACTGTCTATGTGGAACAGCTCATTGCCCTTGTTGTTGGCGACCGCCTTGTCGTCCGGCGCCATGATCTCTCCGTCCAGCCGAAGATTGGAGGCATCGTAGAGCAGCGGGCTGATCCGCTTGCGGGGAGCGGCGCCATCAGAGCGCGTGCCATGGGGGAGTTCCAGCGGGCCGAACGCCCGGCTGAAGCGAATGTGATCCGCGTCATCGATGTGCGATTGCGCGCGGATGACGAGCACCGCATATTGCGCCATCGCCTCTTCCACGAGGTCGACCAGCGCCTGATCCGGCTCGCTGGAAAGGTCAGCGCCGATGAGTTCCGCTACAAACAGCGGATGAAGCGGATTGATCTCCATGCATCGTCTCCCGATATTTTCATCGAGATTTATGGCGTGGCCTGACGAGGGCAACGGTGCGGTTGTTCATGGACTATATTGACCTTATGCATAACGCTTGGTTTTCTTTTCCAGCTTTTTCTGGGATGACCCGGTAGGGCGATGAGAATTGATCAAATGCGTGCCGAGGGGTGAACGAATACGAGTGGTCCGCTACGCGATCGGTTGTATCGAGAAGTCAAAATTCTGGGTCAAACGTTCGAAACGTTGAAGATCACGTCACCTTCCATCGCCCCGCTCGTCGAGGCCAAGTTCGACGATCTCGCCCAGGAGCAGCATACCCTTGTGGCGAGCGTAATAGGCTCGCCCGGTGGGAGGCTGTGCCGGTCAAGACTCCCGCCGCGGCGGCCAAAGAGCGCCGACAGGGCGCTGTCGCCTTTTAGCTTCGCGCAATCTACATCGGTCAGTTGCCCCGAAATACATTTGAAAGGACAAAAGACGACAATGAATATTCAATTGTAAGTAATCATAAATAGAGTATTAAACAGATTTTAATTTTCAAAAACATGAAATTTTTGATTCTCGTCTTTGAAGGCACAGAGTGCCCTGCTTCTGATGGTACGGAAAAGGTAAAAATATTAAATCTGATGAAGATCAAAAAGCTTTTCTTGGATATGTTAGGAAGCTGAGTTTTAAATTTTCACGCAATACTAGCTACTCAACTTTTCTCCTCGTAAATCAATGTGTCCGGGGTCGTTCTCCGGGTTCTCAAACTCGGCCGCTTCCGCAGTCCCCAACGTTGGCATCTGTGCCGGAGCCGACTATCGGCGCTGTACCGAGCGATGGGTGATCTGATGGAAGTCGAGCCGTTTCAGGCCATAGAATTGAGCAAGTTGGCCTATCGCCTGGGCGGGGAGGGGCGATCGGTTCTCCATATGGAGTTTGGCCAGCCCTCCACGGGGGCACCGCAGGCCGCGTTGGATGCTGCGCGCGACGCGCTTGGCATCGATCCGATGGGTTATTGGGAGAGTCATGCGCTGCAGGCGCGTCTCGTCCAACTCTATCGGGAGCGGTACGGCATAGCGGCGGAGCCGGATCAGTTCCTGCTCACCTGCGGCGCCTCGCCGGCATTGGTCCTTGCGCTGAGCACCCGGTTTAAGGCGGGTGATCGGATCGCCATGGCCCGGCCGGGCTATGTCGCCTATCGCAACACGGTGCGCGCGCTCACCATGACGCCGGTCGAGATCGAATGCGGCGAGCAGGCGCGCTTTCAGCTGACGGCGCGCGCGCTCGCGGCGCTGGATCCGGCACCGCAGGGTGTGATCGTCGCCAGCCCGGCCAACCCCACCGGAACGATCATCGCGCCTGCCGAACTGGAGGCGATTGCGCGGCTCTGCGGGGAGCGCGGCATCGCGGTCATTTCGGACGAAATCTACCACGGCCTGAGCTACGGCGCGCCTTGCCGCTCGATGGGGGAATTCGCAGCCGACGCGATGATCGTCAGCAGCTTCTCGAAATATTACTGCATGCCCGGCTGGCGGCTCGGCTGGCTCTATGTGCCGCGCGCCATGGTCGAGCGTGCCCGCGCCTATATGGGCAGCTTGTTCCTGACCGCGCCGTCGATCAGCCAGCATGCCGCTTTGGCGGCGCTGGACTGCACGTCGGAACTGGAAGCGCATCGCGCTACTTATGCCCGCAATCGGGACATTCTCATGGAAGCCTTGCCAGCCCTTGGCCTGCGACGCATCGCGCCGCCGGATGGTGCCTTCTACATCTATGCGGATGTCAGCGACTTTACGGATGATAGCCCGGCGTTCTGCAAGAAGCTGCTCGTTGAGACAGGCCTCGCCACGGGACCGGGGGTCGACCATGATCCGGTCAATGGCCATCGGTTCATCCGGCTGAGCTTTGCGATCACGGAAGCCGAAGTGCAAGAGGCAGTGCGGCGCCTTTCGGCATGGTTGCCCGGCCAGCGACGGCTGTAACGATCACGTCGCGGGCGGTGGTCCCCAACCATATTTTAGAGGAGCGGATTGCAGTGCAATCGACGTCTTGCTTGCGCGTTCGTTAACCATGATTATCGGCTTGACAGGGTCGGTTATGACCTCGCTCCAGACCGGGAGTGCCGATTTTCACACGACAAATCAGCTGTATGGCTTCGATCTGCATGCGCGTCATCTCGACGAGGGCGGGCTTTTTTGTTGCGCTGCCGCTCAGCTAACGTTAATATTCCTCCTGAAGATGACGGCTCCGCCTCACGGGCTTTCCCAAGGGTGTTCGTCGCCTTCGACAAGGGCAAACTGTCGGTAACGGCGGGACGCAAAGCCTCCGGCCCCAATGGGGTAGCGGGGCTACCGGGGGATGAAACAGAGCATTTTCGGATATCGTGTGTAACCTGCTGTGAGAAGGTCATGGGGTTCGTTTGAACCTCAGGCTGCGCTCCCTGTCGTCGCGCTTCGATCCTGTCTCAAATCCCGTTGAACCGCACCTGCATGGCGGTTTGCCCTTCACATCATCTGGGCGGTGGGCCCACACGAGGGGATTTCGTAATGCAGGGCAAGGCAATCAAAACGCGCGGCGCCGTTCGGCAGGCTCTCAAGGCCGGTCTGTTCAGCAGCGTCGGCATTGCGGGGATGTTGGCAGGCGCATCTGCCGCCCACGCCGAGCCTGGCATTTGCCAGACTGAGGGTAATGTGACCCTGTTTTTCTGCGAACCCTCGTCGGTTAAGGCTCGTATTGAAGGAGGCGATACCAGCCTCATTGTGAACGGCGCACAGGACGAGTGGAGCATCACGGGCGATGGCGTCAGCTATTATACGTGGGACAATACAGTCTCTGGCGACATTACGTCGACGCTGCTCATCACCAATTCCACGATCAGCACCACTGATAATGGCGGCGTAAACGTCAGTTCCAATATCCAGGGTCGGAACGACATTTCGGTCACCTTGGGCCCGGACGTCACGGTTGACAGCGTGGGTGGCAACGGTGGCATCTGGGTTCGCAACCAGATCGCGGGCGACATCGTGATCGAGAATGGCGCCGCGCTGACGGTCTCAGGCGTGGAAACCAATGGCATCTCTGCCACCACCAACGCAGGATCGGTGAACATCACCAATAGCGGGGCCATCACGGTCCAGCAAACCAACGGGGCCGCAGACTTCACCCAGCGGGGAATCTACGCCGACGGCGGTTTCAACGATGCCGAGCCGGTCGAGGTGACCGTGACGAACACTGGCCAGGTGGAGGCTCAGGCGGCGGGTATCCGCGTCGTCAATTACAACGGTTTGGCGAAAATCACGAACAACGCCTACGTGTCTTCGGTCAACAATCAGGCGCTGGTCGGCTGGACGCCGAACGGCGAAGTGGTGATCGACAATCAGGAGCAGGGTGAGGCTATCTCGGCCAACGGCCCGGCGATTCAGGGCGCCTCGCAGATCGGCAATATCACCATCACCAACGCAGGCATTGCGGAGGGCACCACCGGCATTCTCGCCGTCGCCGGCTTCGACGAGGATGCGCCCGGCTCTGGTAAAATCACCATCACCAACAGCGGCATTGTCACCGGCAGAACCGGAAGCGCAGTTCAGGCGCGCACGCCGCTTGGCGATGTGGTCATCAGCAACACCGGCACGCTGCAATCGCTGAGCGGGATCGCGGCTGTCGATGCAGACACACTTAGCGGCATGGTCCAGATCACCAATTCCGGGTCGATCCTGGGTGAAACCGGTATCGTCACCAACAGCGCGGCGACCACGATCATCAACGCCGGTACCATCGAGGCCTCGCCTTCCTTCGGCCACGCCATTCTGATGGGCGCCGGCGACGTGACGCTGGAGTTGCATGCCGGCTTCAACATCATCGGCCTCGTCGCGGATGCGGATATCGCGAGCGGCACCAATACCCTGGCGCTGGGCGGCGCCATCAATGCGTCATTCGACGCCGGATTGGTCGGCACGCAATATTATGATTTCGATGAGTTCGTGAAGGTAGGGACCGGCACCTGGACGCTCACGGGGACAGGGACGACCGGCTGGACGGTCCGCGAAGGGACGCTGAACGCTGCCAGCAGCGACGCATTCGGTGTGGGTCAGGCCTATGTCGTTGAAGGGGGCGTGCTGGGCGTGGGGGGCTCCACCTATCAGGCGACCCTGGGCTCGCTCACTGTCGGAGAAGCTGGCCTTGTCTCCACCGATGGCGGCGTGCTCGTGCTCGACCAGAGCAGCGACACCGTCTTCGCCGGCACGTTGGTCGGCCAGGGCAGGTTCGTCAAGGCGGGCGAAGGTGCGCTCGCTTTCACCGGCAATGGCGCTCTCTTCAACGGTGCGCTGGATGTCACCGGCGGCGCCTTTGACCTCACGGGCGGCTTCAGCGCCAGCACGGTGACCGTGGGCGGCGCGGAGCTGGCTTCGCTCAATATCAAGGCGGTGGGGCAGCTCAACTCTGTCTCTGCGGCCATTGGCATGAATGGCACCGCGGGGAGCGTTACCGTTGATGGCGGCGCGAGCTGGATCAACTCAAGCCTCATCGAGATCAGCCGCAATCCCAATTCCTCCGGGTCGCTGACCATCACAAATGGCGGCTCGGTCGAAACTGTGAATGGCAGCATTTATATGGGCGCGGGCGGCTCGGTCAGCATCAGTGGTCAGGGTTCGGCGCTCCGTGTCGGTACGCTGCATTCCGAACTGCCGGCCGACTGGGTTTCGGCCGATGGCTGGTTCAGTGCGGATGAGGGCAGCATCTCGGTGACCGACGGTGGTTTGCTGGAGGCTGACGGCAGCTATATCGGCGGAAACGGCTCCGGCACGGCGACGATGATCGTCGACGGTGCCGACACGGTGTGGCGCAACGGCCTCAGCCTGTACATCGGCGGCACCGGCAACGACACCGTTGGCCAGGGCAATGTGACGGTGTCCGGCGGCGCAGAAGTCACGTCCTACACCAGCGCGCTTGGCGTCGACACCGGCTCGAGCGGAACGCTGACGCTGACCGGCGAAGGCACGACCTACAGTGTTCTCGCCCGTAACGGCTACGCCGGCAACATGCGGGTCGGCTACAGCGGCACGGGCACCGCCACGGTTTCCAACGGCGCCCTGCTGTCGGCAGCCGCCCTGATCGATGTGGCGAGCCAGGAGGGCAGCAGCGGTACGCTGACCATCGAGGCGGGCGGCCGCGTCACCGGCGAATCCCTGCGAATCGGTGGGGCTCAGTCCGCTGTCGGCAGCGTCAGCGTCGATGGAGCAGGCTCCACGCTTGAGATCGGCAGCGGTCGCATTGGTATCGGCATCTCTGGCGAGGGCACGCTCATGGTCAGCAATGGCGCCTCGGCGAGTTCGCAAGGTGCGATCATTGGCTGGGAGTCGACCGGTCAGGGCACGGCCATCGTGAGCGGCGCGGGCAGCACGTGGACCAATGACGGCATTCTCTACGTCGGCAACGTCGGCGAAGGAACGCTCAACATCGCGCAGGGCGGTCGGGTCACCAGCACGGATGGCTATGTGGGCACCGTCAGCGGCTCTACAGGCGCGGCGAACATCAGCGGTGCCAACTCGGTCTGGGACATGAGCGGGCTGTTCATTGCCGGCAACGAGGCGGGCGCGCAGTCGACGATCTCGATCTCCAATGGCGGCACATTGCGCGCGGTGCAGGGCACGCTCGGCAATCTCACGGGATCGCAGGCGAGCATGATCGTGACCGGCGCTGGCTCGACTTGGAGCGCCTATAATGATGGCCTGACGAACTGGGCGGGTTACATCAATGTCGGCCTGTTTGGCAGCGGCACGCTGGAGGTCTCGGACGGCGGCAAGGTGGAGGCGGTGCGCGTCTACATCGGCAATGATGTCGCCTCGAGCGGCAGCGTGACGGTGACCGGCGCATCTTCGGCGATCCGGACGGAGGAAGGCCTCTATATCGGTGCCGAGGGGGCCGGTGTCCTGACGCTAGCCGATGGCGCAGAACTCAGCGCCCAAGTGATCAAGATCGGCAATCGCGCCGGCTCCACCGGCACGCTGAACATCGGCGCGGCGGCAGGCAGTGCGGCCCAGGCGGCCGGTATGATCGATGCCGTCAATGGCATTCAGTTCGGTGCCGGGGCCGGCAAGCTGGTCCTGAACCACAGCGGGACCGATTATGCACTTGCCGCCGGCCTGTCGGGGAATGGCGTGGTCGATGTTCTTGCGGGCACGACGGTGCTAACCGGCGATGGCAGCGCCTATACCGGCGCGTTGAACGTGAATAGCGGCAAGCTGGTGCTGGCCAACGTGATGAATGCCAGCTCGACCGCGATCGCGGCTGATGGCACCCTGCAGATCGGTAACGGCGGAACGGCCGGCACGCTGGCTGGCGACGTCCACACCAACGGCACGCTGGTGTTCAACCGCAGCGATGTGTCCAGCTATGGCGGCAGCATCACCGGGCACGGCACGATCGTGAACGCCGGGTCGGGCCGGTTGGTACTGGCCGGCGATAGCAGCACGTTCGCTGGCCAGACGAAGGTTGATGCCGGGACGCTGCTGCTCACGGGCAAGCTCAATGGTGCCGTGACCGTCAACGCCAATGGCACGTTGCAGGTTGGCGATGGCGTCCGCAATGGCGAGCTGACCGCCAGCACGACCAACGACGGCACGCTGATCTTTAATCAGGTTGCAGACTATGATTACACGGGCGCGCTGTCCGGCAATGGTGGCCTGATCAAGCAGGGCGAGGGCACGCTGCTGCTCTCGGGCGACTATGGTTATACCGGGTCGACGGTGGTGCAGGCGGGCCGGGTGCGGCTGTTGGCGCAGCTCGACAGCGCGACCGATCTGGTCGTGGATGATGGCGAGTTTGACCTGAGTGGCACCGACCAGACCGTTGCGGGCCTGAGCGGCGCTGGCGGGACGGTGAGCCTGGGCACGAGCACGCTGACCGTCAACCAGAGCAGCAACACGCTGTTCGGCGGCAGCTTCAGCGGCAGCGGAACGATTGCGCTGAACGGTCCGTCCAGCGCGCCCGTCAGCATCAACCTGACCGGCGAGAGCTTTGGCTCGTTCACCGGTGCGCTCAACCTCGAGGGCATCGTGACGCGGGTGAACGGCTCGATGGGCGGCACGATCACGGTCGGCAGCGATGCGGCCCTGGGCGGTCGCGGGCAGGTGAACAATATCGTGGTCGGCAATGGCGGCACGCTGCTGCCGGGCAACTCGATCGGCACGCTCACCGCAGCGGGCAATGTCGTGTTCCAGGCGGGCTCGACCTATGAGGTGGAGGTCAATGCCGAGGGCGAGAGCGACAAGCTGATCGTCGGCGGTACGGCGACCATTCAGGGCGGCACGGTCTCAGTGCTGGCGGCTGCAGGCAATTATCGCTTCAGCAATGAGTACACGATCATCACGGCCGCGGGCGGGGTGACCGGGCAGTTTGCGGCCACCGATGTCGACCTGCCGTTCCTGACGCCGGAGCTGAGCTATGACGCCAATAATGTCAGGCTCGTGCTGACGCGCAACAATCGCAGCTTCGAGAGCGTGGCGGTGACGCCCAACCAGTTGGCCGTGGCCCTCGCGCTGGATGCGAGTGACGACAATGCCAGCCTGTCCCGTGCGGTGGCGGGGCAGCTCGAAGAAGCCGGCGCCGTCCGGGCGTTCGATGCGCTCTCGGGCGAGCTGTGGGCGACCACGGGCACGCTGATGGTGGACGGCACCCGCCGGCTTGGCGACATGGTGATCGGCCGCATGGAGCAGGCCGATGTGGTCAGCCGCACGCTGGCCGGTGCCGGCTCGTCGGCCCGCACGCTGCGTGATGGCAGCACGGCGGTCTGGGGCCAGGGCATCGGTGCGTGGAGCACGCTCAAGAGCAATGGCAATGCGATCAAGGCGACGCAGAGCACCTTCGGCTTCATCACCGGTGTTGATACGGGCCTTGGTGGCTGGCGTCTGGGCGTGGCCTTCGCGCATGAGCAGAACAAGGTGCGTGTCGATGGGCGCAGCAGCGAGGCGACCGTCAACGGCAACAGCGCGCTGGTCTATGCCGGCGGGGGCTGGGGCGCGCTGCGCGCCCGGATCGGCGCTTCCTATAGCTGGCTCGACGTGAACGGGACGCGCAAGGTGGCGTTCCTGGGCGTCAACGATGCGCTGGCGGGCGATTATGATGCCAGGAGCGCCTCGGCGTTCGGTGAGGTGAGCTATGCTCTCCCGCTGGGCGCGGTGACCGCCGAGCCCTTTGCGGGCGTGACCCATGTCCATCTCAAGAGCGATGCCTTCACCGAGACGGGCAGCGCCCTGACCGCGCTGGGCGTCACGGACAGCACCCGCGATGTGACCTACACCACCCTGGGCCTGCGTCTGGGCGGGGCAGTGCCGGTCAGCGCCACCACGGTGCTCAGCCCGCGCGTCTCGGCGGCCTGGCTGCGCAGCTTCGGCGATGTCGATGCGACCAGCCGCAACATCCTCTCGACCGGCGAGGCCTTCTCGGTCGCGGGCCTACCCACGACACGCGACACCCTGCGTCTCGAGGGCGGCGTTCAGGCCAACATCATGCCCGGCGGCTCCATCGGGGCCACCTACGTGGGCAACATCGGCGACCAGTGGAAGGACCACGGCGTCAAGATCGGCTTTAGCTACAGTTTCTGATCTCAGGCGGATGCTCCGGGAGGCGCGGCTGCGGCTGCGCCTCTCTTGACCGAATTCCACACAGTAGTCTCGCGATGACCGAGGCAGCCCCCCTCAAACGACACGAACAGAGGCCAATAAATGGCCGTAAGGATATTGAGAATGCAGGGTTTTTATAACAAGTTTGACCGCGTTGAAGCTCAGCCGCTTGCTGACATTCGTCTTATGTCCTTCAAATCTGTTTTGCGCTGTTCGGTGGCCGCGACGTTCCTTGCCGCGGTGGGAGCTATGCCCGCCTACGCCGCGGATGGCACCGGTGGTGCGGGGGGCGATAACAGCTTCACGAGCGTTGGCGGGAGCGCCAGCACCACCTTCACGGGCGGTGACGGGACGGATGGCGTTGGCACAGATCCCAGCTATCTCTCCGGCGGCGCTGGCGGCGGCAGTGGCATCACAGGGGGCAATGGCGGTGCCGGTGCTGGTCCCAACCCCGGCTTCGCCGGGACGGGAGGGGCTGCGCCCGGTGAGGCGGGATCGGATGGCTCCGATGGCGGGGCCAACAGTTCAGGCGGCGGCGGTGGCGGCGGCGCGCATGGCTTTGTCGGACTCATCACAGATTTGCCGACATCGGGAACGCTCACCGGCGGCAATGGCGGTAATGGTGGCCTTGCTGGAATTGCCGGATATGGCGGCGGCGGTGGCGGCGGCGGCTTCGGCGCGGTCGTCACCGGTCTTAACGACTCCTACGACGCAATCACCGTCAGTGCCACCGGCGGCGCGGGCGGCGCCTATGGCTGGGCTGGCGTCGGCGGCAATGGTGGCAGCGGTCTGGTCATCGACCAGCCGGCCGGCAATACGGCCATCAGCATTACGGACAGCATACTGACCGGCGGCGCGGGCGGCGGGAGCCGCGAAGGCCAGTCCTTTGGCGGCAATGGCGGGTCTGCCCTTGTGCTCACCGGCGGCACCGGCAGCAGCACTGTTTCGATCTCCGGCGGTAGCATCATGGGCGGTGATGCCCAAGGCGGCAACTTCGGCGGGGCCGGGGGCTTTGGCATCCTGATCGAGAACATGAGCGGCCTCACCACCCTCACGATCGACACAGCGGTGACAGGCGGCGCCGGCGGGGCCGGGATGTTCACCAACGGTGCGGGCGGCGCAGGCATTCAAGGCGAGAACCTTGCTCTTTCCATCGGGACTGGCGGTTCCGTATCCGGCGGCCTTGGTGGCAATGGCGAGCGGGCCGCGGCCCTGAATTTCACGGGCGGTACCAACAGGCTGACACTCGCCAGCGGCGCCACGCTGAACGGTGGTATCGTCGTTGCGACCAGTGCCACGAAACTCGAATTCGCCCAGTCTGAGAATTACACGCTCTCCAGTGCGATTTCAGGCTTGGGCTCTGTGATCAAGACCGGCAGCGGAGCGTTGACCCTCACGGGCGACAATAGCGCTTTTGCTGGCAACATGATGCTCACCGGCGGCGAGACGGTCATCGATGGCAGTACGACGAGCGGGAACATCGTCTTCCTGGGCGGGCTCGACGGGGCGTCGCTGACCGTGGTGAATGGCGGCACCTTCAACGCCCCCAACATCATCGTCAGCAACAGCACCAATTCGGCAATGCCGGGCATGGAAGATGAGAGCGGTTCGCTGCTCGTCACGGGAACGGGATCCACGGTCACGACCGAATTCCTGACGGTCGGCTATTATGGCGACGGCAGCGTGGCGATCGAGAATGGCGGTACCGTCGTGGTTAACACCTCCACGTCCGTCGGTGCGGTCGAGGGCAGTGTGGGCTCCATCACCGTTTCGGGTGAAAATAGCCATCTGCAGAGCGGCTCCCTGCAGTTTGGCGGGAGCGGCCAGGGCACGCTCATCCTGTCCAGCGGCGCGACGATGCAATCCACCAGCGGGAGTTTCGGCGTGAATGCCGGATCGCTCGGCACCGGCACCCTCAGCGGCGTGGGAACGCGCTGGGAAATCGGTGCAAGCGGCTTGGGGATCGGCACCAGCGGCGAAGGCATCCTCACCGTGACAGATGGCGCGACGATTGCCGCCTCCGGCAGCGATGCGGATGTGAGACTTGGCGCAAGCGCCAACGGCAACGGTCAGATGACAGTCTCAGGCAGCGGGTCCAGCGTAACGACCGACCGGAACATGACTATCGGCAGCTATGGATCAGGCACGGCCACCGTGACGGCCGAGGCGCTGCTGGGCGGCGATAAGCTGATTGTCGGCTTCGTGGATGGCAGCCAGGGCACTTTGAACATCAGCGGTGAAGGCACGCTCGCGCGAGGCACGTCTTACGTCATGGTCGGCACATATGCCGGGAGCAGCGGCGTCGTCACCGTCGCCGATGGCGCGACCCTCAAGTCTGACGGCAATCGCGGCATCACGCTGGCTTATGAGGCCGGTTCGACGGGCACGCTGAACATTGGCGCGGCGGCAGGCAATGCGGCCCAGGCGGCCGGCGTGATCGATGCCGTCAACGGCATTCAGTTCGGTGCCGGGGCGGGCAAGCTGGTTCTGAACCACACCGGCACGGATTATGTGCTGGCTGCAGGCCTGTCGGGCAGCGGCGTGGTCGATGTGCTTGCCGGTACGACGATCCTGTCTGGTGACAGCAGCAATTATTCTGGCTCGTTAAATGTGGACAGCGGCCTGCTGGTGCTGGCCAACACGACGAGTGCCGCAAGCACGATCATAGGGCAGGACGGCACGCTGCAGATCGGCAATGGCGGCACCAGTGGCTCCTTCGACGGCGACCTTGTGAACAACGGTCTGCTGGTGTTCGATCGCTCCGATGCGCTTCATCACAACCGGGTCATTTCCGGCACGGGCGATCTGACCGTGGCGGGCGGGGTGATCACCCTGAGCGGGATGAATACCTTCACGGGCGCCACGACGATTGATGCCGATGCCACACTGGCCCTCTCCAATCAGGGCCGGGTGAACCAATCGAGTTCCGTAACGGTCAATGGTACCTTCGACCTGACCAGTGCAGCCAGCGCACAGATCAAGGATCTTGGCGGCAGCGGAACGGTGATCGTCGGTGATGCGGGGTTGATGCTGGCCAATGCCTCGCAGGTCTTTTCCGGACGGATCACCGGAACGGGCGGTTTGAACGTGTCTGCCGGCACGCTCACCCTGACCAACGCCAGCGATTTCGAAGGCGGTCTGGGGATCAGCAACGGCGCCACGGTCAACCTCGGCAACGGCGGCACGACCGGCTCGATCACTGCCAATGTCACCAATTACGGCACGCTGCTGTTCGATCGTGCGGACGATGTGAGCTATCGCGGCCAGATTTCCGGCCAAGGCACGGTGATCAAGACCGGCGATAATAGAGTGACCTTCGGCGGCTCGATGAGCGGCGTCCAGCTTGACGTGCAGCAGGGTACGGCCCTGTTTGTTGGGACGATCAGCAACAATGTCAATGTCGCCGAACAGGGCGAGCTGGTGTTCGCCAACCCCGCGACCACCAGCTACAAGGGCAGGCTGAGCGGCACGGGCACAGTGCTGAAAACGGGCACGGGCACGATCACCTTCTCGGGTGACAGCAGCGGTTTTGCGGGCGATGCGACCATCGATGGCGGCACGGTGCTGCTGACGGGCAAGCTGGGCGGCACTTTGCTGATCGACACCGCAGGTACGCTGCAGGTGGGCAATGGCTTGAAGAATGGCGATCTGCTGGCCGATGCCACCAACAATGGCACGCTGATCTTCAACCAGATTGGCGACTATGACTATACCGGCGCGCTGTCCGGCAATGGTGGCCTGATCAAGCAGGGCGAGGGCACGCTGCTGCTCTCGGGCGACTATGGTTATACCGGGTCGACGGTGGTGCAGGCGGGCCGGGTGCGGCTGTTGGCGCAGCTCGACAGCGCGACCGATCTGGTCGTGGATGATGGCGAGTTTGACCTGAGTGGCACCGACCAGACCGTTGCGGGCCTGAGCGGCGCTGGCGGGACGGTGAGCCTGGGCACGAGCACGCTGACCGTCAACCAGAGCAGCAACACGCTGTTCGGCGGCAGCTTCAGCGGCAGCGGAACGATTGCGCTGAACGGTCCGTCCAGCGCGCCCGTCAGCATCAACCTGACCGGCGAGAGCTTTGGCTCGTTCACCGGTGCGCTCAACCTCGAGGGCATCGTGACGCGGGTGAACGGCTCGATGGGCGGCACGATCACGGTCGGCAGCGATGCGGCCCTGGGCGGTCGCGGGCAGGTGAACAATATCGTGGTCGGCAATGGCGGCACGCTGCTGCCGGGCAACTCGATCGGCACGCTCACCGCAGCGGGCAATGTCGTGTTCCAGGCGGGCTCGACCTATGAGGTGGAGGTCAATGCCGAGGGCGAGAGCGACAAGCTGATCGTCGGCGGTACGGCGACCATTCAGGGCGGCACGGTCTCAGTGCTGGCGGCTGCAGGCAATTATCGCTTCAGCAATGAGTACACGATCATCACGGCCGCGGGCGGGGTGACCGGGCAGTTTGCGGCCACCGATGTCGACCTGCCGTTCCTGACGCCGGAGCTGAGCTATGACGCCAATAATGTCAGGCTCGTGCTGACGCGCAACAATCGCAGCTTCGAGAGCGTGGCGGTGACGCCCAACCAGTTGGCCGTGGCCCTCGCGCTGGATGCGAGTGACGACAATGCCAGCCTGTCCCGTGCGGTGGCGGGGCAGCTCGAAGAAGCCGGCGCCGTCCGGGCGTTCGATGCGCTCTCGGGCGAGCTGTGGGCGACCACGGGCACGCTGATGGTGGACGGCACCCGCCGGCTTGGCGACATGGTGATCGGCCGCATGGAGCAGGCCGATGTGGTCAGCCGCACGCTGGCCGGTGCCGGCTCGTCGGCCCGCACGCTGCGTGATGGCAGCACGGCGGTCTGGGGCCAGGGCATCGGTGCGTGGAGCACGCTCAAGAGCAATGGCAATGCGATCAAGGCGACGCAGAGCACCTTCGGCTTCATCACCGGTGTTGATACGGGCCTTGGTGGCTGGCGTCTGGGCGTGGCCTTCGCGCATGAGCAGAACAAGGTGCGTGTCGATGGGCGCAGCAGCGAGGCGACCGTCAACGGCAACAGCGCGCTGGTCTATGCCGGCGGGGGCTGGGGCGCGCTGCGCGCCCGGATCGGCGCTTCCTATAGCTGGCTCGACGTGAACGGGACGCGCAAGGTGGCGTTCCTGGGCGTCAACGATGCGCTGGCGGGCGATTATGATGCCAGGAGCGCCTCGGCGTTCGGTGAGGTGAGCTATGCTCTCCCGCTGGGCGCGGTGACCGCCGAGCCCTTTGCGGGCGTGACCCATGTCCATCTCAAGAGCGATGCCTTCACCGAGACGGGCAGCGCCCTGACCGCGCTGGGCGTCACGGACAGCACCCGCGATGTGACCTACACCACCCTGGGCCTGCGTCTGGGCGGGGCAGTGCCGGTCAGCGCCACCACGGTGCTCAGCCCGCGCGTCTCGGCGGCCTGGCTGCGCAGCTTCGGCGATGTCGATGCGACCAGCCGCAACATCCTCTCGACCGGCGAGGCCTTCTCGGTCGCGGGCCTACCCACGACACGCGACACCCTGCGTCTCGAGGGCGGCGTTCAGGCCAACATCATGCCCGGCGGCTCCATCGGGGCCACCTACGTGGGCAACATCGGCGACCAGTGGAAGGACCACGGCGTCAAGATCGGCTTTAGCTACAGCTTCTGATCTCAGACGCGTCTAAGCTGAAAACGAAAGGGGCGCGGAATGACCGCGCCCCTTTTTTCGTGCCTCTCATTCGAAGGTGGTAGCCAGCTCGCGCCCGCGACCCCGTTCAGAATGCCATATTGGGCTGTTCGTCCTGACCCACGCCGCGCGGGGCGCGCGTGTCCGCCTGTTCTGGGGAAAGCTCGGCGAGCGTGCTTTTGGCGCGCGCGATATAGGGATCGAGCTTGCCTTCATCATAGAGCTTCTTGCCGAAATAACCAATCGCCGCGCCGGCGAGCAAAGTTTTCATCATGTGCGGTCTCCTTGATCGCTAGCACAATGAGCAAGAGCGCGGAGCGTTCCGTGCCGCGCCATTGAGATGCGCCGGAGTGAAGAGGACAGGCGTCTGCCGGTACCCTCAGTTGGCGGCGCGTCCGGCCTGCAGCGTGCGCCGGAGATGATCGATGGCCAGACGCCCGCGGGCATCGTCGAACCCCTTGCGCGAGAGCATCAGGCGATAGCCCGGCTCGAAATCGACCGGGACGCGATGGAGTTGTCCGCGCGTGGTGGCAGGTGCGGCTTCCTCATCGAACAGCATGGCAAGGCCCGTCCCATTGAGCGCCAGCCCCATCGCGACATCGGTGAATTGCGGTCGCGCGACGACATTGGAAGGGTAGATGCACGCATCGGCCAGCGCGTTGATCAGCCAGTCGTTATGCGGTGTGTTGTCCGGCATCATGATCATCGGGGCGGCGCTGATCCTGGCAGGATCGCTCCCCACCGCCTCGACCAGCGCGGACGTACCGAAGAGGCTGCTGGTCACGCGCCGGAGTGTCTCGATGGTAAGATCCGGGGCGACCGGTGGCCGGCCGGTGAAGAAGGCGACGTCCACCTTGCCGCTGCGGAGCATGGAGAGCATTTCTTCGCCCGGCGCGGAGAGGATCAGCTCGACATTCGGCACCTGGCCGCGCGCGTAATAATCCGGCAGGCACGGCCTGATCCATTGATCGATAAGATAAGGGCCGGCGGCGACCCGCAGCACATAGCTCTGCGCACTGCCGGCCGTGGCGCCCAACTGAACCTTGTTCGCCTCACGCAGCAGCAACCGCGCCTGATCCAGCAAATCGCGGCCCAGAGCGGAGAGGCGCGCTGTCGATCCGCGCTGACGATCGAACAGGCGAGCGCCGGCTTTCTGCTCCAGCGCCTTGATATGATTGCTGATCGAGGGCTGGCTGATCCCGAGGCGATCCGCCGTGATACGGAAATTCTCGTCCTTCGCCGCTTCGACGAAAATCTCCAACTGCCGGATCGTGAATGCCATAAGCGATAGCCCCTCCCTTATAACTGATAGCGGACCGGGCCGTTGCTTTGCAATCGGGAGCAACCGATGCCTTGGCGGATGAGGCAACCCGGCATCCACCCTGGCGGCCCGCACAGAGCAAAAGAGCAATCAGGAGCAGGATTATGAGCGAGATCGAAGCGCTGCGCAGCGATGTAAAGGCCCTGACCGAGCGGATCGGGATGCTGGAGGATCTCAATGCAATCCGCCGGCTTCATAATGCCTATGGCTATTATACCGATTATAACCGTTCGGACGAACTGGCCGAGCTGTTCTCCGACGATGCCGAGATCATCTTTCTCTCCGGCATCTATCGCGGCAAGGTGGGTGCGCGGCGGCTCTATGGCGACTGGTTTCGCCAGTTCTTCACGCAAGGGCGCCCCGGCCCAGTCTATGGCTTCCTGCTCGATCATTTCCAGATGCAGGACATCATCACCGTCGCGCCGGATCGCCGCACCGCCAAGGGCCGGTTTCGCGCGCTGCTGCTCGGCGGCAATCATGAGAGCCGCGACTATCGCCCGGAAGGCCTGCCCGACCAGTTCTACGAAGCCGGCATGTACGAGAATGATTATGTGCGCGAGGACGGCGTCTGGAAGATCAAGCGGCTCGATTATGTCGTGCAATGGCAGGCGGATTATGATGCGGGCTGGTACAAGACCATCGCGCATCTCCAGCCGCTGACGAAGACCTTTCCGGACGACCCGCTCGGCCCGGATGAACTGGTCGACAATCAGCGGCAGACATGGCCTTATCGGCAGGAACTGGCGATGCACTTCGCGCATCCCGTGCTCGGCCGGGCGCTGGCGGACGCGGAACGAACCGCATAGCGGGCGACGGGTGGCAGTGGGCCGAGGGAGAGGGAATTTTAATCGTGGGTTTGATGTTCAGGCGCATGATGGCGCTGGCCGCGCTGCTGCTTTTCCTCCCTTCGGCCTGCCGTGATGCCGCAGACGATGGTCAGGCCGGCGGCGATGGCGAGTGGCCGCTGCATGGCCGCACCGAGACGGCGCAGCGCTTTGCCGAACTGGATCAGATCGATCGCGAGAGCGTATCGCGGCTGGGCCTTGCCTGGTCGTTCGATCTGGAGACGGATCGCGGGCAGGAAGCGACCCCGATCATGGTCGATGGCGTGCTTTATGTGGTCAGCGCCTATGATGTCGTCTCCGCCATCGATGCGCGCACCGGCAAGGGCTTGTGGACCTACGATCCACAAGTCCGCGCGGCATCTGCGCGCTCCTGCTGCGGGCCGGTCTCGCGCGGTGTCGCGGTGGCGCAGGGCCGGGTTTATGTCGGCGCGCTTGACGGGCGCCTGATCGCCCTGGATGCCAAAAGCGGCAAGCCGGTCTGGGAAACGCAGACGATCGACCAGTCCGGCCCCTTCGCCGTGAATTACACGATCACCGGGGCGCCGCGCTTCATCAAGGGCAATGTCGTCATCGGCAATGGCGGCGCCGAGTTTGGCGTGCGCGGCTATGTGAGTGCCTATGATGCCGCGACCGGCAAGCTGGCCTGGCGCTTCTACACCGTCCCCGGCAAACCCGGTACGAAGGACAACGCCGCGTCCGACGCGGTGCTGGCCAAGGCGCAGGGAAGCTGGGCAGGGCAATGGTGGCGCTATGGCGGTGGCGGCACGGTGTGGGATGCGATCGAATATGATCCCGCGCTGGACCTCATCTACATCGGCACGGGCAATGGCTCGCCGTGGAATCATCAGATGCGCTCGGACGGGAAGGGGGATAATCTGTTCTTGTCTTCCATCGTCGCGCTGCGCGCCTCGACCGGAGAATATGTCTGGCATTTCCAGCAGGTTCCGGGCGATGCCTGGGATTATACCGCAACCCAGAATATCGTGCTGGCGGACATGGAGATCGATGGCAAGCTGCGCAAAGTGCTGATGCAGGCGCCCAAAAACGGCTTCTTCTATATCCTCGACCGCGCGACCGGCGAGTTCCTGAATGCCACCGCTTATGTGCCGCAGAATTGGACGAAGAGCATCGATCCCAAGAGTGGCCGTCCGGACATTGTTCCGGAAGCACGCTATTACCGCACCGGCAAGCCGCATTTCCAGTTCCCCAGCTCGGGCGGCGGGCATAACTGGCCGCCCATGGCCTTCAGCCCGCGCACGGGGCTGGTCTACATTCCGGCGCAGGATGTGGGCATGCCGTTCGGCCCCAACCCTCAGGAGGCGCAGGTGATCGGCGCCTATACGTCCGGCGTTGCGATGAGCGGCGGCGGTGCCATGAGCGCGGCGGACCGCAAGGCGCTGTATGACAGCATGAAGGCGCGGCTGATCGCCTGGGACCCGATCGCCCGCAAACCGCGTTGGACAAGCGAGGAAGCGGCGCCCTTCAATGGCGGCGTGCTGGCGACGGCGGGCGGCCTCGTCTTCGGCGGTAATGCGCAGGGGCGGCTGGTCGCCTATGATGACGAGAGCGGCAAGCAGCTCTGGTCGTTCGATGCGCAGACTGGCATCGTCGCGCCGCCGATCAGCTATCGGCTGGACGGGGTGCAATATATCGCGGTCATGGCCGGCTGGGGCGGCGGCTGGCCACTCACCGGCGGGGTGATGGCGCTCAAGGCCGGCAAGACCATCGGCCCTAACAGGCTTCTGGTGTTCAAACTGGATGGGGCGGCGAAGCTCCCTGCCTTCACGCCGGCTGAGCCGCTGCCGTTCCCCGATGTGGTGGACAAGGGCACGCCGGCGCAAATCGCACAGGGCGACGGACTGTTCGGTCGCTTCTGCCTGCGCTGTCATGGCAGCGGGGCGGTGAGCGCCGGTGCCTATCCGGACTTGCGCCGGACGGGATTGCTCGGCACGAAGGGTTTTTCGCAGGTCGTTCTGGGCGGCGCGCTGGCGGAGATGGGCATGCCCAGCTTCGCAGGCCAGCTCACGCCGGCACAGGTCGACGCCATTGACGCTTATCTCGTCCGCCGCAGTCTCGAGGACCGACGGATTGAGACTCAGGAAGGACGCAAGCAGACGCGATGACCGATCAGGCGCAGGGTGGCATGATGAGTGCGCCAGAGATGAAGGACGGCATGATCCGTGTGGCGGGCGGGCAGTTCTGGATGGGGTCGGACGACCATTATCCCGATGAGGGCCCCGCGCATCCGGCCTCTGTCGATGCTTTCTGGATCGATGAAACGCCGGTCACCAATGCGCAGTTCGCGCGGTTTGTGGAAGCGACGGGCCATGTGACGGTGGCCGAAACGGTGCCCGACGCTGCCGACTATCCCGGTGCCGATCCCGCGATGCTGAAGGCCGGCTCATCCCTGTTCACGCCGCCGCCGACCCCCGTGCCGCTGCACGATCCAATGGGGTGGTGGACATTCTCGTTCGGGACAGACTGGCGTCATCCCTGGGGGCCGCAGAGTTCCATCGACGGGCTAGCGGATCATCCCGTCGTCCACATCGCCTGTGCCGATGCGGAGGCCTATGCGGCCTGGGCAGGCAAGCGCCTGCCGACGGAAGCGGAATGGGAATTCGCCGCGCGGGGCGGGCTGGATCGCAAGGCCTTCGCCTGGGGCGAAGAACTGCACCCCGGCGGGGCCATGCTGGCTAACACCTGGCAGGGCGATTTCCCGCACCAAAATGATCTTTCGGACGGCTATCTTCGTACCTCGCCGGTGCGCAGCTATGCGGCCAATGGCTATGGCCTCTGGGACATGATCGGCAATGTGTGGGAGTGGACGAGCGACTGGTATGTCGATCGGCACGACGCGCCGACCAAGCCCTGTTGCGCGCCGCATAATCCGCGGGGCGCCAGCGAGGATGCCAGCCGTGATCCCTATAGCGGCTTTCCCCGCCGCGTGCTCAAGGGCGGATCGCATCTGTGCGCGCCCAATTATTGCCAGCGCTATCGCCCCGCCGCGCGCTATCCGCAGACGGTGGATACCTCCACATCGCATATCGGGTTTCGCTGCGCCCGCGACGCGTGAGGATCGCCCGCTAGAGCTGAGCGTGGCAGGTGGGTTGGCTTTAGAGCCCGCGTGCTTCCAGCGTTTCCAGCAGCATTCGCTCAAAGGATTCGCGGCGGGTGCGGCGGGCGGCGAGCAGTTTCTTGCTGTCCTGTTGGCGGATGGCGTTCAGCAGCTCGCGCTTGTCCACCACCTTGCGCTCTTCGCTGTTCCGGCGCGGCAGCGGCAGGAGGGCGCGGTAGCGATCGGTCAATGCCCACAGGCGGATGGCCTCGCGCACGATGGTCTTCTTGGGCGAGAGGTTGAAGATCATCGTGTGGAATTCACGATGCTCGTTCCACCAACTCGTGCGGTCGCCTTCGTCGAGCAGCTCTTCGAGGCGCTGTTCGCGACGTTCGAGTTCGGCAAGCTCTTCGGCGTCCGGCCAGTCGACGGATTTGAGCAATTCGTCCTCGACCAGATGGCGCAGGGCAAACAGTTGCTCGGCCTCATCGCGGGAAAGCCGGGTGACGAAGAAGCCCCGGTTGGGGTCGTGCTCGATGATGCCTTCCGAGCTCAGCAGCTTGAGCGCCTCGCGCACGGGCACGCGGCTGGCATTGAATTGCTCGGCCAGTTCGGTCTGCCCCAGCCGCATCCCGGGTGCCAGCGTGCCGCGGGCGATGAGCAGCCGCAGCTCATTGGCGATCTTGGCGGGAACTCCGCGTTCGGATTTCACTGTTTCCTGCATCATGGGCATTCCTGGTTGGCCGAAGAGCCAGCGGCCTTGAAATTATGGTCGTTCCGGGCATCCCTAGCGTGGTGTCTCACAAAAATGTAGACATTTTCACGCGCTAGGAATCCCGGGCCGGTCGCGCGAGGCTTTTGGCCGACAAACACCCTCCACCCGCTTGACCGGAAATTCAGGATAGGTATACAAAAATGTATACCTATGATCTGATAACCAGCTGCGGGTGGGGATTTTGCGATGATTGTCGATTGTCATGGCCATGTGAGTGCGCCGGCGGAACTGTGGATTTACAAGTCGATGCTGCTCTCGCATCGCGGCGAACACGGCAAGAAGTTCCCCGACCTCACGGATGAGGAAATTCTCGCCTACACCAACAAGAAGGAGATGGCGCCCTGCGGCCATCTCGACATGCTCGACCGGGTCGGCACCAACTACCAGCTGCTCAGCCCGCGCCCGTTCCAGATGATGCATTCGGAAAAGCCGGGTTTTCTGGTCCACTGGTTTACCGAAGCCACCAACAACATCATCGCCCGCCAGTGCCAGCTTTTGCCGGACCGCTTCGCGCCCATCTGCGGCCTGCCGCAAGTGGCTGGCGAGCCGATCGAGAACGTTCTGCCCGAGCTTGAGCGCTGTGTGAAAACGCTGGGCTTCAAGGGCTGCCTGCTCAACCCCGATCCCTATGAGAACAGCGGCACCGAGCCGCCGGCGATGGGCGACCGTTATTGGTATCCGCTGTATGAGAAGCTGTGCGAGCTGGACGTGCCGGCGCACATCCACTCCGCCGGATCGCGCAGCCGCCGCGCGCCCTATACGCTCAACTTCCTGCTGGAAGAGACGATGGCCGTCTATGGCCTGCTCGAGAGCGATGTGTTCAAGGACTTTCCTAGCCTCAAGATCGTCTGCAGCCATGGCGGCGGCGCGATCCCCTATCATGTCGGTCGCTTCCGGGCGTCCGGCCTGCGCAAGGGCGAGGAGTTCCTCGATAAGATGCGGCACATCTATTATGATACCGTGCTCTATTCCGAGGAAGCGCTGCGGCTGTTGATCAAGACCGTCGGCGCCGACAATTGCCTGTTCGGCGCGGAATGCCCCGGCGTCGGCTCTGCCGTCGACCCCGCGACTGGCAAGACGCTGGATGACATTGCCCCGTTCATCACCGGCTTCGACTGGCTGAGCCAGGCGGAGAAGGACCAGATCATGTTCGGCAACGCCGCGCGCCTCTTCAAGCTGGACCTGCGGCCAGCATGAGCGCGGGCGATCCCCATGTCGCGCGGCTGCGCCAGCTGGATGCGTGCGCGGTGTCTGACACGCTCGACAAGCTGGGCCTGGCCGGCTGCGTGACCGGCCTGCGCTCCGCCTCGCCGGGCCGCCGCATCGCCGGGCGCGTCCACACCGTGAAGCTCAAGGCTGGCAACGCGCCTGCCGATCGCCCGCCGGTGCATCTGGGTGCCGCCGCCATCGATGCCAGCGGCCCGGATGATGTGATCGTGGTCGAGCAGCGCACCGGCATCGACGCCGGCTGCTGGGGTGGCATCCTGTCGCGCGGCGCCCAGCACAAGGGCGTGGCCGGGGTGATCTGCGAGGGTCTGGCTCGCGATGTCGATGAAGCCCGCGAGATCGGCGTTCCGGTCTTCTGCCGCGGCTACACCGCCCGCACGGCCCGCAATCGCGTCTACGAGGATGCCACCGACGTTCCCGTCACAGTCGGCGACTTCACCGTCGAACCGGGCTTCTATGTCATCTGCGATTCCAGCGCGGCCGTGTTCATCGCGCCGGCCGACATCGCCCGCGTGCTCGATGCCGCCGAGGATATCGTCCGCCGCGAGGGCGAGATGACCCGCCGCCTCGCCACCGGCGAAAGTGCCAGCGCCGTGCTCGGCGCAAACTACGAATATATGCTCAAGGGCGATCCCCAATGACCGACGACAGCAACGTTACCCGCGCCGCCGCGCTCGACACCGCAACACTCAGCGACGCGCTCGACCGGCTCGGCATTGTCGGCCAATGCTACCAGATCGCCGGGCGCGACCCGGATTTCCGCATGGCCGGCCGCGCCTACACCATGCTCTGCGGTCCCGCCTCGACGCCGCCTGGCACCGTCGGCGATTATATCGATGATGTCCCCCCCGGCCATGTCGTCGTCATCGACAATGGCGGGCGCGAGGATGCCACCATCTGGGGCGATATCCTCACCGAGATCGCCCACCGCCGCGGTCTTGCCGGCACCGTCATCGACGGCATCAGCCGCGATGTCTCACTCTGCCGCGCGCTCGGTTATCCCGTCTTCAGCAAGGGCCACTGGATGCGCACCGGCAAGGACCGGGTGCAGGTCGAGGTCACCAACTGCCCGGTCAATATCGGCGGCGCCCGCGTCGCCCCCGGCGATATCTTGCGCGGCGACCCGGATGGCGTGATCGTTATCCCGCAGGCGCATGAAGCCGCCGTCCTCGCCGCCGCCGAGGAGATCCACGCCGCCGAAGAGAGCATCCGCGCCGCCTGCCGCACCGGCATGCGCCTCGATGAGGCCCGCGCGCAGTTCAAATATCACAGCCTTCAGACACGCGTGCAGGGCTGAATGTCGATTGGCCCTAGCGGCCGTGCTGGAAGACCTGCTCCAGCGCACCTTCGATCTTGGCGCGGGCTTGCATATAATCGGCGAGCAGCGCGTCGCGGTCCCGCGCGGCCAAGGCGTCGATCAGCTTGCGCTCGGGGCTCTCGCCCATCGTACGCGGCATGAGCGAGCGATAGCGGTCGGTCAGCCGCCAGAGCCGGGTCGCTTCGCGCAGCAGGATGCGCTCGGGCGATAAAGCGAACAGGGCGAGGCGCAGATTTTCCAGCGCCAGCGCCCAATTGGTGAAATCGCTCACCTGATCCATGGCATCCAGCGCATCGAACTGGCGGCGGAATTCGGCGATTTGCGCGTCGGTCGGCCAGACCGCCGTGGCGAGCAGTTCCGCTTCCAGCCACCGGCGCAGCTTGTAGAGCTGGCGGGCTTCCTCCAGCTCCAGCGGCGCCACGAAATAGCCCCTGTTATGGTCGTGGCGCAGGAAGCCTTCTGCCGCCAGCAGCTTGAGCGCCTCGCGAATGGGCACCTTGCTGCGCCCGAACCGGTCGGCAAGCTGGGTCTGTCCGAGATGTTCGCCCGGCAGCAACGTGCCCCGCACGATCAGCGCCCGCAGTTCATCCGCCACCACATTGGGCAGGGAGTCCCCCATGTCGATCTGCGTGGCCAAATATGTGCTCCTTGCGGCTGGTGGCAGTGCGCCATGGAAGAGGATTTTGGCGGGCGAGGCAATAGGCAGGGCGGGAGGCGGGGAGGGGGCTGCGATCACCTCTTGCGCGGGGAGACGGTGACGTGAATGGCCCCCTCGATCCCGCGCCCGGCGGTGGCGAGGATCGCCTCATGCACCTGCTCCAGCGGAAAATCGTGGCTGCACAGTTTTTCCGCCGGCCACTTGCCGCTGGCAAGAATGTCGAGCGCCATCTGCACCGCGCGATAGTTATGGCCCCGTGGTGCGCGCACGGTGAGATAGCGCTTCTTGATCTCGCCCAGCGGCACCGAGGCGCTGAGGCCATTGAGGCTGAGCCAGGCGCCCTTGGCCGACAACGCTATCGCCTGCTCGGCAATCTTTCCATCGGGGTCGCCAGTGGTATCCACCACCACATCCACGCCCATGCCGCCGGTCGCCCGCATGACCACTGCGGCAAGATCCTCCTGCTGCACGTCCACGGCGATATCGGCACCGAGGCTGAGCGAGAGATCCAGCCGGGCGCGGTCGCGCGTCATGCCGGCGATGATGACGGTGAGCGCGCCCGCCTGCTTGGCGGCCAATGCGCAACTCAGGCCCTGCTGGCCGGGGCCGAAGACCAGCACGGTCTTGCCCAGTCCCGCGCCGCCATCCAGCACCGCCCATTGCACGCCATTGCCGAGCGGCACCGCGAGGGTCGCCAGCCGGGCGTCCATGTCCGCCGGAATCTTGTGGATGACGGCATTGGGCGCAAGATACATATATTCCGAGAAACCACCCCACAGATGCGGCGGAATGTCCGCATTGCACGTGCCGTAGCGCAGGGTGTTGAACCGATCCTTCACGTTGAAGAAGTCGGCCTCCATGCACAGGCGGAAATCGCCCTGGCGACACCAGTGGCAATGCCAGCAGGGGAGATACTCGTGCAGGGCGATGCGGTCGCCGGCGCGCAGGCCCCAGCGCTGTGCCGCAGCGCCGCCGATGCGGGCGACGGTGCCGACATTCTCATGGCCCATGATGCAGGGCGCCGTGTTTTCCCGCCGATACATTTCGGGGTCACTGCCGCCGACGCCCGAGGCCTCGACTTTCAGCAGGCCATCATTGTCGCCGAGGGGCGGGAACGGAAATTCTCTGATTTCAGATCGTTCGATATCGACCTTCACGGCAGCACGAGACACGGACTCCATCATTCCCCTCCAATTCTCGTCGCGAAGGCCCGTTGCGCTCAGGCCCGGCCCCAGCTCTTGCCGTAAACGCGCATCGCCGTCCCGCCCAGGATCATCTCCTGTTGCGCGGCTGTGAGATTGCGTACCGCTGCGCGACCAAGTGCGGCCATATAATCATAGCTGCCGGGCGATTGGGTGATGTCCGATCCCCAGATCATCCGCTCCGCGCTGAACAGATCGCACACGCGCTCGATGACGGGGCAGGGGTCGATCCCCGCCTTGTCCAGCCGCCCCAGCGGAATGGTCGTGAACTTGACGACGACATTGCCGAACTGCGCGATCGACCGCAGCCGATCATCGATGCCATGGTCCGGGCCGCCGGCATCGCTCTGAATGGAGCTGAGATGGTCGATGACCACCGTCAGGCCCGGCACTTCGCGCAATATCCGCTCCAGATGCGCCAGCCCGATGTCGCGGTTCCACGGGAAGAAATGGACGCAGACCGGCACGTCGAGCGTGGCGGCGGCTTGCCAGGCATTGCGTGCCACCGGGGAGTCGAGCCAACCGATGTCCGAGCCCTTGATGAGTTCCATCAGCCGAATGCCGACGGCGCCATGCTCGCCGACCCAATATCGCACGGCCTCCCCACAATCCGCCTGCGTGGCATCAATGGAGCAGACGGCGGCGAAGCGTTGCGGATAGCGCGCGGCGCTGTCGCAAACATAGCGACTGTCGAACCCGTAGATTGATCCGCGCTGCACGAGCACGGCCCGCTCGACGCCGGACTTGTCCATCTCCTCCAGCAGCGTCTCGGCCGTCATGAGATTGTCGAACGCCATCGGGGGCAGCAGACCGCCCGGCGGTGCCGGCGGGTAGGTGACCTTGTCGTCGGAGACAAGATGGGCGTGGCAGTCGATCATGAGCGAAAATTGCACCCGTCAGTGAGACGAGGGACCGGCGCTGCGCGCCGCCGCATCTTGATCAGGCCGCCACATCCGAGCGCATTCAATGCGCGAAGCCGACGATTGAAGCCTGTCCAAGACCATTCCCCCCTTGAAAGCCGCCAGCGGGTCTGTCGCCCGCTGACGATCGACCGTTCTTGCTCAGGCGAACGCGTTGAGCGCGCGCAGCTTTTCTTCATAAGCCGCGCGTTCATCCGGCGGCAGGAAGTGGCGGAAGTGCGGCCCCTTGGACATCGCCGGAAGCCCGTCGGCAATGCGCTGCCAGCTCTGCGCCTCGTCCCGGCTTGCGTAGAGTTCCCCGCAGGCGGAGCCGGCGAAGAGCTCCACGCCGCCCTCGGCAGAATCGTGCATCGCCGCGACTTCCAGATTGCCGGCGATCGGATCGGCCATGCCGACCATGCTAGTCCGCCAGGTCTTGCCATGGTCCGTGCTGATCATGAACTTGGGATAAGCCGTGCCTTCCGCGCCCCAATTGGGATTGGGGTTCATGCCGGCGCCGACCATGAACATCAGCTCCTTGCGGGGATGCACGAACAGCGGGTCCGGATAGGCGCAGGGGTGGCTGGTGTCGGTCAGGCGCTCCCAGGTCTCGCCACGGTCCGCCGTATGATACAGGCCGATGCCGGTGGTGAGGAAAATCTCGGCGGCGTTGTCGCGATAGAAGGTCACCCGGTGCTGGTCGCGGCGGAACTTGTCGTCCGGGCGCTCCATGGAGTTGAGCGACGTCCAGCTTTCCCCGCCATCTTCGGTGCGCAGCAGGTCGCCCTGCTCCACGCAGATGTAGATCGTCTCCGGCTCGGACGGATGCGCAGCGATATGCTTCACATGGGGCTGGGAGCGAGGGAAAAACCAGTGCTCGGTGCCCTCGACCTGCGTGCAGCCGGGATAAGCCGTCCAGCTCTGCCCCAGATCGAAGCTGCGGTAGAACATCACCGGCTCGGTGCCGACATTGAGGATCGTCCGGTCGCCATCATGCTGCACGAGCAGGCTGTAGACATGGCCGGATTGCAGGCCGTTATTGCGCGCTTCCCAGCTCTTGCCATGGTCAGAACTGACCATCAGGCCGCCCTCATAATGCAGGCCGGCGAACAGCATGTCCGTCACCTCGTCATAGACGAGCGCGCTGACATGATGGCCGGGGAGCAGCATATCGGGCTGCCGGGTCCAAGGCGCATCAAGATTGTCCCGGCGAAAATCCACCACGCCGTCCGCGGTGGCGATCAGCATCCGGTTTGCGGCGCTTTGGCTGGCGGAGCTCGTCTTTCCGTTCGCGGAAATGCAGATGATCGTGGATTTGGCAGCCTCTGCCATGGGATGTGCTCCAGCAATAGAATATATCGTTTTGTATAACAATCTATTCCAGTCTTCAAGCCTTGCGCTGGAAGAATATTCTACCGGCATTGCCACCGAAGATTGCCGCGACACTGGCGGGGCGGTGCTGCTCGAACACATCGCGCGTCCAGCCGAGCGCATTGGCATAGCCCTCGCGCGAGGAGACGACGGGGAAGTCGCTGCCCCACATCAGCCGGTCTGGCCCGAAGGCGTCCAGCAGCTCGATCAGCGGTGCGCCGCCCGCCGGGTCGAGCACAGGCCCGGATGCAGGCAGAGGCTGACCGACGGGTCGGGCAATCAACTGCCCCAGCGCGGGAATCTTGACCGTGATATTGGGGAAGCGCGCGAGCGCGAGCAGTGCCGTCCAGGTTTCGGGCTTTCGGTCGCAATCGGGTCTGACCCAGCCGGCCAGATGCTCCAGCATGATCGGCAAATTCGGGACGCTGCCGATGAGATCGGCGAACGCGGGCGATACAAACTGCGCGCTCGGCCCGCCGCAACTGATGACAAGGCCGTGCCGCTCCGCAGCCCGCCAGATGGCGAGCGGGTCGTCACCGGGGCTGCGGGCATCGGGCCGCAGGCGTAGGCCGGCCGCACCGTCATCCGCCAGCATCCCAAGTTGGTGCACCGCATCGGGCGCCGCGGGATCGATGGCGCCGACGCTGACGAAGCGATCCGGATAGCGCGCAACGCAATCGCGCTGATAGCGATTGTCAAACTGCCCAAGGATCTGCGTCAGCACCGCCTGCGCGACATTGTGGCGGTCCATCTGGAAGAGCAGGGTTTCGACCGGCTCGAACCACAGGGGCGAGACGTGGCAATGGGCATCGATCAGGAGCACGGCATATCCTCACAGGCTGTCATCGCCGGGGGTGGGCCGATATCGTTAGCGTAAAATGTTAGGCGATTCTAGCCGTCGGCTTAGTCCTCATCCCGCACGGCGAGCTGGCTCAAATGGCGCGGGATGCGCCGACGCATGAGGAGGGTCGCGACGAACCCGATCAGCGCGACGGCCAGCATGGCGCCGCGATACTCCATCAGCCCCGGCTCCGCATGGCCGGTAAATTGCGTCAGGAGGCCAAGCAGCAGCGCCGTGAGCGAGACCGCCAGCGCTGCGAACAATTGCATGGAAATGCTGGCGAGCACATTGCCCTGCGTCATCGTGTCCTTGTCCAGACTGACATAGGTCAGCGAGGTCATGCCGGTAAACAGCACGGAGCGGGCCAGTCCGGCGACGAGCAGCGCCACGAAGATCAGGGCAGCGAGCCAGGGGCCTTGATCGGCCAGGGCGACCACGGCGATCGCGGCCAGCCCTGCGAAGCTCGAAAGCATCACCGGTCCCGAGAAGCCGAAGCGGTCGAACAGGGGGCGAATGAACAGCTTGGCAAGCAGATCGCCGCCATTGAGCGCCATGAGCATGACGCCGGCCAGAATGGGCGTGAAGCCATAGGCCATCTGGAACATGAGCGGCAGGCCGAAGAGCATCGCGCGCGCCGGGATGCGGACGATGGCGCCCGCGCCGATCACCGTCGTCCGGAAGCTCGGATCCTTGAGGGCATCGAGCTTCAGCACCGGGTCCGGATGGGTGCGAATATGCTTCAGTCCGGCAAGGCACAGGACCGTGCCGACCGCGAGCAACATCCAGGGCAAGGGGCGACCGACGCCGCTGGCCAGCCGGTCGAAGCCGGTGAGCAGGCAGACGAGCGATCCGCCCAGCAGCGCGGCGCCGACCATGTCCAGTCGTCTAGAGGCATCGGGCGGGCTGGCCGGAATGGTGCGCCATGCTGCGAGCAGCAGAGCAATGGTGACGGGGATGTTCAGCAGGAAGATGAATTCCCAGCGCGCATATTGCACGATGAATCCGCCAATCGAGGGACCGAGCGTCGGCGCGATGAGCATGGGCATCGCCACGATCGCCATCGCATCGACCAGTTCCTCCTTGCTGGTCTGCCGTAACAGCAGCAGCCGGGCCACCGGGGTCATCAGCGAGGCCGTCGCCCCCTGCAGGGCGCGCGCGGCAATGAACGGCCAGAAGGAGGGGGCGGCG
This sequence comes from Sphingobium sp. B2D3A, assembly GCF_025961795.1. Lineage (NCBI taxonomy): Bacteria > Pseudomonadati > Pseudomonadota > Alphaproteobacteria > Sphingomonadales > Sphingobiaceae > Sphingobium > Sphingobium sp. B2D3A. Next base: position 3,076,181 of record NZ_JAOQOI010000001.1, on the reverse strand, counting down.
GCACAGCAGATGGAGAAGAAGGCAAAGCCCGCCGTCGCGATCATGAACACGGTCTTCGGGCCAAAGCGCTCGGCCGCCCATCCGCTGATCGGCAGCAGCGCAATCTGCATGGTGAGGTAGATGGTGATGGCGAGGCTGAGTTCGATGGCAGGCAGGCCAAAGTCGGTGGAAATCTCCGGGATCGCGACTGCCAGCACGGACGCATCGAGCTGGACCATGAACATGGCGGTCGACGCAATGAGGATCGCGCCGCGACTCTTCAGGGACAGAAACCGCTTCAAGCCCGGTCTGTCCGCTCGCGCAGTGGCCGGCTAGCCGCTGGCGTCTTCGTCTGTTTCTTGCGGAATGAACTCATGGGGGCGTTGCCGGGCGGCGGCCTTTCGGCTGAGGTACAGGGTGATCAATATGCCCATAATGCCGAAGAGCGCGCCGACCATCTCAAAATTTGTCATTTCGAGTGGATTGAGGCTCATCATGTCGACTTGGCCGTCGAGTTTGAAGCTGAAGTTCGCCATTCGCCTGTCGATCCCTGCTTAATTCGCCTGTCGATCCCTGCTTAAAGTGCCCGCATCAGCCGGGAGGGCCGCTTCCAGATCGGCTGCGGCGCGGTCTTCGCCTTGAGCAGCGGCAGGAAGTAGTTGGCATAAGCCGCGAGCAAGATGAGGTGCATGACCAGATTGCGCGTCACCGAGAGCTGGATGTGGGGCAGGGGTACCCACGGGACATTGGTGAGGAAGATCATCAGCGTCACCGGCATCAGAAGCGTCAGCGCAAGCGGTACGAAGCGGTTGAGCAGCAGGCAGGCGCCGGCGGTCAGCTCGATGATCTTGGCATAGGTGAACAGGTTGAGATCGGTGGCGGCGAGCACGAACGCATTGCCGGCCGCCGCGCCCATCTTGGGCTGGGGCCAGAAGAGGATGAAGTAGTTGAGGCCGGAAACGAGGTTGAAGCCGCCGAGATAATAGCGGCAGAAGACGACACCGTATTTTTCGATCACGCTCCTCATGCCGCGTCCTCCCCTGATTTCCGTCAGCCCCTCGTGACTCACTTCCCCTTGGGAATGGCGAAAGCCCCAGCCTTGAGTCCGGCGGCGGCGCGGCCATAGCCGGTCATCGCCCGATCCCAGGTGAAGGCGAAGTGCTGCGCGCCGGAGTTCATGTCGCGGAACAAGCGCTGCATGGCGCTGCCATCATAGATGGCGCTGCCGCCCGATGCCTCGAAGATCCGGTTCGCAGCATGGCGTGCGCGCTGCACGCCCCACGCCCAGTTGCGCGAGATTTGCGCGCCCAGAAGCGGCGTGATCTCGGCGGGGTCGCGGGCCTCATCGACCATGCGGGCATCCTCGAGGATCAACGCCAGGGCAGCGTCGACCTCGGCGCCAATCTCCGCGATGCGGGCAAAGGTGGCGGATTGCTCGGCGACTTCCAGCGGATCGGCACCGTCCAGGCGCTTGCCGATATCCGCCGCAAAGCGCTGCACCATGCCCCGCGCCATGCCGAGTGGCGCGCCGACGATGGAGAAGGGCGCGATGTTGGAGAACGGCATGCGGTAAACCGCACCCTCATGCACCCGCGCACCTGGGGTGGAACCGGCCAGCATGTCGGCCAGGCTGCAACTGCGATGGGCAGGGATGAAGGCGCTGTCGATCTTGATCGAGCGGCTGCCCGTCGCGCGCATGCCCATGGTGAACCAGTCGTCGACGATTTCGATCTCGGACTTGGGCAGGACGAAGAAGCGCGGCTCCATGCGGCCATCGGCCTTCTTGACGACGTTGCCGATGATCACCCAGCTCGCATAATCGATGCCGGAGCAGAAGCGCCCGGCGCCACCGGTCAGCCGGTAGCCGCCATTTTCCTCCACGACCTCGCCACCGAGACGGAAGACGGTGCCGATGAGCGTGGTGGGATCGTCCATCACCTCGCGCTGCGCCTGCTCGGGGAACAGGTTGATGAGCCAGCTATGCCCAGCCAGTACGCCGAAAATCCACGCCGCCGAGCCTGACATAGTGCCGATCTCCGCCGTGACACGCACCAGATCGGCAAAGCCCAGCTCCGATCCGCCAAGGTTCCGCGGCATGACGATTCCGAACAGGCCCGTCTGGCGAATGGCATCGACCACATGCGGGGAGAGGCGCCGAGCGCTCTCCGACTCGGCATCCGCCGCCGCGATCTGCGGGAGCAGCGCCCGAATGCGCGCAATCGCATCCGCACTGGATTCGACGATCGGGTAACGGCCCGCAATATCCAACGTCGCAACGTCCGCGTTTGCCTGGCTCGCCATGTTCGTCATCCTTCCTCCATTGCGTTCATCTTCGGGGCTTCCGTCGGCTCATTGAGCGCCGCAGCCCCTTCTGCCCGCGATTGACCCGCGATGCAGGATTGTTATACAAATAGGTATCCGATAATGAGGCGGACATCAACACCCCACGTTGCCCGTCCGTGCAACGACCACAAAAGAGCATCGGCAGGAGAGCAGAGCATGGCAGAGATCGTTCTTGGTATCGGCACGAGCCATGGCCCAATGCTGGTCACCGAAACCGAGAGCTGGGGCCTGCGCGTGCCCGCCGACAAGGCCAACAAGCATGCGTGGAAGGGCGGCACTTGGACCTTCGATGAGCTAGTGGAAGCACGGGCCGGGGAGCGGCTGGGCGAGCAGACTGTCAAATCCGTGTGGGACGAGCGGCAGGCGCGCTGCCAGCAGAATATCGAGGCGCTGGCCGACCTTTTCGAGGAGGCGCGGGTGGACGTGGCCGTGATCGTCGGCAACGATCAGGACGAAATCTTTCGCAAGACGCTCAACCCTGCCTTCGCGGTGCATTATGGCGACACGATCACCAATTACGAGTTTACGCCGGAGCGGCTGAGCGAACTGCCGCCGGGCATCGCCCCATCGCTCAAGGGTTATATTCCCGCTGGCGGCGCGGATTATCCGGGCTGCCCGGACCTGGCGCTCAAGATCATCGAGCAGGCAATGGCGGATGAGTTCGACGTCGCCGCGATGTCTGCCATGCCCCGCCCGGAGGCGCCCCACGCCTGGGGGTTCGTCTATCGCCGCATCATGCGCGACCGACCCTGCCCGAGCGTGATGGTGACGGTGAACACCTTCTTCCCACCCAACCAGCCGGGCGTGCGGCGCTGCTACAAGTTCGGCCAGTCCCTGCTGGAAGCGATCCGCGGCTGGGACAGCGACAAGCGCGTCGCGCTGATCGCCAGTGGCGGTCTGACCCATTTCGTCATTGACGAAACGGTGGACAAGACGTTTCTCAACGCACTGGAAAGCAAGAATTTCGATCCGGTCTTCAACATGGGCGAAGAGACGTTCCGCGATGGCACGTCCGAGATGAAGAACTGGGTGCCGGTGGCCGGCGCGATGGCGCAGCTTGGGCTGGAGGGCCATGTGCTCGATTATGTGCCCTGCTATCGCAGCGAGGCCGGGACGGGCAATGCGATGGGGTTCGTTTACTGGAAGTAACCCCGGGCGAGGGCGGCCGGCGCCGCCCGCCTAGCCTCAGTGCGTCCAGTCGAGCGTCAGGCTTTGGAAATGCCAGCGTAATTGCGCTGGCGTCGCGCCATCCACATCATTGACCCGCCGCAGCACGGCTTCGCCTTCCATGCGCACTGGTCGCCCATCGCGATCCTTGCCGGTGATCGCGACGGGCGCCGTGTAGTAGCTGGAGCCCGCCGCGCCCTCCATCGTGCCGTCCGGCATTGCGACCATGATATTGGAGAGGTCGGCAAAGAGCGCCGCGAACGCGCTCTTACTCCACTTTTCCTTGTCCGCTGGCGCGAGCAACGCCCAGGCCTGATCGAACGCGCGCTGCTCGATCGCGCGCGCGAAGGAGATCAGCACGTTGCGCGCGCCTTTCACGGTGCGTTCCGCTTCCGGTGTGAGCACCGGCGGGGTGAAGTCGGGCGCAGCGGCGCGGTTGCTAGCCGCACCTGCTTCTTCGGCGACCGGAGGCTCGGTTGGACCTCCCGCGTTGATCGCTGCCGGGCTGCCCGCGTTGGAAGGATCGATGGTCTGATTTTCTCTCGGCGGCGCCCCGCCGCAGGCCGCGAGCGAGAAGGCGGGAATTAGGAGGATGAGTTTGGCGCTGTTCATGGCCAAAGAACCCGCAAGGCCAGCTGGCCGTTCCCGGCCTGGCGGTGCGGCGTTCTACCGCAGCAACGCTTCCCGCAGCACTTCCGCCGCCTCCCGGGGGCGGTCTTCCATGCCGACCAGATCATGGGCGCGGTGGACCAGATCGCGCAGATGATGAAGCTGCTCGGAATCATAATGCGTGTCGCCGCCGGCCTTGAGGGCGATGTCGATCAGCCGCCAGAGTTCGTCCAGCTCGCTCTCGCGGTAGATGCATTGTTCGGCGCCACTGCTGCGCTGTAGCCGGTCGGCCAGCGTCTGGATCGTCAGGTCCGAGAAGTTCTCCACCGGCAGAATATCGTCCAGGTCCACGCAGTATCTCCAGTTCAGTGCGGCGGCTGCTCCGCCTTATCGGGCCGGCGCGCCTGCCGGCAACTTTTGGGTAGTGACTTTTCGAGCGAGCCACGATATTTATATCTTATTGTCTAACAATGTCAGGTGCGTCAAATGCTCTCTCACGAAGATAACGAGCTCCTTTGCAGGATCGGTCCCGGCACGCCGATGGGTGAGTTGATGCGCCGCTTCTGGATGCCGGCCCTGCTGACTCAGGAGTTGCAGGCAGACGGCAAGCCGGTGCGCATCAAGCTGCTCGGCGAAGAGCTGGTCGCCTTCATGGATAGCGAGGGGCGGATCGGCCTGCTGGATGAGCATTGCCCGCATCGCGGCAGCTCGCTGGCGTTGGGCGTGAACGGTGAGTGCGGCCTGCGCTGCCTGTTCCATGGCTGGAAGTTCGATGTGACCGGTCAGTGCGTGGACACGCCGGCCGAGCCGGAAAATTCCAAGCTGGCCAAGGCAATGCGGGTCAAGGCCTATCCCACGCGCGTCGCGGGCGGCATGGTGTGGACCTATATGGGGCCGAAGGAGAAGGAGCCGGTCTTCCCGCACTTCCCCTGGTTCGATATGCCGCCGGGCAGCTGCGAGGCCTTCAAGGTCATCTACGAGTGCAACTACGCGCAGGCGCTGGAAGGCGCGGTCGACAGCTCGCATGCGGGCATCCTGCACCGCGACAGCGCGTGGGATCAGCCGGCGAAATGGCCGCACGAGAAGGATCTGCGGCCCAAGCTTGAGATCGAATATACCCGCTACGGCATGCGCTATTGCGCCGTCCGCAACGATGGCGAGCAGAAGCAGGGCCGCATGACGCAGGTGCCGCTGCCCTTCTACACCTTCATTCCGCCCGATGGCCCCAAGGCGCCGGAATTCCGCCGCAATCGCCGGCTGGTCAATGCCTTCGTGCCGCGTGACGACTACACCACCTGGCACATCCAGTTCTTCTACGATCCCGGCCAGACCATTGACCGCGAGCACCGCATGGGCGAGGCGAACACGCCGCATGACGAACAGTTCTTCAAGACCAACGGCATGTCGGTCTGGTACAATCAGGATCGCGAGATGATGCGCAACCAGAACATGTCCGGCATTGTCGGTGTGGCGTTGCAGGATCATGCCGTGAGCGAGACGATGGGCAAGATCGCCGACCGCTCGAAAGAGCATCTCGGGCGCTCGGACATGGCTGTCGTGGCGTTCCGGCGCATGATGTTGAAGGCGGCGCGGCGGCTGGCGGAGACCGGAGAGATGCCGGAAGCCGATCAGGGCCAGTTCGACTGGGGTCAGATCACGGCCGAGACCTTCAACTTCGAATCGACGCAGAAGTGGCAGGACATCCAGCCGCTCGGCGATGATCTCCAGCCGGTGGGCGCAGCAGCCTGATGGCGCATTTTCTGGTCGAGTATCGCGAGCTTGGCGCCGCCGAGCTTCGCGAGGCCAAGCGGCCCGAGCATATCGCCTATCGCAAGGGGTTCGGGCCAGCCATGCCGCTGACCGGCCCCCTGCTGGACGAGGATGAGCGCCCCATCGGCAGCGTCGTCATCATCGAGGCTGCCGATCTCGACGCCGCGCAGGCGGCGGCTCAGGCCGACCCCTATGTCGCGGCGGGCGTGCTGGAACTGGTCTCGGTCCGGCGGTTCCGGATCGCCGCGATGAAACCGCCTACGGCCTAGCCGGCGACAGGCCGATCAGCCGACGAAATCGTAGCGATAGGCGTCGCCATCACTGCGAACATGACCGACGGAATTGCCCCTGAAATGCGCGGGGCAGCATAAAGTGTCGGTATCCGCCAGCCGTGCGAGCAGCGACTGGCGCACCTGCGCGGCGGCGTTGCCGTCGTCATCGAACATCAGCTGCAGGTCGGGCCGCAGGAGCTGGACGGGGTGGTGGATCACATCGCCCCAGAATGTCGCCGCCGCGCCGCCGCCCTGCGCGTGGACAAGGCAACTGCCCGGCGAGTGACCATAGGCGGGCTCCAGCCACACGCCATCGCCGATCTCCTTGAACGCCGCGCGGGGATCGTCGGTATCGACGATATCGGCCAGTCCGGCTTCCACCACCGGCAGGACCGAATCCTCATAGGCCTCGCGATGGGGCGGAATATCCTGCTGGGTTGACCAATGATCATAATCGCGCTTGCCGAAGATGTAGCGCGCATTGGGGAAGGTCGGCACCCAACGGCCATTCTCCAGCCGTGTGTTCCAGCCGACATGGTCCATGTGAAGATGGGTGCAGAGCACCATGTGAATATCCTGCGGGCGCAGGCCGAGCTTCGACAGATTCTCGAGATAGGGCGTGTCGAGCATGTGGATGTCGGGCACGCTGCGCGCCTTGCAATTGCCGTTACAGCTGTCGATCAGGATGTTCTGGCCATCGAGCTGGACGACGAAGCTGTGCATGCTGAGCGTGACGAGGGAGGTCGCCGGGTCGCCGGTCAGGCTGTCATCGCGGTACCATTGCGCAAGGCCGGCGAGATCATCCGCCGTCACCTGCGGGAAGATCATCGCCAGCGGCATGGCCGCCTCCATTTCCATGACGCGACTGATCGTCATCCGGCCCAGAGTCTGCGGCGTCATGAGAAATCCTAATACATGATTGCCTAGCAATTCATGCGCGTTACAAGGGCGCTGTCAACTCGAATCGACGCAATTCGGGTGGGGTCGCGGAGCGGGAGAAGACAGTATGTTCAAGCCAATGGTGGTTTCTGCCCGGATGCTGCTCGGCATCTTCAGCCTGCTGAGCGGTCTCAACTGGTTCTTTGGGTTCATGCCGCTACCGAGCATCTACATGCCGCTCGATGCACCGATGAAACATGTGGTGATCACCGAGATGATCCGCACGGGCTGGATGTTCCAGATGGCCAAGGTGGTCGAAATCCTGCTGGGCCTGTCGCTGGTTTTCAACCGGGGCGTCCCGCTGATGCTGGTGGTCGCCTTCCCGGTGATTTTCGGCACCTTCATGCTCGATGCCCTGATCCTCGATGATATCTGGGGCTGGATACAGGGCACGGTGACCAATGCGCAGGTGCTCGCCGCCATCGGCGACATGATCATCGGCGGCCTGTGCGTGCTGCTGATCCATCTTTGGCTGATCTGGTGCTACATTGATTATTATCGACCCATGCTTGCCTGGAAAGCGACGCCGAAGGAGGCCGGGCTATGACCGTGCAGACCACATCGCCTCGCGAGGCCCGGTCCAAGAGCCGGCGCTGGCTGCGGATCGCCTTCTATGCGTTCGGCTGGTTCGCCATCGCGCTGCAGGCCTATAATTTCTATCTGTTTGTCGGCCTGATCGGAAAGTAGCCTCGCCGTCAGGGCCGGGCGGGCTCGCGCGCCAGATCCGCCGATAGCTCCTCCAGCGAGCGGCCGCGCGTCTCGACCATCATGAACAGGGTGAAGACCAGCTGCAGCACCATCATGAAGGCGAAGAAGCCGAAGATCCATACCGGCGCGACGCTGGCGAGCACGGCGGGCATGATCAGGGTGAGGGCGGCGGCGAGCACCCAATGCGTGCCGGTGCCGAGCGCCTGACCCGTGGCGCGGGCATTGTTCGGGAAGATTTCCGAGATGTAGACCCAGATGATCGCGCCCTGGCCAATGGCATGGGCAGCGATGAACAGGAAGATGAAGACCGGCACCAGCGTATAATGCGCGCTGGCGAAGCCATAAGCGACCATGGCCAGCGAGACGATGTAGCCGACCGAGCCGATCAGCATCAGCTTCCGGCGCCCGGCACTGTCGATCAACGCCATGCCGACGAGCGTGAAGACCAGATTTACTACGCCGACGCCCACCGTGGCGTATAGCGTGGCGCTCGCCTCCGCGCCGGTCAGGCCGAAGATGCGGGGTGCATAATAGATGATCGCGTTGATGCCGGAGAGCTGGTTGAAGAAGGCGACCAGGAAGGCGAGCATGATCGGGCGGCGCAGATGCCCGTCGAAGAAGCGGCGCAGTGTCATCCGGCTTTCGCCAGCGGGGTCGGCCGTGGCGCGGATCGCCTGGATATCGCCGCCGGCCATCGCCAGCACGCGCCGCGCCTCGGCTTCATTGCCCTTGTGGAGCAGCAGCCAGCGCGGACTCTCCGGCAGCACGACGGTGGCGAGCAGGAAGAGCGCAGCGGGAATGGCCGGGATGGCGAGCATGATCCGCCAGTCCGCCGGGTGTGCGCCGCTGATCAGCGCGTTGGAGACATAGGCGATGAGAATGCCCAGCACGATCATCGTCTGGAATAGGATACCCAGCCGGCCGCGCCAGGCCGGCGGGGCAATCTCCGAAATATAGGCGGGCGCGGCGATCGAGGAAGCGCCGATGGCGAGGCCGCCGATAATGCGGAAGGCCATGAACGACCACGGGTCCCACGCCAGTGCCGATCCGATGGCGGAGACCAGATAGAGGATGCCGATCCAGATCAGCGTCGGCTTGCGGCCATAGCGATCGCTGGGGATCGCGCCGAACAGGGCGCCGACCACCGTGCCCCACAGGGCAGAGGATATGGCGAGCCCGTGCATCGCGCTGCCCATCGACCAGGTCCGCTGAATGGCCATTTCCGCGCCTGAAATCACTGCGGTGTCGAAACCGAACAGCAGGCCGGCCAGCGCCGCCGTGAAAGCCCAGAGCGAAATAGAGCGATTGGGCATGGCGCGTCTCCTGTCCGGTTAGCGGTCGGTCAATTTATGCAGAAGAACGCTGGTGCCGATCTCGCTTTGTTATACGATCATGAATAAAGATGATTCGCAATGGATTGCAAGATGAGGATTGAGGAGAGCGATGATGCCCCCATTTCAAAGGCCTGACGCCAAGCTAGCTGCGCGGTTTTCCGGGGGCAAGGCGCTTTTCGCGCTCGGTGCTCTGGGCTTGCTGCTGGCCGGGTGCAACGGGGCCGCGCCGGATGCGCAGAACAATTCGGCCGCGGCGAATGCGAGCACGGTACAGACCGGCGATCTCAAGCTCACTTATGCCATGCCGCAGGCCAAGGGTGAGGAGATCGCGTACCGGGTCTTTCTGCCATCAAACTGGCGGGCGGACCGGCACTGGACGATGGTGCTCATTCTGCATGGCTATGGCAGCACGGCGGATGGCCCCTTTGACGATGCCGGGGGTGCGCTTCAGCGGGAGGCGGAAAAGCATGGCTTCGTGGTGGTCTCGCCCAATGGCTATAATGGCATGGCCGATTATGGCGCCAATCTCCCGCTCCCCTCGGCGCTGCCTGACATGGGGAAGAAAGCGACGATGACGCCGGAGCAGCAATCCGCGCTGGCCGAGGCGGACGTGCGCAACGTGCTGGCCAAGGCGATGGCGGATTATAATATCGATCCGCGCCGTGTGTATCTGATGGGCAATTCCATGGGCATGACCGGCGTGCTGCATTTCGCCCAGACCGATCCGCAGCGTTGGTGCGCCATCTCCGCGAGCGGCGGGCCGCCCTGGCCGGACTATCCGGTCGAGCAGCTGAAGCCCATTTCCAGCGTGCTGCTGGTGCATGGCGGCAGAGATGATCGCGCGAACGCATCCGACACGCAGACGCTGACGGAACGCCTGAAAGCTGCCGGCGTCGATGCGCGGATGGAATTGATCCCCGAGGGCACGCATGGCGACGCCTGGGTGCGCTATCTGCCGCAGACGCTCGACTTCTTCGCGACCCATGATTGCGCGAGCGGGGGCCGGGCCAATGGTTGATCGCATGAGGAAGATCGCCGGGAGAGGCCGCTTGCTGGCAGCCCTGATGGTGGCCGGCACGCTCGTGGCAGCGCCCACTTCAGCTCAGGCGCAGGGGGCCTCAGTGGAGACACCGCGCGTCGAGACGACCTATGGTCCCGTCGTCGGTACGCGCGATGATAGCGTGCTGGCGTTCAAGGGCGTGCCCTATGCAGCCGCGCCGACCGGTGACCTGCGCTGGCGGCCGCCTGCAGCGCCGGCGGGCTGGACCAGGCCGCGGCAGGCGACAACCTTTGCGCCAGCCTGCCCCGGTGGGCTGCCGGCGCGCAAGGATACGTCCGAGGATTGCCTCTATCTCAATGTCTGGACGCCGCAGATGGGCGCGCAGGCCAAGCGCCCGGTGATGGTGTGGATCTATGGCGGCGGCTTTCGCGGTGGATCGACTGCGCTGCCGATCTTCGATGGACGCGCGCTGGCGCAGCAGGGCGTGGTGCTGGTGAGCTTTGGCTATCGGGTCGGCGCGCTCGGCTTCCTCGCCACGCGGGAGCTGAGCGCTGAATCGCCCCATGGGGCCTCGGGCAACTACGGGGTTCTCGATGCCGTTGCCGCGCTGCGCTGGGTGCAGGAGAATATCGCTGCCTTCGGGGGCGATCCGCAGAATGTGACGGTGTTCGGCCAGTCTTCCGGCTCCGAGACAGTCAACATCCTCACCGCCTCGCCGCTCGCCAAGGGGCTGTTCGCCAAGGCCATCGGCGAATCCGGCTCGTCCTTCGGGGTGCGGGCGGCCTTGCCGCTGCGAAAGGCCGAGGCCCTGGGCAAAGCGTTCATGGCGGAACGCAACGTGACCAGCCTCGCCGCCTTGCGCAAGCTGCCCACGGACAAGCTGCTGATCCCGGACGACCAGAAATATGAGCCCAATGTCGATGGCTGGCTGCTGCCCCGCAGCGTGCGTGAGATCTATCTGGCCGGGGCGCAGAATGATGTGCCGATGATCATCGGTGGCACCACGCAGGAATTCGGGCGCCCGCCCGAGATTAGCCGGGAGGCGCTGAATGATGGCTTGCGGGCCGAATATGGTCCGCTGGCGCCCGCTATCGCCGCCGCCATCGGTGCGGATGGGCAGGCCAATCCCACCGATGCCCGCTGGCGCCTGACCAATGTCGAATGGGGCAATTTCACCGCCGCGATGTGGTCTGGCCTGCAGACCAAGACCGGCCGGGCGCCTGTCTATCGCTATGTCTTCGATTATGCGCCGCCCCAGCCGGCCGGGCGCCCCCGCACGGCCCATCATGGTGCGGAGCTGGCCTATATCTTCGGCAATTATCAGCCCGCCGGGCGGGCGCTCGACGCCGAGGAGCAGATGATCCATCGTCTGCTGAGCGGATACTGGCTGAACTTCGCGCGCACCGGCAATCCCAACGGAGCCGGTCTGCCGCAATGGCCCGCTCATGGCGTGCCGGCCCATGTCGCGCTGCGCTTCGGCGCGGAGGGCGCTGCGCCAATCGGCGAGCGCGAGCCGGTGCTGCTCGACCTCATCGACCGGCATTATCACGGCGAGAGCGGGGAAGCGGATCAGACCATAAAACCGCGCTGAACGCGAAGGTATCGGAGAGGGGAAGGCTTATGCGGACAGGTTGGATCAAGCGGCTGGCACGACTCGCGGCGGGTGCCATGCTCGCTTGTGTCAGCAGCGCCTCGCTTCAGTCGCAACCGGCGAAATCCCCGATGCCGCCGGTCCATTTCACGCCGCTGCCCGTGCGGCCGGTCGTGATGCCGGTCATGGCCTGCGACGCCTTGCCCGCCGAGGATCTGCTGACCATCGAGGGCGCGCCGGCGCGGATCAGCAGCGCGACACTGGAGACGCGCGACAATGGCGTGGCCTTCTGCCGGATCAAGGGCATGATCGCGCCGCAGATTCAGTTCGAGCTGCACCTGCCTATGGAAACCTACACCGGTCGCTACCTGCAGGGTGGCTGTGGCGGGGCCTGCGGCGTGATCTATCAGACGGTGTCGCCCTCCTGCGATAATCAGACGGCCTTCAGCGGCGCATTTGCCGTGAGCTTCAACAATAGCGGCCATGTCGGGCCGGACGCGCGTGATACGCTCTGGGCCGCCCATGCCCCGCAATTGCGGGCGGATTTCGCTTATCGGGCGGCGCATGTGACGGCGCGTGTCGCCAAGGAGATCATCGCCCGCTTCTACGGACGCAAGCCGGCTTACTCCTACTTCATGGGCTGCTCCAATGGCGGGCGCGAGGCCATGATGGAAGCGCAGCGCTATCCTGAGGATTTCGACGGCATCATCGCAGGCGCGCCCGCTTTGTCGATCACGCCGGGCGTCGTCCGCATCATCCATGAGTCTCAGGTTGCCAGGGGTGCGGATGGCCAACCCATTCTGACGCCGCAATCCACCCAATTGCTTCATCGGGCAGTGATGGCGGCATGCGACGGCCTTGATGGCCTCAAGGATGGCCAGATCGACAATCCCCGTCGCTGCCGGTTTGATCCACGTACGCTGGTCTGCAAGCCGGGGCAGCGGACCGATTGCGTGTCGGCGCAGCAGGCCGAGACCATGCACCGGCTTTACGAAGGGCCGAGGGATGCAGAGGGCCGGCCCTTGTTCTTTGGCGGCGAGCCTTACGGCTCCGAATTGCTGTGGACCGGGCCGGGCAGTTTCGTGGCCGACGGCTATCAATTGGCGGCGAACCAGATCAAGTTCATGATCTACAATGGCGAAACCCATCAGGATTTCGACTGGCGCACATGGAAGCCCGATGCGGCGGCCCTGGCCGACCTGATCGAGAAGGGCGGCTATTATAACGCCAGCAATCCCGATCTCGCGGCATTCAAGGCGCGCGGTGGCAAGCTGATCATGTGGCAGGGCGAGGCGGACAATGCCGCAGGATCATGGCTACTGCCGGACTATTATCAGCGCGTCCGGAACGCGATGGGCGGCTTTGCCGGGACCGATCCGTTCATGCGGGTCTACATGTTCCCCGGCGTCTATCACTGCGCTGGCGGCTATATCGGCTATCAGCACGACCTGCTCGGGCCGATGGTCAATTGGGTGGAGCGGGGCGCGGCGCCCGGTGCGGTGGAAGGCGCTGCCATTCTGAAGGATGGCACAGTCCGCCGCCGCCCGACCTATCCGTTCCCGGTGCAGATACGCTATACGGGCCGGGGGGACATCAACGCCGCCAGCAGCTTTGCGCCGGTGCCCATCGCCAAGGATCATGACGACCGGTTCGACTGGGTGGGCGCCGGCATGGAGGCTGGCCCGCCGCCGGCTCCTTACTGACATGCGGCGCAGAGGGGAGACCGCTGCGCCGCATTCCCCCCGCTACTTGCCGAGCTTCTTGTCGAAGAAGTTGACGATGACCTTGTAGGCATCCTGCGATTCCGGGATGACCGGATTGTAGAAGAAGCCATGGAACAGGCCGTCCCACACATGCAGGTCGGCATCGGCGCCGGCCTTCACCATCTGGCCATGTGAGTAGACTGCGGAGCTCAGTTCAAAGGCCCGCGTGCCGGTGATGAACAGCGTCGGCGGGAACTTGGCGAGCAGTTCGAGCGAGTTGGCCGGTGCGGCCAGCGGGTCCTTGATGTCCACCTTCTCAAGATATTGGAGCGGCGGCAGACCCTTGCCGAGCGGCGGCGGCGGTTCCGCCGGCGGGTTCGCCTCGCCGATGGCGGCGGTGGTATAATGCGCGTCGCCGCCGAAGCCGGGGCCTTTCTCCAGCGTCATGCCGGCACAGAAAATGCCGATGGCGCCGGGCATGGGGAGTTTCTCCTTATCGAACCAGGCCATCGCCATGCCAACGAGCATGCCACCCGCCGAGCAGCCATAGATGCCGATATCAGCCGGCTTGTAGCTCTTGAGCAGTTCGCGATAGACGCTGGCGACATCCTCGCTGGCAGCCGGGAAGCGATATTGCGGCGCCTGGCGATAATCGATCGTGATGACCTTATAGCCACCGAGCGACGCGATCGGCATCGATTCCAACTCGGCGCAACCCGGGTAGCAGCCGCCGAAGCCGCCGCCATGCAGGTTGAGCAGAATGCGCTTCTGGTTCTGCGGCTTGACCCCTTGCGTAGGCGTGTAAGTGATGGCGGGCACGCCTGCGATGGTCGTTTCCTGCCGGACCAGCGGGAACATCGCCTTGGCCGAGGCCATATAGGGCTTCATGAAGAAGGGGACGCCATTTTCCGGCAGCGTCTTCGATTCACGGTCCTGCATGTCGTGCAGATGCTCGGCCAGATAGGCCTTGGCTTCATCGGTCAGGAAACTGGAAACCGGTACGCTCATCGCGGGCACATGCACTGTGCCGTCGGCATCGATCTTCACTGGATTGCTGTCCGCCTTGTCAGCCGTTTGGGCCGGTGCGGCGGCGGGGAAGGCCAGCGCGACCACCGATGCGCCCGTAAGCGCCACTAGTCGCGACCACAGGCTGTACGCCGGGCGTTTGGCGAATGATTCTCCCATATAAACCTCTCATTTAGTCTGGTTTTTTGTGCCGCATCGCAAATTGGCATCTGGAATTGTTAGACTCACATGAATACAATCGATTGTAAAGGGGCCGTCCAAATCGGTCTTTTTGCTGGTCGAGGGAGAGTGGATATGGTCGGTCTGGCGCAGGGTAAGGGCGGGGTGCGGGCGCTTGCTGGCTTAGGAGCAGTGGCACTGGTGGCGGGCTGTCATCCTGTAGCGTCAGGAACGGAGGCGCAGATGCCGATGGTCCAGCAACTCAGCACCGGCGGCGCGGCCTTTTCCGCCTCGGTGCCGGAGATCGCGGTCGACCCCGCTGACCCGCAGCGCGTCGCGGTCATCTGGCGGGATCTGGCCATGACAAGACCTGGCGAACCCGCCGGCGAGCGGGGCATGCAGTGCCACCTTTCGCTGTCCAAGGACGGTGGGCGCAGCTTCGATACCCAGCCGCTGGTCTGGACGATGGCCGACACGCCCGTGTGCAACTCGCCTTATGTGGACATTGGTCCGCAGGGCGAGTTGCTGATCGGCGCGACGCTGGCGGGCGTGCTGCCGCAGAACGCGCCGGAGGGCGAGCATGCGTCAGGGCGGGTAGTCATGCGCCTTTCGACCGACTGGGGCCATAATTGGTCCCCGATCTCCAGCGGCATCGCGACGGGGGAAGAGGCGCGGTTCGAGGCCAATGCCACGGTCCCGGCCGAAGCGACGCATGTGCCATGGGACGGGGGGCGCGGCGTGATCGACGCGGTGAGCGGGGAAATCATCCTCTCCGGCGGCTATCCGGCCCCGCCGGGCGAGGCGCTGCGCTCGCAGCGCTTCTACACCGTCTCGAAGGATCGCGGCAAAAGCTGGGGGCCGATCCGCGCCTTTGGTGCGCCCGGCTGGCCGCAGCGCTGGGACGGGCATTATGTCGTCGCCCACGGTACGCTTGCCTACAGCTATCTGGCGGAAGCCGTGCCGGTCGATGGCGTCAAGTGCTTGTGCGTGGTCTTCGCCACCAGCGCGGATGGCGGAGCGACGGTGCAGCGGCACCTCGTCACACAGGTCGAATATTTCGACCGGCTGGTCCATTATCCGCCGATCGCCGCGCATCCGGCCCATGCTGGGCAATATGCGCTCGCGCTGGCGTCCGACAACGCGGGGACGCCAGCGGTGCGCATCACGCGGGATGGCGGCGCCCACTGGCAGACATTGGATGGCCCGGCCGCGCCTGAAGGTGTGCTGCGGTCGTCGCGGCCGGCGCTGGCCTATACGCCCGGAGGCGTGCTGGGGCTGCTCTGGCGGGGCTATCATGCCGACGGCAGCTATGACCTCTATATCGCGGCCTCTACCGATGGTGAGCGCTTCGGACCGGTGCAGCGCGTCTCGCCCGCCTCATCCCGCGTGCCGGACGCGCTGGTGAAGGACTATTCCGCAGGCGGGGACTTCATCAGCAGTCTAGGCGCCGGGAGGGACGCGTTTCACGCCGCCTGGACAGGCTGGCCAGCAGGCGCGGCAGGGCAGGTGATATATGCGCGCGTTCCGCTGGCACCGCTGCTGGGCGACCTACCGCCGCCGAACAAATAAGATCGTTAGTCAAAACTAAATTCAAAATGTTGACACGATGCAGGGGAAGGCCCTAGCATGACCATCAGCGCTCAAGGCGTGAGGGGGACGAAGTGCCTCCTGCCTGATCCTGCGCTGGAGGGGATGCATCGATGGGGCACCAGGCAAAGATCGTCGCGGCGATACTGATCTGCATCGCGGGCTTTTCGTTCAATCTGCTGAGCTTTGATTCCTTCATCTTCTTCGGCCTGCCGATGGTGGCCGGTGTTGCGGTGGCCTGGGCGAACACGCGCCGCCATGCCGACTGGCGGACGATTGACCAGGCGACCGATGTGATGCGCATCTACTTTGGCGGGCATCTGCTCTGGTCGTGCCTGCGCTTCTGGTTCACGGACATGCAACCCTCCGGGGCGCCCATGCATCCGATTGCGGGGCCGTTCGTTGCCTCGCTCTTTGCGACCGGCATTTTCCCGGCGGTCAAGGTGCTGGAGGGAATTGTCGGCGTAATGCTGCTGAGCAACCGTTTCGTTCCGCTGGCCCTCGTGCTGGAAGTGCCGACGAGCATGACGGTGTTCTATCTCAACACCTTCATCACTGCGCGGCTTAGTGGCCTGCTCACCGGGCCGACCGAATTGGGCGTAAACGTGCTGCTGATGCTCGCCTATTTCCAGCATTACCGCCCGATGCTGCGCGTAAAGCCGCGCGCTGCGCCGCCTTGGGAACGCGAGGATCGCCTTGACGACAAGGCTCAATATAGTTATACAAAATCAAATAATATTTAATATACCGATGAATTCGGCGGTCTGGCGAGGTGCCAGTCGCTCAGGCATCCCGGCCATGATCGGGAGCAAGGGGAGGGAGATGAGATGAAGGCACGGAATTTTTCTGTCCGCGAACGGACGGGTCTGAAACTGGCGGTCTCCGCTTCGGCTCTGGTGTTGGCGGCGCTCGGCGCAGCGCCCGCCATGGCGCAGCAGGATGCATCGCCGCAGCAGGGCAGTTCCACGGATGCCGCGGATGCCGCGATCATCGTGACCGGCACGCGCATCAAGGGCGTCGCGCCGGTCGGGTCGCCGGTCATCCCGGTCGGTCGCGAGGAGATCGAGAAGCTCGGCGTCAGCACCACCAACGACGCACTCCGCAAGCTCCCCCAGATCGTCAACTTTGGCGGCAATAACGAGCAGCAGGGTGGATCGATCATCCAGAACACCTCGCTCAATTCCTTCGCTGCGAAGTCGATCAACCTGCGTGGTCTGGGCACGGCCTCGACGCTCAGCCTGGTGAACGGCCACCGTGTCGCCCCGCAGGGCGCCAATGGCCAGCTCTTCGACGCCGATAACATCCCCGCCATCGCGCTGGAGCGCATCGAAGTGGTCGCGGACGGCGGCTCGGCCATTTACGGGTCGGATGCGGTCGGCGGTGTCGTCAACTTCATTATGCGCCGGCCGGACAATGTGTTCGAGGTGCAGGCCCGCGCCGGTTTTGCCGACTCCGTCGAGGAGTATATCGGCTCGGTCGCCTTCGGGCGGCGCTGGTCCAGCGGCGGCTTCTTCCTCGCCTACGAGTATCAGAACCGCACCGCGCTGGAAGCCGCCGACCGGCCGAACCTGTATAACAGCGACCTCTCGCCTTATGGCGGCGCGCCCAACCCGGTGCTCACCAATCCCGGCAATGTTCAGTTCGGGTCGAGCTTCTATGGTATTCCCGCCGGGCAGAATGGCACGAACGTGACGCTGGGCAAGCTGACGGCGACGCCCAATCGCGAGAATGCATGGATCGGCGCCGATGCCATTCCTTCCGGCAAGCGGCATACGGTGGTCGGCACCTTCCGCCAGGATTTCGACGATAACGTGACGTTCGTGGCCGACGGACTGTTCTCGCGGCGCGAACTCACCAACCGTGGCATTGCCTCGACGGCGACGCTTTCGGTGCCGAACACGAACCCGTTCAGCCCGTGCGCGCCCGGCAAGGTGGACGATAGCGCCACGCTCAATTGCCCGGCCAATGGCACGCTGACCGTGCCTTACAGCTTCCTTGAGGATCTGGGTCCGCTCACGATCACCGGCTACGAGCAGATCTGGTCGCTCTCTGGCGGGCTGGAGATGAAGCTGAGCAACGACTGGAACGCCAACGTCAACGCCTATTACAGCGAGAACAAGGGCTACAGCCTGGCGACCAACCAGCTCAACACCAACGGCCTCAACCGCGCCTTGGGTGCCACCGTGGCCGGCACCACCAAGCCGGCGAGTGTGCCGTTCTTCAATCCGTTCTGCGACGGGCAGCAGTTCGATTGTAATTCCGAGGCGACTCTGGCGCTCTTCCGCGCGCAGACGGAACTTGAAGTGTTCAATCGCAGCTATGGCGGCTCGGCCAATATCGGCGGCTCACTCTTCCGCCTGCCGGGCGGTGACGTGCGCGTCTCGGTCGGCGGTGAGATCCGCTTCGACTATCTGTTCGGCAACGGCCAGCTCTCCAACACGCGCACTGCGAATGTCGATACCTTCGCCGGCGTGCCGACCTCGAACGAGCGCGACGTGCGTTCGGTCTACGCAGAAGCCTATGTGCCGCTGTTCGGCCCCGACAATGCTCGGCCGGGCCTGGAGAAGCTCGAGTTCAACGCCGCCGTCCGCTACGATCGCTATAGCGACGTCGGCTCGACGACCAATCCGCGCTTCGGTGTGACCTACGCCCCGGCATCCGGCATCCAGTTCCGCGGCAGCTATGGCACGTCGTTCCGCGCACCCTCGCTGGTCGACGTCAACAAATATGCCACCGCCGGCTTCCTGCCGCGCACCGGCAGCGGCTCGGCCGTCGGCCTGTCGCCCGCTGCGGGCTCGTTCCAATATGTCTATCCGATTGGCGGCAATCCGGACCTGAAGCCGGAGACGGCCACGACCTGGTCGCTGGGCATGGACCTGACGCCGGAGTTGGCCAAGGGCTTTAACTTCAGCCTGACCTACTACAATATCGTCTACAAGGATAAGGTCGACACGGCCGCCTACAACGCCCCCATCGGCGCGGTGCTGAACTCGGGCGCCTATGACGATTTCATCGTGTTCAACCCGGTCTACTTCCCGAACAAGACCAACCAGACGCTGGCCCAGTATGTCGCGTATTGGAACCAGATCACGGCCGATCCGCAATTGCCGGTGCTGGGCCTGGTCGATCCGACGACCGTCATCGCCATTGTCGACGCGCGCCGCAATAACAGCGGCGTGGTGGAAACGGACGGCTTCGACGTCTCGCTCGACTATACACTCTACGGCAATGGCATCGATTTCCGCTTCGGCGCCCGGGCCAACTATGTCCTCCACTACAAGACCTCGCCGGTTCCCGGCGTTGCGCTCAAGGATGAGGTGAACCACTTTGGCTATCCGGCGCGCTTCACCGGCAAGGTAGAAGCGGGCGTGGACATCGGCGGCTTCTCCGGTACCGTGTTCCTCAACTATGTGAATTCGCGCACGATCACGCGCGACTTCCTGCCGGCGGCCGTGCCTGATCAGTATCAGAATATCGATCCGATCACGACGGTGGACCTCAGCCTGCGCTACAATTTCGACGAAACCGGATCGATGATCACCAATGGTCTGGCGGCATCGCTGAACGTGCTCAACGTGTTCGATGCCGATCCGCCGCTGGTGGTGAATGCGGGTGGCGCCACGCCGATCCGGTTCGACTCCAGCTATTCCAGCTCGATGGGCCGGTACATCTCGTTCCAGCTCTCGAAGAAGTTCTAACGGCTGAGGGGGGCGCCCGGACGAAGCCCAAGGGCTTCGTCCGGTCCGTCAGTTGCACCGGAGGCGATCCGCCATGGCACCCAGCACAGTCGCTTCGCCCACCGGTGGGCGCACGACCTTCGGCATTGTCGTCTATGCCTGCCAGTTTCTCTATGGCGGCTGGTTCCTGTTCCACGGGCTGAACTACTGGCTGGAATTCTATCTGGACCGGTCGATCCAGCCCGGGCCGGGTCTCGTGCCTGAACTGGCAGAATCCGGCGTGATGGCGCTGGTCAAGGCGCTGGAAGTCACCATTGGCCTGGCCCTGCTGCTCGATCTGTTCGCGGCGCTGGCGGTTGTCGCCGCCTGGCCGATCACGTTGATGATTGCGTTCGTCACGGCATCGCATGGCCGTCCGTTCGGCATGGGTGTGGCGGCCGTCATTATCGGGCTGAACGCGGTCATGTCTTTCGGCTATCTCCACCGCTATCGTCCGATGCTGGCGTGGAGCGCAGGTCCGCCCGGCGGTTCAACCGCCGCGCAGGGCTCGCGCATGGTGCCCGCGCGGCACGGCCTCGCCGCGCTTGTCGGCATAGCCGCAGCTATCGGCATCACCTACCTCACTGTCTATCTTCGGCGCTGAGCCGGTATGAGGTCCATCCGCCTCTCGCTGCTCGCCTGCCTGCTGGCGACGCTGCCGCTTTCTGCTGCGTCCGGGCAGGAGAGCGCCGCTGCAACGCAGCCGCTCGTCATTGCGCGGCAAGGCAATTTTTTCGTCGGCGGACATGAGGCGCAGACGCCGGACGGGCCGGTGATCGCCGGCGCCATGTATGTCGAATATCAGATCCCGGCCCAGCAGACGCATCCCTATCCCTTGATATTCTTCCACGGCGGCGCCTCCAGCGGGGCGAGCTTCTGGAGTACGCCGGATGGCCGCGAGGGCTGGGCGACGCTGTTCTTGCGCAAGGGCTATGCCGTCTATGTGGTGGATCGCCCGACGCTCGGCCGCTCGCCGCATTATGAGGCGGTCGATGGGCGCAAGCTGATGCCTCCCGCCGGACTTCCCGCGCGGGAAGGGCAGGCGGCACCGCCCCCGCCGACCAGTAAGCCGGCGCATCTGCCCGGCACAAACGCCCCTGACGATCCGGCCACCGCCTACATGCGTCGCGCGCGCCAATCGACCATCGAGGTGCCCTTCGGCGCGCCCGGCGATGCCCTGGCGGTCAGCGTTTATGTCGACCGGCTGGACCGGGAGGCGGGCGCCGCGCTGCTGGACAGGATCGGCCCCGCCATTCTCGTCACGCATTCGCGGGCGGGGACGACAGGCTGGCAGATCGCAGATGCCCGGCCCGGTCTTGTGAAAGCCATCGTCGCCGCCGAACCGAATGGCCCGCCTTTTTACAACGCCCCGCCGATGGGCGCGCCGGGCGATCCGGTCGCGCGGCCCTTCGGCATCACTTATGCTGGCCTGCGCTTCGATCCGCCGGTCACCGATCTGCGCGACTTCGGGCCGCTCACGCAATTGCCGCCGGAGGATGGCCACAGGGTGGGCTGCTGGACGGTGGCGGGCAAAATGCCGCGGCTGGTCAATCTGGCGCAGGTGCCGGTGATCGTGCTGGTCGGCGGCGCATCCTATCATGCCGGTTACGATCACTGCACCGCGCAGTTTCTGGAGAAGGCGGGCGTATCCGTCGACCTCGTCCCGCTCGACGCGCATGGGTTCGTCGGCAACACCCATGGCTTCCCGACCGAGACCAACAATCATCTGATCGCCGATTTCATTGCCCGCTGGCTGGCGAAGCGCGACCTTTAGAACAAGCTGGGTCGCCGGTGCTGGAGCCCATCGCGGCAGCTTGGTTCGCCGATCTGACGATGACACCCCGCTAATCAGCTTCCTGCCGCTTTCCGAAAGCGCCGCAACCCACCCTTAGCGTGGCGGTGGATTGCGCTTATTGACAAGGGCGACGAAAATAATGGTCTATTTCCTGACATGTAAAGTCAATGTATGTAAATGACTGTCTCTGCAATTTTGCGGAAATTTTGTGCGTCAGAGAGGGCTGAAGCCAAAGTATAAATCAAACATTTTATTTAACGATTGTTAATTTAATATAACGATCTTAACCGACCTGGATTTCAATGACGACCTCTAAATACATCATGATGAAGAGCGGAGGCGATGGCCTCGCGTTTATCGATTTCATTGTGACATATGGTGGATTGGCGTTGGATGGTCAGGACATCCAGTTTCTCGGCTCCTCATTAATCGATGCTGTTTTTGTCCGCCCCGGGGCGAGCTATGTTCTGAATACAGGAGGCGGAGCGGACCGCATTTATGTCGAAGGTCAGCTCTCCGATTACACGCTGAGTCGCAATAACGCGACGCTGATCCTGACGCGCACGGTGGACGGTAAAGTGGAGACCGTCCATGTGGCAGGCGCCAACGCGACGACCGCACCCGATGTGCTGGTGTTTTCAGATGGCAGCGTGAGCGTGAACGCCCTCTACACGCATGTTGCAGAAGGAACGGCCGTTCCAGTGCCGACGGGCGAAACCTCACTAGCCCCTCAAGGCGCGGCGGCGCCCGGTGCCGTTCTGGACGCCATAGTGAAGATCGGATGCTTCAACCCTGCTGGTGAGACTGTCGCCGCTTCCAAGCCGGGCGTCGCGTTCCAGATCCTCGGCAGTGCCGGTGTCGATAGGGTGTACGTCGCCGAGGGAACCACGATCGACGCTGCCTCGCTCGGCGGCGGCGTGGATGTGGTTTACTTCCGGGGACAATGGGCCGACTACACCAAGACCCTCACCGGCGCGCGCCTGACGCTCACCCGCACCGCAGGCGGGCACGTCGAGACGGTCGTCGTGGCATCAAGCGGCGGCACGCTCAACGATCTGCTGGTGTTCGCCGATGGGGCTGTGCGCTCGCAGGTGGCCGGCCAGGGGGTGAAGGCGGATGCCAACGTCGCTCTAGCGGATCTCGCCGGCTTTGATCCGAGCGTGTTCGTCGATCTGGTCGCACCCGTTGCGCCCCGGCTATCGCTGGCCAACGATAACGGAACATCTCAGACGGACGGCCTGACCAATGACGGCCATATTCTCGTCACGCTTCTGGAGGCGGGAGCATCCTGGACATACAGCATCGACGGCGGACAGACCTGGCTCAAGGGCGAGGGGGAGACCTTCAGCCTTGCTACGGGAACCTATGCGGCCGATCAGATTCAGGTCCGGCAGCGCGATGCGGCAGGGAACCTGTCCGAAGCCGGGCACAATGAGACTGTCCTGACCATCGATTCCACGCCGCCGGTGGCGCCCGTGATATCCGGCTTTCTCGATCCGATAGCGAGTTCGATCAACCCGTCAACGGGGGCGATCATCAACCTCGTGACGAGCCCGGTGGCTGGCGCTTCTGTCCTTCAGCAGGGCGCGACCAGTCTGCACGGAACAGGCACAGCCGGCAGCAAGGTCGTCGTCACCTTCGGGGCCTCTGAACAGCGGGTGGTGACGGTGGACGTCGCGGGGGCCTGGTCCCTGAATCTCACGCACGCGGACATCGTGTCATTCGGCATCGGGGCGGAGGCATTTACGGCCACCGTCAGCGATGACGCGGGTAATTCTGCAAGCACCACCGTTCCGCTGCAGATCAATGCACAAGCCTACACGACCAACGATGTGGCGGCCTCCGGCTATGGCAGTGAGTATGTCGACGCTCTGATTATCGGCGAGGCCGGCTGGTCCGGTGGCATCATCACTTATTCTTTCTCCGCCGGCTCGGGCGCATCGGTCTGGTCGGAAAGTGAGAAAAGCGCCGTGCGATCGGCATTGGCTCTCTACGAGAATATCGCGAATTTGGACTTTCAGGAGACGGATGACTATGGCGAAGCGGCGGGCGGCGCGAATATCGCTCTCGAAAAATCGCCCGCTTCGACCTGGACCGAGCCTGGAATTCTGGCCGACTTCACCATTCCCTTCGGCGGATACAATGCCACGCAGGTCGGCCGCTTCAACTATGAGATTTCCTATTGGCAGAATCTGAGCGAAGGGGGCCTCGCGTTCGACACGCTGGTGCATGAACTTGGCCATGCCCTCGGCCTAGGCCACCCCTTCACGGATACCATCAACGGCGTGACGCAGACCCAATTTCCGGGCGTAGCGGCCAATGATGCCTATGCGCTCGGGACGCTGGACCTGAATCAGGGCATCTGGACTATCATGTCCTACAATTTCGGCTGGGATGTGAAGGCGCCGCCAAACAGTTACGCATGGGGCTTGTCGAAGACGCCGATGGTCTTCGATGTTGCTGCGATACAGGCGATCTATGGCGCCAATCTCTCATACCGCACCGGTAACGACGTCTACACGCTGCCCACCGCCAGCAAGTCGGGTACGGGCTGGGCATGCATCTGGGATGCGGGGGGCGTGGACACGATCAGCAATGCGGGCAGTTCGCTCAACTGCGTCATCAACCTCAATGCCTATCCGCTCACGGCCGGCATCGACCCCACGCTCTATGTATCGCGGAATCTTGCGATAACCGGAGGATATACGATCGCTGCGGGGGCCGTGATCGAAAATGCGGTCGGCGGGGGAGGCCGCGACACGATCATCGGCAACCATGTCTCCAACCTGTTGACCGGGGGCGGCGCAGCCGATCAGTTCATATTCAATACCGCGCTGGGAGCGAGCAATGTCGACAGCATAAGCGACTTTTCTGTCAGCGCAGGCGACGTCATCGCGCTCGACAAGAGTATTTTCGACCGGCTCAGCAACCTCAGCGATCTGAGCGGTCACTTCGGTTATTCAACCCAGTCTGCGGATCCCGACCTGTTCGTCATTTACGATACCGGCAGCGGAACGCTCAGTTACCGTGACGAAGCAAACGAGCTGATCGATTTCGCGATCCTGCTCAGCAAGCCGCAGTCGATCACAGCCACATCTTTTGCGGTCCTCTGACCCGATCCGGCGCCGCCGCCGGACGCGGATCGCTAGCGTCGCGCATCGAAATAGCTGTCGAGGAAGGCCTGCGCTTCTGCGCGCGGGGTGCCGATGACGGCCGGCTGCGGGGAGAGACGCATCAATTTGGGTGCCGTGTCGTCATAGCGCGGCCATTCCGGCAGGCCGGGGCCGTTGGGATTGCCGGTGCGGGCGAAGTTCACCCAATAATGCGAGACGAGGTCGGAGAGCTTGTGATCCTCAGGCGTCCACGGTTGATCCTCGACCTGCAGGTTGCGGAAGACATAGACGATCTCCGCTGAATGGAAGGCGCCCATTTCCGGCTTGCCGGGCCAAGGCTGATCGAACCAGTAGAGCCACGCGCCGGACTTACCGGTCTTGGCTTGAAGCTTGGCCCAGCTGCGCATCTGCCATTGGACGGCATCTGTCGAGGATTGGCCCAATTGGTCCTTGGATGCGCCGTAAATCCGGTCGTAAGCCGCGCCATTCGTGTCCGACCGCTGCACCCAATCCTTGCGGATGTTTGATCCCTCCATGGAGTTGGAGCCGACCAGCGTGGGCACGTCGTTCTGCTTGCCCGCCGCGAAGATGTTGTAGACGATGTCCGGCAGCACATAGCCGTCACGCTCGGTGGGCCAGAAGAAGGCCAGTTCCTTGGTGAACGCGTCCATCGGCAGCGCGCGGAGCTGCGCGACTGTTTCGCCGCCAAGCTTGCGGCCAAAGTCCGAGCCATAAGCCTCCGCCTCGCGCATCTCCTTGCGACCGACGAGGCCGCCATCGGGATCGAACTGGGACGTGCTCTCGCCGATCGCGCGGTGGAACAATCCCTTGGCCAGCGGCGAAGCCTGCAGGATGCTGATCGCGGTGCTGCCGGCGGATTCGCCGAACACCGTGACGTTGCCCGGATCGCCGCCGAAGGCCGCGATGTTATCGCGCACCCATTTCAACCCCTCGATCTGGTCGAGAATGCCGTAATTGCCCGAGGCCTTGTAAGGTGCTTCGGCGGTAAGACCCGGATGTGCCATGAAGCCGAGCGGGCCGACGCGGTAATTGAGAGTAACCAGCACCACACCCATTTTCGCGAGCGCAGTGCCGTCATAAGCTGGCTCGCGGTTGGAGCCGCCCAGGAAGCCGCCGCCATAGATCCACACCATCACCGGCAGCGGGCCTTTGTGAGCGGCCGGCGCCCAGACATTTACCGAAAGGCAGTCCTCGCTCATCGGCCGCTGGTCGACCGGCGGGCGCCATTGCGGGCAGATCGGGCCGAACTGCGTTGCATCGCGCAGGCCGCTCCAACCGGAGGCCGCGACCGGTGCTTTCCAGCGTCGCTCGCCCGCGGTCGACGCGCCGAACGGGATGTTGAGGAATTTGCGCACGCCGTCCGCCTCCGCGCCTTTCAGCGCGCCCTGACGGATCGTCACCTGCGGCGCGGCGCCGGTGTCGGCTGCCAGGGGCGCGGCAGTGCTGGCGAGGAGCAATGCGGCAAGCGCGGTACGGCGCAGCAGAGGGATCGTCTTCATGGGAATCTCCATTCAGGCCGCACTGGCCGAGGGGCGGGCGCGGGCGGCAAATCCGGCCAGGCCGCACAGGGCGAGCAGCACGGCGACGACGGCGAAGAATGCAAAGGAGCCGCCCAGATCGAGCGAGATGACGCCGGTGAACGAGCTGAGCACCGCGCCCAGTCGCCCGGTCGCGGATGCGACGCCTACGCCGGTCGCCCGCGCGGCCGTTGGGTAGGCCGTGGCAGCCAGCGTGTAGAGTGTGTTGTGCAGCCCTGCCATGCAGAAGCCGAGCGCGACCATCACCGGCAGGATGATGAGCGCCGAGACGACATCACTGCCGAGCAGCACGGCGAGAACGCCCGCGAGCAGAGCAGCGGCACCCGCCAGACCCATATGCGCGCGGCTGAATCCGGTGCGATCGAGCAGAATGCCGCTGAACAACGCGCCGACCACGCCGCCCATATGGAAGGTGGTGATGCCGAGGCTGGTCATGGTGAGATCGAAGCCCAATGTGCTCAGCATCGTCGGGACCCAGCTGAAGATGGTGTAGGAGGCCATCAGACAGGTGAAAAAACCGCCCCAGAGCAGCAGGGTCTGGTGGCGCAGCGCCGGCGAGAGCAGCAGGCGCAGCGGCGCGATGACCGTGCTGGCTGGCGGCGGTGCATCGAAGCGATGGGCCGGGTCATGCGAGATGCGGCAACGCTTGAGCAGTCGCGCCAAATCCTCGTGCCGGCCGGCGCGCAGCAGGAAGCTTGGCGATTCCGGCAGGAAGACGATGAAGGCGAGGGCCAGCAGAATGGGCAGGGCGCCGGCGACGAAGAACAGGGTCCGCCATCCGAACATCTCCAGCACCGAGGCGCCGAGCCCGCCGGCGATGATGCCGCCAATGGGAATGAACACCATGCCGATGGCAATGGCGCGGCCCCGGCGCTTTTCCGGCGTGAATTCGGAAATAAGTGCGGCGCCATTGGGGATCGCCGCGCCGATGCCAAGGCCATCGAGGAAGCGCACGAGCAGCAACTGCGTAGCGTCATGCGTGAAGCCACCTGCCACCGTCATCAGGCCGAACAGGAGGATGGCAACGATCAAGGCCCAGCGGCGGCCGATCCGGTCGCCCATGATCCCGCCGATGATCGAGCCCAATGCGACGCCGGCCAGATTGGCGGCCGTCACCGGCGCGAACGCCCCACGGGGAATGCCCCAATCCGCAATCAGCGCCGGCAGCACGATGCCGAGAGACTGGTTGGCCAGCCCGTCGACCGCGAAGACCAGCGCGAAGCAGCCGAGCAACAGCTTCTGGAACGGGCTCCAGGCCGCATTGTCGATGGCCGTGCCCAGATCATGCGATACCACAGCTGACGCCGCGCCGCTGGGCTCGGCTGGCAGTGCCGTGCCGGCTGCTGGGGTGAAGGATGCCATGCTGCTCTCTCTCCGTGTCAGGCGTTGGTCTGTGGCCGGGGGCGATTCTGGTGTCGCGCGCTCACGGCGGATGGTTTCAAAGGGGGCGGGGCGGCTCCTGCGTGTCGAGGGCGCTCTCGCCCATGAAGCGCGGCGGCGCGGCGTAGGCGCGCGCGGTCAGGAAAGGCTGGTAATAGCGGAAATAGGCCAGCAGCAGCGCGCAGTTCACGCCGATCTCCAGCGGTCCTGTGATGAGCTGGCGCGGCAGGCCGACGACGATGGCGTTGAGGTAGAAGATCGTGAAGCTGGTCGGCACCTGCAGCACCAGCATTAGCGGCACGAACCGGTTGGTCAGCAACACGATGCCGACAAGGCCCTCCATGGCCTTGATGCCCGGGAAGAGGCCCATATCGAGCAGCGACTGGATGAACGGTCCGCCGATGGGGTGGGGCACGACCGGCTGCATGTCGGTGAGCCAGTAGCGCGAGGACGACCAGATGAGATGCAGGCCGAAATAGATGCGCATCGCATCCGTCACATGGTCCGCCGTCGTGCGCTTCGGGTCCAGCCGCCGCAGGATCAGCGCGCCTACGATGCCGGCAAGGATCGGGAAGCCGAAGAACATGAACGTGTCGAACTTGCCGAATGCCAGATAGAGGCCGATGGCGCCGCTCAGCGCGGCCGGAACGATGAAGCCAGTGGTCAGCGGCTTGGGTGACGAGGTCATGATGCTTCTTTCTGCTGGCGAGCGCCTTGGGGTCGTTCGACCTGTGTCGTTGGTGGTGTCATACGCGGGTCATGTCCGGGGCTTGCGAGCCGCCCGCTCAGTCGATGTAGCCCATCTCCCGATAATAGCGCGCGGCGCCGGGATGCAGCGGAACCCCCTTGCCGTCGCCGACCGTGCGCGGATCGATGGAATAGGGCCGCACGAACCATTTGAGCTCACCGCGTGCCCGATCGATGCCGCGTGCGGCGGCATAGGCGATGTCATCCGGCATATCGACGCGACCGAACACGACTTCGCCGGAGCGGCCGACTGTCTTGATCGCGCGATCGACGCCGCGCAGCACGCCCCAACGGGCGGTGGTGCGGACCATGTCTGCCTCCTTGACCATCTTGTCGAGCAGATCGTCCGGCAGATCGAGGAAGTGGAGTTTGTGCGCGACGGTCAGCGTCGTCCAGAACGAGGACTCAGGATTGTTCGCCGGGCTGGCGAGGCTGGAGATGACGACGTCGAACGGCGTCTCCGCCGTCACGTCGTGCGGGCTCTGGATCGAGCCGCCCCAGCTCTCCACGCTGGCCTTGTCGAGGCCGTAATAAGCGAGCACGGGCGCCTCGCTCGGCTGGCCATCGGTGAGAATGCGCACCGGCAGCTTGCGGGCGCGGATTTCAGCGAGGCTCTTGATGCCTAGTTCCGGCTTAACCGCGACCAGCAGATAGGTCGGGTCCTCGATCCGCGCAATGAGGCGTAGGGCGGGGTAGGGACCATCCTTGGCGTAGATATATTGGCCGCGATAAGCCCAGGTCATCATTGATGCCTCTGTGATGCCGAAGTCGATGGGGGCGTTGATCCGCTGGGTCGTGCCGTGGCGCACATCGCCTTCCTTCAGCGGCGGGGGCAGGGCGGCCTTGCCCACCAGACGCGGCCCTTCGGTACGGTTGCAATTGCGGCAGAGGATGATCTCATAGCCTTCCGGCGCCATCGCATCGCGCACGAATTCGCCCAGTTCGCCCCAGGGGCAGGCTTCCGGGCAGGCGGAGGCGAGGACGAGGCGCTTGGTGGCGTAACCGGTCTTGCCGACATCGGTCCAGCTTGAGTCGACGATCTTTTCCGGCTCTGCCGCGCGCGCCGGCATGGCCAGCGTGAGGCCGGCCAGGGCCAGGGCGATTGCAGATAGCAGCATGCGCATTGAAGACCGTCTCCCCTCAGGCGCCTGATCCAGTGTGTCGCGAGACTCGCAGGACAGACAGCGGCTGGTCCAACCCCGCTTTCTTCTGTGGAAAGCTTCGGCTAGGCAGCAAACAATATAAAAAATAGTATACTAATCTGACGCCGTCAATGCCATGTGGTCGCGCGCTTTCTAATATTTGACCTGCGGGTGCGCGAGGGCCTCAGTGTGCCATCTCCGCGGGTGCACGCGGAGCATTCAGGGAAGTGGAGGCCTCCTCGGCGCGTTCGCGGGCGATGAGATCGGCCAACATGCGGCGCGCGGAGACCGGCGCCGTATCCGTCGCAAGCAGGATCGGGTTCAGCTCGTTGATGTCGCTGACCGCGCCCATATTCTCCTGCACCATCTCGATCATCGGCTCGTCCTGCTGGCGGAAAGCCATATCGAAGAAGTCGAGCAGGGCTTGGTCGACCTCCGGCTCATCGCGGCGGCGATTGCGGCCGTTGACGAAGAAATAATGGGAGGTGAACTCGGTCTCCGGCGTGATGATATGGAGCTGCGGGATATGCGCGCCGCTCTCGCGCGGCTGACCGACCTCCCAGCTGCCCAGCTTGAAATCCAGCATCGCCGGCGGATGCCAGGTCATGGTGGTGTCGGTCTCCACCACAACCTTGGGGTCCATGCCGAACAGTCCGACATGCGCCGAGGAGGGGCCAAGGCCGCTGCGGATGCGATGATTGGTGATCCAGCGATCGCCGCGCTCCAGCCGCTGCGTGGTGGCGGCGAGCAATTGCTCTGGCGTGTAATTGCCCCCGCTGAACTGCGGGTGGATAAAGGCTGCGTGGCTAAGGTCGAGCAGATTATCCACCACCAGCTCGTAGTGGCCCTTCACGTGCAACAGGCCGCGCACCACGGCATAATCATCCGGCTGTTCAAGGAAATCGATGACCGGCAGCAGCGCCGGGTCGGCCTTTGCGGGGTCGCCGGGCCAGAACCATATGATGCCGTAGCGCTCCAGCAGCGGCCAGGCGCGAATGTTCGCCGCAGGGAGTCCGGCCTTGGTCTTGCTGTGCGGATTGAGCACGCATTCGCCATCCCGGTTGAAGCGCAGCCCGTGATAGGGGCATTCCAGCGTGTCATCGATGATCCGGCCGGCGGAGAGCGGCGCAAAGCGGTGCGGACAGCGATTGAGGATCATGGCCGCCTCGCCATGGCTGTCGCGGAACAGCACGGCCTTCTGGTCGATCAGCGTGCGGGCTAGCGTGCCTCCGCCGAGTTCATGGGAATAGGCTGCGGCGTACCAGGTGTTTTTCAGGATCGAGAGCACTCACCACTCCATCAATATTTTGATCGCGGCAACCGGGGCTTCCGCAACAGGACCAGGAGGCGGGCGCAGCAAACCTCTCCTGAATCATTGGTAGACGATTATGTATACCATACGAGTTATCCGCTGTCATCCGGCAAGTCGCCCCGCCGCTCGCTCATCAAAGGTCCAGCACCAGCCGCTCGGTAAGCGCGCCCGAGCAGCAGATCATCATCATCTTGCCCTCGCGCTTCTCCTGCGGTGTCAGCACCGCGTCGAAATGCTCGGGCGTTCCGGCGAGCACTTCCGTTGCGCAGGCGCCGCAGGTGCCCTGCTCGCAGCTAGAGCTGGCCGGCACACCGGCCTCGCGCACCGCCTCAAGGATCGACTGACCCGGCGCCACGGTGAGTTCCAGGCCGGAGCGGGCCAGTTCGACGATGATGGTGCCATCGGGGAGGGGCTGTTTTTCAGTCACGACCGGCAGTCTCTATCATGCTTTGCATCCGCTCGTCATACGCCAGAATTATCTTAGTGCTAAGATATATTGACAGGCGGCAAGGGCGAAAATACCCTCAGGGCCAACTCACCGGACGCGCCATTGCTGCGCTCGGTGCCCCCATGATGGTTTTAGGAGATGCGCAGTGGCCCGCGAGATGGTGACGGATGTTCTGGTGATCGGCGGCGGCTCCGCGGCGACGCGCGCCGCGCTGGAGGCCGCAGCGGCGGGCATCGCCGTGATGCTGGTGGACAAGGGCACGGTCGGCGATAGCGGCTCCAGCCCGCACGCGCTGGTCGGCTTCAGCGTGCCGCTGCTGGATGAGGCGGATAGCTCCGCGCTGTTCGTGGAAGATTGGGCCAAGGCCAGCGGCGGCATTTGCGACCGCGATCTGGTCGCCCAATGCGCAGAGCATGGGCGCTTTCTGGCCGAGGATATGGAAAAGCGCGGCGTGCCCTTCATCCGCAACGCCGATGGAAGCTGGTTCATCTCCCGCCGCGCCGGCCATTCGGTGCGCCGGACCTTGCAGGCGCAGGGCCTGGGCAAGGGCAAGCACGCCAATGTCATCGCGCCCATGCGCACCGGCCTGATCGATGCCGGCGTGACGCTGCAGGAAGGAACCATGATCACGCGCCTGCTGCTCAGCGATGGCGCCGTCGTGGGGGCATATGCGGTCGGCCCGGACGGCGAGCACTTCATCATCCGCGCCAAGGCCGTCGTGCTTGCCTCGGGCGGGGTGAACCGGCTCTACACGAAGCTCTGCGACGAAGTGGTCGAGCATGGCAGCCGCACCACGGGCGATTCCTACAGCCTGGCGTTCCATGCCGGCGCACCGCTGATCGACATGGAGTTCGTCCAGTTCCGCGATTCGCCACCTGCCGGGCCGATCTACGGCGCCGCCTATGTGAATGCGCTCGGCGAGCGGATCATGGAGAAATATGATCCCGAGAATATGGAATGCGCCCCGCGTTACATGATGGCGCGCGCCGTCTATACCGAGAATTTTGAGGGGCGCGGGCCGGTCGTCTGGCATGTCGAGGACGGGCAGGTCGCCCGCTCCCGCGCGCCGGTCGGCAATTATGAGGGCGGGCAGATCGTGGAGATCACCCTCATGTTCCAGCGCCTGATGGGCGGCGCGCGCATCGATGTGACCGCTGCGACGGCGGTGCCGGGCCTCTATGCAGCGGGCGAGGCGTCCGGGGGCATTCATGGCGGCGACCGGATGCAGGGCTGCGGCTTCCTGGAGACGCAGACCTTCGGCCGAATCGCCGGGCAGAGCGCGGCCCAGCGGGCGAAGACGACTGACTTGCCCGCGCTCGATCCCGCTGCGGTGGAGGCCGAGGCAGCGCGACTGGCGCGGAGCGCGGGCTCGCAGGATCCTGTCGCCCTGTTCGAGAGGGTGCGCGAGATCATGTGGGCGCAGGTCGGCGTGGTCTCCAACCGCACCCAGTTGACCGATGCCATCGCCAAATTTCAGGAGATCCAGCGCATCGCCGCGACCGATATCGATCAGTCCGATCTGGTCGCCGCCGAGGAACTGCGCAATCTCGCGCTCACCGCCGAACTGGTGGCGACTGCCAAGCTCGCCCGCGAGGAGACGCGCAGCGGCCATGGGCGCACCGATTTCCCGCAGGAAGACCCTGCCTGGGTGCGCCACGTCCGCCTCGCGAACGCAGGCGATGGCGCGGTGGCCGTCGATACCATCCCGGTGGTCGAACTCGCCGACGCCTGACTGGCGCCGGGTCGCCTGCGTTCAGGGCAGCGCGGCCTCGATCGAATGGAGCAGCGTGCGCAGGATGGCATTGCAGCGCTGCCGGTCTGCCTGCGAAAGGCTGCCCATCAGGCGCTGCTCCGTCGCGGTAAAGGCAGCCATCGTCTGCCCGGCCAGCGCGATGCCGTCGGGCGTGAGTTCGATGAGCAACGAGCGCTGATCGCTGGCATGTGAGACGCGGCGGATCAGGCCGCGCTGTTCCAGCCGCCGCGCCAGCCCGGTCAGCCCGCCCGAGGTTACCGGCACATAGCGCCCGGCGAGGTCGGTCGGCGCCGCGCGATACGGCGCCCCGATGCGCATCAGGCCCGCCAGCAGACGAAACTCATTATCGGATAACCCCGACGCCTTGAGCACCGCGGCCGTCTCCGCGCGCAACCGATCATCGATCCGCGCGACCCGCGCCGCAATCGCCCGCACATCGGAATCCAGCGCCGGAATGACGGCCTGCCACTCCCCGACAAGCGCATCCACTGCCGCATCCAGCCGATGCGCCTCACTCTCCGCACGCAGGTGTGCGAGGCCTGAGGCTGCAGTCGCGCCGTCTTTTGTCACATTACTTGCATTGCATCGGCATGGAGGCCGGCCTTCCAACCCGCCAGCGCTTCTCGCGCCCGGTCGGTGTAGGCCTGTTTGCGCTGCTTCTTGCGCACGCTCTCGTCCTCGATGGGCGGGAAGAGGCCGAAGTTGACGTTCATCGGCTGGTAGCTCTCCGCGTCGGCGCCCCCGGTGATGTGGCCGAGCAGGGCACCCAGCGCGGTCTGCGGTGGGGGGAGGGGCATGTCACGTCCGCTCAGGTCCGTCGCGCAGAACAGGCCGGCAAGCAGGCCGACGGCGGCGCTCTCCACATAGCCCTCGCAGCCCGTGATCTGCCCGGCAAAGCGCACATGCGGCATGGCGCGCAGGCGCAGGCGATCGTCCAACAGTTCCGGGCTCTTGATGAAGGTGTTGCGATGCAGGCCGCCCAGCCGCGCAAATTGCGCATTCTCAAGCGCAGGAATCGTCCTGAACAGAGCGACTTGCGCCTCATATTTGAGTTTCGTCTGGAAGCCGACCATGTTCCACAGCGTGCCCAGTGCATTGTCCTGCCGGAGCTGCACGACGGCATAGGGCCAGCGGCCGGTGCGGGGATCGTCGAGCCCGACCGGCTTCATCGGCCCGTGGCGCAGCGTCTCGCGGCCGCGCTCCGCCATTACCTCGATGGGCATGCAGCCATCGAAATAGGGGGTGTCCTTCTCCCACTGCTTGAACTCGGTCTTGGGACCATCGAGCAGACCCTGGACGAAGGCGTCGTACTGATCCTTGTCCATCGGGCAGTTGATATAATCCTTGCCGTCGCCGTCGGGCGAACCCTTGTCCCAGCGGCTGGCTTTCCACGCGATCGACATGTCGATGCTGTCGCCATGGACGATGGGCGCGATCGCGTCGAAGAAGGCGAGCTGGTCCTTGCCGGTCGTCCGCGCGATCGCCTCGGCCAGGGGTGCGGCGGTGAGCGGGCCGGTGGCAATGATCGTCGGGCCCTCCGCCGGAATGCCGTCAACGCGCTCGCGCACCAGCTCGATCAGCGGATGCGCTTCGATGGCAGCAGTCACGCCCTGCGCGAAAATGTCCCGGTCCACCGCCAGCGCGGAGCCCGCTGGCAGCTTGCACTTGTCCGCCTGCGCCATGATGAGCGAACCGAGCGCGCGCATTTCCTGATGCAGCAGGCCGACGGCATTGCTGTTGGCATCGTCCGAACGGAAGCTGTTGGAGCAGACCATCTCGGCCAGTGCATCGGTCTCATGCGCAGGGGTCTGCTCTCCGCTGCCGCGCATCTCGGAGAGGCGCACGCGCACGCCGGCCTGGGCGAGCTGCCACGCCGCCTCGCTGCCGGCAAGGCCGCCGCCGATGATGTGCACCTGATGGGTCATGGTTCTTCAAATCCTGCCGGGAATGCATGTTTCCCGTCCGCCCCTAGCCGCAGCTTACTGTGACCGGCAACCGCGCTCATGGGTATGGTGCCGTAGACGTGCGGGAACAGAGCGCCGCCGCGCGAGACTTCCCAGCGCACGGTGTCGCCCAGCGGCGGCAGATCGACCATGACGAGGATGGCCGGATCGATATCGGCAAACCATTTGGCTGCCGTTTCCCGCACCTGTTCGCGGGCGGAAAGGTGGATGTAGCCATCGGCCAGATCGACCGGCGCGCCGGTAAAAACACCTGAGTCGCGCCATGCCGACCATTCCTCGGGGCGCAACAGCTTGAAGGCGAAGAGTTCTGTCATGAAACGACGCTACGGCATGGGCGCGGCGCCGTCCAGCGCTTGCCTTGAGGCGCGAAACACGGGCATTCCAACCGGTGAATCGATTGAAACAGAACGGGATATGCTCTTCATGCCGAGCGACGCCACGCCCATGTCCGTGCTCACCGCAGGGCTTATCCGCCTGCTTGATGTCGAGCCGGCGGGAGAGCCCGGGCATTTCCTGGGCCATCGCAAGCCCGGCGGGGCAGGGCGCGTCTATGGCGGGCAGGTGGTCGGCCAGGCGCTGGCGGCCGCGGCCAAGACGGTGGCGGCGGACCGGCCTGTCCACTCGCTGCACTGCTATTTCATGCGCCCCGGGAGTGAGGACTACCCTATCGACTATCAGGTGGATGCGGACATGGACGGCCGCGCCTTCTCGAACCGGCGGATCGTGGCCTGGCAACGGGAGAAGCCGATCTTCAACATGATCGCTTCCTTCCATAAGCCCGAACGCGGCCCGGCGCACCAGAGCGACATGCCGCCAGTGCCGGACCCCGATGATCTCAAGGATCTCGGCGATCTCATCGAGCAACATGATCTCCCGGCCGGTCCGGTGCTGCGTTGGATCGCAGGGCGCAACAGCCCGGTGCGTTTCCGTCCGGTGGGAGATATCCAGTCCGGCATCATCAAGACGCACGATGCCTCGCCGCAGCTGTGCTGGATGCGCGTGGGGGAGGGGCCGCTCGGCCTTGAGCAGCCAATGCAGCGGGCGATGCTGGGGTTCATCAGCGACATGCTGCTGCTTGCGACGGCCTACCGGCCGCACGGCCTGCACATCGGTAGCCCCGGCGTGGCCAGTGCCAGCATCGATCACAGCGTCTGGTTCCACGACGATGTGGAGTGCGGCGACTGGCTGCTTTACGTCACGGACAGTCCCTGGGCGGGGCATGGAAGGGGCTTCGCGCGCGGGCATTTTTATGCGCGGGACGGTCGCCTGGTGGCCAGCGTGGCGCAGGAAGGGCTGATCCGCTTCCGCGAGGCCGAGTGATGCGCGCGCCTTTGGACTGTCGGCCCCCAATAATCCATGTCATCAGGACATCCGTTGCGTTCGAGCCGCGCTGACGGCAAAGTTCATCGCACGAAAGCAGCATTGATCCGGGCCTGACAAAGGCACGCCCCGGGCGGAACGGAGGAGTGGATGACCAGAATTCGGGCTGATCGGCCCTCTGTGACGATCAACTATGTCGCGCGCACCGACGAACGGCCGCGTTATTATGCGAACGATCACAGTCGGGACACGGTGGTGATCGAGGAGCACGGCATGGCCGCCAGCGACGGACGGCATGAGGTGCTCGGTCTCGACACGGCCGGCGTAGCGCTGGTTGAGGCGCCCACGGCGGTCACCGACTTTGCCGACAAAGCCAATTCTCCGGCCTATGCCGAGGAGATCGAAGCGCTGCTGCTGCGCGAGACGGGGGCGGATGTGGTGATCGTCACCGGGCCACCGATCCTGCGCTTTTCGGAACGCTCCGGCAAGGCCGGCAGCAGCGATAACAGCCATCCCGCGCGCTTCGCCCATGTCGATGTCAGCGACACGACGGCGCGCGGTTTTTCGGCGCAGCGTCAGCCCGCCGGGGAGGGCATTGTTCGGGCTGCGCATTACAATGTCTGGCGCGTTCTCTCGCCCGCCCCGCAGGATGTGCCGCTGGCGATCTGCGATGCGCGGTCGGTCACCGGCGAGGAACTGCTGCTGGCCGATGCAATTTTCGACAGTCCCTCGGGCGACTGGAGCTTCGAGGGCTATGTCGTCGCGCACGATCCGGCGCATCGCTGGCTTTGGTTTCCCGATATGACGACGGACGAGGCGATCATCTTCAAGACGCATGATAGCCGCGCAGGCGTCGCCCGCTGCGTGCCGCATGTCGCGTTCGATGATCCGCTGTGCGATGACGAGGCACCGCCGCGCGTCAGCGTCGAGGCGCGCGCCATTGCCTATTGGCGAGAGGGTGGGGATCGCGGTAAAGGTAAATTACCGTAAACCAAAATTATCCCGATGACTGACCGTATCATCATCAGCTCTTAACCTTGTTCGGGTTAGGCGCAGGTCAAAGAGCTGAGAGTTCCAATGGCGACGAATGCACCTGTGATTACCGAAAAGAAAACCCGTTTCGAGCTGCTGAACTGGTTGATGGCCAACCCTGTTCTGGGGGCGGGTATCCTCGCGGTGCTCGTTCCGACGCTGTTGCTCGTCGCGCGGGAAAGCTGGTCGACGGAGCAGGGCGCGCATGGTCCCATTGTGCTGGCCACCGGTCTGTGGCTGCTGTGGCGGGAATGGCAGAACGCCGCGGTCGTCGCGCGCCCGGCGCCGGGGCTTCCGATTGCCATCGCCTTTGCGATTCTCCTGCCGCTCTATTTCGTCTCGCGCGTCAGCAACATTGTCGAGACGGAAGGCTTTCTCATGTATGGCCTGGTCGTCGCGGCGCTGTTCAGCGCCATCGGCTGGGAAGCGATCAAGCGGCTCTGGTTCCCGCTCATCTACCTGCTGTTCGTGCTGCCCCCGCCCGAGACGCTGGTGGCCATGGTCACCAATCCGCTCAAGATCATGCTGTCCGAATCCGCCGTCGGCTTCCTGTATCTGGTCGGTTATCCGGTCGCCTCGTCGGGCGTCACCATTCAGGTCGGCCAGTATCAGCTGCTTGTCGCGGAGGCCTGCGCGGGCCTCAACTCGCTCATCTCGCTCTCCGCCATCTCGCTATTCTATGTCTATCTGCGCCACCACGCCAATGTGCGCTATGCGCTGCTGATGATCGTGGCGATCGTGCCGGTCGCCGTGTTCGCCAATTTCGTGCGGATCGTGCTGCTCGTGCTGCTGACCTATCACGGCGGCGAGTCCGCGGCGCAGGGCTTCCTGCATGATTTCGCTGGGCTGACGATGTTCATGACCGCGCTGATCACCATCTTCGCGATCGATCATCTCTTCGGGCTGCTGTTCCCGCGCCTGAAGGGCAGCAAAAGCGACCCCGTCGCGAAGCCAGCGGCTGAGCCCGCCCAGCCTTAA
Organism: Sphingobium sp. B2D3A; assembly: GCF_025961795.1. Taxonomy (NCBI): domain Bacteria; kingdom Pseudomonadati; phylum Pseudomonadota; class Alphaproteobacteria; order Sphingomonadales; family Sphingobiaceae; genus Sphingobium; species Sphingobium sp. B2D3A. The sequence continues at coordinate 3,037,735 of NZ_JAOQOI010000001.1, read as the reverse complement.
GGCCGGGCGCGGCGTGCCTCAGCTGCGCTGCTGGGCGATCAGGTTCGACATGTCGTCCAGGATCGCCAGTCTCTCCTTTTTGAGGTCCTCCAGATGCTCGTCGCAGGCCGGCTCGATGTCGGTTTCGATCCGGTAGATCTGGCGCGTGAGCAGGTGGTGGCGCTCGGCAAGGGTGCGGAAATGCGCGTTGTGGAGCTTCAGAGCGTGAAGCACCTCATGGTCGTGCGGGAACAGGTCGTCGAGCGTCTCGCGGGTATCAAGGGTCATGTTGCTCTCCTGGGTCTTGCAATGATCCGATCGTGCCGGACGGAACGATAGCGCGCCTTGCGCAAGATCAATTCGTCGCCCACCGCCAGCGCATGGGCGGCGGGATTGCCCGCGCCCCTTGCCGTTGCGCGTCAACACGGCTAGAGGGCGCACCGGCTCTTTCCATCCTTGAAATAGACAGGCGCGACCCATGAAGATCAGCGGCGTGGATATTCGTCCCGGCAACAATATCGAATATGAAGGCGGCCTGTGGCGCGCCGTGAAGATCCAGCACACCCAGCCCGGCAAGGGCGGCGCCTATATGCAGGTGGAGCTGAAGAACCTGATCGATGGGCGCAAGAACAATGTGCGCTTCCGCTCTGCCGAGACGGTCGAGCGCATCCGCCTCGATACCAAGGATTTCCAGTATCTCTATGCCGAGGGCGACATGCTCGTCTTCATGGACACGGAAACCTATGAGCAGATCAACCTGCCCAACGATCTCGTGGGTGATGCCGCAGCGTTCCTGCAGGACGGCATGATGGTCATGCTCGAAATGTATGAAGAGCGCCCGATCAGCGTGCAGTTGCCCGAGACGGTCGAGGCGACCGTCGTCGAGGCGGACGCCGTGGTGAAGGGGCAGACCGCATCGGCGAGCTACAAGCCGGCGATTCTCGACAATGGCGTGCGCGTGATGGTGCCGCCGCACATCACCACCGGCACCCGGATCATCGTCGATGTCTACGAGCGCGAATATGTGAAGCGGGCCGACTGATGCGCGCCCTCCGCCTCGTCGCCGGGTCCACGCTGGCCCTGTCCCTTGCCTGGTCCGCGCCGCTGCTGGCGCAGGCCAAGCCCGCCAAGCCTGCGGGGCAGCCCAGCGAAGCCCAGCTTCAGCACGCGGCGGAGAATTTCCGCATCATGGTCAGCGGTCTGCAGTCCGACAAGATTCCGCAGCCGGTGAAGAGCATTCTCTTCACCTGCGCCTACGGGAATCCGTTCAGCAAGATCAGCGAGAATACCGACAAGCTGATGACCGAGAAGAAGCTGGACCGCAAAAATCCGACTCAGGTGCTCAGCGCCATGGCGGCCGTTTGCGGTTTGCGGCCCGAGATGGTCGCACCGCCCAAGAAGTGATTTCATTCCCTGACCGGCCGCTCTTCCGCGCCGGAGGAGACAGATTGACATGGTATCCCATTCCGGCCTGCTGACGGTCATCGAGCGCGCGGCCCGCAAGGTGGCTCCGCAACTGCGGCGCGACTTCGGCGAGGTTCAGCATCTTCAGGTCAGCCGCAAGGGGCCGGCCGACTTCGTGACTGTCGCCGACAAGAAGGCGGAAGATACGCTGGTCGCCGAGCTGAGCAAGGCGCGGCCGGACTGGGGCTTCCTGCTTGAGGAAGGCGGCGAGATCGCCGGCGATCCCATGAAGCCGCGCTGGGTGATCGATCCGCTCGATGGCACCACCAACTTCCTCCACGGCATCCCGCATTTCGCCATTTCCATCGCCGTGCAGGAGCCGCATCGCTCAGGGCAGGGCTGGGGCGAAGTGACGACCGGTATGATTTATCAGCCGATCACCGACGAGAGCTACTGGGCGGAGAAATCCCGTGGCGCGTGGCGGCATGACCAGCGCCTGCGTGTCTCGGCTCGTCGGGATCTGACCGAGGCCCTGATCGCCACTGGCATTCCGTTCATCGGCCATGGCGATTTTACCGAATGGAGCCGCATCTTCGGCGCCATCGCACCCTCGGTTGCGGGCATCCGCCGCTATGGCTCGGCCGCGCTCGATCTCGCTTGGGTGGCGTCCGGGCGCTATGACGGCTTCTGGGAGAGCGGCCTCTCGGCATGGGACGTGCAGGCCGGCATTCTTCTGGTGCGCGAGGCCGGCGGTTTCGTCACCGATTTCCGGGGTGGCGCCGAGCCCGTAGAGCGTCGCCAGGTGCTGGCCGCCAATGACGTGCTCCACAGCAAGCTCCACAAGCTGCTCGCCGGAGCGCTACGCAACATGTGATGCGGAACGGTCCGGCGCCGGCGACTATCGCTGCCGCCGTTTACCGGCCAACAAAAAAGAGCGCCCGCTGCTCGCCATTCGGCCAGCAGGGGCGCCCTTTTTGCATCTGGACGGCGCGTCAGCCTTCGACGGCCTCGCTGTTGAGCTGGATATAATTGGCCAGGCCCATGCGCTCGATCATCTCGAACTGCGTCTCCAGCTTGTCGACATGGTCTTCCTCGCTGTCGAGGATGTGCTGGAACAGGTCGCGGCTGACATAGTCGCGCACGCTCTCGCAATGCTGGATGGCATCGCGCAGCAGCGGGATCGCCTCCAGTTCGGTATCCAGGTCGGCCTTGAGCACTTCCTCGACCGTGCTGCCGATGCGCAGGCGCCCGAGCAGCTGGAAGTTGGGCAGGCCATCGAGAAACAGGATGCGCTCCGCCAGCTTGTCGGCGTGCTTCATCTCGTCGATCGATTCCTCATATTCGAACTTGGCGAGCTTCGAGATGCCCCAATGATCGAGAAGACGGTAGTGGAGGAAATACTGGTTGATGGCCGTCAGCTCGTTCTTGAGCGCGCCATTGAGAAATTCGATGACCTTTTCGTCACCCTTCATGTTCTGTCTCCATGTCGTCAGTCGATGGAACGGAACTAGCAGCAAAGCGGCAATAATTCACGCGAGAACGTCTCGCAACCATGGGTGCGATAGGTTCTTAATAGCGGCGCAGTTCTTCGCTAATGCCAATGATAGTCAGGAATGGGGCTTGGCTGGTCGGCTCAGGCCGTTGCCCAGGTGCCGGTCTGGCTCGGCGCATTGAGGCTGCGGCTGCAGCGCGCCCGGCAGGAGGATTGCTCTTCCACCATCACATCTTCCGCATGATCGAGGCAGATGCGACATTGCGGCGTTTTGCCGAGCGCCCGGTAGGCGCTTTCGGGACACGTCACACCCTGGCGAGCAACGCTGCGCAGTTCCTGTTCCGTGATCGCATTACAGATACAGACAAGCATGATTCGTTGATAGTGTTGTTGCGAGGCATTTGCAATCTCAGACGTGATCGAATGCGACGAATGGTTGGGCGTCCGTCCGCTCCTGTGCCCGGTGGAAGGGGCTCAGGCTCGGCCGATTTGTTGCGAATCATTCTCAGTCCGTCCAAGGGTTGCCTCGCAGGTGCAGCAGTCCTAAAGCGCCCCCATCAAAGGCTATTAAGCCTAGGGGATTCAAGTGGTCGATCTGTCGCAATATCTGCCGATCCTGCTGTTTCTGGTTGTCGCATTGGGCTTGTCGTGCGCGTTCGTGTTCCTGCCCATGGCCGTCGGCCGGCTGACGGGATCGCACAAGCCGGACCCGGAAAAGCTGAGCGAATATGAGTGCGGCTTTCCCGCATTCGAGGATCCGCGCAGTCAGTTCGACGTGCGCTTCTATCTCGTCGCGATCCTGTTCATCATCTTCGATCTGGAAGCGGCGTTTCTCTTCCCCTGGTCGGTGAGTCTGGCTGAGATCGGCTGGGCCGGCTGGGGCGCGATGATGATCTTCATTTTCGAGCTGGTGCTCGGCCTCGTCTATGCCTGGAAGAAGGGAGCACTCGATTGGGAGTAGAACTTGAACGGCCGGGCACGCTGGGCGCTCCGCTGATCGGGGTTCCGCCGGCCACGCAGCCAGATCCCGAATTCTTCAAGGCGCTCTCCACCGAGGTGAGCGATAAGGGCTTTCTCGTCACGTCGACGGAAGACCTGTTCAACTGGGCGCGTACCGGCTCGCTCTGGTGGATGACCTTCGGCCTCGCCTGCTGCGCGGTCGAGATGATCCATGTGAATATGCCGCGCTACGACATGGAGCGCTTCGGCGCTGCCCCGCGCGCGTCTCCGCGCCAGAGCGACGTGATGATCGTCGCCGGCACGCTGTGCAACAAGATGGCTCCGGCGCTGCGGAAGGTTTATGACCAGATGAGCGAGCCGAAATACGTCATTTCGATGGGCTCGTGCGCCAATGGCGGCGGCTATTATCATTACAGCTACAGCGTCGTGCGCGGCTGCGACCGGATCGTGCCCGTGGACATCTATGTCCCCGGCTGCCCGCCGACCGCCGAAGCACTGCTTTATGGCATCATGCAGCTCCAGCGGAAAATCCGCCGGGTCGGCACGATAGAGCGTTGAGGGGGCGGATATGGTGACAGCCGTTCATTCCGCACCGCGGGTCGAGCCGATCGAGGGTCTGGCCGATGCCATTCGCGCCGCGCTCGGCGATGCCGTGCTGGCGGTCAAAGATGCGCATTTCGAGCTGAGCGTGGGCGTGCAGCGCGAGGCGCTGGCCGATGCGTTGCAGCTTCTGCGCGATCGTTTCGACTATCAGCAGCTCATGGAGATCGCCGGGGTCGACTATCCCGAGCGAGCCGAGCGCTTTGAGGTCTGCTATCATCTGCTCTCGGTGACCAAGAACCATCGCCTGCGCGTTAAGGTGCGCACCGATGAGGATCATGCGGTGCCGACCGTCACGCACCTCTGGCCGGTCGCCGGCTGGCTCGAGCGTGAAGTGTTCGACATGTATGGCGTGCTGTTCGAGGGCAACACGGACCTGCGTCGCATCCTCACCGATTATGGTTTCAAGGGCTATCCGTTCCGCAAGGACTTCCCGCTCACCGGCTATGTCGAGCTGCGCTACTCGGAAGAGCAGAAGCGGGTGGTCTATGAGCCGGTGAAGCTGGCCCAGGACTTCCGCAGCTTCGACTTCATGAGCCCGTGGGAAGGCGCGCAATATGTGCTGCCGGGCGACGAGAAGGCCAAGGGCGAGGCGCCGGGTGCGCCCACGCCGCCGCCACCTCCGCCGCCACCCCCGCCAGCATCGGCTTCCCCGGACGCAAAGACGGCCAAGACGACGGACAAGCCTGCGGATACCGGTGCCGGTGCGCCCGCCGACAAGGCTGCGACCAAGCAGGCCCGTGCGCCGCGTGCCAAGAAGGCGGAGGTTGCGTCTGCGCCGGTGGAAGACACGCCCCCGGTGGAAAACAAGCCGAAGCGTACGCGCAAGCCCAAGACGCCCGAGGGTGACGCCTGATGTCCGAATATCTCGACAAGCTGGAGCATCTTGTTGACGACGCCGATCCGGCGCTCGGCGACACCGCGATCCAGAACTATACGATCAACTTCGGTCCGCAGCATCCCGCTGCGCACGGCGTGCTGCGTCTGGTCATGGAGCTCGAGGGCGAGATCGTGGAGCGCTGCGATCCGCATGTCGGCCTGCTGCACCGCGGCACCGAGAAACTGATCGAACACAAGACCTATCTGCAGGCGCTGCCCTATTTCGACCGGCTGGACTATTGCTCGCCGCTCGGCATGGAGCACAGCTATGTGCTGGCCATCGAGAAGCTGCTGAACCTCGAAGTGCCGCTGCGCGCCCAATATCTGCGCGTGTTCTTTGCGGAGCTGACGCGGATCAGCAACCACATGCTGAACCTCGGCTCGCACGTCATGGACGTCGGCGCGATGACGCCGAACCTGTGGATGTTCGAGATCCGCGAGGACTGCCTCAACTTCTTCGAGCGCGCTTCCGGTGCCCGCATGCACTCGGCTTACTTCCGTCCGGGCGGCGTTCATCAGGACGTGCCGCTCAAGCTGCTCACCGATATTGGCGACTGGCTCGACACGCGCCTGCCGCGCCTCTTCGAGGATGCGATCAGCCTGGTGGCGGACAACCGCATCTTCAAGCAGCGCAATGTCGACATCGCGGTTTGCTCCAAGGAAGACGCGCTGCGCTGGGGCTTCTCCGGCCCAATGCTCCGTGGCTCCGGCATTCCGTGGGACATCCGCAAGGCCCAGCCTTACGATGTCTACGATCGCATGGAGTTCGACGTGCCCGTCGGCACCAACTTCGACTGCTACGACCGGTTCATGGTGCGCGTGGAAGAGGTTCGCCAGTCGGCGCGGATCATGAAGCAGTGCTTGAACGAGATGCCGGACGGCCCGGTCGCTTCACTCGATCGCAAGGTCGTGCCGCCCAAGCGCGGCGAGATGAAGCAGTCGATGGAAGCACTCATCCACCACTTCAAGCTCTATACCGAGGGCTTCCACGTGCCCGAGGGCGAAGTCTACGTGGCGACCGAAAGCCCCAAGGGCGAGTTCGGCGTCTATCTGGTGAGCGACGGGACCAACAAACCCTATCGCTGCAAGATCCGTCCGACCGCATTCAGCCATCTGCAGGCGATGGACTTCCTGATGAAGGGTCACATGCTGGCCGACACCACCGCCGTGCTCGGCGCGATGGATATCGTGTTCGGGGAGTGCGACCGGTGAGCGTTGCAACCATGCTGTCCGCTGACGAGCGCATCGCCATCGCCCGCGAGATGATCGCGCGCTACAATCGTCAGGATGCCGACGCCTATGTCGAGCTGATGACGGACGAGGCCTGCGAGGCGAATTATCGCGGCGCGGTCGTGCGCGAAGGCAAGGAAGGGACCCGCTCGGGCCTCGCCGCCGCTTTCGCCAAATGGCCGCAGAACCATGCGGAGATCGTCGAGGCGCAGGCCATCGGCAGCTATGTGCTGATGCGCGAGCATGTCACGCGCGGCCCGGCCAGCGATGGCTCGGAGCTGGTCGAGCCGTTCGACGTGATCGCTGTCTATTCATTCGAGGGCGACAAGGTGTCGCGCGTGGAGTTCATTCGATGAGGGGCGACGCAACACCCGTCTGGTTGCATATCCTGGTGCTGAGCCTTGCCGGCATGGTGCTGATCGTGCTGGACCGCATGGCCGATGTTCCCGATGGCGTGGTCGCCGGGCTGGCATGCGCCACGGTCTATTTCTGGCTGACCTTCGGTGCACCGGCCTACAGCAAGCGGATCCGCGAGAATGGCTGACGCGCCCCAGATCCCCGATGAAGCCGAAGTCCGCGCCCGCTGGGGCGGTTTCGCCTGGACGCCGGAAAATGCCGAGCAGGCTAAGAAGGTCATCGCGCGCTATCCCGATGGCCGCCAGCAGTCGGCTGTGATGCCGCTGCTCGATCTTGCCCAGCGGCAGGTCGGTGCGGAGACGAACACGCAGGGCTGGCTGCCGATCCCGGTGATCGAATATGTCGCCGCCCAGCTCGATATGCCGTTCATGCGCGCCTATGAGGTCGCGACCTTCTACACCATGTACAATCTGGCGCCGGTCGGTCGGTTCCATGTGCAGGTGTGCGGCACGACGCCGTGCATGCTGCGCGGAAGCGACGATGTGCTGGCCGCCTGCAAGGCGAAGGGCCTTCACAAGGGCGGCACGACGGCCGATGGCCTGTTCACGCTCACCGAGGTCGAGTGCCTCGGCGCCTGCGCCAATGCGCCGATGGTCCAGATCAACGACGACAATTACGAAGACCTGACCTTTGAGAGCATGACGGCGATCCTCGACGATCTTGCGGCGGGCAAGCAGCCCAAGATCGGTCCGCAGATCGACCGCCAGACCAGCGCGCCCGAGGGCGGGCCGACTGCGACGAAGGCGATGGTCACCGAGAATCATGATTATCGGGGGGAATGGTAATGGCTGACGAAACGCCCGCCGCGCCGCCGCCCTTTGTCGGCCCGCTGGAAGACAAGGACCGCATCTTCACCAACGTCCATGGCTATCAGGACTGGCGCATCGACGCCGCCATGAAGCGGGGCGATTGGGACAATACCAAGAAGCTGCTGGAAATCGGCCAGGATGGCATCATCGACATCATGAAGGCCTCGGGCCTGCGTGGTCGCGGTGGCGCCGGCTTCCCGACCGGCATGAAGTGGAGCTTCATGCCCAAGGAAAGCAAGGACGGGCGTCCGAGCTTCCTGGTCATCAATGCGGACGAGTCCGAGCCGGGCTCGTGCAAGGACCGCGAGATCATCCGCCACGATCCGCACAAGCTGATCGAGGGCGCGCTCGTCGCCGGCTTCGCGATGCGCGCGCGGGCGGCCTATATCTACATCCGTGGCGAGTTCATCTACGAAGCGAAGGTGCTCTTCGCGGCGGTGGAAGAGGCTTATGCCAAGGGCTTCCTCGGCAAGAATGCCTGCGGCTCGGGCTATGATTTCGACGTGTTCGTGCATCGCGGGGCAGGGGCCTATATTTGCGGCGAGGAAACCGCGCAGATCGAGAGCCTCGAGGGCAAGAAGGGCCAGCCCCGCCTCAAGCCGCCATTCCCGGCGGGCGCGGGCCTCTATGGCTGCCCGACCACGGTCAACAATGTCGAGAGCATCGCGGTTGCGCCGACCATTCTGCGGCGCGGCGCCGGCTGGTTCTCCAGCTTCGGGCGCGAGAACAACCGCGGCACAAAGCTCTTCCAGATCAGCGGCCATGTGAACAAGCCGTGCGTGATCGAGGAGAGCATGAGCATCCCGTTCCGCGAACTGATCGATCGCCATTGCGGCGGCATTCGCGGCGGCTGGGACAATCTGCTGGCGGTCATCCCCGGCGGCTCTTCGGTGCCCCTGGTGCCGGCCGCCGAGATCATGGACGCGCCGATGGATTTCGATGGCCTGCGCGCGCTCGGCTCCGGCCTTGGCACGGCGGCGGTCATCGTCATGGACAAGTCGACCGACATCGTGCGGGCGATCGCGCGGCTCAGCTACTTCTACAAGCATGAGAGCTGCGGCCAGTGCACGCCCTGTCGCGAAGGCACCGGCTGGATGTGGCGCGTGATGGAGCGGCTTGTGCGCGGCGATGCCGAGGTGGAAGAGATCGACATGCTCTTCCAGGTCACCAAGCAGGTCGAAGGCCACACCATCTGCGCGCTCGGCGACGCAGCCGCCTGGCCGATCCAGGGCCTCATTCGCCATTTCCGCCCCGAGATCGAGCGCCGCATCGCGGCCAAGCGCGGCGGCGCCCCTGTGCTGGAGGCAGCGGAGTAATCATGCCCACAGTCAAAGTAGACGGCATCGACATCGAAGTGCCCGCCGGAGCCACCGTGCTTCAGGCGTGCGAGCTGGCCGGCAAGGAAATTCCGCGCTTCTGCTATCATGAGCGCCTCTCCATTGCGGGCAATTGCCGCATGTGCCTTGTCGAGGTGAAGCCCGGGCCGCCCAAGCCGCAAGCGAGCTGCGCGCTGCCGGCCGCTGATGGTCAGGAAATCCGCACCGACAGCGAGATGGTGAAGAAGGCCCGCGAGGGCGTGATGGAGTTCCTGCTCATCAATCACCCGCTCGATTGCCCGATCTGCGATCAGGGCGGCGAGTGCGATCTGCAGGACCAGTCCGTCGCTTATGGCCGTGGCCAGTCGCGCTACGACGAGAACAAGCGCGCGGTCACCGAGAAATATATGGGGCCCATCGTCAAGACGGTGATGACCCGCTGCATCCAGTGCACCCGCTGCGTGCGCTTTGCCGAGGAAGTGGCCGGCGTGCCGGAGATCGGCGCGATCTATCGCGGCGAGAACATGCAGATCACCACCTATCTGGAGCATGCCGCCAAGAGCGAGCTTTCCGGCAATGTGGTCGATCTCTGCCCGGTCGGCGCGCTGACGTCCAAGCCCTATGCCTTCGAGGCGCGGCCTTGGGAGCTGAAGAAGACGCTCGCCATCGACGTGATGGATGCGGTGGGCACCAACATCCGCATCGACAGCCGCGGCCGCGCCGTGCTGCGCGTGCTGCCGCGCGTCAATGATGACGTGAACGAGGAGTGGGCGAGCGACAAGACCCGCCACGCCGTTGACGGGCTGATGCGCAAGCGTCTGGACAAGCCCTATGTTCGCAAGGACGGCCAGCTCGTCGCCGCGACGTGGGACGAGGCCTTTGCGGCCATCGCTGCCGTGGCGAAAAGCGCCAACGGTTCGGTCGCGGCGATCGCCGGCGATCAGCTCGATTGCGAGACGATGTTCGCCGCGCGTGAGCTTGTCCATGGTCTTGGCGGTTCGCTGCTGGAAGGCCGTCAGGGCGGCCTTGATTATGACGTCTCCAGCCTCTCGGCGGTGAACTTCAATTCGACGCTCGCCGGCATCGAGACGGCGGACGCGATCCTGCTGGTCGGCACCAATCTGCGTTGGGAAGCGCCGCTGATCAACACGCGCATCCGTAAGGCGATCAAGAAGGGCGCCAAGGTCTGGACCATCGGGCCCGATGTGGACCTGACCTATAAGGTGACCTCGCTCGGCAACGATGCCGCGCTGCTCGCGAACCTGCCCAAGGATGTGCTTGATGCCTTCGCTGCGGCCAACCGCCCGGCGCTCATCATGGGCGGCGGTGCGCTGGCGGCCGCGGGCGTGCATGGCGCCGCACTGGCGGCGGTGAATACGATGGGTCTGATCAAGGCTGACTGGAACGGCTTCAACGTCGTCCACATGGCGGCCGCACGGATGGGCGGCCTGATGCTCGGCTATGCCGCGCAGGGCGGGGTGAAGGCGATCGCGCAGAGCGAGCCCAAGCTGCTGTTCCTTATGGGCGCGGACGATGTGCCGTTCGACCTCTTCGGCAAGAGCTTCAAGGTCTATGTCGGCCATCATGGCGACAAGGGCGCCCATGCAGCGGACGTGATCCTGCCCGGGGCGGCCTATACCGAGAAGGCCGGCACCTATGTGAACACGGAAGGTCGCGTGCAGCGGGGCGACAAGGCCGTGTTCGCGCCGGGCGATGCCCGCGAGGACTGGACGATCCTGCGCGCGCTTTCCGACGTGCTGGGCAAGAAGCTGCCGTTCGACAGCTTTGAGGCGCTGCGTGCGGCCATGTATGCCGCCGTCCCGGCGCTGGCGCAGGAAGGCCTGGTCGATTTTGGCTGGTCGGCCCCGTCGCTGGCGAGCAATGCTACCGGCCCGATTAGCCTGCCGATCAAGGACTTCTATCTGACCAACGCCATCTGTCGGGCCAGCCCGACGATGAAGCGCTGCTCGGCAGAACTGGTCATGGGTGAAGAGTTCGCGGAGGCCGCGGAATGACCGAGTTTTTCCAGACCTATCTGGGTACGGGCTTCGGCTGGTTCGTCGCCAACCTGATCCTCATCCTGCTCATCGCGCTGCCGCTCATGCTGGCGGTGGCGATGATCATCTATGCTGACCGCAAGATCTGGGCGGCGATGGCGCTGCGTCGCGGCCCGAACGTTGTTGGTCCCTTTGGCCTGCTCCAGTCCTTTGCGGACGGCCTCAAGGTCTTCCTGCAGGAAACGATCATCCCGAGCGCGGCCAACAAGGGCCTGTTCATTCTTGCGCCGATCATCACCTTCACGGTGGCACTGCTGGCCTGGGCGGTGATCCCATTCGATGCCGGAATGGTGCTGGCGGACATCAATGTCGGCCTGCTCTATATTCTCGCGATCAGCTCGCTCGGCGTTTACGGCGTGGTGATCTCGGGCTGGGCCTCCAACTCCAAATATCCCTTCTTCTCTGCGATGCGCGCCAGTGCGCAGATGATCTCCTATGAGGTCTCGATCGGCTTCGTGTTGATCAGCGTCGTGCTCTGGTCGGGCAGCTTCAATCTCTCGATCATCGTCGAGACGCAGCGCAGCTATTATGGCTTCCTCAACGGCCATGGCTTCAACCCGCTGCTCTTCCCGATGGCGGTGGTGTTCCTCATCTCGTCCATGGCGGAGACGGCGCGGGCGCCCTTCGACCTGACCGAGGCGGAATCCGAGCTCGTCGCCGGCTACCAGACCGAATATTCGTCGATGAGCTTCGCGCTCTTCTGGCTCGGTGAATATGCCAACGTCATCCTGATGTGCCTGCTCAACGCGCTGCTCTTCTGGGGTGGCTATCTGCCGCCGATCGACTGGGCGCCGCTCTACGTTGTGCCGGGCATCATCTGGCTGCTGGGCAAGACCTTCGTGTTCTTCTTCATCTTCTCATGGGTGAAGGCGACGGTGCCCCGCTTCCGCTATGACCAGCTGATGCGGCTGGGCTGGAAGGTCTTCCTGCCGCTCTCGCTCTTCTTCGTATTCCTCGTGTCCGGGTTCCTGATGTTGACCCGCTATGGAGGCGGCGCATGATTGCGCATCTCGTCAAATCCTTCACCCTCTGGGAGTTTTTGAAGGCGCACGCTTTAACCTTGAAGTATTTCTTCAAGCCCAAGGCGACCATCAACTACCCCTATGAGAAGAACCCGATCTCGCCCCGCTTCCGCGGCGAGCATGCGCTGCGCCGTTATCCCAATGGCGAGGAACGCTGCATCGCGTGCAAGCTGTGCGAGGCAATCTGCCCGGCGCAGGCGATCACCATCGAGGCGCAGCCGCGCGACGATGGCTCGCGCCGCACGACGCGCTACGATATCGACATGGTGAAGTGCATCTATTGCGGCTTCTGCCAGGAAGCCTGCCCGGTCGACGCGATCGTGGAAGGCCCGAACTTCGAGTTTGCCACGGAAACCCGTGAAGAACTCTATTACGACAAGGCGAAACTGCTCGCCAATGGTGACAAATGGGAGCGGGCAATCGCGGCGAACCTTGCCGCCGATGCCCCCTACCGTTAAGGCGCCGCGAAGGGACCAGAGGGGGACGTTTTGACCGTTCAAGTTTTCGCCTTCTACCTGTTCGCGAGCATCGTCGTGGCATCCGCCACGATGGTCATTCTCGCGCGCAATCCGGTGCACAGCGTGCTCTGGCTCATCCTGGCGTTCTTCAACGCGGCGGGACTCATGGTGCTGCTCGGCGCCGAGTTCGTCGCGATGCTGCTCGTCATCGTCTATGTGGGTGCGGTCGCCGTGCTCTTCCTCTTCGTGGTGATGATGCTCGACATCGATTTCGCGGAGTTGCGAGCCGGTTTCGTCAGTTATTTCCCGCTGGGCGGCGCAATCGCGCTGATCCTGCTGGTCGAGCTGGTGCTGGGCATCGCCATCTGGCAGGCCGGTGAGGTCACGCTCGCGCAGCGGGCTGCGCCGACACCGACGGACATGCCGAACATCCAGGCGATCGGCGCGCTGCTTTACTCGCGCTACATCTTCCTGTTCGAGGCGGCCGGGCTCATCCTGCTCGTTGCGATGATCGGCGCCATCGTGCTGACGCATCGCGCCCGGGGCGGCGTGCGCTCGCAGGACATTGGCAAGCAGGTCCGCCGCCGGCCCGAGGATGCCGTGCGCAACATCGATCAGCCGGTGGGCAAGGGGGTAGAGCTGTGATCGGCCTGGGTCATTACGTCGTCGTCAGCGCGATCCTTTTCGTGCTCGGCGTGCTCGGCATCTTCATCAACCGCAAGAACATCATCGTCATCCTGATGGCGATCGAGCTGATCCTGCTGGCGGTGAACATCAATCTCGTCGCGTTCAGCGCCTATCTGGGCGATCTGGTCGGGCAGGTCTTCGCCATGTTCGTTCTGACGGTGGCCGCCGGTGAAGCGGCGATCGGTCTGGCGATCCTCGTCATCTATTTCCGTCAGCGCGGCACTATCGCCGTCGACGATGTCAACCAGATGAAGGGCTGATCGCGTGATCTCAATCATCGTCTTCGGTCCGCTGCTGGCCGCGATCATCGCGGGGCTGGGCCAGCGCGCCATCGGCAATGTGCCGTCCAAGATCATCACGACGGGCGCGCTGTTCCTCTCCTGCGCGCTCTCCTGGCCGATCTTCATCTCCTACCTTACCGGCAATGCGCAGCCGCAGATTGTCGAGCTGTTCACCTGGATGCGCTCCGGCACGCTGGACGTCAGCTGGGCGCTGCGGGTGGATTCGCTCACGGCGACGATGCTCGTGGTCATCACCAGCGTTTCCGCGCTCGTCCACCTGTATAGCTGGGGCTATATGGACGAGGACCCGGATCAGCCGCGCTTCTTTGCCTATCTCTCGCTGTTCACCTTCGCGATGCTGATGCTGGTGACCGCCAATAACCTGCTGCAGATGTTCTTCGGCTGGGAAGGCGTGGGACTGGCGTCTTATCTGCTGATCGGTTTCTGGTACAAGAAGCCGTCGGCGGGCGCGGCAGCCATCAAGGCGTTCGTCGTCAACCGCGTCGGCGACTTGGGCTTCATGCTCGGCATCTTCGGCATTTATCTGGTGTTCGGCACGATCGACATTCCGGCGATCCTCGCGGCCGCGCCGACCATGGCCGGCTCGACCATCGGCTTCCTCGGCATGCGCCTCGACACCATGACGGTGCTGTGTCTGCTGCTGTTCATCGGCGCGATGGGCAAGTCCGCGCAGCTCGGCCTCCACACTTGGTTGCCGGACGCGATGGAAGGCCCGACGCCGGTCTCCGCACTGATCCACGCCGCGACCATGGTCACGGCAGGCGTGTTCATGGTCTGCCGCCTCTCGCCGCTGTTCGAGACGAGCGCGACGGCCATGGCGGTGGTTACCATCGTTGGCGCGGCAACCTGCATCTTCGCCGCCACCATCGGCACGGTGCAGACCGACATCAAGCGCGTGATCGCCTATTCGACCTGCTCGCAGCTCGGCTACATGTTCTTCGCCGCTGGCGTCGGCGCTTATGGCGCCGCGATGTTCCACCTGCTCACGCACGCTTTCTTCAAGGCGCTGCTGTTCCTCGGTGCAGGCTCGGTGATCCATGCCATGCACCATGAGCAGGACATGCGCTATTATGGCGGCCTGCGGAAATCGATCCCGATTACCTTCTGGACGATGCTGCTCGGCACGCTGGCCATCACTGGCGTCGGCATTCCTGGCACCTATTTCGGCTTTGCCGGCTTCTTCTCCAAGGATGCGATCCTGGAGAGCGCTTTTGCGGCGGGAGGCCACGGCACGGGCGCGTTCTTCGTCGGCGCCTTTGCTGCGCTGCTCACCAGCTTCTACAGCTGGCGCCTGATGTTCCTGACCTTCTGGGGCAAGCCCCGCTGGGCAGGCAGCGAGCACATTCAGCACGCTGTGCATGACGCGCATGGGCATGATGCCCACGGCCACGGTCATGACGACCATGCCCACGCCGAAGCGCACGGCCATGCCGAGCATGGCGCGGAGAATCCGCCGGCGCAGGAAGATGCGGGTCATGATCCGCACGGCCATGGCGTAGATGCGCAGGCGACCGGCACGGCAGGCTATCATCCCCATGAGAGCCCGCTGGTCATGCTTATCCCGCTGATCGTGCTGAGCCTTGGTGCGGTGCTGGGTGGCTATGTGTTCTACTACAGCTTCTTCGGGGTCGAGGAGGGCGCCCGCTTCTGGGCGGCCAGCACGCTCTATTTCAACGAGCATCTGGTCCATGCCGCGCATGAAGTGCCGTTCTGGGTGAAGGCGACGCCGGCCGTCGTCATGCTCACCGGCCTCGTCATCGCTTGGCTGGCCTATATCCGCCACACCGACTGGCCGGCCAAATTCACGGCGCAGTTCTACATGCTCTACGATTTCCTGCTGCATAAGTGGTATTTCGACGAGCTGTATGATCTCATCTTCGTTCGCCCGGCCATGTGGCTTGGCCGCGTCTTCTGGAAGGGCGGCGACCAGGGGGTCATCGATCGGTTCGGTCCCAATGGCGCGGCGGCAGTCGTCGTCGCCGGCAGCCGGGTCACGCGAGCCATGCAATCGGGCTATCTCTATTCCTATGCGCTGGTGATGCTGATTGGCCTCGCCGCGGCAGTCACCTGGGCGATCATGCCGAAATGAGCCAGAGCTTCCCCATCCTTTCGCTGATGCTCGCCGTTCCGATGATCGGCGCCATCGCCTGCCTGTTCGTCTCGGCGCAGTCGGCGCGCTGGATCGCGCTTGCCGCGACCCTGATCGACCTGGTGCTGGGCGCTATCCTCTGGCTGAGCTTCGACATGACGCCCGGCGCGGCGGAATGGCAGTTCACCGAATATGCGCCGATCTTCGGGCGGTTCGCCTGGGCGCTGGGCATCGACGGCATCGCGCTGATGCTGATCGCACTCACGGTGTTCCTGATGCCGATCTGTATCGGCGCCAGCTGGGAATCCGTGAAGGACCGCGTCGGCGAATATATGGCTGCGTTTCTGTTCATGGAGACGCTGATGATCGGCGTCTTCGCGGCGCAAGACATCTTCCTCTTCTACATCTTCTTCGAGGCCGGCCTCATCCCGATGTATCTCATCATCGGCATCTGGGGCGGCGCGGACCGGATCTACGCCAGCTACAAATTCTTCCTCTATACGCTGCTCGGCTCGGTGCTGATGCTCATCGCGATGCTGTGGATGGTCCGCACGGCCGGCTCCACCGCCATTCCGGTGCTGATGGCCTATGACTTCCCGCCGCACGCGCAGACGTGGCTCTTCCTCGCCTTCTTCGCTAGCTTCGCGGTGAAGATGCCGATGTGGCCGGTCCACACCTGGCTGCCGGATGCGCACGTGCAGGCGCCGACCGCAGGGTCGGTGATTCTCGCCGGCGTGCTGCTCAAGATGGGCGGCTATGGCTTCATCCGCTTCTCGCTGCCGATGTTCCCGGTCGCCTCGGCCGAACTGGCCTGGCTGGTCTGGGGCCTCTCGATGGTCGCGGTGGTCTACACCAGCCTCGTCGCGCTGGTGCAGAGCGACATGAAGAAGCTGATCGCCTATTCCTCGGTCGCGCACATGGCGATCGTGACGGTCGGTCTGTTCGCCTTCAACCAGCAGGGCGTCGAGGGCGCCATGATGGTGATGCTGGGCCACGGCCTGGTTTCCGGCGCGCTCTTCCTGTGCGTGGGCATCATTTATGATCGCCTGCACACTCGCGAGATCAGTCGCTATGGCGGCCTTGCCGTCAACATGCCCAAATATGCGCTGCTGTTCATGCTCTTCACTATGGCCTCCGTTGGCCTGCCGGGCACGAGCAACTTCGTTGGCGAACTGTTGTCGCTGATGGGCATCTATCAGGCATCGAGCTGGGTCGCTTTGGTCTGCACCACCGGCATCATCCTGGGTGCCGCCTACATGCTGTGGCTCTACCGCCGCGTCGTGTTCGGCGATCTGGTCAAGGATGACGTGCGCGCCATGCCGGACCTCTCGGCGCGCGAACTGGCGCTGCTGGTGCCGATTGCCGCCGGAGTGCTGTGGATGGGCGTCTATCCCGAAAGCTTCCTGGCGCCGATGCGCGGCAATGTCGCCAGCATCGTTGCCCGCACAGAGGCGGTGAAGCCCGCCGGTGACGCCCACCTCACCAAGGGCACGGGCAAGGCCGCTACAACACATCATGAAGAACACGCCGAGGGGGCGCACTGATGGATAGCCTGGGCGTATTTGCTTCGGTCCTGCCGGAAATCACGCTGACGATCTCGGGCCTGGTCCTGCTGATGGTCAGTGCCTTTGCAGGCGACAGCGCCGGTCGCACGGTGAGCTGGCTCTCGGTGCTGGCGCTGGCCGTGGCCGGGCTGCTGCTCGCCACGCCTGCGGTGAATGCCGGCGGTTTGATCTTCGAGGGACTCTACCGCGCCGATGCCTTTGCGAGCTTCGCCAAGGCGCTGATCTTCTTCGCGGCTGCGGCCTGCATCGTCGTGGCCCCGCGCTTCTTCGATGGCGACGGTGGGCTGCGTGCCGAATATCCGGTGCTGATCCTCTTCTCGTCCATCGGCATGTCGATGATGGTGTCGGCGGCCGATCTGCTGACGCTCTATATCGGCCTCGAGCTGCAGAGCCTGGCCGCCTATGTGCTCGCGAGCTTTGCCCGCAAGGATTCGCGCTCGGCAGAAGCGGGCCTCAAATATTTCGTGCTCGGCGGCCTCGCGAGCGGCATCCTGCTTTATGGCATGTCGCTGCTTTATGGCTTCTCCGGCACGACCAGCTTCACCGGTGTCGCCGCAGCGATGGCCGATGGCCTGAGCACCGGCGAGATGTTCGGCATGGTGTTCGTGCTGGCTGGCCTTGCCTTCAAGATCAGTGCGGTGCCGTTCCACATGTGGACGCCCGACGTGTATGAAGGTGCGCCGACGCCGGTTACCGCCTTCTTCGCCAGCGCGCCCAAGGTCGCTGCGCTCGCGCTGACGGTGCGCGTGGCGATCAGCGCGATGGGGCCGAGCGGCGTCGCCTGGCAGCAGATCATCATCTTCATGGCCTTGGCCTCCATCGTGCTGGGTGCCGTCGCGGCGATCAACCAGCCCAACATCAAGCGGCTGCTGGCTTATTCCTCGATCAACAACATCGGTTTCGCGCTGATCGGCCTGGCGGCCGGCACGGCCGAAGGCGTTGCAGCGGTGATGAGCTATCTGTTCATCTACATCATCATGACGGTCGGCAGCTTCATCTGCGTGCTGCAGATGCGCGATGAGGACGGCAATCCGGTCGAGACGATCGCGAGCCTCGCGGGCCTGTCGCGCTCGCGGCCGGGTCTGGCGGCTGCGCTGGCCATCTTCATGTTCAGCCTTGCGGGTATTCCGCCGCTGTTCGGCTTCTGGGCCAAGTTCCTGGTGTTCGATGCCGCGGTCGGTGCGGGCCTCACCCCGCTCGCCGCCATCGGTATTGCCGCCTCGGTCATCGGCGCCTTCTATTATCTCAAGGTGGTCAAGACGATGTACTTCGACCAGCCGGCCGAGCCTTATGCGACCGCGCGCAGCCCGCTGGAATATGGCCTGATGACGGCCTGCGCGGCGGTCATCGTGGTGGGCTATCTGCTCAACCCCTGGCTTGACCGCGCGAGCGCGGCTGCTGCGGCCTCGCTGTTCTGAAATCGCTTGGCATCGCCTCGTGAGCGGGGCGGTGCTGCAGCGCCTGACGAGCGTGTCCGTTATCCTCAGTCACAGCATGGCTGAACAGGGGTTTGGCTAAGTGCCGCGCGAGCGCATCCATGTCGTGCCGGAAACCGGCTCTACCAACGCCGATCTGCGCGCGCAGGCCGATGGCTGGCCGGACGGACACTGGCTGCGCGCCGAGCGCCAGACGGGGGGGCGGGGGCGGCTCGGTCGTGAATGGCATAGTCCGACGGGTAATCTCTATGCCTCGACCCTGATCGCACTGCGGCCGGATGATCCGCCCGTCACAGGCATCAGCCTGATGATGGGGATCGCCGTGCACGATGCGCTTGCGAGCCTCGCCGGGGCAGCGCCGATCCTGCTGAAATGGCCCAATGACCTGCTGGCGGACGGGGCGAAGCTCGCCGGCATGTTGCTGGAGCGGGAGGGGCGGGCGATCATCGCCGGGGTCGGCATCAACATCACCAGCGCGCCGTTGCTCACGGACCGCGCGACCGTGGCGCTGAATGCCTTGCCCGGCGGGGCCAGCGTGACCGCCGAGACCGTCCTCGACGCGCTGGTCCTAGCGGTCGACCGGTGGCTGCTTTTCTGGCGCGCAGAAGGCATGGCCGGGCTGGTGCCGGCCTGGCTGGCCCGCGCGCATCCACTCGGAACGCCGCTGGTCGTCACCGGCACGGCAGACGCACCCCTGCACGGGCGCTTTGCCGGCCTGCGCGGCGATGGCGCGCTGATGCTCGCCTGCGAGGATGGCTCGCAGGCCGTCGTGCACAGCGGCGATGTCGGCATATTGCCTTGAATTCGACGCGGGAAACGCGCAACGCCGCCTGAGAGGATCAGCCCATGTTGCTAGCCATCGATGCCGGAAATACCAATGTCGTCTTCGCGCTGATCGCGTCCGATCGCACGATCCGCGCCCGCTGGCGGATCGCCACCGATCCGCGCCGCACCGGCGATGAATATGCCGTGTGGATCAACCAGTTGCTCCAGCTGGAAGGGCTGGGCATGAAGGATGTGACGGCGGTGATCGTCTCTACGGTCGTGCCGCGCGCGCTCCATAATCTCGATACGCTCGCCCGCAAATATTTCGGCGTCGAGCCGCTGATCGCCGGCAAGCCGCCGGTGGAATGGCATATCAATGTCGATGTGCCGATGCCCCAGACGCTCGGCGCGGATCGCGCGCTCAATGCCATCGCCGCCCATGACGCCTATGAAGGCGATCTCATCGTCATCGATTTCGGCACGGCGACGACCTTCGATTATATCGATTATACCGGCGCCTATAAGGGCGGGATCATTGCGCCGGGCATCAACCTGTCGCTCGATGCGCTGGTGAACAATGCCGCGAAACTGCCCCGCATCGCCATCGAATCCCCCCGCAACAATGATTCCGTGATCGGCCGCACCACGGAGGACCAGATGCTGATTGGTGTTTTCTGGGGATATGTGGCAATGATGGAGGGGCTGGTCATGCGGATGCGCAAGGAGATCGGCCGCCCGGCGACTGTTCTCGCCACCGGCGGCCTCGCCATTTTGTTCGACCAGAAGACCGATCTCTTCGATGCCATCGTGCCGGATCTCACATTGACCGGCCTGGCACTCCTTTATGAACGCAGCGGAAAAAGTGCATGACGCCAGGCGATGAACTTCTCTTCCTGGCCCTTGGTGGGTCAGGCGAAATCGGCATGAATCTCAATCTCTATGGCTGTCGTGGCAAATGGTTGATGGTGGATCTGGGGGTGACCTTCTCCGATCCGTCCTTCCCGGGCATCGATCTCATCATGCCGGACACCGCGTTCATCGAGGAGCGGCAGAAGGATCTGCTCGGCATCGTGCTCACCCATGGGCATGAGGATCATATCGGCGCGGTGCCCTATCTCGCGGCCGATCTCGACGTGCCGATCTATGCGACGCCGTTCACCGCCGGTCTGGTGCGGGGCAAGCTCGCCGAGGAAGGTCTGACGGACAGCGTGACGCTGCATGTCATCCAGGAGGATGAGAGCTTCGAACTCGGCGACTTCCGGATGCGCTATCTGCCGCTGGCGCACTCGATTCCTGAAGGGAATGCGCTGCTGATCGAGACGCCCTTTGGCCGCATCTTCCATACCGGCGACTGGAAGCTCGACGATGAGCCCCAGATCGGCGTGCCCTCCACGGCGGAGGAGCTGAAGGCTGTGGGCGACGAGGGCGTATTGGCGCTCGTTTGCGACAGCACCAATGTGTTCAATCCCGAGGCCAGCGGCTCGGAAGGCTCTGTGCAGGCCGATCTGCTGAGTACGGTTGCCGGCGCCAAGGGCAGGGTGGTGGTGACCACCTTCGCCAGCAATGCCGCGCGCTTGCAGACGCTGGCCAATGTGGCGCGGCTCACCGGGCGCAAACTCTGTGTCGCCGGGCGCTCGCTCGATCGCATCATCACCATCGCCAAGAGCTGCGGCTATCTGCAGAATCTGCCGCCGATGCTGGACTTCGACGCGATCATGGCGGTGCCGCCGCGCGAAGCGATGATCATCGCGACTGGCGGCCAGGGAGAATCCCGCGCCGCGCTCGCCCGCATCGCGACCGATCAACACCCGATCAAGCTGGATACCGGCGACACGGTGATCTTCTCGTCGCGCAAGATTCCCGGCAACGAACTGGCCATCGGCCGCATCCAGAATGCGCTGGCGGCCAAGAATGTGGTGATGATCACCGAGAATGACGCGCATATCCACGTCTCCGGCCACCCCGGGCGGCCGGAGCTGGCGGCGATGTATGGCTGGATCCGGCCCGAGATGATTGTGCCGGTGCACGGCGAATTGCGCCATATGGCGGAGCAGGCGCGCTTTGCCGCGGAGCAGGGCATCGAGCGCGGCATCGTGCAGACCAATGGCGACATCATCCGCCTCGCGCCCGATGGGCCGCACAAGATCGGCGAGACGCGCGCCGGGCGCCTCGTGCTGGATGGCGATGTGATCCTGCCGGCCGATGGCAACACCATGAACGAGCGCCGCAAGATCATGATCCACGGCCATATGAGCGTGGGCCTCGCCATTTCCGCCAAGGGCAAGATGCTCGGCGCGCCGGACATCCGCACCAAGGGCGTGCCGGTCGAGGATGATCGCGAGCAGTTCCTGGCCGATGCGGCCAAGGCTGTGGGCGCAGTGGTTGCCAAGGGCAAGGCGAGTGGGGACGTCGAATCCTTGCGGGAAGCGGTGCGCATCGGCGCGCGGCGCGTGGCGTTCGAGTGGACCGGCAAGAAGCCGATCGTCGACGTGACGATCGTGCAAGCCGGCTGAGGGAGGCGAGGATGCAAATCGGCTCCGCGCTGGCGATCTATTTTCTGATCTGGTTTCTCAGCCTGTTTCTGGTGTTGCCGTTCGGCGTGCGCACCAGCGACGAGCTTGGGAAGGAGAAGGTGCCGGGGCAGGCGGACAGCGCGCCCCACGAGTTCCGCTTCTTCCGCATGATCCTGCGCACGACGGTGCTCTCAGCCCTGTTCTTCGCGCTGTTCTACGCGAACTGGGAATATGGCTGGGTGACCATACGCAGCTTCGACGGGTTTTTGAACGCGCCGGAGAGCCTCCGGCAATAAGCGGGAGGCGGGCGCGCGGTTTCAGCCGCGCGCCCCGCTCAGTTCGGCCTCAATTTGGCCGAAGCCGGTCGATGCCCTGGGCAAGCGCCACGTAGAGCTTGCCGATATCCGACGAGATCATTGTCAGCGCCAGGGTGCTGCCGTCCTTGGCGGCCATCACCGTGCGCAGCAGCATTTCGAAGTCGCGGATGTAGCGGTTCACATGCTCGCGGAAGGTGGCATCGTCCTGATAGAGGGCGTGGATCTGCTTCGCCTCTGCATTGTTGACCAGCTTGGTCGCGCGCCGTGCGAATAGGCCCTGGTCGCCCTTGAGATAAGCGTTCCAGTCGCTGTCCGAGACATCCTTGTCGAACCACTTGCCGACATCGATGGCGTGCTCGCCCAATGCGCCGATGAGCATGGCCGATCGTTCGGAGATCAGATCGCGGTCCTGCGTCTCCAGCTTCTCGCGATGTGCGCTGATGGCGAGGTCGAGCGTCTTGCCGGCTTCGGCGAGGGTCAGCATGTCGCCGCTCAGCTTGTGGGTGGCCTTCTGGGCGGTCTGCGCAGCCTCGTCGGCCGCCTGAGCCAGCCGGGCCAGTTCGCTCGAGACGGTCGCCTCAACCACCTGCCGGATGGCCTTGTCGCTGGCCACTGCGAGCCCCTGCGCGGCTGCCGGGATCACGTTGTCCATCGCTTCTCGCGCGCGTGAGGCAGCAGCGTCGGCGGCATTGCGGACTTCGCCCAGCGCTTCCGCCAGACGCGGGCCGACCGTCTCGCCAAGCACCTCCATGCCACGACCTGCCTGCTCGACCGCATCGGCCAGCGCCGCGATTTGCTGGCGCTGCGCGGAAAGGGCATCCTGAGACTTGCACAAAGCCTCGGTAAGCACGCTGAGCTGGGTGTTGGTCGCCCTGTCGGACTCGCGCAACTGGCTGACGACTCCGGTCGCCACCGCTTCCACGGCTTCAAGCGCAGGCCCTGCCGTGCGGATGCGTTCGTGCATCGTGCCAAGCTGGCTTTCAACCCGGCCGATCGCGGCAGGCAGGCTCTCGTCCAGCTCGCGCACGCTGCTGTCGAGGGCGAGCAGCAACGCTTCAGTGCGCTGGATAAGCTGACCGGCATGGCCATCGCCGCGCCCCAGAGTCTCGATCAGGGCCTGGGTTTCCCCTGACAGCCGGCTGAGCGTGCCGGAAAGCTGCTGGGTGCGGGCGAGCGAGGCCTGCTCCAGCGCATCGAACGAATGGGCAAGCGCGACTGCTTGCTCGCTCGTCTGGGTCAGCCACTGCGTGCTCCTGCCGGTCTGCCCTTCCAATCGGGCATCGAGACCGTCGAGCAGGGCTTCCATCTCGCGGCAGGTGGAAGCGAAGCGATCCAGGCCGCCGCTGGATGCGCGGTCGATCGCCGCGGCGCTCTGTTCGACGAGCGCGGCCAGCGCGGCGTTCTGCGCATCGAGGCGCTGCTCGGTCGCATCGAGCACGGATTTCACGCGGTCGATGGTGAGGTCGAGACGGGCGGAGGAGAGTTCGGAGAGATTGGTCAGTTCTTCTCCCGCGTCATGCGCGCCGTCGCGCAGCCCGGAGATCTGCGCCGAGAGCGCCTTGCCGGCATCGGTGAGCTGCAGGCGGACTTCCTCCGCCACCAAAGCTGTCGCTTGCAACTGATGATCGAGCGCGTCGTGGCGCTGGCCCAGATCGCCACCGACCCGTGCGAGCGTTTCGCCCAGTGTCGCCAGCCGGTCCTCCAGCTTGGGCAGCGTATCGACCATCGCGGCGAGACGGTCGCCGACGGCACTCACGCGCGACAGCGAGGTCGTGCTGTTCTGGCCGAGCAGGTCGGTTTGCGCGGCGATTTCCGTCATGGATCGGCGCAGGGACTCGCTCGCCGCCTCGGCTGCCCGGGCGGTTTCGCGGGTCTGGCCGGCAAGCTGGCCGTTCACGTCGGTGAGCATGGTGAGGGCCTGGTGCGCTTCGCTGGTGATCAGCGCGGCGTCGTCGGCGCTGAGCGAGGCTACAGCCGCGGCCGGGCGTCGCATCAGGACCACGGCGAGACCGCCAAGGATCAACAAGGGGGCCGTCGCGACCGCGATCAGGTTGATCAGCCATGCCGAGCGCGCGCCGATGTCCGGATCGGTCCCGCTGGCGACCACAAGCGCGACCCAGCCGACGGCAATGACGCCCAAGCCCCCCAAAGCGGCTTTCCGCGCCGGGCTGAGCGGTTCGCGCTCTTTGGCGCCGCTGGCGAAGGATGTGGCCATGCCTTGATCTCCCTCAGAGGAACGATCGGGAAAGGCGGGCGCGTCCCAGCCTGCATCCGACTCGTTGCGGCGCGAGACGCCGTCCTGTTTCACGTGTTCTGGCCCCTTATTGATGCCGCTAATCTGGTCGATGTCCCGCCGATCCGTACCGTTTTGGGACGGATTTTCGACTTTTCGGGCGTCGGACATGACATTTCCTTAACATGTTCCCTCTGAGGGGGAACCCGGTTTTACACTCTGTTCACCTTTCGAAGGTTATCAGATGGCCATGGCATATGATCCTGGCACGCTCGAAGCAGCCCTTGCTGCGGCAGTCGGTTCCGACCGTGCGCTCATCGCGGATTTGCGTCGTGCATTCCTCGAAAGCGCAGGCCGGCAGGTTGATCTTCTCGCCCGTTCCCGCTGCGATGCGAACTGGACGATGGCGGCGCTGCGACTCAAGGGGCTGTGCGCCAGCTTTGGCGTTAATCGCCTGATGAACCTTGCCGACGAGGCACTGGTCGGCGCGCCGGGCGATCCGGTCATCCTGCGGCGCATCACCCAGGCGCTCGCGACGGTCGGGGCGGAAAACGAAGACTGACCGCCCGACCGCATGTGTCGGCTGATCACTCTCACGGCATCCCCCTGTGTCGAAATGGGGGCCTTGCAATCGGGCCACCGCATTGCCAGACAGATGGTCTGTGTCGAATGTCGGTCTCTAGGTAGCATCCATGGTGCTGGTCGCTCTGCTCAGTGCGCGCAATGCCGCACGGGACGGTTTGCAGTCGCCCGTGTCATCGGCGCTGCTGGACTTTGGCGGCCAGAGCCTCATCGAGTATCAGGCGCGGCTGGCGCTTGGCGCGGGCGCGGAAAAGCTCATCATCCATGCCGATGCGGCGGCGGCCGAGGCGGACTTGCCCGGCCTCACCCGCATGGCCGATCATATCGCGCGGGAGACCGATTGCCCGGTAAGCGTCGTGCGCGACATGCCGGAACTGGCCCGCACGATTGGGCCGGAAGACCTTGTTCTGCTGATGGCGGAAGGCGCGGTGATCCCCTCAGAAGCGCTCGACGCCCTGACGATCAGCGGGGGCGAGGCGGTGCTGGTGCTGCCCTCGGGCGCGAGCACGGCCAGCTTCGAGCGGCTGGATGCCAGCAGCATGTGGGGCGGGGCGTTCTGTGTTTCCGGGGCACGGCTGCTCGCAACGCTGGATATGCTGGGCGAGTGGGATCTGGTGCTCACCTTGCTCCGTCGCGCCGTTCAGGATGGCGTGGAGCGGATCATGCTGCCGCCCGAGCCGGTGCTGCAGGGGCGGCTGGCCTTCCTCACCGATCAGTCCAGTGCCGATCTGGCGCTGAATGCGCTGAGCGATTACGCCCCCGACGCAAGCTGGCGCGATGGCGGCGGCGTTGCGGCCTTGCTTGCGCCGCTCTCGCGTACGTTGCTCCGCGAGTTGATGCACCGGCAGGCGGAACCGGCGCATATCGCGCTGCTTGCCGTGCTGCTGTGCGCGGGCAGTGTGGCAGTGGGGCTCAGCGGATGGGCTTTTCCGGCGCTGCTCCTCATGCTGCCGGCGCTCGGCATCGCGGCGCTGGCAAATCGTTATGCCCAGCTGACCCTGCGGGCGACTGGTCGGCGTTGGCCGTTGGCGCTGGTGCAGGGCGGCGCGCTGCTGCTGCTCGGCATGACCGGTTTGCGGGCGGCAGGAGCGGATCCGCTGGCGCTCACCACGGTGCTGTTCGTGCTGCTGTTCCTCACTCTTTTCACCTTCGGGTCGGAACGAACGCCGCCCACCGCGCTTTGGGAAGTGCAGCTTCGTCCCGGCGTCCCGGCGGCATTGCTGATGGTGCTGGCCGGCGTTATCGTCGGCTATGTGGGAATAGCCTTTGCGCTGCTCGGCTGGGTTCTGGCCGGTCTGCTGGCCGCGCGACTGTTCCATGTGGGAAGGTCCGAATTTTAGGGCCTGTTAAGCCTGTTTGGCTAGGGATGGGGCATGACGGGCGTGGGTGAACCGGTTCAGCAACGCCATGGCGGCGAGCGGGAAGGCGCGGTGTTTGCCGCGCGCTTTGCTCGCGGGCTGGCGCTGGAGGTTCGCCATGGTGCCGATCTCGCGCGGCTGGCCGACGATGCGCCCGGCCGCTGGACCGATGCCTTGCTGGCCGAAACGCGTATCCATCTTGCCGGGCTGATGAACGCGGTCGAGCAGGCGCTGGTCGCCGGACTGGCCCGCGAGCCCGTGGCTTCGATCTCCGCTATGCCCGATGCCGGTTATGCGCGGCAGGCGATCGAGCGGGACATCGCCGTGCTTTCGCCGGACTTGCTGCGCCATCTGCGTCATCGTGCCTGCGTGTCGCTGCTGATGCGGCAATATCGGCTCGAGGGTCGCCATGGCGATCGTTCGCGGCTGGAGAGCGAGGCCAGCGACAATGGCCGCTATCTCGACGCCCTGGCAGGCCTCGCGCTGGCGGAGCGCAACTGGTGCGGGCCGATGCTGCTCGACGCGACGATGCTGCCGGATCTGCCGGCCGAGCTCTATCACGATCTCGTGTGGACCGTCGCGGCGCTGCTGGTCAACGGGAGCAGCGCACAAGCCGCCGGCACCGATCCCATGCTGACGACGGCCATTGCGCGCGCTGCCGAGGGGCTGATTGCCCGGCATGATGAAGGGCAGGGTGCCATCGCGCAGGCCCGCCGCTGCGCGCGTGCGCTTAATTCGGATCAGCGCTTCGCCGTCGCCCCGCACGCGCTGGCGGAAGCACGGCTGCTGCTCTTCGCCGCCATCGTGGAGTGCGAAGGCGGCATTGCGCTGGACGAGGTGCTGCAGGCCCTGATCGGCCCGCAGGAGCGCGATCGCTTCGCCCTGTTGCGGGTCATGGGCGTGGACGATCCCGGCGCTTTTCAGGTCGCAGAGATGCTCGGCCCGGTCACCGGTCTCGCCGAAGGGGGCGATGCCGCGCTCGTCGCGTTTGTCGAGGGCTACCGCGCCTTTGACGCGGAACAGGCCATGCAATGGCTGCTCGACCGGATGAACCCGCGCGCGCTGGCGGACAAGCTGGCTCTGCTGGACGGCCGATGACAGTCGCGCCCCCCGGCACGGAGCCAATCCTGGCGCGGCTGGACGGCGACGGCCGCATCATCTCGGCCGACGCGCCGCTTGCGCGGTTGCAGGCCGATGCAGGCGGCGATACGCATGGGCCGCTCGCCATTCCTGCGCTGGCCGCGCTCGTCCGCCTCGCCGCGCGGCTGCGCATACCGATTTCCCGCGCGGTGCAGGCTGCACAGGGCGAGGCCGATCTCAGCATGTGGGTGCAGATCCGCCCGGAGGCGGAAGGCTATTCCATGTCCATCGTCGACTGGCAGGTGCGCGCTCCGCGTCAATGGCCCGGTGAACTGGGCGTGCTGATGGCGCGCCGTCTGCCGCCCGCCGAGCCGGGCTGGCCGTGGCAAGTGGATACGCAACTGCGCTTCCGGCAGGTCGCTGCCGAGGCCGCCGCCATCGGGCATGAGCCGCCCCGCGATGGCGAGCCGCTGACGGCCTATTTCCGCCTCGATGCGATCATTGCGGACGATGTGTCGCCGATGCCGCTGGTCGAGGCGTTGGCGCTGCGCATGCCGTTTACGGACCAGCATGCGCGCCTGCGGGCCGACGATGCCGTATCCTATCGCATATCCGGCGAGCCGCTGTTCGATGAGCATGGCGCGCTGATGGGCTATCGCGGCCGCGCCGTGCCGCAGGAGAGCCAGCCCGCACAGGAACCCCGCCTCGAGGCAGAGGCGCCGTCGGCGGAGATCCACGATCTCTTTGGCGATGGCATGTTCGATGCCGGCTTCGCCCCCCGGCTGGACCGCGCCCTGCGCCAGCCGATCGGGCGGATCATCGCCAATGCCGGCAGCATTGCCGCGCAGGCCCATGGTGAACTGCGCGAGGAATATGCAGGCTATGGCGCGGACATCGCCCAGGCCAGCCGCCATCTGCTAGATCTGGTCGATGACCTATCCGATCTTCACGCCATTGAGCGCCCCGATTTCCGGGTGGCGAAGGAGCGCGTCGATCTGGCCGATCTGGCGCGCCGAGCCGCCGGCCTGCTGCATGTTCGTGCCGGCGAGCGCGGCATCCGTATCCAGACACCGCCGCTGGGCGAGAGCGCCATGGCTTGCGGTGAGTATCGCCGCGTGCTGCAGATTCTCGTCAATCTCATCGGCAATGCGGTGCGGCATACCCCGCGCGACAGCACCATCTGGGTCCGCGTCGATAGCGAGGGCGGGCGCGCCCGCGTTGTCGTTGCGGATCAGGGAGGCGGCATCGACCCTGCCGATCACCAGCGCATTTTCGAGCGGTTCGAGCGACTGGGCCTCTCCGGCGGGGATGGCAGCGGACTGGGGCTTTATATCTCGCGCCGCCTTGCCCGCGCGATGAGCGGCGATCTGACCGTCGAGAGCGCGCTGGGGCAGGGCGCCCGCTTCACGCTCGATCTGCCGGTTTGGGCTGACGCCTGAGCGGAGGCTGCCTGCTCAGGGCATCCGCAGACCTCGCAATTCATAGCCGATCGACTGTTCGATCTCGCAGGTCTTGCGAACGGCTGGCAGCGCCATCATCCGGTCATAATGAGCGGTGAGGCCCGGCCAGTTCTCCACTGGCAGGGCGAGCGTGTGCCGCATCCGCCAGAACAGGCGGAAAAGGTGGATGTCGGCCACCGAAAGCCGGCCGCCTACCGCCCACTCCTGACCCGCCAGCCGATGCTCGGCCTGTTCGAGCGCGGCCTCCGCGCGCTCTTGCCCGGCAATGAAGGAGGGATGCAGCGTCGACGCGGCGAACGACATCCAGGAAAGAGCCTGCGCTTCGTCCATGGCATCGTTCGGCAGCAGCCCGGCCTCGGGAAAACGCCGCGCGAGATAGAAGAGGATGGCCGCCACTTCGGTCAACGTGCCCTCCTCGGTGACCAAGGTCGGCACCTTGCCCTCGGGGTTGATCGCGAGATAGGCCGGCTCAGCCTGTTCGCGCTTGGCGAAGGAGAGCGAACGTAGCTCGAACGGCGCCCCGATGTGCACGAGGGCGATGTGCGGGGCCATCGAACTGGCGCCGGGGGCGATGTAGAGCGTGAGCATGGGTGATCCTCCGTGATGCCGGCAAAGGCTGTGACAAGCTTAATCCTTCTCCCCTTGGGGGAGAAGGATACGGAGCCTTGCCGCTATGAGCGGCTAGGCGCAGTTGGATGAGGGTGGCGGATCTTTGATCCGCGCGATCCTTTGGATCGCTTACCCCTCTCCCAGCTTCGACTAAGGCAGCACGCTGCCAAGCCTGCGCCTCCCTCTCCCTTAAGGGGGGAGGGTACAGGGCGACCCGATGCTCCTGAGTGACCGCCCTGCGATCATCTCAGGCGGCCTTCCCCTGCGCGCCGTCATAATAGCCATGGCCGCGCGCTGCCATGTCCCGCAACTGCTTAGGCGGCGCGAAGCGTTCGCCATGTGCGGCCGTCAGCCGATCCAGAACCTCGACCACCTTCGCGGGGCCGATCGTGTCGATCGCGCTGAACGGGCCGCCCGTATAGGGCGCGAAGCCCCAGCCAAAGATTGCGCCGATATCGCCATCTTGCGGCGTCACCAGCACGCCCTCGGCAAAGCAGCGGGCGCATTCGACCAATTGGCGGTAGAGCAGCCGCTCACGCACCTCGGCCGGCGTCGGCTGTTTGAGAGCGCGGGGGAACTCCGCCGCAAGGCCGGGCCAGAGCGCCTTTTTCCCGTCGTCCGCCGGATAATCATAATAGCCCTTGCCGTTCTTGCGGCCGAGGCGGCCGATCTCGACCATATGCGCGACGACATCATCGGCCTTCGCGGGCACATAGGCATCGCCCAGTGCTGCCTTCGCGGCGAGCGTTACCTTATGGGCCAGCTCGATGGAGACCTCGTCCGAGACGGCGAGTGGGCCGACCGGCATGCCGAGTTGGCGCCCGACATTCTCGATCAGCGCGGGGTTGATGCCCTCGGCCAGCATCTGCGCGCCTTCCTGCACATAAGTGCCAAAGCAGCGCGAGGTGTAGAAACCGCGCGAGTCATTGACGACGATGGGTGTCTTGCGGATCTGCGCGACGAAATCGAGCGCCTTGGCGACGGCGGCATCGCCGGTCCCCTTGCCGAGGATGATCTCGACCAGCGGCATCTTTTCCACCGGCGAGAAGAAATGCACGCCAATGAAGTTCTCGGGCTTCGACCACGCCTTGGCGAGGCCGGAGATCGGCAGGGTGGAGGTGTTGGAGCCGAAGATCACGTCCGGCCCCAGCACGGATTCGACCCGCTGGGTGATCTCCGCCTTGATCGCCGGGTCTTCGAACACGGCCTCGATCACGAAATCGCAGCCCTGCAGCGCATCCACGCTGTCCGCCGGGGTAATGCGGGCGAGGGCTTGCTCCATCTTCTCCGGCGTCATGCCCCGGCCGATGCGCTTTTGCATCTGCGCCTGCGCATGGGCCTTGCCCTTGTCCGCTGAGGCCAGATCGCGGTCGAGCAGCACCACGTCGATACCGGCCTGCGCCGCGACATTGGCGATGCCCGCGCCCATCATCCCGGCGCCCAGCACGGCCAGCTTTCTGGTCGGCGCCTTCTCGACGCCAGCGGGACGCCGCGCGCCGCGTTCGGCGGCCTGTTTGGAGACGAACAGCGTGCGGACCATGTTGCCCGCCTGCGGATCGGCCACCACCTTGGCGAAATATTTGCTCTCGACGCGGATCGCCCGATCCATGGGCAACTGGATGCCTTCATAGACCGCGCTGAGCAGGGCGTGCGGCGCATGGATGTTCCGCTGGGTCTGCTTGGTGGTCATCACCGTCGCGGCCATCATTGTCTGGATGAAGCCGGGGTTGAACTGGCCCGATCCGCCAGGGACCTTGAAGCCCTTGAGGTCCCATGGCTGGGTGTGGGCATCGGGATTGGCCTTCACCCAGGCCTTGGCGACTTCGACGGTCTGGCCGGGGTCGGCCAGTTCATCGACGACCTTCATCGCCGCCGCCTCGGCCGGGCGCCAGCTCTTGCCCTGCAGCATATACATCAGCGCGCCCTGGATGCCGATCAGCCGGGGCAGGCGCTGCGAGCCGCCGCCGCCGGGGAACAGGCCGACAAGGATTTCCGGAAGGCCGATCTGCACCTTGGGATTGTTGCTGAGCACGCGGTGATGGCAGGCGAGCGCCAGTTCCAGACCACCACCCATGGCCGTGCCTTCGATGGCGACCGCGACTGGCTTTCCGCAGGTCTCAAGTTTGCGCAGCAAGTCGTTGAGGGTGAAGACATTGTCGAACAGTGCTGTCATGTCCGCGCCGCCGCTCGTTGCCTCGCGCAGCATGGCCGAGAGATATTTGAGGTCCATGCCGGCCATGAAGCCACTGTCCTTGCCGGAGCAGATGACCGCGCCCTTGATAGCCTCTTCGCTGCCGATCCGCGCGATGGCGGCGGCGAAGTCGGTCAGGAAGTCGGGCGTGATGACATTCATCGACTGCCCCGGCACGTCGATGGTGAGGAGGGCGATGCCGTCGCCGTCGATCTCGGTCGTGATGGTCGTAGCCATATGTGCCTCCTGACTCGTTCAATTTTGTTCCCTCCGTTCATCCTGAGTAGCCACTGAGCTTGTCGAAGTGGCGTATCGAAGGATCGAGCCACGGAAAGACCCTTCGATACGGGTCTTCGACAGGCTCAGCCCCTACTCAGGGCGAACGGACTTCTGGATTCAAACCCGCTCGATAATGATGCCCGTGCCCATGCCCGCGCCGACGCACAGATTGATCAGCGCCGTGCCCTTGCCGGAGCGCTCCAGCTCGTCGAGCGCAGTGCCCAGCACCATGGCCCCGGTCGCGCCGAGCGGATGGCCCATGGCGATGGCGCCGCCGTTCACGTTGATCTGGCTGTGATCGAGCCCCATCGCCTGCATGTAGCGCAGCACGACGCTGGCGAAGGCTTCGTTCAGCTCCCACAGGTCGATATCGCTGACCGACATTCCAGACTTTTTCAGGAGCTTGTCGGCAATGTTTTCCGGGCCCGTGAGCATGATCATCGGCTCGGAGCCGACCGAAGCCATGGCCTTCATCCGGGCGCGCGGCTTGAGCCCGTATTTCTCCCCCATCGCCCTACTGCCGACCAGCACAGCCGCCGCGCCATCGACAATGCCGGAGCTGTTGCCGGCATGGTGGACATGGTTGACGCGCTCCAGCTCCGGGTAGCGGAGTAGGGCGATGGTGTCGAAACCCGGCATCTCCTCGCCCATGGCGAGAAAGCTGGGCTTGAGGCTGGCGAGGCTCTGCATCGTCGTTTCCGGGCGCATATGCTCGTCATGGTCGAGCAGCACCTGGCCGATCACATCCTTCACAGGAATGATCGACTTGCCGAAGCGCTTGTCGTCCCAGGCGGCCTTGGCCCGCTTCTGGCTCTCCACCGCATAGGCATCCACATCGTCGCGAGAGAAGCCGAACTTGGTCGCGATCACGTCCGCGCCAATGCCCTGGGGCGCAAAATAGCTGGCATAGGCGACATTGGGATCGGAGGCCCAGGCGCCGCCGTCTGCGCCCATCGGCACGCGGCTCATGCTCTCCACGCCACCGCCAATGGCCAGCTCCGCCTCGCCGCTGATCACCTTGGCCAGGGCCATGTTCACCGCTTCCAGGCCCGAGGCGCAGAAGCGATTGATCTGCACGCCCGGCACGGTCTCGGCATAGCCGGCGGTCAGCACCGCCATGCGGGCGATGTCCGTCCCTTGCTCGCCGACCGGGGCGACGCAGCCGAGGATCACGTCATCCACGTCCGCCGTGTCGATGGCGTTGCGATCGCGCACCGCCTGGAGAACCTGGACCGCTAGCTGTACCGGCGTCGCCTCATGGAGCGACCCGTCCGGCTTGCCGCGTCCCCGCGGTGTGCGCACGGCATCATAGATGAAGGCTTCCATGGTCGCTCTCCTATAGGTCTGGCGGGGCCTTTGGTGCGGCCGATATGGGCCATGCCATCGCCTTCGCGCAAGGGCTCGCTGCCGGCTTCGCCACTTGCGTGGTCCATGCAAGCCCAAGAAATCCGCCAATCCTCGGCCTTACCCTAACGTCAACGGAAGGTGCGCGGGCGGGGCATAATTTCCCTATCTTTAGCGCCAGGGCGAGCCGTGCATGCCGAGTCCGCGCTGCCCTTTTGGGCGCAAGCGGCCCGACTCGGGCGTCTGCGGTTGAATAGAAAGTTCCAACGGCCTATCTGCGCCGCATCAGCATATCGACATGCACACCCGCGTGTCTTCTTGTCCTTTTCCCGGGGGTAGGCATGGCCAGCCAGAACGAACTCAGTCCCAAGCCGGCAAAGCCGGACGTTCCCAAGGAAGTCGAGGAGGCGATCCGCACCCTCATCCGCTGGGCCGGCGACGATCCAGAGCGGGAAGGCCTCATTGAAACGCCCAAGCGCGTCGCGCGCGCCTGGCGGGAATATTGCGAGGGCTATGCCGAAGACCCGGCCTATCACCTCTCGCGCATTTTCCACGAGGTTGGTGGCTACGACGAGATCGTGCTGCTCACCGACATCCCGTTCCAGTCGCATTGCGAGCATCACATGGCGCCGATCGTCGGCAAGGCGCACATCGCCTATCTGCCGCAGGATTATGTCGTCGGCATCTCCAAGCTCGCTCGCGTGCTGGAGGCGTTCGCTCGCCGCCTGCAGGTGCAGGAGCGTCTGACGGCGCAGGTCGCCGACTGCATCTGGGAGAATCTCAAGCCGCTCGGCGTGGCCGTGGTGATCGAGGCGACCCATGGCTGTATGACCGGGCGGGGGGTGCGCACCCATGGCACGATCATGCGCACCAGCCGGATGATGGGCGTGTTCAAGCGCGACGAAAAAAGCCGAGAGGAAGTGCTGCGCCTCATGGGCGTAAAATGACGGCGCAGGCCCCGCTCGCGCTCGTCACCGGGGGGCACCGCCGCCTCGGCGCGCGCATCGCCATGCATCTGGCGCGCGCCGGCTATGCGCTGGCGATCCATGGCCGGCATGATGCGGAGCCGCATCGCTTCCTGTCCGAATGCCTCGCCGAAACAGGCGTGCGCTGGCATGGCTTCGTCGCGGATTTCCTGACGCCGGGGGCCGCCGAGGGGCTGATGCCGGCGGTGATCGATCATTTCGGCCGTGCACCGGATCTGCTGGTGAACAGCGCCTCGCTGTTCGGCGAGAGCGAGCTGGCCAATGTCAGCGCCGGCCAGCTGGCCGATTATCATCAGGTCAACACGGTTGCGCCGGTGTTGCTGACCCAGGCCTTTGCCGCCGCGGCCCGGCCCGATGATGCTGGCGCCTCGATCGTCAATATTCTCGACCAGCGCCTGGCCCAGCCGCATGGCGACCAGCTCGCCTATACGCTGGGCAAGGCGGGGCTGGAGGCTTTCACGCGGATCGCGGCGCGCACGCTGGCGCCTGCCATTCGGGTCAACGCCGTCTCGCCGGGGCTGACGCTCGCGACCTATGATTATACGCCCGAGCAACTGGAGCGGCTCGCCAGCCACGCGCCGCTCGGCGTGTTGCCGACGCCGGAGGCCGTGGGCGAGGCCGTGCTGTACCTGGCGCGGGCGGAGTCGGTGACCGGCCAGACGATCATCGTCGATGGCGGTGCCCATATGCGCAGTTACGCGCGCGATTTTCTGCATCTGGAGACCTGAACCGCCCGGCAGCGCCCGGTGACGGCCGATCCGATCTCCCCAAAGCAAAACCCCGCCGGACGATCTGTCCGGCGGGGTTTCTAAAGCTTGCAGAGGGAAGGGGCTCAGGCCTCTTCCGTATCCTCGTTGGCAGCCGGCTCGGCAGCCTCGGTCGCGATTTCGCCCGGCTCGGCATTGGGATCGTAATCCTCGGTGAAGCCGGCTTCGTCCTTCTCGAACATGGAGGCCATGACGTCCACGCCGTCCTTCTGAAGGTCGGCTTCCTCAGGCGAACGTGCGACGTTGGCCTGAACGGTGACGGAGACTTCCGGGTGCAGCGAGACGCGCACGTCGAACAGGCCGAGCGTCTTGATCGGGCGTTCCAGCACGACCATCGACTTGCTCACATTGGTGTGGCCGGCTTCGTGGAGTGCTTCCACGATGTCACGGACCGAGACCGATCCGTAGAGCTGGCCGCTGTTCGACGACTGACGGATCAGGACGACCTGAACACCATCGACCTTCTCGGCGGCCTTGGCAGCGTCGTCACGACGGGCTGCGTTGTCGGCCTCGATCTTGGCGCGGTTGGCCTCGAACACCTTCTTGTTGGCGTTGTTGGAGCGAAGCGCCTTCTTGTTGGGCAGCAGATAGTTGCGCGCATAGCCGTCCTTGACGGTTACGACGTCGCCGATTGCACCCAGCTTCTCGATACGCTCGAGCAGAATGATTTCCATGGGTCCGCCCTCCTTACTTCACGATGTAGGGCAGCAGGCCCAGATGGCGGGCGCGCTTGATTGCCTGGGAAAGCTCGCGCTGCTTCTTGGCCGAGACGGCCGTGATGCGCGAGGGAACGATCTTGCCGCGCTCAGAGACGAAGCCCTGCAGCAGGCGCACATCTTTGTAATCGATGCGCGGTGCGTCCTTTGCGGAGAACGGGCAGGTCTTGCGACGGCGGAAAAATGGGCGTGCCATGTGTCAGGTCTCCTTATTCGCCGTCCGAGGCTTCTTCGCGGTCCCGGCGGGGCGCGCGATCGCCGCGATCCGGGCGGTCACCACGGTCGCCGCGCTCACCACGACGCTCACGGTCGCGCTCGTTCTTGCGCATCATCACCGAAGGGCCACCCTCCAGCTCTTCAACGCGGACGGTCATGAAGCGGATCACGTCTTCGTTGATCTGCGTCTGACGCTCCAGCTCGGCGACCACGCCAGCCGGCGCGTCGATGTTGAGCATCACGTAGTGAGCCTTGCGGTTCTTGGCGATCTTGTAGGCGAGGTTGCGGAGACCCCAGCTTTCCACCTTCGTCACCTTGCCTTCATTGGCCTCGATGATCTTGGTGGCATTTTCCGCGAGCGCATCGACCTGGGCCTGTGCCAGATCCTGACGCGCAAGGAAGACATGCTCATAATAGGGCATGGTTCATGCGTCCTGTCTTTTGGCCGATTGCTGACATACGCCCCATGCGCATGCCCCTCCGGCTGTCGTCTCAAACAAAGCTTCGCGGCGGGCGCAGCGAGAGCCTGCCCGGCGAAGGGGCGGCCTATGGCTGAAAAGTGCCCGCAAGGCAAGTGCGCAATGCCAGCTCTCGCCGATAAGCGATCAGGGCCGGAACTGCCGGGCCAGCGCGTGATAGAGCTTGGGCTTGCAAATCTGCCCGCTCACCCAGTTGGCTAAGATCGCCGTAGCGAACAGCGGCAGGATCATCGTGCGGTCTGCGGTCATTTCCATCATGATGATGGCGGCGGTGAGCGGCGCCCGCACCACACCCGCGAAATAGCCGATCATGCCGAGCAGCACGATGGCGCCGTGCGGCTGGTCCGGCATCAGCAGCCCCAGCAGCTGACCAAGGCCGGCGCCGACGGAGAGCGATGGCGCAAAGATGCCGCCGGGGGCTCCGCTCAGCGCCGTGGCCAGTGTGGCGACGAGCTTGGCGGGGCCGAAGCTCCAGGACACCTCTTCACCGGCGAGCAGCGCGCGGGTCGTCTCATAGCCGGTGCCCCAGCTGATTCCGGCGGTGAGAATGCCCGTGATGGCGACGACGAGCCCGCAAATGCCCGCGACGAGCAGCGGCTTGGCCCGCATCGCGCGGGTGAGCGGGCTGCGGGACCAGGCAAGAGCGATCAGCGCGCGGGAGAACAGGCCGCCCGCCACGCCGCCGACCAGCCCGGCGACCGGCGTCAGCAGCAGCATGGAGGAGATCGGCATCGATTGATGCATGGCGCCAAAGTAGATGTAATCGCCCGAGAGCCACAGGCTCGTGATGCCCGCCATCATCACGGCGGCCATCACCACTATCGCAATCTTTTGCTCGAAGGCAGCGGCCAGTTCCTCGATGGCGAAGGCGACCCCGGCGAGCGGGGTATTGAACGCAGCGGCAACGCCTGCCGCACCGCCGGCAATGATAACCCCGGCCGAAACCGGCACGCGCAGCCAGCGCTGCATCGCGGCCATGATGGCGGCGCTGATCTGCACGGTCGGTCCTTCGCGACCGACTGAGCCACCCGCGAGCAGCATCCCCAGCGTGCCGAACAGCTTGAACAGCGCGGTCCGCAGCGAGAGCAGGCGGCGGGATTGTGGATGATCCGGCATACGCGCCGCCGCCATTGTCTGCGGAATGCCCGATCCGCGCGCCTCCGGGCACCAATGCCGCGTGACATAGGTCACCGCGACGAACAGGCCGGGCGTGATGGCCAGCGGCGCATAAGGAAAGGCATCGGCCACGCCGGTAAACACGCCTTGTGCGGCCTCGCCCAGCTTGGCGAACAGCACCGCGACGAGGCTGAGCAGCAAGGCGCCACCGATCGCGCCGATGCGGCCCCGCATCACGCGGGCGTCCACGCGACCGATCGCGTTGGAGAACCGTGGCTTTAACATCCTGGCTTCCCCTATGCCCCGTGAGCAGGGCGCACAATGGCGAATGTCCATCCAGGCGCGCCGTCGTGCCGGTCAAGCCAACAGGACTTGCCCGGGGCGCCCCCCCGGACTAGGGCGCAGGCCTTCACAGACCAAGCAGGGATCAGGGCCGTGCGTGCATTCATCTTTCCGGGGCAGGGCAGTCAGGCCGTGGGCATGGGGTCGGCGCTGGCCGCTGCATCGCCCGTGGCGCGCGAGATTTTCCAGGAAGTCGACGAGGCGCTGGGCCAGCATCTCTTTCGCATCATGACCGAAGGGCCGGAAGCGGACCTGACCCTGACTGAAAATGCCCAGCCGGCGATCATGGCCAACGCGCTTGCCACTTTGCGCGTGCTGGAGAAGGAGGGCGGCATCGTGCTCCGCGACAAGGCGGATGCGCTGGCCGGCCACAGCCTCGGCGAATATAGCGCCCTGTGCGCGGCGGGCGCCTTCGATCTCGCGACCACCGCCCGTCTGCTCAAGACGCGCGGCCGGGCGATGCAGGCCGCCGTGCCGGTGGGCGAGGGCGCCATGGCTGCCCTGCTCGGCGCCGACATCGAAAAGGCCGAGGCGCTCGCGGCTGCTGCGGCCGAGGGCGAAGTCTGCGCCGTCGCCAACGACAATGATCCGAGCCAGGTCGTCATTTCCGGCCATGTCGGCGCCATCGAGCGCGCGATCGGGCTGGTGAAGGATTATGGCATCAAGCGTGGCGTGCTGCTGCCGGTCTCCGCGCCCTTCCACTGCCCGCTGATGCAGCCGGCTGCCGATGCGATGGCGGCTGCGCTAGCGGACACGCAGTCGCCCGGCGCCTTCATTCCCGTCTATGCCAATGTCACGGCCGCGCCGGTGAGTGACGCGGCAACGATCCGCGATCTGCTGGTCCAGCAGGTCACTGGCCGGGTGCGCTGGCGCGAGAGCATCGCGGCCATGTGGGCGGCGGGCATTACCGATTTCGTCGAGCTGGGCGGCAAGGTGCTCGGCCCGATGGTCAAGCGCATCGCGCCGGATGCGACCGTGACCAGCGTGATCTCGATGGACGACATCGAGGCGCTGCTCGGCCGCGTGTGAGAGACAGGAGGGACTGCATCATGTTCGATCTCAATGGAATGACCGCGCTGGTCACTGGCGCGAGCGGTGGCATCGGCTCTGCCGTGGCCCGGGCGCTGGCCGCGCAGGGTGCGCGACTGGCGCTCTCCGGCAGCAATGTCGCCAAGCTGGAGGCTTTTGCCGCCGAGTCGGGCGGCGACCACGTCTGCGTGCCGTGTGACCTGAGCGATGCGGCTTCGGTGGACGCGCTGGTGCCGGCGGCGGTTGAGGCGCTGGGCGGCAAGCTGGATATCCTCATCAACAATGCCGGCGTCACGCGCGACAACCTCATCCTGCGCATGAAGGATGAGGAGTGGGACACCGTCCAGAAGATCAATCTGGAGGCGGCCTTCCGCCTGATCCGCGCGGCCGCCAAGCCGATGATGAAGGCGCGCACGGGGCGGATCATCTCGATCACCAGCGTCGTCGGCGTGACCGGTAATCCGGGCCAGGCCAACTACGCCGCCTCCAAGGCCGGGCTGATCGGCATGAGCAAGAGCCTGGCGCAGGAACTGGCCAGCCGGGGCATCACCGTGAACTGCGTCGCGCCCGGCTTCATCCGCTCGGCCATGACCGACGCGCTCAACGACGCCCAGAAGGACGCCATCCTCTCGCGCATTCCAGCCGGCGCGCTCGGCACAGGCGAGGATATCGGCGCGGCGGTGGTCTATCTCGCCAGCCGCGAGGCGGGCTATGTCACCGGCCAGACCCTGCATGTGAATGGCGGCATGGCGATGATCTGAGTTTTGGCCGGTCTCTGGCGAGATCGGCTCATCTGGAGCTCGTCATCACGGCAGAGCGAGATTTTTTATCGGCAGGCGGAACCCGATGCCGCGCCGATCATTCCTTCACTGACTGGCTCCCGCCGGTCAGCGGACCCCCTTAACGGCGACCTTCCAGAGGTCGCCGTTTTTTTGTGGCGAGGGCTGGTGGGGGCGGCTGTGTGAGTGCTCTCCGTTGGCACTGACGCGCTGTTCAGTTCTGAACCCACGAACCGTGGTGGCCGATCTCGCGAGGGGATCGCCCAAGCCTAGGGTTGTGACAAAAAACGGAATACCGGTGGAATATGGTGAGCCCTGCTGGGTTCGAACCAGCGACCTACTGATTAAAAGTCAGTTGCTCTACCGACTGAGCTAAGGGCCCCCAAGCGGGTGTCGCGATCCCCTAAAGGTGCGGGCTCTGGCGGTCAACCGGCTTGGCGGCTTTTACAGCCGCGATCATCTGGCTGGGGTGGGTTTGCGCAGGCGGGAGGTCAGATGGCGGATGGTGAGGCCGGACACAGGATCTTGTGCATCCGGAGCGATCGCGCGCAGCGGCTCGAGGACGAAGGCACGGTCTGCGATGGCCGGATGCGGTACGGTCAGACGTTTGCTGCGCACGGCGCCGCCAGACCAGAGCAGCAGGTCGAGATCCAGCGTGCGCGCGCCCCAGCGGCGGTGGCGGCGGCGATGGAAGGTCCGCTCAATGGCCTGAAGCTGGTCGAGCATCGCCAGCGGTAGCAGCCTCGTGCTCACAATGGCTGCCGCATTGGCATAAGTGCGCGCGGACGGGCCCAGGGGGCGCGAGTCGATGATGGGGGAGGCTCGAACAAGGCTGAGGGGCGCGAAGTCGAGGGCATCGAAGGCGGCGCGCACGATGTCGCGCGGGCGCATCCCCACCATCGGACGATTGGCGCCGATACCAACAGCGTAGATCTGCTCGCCGGTTTCCGGCGACCGATGGTCGCGCGCGAGAGGGTGGATGCTTGCCTTGTTCATCCGCCAGGGCCTATCCGCAG
This sequence comes from Sphingobium sp. B2D3A, assembly GCF_025961795.1. NCBI lineage: Bacteria > Pseudomonadati > Pseudomonadota > Alphaproteobacteria > Sphingomonadales > Sphingobiaceae > Sphingobium > Sphingobium sp. B2D3A. Next base: position 2,996,856 of record NZ_JAOQOI010000001.1, on the reverse strand, counting down.
GGCATGTCCATGACCAGTCCTGTTATAAGCCCCGTGCCCGGCGCCGAACCGGCGCGCGATTGTCCCCTATGTCCGCGTCTGGTCGCCTTTCGCCAGGCCTGTCGGATCGAGTATCCGGACTGGTGGAACAGTCCAATCCCCGCCTTTGGCGATCCGGATGCACGCATTGTTCTGGTGGGACTGGCGCCCGGCAAACATGGCTCTAACCGCACCGGGAGGCCGTTCACCGGCGATTATGCGGGCGACCTCCTGTTCGCCACGCTCGACAAATTCGGTCTTTCGCGTGGCACATATGACGCGCGTGTGGATGATAGTCTTGAGCTGGTGGATTGCGCGATCCTCGCGAGCGTGAAATGCCTGCCGCCACAGAACAAGCCGACCCCCGAGGAAATCCGCACGTGCCGTCCGTTTCTGGATGCGGAGGTCACGTTGCTGCCCAAGGCGCGCATCTTCATCGCGCTCGGGCAGATCGCGCATCAATCCGCGGTGAAAGTGCTGGGTGGACGGCTGCCCAAGGCCCGCTTCGCGCATCTCGCCGAGCACCGGATGCCCGATGGGCGCATGCTGATCGATAGCTACCACTGCTCGCGCTACAATACGAACACCGGGCGGCTGACGGCGGAGATGTTCGAGGCGGTTTTCGAGCGGGCGCTGGCGTTGCGGGATGGCATGTCTGCCCAGCAATAGGCGTATGGTCCATTGTGATGCGTGAAAATTGACGATAGGCGGGCGCCATGTTCACCGATCCTTTGTTGCCGGGCATTCCCCTCGTCGAATCCCCGGTGTTCCCTGACATTATCGATAAGATGGGTCTGGATGACCACGAGCGCGAAATCGCCATTGCGTTGAATCAAAACGGTTTTGCTGTCATCGATTTTCCCGATGAGGGGATCAACGATCGGATCGAGCGTATCAAGGCTGCACTGGCCCCGCGTCTGGATGGTAGCGTCCAGGCCGCCGGCGGCTCTCCTGCCTCCGGTCGTCCCCGCGTTCAGGATGCCTGGCGTTTCGATGAAGATGTGAAAGCCATCGCCGCCAACGAATACATATTGGACTTGCTGAGCAGGCTCTATGGTCGTCGGGCCTTTCCTTTTCAGACATTGAACTTTCGGGTCGGGACGCAGCAGGCGCCGCATACGGACGCTGTGCATTTCTCGAGCATTCCCCAACGGTTCATGTGCGGCGTTTGGCTCGCGATGGAAGATGTCGGCGCAGATGCCGGGCCGCTCGTCTATGTGCAGGGATCGCACCGTTGGCCACTGCTCGACAATGTGCTCATCGACCGGAAGGGGTGGGGAAGTGAACTCCGGTCGGCGCAGGCGCCTTATCAGAAGGTATGGGACGCGATGATCGCGGCCAGCGGTGTGCAGCCGCAAGTGTTCGAGGCCCGCAAGGGGCAGGCGCTCATCTGGTGCGCCAACCTGCTGCATGGCGGCAGTCGGCAGACCGATCGGCAGCGGACCCGGTGGTCACAGGTGACCCATTATTACTTCGACGAATGCGTGTACTACACGCCGGCTTATTCGGACGAACCCCTTGGGCGGCTGGCACTGCGCAATGTCACGAATGTCGTTGATGGAGAGCGCAAGCCAAGCAGGTTTCAAGGTGCAGACATTGCTGACCGGCCTTATCTCGCCAAGCTGAAGGCCCGGCTCAAGAGGCTGGTGAACGCGAGGGACTGAAAGCCACCGCCGCGCTCGCCGGGTTTATCGCATCAGATAATCGTAATAAGCGCCATCCGGCGGGCCGCCGGCGGCAGCCTGCACGCCATCCAGGGCGCCTTCTGGTAGCGAGGCGAGCGACTTGGCATGATGCTCTTCGCTGGCCCATTTCTCGATGAAGATGAAGCGGTGCTCGTTGCCCAGGTCCCGCATCAGCTCGACGCCTTCACAGCCATCGGCAGCCTTCACCGTGCCTGACAGCGCCGTGAGGGCCGCTTCCATCTCGGCGCTTTTGCCGTCTGCGGCGGGAATGATGTAGAGGCGAGCCACGGTCATACACATCTCCTTATGCAGCGATGGTTACACATCCTGTGCCAGCCGTCCATAAAGCTCGGGCCTGCGATCGCGAAAAAAGCCCATGCCGGCGCGGTGCTTGCGGGCGCGGTCAAGATCGAGCGTGGCGATGAGCGCGCCGGTCTGCCAGTCTTCCGCCTCGGCCACCAGATCGCCCCATTCGTCCGCGATGAAGCTGTGGCCGTAGAAGCTCTGTTCGCCGGTGGCGCCGGCGATCTGCTCGTTGCCGATGCGATTGGCGGCGACGACCGGCATGCAGTTGGAGACGGCATGGCCCTGCATCGCCCGCCGCCACATGCGGCTTGTATTCAGATCGCCATCATAAGGCTCCGAGCCGATGGCCGTGGGGTATAGCAGCACTTCTGCGCCCATCAGCGCCATGGCGCGGGCCGTTTCCGGATACCATTGGTCCCAGCAGATGCCGACGCCGATCGTGCCATATTTCGTCTCCCACACCTTGAAGCCGGAGTTGCCGGGGCGAAAATAATATTTCTCCTCATAGCCCGGCCCGTCCGGGATATGGCTCTTGCGGTAGACGCCCATGATCTCGCCCTGATCGTCGATCATCGCGAGGCTGTTATAATGGTGCTGGCCATCCCGCTCGAAGAAGCTGGTGGGGATGTAGACGCCCTGCGTCTTGGCCAGCTTCTGCATCGCCAGCACGGCAGGATGGTCGGTGAGCGGGCGGGCGCGGGAGAATAGGGCCTCATCCTCGACCGTGCAGAAATACAGGCCCTCGAACAGTTCGGGCGGCAGGATGATCTTGGCGCCACGCGCCGCGGCCTTGGCGACATGTTCTTCCACCAGCGCGATATTGGCGGCCTCATCCTCCGAAAAGGCGAGCTGAAGCGCGGCGACGGTGAGATGAGACATGATAGATCCTGCGGCGGAAGGGGTCAGACGGCGGCCGGCAGATGCATGCTCATGCAATGGAAGCTGCCGCCGCCGCGCAATATGGCATCGGACGGCAGGCCGACAATAGCCCGGCCCGGAAAGAATGGCGCGAGCGCATCCAGCGCGGCCTGATCATTGGCCGCGCCATATTGCGGCACGATGACGGCGCCGTTGGTGATGCAGAAGTTCATGTAGCTCGCTGGCACGATGTGCCCGTCAATCTCGTATCGGCCGACCGACGGCATTGCGGCGACCTCCAGCCCATAGGCGCGGGCGCGCGCTGTGGCATCGGCATAGATGGCGGTGTTGGGGTCATCCCCTTTGCTGGCCTGCGGCACGGCAAGAATGCCGGGCGCCACGAAGCGGGCGAGATTGTCGACATGTCCATCGGTGTGATCGTTCAGCAAGCCATCACCCAGCCAGAGCATGGACGACAGGCCAAGGGTGCCGGCCAGGATCGTCTCGATCTGCTTGCGATCCAGCGTGGGGTTGCGATTGGGGTTGAGCAGACATTGCTCGGTCGTCACGAAGAGCCCGGTGCCATCCGTATCAAGCGCGCCGCCTTCCAGGAAGATGGGGACGTGACGGCAGGGCAGGCCGGTCGTGGCGGCAAGGCGCGCGCCGATGTCCTCATCGCCCGGCATCTGAAACTTGCCGCCCCAGCCGTTGAAATCGAAATCGACGAGGGCGCGGGAGCCATTCGGGCCGAGGAGCCCGATTGGACCGGTGTCGCGCAGCCAGATGTCGCCGAAGGGCTGATGCACGACATCAACATTGCTCGTTGCAAGAGAGATGGCACTATCGGCGGTATTCGCAGTTGGCGCGAGCAATATGACGGCCTCGGTGTGATCTGCAACAGCATTGGCGAACTCCGTAGCCTGCACCTGTGCCTGATGCAGGGCAGTTGGCCATTCGGTCGGATCGCCTGGAAAACCGATCCAGAGGCGCTCTTGCGGCGCCCATTCGGCAGGAGTGCGCAACGTCATGGTTTCTTGCTCATCTGATCATATTGAGTGCGTCTTAGATTTGGTTTGCAACCAATGGCGAAATATTTGGCTGGAGTATTGTCAGTCTAGCAACGGATCGTGACATTTTTCTCATAAGCCTCTGTCATTGCATGGCAATAATCATGCATATCGGGCGCGTGGTGACGGATAGCCATAGAATTTTTGCGCCAAGTCAACCTCGATCAGTCTCGCCGGCGAGACGCATCTGAACGGGCTGCTAACAGTTGTGCCGTCAGTTGGTTCCGGTAACGGCATTGGTTATGCCGATGACGGAGAACGTGGTCTGCGTGATGACGCCCACAAACTTCTGAAGATCGACACCAGGCGCGTTGGAAATGTACAGAATGTCTCGATTGTGGATTGGGAAGCTCTGGGCAATGAAGAACGTGGCGGGATCGGTCATGTTAATTCGATAAATGACTGGCACTTTGCCGTTGGGCGCTGCCCGAGCGCCGTTCAGAAGAGTTGGATCCAACGCAGCCGGATCTTCCCAGCGGAAAAGAAATACGCCCTTGGCATCCGCTCTGTTGTCCTGCAAGCCACTGATCCGTCCGAGTGCCTGAGCAAGGGAAATGCCGGTTGCTTCGAAGTCGATCTCGGCGTTCGCTCCGCTCGCACCGAGAGCAGTAAAGCTATAAGGTTGATAGACCGCCGTTACGACATCGGATGCCTGAAGGCGGATGTTTTGACGAGAATCCCGGATTACCGTGTCCATTGGCAATGCTACAACGGTCGATCCACGAGTGATCTGGATCATCGTCTTGTTAACCGGCTGGCGAACCCCTCCAGCGCTAGCGATTATGTCCAGCAGGCGTTCGCCACGCGGTGTGAGGGGCACGTGCGCGCTCAGATTGACTTCTCCGACCACAGTGACATTGGTATTAGCATTCCGCGACATGCCGACCATGACCTGCGGCCTGTTCGCTATTCCTGCAAGGCGAGTTCTGATTTCTTCCTCGAGCTGCCTCGGGGTTTTGTTGGCTGCTCGAAGGGTGCCGATGAAAGGTAAGGTTATCAGCCCTCGGTCATCGACCATCTGCGGCGGCATATCGGTACTAAGCCCGGTAGTGATGCCTGTCGAGGATGCCGAGGCAACGGAACCGGCTCCCAGCATTCCGAAGAGAACGGCTGGCGGCGTTTCCCATATCGTCACAGAGAGTACGTCGCCCTGCCCGATGACGGTTCGTGAGGGCGCACCATCGCCAAGAACATCGGAGAACAGCGTTGGTTGCGCCGTGGCGAGCAGGCGCCGGGCAATATCATCATTCACTTCGATAACGCGAATATCGGCGTCACTGACGGTGGACGCGCTGCTGCGAACAACCTTCCCCGTGCTCGGACCGCTGCTGCCCAGCGAACTGCAACCGCCAAGGGCAATCATAACCATGGTTAAAGCGGCAATCGAAGGACCTATTTTGTGACACGGGATGCTACTGACGTTTGAACTGATAACGGTCATTTCTGTGGTCGTCCGTTTATGAAGGCGTGACGTGCATCTAGAGCGCTGATGCAGCCGGATCAATCCACATGGGGCAGTGGATGGGTCATGTCCTGTCCCGATCCTTGGGAGGAGTCGATCAGCCGTTGCGAAGCGGAAGAGGGCCGGGCAAACGTTCGTAGTCCCGGGCCCACGGACTGGGTCAAGGAAGCGGCGATTGGGAGGGGGGGCTGGCGGTCATCAGAAAGTGCGCCGCAGACGCCGTCGAGCTGAGAGCTTTTGCGATTGCAAATTCGGCCTGTTGCGCGCAACTAGGCCGCCCGGTTTGATGGTGGGCCGACACCGTAACCAAGGTAAAAGATTCTCTTATGGCGATTAGACTGTCCAGTTACTTTAAGAAGGTTGATAGACTTTTTGCAATCTTCGTAATATTGCCGGTTTTAGTTTCCACTATTTACTTCGGGGTTATTGCTTCTGACGTCTATATTTCCGAATCGCGCTACGTGGTCCGCAGTCCTGACAAAGCGGCGACGTCTGGGCTCGGTTTGGTTTTAGCCTCCGCAGGTTTCGCCAGCGCCGGGGAGGAAGCCCATGCCGCCAAGTCCTTCGTCGAATCTCGCGGCGCACTCGCTGCGATCAACAAGAATGGCGCATTTGAGAAGGCCTTCGTGCGAGGTGATATATCGATCATTGATCGGTTCAACGGTGGGTCGTTTGAAGATCTGTTCAAATATTATATGAATCGCGTTCGGGTCGACAGCGATGTGGTTACATCAATCTCTACTCTGACCGTTCGCGCCTATACAGCCGAAGACGCTTACCGCATCAATACCCAACTGCTCGATATGGCTGAGCAGACCATCAATCAAATGAACTTGCGAGGCCGGGAAGACATGATCCGTTTTGCGCAGGTTGAGGTGAATGAAGCACAGGATCGCGCGCGTCAGGCCGGGCTAGCGCTCGCCGCCTACCGGAATCGGGAAGGTGTGATAGATCCCGAATTGCAGGCGACCACACAGATGGCGATGATCTCCAAGCTTCAGGACGAGATCATCGTGACCCGGACCCAACTCAGCCAATTACGCACGCTCACCCCACTCAATCCGCAAATCAAGAGCCTCGAAGATAGGAACGCGAGTCTCGAGCAGGAAATTCAGAAAATGATGGGGACACTGACCGGCGGCAATCGCTCGCTTGCGGCGAGTGCCGTTCAGTATCAAAAATACTTCCTAGAGCAGGAGCTTTCGGAAAAGCAGGTAGCCGCGGCGCTGGCGTCATTGCAGGACGCTCAAAATGAAGCGCGGCGGCAGCAGGTGTATGTTGAACGGATTTCACTACCTAACAAGCCTGATGCGCCGCTTGAGCCGCGGCGTCTGCGCGGTATTCTCGCTACGCTTGCTTTAGGTCTGGTCGCATGGGGTATCGCATCGATGCTCGTAGCAGGTATCAAAGAACATGCACAGTAACAATACGATCAGTAATCTCGATCCGACAAGTTTCAGAGCCGGACTGTTTGTTCAGGGACGCGTACTTCATGCCCTTCTGATCAGGGAGATGTTAACGCGCTACGGGCGCAACAACATCGGATTTCTCTGGCTTTTTGTGGAACCCATGCTTTTCACGATCGTAATCACGATCGTTTGGACGGCGACACGTTCCGTCCACGGTTCGGATTTACCCATCGTTGCGTTCGCACTGACTGGCTATTCCTCCTTGCTGATGTGGCGGAACATGCCAAATCGATGTATCCGAGCGATCCACAGCAATACATCCCTATTATTTCATCGGGTTGTCAGGACAACGGATGTCTACGCCGCTCGTCTTTTACTGGAGTTCGGCGGCACTTCCGCCAGCTTTGTGATTCTCGGCATCGGTTTCTGGACATTCGAATGGTTGTTGCCACCGGAGGATGCCCTCCAAGTTCTCGGCGGCTGGCTAATGCTTGGTTGGTTTGGCGTTGGACTCGCTCTAGTGCTTGGCTCGCTTTCGGAGCGATCTGACCTGGTTGAGAGGATTTGGCCGCCTTTCTCGTATTTTTTGTTCCCATTTTCCGGCGCAGCCTTTCTCGCTGACAGTATTCCCGAACGGATGCGTGAGATTTTGCTCTACCTGCCTATGTTGAACTGCATAGAGTTTCTTCGAGAGGGCTATTTCGGCTCGAAAATTACAGCCCATTACGACATGGAATATGTAGCTGTTTTTAACCTTCTACTGACCTTTTTTGGCCTCGGTCTGGTAAGATCGAGTCGCTTGGTAACGGCCGACGAATGATAAGGCTGACAAATGTAACGAAACAGTATCCGTCCAACGCAGGAACGAGAACGATCCTCAAGGGGATCAACCTGACGATCCTGCCGGGCGAGCGTGTTGGTATTCTTGGACGCAACGGCGCGGGAAAGTCGACTCTGGTCCGCATCATCAGCGGTGCCGAACCGCCAACATCGGGCACGGTCGAGCGCAGCATGAGCGTATCTTGGCCACTCGCCTTCACCGGTGGCTTTCATGGCAAACTGACTGGGATTGATAATCTCCGCTTCATTTGCCGGATTTACGGTGTCGACTTTCAGGACCGTTTGGCGTTCGTCAAAGATTTTTCCGAACTGGGTTCCTATCTGTATGAGCCAGTGGCCGTATATTCCTCGGGAATGAGGGCCCGGCTCGCGTTTGCTATCTCCATGACGATCGATTTTGACTGCTATCTTATGGATGAGGTGATGGCGGTCGGCGATGAGACTTTTCGGGAGCGGTGCAAGGTTGAATTAATGGAGAGACGCAAAGACAAAGCCATGCTGATCGTCTCCCACAGCCACCGATATCTTAAGGGAACATGCGATAGATTTCTGCTGTTTCGAGACGGTGTGATCGAAGAGTTTGATGACTTTGATGAAGTGTATGCTCAGTATAAGCAGGTATTGAGCGAGCCGCAGACATTCTGACTGTGCACAGATGTCGATCCTAGTGGCCATCAAGGAAAGAGGAAATGCTTCATGGCGCGGGTTGATCGTCACCCCGAAGTAAAAGACTATATCGTCGAAATGACTTTGGGGGAGATTCAGGCGCGGGGAGGGGTCGCTGACCTGTCTGAAGACGGCCAGTTGATTGTTCTTGCGGACTATCGACTTCCGATAGATCACGCAGCCTTTGACGCGCTCGATAAGCGAGCAGAAGTTATTTCCGATCTTGGCATCCGAAGGAAAGTCAAGAAATTGACCGACGATGCTTTCCTCGCTGGCAAGCCGCCGCGCAGACGCTCAATCTTTGATCGCACCGGGCCTGCACGAGTGTTTAATGATCGGCTAAGGCAAACAGTCTTTGATGTTCTGTGCAGGGGCGATCCGGACATTTTTGACCGAACACGGACTGCCCTAAAAGTCGCACACGATGAAATGTTGCGTATCTTCGGGATATGTTTTCCAAGCTACAATCCTTTCCGGTTCATTCCAAGCATTCGCCTGACGCAGACCTTGTTTGAGAACCTTCACTGGGACAACCACTCGATTGATGATGATTTCCATCAGGCGCGGCTGTTCGGTAATCTCGACGCCCGTCCGCGGATATGGCACGTCAGCCATCACTCCGATGATTATCTGCGGTTGATCTATGATGAATTCGACTTGGGTCGGTTTGCAGGCAAAGACCCAAATCTACTCCTTGAGTATATCCATGCAGATCTGCTGGGCGGACTGACTGATACCTGGATGGAGCACCTTCCCAAGCACAAGATCGCTTTTGAATCGGGCGAAGTGTGGAGCGGTGAATCGCGTTTGATTTCCCACCAGATTTTCTATGGTGAAGCAGCCGCGGTCTTCATGTGGTTCATGAAGGCAACAGACATGGTCAATCCCAAAAACCGCTTTAATGAGAGGGTTGCCGCGGTTCATCGAGACATGGCAGGGCGTCGATCCTACCACACATAAGTCCTACACAAGGGCATCGGTGATTACCTTTAAATTTATCCTTTCATTTAATGTATTTATCCAAACGAATAGGCCTTCTCAATGCTGCAACACCGTACTGGAACATGCCATGAGCTTGATTGATGGAATTAGGCATTTCTTCCGAGCGAAGGGAGCGCACAACGATATTGTCGAGATTGACGGCTTCTGGGTTCCGCGAATGGAAATGCAGCGTTATGCCGCGATGCCGCGCTATAAAGGCATACCCGATCAAGACGTTAAAAAACTCGAAAAAGTTATTCAGCTCGTAGCCCCTCATACCTGCGCGCTCGATATAGGTGCGAATATCGGGACCACTGCCTCATTGCTCTCTAAGCATTTTCAGACAGTTCACGCCTTCGAACCTGCTTATGATCTTTGTGCTGCCCTTAGGAAAAACCTCGCCGGAGACGAGCATGCAACAGCACATCAATGCGCGATCGGCGAGGAGGCGGGTAAGGTATTTCTGACTCAATATTCAACGCATGGGCAGGTTTCTCATCTCTCCACCGGGGCGCCGATTGAGAATACGCAGTGGCGCAAAGTGGGGCCAATTCCTTTGCGCACAATAGACAGCTTCAAATTTCAGGATGTTTCACTCATGAAAATCGATGTGGAGGGATTTGAAGGACCTGTCGTCCGCGGCGCTGCAGAGACTATAAAGCGTTGCCGGCCCGCGGTATTGGTCGAACAAGCGGGTAATGAACAGAAATGCTTTGGGCTACCATTGAATGAGGCGTCCGCATTTCTTGAGAGCCTCGGAATGATCCAGCATCCCAATGCTCCAGAGAAAATGAAGAAAGACAGACTTTATATATTTGAAAATTAAATTTTTAGCGAGATTGTGTGTAAGGAGATCTAAAATCCAGTTTTTGTAGTATATCTTTAGTATTTATCGGAGTACCAGGTATGTATTGTTCGCTCAATATTTTAAAATATTCATCGTATGAATTGTCTTTGTAGAATATATAGTTCATGCCTCCTACTGCTTTTCGATGAGCTTTTTTAATTTGTTCTTCGGTGAACCGAACGTGCCGATTAATTTTTAGTTGGTCCCACGAGAATTTCCATCCCAGCGAGGTCATTTTTTCGATGGCGTCGAGGTTCTTGCTGTTGTCAAAATTAACCTCCATCAAGACGGTCTTGACGCCCGGTTGTTTGAGCGTCTCCAGCATGCCCTCAATAACTCTGTGTTCCAAGCCATCGACATCAATCTTGATGTGTGCCGGGACTGGAAGACCATCGGCCAACAAGCTGTCAACGCGCCGGCCCATGCAGCCTTGGGGCTTGCGATTGTGACGGCTCACTTTCCAGTCTGGCGCGAATTGCTTATCTTCCGACCAACTGTTCTCCTCAAAATCATGGTATGAAATGCCTAGGCCGAAGTCGCTGAGCAGGAGGCGATCGGTCTTGTCGACATCGCTCAGCGCTAAGCAATAAGCGAGAACTTGGCCATGAAGGTCGTTCAGAAAGATATTTTTGTTAAGCTCGGCATAGTTTAGCGCTTCGGGCTCGAACGCAAAAACCTGAGCCTTGCGCATAACCGCAGCATATATTGTGTACATTCCGACGTTGGCGCCAATATCGAACATCACCTCATTCGGATCGAAACTGTCGATCCAGGCCAATGTTATCGGCTCCTTATCGAACAGGCTTCGGATTCGCTTTACGCTGGAACTTCCCGTGGTAGCGAATCTCATCTGCTCGTCGTCGTGCGGCACCTCAGCGAAGGTTTGATCGAACCATTTATTCTTGATCCGATGGGTGTCCGGTACCGAGTGTTCGGCTTTTGATCGTTCGGCGCCAGGCTGGACGACAAGGCGCCGACGCGCCGCTCGTATTAGTCGACTGAGCGCACGTAGCCGCTGTGTCATCCTGCAAGATTCCGCTGACTGAGTTCGGCGTTGGCCTTTTCCAGCAAATCGGGCGGAACAGGCTGACCCGAAACCCACCGGCAAAACCGCTCAAGACCATCTTCTAAGCTAATCGTCGGATAATTTCCAAAGGCTGATTTGAGAGCGGAAAGGTCAGCGAAATTGTGCCGGATGTCGCCTACCCGATAGGCTCCCGTAACATGAGGCTGCTGTTCAGCACCCATGAAATCCGCTAGCAACTGGGCCATCTTCAGAATGGAAGTTGGGTAGCCCGAACCCACATTTAGTGTCGCTCCCGCTTGGGCAGGCTGTTGAATGCATGACAGTACTGCACGGGTGACGTCCTCGACATGCACGAAATCGCGGCTTTCTTGTCCATCTTCATAGATCGGAAGAGACAGACCAAGGCGAATGCGGGTCGAAAAGATCGAGAGTATTCCGGTGTACGGGTTCGACAACGACTGCCCTTCGCCAAATACGTTCTGAAAGCGAAGAATGGAGTGAGCAAGACCAAGAGATGTTGCGCCGACGCGCACTAGCTCTTCCTGTGCCAGCTTGGTTGCCGCGTAGATGGATGCGGGCCGCAGCGCATCGCTTTCGCAGGTGGCGGTGCACTCGGCGGGTTCACCGCAATCTGGACAGCGCGGTGCCCAGTCCCGCCTCGCCAACTGCGAGGGCGTACGCGGCAACGGGAAACAGCGTTTCCCCAGCGGGTCGCATGACCGGCAAAGATATGCTCCTTCGCCGTAAACCGAGCGGCTGGAAGCCAGGACTACGTTGCGCACGTTATTCTCGTCGTTAGCGAGAATATCGAACAATAATGCCGTCCCCAGAACATTGACCCTATAGTAGCGCTCTATCTCGTACATGGACTGGCCTGTGCCGGTTTCTGCGGCCAGATGAACGACCGTTGCGACATCGGCGATGGCGGCCTCAAGATCGCTGCGGTTCGTAACGTCACCCTTGATGAACTCAACGCCTGGGGGGGGGGCGAGGTCGGCGCTTCCCGCGTGAACCTGTGGCGAGAGGTTATCGAGAACGCGAACGCTATAGCCCGCATCACTAGCCAGCCGAGTGAGATGACTACCAATAAATCCGGCGCCACCAGTAATAAGGACGAGTCCAGTCATATAAAATAGCTCATCATGTAACTTAGTTGCTCAGTACAAAATGAAAGTCTTTATGGTTCGGTGTGTGTTCGATCACATAGTCGGAATAGCCTAGCTGGCGCACCGCAAAGTCAAGCATCATCTGACAGTTAATGTTATCATAATAATGAGCATGGATGGATTCCATGCGCGCCATCAACGCAATCAATTTCTTATCATCTGGGCCCCGCCGCAGATGGCGCATGTAATGCAACTTCTCGGGGAGCCAGATCTCGCGTTGATGTTCATCTAAGAGGCTTTCGAGAGAGCAGCGATGGTGAACCGAATCTTTCGTGCCATTCAAGTCGGGCACCACCATGATCACCTTACCTCCAGCCGTCAGTTTGCGGCGCCAGCGTTCGAGATGGCCAATCGGATTGACGAGATGTTCAAAAACATGGCTACCGAAAATGAAGTCGAGAGAACTATCGTCCGTCGGCGGCGCGGATGCTTCTCCAACAATGTAGTTGCCCCATAGCTCTGGCCTTACAACGTACTTGCCCCCGCCGCTATACAGCTCACGCCATTCCTCTGCTGGCATCTGCTCGAGATACAGGACGTCGGTGCGCTCACCAGGAAGGATCTGAGGAGTGCTGCCAGGGCCGATTTCCATGCCCTGCCCAACGCACAGATCATATAACCACTGCCTGGAAAGCGCGCGATGATTTGCAACGAACGCCGGTGTCCGGCTTGGCCCGTCATTAGAAATGACGACATCGATCTTTCCACACATTTGATGCGGCCAAGGCAGGTATAGCGGCTGAAAGCCCGTCTCCCCTTCGTAGACCGTCTCGGAGAGCACCGCCTGGGTCAATGTCGAAACCACGGCAACCCTTAAGGTGGCGTGCTTAGGGACATCGAGCATCCAGCCACAAGTGGTAGGGAAGTGACGCAAGCTAGCGAATCGGCGAGCATCCAATATTTTGAAATGCGCGCCTGGCGTCAGCGTGAGACCGCGCCAGTCGCCATCCGGGTAGTTTCTCTTACCTAGGACGACACCATCCGAAGTTTCGAGATTCGCATCACCGCGGCGGGCCATATCAAAGAGATTCAAATTACGGATTCCGTGAAAAAGGGCGGGCATGGCGCCCGCAACTTAACGACGATCAAGCGCTGCCTCGTCGCACTCTACCTCGATGAGCTCCGCCATAGACATCGCCGAGCCAGGGGCCAACCTGACAGATGAGGAATCGGATTGACTGGTCTGGGTCGAAGCGAACTCTGGTGCCAATGTTGCATGTTTCATAAATAAACTCATCACGTGCGAGACACCAGTCTCCCGCACATTGCGCAAATCTTCCGCATAATAGGCCCCTCGGGAAAAGGCTCCCGTTATGACTTCATATGACGGAAAATAGGTAACGTGCGCGAACCGGGTGGCAAGTATATCAGCAGCGACCCGTAGCACTGATTTGGAGTATGTCGTTGCAGTCAGGACATGCTGGTCGGGGCGAGCGGTCGCAGCCAGCGGCACGGGAGATACGGTGATGATGACACGCGCACTGGGATTGACGCGTGCAAGTAGCCTCAGGAACTCGGTCATATCCGAAACGACGTCTTCGACAGTTTGGTTGTAGAAGGCGTGGCGGGCGGGATGGAAGTTTCCTCCACTTACGCCCGGACAAATCGGAAAGACTGCTCCATCCGCACTAGACACCCAGCACTCCGTCAGGCCGAGCGTGAAGACTAGTACGTCCATTGCCTCGAACATCGATCGAACAGCATGGAAATGCTGGGCCCGATCTAGGCGCATTTCAAGCTCCGAAACAAATCCACCCGGCTGAACTGTCGGGCGGAAGGGATCAAGAACGACATCGTCTTCCTCCCGCCAAACATCCTCGATCGGAATGAATTCGCCGTACGCGCGCTGGAACAGCTGTAAGAGCTGCCGCGCTGTATAAATATTTCCATATCGCGCAGAAAACATGCCATAATTGTTCCTGGCTCTGATCTCTTCTGGCAAGATCGGATGCCCCGGCTCGGTGACATAATAGTTGTATCCACTGCCCCTCAAACGGCGAGCGATATGTTGGGCAAAACAGCTTCCCGCCGTTGCGACCTTCGTATTGTGCGATATGCAGGCTCGAAATTCACCAACAGGGTCCACCAGATGAGGTGGACAGTCGGTCACGGACCTTCTCCAGAAATTATGATCGGGCGCAGCAAGATATGGGTGATCAGGCATGAGTCCCCGAATCCTTCCGGCTATGGACGACCTCTAGTATCTGGCGGAGCACTTGCTCACCATATCGGCGATTGGCATGCGTTACATCTTTGCTGTAAAAAGCGCGACCGAGATAACCGTCCTGCGTTACGGCATTATCGGGTGGAGGCAGCAGCTTTACATTCACGTCGGCGCAGAGCGTCGATAAAGACTCTTGCTGCATCTTCCAGCAGGCAAGGCGAAATGCCGGATCTGTCGGCTCAAGCAGCCCTAGGCCGGCGGCTGCGAATCGAGTTTCGTGGAACTTGCGAATAAATTCGTTGTCGGATTTGGGAGGTGGCGGCGAGAGATGGTACAACCGCGCTTGTGTAGCCGCGCGAATTTTGCGTAGCACAGCGCCATCCGAATGCCGTACGCCACTTTCAATATAGCTTCCCAATGCACGATGCGGCACGACTTCGGCGGCTGTGCTGTGGTTCCCGTGCCGATCCAAAACGATAAAGTCCCGCTCGTGCTTTATAGTGCTGATTATGGCATATTGATTGCCGCCAATAGCCGAAAATACATAATCATCCGTTTTCAATCGAGCGATCCGTCGGCAGAATTGATCCACACTCTCATCGCCGAGTTCTTTGCCATCCTTGCTTTTTCGGACGCGCAAAACAGTGATCTCTTTGAACATGTCCGCCCGCTTTTCATATGCGAGGGCCTGAAGTAGGGCGACGGTGTGGCTGTCCCCGAACACGTAGATCTGCGGAGTCTTGCGCTGTCGCGGTAGGCTGACCAATCTTTCCCAAAACGTCGTCACGTGCAATCTCACCCGGTCACCAGCCTTGGGAAGGATTTGACCAGCTTGTCCACCGCCAGCATCTGCTCGAGATATGAGGACAGGGCGGCGAGCGGCAGAGCGCAGGGGCCGTCGCAAAGCGCTTGTTCCGGATCGGGATGGGCTTCAAGGAAAAGGCCCGAAATTCCAAGCGCCATGCCGCATCTTGCCAACGCTGCTGCCTGGGCGCGACGTCCATCAGCGCTGTCCGCGCGGCCTCCAGGTTGTTGCAGCGCATGGGTGGCATCGAACACGACTGGCGCCATGTCCTTCATCATGTCCATTCCGAGCATGTCTACTACAAGATTATTATAGCCAAAGGAGGATCCTCGCTCGCATAGAATGATCCGGTCATTCCCGGCTTCCCGGCACTTATCGATGATATGACGCATTTCATGGGGCGCAAGGAACTGCGGTTTCTTGACATTGATCGCTGCGCCCGTGCGCGCCATGGCGACTACGAGATCCGTCTGCCGTGCGAGAAATGCGGGCAGTTGAATAATATCCGCGACCTCAGCTGCAGGCGCGGCCTGATATGGCTCATGGACGTCGGTCAACACTGGCGCGCCGAAACGGGACTTGACGTCAGCTAGGACGCGTAAGCCCTTGTCCAGGCCGGGGCCGCGAAAGGACGCAATGGACGATCGATTGGCTTTGTCGAACGAAGCCTTGAAAACATAGGGGATTCCCAAAGCGCTCGTTTCCGCGACGAACCGACTGGCCACTTCGAAAACAACATCCTCGTCTTCGATAACGTTTATCCCGCCTATCAGGATAAATGGTGCATCATTCGCGAAGATCAAATTGCCGACGCTCACACTCTGTTTTACCAATAATTCCTCCTCGTATCGTTCATGCCCGGACCAAAAGTCCGGCATCTGCGCTGGTGCTAATGACAATGGCCCAATGGCTATGCAATGCAAGGTGCAGAATCGCCAACTTTTGCAGTCAGGCATGCCGATGGGGATCGTAGGCCGTTTGGCCGCGAGGCTCCGTCACTTCTCGACAAACGCCTTGCCGAAAACAGGGTCGTAAGACATAACCACTAGCCAATCTGCCGACCGGCACTGGATTTATAGCAACTGCTTGCGAGTTTCAGATGACAGATTTACCGACTCCCACGATTTGGCAGGATAACCCCTATGAGCCTGAGTGGGCGGCCAGGGATTTCTTGTATTCCGCCGATGGTACTAAAGAATATCCTGAACATTGTTGTAAATTAACTTATAATCTGAGCAAGGCATTCATAAGAAATTTTCGCACGGCTCTAGATGTTGGTTGTCGTGTGGGTGAATATACGAGATATCTTCAACTCGATTTTGATCATGTCTTTGCGTTTGATCCTAATCTCTGGCCGAATTTTCGATACAATGTAGACCTTTCCAAGGTGACTCATTTCACCTGCGCCATTGGAGATGAGGTCGGCGAAACGGTCATGTATAGTGGTGGCCACGTCAGTCGAGAAGGAGCGAAAACGAAGACTGTACCGGTTTATACGATCGACATGTTCGAATTCCAGAACGTCGACTATATTAAAATTGATGTTGAGGGTTTCGAGAAAAAAGTGCTCCTTGGAGCAGCGGAAACCATTGAACGTTGCAATCCTGTTATCGTGATCGAGCAGAATCAGGTCGTCCTTGAAGGCGATAAGCAATTTTCGGCGAAGACTTATCTGGAAAGCATTGGGTACCGAGCCGAGGCCGTTGATGGCCGCGGATGGGATTTCGTCATGCTGAGATCATAGGGCGCATGGACCTCCTCTGACGGCGAAGGTTCAGTCCGCTCATTCCTAGGCGGTGTTTGAATGGTCTGCTTGACGGGGAAATTTTGCCTGCCTAGCGTGACGCAATAGCGCTATCCAATTTTGGTTGAAGGCAGGCGAAGGCAATGGCGACGATTATTCGCGATCCCCTAGTCGAAGATTATATCTTTGAACTGGCGGTCCAAACTGAAGATGAGTGCGCCGAAGTTCGTCGGCATTACGAGGCCGGTGACCTCATTTTGCTTCGCAACGTGCGGTTTGATCTCGATTACGCCTTTTTGAACAGTCTGAATTTCGACGTGGACGGACCCCCGGAATTTCTCCGCAAAATCAAGAAGTATGGCGACAACAAGATTGCCGCCCTCGACGAAGCAAGCGCTGCGCCGCTCGACCGCTTTGTATTTGAGAAGATTTTCGGTTCTGACTCAGGCAAAGTTGGTTATTATAAAGAGCAGGTGGCTAAGGGCAATGTTCAGTGCGATGCACTCTACAAGAAGATATTCCCTGAATATTCGTCGTATCGACAAGTGAAAACCTGGAGATTTACCTCAACGCTTTATGAAAATTTGCATTGGGACGTATTTGGAATCCCTGAGGTTTTTCATCAGGTTCGCATCTTCAGCAATATTGCCGCGTCGCCTCGGCTTTGGCGGACGAGTCATCGCATCGAGCATTACGCAGAGTCGGCTTACCGCGAGTTCGGACTCAGCGAATTTGCGGACAAACCGGGCGACGATCTGGTTCGTCATCTCAATTCTGCAGCTTTAGGTGGAATGAAAAAAGCGTGTCTAGATCGACTGCCGAAACACCATATTGCATTCGAGCCGGGGGAGGTATGGCTTGGCGAAACGAGGAAAATCTCCCATCAAATCTACCACGGCGAACGCGCTTTCGCGACGATGTATTTTAGCGATCCAGCATCCATGGATAGCCCCGAACTGCTATTTGATGCGCGCATTGCGCGGCTTCACGCCCGTTTTGGAACTGCTGGACCGAAAAAAGCGTCGCTTGCGACTGGTTAATGATTTTAGCGAGAGGAACTTAGATGCCATTGGAAATCCGGTCAGCGACAAAGCGTGAGATTGGCGATGAAAGCACCACGTTGCCGGTTCTGGAGATGGATGTGAGTGGTCAAATCGTCCGCTATGTGTTGACTTCACGTCACTCAAGCAGTCGCGCGCGCACACTCCTGACTAAGGAGCCGCTGACGATTCCGTGGATTACAACCGTGAAAGCGGGCGAGGTTTTCGTCGACATTGGCGCAAACGTGGGGACTTATGCCATCTATGCCGGCGTGATCGGTGCGCGCGTTTTTGCTTTCGAGCCTGAGGCTTTGAACTACGCGGAGCTCAATAAGAACATTTTCGTCAACAATCTCCATGGCAGGGTGACAGCATATTGCATGGCCATTTCCGATCAGGCGGACGTCTCCGTGCTTCATCTGAGCGCATTCGTCGTTGCCGGTTCGCACCATGATTATGGAGAAAATTGGTGGAAATCTGATCGGACGATTGGAAATCGATTGGTGAAACGCGAACAACGGCCGCAACAGGGTTGCATCTCCTATTCGCTGGACGAACTCGTCGCCCGCCAGGTTCTGCCACAGCCAAACCACATCAAGATCGACGTGGATGGGTTTGAAAACAAGGTAGTGCGCGGCGCAGCAAAGACGCTTCAAAGTCCTGACTTGAAAACAGTTCTCCTGGAGGTCGATTTCAGAATTCCCGAGAGCTTACAACTCGTTGACCATATGCGCTCGCAAGGCTGGAAAACGTCCGACCACCAGCTCCGCATTAATCAGCACGAATATATGCCGGATGGAAAACTGGAATCTCTGATGCAACGAGGGAAAGGCGGCGCCAATTTCATTTTCTTCAGGGATGATGAATATTTTCGGTTCTTCGAGGAGTTCGCCGAGACATTCGTGCCGCCTAATCCACCGGTGGCCAAGGTGACTGCCTGAGGATACTAATCGGCTGTACGGGCTTCGCGCGCCGGCGATCATTTGGGGTAGTATCAAACCGGTGGTGAGATGCGCCGGAAACGCGAACGATACCAGAAGATCGCCGCCTTGTCGAAGGACGGATTTGGGGCCACAGTGAGACTATATCGCTGGTTTCTGCCACCCGGCGCGGCTCGGAGCACTGCGTTAGGTGCTCGTTGGAGCGTGATCTTGAGTTACGGAACCGCGAGCAGCAGCAGCGGCTGACTGCGATGCCCGGTCAAACATACTCAAAACCTGCCCGGAAAGGCGTTGGATTGAATAGGATGTTCTAAGTTTCTCCTGGGCTGCAATCACCAAGCCCAAGCGCTCATCCGGTTCATCTATCAGCGATTGGACCGACGCCACCCATTCGTCGTGATCGTGGGCCAGCAAGCCGCAGCCATCGCTACAACACTCATCATAGGCCACACCGTAACTCGCCACGACGGCGGCACCGATCGAGGTGTAATCGACCCATTTGGTGTCGGCCTTCGCCAGATTGAATGAGGTTCTGTGCAGTGGCGCTAGACCGATCTCCCATCGAAGGTTCCGGAATTTTGCGACGAATTCTTCGTAGTTGCCGATGCGGCCAATTGCCATGACGCGATCGCCGAAGCGAAGCAGCTCTTCCGGCATGGCCATGGAGCCGAACAATTCGAAGCGGACCTGAGGATTGCGGTCCAGAAGCTCGGCAATAGCGGGGACAAGGTCCGTCAACTCAGGTGTCTTGTCGTTGCCCATAAAGCCGATAGTTCGGACAGGAAGCCTCTCGGCCGGCACCACGATTTCACCGCTGCAATAGATCTCTCCGAAGCCAAGTCGTTCGACAAAACCTTCGGCATAAAGCTTGTCCTGCAAGCGTCGCGTCGAACAGTAAACTAGGTCTGCATTCTGGAGAAGATAACGCACCGTCGAAGTTCGTTCGATGCGATTATGTTCGATGTGCTTGGGTCCGACTTCCGGAGGAACATTCAGAAGGTCGTCATCTATATGAAACAATACAGGAACTTGCGCTGCGCGTAGCTGCTCCACAATATCTTGAGCTGCCGGGCCGCTATATCGGCAGAAGACCGCAATATCGGGTGCAAATGAACTGATCTCCTCGAATGCGCTGGGCTGTTTCGTCACCCTATCGATATCAGTCTGAGCTGCCACTGTCGCACGGATACTGGCTTCCGTGAGGACCTTGGTTTCGAGCAGGCCGGCATCAACCAGCGGCGCCAGTGGCTTGATGAAGCTGATATGAAGGGTTGGCACAACTCCGTTTGCGATCAGCAACACACGGGGTGGGCGACGCAGTGACCGGGAGCCTCGTAGAGGAAAGGTAGCGCCTTCCACTAAATTTAGAAGCCGCTCACGTATCTGCTCGGGGCGGACATCGAGGGCATTGCGAGCGAGAAACTCGCGTTGCCGGGCGAGAATGGGTTCGGGATCGCTAACCGCCGCCTCGGCAAAATCGACCCAGTCCGCAACGGACGATATCTGTACCAGGCCGGCATAGCCGGAAGTGTCGATAATATTGTCGGGGTCGCGCCATACGGCCGTCGGTATTCCGGCCATCACCATGTCGACGATGACTGAAGATGGTGCGGAGATGCCGTAAGCAAACTGCTTCAGGTCAGTTTTGTACATGGCAGCATTGGCGAGCGTCACGTTCGACGGCAAGGCGACCTTATTCTTGATTACGAACTGGCCACCTGGATGCGGTCGCAATGCGACGGTTCGGCCCGATATCGCCTGAATGGCGGCGAATTCTCTGATAGTGTCCAGATAATGGGTTTGAAGATTGCCGGAGGTTCGCATGCGGACCGAATGGAGATTTTCGCAGATAAGACCGGTACTGCCTGCCCTATGGCTCAGTCGTGCTCTGTGGGGACGATCCAACGACATTGGTGGCCCAAGCTCAAAATATTTGGCGCGCTCGGAACTGCACAAATGCTTCATTGCTGCTGCAGGCGCCCAGCCGCATATAATATCCGCTGCAAAGCGGATTTGCTCGCCGTGAGCAATGGTTTGTTCCTGATTCTGGCTGAATCCAACACACTCGTGGCCGTGCTGCACAGTGATTCTCACGTAGCTGCTCGGCGCCGCGAGAAACACTTCGTGGTTCACTTCATGTGCAACCAGATCCGTCTCACTGGCAGAGAAGATTAGCCCCGACCGCCCCTGGATTTGTCCGCAGGCTGACAGCGGCGAGTCAAACCGCGCGATCCGGGCGTGGACGAGCGATGCGAGTTCCTCGAGCTCTGCCATCCAGACGCCGGTGCGGTCGCGATGCTCCAGCTTATGGGAAATCAAGAGGAGCAGATCGAGCCGGGTTTCGGTCGCTAGGACACGGATAATGGGGCGCAGAACACTGATGTCCTGAACAAGGTCGAAGAGAAAGACCGCCTGCGGCCTAGGAGTGCCTGGCGTCCGGATAAGGGGGTTCATGCAATGCTCCCCGAAATGCTGGCCACACCAGGAAGCGGCATCTCCATTTCCGATCGCATCATCAAAATATCGCCAAAAATTTCGCGAAAGATGGTTTCGGTCGCTGCCATCACGGACTCGTAAAAGATAATTCTTCCGGCCTTGGTGTCGATCATCTGGGGCGCCAATGTGTTGAGGAGCCGACCCTGTGGGTTATCCGGCAGAGGCAAAACATGGCTATACTCGCCATAGTCGACTTTCGGGAGAGGCACCGCGCGGTTGGACCACTCGCCCGACAGGCGCGCGAGCGTGGTCCGCATCAGCCGGAGTTGCAGCGTTGAACCACCATCGAAATACCCTATCTGGGCGCTGAAGGGTAGCGTCTGGCGCGCAAACGGCGACGCGAGAGAAAGCCAGCCAAGCGATCGGCCCAGAGTGTGAATGGCAGGCGATGATGCCGCACCGTGAATGATGGCACGAAACGGCCGCTGGTCTACCGGGATTTCAACGGTGCCAATCGGCAGTTCAGCGAGGAAGGTAAGAAAGCGACTTGTCTCCTGCGCGGGGTCGGCGATTGCGCCCAAACATTGCTGGAGATTGACAAGTGTTGCGCCCCTCAACTTCATCGAATCCGCTTTCAGGTCCGTTGAAAAGTCAGCGGCGTTGGAATAAACAAAGTCAGCAAGCGCAGCGTAGAGAGGGTGGCCCACTGTCAAGATCTGGGCGCCATGCGTCAGAGCGGTTACCGCCCGATTCAGAGATTTCGCAACGCTGAAGCTCTGATAATTAACAGGAAGAAATGCCAGCACCGCCTCGTCGAGGCTGGCCTCCTCAGCTTGCGCTGACCATTCCACGACTTCGACCCAATAAGGCAGGTTTTGCAGCGTTTCCAAACCCTGTGCGTCGAGCGCAGCGGTGTTGGTCAACACTTTCAAATGGACGTCGAGTCCGGTGTGTTTCAGCGGAGCGAGAGCATCGCTGAACGCAACAAGGTCGCTAATCCCGACCGGGAACAGAGGATTACTGCCTTGGCCGAACCAGAGAACATTCAGCCGCCCAGTCTGCCGCACCTGTCTGATCTTAGACTCAATGAGTTGCAATAGTCGCTCACGCGATATGGTTCTGAAGGGATCATTGAGAACATGCGTCGGGACAGCCGGATTTATCCGCTTTACCACAGTAGACATGCGCTCGGTAGAACATAGCAGGAAGTCCGCCCGTCCGTTTAGGGCGCGCTGAAAATGGCGTTGCGAAAAAGTGGCGCTCGACTGGCCGCTGACATAATCATCGAACAAATCAAACCCGACCAGCGCTCCGGCTTCCCGAAGCATGTCCGCCAGCATGAGGGCCCCCGCGTCGGTACATTTGCTGAATAGGTAAACATCGGCATTCAGTTTGAGTCCTTCGCGGATGCTGCTTATCGTGTCGATCTCAAAGCTGTATCCCAGCTGAGAAAAATAAGGCTGCAACCGGCGATATCGAATGCGCGTGCCCGCGCTTTGCAGCCAGTCGGCCGAGCGGACGAGAACTTGAATTTTCATCGAAGCAGCTCTCTTATCCGCAAGGTCTGTTCCGACATCGCTGCCTTAAGATCCTGCTGGACGGCACCCTGCAGAGGCATAATCCCCATTGGCGCGACAGATTGGGACATGACCGAGACAGCCCGGGCTTGGGTAGTGCAGAAATGTTGAAGGCCCGCCAGTCGCGCCCGCAGGCCAAAATCGATGTCCAGGCTGCCATCGCCCACATCATCATCTCCGCTCAATCCACCGAGGTCGCGCCAAACGGCGCTCGGCAGTAGGCATAGCCGCAAGCTGTTAGCGAATACTGGATAAGCTGACGCGGGGAAAAGCCTTAGAATCTCGCTTTGCGTGGTCAGCCCTTCGGACGACGGGAGAGACGGTCCCCACACCGAAAAGATGCCCGCACAGTCGAGATGCGTCGAGCCATCCGCAATATCTTCTCGAACAATGGCACAAGATACGGAGCCAGCTTGCGTTGTGCATGCTATTTCAAGCAGAAGCGAGAGGGTCCGTGGATCCGGCATGCAGACATCGCTGTCTAGAAACAACAGATAATTCTCTTTTGCCAGAGAGGCAGCTTGGTTTAGGCGCTCCGCGCGAGACGGTCCGGATGCCAAGCACCAGCACGCCCGCGATGCGCCGAAAAGTTCGACGGCGTTTGATGAGGCGCTTTCGGCTCCGACGATAACCAGATCGAGGTCGTTGGCTAATGTCTGATTGGCAAGCGAGGCGATGCAGAGCGGAAGGCGGTCGCTCTGGAGGAAATCATCAATTATTACTGTTATCCGCGCCTGCGGTTTTGTTGGGTCGATCGCGGGCGGAGGCATTATCGAATCTGGAGACACGGGCATGATTTCATCGACCCGCCAGACTTTGGCATCGTGAAACCGGATCATGATAGGCGCCCCGCAGTCTTGCCCTAACGCCGGCGAACTTAAGGGCTCTGCATGAAGCATCGGATAAGGCAGCGGCAATGCGGGGTGACGAAACGCATCCATCTGAGACGGCATCGCAGGGTGGCAGATGAGAGACATCGGCTGTCGGGTTCCTGCAACAACCACACAGAAAGTCTTGAAGCCTAGCGCATGTTGACCCGACCGAGCGGCGAGGCAGGCTAGCGACGGAAATCCGTCTGCCGGTAGGATCAAGGTATCTCCACCCGCCATACGCGCTACGGTGCGAGGGCCACCGAAGCCGGTGTGCAACAATCGCCCAAGGCTGTCCGACGCTGCTCCGCCACTATTGGACGGGTGTTGCCGCAGTTCGATACCAAACTGGGCTGCGAGCGCTGTTGCGATGTTCACGCGGAAAAGTGGCTCTGATCCATTCGCACAAGCGAGATCGACCATAATTCGCTTTATCGCAAAATTTTCTGCCCCCCCCCAGCAGTAGGCCTGAAGCGCTAAAGGCGCCATGTAGCCCTCCCATGTCGGGCGTTCGCCAGACATCGCCTCACTTGCGGCTATCTCAGAATGATGCAGCCCACCTCGCAGGAGGGAGGGAAAGGGCAACAATGTGCTGGCAGCCAAAGCCCCATCAGGTGTTTGCCAAGTCAAGAGGACGGGGCAAAGCTCCTGATCCAGATTTAAGGTAATCAGTTCAAGTTCGCTCCCCGTGACGTCCGCTTGCGCGCAGCAGATAATCTCGCCGGCGGGGTTATATTGAAAAGCACGCAGCCGCCGCGCATGAGGATGCGGACTGCTCAACCGCAACGTGAGTTGCCCCTGGCAGGCGAACCAGCCGTCGATGATCGCATCAGCGCCCAAACCATGAGTGACCAACAGTTTATGGGCATACTGTCGGTCCGGCGAGGGATTCGCCGGATGTGCGGCTGATATCACGGCGCCCCTGGTGGGCGAATCTCGCCGCATGACCTCGAAAAGCCGAATTCTGCAATTTTCTGGAGTTTCGACCTCGGCGGCGGCCCCCATGCGGGTGGCCAACCAGTCGACTGGCGACACATCTGGCTCGGCAGGTGATGAAGGACGCTTGGCGTCATTCAGTCGCTCTGAAAGGGCTGCCCAGTCGAACTGCCTAGCTCGCCATGTCGACCTGAAATCTGATGAGTAGGGTGACGCCTTGGGCAACTGCCGGCCAGCATTTGACTGCCGCTGCCCCGACCGCATATCAAGATCGCTGTCGATGGACTCGGTCGAGCCTACCGGCCTTATGGAGCGGCCTTCGTCCCGTCCGAAAGTAAGATAATGAAACAGGGGGTTGAGGTTCGTTCGGGCAACATCCGGGTTGCGCTTGAGGTAGAAGCGGAGGTCGAAGCGGGCACTCGGGTTCCGTCCCTCTTGCGCACCATGCCGGATGAAATGCTCCAGAGGATCAAGACCCGCCATGGCGACGTCAGGATAATATTCGAGATACCATTCGGGATCAAAAAGCCTGCTCTGGTTGATCACAGTGTGCGCCAGCTTGTAACGCGCCTCTTCCCTCCGCCGGGCAGTGAAGCGATGCTTCAGCTTGTTCAAGGTGCGCCTTAGCATTGCTCGACGCTTTCTATTGCTGTGGCTAGCGCCATGCGCGTTCCGCGAGCGTGCTGTCCTGCGTCGACTGCCTTGGCACCGACCATAAATTGCCTGACATTTGACTTCATCTCGCCGGGCCTTGTTCAATAGCCGTCATGCTATATGCGACGGCTGCCGAACGGGTCGACAAGCTCAACAGGCATCCGAAACTATATGGCTCCAGACCGTAGATTGCGCCGGTCGTTGCAATATCCAGCGCTATATCCATTGCGACGTCAAACCTTGTATCCAGTCGATTGAACAGGACTAGACCATTGCGGGTGTCATCACTGCCATGATCGTTTCTCTTGAGCCAATGGAAAGGCTCCCAGGGCGAGGCCACAAGCAGGCGCTCGAGATCGGGGCATTCACTTGGCTGCGCGGTGATGAGAACAATCCTGAGGATATCGGGATGAAGACTCATGAGCCGATGGACGCAAAATAGCGCTCTGGCATCAAGATATCGCTTCGCATTCGTCTCATGGCTCGCCGCCGAATTGGCATGTGTGGCTAACTGGGCCAGTTCGGGAGGGTAATTCGCCTCGACGTTGATCGTTCGCACACCCACAGGAGCTTTGAACTTGGTGTTGATGGCCACAAAACATGGGACATCCTTCATCCCCGTGCAGGATGACGCGCGCCAAAGCCAGTCGATCGCCGGTGTAGGATCCTCAAGATCCGTTGGGCAGGCCAGGAAAACGAAGTCGTTATCAGACAAACTCACAGTCCTCCAAATACTTTAGAAGATGCCATGCGGTCCCGTCTTGGATTTCATTCATTGTATACTGTGAGTAGGCGAGATGAGCGAGCCACTCATCGCGGTCAGGATAGCGTGGCGTTTCAATGAGGCCCATATCCGTTTGCCCGATGGGTGCTGCAGCACTGGTCGGGGATACGAATATGGGCGTGCCGAGGCAAGCTGCTTCGATTGCGACGTTAGAGGAATGTGTCACCAGGGCGTGCGCACCCCGTAGGGCCTGAGCGAGCGGAACAAACGGCTGACCGGGCTGAGGCTTTTCCCGCACGACAATCGGCCGATCCGTCTCCAGGCGAAGTGTTGCCAGCGTGGCTTCCATCCAGTTCTCGCAGCCATGCGCTGCAATGAAATATTCTGTTGGCGGGCACACAATGATGGACCGGCCATTCTTGCGCCACGGCTGGATGTCCAGGTTGAGGAGCTTTAGGCGATCGACATCGACCCTGCGAACCTTGCCTGCTTCATATCTGTTGCGGGTGATGCGATATGATTTTCCATGACCCCGGTTGAAATAGGCATGGTCTACATAGAAATAATGCAGATTCTGGGACTGTGCCTGCTGCAGAATTCGGTCGCTTCCGCGAAGGACACCCCACACGACCGGTATATCGCGCAGGTCGTCTGGCTCGTCGTCCGTATAGGCCAGTCGGCAGCCGGTGCCCATCGCAAATGCCCTTATAACCGGGTTTCCGCCGCCACCCCGGTTCAGATAGGCGCTAAGCATCCACGGCTCGATGGCCGTCGGCGGCGTGCTGAAGGCGATTTTGTGGTGCTCTTGAGTGCCCGTGTCGTCAAGTAGGCTGATCTGCATGAGACGCTGAGATGGGGACGCATAGCGCGGGGGGATGGGAATGCGCATGCCTTTCAACCGGTGCGTTAGCCTTGCTGACTGAACGGCGGTCACCTTGCCACGCTGTTGGTCGTCAAAAATGGTGACCACCACCAATTCATTCCCCCTGGCGAATGGCAGCTGCAGTTGATCCGGTCTGATCCATATTTCATTGTCGCTATCCTCAAAACACTTTGATGGAGCCGTGGGCGGATCGTCCTGTTGCGGAGCAGTTTCGCCCGGCCGGGCTTGGAGGCTGGTGCGTTGGAGCATGCCTATGACGTTGGATACGAATGCTTCGTCTAATGAGGCGTTTGTGAACCCCTGTAAGCTCGGACAATTGCCCACCGTACTCAAACAGGTCCCATATGCGCTCGTTTCACCGTCCGGCAAAAAATCGCTGGCGGTGATTTGCGCCACGACCGTCTCTGTCACTGGTGCCGGCACCGGCAAAAGCAACATCGGCATTTCACCCGGCAGTTGCCGTATCAGGCTCTCCAATTCGGCCTCCGCAATCAGCGTGACCAGTGATGCCCATCCTTCCCTTAGCGCCCGCGCATTCACGACTGCCGCTGCCGAAGCGGTTGGCAAAACGAAAAGGACAAGGGGTTGAATAGTTTCCAGCGAGAGCAACCGCAGCAGCCCGTGTTGCAAGGCAATGTCGTCACGGCATTGGACGCGCGCGACGATCAATATCTGTCTCAGGCCCGGAAGAGGAAGCCTTGCGCGAGATGCCTGGACCCAACCACTCCAGATCGCCTCATTCGCTTCCAGCCAGTGCGGGGCGATCTGCTTCATCTGGAACCGCAAGGCAGCAAAGAGACCAATCGCGGATGTCGCGGTCATCTTGCCAGACCTACAATTTCGGCGCTGAATCGATCCCAACTATACTGCTCGACCGTCTTTCTCACATCCCCATCAAGATCGAAAGCCTGTTCGATCAGAGTGCTGACCCGCTCCGCTCCGTCCCTGGTTTCGAATAAAAAGCCATTACGTCCGTGATCGATCAGGTCCGGTGCGAAGCCGGTGTTGCTGGCAACCGGCACCGCATTGCACATCATTGCTTCGATCAGCGGGATGGGACCACCCTCAAGATTCGAGATAGAAAGAAACACATCGAAACTCGAATAAATCCTTGGATATTCGCGGTAAGGGCGGGTCAGATAAGTGAAATTTGGTTGGCTTAGCAGTTCTTCAAAGCGCGCATAGCGGTTCCAGTTTCGCCCGAGCAGCACGAAATCGCGATGCGGCAGCGCCTTGACGATGTCGAGCATGAGATCTGGATTTTTGCGCTCATAAAATGAAGAGGAAAGCCCGACGACACCGCCGCCTCGCTCGTGCCGCTGGAAAAGAGCAGGATCCGCCGCGCCGAGGACGACCACAGCCTTCTTCGGATCCAGCCCCCGATCAATCCAGAGTTCCCGATTGGATTGACAAGTGAAGATGATCCGGGTGGCCTTGTTGAAAAGATGCAGGTTGCGTTCAATGGCGTTGGCATCCTCGTCGCGAGGATGGGTGTACCAGACGAAGATCTTGCTGGCCTCCAGCGTGTCGGGATATTTGTTGTCGAACAGGTCCAGTAACGAGAAATGGCTGAAAAACAGATTCCGCGACGCCGGCGGAGGAGCTGCGTGATCAACAACTGTCCAGCTTCCTGTCTGACGCGAGCCGATTTCACGGCAGATCGCATCAAGAATCCATCCGCGGCCCTTAGCGTGAATGACGAACGCCCATTCAACCGATCCGTCGAGATCAGTCCTTTCGGGATATGGCCCCGGTGTGACCGACTGATCTATTAATGCCTGTCTGCCGGATGACGATGCAAAGCGTTCGAGTTCATCCTGCGCAAGGTCTGCGTGAGTGAGAATCTCCATCCCCACCTGTCGCGCAACCGCGCTTATGAGCCGGCCGTTTGTCGATTCAGGGTTTCCCAGGGCAACCGCTGACCAGCCTATCATTTGGCCTTCCAAACCCTTAAGTCGCCCGGAAAAGAACATGGGTAGTGCTTTGGCGCGCAGAAGGATCCGGCGGAAGACAAGATCGTTCTCCAGCAGGTCTATCGACACGAGCAACCCGCCATCGCGGCCGACGGTTCGGTTCAACATCAGGATTGCATCGAGCGCGTAATCCGGGTCATCGCCGACATCGAGCACCATGAGTATCCCGCTACGACTTTTCGCCGAGCGCAGAACCAGGGAACGACCAATAGCCTGCTTGAGTAGATTAGACCAAAGAGCCGAGAGGCGCTCGGGCGTATAACGCAGCAGGATCGGCTCGGCCAGCGCAAGCCGGGGTGGCACAGTCGTATCGCGTTTTGACCCCACGCACTCTTCAAGATTGCGCAGAAAACGGCCGGTAAAGATGACCTCTTCAAATTCTACCAAGGCGGGAGCCTTCTCGGTGATAACCGGCACTGATGCCGCTAGCGCCTGAAGAATGCGGTTGGAGGATTTGACCGTGCAGAATTCATCATAGCCCGTCATCAGCAACGCCGCGTCCGCGCGATCAAGCTCGTCATAAATAGCCGAAGGCGTCCACGGGACATAACGGGTAGGAAAGTTGCAGCCCGCTACGAGAGTCTCATAAATCGTGACGCTGTTGCTGACGATGACCAGTTCGATCGGGCAGGTTCGGTTGAATTCCCGCAAATGCTTGAACACCGGCTTAAGGCTGAACATCCCGAAATTGCTGTGCGATCCACCGTAGTTTCCGAACCAGATAATCCTGCGCAGGGAATCCGTCGGTCTTGCCACGGCAGCCACCCCGTCGGGAACGTCCGGTGATGGCGGTACGCCAGTGACTCGCCGAATAAATCTTTCAGTGGCGACAAACAATTCTCGGGTTTCGGCAATATCAGGGATGACATGGCAAGCCGGCCCGGACAGGCCGTTGTCTTTCAAATATTTTTCAACTCTGACCGCCATTTCGGCGCTCGGAACAGTAATTCCTGCTAACGAGGGTGCCGCCGCGAGCAGCGCCGTCAATGCATAATAAGGGTAGTCGAGCGTGGGGTCTTTCGGATTAGCCAGATCGTCGCACAGATCCAAAAACAGGGGCTTGCCCAAATGCCGCGCCAGCGCGGCCAGGTCGATGGTGTACCGATCCAGTCGTTTGACGATTATGATGGCGTCCAGGTCGTCTATGTCATTTTTAAGATCTTGATACCGAGAGAAAAACAGATTCTCGAAATCCTGATCAAGAACGCGGGCGAAATGAAAGCACCGGTATCGTATGCTCGCCGAACTGACGCTTGATCCCTTGAGATACCAGCCAATGCGAAATTTCGGCTTCTCAGCAGTGGTCCCCCTGGACGGCAGCAGTTCTGCCCCGGGAAATTGAATCCTGAGCCCGCCAGAGGCAAGTTTTTCAACTTTTGTGGTCATCAACGAGGCTTATTGGAACTTGGACATATAAAGGAGTACTGGTGCTGGAACCACGCAACCTAGGGGCAATGCAACGGACGAATAACCGACATTTTGCACCGGGCAACCTTCCATAAGCCGTTCCTATGGGCGATCCGAACC
Organism: Sphingobium sp. B2D3A; assembly: GCF_025961795.1. NCBI lineage: Bacteria > Pseudomonadati > Pseudomonadota > Alphaproteobacteria > Sphingomonadales > Sphingobiaceae > Sphingobium > Sphingobium sp. B2D3A. The sequence continues at coordinate 2,966,251 of NZ_JAOQOI010000001.1, read as the reverse complement.
CGTTGGAGGCAGCAAGTCTATGGCATCAAGTTGGGATGACCACAAGTATCATGCCACCGGTTGTCGAGGAGTTGCGGAGCAGGCGGCCACATCGGTTTGTCTGTCTGTAGACCCACGCCTGCCACCTGGGCGCGTCGGATTTAGGTAGCGATTGGACATGGACGCTTGGTTGCGGTTATTCTACCCCTGCTTTGTTTAAGGAATGGTCCGTTGGACCTTTCAAAGTTTGCAATCCTTCGGGTTTTCAGGTCGAAGTCATGTCTCGTTTGGCTGTGTTGAATAATGGGAATGGAATGAAGAATCCGACGAACGGCCAAGTCGACTCCACGCTTGACCCTGTAAGTCTTGCGCTCGCATCGCTTGAAGTGAGGTTGTCGCAGCGGGAGCGCGAAATGGACGTCCTCACTGTACAGGTGGATCGCTACAGACGGAAAAGCGAGGCCGCCGAAGCGCGCGCGGCAATGCTGCAAGCTTCCTTGGATCGACATCTCTTGCACTGCGGTAGAGACGAGGGTGCGACCCAGCGGCTGATAGGGGAACTGGCAGAGGCGACAGCTCGCCGCAAAGAGCAAGTCGCCATGATTGAGCGCCGCAACCAGCGAATAATTGCCCTCCAGCAGGAATTGGATAAACTGAAACGACAGGGAGGGATCAGCACGTTCTTCACATGGCTCAGGCGTGCCCTTTCCTTCCGTCGTGCATAGGTTGTAATATGCCGTGCAAACTATGGCCCGCTGTTGGATGCGTGATACAGCGGGTAGCCGTTAGACTTGTCGACTGATCAAGGAAGCGTTTGAATGAATGCGGCAATTAAGCAGAAGGTCTTCGTTGGGTATGATAGCCGCGAGGACATCGCCTGGCAGGTCGCGCGCCACTCGCTGTTGCGCCATTCTGATGGTGACCTCGATGTGATTCCCCTGCGTCAGGACAGCTTGCGCGAACTCCAGCTTTACACACGTCCTTACGATGCGCTTTCGTCCACTGAGTTCTCGCTGACCCGCTTCCTGACGCCATTTCTGGCAGCGAGTGGCGGTTGGGTGCTGTTCTGCGACTGCGATTTTCTGTTTACGGTCGATGTGCGCCGCGTGTTCGAGGGACTGGATTCCTCCAAGGCTTTGTATTGCGTGCAGCATGATTATCAGCCGGCCCACGGCATCAAGATGGATGGCAAGGCGCAGACCATCTATCCTCGCAAGAACTGGTCGTCGTTCATGCTGTTCAACTGCGATCATCCGGACGTTCAGGCATTGACACCTGCAGTCGTCAATACGGCGTCGCCGGCGTATCTTCACAGGTTCGAGTGGATCCACGATGATGCGGCGATCGGCGCGCTGGACCTCGACTGGAACTTTCTTGAGGGCGAATATCCTCGGCCTGAGGCCACGCCGCGCGTAATCCATTATACGAACGGCGGTCCCTGGTTTGACGATTGGCAGGACGTCGATTTTGCAGATCTCTGGATGCGCGAGCGGGATCTCTATCTCGCATGGGAGACGGACGCAGCAGCCTGAGCTTTCGACGGTTCAGCGGCTTCCGCGCCAGCGATCGCTCAGCATGGTCGCTGCCCGCCTCAGCCCTTGCTTGCCTCCAATCATTTGAGCAAAGAGAGGAAGGAAATCGGGCTTTATTGTGCTGCGTTCGTCAAGCGACCGGTAGATAGCCCAGAATTCTTCGCGTCCGATCGCCTCGGGCATGTTGAAGACGCCGTGAAATCCGAATGTTGGCCTGCTTGGCCGGGTCCTCTCGAAAGAGAATCTTTCCGCAACATCGACGTCAGCAAAGCGTACGCCATGACGCTCGACGAGCCACGCCCGGTTTTCTCGGCAGATTGCGACATCTTCGGGGTGGGAAGCGTGAAAGGCGGGGTCCAGACAGGCGTGAAGCAGGCGCTTTGAACGAAGTGAGAACCCCCCGTTACCGACTTGTCCGCCGGTCTGAAACTGGGGCCACACCGCTCCAATATAATCATAGTTGAGAAATTTGTCGCTCCAGGCGGTGGGGTCGAGGAGGAATCCGTCCCATTGGACGATCAGGACGTGGCTTGTCCTGACATACGCGGCGAGCTCCTGTAGTAAGAATTGTGAATAAGCGCTGGCGCTGAGAAGCGGGGCGATGGGAATGACCCGAATGTCGGCTCTCGCGACAGGCGCGTCGGTAAACAGCAGACATTCGCCGAAATCGGCAATCGAGAGGCAACGCCCCAGCGCACTGACGGTCGCCTCCACGTTCACCGATGTGACGGCACAAAGCGTGACGTCGGGGAGTTGAAGACGGGATCGGGGCAGGCTCATGACTTCAACACGAATTGTTCGCTGTATCGGCTCAGCGACGGATGATGATAGGGGTCAATTGCTGTGTCTGTATGCCAGCGTTCCTTTAACGCGGCGAGCTCTGCGGCAAACCTGGTGCGGTTCGAATGGTGGCTGTCCTTGCCTCGCGATTTCGATTCATGGTGTATCAGTGTTGCGCGCGGTTCGTAGAAAGACTGCCAGCCTCTCTCATTTAATTTCAGGCAAAGGTCGACGTCATTGAACGCCACCGGAAATCTCTGCTCGTCGAAACCACCCACCGCTCGAAAATAATCGCAGCGGACCAGCAGGCAAGCCGCAGTGACAGCCGTTGTAAATTGCGGAAGATTGTGACGGGAGAAATAGCCTTCGTCTTCTGGCCTCAGGTAGCGATGCGCGTGGGCAGCGCCGCCTCCCACACCAATCGAAACGCCGGCATGCTGGATCGATCCATCAGCGTACAGCAGACGGGCGCCGACCGCGCCAATTCCGGGTTTGACCGCTTGATGCGCCATGTACGTGAGCCAGCCGGTATCAAGCATCTCGATGTCGTTGTTCAGGAAGCAGATGAGCTCGCAGTTCGCCAGCGTCACAGCCGCATTGTTCATGGCGGCATAGTTGAACGGCCCATGGAACGCCATGACACGACACTGCAGTCCCTGGATCTGCTTGAGGTAGGCGAGCGTTGCGGGGTCGTCGCTGTCGTTGTCGATTACGATGACGTCAAAGCGAGGATATGCGGTTTGTTGCAGGCCTTCCAAACAGGTCCGCAACAGCTCGACGCGGTTTCGAGTCGGCACGATGACGGTGGTTGACGGCAAGTCGTTGTTCCGGTCATCCGATCCTCGGATCTGAGGCGGCCGCGGTTCCGGCCTGAGGCGGCGATGATGCAAAACCTGCGGAACATGCTCAATGCTGGCTGGGTTGGCCGCAATACGCTGCCTGATCAATTGCGAAAGCCAGTTCTCGCGTTCCGCGATATCCTTGAGTTCGGACTCCTCGTCGATGCGTATCGCGCACGCATGGGACAGATAATCGTGCCACCGAAAAAGTTCTTCATTCCAGCGCGGCTTGAAGTGCGGGCTATACCGCCAGCCTCGCTCATCGCACAGATCGTCATCTGCGTAGATGATCGTAGCTTGCGACCTGGCTGCCGCGGCTGAATAGGCTGCGAGCGCACTGGCGGCCAGCCGGTCTCCTGGCAGCAGCGGAATGAGCCAGAACGGAAGTTCCGGGATCGGCGGTGGTGCAAGGCCAGGCCTTCCAAGGCGTATGACATCAATTTGTCCGCTTGCCTGTTCCAATGATGCGAGCGTGTTGCTGAGCCCGCTTTCACCGTGGCTGACGTCCAGCCCTATGACCATCTTGGCAGTGGGAGCGGCAATGCAGGTAGCAGTTTCGTCATTTCGGATCTGCCACAAGAGGTAGGCGCGTGAGGAAGCGCCAAGTAGCGGTTCGAGCATGGCGCGCGATCGTACACGACGCCGGAACAGCCGCCACCATAATGCAGCGATATAGATGCGAGGACTGGCACGAAATGCATCGACGTGGACACGCGCGGTAAGCCACGCACGCTGAAGGGCGGTCGCCTTGGTAGCAATTACGTCCATAAGGAATGACCTTCACCAAACCTGATTGGGGGTGTCGAGCTTCCGCTTCGTAGCATCAGCAGTCAACTGAGGCTGGCCATCCCAACCCTTGATCGAGGCACGGACAGTGCGGGATTGCAGGCATGGTGAAGGTGATGGGGTGCGGCGGCATGAGGGCTTTCTTGGAACCTGTGCGACTGTTCTTTTCTGCTATCGTCGTTGCGCGCCGCTTCGGTGACTGCTGCGCACGCCAGCCATAATGAGAGCAGGAGACTTGTCTAGCACTGATCGGTCGCTAGCGCAGTTGTTCGGGAGAAATTCAGTTGCGCGTGGCCAAGTCATATGCATTTGTCTCCGGAGACACCCGTTACCACCACACCTATTCGGTGCTCGCATGACTAAGGACTAGAGTCATCGCAAAAAAATCGTTGAAGTTGCCCCACAGCTCCCCACTTCTCGATGTCTCGCGCCTCGTTTGGAGGGCTTGGTACAGGAGATTGCCTACAGGCATTGATCGGACCTGCTTGGCCTATGCCGCGCATTTTCAGGGTCGCTCACAAGCAGTTGTCCAGTGGGGCGGACTGACTCGCGTGCTCACTGCGAAGGCAACCGAGCAACTGTACGGCTGCCTCATTGAACAAGGGAAGGGGGATGTGCGCGGGCGGCTCCTTTCCATGTTGCCAGCGAGCCTTATCGGTGCGCGGGACGCTGCGTTAGCCGGCCGGCTCTATCTCAATGTCGGCCACACGGGACTCGACAAGGCTGTTCATGCCTCTTGGCTGCATCGCACCCAGGTTCGGCCGATCTACTTCGTTCACGATCTCATCCCGATCCGCTTTCCAGAGTACTGCCGGCCCGGAGAGGCGGAAAAGCATCGCCGACGCCTCCAGGCGCTGCTGAGTCATGGCGTGGGGATCATTGGGAACAGCCGCCACACACTCGATGAAGTCACCCGATTTGCTACGCAGCAATCCCTGTCGACGCCACCGTCCTTGTTGGCGCCGCTGGGTCTGGCCGATCCGCAATGCCCTTCAGCAGCCGATGTGCCAGCGCAACGCCGTGCCAGGCCCTATTTCGTCGTTCTGGGCACCATCGAAGCTCGTAAAAACCATCTGTTGTTACTCACTTTATGGGCTGAACTCGCGCGTCGTTTCGGCTCTGCATGCCCGCAACTGGTGATTATCGGTCAACGGGGATGGGAGTGCGAGCAGGTGATCGATATGCTCGATCGTTGTGAGGCGATCCGTGAGCACGTCGTTGAGCTACCATCTTGTGATGACACTACGCTGGCCGCCTGTATGCGGGGTGCACGCGCTTTGCTTTTTCCATCCTTCGCGGAGGGCTATGGCTTGCCGCTTGTCGAGGCACTAGCGGCGGGAACGCCGGTAATAGCAAGCGACTTGCCCGTCTTTCGTGAGCTTGCCGGTTCCATTCCCGACTATCTAAGTCCTATAGATGGAATAGGCTGGATGAACGCCGTCGAAGATTATGGGAGTCCTGCGAGCTTCCGGAGGTCGGCGCAGCTCGAGCGCTTGCGAGGGTGGGAGCCGCCAAGCTGGTCGGATCACTTCAACAAGGTCGATGAGTGGCTGAACCAGATCAGCCAAATGCCTGTATCGGGGCTTGTGTCCGCAAATTGACACGACTGCCAAGCAGTCGTTCCAAGGCAGACTCCACGAGCGTGCTGGTCGCAGATTGGCTGGCCAGCCCGCCGTAGATCAGGCAACGATCATACAAGACGCGGCGAAATGCCTCATAAGTCTCTGCGTTCGGCGCCTGGGGGTGAACCCAGAACTCGTCCAGGCGACCTTGATGTGTGATCTGAGGAATGTTGTAGATTGCCTTCCCTAGGGCAATAGTCGGGACGCCGGCAGCGAGCGACAACGAGGCTGAGGTACTGTTCACGGTCACCATGCCGCTTGCTGCTTCAGCAAGTTCGCCAAGGTTGCCGCCGGCTATGGGTATCACTCGATCTGAGACACCCATTTTCTTCGCACGCTTGACAATGTGGCGGCGCCAGCTGCGGAAGCTGCTGTCAAGCGGATGCTCCTTGATCACCAGCCTTATGTGCTCCGGGGCGCGGCGAGCAAAGCTGTACAGCACATAGTCCATCGCCTCTCTCATGTCATGAAAAGGGGAATGCTCGCGAATTTGGAAATCGGTGGAGAGTTGCAACGGGAAGAGGAAATAGGGGGTTCCGGAAAGGCTGGATATTGCGGCCTCTGTGCGGACAGCTTCCTGCTTCTCTCGGGCGAATTTGTGCAACCAGCCGATGCCCTCGGCCAAGAGCGAACCCTGCCGGTGCGAGCGGTAGTAAGGATAGAATGGGCGGCCGAGAAAAACGCGCGAATAATAGTGATATGCGTCACGCGCGCGGCGACCGAAATTGGCGGTAATCGTTGGACGATCCGGTACAGGAGGTAACTCTTTTGCTTCCTGCAGATAAAAAGCCGGATCCCTAGATAGCGACGAGTTTCCATTGACGCCGCTGGGCTCAAGCGTGAGCCAGTCGGGGCGGATATAGCCTTCCTCGAAAACGTGGACGTCGATCTTGCGCAACTGCGCCATGCGGTGGGCTGCCATGTGTAATGGACGGCAGTCGCCGAAGAGTATGATATCAGTGATAGCGTGGTCGTTGAGAAACCTGTCGATGAACAGGGTCCAGCGTTTGCGGGATCCGCGATAATTTGTGGCGGGCCCCGGCCAGTCTGCTGCATCGCCGCCGTTTAGGTTGATGCGAAAAATGCCGCAGCCAAAGCCCTTTAACCGTTGGCTTAGTTGCCAAAAGAACGTGCCAGGAGGCCCTTGAAGGAACAGAAAGTTCCGCTGCGTTATGGGTTGGAATTTCATCGTAATCCCAAAATCTGCGCCGAAGCGCGTCTGGCCCACCCCACCAACCGTCGCATCGGTACTAGTGCAAAATTCTGCCGCTGAACACCAGAGATCAATCGCATGACGAGCATTTCAGCGGAGCAGGGCAAATTCGTCACAGGGTCGAGATAACGTGGGTAGCGCAGCAATACGGCAGCGACCAGGTCGTCAAGCGAGCGCGAGCGCCCGCGGCGTGGCATCGGAGGCCCGAGGTCAGTGGTCAGGCCCCAGCCTGCGTAGAACGGCGTGCCGTGGGCCGTCACGGGCTTGCCCTGCAGCAACGCTTCGAAGCCTGCAAGCGATGTAATGACATGAACTTCATCGACCATCGCGATGAGGGCGCCGATGGGACTTGCCGGTTCGACCGCATCCGCCAAATTAAAGGCCAAGCGCTGTGGAATGCTGCCCCGGCGATGCCCGGCCTGGACGTCCGGGTGTGGTCGGTAGACGATCCAGGCGTCGGGCGCGTTCGCACGTACCCGTTTCAACAGTTCCAGGTTTGAGCGGACTTCGCCGCCGCCAAACTGAACAGAGCGGTCGTCTTCCACTTGCCCTATGACTAAAAGATGCTGCCTTGCGCGCCCCGCGCGAAGAAGTGGAGCGGCCTTCCCGACACCATATTTGCTGATCCCGCCTTGTACGATCCAATCACGCAGCCGACCTGCACGCACCAACTCCTCAGTTGAGAAATCATGGCAGGCCAGCATCTCTTCGAGCCGGTTAGGGCGGGTCGGATCGTAGTGGACGCCAAGGTCATCGGCCACAATGGATAGCGGCGGTATGCAATCTGCGCCGAGCCCGGCGGACCTGATGAAACCATCCTCCACCTCTAACAGCCGCCATGGCCCGGCTTCAAGCGTGGCCAGAAATGGCGCGGGGACGCGCGCCTTCCAAACCGCGATGGTTGCTTGTTCAGGAATGGTGGCCAGTGCCTCAGGCGACGGCGCAAGAAACGGGACAGGCTTCCCAGCCCAGAGCAACGGATCGATCGTTTCGCGTTTCCAGAGCGCAAAGCCGAACGCACCTGCAATCGAGCGATTGGCCTCGATCAGCGCGCGCCATTCCCCAATAATAGCGACGAGTTCGAGTGCGCTGATCGGCTCGCCAGTGAAGGGGCTGCAATAACTGACGTCGGCCAACAGGAAGCGATCTATAAGATCATGGAGAGTACTGTCCATTTCCGGGGCGCCAGGTTCCATGCCGGACAAGGCCTCAAACGGACCTTTACCGTTCAGGAGGACCTTTTGACCACCGATTGCCGCCAGCAAGGCTTTGGGGTCGGCCGCGGAATACCGCATGGGGGAATCGACAGGCTGTGGGGCCTCGCGGGCGGTTGGCGCCATATGTTCGAGCCAGAATGGTCCCCCGACCTTCAGACGGCGCATTTCTTCGAGCAAAAGGGTGGGGCGCGCGCGTTGTGTTGCGCCGCTGCCGGATCGGATGTGGTCAAACGGCTTCGCGCCGGGAAAGGGCGGAATCGCAAAGATCGTGTGCGCCACTCCAGTCACAGACTGCGGTCCTCGGCTACCCAAGCGGGTGGGAACCGGTAGGGCGCTGTAGCTGGCGGCCCGAGAGAGATGCAGTCAGGAAATAGATCCATGCTTGCAGAGGCCGCCACTGCCGACGACTCATTCCGCCGTCATCGCACGATCATGAAAAATCTTCTCCACGATTGCGACGTCGGACATGTTGTTTACCTCGACCATCGCAAAATCGGGTTCCGGGAACACGAGCACCTTCACGGGAATGCCGTGCACGAGGAATCGAAGTTGCTCAAGGCCTTCAACCGTTTCCAGCATCGTGACGTCTAGAGAAACGTAGTGTTCAAGTGCCGCGCGTCGATAGGCATAAAGGCCAAGATGAAGATAGATCGGTCGCTCGTCGTCAGGCAGAGTACCGGATGGTAAATAGGGGAGAAGACGCTTGGAAAAATAGAGTGCCTCGCCCGCAGCGTTCATCACAAGAGTGGTTCCGCCGACGCGCCCCGCCTCCGCATCGTCGGCGAGATGGCGATAGGTGGCCTCGGTACACCTGATCCCAGCCGTGCAGACCTGTACGTCAGGATTGTCCATCATATAGGTGATGAGCGACTTAACAAAATCCGGGGGCGTCAGCAGCGCATCTCCCTGGACGTTCACGAACACGTCAGCGTCAGGAAACAGATCTAGGCAGGCGGCGACACGTTCGGTCCCGTTTCGACAGCTTTCGGGCGTTTCGACTGCCTGGCCTCCGAATGACCGAACGACGTCAATGATCTTGTCGTCATCGGTGGCGACACAGATATGAGCGCCGGTCCCAGCGCGCTTGGCAGCGAGATGGCTCCACTGAACGAGGGGACGCGCAACGCCATCAGCCCCTCGAATTTGCGTCAAGGGCTTACCGGGAAAACGCGTGGATCCGTAGCGGGCAGGAATGATGATCACCGGATCTGACGGATCAGCGCGAGTAGAATCGACTTGGGACATTACAGTCATTCCTCCTCTTATTTTTAGAGGAGATGGCCCAAATCGTGAATGTGCAAAAGGCCAATCGTGCGCGAGGGCTGCTGGCTGTCCATCACGAAGAGCACGGTGACGCGCGCATCCGTCATCAGCTTGACCGCATCATCCGCAATTGCACTGCTCGAGATGGTTTTCGGCGAATGAGACATAATGTCTCTCGCGCGGCCGGTATGGATTAAATGAAAATTGCGTCGAAGATCACCATCGGTGATCACGCCGACAAGCTTCCCGGCATTATCGGTGACGCCAACAGCACCCTTCGCTACCGCTGTCATCTCGAAAATTGCATCGCGAAGGGGGGCGTCGAGGCCGACGAGCGGCAGCGGACGACGCCGGTCGATTATGTCACCGATCGGGGAAAATCGATTGCCGAGGCTGCCTCCTGGATGCCACTTGGCCATCGCTTCGCGATCCACGCCACGCCTCCGCATCACGCTGATCGCAAGGGCATCCCCAAGCGCGAGCGTCATTGTGGTCGATGTGGTCGGCGCCATCTTCACCGGGCACGCCTCTTCCATCGCCGGCAATTGCAGTACGACATCGGCTGCTTTGGCAAGCGGCGATTCCAGCTTGGAAACGATCGCGATGATTCTGATGTTGATGGACTTGGCGTGCGCAACAAGCGGTCGCAGTTCTTGAGTGAAACCTGAGTTGGAAATGACGATGAGAAGATCTCCCGTCTCCAACATTCCAAGATCGCCGTGAGCAGCTTCGCTTGCATGTACAAAAAAGCTGGGAGTTCCGGTCGCCGCAAGCGTCGCCGCGATTTTCTTGCCGATGTGTCCTGATTTGCCCAAGCCACTGATCACAACGCGGCGTTCTGTCTCCAAAACATTCTCAACGGCAATGCTGAAGCTTCTGCCGAGTGAATCTGCCAATACGTGGAGCGCTTCGGCTTCCTTCAGCACGACAGACCGCCCGACTGTGACCGATTGATCTGGCGATGCTTCCCCATAGGAGCGGGGCTGTCTCAGCGTGTGGAAAGCTCGGGCTTGCTCGGCTTCAGCGCTGCTGGTCGCTGGATTGCCGCTGCTAGGAGTTGATCGGAAATCCGATGCAGTATGCCGAGCTTCCATAAATCTATTTAACTCCCTTAAGCGTCGGTGGATGGCTAAACCGCGCAATAAAGCTGCGCAAGGCATTTTTTGCCTCGCAGCATTTCATCGCTTGATGCGAACAACTGGTCTCAGAACGCCACTTTAAGCGAAAATGCGTCAAGGCACTTAAGAATTGGTTACGTCTATTTTAACATTTCGCCATCTATCCGAGTATTTCCCGAATCACCGTCAACTGAGCGGTGCGAAGTGAGTTCGGCCGCGCAAGCCGCTCGGCAAGTCTTCGGCCGACCCGATATTAGATCTGCAGAACCTCCGATCCGTCAGCCCGGTTCAGTTCTGACAAGCACCCGGCGCGAGGCGCACGTGGGCAAATCATCCATCAACAAGCAACACCCAGATCGCAATGTCAGTGCGTGCTGCCAGTTCAATAACAAGCAGCCTAGTCATGATACCCGGCGATGCTATCACGGACTGACCGTGCCAGCGAACAAAGGGGGGATTGCCACGGGTTCCGCAGGACTGGTCACGCGCGTGACTGGTAGTAGCTTGTTCAGCGTATTTGTTTGTCTTGCGGGTGGCGTCACGCCTGTTTGGGCAGCGGATGCGCGTCTGGAACTGGAGCAGGCTGCTGCTGCCTTCGGTGTGCGTTCTTCTGTTCGGCAGGCGAGCTTGTCGCCGGATGGCGTGTTGCTTGCGACGGTTGAGGGTGTTGGCGCCGGCGGTGCCGACGTGCGCATTCTTGACCTCACCCGTGCCGACTCCCCGACCAGTCGCGATCGTCGCAGCGCGGGGAGACCCGGAGAGCTGGGCTGGTGCCGATGGAGTGGAACCAGTCGCCTGCTGTGCAACGTCTATGGCGTGGTTTCGCTCGACAGTGTTGAACTCAGTTATATCAGCCGCCCGATAGCCGTGGACGCGGATGGCAAGCGGATGCAGACGATCCGGATTCCGGGCACCGGTCGTGACGCGTTGGGCTATAGGCTGCTTGGGGGCTCGGTACTTGACTGGAATACAGGGCGTGATGGCCATGTGCTCCTGCTACGCTCATATGTCCCCGAGGTTTTGACGGGGACGCGCCTTGCCCACACGGACGACGGGCTTGGCGTCGACCATATCGACACGGTTTCACTTCGCACTGTGTCCCGGGTCGAGCGCGCCCGCCCGGTGAACAAAGAATTCATCAGCGATGGGCATGGATGCATTCGGATCCGCGGTATCGATCCTGCCCTGACTTCGGGGCATTATTCATTCGGAACCGATCTCGAAAGGCTGAAGGGTGAGTGGTCCGGCTGGAGCAATTATTATCTGCAGAAGGACTTCATCGGCTCCGGCCCTCATATCGAGCAGGGTTCGCCTGCCCGGCAGGCGGGGCGCATCAAGGCGCCGGTCCTCATGTTCCACGGCACCTTCGATCGCAACGTGAACGTGGGCCAGTCACGGTTGATGGCTGATCGGCTGCGGCAGGCTGGCAAGGACGGGACGCTGGTCGTCTACGAGCAGCTGGACCATTACCTGGATGACAGTGAAGCGCGGAGAGACATGTTGGTCCAGTCCGCCAACTTCCTGCAGAAAGCGCTGAACGCCGCGCCTTGAGCGCGGCGTTTGGCCTCGGCCACGAGGCTGCGTTGCAGAGCAGGCGCGCGATCATGCAAAAAGGCGGCCCGTTGCCGGACCGCCCTTTTTGAAATCTGCCTGAGAGGCCGATCGATCAGCGCGAGTAGAACTCGACGACCAGGTTCGGCTCCATCTTCACCGGATAGGGCACCTCGTCCAGCGTGGGGACGCGGGTGTAGGTGATCTTGGTGGCGCCATCGGGGGCGAGATAGTCGGGGATGTCGCGCTCGGGCAGGCTCTGCGCCTCGAGGACGAGCGCCATTTCCTGCGCCTTCTTGCCGAGCGTGATCTCGTCGCCCGGCTTCACCAGACGCGACGCGATGTTGCACTTCACGCCGTTCACATAGATGTGGCCGTGCGAGACGATCTGGCGAGCCGAGAAGATCGTCGGCGCGAACTTGGCGCGGTAGACAACCGCGTCCAGACGACGCTCGAGCAGGCCGATGAGGTTCTGGCTGGTGTCGCCCTTCATGCGGCTGGCTTCGATGTAGCTCTTCTTGAACTGCTTCTCGGTCACGTCGCCATAATAGCCCTTGAGCTTCTGCTTGGCGCGCAGCTGGATGCCGTAATCGGACATCTTGCCCTTGCGGCGCTGGCCGTGCTGACCGGGGCCATATTCACGCTTGTTGACCGGGCTCTTGGGGCGGCCCCAGATGTTCTCGCCCATGCGACGGTCGAGCTTGTACTTGGCGCTTGTGCGCTTCGTCATGATGACTTTCCTTCAATTGCGAACAACGTCTGCCGCGCCCTGAAAGGGTTTGGCGTCGATCCCGGTCTTCGCCTGACACTCATTTTCAGAGGCAGGGCCGCCGCTGCACCGGGGTGCGGGGCCGATTGCGAAGGCGCGCCTATGGCGGGCGAGGGGCGGAAAGTCAAGGTGCCGTCGCGGTGGCGGTCTTTCGCGCGGGGGCTGTGGACAGGCGCGGAAGCTCCGGCCCCACGCCGTCATACAGCAGGCGCAGGGTAGGGGAGGTCTGGACGATGCGCCAGCAGCCCCAACTGAGCGCCATGGTGAGCGCTGTGATCACGCCGGCCTTTACCACCACCGGCATGGCGATATGCTGGCCGAGGACGACGAGGGCGGCCGTGATTGGCAGATGGACGAGATAAATCACGAAGGCTCCGCTCACCAGCGCCTGCACCGCCCGGCTTGGCCTGTCGGCCAGTCGCTTCATGGCAGCAATGAGGGCCTGCGTCATGGTGATCGCCGCGATGGTGCCGATGAACCGCTCGGTCATTGGATGCACGTCTCGCCCGATCTGGAGGTACAGCAGGGTGGCGGCGAGGGCGATCAGCGCAAGCAACGCGGAAGGCTTGTGCAGTGCTGCGCGGAACTGGGGGGCGCGGCAGACCAGCCAGCCGAGCGCGAACCACGGCGCGAACTGGATCAACTGGTCGATCCGCAGGATTTGCTGGGGCAGGTTGGTGGCAAAACCCCAGGCATAGAAGAGCTCGATCGCGCCAGCCTGCCAGGCACCGATCACGACGCCGAGGCCGATCACGGCCGCTGCCATATGCCGGCCCAGCCAGTCATCGAGACGCGCGGGAAGCACAGCCTGCCCCGCGCGCGGTGCGAGATGACAGAGCAGGGCGGCCGCACCGCAAAGATAAAGCAGCACGATGATGAACCACAAATGCCGCACCCAATATCCGCCGGATTGCAGGCTGTTCTTCTCCAGCGAGCCCAAGGCGCCCCATAGACTGAAATTGGACAGCTCGGTGAACAGGTTGAGCAGCGGATTGAGGGTAAGCAGCGCCGCGATGAAGGGTAGGCCGAGGCGGATCAGGCGATTCTTCATCCACGCACCGGGCGCGCGGCGCATCAGCAGAAGTGCAGCGAAATAGCCAGCAATGACAAAGAAAGCGGGCATTCTGAACAGATGGATGATGCCGGCGATCCAAGTGAAAACCAGATCGCCTTCGCCGGCATTGACGATCCACACGTCATTGGCGCGGTAGGCCATGGCGACATGATAGGGAATGCCGAGCAGCATGAGCAGGGCGCGCATGGCGTCCCAATGATGTTCACGACCCGAAACGTCTGTTCTCATTCTTCTTCCTGACGCGCACCAGCCTTGAACAAGAAAGCGCTCGGGCACCAGAGCGGTGGCACGGCTGGCCGCGATGGCAGGGAGGTTCGTCGGTTTTGACGCGCAAGATGGGCCTCAATGGGCCTGTCGCGCGGTGTCAGCGTCGCCGATTGTCAGCGCGGGCGCGGATTGGCCAGCGCAGAAAGAACGCCGCGCAGCGTGCGCACTTCGAGGCTGTTCCAGCCGGGCTTGGTGAGCACGCCGCGCAGGGTGCGACGTGTCGCCGGGGCGCGATCGGGCGGGTAGAAATAGCCGGCTTGCTCCAGCATTCCATCGAGCTGGGCGATCATGCCCTCCAGCTCTTCCTGGGGCGCGGGGGGCAGCAGGTCGGTGTGGGTCGGCTGGCTGAGCGCCGCCTGCTTGGACCATTCATAGGCGCACAGGATGACGGCCTGCGCGAGGTTGAGCGAGCCGAACTCCGGGTTGATCGGCACCGTGAGGATGGCCCGGGCAAGCGCGACATCGTCGGTTTCGAGCCCGGAACGCTCCGGGCCGAAGACGATGGCACTGCGCCCCTGCGCAAGGTGGATATCCCGCGCGGCTTCTTCCGGCGTCGCGACAGGCTTGGTCACGCCGCGCTTGCGCACGGTGGTGGCATAGACATGCGGACAGTCCGCGACGGCATCGGCCAGCGTTTCAAAAACCTGCGCGTTGGCCAGAACCTCGTCCGCGCCCGCGGCTGCGGGGCCTGCCGCCGGATTGGGCCAACCATCGCGCGGGGTGACCAGCCGCATCTCGGTCAGCCCAAAATTGAGCATCGCCCGCGCCGCCTTGCCGATGTTCTCGCCGAGTTGAGGGCGGACGAGGACGATGACGGGGCGTGGGGTGTCATGCCCTTGTACTTGCTCACTTTCCTCCGTTCGCCCTGAGCGAAGTCGAAGGGCCGAGCTGAGCGCAGGCGAGGCAGGAGCGCTGACGGAAGGAAATGCGGCTGTTTCTTCCCCGTTCGTCCTGAGTTGCTGCTGAGCCTGTCGAAGCGGCGTATCGAAGGACTTGCGCGCCGCTTCCTTGAGGGCCGCAAAATCTCCCGCGATCAGCGCTTCCTTCTTCTTGCGTGACCAGCCCTTGATCTGTCGCTCCGCACTCAATGCTTCCTCGCGCGTTCCGAACGATTCCGACCACGAAAGAGCGACCGGCAAGCGCGTTGCTGTGTAGCCGGGAATTGATCCAGACTCATGCTGGGCAATGCGCAGGTCCAGATTATCCGTATGCCCGGCATAATAGCTGCCGTCGGCGCACTTCAGCAGATAGGTGTAGAAGCTCATGGCAAGGCCCTTCGATACGCCACTTCGACAGGCTCAGTGACTACTCAGGGCTAACGGGGTGAGGGCGACGTGGTGCCTCACTCCCGGCCAACCTCACGGATCGACCCTGCAAAGGATTCAAAATCCTTCGCCTCGGTAAAATCGCGATAGACGCTGGCAAAGCGGATGTAGGCGACGCTGTCCAGGCCCTTGAGCCCTTCCATCGCCAGTTCGCCGATGCGGGCGGCCGGGACTTCCGTCTCGCCGCTGGTTTCCAGCTGGCGCTGGATGCCGGAGACCAGCCGCTCGATGCGCACCGTGTCGATCGCCCGCTTGCGGCAGGCGATTTCGATGGATCGGGCGAGCTTGTCCCGGTCGAAGGGTTCGCTGGTGCCGTTCGATTTCGCGACGGCGATGTCGCGCAGCTGGATGCGCTCGAACGTGGTGAAGCGCGCGCCGCAGCCTTCGCACTGGCGGCGGCGACGGATCGCGGCGCCGTCCTCTGTGGGGCGGCTGTCCTTCACCTGGCTGTCTTCATGGGCACAATAAGGGCAGCGCATTTAGCGGCGAATCCTCTGCCAGAAGGCGATACCGGCGCCGGCCACAAGGCCGAGCGGCAGCGAGACCACCGGAAGGACCAGCCCGGCCACGGCGCCAATCGCCGCGCCGGTCAGCACTGGCTTGGTGGAGGGATGGGCAAGCCCCTGTTTGGCCATGCCGGTGGCTTCCGCCTTGGCGCGCTGGGCGAGATCGTCGGGCTTGCTCATCGGTCGCGGTCCTTGCTCAGTAGATTGGGAAGGCGGCGGTGAGGGCCTTCACCTTCTCACGCACATGCGCCTCGATCTGGCCATCGCCTTCATCGCCATTGCGACGCAGCCCCTCGACCACTTCGGCGATCCAGCCGCCGATCTGGCGGAACTCGGCCTCGCGGAAGCCCCGCGTGGTGCCCGCCGGGGTGCCGAGCCGCAGGCCCGAGGTGACGAATGGGCTCGCAGTATCGAACGGCACGCTGTTCTTGTTGCAGGTGATGTAGGCGCGATCCAGCGCCTTCTCGGCGGCCTTGCCGGTCGTGTTGCGCGAGCGCAGGTCGATCAGCATCAGGTGATTGTCCGTGCCGCCCGAGACGACGGCCACGCCAGCGTCGGCGAGACTGGCGGCCAGCGCCTTGGCGTTGGCGACGATCTGATGCGCATAGGCCTTGAATTCCGGCTGCAGCGCCTCGGCGAAGGCGACGGCCTTGGCGGCGATAACATGCACCAGCGGACCGCCCTGCAAGCCGGGGAACACAGCCGAGTTGAACTTCTTGGCCAGCGCCTCGTCATTGGTGAGGATGATGCCCGAGCGCGGGCCGCGCAGCGACTTGTGCGTGGTCGTCGTCACGACATGGGCGTGCGGGAAGGGCGAGGGATGCGCGCCACCAGCGACGAGGCCGGAGAAGTGCGACATGTCGACCAGCAAATAGGCGCCCACTTCATCGGCAATCGCGCGGAAGGCCGCGAAGTCCCACACGCGCGGATAGGCGGTGGCGCCCGCGATGATGAGCTTGGGCTTGTGCTCGCGCGCCTTGGCGATCACCTCGTCCATGTCGAGCAGCTGGTCTTCCTTGCGCACGCCGTAGGACACGCAGTTGAACCACTTGCCGGACATATTGACCGGCGACCCGTGGGTGAGGTGGCCACCCGCCGAGAGATCGAGGCCCATGAAGGTGTCGCCCGGCTGCAGCAGCGCGAGGAACACTGCCTGGTTCATCTGGCTGCCGCTATTGGGCTGCACGTTGGCGAAGTCGCAACCGAAGAGCTTCTTGGCGCGCTCGATGGCGAGGTTCTCCACCACGTCGGCCCATTCGCAGCCACCATAATAGCGCTTGCCGGGATAGCCCTCGGCATATTTGTTGGTGAACACGCTGCCGGTCGCTTCCAGCACCGCCTTGCTGACGATGTTCTCGGAGGCGATCAGCTCGATCTTGTCCTGCTGGCGCTTGAGCTCGCCCTGAATGGCGGCGAAAACCTCCGGATCGGCGTCCGCAAGGCCGGTCGAGAAAAAGCCCTGAGCGCGGATGGCGGGCTGGTTGTCGAGATCGGCAGCGGCTGGCGAGGCAGTCATGAGCGGATGTTCCTTGTTATCAGACGTCTGTGTTCAACGGATCGGGCGCGGCATCACGCCGTCGTGGCGAGCGCCGGCGGATTGCCGAGCTTGCCGACGCGACGAGCGTGGCGATCGCCGCCGAAATCGGTGGTGAGAAAGGCGGTAAGGCAGGCCTTGGCCATTTCCGGCCCAATCAGGCGGGCGCCCATCGCGATCACGTTCGCATCATTATGCTCGCGCGAAAGCTGGGCGGAGAGCGGCTCGCTCACCAGCGCGCAGCGGCAGGTCGGATCGCGATTGACGGCAATGGAAATGCCGATGCCCGAGCCGCACAGCGCCACGCCGCGCTCGGCGCGCCCGGCGGCGATCTCGGTGGCCAGCTTGTAGCCATAATCGGGATAGTCGACGCTCTCGCCCGCGGCGGGGCCAAGATCGTTCACATCATGACCCTGCTCGCGCAACCAATCGGCCAGTGCGGCCTTGAGCTCGGTGGCGGCATGGTCGGAAGCGATGGCGATACGCATGGCAGAAGGTCCCCGGCCCAACTCTGAATCTGAACGAGTCGGCTTCGCGCCGCTATCTAGTATCCACGGGCCCAGAATGCCACCGTGGATTGCGTGGCTGCGCGGCTGGCGCTATCGGGCGGCCATGAGCGGGACCATTCTCTCCATCCTCATGCTCGCCGGCATCGCGCTGGGCGTGGGCGGCATCTACATGATCGGCTGGCGGCACGATGCCAAGCGCGGCTGGCTGATGATCATCGCGGCAGTGGTGATGTTCATGAATGTGGCGATCTGGACGATCCCGGTGGCGGAGCCGGGCGCGGCGGGCGTGGCGAACGCCGGGGAGTAAGCGCTGCAGCGTTAACCGGTCGCGGTTTTCAACAGGGCCTTGAGCTTCGGGTGCCATGTGGGTGCCAGCGGGTTGATAACGGTCAGACCGCGCGTGACGAAGCCATGTTGCATATCCTCGGACAGGAGCAGGTTGCAGCCCGCTTCCGCCGCCGCCGTGATAATCAGGGCATCCCAGAACTGCAGTTTATGATCGACCACGAGATCGGCAGCCGCCAGAGCAGTGCGCGCCTCGGAAGCCGAGGTGCCGAATGCGCTCGCGAATTCAAGCAGGATGGCCCGGGCCTCGTCGGCACTGGCGCCGCTGCGGCGCAGGACGACGAACAGTTCGCCGAGGGTCTGTGCCGGTGCGATGAGGCTTGCCACCTCGGCAAGCTGCGCCACCAATGCGCGGATCTTTGCGATCTTGGGGTCATCCTCCGGGGCACGGCTCACCCCTGCGAGATAGGCGAGGATGTTACTGTCGAGCGCAACGCGGCTCATTCGTAGAGATCGTCACGCGACCATGCCCCGGCGTGGCGGACCGGTAGATCGGCCACAAATGCGAGCAAATTGCGGACCGACTGTGCTTCCTGATGCCGATCGATGGGGAGGACACGGGCAACGGGTCGTCCGCGTGACATCACGGTAAAGCTCTCGCCCTCCGAAACTTCGCGAAGAAGTTCTGAGAAATGTTGGTTGGCCTCGCTGGCGGTGATCGCTTTGTCCATCCGATCAAATTAGTGGATAACACTAACTTCGGCAAGTTGGCTCAGCGGAAACGGTACACCTCACAAATCCCGGATCAGCCGCACCGGCAAGCCGATCCAGGCGGGGTCGTTCACCACTTGCTGGCGCATGCCAATGCCGAGCGGGAGGAGGTGGAGCATGGCGCCGTCGCGGCCGATGAGGCGGCCGAAGAGGAAGCGGCCGGCGGGGCGGGGCACTAGTACGTCGCGGTTGAGTGCGTCGGCGAACCGCTCCGGCGGCAGGGGTTCGCACCACAATTCGTCTCCGGCGCGGTAATCGCCAAGGGCGGCGGTCATGCGAATGCCAAGCGCGCCTTTGGGCACGGCGGGCGGCACCAGCGTCAGCGGGCGGCTGGGCGCGCCGGCGCCATCTGGGCCGACCAGTGCGGCGACGGGCACTTTTTCGCTGGCGGGCAGATCGACCAGATCGCTGGCCTGCACATCCAGTGCGGCGGCGATGCGGTTGAGCCATTTCACCGATACGGTTCGCGTGCCTGTTTCGAGGCGTCCGATGGTCTGGGCTGTGGTCGGGGGTTCGCAGCGGGCCGCCACTCCCTCCAGCGTGAGGCCCCGCGCTTTGCGGACTTCCCTGATCCTCGTAATCATCGGCTCACCTGATTGTTAACCTCATCGGTTCGCTATGTCCTACATTTGTCGCCACATGGCAATGGTCTTTGCGACTCGAAACGGGAGACGCAGGGCATGGCTGAACGGCGCGGTAAGACAGTGGAACAAGTGATCGAAGGGCCCGATGGGCGGCGCGAGCGCGTGATGGTCAACATCGCAGAATCGCCGACGAGCTGGCTCCATGCCCGTGGGATGCTGAGCCAGCGCCAGTTCGATGCCGCTGAGGCGCTGCGCCGCGATTGGGAACAGGCCGGCATGGGCGCGCGCGTGACGATGAACTGGGATCTGGCGGCCGTACCGGTCCGCGCCGGGCGGGGCGGGGCGCCCGGCCAAGCGCCGACGCTCGCAAGAATGAGCGCGCGCGACCGGCTGAATGGCGCGCTGGCGGCTGCCGGCCCCGGGCTGGTGGATATCCTGTGGCGGGTCGTCTGCGCGTGCGAAAGCCTCGTCGCCGCCGAACGCGCGCTCGGCTGGCCGGCGCGGGCCGGCAAGCTGGTGCTGGGCTTCGCGCTGGATCGGGTAGGGGATTTTTACCGGATTCGATAAGCCAGCCACCGCTTCACGGTTGCTTGCATAGCGCCCCTCACCCTCGTCATTCCCGCGAACGCGGGAATCCAGCTTCGACGTTGCCTTAACGCGCCGGCGCTGACCTGGATTTCCGCGTTCGCGGGAATGACGGAGGAAGTGAGAGGGACGCGTTCCTTCGGTGGGGTGCCCACCTTGTCCGCGCCCAGGTCCTTCCGATCCGCCCCAGCCCGCCGCCACCTCAAACCCGATCCGCTCTGGCTCAGGCGCATTTTCTTCCGCGCGCGGGGCTGATAAGGCGCCGCCATCATGATGACCGATCCCGCGCGCGCGCTGGCCATTGCCAAGTCCATTTTCCTCGAACGCTTTCCCGGAGCCGATTACGCCTTTGTGGCCGGTTCTATCATGCGCGGTGAAGGGCGCGCCTGGTCGGATATCGATCTGGTGGTGGTCTATCGCGCGCTGCCGCTGGCGCATCGGGAATCGGAGACGGTCGACGGCGTGCCGGTCGAAATGTTCGTGCACGATCCCTCCACGCTCGCCTGGTTCATGGAGCAGGATATTGCCAAGGGGCGCCCCTCCTTGCTCTCTATGGTGGCCGAGGGCGAAGTGATCGGGCGGCGGATCGCGCTCGGCAAGGTGCTGCAGGCAAAGGTCGCGGCGCGGCTCGCGGCGGGGCCGAGGCCGCTGAGTGCCGAGGCGCTCGAAGACCTCCGTTACCAGATCACGGACGCCCTGGACGATCTGCGCGGCGAGCGCAGCCGCGCCGAGAAGCTGGCCATCGGCGCGCGACTCCACCCGCTGCTAGCGGAACTGAGCCTGCGCACCCGCGACTGCTGGAATGGCGCCGGCAAATGGCTGCCCCGCCAGCTGGAGGCCGCGCAACTGGGCCTCTCAAGCCGCTACGAGACCGCCTTTGCCGACCTGTTCGGCGCCGGGCGGGCTGAAGCAGTGCTGCAGCTGGGCGAAGCAGAACTGGCACGCGTCGGCGGGCGCTGCTTCGACGGGTTTCGGCGCGATGCCCTGGCTGCGCAACGCATCGACACGCGCTCACCCCTTGCGGCGACGAAAGACCGGGTCTAGGGCCGGCGCATCCGATCACCATCACCGATCAACATGACAAGGACAGTCCCGATGAAAGCCCGCGTGTTCGTCACCTTGAAATCCGGCGTGCTCGATCCGCAGGGCAAGGCGATCCAGCACGCGCTGGAAGGGCTGGGCTTTGGCGGCGTCAATGATGTCCGCGCCGGCAAGCTCATCGAGCTCGATCTGGCCGACGGCACCAGCGAAGACGAGATCGACGCCATGTGCCGCAAGCTGCTCGCCAATACGGTGATCGAGAATTACCGCATCGAGGCGATCGGCTGAGCCGGCGACAGGAAGGACGTTTCCGATGAAAAGCGCTGTCATCGTCTTCCCGGGCTCCAATTGCGACCGCGATCTGGCCGTGGCCTTCGAGGCCGTGAGCGGCGCCAAGCCCGAGATGGTCTGGCACCGCGAGACGGAATTGCCGGAGGGTCTGGACCTTATCGGCGTGCCCGGCGGCTTTTCCTATGGCGACTATCTGCGCTCCGGCGCCATGGCGGCGCGCTCGCCGATCATGCAGGCCGTTGCCCAGGCGGCATCGCGCGGCACCTATGTGCTCGGCATCTGCAACGGTTTTCAGGTGCTGACCGAAGCGGGGCTGCTGCCGGGCGCACTGATGCGCAATGCCGGTATTCACTTCGTTTGTCGCAGCGTGGCGCTGACCGTGGAGAACAGCCAGAGCGCGTTCACCAGCGGCTATGAGGCCGGCCAGACGATCAACATCCCCGTCGCGCATCATGACGGCAATTATTTTGCCGATGCGCAGACGCTGGATCGGCTGGAAGGCGAGGGCCGCGTTGCGTTCCGCTATGCTGAGGCCGTCAATGGATCGGCCCGGAACATCGCTGGCATCCTCAACGAGGGCGGCAACGTGCTGGGCATGATGCCGCACCCCGAACGCGCGATCGAGAAGACCCATGGCAGTACGGACGGGCGCCGGATGTTCGAGGGATTGACCGAAGGCCTGCTCGCGCGCGCCTGAGGGTTTGCGGGCGCCGGTTGGAGCGACGGGCGGGCTTGCTCCCCATTCCTCGTCACCCCGGACTTGGTCCGGGGTCCAGCTTTCTTGGGATGCCTGAACCTTCGGCCGCATTGAAGCAGCGGGACCCCGGATCAAGTCCGGGGTGACGAAGGTGGGATAGGCTGGTGCTCGATGCTCGCTTCCTTGCCTTACGGGGCAATGCCGAAGCGCGCATAGTCCGCGTCGATGCGGGGCTTGATGCGGCGGGCGATGGCGAGATCGGTCTGGCCCTCCGCGCCGCGGTCCAAGCGGGCGAGGACGACGCCGCGCATGAAGCGGCTTTCGGCGAGATTGGGGACGGCATTCAGCACGGCATTGAGATCGCGGAGCGCATCCTCATATCGGCCGAGACGGTAGGAGACGACCGCACGGCTATCCAGAATGCCATAGGGACTGTTGCTCAACTCCAGTGCCGATGTGCAATCCTTCGCGGCGGTTTCGATCTCGACCTGCCGTGTCCCCTTGATCCAGCAGCGCATGTTGAGCAGTGACGGCGTGCCCGGCCGGTCTTCCAGCAGCGTGTCGACAAGCGCAAGCGCCGTGGCCGGGTCGCCATAAGTGCCGATGATGTCGGCCTTGCCCTCCTGGAACGTTCGGCGGGATTCGCCGCCCAGCGCAATGCGTTGATCCAGCAGGGCAACCGCGCCATCCAGATCGCCGCTTTCAGCGCGCAGGTTGGCGACCCTGAACACCGCGCCCACGGACGCGGGGTCGAGTGCGCGGCCGGCTTCGGCATCGGCCAGCGCTGCCTCGAGGTCGCCCATTTCCTTGTGGATCTGGCTGCGCATCAGATAGAGGTCGATGTCCGGCTCGATCGTGATGGCCTTGCCGAGATCGGCCAGGGCGCCCTTGCGATCGTTGATGGCGCGGAGGAAGGTCGCCCGATCGCGATAGGGCGCGGCCTTGTCGGCATTGGCGGCGATGGCCTTGGCGTAGACGGCTTGGGCAGCGGCGATCTGCGTCGCGCCGGCGGGGTCCTTGCCGGTGATGTCCCACGAGCGCAGGGCATTGGCCGGGGCGATCAGGCGCGGCGCCTGTGATTGCGCGGTGGCAAGGCGGTCCTTCTCGGCGCCGATCTCGCTGGCCGGGATCTCGATGCCGGTGGAATCGACAACTTCATCGATGGTGAGGACGCCCTTCTCAAGGCTGAGCGCGCGGTTGAAATCATAGCCGGCGATGCGGGCTGCGAGCGCAGGCTCGCCCTCAACGCGGAAGCCCGCGCCCTGCTGGGGCAGGCGGATGGTCGTGCGAACGTGGCGTCCCTCGGGCGCCGGCGTGGCGACCGGGATGGTGGACCAGGCCGCACGTGCGCGATCCGGCGCGAAGCTGATCGACGAGATGCTCTTGTCGACCGCGCGGCGCATGGTCTTGTCCGTCCATTCCCATTCCGTATCGGTGACGCCCCGCGCCTTGATCGTGACGATCCCCGCCTGATCGTCGCCCGTGAGGCTGATGTCCGCAAACTGGGAGTCGCCGACCACGCTGGAGAGGAACTCGCCAAGCACCTCCTGCTGCTTCTCGCTGTCCAGCTGCGTGCGCACGACGTTGAGCTGCATGGCGGCGAGGCCGCGCAACACCAGCGAGAGATCGAACACGCTCGGCAGATCGATGCTGGCGGTCTCATCCATGGTCATCGTCAGGTCGAAGGCGGGGCGGCCGGCATTGCGCGGCTCGATCAGCAGGAGATCGGCGCCTTCCGGGCGCAGCGGCAGCACATAGCGGAAGGGCGGCGTATCGTGGATATCCTCGATCCGCGAGCCGATGCCGGTGCCATCCAGCCACAGGGATTCGCCATCGATCTGCGCGCGCACGAGAATGTGGTTGAAGGCAGCGGGGCTGGCGAGGCGATTTACGACGGCGTCGCCGAGCTGGGCATGGGCGAGCACGGGCTCTGCCGTGATGCCCATTTCGCGCAGCATGGCGAGCAGCATCAGCGTCTTGGCCTTGCAGTCGCCATAGCGTAGCGCCCAGCTCTGTTCCGGCGTTTGCGGGACATAATTGCCGCCATCCATGGAGACCGCCAGATAGCGGATCTGGTCCTGAACGAGCCGCAGGGCGCGCTGGGCGCGGCCGAGCGGCGTGCGCTCAGCAGCCATGATCGCCTGGACCTCCTGCAGCAGGGCGCTGCCAGGCTTGAGCAGGCCCTGCGTCGCGAACAGCGGGGACATCGTCCTGGAGACGTCGGCCCAATCCTTGAACGTGGAGACCTCGAGCAGTGGCAGCGGCTGGAAACGGATGGGCGCATCGGAGGGAATCTCCGTCTGGCGCGGGCCGGGCAGGGCGAAGCTCAGCTCGGTGAAGCGCGCCCCGCGCACCGGCTTGGCCTCGATGCCGGTAATGCCGACCTTCCATTTGACCGGGCTGTCATTGTCCCACAGCGTGCGCAGGCGACCCTGACCGAGCGTGACCGGCGCAGTGATCAACGGCGTGAGTGCCTGGACATGGCCGGCAAGCGCGGCGTCCTTGCCGGTGGTGGAGGCGCGCAGGCGCAGGATGTCGCCCACGCGCAGGCCTTCGACGGCCATGGTCGCGGTCAGGAGCCCGGTGAGTTCGCGCCGCTCCAGCGCCTGCTCGCGCCGGATGACTGTGAACGTGCGCCCGCCGGCCAGCAGATCGATGCTCTGACCATCGCGCACGATTGCCAGCTCGTGGATGATGAGATCGCCCTTGTCCGGCAGCCAGGGCAGGGTGAGGTTGGCGAGCTGGTTAAGCTGTTCGGCCGAGGTGATGCGCTGCGCGGTGTCCGAGTAGGTCCACAGGCTGCCGTCTGCGATGCGCTGCTGGCGGTCGAAGATCAGGATGGCGGGGCCGCTCGCGGCGAGTGCGGACGGCGCGGGAAGCTGTGCGGGGATGACCCAGTCCGGCGAGGGCTGATATAACGGCGTCTCCCCCGCGCGCGCCACCGCAGAGAGGGCGAGGCCACAGAGCAGGGCTGAAGCAAAAATACGCCGTTTCAATCGTCTCTCCTCATCGCGCAGGCCATGAGGCGTTAGCTGATCGCGACGAATGGCTCAATCGACCCTGTCGATGCCGCGCATTATTCTTCGGGCTGGCTCGGCGATCCTTCCCGCTGCAGACGGCGGGCAGTGCGCTCATGCAATATGGCGGCCTCGCGCAGGCGGCGGGCGACGTCTGCATCGCCACAGTTGTCGGCCTTCAAGCGCGCCACCCGGGCGAGTTGCTGATAGTAAATGGCATCACGCCGGGTTTCCATGTCCTGCGGAATAGCACGACATGGCCTCGCGCGAAGCCGTTTTGCGACAGCTTGTCTTGCAACGGGACAAGTGAGGCACTTGAGGAGGCCCGGAACTTTTCGACCAAGCCACCGATTTGACATCTCGATAGCCGGCCCTCACGGTGCGGTCACTCCACAGGAGGCCATGTGGCTTTGAACGGCGCCGATGCACTGCTGACCCAACCCATCGCCTATATCGGGGCGTCCGGGCTCACCATCGGCGCGATCATCTCGGCCATCGTCGTCTTCTCGACGGCGCTGCTGGCGGTGTGGCTGCTCAAGAAGTTCGTGCGCCGCGCGCAGCAGACCATGGGGGAGGAACGCTCCCACGCCATTCATATCGGCGGGCAGATCGCGCGCTATGTCATCGTCGCATTCGGGCTTGCAGCGGCGGTGTCGGCGCTGGGAGTCGACCTGTCCGCGCTCTCCCTGTTCGCCGGTGCGCTGGGTGTCGGCATCGGCCTGGGGCTGCGCGATATCGTGCGCAACTTCGTGGGCGGTCTGGTGCTGCTGTTCGACAGGAGCATCGAGGTTGGCGATTTTGTCGAGCTGGAAGACGGCACCATGGGCGAGGTCCGCTCCATCGGGCCGCGCGCGACGGCGGTGCTGACCAACGACGATGTCGACATGCTTGTGCCCAATGCCAATCTCATCGACGGCAAGGTGACCAACTGGACGCGCAACCGCATGACCCGCCGCGTCCATATCCCGTTTCGCACGGCCCTTAACGCGGACAAGGAGAAGGTGCGCGACGCCGTGATCGAGGCGGCCAAGGCCGTGCCGCTGACCTTGCCGGATGCCGGGCGCAAGCGCACGCAGGTCTGGCTAGTCGGCTATGGCGAGAACGCGCTCAAGTTCGAGCTGGTCGTCTGGCCCACCTTGTCCGCCGTCAAACGGCCGGGGCGCACGCTGGCGACCTATTGCTGGGCGATCGACGATGCCCTGCGCCAGAATGCCATCGAAATCCCGCTGCCGCAGCAGGAAATCCGGGTGCGCGGCCTGTTCGGCCAGGAGGGCGAGGCTGGACTGGACGCCTTGCGGCCGGGGCAGGGCGCGGCAACCGATGGGGCAGGGGCGCGTTCTTCCTCCGAAGGCTGAGGGCTTGGTCCCCGGCATTATAGGAGGCCTATCCATGACGCAGAGTCAGAAAACCCCGCCGCTGGACTTCAACGATCCCGACAAGGACAATGCCGAGCAGGATGAGAGCGGCACGCAGGCGCAGGATGTCGCCGCCGATGCGCAGGCCAATCCCTATCGCGGCGAGCCCGAAACCGAGCATGGCGGCAAGCCGAATCCCGCTCAGGTGATGCCCATCGATGCGCCGGACCTGGTGGACACGATGAACCAGATGGATCGCAGCGGCCTCATCGACATGGGCGCCTATGAAGGCGAGGAGAATATGGACGACGAGGACGGCTCCATCCCCGAATAGCGCCGACACCGTTTCCCTCTCTTGAGGATCGTCGCGGACGATCCGCCCGATCATCAAGCGCCCGAGCCGGCCACCGCCGGCTCGGGCGCTTCCCGTTTCCGTAGCGTCCGGACTGCGCATGGCTGCTCTTCATGCCAGCATGGCGCCCCTCCTTCGCGAGCACAGATGCGCATTTGCAACGCGTGTCGACAAGGCGCGGGGCGGTTTGACGTGGGTCAAAGCGAGCCGTGGCGCAAAGGTTACACCTGTGTCTCGAATGAATGATATGGCTGCCCTTTGGGGCAGTCGGGTCTTGCATTCAGTGAGTGCGGGCGCATTGAACATGCATGCCCATCCCGCAGGGCCAGCATAACAGAAACGGAAGAGAGAGAATGAAACGGATTTCCCTGTCCATCCAAGCGTCCATCCCCGCGCTGCTCCTCGCCTCGACGAGCGCCCTCGCCCAAACCCCGCAGGCCGCCCAGACAGCGACCGCCGCCGATGACGGCATGGAGATCATCGTCACCGCCCAGAAGCGCGAGCAATCGCTGCAAGATGTGGGCGCCGCCG
This sequence comes from Sphingobium sp. B2D3A, assembly GCF_025961795.1. Classification (NCBI taxonomy): domain Bacteria; kingdom Pseudomonadati; phylum Pseudomonadota; class Alphaproteobacteria; order Sphingomonadales; family Sphingobiaceae; genus Sphingobium; species Sphingobium sp. B2D3A. The sequence goes on along the minus strand of NZ_JAOQOI010000001.1, from coordinate 2,938,857 downwards.
TCAGTGCCTTGGGCGCCGACCGGATCGCGAGCGCTGGCGTCAACAGCATTTCTGACCTGCAGACGATCGTGCCGTCGGTGAACTTCGGCAGCGATTTCAATCAGGCGAAGATCTTCATTCGTGGCGTGGGTGCCAACACCTCGACCACGGGCAGTTCCACCGGCGTGGCCTTCCACGTCGACGGTGCTTACGTGGCCCGCGCCGAGGCCCAACTCACCTCGCTCTTCGATCTGGAGCGCATCGAGGTCCTGCGCGGTCCGCAGGGCACGCTCTATGGACGCAACGCGGTGGGTGGGTCGATCAACGTGATCACCGCACGGCCGACGGACATCTTCTCCGGCTATGGCCGCATCGGCTACGGCAATTACAATGCTTTGACGACCGAAGCCGCCATCAGCGGCCCGATCACCGAGGGCATTCGCGCCCGTCTGGCGATCAAGACCGAGAACCGCGACGGCTATGGCGTCAACCCGGTCTCCGGCAAGGATGTCGACGATCTCAACCGCCGCATGGGCCGCGCTTCGCTCGAGTTCGATCTTGGCCGCGAGGCGACGCTGCTGGTTTCGGGTGAATATTTCCGCCAGAGCGATGCTTCCGGCGCGATCCATTATCTGCGCGCATCCTTCCCCGGCGTGGCGCGTCTGGCCCCGCTCGGCGTGGGTGGCTATGCGACCAATCCGCGTGATCTCGCGACGGAATCCAGCCCGGGCACCGAGACCGAGACCTATGCCTTCACCGGCACGCTCAATGTGCCGCTCAACGATGCGCTGACGCTCACCAACATCGCCAACTACCGCTCCTTCAAGAGCTCGCTGTTCCAGGACCTCGACCTTTCGGCGGTGATCGACAGCCTGCCGACCAACGGTCAGGCGACCACGGTGCAGGAGCGCCGGATCGACAGCAAGCAGTGGAGCAACGAGCTGCGCCTCGGCCTGCAGTCCGAATGGGTGAACGGCACCATCGGCGTGTTCTTCTTTCATGAGCGCCAGCGGCCGATCGACAATGTCGGTCTCGCTAACCGGACCGGCATGGCGCAGAATATCGGCGTGCTGCAGGCTGCGGGCATTGATCTGAACGAGGCCTATGGCCTGTGCGGATACTCGCCCAACGGCGTGACCGGTGGCAGCAACATCATTGCTCCCAAGCGCGTCTGCACGCGCTCGAACCTGCTGACCGAGGCTTTCTCGATCTTCGGCCAGTATGAGATCGGCCTTGGCATGTTCAGCGAGGCGCTTTCGGGCCTCAGCGTGAAGCTGGGCGGTCGCTGGAGCAGCGAGCATGTGGAGTCGGAGAACCCCTCCATCATCATCACCCGCAACGGGGTGGGGCCGGTGCTGCGCTACACCGCCGCGGGCACGCATGTGGAAAAGACCTTCCGCGACTTCACGCCGGAAGCCGGGCTGGTCTGGAAGGCCAATCAGGATATCCTGCTCTATTACACCTATTCGGAAGGCTTCAAGGCCGGCTCGGGTGAGAATGCCGCAGGCAGCACCACGATCGTGAACCCCGAGAAGATGTTCAACCATGAGGCCGGCATCAAGGCGAGCTTCGGCCGCATGCTGACCGTGAACCTCGCGGGCTATGCTTACACGCTGAACGGCCTGCAGTTGAACAAGACGATCGCCGGTGGACCGACGGGCTACACGACGATCTTCCAGAACGCGGCCAAGACCCGCGCGAAGGGCATCGAACTCGACGCGATGCTGCGCCCGATGCCCGGCCTGCGCCTGAGCGGTGCGCTCTCCTACACGGATGCGCATTTCGTCGACTATCTCACGCTCGATCCGCTCAACCCGGCCAATATCGCTGGCGGCACGCCCTACAATGCCGTGACCAACCCCGATCCGACGGCCTTCGGCGCCCCGAGCGGCGGCAACATCCAGCTCGCCGGCAACGACACGCGCAACAGCCCGCGCTGGTCGTGGAACCTGCACGGCGAATATGATGTGATCGCGCCCATCGGCACCTTCACGCCGAGCGTGGACGTCTCCTATAAGAGCCGCACCTACTTCAGCGAGTATATGCGCGAGATCGAGAGCAGCGCGGCCTACACCATGGTCGATGCCTCGCTGGCCTACGAGACTAACGACGGCCGCATCCGCGCGCAGCTCTGGGCCAAGAACCTGTTCGACGTATTCCGCCCGAGCAGCACCTTCGCTCTGGCGACAGGCCGCCTTCTCGGCGTGACCTGGCTCCCGCCGCGCACCTATGGTCTGACGGTCGGCTACAAGTTCTAAGGGGTCACGCGGCGGCTAACCCCGCCGCGTGACCGGTTGAACCGATCAACATCGCGCCCGGCAGGCTCAGGCTTGCCGGGCGCGATTGCGTTCTGGCATCAGCCACACCGCGACCGTCCGCGCGTGGCGTGACTCGCGGCGCCTATTTCTTGTCGTCGAACGGTATGTAGACCGAAGATTTGTAGAACCGCCCAAGCAAGGCGCCGACATGGACCGGCGTAAACTTCGCTTCACCGTCACGCGCCACCAGTTCCTCCAGCGGCTCGACAACCACGTCGTGATCGGCGTTCCAGAAGAAGGGCACCGACAAGCGCTCTACGCGCGAGGTATTGCGCACGCGGTGAAGCGTCGAACGATAGCGCCCGTTCGACCACCACATCATCATGTTACCGATGTTGACCGTGAAGGCCCCAGGCACCGGCGGGGCGGAAATCCAGCGCCCGTCCAGCGTCTTGAGTTCAAGGCCGCCAATCTCACCCTGGGCGAGGATCACTAGCGGACCTTCGTCGACATGGGCGCTCAGATTCTTGATCTCGTTGCCTGCGCCTTCGGGGAGGGAAGGGTAGTACATCAGGCTGATCTGCGAGGTTGAGTTCTGGAAGTAGCGGTCGAAACGGTCTTCCGGCAGGTCCAGCCCCAAGGCGAAGGCGTGGATCAATTCCTTCGCGAGATGCGACATTATATCATAATAGGTCATGCAATCCTTGTCGAAGTTTTCGACCTTGGATGACCATCTGTTCTGCTGGTAGAAGGGATTCCCGGTTTTGAGCAGCGGGTCGTCAGGGTCGAACTCTCGCTGGATGCGGTACTGCTCGAAGACCCGGCTGTTCGCGTTCAGCTTCTCCCGATCCCCCGCATAGATCCAGCCCCGGTTGAGTTCGTCGTTGACGCGCACTTCCTCCTTATCCTCCATCGGCAAATGGAAGAAATCCGTGGCTCGGTCGAAGACGGCCTGTCGCATCTCGGTCGGCACGCCGTGGCCCGTGAGGTAGAAGAACCCCATGGTGGCGCAGGCCTCGGCGATCTGTCGGGCCACCTCACGCCGCGCGTTGGCGTCGCCGTTGAGGAAAGGCGAAAAGTCGATCAGCGGAACTTGGGAAAGTTCTACAGCCTGTGCGATCAGGCGGTCTTCATCCTGAATCATAGCGTCCATTTTCGCTCACCCATTTTTTTGCACCTGGAATTCCGGTGCATAAGGTGACAGGCCAAGTCGGAAGCAGGTAATGCTATTCCCGTCCGGTTTGCTTGCGCGAATTGCAACGCGTCAGGTTGCGCCAGGGCTAGGCTTCGCTGGGCCGGCGACCTCATCGCGCAGCTGGATCGACGGCTTGATTGCGCTCGATATGGGTGAGGAGCGCCTCGGTGAAGGCTTCAGGGTCCTCCCTAGCAGAGATATGTCCTGCATCGAGCAGAACAAGCTGCGCGCCGGGAATGCCGGATGCCAGGGCTTCACTGTCGGAAGGCGGCGTGGGCACATCGTTCCGGCCGGTCATCACCAAGGTCGGGACGGCGATCGATGCGAGATCCTGTGTGAAGTCGCAATCGCGCAAGACCGCGCAGCATCCGGCGAAACCATGCGCCGGGGTGGCGAGGAATGTATCGCGAAACTCAGCGATTGTCGCCGGATCGCTGCTGCGGAACTCGTCGGAGAAGAATCGCAGAAGCGACATGTCGACCAGAGCTTCCATCCCGCCCGAAAGCGCAGTGTCGATCCGTTGCTGCCAGCCTTCCACCGTTCCCAGCCGGGCCGCTGTGTCGCATAGCGTCAAGCTGGCCAGTCGTTTCGGCATATTAAGGGCCATGAACTGGCCCATCGTTCCGCCAAGTGACAGTCCACACAGATGCGCCCGTTCGACCCCAAGCGTGTCCAATATGGCGCTCGCGTCACCCGCAAGCTGCTGGACGCTGTAAGGCCCTTCGGGAGCATCGCTCGCGCCATGTCCGCGTGTGTCGTAGCGAATGATGCGGTATCGGTCGTTGAGGTCTGCTGCTTGCCGGTCCCATAAGGTCAGATCGCAACCGACGGAGTGCGCAAAGAGGATCGCTGGTGCATCTTGCGGACCCTCGACCATGACATTCAGCCGGGCCTGATCGAACGAACGGATAAACGGCATAAGGGACTCCTTCCGTCCCAGTTCGCATATTGCTGATCAACCCGCTGTTTCAAAAGCGGTACGGTCACCATGCCCAAATTGCACAACCGGCCTCTTCGAGATGAGGCTAACTTGGCTGCGCTGGTATCTATGAAGATGGGCATCCTTAGATGAGTGACTTTGCGCTTCCGATCATCGATCTGTCGGCACTGGAAAGCGACGATACCAGCATAAGAAGGACCGCGGTTGAGCGCCTGAAACAAGCGAGCCTGCAGCACGGCTTCTTCTATTTGGTCGGTCACGGCCTCAGCCAGGAGCGTCTGGGCTTGGTGCTGAAACACGCCGAATCCCTGTTCGCCCTGTCGGAGACCGAAAAACGCGCCATTGCAAACCAGGGAACGCCGGGTGGGCGCGGGTATGCGCTGATGGGCGGTCGCACCAGCGAAGGCGCGCTCCAGCGACCGCTGAAGGAAGAATATTATCTTGGGCGTGAGGACGTGCACGAGCCTGCCAATCTGTGGCCGGCCGGGCTTCCTGCTTTCAAAGCTTTCATGCTCGCGCATGTTACTGCCATGCACGATATCGCCCGGCGGCTCATGACGGGCTTCGCTGCCTCGCTCGATCTGCCGCGCGATTATTTTTCGGCTTTCTGTAAGGACCCAATCGCTGCTGTGCGGCTCGTCCATTATTCCGCTGCCGCCCGCGGGGCAGGGGCGCATTCCGACTTTGGAAGCCTGACTTTGCTCGTTCAGGATGATGTCGGCGGCCTGCAGGTGTTTGATCGCGATGCCGCAGGCTGGATCGACGCTACCCCCTTGCCGGGGAGCCTCGTCGTCAACGTTGGCGATCTGTTCGAGCGCTGGACCAATGGCCGGTACAGATCTTCGGTTCACAGAGTGGTGAACACGGCAGGTGTGGATCGATATTCTGCGCCATTCTTCCTGACCGGTGCGCCGCAGCAGGAAATCGCGTGCCTGCCTTCCTGCCTCGCTGATGGGGAAGTGCCGCTCTATCCGCCCATAGCGGTCGCTCAGCACCTGAAAAACGGCTTTGAAGCTCAGGGGTTTTGAAGTCTAGCGATCAGCGAACGACCTGTAACGCCCTCTTGAAGGCGGTGTTCAAAGCTCGCCCAAACGCTGGCGCGCGAGGTGTCACGCGGTCAGTCCAGCCATGTATGTGATTGATTTGGTCGGGACGAGAGGATTCGAACCTCCGACCCCCACACCCCCAGTGTGATGCGCTACCAGGCTGCGCTACGTCCCGACCGGAGGTGCGCTCCTAGGCGTATCGCGCGGAAGTTGCAAGGTCCGTTGGCGCCTCCGTGCGCATGATTTTTCATTTTGCTGGCGGCCGGCAGGCGGGGCGGGGTGACGTGGCGATTGTTCGGCGCGCTTTGCCCGGTCGGCGCGCGGCGCGGCGGCAGCGCGGGGGAAGGGCGCCCGGCGATCTCGGTTGCCTGCACCGGGGCGATATGCTAGCCGCGCGCCCTTGAAACAGTGTGTGTGAGGCCGCATCTGCGGGGCGCGCTGTTCATCCATCTGCTGATTGCCCTGCTCAAGGATCGCAATGTTCACAACTTTTGCACTCGCCGCCGCTGCACCGGGCTCTTCCGGAATGGCCAGCTTCATGAGCTTCGTTCCGCTGATCCTGATCTTTGCGGTGTTCTACTTCCTGCTCATTCGCCCGCAGCAGCAGCAGATGAAGAAGCACCGCGCCAAGATCGGGGCGGTCAAGAAGGGCGATCAGGTCGTCACCGGCGGCGGCCTTGTCGGCAAGGTGACCCGGGTGGACGACACCTATGTGGATGTCGAGCTCGGCCAGGGCATCAAGGTGAAGGCGGTCAAGGCGACCCTGAGCGATGTCGTCGATCCGATGACCGCCAAGCCCGCGAACGACTGACGGGCCATGCTCGACTTTCCCCGCTGGAAGATCTGGCTCGTCCTTGTGGCGCTGGTCGTCGGCAGCCTGTATGCCGTGCCCAGCTTCCTGCCCGACCGGACCTATTCGCAATTGCCGAGCTTCATGCAGGCGCGCGTCAATCTGGGCCTCGACCTCTCCGGCGGCAGTCACATTCTGCTCGAGGCGGACACGAAGGACGTGGCCCGCCAGCGCATCCAGAATATCGAGGAAGCGATCCGGGTCGATCTGCGGCGGGCTGATAGCCGCATCGCCATTGGCGAGATGTCCACGCAGGGCGATGCGCTGCGCTTCATGGTGCGCGATGTCACGCAGGTGGACGCCGCCGTCGAGCGCATCCGCCCGCTGACGCGCGGCGCCGGCCTCACGGGCCAGCGCGATTTCGATGTGCAGGTGCGCGATGGCAGCACTATCGTCGTGACGCCGACCGAGGCCGGCATCAACGCCGCCGTCGAGAGCGCCATGGAAGTGGCGACGGAAGTCATCCGCAAGCGCATCGACGAGATGGGCACGCGCGAGCCGACCATCATCCGCCAGGGCAGCAATCGCATCGTCGTGCAGGTGCCGGGCCTTCAGGACCCCGCTCAGCTCAAGGATCTGCTCGGCCAGACCGCGCAGCTTGAGTTCAAGCTGGTCGACACGACGGCCAATCCGGCCGACTTGGCGCGCGGCATCGCGCCAGTAGGCAGCGTGCTGGTGCCGTATCCGGACAATCCGCTCGGCCAGCCGGTTATCGCGGTGAAGCGGCAGACCATGGTGGCGGGCGATGAGCTGATCGACGCCCAGCAATCCTATGATCCCAAGACCAATGCGCCGGTGGTGAGCATCCGCTTCAACAGCTCGGGTGCCAACAAATTCGCGCGCACTACGCAGCAGAACGTGAACAAGCCGTTCGCGATGATCCTCGATGGCACGGTGCTTTCGGCGCCCAACATCAACGAGCCTATTCTGGGCGGATCGGCGCAGATCAGCGGCAACTTCACCGTGGAAAGCGCCAACCAGCTGGCGATCGCGCTGCGCTCCGGCCAGCTGCCGGTGAAGCTGACGGTGGTAGAAGAACGCACGGTCGGGCCGGATCTTGGCGCTGATTCCATCCGCAAGGGCATTATTGCCGGCGGCGTGGCAACGGCTGCGGTGCTGCTGATCATGGTCATGGCTTATGGCCGCTTCGGCATCTACGCGAACCTGGCGCTGATCTTCAACGTGCTGATGATCGTCGGCATCATGGCGCTGTTCAATGCGACGCTAACCCTGCCGGGCATCGCCGGGTTCGTGCTCACGGTCGGCGCGGCGGTGGACGCCAACGTGCTGATCAACGAGCGCATCCGCGAGGAGCAGCGACGGGGGCGGAGCATCATGCAGACCGTCGAGACAGGCTATAAGGAAGCGCAGCGCGCGATCTTTGACGCCAACACGACCAACGTGATCGCTGCCGCTTTGATGTTCTACTTCGGCTCCGGGCCGATCAAGGGCTTCGCAGTCGTGCTCACCATCGGCATCTTCACCTCGGTCTTCACGGCCGTGACGGTGACGCGCCTGTTCGCTTCCTTCTGGCTGCGCAAGCGGCCGACGACACTGACGATCTGAGGCACAAGACCAATGCGCTTGCTCAAGCTTGTCCCGGACAACACCAACATCGGCTTCCTCAAGTGGCGCCATGTCGCCATGGCGATCAGCATGATCTCGATCATCGCGTCGATTGCCCTGGTGGCCACGCGCGGCCTCAATCTGGGCGTCGATTTCGTCGGCGGTCAGATGATGCGGGTCACCTTCTCGCAACCCGTCAATCTCGATGCGCTGCGCGGCACGGTCGACGCAGCGGTGGCCGGCGAGGTGAATATCCAGCAGTTCGGTTCGGCCCAGGATGTCTCCATCCGCACGTCGCTGCCCGAGGGCGGCGAGGATGCCGCGAACCAGGCCGCCGAGCGGCTCAAGGCGGCAATCCTCAAGAGTCACCCGGACGCCAAGTTCGGCAGCGTCGACACCGTGTCGGGCAAGGTCTCGGGCGAGTTGTTCCAGACCGGTGCCTGGTCGATGTTCTTCGCGATGCTGGCGATCTCCATCTACATCTGGTTCCGCTTCGAATGGCAGTTCGGCCTCGGCGCGCTGTTCGCGCTGTTCCATGACGTGGCGCTCACCTTCGGGTTGTTCGCGCTCACCCAGATGGAGTTCAACCTGAACATCGTCGCGGCCTTGCTGACGATCATCGGTTATTCGCTGAACGACACCATCGTCATCTATGACCGTATCCGCGAAAATCTGCGCAAATATCGCAAGATGGAGCTGATCCCGCTCCTCGATCTTTCGATCAACGAGACGCTCGCACGCACGGTGATGACTTCGCTGACGATCATCATCACCCTGGTCGTGCTGCTGCTCCTCGGGCCGGAAGTGATCTTCGGCTTCACCGCCGCCATGTTGTTCGGCATTTTCGTCGGCACCTATTCGTCGATGTACATGTCGGCACCGCTGCTGGTGTGGACCAAGGTCGGCTCGGACAGCTTCGTCGCAAAGGCAGGCGCTCAGGTGGCTGGCGCCGAGCGGACCCTGAAGAACGAGACGATGCCGCGCTGATCTCGCGGCATCCGTCGAGCGGGGAGGAAAGAGCATGGAACTGCTCCGCGACGAGAAGCCGGCGGGCCCGGTCATCACCGGCTTTGCCGGGCGCGGCTTTCGCGTGCGCGATCATGTGTTCGACAGTGGTATCCTGATTGATCCGTCTGGCGTGGTCCCGTGGGACGCGCCCACGACGATCGACCAACTGACGGTCGAGATGCTGCGCCCGATCCTGAATCTCGACCCGCCGGCGGAATTTCTCCTCCTCGGCACTGGACCCAGGCTGGTCAGGCCCTCGGCAGCGTTCGTCCGCGCCGTTGAAGCCATGGGGATCGGCGTGGAGGCCATGGACAGCCGCGCGGCGGCGCGCGCCTGGGGTGTGCTGCGGCAGGAAGACCGGCAGATCGTCGGAGCGCTGCTCCCGCATCGATGAGCAACTGCCAGCCCGCGCCCGAAGCGCCGGGCATGACGCGAAATCTTAACCTCAGTCCGCTAGACCGGCCCCAGGGCCAGAAAAAGCAGGAACAAAATCCGGCAACGGACGTCCTGTACGGGTGAGGATGGAGCGTGATGGGGCAGCTCCTTGTGTGAGTATGTCGCATGGCCGTCATCGCCGTTGATTTTGAAGCGTCCTGCCTGCCGCAATATGGCCGGTCTTTCCCCATTGAAGTCGGCATTGCCAGCACCGAAGGCTGGAGCCGATCCTGGCTTATCCGTCCTCATGCGGACTGGGCCGACTGGCAATGGAGCGAAGAAGCCGAGTGCCTGCACGGCATTTCGCGCGCGCAGCTTGAGCGCGATGGGCTGGACGCCCGCTGCGTCGCACGGCAATTGCGCGCGGCCGTGGCTGGGCATGAGGTGATTGCCGACAGCTATTTCGATGATGCGTGGTCGCGCACGCTCTTTGTAGCGGCGGGCGAAGCGACGCATCTGCCGATCCGCTGCCTCGCCGAGCTTCGCCTGCTTCATGATACGGATCGCACCGTTCTGACGCGGCTGCTCGACGCGGCGGATCGTCAGCGGGAGCGGCGCCACCGCGCCGAGGATGATGCGCGCTGGCTGGCCCAGCTTATGGCGGGTCTGATTGCCGAGAGCGAAATGGCCAGGCCAGCGGCGCGCGCCGCTTAAGATCGCGTAAGACCGGCCGCCGGCGAACCTCGCGGCGGCTTCGGCCTACTGCTCCAGATCGTCGGCCAGCGCCTCGGGCGGATGCAGGCGCACCCGCGCGACATGGCGCGGGTTGGCCTCGACGATTTCGATGCGCCAGCCACTTGGCTCATGCTCGATGATTTCACCGGTCTCCGGCACGCGCCCCGCAATCACGAAGGCGAGGCCGCCAATGGTGTCGACGTCGGAATCGACCTCGGCAAGGCGCGGATCGATGGTTCGGGCGATATCTTCGAGCTCGGCGCGGGCATCGGCATCCCACATGCCATCTTCCAGCGGCACCAGCAGTGCCTCCGGTTCCTCGTCATGCTCGTCCTCGATATCGCCGACGATTTCCTCGACGAGATCCTCGATGGTCAGCAAACCGTCCGTACCGGAATATTCATCGAGCACGATGGCGAGGTGCGTGCGCTTGGCGCGCATTTCGGCGAGCAGGTCCAGCACGCCCATGCTCTGCGGCACATAGAGCGGCTGGCGGATCAGCGTCTCAAGCGACTCCGGGTGCGCTTCTCCGCGTGCCAGAATGGCGAAGGCATCGCGAATGTGGATCATGCCGGTGACATGATCGAGCGTGTCCTTGTAGACGGGGATGCGGCTGTGGCCGGCCTGCGCGAACAGCGCCATCAGCTCGGTAAAGCTGGCATCCTGCGAAATGGCGATGATGTCCGCGCGCGGCACGGCGACATCGTCCACCGTATGCTCGCTGAAATGCAGCATGTTGCGGAGCATCTGACGCTCGATCGGGGTGAGATCGCCCTTGCGGGACGTCTCATCTTCCTGATCGTCATATTGCTCGATGACGCTCTCAAGCTCGTGCCTGAGGCTGGTCGATCCATTATCGCCGAAAAGCAGGGCTTTGAGGCCCTGCCATATTCGTCCGCCTTCGCTGCTACTACTACTGTCGCCCTCTTTGGAGGGGGACGGTGCGGATGTCTCCGACATCTTCTGGATCAATTCCCTGTTTCGTCAATCGGCCCGGTCATGCCGGGCTCGCGATCCCCATATGGATCATCAATGCCCAGCGTTTCAAGGGCTCGTATTTCAAGGCGCTCCATCGCCTCGGCCTCGGCATCATTCTCATGATCGTGGCCGAGCAGGTGGAGCGTGCCGTGAACGATGAGATGTGTCGCGTGATTTTCCAGCGAAACCGCGCGTTCCAGCGCCTCGCGGGCGCAGGTTTGGTAGGCGAGGATGATGTCGCCGAGCAGAACTTCACCATCGTCGCTATTTTCGATGGATTCGATGAGATCGCTCTGGATCATCGGAAAGGAGAGGACGTTGGTCGGCTTATCCTTGCCGCGGAAGGAGGCGTTGAGCTGCTGGACTTCGGCATCGTCTGCCAGCCGGATGGAGAGTTCGACGCAAGCATCGCTGTCGATGATCACCGATTGCGAAGTTTGCGCGAGCGCGGCGCGCACGGCTCGATCAGCGAGCGCGTTCCAGTCGGTCTTCTCGGCCCATTCCGGGCTGGCCTCGGTCAGCACTTCAAGCATTCGGGCCCTCATAAGCCGCGACGATCCGTCCAACGATGGGATGGCGCACCACATCGGCCGTGGTGAAGCGGGTGACGGCGATGCCTTCAATGCCCTCCAGCCGCTCGACCGCATCGGCGAGGCCAGATGCGCCGGGCTGCGGCAGATCGACCTGCTTGGGGTCGCCGCAGATGACCATGCGGCTGCCTTCGCCAAATCGGGTGAGGAACATCTTCATCTGCGCGATGGTGGTGTTCTGCGCTTCATCGAGGATGATGAAGGCATTGGCGAGTGTGCGGCCGCGCATGAAGGCGAGCGGCGCGACCTCGATCTCGCCCGAGGCGATGCGCCGCTCGACCTGCTCGGCGGGGAGCGTGTCGTAGAGGGCGTCGTAAAGCGGGCGGAGATAGGGGTCGACCTTCTCCTTCATGTCGCCGGGCAGAAAGCCCAGTCGCTCGCCGGCCTCAACGGCGGGGCGAGAGAGAATCAGGCGGTCCACAGAGCCGGTGATGAGCTGGCTCACGGCCTGCGCCACGGCAAGATAGGTCTTGCCGGTGCCGGCCGGCCCGAGGGCGAAGATCAGCTCGTGGCGGGCCAGCGCGTCCATGTAGACGCCCTGATTGGCCGAACGCGGCACGATGGTTTTCTTGCGCGTGCGGATCATCACCTTGGGCGGCTCCGACACATCATGCCGGATGATGCCATCGAGCGTCGGCTCGGCGGACATGGCGATCACCGCCTCCACCGCGCCGCTGTCGACCGTCTGGCCGGCGGCGAGGCGATTATAGAGCCCCTGAAGGACATCGCGCGCGCGAGCGGCGCCTTCCGCATTCCCCTCGATCTGCAGCTTGTTCCCCCGTGCTGAGATGTACACGCCGAGGCGGTTCTCGATGGCCACGAGGTTCTGGTCATATTCCCCGAATAAGGCGCCGAGCAGAAACGGCTTGTCGAAGACCAGTTCGAGGCGGGCCCGTTCTCCGGCCTGGGCTGGCACGGGGCGCTTAGGCAAGCGGGCGACCAAGCGGTCGACTCAGGGCGCGGGGCGCGATGAGAGTGTCTGTCATTACCAAGCTTCATGCCAGAAGGGCGGGGGGAGCGACAAGCGCGAAGTCTCGCCCTTGAGGCGAAAAGAGGGGCGGCGGTTTGGGTGAGGGCGCGGGTGTGATCTTGCGGCGGGGTCGGTTTCCCTGGGAGGTGTGAGGGGGGACGAGTATTTCTCGTCATTCCCGCGAACGAGGGAATCCAGTTACCCTATCGGCGGCAAACCAAGGTCGACGGCAGATGACTCCCCATCGCACAGTCGCACCTGGATTCCCGCGTGCGCGGGAATGACGATGGAAAAATCCAAAATCAGCGCTATCGCCGTTTCGAAATTTTGATCTTGAACGGCCGGCACTCGCTTCTTTGCGGCGCCCCCCTTACCCTTGCGCCGAATCCCAATGCTCCACGATCAGGCCATCGCGAATGCGATAGGTGTCGTACCACCAGACCGGCGTGAGCCGCGCGGGATCGTGCGGGTCCGGCACATGCCGCTGGAACATGAGCTGGACGAGGTCGCCCTCGGCGAGGACGAACTCGAACCGGGTCAGCGGATAGGTGCCGGGCTCCAACGGCTGCATGTCTGGAAATTCGGTGCGCAGGAAGGCGATGAGTGGGGCCAGTCCCTGGCCGATGCCGGGCGAATGCTGGATGTAATCGGGCGCGATATATTTGCCCGCAGCCTCGATGTTGCGGCCGTCGATGACGTCTGCCACATCGCCAGCACAAGTTGCTTGTTGGCCGCGAGCGCGGCGGCTTCCGGCGACTGCGCCATATCCTCTCCCCAGCAGTGTCGCCCAGGACTAGCGGGTTCCACCGACAGGTAAAATGGCGATTGGAAGGCGTGCCCGGGCACATGCTCGGGCGCTGAGCCTCAGGCCGGGGCCAGCACGCCGTCGTAGATCGAATCTTCCAATGCCCGACCTGCGCCCATCGCCACGCACATCAGCGGGTTTTCGGCGATCTTGACGGGCAAGCCGGTCGCGACCGCAATGGCCTCGTCCATGCCCCGCAGCAGCGCGCCGCCGCCTGTGAGGGTGATGCCTTCATCGATAATGTCGGCGGACAGCTCCGGCGGGGTTTCCTCCAGCGCGGTCATCACCGAGCCGACGATCTGGTTGATCGATTCGCGCAAGGCCTCGGCGATCTGGGCTTCGCTGATCTCGATCTCGACCGGGCGGCCATTGACCAGATCGCGCCCGCGCACACCCAAGGTTATGCCGGCGCCGTCGGGCGTCATGGCATTACCGATCTGCTGCTTGACGCGTTCGGCCGTTATCTCGCCGATCATCAGATTATGATGGCGCCGGACGTAGGAGGAGATGGCTTCGTCCATCTTGTCGCCGCCGACGCGGACCGAACCGCTGTAAGCGATGCCGCTGAGCGACAGCACGGCCACTTCGGTGGTGCCGCCGCCAATGTCGACGACCATGGCGCCAATCGGGTCTACCACCGGCAAGCCCGCGCCGATTGCGGCAGCCATTGGCTCCTCGATGAGCTGCACGTCGGCAGCGCCGGCGCGCGAGGTGGCGTCGCGGATCGCGCGGCGCTCCACCATCGTCGCGCCCGAGGGCACCGCGACCACGACGCGGTTGCGGCCCATGCGGGCACTGCCCAGCGCCTTATCAATGAAATGCTTGATCATCTGCTCAGCGATTTCGATGTCGGCAATGACGCCGTCACGCAGCGGACGCAGGGCGCGCACGCCTTCCGGCGTCTTGCCCAGCATCAGTTTGGCCTCATTGCCGACGGCCTTGATATGGCCGACGCCCGCGATCGTCTCGATTGCGATGACGGACGGCTCGTTCAGGACGACGCCCTTGCCGGCGACGTGAACCAAGGTGTTGACGGTGCCCAGATCGATGGCGAGATCATGGCCGGAAAAGCTGAAAAAGCGGGAAAACTTCATACCCTCGAGATCGTCACTGAGTGAAGCCGTTCACATGCCGCGCGGGCACGGTGGCGTATTCTGCAAAGAGGTGAAGCGGTGTTTTCAGGGGACCGTTGCCCGCGCCCGCCCACCTCAGGCGGCAAGCGGACTGGCGAGCGCGCCGGCGAGGCTGTTGGGCCCGGCCGAGAGGATATCCACCGCGATCAGATCGCCGATGGCCGCGCTCGTGCCATCGATATGGACCGACTGGAGCCAGGGCGTCTTGCCGATGAGCTGGCCGGGGTGCCGCCCCTTGCGCTCCAGCAAAATGGTCGTGCGCTGGCCGACGCTGGCCTGATTGAACGCCAATTGATGAACGTTCAGCGCGGCCTGCAGGCGCTTGAGACGCTCGTCCATCACCTCCGGCGCGATCTGGCCTTCCATATCGGCAGCGGGCGTGCCCGGGCGCGGGCTATATTTGAAGCTGAAGCACTGCGCATAGCGCGCCTCGTTGACGATGCTCAGCGTCTCCTCGAACTCGGCACCGGTCTCGCCAGGGAAGCCGACGATGAAATCGCCGGACAGGGCGATGTCCGGCCGGGCGGCGCGGACGCGCTCGATGATGCGCAGATAGGAGTCGCGGCTGTGGCTGCGGTTCATGGCTTTAAGGATGCGGTCCGAGCCTGCCTGCACCGGCAAGTGGAGGAACGGCATCAACGCCGGTACCTCGGCATGGGCATCGATCAGTGCCTGCGTCATGTCGTTGGGGTGGCTGGTGGTGTAGCGGATGCGCGCAAGGCCGGGCAGCCTGTCCAGCGCGCGGATAAGCCCGTCCAGCCCCTGCGGGCGACCGGTTTCGTCTTCGCCGGACCAGGCATTCACATTCTGACCGAGCAGGGTGATCTCGCAGGCGCCAGCATCGACCAGCGCGCGTGCCTCATCTAGGATGGCGCTCCACGGGCGGCTGACTTCCGCGCCGCGCGTGTAGGGCACGACGCAATAGGTGCAGAACTTGTCGCAGCCCTCTTGGACCGTCAGGAAGGCGGATGGCGCCGACCGACGCGCGCGACCCGGCAGCACGTCGAATTTGGAATCGGCGGGCATGTCCGTATCGACGGCTTCGCGACCCGCCACCACATCGTCGATGAGGCCGGGCAGGCGGTGATAGGCCTGCGGGCCGACCACGATATCGACCGCCTTGGTGCGCCGGGTGATTTCCGACCCTTCCGCCTGCGCCACGCAGCCCGCGACGGCGATCATCGGGCGCGTGCCATCCTCCCGCCGCAGCCGGCCGATGTCCGAATAGACCTTTTCGGCGGCCCGCTCGCGGATGTGGCAGGTGTTCAGCACCACCAGATCCGCCTCTGCACCATCGCCCGCCGCCGTCATGCCGCGCGCCGCCAGCAACTCGCCCATGCGCTCGCCATCATAGACGTTCATCTGGCAGCCGAAGGATTTGACATGGTAGGTCTTGGGTGGGGTCTGGGTCATGCCCGCGCCTATACAGCCGATGGGACGGTGGGGGAAGGGCAGGCCGCTGCGGCCTGCCATTCAGCCGGCCAGGCCCATGGCCGCGGCAAGCCTCGCGCGTGCGCTGGCGGCCAGTGCCTTGCGATCAGGATGATCGCCGGGATCGAATGGATCGAGGAACCGCAGCGTCAGGGTGCGCCGGCCCGGTGCGCCCAGGATGCGCAGCGCATTGGCGATGCCGCTCTCGCCATCTTTCCATGCGACCAGCGCCGTGGCAGCCTCGTAATCGATGACCACCGGCTGGATGAGGATGGAGCGGGGCGGGGGGAGCAGAACCGAAAAGAGCGCCGGCTTGAAGGGCAGCAATGACCTACCGTCGCCCGTGGTGCCTTCCGGGAACAGGGCGATGGGCTGATGGGCCGCGAGCGCCGCGCGAACTGCATCGATTTGACCTGACACCGCGCCGCGCCGCTCGCGGGTGATGAACACGGTATTATTCTGCGCGGCGAGCCAGCCGACGATCGGTGCGCGCTGTACATCATCCTTCGAGATGAACGCGGTGCCGGTCGCGCCGCCCAGCGCAAGAATGTCGATCCAACTCACATGATTGGCGATGAAGAACACATCGTGCAGCATGGGCGTGCCCTCGATGCGGACGTCAAAGCCCGTGGCGTGCGCGGCGCGCGCGAGAAAGCGCTGGGGCCAGGGCGAAACGCCGCGGCGACGGGCGAGAAGATGCGGGATGACGCAGGCAATGACGACGCCGATCAGGCGCGCAAGCCTCGCGAGCGCGCGCAGGCGGCTCACTTAGTCCTTGCTGCGATCGCGATCGAGCGAGACGCCGTAGAGCTCCATGCGGTGATCCACGAGGCGGTAGCCCAGCTTCTCGGCGATCTGGCGCTGGAGCTGCTCAAGCTCCGGGTCCACGAACTCCACGACCTTGCCGGATTCCACGTCGATCAGGTGATCGTGATGGGCTTCGGGTGCGGGTTCATAGCGCGCGCGCCCATCGCCGAAATCATGACGCTCCAATATGCCTGCCTCTTCGAACAGGCGCACAGTGCGATACACCGTGGCGATGGAGATGTTGCTGTCGATCGCGGAGGCGCGCTCGTGCAGCTTTTCCACATCGGGATGGTCTTCGCTCTCGGAAAGCACGCGGGCGATCACGCGCCGCTGCTCGGTGATGCGCAGGCCGCGCTCTGCGCACAGCGCTTCTATGTCAATCGTCCGGGACATGGGGACTGTGTAGCTGAATTTGCCCGTTCTGGAACCCGCAATTTCGGCTTTTTGACGATTGGCGGACAAGAAAAATGCCGCCCTTGTGCAAAGGCGGCATCGTTCGATTTTTGCGTTCGCGCGCGGGGCGCGGAATTACTTGCGGCCGCGCTTGCGCGTGGTGCCGAGACCGATCTTCTTGGCCAGCGTGCGGCGCTGCTCGGCATAGTTGGGCGCGACCATCGGATAGTCAGCGGGGAGGCCCCACTTGGCGCGATAGTCTTCCGGCGTCATCTGATAATGGGTCATGAGATGTCGCTTGAGCATCTTCAGCTTCTTCCCGTCTTCCAGGCACACGATGTAATCGGGCTTGATCGAAGAACGGACAGATACGGCCGGCTCCTGCTTGGGCTGCGGCGGCGCGACGTCCTGCTGAAGACCGGCCAGCGCACTGTAAACATTCTGGATGAGCGTCGGCACGTCCGACACAGCCACACTGTTATTGGATACGTGGGCAGCCACGATATCCGAGGTGAGCGTGATCAGCACTTCGTCTTGAGCGTTAGTATCGGACATATGAAGTTCCCATTATCAACTTGCGACCCGTAGAATCACTATTCTTAGGCTATATTCTACCATTAAACATTATGGGGATTGAACGATGAGCGCAAGAGAAGTTTCGGACTCAGGACGTCCCCTGTCCCAAAACGAGTTTCAAACTCAAAGCATCAAAGCGGGAACCGTTCGATCCACAATAGTAGTTAAGTCGAACATTATACTGATGAAAGCCGGCTTTGATATAAAGATGAAGAGCTGGATTCCCTGATCGCACTTCCAGAAAAACTGTTTCTGCGCCGGTTCCCTCGGCCTCTGTCATGCAGCGATCAAGTAATCGGCGGCCATGTGTCCGCCCACGATGATCCGGATGGACGGCAAGCAAAAGAAGCTCCGCTTCGCCGGCAATACTGCGGATCAGGCCGAAGCCGACCGGTCCGGCGTGGGTGTAGCCAGTCACCAGAATGGAGCCGGGCAACTGCATCATGCCCATCAATTGCGCAGAGGACCATGCTTCGCCAAATTCCGGTGGGAAGGCGGCCGACATCACCTGCATGGCGGCGCCGATCTCGTCCACACAAGGATCGAGACTGGCCACGATGCGGAGCGCCTCCTTGTCCTGCATCAGCGAACCGGCGCTGGTCTGGGCTTGCTTAAGGCAGCCATGGGCTTCGCGTCTGCCCCGCGCCCGTAATCGGGCACGGGCGGGCGGGTGCGCTGCGTGACGGGCAGGCGGACCACCGCGCGGGCATCGGGAAGCAGCGGAACGGCCTGACCCCGCGCGCCGGCATCGACCAGCGTCTGGGCACCCGAGCCGACGAGCAGGCCGACGTTGAGAGACGCCGCCAGTTCGTCGATTGGCGTGGATCGGACGGTGAGGGGCGGGCCGTCGGGCGTGACAGGCGATGCCGCATCCGCCCAGAAGATTTCGCCATGTCCACCGACCATCGTCACTGCGAACGGCTCTGTCGGTGCCAACTCGGTGCGCGCGATGGCGGCAACCAGATCGAGGGAGCCATAGCCGGAAACAGGCACCTGCCATGCGAAGCCCAGCGCGCGCGCGGCAGCCAGCCCCACGCGCACACCGGTGAAGCTGCCGGGGCCAATGTTCACGAGAATGGCGTCAGCGCGGCCGCCCTCGGGCAGCGCGGCGATAGCGGGCAGCAGCTCTTCGGCATGACCGCGCCCCAACTCGCGATGCGTTGCGTCAATCAGCTGGTCGCCATCGAAAAGGGCGATGGAGAGCGCCGGCGTGGCGCAATCGATGATGAGCGTGCGCTGCGCCAAGGGCTGGCTCATCGTGCGCGTGGGGGAACGATCCGGCGCATCGATCGGCTCAGACGGCCCGGACTTCGGTCACTTCCGGCACATAATGCTTGAGCAGCTGCTCGATGCCGTTCTTGAGTGTCGCGGTTGAGGAGGGGCAGCCGGCGCAGGCGCCCTGCATCCGCAAGAAGACAGTGCCGCGCTCAAAGCCGCGATAGACGATATCGCCGCCATCATTGGCGACGGCGGGGCGCACGCGGGTGTCGATCAATTCGCGGATCTGCGCGACGATGTCGGCATCGGCCGGGTCGTCGCCGGGCATGGCGCCATCGTCCTCATTCTCCGCCGGAACGCGGATATCGTGCGCTGTGCCCGGCGCGAACAGCGGCATGTCCGCCGAGAAATGGTCAAGCAGGATCGCGATTACGTCGGTGCGCAGCGAACTCCACGCAACGCCCGGCGCTGCCGTGACCGAGATGAAATCCCGGCCGAAGAACACCCCGGTCACATCCCCGAGGTTGAACAGCGCTTCGGCGAGCGGCGAGGCCGTCGCCTCGTCTGCGCTTGCGAAATCGCGCGTGCCGGAGGTCATGACCGGGCGCCCCGGCAGAAACTTCAGGGTTGCGGGATTGGGGGTCTGCTCGGTTTCGATGAACATGCTGGCTCTCGCGCGAAGGACGGAGGCCGGCTTGAACGCGCGCCGGCCAAGGATGCGACTGGCTCCCATTTGGGCCGTCACCGGCGCTCGTGCAAGGGGCGAGTTGGCGCCTAGCGCGTCGGAGCGGATGCCGATCCGGCCGATGTGCCGAGCGCCGGGGCCGGCGCGCTCTCGGGCAGAACCACCGCGGACCAGCTTTTCTCCGGCACGAGATAGCGGGCAGCGAGCGCCTGCAGGTCGGCCGGCGTGATGCTCGTGAGGTCACGCCCAAGGGCGCGCGCATAGCCGAGCTGGTTCTCGTCCCGGGAGAAGCCCTGCAACTGGTCCATCCAGAAGGCATTGCTGTAAGCCGCGCGCGTCAACAATTGGCGGACAGGCGCGATCTGACGGTTGAGTTCATCCTCCGTCACCGGATTGGTGGTCAGATCGCGCACCAGTTCATCCACCAGCTGATAGAAATACGGAATGCGCTCGGGCTTGAGCTGGGTCTGCACGACCAGGAAGCCGCCGCCGTTCATGCGTTCGGGCCAGTTGCTCGATGCGCTGGGCGTATAGGCCGCACCGTCAATGGAGCGCAGCCGCTCGAACAGCCGGTCGGTGATGATGCGGGCCAACATCTCAAGCTGGCGGCTCTCGCGAATGTCGGCGACGCCACTGCCGGTCGGCCAGGCGATGATCGCGGCGGCCTGTTCGTCCGGCCCGTCATGGACGATGCGAACCGGGGTCGCGACATGAGCGGGGAAATTGAGCGCGAGGTTGCGGGCCGGTGGCGGTGCGTCGGCGCGTTTGGGCAGAGCGCCGAAGCTGGCGGCCACGGCGGCAATTGCCTGCTCGACATCGAGATCGCCGAACACCTGGATTTCAATGGGGCCGTTGGCGAGGCGGGGCGCCCAGACCTTGCGGAAGGTATCCAGCGTCAACGCCGTGCGATCATCCGGAGAGGCCGGGCTGAAGCGGGCATCCTTGTCACGCAGCATCCATTCAAGATCGCGGCCAATGGCTTCCGCAGCGGAGGCCGGCACCGGATCATAGCTAGCCTCAAGCATCGCCATGGAGCGGCGCAGCGGGGCCTCGTCCCAGCGGGGGAAAGCCAGCTTGGAGGCGAACAGGCGCAGCTGATCGGGATAATCCTGCGGGCTGCTCGTGCCGCTGAGCGTGAACGCATCGTCATCGATGCCGAAGTTCAGCGACAGGCGGCGGCCGCTCATCAGATCGTTCAGCTCTCGCTGGCCGAGGTCGCCGATGCCACTGGCAGTCAGCGCATAGGGCACCGCCCACAAGGCGGCGCGCTCATCCGGCGCGAAGCTCTGGCGGCCATGGCCCCAGCGCACATTGATATGCACCTTGCCCGGTTCGGCTTGATTGCCGGCGACCAGCAAGCGAACACCATTCTCGAACGTGACGTTCTGGATGCCGAGCACACCGAGGTCCGTGCGCGA
The DNA here is from genome assembly GCF_025961795.1 of Sphingobium sp. B2D3A. Lineage (NCBI taxonomy): Bacteria > Pseudomonadati > Pseudomonadota > Alphaproteobacteria > Sphingomonadales > Sphingobiaceae > Sphingobium > Sphingobium sp. B2D3A. Next base: position 2,917,901 of record NZ_JAOQOI010000001.1, on the reverse strand, counting down.
GGCAACCTTGCCCGGCGCGGGCAGCTTGGGCAGCGCGGCCATGGTCACCCGCGAATCGCTCAGGCGCGCGCGGGAATTGGGCTCTACCTGCGCGCTGAAGGCAGTCTGCAGGCGCTGTTCGGCATTGTCCTGGGGCGCGCGCAGGCTGAGCAGGGCGCGTTCCACCGTAGCGGAGAACAGCCGGTTGGTCGCCGCGAGCAGTTGCTCGGGCGTCATATATTTCTTGGAGGACTGGTAGATGGCGAGCTGGTCCTGCGGGGAGACGACCGTCTCGCGAATATCCACCGCCTGCACGATGCTCTCGACCTGCTGGGGACTACCCTCAATGGCTGCACTGGCTACCAGCGCAGCGAAGCCTGCTTCCATGCCCTGAAACTCGCGGTCGATATCGACCTGACTGGGGGCAACCCGGCGAGCATCCTCGATGATCGCGCGCACTTCCTGCAGCGCCTTCTCCCAATCACTCCCATTGGGCACGATGGTCACATAGGTCGCATTGGCCGAGCGCATGCTGTTATCCAGCGACACATTGGCCTGCACGAACGACGCACCGTCGCTGGCCACGGCTTCGAGGCGCCGATTGATCAGTTCCAGCGCGACCATGTCGGCCAGCCGCATCTGGTTGAAGACGATCGTGTCCTCGTTGAACACCCATGGCCGCAGATAAGCGAGGCCCACGCTATAGGGCACGCTCGGCTCGACGATCACCTTGGTGGCCGGGGCGGAGGGATCGGGCTTGCCGAAGTCGGGCAGCGGCGTCGCGCGGCCCTTGGCCTTCCAGCCGGAAAAATGCGCGTGGACCATCGCTTCGAGCGCGGCCGGCTCCATGGACCCGGAAATGGCGATCACGGTGCGATCGGGGCGATACCAGCGGTCGTGGAAGGCGCGCAGGGCCTGCGGCGTCGCCTTGAGCAGCGTCTGCTCGGTGCCGATGGGGCTGTGGCTGGCGAGGCGCTGGCCGGCGAAATAGAAAGCGCGGATTTCGTCTCCCAGCCGGGCGCCGGGGCCAAGGCTCTCGCGCCGCTCGGCGAGGATGACCGCGCGTTCGGCCTCCACGGGCGCCTTGCTGATGTTGGGCTGCTGCATCATCCCGGCGAGAATGCGCAGGCTCTCGTCAATGCCTTCGTTGGTGGCGCGCGGCAGATCGAGCGCATAGGTGGTGCCGGTGGGCGTGGTCTGCGCGTTGCTGTCGCTGCCGAACTCGGCGCCCAGCCGCTGCCAGATCCGCTTCGATTCGCCATCGGGTACATCCCGCGATCCGCGGAAGGAGAGATGCTCGATGAAATGCGCAAAGCCGGCTTCGGCAGGCTCTTCCATCAGCGAGCCGACATCCACCCGCACGCGGATCGATACCTGTCCGGCCGGCACATCGTTGCGGCGGACCGCATAGCGCAGGCCGTTGTCCAGCACGCCGAACTGCCATGCCGGGTCGATGGGCACGTCGCTCTTCTCGTAGAGCCACGGGCGCTCGGCCGGAACGGTGGGCTTGAGCGTCGGCTCGCCCGCCTTGGATTGCGGCTGGAGAAGGCCGGGCACCTCGCCCTGTGCGGCCAGTGGCGCCGAAGCGATCAGGCCAAGGACAACGGTCGCGGAAACGATGGGCCGGAAGATATCGGAAAAGGTCATGATGCCAGTCTATTGCCCATTGCGTGCGGGGTCACCCTGAAACTCAGGGCAATGATGGTCGGGGGAGGAATGCCGGCCTTCGCGGAAGATGAGCGCGCGGGTTGGTTGCGCGTACAGGCGGTCGGTCGGCACGCCGCAGGTATCGCATCCCAGCCTGAACGCCAGATGACCGCGCTTGTGGCTGGGTCTGCCTGATGGGGCGCTGCCGGCAAATCCTCTCCGACATTTGGCATTTGGCGTCGCGCGCCTATCTACCAAGCCGACGACCCACTCTGAACCCTGGAGTTACCGGCTATGCCTGGCATTGGCGACGTACTTTTTCGGCCTTTTAAGTTCAAATCGCTCTCCCTCCCCAATCGCATCGTGATGGCGCCGATGACGCGGGCGAAGGCGCCTGGCGGCATCCCCGGCCAGCCCAACGCGGACTATTACCGGCGACGGGCCGAGGGCGGGGCAGGGCTCATTCTCTCGGAAGGCACGGTGATCGACCGGCCAGCCTCGCGCAACGATCCGGGCATTCCGTTCTTCCATGGCGAGGCGGCGCTGGCCGGCTGGGCGGGAGTGATCGAGGCGGTCCATGCCGCCGGCGGGCGAATGGGGCCGCAGCTCTGGCACACCGGCTCGACTCGCACCGGTAGCGGCTGGGAGCCGGACGCGCCGGTTGAAAGCCCCTCCGGTCTGCTCGCCCCCGGCGAACCGCGCGGCGTCGCGATGACCGAAGAGGATATCGCCGATACCGTGGCGGCCTTCGCCAAGGCAGCCGCCGACGCCAAGCGCCTCGGCTTCGACACCATCGAGATCCACGGCGCCCATGGCTATCTGATCGATCAGTTCTTCTGGTCTGGTACCAATGTTCGCGAGGATCGATATGGCGGATCTACCATCCGCGAGCGGGCGCGCTTTGCCGGTGAGGTCGTCGCCGCCATTCGCGCTGCGGTCGGGCCAGATTTCCCGGTGATCCTGCGCGTCAGCCAGTGGAAGCAGCAGGATTATTCCGCCCGTCTGGCCGCAACACCGGCCGAGATGGAGGATTGGCTGCAGCCGCTGGTGGATGCCGGCGTCGATATCCTCCACTGCTCGCAGCGCCGCTTCTGGGAGCCTGAATTCCCGGAGATCGACGGCGAGGCCGGCCTCAATTTTGCCGGCTGGGCCAAGAAGCTAACCGGCGCGCCGACGATCAGCGTCGGGTCCGTCGGCCTCTCGGGCGAGTTTCTGGCGGCTTTCGGCGGTGAAAGCTCGAGAAGCGTGGAGCTCAATCGCCTGATTGAGCGGATGGAGCGCGACGAATTCGACCTCATCGCCGTAGGCCGCGCGCTGATCAGCGATCCGCAATGGCCCCGCAAGGTGCAGCAGCAGGATTGGAGCGACCTTAAGGGTTTCAGTCCGGCGGACCTGCAGGAACTCGTCTGAGCAGGGGAGGGCGCGCCACGTCCATGGCGCGCTCTTCCAGCCTCGGCTTTGCGATCTACGTTGCTGGAAGGATGGTAGCGGAGGAGGGACTCGAACCCCCGACACGCGGATTATGATTCCGCTGCTCTAACCGGCTGAGCTACTCCGCCCCAAGGGCTTGCTGCCGCCTTGCGGCGTCAGGCCGGCGCGCTATACGCAGGCGAAATCGGATGGTCAATGGTTGACCGTTCGATTGCGGCACCTTCGTTTCTCTGGCAAGGCCGCGGGGTAATTTGCATTGGGGAGATGACGTGCAGCATTTCGACTGCTTGATCGTGGGGGGAGGCCATGCCGGTGCACAGGCGGCGATCCTGCTTCGCCAGCTCAAATATGAGGGCTCCGTTGGCCTGATCGGCGATGAGCCGGAATTTCCTTATGAGCGTCCGCCGCTGTCCAAGGACTATCTGGCCGGCGAAAAGACCTTCGAGCGCATCCTGCTGCGCCCGGCCAACTTCTGGACGGATCAGGCGATTTCGCTGTTCCTCGGGGAGCGGGTCAAGACGATCGATCCGGTCGCGCATCAGGTGGTCACGGCCAAGGGCACGGAATTTTCCTATGGCAAGCTGATCTGGGCGGGTGGTGGCTCGGCCCGGCGGCTGTCCTGTCCGGGCTCGACGGCGAGCGGCCTGTTCACCGTGCGGTCGCGCGCCGATGTCGATGGGTTGATGGCCATTCTGCCCACGGCGGAGCGGTTCGCCATCGTCGGCGGCGGCTATATCGGCCTTGAAGCGGCGGCAGTGCTGAGCAAGCTCGGCAAGCAGGTCACGCTTCTGGAGGCGCAGGAGCGGCTGCTGGCGCGCGTTGCCGGGCCGGAACTGTCCGACTTCTTCGCGCAGGAACATCGCGCCCATGGTGTGGACGTGCGCCTCTCGGCCTCGGTGGATGCCATCGAGACCGGTGATCAGGGGCAGGCCACCGGCGTTCGGTTGGCCGATGGCGAGGTGATCCCGGCTGATGCGGTGATCGTCGGTATCGGCATTGTGCCGGAGACCGGGCCGCTGATTCTCGCGGGGGCGAGCGGCGGCAACGGCGTGGATGTCGATCAATATTGCGAGACCTCGCTGCCTGACGTCTACGCGATCGGCGATTGCGCCGCGCATGAGAACCGCTTTGCGGCGGGGCGCCGGATGCGGCTCGAATCGGTGCAGAATGCCAATGATCAGGCACGCACGGCCGTGCAGCATATCATGGGTAACCCCGCTCCCTACGAGGCGGTGCCGTGGTTCTGGTCCAACCAATATGATCTGCGCTTGCAGACGATCGGCCTGTCGCTGGATTTCGACGAGTGCATCGTGCGCGGCGATCCGGCTTCGCGCAGCTTCTCGGTCGTCTATCTGCGGCAGGGGCATGTCATCGCGCTCGACTGCGTCAACCGCACCAAGGATTATGTGCAGGGCCGCGCCCATGTCGTCGCCGGGAGCCGCCTGGACCGGGCGCAACTGGCGGATGGCGAAATTCCGTTGAAAGAGGTCGGCGTCGCCTAGCGGCTGAGGTCGGACGCGTTCGAGGGGGATAAGCCCTCGGCGCGCGCCGGCCTGATCTTGCGCAGCAGATCGATCAGCAGCTGTTGCTCCTGTGTATCGAGATGCGCCAGAAGCTGGGCTTCGTGCCGGTGGATGCGTGCGGCGGCCTCGGTGAAGGCGGCGGCGCCCTTGTCCGTCAGCGTAAGGGAAAACGCCCTGCGGTCCGCTGTCGAAGGCCGGCGCGTCACGAAATCGAGCGCGACGAGCTGATTGACCAGGGTCACCATATTGGTGCGCTTGATGCCGAGCGCGGTGCCCACCCGGCCCTGGCTGATGCCGGGATTGGCAGAGACGACCGACAACACAGCAAAGAGCACTTGCCGCATGTCGCTATCGGCAAAGGTGCGGGAGAAGTCGGCAGACATTACCGCGAAGGCGCGGCGAAGATGATAGCCGGCCAGATCGCCCAGAAGACCGAGCGAAAGCGCATCGGACGGTTCGGCAGATTGGTCGATGGCTCCCCTCCTGATGCTTGCGGTTGCCTCATGGCCATGGCTTCCCGCCTGAAAATCATTTCCCAGCTAAGGGTGTGTTGCGCGTATATCACAGCCGCGCACTGATTGTTATGCCGCATTGCTAGTTGCGCATGATGGGCTTATTTTCGCGGCCAGGTCAATGCCCTGCGGGGCACGCGCGGCCCCGCTGCGCCGACCAAGAAACCACAGGGAGGATATCATGAAAGCCCCATTTCTCATTGGCGCAGCGCTCGGCGCGCTGATCTCCACGCCGCTCTTGGCGCAGGATACGGCCGCGACCCAGACGCCCCAGGCGATGGATACGGAATCGGATGCCGGCACGATCATCGTGACTGCGCGTCGCCGGGCCGAATCCCTGCAGGATACGCCGGTCGCGATCTCCGCCTTCGATGCGCAGGTGCTCGAAGACCGTCAGATTAACCAGACGTCCGATCTCGAGACGATCACACCCAACCTCCAGTTCAAGACGGCGGGCCAGCTCTCCGGCAACTCCGCCGCGACGGTGGTGTTCATCCGCGGTATCGGCCAGCTCGATCCCACGGCGGCGGTCGATCCGGGCGTGGGCATCTATCTGGATGAAGTCTATGTCGGCCGCGCCGTCGGTGGCGCCATCGACTTCGGCGATATCGCCGGCGTTGAAGTGCTGCGCGGCCCGCAGGGCACGCTGTTCGGCCGCAACACCATTGGCGGTGCCATTCTCGTGCGCACCAAGCAACCTGAGCTGGGCCGGTTTGGTGCGGATGTGCGCCTGCGCCTTGGTTCGGACAGTCTGATGGAAGGCTTTGCCGCCCTCAACATTCCGCTGGGCGACACGTTGGCGGCGCGCGTCTCGGGCGGTTTCCGCAAGCGCGATGGCTATGTGATCCGCGAATATGACGGCATTGATCTCGGCAATGACGATAGCGCGACGCTGAATGGCGCGCTCTATTGGGAAGCCAGCCCGGACATCAAGGTGAACATCCGCGGTGACTACACCAAGCGGGACGAGAACGGTGCGCCGTTCGTCTTCGCCGGCGTGAACCGGAACGCACCGGTCGCGGCGATCGCGAGCGTGGCGGCCGGCTGCCCCGGCGCGACCATCCCGTTCGCGCCGCTCACGCCGGGCGATCCGCGCTTCGGTGCGCCGAACGTGCCGCAGATCAACGATGCTCGCTGCGCCAACAATTTCCAGGACAAGGGCCCGTTCGTCAATGGCGGCACGGCCCCGGTGCTGAGTACTTCGGAAGTCTGGGGCGTCTCGGGCACGGTCACCGCGAATGTGACCTCTAATGTCCTGCTGAAGTCGATCAGCGCCTATCGCTCCACCCAGTCGCGCGGCGTGCGCGATGCGGACAATACCCCGCTGCTGCTGATCACCACGGATGTGGGCTCGCAGTCCGACCAGTATAGCCAGGAACTCCAGCTGCAGTATGAATCGCCGGTGCTCAACGGCATCATCGGTGGCTATTACTTCAATGAGAAGACCAACGAGCGGGCGACCGTGCCGCTGGCCTTCCCGCCGTCGCCGCCGGTCATCGGGTCCCTGCTGGCAGGCGGCCCCGGCTCGCGCGACCTGCAGGTTTCTGATCTGGAAACGGATTCCATCGCGGTATTCGGCGAGCTTTCGGTCAAGCCGATCCAGAATCTCGAGATTTCTGGCGGTTTGCGCTACACGCGGGACAAGAAGAAATATCACGGCATCGTGTTCAACCTGTTCCCAGCCACGCTGCCGGACCCGGATCCGCTGCCGACGCTGGCGATCCCGCAGGGTGGCCCGCTGTTCATCTATCCGGGCCCCTATTCGCAGAGCTTCTCTGCGCTGACCGGCTCGGCGAGCGTGCGCTATTCGTGGACGCGCAATGTCAGCACCTACATTTCCTACTCGCGCAGCTTCAAGTCGGGCGGCTTCAACACCCGCTACAATGCGGCGCCTCCGGGCAATGTGCCGACGCCGTTCGACGAGGAGAAGGTGGATAGCTACGAGATCGGCGCCAAGTTCGATTTCGGCGATTTCCGCTTCAACGCGGCGGCTTTCCAGGCGGATTACAGCAATATCCAGCTGATCTTCCGTCAGGGTGTCGTGCCGCTGCTGTTCAACGGCGGCAAGGCGCGTATTCGCGGGCTTGAAGGCGAGCTGAGCTATCATCCGCGCGCTTACGGCCTGCGGATCGACATCGCGGCGAGCACGCTCAACGATGAGATCCTGAGCATCACGCCTGTTCCGGGCGCGACGGCGACGGTTCAGCCGGGCGATGACCTGCCGTTCACGCCCTCTTTCCAGGGCAATTTCGGCATCGGCTATGAGATCCCGCTCAACGACGACGTGACGCTGACGCCTCGCTTCGACGGCAATTACAGCGCCAGCCTCAAGTTCATCACCGGCAGCGTGCCGGAGATCGAGCAGGACGGCTATTTCGTCGGCAATGCATCCGTCACGCTCGCCAACAAGGCGACCGGGTGGAAGCTGACCGGCGGCGTGCAGAACCTGTTCGACGAGCTGTATCTGGTGCAGGGCAATGCGTCGCTCGGCACGCTCGGCTATGCCGAGAAGATCTACGCACGTCCGCGCAGCTGGTATGTGCAGGCGTCGATCTCGTTCTGATTGTGACGAAACGGCCGGCAAGGCCCGGCTGATGCAGCGGCCCGCTTCGTGATGAAGCGGGCCGTTTCGTTTGTGACGACGATCAGCGACGAAGCGGTGCTGGCTCAGGGCAGACCAGGGGCCGCCTTCATAAACCCATACCGCAAGGCCGGCGATGCCAAGAGGGGCAGGGCGGATCTGTGTCCGCAACAGCGCCAGCGTCTCCTTCGCGACGGAGGGAGCGACCTTGTTCTGGACCGTGATGTGCAGGCGCTTGAGTGCGTGGTCCTGCGGGATGAGGTGCCGCTCAAACCGCTCGGCGATCATGGCGCGTATGTCGAGAAGTTCGCCACTCTCCACCGCCAGCGCGACAAGGCCGCCTGACCCGAACGGCTCGCCCAGACTGGCCGGAGGTGGGGGACGATCGACCAGTCCCTTCAGCATCGTCCGCAGTTCGGCATGCAGGGAAGGCGGGAGATGGTGGAACAAGGTGATGTGGGCGGGCACCTGATTGCGAGCGGCGGGATAATGGGTCTGACGCAGCCCGTCGGCCCATGCTTGGTCCGCGCTCCTCAACTGAGCGGTGACGATGAGGGGGCCGCGGGGCAGTTCGAGGACAGTTTGCGTCATGTCAGAACCGGGCTAAATGGCCGTGCAACAAGCCATGGGGAGGGGGTGTGTGATGACGGGTGTGGGGGACCATCGCAGCCGGAGCATGTCGCGGATTCCGGCTATTCTGTTTCTGATATGGACCCTGATCGGCATCGCCGCCTTCCTTGTCCAATCGACCGCCAATCTCGAAGAGCTGGCCATGGCCGATCCCTATCAGGCGGAAATCTGGGCCAACATGCCGCGCTGGGCCTGGCTGAGCTACGGCGTGGCCGTTGCCGCCGCGTTTGCCGGCGCCGTTGCCATTCTGGCACGGCGCGCCGCCGCCGTCTGGTTCTCGCTCATCGCGCTGATCGCCATATTGATCCAGTTCAGCTACTCCTTCCTCGGCACCGATCTGCTGGCGGTCAAGGGCACCAGTGCGGCGCTGTTCCCGGCCTTCATCGTGCTGATTGCGCTGCTGCAACTGGGCTATGCGCTGCGGTTGCGGAGCAGGGGTTTGCTCCGCTGAGCAAAGCTCACATTTCGCCGCGTTGACGGCGGATGTCATACCATTTGCGCACATTCGCATTATGCTCGGCCAGCGTCTCCGCGAAGATATGCCCGCCCTTGCCATCCGCGACGAAGTAGCGCGCTTTCGTTGCCGCCGGCCGCAGGACGGCCTCGATAGAACTGCGTCCGGGGTTGGCGATCGGCCCCTTGGGCAGGCCGGTCATCGCATAGGTATTATAGTCGTTCACCGCGCGAATCTCCGACTGGAGGATGCGGCGCCCAAGCGGCTTGCCCTTGGTGATCGGGTAGATGATCGTGGGGTCGGCCTGCAGCATCATGCCCTCGCGCAGCCGATTGGCGTAGACACCGGCCACCGTCGGTCGCTCGGCGGGGATGGAGGTTTCCTTCTCCACGATGCTGGCGAGGGTGACGGCCTGCTCAGGTGTCTTGACTGGCGTTGCAGCCGAGCGCTTGGGCCACTGCGCGGCAATGAAGCTCGTCATCGCGGCCTGCATCCGGCCCAGCACTGCCGCGCGGGTCTCGCCTTTCTGGTAGCCATAGCTGTCCGGCATCACCGAGCCTTCCTCGGGCACGGGAATGTCTCCGGTCAGCTCGGCATTGGCCATCAGCCGCTCATGTACGAGGATGGAGGGCATCCCTTCAGGGATGGTGACGAGGTGGACGAGAGTCTTGCCGCTCTGGAGAATGCCCAGAATGTCGGCGCTGCTCGCCCGCCGGGGAATGCGATATTCGCCCGCCTTGATCGATCCATCGCCGCCCAGCACCCGCGCGCGGGCAAGGAAGGCGGTGGCGGAGCCGATAGCGCCTTGCGCCTCCAGCTCATCGGCCGCCTTGCGCAGCGTCGCGCCCTCGGGAACGATGATCGTCGCGTCGGCTTCAAGCGGGCCGGGCCTCGACCAGCCATGGACGAAGAGAAGCGCCGCAACGGCCAATCCGGCCAGCAGCAGAGCAGCGACCGTGAGGACGATGCGGCGCATTGCGGCCGTCAGAGAGCCTTGAGCACAAGGCTGGCGTTGGTGCCGCCAAAGCCGAAGCTGTTGTTGAGCACGGCCTTGACCTTCCGCTGCTTTGCCGTGTGCGGAACGAGGTCGACACCCTGGCAGCTGTCGCTGGGATCATCCAGGTTGAGGGTGGGCGGCACGATCTGGTCACGCATCGCAAGGATGCAGAAGATCGTCTCGACTGCACCGGCACCGCCGAGCAGATGCCCGATGGCCGACTTGGTGGACGACATCGACATGGTCTCCAGGGCCGGGCCGAACAGCCGCCGCACTGCACCCAGCTCCAGCTCGTCGCCGAGCGGGGTGGAGGTGCCGTGGGCGTTCACATAGTCGATATCGGCAAGCGAAAGCCCGGACCTGCGCATGGCCATTTCCATCGCCCGATAGGCGCCCGAGCCTTCCGGATGGGGTGCCGTGACATGATAGGCATCGCCCGAGAGACCGTAGCCGAGGATCTCTGCGTAGATCTTCGCACCGCGCACCTTGGCGTGCTCATATTCTTCCAGCACAACCACGCCGGCCCCTTCGCCCATGACGAAGCCATCGCGAGCCTGATCCCACGGACGGCTGGCGCGCCAGGGTTCGTCGCGAAATTCGGTCGACAGCGCGCGCGCCTGACCGAAACCGGCAATGCCGATCGGGCAGATGGCGCTTTCCGCGCCGCCGGCGAGCATCACATCGGCATCGTCGAGCGCGATCATCCGCGCCGCGTCGCCGATCGAGTGAACGCCCGTCGCGCAGGCCGTAACGACGGCGTGATTAGGGCCCATCAGGCCATATTTGATCGAGACCTGACCGGAGATCAGGTTGATCAGGCGACCGTGGACGAAGTGCGGGGAGACCCGCTTGGGGCCCTTGTGCTCCAGCACCAGCGATTCGCTCTCGATGCCCGGCAGACCGCCAATGCCCGAGCCGATCGAACAGCCGGTGCGCAGACGCTCGGCTTCGCTCATCTCAGTCAGGCCGGCATCTTCTATGGCCTGGCCGGCCGCGTCGATGCCATAGACGATGAACGGATCGACCTGACGCTGGACCTTGTGATCCACGCGCTTGTTCGGGTCGAAGCCGAATTCATGATCCGGGGCCTTCACTTCGCAGGCGTAATTGGTGTGGAAATCGGTCGCGTCGAAACGGGTGATCGTTTCCGCGCCCGACCGGCCGGCGATGATGTTCTTCCAGCTTGTCTCCACGTCGCCGCCAAGGGGCGAAACCATGCCGAGACCTGTTACGACGACACGACGCATTTCACTCTCCTGATCCAGTCACCCGGCCAGTTGCCCGGAACGCCGGGCGCTGATCAAACACGAACGGCCCTCCCATGGCGAGTCAAACCCGCAACCGGAGAGCCGTATCCATGTGTATTCACTGGCCGGTGCATGTCCGCGACGAGGCCGCGAACCGGGCTCCCGCTATCTTACTGCTTGCCGTCGATGAAATCGATCGCGTCCTTGACGGTGGCGATCTTCTCGGCAGCATCGTCGGGGATTTCGACGCCGAACTCTTCCTCAAAAGCCATGACGAGCTCGACGATGTCGAGGCTGTCAGCGCCCAGATCGTCGATGAAGCTCGCGTCTTCGGTCACCTTGTCCGCCTCGACGCCGAGGTGCTCGACGACGATCTTCTTCACGCGATCCGCGGTCTCACTCATGAGAGGTCCTTTGCTTTACTTTGGTCTTCAATCTGGAGATGCCCTAGAGCCTAGGGCCGGGCGTGACAAGAGGCTAGCGATAGCGGGCGCAATTGCCCCGTGCGCGGCGCCTTTCCGTCCACTCACAGCGTTGCGCGGCGCCGGAAGACGTAGCGAATCTGGTGGCGCCCCTCGCAAAATTGCTTTGCGCGCGGTGCGCTCACGCCCATATGCGCGGACACGATCAAGATAATCCGAGGATCTCTCCTGATGAGCGACTATGACTTTGACCTGTTCGTAATCGGTGCTGGGTCGGGCGGCGTGCGGGCTTCGCGCATTGCGGCCGCGCATGGCGCCAGGGTCGCCGTGGCGGAGGAGCACAAGGTCGGCGGAACATGCGTGATCCGGGGCTGCGTGCCCAAGAAGCTGCTCGTCTACGGCGCCCACTTTGCCGAGGACATCAAGGATGCCCGGCGTTTTGGCTGGAATGTCTCTGATTGCAGCTTTGATTGGCCGACCCTGCGCGACAATGTGATCGGCGAGGTCTCCCGGCTCGAAGGGCTCTATCAGCAGACACTCGACAATAACAAGGTGACGACCTTCCATGAGCGCGCAACGGTGGAGGGGCCGCATGAGGTGCGGCTGGCCAGCGGCAAGCTGGTGGCCGCCAAGGTCATCCTCATCGCGGTCGGCGCCTGGCCGAATGTGCCCGATGCGCCCGGCGCGGAACTGGGGATCACCTCCAATGAGGTTTTCCATCTTGAAAAGATGCCCAAGCGCGTCGCGATCTTCGGCGGCGGCTATATTGCCAACGAGTTCGCCGGCATTTTTCACGAGTTCGCCTGTCAGGTGACGGTGGTGCTGCGTGGCGACCAGATCCTGCGCGGCTATGACGAGCAGATCCGCGACCGCCTGCTGCAGATCAGCATGGCCAAGGGCATCAACTTCCGGTTCAACGCGCCGCTCGAAAAGATCGAAAAGCAGGAGGATGGCTCGCTCAAGGTCTTTATCGATGGTGGCGACCCCATCGAGACCGATCTGGTGCTGTTCGCCACCGGCCGCAATCCCAAGATCGACGGGCTCGGCCTGGACAAGGTTGGCGTGGAGACGGTGAAGGGCGCGATCAAGGTCGACGAGTATAGCCGCACCAATGTCGAGAGCATCTATGCGGTGGGCGACGTGACCGACCGGGTGCAACTGACGCCGGTGGCTATCCGCGAGGGCCATGCCTTTGCCGACACCGTGTTCGGCGGCAATCCGCGGACGGTGGATTATGGCTGCATTCCTTCGGCGGTGTTCAGCCACCCGCCAATCGGCGCGGTCGGCATGACCGAGGGCGAGGCGCGCAACACGTTGGGAGCGGTCAAGGTCTACACCTCCGATTTCCGGCCGATGAAGAACACGCTCGCCAATCGCAACGAGCGCAGCCTCTACAAGCTGGTGTGCGAGGAAACGACGGGGCGGGTGGTCGGCATCCACATGATCGGCCCGGACGCGCCCGAAATCCTGCAGGCGGCGGCTATCGCGGTGAAGGCAGGGCTGACCAAGGACGATTTCGACGCCACCGTCGCGCTGCACCCCAGCATGGCCGAAGAGCTGGTGCTGATGCGCTGAAGGATCAGGCCGGCACGCCCGTCAGCCGATGCTGTAGGGAATGACGTGCCGGCCATCCCGCTCGACATGGATCGGGCGGTCGATGGGCGGGAAGGCGCGTTGCGGGCAGCCTTCGCGCGGGCACAGGCGACACCCGGGCCCGATGGGGGTGACTGCGGTATCATCGGCGAGGTTTAGCCCGTCCGCCCAAGTGAGATGGGCGGCATAATCGCGTTCGCAGGCGAGCACGATGGCATGGCGGCGGTCCGGTCGTGCGATGGCGCGGGCGAGCAGGATGTAGTGCACGCCATCGGGCATTTCCGCGCGCTCCGCTCCGCTGTAATCGGGCCGCGTCGGCGCCTCGTGCAGCCTGAGGCGGGGGCAGAGCGGGCCATAGCTGCCAAAGTCGAGCCGCGTCGCGCTGTGTCGTTTGGTGATGTTGCCGGCGGGATCAATGCGACAGAAGAAGAAGGGAATGCCGCGCTGTCCCGGTCGCTGCAGCGTGGCGAGGCGATGCGCCACCTGCTCGATGCTCACGCCGAACCAGTCCGCCAGCGCATCGACATCATGGCGGAGCGTCCGGGCCATCTCGCGAAAGAGGCCATAAGGCATGAGCAAGGCGGCAGCGCCATAATTGACGAGCGCGTGATGCAGCAGGGCATCGGCAGGCGCGCCGACCGGATGCTGGGCGATGATGGCGCGCATCGTGGAATCGGCCAGCCCGCGCAAATGCACGATATGACTGGCGAGCTGGAAGGCGATGCTCGCGGCGGGCAGGCGATCGTTAACGTGCAAAGTCCGGCCATCGGGGGAGGGCGCGCGCAACAGCGTGGTCTTGAGTGGTTCGCGACTGACAGCGCAATCATGCTCGTCACGCAGTGCCGCGCTGAGCGCCGCTATGGTGGCTTCCGCATCGGAGCGCGCGCCGATGCTGAGCTGGGTGGCGAGATCCTCGGCGGCGGTGTCGAGATCGTGGAAATAATTGTCGAACAGCCGCAGCCGATCGCTCACCTGATCGAAAGTCGCGCGTGCGCCCGGCAGCAGGCCGTTACCGAGCGCCTGCTCCGCCATGGCCAGCCGACCCTCGGTCTGTCGGAGCGCGTGATGCAATTCCACATAGCGCGCTGCGAATTCAGGATATTGAACATGCAGCCGCTCGGTCCGCTCGGGATCGGGAGGCGGTGAGCGATGGCCGGGATTGGCGAGCGCCCAGTTGAAGGCGCCGAGCAACTGCTCCTCAGGCCGGGCATCGAAATCGGACCAGTCGAGCGGAAAGGCCGCCGCCAGCGCGGCCTTTACCCGTGCGGTCAGGGGACGGTCGTTATTCTCCAGTTGCGAGAGATAGGAGACGGAGATGCCCAGCAGCCGCGCCATGTCCGCCTGATCGAGCCGGCTCTGCAGACGCAGGTCGCGCACTTTCTGGCCAACGAACAATCTGTTTCCGCGTGGCAAGGACTGTCTCCGGGGTACGAGTCGGGGTGAGGGATCGCCGCACTGGCCGGGACAGTGGGCACGATCCGCAAATTTTTCATCCGCGGGTTAGCGCCTGTGCCGATAAACCAGGACGTCCTTCAAGACGCCCGCACCGTAGCGGAACCAGCTCATTTCGCAATTCCGCAAATTGCTGCTCGTGTTTGCCGATCCATACTCGCTCTGGCGCGACGCTTGCCGCGCGCGGGTACGATGCTAGCCTGCGCCCAGTCAGAACAGCGGTCGGCAACCGCGCCGCAAGGGAGGATCGATTGAGCGAGATCGTGCTGTCCACGCTGGACGATGGGGTGCTGACCCTTGCCCTTAACCGCCCCGAGCGGCTCAATGCCCTGTCCACCGGCCTGCTGGCAGACCTGACCCGCAAGCTCGATGAGGGCGTGCGTGCAGGTGCGCGGGCCGTGTTGATCACCGGGACGGGCAGGGCGTTCTGCTCCGGCGCGGATCTGGCCGATAGCGAAGGCATCGGCGCCGATCTCGGGGAAACCCTGGCGACCTATTACCATCCTCTGTTCCTGCGGCTGGCCGGGCTCGATATCCCGGTGGTGAGCGCGATCAACGGGCCGGCGGTTGGCGCCGGCGTCGCCTTGGCGCTGGCCGCCGACATCGTGGTGATGGCGCGCTCTGCCTATCTGCAGCTTGGCTTCGTCAATATCGGGCTGGTGCCCGATGCCGGGGCGACATGGCTGGTCGCGAAGAGCGCCGGGCGCGCCAAGGCGCTCGAACTGGCGCTTCTTGGTGAGCCGATGAGCGCTCAGGAGGCGCAGGACGCCGGACTGGTCGCCCGCGTGACCGACGACGAGAGGCTCGGCGAAACCGCACGCGGTCTTGCTCTCAAACTCGCGCAAGGGCCGACCCGCGCCATCGGCATGATCCGTAAGCAGGTCGCTGCCGCACTCAATCACAGCCTGTCGGAGACGATGGGCATCGAAGCTACCAATCAGGCAGCGGCCGGCCACAGCGCGGATTTTCAGGAGGGCGTCGCGGCCTTTCTGGAGAAGCGGGTGCCGCGCTTCCAGGGGGATTGAGCGAGAAACGCTACGGAATTCGGCTCATCGGTCGAGCCGAAAAATGCGATTTTTCTTTGCGTCATCTTTCCTGGTTTGTGAGCACCATTTGATCGATCTGACGATAGCCCGTTCGTTTCGTCCTGTGGCAACGTTTTACTAACCTTTGAACGCTTAGCACTCTCCTAAACTCAGAGACGATTGGACGGCGTGGAGAGCTTTTACCATCTGGTCGTGGTTGATCAGCAGATTCGGGGCATGCTGATCATTGTGGCGATTTGCGGGTCTGGCATTTTAACGGCCACGGCCATTCTCGGTCATACGTTCAACATGAAATCGCAGAGCATACGTCGGGCCTGGCTTGTGATGGCGGGGCTGGTGACAGGCGTTTCCTTTTCAGCGATCCTGCTGACAGGGGTTGCGGCCTTGGGTGCGCGTGCCGGAACGACTACCGGGCCTGACATGGATCATATCATCGTCGAAGGCGTGGCCAGTCTGCTCTTCATGACCGCCCTTGTTCTGGCCTGGCGTGGATTGACTGGTGGCAGTGCGGCATCGGCGGATGACGGCCAGCTTGCCGAGGCGCTCGATGAACTAGCCCATGTGCAAGCGCATCATCGCGCCTATGTCGAGCTCAATCCCCAGATCGCCTGGATGGCCGATGCCGAGGGACGCATCACCGAAATTGGCCCACTTTGGGCTGAACAGGTGGGCCTCGATCTAGAGTCCGGGCTAGGATATGGATGGACGCAGGCCGTTCATCCTGATGACCTTCCGACCGTTCAGGCCTTATGGGCGGACGTTGTCAAAAATCAGTCGGATGCCGCCGATGTCCGCTATCGCATCCGCATGGCGAACGGGATGTACCGCTGGTACCGGGCGCGCGCACGGCCTCACCGGGGTGAAGATGGCAAAGTCCTCGCCTGGTATGGCACGCTGGAAGACATCCACGACCATGTGATCGCCGAAACCGCGCTCAGGCAGAGCGAGGAGCGCTACCGCCTGGCGGCGGAAGCTGGGAACGACGTCATATGGGACTGCTCCCTGCCAACCGGCATCACGACCTGGAGCGGGGCGTACAAAAAAGTCCTGGGCTATCCGGAACTGGATCAAGCCACGCATTTCGATTGGTGGATCGAGCGTATTCACCCCGATGACCGGGAGCGGGTCCTCGCCAACCAGAGGCGGGCCCTGGAGAGTGGCCAGAAGTTCTGGCTCGAGGAGTTTCGGTTTCGCACGGCCAAAGGGACGTTCATCGATACCAAGGCGCGAAGTGTCATCGTGCGCGGCGACAAGGGCGTAGCAGTCCGGCTTGTCGGATCGATACTGGATATCACCAAGCAGAAGCAGGCCCAGGCCGAACTGAATTGGGCCGCGTATCACGACCATCTCACTAGGCTTCCGAACCGGGCGCTCTTCGGCGTTCGTATTCAGGCCGCGATCGACGCGGCATGTGATTCCGGTGATCCGGTGGCGCTCATGATCCTGGATCTCAATGGATTCAAGGAAATGAACGATTCGCTCGGCCATGCCGCAGGCGACCGGGTGTTGGTGGAGGTCGCTCGGCGCCTGTCCTCCTGTATCCCCGAGGGGGCGACAGCGGCTCGGCTGGGCGGCGACGAGTTTGCAATCATCTTGCCTGGCCTGTCTGCGGCGGACGAATATCGCCCGGTAGCGGACGCCTTGAAGCGCTGCTTTGAAGTGCCGGTGCAGATCGAAGAACTGCGCATTCCGGTCAGCTTTTCCGTCGGTGTCGCTGTCTGGCCGCGCGATGGCTTTGAGCCCGGGGACCTCCTGATCGCGGCTGACCTTGCTCTCTATGCAGCCAAGGCCGACATGCCCGGCTCCGTCCGGGAGTTCTCCCCGTCCCTCAAGGTAGCATCCGAGAGGCGAACCCGCATGCTCGTCATGGCGCGCGCAGGGTTGGACGAGGACCGCATCGTGCCGTTCTACCAACCCAAGGTGAACCTCCAGACCGGGCAGATCGACGGCTGGGAAGCGCTGTTGCGGGTGGCCGAGAACAGCCAGGTTCTGCCGCCTGCGGCCATCGAGGCGGCGTTCTCGGATGCCGAAATGTCGGTGCGGCTGACCGACCGGATGATCTGCGGCATCTTTGCGGACATTGCGCGCTGGCGGGCCGATGGGCTGGAGCCGGGGCGGATCGCGGTCAACGTGTCCGCGGGCGACTTTCGCGCGCCGAGTTTGCCGGCCCGTCTGGAAGATGCCGCCCGGGCCCATCGGCAGGGTCTGGCCCAGATCGACATCGAAGTGACGGAGACTGTGCTCATCGGGCAATTGGGGCCAGAAGTCGCGCGGATGCTCGAGGAGCTGCGCGGCCTTGGAGTGATGGTCGCACTGGATGATTTCGGCACGGGCTATGCTTCGCTCAGCCATCTCCAGCAATTTCCGGTCGACGTGATCAAGATTGACAAGTCGTTCATCGACCGGATCGAGGACAGCACCCCCGGCGCGACGGCCGTTATCGACGCCGTGTTGCAGATGGCCCGGCGCCTGGGGATGCAGACGGTCGCGGAAGGCGTCGAAACCATCGCGCAGGCCCGCTATCTCCGCGCGCGGGGCTGCACGCTGGGGCAGGGCTTCTTGTTCAGTAAGCCGGTTCCGGCGTCACAGGTGCCCTCACTGCTGCGAGGGAAAGCCTATGGTCACTGGGAGTTCGGCGGCGTCGGCTGACCAGCAGTCGGCGCGGTCGGCTCATCGCCCCCGCCCAGGGCCCGGTAGAGCCCGGCGGCACTGGAGAGCTCCTGACGCCGCAACTCCAGCAGCGCGAGCCGCGCAGCATAATCGCTGCGCTGCGCATCGAGCAGTTCCAGCCGGGCATCGACCCCGGCCTGATAGCGCAGGCGGGAAAGCTCGGCGCGCCGCGCGGCCGACTGGGCCACGCCCCGCTGGGCTTCGATCTGGCGGGTATAGGTCTCCCGCCCGGCCAACCCGTCTGCGACCTCGCGGAACGCAGACTGAATGGCCTTTTCGTAGTTTGCGATGGCGATCGACTTGCGAACCTTCGCCAGATCGAGCTGGCCCTGCAAACTGCCGCCGTTGAAGATCGATTGGGTGATCTGCGGCGTGAACGACCAGTTGCGGTTTGCGCTATCGAACAGGCTGTCCAGCGCCATGCTGGTGAAGCCGAACAGACCTGTGAGCGAAATGCGCGGGAAGAAGGCGGCGCGGGCGGCGCCGACATCGGCATTGGAGGCGACCAGCTCATGCTCGGCCTGACGGATGTCCGGCCGGCTGGCGAGCAGGGCGGAGGGCAGGCCGACCGGCAGCTGGGTGCGGATCGGCTGGTCCATGAGCGCGATGGGGGCGGGCAGGTCGGCGGGCAGGGGCGCCCCGACCAGCAATTGCAGCGCGTTGCGCGCCTCGGCCAGCATCCGCGTGCGCATCGCCTGATCGGCCTGGGCCTGACTCACCTGTCCCTCTGCCTGCGCAACATCGAGCCCGCTGACCTGCCGCGCCTGCTGGAGACGGCGAGTGATCGCGAGCGAATCCTGCCAGTCGCCCAGCGTGCGGTCGGTGAGGGCAAGCTGCTCCTCGGCGAGCCGTTCGGCCAGATAGGCATCGACGATCGACCCGATCAGCGCGATGCGCGCGGCACGGCGGCCTTCGTCAGTGGCGAGATAGCGCTCGAAGGCGGCCTCGCTCTGCGAGCGGAGGCGACCAAACAGATCGATCTCAAAGCTGGTCAGCGCAGCATTGGCGGAGAACTGGCTGAACTCCGCCCCAGCGCCGGTTTGTGAGGCGGCCGCCGAGACGCGCTGCCGGGAATAAGCGGCGCTGGCATCCAGCGTCGGCAGTTGCGCACCTCTTGCGACGCGGAACTGCGCGCGGGCAGCCTCGACGTTGAGCGTAGCGACGCGCAGATCGCGATTATTCTCCAGCGCCAGCTCGATGAGCCGCTGCAGGCGCGGGTCGCCAAACATCTCGTGCCAGTCCAGCGCCGCGGCACTGGCTGCCTCTTCGGGAGAGGCGAGCGGGTAGACCGGCGCAACCGGGGCAGGCGGCGTTTCCAGCCGTGGGTTCATCGAGCAGGCGCTGGTCAGCAGCAGCGCCGCGAGGGCAAATTTACGCATCTCAATTCTCCGATGCGGGGTAGGCGGCGGGCGTCTGCGATGAACCATCGACATGCTTCTTGCGCTTCTGTCGCTCGACCAGCTTCATCACCACCACGAAGAAGACCGGGACGAAGAAGATCGCGAGAATGGTGGCACTGATCATGCCGCCGAAGACGCCCGTGCCGATGGCCCGCTGGGTCTCCTTGCTCGCACCGCCCGCGAGCATCAGCGGAACGACGCCGAGCGTGAAGGCGAAGCTGGTCATCAGGATCGGCCGCAAGCGCAGGCGCGCTGCGTGCAAAGCGGCGTCGACCGCAGACATGCCGTTATCATAAGCATGCTTGGCAAATTCCACGATCAGGATCGCGTTCTTGGCGCTGAGGCCGATGATCGTGATGAGGCCCACGTTGAAGAACACGTCGTTGGGCATGCTGCGCAGCGTGACCGCCAGCACGGCGCCGAGCACGCCGAGCGGCACGACCAGCATCACCGCCGCCGGGATTGCCCAGCTTTCGTACAGCGCGGCCAGCACCAGGAAGACGACCAGCATCGAGAGGCCCAGCAGAAGGATCGCCTGATTGCCAGCGAGCCTTTCCTGAAGCGACTGACCGGTCCATTCGATGGCAAAGCCGGGCGGCAGCTGGCTCGCAAGCCGCTCCATCTCCGCCATGGCCTCGCCGCTGGAGTGGCCGGGCGCGGGCTGGCCGGCAATGCGCATGGCGGGATAGCCATTATAGCGCACCAGCTGCAGCGGCATTGTCTCCCAGCGCGGCGTGACCAGCTCCGAGAGCGGGACCGTGTTTCCGGCCGCGTTGCGGACATACAGCTTGAGCACGTCCTCAAGGTTCATGCGGAAGGGGGCATCAGCCTGCACGATGACCTGCTGCATACGGCCATTATTGGGGAAGTCGTTGACATAGGCCGAGCCCATGGCCCCGCTCAGCGTGGAGGTGATGGACTCGAAGGGCACGCCCATGGCCTGCGCCTTCTGGCGGTCGATCACCATCTCGACGCTGGTGCCGGGCATCAAGCCTTCCGGATAGACGCCGGCAAGGGCCGGGTTTTTCGCGGCCATGCCGAGCAGTTGGAACTGCGCGGCCATCAGGGCATCGAACCCACGGCCCGAGCGGTCCTCAAGGCGCGCGGAGAAGCCGCCGGTGGTGCCAAGGCCATCGATGGATGGCGGGATGAGGCTCATCACGAGCCCTTCGCGCACGCCGGCGCCGGTGGCCTGATTTGCCGCGCCGGCCTCGCCAAATGCGGTCGCGCCGTCACGCTCGCTCCAGTCCTTGAGCATCGTGAAGCCGAGGCCGACATTGGCGCCCGCGCCGGAGAAGCCCCAGCCCAGCACCGAGATGGTGTCGGCAATGCCGGCGCGCTGCGCGGTGTGCTTTTCGAAGACTTCCAGCGCTTCCAGCGTTCGGCCGGACGTCGCGTCCGACGGGAGCTGGAAGACGGTCATGAAATAGCCCTGATCTTCATCGGGCAGGAACGAGGAAGGCAGGTTTGTATAGCCGACGATCATCAGCACCACGATGACCGCGAAGCTCGCCATCATCCGCGCGCTGCGCTTCAGGGCGCGCGTCACCCAATTGTGGTAGCCGTGCGTCATCGTGTCGAACTTGCGGTCGAACCAGCCGAAGAAGCCCTTCTTGGTCTCATGGCCCGTGACCGGCTTGAGCAATGTCGCACAGAGCGCCGGCGTCAGGCTCAGGGCAAGGAAGGCCGAGAACAGGATGGAGACCGCCATGGAGATGGTGAACTGCCGGTAGATCGCGCCGACCGAGCCGCTGTAGAATGCCATTGGCACGAACACGGCGGTGAGGACGAGGCTGATGCCGATGATCGCGCCCGTAATCTCGCCCATGGCCTTGCGTGTGGCTTCCTTGGGCGGCAGCCCTTCCTCGGCCATGATGCGCTCGACATTCTCGACCACCACGATGGCGTCGTCGACGATGATGCCGATGGCGAGGACCATGCCGAACATAGTCAGCACGTTTACGGAATAGCCGGCCAGCATCATCACCGCGCAGGTGCCGAGCAGGGCGATCGGCGCGACGACGGCGGGAATGATGGTGTAGCGGAATTTCTGGAGGAAGACGAACATCACCAGGAAGACGAGCACCATCGCCTCGACCAGGGTCTCGATGACCTTCTCGATCGAGATCTTCACATAAGGCGCGGTGTCGAACGGAATGCGGTATGACATGCCGCTGGGCATGGCCCGCGCCAACTCGACCATGCGCTCATGCACGCGGGCGGAGGTGGAGACCGCATTGGCGCCGGGCGCGAGCTGGACGGCCATCAACGCCACGGGCTTGCCGTTGAGGCGCGTCTGGAACCAGTAGGACGCGGAACCAAGATCGACCCGGGCGACATCGCCCAGCTTCAGGGCGGAGCCATCCGTTCCGGCGCGCAGCACGATCTCCCGGAATTGCTCGGGGGTCTTCAGCTGGCCCTCGACGGTGATCGGAACCTTGACGCGCTGGCCTTCGGCAATCGGCTCGCCGCCCAGCACGCCGGGCGAAACCGGCGTGTTCTGTGCAGCAATCGCCGCCGTGATATCGCTCATCGCAATGTCGTAGGACGCCAGTTTTGCCGGATCGACCCAGATGCGCATCGCGCGCTCGGCGCCGAACAGCTGGACACGGCCGACGCCGGGGAGACGCTTGAGCTCCTCGACAACATAGCGCGCCGCATAATCCGACAGTTCCTCGAGGTTCTGCTGGCCGTTGGACGATTCCAGGCTCACCAGATTGAGGAAGTTCCGATTGGCGGAATCGACCTGGATGCCGAGTTGGCGGACGATCTGCGGCAGGCGCGGCTCGGCGGCCTTGAGTCGGTTCTGCACGTCCACCTGCGCCAGTTCCGGGTTGGTCCCCGGCTGGAAGGTGGCGGTGATCGTCGCCTGACCTGAGGTGTCCGTCGAGCTCTCGAAGTACAGCAGATTGCGCACGCTTGAGAGTTCGCGCTCGATCAGGCTGACGACACTGTCATTCAGCGTCTGCGGCGTGGCACCGGGATAGGTCGCGGTGATCTCGACGCTTGGCGGCGCGATGCTCGGATAGCGCTCCAGCGACAGGCGCGGGATGGCGATGACGCCCGCAAGGATGATCGCGATGGCGACCACCCAGGCGAAAACGGGCCGATCGATGAAGAAACGGGGCATGGGTTCGCTTTCGTCTTCAGCGCGCGGCCGCGGGCGCGGCGGGCTTTGCGGCGGCTGCAGGGCGCCATGGCTTGGCCGAAACGGTGGCGCCGGGCTGGACCCGATCCTGCCCTTCGACAATCACGGTTTCACCAGCCTTGATGCCCTGCGTGATCAGGACGCTTCCGTCGCGCACATCCCCGGTCTGCACCGGCCGCAGCTCGACCTTGCCGTCTTTCCCAACAATCCGGACGCTGGCCTGACCGGCGGGATCACGCAGCACGGCTTGCTGCGGCAGCGTCAGCGCATTGGGGAGGACCATGCGGGGCAGACGCGCGCGCACGAACATGCCGGGCAGCAGCGCCCGCGTGGGATTGGGCACCTCGACCCGGGCGATCACTTCGCCCGTGCCGGGATCGACGCTGATGCCGGAGAAGAGCAGGCGTCCGGTCGCCGCATAGGGCTTGCCCTCGGACGAGAGGATCTCCACGGGCGCACCCTGGGCGGCATTGCCGGCACGCGCCGCCTCGCGCAGCGTTTCGAGGCGGGCGGCCGGCTGACGCACGTCCACATAGACGCGGTCAATCTGTTGGACGGTGGCGAGCGGTTCTGCGCCGCCGACGGCGGCAAGGGCGCCCTCGGTCACCATGGACTGGTCGATCCGGCCACTGATCGGCGAGCGGATCGTGGCGAAGCCGAGATCGACCTGCTGGCGTGCCAGCGTGGCGCGGCTCTGGGCAAGATCGGCAGCGGCCTGGTCGCGCGCGGCCACCGCATCGTCATAGGCCTGTCCGCTGATCGCATCGACCTTCACCAGCGGTGCCAGGCGCTCGGCCTGGATGCGGGCGCGGTTGAGGGCGGCCTGCGCGCGCTGCACGGCGGCTGCGGCGCTCTGTGTATCCGCGCGGAACGGCGTCGCGTCGATCTGGAACAGGGGCTGGCCGGCCCGCACTTCGGAGCCCTGCTCGAACAGCCGGCGCTGGATGACGCCATTCACCTGCGGGCGGATTTCCGCCACACGGAAGGCCATCACCCGGCCCGGCAGTTCGTCCGCCACGTCGACGCGCGAGGGGGAGACCTTCACGACCGATACCTCTGGCGGCGGAGGCGAGGATGGGGTTTCACCTCCTGAGCAGGCGGACAATACAAGCGCCATCGACGCGATAACGATATAGGCGCCGCAGCGCCTGGGGGGGCATTTTGTCATCATGTCCGACTCTTGATTTTTGCTTGTCCGCGCTGGCCCTTTGGGACTGGCTTGTCGAGGCAGTGTTGGTCAAGTGTAGAGAAATTGTGGAGGCCGGTGGCCCCCCGTTTGGAACTGCGATAACGGCTTGCAGGCAGAAGGATATGCTATGGATGCCGAAAACGCGCTCGTGCTGGTCGCGGAAGACGAACCGGAAATCGCCGATGTCATCGCCGCCTATCTGGAGCGGGAAGGCTTCCGGACGGTCCGTGCCGCCGACGGGCGAACCGCGCTGGAGTTGCACCTTGCGCTCAAGCCGGACCTCGTGATGCTCGATGTGCAGATGCCGCGGCTCAACGGCTGGGACGTGCTGGCCGAGTTGCGGCGTCGTGGCTCGACCCCCGTGATCATGCTGACTGCGCTCGATCAGGATATCGACAAGCTGCAGGCGCTGCGCATCGGAGCGGACGATTATGTCGTCAAGCCGTTCAACGCGCTGGAGGTGGCCGCAAGGGCGCGCGCCGTGCTGCGCCGGTCCGGCGGCAGCCGGGGCTCCACCCTGCGAGTGGGGCCGATCGAAATCGATATGGACAGCCATCTGGCCAGCGTGATCGTCGGGGACGATCCGCAACGCGTGAGCCTGTCTCTCACCCTCACCGAGTTCCGCATTCTTGCGCACATGGCGCGCGCACCCCGGCGGGCGTTCTCGCGTGGTGAACTGGTCGATGCCTGCCTGCCGGGCGGCGACGCTCTCGACCGGACAGTGGACACGCATTTGAGCAAGCTGCGGCGCAAGCTGGAGGATGCCGGCGCCCGCGGCTTCATCAACAATGTGCGCGGCGTGGGCTTCCGTCTGGCAGATATTTCATGAAGAAGCCGGCAGGCGGTCTGGGGCGGCAGATCGTGTTGTCCACGGTGATCTCCACGGTCGCTTCCGTGCTGATCACGATCATCGGCCTCTATATCTTTTATGGCGTTATCATCCGTGTGGCGCCGCATATGCTGTTTCCGCTGACGGACGACTGGCGCCCGCACGGCATCGAATGGCTGCTCATCGGGCTGTTTTGCGTCGTCTCCACCGGCATTGCCGTGCTGGTGGCGACGCGGCTGGCCCGGCGGATCGTTCAGCCACTGGTTTCGGTCGCGCAGACCGCGCGGATCATTGCGGATGGCAATATCAAGGTCCGTGCGCGCAGCGATGATCGGGCGCCCACCGAGGCGACGATGCTGGTGGAGGACTTCAATCTGCTGGCCGACCGGCTGGAGCAGGCGGGGGAGGCCGTCCGGCGTTGGAACGCGACCATCGCGCATGAACTGCGCACCCCGGTGACGATCCTCTCCGGGCGTCTCCAGGGCCTCGCCGACGGGGTGTTTGCGCCCGATCCGCCGCTGCTGCGCTCGCTCGTCACGCAAGTGAATGCCCTGACCCGCTTGATCGAGGATCTACGCACGGTGAGCCTCATGGAAGGCGGCCGGCTGGACATGCGCTTCCAGCAGGTCGATCTCGCCGAAGAAATGGAGACGGTCGTCCGGCTGATGCAGCCCGAGCTGGAGACCGCGGGCTTCCGCATCGTCACCGTCGTCGATCGCGGCCTATGCTATGTCGATACCGCACGTATTCGACAGGCCCTGATGGCGCTGCTCGAGAATGCCCATCGCCATGCCGATCCCGGTCAATTGGCCGTGACGTTGCGTATCTCTTCGTCCAGCGTGCTCCTGAGCGTGACCGATGAAGGGCCAGGGATGACGGAGGAGTTCGCCCGCCACGCCTTCGATCCGTTTCGTCGGTATATGGAGCAGGGCGGGGCGGCGAAAGGCAGCGGTCTTGGCCTCTCCGTGGTGCGCGGCATCGCCGAGGCGCATGGGGGCGCAGCGACCTACCGCACGGTCAATGGCGGCTCCTGCTTCACCCTCACCCTGTCGCGATGGAAGCCGCGCGGCCCATCGGCGCCCATGGAAGGCGATTTCGCCTGATCCTGCGCGTCAGGCGGTGATGGCCGCAACCGTTGCGCCGAGCGCGGCGATCGCCTGATCTGGCGCCAAGCACAGCTGCAGGCCGCGCTGGCCGCCATTCAGATGGATGTGCGGCTGGGCCAAAGCGCTCTCGTCGATCACCGCGCGGATGGGCTTCATCTGGCCGAAGGGGCTGATGCCGCCGACCTTGTAGCCGCTCAGGCGCTCGGCATCGGCCGGCTTCATCATCGCAGCGCTCTTGGCGGAGAGGGCCGCGGCAAACTTCTTCATCGCCACTTCGCTGCTCGCCGGAACGATGGCGCAGGCCGGCTTGCCATCCACCAGCGTCATGAGTGTCTTGAAGACGCGCTCGGGTGGCTCGCCCAACGCCTCGGCAGCCTGCAAGCCGATATGGGCGGCAGCCGGATCATAATCGTAGAGATGGATGGTGAAGGCGATGCCGGCCTTGCTCAGCGCCCGAGTGGCGCGGGTTTCCTTTGCCATGCGCGCTGCGTGCTGCGTCCTGTTCACGATGTCAATGCAGCGCCGGTTCGTCCCTGGCCGCAAAAAGGCCGACAATCATGGTGCATGGACAAGGCGAACCATTAAATAACCATGGCTCTTAGCCGTTCAGTATCGTGCGGGCGCCATCGTCGTCGCTCGTACCTGACCGGCGGAGTCCAGATGCTCAAGAGAATCGATGTTGCTGACGTGAAACTCGGCATGTTCATTCACAAACTTGAAGGGCCGTGGCTCAAGCACCCGTTCTGGCGGACGAAATTCCTGCTGACCGACCCCCAAATCCTTGCCGACCTGCGCGCTAGCGAGGTCGAGGGCGTGATGATCGACGTCGACAAGGGCGATGATGTCGCGGGTGCGGGCGGTCCGCGTCCGCCGGCGACGACGCTGCGTCGACCGCTCGTGGCTGCGGGCTCCTCCGCCCCCTCGGGCGGTGTCGGTCTTGCCGAGCGGGTGCGCATGGAGCGGCTGCGCAAGCTGGTGCCGGAGCGCGCGAGCGGATCGAACGTCGTTCCGTTCAACCCCCGCTCCACGACCGCCTTGAGCGTCGGTGCGGAGGTGGGCCATGCCAAGGCCGTCGTGGCGCGGTCCAATCGCGTGATGAGCGCCGTCTTCGAGCAGGCGCGGCTGGGCAAAGCCATCTCGCGCGGGCAGGTGGAGCCGGTGATCGAGGATCTGTTCGCCTCCGTGCAGCGCAATCCGCACGCCTTCAACGGCCTGATGCGCATCCGCCGCGAGAATAGTTCGCTCTATGCGCACGGCCTGGCGGTGAGCGCGCTGATGATCGCGTTGGGCCGCCAGATGGGCCTCGATGATGCTCGGGTGAAGGAAGCCGGCCTTGCCGGGCTGCTCATGGACGTGGGCATGGGCCATCTGCCCATCGACGTGGCGACGATCAGCGACGATTTGAGCGAGGGCGAGCGCAAGATCGTCGAGACGCACACCACGCTTGGCTATGAGTTCCTCCAGATGGGCGGCGAAATCGCCGAGGATGTCGCACTGGTCTGCCTTGAGCATCACGAGCGCTGCGATGGCTCCGGTTATCCCAACCAACTGACTGGCGAGAATATCAGCCTGTTCGGCCGCATGGCGGCGGTATGCGACGTCTATGACTCAATGACGTCCGACCGGCCGCATCGGCCACGGATCGACCCCAATGCCGCGCTCGGCCTGATGCGGGGCATGGAAGGCGAGCTGGATGACGAGATTCTCGATCACTTTATCGAGAGCGTGGGCGTCTACCCCATCGGCTCGGTGGTGCGCCTGAGCAACGGGCGCCTGGCGCTGGTTGTGGAGCAGAATGTCGGCGAATATACTACGCCGCGCGTCTGGAGCTTCTACGACATCGCCGCGCGCCGGGTGATCAAGCCGGAAGATATCGACCTGCGCCTGTGGAAAGGCCGCGTCGAGATCGCCTGCAGCGATGACGCTGCCGACTACGGCATCGACGATTTTCCGGCACTGCGCGAAATGGTCTTCAATGCAGCCTGCAAGGCGCTGCAATAAATGATGTTTTAGCTCGGATTATCGCCGGGCCAGCTCCATCAACCGGACAAGATCGGCCATCGTCTGATTGCTGGGCGCGGGGACGCCGACCGCTTGGGCGCGGTCGCAGATGGCGCCGTTGATGAAGTCGATCTCGCTGGCACGGCCGGCAATCATGTCCTGCAGCATGGAAGCCTTGTGACCGCGATGTTCGGCCAGGGCATGGTCGATGCTGGCGGTGATGCGCGCATGGTCGACCGTCACCCCATGGGCCTCGGCCGTGGCCACCACCTCGTCGACGATCGCTGCGATGATGCGGCGGCCGGGTGCGTTGTCCACGCCGGCATTGGGCTGGCCGGTGACGGCGCCGAGCGGGTTGAGTGCGGCGTTGAAGGCGACCTTCTCCCAGATCGCGATATCGATGTCCGTGCTGTAGCGCGCGTCGAAACCGGCGCGGGCGAGCAGGGCGGTCGCGGCCTGCGCCGCATGTGCGCCGGCCGGCGTCATCGCGCCCAGCTCGACATGGCCGGTGCCGTGGGATTCCACACCATTGAGGCCATGGAGGTCGGCCGGAAGTGCGGCGATCCCCTTGAGGATTTGGTCCTGCGGGAAGCGCTCCGCCACAATCTCCGGATTGCCGAGGCCATTCTGGAGCGTGAGCACATAGGTGCCGCTGGCCGCGAGATGCGCGATCGACTGGATGGCCGAGCGGCTGTGCATCCCTTTGGTGAAGAGCAGAGCGAGATCGATGGGCGGCTGGGCATCGGCCGCAAGCCCGGCCCGCAGCGAGATGGTGCGCGTGCCATTGTCGTCGGTGAGGTGGATGCCGTCCCGGTCGATCGCTTCGATGCGGGTGTTGTCGACGTCGATGAGCAGCACGTCCGCGCCGCTCTCGGCAATACGTGCCGCGAACAGGCAGCCCATCGAGCCCGCGCCGATCACCAAAATGGACTGCACCTGCGTCTCCTTATTCCATCGCTGCCCGGCAGCCTTCACGCGCCGCCCTGATGGCGTCCGGTCCGGCATGGGTCAAGCCGCTTGGCGCCGATCCTCCGGCGGGTTACCCTGTTTGCAATGCGTGACGCTCAAAGGCGCACGGACCATGAGGAGAGGCGGGCATGAAGAATTTTGCGGGCAAGGTGGCCTTCGTGACGGGCGGGGCGAGTGGCATTGGCCTCGGCATGGCGCGCGCGTTTCTGGCCGAAGGCATGAAGCTCGTCATCGCCGATTACAATCAGGACCATCTCGACGCCGCCCGTGACCTGATGACGGGCAACAACGCCACGCATTTTATCAGGGTGGACGTGACCGACCGGGCGGCGCTGCGCACAGCGGCGCAGGAAGCGCTGGACGTGTTCGGCAAAATCCACCTGCTGGCCAATAATGCGGGCGTCGGTGGCGGCGGTGCGGCGGATGATCCAGACTTTGAGGATTGGGACCGGACCATCGGGATTAATCTGGGCGGGGTGGTCAACGGCTGCAAGATCATCGTGCCGATCATCAAGGCGCAGGGTGAGGGCGGCCATGTCATCAACACAGCCTCCATGGCCGGCATGGTGCCGCTGCCCGGCGCCGGCGCCTATGCCGCGAGCAAATATGCCGTGCGCGGCTACACCCAGACGCTCCGGCTCGATTTGGCGCCGCATGGCATCGGCGTGTCCTGCCTCTATCCGGGCGCCGTGCAGAGCGCGCTGATGCCGGTGCCGGAAGATGACAGCAGTGCCCCGCCGGGCGAGGAGGGCGTGTTCGTCAAGCGCTTCTGGGCCGCGATGCGCGCGGCAATGGACCCTTTGGAAATGGGCCGGCTGGTGGTCGAGGCGATCCGCGAGAACCGCCCCCACATCCTCACGCACAGCGAATTCCTGCCGGAAATGCGCGCGATGCATCAGGATCTGGAAACCGCGTTCGTGACCGGTCTGCCGGTGCCCGAGGCACGGAGCAGTTTCGAGCGCTTCCGGCACGAGACGGTCGCGCGGTTGATGGCGATGGACGTGATCGATTGACCGCCGCCCATTGGGCGGGTCAGCCCGCCTGATGCGCCTGTTTGGCGTGGCGCGCGAAATTGTCGAGGATCGCTTGCCAGCCGTCGCGCTGCAAGTCGCGGCTATGTTCGTCCTCCGGCTCGAACTGCACCTGAACATGGGTGCCATTCGCTGCGGACGCGAATGTCACGCGGGCGGTGCGCTCCCCGAACGCATATTCAATCAGGCGCTGCGGTTCGATGCGGGTGTAGGTGCCTGCGAAATCGAAGCCCACGCTGCCATCCTTGGCTTCCATGCGCGAGGAGAATGCGCCGCCTTCGCGAAGGTCGACGCTAGCTACCGTCGTATGCCAGTCATCGGATGCCGCATTCCACTGTATGATGTCGTCAGGCGTCGTGTAGCATCGCCAGACATGATCGATGGGCGCTTCCACAAGCGCTTCGACGGTGATCATTTCGCTGGTCATGATGGCTGATCTCTCTTTGCCGGCAGGCGTTCGCCTTCCCATCGGTTCGCGATGCCTTTCCGCTCCTTCTTCGGCACGGCCGGGCGCCCTGTCAATGCAGCATGAGGCAGGGATCGATCCGGAAAGTGGCCATCGCATGCTTGCGCCTTCGCGCGCCAATCGCCAATTAAGGCGCCACGAAGAGGACGTTCGATCTTAGGAGATTCGGCATGGAAAATTTCAACAAGACGATCAAAGGCATAAAGGATCGCGGCGCGGCGCAGCTGTTCATCGATGGTGAATGGCGCAAGAGCAGCGGCACCAATGAGTTGTCGGTGGTGACCCCGCATGACGAGGAAACCGTCCTCACCTATTTCGAGCCGACCACGGCGGACGTGGACGTCGCTGTCGCCGCCGCACGCAAGGCTTTCGACACTGGCCCGTGGCCGCGCATGGCGCCGGCGGAGCGCGGCGTGTACCTCAAGAAGGTCTCCGAGATTCTGATGGCGCGCATGCCCGAGCTGGCCGAGGCCTGGACGGGCCAGGTCGGCGCCGTGATCGGCTTCTCCAGCAAGGCCAGCTATCAGGTGCCCGGCCTGTTCAAATTCTATGGCGAGCTGTGCGACAGCTACAAGTTCGTCGATGAGCGCATCGGCTCGATGGGCGGCAACAAGGTGCGCGTCGTGAAGGAGCCGGTCGGCGTCGTCGCGGCGGTCACGCCTTGGAACGCCCCGCTGGTGCTGCTGGTCTACAAGGTCGCAGCCGCGCTGGCCGCAGGCTGCACCATGGTCTGCAAGCCTTCGCCGGAAACGCCCATCGACGCGCACATCCTTGCTGAAGCGATCAAGGAAGCGGGCATCCCCGCCGGCGTGTTCAACATGCTGCCGGCCGGGCGCGAGGTGGGCGATCACCTCATCCGTCATCCGGGCATCGACAAGATCAGCTTCACCGGCTCGACCGCAGCGGGCAAGCACATTGCCGGCGTCGCGTCTGAGCGTCTCGCCCGCGTCAGCCTGGAGCTGGGCGGCAAGTCGGCGGCGATGATCCTCGACGATGCCGATATGGACCATGTGCTCAAGAGCCTCGTGCCCTATTCCATGCCGATCACCGGGCAGGTCTGCTTCTCGCTGACCCGCGTACTGGTGCCTAAGAGCCGCAAGAGCGAGATCATCGACGCCTATACGAGCGCCGTCTCCAAGGTGAAGGTCGGCGATCCGTTCGAGGCCGATACCGGCATGGGCCCGCTCACCATGCAGCGCCAGCTTGAGCGCGTGCAGGGCTATATCGCCAAGGGCAAAGCCGAGGGCGCCAAGCTCGCGCTCGGCGGCGGCCGCCCGGCCGACCTCAACCGTGGCTTCTTCATCGAGCCGACCGTGTTCACCGACGTCGACCCGAGCATGACGATCTTCCAGGAGGAGATTTTCGGCCCGGTCGTCTCGTTCGTCGATTATGACAATGAGGCGGACATGATCGCCAAGGCCAATGACACCGTCTACGGTCTGCACGGCGCGATCTACACGCAGGATGCCGAGCGCGGCTTCGCCGTCTCGCGCGAATATCGCGCGGGTTCAGTGACGATCAATGGCATGATGGTGGACATCCACATGCCCTTCGGCGGCTTCAAGCAGTCCGGCCTCGGTCGCGATGGCGGCATCGAAGGTCTCGAAAACTACACCGAGACGAAGGCGGTATACTTCGCGTGATCGGGTCGGACGCCCGCCCGCGATTGTTGCGGGCGGGCGCTGGCATCAGGGACTTACAAGCAAGAAAAGCGCGTGCTCCTGCGAAGGCAGGAGCCCAGGGCGATAGTGTGCTGCGGTTGGGCCCTGGGCTCCTGTCTTCGCAGGAGCACGGGTGGTACTGGTCGGGAGGTTTGGTCCTCAGGCCCGCGCCAAGCTCAACGACATCTCCCGCCGCCTAATCATCGCACCCACCAGCGCCAGGCCTCCCATCATCATGGCCCAGCTTGCGGGTTCGGGGACGAAGGAGCCGAAGCGGATATCGGGGAAGGGTTCGGCCGGCCAGTTCTCATCTTGCCACATGCGCGCGCTGGTGATCGTTAGTTCGGCGCGGTCAAACACCTCGTAGCCGGACATGAAAACGCCGCCGCCCTGCGTGGCGTGAAACAGCCCATCAAAGGGATCGGCCGTCTCCGGCCCGAATGAAAAGCCGATGTCCCAGCGCGTCACATGGCCGAACAGGGCGGAATAGGTGAAATCGCCGGGCATGGTGCCGCCGCCATTGCCGCCCACCGCGAGATCGCCACTCGCGAAAAACGTCGTCTTGCCCAGATAGGTCGTGGTCTGCGCGACCTGATCGATCCGGTATACATCGGCGGTGCCGCTGATCTCGAATGGGGTGATGGCATGAGCGGGGAGATACAGGGCGGCCAGAGCGGCCGCGAGCATGGGCTTCAACATGGAACGCCTCCCTAAAGGATGCGCCAGACTGTCTCATTTTCGAACATGCGCCTAGAGCGCGGCAGGCCGGGCGGCACCGGCCTGCCTTTGTTTCGAGTTACTTCAGCGCATCGCTCAGGCCGGGCAGCATCTCCGCGCCGGCCAGCACCTTGGCACTCGACTCCTTGACCGTGGCGCCGATTGGCTCTGCCCGCCCGCCGAGGCAGGCCGAGAGGAAGCTCTCGGTGATCGCGTTGAAGGCGATATTGTTCTGCGGCTTGGCGAAGCCATGGCCCTCGTCCGGATAGAGCACATAGGTGACGGGAATGTTATTGGCCTTCATCGCCTCGACGATCTGGTCGCTCTCCGCCTGCTTCACGCGCGGATCGTTTGCTCCCTGGCCGATGAGCAGCGGCTTGCTGATCTGGCCCGCCTTGTGCAGCGGCGAGGCCGCCTTGAGCAGCGCCAACCCCTCGGGCGTGTTGGGATTGCCCATGCGCTGGTGGAATTGCTCGATGCCGGCGGTCCAATAGGGCGGGATGGTGTTCAGCAGCGTCTCCAGATTGGAGGGGCCGACGATATCGACCCCGCACGCGAAGGCATCGGGCGTGAAGGCGAGACCAGCCAGCGTCGCATAGCCGCCATAGCTGCCGCCCATGATCGCGACCTTGTCCTTGGCTGTGATGCCCTTGCTGACCGCCCAATCGACCGCGTCGATCAGGTCGTCATGCATCTTGAGGCCCCATTGCAGATTGCCCGCCGTGATGAAGCTTTTGCCAAAGCCGGTCGAACCCCGGAAATTGACCGACAGCACGGCATAGCCGCGATTGGCCAGCCACTGGTGGTAGCTGTTATAGCCAAAGCTGTCCCGCGCCCACGGGCCGCCATGGACGAGCAAGACCATCGGCGCCGGCTTGTCCGGCACGCCGTCGCCATTGGCATCGCTGCCGGGCGGCAGGGTGAGGTAGGAGACCAGCGTAAGGCCGTCGCGTGCGGGGATCTCCCGTGCATGCATGGGCACCAGCGGCGCGCCTTCCAGATCGGGACGGCTGACATAGAGCTTGGTGAGCTCGCCCTTCTTGCGGTCGTACAGCCAGGCCGCGGCCGGGGCCGTCACGGGATCGTTGTAGATCGTCCAGACGGTATCGTCGCGGGTGCGGGAGGTGACCTGGAAATCGCCCTTCAGTCGCTCGCGCAGCCATGCCAGCGACTGGCCGACATCCGGGTCGATCGCTGTCCACTCTGTGGTCAGATACTCCACCGAATAAGCCTCGATCTCACCGGTCACGGGATCGGCCATCGCGCCGCCGACATCGGCCTTGTCATTGGCGGCCAGCACCTGGCTCTTCCCCGTGGTGACGTCCTGCGCGATCAATGCTGCGGTGTCGCGGCCCCGGCTGTCCAGCCAGTAGAGCGTCTTGCCATCCGTGGTGAAGCCGGCGGGCTGGGTGGTCAGGGCATCTTCCAGCGTGGTGCGGGAGAGGGGCTTGTCTTCCACGACGTTGTTCGTGACCCGGAAGAAATCATAGCCACCCTCGGCATTGGGCCGCAGTGCCATGCGCAGCACGAGATTATTGTCGGCGAGGAAGCCGGCATAGCCATCGCCCCGGATGACCTCGGTCAGCGCCCCAGTCTTCAGGTTGAGGCTATAGACATCGTGCCAGCGCTCGTCGCGGTTGTTGATGCCGACGAGGATGCGGTCGCTGATCGTGGTAGAGGTGCCGACGATCATCACGCGCGTTTTCTCGAAGGGCGTCAGCAGCTTCTCGACGCCGGTGGCGACATCCACCCCGTAGAGCAGGTAATTCTCGTCCCCACCCTTGTCCTGCACATAGAGCAGCATGGCGGAATCGGCCGTCCAGTAGTGCACGCCGATGGGCCGGTCCTTCTCGGCGGTCATCGGTTTCGCCTGATCTGGATTGTCGGCCGGCGCGACCCAGATGTTCATCACGCCATCGCGCGGGGCGAGCCAGGAGAGATATTTGCCATCCGGGCTCACCCGCAGCTGGGCGCGGTCCGGGTTGCCGAACAGGCGCTGCCGCTCGATGATCGGTGCATCCTGCGCGAAGCTCGCCGTCGCGGGCACGCCGCCGGCAGCCAGCATGAAACCAAGGGCAAATGTCGTCACGCAGGTCGGCCTCTTCATAAAGCATGTCTCTCGATGGGCCGGTCATCCTCTGGAAAGGGGGAGCCGGCTGTTTCGGAATAGCGCGAGCATATCGAATGGTTCCGCGGCGGGCTAGCCGGCTGAGGCTTTTGGATGGCGGGCCAAGGCATGCGGCGACCATCCGGGGTTTGCCGACTAGAATTTGTGCGCCATGAGCCTATGGGCTTTGCCGGGATGGGCCTAAGGGTGCCTGCCAGACATTCATCCGATTGGGGGATAGCAATTGAAAAAGACCGGTCGCCTTGCCTGGCTGAAGATCGACCGTTTTACGCTGATGCTGTTGGGCACGCTGTTGCTGGCGAGCTTTTTGCCCGCGCGCGGCAGTCTGGTGCCGGCGGTGGACCTGCTCGGCAAGGTGCTGGTGATTGCGCTGTTCTTCATCCACGGCGCGCGTCTGCCCCGCGAGGCGGTGGTCGGCGCCATTGGCCAGTGGAAGCTGCAACTGCTCATCCTCGCGGCGACCTTCGCGCTGTTTCCGCTGATCGGCATCGCCCTCAAGCCGCTCTCCGGACCGGTCATCGAGCCGATGCTGTTTACCGGCATTCTCTTCCTCTGCTGTCTGCCCTCGACGGTGCAGTCGTCCATCGCGCTGACATCGATCGCGCGGGGGAACGTGCCGGCGGCGGTGTGCGCGGCGGCGGCTTCCAATCTGGCTGGCGTGGTCTTTACGCCGCTGCTGACGGGCCTGCTGCTGGCGAGCAGCGCGGCGATCAACATGGATGCCGTCTGGGCAATCGTGGGTCTGATCCTGATCCCCTTCGCCATCGGTCAGGCGCTGCACGGCTGGATCGGCGCCTGGCTGCTGCGCCACAAGATGCTGACCTCCTTCGTGGATCGCGGCGCCATTCTCGTGATGGTCTATGGGGCATTCGGCAAGGCGGTCACCGGCGGCCTTTGGCAGGCGATCTCCGGCATCGACATCGCCATTCTGCTTGGCTTCTGCCTGCTCATTCTGGCCGTGGTCGTCATCGTGCTGCGGCTGGCGGCGCGGCTGACCGGCCTGGCGCGTCCTGACGAGGCTTCGCTGGTCTTCTGCGGCTCGGTCAAATCGCTGGCGACGGGCGTGCCGATGGCCAATGTGCTTTTCCCCGCAGCCATGGCCGGCGCCGTCGTCCTGCCGGTAATGATGTTCCACATCGTCCAGCTGGTGACCGGCGCGTTTCTGGCGCGCGCCTATGAGCGCCGCGCGATTGCGGCGGCACCGGACGAATCCTGACTGGTCAGTGAGTCAAAGGCCGGGCGAGGGCGCGCCACTGCCCGGGCGTCGTCTCGAACCGGCGCTTGAACGCGCGGGCGAAATGGGCCGGGTCTTCGAAGCCGTTGGCAAAAGCGATCTGCGAGATCGAGGCGCCCGCCCAGCGTGCATCGCGCAGATCGTCAGCAGCGCGCTGCAGGCGGCGATTCCAGATTTGCCCGGTGATTGAGACGCCGAGCGCATCGCGCATCAGCTGATCGAGCCGGCGGCGGCTAATATGCTGCGCCTGCGCGATCTGTTCGGCGGTCAGGCCGGGGATCGAGAGATTGAGCTCGATATAGTCGAGCGCTTTCTGCACGCGCCAGTGGACATTTTCCAGCTCTACCGCGAGGCCGGAGGTCGCGCCGAGAAGTTGGATGACGGCATTCATCGCCGCGTGCTGCTGCGCCTCACGCAGGTCGCCCGCCACGCGCAGCAGGTGCAGCACGGTATGAGCGAGCAGGGAGGTACCGGCATCACGCCCGGGAATGAGCGTGGCGACGAGATGCTCCATGTCCGGAAAGCGGCTCATCACCAGCGCGCGCGGCATGCGCAGCAGCAGCAGCTGGCTGTAATCCAGCCCGCACAGGCGGAATGGGTAGCGCTCGTCGATAAAGCAGATGTCGCCCGGCGCCATCTCGCACTGGCGTTGCCGCTGGGTGGCAAGAGAGCTGCCTTCAGCCTGCAACATCATGGTAAGAAACTGGTGGGATTCCGGGCTGCCGGTGGGCGCGTATGTCACCTCGGCAGGGGCGGAGGACACAGCAAACAGCGCGCCCGGGCCAACACGGCGATGCAGGATCGCTCCGATTGTGGGATTGGCCTCGATCGCCTGTACGCATAGGCCGGGAAAAACATTCGGCGCCGCGCCAGCCCATATGTCCGCGCGCTTGGCCCGATCAAAGCCGCTCAGGTCGACAACCGAGGATAGACCCTCGAGATTGACTGCTTCCATCTCCTCAACTCCAATCCTGTATTGAGACAGGTGCCGGGCCTTGTCAAAGCAAATGGTCAGACATCCCCGCTTATTTATCGCGGCGTTGCCAAGGCCGGGCCGATCCGGCATGGCCCGGCCCCATGATGACCCATTTCCGTTTCGTCGCGCTGCTCAGCAGCACCAGTCTGCTGCTCTCCATGCCCCTTCATGCGCAGGAAACCGGTCCGGATGTGGTGGTGCTGGGGCAGGGGCTTGCACTGCCGCGGGGCACGCCGGCTTATGGATCGGTCACGCTCGAGAAGACGCGGCTGGCGGAAGACGCCTCCGGCACGATCGAGCATGCGCTCGGCGATGTCGCCGGCTTCCAGCAGTTCCGCCGGTCGGATAGCCGCTCGGCCAATCCTTCGGCGCAGGGCGTCACGCTGCGCGCGCTGGGCGGCAATGCGACCAGCCGGGCGGTCGTGCTGCTGGATGGCGTGCCGCTGGCCGATCCCTTCTTCGGTTCCATTCCGTTCAATGCCCTGCCGCTTGACGGAATCGGCGCGGCGCGGATCACCCGGGGCGGTGGTGCGGGGAGTTTCGGGGCCGGCACGGTCGCCGGCAGCATCGAGCTGTTCAGTGCCGATCGCACGCAGTTGCCGCGCTATAGCGCCCGGGCGCTCCATGGCTCGCGCAACGCCCAGCAGATCGACGCCAGCGTCAGTCCCGATCTCGGCAACGGCTTCGTCTCCATCTCCGGCAGCTATGCGCGGGGCGATGGTTTCTGGACGACGCCGGCGGACCAGCGCGTCGCGGCCAGCGTACCGGCGGCCTACGAGACATGGGCGGTGAGCGCGCGCGGTGTCGCCGCCGTGGGCGAGTCGAGCGAGATTCAGGCGCGCATCGGCCTATTTCGCGACGACCGGACCTTGCGCTTCGCCGGGGCCGACAGCGCGCAGGAAGGGCAGGACGCCAGCCTCCGTTATGTCGGGCGCGGCGACTGGCAGGTCGAGGCGCTGGGCTATGTGCAACTGCGCAACTTCAGCAACATCGTGGTCAGCGCGACGAGCTTTCGCCCGACGTTGAACCAGCGCAACACCCCGTCGACAGGGCTCGGCGGCAAGCTGGAGGTGCGCCCGCCGGTGGGTGAGGATCATCTGCTGCGGATCGGCGCCGATAGCCGGTTCGCGAGCGCAGACATGTATGAGGAGGCGCTCAACGCCACGACTGGCGCCGCCACCGCGCGGCGTGAAGCCAGTGGCCGGCAGGTCACGAGCGGGATCTATGTGGAGGATGACTGGTCGCTCGGGCGCCTCATCCTGACCGGCGGCGCGCGCCTCGACTATTGGCGGATCAGCGGAGGGCGCTTCACCGAGCGAACGCCGGCCTCAGGGGTGGTCAGGACGGTGACCTATGCCGACCGCGAGGATTGGGAAGGCAGCTTCCGCGCGGGGCTGATCTGGCAGGCAACGCCGGGAGTCGCTTTGCGTGCAGCGGGCTACACTAGCTTCCGCCTGCCGACGATCAACGAGCTGTATCGCGGCTTCTCGGTGTTTCCGGTGACGACGCAGGCCAATGCCGATCTCGCCCCCGAGCGGTTGCGCGGTGTCGAGACCGGGTTCGACCTGACCCCGGCTCCCGGCCTGACGCTCTCTGCCACCGCCTTCTACAATCATCTGGCCGATGCCGTCACGAACGTGACGATCGGCACCAATCTGCGCCAGCGCCGCAACGTCGATGCGATCGTGGCGAAGGGCGTGGAAGTGAGCGGGACGATGACGCTCGGAGACTTCGATCTCGCGGCATCCTATGCCTATAATGACAGCCGCGTGGAGGCGAGCGGCGCGGCGGCCCAGCTCGATGGCCTGCAACCGGCACAAAGCCCGCGCCATGGCGCCAGCGCCACGCTGGGCTGGCACGCGCCCGGCAATGCCCGGCTCGCGCTCACCGTCCGCCATGTCGGCCCGCAATATGAGGACGATCTGCAGGCCGACCGGATGCCCCCCGCGACGACACTCGACGGCTATGCCCGCGTGCCACTGACCGGCCGGGTGGCGCTGGTCGCCCGGGTCGAGAACCTGTTCGACGAGCGCGTGGTCACCCGACAGGTCACCTCGACCAACGGCGCCGTGAGCACAGACCTGGGCACACCGCAGACCTTCTGGATCGGCATCCAGATCGCAGGATAGCACCTCCGTCGCGCTCGCATATTTGAGCGGCCTCTTGCGCAGCGGGGTCCTTGTCCGCATTCTGCCCCTCATTGGCATGTTGGAGGACGTGATGGGGACTTACGCGGGGGTGCGCTATTCCATGGTGGCGATCTGGCTGCACTGGATCATTGCGCTGCTGATTATCGCCAATATCGCGATCGGCCTCGGGCACGATCCGCTGGGTGCGGTGATCCCCGGCGTCATGAATATCCATAAGTCGATCGGGCTGACTGTGCTGGTCCTGTCCGTACTGGCGCTGCTCTGGCGCCTGATGAACAGCCCGCCGCCGCTGCCGACGACCATATCCAGACGCACCAAGCGCGCGGCGGCGTTGATGCATCGTTTGCTCTATGCGCTGATGATCCTCATGCCGCTCACCGGCTGGATCATGTCCTCCGCCGGTCCGCGTCCGCTTAACTGGTTCAACGTCTTCGACGTGCCCAAATTTGCGGTGGCGCGGGGCGATGCCATCGTAACTGTGGCCGGTTCGCATGAGGTGCTTGGGCTCATCTTCGGGGCGCTGGTGATCGGCCACATCGGCGCGGCGCTGTGGCACCAGTTCATCCGGCGGGATGGGCTGATTATCCGGATGGTGTGACGCTGCGGGCCTAACCTGTGCGGGATATGAAAAACCCGGCCGGAGGATGCTCCGGCCGGGTTTATCGATGTTCTGAAGGATCGGGCCTGTCAGGCAGCCTTCGCTGCTGCATTCTGGCGGCGGTGATAGGCGTTCACGACTGACAGCACGGCCTTCACCGATGCCGTCGCCACGTCTTCATCCGTGCCGACCCCGAAGAATGTGGTGCCATCATCGGTGCGGCATTCGACATAGGCCGCTGCGCGGACGTTGCCGCCGGTGCCGATGGCGTGCTCATTATAGTCGACAACGTCGAGCCCGATGCCGAGTTCATCGCGCAGGGCCGAGAGAACCGACGAAATCAGGCCATTGCCCCGGCCCGAAATGCTGCGCTCCTTGCCATCATGGACGATCTTGCCGGTGAACACGCGGTTCCCGGCGGGGCCGCTCTCGACATAATCGACCAGCGCATAGGGCTGTGCGCCGGCGAGGCAGTAATGCTGCTCGAACGCCTCCCAGATGTCGGCGGCATGCAGCTCACGGCTGGACTTGTCCGCCATGTCCTGCACGACCTTGGAAAAATCGCCCTGCATCCGCTTAGGCAGCTTGAGGCCCTTGTCCTGCTGCAGCACCCAGGCGACGCCGCCCTTGCCGGACTGCGAGTTGACGCGGATCACCGCTTCATAGGAGCAGCCGATATCCGCCGGATCGATGGGCAGATAAGGCACGTCCCAGATCTCGTCATTGCGCTGTTCCTGCGCGGCGAAACCCTTCTTGATCGCATCCTGATGGCTGCCGGAGAAGGCCGTGAACACCAGATCGCCCGCATAAGGATGGCGCGGGTGGACGGGGAGCTGGTTGCAGTAGGTCACCGTCTGCACGACCTCTTCCATGTTGGAGAAGTCGAGGCCCGGCGAGACGCCCTGCGTGTAAAGATTGAGTGCCACGGTCACCAGATCGCAATTGCCGGTGCGCTCGCCGTTGCCGAACAGGCAGCCCTCGACGCGATCGGCGCCGGCCATCAGACCCAGCTCCGCCGCCGCCACGCCGGTGCCCCGGTCATTATGCGGGTGCAGCGAGATGACCACGCTGTCGCGGTTCCGGATATGGCGGCAGAACCATTCGATCTGGTCGGCATAGATATTGGGCGTCGCGGCCTCGACCGTGGCGGGCAGGTTGAGGATCAGCGGCTTCTCCGGCGTGGGCTGGAGAATGTCCATCACCGCCTCGCAGCACTCCAGGCTGAAATCCAGCTCGGCGGTGGAGAAGGTTTCCGGGCTGTACTCGAACCGCCAGTCAGTGTCCGGTTGCTTGGCGGCTTCGTCGCGAATGATCTTCGCGGCATCGACGGAGATCTGCTTGATCTGCGGCCGCTCCATGTTGAACACGATCCGCCGCCACGCCGGAGAGACGGCGTTGTAGACGTGGACGATAGCCTGCCGTGCACCCTGCAGGCTCTCGAAGGTGCGCTCGATGAGGTCACGGCGGGCCTGCGTGAGCACCTGAATAATGACATCGTCAGGGATGCGGCCTGATTTGACGAGACCGGAGATGAAATCGAACTCGGTCGCGCCGGCCGAGGGGAAGCCGACCTCGATCTCCTTGAGACCGACGCGGGTCAGCAGCTCGAAGAAGCGGGTCTTCTTCTCGGTATCCATCGGATCGATCAGCGCCTGATTGCCATCGCGCAGATCGGTCGAGAGCCAGCGGGGCGGCTGCGTGATCGTGCGCGAGGGCCACTGCCGGTCGGGCAGGTCCACTTGCGGGAAGGGACGGTATTTCTGTGACGGGTCGCTCAGCATCATGGTTCGGACATTTCATTGTTCACAGCCAAATGCACGCAGGCGCTATCCATTTGCACTGATGAGGATCTGATTCTGTGGCTAAAAGGCCCTTAGGCGCAGCGGGCCGCCTGCGGCAACCGCTCGGGTATCGCGCCTAAGGGCGCGTAAGTCGCGTAAGGCGAAGGGCCAGCCAAAAGTCCATGCGCGCTCCCATGCACGGAAAATCACCATCCGTCCAGCATGAAGTAGGAAAACGGCGGTAATCGGCCATATTTTTCGCGGTGCGTCAATCCGCTGCAGCGCCTTGCCCAGATATTTTTAACCGCGCGGAACGCGATCGTCCCTCCCGCGATTTTTACTCTTGATTTTGAATTTCCCCGGCTCACTATGCTGCAATGCACAATAAGATAGAGAAACGCATACGCTGATGACATGTTCCGAGATGCTGGGTGAGGCTGGAGACGTTCGCGATTGTTACGCGGTGGTTCAGCAATGGGTGGATGAGACCGGCATCGAGGGGTTGCACCGACGATTGAGCGAGGCGGAAGCGATCTTCCGGCGCATCGGCATCACCTTTGCTGTGTACGGGGAGGGCGGCGACCCAGAGCGGCTTATTCCCTTCGATCTGCTGCCGCGCATCTTCACCGCTGCGGAATGGGCGCGCCTGGAAGCCGGCATTCGCCAGCGCGCGGCGGCGCTCAATGCCTTCCTGCTCGACGTCTATAATCGCGGCGAAATCATCCGCGCCGGGATCGTGCCGGGCGACATCGTCTATCAGAACAAGGCCTACAAGCCGGAGATGGCCGGCTTCACCCCGCCGGGCAGGGTCTACAGCCATATCGTCGGCATCGACATCGTCCGCACCGGGCTCGACGACTTCATGGTGCTGGAGGACAATTGCCGCACACCCTCCGGCGTCTCCTATATGCTCGAAAACCGCGAGATCATGACGCGGATGTTCCCGGAGCTGTTCGCCCGGCAGCGTGTCGCGCCGGTGGACGATTATCCGAGCCAGCTGCTGCGTTCGCTGCAGGAGGTGGCGCCGCCCGCCTGCAAGGGCGTGCCGCAGGTCGTGGTGCTCACCCCTGGCTCGTTCAACAGCGCTTATTATGAGCATAGCTATCTCGCCGACCTGATGGGCGTCGAGCTGGTCGAGCCGGCCGATCTCTTCGTGGAAGATGGGCTGGTCTTCATGCAGACGACGCGCGGGCCGCGCCGGGTGGATGTGATCTACCGGCGCATCGACGATGATTTCATCGATCCGCTCGCCTTCCGGCCCGATAGCCTGCTGGGCGTGCCGGGCCTGTTCAATGCCTATCGCGGCGGCGGCGTGACGCTCTGCTCCGCGCCCGGTGCGGGCATCGCGGATGACAAGGCGATCTACGTCTATGTTCCGGAGATGATCCGCTTCTATCTGGGCGAGACGGCGATCCTGCAGAATGTGCCGACTTGGCAATGTTCCAAGCCGGACGATTTCGCCTATGTGATGGACCATCTCCCCGAGCTGGTCGTGAAGGAAGTCCACGGCTCGGGCGGCTATGGGATGCTGATCGGCCCCAAGGCCAGCGCGAGCGAGATCGAGGCTTATGCTGGGCGCATCCGCGCCAATCCCTCCGAGTTCATTGCGCAGCCGACGCTCGACCTTTCGGCCGCGCCCACACTCGGGCCGGTCGGGCTGGTGCAGCGCCATGTCGATTTCCGGCCCTTCTGCCTTGTCGGCAAGGAGATCAGGCTGGTGCCCGGAGGGTTGACGCGGGTTGCGCTGGCGGAAGGATCGCTGGTGGTGAATTCAAGCCAGGGCGGCGGCGTCAAAGACACGTGGGTGCTGCGGTGAGGGGGGCTGCGATGAGAGAGGCGGCCATGATGCGCGAGGCCGTTTGCGACATGCAGGTCCAACCAAAGGGAGGCCGCCCATGCTGAGCCGGACCGCCGAAAATCTGTTCTGGATGGCCCGCTACATGGAGCGCGCCGAAGCGACCGCGCGGCTGCTCACCATGGGGCAGCGGATGACCATCCTGCCCGGCGCGACGATGCGCGACGAGTGGCGCTCGGTCG
This sequence comes from Sphingobium sp. B2D3A, assembly GCF_025961795.1. Lineage (NCBI taxonomy): Bacteria > Pseudomonadati > Pseudomonadota > Alphaproteobacteria > Sphingomonadales > Sphingobiaceae > Sphingobium > Sphingobium sp. B2D3A. The sequence continues at coordinate 2,874,296 of NZ_JAOQOI010000001.1, read as the reverse complement.
TGCAGGTCACCGAGTGCGAGGATGTGTTCGGCAAGGATGCCATTATCCGCGAGAGCGACATCGTCGAACATCTCATCCTGAATGCCGATAACCCGGCCTCCATCCGCGCCTGTCTCGCGCGGGCACGGCAGAACGGCAAGTCGGTGCGCACCGCGCTTACCCAGGAGATGTGGGAAGCGCTCAACGAGGGCTGGCGCAAACTGGAAACCTATGGCGTCAACGATGCGCGCCGTGAATTCGCCGAGATCATCGATTGGGTGAAGACCCGCGCGATGATCTTCCGCGGCGCCACCGAGAGCGGCCAGTTGCGTAACGAGGGGCATGATTTCCTGCGGGTCGGTGGCGCGCTGGAGCGGGCGCAGATGACGTTGCGGCTGCTGGACGTCAAATATTACGTCCTGCTGCCGGAGACCGAAGTGGTCGGCGGTCACCGCGACCATTATCAATGGACCTCGGTGCTGCACGCGCTGTCGGGCAGCCGCGCCTATCACCATGTCTATGGTGGCTCCTACACGCCGGCGCAGATCACCGATTTTCTGATGCTCAACCGCCAGTTTCCGCGCAGCACGCTCTATTGCTTCGATCAGATCGCCTATCGGCTGCAGCGGCTGGCCAGTTGGCACGGTCAGCGCACGCCGGCCAATCTGCGCAGCGAGGAGATGGTGGAGACGCTCGCGCAGGCCAATAGCGGAGATATTTTCCGCCGGGGCTTGCACGAAACCGTCCAGAGCAAGATTGTCCAGTGCAACATGCTTGGGCACGAAATCGCACAAGCCTATCATTTCGGCTGAGCGGGAGGCGACCGGGCCATGCGGATCACGATCCGTCACGAGACTGTCTATCGGTATGAGGAGGAGGCTGGCGGCGTGGTCATGCGCCTGCGCCTGCTGCCGGCGACCAGCAACGCGCAAACCGTCGAGCAATGGACGGTGACAGCGAACGGCCAGCCCATCGAACGCTGGATCGTCAACGGTTATGGCGATGCGGAGGCCGTGTGGCGCGCGCCCGGACGGGTCGACAGCGTCACGATCCTGTCAGAAGGGACGGTGCGGACAGTCGATCGCGCCGGTGTGCTCAAGCCTGCCGATGGCGCGGTACGGCCCCAGTTGTTCCTGCGCGCAACACCGCTGACCGAGATCGACCCGGCGATTGCCGATCTGGCCCAGCGCGCGCGACGGGAGGAGGGCGTGCTCGCCAGCCTCCACGCCCTCTCTGATCTGGTGCACGATGAGATCGAATATCGATCCGGCAGCACCAGCATGGAAACCACAGCCGCGCAGGCCTTTGCCCAGAAATCGGGGGTGTGCCAGGATCAGGCGCATGTCTTCATTGCAGCGGCGCGCAGCCTGTTGATTCCGGCCCGCTATGTGGTCGGCTATCTGCGGGACGACGAGCGGCCGGATAGCGACCATGAGCCCCATGCCTGGGCGGAAGCCTGGGTAGAGGGGCTGGGCTGGATCGGGTTCGATATTACCCTGGGCCTCTGCCCGGTGGAGGGGCATGTGCGCCTGTGCTGTGGCCTTGATGCCGCAGATGCCGCGCCGATTCGGGGCGTGATGATCGCAGGGGGCGAAACCGCATTGTCGCACGACGTGCAGATTGCCAGTCTGCCATCTGAGGATACCGCACAATCGCAGACGCAACAGTGAGTCGGGCGGGCGGCTCGGTGCGGGCATGAAAAAGGGGCTTAAAATGACGTATTGCGTGGCATTGCGGGTCGAGGCTGGCCTGGTGATGCTCTCTGACACGCGGACCAATGCCGGGCTCGACAATATCGGCATGTTCCGCAAGACCTTCACTTATGAGCGCCCTGGCGAGCGGGCGATTGCGCTGCTGTGTTCCGGGAGCCTCTCGGTCACGCAGGAAGTGCGCACCAAGCTCTCCCGCGCCATGAAGGACGCGGTCGACAATCCCGAGGTTGAGACCCTGCTGAACTGCGCCACCATGCACCGCGCCGCCCATCTGGTCGGCGAGGCGATGAAGGCGGTTCAGAAGGAAATGCGCGAGGGGATGAGCGGCACGAGCCCGTCGCTGAGTGCCAGCATCCTGCTGTGCGGGCAGCGCAAGGGTGGCAAGCCCCGCCTTTACCTGGTCTACTCGCAGGGCAATTTCATCGAAGCGACGGCGGACACGCCCTTCTTCCAGATCGGCGAGCACAAATATGGCAAGCCGATCCTTGACCGGATGATCAAGCCGACCACGTCGCTCTCGGATGCCGCCAAGGCGGTGTGCGTCTCCATGGATTCGACGCTGCGCTCCAACCTGTCGGTCGGGATGCCGCTCGATCTGAGCATCATCCCACGCGATCAATATGAGTTCAGCGTCCGTCGCCGAATCGAAGCAGACGACCCGGAATTCTCGACCATTTCCCGGCAATGGGGAGAGGTGCTGAAGTCCGGCTTTGATTCGCTGCCCTCGATGATCGGCGCGGGATCGTAGTGCCTAATCTGAGCCCCTCCTCTTCAGAGGAGGGGCGATTTGAAGGCCAACCTCGTCCGCCGAGCATTGAGTTCCGCGCCACAAACCCTAAATGCGAATGACGTTCGCTAGGCAGTGCCAGCGACGATCTGACCTATCTCTCCGCGAAGGAAGACATCGACCCATGACCGCCACGCACAGCTCGCGCATGATCATTCTCGGCTCCGGGCCGGCCGGTCTTTCGGCCGCCATCTACGCCGCGCGCGCCGGCATGGCGCCGATTGTCGTGCAGGGGATGCAGCCGGGCGGTCAGCTGACTATCACCACCGATGTCGAGAATTATCCCGGCTTCCGCGAGGTCATTCAGGGCCCGTGGCTGATGGAAGAGATGCAGGCGCAGGCCGAGCATGTCGGCACGCAGATGATGTACGACCAGATCGTCGACGTCGACCTCAGCAAGCGCCCGTTCAAGCTGACTGGCGACGGCGGCACCGAATATTATGGCGATACGCTGGTCATCGCGACCGGCGCGCAGGCCAAGTGGCTGGGGCTGGAGAGCGAGCATCTGCTGCAGGGCAAGGGCGTCTCGGCCTGCGCGACCTGCGATGGCTTTTTCTATCGCGGCAAGAAGGTGGTGGTGATCGGCGGCGGCAACACCGCAGTCGAAGAGGCGCTGTACCTCACCAATCACAGCCATGATGTGACGCTGATCCACCGCCGCGACAGTCTGCGCGCGGAAAAAATCCTGCAGGATCGCCTGTTCGCCCATCCCAACATCAAGGTGGTGTGGAACAAGGCCGTCGAGCGGTTTGTCGGCGGTGGCGATCCGGAAGGTCTCGTCGGTGTCGATCTGATCGATACCGAGACGGGCGAGAAGAGCCATATCGAGACGGACGGCGCGTTCGTCGCCATCGGGCACAAGCCGGCAACCGAGCTGTTCGAGGGCAAGCTGCCGCTCGATGAAGGCTATCTGGTCGTCGAGAAAGGCACGAGCCGTACCAGCATTCCGGGCGTGTTCGCGGCCGGCGACGTGACGGACAAGATCTACCGTCAGGCGGTGACGGCGGCCGGCATGGGCTGCATGGCGGCGCTAGATGCCGAGCGGTTCCTCGCGGAAGCCGACTTTGAATCTCAGCGCGAGCATGTGCCGGCCTGAGCGCGGCATCACGGTGAACTAGAATGTGAAAAGCCGGGCGACCGCGAAGGTCTGCCCGGCTTTCCTTTGTACTGAGCCTGAGCGCGAGCCCAGACGGGTCACGTGTCGCGATTAGCGCGAGGCAACCTTGGTCAGCGGCGTCTCGTTCAGCAGGACCGCATCCTTCACGCGGAAGGATACCGGCATGCCGTTGGCGCTGCCGATCACGCGGCCCTTGGCGACGGTGAGACGGAAGGTCGAGCCGGGCGTTGCGCGGCCCTCGATCACCCGGCGGCTGTCGCCGAGTTCGGTGACGGTGTAGGTGTAGCTGACGCCTTCATGCGTGAAGGTCTTCTCAGCCTCTTTCGCGTGGCCGGGTGTGACGACGGCAAACGAAAGCAGTGCGGCGGCAAAAAAAGCATTTTTCACGAACAGTCTCCTTTGTCAGTTGCAAAAGAGCCTTGCTCGGCATCCCATGTTCTTCCGTGGTCATAGTGCTGCGCTGCACCATGGCTCACAAACGCAAAAAGCGGCGGAGCGATTGCATTTGATGCAAACCGATGACGCGGTGCAGCGCTACGTGCGAAAAGCGGATACGGAGGAGTACGCCTGTCAGGCGGCGCGGCTGTCCAGTTTGCGGCTCAGCATGGCGGCCAGACTGCCGAATGTCTCGAAGCTGTCCATATCCACATCATCATCATCGATGACGATATCGAGCCGATCCTCAAGATCGGTCAGCAAGGTGGCGACAGCCATGGAATCCAGTTCCGGCAGCGACCCGAACAGACCCGTGTCGGCGTCGAACAGATCGACACGCTGCGGGGAGAGCCCGAGCACATCCACGAGCGATGCGCGCAACGCATCGCTGGCCGCGCTGTTGGAGGCGCCATTGCCCTCTCGATCCTGGCTCGTCTGCATCATCGGGCCCCTAGCGGGTCGATATCATTTTGGAAAGCATGGCGATGCGGGGCCGGGCCGATCTTGCCCGACTGTTGCGGCCGATCCACGTTCGCCACGTGCGCGCCTATTCATGCCTTGAAAGAACGTGATATGGGCGGAGGATGCCACCGCCCCTCGACCATCTGACGCAGCAGGGCGAGCCGACTGCCATTGCTCTGGCGGGCAAGTTCGGCGCGGTCGATTATGCGACGATGGAGCAGTTGGTGGGGCGGCTCGCGCACCTGCTCGCCGCGCGTCTCGACGGGGCAGGCGCGCCCGCCGGCAGTCGGGTGGCGGCGTGGCTGCCCAAGGGCCTTCTGGCAGCGCTGCTGCCCCTGGCCGTGGTGCGGGCCGGGCATGTCTATGTGCCGATCAATCCGCTGCTCAAGCGGGCGCAGGTTGCCCATATCGTGCGGGATAGCGGCGCGGGGATGCTGATCTCGCAGCCAGCGCGGCTAGGGACGCTGGAGCCAGGCGATCTGGCCGAGGCTGTGGCGCGCGTGGAAGAGGCCGCGCTGCTCGCTGTGATTGAGGATGCGGACGCCGCGACGTTGCCGCCCGGCACGGGACGCCCCGACGATCTGGCCGAGATTCTCTATACATCGGGTTCGACCGGGAGGCCCAAGGGCGTGATGCTCAGCCACGCCAATCTGATGATCGGCGCGCGGTCAGTGGCCGGCTACCTCGGTCTCGACGCGACGGACCGTACTCTCGCGCTCCTGCCGCTCAGCTTTGATTATGGGCAGAACCAACTGCTCTCGACATGGTGGGCCGGCGGATGTGTGGTGCCGCTCGATTATCTGCTGCCGCGCGAGGTCGCGAAAGTCGCTGCCCGGCATGCGATCACGACGCTGGCCGGCGTCCCGCCGCTGTGGGTGCAATTGACCGAGATCGACTGGCCGCCGGAAGCCCGCGCAGCCTTGCGCCGGATCACCAATAGCGGAGGGGCGCTTACCCGTCCGCTGATCGCCCGCTTGCGCGAGACGTTCCCCGGCGTGGATGTGTTTGCCATGTATGGCCTGACCGAGGCGTTTCGCTCCACCTACCTGCCCCCCGCGCTGCTGGATCGCCACCCCGACAGCATCGGCCAGGCGATACCGGATGCAGAAGTGCTCGTCGTGCGCCCCGATGGCACATTGACCGCCGATGATGAGCCCGGCGAACTGGTTCATAGCGGCCCGCTGGTGGCGCAAGGCTATTGGCAGGATGCAGCACGGACGGCGGAGCGGTTCAAGCCGGCGCCGGCTGCTTCCGCTTATCGCGGCATGGCGGTATGGTCCGGCGACACCGTGGTGCGCGATGGCGAGGGCCTGCTGCGCTTCGTCGGCCGGGACGACGCGATGATCAAGAGCGCCGGCAATCGCATCAGCCCGAGCGAGGTGGAGGAGGCGGCGGTGGCCGTCGCGGGCGTGGCCGAAGCCTGTGCGCTTGGTCGCGCGGATGAGCGCCTTGGCCAAGCCATCGTGCTGTTCGTGCGGGCGGAAGCGGCATTATGCGAGACCGATCGCGACGCGCTCGGCGAGCGTCTGTCCGCGCAGTTGCGGCAGACGCTGCCCAATTTCATGCAACCGGCGGAGATCAGGATTTTGTCGCAGATGCCGCGTAACCCCAATGGCAAGATCGACCGCGTGGCGCTCGCCGCGCTGGCCGGGGAGGGCTTGGCATGACGTCCCTCAAGCCCAAGCCGATGGGCCCGATCCCGCCCGGTTATGAGAGCGACGGCGGCGTGCTGCTGGTCGGCGGACAGGGCGTGGCCGCGCTGATCGATCAGATCGGGGAAACGCCGGCCTTTCTCTATGACGCCGGCAAGCTCCGCCAGTGCGTAGCGGCCCTGCGGGCGGCCATGCCGGCTGGGGTCGATCTCCATTATGCGATGAAGGCCAATCCCTTCGCGCCGCTTCTCGCACTCATGGGGGAGCTGGTGGACGGGTTCGACATTGCCTCCGCCGGAGAACTGGAAATGGCGCGGGCAGCCGGGGTGGACGGCAGCCGGATCAGCTTTGCCGGACCGGGCAAGACCGACCGAGAACTGGACGACGCCCTTGCGGCGGGCGTGACGATCAACCTGGAGTCGGAAGGCGAGGCTGAGCGCGCACTCGCGCTGGCTGCACGCGCCAATGTCCGGCCCCGGCTCGCGGTGCGCGTCAATCCCGATTTCGAGCTGAAAGGCTCGGGCATGCGGATGGGCGGCGGCGCGCGGCCCTTCGGCGTGGATGCCGATCGTGCGGCCGCACTGACCCGCCACCTGATCGCCGCAGGAGCGGAATGGCGCGGTTGGCATGTCTTTGCGGGGTCGCAATCGCTGGATGTGCAGGCCATCGTTGCGGCCCAGTCGGCCACCATGGAGCTTGTCGCGCGCTTGTCGGAGGAGGTGGGGCTAAGCCCGCCGCTGGTCAATCTCGGCGGCGGCTTCGGGGTGCCCTATTTCCCCGGTGACCTGCCGCTCGACATCTCCATCATCGGCGACGGGCTGAACCGTCTGCTGGCCGACCGTCCCGCGATCCTGCGCGAGAGCCGGTTCGCGCTCGAGCTGGGGCGCTTCTTGGTGGCGGAGGCTGGCATCTATCTCTGCCGCGTGATCGACGTGAAGCAAAGCCGCGGCGAGACTTTCGCTGTGGTGGATGGCGGCCTGCACCATCAGCTCGCCGCCAGCGGCAATTTCGGCACGGTGGTCCGCCGCAATTACCCGATTGCGCTGGCAAACCGCTTCGACGAGCCGCCGGCGAGCGAGCCGGTCCATGTGGTCGGTTGCCTCTGCACGCCGCTGGATCGGCTCGGCGATGCCGTGATGCTCCCGCCTGTCGCGGTCGGCGATCTCGTCGCGCTGTTCATGGCCGGCGCTTATGGCGCGAGCGCCAGTCCGGCGGCCTTCCTGGGTCATGCTCCGGCCGCTGAGTTGCTAGTCGAAGAGGATTGATACGCGTTAGGCGGCTGATGTCTGATCGGGCGCAATCCCGATCCCACTCAGGCCCTGCGACTCCAGATAGGCCGGATAGAGCATCTGCTCTTCCCGCTGGATGCGGTCGACCAGAGCCTCCAGCGCGGGCCTGAGGGCGGCGCGAAAGGCGTCGGGCTCCTGGAAAATCCGACAGTCCGGCCAGGCTTTCATCAGATCGGCCCACAGATCGCCCAGATGGCCGGTCTCCGCATGATATTGCGAGGCGAGCGTGGCGATCCGGCCGTTGCCGCTGGCGCGCAGGGCCGGATAGAGGTGCTTGTCCTCCTTGGCCAGATGGCGGATCAAGATGCGGTTCAACTTGCTGCGCAGCGCGATCAGTTCGCCCACCTCCGCGCCGGATCGCTGCGTCGCCGGGCTCGTAACTTGCTGGCACAGCTCGAGCAGCGCCATATGTTCAGCCTGAAGATACCCCAATTCCATGTCTTAGCCTGCCTCGCGACACCGCTCGCATGTCCATCTGAGCATCCAATCTGCGCCCGGGAGCTTTAACAATGTGTTGTCAGGCAGTTAGGGGATAGTCCGCCGAGATGAAATAAAGGCCGTCCGGCGGTGCATTATGCCCCAGCGCGGCGCGATTGCGCGCGTCCAGCGCCGCCTTGAGGTCATCGGGCGACCATGTGCCAGTGCCGACCAAGGCAAGGCAGCCCACCATCGAGCGGACCTGATGATGAAGGAAGCTGCGGGCCTTGGCGTGAACGGTGATGCGCTCGCCAACGCGCATGACATCGAGCCGGGCGAGGGTGCGGTGGGGGCTGTCCGCCTGGCATTGCGCGGAGCGGAAGGTGGTGAAATCATGTCGGCCGACCAGGGCCTGTGCGGCCTCGTGCATCCGCTCGGCGTCCAGCACCTGCGGCACACGCCAGACAAGCCCGCGCTCGAAGGTGAGCGGCGCGCGGCGGTTAAGGATGCGATACTCATAGGCGCGCGCGACGCAGGAGAAGCGGGCGTGCCAATCCTCCGGCACGATTTCGCAGGTCAGGATGGCGATCGGCTCGGGTCGCAGATGGGCATTGAGCGCTTCCATCAGGCGAAAAGGCGTGATCGCCTTGTCCAGATCGACATGCGCTCGCATGGCGAGGGCGTGAACGCCCGCGTCGGTGCGCCCGGCGCAATGGACGATCGGCGCGCCGCCGGCGATGCGGCCCAGCGCTTCCTCGATGCATTGCTGCACGCTCGGGCCATGGGCCTGGCGCTGCCAGCCCATATAGGGCCGTCCGTCATATTCGACCGTGAAAGCGAAGCGGGTCATTCCAAAAGCGTGCCGACCGGAATGGCGGTGCCACGCAGCAGATCGGCGGTGGCCATGGCGCCCTTGCCGGCGCGCTGGATGAGGGTGGGGCGCAGCGAGCCCTGTTCGCCGCACCCGATCAGCAGACCCTCGTCGAGCACGGTTCCTGCGGGGCCGGGCTGAGAATCGACTGAGGCAGCCAGAACCTTGTAGCGCTCGCCCTTGTGCGCGAACCATGCGCCCGGCGCGGGATTGAAGGCGCGCACCTGCCGTTCGGCCGCGACCGGCCCGGCGGTGAAATCGAGGTGGCTCTCCGCCTTGTCGATCTTGGCCGCATAGGTCACGCCATCCTCGGGCTGGATCATCGGCGGATAGGCCCCGATCTGATCGAGCACCTTGACCATCAACGCGGCGCCGGCATGCGCCAGCTCGTCGGTCAGCGCGCCGGCGGTCTTGCCGTCCACGGGCGTGCTGACCTTTGCCAGCATCGGCCCGGTGTCGAGACCCTTGGCCATCGCCATGATGGTGACGCCGGTACGCTCGTCGCCGGCGAGGATGGCACGCTGGATCGGTGCCGCGCCGCGCCAGCTGGGGAGCAGGGAGGCGTGGACGTTGAGGCTGCCGAGGCGCGGGGCGTGGAGGACCGGGATCGGCAGGATCAGCCCGTAGGCGGCGACCACGGCGACGTCCGCCTCGAAAGCGTCGAAGACCTCCTGTTCGGCCGCGTCATTCAGGGAAAGGGGCGTCCGCACCGGCAGGCCTAGCGCCTCCGCTCTGGCTTGCACCGGGCTCGGGCGAGGCGCCTTGCCGCGACCTGCCGGACGTGGTGGCTGCGTATACACCGCCACCACGGAATGACCGGCATCAATCAACGCATCGAGCGTCGGCACCGCGAAATCCGGCGTTCCCATGAAGACGATCCGCAAAGGCTCTTTCATGCGGCCCTCTGAAACGCTTGTATCATCGCAGCGCAAGCCCTTATTTGGCGGTCATGTCCTCGCCAGAGATCGACGCGCTCACGCAGGCGCTTGCCCGGCTGCCCGGCCTTGGCCCCCGTTCGGCGCGACGGGCGGTGCTGCACCTGCTGCAACGGCGCGATGCGGCGATGGTGCCGCTGCTGCGCGCGCTGGAAAGCGTGAGCGAGCGGATGGTGCATTGTTCGGTCTGCGGCAATGTCGACACCATCGATCCCTGTGCGATCTGCGCCGATACTCGCCGCGATGCCCGCGCTTTGTGCGTGGTGGAGGATGTGGCGGACCTGTGGGCGCTGGAAAAGTCGCGCCTGTTTCCTGGGCGGTTCCACGTGCTGGGTGGCCGGCTCTCCGCGCTGGATGGCGTGCGGCCCGAAGACCTGTCGATCGCCAGCCTTGTCCAACGCGTCGCCGATGGCGGAATCGATGAAGTGGTGCTGGCGATGAACGCCACGCTGGAGGGGCAGACGACGGCCCATTACATCGCTGAGCGGCTGGAGTCCTATCCGGTACGGCTGACGCAATTGGCCCATGGCGTGCCGGTTGGGGGTGAACTCGATTATCTCGATGAGGGCACGCTGGCGCAGGCGCTGCGGGCGCGGCGGCCGATCGGTTGAGGGGCGGACACGCGGGCAGATCCTGCCGCGTTCGATCAGCCTGATCGGAACAAAGCGTTAACAACGGCTTGATCTCACGCCTTGGCTTTCATATCTGGACAGCATGGCCATTAGACCGATCCTTGAGACCCCGGACCCGATTCTGCGGACGATTTCGACGCCCGTCGAGGCGATCGACGATGATTTGCAGACGCTGATCGATGACATGTTCGACACCATGTACGATGCGCCGGGTATCGGGCTGGCGGCCATTCAGGTCGGCGTGCCCAAGCGGGTGCTGGTGATCGATCTGCAGGAGCCCGAGTCCGAGGAGGAAGGCGCACCACCGGTCAGGAATCCGCTGGTGTTCATCAATCCGCAGATCCTCGACGGGTCTCCGGAAAGCTCGGTCTACAATGAGGGCTGCCTCTCCGTGCCGGACCAATATGCCGAGGTCGAGCGGCCAGCGCGCATCCGCGCCAGCTGGATGGATCGGCAGGGGCGGATTCATGAGGAAGAGCTGGAAGGCCTGCTCGCGACCTGCCTGCAGCACGAGATGGACCATCTTGAAGGCATTCTGTTCATCGACCATCTGTCTCGCCTGAAGCGCGACATGCTGCTCAAGAAGCTGGCCAAGACCCGCAAAGCCGCTTGAGCTTCCGCGCCCATTGCGGCGCGGCTTGGTCTTCGAATTTGTCCGGCAAGAAAAAAAGAGGCGCTTCCGGCGCCCCTTTTTCTAATCCATGGATCAGCCAGCTGAGGCTCAGCGCTTGTCCATCGGGACATAATCGCGCTGCGTCGGGCCGGTGTAGAGCTGACGGGGACGGCCGATCTTCTGCTCTGGGTCCGAGATCATCTCGTTCCACTGCGCGACCCAGCCGACGGTGCGGGCGAGGGCGAAGAGCACCGTGAACATGTCCGTCGGGAAGCCGATCGCCGACAGGATCACGCCCGAGTAGAAGTCCACATTCGGGTAGAGCTTCTTCTCGATGAAATATTCGTCGTGCAGCGCGATCTGCTCCAGCTCGCGGGCGACGTCGAAGATGGGGTCGCTGACGCCCAGCTTGTCCAGCACTTCCTTGGCGGTCGCCTGCATCACCTTCGCGCGGGGATCGTAGTTCTTGTAGACCCGGTGGCCGAAGCCCATCAGGCGGAACGGATCGTCCTTGTTCTTGGCGCGGGCGATGTAGGACGGGATGCGATCCACGGTGCCGATCTCGCGGAGCATGTTGAGCGCCGCTTCGTTGGCGCCGCCATGCGCCGGGCCCCACAGGCAGGCGATGCCCGCCGCGATGCACGCAAACGGATTGGCGCCCGAGGAACCGGCCAGGCGCACGGTCGAGGTGGAGGCGTTCTGCTCGTGGTCGGCATGCAGGATGAAGATCTTGTCCATCGCCGCCTCGACGACGGGGTCGACCACATACTCCTCGGCGGGCACCGAGAAGGTCATGCGCAGGAAGTTACCGGTGTAGCTCAGGTCGTTGCTCGGATAGACGAAGGGCTGACCGACCGAATATTTGTAGGCCATGGCCGCGAGCGTCGGCATCTTGGCGATCAGGCGATGGCTCGCGATCATCCGCTGATGCGGATCGGTGATGTCCGTGGAGTCGTGGTAGAAGGCCGAGAGCGCGCCGACCACGCCGCACATGATCGCCATGGGGTGCGCATCGCGGCGGAAGCCGCGGAAGAAGGTGGAGAGCTGCTCGTGCACCATCGTGTGGCGCGTGATCGTCCGCTCGAACAGCTCGAACTCGTCCTTGGAGGGGAGCGAGCCGCGCAGCAGCAGATAGGCCACTTCCATGAAGCTCGACTGCTCGGCGAGCTGATCGATGGGATAGCCGCGGTGAAGGAGCACGCCCTCATCACCATCGATATAGGTCAGCGCCGAATCGCAGCTCGCCGTTGAGGTGAAGCCGGGATCATATGTGAACATGCCCGTCTGGGCATAGAGCTTGCGAATGTCGATGACCTTGGGGCCGACGGAACCTTCCACGACCTTACATTCGAGATCCTTGCCCTCGACGGTCATTTTGACTGTGCTGTCGCTCATTCCTTCACCCCTTATTGCTCAAATTTGCGGCCCGGACCCGGAAGCCTGGAGGAGTCCGGCCTGATCCTGCAGGCGGCCCAAGGTTTCGTCCCGACCAAGATGGAGTAGCACGTCGAAGATACCGGGCGACGTCGTCCGTCCCGTTAAAGCAACGCGCAGTGGCTGTGCAATCTTTCCAAGGCCAAGGCCTGCCTCTTCCGCGATCGCGCGGATGGCCGCCTCAAGCGACTCAAGTGACCAATCTGGCAGCGCCCGCAGCTGTTCGACCACCGTGCCGAGCAGAGATCGGGCATTCTCGTCGAGCAGCTTGGCGGCAGCCTCCTCGACCGCGAGCGGCCGTTTGGCAAACAGGAACGCGGCGCCGTCGGTCAGCTCCAGCAGCGTCTTGGCGCGGGGCTTGAGCGCGGGCATGATCGCCGCAAGCTGGTGCAGACGGGCTTGGGCCGCGGCATCGTCGTCCAGCGGATCCATCCGTTCGGCGACGAGCAGAGCGAGGCGACCGTCATCGGCCTCGCGAATGTAATGGCCGTTCAGATTTTCGAGCTTCTTGAGGTCGAATCGCGACGGCGAGCGACCCACGCCCGGCAGATCGAACCATTCGACGGCCTGCTCGCGGCTGATGATCTCATCATCGCCATGGCCCCAGCCGAGTCGCAGCAGATAGTTATTCACGGCCTCCGGCAGCATGCCGAGCTCGTCGCGATAGGCATCGACGCCCATGGCGCCATGCCGCTTGGAGAGCTTGGCGCCATCCTGCCCGTGAATCAGCGGGATGTGCGCATAGACCGGCTCGGGCCAGCCCATCGCGCGGATGATGCCGAGCTGGCGGAAGGCGTTGTTGAGATGGTCATCGCCACGGATCACATGAGTGACGCCCATGTCATGATCGTCCACAACGACGGCCAGCATATAGGTTGGCGTGCCGTCCGAGCGGAGCAGGATCATGTCGTCGAGCTCGGCATTCTGCACGACCACACGGCCCTGCACGGCATCTTCTATGACGGTTTCGCCCTCGCGGGCCGCCTTCAGGCGAATGACATAGGGGGCATCGCCGCCTTCGGAGGGATCGCGGTCGCGCCAGCGCCCGTCATAGCGCATCGGCTGACGTGCGGCGCGTTGCTGCTCGCGCAGGGCCGCCAGCTCTTCGGGCGTCGCGAAGCATTTATAGGCATGGCCGGCATCGAGCAGGGCGTTGGCGACCTCGGCATGGCGTGCCGCACGCGCGAACTGGAAGACCGGTTCATCATCGCCTGCAAGACCCAGCCAGCTCAAGCCGTCGAAGATCGCCTCGATCGCGGATTCGGTTGAGCGGGCGCGGTCGGTATCCTCGACGCGCAGCAGGAACTTGCCGCCATGGTGACGGGAGAAAAGATAGTTGAACAGCGCCGTGCGTGCGCCGCCAATGTGGAGATATCCCGTAGGCGAGGGGGCAAAGCGGGTGACGACCGTGCCTGTTTGTTTCCGTCCTTCTGCCACGCTATGCCTGCTTTTCCCTTATGTCGCGGGTGGGTTTCCTAGTGAACGAGAATGCCCCTAGCACGCCTTTTCCGGCTCGACAAATACCGTTGTTGCGCCGCAGCAGTGTCTGGTTGGGACGGCTTCATGCGCGAGCGGAATCGGTGCTGGAGGCTGAGCGGGCGCAACTCCCACTGTGGGTGCCGATCCTGCTGGGCGCCGGGATTATCGCCTGGTTCACCCTGCCTGCGCCACCGCAGTGGATGGCGTGGATCGCCTTCTGGCTGGGCGTCGCCGCCGCGTTTGGCGCCGTGGGGCGCGGAGGACGCTTGCCTGCTGCGCTCGCCGTTGGCGCGGTGCTGCTGGCGGCGGGCTGTCTGCTGATCTGGGCCAAAGCGCTTCTTGTTGCGCAGCCGCCACTTGCGCGCGCCGCGGTGGTGGAGATGGAGGCTCGAGTCCTCTCGGCAACGCCCTTGGCTTCCCGGGGACTGGTGCGGCTGGAGGTCGCGCCGCTGTCGCGGCCCGATCTGCCGGCGCGGGTCCGCATCAACGCGGCGCCCGATCAGATGGCAGAGGAGATTACCGCAGGGGACCGCATTGCCGTCCGAGCGCGGCTAATGCCGCCTGCACCGGCTGCCCTGCCGGGCGCTTATGATTTTGCGCGGACGGCCTATTTTTCCGGCCTCGGCGCTACCGGGCGGGCACTCGGCAAAGTGCAGCGCCTCGATGCGGCAACCGCTGGCGGGGATGCGCGCGCGACTCTCGCCCACCACATCGCCGCGCGGTTGCCGGGGCCGGAAGGGACGATTGCGATCACGCTCGCCACGGGCAATCAGAACTGGATCAGCGAGGCGGATGCGGATGCGATGCGGCGCAGCGGGCTTGCCCATCTGCTTTCGATCAGTGGCTTGCACGTCTCCGCGCTGATCGGCGGCGTGATTCTCATCATGGTCAGTCTGCTTGCGCTGTCGCCGACCCTTGCGCTGCGCTGGCCGGTGATGATGATCGCCGCCTGCGTGGGCGGTGCGGCGGGCATCGGCTACACTGTGTTCACCGGGGCGCAGGTACCGACGATCCGCTCCTGCATTGCCGCTCTGCTGGTGATCGCGGGCATGGCCCTGGGCCGTGAGGCCATCGGGCTGCGGTTGATCGCGACCGGCGCGCTGATCGTGATGATCTTCTGGCCGGAGGCTGTCATCGGCCCCAGCTTCCAGATGAGCTTCGTCGCCGTGACCGCGATTGTGGCGCTTTACGAATATCCCCCCGCACGGCGGCTGTTCGAGCGACGCGACGAGGGGCGGATAAAGCGCTGGACCCGCAGCCTCGGCGCTTTGCTGGCGACAGGTTTGCTGGTGGAGCTGGTGCTGACGCCGATTGCCTTTGCCCATTTTCATCGCTCGGGCCTGCTTGGCGCGGCGGCCAATATGATTGCCATTCCGCTCACAAGTTTCGTGGTAATGCCGGCCGAAGTGCTCGCGCTGGTACTCGACGCTGTGGGGCTGGGGGCGCCGGTCTGGTGGGTCGTCGGCGTGGCGCTCAAGTTCCTGCTGTGGATCGCGCATACTGTCGCCAGTCAGCCCTTTGCGACGCTGTCGCTGCCCGTCTCCAGCGGACTGGCCTTTGCGCTCGCCATGATCGGCCTCTTGTGGCTGATGCTCTGGCACACGGCGCTCCGCTGGTGGGGCTTGCCTCTGGCGGCGCTTGGGTTTTTCCTGACATTTCTGGCACCGTCCGCCGACGTGCTCGTCACCGCCGATGGTCATCATGTGGCGGTGCGTCTGGGCGACGGGCGCATGGCGCTGTTGCGGGACCGGAGCGGGGACTATGTTCGGACGACTTTGGCCGAGGCGAGCGCTTATGACGGCGAGTTTGCGTCCCTCGCGCAGGCGCCGGACACGCGATGCACGCGGGACATGTGCGCGATGACATTGCCGGGCCGTGCTGACCAGCCGCCGGTTCACCTGCTGATCAGTCGCTCGCGCCTGCTCGTTCCCTATCCCGAGCTGGTGGCCGCCTGCGCACAGGCTGACCTCGTGATCGCGGACCGGCGCCTCCCGCCCGGATGTGTGCCGCGCTGGGCGAAGCTGGATCGGCCAGCGCTGAGCGCCATGGGCGGTGCACTGATCCTGCTCGACAGTCGGGAGATTGTGCCGGGGCACGATCCGCGCAGCCGCCATCCATGGATCG
Organism: Sphingobium sp. B2D3A; assembly: GCF_025961795.1. NCBI lineage: Bacteria > Pseudomonadati > Pseudomonadota > Alphaproteobacteria > Sphingomonadales > Sphingobiaceae > Sphingobium > Sphingobium sp. B2D3A. Next base: position 2,858,358 of record NZ_JAOQOI010000001.1, on the reverse strand, counting down.
CGGGCACCGGCTCGCGCTAGAGCCGGCGTCCCATATCGCCCGCCTCAGTTATAACGCCGCAATAGCCCCGCGAGCCGGCCCTGAATGCGCACCTGCCGCGCCTCATAGGTTTGGGGCTCATGGTCGCGATTGGCAGGATCGAGCCGCACCTTGCGGCCGTCATGATGGAAATATTTGAGCGTCGCTTCATTCTCGTCGATGAGGGCAACGACGATCTGGCCATCGCGCGCCGTCTCGGTCCGCTGGATCAGCGCGAAGTCACCGTCGAAAATCCCTGCTTCGATCATCGAGTCACCGGAGACTTCCAGCGCGTAATGATCGCCGGCGCCCAGCAACGCGGCCGGGACCGGCAGCATGGTGTCGCTCTCCATCGCCTCGATGGGAAGACCAGCAGCGATGCGCCCATGCAGCGGAATTTCGATCACGTCATTGGCGGCGATAGGGATCGTCCGCGCCGGCGCGGTGGGCGCCTTGCGCAGCGGGGTCACGTTGGTGGCCGCCGCCGGCTCTTCCGTCCGCTCTGCCACGGGCATGCCATCCGGCAGTTTGAGGATTTCGAGCGCCCGCGCGCGATTGGGCAGCCTGCGGATGAAGCCGCGCTCTTCCAGCGCGCTGATCAGCCGATGGATGCCGGACTTCGATTTGAGGTCCAGCGCCTCCTTCATCTCCTCGAAACTGGGCGAGACGCCACCCTGATCGAGATGCTGCTTGATGTAGCTGAGCAGTTGCTGTTGCTTGGCGGTCAACATGAGTGGTTCCCCAATATGGAACGGACGGAGAACGTTTAGGAAACGAATCGAGCCACGTCAACACGGATCGGCTAAATATCTCAGGTCTCGGTGGCTGGCGTGTCGTCCCACGCACGGGCGAGCGATCAGGTCAGGATGTGCTGATCGGGCGCGATGGGTGCGGGGAGGTCGGTCGCGCCGAGGCGGGCGAGCATTTCGCGTTCCACCGTCCGCGTCATCGCATCGAGCGGCAAATCGTTGGGATCATAGCCGAACGGGTCTTCCAGCTGATCGCCCAAGGCATCCAGCCCGAAAAAGGTGTAGCTCGCCACCAGCACCGGAATGAGTGCCCACCAGCCCAGCGAGCCAGCCAATGCGAAGGGCAGCAACAGGCAGAAGACGTAAGTCGTACGGTGGAGAATGAGCGAATAGGTGAACGGCACCGGCGTGCTGGCGATCCGCTCGCAGGCCGCCTGCACATCGCTGAGCGCCTTGAGCTGCCCCTCGATGAGCGAATGATGGATCGGGTTGATCCGCCCGTCTGCGGACAGGCGCAGGCAGTGCGCGCCCATCTCGTAGAGTACGGTGTCGGTCGGGTTCGGGGAGGTGCGCCACGGTCCATCGTTCACCCACCGGCCGATCGCGGCAGCCTCGTCGTGCTGGCGCAGGCGGGCGGCAAGACCGTTGGTGAAGCCGCAGATGCCGCGGAGCAGCGGGGTGCGTTCCTCCTCAGGCAGCGAGGACGTGAGCCGCGCGAAGGAGCGGCTCGCGATGATCAGCGCGCCCCATTGCTTGCGGCCCTCCCACCAGCGATCATAACAGGCACTGTTGCGGAAACTCATGAAGATGGAGAGCGACAGGCCGATCAGGGCGAATGGAATGCCGCTGATCTGCGCGAATAGCCCTGGCCAGGCGCGCGCTGCCAGAATGGCCGCCACGCTGGCCACGGCGATGCCTGCCAGCCGATGCTGGATATGCGGCATGATCGTGCCGCGATAGGCGAACAGCACTTCGAGCAAGCCAAGGCGGTTGCGAACGATCACGGGCGGACATCTCCTGCCAGGGCACGCGGCCACCGGACATGGGCCGGGCACCGGGCGCGCTCGCCATGCGGAGGATGCGCGCGCAGATCAAGGATTAAGTGGCCGCAAGGGGAAGCGCGCAATGGGCGCTGATGGAACCGGCGGAGATAAGAGCGGTTCAGCTCGAGAGACGATCACCACAAGAGGACCGTGCCATGCCCCTCAAGCTCGAAGGTTCCTGTCGATGCGGCGCCGTGCGCTTTTCCGTCGACAGCCACGCGCCGGTGCCATTCCTGCGCTGTTATTGCTCGATCTGCCGCAAGACCGCCGGCGGTGGCGGCTATGCCATCAATCTCCACGCCGACAAGCGCACGCTCAAGGTGAAAGGCGAGACCGCCGTCTATCACGCAACGCTGGACGATGGCGGCGGTGGGGGCGAGGGCGGATGCCGCGTCAGCACCGGCGAGCGGCACTTCTGCCCGTCCTGCGCGAGCGCGCTCTGGGTGTTCAGCCCGGAGTATCCCGAGCTGCTCCACCCTTTCGCTTCCGCGATCGACGGCGATTTGCCCAAGCCGCCGTCGCTGGTGCACATGATGCTCGGATCAAAGGCGAATTGGGTCGAGCCGCAGATCGGGTCGGATGACCAGTGCTTCGATGCCTATCCTGACGAGGGGCTGGAAGACTGGCACCGGGCGCGTGGGCTATGGATTGAATAGGACGACGTCCCCTTATACGGCCGCGCTCTAAAGGCGGACGGCCCAAGTTAACGTGCTGGCCAACGCCTGCGCGGCTCCTGGCTGGAGAGCGCAACGGTGTTCTCGTCTTTCTCTTCAATGTTGATTATGTGCTTCGCCGAAAAGGGCAGCTCGGTGCCCAGCCAAAACTCATCATTTTCGGCAATGGAGCTTGGTTCGTTGTCAAGTACGCCAAGATACCCGTCCGCTGTGCGCTCTCTGACGAGAACCCACATCCGCTCCACCGCGACATTCTCATCAGCATCTTCGACGCTAATCCGAAAGATCAGCTTGGCTAGGTCTCCGGGCTCAAGGTTTTCTCGTTTTTGGCGGTCAGGTATCCAAAAGGTCTTTGGCGCTGCGGCATGATAGGTTTCCCCGTCCTCAAGAGACCACCCATCGATCTGAAAATCTGGCTCACGCATCACACAATATTACCTTTGGGGATAAACGTCCGCAAGGTACGGCCAATCGTCCGGAAGCAGAAGGTCTGCTTCCAGGCCAAACTTGCCGTTCACGGGTCCTTCTTCACCGCTCCAAAGCGGTTATGGCATTAAAAGCCGACTGAACGGACTCGACTCCGTTGTGGCGCCGCTGCGTTCGCACTGAGTAGCTGTTGAGCCTGTCGAAGCGGCGTATCGAAGGACTTACCCGTGCGCTGCGATGCTTCGATACGGGTCTTCGATACGCGTCTGCGGCGCTCCTCAGACCCTACTCAGCACGAACGAGGAAGGTTGAAGAAAGCCGGTATCCATAGCTTTTTTCTATCGATAGGAGCCGTAATGGCTCTTCAGGATCGAGCAAAGCTGCCCAGCCGGCTCTGTGCTTCCAACCCTCTAGCGCCATGCCAATACATACCCCACATCGCGCACTTCCGCTGTAATCCACCCTTCACCCAATACTCTTCGCCAACCCTTGGCTCAACTTAAGCGCCCCGTTCAGCCGTGCCTTGGGATCACCCCAAGCGCGCTGGATGACGAGTTTGCTGTCGGGCCGCAGCTTGGCGATAGCGCCGAGTTTCTGGACGTAGCCGATCAGGCCCGGGAGATTGCGGCACTGGTCGTTCTGGAAGCTCACCAGCGCGCCGCGCGGGCCGATGTCGATCTTGGCGATGCCGGCCTTGCGGCAATTGAGCTTCACGTCGATTAGGGTCAACAGATTCTGGGTAGGGTCCGGTAGCGGGCCGAAGCGGTCGATCAGCTCGGCGGCGAAGGCCTCGATGGCGCCCTTGTCCTCCAGCTCGTTGATGCGGCGATAGAGGCCCATGCGCAGGTCGAGATCCGGCACATAATCCTCCGGGATCATGATCGGCGCCTCGACATTGATCTGCGGCGAGGACTTGTCCGGTGCCGGGGCGAGCGCGGCACCGCCGGCCTTGGCTTCCATGATCGCCTCTTCCAGCATCGACTGGTAAAGCTCGAAGCCAACCTCCTTGATGTGGCCGCTCTGCTCGTCACCGACGAGATTGCCCGCACCGCGAATGTCGAGATCATGGCTCGCAAGCTGGAAGCCGGCGCCCAGCGTATCGAGATCGGACAGGACTTTGAGCCGCTTTTCGGCCGTCTCCGTCGTCAGCCGATCGGCGGGAGTCGTCATATAGGCATAGGCGCGCGTCTTGGATCGGCCCACGCGGCCGCGCAGCTGGTAGAGCTGCGCGAGGCCGAAGCGATCGGCGCGATGGATGATGATGGTGTTGGCGCTCGGGATATCGAGACCGGATTCGACGATGGTCGTTGAGAGCAGCACATCATATTTGCGCTCGTAGAAGGCGGACATGCGCTCCTCGACCTCGCTGGCCGACATCTGGCCATGGGCGGAAATGGCGCGCACTTCGGGCACCTTTTCTCGGAGGAAATCCTCCATGTTCGGCATGTCCGAGATGCGCGGCACGACGAAATAGGTCTGCCCGCCGCGATAATGCTCGCGCAGCAGCGCCTCGCGAAGCACCACGTCATCCCACGGCATGACATAGGTGCGCACGGCGAGGCGATCCACCGGCGGCGTCTGGATGACGGACAGCTCGCGCAATCCGCTCATCGCCATTTGCAGCGTGCGTGGGATCGGCGTGGCGGTGAGGGTGAGGACGTGGACGTCCGCCTTGAGCTGCTTGAGGCGCTCCTTGTGGACCACGCCAAAGCGCTGCTCTTCATCCACGATCACCAGCCCGAGCCGCTTGAACTCCAGCCCCTTGGTCAGCAGGGCATGGGTGCCGATGACGATGTCGATGGTGCCGTCGGCCAGGCCGTCCTTGGTCGCCTTGGTCTCGGTGGTGCCGACAAGGCGGGAGAGGCGCGCGACCTTGAGCGGGAAGCCGCGGAACCGCTCCTCGAAATTGAGGTGATGCTGGCGCGCAAGCAGGGTGGTCGGGCAGATCAACGCGACCTGCGCGCCGGCCATCGCGGCGACGAACGCGGCGCGCAGCGCGACCTCAGTCTTGCCGAAGCCCACGTCGCCGCAGACCAGCCGGTCCATCGGCTTGCCGGCGGCCAGATCGTCCAGCACATCGCTGATTGCGCGATCCTGATCCTCGGTTTCCTCATAGGGGAAGCGGTCGACGAAGGCGGGATAGCCGGCGCTTTCCGCCTCATAGGCAGGGGCAGCGCGCAAAGCGCGCTGGGCAGCAGTGGCAAGCAGCTCTCCGGCGATCTCCCGGATGCGCTCCTTCATCCGCGCCTTGCGGCGTTGCCAGGCCTCGCCGCCCAGCTTGTCCAGCGCGACCGCATCCTCGCCCGAACCGTAGCGGGAGAGCACGTCGAGATTCTCGACCGGCACGTAGAGCTTGTCGCCGCCGGCATAAGCCAGCGCGACGCAATCATGCGGCGACTTGCCGACCGGGATCGAGGTCAGGCCTTCATAGCGCCCGATGCCATGATCGACATGGACGACAAGATCGCCGGGGGTGAGCGTGGCGAGTTCCGCCAGGAAGGCATCCGCGCTCTTGCGCCGCTTCTGACGCCGCACCAGACGATCGCCGAGCATGTCCTGCTCGGTCAGCACTTCCAATTCGGCATTGGCAAAGCCGTGATCGAGCGGCAGCACGGCCAGCGCGACGCGGCCGGTGGGGGCGCCGAGCGCTTCCTGCCAGCTATCGACCAGCGTAACGCCGCGCACGCCGTGGTCTTCAAGCAAGCCCTTCAGTCGCTCGCGCGCGCCGATGGAGTAGCTGGCGATGATGCGCTTGCGGCCCTTGCGCTGGCTTTGCTCCAGATGCTTGGCCACCGCCTCATAGACATTGCCGCCCTGCGCCCGCTCCGGCGCGAAGTCGCGGGCGCTGTCCACGCCGAAATCGAGCACATGGGCGCTCTCGGGCTCGTGGAAGCTGGAGGTGAGGTGGATCGGCAGCGCCTCGATATCTTGCGCCCACTGATCGGCAGTCAGATAGAGCTGATCCGGCTGCAGCGGGCGATAGCTGCCCGGCGAGGCCGCCGCGGCGGTCGTGCGATTGGCGTGATAATCGCGGATCGCCTCGAAGCGGGCCTCGGCCGCGCCAGCAGTGCCGGCCTCGCGAATCCACAGCGTTCCCTCCGGCAGATGCTCGGCGAGCGGGACGAGCCGGTCCTCGAACAGCGGCAGCCAATGCTCCATGCCGGCTAGACGCCGCCCGTCGCTCACCGCCTGATACAGCGGATCGCCGGTGGCGGTCGCGCCGAACATCTCGCGGTAGCGGCTGCGGAAGCGCTTGATGCTCTCCTCATCGAGCAGCGCCTCGGAGGCGGGCAGGAGCATGAAGCCATCGACCGCACCGGTGGTGCGCTGGGTCGCGGGATCGAACCGACGCAGCGTCTCGATCTCGTCGCCGAAGAAGTCGAGCCTCAGCGGGCCGGGTTCGCCCGAGGGATAGAGATCGACGATGCCGCCGCGCACGGCATATTCGCCGGCATCATGCACCGTATCGGTGCGGACATAGCCGTTGGACTGGAGCAGGCTGACCAACCGGTCGATGGCGATCCGCTCGCTCGGAGCCAGGCGGGCGACCATCTGGCGGATGCGGAAAGGCGTCAGCGTCTTCTGCGTGACCGCGTTGACGGTCGTGATGACCAGCTGCGGACCCTTGGGCTTGCCCTGCAAGGCGTGCAGGCCCGCCAGCCGCTCGGATGCGGCGCGCAGCGAAGGGGAAGCGCGGTCGTAAGGCAGGCAGTCCCAGGCGGGAATGCTCACCACTTCCAGCTCCGGCGCAAAATAGCGGACGGTCTGCGCAATCGCATCGGCCATCTGGCCGTCTGCGGCGATGAAGCAGGCTCGCTCCTTCGCCGCGCGAGCGAGGTCGGCGAGCAGCACGGGCAGGAAGCCCGCGGGCACGCCGGAGAGCGTGAGCGGGGCTTTGGCCGAGATGATGCGGGAAATGTCGGTCATTAGTGTGTTCGACTCTGCCTTCCGTTCGTGTCGAGCCCTTCGACTGCCCGCAGGGCGGGCGCTCAGGATAAACTTCAGCCAGAGGCTGAACTCGAGACACGGGTAGCACTAATAGGAAGGTATTATCCGGCGGGTTCTCGACTACGCTCGAACCGAACGGAGGTGGCGGGGCATGAGAGAAATTTCACTTCGCAATCGGGACATAATCAAGCCTGCGCATCGCCTCCATCATCGCGCCTTCGTAACGCGCGGGGCAGGGAAGAGTGCCGATGGCCCAGGCCATGATGTCGACATCCTCTTCCTCGAGCAGCGCCTCGAACAGATCGGCTTGTTCCTGCGTGAAGCTCGCGGCGTGGGCATCGAAGAACCCGCCGATCATCAGATCCGCTTCCTTCGTGCCCCGGTGCCAGGCGCGGAATTTGAGGCGGCGCAGGCGGGTCTCGTCGATCATGTCCGGTCCTTTTCGCGCGGCGCTCGGGTGCGCGATTTATCATGATTGGCCGGCGGGCACTTTTCCGGCCCTCCAGCTTCGACTAGGGCAGATAGCGATGCGGCCCGATATTCTCAATCCGCTGTTCACGGAAAGCACGGCGCTCAAGGGCGTGGGGAGCGCTTCGGCCAAGCCGCTGGAGCGCCTGGGCCTCACGCGCGTGGTCGACCTTGCCTTCCATTTGCCGGTGAGCTGGATCGAGCGGCAGCGCGTCCGGCGGCTCGCGGAAGCCGAGACGGGGCGGATGGTCGCGCTGGTGCTGACGGCGCAGGAGTATCGCGCCTCGGGCACGGCACGGGCGCCGTTCCGCATCCGCGCCGTGGATATGGCCGGCGACCCGGTGAGCATCGTCTATTTCGGCAAGAACAGCGGATGGCCGCGCAAGCTCTTCCCGCTTGGGGAGCCGCGCTTTGTCTCCGGTCGCCTCGATCAGTTCGGGGACGAGCTGCAGATCGTCCACCCCGATCATGTGGTGCCGGTGGAAGAGGCGGGTCAGATTGCCGATTGCGAGCCCGTCTACGGTCTTTCGGACGGCATCACCAATGGCCGGCTGCGCGATCTCGTCGCGCAATCGGTCGAGCGCGCGCCGGCTCTGGATGAGTGGATCGAACCGGGGCTGCGCGCCCACAAGGGCTGGCCGAGCTGGCAGGAAGCGCTCAAGGCCACGCACGAGACGCCCGGCGCAAAGCCCGCGCGCGAGCGCCTGGCCTATGACGAGGTGTTCGCAAGCCAGCTTGCGCTGATGCTGCTGCGGGCCTCGACCCGTCGCCGGCGCGGGCTTCCCCTGGCTGGAGACGGACATTTGCGCGATGCCTTGCGCCTGCCATTCGCCCCCACCGGTGCCCAGCGCCGGGCGTCTGCCGAGATTGAGGGCGACATGGCGCAGGCTGTGCCGATGCTCCGGCTGCTGCAAGGCGATGTCGGCTCCGGCAAGACGCTGGTGGCGCTGATGGCGTTGCTCAATGCGGTGGAAGCCGGTGCGCAGGCGACCTTTCTGGCGCCGACGGAAATTCTCGCCCGCCAGCATTATGCCAGCCTCCAGGCGATGCTGGCCGGCCTGCCGGTGAATGTTGCGATCCTGACCGGGCGGGACAAGGGCAAGGCACGCGAGTCGACGTTGATGGGGCTGGCCGATGGCAGCATCCACATCCTCGTGGGCACCCATGCGATCTTTCAGGAGGCCGTCACCTATCGCAATCTCGGCCTCGCGGTTATCGATGAGCAGCATCGCTTCGGCGTGTCTCAGCGGTTGATGCTGACCGCCAAAGCCGAGCGCACGCCGCATCTGCTGGTGATGACGGCAACCCCGATCCCCCGCACGCTCTGTCTGGCGCAATATGGCGATATGGACGTCTCAAGGCTCGATGAGATGCCGCCCGGCCGCCAGAGCATCGATACGCGGGTGATCGGCGATGATCGGCTGGAGGATATCGTCTCGGCGCTCGGCCGCCATATCGCGGCGGGGCGTCAGGCCTATTGGGTGTGCCCGCTGGTGGAGCAGAGCGAGGATGGCGACGAGGCGGCGGCCGAGGAGCGCGCAGCGATGCTCAAGGCGCGGTTCGGCGCGGATGTCGTCGGCATGGTCCACGGGCAGATGCCCGGCCCGGAGAAGGATGCGGTCATGGAGGCCTTCTCGCGCGGGCAGCTCAAGCTGCTGGTTGCGACGACGGTGATCGAGGTCGGCGTGGACGTGCCCAATGCCACGCTGATGATCGTGGAAGCGGCGGAGCGCTTCGGCCTTGCGCAGCTGCACCAGTTGCGCGGGCGCGTGGGGCGCGGCGATCAGCGCAGTTTCTGCATGTTGCTGCACGGGAGCAACCTCTCCGAGACGGCGCGTTCGCGTCTCGCCCTGATGCGGGAGACCAATGATGGCTTCCGCATCGCAGAGGAAGATCTGAAATTGCGCGGGGCTGGCGAAATTCTCGGTACGCGCCAATCGGGCGAGCAGCGCTTCCGGCTGGCCAGCCCGGAACAGATCCAGTCTCTGCTGGATGCAGCGCATGACGATGCCCGGCTGCTCATGGACCGTGATGGCGGGCTGGCCTCCCCGCGCGGGCAGGCCGCGCGGCTGTGCCTCTATCTGTTCGAGCGGGATGCGGCGATCAGTCTGCTGGCCAGCGGCTGAGCGTCAGCCGTCGGTCTGGGGCGGGGTGATGCGTGCCAGAATATCGAGATAGGCCCGCGCATCGATGGGCTGGAGGAATTGCGCGCCAAAGCATCCCCGCAGGCTCCAGCGGATTTGCGCATCCTGCGTGGTGATGAGCGGTAGGCGAAGGGCGACCGGTTCGCCGTGCTCGAAGCGTGCGAAACCGCAGCGGGCCTGAAATCCCCACACCGAAAAGTCGATCAGCTCGACCTCAATGGGGTCCGCGCCGCGCGGCCGCGATACATGGGTCTTGAAGGAGATGGCATCGCGTGAAACGACGCGGCGCCGGCTGTGACTCAGCTCGGATCGGACAGCCCGGCTCCACGCTTCGTCGCCCATCGTTCAGGCTCCGGCGCGGCTGGCGTGAGGGTCAGCGGCCGGGATGATCGGGGCCCTTCAGCCGCAGGAGCATGATGTCATACTCCTTGTCCGCGATCGCTGACTCGAATTCGACACCGAGGCGCGCACTGTTCGCCCAGATAGCGCGCCCCCGCAACATACCGATCTGCGGCACATCGATGGTGAGGCTTTCGCCGATCGACACCAGTTGATCGCAGCGGATCATGCAGCCGCTCGGAGAAATATTGATGAGCACGGCCGGCGATGGCGGGAGGGTGCCCCCCCAGATCTGCACGGGGCTTTCCACGGCGTCCCGTTCGTAGCGGCGCGGCTCGTCCATCGAGAAGGCAAACGTCATGGATCAGACTCCCAGTCGGAGTCTGATCCTGTCAGGGACCGGTAAACATCTGATAAACTCGGCGTAATCGAGGCGCGAACGCCCCGCTCCGGCAGCTTAGCGGCTGAGCAGAGCGTGCCGCTTCTTGCCGAGGCTGAGCTTTACCGGCGTCTCGCCAATCGCAATCAGATGCTTTTCGTCGCGCACAGGCTCGTCATCGACGCGGACAGCGCCTTCGGCGATCTTGCGGCGCGCCTCGCCATTGGAGGCAGCCAGCCCGGCCTGGGTGAGGGCGGTGACCAGGGCGATGCTGCCTTCGGCTACGTGAACGGTGGGCAAATCCGCCGCCGCTGCCGCGCCTTGCTCGAAGGTGAGGCGGGCGGTTTCCGCAGCGCTATCCGCCGCGGCTCGGCCACGGCAAAGCGCCGTTGCCTCATTGGCGAGGATTTTCTTGGCCTCATTGATCTCCGCGCCTTGCAGCGCTTCGAGCCGCCGGATTTCGTCCATCGGCACATCGGTGAACAGGCGCAGGAACCGCCCGACATCGCGATCATCCGTGTTCCGCCAGAACTGCCAATAGTCGAAATGCGGCAGCATCGCCTCGTTTAGCCAGACGGCGCCCGCCATCGTCTTGCCCATCTTGCCGCCATCGGCCGTGGTGATGAGCGGCGTGGTGACGCCGTAGACTTCCGCGCCATCCACCCGGCGCGAAAGCTCGATGCCGTTGACGATATTGCCCCACTGGTCCGATCCGCCCATTTGCAGCCGGCAACCCGCGCGACGGGAAAGCTCGAGGAAGTCATAGGCCTGGAGGATCATGTAATTGAACTCCAGGAAGCTCAGCGACTGCTCGCGATCCAGCCGCAGCTTGACTGAATCGAAGCTGAGCATCCGGTTGACGGAGAAATGCTGGCCGTAATCCCGCAGGAACGGCAGATATTCGAGCGCATCGAGCCACTCGGCATTGTCGGCCATGATCGCGTCCGTGGGACCATCGCCGAAGGTCAGGAAGTTCTCGAACACCGTCTTGATGGACGCGATGTTGCTGTTGATCGTCTCGACGGTCATCAGCTTGCGCGCTTCATCCTTGAAGCTGGGGTCGCCAACCTTGCCGGTCCCACCACCCATCAGCACGATGGGCTTGTGGCCGGTCTGTTGCATGCGACGCAGCAGCATGATCTGCACCATCGAGCCGACATGGAGCGAGGGCGCGGTGGGATCAAAGCCGATATAACCCGGAACGACCTGCCTGGCGGCGAGCGCATCCAGCGCGCTTGCGTCAGTAATCTGGTGGATATAGCCCCGCTCTTCGAGCAGGTTCAGCAGGTCGGACTTGTAGCTTGTCATGATCGCCCTTTGGGAAGCGCGGGGTTATTGAAACGCGGGGGCGCTTAGCATGGGATGGGAAGGATGAGTAGTATTTTGGCCCGCGCCGCTCTGGTCTGCCATCCGGATACGCCCTGCGATGCGCTGGCGGCGCTGGGCATGCAGATCGCTCTGGCGGACGATCATGGCTGGGAGATCGGCTTCGTGGCGATGGGCCGGATCGCCGATCTGCGTTTGCCCGAGGCCGCACCGGGCATTCATACCGATGAGCTATGGCGCACCACTTGTTTCGAGTTGTTCGTGGCGCAGGACGATGATGCCTATGCCGAGTATAATTTCTCGCCTTCAGGCGCCTTCGCGGCCTATCATTTCGACCATTATCGCACCGGCATGAAGCCTCTCGAGATCCCGGCGCCGCGCATCGTGCAGGCGGCAGATGCCGAGCGGCTGTCACTGTCCATCCGCTTGGCCGAGGACGCTCTGGTCTGGGATCGATCAGGGGCGATCGGCGCCAGCGCGGTCATCGAGGAGGCGAACGGGACTCTGAGCTATTGGGCGCTGGCGCATCCACCCGGACGGCCAGACTTTCACCACCGGGATTGCTTCGCGCTGCGGCTTCCGCCAGTGGACCGGGCATGAGCTTTCTCACCGGTCTCGATCGCCTGCTGGCCGACCCCGCGCTGCGTGCGCCGCTTGCCGGCCAGCGCGTCTGTCTGCTGGCGCATCCCGCTTCCGTCACCGCGGACCTCACCCACGCGCTCGATGCACTGGCGGCCTGTGGCGACATCCGGCTGACCGCCGCCATGGGGCCGCAGCATGGCCTGCGGGGCGACAAGCAGGACAATATGATGGAATCGCCGGATTTCATCGATCCTGCTCACGGCATCCCGGTGTTCAGCCTTTATGGCGAGGTCCGCCGGCCGACGGCGCAGATGATGGACTCGGCCGACATATTCCTCGTCGACCTGCAGGATCTAGGCTGCCGCATCTACACCTTCGTGACGACTTTGCTCTATCTGCTCGAGGCGGCGGAAAAGGCCGGCAAGAGCGTGTGGGTGCTGGACCGGCCCAATCCCGCCGGGCGGCCTATCGAGGGGCTAACCCTCCGGCCGGGCTGGGAGAGCTTCGTCGGTGCCGGGCCGATGCCCATGCGCCATGGCCTCACCATGGGCGAACTGGGGCAGTGGTTCATTGCGCATTTCGGCCTGAACGTGGGTTATCGCGTGATCGCCATGCAGGATTACGCGCCCGAGGCGGCGCCGGGCTTCGGCTGGCCCACTGAGCGCATCTGGGTCAATCCCAGTCCCAACGCGCCCAATCTCAACATGGCCCGCTGTTATGCCGGGACGGTGATGCTGGAAGGCGCGACGCTATCGGAAGGGCGCGGCACCACCCGCCCGCTGGAGCTGTTCGGCGCGCCGGATATCGATGCGCGCAAGGTGATCGGCAAGATGCAGGCGCTGGCGTCGCACTGGCTGGCAGGATGCATCCTGCGCGACTGCTGGTTCGAGCCGACCTTTCACAAGCATGTCGGCGCCTTGTGCGCCGGCGTCCATATCCACGCCGAAGGGTCGGCTTACGTGCACCACACCTTCCGCCCATGGCGGGTGCAGGCACTGGCCTTCAAGGCGATCCGGGCACTGTACCCGGACTATCCGCTCTGGCGCGATTTTCCCTATGAGTATGAGCTTGGCAAGCTGCCCATAGACGTGATCAACGGATCGCCCTTGCTGCGCGAGTGGGTGGATGATGGTGCGGCGACGCCAGCGGACCTCGATGGCCTTGCGGGGGCCGACGAACGTGCCTGGGCGGAGACCCGCGCGGCCCATCTGCTTTACTGAGCGGTGGGAGGATGAAGGGTGGCTCAGAACCGGCGGCAGGGCTGGCGCTGTTGCCGGTGCTGGCTGTGGTCGGATCGACGGCCTGCTTCCAGTTCGGGGCGGCTTTCGCCAAGGGGCTGTATCCCTCGGTCGGGCCGATCGGCGCGTCAGCCCTGCGCATCCTGTTCGCGGCGCTCATTCTGCTGGTGTTGGTCCGGCCGTGGCGGGCGTGGCCTGCGCGGCCGGACTGGCTGGCGCTGCTTGGCCTTGGTACCTGCGTTGCGGGGGCTATTCTCTTTTTCTACCTCGCCATCGCGCACCTGCCGCTGGGCATCGCAATCTCCATCCAGTCTCTAGGGCCATTGACGCTCGCCGCCTGCATGGCGAAGCGTGCCCTCCACTTGTTATGGGTCGCGCTGGCGGGCCTCGGCATCTGGTGCCTGGTGGGTGCCGATGGCGCAAAAGGCGCGCTGGAACCGGTGGGACTGTTATTCGCGCTCATCGCTGCAGCCTGCTGGGCGGGCTACATCCTGTGCGGCCGCAGGGTTGCAACATCATTCGGCGCCGGGGGTGCGGCCTTGTCGCTCTGCGTGGCCGCGCTTCTCGTCGTACCGCTGGGCATGATGCAGAACGGGATGGGGCTCTTCGCGCCTGCCTTGCTTCCGCTCGCGCTGCTGGTGGCGATCCTGTCCGCAGCCATTCCCTTGTCGCTGGAGCTTTATGCGTTGCCCAGGTTGCCAGCCCGCAACTTTGCGGTGCTGACCAGTCTCGAACCGGCCTTCGCCGTTCTGGCTGGGCTGTTCATGCTGGGTGAACGTCTCAGCGCCATCCAACTCGCCGGCATTGCGATGGTTGTGACGGCCAGCATGGGGTCGGTGATGAGCAGGAGAAAGGCCATGCCGGCATAAGTCCGGCGTTCAATCGATCTTACTGACTGCTCTGTCGCGCGCCAGCCCTGGCCTTGAGCAAGTTCCACATGCCGCGATGCTGCACGAGCAACTGATCGGCGCCGAATTGCACGGCACGCGAGAAGCGCTCGACCTGGGGAAGGTCGTCCAGAAGAGCCACGGTATCGGACTGGCTGGGGAGGGTGGTTTCGGCCGGCTCGATGCCGAGGCTGAGCGCACCGACGTCGAGGATCTTGCGGATGGCCTGCCATTCCAGCACCAGCGTGATCGCCGTGCCGAGCGCGCAACCGCGCCGTTCCGACTGGGCAAGCATTTCAATCGCGTGGCTTTGCTGGGCGATGGCCGCAGTCGCCTCACTATGGCGCGGCGTGCTCGGCACCGGCCCGGCCGCAGCGCAGAGGCGATGCATATAGTCGCGTTCTTCGGCAAAGGCGCTGGTCGAGCGGATCAGCCAATCGCGGGCGACCGGCTCTGCGGTGTGAACAGCGGCATGATCGACAACGCCCGGGATCTGGCCGTGGAGCAGAACGAGAAGGTGGATGAAGTCCGCAAAGTCGGCCGAGCGCCGCGCAAAGGATATCCGCTCGCCGGCCAGCACGGGCGCGCAGTAAGAATGTGTCGCGGACCCTTCGCTCTCCACGAGCGCAAGCACTCGGGCGGAAAGGCCGGTCTCAACGAAATCAAGCGGGCGCGGGTCCATATCAAGCCTCAGAATGCCGAACCGACAGGCCGGCAATTTTCCCCGCCGCGATGTAACGCGCAGGAAGTTAACAAGATGTTGAAAACGCTCCAACCAAGCAACGCGAGCCTGTTTTATTTCAGAGTATTAGCTCGGTCGCGCAGACGTGCTAAGGTTCTTGGGGCTGGCAGGTAATGCGCGCACGAAAAAGGCGGCGGAAGCGCGCAACGCCTCCGCCGCCTGATCTGATTTCGGACCTTACTGGTCTAGGAAGCTGCGCATCTTGCGGCTGCGGCTCGGGTGCTTGAGCTTGCGCAGTGCCTTCGCCTCGATCTGGCGAATACGCTCGCGCGTCACCGAGAATTGCTGGCCGACTTCTTCCAGCGTGTGATCGGTGTTCATGCCGATGCCGAAGCGCATGCGCAGCACGCGCTCCTCACGCGGGGTAAGGCTCGCCAGGACGCGGGTGACCGTTTCCTTGAGGTTTGCCTGGATGGCGGCATCCACAGGAATGATCGCGTTCTTGTCCTCGATGAAATCGCCGAGGTGCGAATCTTCCTCATCGCCGATCGGCGTTTCGAGGGAGATCGGCTCCTTGGCGATCTTCATCACCTTGCGCACCTTCTCGAGCGGCATGGAGAGGCGCTCCGCCATTTCCTCCGGCGTCGGCTCGCGGCCCTGCTCGTGGAGGAACTGGCGGCTGGTGCGGACCAGCTTGTTGATCGTCTCGATCATGTGCACCGGAATACGGATGGTGCGGGCCTGATCGGCGATCGAGCGGGTGATCGCCTGGCGGATCCACCAAGTCGCATAGGTGCTGAACTTGTAGCCGCGGCGATATTCGAACTTATCCACCGCTTTCATCAGGCCGATATTGCCCTCCTGGATCAGATCCAGGAATTGCAGGCCGCGATTGGTGTACTTCTTGGCGATCGAGATCACGAGCCGGAGATTGGCCTCGACCATTTCCTTCTTCGCGATCCGCGCCTCGCGCTCGCCCTTCTGCACCATGTTCACGATGCGGCGGAACTCGGGCAGAGACGTGCCGGTCGATTGCGCGATTTCGGAGACTTCCGCGCGGATGCGCTCGACAGCATCGACCTCATTGGCTGCAAAGGCCGCCCATTTCTTGTCGAGCTTGCTGACCTTCTCCAGCCAGCCATCGTCCAGCTCCTGGCCGACATATTGGTCGAGGAAGTCCTTGCGCGGGACCTTGTGGCGCTCGGCGAGGCGCAGCATCTGGCCGCCCAGCGTCGTCAGGCGCCGGTTGAACGCGTAAAGCTGATCGACGAGATATTCGATCTTTTGCTGGTGGAACTGGACGCTCTCGACTTCCGCCGTCAGGTCTTCGCGCAGCTTGTGATAGGTCGCTTCGTCCTTGGCGGGGAATTCCATGCCATTGCCGAGCGCGACCAGCCGGGCCTGCTGGATCTTGCCGAATTTGCCATACAGCTCGGTGATGTTGGCGAACTTTTCGAGCGCGGCGGGCTTGAGCAACTCTTCCATGGCGGCGAGCGAGAGGGTGTTATCCTCCTCGTCGTCCTCTTCCTGGCGCGCCGTGCGGCGTTCAACCATGGAATCATCGTCGTCACCGTCGGCTTCCGGCTCGTCCTTCACCTCGTCCTCGTCCTTGAACGAGGGACCGGCGGTCTTTTCGGAAATCTCGCCATCGTCGTCTTCGCCGTCTTCCGACAGGCTTTCCGGCGCCGGGTCTTTGGAAAGCATGGCATCGAGATCGAGGATCTCGCGCAACTGCATTTCGCCATTGTTGAGCGCGGTCGACCAGCCGATGATCGCGTTGAACGTCGTCGGGCTTTCGCACAGGCCGAGGATCATGGTGTCGCGACCGGCCTCGATGCGCTTGGCGATGGCAATCTCGCCCTCGCGGCTGAGAAGTTCCACTGCGCCCATTTCGCGCAGGTACATGCGCACGGGGTCGTCGGTGCGGTCGGTCGTCGTCTGCTTCTTCTCGGCGACGTTGCCTGAGCCGTCTTCCTCGTCCGAACCATTGTCGATGGATTCGACTTCGGATTCGGGCTGCTCTTCGCCGTCATCGCCCTGTTCTTCGTTCTCGACGATGTTGATGCCCATGTCGCTAAGCGCCGAGGTGATGTCCTCGATCTGGTCTGAGGACATCTCGCCTTGCGGCAGGGCGCTGTTCAGCTCGTCATAGGTGATGTAGCCACGCTTCTTGGCACGGGCGATCAGCTTCTTGATGGACGCTTCGTTGAGATCGAGAAGGGGGGCATCGCCGCCTTCTTCGCCACTCTCCGGGTTTCCAGCGTTTCCATTGATCTTCGTCGCCATGCGTTGCCTTGCTCCGGGCCAAGCGCAATGCTGCGCGGGCCTGTTATTCACTCTTCGAGGGGTTGGGCCAGCTCGGCGGCTCGTGCCGCCAGGTCTTCCTTGAGCTTGCGCAGGGCTTGCTGGCGGGCGAAACTCGCCTCGTCCAGATTCTCCGCCATCGCTCTCGTCGCCGCCGCCAGCTCCGCTTCGATTCGCGGCATCGCCACCAGCACCCCGATGGCTTCCGCCAGATCGCGCTGTGCACGCCATCCGTCGGCTTCGGCCTGGGTGAAGGTGAAATGCAGCGCGTCGGCGCGGAGCAACCCCTTCGCCATATTATACAGCTCAGTGCTGCCCAATATGGTAAGGAGCGCCTCGGTTTCAACAGTTTCTTGGCGATCGGCCGCTTTGAGCAGAGCATCGAGCAACTTTGCCAGCCCGGAGTCGGGCGGCGACAGGCTGTCCAGTGCCTCGCGGTGGACGAGGATCTCGCCCGGAAAGCGCAGGAGGCCGGCCAGAACGGCTCGTAAAAGCAGCATGTCTCCGCCGGTTTCGCGGATCGCCTTGGCATCCTGTGTAGCCGGCGGGGGCGGGGCGATCCAGCGGCCGCCCTTCATCGTGCCGCCGCCGCGACCGGCGGGCCGTCCCTCGAGGCGGGCGTTGGACGCGGCGCGCGGCGCGAAGAACAGCGCGTCGTAACGCTCCTTGAACAGGCGAGAATAGAGCGCCCGGATGTCGCTATCGGCGATTGTGGCGGCGAGCGCATTGAGACGCTGCTTGAGGCCAGCGCGTTCTTCCGGCGTGGCCAGCGGCGCGGCATCATGCTCGCTGCGCCAGATGAGGTCCGCCAGCGGGATCGAGCTTGCGAGCACGGCCTCGAAGGCTTGGAGCCCCTCGGCGCGCAACAGATCATCAGGATCCTGCCCGGCCGGCAGCGTCGCAAAAGCGAGGCTATGACCGGGGCGCAGCAGTGGCAACGCGCGGTGGGCAGCGCGGATTGCCGCGCGCTGGCCGGCGCCATCGCCATCGAAGCAGAGGATGGGCGTCTCCACCATGCTCCACAATTTCTCGATCTGCGCCTCCGTCAGCGCCGTGCCGAGCGGGGCTACGGCCTCGGCAATGCCGGCCTGGGCAATGGCGATCACGTCCATATAACCCTCGACGACGATGATGCGGCCCGCTTTGCGCGCGGCAGGCGCCGCGTTGTCGAGGTTGAAGAGCGTGCGACCCTTGTCGAACAGCGGCGTCTCGGGCGAGTTGAGATATTTGGGCTCACCCTGGCCCAGAATCCGTCCGCCAAAGGCGATCACGCGCCCGCGCTGGTCGCGGATGGGGATCATCAGCCGCCCGCGAAAACGATCGTAACTGTCTCGCTCGCTGTCTTCCGGCCGGATGAGCATGCCGGCCTCGACCAGCATGTCCTCGGGGAAGTCGCGTAGCGCGGTCTTGAGCTTGCCGCGACTATCCGGCGCGAAACCCAGCCCAAACGCGCGGCGGGTCGCGTCCGTAAGCGCGCGCTTATGCAGATAGGCGCGCGCCTCGGCGCCATCGAGCCCGCCAAGCTGATCCTCAAACCAGTTCTGCGCCGCGGCGGTCACGTCATGCAGCGATTTCGCCTGCTCGGCCCGCTTGGCGGCGCGCGGATCGGGCGCGGGCACCTCCATCCCGGCGGCGGCGGCAAGCTCCTTGACCGCATCCAGGAAGGGCAGGCCGCGCTGATCCGTCATCCAACGGATCGCGTCACCATGCGCCCCGCAGCCGAAGCAATGGTAGAAGCCCTTCTCGTCGTTGATCGTGAAGCTGGGCGTCTTCTCGTTGTGGAAAGGGCAGCAGGCCTTGTATTCCCGCCCGGCCTTCTGGACCTTGATGGTCTTGCCAATGAGCGTGGAGAGGGTGGTGCGGGCGCGGAGTTCGTCCAGCCATTGCGGGGTGAGGCTCATGGTGTTTGCCCATCAGAGACGGATCGCTCCCCTCCGCGGGCGGCCCCTAAACCGCCGTTCGTGTCGAGCGAAGTCGAGACACGCTCTGAGGGCGGGCGGGAGAAGTGCGATAATCTGGCCCAGTCGCTGGCGGCCAAAGCCTCCTTTTTGGCGCGCGACCATTTTTTCACGATCAGTTCCGCTTGTAGGGCTTCTTCACGCGATCCGAAATCTTCCGACCAGATCAATGTCACCGGGCGACGTGGGGACGTGAACGCGCAAAAGCCACCTGTCTGATGCTCGCCAATGCGACGCTCAAGGTCGTCGGTATGCCCCGTATAGTATCGGCCGTCGCGGCAGCGCAGAATGTACGTCCAGAAGGCCATCCAAAACCTCTATCCGTGGTGCCCAACTCTTCCCGTTCGTGTCGAGCGAAGTCGAGACACCTCAGCGCCGTGCCAGCCGTGTCTCGACTTCGCTCGACACGAACGGGGAGGGGAGTAATGTCAGAGAGAGCAGGTTGAAACTCCCGTCCCCCCAATCACCCCAGCGCCGCCTTCACCAAGCCGCTGGCCTTGCTCATGTCCAGCACCGTCCCATGGCGGTCCTTGAGCACGGCCATCACCTTGCCCATGTCCTTCACCGACGACGCGCCGACTTCGGCCTTGATGGCCTCGATCGCGGCGCGGGTTTCGTCCTCGCTCATCTGCTTGGGCAGGAAGCCTTCGATCACCTCCAGCTCGGCCTGCTCCTGCGCGGCGAGTTCTGCACGGCCGCCTTGCTCGAACATGGTGATCGATTCGCGGCGCTGCTTGACCATCTTCTGTAGCACATCGACCACGATCACGTCGTCATCGGGCGTGCTTGTGGCGGTGCGCAGTTCGATGTCGCGGTCCTTCAGCTTGGCCAGGATCAGGCGCACAGCGGCCAGCCGCGCCTTGTCGCCGGCCTTCATCGCCTCAATCTGGGCAGCCTTGATGCCGTCGCGAATCATCACGTAATCTCCGAGTCACCGTGCGGGAAAGGATCAGATATAGCGGCGATGCGGAATTTTTAATAGATTGACCGTGCATGTGCGAACCCATAGTGAGCCGGCCGTTTAGCCGGGCGCTTGGGGCGCCTGCCAGAAAGCAAAAAGCGAAGGATCAGACAGCCATGGCGAACGCCAAATACCCGACCGTGCCCAAAGGAGCGACGGGGGTATTGGTTCTAGCCGATGGCACCGTCGTCTTCGCGCGCGGATTCGGTGCCGAGGGAGACGCGGTTGGCGAGCTGTGCTTCCACACCGCGATGACCGGCTATCAGGAAATCATGACGGACCCGAGCTTTGCCGGGCAGATCATCACCTTCACTTTCCCGCATATCGGCAATGTCGGCACCAACGCCGATGACGTCGAATGCCAGCAGCCCTGGGCGCTTGGGTGCATCGTGCGTGAAGATGTGACTGCGCCGTCCAACTTCCGCAACGTCCAGCCCTTCGATGCCTGGCTGAAGGCCAACGGCCGGATCGGTCTCGCCGGTGTCGATACGCGGGCACTGACCCGCCTGATCCGCGAGAAGGGCGCGCCCAATGCGGTGATCGCCCATAATCCGCAGGGCCAGTTCGATCTCGCGGCGCTGCATGAGAAGGCGAAGGCCTGGCCCGGGCTGGAAGGCATGGACCTCGCTATCGAGGTGACCGGCGCGCAACGCGAATGGACCGGCGGCGCCTGGCGCCTCGGCTTTGGCTATGAGGCGATGGAAGCGGGCGAGCGGCCCCATGTCGTCGCCATGGATTTTGGCGCGAAAGACAATATCTTCCGCAACCTCGTTAAGGCCGGCGCGAAGGTCACGGTGCTGCCGGCCACGGCCTCCTACGATCAGATCAAGGCGCTCAAGCCCGCTGGCGTGTTCCTCTCAAACGGCCCGGGCGATCCTGCGGCGACAGCGGACTATGCCGTGCCGGTGATCCGCAAGCTGCTCGACGAGAATGTCCCGATCTTCGGCATCTGCCTTGGTCATCAGCTGCTGGCGCTGGCCGCCGGTGCGAAGACCACCAAGATGCATCAGGGCCATCGCGGCGCCAATCACCCGGTCAAGCGGTTGGAAGACGGCGTGGTGGAAATCACCTCGATGAACCACGGCTTTGCGGTCGATACGGCCACGCTGCCGGCCAATGTCGTCGAGACCCATGTGAGCCTGTTCGATGGCTCCAACTGCGGCATCGCCTTTACGGACAAGCCGGCTTTCGCCGTGCAGTATCACCCCGAAGCCTCGCCGGGGCCGCAGGACAGCTTCTACCTGTTCCAGCGGTTCGTGGAGGGGCTGGCGTGATTGCGCTCGCGCTCCTTGCGGCGGGCGCGGCAGGCGATCAGGGCCAGTTGCAGCGTCAGCTTGATCATATGGTCGCGACCTGCCGCGCCGATCAGGTCGTCCGGCTGGTGGCTCATGGCACCGATCGGGTGAGCTTTGACATGCTGCGACGCGAGGCCCCGCCATCGGTCAGCGAGACCAATGCCCTTCAATGCGCGCTCGACAAGGTGCGATCGCGCAAGGATCTTCAAATCGGTTCCACCGGGAACGAGGCTCGGAATAAATAATGCCAAAAAGAACAGACATCTCCTCGATCCTCATCGTCGGCGCTGGCCCGATCATCATCGGCCAGGCGTGCGAGTTCGATTATTCGGGCACGCAGGCCTGCAAGGCGCTGAAGGAAGAGGGCTACCGGATCATTCTGGTCAACTCCAATCCCGCGACGATCATGACCGATCCGGAAATGGCCGATGCAACCTATATCGAGCCGATCACGCCGGAAATCGTGGCCAAGATCATCGAGAAGGAGCGCCCCGACGCGATCCTGCCGACGATGGGCGGGCAAACCGCGCTGAACACGGCGCTGGCCCTGTTCAACGATGGCACGCTGGAGAAATATGGCGTGCAGATGATCGGCGCCGATGCCGAGGCGATCGACAAGGCGGAAGACCGGCTCAAATTCCGCGACGCGATGGACAAGATCGGCCTTGAAAGCGCCCGGTCGCGCATCGCGCACACCATGGACGAAGCCATGGCCGCGCTGGAGTTCACCGGCCTGCCGGCGATCATCCGCCCCAGCTTCACCATGGGCGGCACCGGCGGCGGCGTCGCCTATAACAAAGAAGAGTTCGTGCGCATCGTGACCTCGGGTCTCGATGCGTCGCCGACCACCGAAGTGCTGATCGAGGAATCGCTGCTCGGCTGGAAGGAATATGAGATGGAAGTCGTCCGCGACCGCGCGGACAATTGCATCATCATCTGCTCGATCGAGAATGTCGATCCGATGGGCGTCCACACGGGCGACTCCATCACCGTCGCGCCGGCGCTGACGCTGACCGACAAGGAATATCAAATCATGCGCAACGCGAGCATCGCGGTGTTGCGCGAAATCGGCGTGGAAACAGGTGGTTCCAACGTACAGTTCGCAGTCAATCCCAAGGATGGGCGGCTGATCGTCATCGAGATGAACCCGCGGGTGTCGCGGTCCTCGGCGCTGGCATCCAAGGCCACTGGCTTCCCGATCGCCAAGGTCGCGGCCAAGCTGGCGGTCGGCTACACGCTGGACGAGATCACCAATGATATCACCGGTGTTACGCCGGCGAGCTTCGAGCCGACCATCGATTATGTCGTGACGAAGATCCCGCGCTTTGCCTTCGAGAAGTTCAAGGGCGCCGAGCCGCTGCTCGGAACCGCGATGAAGTCTGTCGGCGAAGTGATGGCAATTGGCCGTAATATTCACGAATCCATGCAGAAGGCCCTGCGCGGACTCGAGACAGGCCTCGCCGGTTTCAATCAGGTCGATCATCTGGTCGGGGCGCCCAAGGAGCAGATTGTCGCGGCGCTGGGTCAGCCGACGCCGGACCGGCTGCTGATCGCAGCGCAGGCGCTGCGTGAAGGGCTGAGCGTGGATGAAATCCATGCCGTCGCCAAGTTCGACCCCTGGTTCCTGCAGCGCCTTGCCGAGATCGTCGAGGCCGAGAAGGGTGTGCTGGCCAATGGCCTGCCGCGCGATGCAGAGGCCATGCGCAAGCTCAAGTCCATGGGCTTCTCGGACAAGCGTCTTGCCTGGCTGGCGCTGCAGTCGGCCAACATTCCCGGCGGCATGGACAACGCGATCAAGCGCGGCTCGGGCCTCGTCCGCGATGCCGTGGTGGCGATGACTGGCGGCGTCACCGAGAAGGAAGTGCGCGCGCTGCGGCACAAGCTTGGCGTGCGCCCGGTGTTCAAGCGGATCGACACCTGCGCGGCCGAGTTCGAGGCCAAGACGCCTTATATGTACTCGACCTATGAGGCGCCGAGCTTCGGCGAGCCGGAGGACGAGAGCCAGCCGAGCGACCGGCGGAAGGTCGTGATCCTGGGCGGCGGACCCAACCGCATCGGCCAGGGTATCGAGTTCGATTATTGCTGCTGCCACGCCTGCTTCGCGCTGGAAGATGCGGGCTATGAGACGATCATGATCAACTGCAACCCGGAGACGGTGAGCACCGATTATGACACGTCCGACCGCCTGTATTTCGAGCCGCTGACGGCGGAGGACGTGCTGGAGATCCTGCATGTCGAGAAGTCGAAGGGCGAGCTCGTCGGCGTGATCGTGCAGTTTGGCGGGCAAACCCCGCTCAAGCTGGCGCAGGCGCTGGAAGAGGCCGGCATTCCCATCCTCGGTACCTCGCCGGATGCCATCGACCTTGCCGAAGATCGCGAGCGGTTCGCGGCGTTGATCGAGAAACTGGGCCTGCTCCAGCCAGCCAACGGCATTGCGCGCAGCCGGGAAGAGGCCATCGCGGTCGCCAATCGCATCGGCTACCCGGTGCTGATGCGCCCGAGCTATGTGCTGGGTGGCCGGGCGATGGAGATCGTCGACGGCCAGGCGCAGCTCGAGGAATATATCGCCACGGCGGTGCAGGTCTCGGGCGACTCGCCGGTGCTGATCGACCAGTATCTGCGCGATGCCGTTGAGGTTGACGTCGATGCGCTGTGCGATGGTGAGGATGTCGTCGTCGCCGGCGTGCTCCAGCATATCGAGGAAGCCGGCGTCCACTCCGGTGATAGCGCTTGCTCGCTGCCGCCTTACAGCCTGCCCGATTATCTCATCGCCGAGATCGAGCGGCAGGCCGATGTGCTGGCCCGCGCGCTCTCCGTGCGGGGCCTCATGAACATCCAGTTCGCGGTCAAGGATGGGCTGGTCTACCTCATCGAGGTCAATCCGCGCGCCTCGCGCACCGTGCCGTTCGTGGCGAAGGCCATCGGCACGCCGATCGCCAAGATCGCCGCGCGGGTGATGGCCGGCGAGAAGCTCGCGAGCCTGCCGAAGATCGACCGCAATGCGATCCGCCATATTGCGGTCAAGGAAGCCGTGTTCCCGTTCAATCGCTTCCCCGGCGTCGATCCGGTCCTTTCCCCGGAGATGAAGTCGACCGGCGAGGTCATGGGCATCGACAGCGATTTCGCGACTGCTTTCGCCAAGGCGCAGATCGGCGCGGGCACGGTGCTGCCCAAGCAGGGGACGGTCTTCATCTCCGTCAAGGATAGCGACAAGAGCGTGATCCTGCCCGGGGCCCGCAAGATTGCCGATCTCGGTTTCAAGATCGTCGCAACGGGTGGAACGGCCGATTTCCTCGCAGAGAACGGCCTGCCGGTGGAGAAGGTGAACAAGGTCGCGCAGGGCCGTCCGCATATTGTGGATCGCATTGCAGATGGCGAGGTGGATCTCATCTTCAACACCACGGAAGGCTGGCAGTCGCTCAAGGACAGCAAGGCGATCCGCACGAGCGCGTTGCGCGGCAAGGTGCCGAGCTTCACGACTGCGGCGGCAAGTCTGGCTGCTGTGGACGCAATTGAGGCTTTGCGTGCGCGTCCTCTTGAAGTGAAGTCGCTGCAATCCTATTATCAGGCGTCGCACGACTGATCTTCCAGAACACAAGAAATCAGTTGCGGGCCGACCGGATCCCCGGCGGACTAGGGAGTTCGCGCATTGTTGCGCTGGAAATAGGGAGTCGAGATGGCGACCGTTGAGAAGATGCCGATGCTGCAAGTCGGTTATGACAAGCTGACCGACCAGCTCCGCGCGCTCAAGGCCGAGCGTCCCAAGATCGTCGATGCGATCGAGGAGGCACGCGCCCATGGCGATCTTTCGGAAAACGCCGAATACCACGCCGCCAAGGAGCGTCAGGGCCAGGTCGAGGCGACCATCGCCGATCTGGAAGACAAGCTCTCGCGCGCGCAGGTTATCGATCCCACCACGCTGTCGGGCGACAAGATCATCTTCGGCGCCACGGTCACCTTGCTGGACGAGGATGACAAGCCGGTGCGCTACCAGATCGTCGGTCAGGCCGAGGCGGACGCGAAGCTGGGCATGATCAGCTACAACAGCCCCCTTGGCCGCGCCCTCATCGGTCGTCAGGTCGGCGAGGATGTCGAGGTGACGGTGCCGTCCGGCGACAAGTTCTATCTGGTCAACAAGATCGAATTCATCTGATCCGCAGCCGCGCCATGATTATGTCTTTTCTGGTTGCCGCACCGGCAGCGTTCACGCTGTCGGTTCGCGCCGCAGCCGGCTGAAATCGCGATGCAGCTTCCCAAAGGTCCGGCGACCAACATTTTGGCGGCGATCATCGTCATCGTCTTCCTGCCGTTGTATCTCACCGGGGAGATGGGGCGCGCAGCGCTGATTGCCGGGTTCATTTCAGAGCGCGTCACGTTGCTCTCGTCGTCCGAAGCGCTGACCTTCAACGTGCCGTGGCTGCCGCTGTGGATCACGCCGCTCACCGCCACGCTGCTGCATGGCGGGTGGATGCATCTGGGCTTCAATGTGCTGATGCTGATCTTCTGCGGCCGCTTCGTTGAAAATCTGCTCGGTCCAGGTCGGCTCGTGGTGATCTATGTCGTCGGCGCGTATGCCGCAGCGCTCGGGCAATGGCTTTCGAGTTTCTTTTATGCGCAAGGGGAGGGCTGGGTGCCGATGATCGGCGCAAGCGGCGCGATTTCCGCCGTGCTCGGAACCTATGCGTTCATCTACAGCCAGCGCGGCGTGAAGGCGATCGGGCCTGTGCCGGCCTATATCGTCCGCATGGTCTGGCTTGGCGCAGCGTGGACCATCCTGCAATTGCTGATCGCGCTGGCCGGCGGGTTCGACAGTTTCTTCGGCGGGATCGCCGTTGGCGCCCATATCGGCGGCTTCATCGCCGGCCTGCTGCTCGCACGCCCCTTGCTGGCCCGGCGGTTTCGGGCGTCCTGACGGGCGCGTGCCAGCGCTGGTCTAGCACTGCCACCCGAGCCAATCCGTCAGTGAGCGTGATCCTCGGCATCATCCGTGCTCGGATCGAGCAGGCGATGCAGATGGACGATCACATAGCGCATTTCCGCATCGTCCACGGTCCGCTGCGCCGCGCCGCGCCAGGCCGCTTCGGCACTGGCATAGTTCGGGAAGATGCCGACGATGTCGATGGCATTCAGATCTTCAAATTCGAGTTTTTGCGGGTCTTTGACGCGACCGCCCATCACGAGGTGCATGAGGCTCAAGAAAGTGCTCCGGATTTATGCCCGGCAAGAGGCGCCTGGGCGTTGTCGATTTGCTAGCAGCCTCGGCCGGTTCTGCCAAGAATGGCGACACTGGCCTTGCGATCCTAGGCGTCCGATTTCTTGTCCGAACGCGGCTTCTTGATGCGTTTGCCGATCAGGCGGGCGGCTTCGACCGCCGCCGTTTGAAGCGCGGCCTTTTCCGTCTTTGCAAGATTGGCGAACATGGTCTGCGCAGCCTGGCGCACGCCGGAGTTGCGCACAGCGCGCTGCGCGGCGCGCCCGGCCTTGTCCGCAGCTGATCCGATGGCGAGCTTGGGAAGGAAAATGGCGATGACGGCCCCGGCTGCGGCCGCCGCGGCCACCGCCGCGATGGGATGCTCCTGAAACATACGGTTGGTTTCATTGGCCGCGCGATAGGCCTTTTCGCGCGTGTCAGCGACCACGTCCTCGCCCCGCTCGCGCACCGTGGCAAGCGTGCTCCCGACCTTGTCCTTGACCTGATCAAGCGTAGAAGCCGTTGGGCGGCCTTTCTTCGTCTTCGGGGCGGTCATCGTCTGATCAACTGTCCTCTTTCTGGCTCCACAGAGCGCGATTCAACCAGACGAGCCAAGCACCACGCATCACGTAGAGCAAGATGAATCGCACAGGGCGCCAGAAGAGAAGGCCGACCGCACCGGTCGCGCCCAGCGTCGTCAGGACGGGATGGCGACGCAGCGTTCCGCGCGCGGCCTGTTTCGCCTGCGACACCTTCTGCTGAACCGCCTCGACGGCGTCGTCCTTCAAGTGCGCCGGGCTCAACCGCTCGCGAACCCCGTCCAGTGCAGAGCGGAAGCGCTCTCTTGCGCCATCCGCGCGCTGGCGGGCCTCGGCCAGCTCGAGGGGGGAGGGCGCGCTGCTCATGGCCGGTCTGCCTTGCTGAGGGGGGAGAGGGCACGCTTGACCATCAGGCCGCAAAGTACAGCGAGCAGCAGGAGGACTCCGGCTACGATCAGAGCGGCGCCGAGCCAACCGACAGAAGGCGCGAGCGCGATCACGGCTGCCGCGACCAGCGTAACAAGCGCCAGACTGACGAACAGAAAGGCGAGGACGCCGAACAGCGCCGCGCGGCGGGCCGCCGCGGCAATCAGTGCCGCTTTAAGCTTCGCCCACGTCAATTCCGCCTCGGCGAGTTCCCGGCCCGATGCAATCAGCCGCGAAAAGCTCTCGCCAATGGTCTCCTTTTCAAGCGCGTCTTCAGGGTCCGGCGGGGTGCCCGCCGCAGTGTGCATGGTGTCGGGATCACTCATCGATCAATGCCGGCCGGTCCTTGCAGCCTTAGCTTTCACTCGATGAGCCCCGCATCATGCGCATGAGCACAAAGCCAACCACGGCCGCCGCACCGATCGCCACCGCAGGGCTTTTACGCACGAAGTTGCGCGCTTCCTCGGTCAGCTGGTCGATATCCTTGGCATCCAGCGAGTCCGCCGCGCCAGCGACGGTTTCCGCAGCCTTGCGGGCATAATCGCCATATTGCGGGCCGAGCTTGGAATCGACGGTCTCGGCGGTCTCGGCGATCAGCTTCGAGAGGCCATGGAGGGCATCGCCCGTCGTGTTCTTGGCCGTCGTGGCGGCACCGCGTGCGGTGGCCTTAGCCTGCTCGGCAAATTCGCCGGCCTGCTCGCGCCAGTCGGTGCTCGATCCGGTCTCCGCGCCCCGCGCCTCTGCTGCCGTGGACAGCGCAGCCGACTTCGCGCTCGTGGCATCCGATGCAGCCTTGCGCGCCGACGTCGCCTTCGACGTGCTCTTGCGGGTCGTTCCAGTGCTATTGGTCTCGGCCATGGCGGGTTCCTCTTGTGATACAGAACAGGCTTGCCTGTTATAGCAAGGCTCGCCCTCTTTAACAGACCTGCGGCGGCAAATGTTCCCGCCATTGCACAGAAACAGCAAGATAAGCCGAGCCGCCCGCCATTGCCATGAGGGAGTGCGCTCGCTAATCCGCGCCGATAATTTGCCAGACGGAAGGGGAAGGCACAGCCATGACCGCAATTCTCGACATTCACGCCCGCCAGATCCTGGACAGCCGCGGCAACCCGACGGTGGAAGTCGACGTGTTGCTAGAAGACGGCAGCTTCGGCCGCGCCGCCGTTCCCTCGGGCGCGTCCACTGGCGCTTATGAGGCGGTCGAGAAGCGCGATGGCGACAAGTCCGTCTATCTCGGCAAGGGCGTTCTCCAGGCCGTCGATGCGGTCAATGGCGAGATAGCCGAAGCGATCACCGGCATGGATGCCGAGGATCAGGGCGATGTCGATGCCGCGATGATCGAGCTGGATGGCACGGAGAACAAGGCGCGGCTCGGCGCCAACGCCATTCTCGGCGTAAGCCTCGCGACGGCCAAGGCGGCCGCCGATGCGCGCGGCCTGCCGCTGTATCGCTATGTCGGCGGCGTCTCTGCCCATGTGCTGCCGGTGCCGATGATGAACATCATCAATGGCGGCGAACATGCCGACAATCCGATCGACTTCCAGGAGTTCATGATCATGCCGGTGGGCGCGGAGAGCATCGCCCATGCCGTGCAGATCGGCTCGGAAATCTTCCACACGCTCAAGAAGGGTCTGCACGACAAGGGTCTTGCGACCGGCGTGGGCGACGAGGGTGGGTTTGCGCCCAACATCGCTTCAACGGTCGAAGCGCTCGACTTCATCATGCAGAGCATCGAGAAGGCCGGGTACAAGCCGGGCGAGAATGTCGTGCTGGCGCTCGATTGCGCAGCGACCGAGTTTTTCAAGAATGGCAGCTATGTGATCTCCGGCGAGGGCAAGACGCTCTCCCCGGCTGAAATGGCCGACTATCTCGCCGATCTCGTCGCGCGCTATCCGATCAAGTCGATCGAGGACGGCATGAGCGAGGACGATTTCGAGGGCTGGAAGATCCTAACCGACAAGATCGGCGACAAGTGCCAGCTGGTGGGCGACGATCTTTTCGTCACCAACCCCAAGCGCCTCGCCATGGGCATCGAGAAGGGGCTGGCCAACTCCATGCTGGTCAAGGTCAACCAGATCGGCTCGCTGACCGAGACGCTGGCTGCCGTCGATATGGCGCACCGGGCGCGCTACACCAATGTGATGTCGCACCGCTCGGGGGAGACCGAGGACGCGACCATTGCCGATCTGGCGGTGGCGACCAATTGCGGTCAGATCAAGACGGGCTCGCTGGCGCGCTCTGACCGGCTCGCCAAGTACAACCAGCTCATCCGCATCGAGGAAGAGCTGGGCGACCGCGCTTATTATGCGGGAACGTCGATTTTCCGCTGAGGCGTTTTAACGGTCCGGGTGGAGGCGAACGATCCGTTGCGCATCCCCCGGGTCGACGGCTTGTCTACAAAGTTAATGCAATTTGTCGCATTCGTTCATTTTGGGCTTGCATTGCGACGGTCGGCGTGATTCCAAGGGCCCATGGCGCATCTGGCAAAATTGAGGTTTCTTCTTGGTTCGGCGTTCACGCCGGCCATTGCCATTTTCCTGCTCCTGCTCTTCATCGGCTATGCCATCATTGGCCCGAACGGCATTCTCGCCTGGTCCGATTACAGCCGGCAGCTCAAGCAGCGGCAGGCCGAGTTGTCGGCGCTGCACAAGCAGAAGGCCGCGCTGGAGAATCGGGTGAAGCTGCTCGATCCGCGCCATGCTGATCCGGATATGGTCGACGAGCTGGTCCGCAAGCAGCTCGGCGTCACGCACCCCGATGAAGTCGTCGTTCCAATGAAATGAACATGGGTGCGGTCGACTAACCAGATTTCGCCACCCATTTAACCTATCTGGACATTGCGCTCCTGCCGGTGCCGTGCCTATAGCTGGCTGTAACAGCCACGCGAGAAGGACCTGAAACATTGGCGAAGCCAGCTTCCAGACGCGCGCAAAATGCCCCTGCATCCACTGCCACGGCGCCGTCTGCGGACCATAACCGGGAGCGCCCCGGTGAGCCCAATCCCTATGACGCGAGCCAGGAAGAGCTGCTCGAATTCTACCGTCAGATGCTGCTCATCCGCCGCTTCGAGGAGCGGGCCGGGCAGCTTTACGGTCTCGGCCTGATTGGCGGCTTCTGCCACCTCTATATCGGTCAGGAAGCGGTTGCGGTCGGCATCCAGTCGGCGCTGACGCCCGGCAAGGACAGCGTGATCACCGGTTATCGCGATCATGGCCACATGCTCGCTTACGGCATCGACCCCAAGATCATCATGGCCGAGCTGACGGGCCGCGAAGCCGGCATTTCGCGCGGCAAGGGCGGCTCGATGCATATGTTCAGCGTCGAGCACAAGTTCTTCGGCGGCCATGGCATCGTCGGCGCGCAGGTCAGCCTCGGCACCGGTCTGGCGTTCGGTCACAAATATAACGAGGATGGCGGCGTGTGCGTCGCGTACTTCGGCGACGGCGCGGCCAATCAGGGCCAGGTCTATGAGAGCTTCAACATGGCCGAGCTGTGGAAGCTCCCGATCATCTATGTGATCGAGAACAACCAATATGCCATGGGCACCTCCGTGGCGCGCTCCTCGGCCGAGGATCAGCTCTATCGTCGCGGCGAGAGCTTCCGCATTCCGGGCATCCAGGTCGATGGCATGGACGTGCTGGCCGTGCGCGGCGCGACCGAGGCGGCGCTGGAATATGTCCGCTCCGGCAAGGGGCCGATCCTGCTGGAAATGAAGACCTATCGCTATCGCGGTCACTCGATGTCCGATCCGGCGAAATATCGCTCGCGCGACGAAGTGCAGCACATGCGCGACACGTCCGATCCGATCGAGGGCCTCAAGAAGATTCTCGCCGATGCCGGCGTGAAGGAAGAGGATTTGAAGGCCATCGATACGAAGATCCGCAAGGATGTGAGCGAGGCGGCGGACTTCGCGGAAACCTCGCCCGAGCCTGAAATGGCCGAACTTTATACCGATGTGCTGGTGGAGCAGTATTGATGGGTCTCGAGATCAAGATGCCGGCCCTCTCGCCGACGATGGAAGAGGGGACGCTGGCCAAGTGGCTCGTCAAGGAAGGCGATGAGGTCAAGGCCGGCGACATCATGGCCGAGATCGAGACCGACAAGGCGACGATGGAATTCGAGGCTGTCGATGAAGGCACCATCGAGAAAATCTTGATCGCCGAGGGCACCGACAATGTGAAGGTCGGCACCGTGATCGCGATGCTCTCCGGCGAAGGCGAAGAAGCGCCCGCACCGGCTGCGCAAGCCCCCAAGGCCGAAGCGCAAGCTGCGCCCAAGGCTGCCGACGAGGCCGAGGCCCCCAAGAAGGCCGAGAGCGGCACCGCCAATCTCTCGGGCAGCAAGGCGAGCGCTGTGACGGATCCGGCGATCCCCGAAGGCACGCAGATGGTCAAGACGACCGTCCGCGAGGCGCTGCGCGATGCCATGGCCGAGGAAATGCGGCGCGATCCGCGCGTGTTCCTGATGGGCGAGGAAGTCGCCGAATATCAGGGCGCCTACAAGGTCACCCAAGGCCTGCTCGACGAGTTCGGCCCCAAGCGCGTGATCGACACGCCGATCACCGAGCATGGCTTTGCCGGCATCGGTGCCGGCGCTGCGATGGGCGGTCTCAAGCCAATTGTCGAGTTCATGACCTTCAACTTCGCCATGCAGGCGATGGACCAGATCATCAACTCGGCCGCCAAGACCAATTACATGTCCGGCGGCCAGATGCGTTGCCCGATCGTGTTCCGCGGCCCCAATGGGGCGGCGAGCCGGGTTGGCGCGCAGCACAGCCAGAATTACGGCCCCTGGTATGCCGCCGTGCCGGGCCTGATCGTGATCGCGCCCTATGACAGCTCGGATGCCAAGGGCCTGCTCAAGGCGGCGATCCGCAGTGAAGACCCGGTCGTGTTCCTCGAGAACGAGCTGGTCTACGGGCGCAGCTTCGAGGTCCCGCAGCTTGACGATCATGTTTTGCCGATCGGCAAGGCACGCATCGTCCGCCCCGGCAAGGATGTGACGCTGGTGAGCTATTCCATCGGCGTCGGCGTTGCGCTGGAGGCAGCGGAAACGCTCGCCGCCGATGGCATCGATGCCGAGGTGATCGACCTGCGCACGCTGCGTCCGCTCGACACGGCGACGGTGCTGGAAAGCCTCAAGAAGACCAACCGCCTCGTGGTGGTCGAAGAGGGCTGGCCGGTCTGCTCCATCGCCAGTGAGATTGCGGCGGTCTGCATGGAGCAGGGCTTCGACGATCTGGATGCGCCGGTTCTGCGCGTGACCAATGAGGATGTGCCGCTGCCTTATGCGGCCAATCTCGAAAAGGCGGCGCTGATCGATGCGGCGCGGGTCGTGAAGGCTGCCCGCAAGGTCTGCTATCGGGACTGAGATAGGGCGGGGCGCCTAGTACGGGCGCCCCGTTTCACTAAGCTAATTCAGCGCTTGGCTGCCCTGGGCTCCTGCCTTCGCAGGAGCACAAGCGTCATGACACGTTTATGGCAGCCGCGCCGCCCGTCCCGGATTTTCGGCGCCGGCGCGACGGCTCGGTAATTGTTCGTTGAAAATCTTGCGGCTGACGAACTTCCAGGCGCCATCCACCTTCCGCATCCTGTCCTCATAATGGCCGTAGCTGCCGATATGCGGTGTATGTCCCGTGCCGTTATTGGCTACCTCGAACCAGTAGATCACGCCCTTGGCCGTATCGCCATGCACATAGATGGCCTGATTGGTGATGAAGTGGCGCAGCGTGACAGGCTGGCCTGAGCCGTCGTCGCCATAATATTGCTTGATGGCTTCCTTGTAGACCCCGATTTCCTTGTAGATTTCCTCCGGCCCGACGGCGGTGCCGCCTGCCCATTCCAGCACGCCTTCGGGCGCGAACAGGGCGGCGTAGCTTTCGGCATCGCCCCAATCGAGCGCCATGAGATACTCGG
This sequence comes from Sphingobium sp. B2D3A, assembly GCF_025961795.1. Taxonomy (NCBI): domain Bacteria; kingdom Pseudomonadati; phylum Pseudomonadota; class Alphaproteobacteria; order Sphingomonadales; family Sphingobiaceae; genus Sphingobium; species Sphingobium sp. B2D3A. Next base: position 2,824,866 of record NZ_JAOQOI010000001.1, on the reverse strand, counting down.
CTTCAAGCTGCATGATCGCGGCGCGATCGGCGGCATAATCCTCCTGCGCCGCTGTAGGGCGCCCGGTTTCGTTCGGCATAATGATGTCCTCTCCTCTGCCTGTGCCATGGCGCAGGCTCGCAAGAGGTTAGACGAGGGGCTTCGCCTGTGCAATTAAAGCTGGACAGAATCAATCTCAGCGGTTGAAACTGGCAGGATAACGAGCCGCAGGAAATGAAACCGGTGCGGCGCCAGGGCGAGCAGAGAGGAATTCACGACATGGCAATGGCACCTCAGGCGGCACACTCCGTGCCGGGCGACGATGCTGGGGCCGCGTCGCAGCAATGGCCCTCCAGCCCGCGCGCCTATTTCGCGCTGACTGTCATCATCATCGCCACCTTCCTGAGCTTTTTCGATGCCACCGTGTTCGGAATGCTGGCGGAGCGGATCAAGGTCGATTTCGGCCTGTCCGATACGCAACTTGGCATATTGGGCGGCCCGGCGAGCATCATCTTCTACGTGTTCGTCGGCATTCCGCTGGCCCGGCTCGTGGATATCTATCCGCGCAAGATGATCCTCGCGATCAGCGCGGCGGTGACGGGCGGTGTCACCATGCTGAGCGGTCTGGCGCAGGGCTTCGGCCAGTTCATCGCGGCGCGGATGCTGCTGGGCGCGGGCGGATCGGCCCATGGCCCCGGCTCCTATTCTCTCATCGTCGACATGTTCCGGCCGAAGAAAATCCCGATTGCCTTCGCGCTGCTGCAGTTCGGCTTCATCGGCGGCACCACGCTTGGCGTGCTGTTCGGCGGGATGATGATCGGCGCGGTATCGCATTGGGATACCAGCTATGTGTGGGGCCTGCGCATCTTCAACTGGCAGTGGATCTTGATCGGCCTCGGCCTGCTGTCCTTCCCGGCGGCGCTGCTGTTCCTGTTGGTGAAGGAGCCGGCGCGCCGTGCCGCGGTCGCCGACCCGATCGCAGTGCCGCAGAAAGCCAGCTTCGGCCGCAAGATCGCCACGTTCATGGGCTTTGACGCCATTCGCGGCATTCAGGCGAAGGGCATGGTCTATTACCCGTTGTTCATCGCGCTGGCGCTCAGCGCGACGGAAAGCCAGGGCATCGGTTTCTGGCGCGTTCCCTTCCTCGTGCGGACCTATGGCATGGACGAGGCGCAGATCGGCGCTGTGCTCGCGCCCATGCTGCTGGTCGCGCAGCTCGCCGGCCTCGTGCTCGGTGGCCTGATGGTCTCGTGGTTCGGCCGCAAGTATAAGGATGCGAACGTTCGCACGGCGGCGATCTGCTTCACCGCAGTCACCATCTGCACGCTAGCCGCGCCGCTGATGCCGACCGGGCACCTCGCCATGGGCGCAATGGCCGTAGCGACGCTCTTCGGCCTCGCGGGCGCACCGGCGCAGAACGCCGCCGTGCAGCGGGTCGCGCCGCAGGCCATGCGCGGACAGGTGACGGCGCTGTATCTGTTCATGTTCACCTTTTTCGGCGCGATGGGCAGCCTCGTGATCGGCGTCGTGGCGCAATATGTCGTGCGGGATGAAGCGCGGCTCTGGCAGGCGATCTTCATCACCGCGCTCGTACTGCTTCCGCTCGCCACGATCAGCATGTGGCGCGCGTGCAAGCCCTATCGTGAGGAAATCGAGCGCCTGGAGGCAGCAGAAGCTGCGGCTGTGAACAAAGCAATGCCTGCGGGGAGTTGACGACTCATCATTGAGTTCTCACAGGGGATATTGCGCGACGCCGGGCTTTGGTCCGGCGTCACTCTGTTTCGCTGAGAGTCCCGAGAGGATGGCTATGACCAATTATCCTGCCCTGCACATGATCATCGAAGGCGAGGCCGTGACCGGCGGTGATCGCCGAACGCAGACCATCGTCAATCCTGCGACAGGCGAGACCCTTGGCGAGCTGCCGCTGGCCACCACCGCGGATCTCGACCGCGCGCTGGAAACCGCGCAGCGCGGGTTCAATCGCTGGCGCAACTCCACGGCGCAGGAGCGTGCTGCCGTGCTCTCCGGCGCAGCGCGTCTGCTCATGGAGCGGCAGGAGACGCTGGCTCGCATCGCCACGATGGAGCAGGGCAAGACCCTGCCTGAATCCCGCATCGAAGTGATGATGGTCGCCGGCCTGTTCAATTTCTACGCGGGTGAGGTTTCGCGCCTCTATGGCCGCGCGCTGGTTCGCCCGGCCGGCATGCGCTCGACGGTGACTTATGAGCCGGTCGGCCCGGTTGCGGCCTTCTCGCCCTGGAACTTCCCGCTCGGCAATCCTGGCCGCAAGCTGGGCGCGCCGATTGCGGCGGGCTGCTCGGTGATCATGAAGTCTGCCGAAGAGACCCCGGCGTCCGCGCTCGGCGTGCTGCAGTGCCTGCTCGATGCTGGCCTGCCCAAGGACGTCGCGCAGGCCGTGTTCGGCGTGCCCGATGAGGTGTCGCGCCACCTGCTCGCTTCGCCGATCATCCGCAAGCTCAGCTTCACCGGCTCGACCGTGATCGGCAAGCACCTCGCCAAGCTGGCTGCCGAAGACCTGAAGCGCACCACGATGGAACTGGGCGGTCACGGCCCGGTGCTGGTGTTCGATGATGTCGACGTGGATCGCGTGCTGGATGTCATGGTCGGTCACAAATATCGCAACGCCGGCCAGGTCTGCGTCTCGCCGACCCGCTTCATCGTGCAGGAAAATGTCTACGAGCGGTTCCGTGACGGGTTCGCGAGCCGTGCCAAGGCGCTCAAGGTCGGCAACGGCCTTGAGGATGGCATCCAAATGGGCCCGATGGCCAATGAGCGTCGCCCGGATGCCATGGAGCGCCTTATCGGTGGCGCGGTCAGCAGCGGCGCAAAGCTCAATGCGGGTGGCGAGCGCATCGGCAATCAGGGCTTCTTCTATGCCCCGTCCGTGCTCAGCGAGATTCCGCTCGATGCCGAGATCATGAACGAGGAGCCGTTCGGCCCGGTCGCGCTCATCAATCCGTTCGGCAAGGTGGACGATATGATCGCGGAAGCCAATCGCCTGCCTTATGGCCTGGCCGCCTATAGCTGGACGGACGACGTCAAGCTGCAGCGCCGCGTGGCGCGGGAGGTCGAGACCGGCATGCTCGGCGTCAACAGCGTTGCCATCGGCGGTGCGGACTCGCCGTTCGGCGGCGTCAAGTGGTCGGGCCACGGCCATGAGGATGGCCCCGAGGGCCTCCACGCCTGCCTCGTGACCAAGGTCGTCCACGAAGGCTGATCCAGAATACAAGCCCCGGTGCCCGTGCAGGTGCCGGGGCTTTCTTTCCCCATTTCTCAGGAGAGTAACATGACTCACGCGCTCAACACCGGCGGCGATCGCGGCTATCTTCGCATTGCGACCGAAGAGGCTTTTGCGACGGCCGAACAGCTCGACGCCTTTCTGAAGCTGGTCAAAGAGGGCCGGGCCGACAAGGCGACCACGTCGCTCTGGGGTTTCTACGGTACCTCGCCTTCCGAGCGGACTCAGTTCATTCGCGATCGGCTGCTCGATCTGGACGATCTGCGGATTCAGGCCATGGACGAGACCGGAATCGACGTCGCCATTCTGTCGCTGACATCGCCGGGTGGACAGGCATTTGAGACCGATGAAGCCAAGACGCTGGTCCGCAACGCCAACGACGTTCTGAAGGCCGCCTGCGAGCGCCACCCGTCGCGCTATGTCGGCATGGTCTCCATCGTCCCGCAGGACGTGCAGTGGTCCGTCGAGGAAATCGCACGCGGCAAGAACGAGCTGGGCTTCAAGGGCGTGATGGTCAACAGCCACACCAAGGGTCACTATCTCGATGAAGAGCAGTTCGACCCGATCCTGAAGGCCTGCGCCGACAATAATCTGCCGCTGTACATCCACCCGCAGTCGCCGCCGGATGCGATGATCGCCGGCATGGTCGAGGCTGGCCTCGATGGCGCAATCTTCGGCTTCGGTGTCGAGACCGGCTATCATCTGCTGCGCATCCTGACGACGGGTGTGTTCGACCGCTATCCCAACCTGACCGTGTGCGTCGGCCATGGCGGCGAGGCGATCCCCTACTGGCTGTTCCGCATGAACTACATGCATCAGGCAGGCGTCCGCTCGAAGCGCTATGAGCGCCTCAAGCCGCTCAACCACGACCTGTTCCACTACATGCGCAACAATGTCTGCGTGACGACGAGCGGCATGGCCTGTCCGCTCGCGATCAAGCTGTGCATCGATCAGCTGGGTGAGGACCGGGTGATGTACGCAATGGACTATCCCTATGAATATGTCGCCGATGAGGTGCGCACGCACGACAATCTCGACATTTCTGCAGAAGCCAAGAAGAAGCTGATGCAGACCAACGCCGAGCGGGTCTTTAACCTGTGACGACCCCGCCGGTGTCGGGCCGGGTGACCGGCACCGCCTGGTATGCGCTGGCGTTGGTGGCTCTCACCAACGCCATGTCGCTGCTGGATCGCAACATCCTCGCCATTCTCGCGCCGCGCATCAAGGCGGATCTGCAGATTGGCGATGCCGAGCTGGGGCTGCTGTACGGAACGGTGTTCGCGCTGTTCTATGCGTTGTTTTCCCTGCCGCTCGGTCGCCTGTCGGACGGCTGGATTCGCACGCGCATCCTGGCCATCGCCATCGGCTTCTGGTCCTTTTCCGCCGGTCTCGCTGCCTTCGCCAGCGGCTTTGCCATGCTTGCCATTTCCCGCCTCGGGGTCGGGATCGGCGAGGGAGCGACGTCGCCGGCGGGGACATCGCTGCTGTTCGATTATTTCCCTAAGCATCGGCGCGGTCTCGTGATGGGCACGATTGCTGCCTCCATTGCCGTCGGCCTTGGCATGTCCAACGTGGTCGGCGGGGTCGCGGCGGGCTGGTGGGAAGGGCTTTATCCTTCCGCTCAGTCAGCGCCGCTGGGCCTTGCCGGCTGGCAGTTCGCGTTCCTGGTTGCCTCGGTGCCCGGATTTCTGCTCGCATTGCTGCTATGGCACCTCAAGGAGCCTCAGCGCGGCGCGATGGATGGCATCGCGTCCCGGCCCGATCCGGCGCCGTTCCGCTCGAGCCTCGCGCTGCTCGGTGCAGTGACGCCCGGCACCAATTTGCTGAGCCTCGCCGCCAGCAAGGCCAGTGCCCGCCACTGGACCGCCAATATCGGCGTCATGGTGCTCGTGGTCGGCCTGATGACGCTGTTCGTGCATCTGGCTTCGGCTTTCTCGCCGCGCCCGGCGCTCAGTTTCGGTGGCGTGCCGCTCAATCCCCACATCCTGCAATGGGGCGTGATGGGTTTTGGCATCATCGTGATCTTCAACCTGTTGCAGCGGCTGGCGCTTGCCGATCCGCCGACCTATCAGGTGACGGTGCGCTCGCCGGCCCTGATGATCGCGATTGCGGTCGGCGCGCTGCAGACGGTGATCAATTACGGCATCATGGGCTTCACGCCCGCCTTCATCATGCAGACCTATGGTACTTCGCCCGCTGAGACGGGCGTCACCTTCGGCCTGCTCTCGCTAGTGATTGGCGTGATCGGCCCGATGATTTCGGGGCCTCTGGCTGATTGGTTCGACAAGTCCATGCCGGCGACCGGGCGCGTGTATCTCACCCTGTTCGCGCTCGGCGTCTCGCCGCTGATCGGGGTCTGGACCTATCATGCGCCGGACGCGTTCGGCTTCTACAGCCGCTTCGTGCTCTACAGCGTCATCCTCACCTGCTGGATGCCGCCGCTCTACTCGCTGATCTACGGACTTGTGCTGCCTCGCATGCGCGGCATCACCGCGAGCACCTATCTCATCATCTCCACCATTTTCGGCCTCGGCATGGGGCCCTATCTGGTCGGGATGATCTCGGATGCCACGGGTGATCTGCGCACCGCGATCCTCAGCGTCAACTGGATGGCGATTCCCATCATCGTCCTGCTGGTCATTCTCCTCACCCGCATCCGCAAGGACGAGAGCCTCATTCTGGTCCGCGCCCGGGATGCAGGAGAACCTGTCTGATGCTTTGACCTGCTCAGCATCCTCTCATTGTTGACTTTGTTCGAAATGGCGCTTTGTGTCATAAGAACTGAGTCGAGCCGCGCGGGGGACGTGCGCGGTGCAATGAGAGGATGACAAGAGCATGACGGACGAGAGAACTGTCGATTACGTGATCGTCGGAGCGGGCAGCGCGGGATGCGTTCTCGCCAACCGGCTCTCGGCGGATCGGGGCACGGAAGTCGTCCTGCTCGAGGCTGGCGGCGATGACCGCCCGACGCGGGAATTGAGCCAGTTCCGCTCCAACATGATGATCCACATCCCGATCGGTTTCGGCAAGACGCTGAACGACCCCAAGGTCAACTGGCTGTACGAGACCGAGGTCGACGAGGGCTCGGGGGGCCGCCCCCACAAATGGCCCAAGGGCAAGGTGCTGGGCGGCTCGTCGTCGCTCAACGGCATGCTTTATGTGCGCGGCCAGTCGGCCGACTATGATGGCTGGCGCCAGATGGGCAATGAGGGCTGGGCGTGGGACGACGTGCTGCCCTATTTCAAGAAGAGCGAAGACCAGACCCGTGGCGCCATGGAAGGTCATGCGCAGGGCGGTGAGCTGGCTGTCTCCGACTTCCCCGAGCATCACCCGATCAGCAAGGCGGTCATCGATGCCTGCGTCGAGGCCGGCTATGCCTATAAGGATGATCTGAACGACGGCGATCAGGAGGGGACCAGCTGGTTCCAGATGACCGCGCGCAACGGCAAGCGTTGCTCGACGGCGGTGGGCTTCCTCCATCCGGTCATGGACCGGGTCAATCTCACGGTCGAACTGCGCGCCATGACGACGCGCATCCTCTTCGAGGGCAAGCGCGCGGTGGGGGTTGAGTTCGTCCAGCATGGTCGCCTCCGCCGCGTGAAGGTGCGCAAGGAAGTGATCCTTGCCGCCGGTGCGGTCGAGAGCCCCAAGCTGCTGGAAATCTCCGGCATCGGGCAGGGCGGGGTCGTCCGGGAGCTGGGCGTGAAGCTGGTGCACGAGCTGCCCGGCGTCGGCGAGAACCTGCAGGACCATTATATGATCGGCTGCCAGGCGCGGCTGAAGCCGGGCACGCCGTCGGTCAATTCCATGGCCAGCGGCCTGCCGCTGATCGGCCAGGTGCTCAAATATGGCATGACCCGCAAGGGCCTGCTCTCCTACGCGGTGGCGCACGGTTGCACCTTCCTGCGCTCGCGCGAAGGGCTGGAGACGCCGGACATCCAGATCCACACCATGGCGGCGTCCATGGATCTGGAAGTGCTGAACGCCAAGCAGCAGCTGGCGCTGGAGAAGGAGCCGGGCATGGCCTCCAACCCTTGCCAGCTGCGCCCGGAATCGCGCGGGCACATCCACGCCCGCTCGCCCGATGGCACGCAGGCCCCCAAGATCACGCCCAATTATCTGCAGGATCCGATCGACCAGCAGATGGCCGTCACGCAGCTCAAGATCATTCGCGAAATCTGGCAGCAGCCGGCAATCGCCAAATATCTGGCTGGCCCCGATCCGTTCGGTGAGACGGACGATCAGATGTTCTTCTATGCGCAGGTCGCCGGCGGCACGCTGTATCATGCGGTCGGCACGGCGCGCATGGGCAGCGACCCCAAGGCGGTGGTCGATGCGCGCCTGCGCGTCCATGGCGTTCAGGGCCTGCGCGTGGTCGATGCGTCGATCATGCCCAAGATCGTCTCCGGCAACACCAATGCCGCGACGATCATGATCGGCGAGAAGGGATCGGAAATGATCCTGGAAGACGCGAAGGAACTCGCGCCGGCCTGAACGGGCCAGCGTGCGGTCTTATTGCTGAACGGAGACCGAGGCCGCCTGCGCGTCAGGCGGCTTCGGTCATTTCATGGAAGGCTTGCGCGATCAGCGCGAGCGACTTGGTGCGGGCCTGCGGATCGAAGGCTGGGCTGTGGACGATCACCTCATCCACCTGCGTCCGCTGGACGAACTGGCGCAGGCTACGCGCGACATCATCGACCGTGCCGAACGCGCTGCATTGCATGACATGCCCCAGCATTGCGCTGAGCGACGGATCGAGGCTCGCGACATAATTCTCCACCGGCGGAGGTAGCTTGCCGGGGCGACCGGTGCGCAGCGCGACAAAGTTCTGCATCATCGAGCTGGCGACATATTCCGCCTCCGCCACCGTGTCGGCAGCGACGACGCTCATCGCCGCCGCCGCATAGGGTTCGCGCAGAGAGGCGGACGGGCGGAAATCGCGGCGATAGATGGTCAGCGCTTCATCCAGCAGATCGGGCGCGAAATGTGAGGCGAAGGCGTAGGGCATCCCGAGTGCCGCCGCGAGTTGCGCGCCGAACAGGCTGGAGCCCAGAATCCACATGTCGATCTGAGCGCCGCGCCCGGGCACGGCGAGCAGGCCGAGGTCAGGCTCGCCGGTAAAGTGAGCGCGTAATTCCACCACGCTGCGGGGAAACTCCTCGGCCTCCTGCCGGGTGTCATGGCGGATGGCGCGGGCCAGCCGGCCATCGGCGCCGGGTGCACGCCCCAGGCCGAGATCGACACGGCCGGGGAAGAGTGCATCCAGCGTGCCGAACTGCTCGGCGATGATATAGGGCGAGTGATTGGGCAGCATGATGCCGCCCGAGCCGACGCGGATGGTCTTGGTCGCCCGCCCGGCCTCGGCGATGATGAGCGCGGTGGCCGCTGCTGCCACGCCGGCCATGCCGTGATGTTCGGCGATCCAGTAGCGATGATAGCCGAGCGCTTCGGCATGGGCGGCGAGCGGGCCGACGCGCTTGATCGCATCGCCGGCGCTCTCGCCTTCGACAACGTTGACGAGGTCGAGGAAGCTGAGTTTGGTCATCAATCCAAGATGGGATCGGCATCCCCGCTGCGCAACCGGTCGCAGGCGGGGGGCTTGGGGATCAGGTGACGCGCCAGACCCACAATTTGATGCCCGCCTTGTAGCGCGCGCCCGAGCAGACGAAGATGCTGCGGTTCATCCAGTCATATTTGCCTTCCGGCGCGATGAATTCCGGCACGGTGCGGAAATAATAATCCGCCGGATCGACCTCCTCGCCTGCCGCCAGTCGCGCCATCACATCGGGCGGGCCATGGCGCAGACCGCGATTGCGGATCTGGATGACGACGCCGTCATCGGTCTGCAGCGCGTAAAGGGCATCGGCGACGGTGACGCCGTCCGGCCGGGTGAGCTGGAAGTCGGCGGCATTGCCGAGCAGCTTGCCCTTGATCAGCGGCCCTTCGACACGGCCGCCCTCGAAGATCGGGATGATGCGGCGGGTGCCATCAACGGTGTTGCCGAGCGGCACCGGCGCGCCGAGATCGCCGCCGGCTTCATAGACGAATTCCAGGCCGGGCTGAATCATGAACGTGCTTCCTTGAGACTTGAAGTTTGAGGCGGCAGCCCCGGCGCGCACCCATGAGCGCGCGCCGGGGTTGTGGCTGGATGATCGCTAGGGTCAGGCGGCTTCGCGTTCGAGGCCGATCTGGTCCGCGCTGGCCCAGTTGCCGTGCAGGCCAAAGCGCAGCGCGAAGGGGATATGAATCGTGGCGACCGGTCCCTTCTCGATGTCCAGCGCTTCGAAGATCAGCAGGTCGCTCTTGTGGTCGGCCAGGCGATTGCAGACCTGCACGATCCAGCCGTCGCCTTCCGGCGCGTCCTTGGAGCGCGGCACGAAGGCCGGCTCTTGCAGAGAGGAGGTGGGGCCGCACCACCAATGCTGCTCCTTGCCGGTCTGGTGGTCGATCAGGAACAGGCAGTTCATCAGGAAGCCGCCGGCGCTGCCGCCCTTGAGCTCGACCGGACGCTTCATGTCCATCTCCAGCATCCAGCCATAGCGATAGGGCAGGCCGGTGACGCGGTCGTCGATCCGGGGGAATTCGCCCGACGTCTCCGTGAGGCGGGTGACGCTGTCGAACTCGTCGCTGTTGGACGCCATGTCGACCGTCCAGCGGGTGAGGTAGCTCGCCGCCTGCTGCGGGTTGAAGGGCGCGCCATGCACGTCCGGGAAGAAGGGGAACATGTTGTTCGCCGCTTCCGGCACGTCGATATGGACCTTGGTGCCGTCCTGATAGGCATTCATCACATGCGACGCGAAGCAATTGTCGCGCTTGAACCAGCGGATGTCTTCCTGTTTCACGTCGTCACGGCGGGGAATGATGCCGAGATAGACGGGCAGGGTGGTATCGAAGCCGAAATGCGGCAGGCCCTTCTCGAGGCGCTCCCAGCTGCCAATCGAGGGCACGATGTGCAGGACCAGATAATCCTTGGTCACGCCGAAGTCGTGCATCATGCAGTAATAGGGCGCCTTGAACCACAGTTCGCGGACCAGTTCGCCCTCAGGGCTGACCTCATACAGACACACATCGTCGGAGCACAGGCCGCTCGCGGCATAGCCGATGGCAACCATGTTGCCCGTGTGCGGGTCGATCTTGGGGTGCGCAGTAAAGGTCTGGCCGGTCATCTTGCCGCCGAACTTCTCGAAGCCGATGGTCTCCATCGTGTCCGGTTCCATGACGAGGGACGGGCTGTCCTCCTTCATGGCCCAGAGCTTACCGGCGAACACAAAGGCGTTGGTGTTCGCGGTCGAGCGATACTCGCCCTTGACGGATTCATCGTCCGTCAGCGGATTGCGATAGGCACCGAAGAGCGCCTTGCCGGCCTCGTTCTCCAGCTTCCACTTGGCGGTCTTGGCCCAGCGCTGCTTGATGTCGCACTGGCCATCATGAATGTGGAAGCGCGTGATCATGCCATCGCCGTTGAAGCTGATGTCATCACCCAGGCGTGGCGGGAATTGCGGGTCCGGCTGCACGCGGAAGAAGGCGCCATTCAGCTCGGGCGGAATCGTGCCCTCATGCACGAGATTCGGAATGTCGCATTCGATGCGCGACGGGCTGTTGAAACCTGTGAAAGCGGGGGTATTGGGGAATTGCGCCATAGCTTGCTCCTCTTGCGCAGGTTTGTATGCTATGCATACCAATTGGGCAATTCCCATTGCTTAATCAATGGCCGAACCGTTCCGGTTCTCGGGGGTAAAGATTTTGGAAGCACGCGCACGTCAACGTCCTCTTGTGGCCGCCAAGGGTGGTGGAAGTGCGACGCCATCGCCTGCGCCCGCGCAGATCGACGATGATATCGGCGCGATCGACGACATTATCGGCTTCCATATCCGCCTTGCCCATGGCGCAGCCTACCGGCATTTCACCGAGACTTTTTCCGAGCTTGGGCTGACCCAGAAGATGGTCTCCGTCCTCTGGCTGATCAGCGATCATCCGCACATCGCGCAGGCCGATATCGGCCGCCGCCTGCAGATGGACCGGGCGACAACGATGGCGATCATCAACCGGTTGGAAGCGCGCGGCCTATTGGTGCGCGGCGCCTCCACGCTGGATCGGCGCCGGCAGACGCTCACGCTGACCGCCGACGGGCAGGCGGCCCTTAGCGACGCGCGGCGTTGCATCGACGAGCATGAGCAATGGCTCAAGTCCCGTTTCACCAAGAAAGAAGCCACGTTGCTCATCGAGTTATTGCGCCGTATTCACGAGTAGATTCGGCCTGTGAGGTCGCCGATGCGGTCCACTGCCTGGAGAGGAAAGCCCAACCATGTCATCGTCTGATCCTGTTGAGATCATTAATGAGTCGCCGATGTCCGTTCGGCAGTGGATTGTCGTGGTCTTGATGATCCTGCTGAACGCGCTGGACGGTTTCGACGTGCTGTCGAGCGCCTTCGCGGCGCCGGGCATTTCGGCGGAATGGGGCATCCCGCGCTCGGCGCTGGGCATAGTCCTCTCGGCCGAGCTGGTCGGCATGGGCTTCGGCTCGGTCATCCTCGGTGGTGTCGCAGACCGCATCGGCCGCAAGGACACGATGCTGATCTGCCTCTTCGTCATGGCGATCGGCATGTATTTGGCCCATGCTGCGACCGGCGTGACGCTCCTGACGGTATGGCGCTTCGTCACCGGCCTCGGCATCGGCGGGATGCTGGCGGCGACCAACGCCGTGACGGCGGAATCGACCAGCAAATCCTCCCGCAGCCTCGCCATGGCGCTTTACGTCATAGGCTACCCGATCGGCGGCGTGGTAGGCGGCTTTGCCGCGCAGAGCTGGCTGCTGGTGGAATATGACTGGCGTGCGGTGTTCATGTTCGGCGCCGTGGTGACCGCGATCATGATCCCGCTTGTCTTCTTCCTCGTGCCGGAGACGCCTGCATTCTACGCCGCGCGCCGGCCCGCGAACGTGATCGAGAAGGTCAACCGCTCGCTTCGCGCGCTGCGCAAGCGGACCATTGAGGCGCTGCCGCCATTGCGCACGGAGGGGCCGCAGCCCAAGGTGACCGACATCCTGTCCAAGCCGGGCCTGCGCAAGGTCACCTGGCTGTTGGCCTTCGGCTACATGTTCCACACGCTCACCTTCTATTACATCCTCAAGTTCGCGGTGCAGATCGTCGCGGATTCCGGCTTCTCGCAGGCGGATGCCGCCAGCACGCTCACCTGGGCCAATATCGGCGGTGCGATTGGTGGCGGTCTGTTCGGCTTCCTGCTCAAGAAGTGGGACATCAAGGGGCCGACGATTGCCATGATGATTGCCGGCGTGGTTGCGGTGGCATGGTTCGGCATGGGGCATGGTGAGCTTGGCGAATGGCGCGTGGCGGCATTCCTGTCGATGTTCTTCCTCAACGCGGCCATTGTGGGCTTCTATGCCGCCTTCGCGCGGGGCTTCCCGGCTTATGCCCGCGCCACGGGTACGGGCTTTGTCCTCGGCGTGGGGCGCGCTGGCGCGGCTGGCTCGCCCATCGTCGCCGGGCTGCTCTTTGACGTACTGGGCAAGGGCGAGTTGCTCACCGTGTCGCTCATCATGAGCCTGGGCTCGGTGTGCGCCATCTTCATGCTGCTGTTGCTGCCGATGCGTGATGGCGATGCGATTGCGCAAGCCGAGGCCAAGGCCTGAGATATGGGGCCGCCGCCCCCGTCCATGCGGGGCGGCGGATCATCAGATACTGACGATGTGACGAGAGCAGGCGGTCGAGACGGTCAGCCCGCCGTGACGCGGAGCACCTCATCCGGCCGGGCCAGCGCATAGAGCGAGAGGCCGGCAGCCTCAGCCCGGGCTGCCGCCATGCTGGTCGGGACCGAGATGGTCACAAGGGTGCGCGCGCCGGCGCGGACCGTTTTCTCCACGATCTCATAGCTGCAGCGCGCTGTGGAAAGCACGAAACCGGCGGCCATCGTCTGCCCTGCGCGGGCCATGGCGCCGACGAGCTTGTCCAGCGCATTGTGCCGGCCGACATCCTCGCGGGCCATCAGGATCGCCCCATCCGGTGCCACGAAGGCAGCGGCGTGCATCCCCCCGGTGGCGCGATTGCCGGGCTGATGCGCGCGCAGGCCCTCCAGCGCCGCGAAAATAGCCGCCGGGGCGAGCGCCTCATGCGCGGCGACGGGAGGGAGGGCGCGCGAAACGGCTCCCAGATTATCGATGCCGCACAGCCCGCAGCTCGACTCGGCCACGCGCGCGCGCACGCGCTCTTCAAGCTTTTCGAGCGCCAGGGAGGTGATGGTCGCACGCGCGATCCAACCGAGGTCGGTCTCCACGATATCGATGCCGGTGACATCGCCCGGTTGCGCGGCCAGGCCCTCGGTCAGCGCGAAGCCGGTGATGAAGTCATCCAGGTCAAACGGACTGGCCATCATCACGGCATAGGAAAGGCCGTTATATTCCAGCGCGACTGGCACTTCCGGCGCAAAAGGGCGCGCGACCGGACGGCTGGAGCCATCCGGTCGAAGGGCGACGAGGTCAGCCGGCGTCGTTGTAGCCAGGATCATTCTCATCCGCGCTTGCGAATTCGGTCGCCCGAGTCATGTGCGGCACTGGCCCATCCAACATCGCGATGGCGCGTGCGGCGAGCGGCGACATGTCAGCGGGGTCAACAGCCCGAATACCGGCGAGCATCCGTGGATCCCAATACATCTTGATATGGTCGGCGGTCGCGAGGGCCGCTTCGTCGTGACCCAGGGCTTCGAAATTCCGCGCGATCTGATTCGCCATGTAAATGAGGCGCTCTGCTTCCATGACGCTTACTCCGCCGCTTCGGCTGTCAGACTGGCCACGATCCGCCGCGAGCGCTCGGACCAGCTGTTATAATCCTCCTGCCAATCGGTCGGGCCGTTGGAAGGCGTGATCTGAACAGCCGTCACCTTGTACTCGGGGCAGTTGGTGGCCCAGTCCGAATATTCGGTGGTGACTACATTGGCCTGCGTGGCGGGGTGGTGGAAGGTGGTGTAAACCACGCCCGGGGCAACCCGTTCGGTGATCGTCGCCCGCAGCGTCGTCTCGCCGGTGCGGCTGGAGAGCTTTACCCAGTCGCCATCCTTGAGGCCGCGATTCTCGGCATCCGTCGGGTGGATTTCCAGCAGATCCTCAGGGTGCCAGGCGGTGTTGCCGGTGCGCCGTGTCTGGGCGCCGACATTATACTGGCTGAGAATGCGGCCGGTGGTCAGCAGCAGCGGGAAGCGTGGGCCGGTCTTCTCGTCCGTCGGTACATAATCGGTGACTACGAACTTGCCCTTGCCGCGCACGAAACCGTCCACATGCATGATCGGCGAACCCTCGTGGGTCTCGTCCTTGACCGGCCACTGCAACGATCCCTCGCGCTCCAGACGCGCCCAGGATACGCCTGCGAAGGACGGGGTGAGACGGGCGATCTCGGCCAGGATTTCGCTGGGATGCTCGTAGTTCCAGCCAAGCTCCATGGCGTTGGCGAGAAGCTGGGTGATCTCCCAGTCGGCATAGCCATTGGCGGGCTCCATCACCTTGCGGACCGGCTGGATGCGCCGCTCTGCATTGGTGAAGGTGCCGTTCTTTTCAAGGAAGGTCGAACCCGGCAGGAAGATATGCGCGTAGTTCGCCGTTTCGTTCAGGAACAGGTCCTGCACGATGACGCACTCCATCGCCTTGAGGCCCGCCGCGACATGCGCGGTATTGGGGTCGGACTGAAGGATGTCCTCGCCTTGGATATAGATCGCGCGGAACGTGCCGTCGATCGCGGCGTCCAGCATATTGGGGATGCGCAGACCCGGCTCGGCATCCAGGGTCACGCCCCAGTCCGCCTCGAACAGCGCGCGCGTTTCATCGTCGCTGATGTGGCGATAGCCGGGCAATTCGTGCGGGAAGCTGCCCATGTCGCAAGCGCCCTGCACGTTGTTCTGGCCACGCAACGGGTTCACGCCTACGCCGCGGCGCCCGATATTGCCGGTTACCATCGCAAGGTTGGCGATGGCCATCACCGTCGAGCTGCCCTGGCTATGCTCGGTGACGCCAAGGCCATAATAGATGGCGCCATTACCGCCAGTCGCAAACAGGCGGGCCGCGCCGCGCAATTCCTCGGCGGGCACGCGGGTGACGGGCTCCAACGTCTCAGGGCTGTTGCGCTCCTGCGAAACGAAGGCGGCCCAGTCCTGATACTCGTCCCAGTCGCAGCGTTCACGGATGAACGCTTCGTCGGCCAGGCCTTCGGTCACGATCACATGCGCCAGGGCGGTGAGCACGGCGACGTTGGTGCCGGGCTGCAGCGCGAGATGGTGCTGCGCGGCGATGTGCGGCGATTTGACCATGTCGGTGCGGCGCGGGTCGATGACGATCAGCTTGGCACCCTGACGCAGGCGGCGCTTCATCCGGCTTGCGAACACCGGGTGGCCGTCCGTCGGGTTGGCGCCGATGATCAGGATCACGTCGCTGTCCATCACGCTGTCGAAATCCTGCGTGCCGGCGGACGTGCCAAAGGTGGTCTTGAGGCCATAGCCGGTCGGCGAGTGGCAGACACGGGCGCAGGTGTCGGTATTGTTGGAGCCAAAACCTGCGCGGATCAGCTTCTGCACAAGGAAGGTTTCCTCATTGGTGCAGCGTGACGAGGTGATGCCGCCCAATGCGCGCGCACCGTGGGCGGCCTTGATGCGCTTGAGTTCAGATGCGGCGTAGGAAATCGCCTTGTCCCAGCTCACCACCTGCCAGGGATCATCCACGCTCTTGCGGATCATCGGCTGGGTGATGCGGTCCTGATGGTTGGCATAGCCCCAGGCGAAGCGGCCCTTGACGCAGCTATGGCCGCGATTTGCCTTGCCGTCCTTCCACGGCACCATGCGCACCAGCTGCTCACCGCGCATTTCCGCGCGGAAGGTGCAGCCGACGCCGCAATAGGCGCAGGTGGTGACGACGGCCCGCTCGGGCTTGCCGATCTCGACCATCGCCTTTTCCTGAAGCGTGGCGGTGGGGCAGGCCTGCACACAGGCGCCGCATGACACGCATTCGGAGGAGAGGAAATCGTCGGACGCGACACCCGCAGACACCATGGAGCCGAAGCCGCGGCCATCGATCGTGAGCGCGAAGGTGCCCTGCACTTCGTCACAGGCGCGCACGCAGCGCGAGCAGACGATGCACTTGCTGGGGTCGAAATCGAAATAGGGGTTGGACGTGTCCTTCTGGAGACCCAGATGATTGTCGCCCGTGTACCCATAACGCACATCGCGGAGGCCGACGGCGGCCGCATTGTCCTGCAGTTCGCAGTCGCCATTGTCCGAACAGGTCAGGCAGTCCAGCGGGTGATCGGAGATATAGAGCTCCATCACGCCCTTGCGCAGCTTCTGCAGGCGCGGGGTCTGGGTGTGAACGGTCATGCCGTCCATCGCCGGCGTGGTGCAGGAGGCGGGGGTGCCGCGCATCCCGTCGACCTCGACCAGGCAGAGGCGGCAGGAGCCGAAGCTCTTCACGCTGTCTGTGGCGCAGAGTTTGGGAATGTCGCCGCCGCATTCGGCAGCCGCGCGCATCACGCTCGTGCCTTCCGGGACGGTGACGGAGCGACCGTCGATGGTCAGCGTGACCATCTTCTCCGATGTGGAAGCGGGCGTGCCGAAATCGGCCTGAGGTTCATAGCCCATGACGTTCAACTCTCTCCAGGTCAGCAGCAGTGTTGATATTAACAGGTTCGCGCGGCAATTGCACGGCGCGCGCGGAAATACGGTTCGCGAAGGCCTTCATCGAATGCACGCCCTCGCTCTTGAGGATGTCGAGCGCGTCGCCGGCAGCCGAGGCGGGCCACAGGCCGATCACCGGCAGGCTCTCGACATAAGCTGGATATGGCGACAGGCGCTGCAAGAGGTCTTGCGGCAGATCGATGGCATCGCACGGCACGCTCAGCACGGCGGGGAGCCCGCGCGCCTGCGCTTCGAGCAAGGCCGCAGCGAGTCCCGCCAGCGGTCCCATGTGCGGCGCGGGCTGGTCGGCGATGCTGGCCACGCCGTCATGCTCACGCCCCACCACGATGGTCTGCGCGCTGTGCACGGCCACGGCGTCGATGGCGTGATCAATCAGGGCGCGACCGTGAAAGGTCGCCACGGCCTTGTCACTGCCGAAGCGCGTCGACTTGCCGCCAGCGATTACCGCGCCGAGGACGGCCGCGCGATCGATGGGAAGCAGGCCGACGCAGCAGCTCATTCAGCCGCCTCGGGGAGGCTCTGGCGGGCGCCGAAATCCTCGGGCCAGTGCTTGAGCGCGCTCATCACCGGATAGGGCGTAAAGCCGCCCAGAGCGCAGAGCGAACCGAACTTCATCGTCTCGCACAGATCTTCCAGCAGAACGATCTCATCCTCCAGGCTGCGCGGCGCGGTGGGGGCGTTGTGCATCTGCGGCAGGCCCTCGAGCGTATCGCGCTGGCGCGGCACGCGCGCCATGATCCGGTCGATCAATTCCTTGCCGCGCACCGAGCCGATGCGGCAGGGCGTGCACTTGCCGCAGCTTTCCGCCGCGCAGAATTCCATGGCGAAGCGCGCCATGCCGGCCATGTCCGCGCCCTGGCCGAACACAGTGATGCCGCCATGGCCGATCAGCGCGTCGACGGCGGCATAAGCCTCATAGTCGAACGGAATGTCGAACTGGTCCGGGTGCAGATAGGCACCGAGCGGGCCGCCGACCTGCGCGGCCTTGACCGGCGAGCCGTCGTCCGTGCCGCCGCCAATCTCGTTGACGAGCTGGCCAAGCGTGATGCCGAACGCCGTTTCAAACAGGCCGCCATGCTTGATGTTACCGGCAAGCTGGATCGGCATCGTGCCGCGCGAGCGACCCATGCCATAATCGGCATAGGCCTTGGCGCCCTCGGCCAGAATGTAAGGTACAGCCGCAAGGCTCAGCACATTGTTGACGATGGTGGGCTTGCCGAACAGACCGACCAGCGCCGGGATTGGCGGCTTGGCGCGCACTTCGCCGCGCTTGCCTTCCAGGCTGTTGAGCAGCGAGGTTTCCTCGCCGCACACATAGGCGCCCGCACCGACGCGCACTTCCAGCACGAAGGGCGCAACGAGATGCGCGCTGCGGCGGATCGCTTCTTCCAGCTTGGCGATGGCGTGGGGATATTCCGAGCGGACGTAGATATAACCCTTGGTCGCGCCGGTCGCGAGGCCGGCAATCGCCATGCCCTCGATCAGGCAATAGGGGTCGCCTTCCATGAGCATGCGGTCGGCAAAAGTCGCGCTGTCGCCTTCGTCGGCATTGCAGACGATGTACTTCTGGTCTGCCACGGCCGCCGCGACGGTGCGCCACTTGATGCCGGTGGGGAAACCCGCGCCACCACGACCGCGCAGGCCCGAGGCCACGACCTCTTCGACCGTCGCCTCGGCGCCGATCTCGCGAGCGCGGGCGAGGCCTTTCCATCCGCCGGTCGCTTCATAGTCCCCAAGCTCGGTCGGGCGCGTCTTGCCGGCGCGGGCGAAGGTCAGCCGCTGCTGCTTGGCAATGAACGGATGCTCGGCAATCACGCCGATGCCGAGCGGCGACGAGCCGTCCAGAATCGCCGCAACATCATCGGCCGTCGCCGGGCCGAAGCCCTTGCCGTCCATTTCCACCAGCGGCTCCAGCCACTGCATGCCCCAGCTCGAAACCCGCTCGACGGTTGCGCCGGCTCTTGCAAAGGCATCGGCAACCGCGTCGGCACCGCAGGCGATGGCCAGCGCGTCGTCGGAAATGCGCACCATGACCATGTCAGGCAATCTCCCGGATCAGCTTGTCGAGCTTGGGCGCGTCCAGCCGGGCGTGAACGGCATTGCCGATCATCGCATTGGGGCCGACGCTGCACAGGCCGAGGCAATAAATGGTTTCAATCTTCACGCGCTCGCCGGCCGCGGCAACCGCGCCATCGACCAGAGCTTCGACGCCGCGTGCCTTGCAGGATTCCGCACGGCACAGCTTGAGCACCGGCGCCGCCTTGGGCTCGGCGGTGAAATCATGATAAAAGCTCACCACGCCATGCACTTCTGCACGGCTCAGGTTGAGCGCGAGGGCGATCTGGCGCTTGGACGCCTCGTCCACGCAGCCGAACTCGGCCTGCACGTCATGGAGGATGGGGAGAAGAGGCCCTTCGCGGCGGCTATGGCTCGCGATGATCTCGTCCAGCCGATCGGCTTTGGCGTCTCTCATGCGCGCGGGTCTCCCAAGTCTTCTTTCGTTGCTGAAATTCGTTTGTGTTACTGCCTATTTTTTGCGCGGCTGGCAAGCGCAAACCGCTGGATCGCGTTGTTGCGAGAGGCTTGCAAAAGGCGGTGTGCACGCATGGCCCGCGCGCTGGTCAGACTGGTGATGTGACGATCATGCGGGCGCAATCACGCGGCCGCTTTCAGTCCCGCCAGCCAGTCGCCGAGCATGGCGCGCCCGGCGGAGACGGCCCGAGGCCCGAGCCGATCATGCGCGGCGCGCAGGCTGTCGTTGCAGCCGCCGGATTCCGCCGCAGCTTCCGGCCATTCCTCCATCCATTGATAGAAGCGCGCATCCTCGCCCATTTCGGCATGGAATTGTAGGGCAAGCACATGTTGTCCCCGCCGGAAGGCCTGATGCGTATAGCGGTCGCTGGACGCAAGCAGTTGGGTGCCTTCCGGCAGGGTGAACGTGTCGCCGTGCCAGTGCAGCACCGGCACGTCGACAAGATGACAGAGCGGGCCGGTGCGACCGGCATCGTTGACCTTGACCGAATGGAAGCCGACTTCCTTGACCGGGCCGGGATAGACCTTCGCGCCGAGCGCCGCCGCGATCATCTGCGCGCCGAAGCACACGCCCAGCGTGGGGCGGTCGGCCGCCAGCCGCAGCGCCAGGCGGCGCAGCTGGCAGGCGATCCACGGATAGCGATCCTGCTCATACACCCCCATCGGCCCGCCCATCATGATGAGCAGATCGGGTTCTCGCAGGTCCAGCGTGGCGAAGGCGGGGTTAGTCACGTCGATCCGGTCGATCGCATAGCCGGCCGCTTCCACCGGCTCTCGATATCCCGCCATGCCCTCATGGGGGACGTGCCGAATCACAAGCGCGCGCTTCATCGTCACTGGCCTCTCGAAATGAGCGTCAGAGGCCGAGGCGCGACCAGAAGTCACTGGCACTGGCGAGGGGCGGCGAGTCGTGCGGGGCCGCAGGCGCCAGTCGCCAGCTCGGGTGCGGAAGCGGCGCCAGCGCGCGGCCGGCTCGCTGGGCATGATTACGGTTACGGCGGGGAATGGAACGGATAGCCATATCGTTTCTCCAATACGGAGCACGAAGCCGGCGTTGTCGCGTGGGATTCGTGCGCTTTAGCGGTTGGTGACGCGGAGCAAGCTGACAAACATCAAAAGCCGCGTTCCGGGCTGGAGGCGGCAGCGCCGCCCGTCATTCCGGACAAAAGGGGTTTAAGCCGGGAGGTGCGGCACCGGCAATCAAGCGATCTTTGCAGGGGTGATAGTTTAGCTCGGCAGGCCGCGCGGTCGTCTGCGCGTCAAAGCACGCCGAAGGTCCAGCCTTCCGTCCGCGCCAGTTCCGGCGTCAGCGCCTGTGGTGCCCACAGGGCCGGCTCGCGATGCACCAGCCGCAGCCAGGCCGCGCTGAGCAGCGCATCGGTGGCATGGTCGCTGTATCGGCCGGTGAACCGCACATGCGGTCCGCTGGCGAGACGCGCAAGGCAGGCATCCAATTCGGCCTCGCGAACCTTGGTCTGGCCCTTGCGCTTGCCGGCGGCGAGCGCGGCAAGGCTCGTGTAAATTTCCACGATCAGACTGCCTGAGCCGGGGTCGGCATCGAACGGCCAGACCGGCATGTCCGCCTGGATACGGTGCAGCACCCGCATCCCGGTCAGGCTGGATTTGCCGACCTGCGCGGCACCGACGAGATTGAGGTTGCTGCAGGGATTGAGGCCCTGTGCCTGCTGGGCCAACTCCGTTTGGCGCAAGCGCCCGCGTCCGCCGCCGAACAAATCACCCTCCCGGGCCCCATGGCGCCGGAAATGCCGCGCGGCCTCCGGGTGATCGACAAAGGCGCCGGCCCCCAGATGCGGCTCTTCGGCGCAGATGTCCTCGACCAAGGCCCAGAGCTGGCGCGCATCGGGCGGGGACCGATCCCAGCCGGGAAAGAAGGCGCCCTTGTCGGCAAAGGGGAGGGAGGGGCCAAGGTCGAGGCCGACGAGCGTGTCGCGCGGCATGTCTTTGCGCATCCAGTCGAGAACATCTTGGCGCGACCAGATATGGCCGGGCCGGACCAGCGCCGGGCCAGCGCCGCTATCCGCGTCGCAGATGGCGACGGCAATGCCCGGCTGCCGCGGCCCCTGTGCGCCCGACCAGTCGATTGCGGCGAAATGGCGGAAGCGGCTCACGGGTGGCGGGCGGGATCAGTCACCGCGCAAGTCGCGCCGACGCTCATCCCACCAGGCGATGCGCTCGGCGATCCGCTTCTCGAACCCGCGCTCGGTGGGCGCGTAAAAGGTCTGCGGCGCCATCTTCTCGGGCCAGTAATTGTCGCCGGAGAAGCCGCCTTCCACATCATGATCGTAGCTATAGCCCTTGCCATAGCCGATTTCCTTCATGAGCTTGGTCGGCGCATTGAGGATGTTCGCGGGCGGCATCAGCGATCCGGTCTGCTTGGCGCTGGCGAAGGCGGCCTTCTGCGCCTTGTAGGCGGCGTTGGATTTGGGCGCGGTCGCGAGATACAGGCAGGCCTGCACGATCGCCAGCTCGCCTTCGGGCGAGCCGAGGAATTCATAGGCGTGCTTGGCAGCCAGGCATTGAGTGAGCGCCTGCGGATCGGCCAGGCCGACATCTTCGCTGGCGAAGCGCACCAGCCGGCGCAGGACGTAAAGCGGTTCCTCGCCTGCGACCAGCATCCGCGCGAGATAATAGAGCGCGGCCTGCGGATCGGAGCCGCGCAGCGCCTTGTGGAGCGCGGAAATGAGATTGTAATGCCCGTCGCGATCCTTGTCATAGACCGGCATCCGGCGGTGGAGCAGGGCGGCGAGGCCCGCCGGGTCCAGCGGCTGGGTGAGGCCAATGCCCTGCAGCGTCTCCACCTGATTGAGCAGGAAGCGGCCATCCCCATCAGCCGAAGCCACGAGCGCGGCGCGGGCATCGTCGGTCAGCGGCAGCGGTGCGCCGGTCAGAGCTTCTGCACGGGAGATCAACGTATCGAGCGCGGTCTCGTCCAGCCGGCGCAGGATGAGCACCTGCGCGCGGCTGAGCAGCGCCGCGTTGAGAGCAAAGCTCGGATTTTCGGTGGTGGCGCCGACCAGCGTGACGGTGCCATCCTCGACATAAGGCAGGAAGCCATCCTGCTGCGCGCGATTGAAGCGATGGATTTCATCCACGAACAGAAGCGTGCGCTGCCCGGCGCGGGCGGCGTCGCGCGCGGCGGCAAAGGCAGCCTTGAGGTCCGCCACGCCGGAAAAGACCGCGGAGATCGGCGCGAAGCGCATGTCCACCGCTTCGGCCAGCAGTCGCGCCACCGTGGTCTTGCCGGTGCCCGGCGGTCCCCACAGGATCATCGAGGAGAGCCGTCCCGCCGCGACCATGCGCCCGATGGCGCCATCAGCACCGGTGAGGTGGTCTTGCCCGACCACGTCATCGAGCGTGCGCGGGCGCAGACGATCGGCCAGCGGCGCATCCGCGCGAGGCTCGGCAGGGCTGGAGGCGGCGGCAAGGCCGCCGAAGAGATCAGACATGCGGACTCATATAGGTCGGCCCGTCACCGGTTGCACGGGCCAGCTTGCATCGCATTGCGGGCCATTCGCGGGCACGCTCAAAAAAATTGCAAAAGGACCTTGTGGAAATCAGTCTAAGATATATCTTAGATCAATCTGAATTTTGGAAGGATTGAATCTTTGATGTTTCACACACGCACACATGGACGGTGCGGCCCGAATGGGCACCGTCACGCGCTCAAGGCCATGATGGGCCGGGGCGGTCGTTTTGGCGGCGGCTGGGGCGGCGCAGAGTGGGACGGGCAGGGCGGTCATGGCGGTCCGCGCGGTGGCCGTCGCGGACGCGGACGCCTGTTTGATGGCGGCGAGTTGCGACTCGTGTTGCTCAAATTGATCGGCGAGGGGCCGCGCCACGGCTATGACCTCATCCGTGCGATCGAGGAACTGACCGGCAGAGCTTATGCGCCCAGCCCCGGCGTCGTTTATCCCACGCTCACCCTGCTGGCGGAGATGGACCTCATCGCCGACAGCGAGAGCGAAGGGGCGCGCAAGCTGTACGCGATTACCCCCGCAGGAGAGGCCCATCTTGCCGAGAAGGCTGACGAGATCGGCGGCCTGATGGACCGGTTGGCCGGCCTCGGCGCCGAGCAGCATCGATCGAACAGCGGCCCGGTCCGCCGCGCCATGGGCAATCTCAAGACGGCTCTGATGGGCCGGCTGCGCGAAGGCGAGACCACAGACGATCTGCCGCATGAGATCGCCGCGATTCTCGATGAGGCAGCGCGGAAGATCGAGCGGTTGTAAGACTGCACAGCATAATTCCAATCGCTCCACCGCCGGACGGTGGAGGCACCAACAGAAAGACAATGTCATGAACAGCGCAACAGCCAAGGTGCCTACGCAGAGCGGTAGCCGCTATCTCCAGCAACTGTGCAAGCACTGGTCGCACAACCTCAAGGTGGAGTTCACACCTGAGCGCGGCACGATCGTGTTTCCGCGCGACGCGCGCGGCGCCGATTGGCCGGCTGACGCTCTGGTGACGATGGTCGCGCAACCCGACACGCTCGACGTGACCATCGACGCCAGCAGCCCGGAGCATCTCGAAGGCCTCAAAAACACGGTCGCCCGCCATCTCGATCGCTTCGCGTTCCGTGAGGCGCCGCTCAGCTTTCCCTGGTTGTGAGGGTTTGAACCGGCGCGATCAGTCCGCCGGTTCGGTCTTCAGTTCTGCAAGAGCGGCTGCGATCTGCGCCGTGCCATAAGGCTTGGTGACGATCGGCACGGCGTGGAAGCGCGAGGAATCGAGACCGCTGCCATAGCCCGTCGCAAAGACGAACGGGATGCCGCGTTCGGCCAGTGCCCTGGCGACCGGCTCGCTCGTCTCCGCGCCCAAATTATAATCGAGCATGGCCACATCCAGCGGAACGGTCGCACAGGCGCGCAGCGCGGCCGTCACGCTGGAGGCGACCTCGACCTTCTCGGCGCCGAGTTCCATCAAAGCGTCCTGCCCGTCGAGTGCGATGATGAGGCTGTCTTCCACCAGCAGCACGCGCTGCCCGGCAAGCGGCAGCTTCGCCGGCTCGCGCAGATCGGCGGACGCGCCGTCCGTCGCGTCGATCCGGTCCTCCGGCGCGACGCCGGCCACGAAGCGGGAGGGAATGCAGAAATGCGCCTTCACACCGCTCAGTCGGTAGTGAATCTTGGCATCGCCCCCCAGATCGTGGGGGACGGTCTTTTCGATCACCGTCGACCCAAAGCCGCGGCGCGAGGGCGGGGTGACCGCCGGTCCGCCGAGTTCAGACCAGTCGATCAACAGGCTGCCATCCTCGTCCTGCTGCCAGCTGATCAGCACCGTGCCGCTATCGGAGAGCGCGCCATATTTGGCGGCATTGGTCATGAGCTCGTGGAAGACCAGCGACAGCACGGTGAAGGCGACCGGCTGAAGCAGGATGTTGGAGCCTTTGGTCTCCACATTGGTGCGCTTGTCGCGCAGGAAGGCATTGGCCTCGATGTCGATAAGATCCCGCAACCGCGCCGGACCCCAGCGATCGCGCGTTACCTGGTCGTGCGCACGGGCGAGCGCCTGCAGGCGATCGTCCAGATTGCGCGTAAAATCCTCGACGCTGGCCGCCCCGTCGCGGGTCTGCGACACGAGGCCGCGAATGAGCGAGAGGATATTGCGCACGCGGTGATTGAGCTCGGCGATCAGCAGCTCCTGCCGCTCCTGCGCACGCTGCCGCTCCTCGCCTGCGCTCTCGGAAAGGCGGATGAGCACTTCCAGCATGCCGACCCGCAGCGCTTCGGCAACGCGGCGCTCGACCGTGGTGAACGGCAGGCTGCGGCCCTTCACCAGTTGCGACCAGCTTTCGAAGCTTTTGCGCGGCGTGAGTCGGTCGCCATTGGGTCCGAGTTCGACCGGTTTCTCCGGGTTGCCGCCCCAGCGCACCGAGCGCATCTGCTCGCTGCGGAAGAACACCACATAGTCCCGCGGCTTTCGGGAGAGCGGGATGGCGATCAGGCCGGCGGCGACATCCGCATAAGCGGCCGCCTCGGGCAGGACGGATGAAATGCAGTCCGTCGCAAAGACCTCGCCGTGCGAAAGCTGATTGAGGATGGAGACGAGGCTTATGAACTGCTCGCGCGAGGGCGTCAGCCCGCTGAGCGAGACGGAGCCATCGACATAAGCCCCGACGCCGTCGGCAGGAATGGTATCGAACACGACCTCGCCGAGCCAGTCCGCGTCTCGCAGCAGGTTCCCATCCTGCGCGATGGAGGCCATCAAGCGATCGGTGGCGCCGCGTGCGCGCGACTCATAGCCGGCATTCTCGCTGCGTTCCCGGCTCTCGAGCATCAGCGAGAAGATCTGGCCGAACAGCTCGGCGGCCGTGCGCATGGCGAGGCCAGGCAGGCGCGGCTGATAATGGTGGCAAGCGAAGAGCCCCCAGAGCTTGCCTTCGACGATGATCGAGATCGATAGCGACGCGCTGACGCCCATGTTGCGCAGATATTCGACATGGATCGGCGAAACCGCCCGGAGCAGGCACAGGGATTGGTCGAGGACCGCGCCGCTCGGGTCGGTCTGCGGCACGATCGGCACAGGCTCTGCATTCACGTCAGCGATGATGCGGAAGGGGTTGCGCACATAAAGCTGCCGCGCTTGTGCCGGAATATCCGATGCGGGGTAATGCAGGCCAAGGAAGCTGTCGACGCCAGCGCTCAGCGCCTCGGCAACAACCTCGCCCGAGCCTTCGGCATCGAAACGGTAGACCATAACCCGATCGAAACCGGTGATCGCCTTCACCTGCCGGGCGCTCTCGCGAATGAAGGAGGTGAGCGTATCGGCCTGGGCGAGGCGCGACATGAGCGTGCGGACCAGCGTCGCAGCTTCACCCGGATCTTCGAGCGCGGGCTCGCATTCGATGACGATGCTGTTGCCCGAGAAATGCACGGCGACATCGTAGAGCTTGCCATCGTCGAACAGCGGCTGCGAGAACAGGCGCTCCACGGAATCATTGCCGCGCAGCATGGAGATCCGGTTGCGGATGTCATGCTGGGCAGCGGGCGTGATGAGATCGGTGAGCTTGGAACCGAGCAGCGCATCCGCCGATTTGCCCGTGAACCCGGCGATATTGTCCGATACGCGACCGATCATCCAATCGGCACTGACCGCCATCAGGAAACCGAACGGCTGGATCGTCCCGAGGATATGGATCGGTTCGCGGTCGCAATTGGTGAGATCGACCCGAAAGCCGGCAGGATCATTGGCCAAGTCTGGCTCCCATCGCGATGGCGCAATTTCGGTAAAGGGCGAAGGTCCGGGTCGCTGCTGCGCGGGTTTCGCGCTGCCAGACGGGGCCGTGAGTCAGGGCCTGATCCTCCAGAGCGGCGATGAAGGCGCGCCACGCGCCTTGGGGATGCACGGCGCTCAGATAATCACGCGGTAGATCGTCAGGCACGCGGCGCGCGAGCATCGCGCCGCCAAGGCGAGAGCCTTCCGTCACATAGGCGGCACCCCAATGAGCCGCCGTGCTCGGGGCCCATGTCAGCGGCTCGGCCTCGGGCACGGCCTGGCCCAAGGCGTCGAGGTCGGCTGTCAGGGCCTGTACGCGCGCGGCCGCGTCGATATTCGGCGAGGTTGAACGCAGCCAGCGCTCCAGCGGCACCAGCGCCGCTGCATGGGCTGACAGAAAACGGCCGTAACTCGCACGGCTCGTCAGATCGAACTGGCTGAACAGGCTGTCGACTTCGTCGTGGTCGGCACGCGTCTCTTTCTTCAGGACTTGATGGAAGGCCACTGGCTGAGCCGCGGCTGTTGTCGGGATTTCCGCCACGCCGGGATCAGTATCGAAAGACATTGCCGTGAATTTACAGCGCGTGCCGGCAATATACAACGCGTGATCTTGCGAGCCGCGGCGAAAGGAATGGCGCAATTCGGGGCAGGGGCGGCCTTTGTCTCATCGAACACATAACGCGCCGAGAGATGAACGGTTGCACGCAGTCACACTCAGTCTTCGTCGCCGTGTGCTCAGCCGGCGCGGCGTTTCGCCAAGCCGCAATATGTTTCGATCATCGCGGCGTTCACCTGATCCCATTTGTAATCCTGCACCCGCAGATGCCCGGCTTGCCCCGCCGCTGCGCGCAAGGCGGGGTCTTCGATGAGGCGCTGGATGGCGTCGGCATAAGCCTGCACGTCCCGCGGCGGAACTAGGAAGCCGGTCTCACCGTCCGCGACCAGATCAATCGCGCCTGTGGCGCGGGCAGCGACCACCGGCACGCCCGCCGCCATGGCTTCAGTCGTCACATTGCCAAAAGTCTCGGTGACCGAGGGCATGAAGAAGATATCCATGCAGGCGGCCGCCCGACCGAGGTCATCGCCGCCCTGAAAACCCGCAAACACCGCCTCCGGCACCCGCTCCGCAAACCACTGGCGCGCGGGTCCTTCACCGATCACCAGCACCCGGTGGCGAACGCCGCGCGCCTTGAGCGCCGCGATCACATCGGCAAAGACGCCGAGGCCCTTTTCCAGAACAAGCCGCCCAAGGAACCCGACGGCGATCTCGTCATCGGCGATGCCGAGCGAGCGCCGCCAGCCATTGTCCCGCCGCTGCGGGTTGAACCGGGCATGATCGATGCCGCGCGACCAGATGCCGATCGGCGTCGTCACGCCCCATTCGCGCAGCAGCGTCGCCATGCTGCCGCTCGGCACCATCACCTGGTCGACGCGATTGTAGAAGCGCGTCTGCAGGCGCACCAGCAACGGCTCGATGACGCCAAGGCCATAATAGCGCGGATAGGTTTCAAAGCGCGTGTGAAGGGAGGCGACACAGGGGATGCCCTCTCGCCGCGCCCAGCTCGATGCGCGATGCCCTAAAATGTCCGGCGCAGAGACGTGGACGATATTGGGGGCATAAGCTGCCAGGTCCGCCCGAGTCTGCGCTGAAAGCCCCTTGGCGAGCCGATATTCGCCCCGGCCGCCCGGCATGGACCAGCTCGGCACCGACACCAGTTCGCCAGCCGGTTCGAACGCCGGCGGATCGATGGTGGGGGAATAGACACGCACGCTGGCGCCGCTCGCGAGCGCAGAGGCCATCAGATTGTTGAGGGCCTGATTGGCGCCATCGCGGACGTAATTATAGTTGCCGCTGAACAGGGCAATGCGGAGGTCGCTGGGGAGCATCGAGGCCCTATAGCGAGGCCGGCCGTGCGGTCAAAGTGCTGCTGCGCCATCGGCGGGAACTTGTCCGACCGTTGTTGCACTGGCGCGACTCACAAGGGTCGTGCCATGACAGGACATGGACGAGCCATCCCTTTCCCTTTCCGTCGACGCGCTGCTGGTCGGGTCGCCCGCCTTGCTGGCGCCCGGCGTGATGAGTGCCATGGGCAAACAACCCGTTCGCGGGCCGGTCCGGATCAGCTGGCTGGGGCTGGAGGGCGACAGTGTCGCTGACCCCCTTCATCATGGCGGCCATGACAAGGCCGTCCATCTCGTGCCGCACGAGCATTATGCCTGGTGGCGCGGCGCGCTGGACGATCATCCGCTGCTCGAGACGCCGGGCGCGTTCGGCGAGAATCTTGCGACGCGCGGGGCAACCGAGGCCAATCTGTGTCTGGGAGACCGGTTCGCGCTGGGCAGCGCTGTGCTGGAAATCAGCCACGGCCGCCAGCCCTGCGCCAAGCT
Source organism: Sphingobium sp. B2D3A (assembly GCF_025961795.1). Taxonomy (NCBI): domain Bacteria; kingdom Pseudomonadati; phylum Pseudomonadota; class Alphaproteobacteria; order Sphingomonadales; family Sphingobiaceae; genus Sphingobium; species Sphingobium sp. B2D3A. The sequence goes on along the minus strand of NZ_JAOQOI010000001.1, from coordinate 2,795,786 downwards.
CAACGCGCGCTTCGGCCGCAAAGACGTGCTGGGTCAGGCCATCGCGAGCGGCCATTGCGGTCTCTATCTGCGCGTGATCGAGCAGGGTGAGGCCAAGGCGGGCGATGCGATGATCCTGCTGGAGCGCCCCTTGGAAGACTGGCCGATTGCTCGGGTGTTCAACCTGCTGATCGCAGGCGGACATAAGGCCGATCCGGCGGGCGTCGCACAATTGGCCGAGACCCGCGTCCTCGCCGACGCGTGGCGGGTGCGGGCGGAAAAGCTGGCGCGCTGAGCTACGCGTTGGAGCGCACGCCTGATTCATGCTGGCTGTGCGAGCGGCCATTGGGCGCACGCATCGAATGGCATCATCCCGTGCCCAAGGCCAAGGGCGGCCGGGAGACGGTGCCGCTGCATCCGATCTGTCATCGCGCGATCCACGCGCATTTCAGCAATGGCCAGCTGGCGCGCATGGGGCGCGATCAGGCGGCGTTGCGCGGTGATCCCGCGCTCGCTGCCTTTCTGCGCTGGGTTGCCGGCAAGTCGGCGGACTTCCATGCGCCGACGCGCAAGCCCCGCCGTTAAGGGCGGGGCTTGCACCGGCTCAGCGCATCGCCTTGACGTCCTCGGCGGTGATCGCGTCCTCATAATGATTGCCGAAATGCGTGCGGACATAGTTCACCACATTGGCGACCTGCTGGTCCGTCATCATCTCCCCCACCGGCGGCATGCCGTTCAGGCCCTTGAGCGTCACCAGCATGGGATAGCCGCTGGCGGCGAGATTGGGGTTGTTGGCGAGCGCGGGATATTTGCCAGCGCCCGTTGCGCCGGCTGCGTCCGGCATGTGGCAGGCGGCACAGACCCGCCTGTACATTTTTTCGCCGTCGGGTTCGCTGAACCGCCCCGGCATCACGAATGCCCCGTCGGCATCACCTTGCTGGGCGACCAGAGCGGCGGGATCGCCCTGGCGTGGCTGGGCAGCATCCTGCGCGAGTGCGACGGAAACCGAGCCGGTGAGAATGCCGGCGGCGAGGCCAAAGGCCAATGTGCTGATCTTCATGATATTAGCTCGCGGTGACACGTTGATGGAGCCGCGTAATCGCATCGATGGCGGAGGTGATACCGCCTTCCTGCCATCCGCCGATATAGGAGGTATGTTCGCCCGCCAGGACGATCCGCCCGTCGAATTCGCACATATTCCGGTAGTGCTCGGCGCGCGCTTCCTCCGTCCATTGCCCGAAGCAGCCGAGCACCCAGGGTACCCGGTGCCAGCCGACGGCCACGCCGTTCATGAACTCGGCCTTATATTGCGGATGGATCTGCGCGCCCCATTCGAGCGCGCGCTTGACGCGCTCTTCCGGCGGCAGCGCGGTCAGTTCGAACCCTGTCGAGCCGCCGGTATAAGCGCCCAGAAGCACGCCCGGGCCGCTGGCGCCATAATTGCTGCTGGGGTAGCTGATCTGCGAGATCGGCAGATCCGTGGTGGTGATGCCGCCATAGATCTGGTCGTCCTGCTCCCAGAAGCGCCGCTTGAACTCCAGCCCGACCTTGACGCTGGTCGAGTAGGGCACGGCACGGATGGCGCCGGCCAGCTTGGGGCCGACATTCATGTCGATCTGCGCGAGGATAGGCAGCGGGATCGTGCAGATGCACCAGTCAGCCTTGGCCTGCGCGGCGGCACCGGACTTGGTGTCGACATAATCGACCGTGACGCCTTTCGCGCCCTGCTTGATCGCAGTGACCTTGCTGTTGAGGCGAACCAGATGGCCCACGGCCCGCTCAAAGCCCTTGGCGACCATTTCCATGCCGCCAACCGGCTGGAAGATGGCGAACTCATGATCCCAGGTGAGGTTGCCGCCAATCGAGCGCCACAGGCGTGAACGGAGCACCGTTTCGGCGGTCATCGGCTCGGAGGGGATCGGCTCGGCAGTCAGGCCGCCGCCCGGCTGCTTATCCCAGCCACGGCGGTTGCTGGACTCGCGGCCCTTCACATAGCGCATGTCCTTGTCGAGCGCGCCCCAGCTCCGCAGGGATTCCAGCAGGATGTCGCCATCCTCCTTGCTGAGCGTATCCGCCAGGGCATTCTTGTTGACCGCCTTGGCGAGCAATTCGCTGACATGGCCGTAGAAATCGGCCTGCACATGCCGGTAGCGCTGCGGGGCCCCGCCGAACGCCTTCGTCGAGTGGACATAGGCGTTGTAATTGACCTGCATGAACGGTTCGAGCGCGACGCCCAGTTCGCGGCAATAATGCATGATGCCATGGTGGTGCCATGGAATGCGCCACGGGCCGGGATTGATGTAATTGCCCGGCGCGAAGTCGCACTTCTGTGTCGCGCCGCCGAGTTCAGTGTAGGTGTCGCCGCCCTTGAGCGTCCAGGAGCGCCCGCCCACGCGGTCGTTATACTCCAGCACCTGAACCTTGTAGCCGGCGCGGCTGAGTTCCAGCGCGGCGGTCATCCCCGCGACGCCGGCGCCCAGAATGAGCACGCTTGCGCCCTTGGCGCCGCCCTCCAGCTTGATCGGTCCCTTGAACGTCGAGGCCTGAGCCTGGCCGAGGCTCGACATCGCCATGTACATCGCCGATGCGCCCGCCGTGGTTCCAATGAGCGCCAGCAGATCACGCTTGCTCATGCGCAGCGCGTTAGTGTCTGTCATATGTGGTTATATCCCATGTCACCCCTTTGCGTGAGGGGAGCCATGGTGGGCGAACCGGGCCTTGACCCGACTCGCACCAACCTGTGCAGCACCTCGTCGCGAAGCCAGTGATCGGCCTGCGGCTCGCTGCTGTTGATACGAGGTTTTGCGTATTTGCGGTGGGACGCGGCTCGGGCAATGGGCCGGATCTACGCCGGAGTCGTGGGCGACGAGGGCCGTGCTGCCCAAGCACATCCCGCTGTTGAATTACGCAAAGTATTCAGGGCCGGATTTAGCCCCTCCTCTTCAGAGGAGGGGTTGGGGTGGTGCAGCAACCTCGCGGTTGTTCACCGATAGAGCGATGCTGCGCATCGCCAACCCCCCCTGGCCCATCCTCTGAAGAGGAGGGGAGTATTTCGTCTGTCGCCTAAAGCGTCGCCTCGATCTCGCGGGCCGCCATGTCAGGCTCGGGCGCCTGAGTGATCGGACGGCCAATGACCAGCAGCGAGGCGCCGGCATCCACCGCTTCACGCGGCGTGACCGCGCGCTTCTGATCGCCCTTGCTGGCGCCGCTGGGGCGCACGCCAGGCACGACAAAGAAGCCGGCGGGCCACAGCTTGCGCGCGCGGGCGACCTCATTGCCGGAGCAGACGATGCCGTCGAGACCAGCCTCCTTTGCGAGCAACGTCAGCCGCTCGACCTGTTCCTGCGGACCGCCATGGACGCCGGTTTCCTCCAGATCGGTCTGGTCAAGGCTCGTGAGCGTCGTCACGGCGACGACCTTGGTATGGACCCCGGCCGCAGCCTTGGCGTCTTCCAGCATCGCCCGTCCGCCAGAGGCATGGACGGTGAGGATCGACGGTTCGAGCGCGTGCAGGGCCTGAACCGCCTTGGCTACGGTGTTCGGGATGTCGTGCAGCTTCAAGTCGAGAAAGATCGGCAAACCGAACTTGCGCATCTCATGCACGCCATGGTGGCCATTGGCGCAGAAGAATTCCAGCCCCAGCTTGATGCCGCCGACATGGTTGCGGACCTTCTGAACCAGCTCCTGCGCATGGGGCAGGGACGGCGTGTCGATGGCGATATAGATAATGCTGGTCATGGAGTGTCGGTTCTGCCTGCCGGTTTGAGATCGTCGTCCACCCGCACGTCGATCGTGCGAACGGGCGGTGCGGGGTCGAATCCCGCTGGGGTGATGTGATCGGGCGTGGCGGTTGGCGCGGGGTGGTCCTGGGTGTGAACCACTGGCGCCGTCGCCGCCGGCGCGGAAGCCGCGAGCGCACGCTCTGCGCTGTCGAGCCGCCGGCGCATCCGATATTTGGTGGCCTTATGCAGCGCCCAGAACGGCAGCGAACCGGCGAGAAACGCGACGATCACGAGAACCGGCAGCTTGGTTTCCAGCTGGAGACCGCCCCACAGATTGATCATCACGGGGGTCCAGTTGGCGAAGCTGAAAATGACGATAATGATCGCCAGTACGACCCAGAAGGCTGTCCGGAGGAACTGCATGGCTTGTCTTCCTCTGCTTGGTCCGTAGAGCCTGACCATAAGCGCGCCGTGACGGCTTGCCTAGGGGCGCGTTTCAACGCCTCTCTGCGGACATGGGAGCTTCCGGAACGGGCGGGTCAGCCAGCGGTTCCGAACACCCGCGTGAAGATCGTGTCGACATGCTTCAGATGATAGTCGAGGTCGAACAGTGCCTCGAGCTGCGGACCGGAGAGATGCGCGGAAACGGCCGGGTCGGCCTTGAGCAGATCGAGCAGCGAATGGGCACCATCCGACTGCCACACCTGCATGGCGTTGCGCTGGACCATCGCATAGCTGTCCTCGCGGCTCACGCCAGCCTGGGTGAGGGCGAGCAGCACGCGCTGCGAGTGGATGAGGCCGCCCATCCGGTTCATGTTCTTCATCATGCGCTCGGGGTAAACGAGCAGCTTGTCGATCACGCCCGTGAGCCGGCCTAGGGCGAAGTCGAGCGTGATCGTGGCGTCGGGGCCGATGAAGCGTTCGACCGAAGAGTGGGAGATATCCCGCTCATGCCACAGCGCGACATTTTCCAGCGCGGGCAGGGCATAAGCGCGCACCATGCGGGCAAGGCCGGTCAGATTCTCGGTCAGCACCGGGTTGCGCTTGTGCGGCATCGCCGACGAGCCCTTCTGGCCGGGAGAGAAATATTCCTCGGCCTCCAGCACCTCGGTGCGCTGCAGGTGGCGCACCTCGACCGAGAGCCGCTCGATGGAGCCGGCGATCACCGCCAGCGTCGAGAAGAACATCGCATGGCGATCGCGCGGGATCACCTGCGTGCTGACCGGCTCGACCGTAAGGCCGAGTTTGGCCGCGACATGCTCTTCCACCTTGGGATCGATATTGGCGAAGGTGCCCACGGCGCCCGAAATTGCGCAGGTGGCGACGTCTTCACGGGCCGCGATCAGCCGCGCCTTGCACCGGGAGAACTCGGCATAGGCTTCCGCCATCTTGAGGCCGAAGGTGACCGGCTCGGCGTGGATGCCGTGGCTGCGACCAATGGTCGGCGTGAGCTTGTGCTCGAACGCGCGGCGCTTGATCGCCTCCAGCAGCGCATCGAGATCGGCGATCAGCAGATCGGCCGCGCGGGCAAGTTGCACGTTGAGGCAGGTGTCCAGCACGTCCGAGCTGGTCATGCCCTGGTGCATGAAGCGGGCTTCATCGCCGACCTGCTCGGCCACCCAGGTGAGGAAGGCGATCACGTCATGCTTGGTCACGGCCTCAATGGCATCGATGGCGGGCACGTCGATGGAGGGATTGGTCGCCCACCAGTCCCACAGCGCCTTGGCGGCGCTCTTGGGCACCACGCCCAGTTCGGCCAACGCTTCGGTCGCATGAGCCTCGATCTCGAACCAGATCCGGAAGCGCGCTTCCGGCTCCCAGATCGCGGTCATTTGCGGGCGAGCGTAACGAGGCACCATGAGGCGGGTTCCTGATGAGACAGATTGGAGACGGCCTGCCCCTAGCAGGCTGCGGCGAAACGGGCAAATCGCGCGGGTGATGGCGGTGGCTATGACTCAAGGTACTGAGATATGGCGATAAAAATCAATGCTGTCCGTGGTGGGTGGTCGCGGCGACATAAAGCGAATCGTCCGCAGATGGGTGCGCGTCGACCGATTGATCAGAGCCTCGTCCGCGTGCCGCAACCTCAGATCAGTCCCATGGCCCGCATCGAACGGTGACCTTCGGTCGCGACAATGACATGATCGTGGACGGTCACGCCGAGGGGCTTGAGCGCGGCGATGACGTCGCGAGTCATGAGGATGTCCTGCCGGCTCGGCTCGGGCAAACCGCTGGGATGATTGTGGACAAGAATGACGCCGGCCGAGCCGAATTCCAGTGCGCGACGGGCAACTTGCCGGGCGTAGATGGCAGCTTCATCCACCGAGCCGTCCCCCATATGATCGTCACGCAGCAGGATGTTGCGGGCGTTGAGATGAAGCACGCGCACGCGCTCGATCGAGAGATGGGCCATGTCGGCGCGCAAATAATCGAGCAGGGCCTGCCATGATGCCAGCACCGGCCGCTCCGCCACCTCGTTGCGGAGCATCCGCAGGGCGGCGGCCTGTGTCGCCTTGAGCGCGGCGGTCGTGGTCTCGCCCATGCCGTCGACCTGCATCAGCGTGGCCCAATCGGCGCTGAGCACGGCGCCCAACGAGCCGAAGCGGGCGATCAGGGCCTTTGCCAGCGGCTTGGTATCCCGGCGCGGCAGGGCGAGCGCGAGCAGATATTCGATCAGTTCATGGTCGAGCAGCCCATCCGGTCCGGTCGCGAGTCGCTGCCGCAGGCGGGCGCGGTGGCCAACGCCATCATGACTCGTCTCGCTCTTGCCCCGGGATCGCCCTTCGCCCATGAACATTGTAGCTAAGCGCGAGCCGGCAGAGCGGCAAGCGGGAATGACGGGGATAAACGTCTGACCGAGTGGGTCGAAGAGGATGACGGACTAGAGGCGGGTGCAGCAGAGCGGCTGCACCGGCGCCGTCAACGTGTGCGCTGGATTGCCGGCGGGAGCGCGACGGCGCTGCTGCTGGTCGCGGGCGGCCTCTGGCTGGCGCGCGAGCCGATTGCCGACAGCTTCATCGCGCGGGAACTGGCCAAGCGGGGCGTACAGGGCCGATATGAGATCACGCGGATCGGTCCGCAGCACCAGCGGCTGGACAATCTCGTCATTGGCGACCCGAAATCGCCCGATCTCACGGTCCGCTTCATCGAGCTCGAACTCGCCTGGGGCCTGACCGGGCCTTATATCGATCGGCTCGAGGCCAGCGGCGTTCGGCTGCGCGGGCGGATTGCCGATGGGGCGCTGGACTTGGGTCAGGTCAGTCGCTTGCTGGAAGGCGGCACGGGCGATCCCAAGCTGCCCGACTGGTCGGCAGTGATCGAGGACGCACAGGCGCGGATCGTCACCGACAACGGCACGGTCGAGCTGGGGCTGGATGGCAGCGGGCCGTTGTCGTCAGGGTTCAATGGTCAGCTTAATCTCGCGAGCCCGGCGCTTGCCTTTGGCGATTGCAGGCTGCGGGCGCTGCGGGCGCCAGTGGACGTGGCGACCGAGAATGGCGAAATTCACCTCAAGGGCCCCGCCCACGTCAGCGGCGTTGGATGCGAGGCGGCGAAGCTCCGGCTGACGGCCCTCACGCTCGATCTCAACATCCGCACAAACCTGGCGCTTGAACCCTTGGGCGGTGCGGTGAGCCTCGCTGCGCCTTTGGCCGAGCAGGGGGACGGGCGGGGCAAGCGCGAGTTCAAGGAACTGTCCGGGCTCATCACCTTTAAAGGCGAAGGCGATACCCTACGGGGGAGCGCTTCGCTTGCCGCCGTCAGCGCGCTTGTCGACGGTCTTGAAAGTGACGCCGCGAAGCTGGGTGGCAATTTCGCCGTGCAGCTCGATTCCCGCAATCGCGCTTTGGCGTGGCAAGGCACCGGGACCATCGAAAATGCCCGGCCGGCTCGCGGGATCAATCTTGCGCGCCTCGCTTCGGCGGCCGATGGCAGTCCACTGGAACCGATCGCGCACAAGCTGGCGCGCGCAGTCGAGGCGATCGGCCGGCGCAATCACATCGAACTGGCAGGCCAGGTCAATATGCTTGGCGCGCAAGGTAATGCCCGGCTTGACCGCTTCGCGCTGCGCTCGGCGAGCGGCGCGCGGATCGAGAATTGGGAAGGCAGCGCGGTGCGCATCGACTGGCCCGGTGGCCTGCGCGCGTCGGGACGGCTGGACATCGCCGGTGGCGATCTGCCGGAGGGCCGAATCGAGTTCGCCACGCTGGAGCAGGGCGGCGTGCGTGGCACCGCGACGTTGAGACCTTATAATGCCGGCGGGGCGCGGCTCGCGCTCACCCCGCTGCGCTTTGCCGTGGATGGCGCGGGGCGCGGCAGCCTTCAGACCCAGGTGACGCTGGACGGCCCCTTGCCGGGCGGCGCGGTCAAGGGCCTGCAGATGCCGCTCGACGCCCGCGTAGGGGCAGGCGGGGCGATTAGTCTATCAGGGACTTGCGTGCCCTTGCGCTGGGCTTCGCTCAGCATGTCCGGCCTCGTGCTCGATCCTGCGGCGTTACAGGTTTGCGGGCTGGGGGAGGGCGCGGCCGCGATCCGCGACGTGGCATTGCGCGGCCGGCTGGGCGACAATCCCTTCGCATTTGATGCCAGCGCGGCGCGTCACGGCCTCACCACCGGCCGTTTCGAAATCCAGCAGCCGAACGTGCGCATTGGTTCGGCCGAAGCCCCGGTCCGGCTCGCTGCCGATCGCCTGACGGGCGGACGTGGGTCGGCGGGTGGTCTCGCCGGGACGATTTCGGCGGGGCGTGGGCGGATCGGCTCCGTGCCGCTCGATCTCACCGCTATGGAAGGGCAGTGGCAGTTCGCCGACGGACGTCTGGCCGTCGATGGCAATCTGCGCGTTGCGGACACGCAAGCCGATCGGCGCTTCAATCCGCTGGCCGGCGAGCAGGTACGTCTGACCCTGGCCGATAATCGCATCGAGGCGACTGGTGTGCTGGTGCATCCGGAACGAAAGGCCAAGGTCGCCGATGTGGTGATCCGGCACGACCTCAGCCGTGGCGCAGGCCGCGCCGATCTGACGGTGAAAGACTTGCGCTTCGGCAATGCGCTTCAGCCGGACGATCTCACGCCGCTCTCGCTGGGCGTGGTCGCCAATGTCGCTGGAGTTGTGAACGGCGCCGGCCAGATCCGCTGGACCGGCGACAAGGTGACCAGCGACGGGACATTCTCGACCGAGAACATGGCTTTCGCGGCCGCCTTCGGCCCGGTCGCCGGCCTGTCGACGACGATCCGCTTCACGGACCTGCTTGGCCTGCGCACCGAACCCGGCCAGGTGGTGACGGTGGAGAGCGTCAACCCGGGCATCGAGGTGCGCGACGGCACCATTCGCTATCAATTGCTCTCCAGCGAGGTGGCAGAGATCGAGGGCGGGCGCTGGCCGTTCTCCGGCGGTATGCTGGAGCTGATGCCCGCGCCGCTCGCGCTGGATTCGCGCCAGCCGCGCAATCTCACCTTCCGCGTCGTCGGGCTGGATGCGGGCGCCTTTATCAACACGCTGGAGCTGGAGAACATCTCCGCGACGGGCACCTTCGATGGTCTGCTGCCGATGGTGTTCGACAAGGATGGCGGGCGGATCGTTGGCGGCCTGCTGGTTGCGCGGCAAGAGGGCGACGAGCCACGCTACCTCACCAGCACGCAAGGCCTGACGATCCCATGCGATCCAGAGCGCCGGGCCGGACGCCTTTCTTACGTGGGTGAGGTGTCCAATGCGCAGCTCAATGCAATGGCGCGGCTGGCCTTCGATGCGCTCAAGAATTTGGGCTATCGCTGCCTCGCAATCCGGCTGGATGGCGCCATCGATGGCGAGTTCGTCACGCAGGTGAGCATCAACGGGGTCAATCAGGGCACGGAAGAAACGCGCCGCAGCTTCCTGGCGCGACCGTTCCTTGGCCTGCCCTTCCTGTTCAATGTGCGGATCGAGGCGCCCTTCCGGGGGCTGCTGAACACCGCGACCGGACTTGCCGATCCGACCAAGCTCATCAATGGCAGTCTGGGCGACCAGTTTGTGCCCGTCGGCAGCGGAGCATTCACGCGGGGTTCCGGGGTGGTCGTTCAGCCGGCGGACAGCGACAAGAGGATAGAAGGGGACAGGAAATGAGGCACCGACGATGGATATCGCGCGCAACGCGACTGGGCTTGGGGCTTGCGCTTGCCGGAGCGGCAGGCGGCTGCATTCAGGTGCGCGCGCCCGAAAAGCCGATCGAGATCAATCTCAACGTGAAGATTCAGCAGGAAGTGGTCGTGCGCCTTCAGCAAGACGCCAAGGACCTCATCGAGAACAATCCGGAGCTATTCCCGAAATGACATATATGCACAGCATTCGCGCCGCAGCGCTTGCGGCAGTTTTCGGTCTCGGCGTCGTCGGAGCGGCTCCGGCCATTGCGCAGGACGCGGTGGTGAGCGCCGCCAAGTCGGCCGGTACAGTCGGCGAGCAGTCGGATGGCTATCTGGGCGTCAACGGCTCGGTGAGCAGCGATGTGCGCGCCGCCGTGGATGCGCTCAACATCAAGCGGCGCGCGGCTTACACCGATCTGGCGGCCAAGCGTGGCGTGACCGTGCAGGACATGGCGGCCGTGACCGGTTGTCAGACGCTGGCCGGGCGCGTTTCGGAAGGGCAGATCTACCGGATCGGCAATGGTCCGTGGCAGACCAAAGGGGCCGGACCGATTGCGCTGCCGGATTATTGCGCCACCGCCACACGCTGAGCGATTCGCGCCACTGAGGGCCTAATTTTCCTCGAAAATCCGCCTGATCCCTCCGGCGCGGTCACCAGTGTTGACTTGCACGCCAACGCTTTCTACACGGGCCGCGCCTTGACGGGGGCGGCTCAGGCACGTCATGCAGCGCTGGTTTTTACGTCTCTTGGCGTGAACGGGAGTTGGCACGATGACAGAGACCGAACCTGGGCGAGACCCGATTGCCGAAGATGAACGCATCAAGTCGCTCAGCGAGCGGTTGGAACGTGCCGAGGCAGTCGAAAAGGTCAGGACCGGAGCGGACCGGGAAGTTGGCGGCGATAAGAATTATCGCCTCGGCAACCGGGTTCTTGCGGAGCTGATCGGCGGTCTTGTCGGCGGCGCGCTGATTGGATGGGTCCTGGACCGGTTCATCGGCACATCGCCCTGGCTCCTGCTGGTTTTCCTCTTTCTGGGGATCATCGTAGCCTTCAGGAATATTTGGAAGATTTCGATGAAGCGTCCTGAGAAGTAAGGGCGCTTTCGTCATAATCGCAGACGGCTTTTTGGGAATCAGACGTGGCAGAACCCGGCAAGATCGATCCTATGCACCAGTTCGCCATCGAGCCGCTGTTCGGTACCGAACAGTGGAGCCTCGGTGGTTACAACATTGCGTTCACCAACAGCGCGCTGTGGATGGTGATCACGGTCGTCGTTCTGTGGGGCTTCATGCTGCTCGGCATGAAGCGCGATCTGGTGCCGGGGCGCTGGCAGGCGGCTGTAGAGTCGATGACCGGCTTCATCGCGAAGCTGACCGATGACAATATCGGCAAGGGCGGGCGCAAATATGTGCCCTACATCTTCTCGCTGTTCATGTTCATCCTCTTCGCCAACCTGCTCGGCCTGCTGCCCATCGGCATTTTCGGCCTGCATCCCTTCACCTTTACCAGCCACTTCACGGTAACCGGCGTTCTCGCGATCCTGAGCTTTTCGATCGTGCTGATCGTCGGCTTCTGGAAGCATGGCCTCAAGTTCTTCTCGCTGTTCGTGCCGCACGGCACGCCGCTGTGGCTGATCTGGCTGATCCCCATCATCGAGTTCGTCTCGTTCATGGTGCGCCCCTTCTCGCTGGGCCTGCGACTGTTCGTCGCGATGATCGCCGGTCACATTCTGCTCAAGGTGCTTGCCGGCTTCGTGATCAACGCTTCGGCTGCTGGCGTGGCGCCCGGCCTTGGCGTCGGCATCCCCAGCTTTGCCCTGATGGTCGGCATCTCTGCGCTGGAGATCCTGGTCGCTGGCATCCAGGCCTATGTTTTCGCACTGCTGACGTCGCTGTACATTCACGACGCCGAGCATCTGCACTGAGTTTCAACCAACGACCAAATCGAGTTTCAGAAAAGGAGTTAAGTAACATGGACGCAGAAGCCGCAAAGCTGATCGGTGCCGGTCTGGCTGCTATCGGTGCCGGCGTGGCCGCGCTCGGCGTGGGTAACGTCTTCGGCTCGTTCCTTGAGAGCGCGCTGCGCAATCCGGGCGCTGCCGACGGCCAGCAGGGCCGTCTGTTCATCGGCTTCGCCGCCGCAGAGCTTCTCGGCCTGCTGGCGTTCGTCGTCGCGATGATCCTGATCTTCGTCGCCTGATCGCCCGCAAGACGACAGACGATGATGTGGAGCCGGCGGCTGCCCAATGACGGGCTGCCGCCGGACCGCGCAAACGGACAGGTGATATGCCTCAGATAGCCCAGCTCGCCGCAACCTACTCGTCGCAGATCTTCTGGGTTCTGCTGACATTCGGGTTCGTGTTTTTCGTGATCGGTCGCGGCATGGTGCCGAAGATCCAGTCCACGGTGGATGCGCGCGACAAGAAGATCGCCGACGATCTCGAAGCGGCCCGTGCGAATTCGGCCAAGGCCGATGCGCTCGAAGCCGACTGGCGGGCGAAGGAAAATGAAGCGCGTGCCGCTGCGCAGGGCCGTCTGGCCCAGGCAAAGGCCGAAGCTGCTCGCAATCGCGAGGCCGCGCTGGCCAAGACCGACGCAGCGCTCAGCGAAAAGCTGGCCGCAGCCGAAGGCGAGATCGAGGCCGGTCGTGTGAAGGCGCTGGCGCAGATCGAAACCGTTGCAGCGGACGCCGCAGCGGACATCGTGCAGAAGGTCGCCGGCACGCAGGTGTCGCCGGATGCGGCGCTCAAGGCAGTGAAGGCGGTACTCTGATATGGCCAATTCCCACATGGCACAGGCCGCCAATGCGGCATCGGCGAGCGACAATGGATCGCAGGCCGTCCAGTTCAATCTCGAGAATGCCGACAAGGTCCAGGCCCTGAGCGGCGACGTTCATGCCGCGACAGAAGCGGTCGGCGGGCCTGAGGAGCACATCCAGGACCCCACCGCGCTGTGGATGGACGCTACGGGCTGGGTCAGCCTTTCGATGTTGGTCTTCATCGCGGTGTTGATCTGGAAGAAGGTGCCAGCGCTCATCGCCCGGTCGCTGGACGCCAAGATCGCGACGATCCGCAATCAGCTCGACGAAGCCGCGCGGCTCCGCAAGGAAGCCGAAGCGCTCAAGGCCGAGTATGAAGGCCGGATCGCCTCCGTCGCCAAGGAAGCCGACGCGATGCGCGCTGCCGCCGAGCAGGAAGCGGCCGATCTCATCACCGCAGCCCAGGCGGAAGCTGAAGCGCTAGTCGTCCGCCGCCAGAAGATGGCGGAAGACAAGATCGCCGCAGCTGAGCGCGCGGCCATTGCCGATGTGCGCGCCAAGGCGGCTGCAGCGGCGACGGCAGCAGCCGGCGTGCTGATCCGCGAGACCCACAGTGCCGCGGCCGACAAGGGCCTCGTAGACGACGTGATCGGCAAGCTCGCGCACTGAACGACCTGCAGATTGATGGCTTTAGAAAGGCCGGGCCGAGCGATCGGTCCGGCCTTTCTGCTTTTGAAGGGTCGTGGTTCGGCCGGTTGAGGCAGGAGGCCGTTGTCCTGTCCGCTTCTCGCCCCTAAATGGCGCGGATGACCGAGCGGCCATCGTCCCCCAATCGCTTCAACGAAGAAAAGGCGACCTCGACAATCCGTGGCAGTGAATTGCCGGACGTGGATGCTGGCGTCGCGGCGATTCGCGAAACGCTCAAGACCTTGGGCACGCGACCCGGCGTGTATCGGATGCAGGATGCGCGCGGCGACGTGCTGTATGTCGGCAAGGCGCGGGCGCTCAAGAATCGGGTGTCCAACTATACGCAGGTCGATCGCCTGCCGCGCCGGCTGCAGCGCATGGTCTCGCAGACCCGCTCGATGACGATCGTCACAACCCAGAGCGAGGCCGAGGCGCTGCTGCTGGAAGCGCAGCTCATCAAGCGCTTTCGGCCACCCTACAACGTGCTGCTGCGCGATGACAAAAGCTTCCCGTTCATCCTGCTGCGCGAGGATCACGCCTTTCCGCGCGTGCAGCTCCACCGCGGTGCGCGGCGCTACAAGGGGCAATATTACGGGCCTTTCGCGGGGGCGGGGCAGGTGCGCAAGACGCTCAACGCGCTGCAGAAGCTGTTCCTGCTGCGCAGTTGCACGGACAGCTTCTTCGCCAATCGCTCGCGGCCCTGCCTGCTGTATCAAATTCGCCGCTGCTCCGCGCCCTGCGTCGGGCGGATCAACGAGGCCGATTATGCGGCCCTGACCCAGGACGCGCAGGACTTTCTCGGCGGCAAGTCCACGGCGGTACAGGCGCGGCTCGGCGAGGCGATGAATGCGGCAGCGGAGTCGCTCGATTACGAGATGGCTGCCGTCTACCGGGACCGGCTCAAGGCGCTGACCTTCATCCAGGGCAGTCAGGCGATCCACGCTGAGGGGTTGGGCGACGCTGATATTTTCGCGCTCGCCAGCCGCAATGGCGGCATGTGCATCCAGGCCTTCTTCATTCGCGGCGGGCAAAATTGGGGGCATCGCAGCTTCTTCCCGGTTCACACCGCCGAGGTGGGGGAGGATGAGGTGCTGATGCAGTTCATGGCGCAATTCTATGAGGATGTGCCGCCGGCGCCGCTGGTGCTGTGCGACCGCGAGCCTTCCGAAACCCTGCTGCTCGCCGAGGCGCTGAGCCAGAAGCTGGAGCGCAAGGTGCGCATCGAGGTGCCGCAACGGGGCAGCCGCGTGAAACTCATCAAGCAGGCCCAGCGCAACGCCGAGGAAGCGCTGGAGCGTCGGCAGGCCGAGAGCAGCGCGCAAGGCAAAATTCTAGCCGACATGGCCGAACTGCTGGGTCTGGAAGGGCCGCCCAATCGCATCGAGATTTACGATAACAGCCATATCCAGGGCACGAGCGCGCTGGGGGCCATGGTGGTGGCGGGGCCGGAGGGTTTCCGCAAGAGCGGCTATCGCAAGTTCAACATCAAGCGCCCGGAGACGGTCGCGGGCGATGATTATGGCATGATGCGCGAAGTGCTCGGCCGCCGCTTCGGCCGCGCGGCCGAGGAAGATCCCGATCGCGAATCCGGGGAATGGCCGGACCTGGTGCTGATCGATGGCGGCCGGGGCCAGCTCAACGCAGCGCGCAAGGCGCTGGAAGAAATGGGCATCGAGGATGTGCCGATGGTCGGCGTCGCCAAGGGGCCGCATCATGGTCGCGAGGGCAGGGAAGTGTTTCACCTGCTGGACGGGCGGGACTTCCAACTGCCAGTCAATCACCCGGTGCTATTCTACCTGCAGCGGTTGCGCGACGAGGCGCACCGTTTTGCGATCGGCGCGCACCGGCAGAAACGGGCCAAGGCGATCACTGTCAGCTCGCTGGACGAAGTGCCCGGCATCGGGCCCGCGCGTAAAAAAGCGCTGCTCATGCATTTCGGTACCGCCCGCGCCGTGCGCAACGCCAGCCTCGACGACCTCCAGCGTGCACCCGGCGTTTCATCGGCGGTCGCACAGACGGTCTATGATTATTTCCATGGCTGAGCGGATTCATTGCGACCTGCCGCAAAGGTTGATGCCCGGCGCAATGCGCGCTAAGGGCGCTGCTTCAACACCCGTCGGGATGTCCTAACCGCTCATGCTGTTCACCTTTCTCCTTGTCGTCCAGGCGATCATCGCCTTCGCGCTCGTCACTGTCATTCTGATGCAGCGGTCCGAGGGTGGCGGGCTCGGCATGGGTGGCGGTGGCAGCCCGTCCGGTCTGATGTCGGCGCGCGGCGCGGCGGATTTCCTCAGCCGGGCGACCAAGATTCTCGCGACTTTGTTCGTGGGCATGAGCATTGTGCTGGCTGTGATTGCCGCCACGCAGCACCGGGCAGCGACGATCGATACCTCGCTGGTCGGCCAGTCCGGCACCAGCGACATGTCGGCGCCGATTGCCGATGGTGATGGCATTTCCGGCGCGGCCAACAGCGCGGCAGCACCGGCCGGTCCGGCCTCGGCGCCTGCCAATGGCGCTGCTGGCGCCCCGCTCGCGCAGTAACGATCCACCAGTTTTTTTTCACCGGTAGCGGATTCGTTCGCTTGCCCTTCCGTTCGAGTTCAGCGTAAGCCTCCTCTCCCATGGCGCGGTTCATATTCATCACCGGCGGCGTGGTCTCCTCGCTTGGAAAAGGCCTTATGGCTGCGTCGCTTGCGGCGCTCCTCCAAGCGCGTGGCTACAAGGTCCGCACCCGTAAGTTCGATCCTTACCTCAATGTCGATCCCGGCACGATGTCGCCTTATCAACATGGCGAAGTCTATGTGACGGACGACGGGGCGGAGACCGATCTCGATCTTGGCCATTATGAGCGCTTCACGGGCGTTGCGAGCCGGCAGGCCGACAATGTGACGCAAGGGCGCATCTACCAGACGATCATCCAGCGCGAGCGGCGCGGCGATTATCTGGGCGCCACCGTGCAGGTGATCCCGCACGTGACGGACGAGATCAAGCGCTTCGCTCTGGCCGAGACGGACGATGTCGATTTCGTGCTGTGCGAGATCGGAGGCACGGTGGGCGACATCGAGAGCCTGCCGTTCATGGAGGCCATCCGCCAGCTCCGCAATGAGCTGGGCCACGGCCAGACCGTGCTCGTGCATGTGACGCTGGTGCCCTATATTGCGGCGGCCGGCGAGTTGAAGACCAAGCCGACCCAGCATAGCGTGCGCGAGTTGACTTCGCTCGGCATTCAGCCCGACATTCTGCTCTGCCGCACTGAGCATCCGCTGCCGGACAGCGAGCGGGCGAAAATCGCCTTGTTCTGCAATGTGCGCACGGAAGCCGTGATTCCCGCGCTCGACGCCAGCAGCATCTATGCCGTGCCGGTGCAGTATCACCGCGAAGGGCTGGACCGCGCCGTGCTGAGCGCCTTCGGCATCGAAGGCTCGCGCGAGCCGGACCTGACCCGCTGGTTCGACATCATGGACCGGCAGGTTCACCCCGAAGGGGAAGTGACCATCGGTGTCGTCGGCAAATATGTCGGCTTGCCGGATGCCTACAAGTCGCTGCACGAGGCGCTCGTGCATGGCGGGCTGGCCAATCGCGTGAAGGTGAAGGTCCAGTGGCTCGATGCCGAGCTGTTCGAGGCCGAAGACAGCGACATCGCGGCCCAGCTTGAGCCGATGCACGGCATTCTTGTGCCGGGCGGCTTTGGCGTGCGCGGTTCGGAAGGAAAGATTGCCTCCGTGCGGTTCGCGCGCGAGCGGGGCGTGCCCTTCTTCGGCATCTGCCTCGGCATGCAGATGGCCTGCATCGAGGGTGCGCGGAACACCGCCGGGATCGAGCGCGCCTCGACCACCGAGTTCGGCGAGACCAGCGAGCCGGTTGTGGGCCTCATCACCGAGTGGATGAGCGCCGAGGGGCTGCAGACCCGCAATGTCGATACCGACCTTGGCGGCACCATGCGCCTGGGTGCCTATCCGGCCAAGCTCAGCGGCAACAGCGTCGTTTCCAGCATCTACGGTGCCGACGATATCAGCGAGCGCCATCGGCATCGCTACGAGGTGAACGCAGCCTATCGCAAACCGCTTGAGCAGGGCGGCCTCATCTTCTCGGGCATGTCGCCGGACGGCACGCTGCCGGAGATCGTCGAGCGGCCGGATCACCCATGGTTCATCGGCGTGCAGTTCCATCCGGAGCTCAAGTCCAAGCCGTTCGATCCGCACCCGCTGTTTGCCAGCTTCATTGCGGCGGCGCTCAAGCAGAGCCGGCTCGTCTGATCCTGCACGAGCCATGGACGGCCCGTTTCCGGATCGTTCATGGTGAAGGGCGTAGACGAACCGCTTGCCGCATCCTATGTGGGGTGCGTCTTACCGGCCGGGATGCCTGCGACTTGCAATTGATGATCCTCCTGTCTGCGCTTCTTGCGTCGCTCTCCGGCCTGATGGTCGGCGAGAGCCGCGTGGCGCCTGCGCAGGTGGAACTGAGTGCAGAATCGCAGCTGGCCCCCTCCAGTGAGCAGGCGATTGCGGTCGCGCGAGTCTTGTCTCGTGCTGACACGCGGGCCGAGGCCGTCCTTGTACGGGCAGATCAGGCTACGGCACTCGCGCTGCCGGCCCGTAATGGCCGCACCCATCTTTCTCTGAAGCAGAGCTGGCTGATCTAAGCCCGCCGCAGGCCGCCATGTTGCCGGTCTGCCATTCTGCTGTTCGCGCGCTGGCTCCCGGCGCGTTCGCTTGCCGGTGTGTGAACCGGCGCCCGACCTTTCCGTTTTCAGACAGGAATTTCCGATATGCTCGGCGGCGTTGCCAAATTCTTCTTCGGCTCTTCAAATGAGCGTTACGTCAAGTCTCTCAGCAAGACGGTCAATCAGATTGCCGCATTCGAGCCGACGATGGTCGCCATGAGCGATGATGAGCTGAAGGCGCAGACGGCCAAGTTCCGCAGCCAGCTCGCTGACGGC
The DNA here is from genome assembly GCF_025961795.1 of Sphingobium sp. B2D3A. Lineage (NCBI taxonomy): Bacteria > Pseudomonadati > Pseudomonadota > Alphaproteobacteria > Sphingomonadales > Sphingobiaceae > Sphingobium > Sphingobium sp. B2D3A. Next base: position 2,777,587 of record NZ_JAOQOI010000001.1, on the reverse strand, counting down.
GCGACGCTCGACCAGATCCTACCCCAGGCGTTCGCGACGGTGCGTGAGGGCGCGAAGCGCGCGCTGGGCCAGCGCCATTATGACGTTCAGATGGTCGGCGGCATCGTGCTCCACCGCGGCGAGATCGCCGAGATGCGCACCGGTGAAGGCAAGACGCTGGTCGCTACGCTCGCGACCTATCTCAACGCGCTGCCCGGCAAGGGCGTCCACGTCGTCACCGTCAACGACTATCTCGCCCGGCGCGACTGCGAGTGGATGAGCCAGCTCTATAACTTCCTTGGGCTGACCACGGGCGTGATCGTGCCCAACCTCTCCGAGCCGGAGCGTCGCGCGGCTTATGACGCGGACATCACCTACGCCACGAACAACGAGCTCGGCTTCGATTATCTGCGCGACAACATGAAGTATGAGCGTGACCAGATGGTCCAACGCCCGTTCAATTACGCGATCGTCGACGAGGTGGACTCGATCCTGATTGACGAAGCGCGCACGCCGCTGATCATTTCCGGTCCGACGGACGACAAGTCCGAGATGTACATGTCCGTCAACGCGCTGGTGAAGCACCTCGCGGACGAGGATTACGAGAAGGACGAGAAGCAACGCTCGATCGTGCTGACCGAGGACGGCACCGAGAAGGTGGAGCGGATGCTGGAGGATGCCGGCCTGCTCCAGGGCGCCAATCTCTACGATTTCGAGAATACGCAGGTCGTCCACCATGTGAACCAGGCCCTGCGCGCCAACTTCATGTTCCGGCGCGACATTGATTATATCGTGAAGGACGGCAAAGTCGTCATCATCGACGAGTTTACCGGCCGCATGATGGATGGGCGCCGCTGGTCCGACGGTCTTCACCAGGCGGTGGAAGCCAAGGAAGGCGTGAACATCGAGCCGGAGAACCAGACGCTCGCCTCGATCACCTTCCAGAATTATTTCCGCATGTATCCCAAGCTCTCGGGCATGACCGGCACGGCGGCGACCGAGGCGGCGGAATTCTACGACATCTACAAGATGAACGTGGTGACCATCCCGACCAACCTGCCGGTGCAGCGTCAGGACGATCAGGACCTGTTCTACAAGAGCCTTGAGGACAAGTTCAAAGGCATCGCCCGGACGATTGGCGAACATGCCGCCAAGGGGCAGCCGGTGCTGGTCGGCACCGTTTCCATCGAGAAGTCCGAACTGCTCTCCAGCTTCCTCAAGGAGGAGGGCGTCAAGCACTCGGTGTTGAACGCGCGCTTCCACGAGCAGGAAGCTGGGATCGTGGCACAGGCCGGGCGGCTCGGCGCGGTGACCATCGCGACGAACATGGCCGGCCGCGGCACCGACATCAAGCTCGGCGGCAACCTGGAATTCCGGGTTGAGGATGAGCTCAAGGACATGCCGGAAGGGCCGGAGCGCGATGCCGCAATTGCGCGGATCGAAGCGGAAATCGAGGCAGAGCGTCAGCAAGTGCTCGCCGCCGGCGGTCTGTTCGTGCTCGGCACGGAGCGGCATGAGAGCCGCCGTATCGACAACCAGCTGCGTGGCCGCTCGGGCCGTCAGGGCGATCCGGGCCTGTCCCGCTTCTACCTCAGCCTCGATGACGATCTGCTGCGCATCTTCGGCCCGGACACGCTGTTCGCGCGCATGATGCGCTCCAGCCTGGAGGATGGCGAGGCGCTTCCGCCCTCCAAGTGGATGAGCAAGGCCATCGAGACCGCGCAGAAAAAGGTCGAGCAGCGCAACTACGAAATCCGCAAGCAGGTCGTCGAGTATGACGACGTGATGAACGACCAGCGCAAGGTCATCTATGAACAGCGCAGCGAGATCATGGATGCCGAAACGGTCGGCGATGTCGTCACCGAGATGCGCCATGAGACGATCAACGACATCGTCGGCGCCGCCTGTCCTCCGGGCACCTACCCCGAGCAGTGGAATATTCCGCAGCTCAAGGAGCGCCTTGAGGCGGTGATGAGTCTGACACCGGACATCGATGGCTGGCTGACCGAGGACGTGGTCGATCCGGAGCTGTTCGTCGAGCGCCTCACCGCGCTGTCCGATGCCGCGCTGGCGGAGAAGGTCAATGATCTCAAGCCCGAGACCTGGGCGCAGATCGAGAAGAGCATCCTGCTGCAGAATCTCGACCACCACTGGAAAGAGCATCTGGCGACGCTCGATGCCCTCCGTCAGGTCGTCCACCTGCGCGCTTATGCGCAGAAGACGCCGATCAATGAGTATAAGCAGGAGGCGTTCGCGCTCTTCGAGCGGATGCTCGAGAACATCCGCGAGGATGTCAGCCGCACGGTGAGCCATGTGCAGTTCCAGATGCAGGACCCGGCACCGCCGCCGCTGCCTGAGCTGCCGGACTTCCTCACCAGCCATATCGACCCGTTCACGGGCGAGGATAACAGCGCGGACATCGATGCCGGCACGCGCGGGTTCATCACCACGACCATTCCGCGCGCCGCGACGGCTGCGGCGGTGGGTGAGGGCAATCCCTATGCGGGTGAGGAAATCAGCCGCAACGCGCCGTGCCCCTGTGGTTCCGGCGAGAAGTACAAGCATTGTCACGGCGCCTTGGCCTGACAACGACCCTGACAAGGATCTGATGGCCGGGCGTAAGCTCGGTCACGTCCGCCCGGCGGCCTTCAGCCGGGCTGCGAGTCCCTCGGTGCCAGCCACACCAGTCCGATGAGGCTGATCACCGCCGCGCCAGAGAGGTAGAGGCCAACGGCGCCCACGCCATGCGTGCTCACCAGATATTGCGCGGCAATGGGTGCCATGGCCCCGCCGATGATCCCGCCCACGTTGAAGGCGAAGGACGAGCCGGAATAGCGCACGCGCGGCGGGAAGAGGGCGGTCAGCCATTCGCCGAGCGGGCCATAGGTGAATCCCATCAGCAGCAGCGACATGGCGAGGATGAGGAACAGCGCTAGCGGATTGGCGGCGTCGAACCCGGCGCCGAAGACGATGCCGAGCGGTACCGTCGCGGCGCATCCGGCGATCAGCACACGGCTCGCCGAGCGCATGTCGGACCACCAGCCGGCCACGACGATGCCGAGCGCGAGCATCAGGATCGCGGCAAGCTGAATGGTCAGCACCTCACTGCGCGCCATGCCGATGTTCACCGTGGCATAGCCCAGCGCGAAGGCCGTAGAGATGTAGAACAGCGCGAAGCAGCAGACGACGGCGAGCGTGCCGGCCATAGTTGCGCGCACATGGCGGGTGAGCAGTTCCGCTAAGGGAATGGCTGCCGGTGGCTCGGCCTCAAGCGCCGCCTTGAATTCCGGCGTCTCGCCCATCTTCAAGCGCACCCATAGGCCGATGATGACCAGCAGCGCGCTAGCGAGGAAGGGAAGGCGCCAGCCCCACGCCATGAATTGCGCATCGCTCAGCCACAGGCCGAGCAGCAGGAACAGGCCGTTCGCGGCGACAAATCCCAGCGGTGCGCCAAGCTGCGGCATCATGCCGAAGCGCGCGCGCCAGCCCGGCGGGGCATTCTCCACCGCCAGCAGCGCAGCACCGCCCCATTCGCCGCCCAGGCCGAAGCCTTGGCCAAAGCGCAGAATGCAGAGCAGCAGCGGCGCGACCCAGCCGATCATCGCATAAGTAGGCAGGAAGGCGATGAGGAAGGTCGAGCCGCCCATGAGCATGAGCGAGGCGACGAGCGTCGATTTGCGGCCGATCCGGTCGCCATAATGGCCGAACACGGCGGCGCCGAGCGGGCGCGCCAGAAAGGCGAGGGCGAAGCTGGCATAAGCTGCCATCAGCTGTGCTGTCGGTGACGTGGCGGGGAAGAAGAGCGGGCCGAAGACGAGGCTCGCCGCCGTCGCATAGATATAGAAATCGTAGAACTCGACCGTGGTGCCAGCCAGACTCGCGACGAGCACGCGGCGGTGCTTCACCATGGCGGACAGGCCGCTGGGCGCCGGCGTTCCGGCGGTTGCTGCGTCGTTCAAAGTCGGCCCCCCTCACATATGACGGCGATGCCCTAGCTCAATTCCGGGCCGCAGCGCTAGATGGCGCGAATGGGGGGTGACAGGAGAGGGATCAGCGCCGGCGCTGCTGGTTCAGCACTTCATAGGCCATCACGGCCCCGGCGACGGAAGCATTGAGGCTGTCCGCACGGCCCATCATCGGGATTTTGACCAGCAGGTCGCAGGCGGCCTCATAATCGGCGGGGAGGCCGCGCGCCTCATTGCCGATTACGAGAAAGGTCGGGGCCTCGTAGCGCGGCGCCTGATAATCGTGCTCGGTGTTGAGACTGGTGCCGACAAGCTGGCCCGGCCCCGTGCGGAGCCAAGTGAGGAAGTCAGCCCAACTCGCCTGCGCGATGGATTGGGTGAAGAGGGCGCCCATCGAGGCCCGCACCGTCTCGACGGAGAACGGATCGACACAGTCATCCACAAGAATCACGCCGCCGGCACCGACCGCGTCGCCGATGCGCAGCAGCGTCCCCAGATTGCCGGGATCGCGCATGGCCTGTGCGACGAACCAGATCGGCGCCGCGCTGCGATCGAGCGCGGGGAGGGGGGTCAGCCGGTCGGGATAGACGCCGACGAGCGTCTGCGCATTGTCCTTGCCGGAGATCTTGCCGAGAATATCCGCGCTGGTGAGGATGACATCGCCGCCTTGCGCCTCGACCGCCGCGATCAGCTCGTCGGCCAGCGGATGCGGGCGGGCATCGCTCGCCATGAACAGCATCTCGGGCAGGATGCCGCGCTCGCGCGCTTCGGTGAGGATGCGCAGGCCCTCGGCCAGAAACAGGCCTTCACGCTTGCGCAGCTTCTTTTCCCGCAAGCCGCGGACGCGCTTGACGAGCGGGTTGGAAAAGCCGGTGATTTCGCGGGGCATGGTCAGCAGGGTCGCACAGGATCAGTCTTCGCCGAAGCGATTTTCGACCAGCTCGATGACGGCAGCCAGCGCCGCTGGGGCATCGTCACCGCTCACCGAGACGGTGATATCATCGCCCATAGCGGCGCCCAGCATCATCAGGCCCATGATCGAGGTGCCGACCACTTCCTGCCCATCCTTGCGTACCATGATGGTCGCCGGCAGGCTGCTCGCCAGCGTGACGAACTTGGCGCTGGCCCGCGCGTGCAGGCCACGCCGGTTGGCGATGCGCACAGTCGCGCTGGCTGTCTCGCCGCTCAAGTGGCGTCTCCGAGCAGTTCCGAGGCCACGCTGATATATTTGCGGCCCGCTTCCCGTGCGGCGGCGACCGCCTGCGTGACGCTCATATTGCGGCGGGCGCTTTCGAGACGGATCAGCATGGGGAGATTGACGCCGGCGATGACTTCCACCCGCCCTGCGTCGAGCAGGGAAATGGCAAGGTTGGAGGGCGTACCACCAAACAGATCGGTCAGCAGGATCACGCCTGAGCCATCATCGACGCGCTGCACGGCGGCGGCGATGTCGGCGCGCCGTACCTCCATATCGTCATCGGGGCCGATGCAGACGGTTTCTATGGCCTGTTGCGGCCCTACGACATGTTCCATGGCGACGCGAAATTCCGTCGCTAGCCCGCCATGGGTTACGAGCACGAGTCCAATCATGGTGAGTGTGCGCCCCGCCCTTCGATTTCCGTTGGTACGATTTCTTTTTTGCCCTGGCGCCGGTTCTCATAGGCGTCCAACTGGACTGAATCCAGATTGCGGTGCGCAATGGTGGGCGAAAAGCCCGCCCGGCGCAAGCGTTCTGCGATCTCTTCCGTCACGCACACCGAGCGGTGGCGACCGCCGGTGCAGCCGAAGGCGATGGTGACATAGGCTTTCCCCTCCTCGCTGTAGCGAGGAAGGATGGTGACCAGCAGCTTCTCGATCTGGCCCACGGCCGCCTCGAACAGCGTGTCGGCCATCACATAATCGCGGACATCGGGATCGAGGCCGGTGAGCGGGCGCAGCGTCTCGTCCCAATAGGGATTGCGCAGGAACCGCATGTCGAACATCAGGTCGGCATTGCGGGGAACGCCGCGCGCAAAGCCGAAGGAGAGCAGCGTCAGGGTCGATTCGAAGCTCCCCGCAAAGCGCTGGCGGATCGCCTGCTGCAGGCCGTTGCTGGTGAGGTCCGAGCTATCGACGACATGCTCCGCCGCGCGGCGGAGCGGTTCCAGCAGCTCGCGCTCGCGGGCAATCCCGTCCGCCGCCGGTCGATCAAGGGCGAGAGGGTGGCGCCGCCGCGTCTCGGCATAACGATGCTCAAGCACCGTGCCCGAGCAATCGAGGAACAGCATCTCGACCTCATAGCCGGTGCGCTCGCGCCCATCCCCTTGGCGCAGGGCGGCGATGGCCGAGAGGATCGTATCCGCCGCGAAACCGCGCGTGCGGCTGTCGATGCCGATGGCGACCGGGCGGCCCGCCTGTTGCTCATGACCGGCCGGCAGCGGCGCGGCGAGCAGCCGGTCGAGCAGCACCAGCGGCAGATTGTCGACCGTTTCCCAGCCGGCATCCTCCAGCGTGCGCAGGCTGGTCGATTTGCCGGCGCCCGAAAGGCCGGTGACCACCAGGATGCGCTTGGCGCCGGGAGCATGGGGGACAGGTGACAGGGCAGGGGGCTGGTCCATGCCTACCCCTTCGCCTGCCCATCGAGACGAAGCAATGCCCATTCGGCCTTGATCGGGGCGGAAGGCTCCAGACCGGCCAGCACGACCAGCGGCAGTTCGACACCCAGAAGGGAGAATGTGGAGCCGATGTCAGGCATGCGCACGGGCGCTTCATCCAGTCTGATCGCAAGACACGCAATCACGCCACCGACATGGGGCGTTTCGACAATGCCAAGGTGGCGAATTTCCAGCTTGCCCGCAATGGTTTCCGGCGCGTCAAGGATCAGCTTGCCGTCCCGCTTTGAGGCGCGGGTGTAATCGTCGCTGATCAGCATCGCGCCGCGATCGATGAGGCGCAGGGCAAGGTCTGACTTGCCGGACCCGCTTCCGCCGATCAGCAGCACGCCCTTGCCTCCGATGGCGACGCTGGTAGCGTGGATGGTTTGGCAATGGGCGGGACCGTTGCTCATGCGCCGCTGCGCGCCTTCGCGCTGTTCGGTGGCGGCACATCCTGCTCGGCTAGGGGCAGGGTCACGACAAATCGCGCACCGGCCTTGCCATCGAGGCGCGCCTCGACATGGATGGAGCCGTGATGGCCCTCCAGAATGGTGCGGGCGATGGCAAGGCCCAGGCCGCTGTGATTGCCAAAGCCGTCCCGCTCCGGACGCACGCTGTGGAACCGCCGGAAGATCGCTTCCCGCTCGCGCTCCGGCACGCCGGGTCCCTCGTCTTCCACCGCCGCGATGGCCTTGCCGTCTTCGGCTGACAGCGTCAGGCGAATCCGCCCGCCATCGGGCGAGAAAGAGCGGGCATTGTCGATGAGATTATCCACCACGCGGACCAGCTTCTGCGGGTCACCGGAGACGAACACGGCGCCACGGCCCGGCCCTGCATAGCTCAGCCGAACGGCGGGGCCATCCTCGCGCGGCGCATGATTGCGCACCATGCGACCGATCATGCGCCCGAGATCGATAGTCTCGAACGGCGTGCGCGAGAGCTGTGCGTCGATGCGGGTTGCCTCGGCAATGTCGCTGACCAGCCGGTCGAGCCGGCGCACGTCGTCCTGCGCGATGGCGAGCAACTTGGCCTGCAAGGCCGGGTCCTTGATCTGGGCCAGCCCCTCGAGCGCCGAGCGCAGCGACGCGATGGGGTTCTTAAGCTCATGACTGACATCTGCCGCGAAGGCATCGGTCGCATCGATGCGCTGGCGCAAAGCCTGGCTCATGTCGGAGACGGCGCGGGCCAGCATCCCGATTTCGTCGCGCCGATCCGGTAGACGCGGCACGATGACTTCCCGCGCGCGCCCCAGGCGCACGCGCACCGCAGCGCGGGCGAGGCGACGGAGCGGCAGCACGATGGTCCGCGCAAGAAAGAGTGAGAGCAGCACGGACACCAGAATCGCCGCCGCAAAAACGAGGGCGATGCGCAGGCGCTCGGCGCGGACGATATCCGTGATGTCCCGCGTGTTTGCGGTGGCGAGCAGTACGTCGCCGCGCCCGGCTTCGTCGAGCGGGCGGGCCACGCTGAGGAAAGGGGTGCGGTCCGGCGCGAACCGATAGGCCGAAGCGGGCGCGCGGGTGTGGGCGGCCTCGCGGGCTTCCGGCCAGGCGTCCCGGCGATCCTGTGCCGGCTCCTTCACATAGGCAGGGCGGTCCGCCAGGGCGATGGTCTCGACAATGCGGTCCAGCACGCGCGCCAGCTTGATGTGGAGCGGATCGCGCATTGGATCACGCAGCGTGTAGCTGGGTGGGACGAGGCGAAAGCTATCGGCCAATTTGGTCCCGTCCGCATCATAGATGCGCAGCCGCAAACCCGTGGTCTGCGCCGTGCGCAGCAGCAACCGGGCGCGATCGCTGGCCGGGGCTGTCTCCATCGCAGCGGCGATCAGGGCGGTTTCCCGGCTGATCGACACCAGCCGGCCATCGATCAGCCGCGCCCGATAGCTATCGAGATAGAAGAAGCCGCCAGCCAGAATGGCAAGCGCGAAGATGTTGACCGCGAGGATCCGCCGGGTGAGCGAGATGCGCGTGGTCCATTCGCCGCTCGCCAGGCGTTCCTCATTCCTCGTTGAAGCGATATCCGGCGCCATAGAGCGTATCGATTGCGTTGAACTCGGGAGCAACTTCGCGGAATTTCCGGCGCAGGCGCTTGATGTGGCTGTCGATGGTGCGGTCGTCGACATAGATGTCGTCCTGATAGGCGGCATCCATCAGTTGATTGCGGGTCTTCACGATGCCGGGCCGCTGGGCCAGCGCCTCGAGAATCAGGAACTCGGTGACGGTCAGCGCGACGTCCCGGCCATCCCATTGCACCCGGTGGCGGGCGGGGTCCATGCTCAGCCGGCCGCGTGCGATGGTTTCGGTCTCGCCTTCGCCGCCATTGCCATCGCGGGGCTGGCTGAGTGCCGTGCGGCGCAGCAGCGCCCGTACCCGCGCAATCAGCAGCCGCTGCGAGAAGGGCTTGGCAATATAATCGTCCGCGCCCATCGCAAAGCCGAGCGCTTCGTCCAGCTCGTCGGTCTTGGAAGTCAGGAAGATGAAGGGCAGATCGCTCTTCTCCCGCAGCCGGCGGAGCAACTCGATGCCATCCAGATTGGGCATCTTGATGTCGCACACCACGATATCCGGCGGGTTCTCGATCAGCGCCTTGAGCGCAGCCTGCCCATCGGGATAGAGTCGCGTCATGAACCCTTCCGCGATCAGGGCGATGCTGAGCGAAGACAGGATGTTCCGATCGTCGTCGACCAGGGCGATGGTAGCGCTCATCGAGCTTTGCGCCGATCCTCTGACTATTGCTGGTCATTCGGCCTAGACGAACGCGGGACCGGGTGCAACCTGGGCCGGGCGGACGATAGGGAATCCGCTGATTTGTCCCGCCACCGGACGAAAGCGACAGATGCGCGGCACTGCACAACGGGTGGCGTTTGACGCTGGGCCATCAAACCCTTATGCGCCGGGGACGGGGCTGAATTTGAAGTTTTCTCGCGGAGGACGGCCGTAGGAGCCCGCCCTGCGTTTTTGCTTAGGAGACAGGTGTGCAGGTTATCTCTTCCTTTGGTCTTGGCGACCAAGGCATATCGACGTCGGCTGACGTCAAATGGAATCTTCTGACCGCGCCGTTGGTGGAAGAAGCGGTTCGCAACGGCGAGGGCGTGCTGGCCAAGGATGGGCCGCTGGTTGTCGAGACCGGCAAGCACACCGGCCGCAGCGCGAAAGACAAGTTCATTGTGCGCGATGGTACGACCGAGGACACGGTCGCCTGGGGCGACGTGAACGTGCCGATGACGCCGGCGCAGTTCGCCACGCTCAAGGCGGATTTCTTCGCGGCACTGGGCGAGAAGAAGCAGCTTTACGTCGCCGACCTGTTCGGTGGTTCCCAACCGGAGCATCGCGTCAACGTGCGCGTGATCAACGAGTTTGCCTGGCATAATCTGTTCATCCGCACGCTGCTCGTGCGCCCCGAGCGCGATGAGCTGGCCGGCTTCAAGCCCGAATATACGATCATCGATCTGCCGACCTTCCGCGCGGACCCCGCCAAATATGGCTGCCGCAGCGAGACGATCATCGCGGTCAACTTCACTGAAAAGCTGATCTTGATCGGCGGCACGGCCTATGCCGGCGAGATGAAGAAGTCGGTCTTCTCCATCCTCAATTATCTGCTGCCGGCCAAGGGCATCATGCCGATGCACTGCTCGGCCAATATCGGCCCGAATGGCGACACGGCGGTCTTCTTCGGCCTGTCCGGCACCGGCAAGACGACGCTCAGCGCCGACGCCAGCCGCACGTTGATCGGTGACGACGAGCATGGCTGGTCGGATACTGCCGTCTTCAACTTCGAGGGTGGCTGCTACGCCAAGATGATCCGCCTCTCGGCCGAGGCCGAGCCGGAAATCTACGCGGTTACGAAGCGCTTTGGCACGGTGCTGGAAAATGTCGTGATCGATCCCGTCACGCGCGAGATCGATCTGGACGATGCGACGCTGGCGGAGAACAGCCGCGGCTCCTACCCGATCGACTTCATCCCCAATGCCTCGGCCGACAATCTCGGCCCGGTGCCGAAGAACATCATCTTCCTCACCGCCGATGCCTATGGTGTGCTGCCGCCGATCGCGCGTCTCACGCCCGATCAGGCGATGTATCACTTCCTCTCGGGCTATACCGCGCGCGTCGCGGGTACGGAAATCGGCGTGACCGAGCCGCAGGCGACCTTCTCGACCTGCTTCGGCGCGCCGTTCATGCCGCGTCGCCCGAGCGTCTACGGCAATCTGCTCAAGGAGCGGATCGCCAAGGGCGGCGTGAAGTGCTGGCTGGTCAACACCGGCTGGACCGGCGGCAAGGCAACCGATCCGGGCATCAGCCGCATGCCGATCAAGGTGACGCGCGCGCTGCTCAACGCAGCGCTCGATGGCAGCCTGAACAACGCCGAATTCCGCATCGATCCCAATTTCGGGTTCGAGGTGCCGGTGGCTGTCGGTGATATCGACCCCAATATGCTCGACCCGCGCGCCGCGTGGAGCGACAAGGCGCGCTATGACGAGACGGCCGCCGAGCTGGTCGGCAAGTTCGTCGCCAACTTCGCGCAGTTCGAGGCCGACGTGGACGCGTCCGTCCGCGACGTGCTGAAGGCTCCCGTCGCGGCCTGACGCGCGCCGGCTGACGCCTTTGAAGGCTTAAGAGCGGCGGCTGCCCATGCTAGGGTGGCCGCCGTTCTCATATCTGCGGGGGGTACGCGTGAGCATATGGAATGGCCTGTCCCGTCGCAGATGATGCCGCGCAAGCTTAGGGTGCCGTCGTGACGACAAATAACAATCATCGCTTGTTCAGCGATGCCGCCGCCATCCACGCAATTGGAGCGGGGCTGCTGGATTGCACCTTGCCGCGCGAGCGCTGGTCGCATGAGGCCCACCTTGCTGCCTGCTTCTGGCTGATGGTCGAGCGACCGGACATTGATCTGGATCGGGAGATCGCGCCGATCATCCGCCGTTACAATGCCAGCGTGGGCGTGCCGAACGATGATCGCCACGGTTATCATGAAACGATCACGCGCGCGTTTCTCGGGGGAGTGCGGCTTTATCGGGCCGAGCATATAGGCGGTGCCCTGCTGGATCAGGTCAATGGCCTGCTGACCTCAGCACAGAGCGCACGGGACTGGCCGCTCAATTTCTGGTCGCGCGAGCGTCTCTTCTCGGTCGAAGCGCGGCTGTCCTACACGCCGCCAGACCTGAATACGCCAGCATTGGCAGACTTGCTTCCCTACCTGCCGCGGGAACCGGATCGCGCCTGAGCAGTAAAAGGGACATGTTTCCCGAGCATTGGACCCTGCCGCCATTACTGGAATCGCTGATGCTGGGCGTTCTCGCCGTCCTGGCGGCCCTGGCTCTGCACTGGATCAGCGTGCGGGTGCTGCGCCGTCTACTGACCCATGCGCATTCTGAAGGTGGCCTCGCCTTGCTGCGCCGGGCGCAATGGCCGTCGCGCTGGCTGCTGGTCGCCTTCGCGCTGGCGTTCCTCCGTCCGTCGCTAACGTTGGGAGAGCGCGGTCACCTGATCTGGAGCCAGGCGGCGGCCATGATCGTGCCGGGATTGATCGGCTGGCTGGCCGTTGCCCTCATTCGGGGCACGCAGGATGTGGTCGAGCAGCGGACGGATATCAGCGTGGCCGACAATCTCCGCGCCCGGCGAAAGCGAACGCGGACGGGCATTCTCGGCAGGATCGCCGTGGTGCTGGTGATCTTCATCACCCTGTGCCTCATGCTGTTCAGCATCCCCTCGGTGCGGGCGGTGGGTGTGACACTGATGGCCTCGGCCGGCCTTGCGGCACTGGCGGTCGGCGCGGCGGCGCAGCCCTTGCTCAAAAATGTGATCGCCGGCATTCAGCTAGCCTTCACCGAGCCGATCCGCATCGATGACGTTGTCATCATCGAAGGCGAATGGGGCAAGATCGAGGCGATCTACATGACCTATGTGGTCGTGGCGGTGTGGGACGAGCGCCGGCTGGTCGTGCCCATCTCGCGTTTTCTGGAGGACAGTTTCCAGAACTGGACTCGCTCGACAAGTCAATTACTTGGCTCAGTTTTCTTCCATCTCGACCCAACGGCCGATATCGATCAGTTGCGTGCCCGCTATGAAGCGATCGTGGCTGCCTCGCCGCTCTGGGATGGGCGGGTGAAGGTGCTTCAGGTGACGGAGGTGCGCCCGGACGCTATCGAGGTGCGCGGTCTCGCCAGTGCCCGCAATGCGGGCGAGGCGTTCGACCTGCGCTGTGAGATTCGTGAGAAGGTGCTGGCCTTCATCCGCGATGAGATGCCTCAAGCGCTGCCCCGTCACCGCGGCCTGCTGGCGCGGGATGTCACTGAACGCGCGAATGCCGGGTGATCGCTAGGCCGTGCGTGGCCCAAAGAGAATGATCGCGGCGCCGCATAAACAGACAACGCCGCCCAGCAGATCCCAGCCATCTGGCCTGGCGCCCTCCGCAAGCCAGAGCCAGAGGAGGGCGCTGGCGATGTAAACACCCCCATAAGCGGCGTAAGTCCGGCCCGCATAATCGGCTTCCACCAGCGTGAGAAGCCAGGCAAAAACCGCCAGCGAGGCGAGGCCGGGGAGCAGCCAGAGCGGTGATTTGTCGAGCCGCAGCCATGCCCAGAATGCAAAGCAACCGGCGATCTCAGCCAGCGCCGCGCCGATAAAGGCGAAAGCGGTCATTCCGGCTCCGGCATGTCCTTGCCGTCACGGGCCAAGTCGGGCGGGGCGAGGGGAGTGGGCAGGGGTTCGACGATCAGCGCCGCGCCCTTGGTCCCCGTCACCCGCACATAGCTGCCGGCATCTGCATCCGGCCCGGTCGCCGTCCAGCTTCCGTCATCGACCTTCACCCGGCCGACCCCATGATTGATCGGTTCGACCACCAGCAACTCGCGGCCAACAAGGCGCGCGGCCCGGTCATTGAGCATCGGGTCTTGCGAGGCGACCGGGCGGGCGAGATACCAGAGCCGTCCGCCGCTCACCGAAATGGCCGTGAAGATGGCAAAGGCGAGCAGCTGGAAGGCCGGATTGATCGGCAGGACCAGACTGAGCCCGGCCGTGAGGGCTGCCGCCACCCCAAGCCAGATGAGAAACACGCCGGGCACGATGATCTCCGCCCCGGCGAGGATCACCGCAAACACACCCCAGAGGATGGAAGGATGCATGCCGTCGAGCATCGGCGTCACGGCGTCCGCGTGTGAGGCACGCCGGTGCCGGACACGGGCCGTGCAGGCGGCGTTGCTCCATGATCTCCCAGCGCTTCCTTGGCGAGCTGGCCGATGCCGCCGAGCGTGCCGATGAGCTGGGTAGCTTCCACCGGGAAGAGGATGGTCTTGGCGTTGCTGGAGGTCGCGAACTTCTCCACCGCCTCGACATATTTCTGCGCGACGAAATAGTTGATCGCCTGGGCATTGCCGCCCGCGATGGCCTCGCTCACCACCTGTGTCGCGCGCGCCTCGGCCTCTGCCTCGCGCTCGCGGGCCTCGGCGTCGCGGAACGCAGCCTCACGCCGGCCCTCGGCTTCGAGGATCTGCGCCTGCTTGGCGCCTTCGGCGCGGAGGATCTCGGCGCTCTTGAACCCTTCGGCATCAAGGATATTGGCACGCTTCTCACGCTCGGCCTTCATCTGGCGGGCCATCGCGTTGACGATGTCCTGCGGCGGGCGGATGTCCTTGATCTCGACGCGGGTGATCTTGACGCCCCAGGCATTGGTGGCGTGATCGACCACGCTCAGCAGCCGGGCGTTGATCTCATCCCGCTTGGAGAGGGTCTCGTCCAGGTCCATCGATCCCATCACCGTGCGCAGATTGGTGGTCGAGAGCTGGAGCAGGGCCGTATTGAGGTGGCTCACCTCATAAGCGGCCTTGGCGGCATCCAGCACCTGGAAGAACACCACCGCATCCACGGCCACCATGGCATTATCGCGGGTAATGATTTCCTGAGACGGAACATCAATCACCTGCTCCATCATGTTGATCTTGCGGCCGACCCGGTAGAAGAAGGCGGGATAGATGTTGAAACCGGGAGACGCGACTTCCGTGAACCGTCCGAACCGCTCAATGGTGTAGCGATGGCCCTGCCGAACGATCTTCACGCTGGCAAACAGATAGAAGATCACCAGAATGGCGATGAACATTGCGAACGTGACCAGATCCATGGTCGATAGCCTCCTGCGCTTGCGGTCGCTACTATGGCCCTTCAGAACAGTGCCGGAAAGCGGAATCGGCAGGATAAGAGGATTGAAAAGGCATGCAGAAGCGTCGTCCGGTCGAAAGAATTGATTTGCCGTTGCGCCTCGTTCGGACGCTGCTGTTCGTACCGGCTTCGCGCCCGCGCGCGATCGAGAAAGCGCGCCAGCTCGACTGCGACTTCATCATTCTCGACCTCGAGGATTCGGTGATCGCCGAAGACCGCGACGCGGCCCGGCAGCGCGCCGTGGAGGCTGTGCAGGCCGGGTTCGACGGGCGCCCCTGCGCCATCCGCATCAATGCCGAGGGGCGGCCCGAGCACGGGCTGGACATGGTTGCGGCGCGCAGTGCCGGCGTGCCCTATGTCATCGTGCCCAAGGTGATCGAGGCGCGGCAGGTCCACGACGTCAATCGCGTCACGCAACGGCCGGTCATCGCGATGATCGAGAGTCCGGCGGGGATCATCAATGCCTTGTCCATCGCGCGCGAGCCAGGCGTCTCGGCGCTGGTCGCCGGCACCAACGATCTGCGCCGGGGCTTGGCCGTGCCGCCTGATGCACCGCGCAGCGCGATTTCCTACTCGCTCCAGTCGATCGTGCTGGCAGCGCGCGCCGCAGGAGTGGCCGCGTTCGACGGGGTCTACAATAATCTGGAAGACCCGGCCGGTCTGGCCGCCGAGTGCGACGAAGGGCGGCAGATGGGGTTCGATGGCAAGACCATCATCCACCCCAGCCATATCGACATCGCCAATGATGCCTTCTCGCCCAGCGGCCCAGCGGTGGAACAGGCCCGCGCATTGGTCGACGCCTTTACCGGCGGCGCCCAGCGCTATGATGGGCGCATGATCGAGGCGATGCACGTCGAGGAAGCCAAGGCGATCATCGACCGGGCCGAGCATCTGCGCAGCTAGGCTTTGGATCGCTTCGTAACGGATCGCTAACCTGCTTTCTTTACGAATCGCTACATGGATATTCCCGCCGCTTATGTCGCCCTGGTGGAGGGAAGCCTGCGCTTTCTCGCCATTTCGCACGAGCGCGGGCACCTGACCGGCGGCTTGCTGCTCTATGCTATGGTCGCTGCCTGGCCGCTCAGGCGCCGCCATCCGGCGTTGCCATTTGCTGTGGTGGCGCTGGCCGAGCTCATCAACGAGAGCCTTCAAGCGGCCTATTACCGGTCGCTGCGCCTCGACGATACACTGTCCGATCTGGTCTGGACGCTGGCCGTGCCAGCCCTTCTGCTCGCGTTGACGCAGATGATCGCCAGCGATCGTGCGGAGCGCGGGGTGGTCCGTCCCGCCCTCGGATAGGCGCAAACCAGCCTTCGCGCCCTTCTCTTTGACGACCCCCTAGCCCTGCACGGGGGAAATGGTTACATGGGCCGCCACTGATTCCCCCAAGGGGTCTCTCCAGATCAGGTGGCGACATATATGGACATTCGGCTCGGCCTCACTTTCGACGACGTGCTTCTTCAGCCGGGCGAGTCCGATGTGCTGCCGAGTCAGGCCGATGTGTCCACGCGGGTCAGCCGCAATATTTCACTGAATATCCCCATTCTTTCCTCGGCCATGGATACCGTGACTGAGGAAGACATGGCCATTGTGATGGCGCAGCTCGGCGGTATCGGCGTGTTGCACCGCAATCTCTCCATCGAGGAGCAGTGCGCGGCGGTGCGCGCGGTCAAGCGGTTTGAGAGCGGTATGGTCGTCAACCCGATCACCATCGGCCCGGATCAGCCTTTGTCCGAGGCGCAGGCGCTGATGGCGCGTCACAAGATCAGCGGCATTCCGGTTGTGGAGTCGACCGGCAAGCTGGTCGGCATCCTGACGAACCGCGACGTGCGCTTTGCCGAAAACCCGGCCCAGCCGGTGCGCGAACTGATGACGCATGAGAATCTCGCGACCGTGCGCACCGGCGTTTCGCAGGACGAGGCCCGCCGCCTGCTGCATCAGCGCCGGATCGAGAAGCTGCTGGTGGTCGATGATGCCTTCCGCTGCGTGGGCCTCATCACCGTCAAGGACATCGAGAAGGCCGTCACCTATCCGCAGGCCACCAAGGACGCTTCCGGGCGCCTGCGCGTCGCCGCGGCAACGACGGTCGGCGACAAGGGTATCGAACGCACCGAAGCGCTGATCGACGCCGAGTGCGACCTGATCGTGGTCGATACCGCCCATGGCCACTCCAAGATGGTGGCCGAGAGCGTCGCGCGTATTCGCAAGCTTTCCAATGAAATCCAGCTGGTGGCGGGTAATGTCGCGACCGCCGAGGCCACGCGCGCGCTGATCGACGCCGGGGCGGACGGCGTGAAGGTCGGCATTGGTCCCGGTTCGATCTGCACCACGCGCGTGGTCGCTGGTGTCGGCGTTCCGCAGCTCACCGCGATCATGGATGCGGCGCAGGAAGCGCTCAAGAGCGGTATTCCGGTGATCGCCGATGGCGGCCTGCGCACCTCGGGGGACGTTGCCAAGGCGCTGGCGGCTGGCGGCGCTGCGGTGATGATCGGATCGATGCTGGCCGGCACGCAGGAAGCACCGGGCGAGACGTTCCTTTATCAGGGCCGGGCCTATAAGAGCTATCGCGGCATGGGCTCCGTCGGCGCGATGGCGCGCGGCAGCGCGGACCGCTATTTCCAGCAGGACATCAAGGATCAAATGAAGCTGGTGCCGGAGGGGATCGAAGGCCAGGTGCCCTATAAGGGGCCCGCGCGCGATGTCATCCATCAGCTTGTCGGCGGTGTGAAGGCTGCCATGGGCTATACCGGCAGCAAGACGATCCGCGAACTGCAGGAGCGCGCCCGCTTCGTGCAGATCACCAATGCCGGTCTCTCCGAGAGCCATGTGCATGACGTGACGATCACGCGTGAAGCGCCGAATTATCCTACACGATAACGATATCAGCCCTGCATTGGGGGCAGCGGTATGACGCCCGCCGCGCGGGTGCAGGCCGCCATCGATCTGCTCGATCTCATCATCGCCAGTGCGCGCGATGATGGTGCCGCCGCCGATACGCTGATCGCCCGCTATTTTCGTGAGCGTCGCTATGCCGGGTCGAAGGATCGCCGCGCGGTGCGCGATCTCGTCTATCGCGCTGTGCGGGCCTATGGCGATCCGCCGCTGTCCGGCCGTGCGGCCATGGTCGGTCTGGCGCGCGCGGATGCGGCGCTGGCGGCGCTGTTTGATGGGTCGGCCCATGCGCCGACGCCCTTGGGCGGGGCGGAACGCGGGCCGGATGGCTCCCGCCTGCCGGGCTGGGTCGCCGAAGCCTTTGCCGGGCTGGTCGATGAGGCCGAGCAGACGGCGCTGCTCGACCGTGCGCCTCTCCACGTTCGGCGCAACCCGCTGAGGGCGAGCGATGCGGATATTTTGGCGCGTTGGCCTGAGGCCCGGCCGATCGACGCGACGACATATGGCTATGCGCTGCCGGCCGGCACGGACGTGCCCGATGATGGCTTGGCCGAGGTGCAGGATGCCGGGAGCCAGCTGATCGCGCAGGCTTGTCACGCCACGCCCGGCCTGACTGCGCTCGATCTATGCGCCGGGGCAGGGGGCAAGACGCTCGCTCTGGCTGCGGACATGATCAAGAACGGCGCTCTTGTTGGCCGCCTGATCGCGGCCGATGCTGTGCGAGACCGTCTCGCGCGGTTGACGCCGCGTGCCGAGCGCGCCGGCTATGGCGGACAGATCGAAACGCTGCTGCTCGATTCCGGTCGGGAGGAAGCGGCGCTCAAGCCGCTCGCCGGGCAGTGCGACGTCGTCTTGATCGATGCGCCCTGCAGCGGATCGGGCACGTGGCGACGCAATCCCGAGGCGCGCTGGCGCCTGACGCCCGCACGGCTGGATCGGGTCGTTGCGCTGCAGGCGCGGCTGCTGCGGCTGGCGCTGCCGCTGGTGAAGCCGGGCGGGCGCCTGGTCTATGCGGTCTGCTCGCTGATCGACCGGGAAGGGCGCGATCAAATTCAGCAAATCGTCAGGACCGATCCCCTATGGCAGCCCGTACACTTTACCGGGTCGGAACAGGCGCCGGGTCGTTCATGGGGCGAGGGCACCTTACTCACGCCTGCACATGACGGAACCGACGGCTTTTTCTTCGCGGTGCTTGAAAAACCATGCTAGCGTCGTCGACCATGGCGTCTGTTGCGCAGGGCTCGATCTGGGAGACAATCATGCGGTTTACCCCCGCCTCCATATTACTTGCGAGTGCGCTTGCCCTGTCGGCGAGCAGTGGATTTTCCCAGCAGACCGCGACGCCCGCGCCCAGCCCGCGCGCAGCCGAATGGATGGCAAAAGGCAAGGCCGCCGCAGATGCTGGCGATCTCACCAAGGCCCGCGATGCCTACGAAACCGCGCTTCTTCTGGCGCCCGATCAGCCCGGCATCTTCATGTCGCTGGCCAAGATCGCCCGCGCCCAGAAGCTCCCCGGCAAGGCCATCCGCTATTATGGTCGCGCGCTAGATCTGGAGCCCGGCAATCAGGCGGCCCTGCAAGGCGAAGGGCTCGCGATGCTGGACAAGGGCGCGGTGGAAAGCGCTCGCGAGACGCTCGCCAAGCTGCGCCTGCTCTGCAAGACGCAATGTGCCAGTGCGGATCAGCTGGCCTCCGCGATCGCCACGACCAAGCCGCCGGTGACCACGGCTGAGGCGGTGACCAACGCACCGAAGGTCGAGCAGCAGTAAATTTCGCGCTGTGAACTTGCTCAGCGCCCCATCAGGCGCGCGAGCATCACGAAATCGTCCACGCTGAGTGTCTCGGCGCGGCGGCTGGGGTCGATCCCGGCTTCCGCCAAAGAATCGAGCGCGCCGGGCAGCCCTTTGAGGCTCTGCCGCAGCATCTTGCGGCGCTGACCGAAGGCGGCGGCCGTCAACCGGCTGAGCGTTGCGACCTCGACGCCGGCGGGCGCGTCGGCCGGGACGATATGGACCACGGCGGACATGACCTTGGGCGGGGGCGTGAAGGCGGAGCGATGGACTTTCATCGCGATGCGCGCACGGCTGCGCCACTGGGCCAGCACCGCCAGCCGCCCATAGGCATCGCTCCCGGGCTGCGCCACGATCCGCTCGGCAACCTCTGCCTGGAACATGAGCGAGGCGGAGAGCCACCAGGGCGGCCAAACGCCGCTCTCCAGCCAGCCGACGAGCAGGGCTGTGCCGATATTATAAGGCAGGTTCGCGACGATATGCGCCGGTCCGCCGCAGGCCTCCATGGGGTCGACCCGCAACGCATCATCCTCGATGACGCGCAACTGACCCGGAAAGGCCGCCGCGACTTCGGCCAACGCCGGAATGCAGCGGGCATCACGTTCGACGGCCGTGACCTGCGCGCCGGCGCGGAGCAGCGCACGGGTCAGCCCGCCCGGACCGGGGCCGACCTCGAACACGCGCGCGCCGGTCAGATCCCCCGGAATCGCGGCGATGCGATCCAGCAACTGCTCGTCCAGCAGGAAGTTCTGGCCCAGCGCCTTGCTGGCCCGCAGGCCATGCGTGGCAATGACCTCGCGCAGCGGTGGAAGTGGGGTCATGAGGGCTGGCAGGGATCGACCCAGGCGCGGCGATTGAGCTCGGCCTGCTGCGCCATGCGAATGGCGGCGATCATCGCGCCGGGATGCGCCTGATCCTTGCCCGCCAGATCGAACGCCGTGCCATGGTCGGGCGAGGTCCGCACGATCGGCAGGCCCAGCGTGATGTTGACGCCCTCGTCAAAGTCCAGCGCCTTGATGGGGATCAGCGCCTGATCGTGATAGCAGCACAAGGCCGCATCGTAGAGCGCACGGGCGCGGGGCGTGAACAAGGCATCCGGCGAATGCGGCCCGGAAATGTCGAGGCCGTCTTCGCGCAATTGTTCGAGAATCGGCGCAATCAGCGTTGTTTCTTCCGCGCCGAGCATCCCGTTCTCACCCGCATGGGGATTGAGGCCGGCCATGGCGAGGCGCGGGTTCTCGATGCCGAACAGGCGCTTGAGACCGCGCGCGGTGGCCAACGCGCGGGAGCGGATGAGCGCGGCAGTGAGTGCCTCCGGCACCTCTGTATAGGGAATATGGATGGTGAGCGGCACAACCCGCAGCGATGGGCCCGCCAGCATCATCACCACATTGCCGCGCGAAACACCGCAGCGCTCGGCCACGAACTCGGTCTGGCCGGGGTGCGTGAAGCCGACTTGCGACAGCTGGGATTTGGAGACGGGTGCGGTCACAAGGGCGCTGGCGCTTTCCGCCCTGACCAAGCCGGTCGCCGCTTCCAACGCTTGGAAGGCGCAGCGCGCGCCATCGATCGAGGGCTGGCCGGGGATGATCTCACCGGCATCGGCGACCTGCAGGCACGGCAGCGCCTTGCCGAACACCGCATCGGCTTCGATCGGGTCGCCGATCATCGCTACCGGGCCTTGCCAGACCGCCGCGATGGCGGCGCTGTCACCGACCGCAAAGAAAGGCGGAAGACTGTGCGCGTCCCGCGCTTCCCAGGCTTTCGCAGTGACCTCCGGGCCGATCCCCGCCGGATCGCCCAGCGATATCGCGATCGGCCGCGGCAGCGCGGACGCGGAATACATCGTGCGAAAGACGTCAGTTATAGTCGATCACCGCATCGCGACGAAGATCGCGCAGATATGTGCGTGCACGCTTGTTCACGCGGTCTTCCTCCATCTGCGCCATGATCGATTCGACCGATGGTGCGCTCGCATCTGGCGGATCGTCGCGGCCGCACAGGACCAGCGCGCGCACGCCTTCTGTCGCCGAGCCGAAGGGCGGCGTGGATTCGCCGACCTGCATCGAGAGCAGGATGGACTGGAGCTGCGGGGGCAGGTTGCGCGCCTGAATGTCGTTTTCGATGACGGTCGCGCCGACGCTCTTGGCAATCGCCTCGACCGATCCACAGCCCTGAACCTTCTTGAGCGCATCACCAAATGCGTTGGCGCGGCGCTGGGCCTCGGCCGCCGATGTGCCGGCGGGGAAGTCGATGGCGACCTGCTTGAGGCTCAGAACGGCGTCGCGCGCGTCAGCCATCAGCACCTGGCGCTTGTCGATTAGATAGACGAGCGAAAATCCGCCCGGAATGGCAATCGGGCCGGCGATCTGGCCGACCTGGAGCTGCTGGGCGGCTTCCGCCAGCGGCTCGGGCAGCTGCGCGGCGCGCACCCAGCCCAGATCACCGCCGACTGCAGCGGTCGATGCTTCCGAATATTGCCGCGCATAGGCCTGGAACGAGCCGCCCTGGCGAATCTGCGCCATGATCTTCTGGGCGTTCTCGGCCACCTGCTGGCTGTTCGACGGGTTGGCGGAGAGATAGATCTCGCCGATGTGGAACTCTTCCTTGCCCTTGGCGGCCTGGAGACGCTCATAGGTCGAGCGGACCTCGTCCTCGGAGACGTTCACGAAAGGCTGGACCTGACGCCGCAGCAGGCGGCTCCAAGCAACTTCGCCTTCGATCTGGCGCCGGATGCTGCGCGCGGATGAGCCCTGCGCGGCAAGATATTTTGCGAAATTGTCCGGCGTGTAGCGGAAGTTCGCGGCGACGCGGGCGAAGTTCTCGTCAAGCTCGGCGGCGGGGACGCGAATGTCCTTGGCCGCTGCCTCCTGAATCTGCAGCGTCTCGTCGATGAGGTTTCGCAGCACCTGCAGACGCAGGCGGTCCTTTTCCTCGGCGCTGACATTGCCGCCATTGGCGAGAACCACCAGTGCGAGCCGCTGCTCCACATCGGTCTGGGTAATGACCTCGCCGTTCACCAGCGCCGTCGCAGTGCGGACATTGGGGTCGCGCTTGCCGAAGAGCACCACCGAGGCGGGAATATCGAGCGCGGACGCGGTCGCCCCGGCGGCATCTTCAGCCTGGCCTTCCGGCGCTTGAGCAATTGCTGAGCACGCCAAAAGGCCCGTCGCGGCGCCTGCAAGAATCCGGGCGGTGAAACGGGAGGAAATCCTTTTCACGCTGTTCACGTCAGTCAAACTTGCTCTCCATTCAGAAGCAGGCGGCCTCAAGAGGCCGCGGACCTGCCCGGCGGATTAATGCGCGGCGGCTGAACCGGGCCTGAGCGACGGATGACGCCCGGCCTTCACACCCTTTGCGAAGCTGGAGTCTTTACAGGCCGAGATTCTTAAATACCAGCCGCAGTTGAAACGAATTGCCGCGACGGGCATCGCCGACCGTCTGGTAATCGCGCCGCCAGGTGAAGCCGAGTTCCAGGCAGTCATCCTCATAGGCGATGCCGAGGCGGTGGCGCACCGGCTCGAAGCCGGACAGGGTACTCGTCGGATCGTCCCGCTGGCCGGTCAGATCGATGTTCGTCGAGCCGAAGACCGACCAGAAGCGCGCAAAGGCGACGCGCGCTGCGAGGCGGATTTCCTCGACATCGCGCAGATCCTCGACGCCGGACGTAATGTTCCGGTCCAGCCGCAGATAGCCGACCTCGGCATAAGTGCGGCGCGTTCCGACCGTCGCCTCGATCTCGTTGCGTCGGACGGCGAAGCCATCCTTGTCGAGCCGGAAGCGGTGGGTGAAGGACAGGAAATCCTTGTAGCGGATTTCCGACCGACCAACGATGTCCGACAGCCGATCGGACAGGCCGGTGCCATTGGGCAGCAGGGACGGGCGGTCATCGATGCGGTAGCTCTGGCCGACGGTGGTATCGAACGAGAAATTCGGCACGTCGAAGCGGTAGTCGAACCCATAGGTGATGCGGGTCGAATCCTCGAAGCGGTCATAGCCGGGGAAGCGATTGAGCGCGAAGAGGTTGGAATCCTCCAGGTCAATCGCGCGGGCATCCTCGTTGGGTACATTCAGGTTGGCGAGGCGAGGCGCGGCAACCAGCTGGATGCGCGGCGTTAGGCGCTGGGTGCCGCCAAAAGCCTGCCCGATGAACGGCCAGCGCACATCCAGCGCCAACGCGGCGATTCCTCGCGTCTGCCAGCCTTCCTCACCGCGATAGACCACCGTTGGCGAAAGATCGTTCTGCGCGCTGTTGTAGACGTCGCCACGGGCATAGGCGGTCAACGAGACTTCCTGTCCCATGCCGGTCAGCCGGCTCTGCTTCCAGGTGAAGCCGACGAACGCGCGCTGGGTATCCTGCCCATCCGTGCGGAGGATGGACAGGCTGTTGGCCTGCAGTTCCACCCGTCCGCCGAATAGCGGATCGGTGGTGCGCAGGCGGTAGTCGATGGCGGGAATGGCGATAGGAACCTGGCCGGCCCGGTCCCCCGAGCGCAATGACTGAAAGGCCCAGCCGGCAATGGAGAGATAACTGCGCGTGCCGATCCGCTCCAGATTGAGCGTGGAGCGCAGACGGTCCTCGTGGCTCAGGTCATAGCGATTGAGGAAGGTACGGTCGGACGCGTAACGCAGCGATCCGGTCAATGACCAGAGCGGGTCGAACTGGAATTTGCCGCTGGCAGCGATGTAGCCGCGCAGACGCTCATCGCTGGTGACATCGGTTTCGCCCGTAACCGGCGTGACGGCGCTGACCGTGCCGTAACCGGTGATCTGGTAGGCGCCCTTAGACAGCAGGGCGCGATAGCTGGCGCCGAGCATCGGCAGCACCGCGCTGTAGACATAGGGCGTGAGCGTCAGATCGCGATTGGGCGCAAGCCGCCAGTAATAAGGCTGCACATATTGCACCCCGTTGCGCCGATCATAGCCGATATCCGGCACCAGCAAGCCGCTGCTGCCTTCATCGCCAATGCTGTGGCGCAGGCCCGGCAGGGGAAGCAGGGGCAGGCCGAACATGCTGACGCGCGCATTCTCATAACGCACCCGCTGGCGAGCCTCGTCCAGAATGACGCGATCGGCCTGAATCTGCCAGGTCGGCTCCTTCGGGCAGCCCTTCACCGTCTCGACCTTGCAGGGCGTGAATGCCGCCTTGTCTAACACGTAGATATTGTCAGTGCGCTGGGCCTTCACCGCTGCCAGACGATTCTCGCTGTTGGTGACGATCAGCAGATTTTCGATGACGCCGTCCCGCAGGCTTTCGGTGACGTCCATCTCGTCGGCATAAGCGCGGTCGCCCCGCTCATTGACGAGCAGCACGTCGCCGCGCGCGATGACGGTGCCGGCCTTGCGATCCCACTCCACCTGATCGGCGGACAGATTGGCATCCTGCCGCGCAACACGGACATTGCCGGAGGCGCGCACGATATCGGCATTGCTGTCGTAGTCGATCCGGTCGGCCTGGAAATTGATCTCGTTCTTGGAGACCGGCGCTGCCGGCATGGGGACGGCCTCGGCCTCTTCCTTGGCCGGGCGGTCCTGAAAATCCGGTTCGGCGCCGGCGGGGATATCCTGCGGCGCCACATTGTCGATGGTGAGCGGCGGATCGCCCCGCGTCGGCGGCTCGGCCTGCGTCTGGGCGTAGGCCGGCGCGGCCATGACCATCGCCAGAATCAGAGCTGGCGCGCTGATGCACAGGTGCACGCGCATCATGGTCCGCTCGCGCGTGTCACGGCTCATCGTGGCAACCAATCGTCATTCTCCCAGCGCGGCTCGCGGTCTGCGCGCGCCGTGTGCAACGCTGCCCTATTGCACTGCAGCGCCCGCTCCGCAATTGCCTTCCCAAGCGTGAAATCGCGCTTAACGGTCCCTTTGCCGTGGCATACCCCCTGGCAAGGCGCTATTCCGCTTCCATATTCACACTAGGTCATCTGGCCACATAATTCCTTTCCAGGAGCTTGTATCCATGCACATCGCCATTTCCGCCAGTCGCCCTGCCGACATGGACTGCCTTGTTTTCCCGGTCGCAAAGGGTGCCGCCGTGTCGCCGGGCATCGAGGCGCAGGCTCTGGCGGCGCAGGCGGCGGAGGCATCGCGCTTTGGCGGCGAGGCAGGGGCCGTGGTCGAGTTGTTCGTAGCCGAGGCGGGCAAGACCCTCCGCGTCCTGCTCGTCGGGACGGGCGAGGGCAAGCCGGCCGATCTGGAGAAGGCAGGCGGCGCGGTGACGGCACGGCTGCAGACCTCCGGCGTCAAGCATGTCGCGATCGACGGCGCGGGGCTTACCGCCGACGCGCTCGCCCGGATCGCGCTGGGCGTGGAATTGCGGGCATGGCGCATCGACACCTATCGCACGAAGCTGGCGGAGAAGGCCAAGCCGACGCTCGAAACCGTAACGCTGGTTCATGAGTCCGGCGATCTGGCGGCGCTCGTAGATGATGCCAAAGCCGTCGCACAAGGTGTTGCATTCACGCGCGAACTAGTCGCCGAGCCAGGCAATATCATCTATCCCGAGAGCTTCGTAGAGCGCTGTCGGCATCTGGTCGATCTCGGCATTGAAATCAGCGTGCTTGATGAGACGGATATGGCCAATCTCGGCATGGGTGCCTTGCTGGGTGTGGCACAGGGCTCGGTGCGCAAGCCGCGCATTCTTTCGATGCGCTGGGACGGCACCAATGGCGCGCAGGCCAAGCCGCTGGCGCTGGTCGGCAAGGGCGTCACCTTCGATACCGGCGGCATTTCGCTCAAGCCCGGTGCGGGCATGGAAGACATGAAGTGGGATATGGGCGGCGCCGGTGCCGTTGCCGGCGCGATGAAGGCGCTGGCCCTCCGCAAAGCGCCGACGCATGTCGTCGGCATTTGCGGGCTGGTCGAGAATATGCCGGACGGCGGCGCGCAGCGTCCCGGCGATATCGTCAAAACCATGTCCGGTCAGACCGTGGAAGTGCTGAACACGGACGCCGAGGGGCGTCTGGTGCTGTGCGATGCGATCTGGTGGACCCAGCAGACCTACAAGCCCGAGACTGTGATCGACCTCGCGACCCTCACCGGGGCGATGCTGATCTCGCTCGGCAGCGAGCATGGCGGCCTGTTCAGCAATGACGATGACCTTGCCGAACAGCTCCTCGCGGCCGGTCGCGAGAGCGGTGACAAATTGTGGCGCTTCCCGCTGTCGCCCGCTTATGACAAGTTGATCGACAGCCCCATTGCCGACATGAAGAACATCGGCCCGCGTTATGCCGGCTCGATCACGGCGGCGCAGTTCATCAAGCGCTATGTGCAGGATGGCGTCAAATGGGCGCACCTGGACATTGCCGGCATGGTCTGGGCCGACAAGCCCGGCGCGACATGGGAGAAGGGCGCCACCGGCTATGGCGTGCGCCTGCTCGACCAGTTGATCCGCGATCATTATCAGGCCGGTTGAGGTCTTGCGCATATTTCGGCCCGGCCTTCGCAGCCGGGCCCGATCGCGCTAGAGCCGCAACATGCAGGTGGATTTCTATCAGCTCAGCCGGGATCCCGTCGAGGCGACGGTACCCGCCATCGCGCGCAGGGTGCTTGATGGCGGCGGGCGGCTGCTGGTCGTTTCCGCCGAGCGAGACCAGCTCGACCGTATCTCCGAGGGTCTGTGGAGTGCAGGGCCGGAGAGCTATCTGGCCAACGATCATGCGGATGCACCCATGCCGCAGGTCCAGCCGATCCTCCTTGCGCCGAGTTGCGATGCAGCCAATGGCGCGCGCCATGTCGCGCTGGCCGATGGCTTGTGGCGGGATGAAGCGCTGGGCTTCGATCGGGTCTTCTACTTTTTCGACGATGCCACGGTGGGCGGGGCGCGGCTGGCCTGGAAGGCTCTGAGTCGATCGGAGGACGTCACGCCGCGCTTCTGGAAGCAGGATGGCGGGCGGTGGCGCCAGGGGCCTTGAGGCACCGCCGGCACGCCGGATTCGCTCACCGCATGTGACGCGGCTTCTTGTTGGTATCGGCGCGCGCTTCTGCGTGACGGCTCTTGAGGGACGTCGGTGCGCTGGCCTGAAGAAATTCACGGCCGCTCAGCCCGTCTCCGCCGCGTCGGTTGAGCGGCGGTTCGAGCGTTTCGATCAACAGCGCTTCCATAGTTCTGAGCATATTGGCTTCGCTCCAGCACGCGCTTTGCGCGAAAGGCAGATGCTGACTGGCGTCCCGCAAGCCGAACCAGGAGAAGCGATTCCACCGGCCGGCAAGTCGGTCGGTCGTATGCGTCTTGAGTCGCGCATAGAGATCATTGCTGGCACGCCCGACATAGACGGTCCGCGCGCCATCCTGCAGGAGGTAGAGGCCCACCTGACGGGCAAAGTTGAACAATGGCGCCCCCTTCGTGCGCCGGCCGAGGAGGAGGGGTGGTCCGGACCAGGGCACCAGTTCGCGTTTCCAGAACATGCCAAAGGCATTCAGGCTCTCGCCCGGTCCGAGGTCCGGCCAGCAAATGGCAGGATATTGAGAGGCCCGGTTGCAGGTTGAGCTTTTGCGCGCGGCGCCTCGAGCCAGTGCCGGCTCCGTCGCCTCTGCTGGTAAGGTCAGGCAGGGCGTCGTCACCGTCGCCACCTCCGGAAAGCGGCGCTGCTGTTCCGGTGCAATGCTGTGAAAGCGCAGCGACCCGTCATCATGCCTGTCGATCCGATAAATGGATTCCTTCGGCTCCGCGCCCTGCATGTTCCCATTCCCCCTTTGCGCACCCAACCATGGCAAACTGTAACAATGTGAACTCAAAGCGCTTAATTGATCGTAACCCGTGGACGCCTGCTGCTCTTGATCGGCCGTCGCTTCGCGGGTAGAGCGCGCGCGACCTCAACTTTTTCGTTTTCTTTACCGGAGCATTTCTCATGGCGGCGACCCGCACCTTCTCGATCATCAAGCCCGACGCGACCCGTCGCAACCTGACCGGTGCTGTCACCAAGATGCTGGAGGAAGCCGGCCTGCGCGTCGTGGCATCCAAGCGCATCCACATGAGCCGCGAGCAGGCCGAGGGCTTCTACGCGGTGCACAAGGAGCGTCCCTTCTTCGGTGAGCTGGTCGAGTTCATGATTTCCGGCCCGGTCGTCGTGCAGGTTCTGGAAGGCGAGGACGCCGTGAAGCGCAATCGCGACATCATGGGCGCCACCAACCCCGCCAATGCCGAGCCCGGCACCATCCGCAAGGAACTGGCCGAGTCGATCGAAGCCAACAGCGTTCACGGGTCGGACAGCGAAGAGAATGCCGCGATCGAGATCGCCTACTTCTTCAAGCCGGAAGAAATCGTCGGCTAATCGGATGGCCGTCTAACCGTCGGCCTTCTAAAAAAGGGCGCCAGACCATCGGGTCCGGCGCCTTTTTTATTTGGTTTAGTGCTGCCGGCCGGAGGCTGCTTCCACCTTGAAATAATCGAGCAAGGTCTGGGCGGATTTGAACAGATCGTGCTGCTCTTCCACCCGGCGTCGCGCCTCGGCGCCCAGCGCAGCCCGCTGCTCGGGCGTGGCGCGCATGATGCCGCGTAGGGCCTCGGCGATGGCGTCCTCATCGCCAGGCGCGAAAATCCAGCCACAGCGCTCGTCAAGCAACTCGGGGATGCCCGCAATGGTCGTGCTCAGCACCGGTCGACCGATGGCGAAGGCTTCCATGATTCCGATGGGCAGGCCCTCGGCATAGCTCGGCAGCAGCATGGCGCGACCGGCCAGCAATTGCTCCCGTACATAGGCACCGGTGCCCCAGCCGTGCAGGATGACATGATCCTCGACGCCATGTGCCCGGATCGCCTCCCGTAGCGCGTCCTCGTCGTCCCCGCCGCCGATCAGCTCGACCACAAGATCGGGAAATTCCCCAATCACAGCAGCGACGGCAGGCGGAATATGGATCTGGCCCTTGTTGGTGCACAGGCGGCCGATGCAGATCACTCGGCTGCTCTCGGGCGGGGCAGGCTGATAGGGGAAGTCGGCGAGGTTGATGCCGCAATGGACGATGCGGACCTTCTGGGCCGCCTCTGGGGCCTCCGCTACGATGCGATCGTGGCAGTAACGGGTGATGGCGACGATGAAAGCCGCATCGCGTGCCTTCTCGCGGATGGAGAGGCGGGCCGGCTCGCCGGGCACCAACTCATCGGGACCATGGACCGTGAAGCTGTAGGATGGCCCGCCTAGCCGCCGCGCCAGCATCGCCACGGTGGTCGCGTTGGTCGAGAAGTGGGTGTGGACGTGATCGATCCCTTGCGCATTGGCGCGGCGAGCGAAAGCCATGGCCTCCAGCAGATAGGCGACATGGGCGACAAGGTTTCGCCCCGCGTTGCGCCACACCCGCCACCAGAGCGGCAGTACCCGCAGCGTTCTGACCGGATGTAGCAGGCAGGTGAGCAGCACGTCCCACAGCAGCGCCGCCTTGCTGCCGGTGATGATATAGTGGGTGCGCGCCTGCTCGGCGATATCTTCCGGGTCGACCAGCTCACCATCCCAGTGCCGTAGGGCATAGCGCTCGACCGGCTGGCCGAGCGCCTCGATCGCGCCGATCTCGCGGCGGATGAACGTCGTGCTGATCAGCGGATACATGTTGAGAAGATAAGCAAGTTTCATGGCCGACCGCTCATGGGAGCGGAGAGGCGAGCCTGTCAACGCGGCTAACCCTTTTTGCGGTAACGCCGGCCAGCAGGTCCGGCCCAGCAGGCCGGCAATGTGTGGAAAGTGGCTCCCATTTCAGGATACGTCTAAAACACTTTTCCGGTTTGTCACCGACGAAGCACGAAAAACGATATCCCGGTACCAGGCGCTAACTAGTACGGCCTCTTTGCCGGGACGGTCGCAAGAATCAAGCGGATTTGTGCGTGACTGGCCTCTCCGGCCAGAGAGTGAGCCCACTCACGGCGTCCGGAAACGTGATCGCGATCGGGCGAAGCGCGTTGCGTCTGAGGGAGGCGCTAAGCCGAGCTTGCGCCGACGAGCGGTAGCGCTCGCAACTCGTCAGGGAGAGGTGACGACCAAAGAGCTCTTTGCGATAGGCATCCCCCGTTGCTACCTCGCCAAGATGTGCGACGAGGGGCTCATCGTGAAGGTTGGGTACGGTAGGTACCGCGCCGTAGATTCGTGATGCTGACTAAACCGCCGTCAAGCAAACTGCCATAGTTGGGAGCGGTAACTGCCGTTTGAACGGAAACGCTTTCGGTAGCTGCTGAGTTCGCTAAGCCCCTCCTTGCATGAGAGCAGGGGAATCTTACCTCAACAATGCGGCTGCGAAATCTCGGATTAAAGACTCGCCGCAGGCAATCTGGAAACGGCGAGTAATGGAATGACCGAAGCTTCCGTCGATACATTGATCGTTGCATGTCCGAATTGTGCGGCGCTCAACCGGCTTCCTCGCGAGAAGATGACGGCCAGCGGCACGTGCGGACGCTGCAAGCATCCGTTGTTCACGAGCAGACCGGTCATCCTGACCGCTTCGAATTTTGATGCCCATGCCACGAAGGCCGACCTTCCACTATTGGTGGACTTCTGGGCTTCCTGGTGCGGGCCTTGCAAGCAGATGGCGCCCGCCTTTGAGGCGTCCTCCAGCAAACTTGAGCCTTGGATGCGGCTCGGTAAACTAGATACCGAAGCCGAGCAGGTAATTGCTGGCCGATACGGTATCCGCTCGATCCCTACTATGATCGTGTTCCGAAAGGGCAGGGAGATCGCTCGGCAGTCGGGCGCGATGCCTGAACGCGCGATCATCGATTGGGCACAAGCGGCCGTTCGCTGATCGAATCGCTTGACCGATCGTCACTGGTAGCGGAACATAAAGGGAACAAATAGAGTCTATCCCATTATGTCCGTATCCCAGTCTCTGCCCGAGAGCATTGCGCATCTTCGCGCGATCGCAGCCCCGTTGCTCGGTTATCGGGCCATCCCGTTCGGGCTTTCTGCGGTAGATGGCCGCCTCGCGGGCGGCGGCTTGCGGGCAGGTGCGCTGCACGAAGTCGCAGCGCGCAGCTGTTCGCTGGTTGATGATGCAGCGGCGACACTCTTCTTAGCCGGCATTGCCGCGCGGGAAGCCCGGCATCTCGGCGCCCCGGTGCTCTGGGTAAGCTGCCGTAACGATCTTTATGCCCCCGGGCTGGCACAGGCTGGGCTGTTGGCAGCGGATGTGATCCACGCACAGCCGCGCGACGAAGATGCTCTTCTTGCTGTCGTCGAAGACGCGGTGCGCGACGGCACGCCTTCTGCGGTCGTCGCCGAGGCGGGCAAGGTTTCGATGGTTGCATCGCGTCGCCTCCAGCTGGTCGCCGCCGACGCTGACCTGCCGGTTTTGCTGCTGCGCCGCCACCGGCGCCGCGAACAGGATCCTCTCGCGGAACCCTCGGCCGCCTGGACCCGATGGCGCATTGCTAGCGCGCCATCGGCACGCCTCGACGTGTCGGGTGTCGGTCGCGCGCGATGGGCCGTTGAGATGGCCCGGCAGCGCGGCGGCGAATCCTTTTCCCTCATTGTGGAGGGCAGCGATGAGACGGGTCGTCTCGCTGTTCCTGCCGCACTTGGCCATCGAACGGCTGAGGCGGTTGGAACGGCTCGCAGCGCCGCCGCCTAAACCGGCTGCGCTGCACCTTCCGGTTGACGACAATCCGGGAGCCTGCTCCGTGCCGCGCGGTGGCGGGTGGCGGCCAGGTGCGCGCTGGGCACCGGCGGAGGTGCTGGCCCACGAGACGGTCGAAGAGCAGATCGCCGCGCTCCCCAAGCATGCGCGACCGCCAATGCGCGAGCTGGGCCGACGCTCGGAAGCCGCAGATCATCCCTTCACACGCGATGCGGCGCAGCCCGTCGGCCGCGCCTCTGACCCGCTCGTCCACGTCCACGCGCCATTGGCGTTGATCGGGAAAGTCGGGCGGCGGGAGGAAGTGGTTGCCACCTGCGCGGCCGCGGCAGCCCTCGGGATCCATGTCGGCATGGCGGCAACGCATGCGCGTGCGCTTGTCTCGAACCTCGATTTCCGACCTCATGACCCCGAATCCGACGCGCGGCTGCTCGACAGGCTCGCCCTTCTGGCAGTGCGGCGCTGGTCGCCGATCGCGGCGGCGGCGCCGCCCGACGGGCTATGGCTCGACCTTACCGGTTGCGCGCATCTCCATGGTGGTGAAGACCGTTTCTGTGGCTGGCTGCATGCCTTCTGCGCGCGGGCAGGGTTCACCGCACGCGTCGCGGTTGCAGACACCGCCGGTGCGGCCCACGCCGTGGCGCATTTCGGTCCGAGCGCCGTCACCATTGTCGCGCCCGGCGATACGATCCGGGCGATCTCGCCTCTGCCGCTGGCCGCGTTGCGGCTCAGTGGAGCGGCACTCGGCGCTTCACGTCGCTTCGGGTTCGAGCGGGTGGCTGATCTGCTCCCGGTCGCGCGCGGACCGCTCGCGCGGCGGTTGGGACTGCCGGCGATCACCCGGCTCGATCAGGCACTGGGCAGCGTCGCCGAGCCGATCACACCCCGCGATGATGCAGCTGTACCCATGGTCGAGCGGCGGCTGCTCGAGCCGATCGGCACGGCCGAGGCGATCGCGCGGGTCATGGAGGATCTGCTCGGCGATCTCTTGCGGGTTCTGCAGGAACGCGGGCTTGGGGTCCGCTCGCTTCGCCTGCGCGGGATGCGCGTCGATGGCACGGAGCAGGTGGTCGCGATCGGGACGTCCCGGCCTACCAGGGAGGTGCCGCACCTTCTGCGCCTGCTGAAGCTTCGGATCGAGCGGATCGATCCGGGCATGGGCCTCGAGCAGTTCCTTATGGTCGTACCGCATACCGAGCCGCTCGATGCCGTCGATCTGGGGGCCGTGCTCGCCGGCGAGGCGATGGTCCGAGATGCCGCCCGTCTGGTCGATGTCGTCGCCGGTCGCATCGGCCCCGGCGCTGTCTTCCGGGTCGCTCCTGTCGAAAGCCATGTGCCCGAGCGCGCGACCCGCCGCTGCGATCCGGTCTCTATGCCTGGAGGGTGGCCGGCTTGGCAGCGGCCGGCTCGGCTGTTCATCCGGCCCGAACCGCTTGCCCGTGTCGTGGCACTGCTTCCCGATCAACCGCCCCGCCGGTTCGAGTGGAGGGGGCGCACGCACAAGGTGGTGTCCGGCGACGGGCCCGAGCGCATCCACGGTGAGTGGTGGCGCCGTGACGCGGAAATCTGGGCAGTGCGTGACTATTACCGCGTCGAGGACGAGGAGGGCGGCCGTTACTGGGTGTTCCGGCGCGGTGATGCTTTCGAGGGCGAGACCGGCGACCTCAGCTGGTGGATGCACGGCGTGTTCGCATGACGGCTTATGTCGAACTCCAGGTGCTTACCCACTTCTCTCTGTTGCGTGGCGCGTCCAGCCCGGAGGAGCTGTTCTCGGCTGCGGCAGTGCTTGGCTATCCGGCAGTCGGCGTGTCGGACAT
This sequence comes from Sphingobium sp. B2D3A, assembly GCF_025961795.1. Classification (NCBI taxonomy): domain Bacteria; kingdom Pseudomonadati; phylum Pseudomonadota; class Alphaproteobacteria; order Sphingomonadales; family Sphingobiaceae; genus Sphingobium; species Sphingobium sp. B2D3A. The sequence goes on along the minus strand of NZ_JAOQOI010000001.1, from coordinate 2,743,803 downwards.
CGGGACCGTTGCTGGCGTCGTGCGAGCCTGGGAAGCGCAAAAGGCGACGGGCGTTCGCTCGATCGCTGGCACGCGGGTCGATTTGTCCTGCGGTCGGCGCCTACTCCTATACCCGACAGATCGCCTGGCCTGGTCGCGGATCACCCGCCTGCTGACGGTCGGCAAGCGCAGGGCCGGGAAGGGCGGGTGCCTACTGCATTGGCATGATCTCGAACCCTGGTCCGAGGGCATTATCGCGATCTTGCTACCGGGTGAGCCCGACGAAGAAAATCTGGCTGCGCTGGCGGATTTGAAGGCGGTCTATGGGCGCCGGGGCTATATGGCGCTCTTCCAGCGTCGGCGCCCCGGCGATGCGGTCCGTATCGACTCGCTGGCGCGGCAGGCCGGTGGGGCCGGCGTTCGGGCGGTCGTGACTGGAGACGTACTCTATCACGCGCCCGAGGCGAGGCTCCTTCAGGACGTGGTGACCGCCGTTCGCGAGAAATGTGCCGTCGATGAGCTCGGTTACAAGCGTGAGGTCAATGCCGATCGCGCACTCAAGTCGCCGGCTGAAATGGTGCGCCGCTTCAAGGACTATCCTGACGCCTTACGCGCCAGCGTCGACATCGCGCAGGCCTGCGGCTTCGATCTCGGCGAACTGGCCTACCAATATCCCCACGAGCGGATGATCGAGGGACTGTCCGCGCAGGAAGCTCTCGAAAAGCTGGCGGCCGAGGCCGTCGATCGGATGTTCGACGGCGAGGTTCCGCAAGCCTATACCGACCAGATCGCACACGAGCTGCGGCTGATCGCAGAGCTTGGTTATGCGCCCTATTTCCTCACCGTCTACGCCATCGTCCGCGAGGCGCGCCGTCGCGGCATCCTCTGCCAAGGGCGAGGATCTGCCGCCAATTCTTGCGTCTGTTTTGTCCTCGCGATCACCTCAATCGATCCGATCAAGCACGAGCTGTTGTTCGAGCGGTTCGTGAGCGGCGAGCGGCGCGAGCCACCCGATATTGATGTCGACTTTGAACATGAGCGGCGTGAGGAGATCATCCAGTGGATCTATGAAACTTATGGGCGCGACCGCTCGGCGCTGACCGCCGTCGTCACGCGGTATCGCGCGCGGGGTGCCGTCCGCGATGTCGGCAAGGCGCTGGGCCTGCCTGAGGATCTTACCGCCTCGCTTGCTGGCCTGATCTGGGGCTGGTCCGCCGAAGGCGTGGGCGAAAAGCAGGTCGAGGAGCTGAACCTCGACATTTCGGATCGCCGGCTGCGGTTGACCCTCGATCTCGCGCGCAAGCTGATCGGCGTGCCGCGCCATATGAGCCAGCACCCCGGCGGTTTCGTGCTGACGCAGGACCGGCTCGACGATCTCGTCCCGATCGAGCCGGCTGCGATGGAGGATCGCCAAATCATCGAATGGGACAAAGACGATATTGATGCGCTGAAATTCATGAAGGTGGACGTCTTGGGATTGGGGATGCTCGGCTGCATGAACCGGGCCTTCAACATGCTGGAGGAGCGAAAGGGCATCCGTATTGGGCTTGCGGATCTTCAGGACGATGATCCGGCGGTCTACGGGATGATCCAGAAGGCGGATACACTCGGCACGTTCCAGATCGAAAGCCGGGCGCAGATGTCGATGCTCCCGCGCATGAAGCCACGCCGTTTCTATGATTTGGTCATCCAGGTAGCGATCGTGCGGCCGGGCCCCATCCAAGGCGACATGGTCCATCCCTATCTGCGCCGCCGCGAAGGGCTGGAGAAGCCCGAATATCCCCGACCGGAGCTGCGCGCCGTGCTCGAAAAGACGCTTGGGGTTCCGCTGTTTCAGGAACAGGCGATGAAGGTCGCGATCGTTGGCGCCGGTTTCACGGCCGCCGAGGCCGACCAGCTGCGGCGCGCGATGGCGACGTTCAAGATCACTGGAGGCGTTTCGCATTTCTCGGAAAAGCTGATCGAGGGCATGGTCGCGCGCGGTTATCCCCGCGACTTCGCTGAGCGTACTTTCCGTCAGCTCGAAGGGTTCGGCAGCTACGGTTTTCCCGAGAGCCATGCCGCCAGCTTCGCCAAGATCGCCTACGCGTCGGCGTGGATGAAGCATCATCATCCCGACGTGTTTTGCGCAAGCCTGCTCAACGCCTATCCGATGGGTTTCTATGCGCCGGCGCAGATCGTCGGGAACGCACGCGAGCATGGTGTCGAGGTGCGGCCGCCCTGTATCAACGCGAGTCGCTGGGATTGCACGCTCGAGCCGGCAAGCGGTCGGTATCTCGCCGTTCGGCTCGGCCTGCGACAGGTCCGCGGCCTGTCCAATGCCGATGGTGCCGCTATCGTCGGCGCGCGAGGAACCGGCGCCTTCGGCAGTGTCGAGGATGTCTGGCGGCGATCGGGCGTGCAGCGCGCCTCAATCGAGAAACTTGCGGATGCCGATGCCTTTCATGGCTTCGGCACTGACCGGCGGCAGGGCCTCTGGAAGGTGCGGGGATTGGGTGAGGCGCCGCTGCCGCTGTTCGCTGCGGCCGATCGCGCGGCCCAGACCATTAGCGCTGAGGGGATCGAGCCCGACGTGTCGCTGCGACCGCTGGCGGATGGCCGAGAGGTCATTGAGGATTACCGTACGCTCCAGCTCTCGCTGCGCGCCCATCCCCTGACGTTCGTGCGCGACGATTTGACCCGACGCGGCGTCACGCGCTGCGCGGACCTCGCAACGATCCGTGACGGCCGCCATGTCGAGGTCGCCGGGATCATCCTTGTTCGTCAGAAGCCCGGCAGCGCCAAGGGCCTGCTCTTCATCACCATCGAGGACGAAAGCGGCATCGCCAACGGGATCTTGTGGCCTGACCGTTTCGAGGCGCAGCGTCGCACCGTCATGTCCGCGTCGATGATCGGTATGAAAGGGCGGGTGCAGAAGGAAGGAGATGTCATCCATGTCATCTGCGACCGGATCATCGATCATGGCGATCTGCTGCGCCGCGTCGGCGATATGTCATTTCCCCACAAGACAGGACGCGGCGACGGGGCACGCCATGCCGGCGCGCCCGATCGGGGGGACAAAGGGTGGAGCCCAGGTCCGCGGGATTGCTACTGGCCGCCCCATGCCGAGGGCATGGATCCTGAGGAGGTCGTGCGGTTCAAGTCGCATGACTTTCATTGATGGTACCGCCACTCCCCCGGCACCAACGGGTCGTGATCGCGCTCTCTGTTCATATCCTACGCAGCGGCGTGACTCGTTGTTCGGACACCCGGGTCGATGGTGTTGAGGTACGGCTGGCGCTGCGGTGCCTGCTACCCCATTGCCCCGAGCGCTGGCCCCTCGAACTCTATTGGGATGCCGCGCAGCAGGACAATGACATCGGCCGTGCCCAAGGTGTGACTGCGGCGTTCAACGGGATCGTCCGCCAGTTGCGCCGGGCAGGACGCTATGAGGAGGTTGGTCCCCTTGACCGTCTGGGCCCAGAAGCAGTGATGACCGATAGCGCGACCGACCTGGCAGCGCTGAGAAGGCCGCTCACCGCCGATGCAGACCTGGCAAGGAAGTTTGGAACGGCTGGTCGCTTGCTTCAATCGAGGCATCCTACGGCCGCGGTCGAACAGGAATCAATCGAGCGAAAATGAGAAATGGCAGCCGTTGGGGGCGATCGCGCTGAATGAGATGTTTCCGCCGAATTCCGTGACGGCGAGATACGGAACGTCGTAGCCACGATCCGAGCAGTAGCGCTCGATCAAGGCCAGCGTTGCTGGCTGATCGAGGCAGGGGGGAGCTTGTACATCCGGAAGGGGTCTGTGCTGTCTATTCATGACGAATATGTCTCCATGCTTTGCCCCTCAGGTTTCTGTCAGGCTCCCCCCGGTTGCCCTGTTGGTCGTGCCTTCGCTGCGCGTCAGCGGCCAGGACGATGAAACGACTGATGCAGGAACCACGCGCGCTGTTCGCTCTCGTCGATCCAGTTTTCGAGTAGGCTCGCTGTTGCAACGTCATGATACTCATCACAGACCGCGTGAACGCTGCGCATTGCCGAGATCACCTGAACATTGTCGTCCCGCAGCTCGGCAAGCATGTCTTGCGGATCTACATATTTGGCGTCGTTGTCGGTGAGCCGCTGCAACCGGGCGATGTCGCCAATCGAGGTAATCGCGGACCCGCCTATCTTGCGCGATCGCTCGGCAATCGGGTCAGTCATGGCGAAAATCTGGCTGCTCTGTTCGTCGAGCAAGAGATGATAGTCGCGGAAGTGGGCGCCGCTCATGTGCCAATGGAAGTTCTTGGTTTTCACGTAGAGTGCGAACACATCCGCCAGAAGCGCTCGCAGCGCTGCGCCGATGTCGCGCGTCGCTGCCTCGGGGAGATCCGTCAGTCCGCTTGGGCGGTCGATCACATGGTCCATCTCTCATTCCCTTCTTCCGGCACGGCCGGGTTGCGACGGCACGGTGGCCGGGATGGAGGAGATGGTAGCGGCGAGGAATAGAGCGTTGCAGCCCAACGAAAGTTCGGGGGGCGCAGAACCGACGTTTGGGACAATCCTTTAGAACCGGCGCAAATCCTTACTCGAACAGCCCAAACCTTCGTTGGGATTTCGGGGCGCAAGGCGCTGCGTCACTATTGCGGGCAACCGGCAAGGAGGCCCTGGCCACACCACAGGTGCGAACGCCCGGACAGTTAGGAACACGGGTTGCACGAGGGGCAAACAGAGCAGGCGACGCAAAAGGGGACCGGGCCGAGTAGCCCGATCCCCCTAAGTTCACCGTCCTATCGTTCAGGCGGCTGCGTCGACCAGCACGAGTTCGCTGTCCTCGACCGCCGTGACGCGGATTACATCCTGATCGCGGATAGCTGCGCCGTCGCGCGCGTTCACCCGCAAGCCATCGATTTCGACAGCACCGGTAGCCGGCACGAGGTAACCGAAGCGCTCCTTGCCGAAATGGTATTCGGCGGTCTCACCAGCCTTCAGCGTTGCGCCGACGACGCGAGCATCGGTGCGGATCGGCAGGGCTTCGTTGTCGTTCGCGAGGCCCGAGGCGAGTACCACGAACTGGCCCGAGCGATCGCCTTTGGGGAAGGGACGAGCACCCCAACTAGGCTTCTCACCCGTCTGGGTCGGCTGAATCCAGATCTGGAAGATCTTGGTGGTCTTATCCTCCTTGTTCCATTCGGCATGAGCGATGCCGGTACCGGCGGACATGACCTGCACGTCGCCTGCTTCCGTACGACCGGAATTGCCGAGGTTGTCCTGGTGCGTGATCGCACCTTCACGAACGTACGTGATGATTTCCATGTCCCGGTGAGGGTGAGGCGGGAAACCGCTCTGCGGCGCGATCGTATCGTCGTTCCAGACACGAAGGCTGCCCCAGTTGGTGCGCCGGGGATCGTAGTAATTGGCGAACGAGAAGTGGTGCTTGGCATCGAGCCAGCCATGGTTCGCGCCGCCGAGACTGTTGAAAGGCCGAAGTTCGATCATGGGTCATCTCCCGGGCCGACTGCTGTGTCGACCGATGACCTCGATGTAGGCCCGCGCCGCTTATCGCATCAGCCAGATAATATGGCAGAAAACATTCGAGAGAATTGAAATGAGCGATCCAGGGACGCCGACTTTCGATCAACTACGCATTTTCCTGACAGTGGTGGACGAGGGGAGCTTTGCCTCAGCCGGGCGGCGCCTCAACCGTGCGGTATCCGTGATCAGCTACGGCATCGCAAATCTCGAGGCGCAACTGGGCGTCATCCTGTTCGAGCGGGAGGGGACCCGACGCCCAAAGCTGACCGAGGCGGGGCGGGCGGTGCTGGCAGAGGCGCGCAGCGTTTCGAGCGGAATCGACGGGCTCAAGGCTAAGGTCAAAGGTCTACTCGATGGCTTGGAAGCCGAGGTGAACTTCGCTGTCGATGTCATGCTGCCGGCGCGACGCCTGGGCGAGGTTCTGCGGGCGTTTGCTGCAACCTATCCCACGGTCACTCTGCGGCTGCACGTCGAAGCCCTTGGAGGTGTCGCGGCCCATGTGCTCGATGGGCGCGCCGTCATCGGACTATCCGGCCCCCTTGCCGCTGGAATTGATGGCATCGGCTCCGTTGCCGCCGGTAGCGTGCCGATGGTGCCGGTCGCGGCGCCTGACCATCCCCTCGCGTGCTACAAATCGATACCCACAGGCACCGGCCGCGAGCACGTTCAGCTCGTTTTGACCGACCGCTCTCCGCTGACCGAGGGGCGGGACTTCGCTGTCCTGAGCCCGCGAACCTGGCGTCTCGCTGATCTGGGCGCGAAGCATCAGCTGCTACGCGAAGGCATCGGATGGGGAAACATGCCCTTACCCCTTATCGAGCCGGACCTTATCGCTGGGACCTTGAAGCGGCTCATGATGCCGGACGATCCGGGCGGCATGTATCGCTTCTCTGGTATTTGGCGACGGGATCGACCGCCGGGACCTGCGGCCAGCTGGTTGCTCAACCAACTGGTCGAGCGCGCGCAAGAAGATGTCGATCTGGCTGGAGCAGCGGACCTATGAGAAGCCGTGGCATGAGCACGGGTCGGCTGGAGGCGTTCACGGATGGGGTGGTCGCGATCATCATCACGATCATGGTCCTCGAGCTCAAGGTGCCGCAGGGTGGAGACCTTCGCGACCTCGCTTCGAGCGCGCCGCTGCTGCTTGCCTATCTGGTCAGCTTCGTGAATGTCGGGCTCTACTGGAACAACCATCATCACATGCTGCACGCCACCGACCGGATCGACGGGCGGGTATTGTGGGCTAACCTGTTTCTCCTTTTCTGGTTGAGTCTCGTGCCGTTCGTGATCCGCTGGCTCGATGACAGCGGCTTTGCGCCTGGAGCGACCGCCGCCTACGGCATCGTCCTGGGGCTAGCATCTCTTGGATACGCCATGACGGAGCGCTCCATCATTGCCTGTAATGGCCCGGAATCGCCGGTCGCCCGGGCGATCGGCAGTGACTGGAAGGGTTTCGGGAGTATCGCCATCTACATCATCGCTGTTCCGCTCGCCTATGTGAGCAGATGGCTTGCGCTGGTCCTATACATCGTCGTGATCTTGCTGTGGCTCGTGCCTGACCGGCGGATCGTCAAGGCTCTCAATCGCCGCTAGCGGGGAAGCGAGACAAGCCCCCAACCATCGGTTGGGTGGTCCGCCGACGGCGCTCGATCTATTCCTGTGCGCTACACCGCAGGAACCTCGATCATGAGCCACCCGAAACTGTTCGAGCCGCTGACGATCGGCGACCTGACATTGACCAATCGCATCGTGATTGCTCCGATGTGCCAATATTCCGCAGTCGATGGGCAGATGAACGATTGGCATCTGATCCATCTGGGACATCTTGCGCTGTCGGGTGCAGGCCTGCTGACTATCGAAGCGACGGCCATCGTTCCTGAAGGACGCATCAGCGATGCCGATGTCGGTCTGTGGGATGACGATACCCAAGCGGCGATGGGAAAAGTTCTGGAGAGCATCCGTCGCTGGTCCGACATTCCCGTTGGAATCCAGCTTGCCCATGCCGGTCGCAAAGCCTCGGTCGCTCGCCCTTGGGATGGCGGACATCAGATCCTGCCGAATGCGCCGAACGGTTGGCAAACTGTTGCGCCTTCCAACCTGCCATATGGAGCACACAGCAACGCCCCCGTTGCCCTGGATTCCGATGGCCTGGCGCGCATTCGCGACGGCTTCGCCGCCGCGGCGAAGCGGGCTGCTGCTCTTGGGGTCGACCTCATCCAGTTGCATGGCGGACACGGCTATCTGATCCATCAATTCCTCTCGCCGCTCTCCAATCAACGTGACGATCAGTATGGCGGATCGCCTGAAAACCGAATGCGCTTCCCGCTCGAGCTTTTCGATACGGTGCGCGCAGCATTTCCAGCCGAGAGGCCCGTCTCGATGCGCGTATCCGGGACAGACTGGGTTGAGGGTGGCTGGGATATCGAACAAACGATTGCCTTCGCTACGTCGCTGGAGGCGAGGGGGTGCTCGGCAGTCCATGTGTCTAGTGGCGGACTCGATCATCGCCAGCATATCCCCGTCGGACCAAGCTATCAGGTGCCGCTCGCACGGGCGGTCAAGCAAGCTGTGAAGATTCCGGTCGTCGCAGTCGGGCTGATCACGGACTTTGATCAGGCGGAGGCGATCGTGGGAACAGGGGATGCCGATCTGATCGCGATCGCCCGATCTATCCTGTACGATCCGCGCTGGCCTTGGCATGCGGCCGCTCATCTGGGCGCGCACGTTCACGCACCTGACCAATATCTGCGATCGCAGCCTCGCCAGTACCGCCATCTCTTCGAAATGCCTGGCCGCGCTGAAAACTGAAGTCAGCTCCAGCCTATTCTTCCGCTTGCGCCCATGGCAGCGTGAAGCGAAAGATCGAACCGGCACTTGCTTTCGAAATGTGGTCGAGCGAGCCGCCATGGTCGGCGACGATCGCCCGGCAGATACGCAAGCCTAACCCGAGGCCGGTTGCCTTCGTGGTGAAGAAGCCGTCGAAAAGCTTCTCGCGGTCAGCCGAGGCGATCCCTGGCCCGCTGTCTTCGACCTCGATGATAACGAACTCGTCGTCATGCCTCGCCCGGACCTTGAGGGTACGACTCCAGCATTGGGCGTCAGCCATTGCCTGGGCGGCATTGACCATCAGATTGGTGAGAACCTGACGGACTTGGACGCGGTCGGCGCTGACCATGGGCAGATCCGGCGCAATGTCCAATGCGAGAGATGCGTGCCTGCTGGACAGTTCCTGGCGAAGGAAAGCGGCGGTTTCCTCGATCAGGGACGCCACATCGCAAAGTTCGCGGGACTGCCCACGATTTGACGCCATTGCCCTCAGGCGTGCGACCGTGTCGTTCGCCTTGGTCGCTCCGAGTACGATCGTCTTGAGACAATCTTCGACCTGCTCAAGGTCGGCGGGCTGACAGTGCAGCCATCGCAGGCCTGCCTCGGCTGACGTCATCATGGCGGCCAATGGCTGCCGCACTTCGTGCGCAATGGTCGCCGTCATCACCCCGAGCGTGGACAATCGATCGGCATGCGCGATTTGGGACTGGAGGCGCAGGAGAGCTTCTTGCGCACCAATCTGGTCAGTGATGTCCTGAAGCCCGAACATCATCTCGTCCGCCGCCCCAGGGTCTCGCCAAGACACGAAGGTCACATGGATTGCCCGGCCATCGGCAGCCTGAAATCGAACGGGCGCACGAAAGCTTCCGTCGAAGGCGAGGGTTTGAACGAGTGCCTGACGCAGTTGATCGGCCTGGGCAAATGGCCAGATCCCGCTCAACGGGACCGGGAGGGTCTCCGGCTGCACGCCCAGCATAGCCAATGCGCGCGGGTTGCCGGCAGACAATTTGATCGCACCGAGCAGTTGGCGCTCTAGATTCTCGCGTCGGGCGCCTGTCAGGCCGGGCTCTTCAAGCTTAGTCAGAAGGCTGTCGCCGTCGCGTACGTCAAGGCGCCCGTGAGCGAGGCCCATGGCGTCGATCATCTGCGGGGAAACAGGTGTTGTGTCAGTCACGGCAAGCTCAGGCAGCGATGAACTCCAGGATGTCCTGGTTCAGTCGATCCTTGTGAGTGAACAAAATGCCGTGCGGCGCACCTTCATAGACCTTGAGGGTCGCGTCGGGAAACAGCTCGGCGGCTTGCCGCGCTGTTGCGCTAAACGGAACGAAGGCGTCATGCTCGCCGTGGATGACGAGAACGGGCACATCAAACCGCTCGATATCGTCACGATAATCCGTGGTCGCGCAGGCCGTCACCGCATCATGCCCTGCCTTCAGGGAGCCCTGCAGCGCCATCTGGTGGATGTGAGCGAGGCTACCTTCAGACACCTCGCTGTCTTCTCGGCCGGTGGCGAAGAAGAGCCGGGCAAAGCCGCGGAGGAACTCGGAACGATCTGCCAGCAGACCGCTGCGGACATTGTCGAACACGACTTCAGGAACGCCGTGAGGATAGTCCTCGCTCTGGCCGAGCTTTGGTGTCGTCGAGCCAATCAGAACGACGCGCGATATACGCTCCGAACCGTGCCGACCAACATATCGGGTCACTTCGCCGCCGCCCATCGCATATCCGACTAGCGTCACGTCGCGCAGATCGAGGTGCGCGATTAGTTCGGAGAGATCGTCGGCAAATGTATTGTGGTCGTACCCGTCCCAGGGCTGATCCGAGCGACCGAAACCGCGCCGGTCATGCGCGATAACGCGATAGCCCTCCGAGGCGAGGAACATCATCTGATTTTCCCACATGTCGCTGTTGAGTGGCCAGCCATGCGCGAACACCACCGGCATCCCGCTTCCCCAGTCTTTGTAGTAAAGACGGGTACCGTCTCTCACCTGCAACATCGGCATACGCAAATCTCCACCCGCGAGTCACTTCACTTTAGCTGCTTAGCGTCGGAAGGGCGCGCCCCCATCGGGTCGTGCATTTCCACCCGAAAGGGGGACTAGCCAGCAACGGGCGTTGCGGCAGTAGGATGGCGAGCCCAGGCGACTGTCCCAACGAATCCGATCAGGCCGGCTGCGCCCAAGGCGGCGGCGAGCCCTGATACATGCATGAGCCAAGCACCGATCAGGGCACCCACGAAGATTGAGATGGCTGCCGCGATGCGGCGCGGCCAGTTCGGATTGCTTCCGCCGGCGGCCGAGGAATCTGCTGCGAGGCCCGTGATCGTGAGCGTCAGCACGGTCGTCGTGAGATCCGGCACCTTGAGCTGCCTGATGGTCGCGTTTCGAAAGCCCATTGCGATGCCGGTCAGGACAATGATGGCGTAAGTCCTCTCGCTACCAAGCTCGGCAGTCTCGACCCCAAGGGCGATAAGGGCGGCGATCCATAGTAAAGCGGTCTCGAGAAGCGAGGCGCGCACGAGCCAAGACTTCAACGGCCGCCCGATGTGCCCGCGCGCAAGGCGGCCGGCGATGAGCGCACCGCACATAAACGCCAGAATGGCGACAACATAGGCCGACCATTTGAAGCCTGGCGTCCCTGCTGCTGCAAAGCCGAGGAAAACGACGTTCCCCGTCATGTTCGCGGTGAACACCTTGCCAAGGCCCAATACGCTCGCTGCATCGACGAGGCCGGTGATTGCGGAGAGCAGGAGGAGCAGCGCCGGGAGCGGTGACGGCGAGGTCGCAGGCGAGGAAGGCTGGGGTGGCATGATCGCTCCTTCAGAATCGAAAGTTTGCCTCCAGGCCCAGCATCCCGATGGTGCGTGAGGGACCCGTCTGGCGGATGAAGCTGCCTGGACTGAACAGCGAGAGAGAGGTCGACAATTCGAGGTCCGGCGTCGCCTGCCAGGCCAGCGTTCCCTCGACTTCGTTGCCGATGAAGCGCGAGGTGGCACTGCCGGGCGCGCGAATGAGATTTCCTGGAATGTCGTAGATGCCGTCGGATTTCGAGAAGCGCCAGTACGCCATTCCAGCCAGGCTCGCGGACACGTCCTTGGCGACCGAGAACGCGACCCTCGGGTTCAGCGAGACGATGTTGTAGGGTCCGACCGGCGAAAGCTCACCGAAATATTTGCCCTTCGGGAACATCGCGTTGAATGTGTTCAGCCGCTTGTCGTCGGCATGCCTGTCTCCGCTGACGATGTTAAAGCGTAATGTCGCGTCCGGGGCTCCTGGAGCATTTGGAAACTTGTGCCCGAACTCGGTGCCGATGCTCCAAGCGGAGATGGTCTGATCGTTGAAATGGCCGAATTGATAGATGCCCTCGCCATTCCAATGCCAGTTGTTCCGGCTGCCGAAGAGGCGTGCGCCTACGCTGTGTCGCAACTCGTTGCCGAGTATGCCGCCAAAGCGTGCCTGCTCGTTGCGATAGCCCAGATAATAGAGATCGAGGCCATGTCGGTTCAGGTAGGCACCCCACAGTGTCTTGGTGTGAGATCGCCGATCATCGAAGCTCGACGGGCCTGGCTGAACGGGGCGAACTACGAAGAAGCTCAGCCTCGCCCCATTCAGCGAGGTGAGAGCACGGAAGCCGTCGAAGGCAAGGGGCGTGTTGGGGCCATACCGCGTTCCGACCAGGCGCTCGGTCCCGAGACTGATCATCTGGCGGCCAGCGCGCAGGGTCACGCCATATCCATCGGCCGATCCCGTAGCTGCGTCGCCAAGACGAACGTCGGCGAACGCCTGAAGCATATCGACCCGCGTCTGGTCGATCGGGCTTGGGGATGGTGCCACGCTGATCGCATAGCCTGCGATCGGCTGGACGAAGGCACGAACGCGGCCGACATGGAGGTCGATACTCGGCACGAACCGGACCCACTGATAGCTGTCGTTGGGCGCTTCAGCGCCTCCCCAGAGGTTATTCCGATAGCTTTCGTTCCGAACCCGAACCTCGGCCGCGACCGTCGCATAGGCGTCGTCGGCGATCGGGATATATTTGAGATCGTCGCTCCAGCGACCAGGCCTATCGGCCGGATCAGCCATGTTCGACCAATCCTCATCGTACCGGGTTGTCGTCAGGGTCGGCGGCTCCCACGGCTCCCGGTCCTGCGCGAATGCGGGGGAGGAGAGGGCAAGGGAGGCAAGAGCGAGCCTACGCACGCCGCCGCTCGAGCTCGGCGACCAATGCCGCAAGCACGAACCCGCCTATCAGACCGATATGCTCGAAGAAGGCGTTGGTCGCCATGAAGCGATCCTGGCCGGGGGGCATCGCCCAGAACGCGTTGGCGGTGAATGCTGCGAGCAACGTGAACACACCCAGCATCCCCGCGCCAAGCCAAACAAGCCTGCCCCAGAGGATCAGGATCGGACCTATAAGCTCGATCGCGATCGTAAGGCCTGCCCAGAGTGCTGGCGGATTCATGCCAAAATGTGCCTGTTCCGCCACTGCCGCCTGCCAGTCGCTCGCCTTCACGATACCGCCGAGAAGATAGGCGCCCACGAGCGCGAGGCGGGCAAGGAACCAGATTGGTCGCCATTCGAGAATGGCATCGACGAACCTTGGCTCCGCTCCTGGATCAAGGGGACGCAGCATCTCAGTTACTGCTGCTATGGATCTCGGCGACGTAGCCGCCGGGGAAACGCACCAGTGCGGACGAGCGGCCGCCTTCGTTATGTGCCGGGACCAATGTCTCAACGCCGGCCGCCTGTGCCTTGGCCAGCGTCGCTGCAAGATCATCGACCTCATAGCCGGTCATGTCGCGGCCGTAGGGCCAGGGGAGCTGACCGTCCGAAACGATCACCAGCATCTTGCCATAGCCAGATGTAAGCTCGATCCGACGATAGGTCTTGCCCGGCTGGCCGATATCGGCCCCGGCAGCGCTCGGCACATCTCGCGTCACCTTGGCGTGGGCAAAGGCGGTCCAGTGCTTCACGAACGCGTCCGCGATGTCAGGCGTGAGATACACCCGGTTCTCGGGCACGTGAACCAGCGCAGGATAGTTCGGCTTTGTCGTATGCCAGTAGAGCTGCATGTTCACGCCGCCGGGCCATTGGACGACGACATCGCGGCCGATTGGATCGGGAAAGGTCATCAGCAGGCGGGTTGCGCCGCTTTTGACCGCGGCATTCACCGCAGCGTCCATGTCGCTGACGAGGTAGCCGGTACGCTCCGCCCCAAAGGGGTAGGGAATCGGCGTTTTGAAGCCGAACACGGAAAGCGAGCCTACCGGTGTCAGCACGAGCTGAGACATTGTCTGGCTCGCGGTCGGCGTGACCTGGAAGACGCCCTGCTTCGAAGTGGTGCCTCCAAAGGTCGCAACGAGGCTCACGACAAAGCGATCGAAGTCCTCGGGAGCCACATAGACATGCGTCGTGTCGTATTGCGCACCGACCGCATAATCGACCGAGGCGACCGGCTCGCGGGCCACCGCCGGTATCGTGGGTGCTGCCCCCAGGAGGAGGGCTGCGAACAGAAGAGTTGAGCGCTTCATCATGACAGACTCCAATCGTCTCAAACCGCCCAGCATCCGCAGCCCAAGGCACCCCAGAAGGTTTGGACATCGCTGGTAGGCGCCGCGCGGCCGAGAGCCGCGGCATGATCATGACCGTGGACCTGGCAGGCGCTCGCGCAGCCGCACGCGCTTGCGAGCTTGGCATTGGCCTCGGGGGTACGGTGATAGCCGCCGAAGGTGGCGACTGGGGACCAGTCCGGCATCGGCTTGGGGAGCGCGGGTGCGAGCGGAGCGAAATCGCCCTCGCCAAAGACGACCTTGCCACCCAAAACGGTCAGCACCGATCGCAGATGGGGGATGTCGCTCTCGGGCACGCTAAAATAGTCGCCGGAAAGCAGAGCGAGGTCTGCGAGCTGGCCGACCTTGATCTGCCCTTTCTTGCCGATCTCGTTCGAGAACCAGGTGTTCTCATGGGTCCACATGCGTAGCGCCTTCTCGCGGCTCACCCTGTTCGCGCCCGGATAGAGGCCTAGGCCCCCAACGGTCTTGCCGGTGACCAGCCAGTTCAGCGAAACCCAAGGATTGTAGGATGCCACACGGGTAGCGTCGGTGCCGGCTCCCACGGGCAGACCTGCCGCCAGCATCTTTGCGATCGGCGGCGTGCGCTCGGCGGCCTTGGCACCATAGCGCTCCACGAAATACTCGCCCTGATAGGCCATGCGGTGCTGGACCGCGATGCCCCCGCCGAGGGCCGCGATCCGGTCGATATTCCGATCGCTGATCGTCTCGGCATGGTCGAAGAACCAGTTGATGCCGGTCATCGGAATATCGCGATTGACCTTCTCGTAGACGTCGAGCGCACGGCCGATCGTCTCGTCATAGGTGGCGTGGAGACGCCAGGGCCAGCGATGCTCGGCGAGCAAGCGAATGACGGGTTCAAGATCGCCCTCCATGCTCGGCGGCATGTCGGGACGGGCGACGCGAAAATCCTCGAAGTCTGCCGCTGAATAGACGAGCATCTCGCCGGCGCCGTTGTGCCTGTAGGTGTCATCACCCTGGCCGGGCGAAACCTGCTTCACCCATCCCGAGAAGTCTGCAAGCTCCTCCTTGGGCTTCTGTGTGAACAGGTTGTAGCTGATCCGCAGCGTGAGCTGGCCGTCCTGGTGGAGCTTCTCGATGATCTGATAATCGTCAGGATAGTTCTGGAAACCGCCACCGGCATCGATCACGCCGGTCACGCCAAGGCCGTTCATCTCGCGCATGAAGTGCCGAGTCGAATTGACCTGATACTCGGGAGGAAGCTTCGGCCCCTTTGCGAGCGTCGAGTAAAGGATCGTCGCGTTGGGCTGGGCCAGCAACAGTCCGGTCGGATTGCCGGCGGCATCGCGCACGATCTCGCCGCCGGGCGGATTGGGCGTATCCTTGGTGTAGCCGACGACGCGGAGCGCGGCGGCATTGAGCAGCGCGCGATCATAGAGGTGAAGGATGAAAACCGGCGTGTCGGGAGCGACCGCATTGAGCTCCGCGATCGTGGGCAGCCGTTTCTCGGCGAACTGATGCTCGGTGAAGCCACCGACCACGCGTACCCATTGCGGGGCAGGGGTATTGTCGACCTGGCGCTTGAGCATTGCCATCGCCTCGGCGAGGCTCGGTACGCCGTCCCAGCGCAGCTCCATATTGTAATTCAGGCCCCCACGAATGATGTGCATGTGGCTGTCGATCAGCCCAGGGATCAGGCGCCGACGCGCTGCATCGATCACGATGGCATTGGGGGCGGCGGCGGCGCGAACATCCTTCTCGCTGCCAACGGCCAGGAACTTGCCGTCACGGATCGCGACAGCTTCGGCTTCGGGATTTTCCCGGTCGAGGGTCGTCACCTTGGCGTTGACGAGGATCAGGTCTGTGCTGGTCATGGCCGCTTTCACATTTCCAGAGAAGAGCGGCGCGAGCGTGATCGCCGCGCCGCCGAGGAGGGTGTCGCGCCTGCTAAGGGTCACGCCGTCGCGTCCGTGTCGGTGTTGGCGGGGAGCTTGCCGAAGACGTGATTGGTGCAGGCCGCATGGATCTCGGCAGCCTTGTCCTTGCTTGCCCAGAAACTCTTGATGAGCGGGACAGCCTGTTCACCGATCAGGATGCCGGCAAGCCCGACCAGCGCAATCGTCGGCGGTGCCGGCGACCGTACCTTGATCAGAGCGTAGATCACGCCGACAAGCACGCCCGCGGCGAGCGAGATAAGGTACGGTCGCATGGCCTCAGTGCCCGCCTTCCGACGCGCCGAACATCGTCTTGGCGTAGGTGATACCCAGACCGTAGGCGCCACCCAGCTTCTTCGCGGTGCCGGTGACGACGTCGTAGGTTTCGGTACGAGCCCAATCGCGCTGCAGCTCGAGCATGTATTGGAGCGAGGTCATTGGGACCGCGCCGAGCTGTATCATGCGCTGGCAGGCGCGCTCATGCGCTTCGTCCGACACGTCGCCGCAGGCGTCAGCGATGAAGTAGACTTCGAAGCCCTGATCGATCGCCGAGGCGGTGGGCCCGACGATGCAAACGCCGGTCCAGAGCCCAGCGAGTACGACACGGGTCTTGCCGATGCGGTTGACCTCCTCGATCACTGGCGCATCTTCCCAGGTGTTCATCGACGTGCGGTCGAACAGCTTCTGGCCGGGGAACACGTCAGTGATCTCTGAGAACATCGGGCCGGAGAACGACTTTTCGGCGACGGTCGTCAGGATTGTCGGCACGTCGAAGATCTTGGCGGCATGCGAGATCAAGGCTGCGTTGTTGCGCAGCAGGGTTGCGTCGATCGACTTGGTCGCGAACGACATCTGCGACTGGAAATCGATGAGAATCAGCGTGTGATTCGTCGGCGAGATCAGCGTCTTGCCGGGGGTGGGGGTGGCGGTGATGGACATGCGGATCTCCCGTTCGGTGAAGGCAAGGGGGCGACCTCCGCAGGACCGGCTGTTGCCGACACCGCGTTGGTCATTGCTTGGGTTCGAACGTCTTTTTGATCGACAGGACCGAAAGGGTCTTGGACGAACGTGATGCGATCGACGGTGATTTTTTGTCAGTCCTGATTGTTCGCCGTTGGAGGGTCAGATACGCAGATTGGTTCGTGCGAGTTCGACGATCTCGTCGCCGCGCCCACTCATGATAGCCTTGAGCATATAGAGGCTGAACCCCTTCGCCTGCTCCAGCTTGATCGCCGGCGGCATTGCCAGTTCCTGCGAGGCGGTGCGGATATCGACCAGCGCAGGCCCATCATGTGCAAAGGCCTGAATGAGGGCGGCCTCGACTTGGTCGGATTCGTCGACGCGGATGCCCAGCACGCCGCAGGCGTTCGCCATGGCTGCGAAATCCGGGTTCTGGAGCTGGACATTCACGTCAAGATAGCCGCCTGCCTTCTGCTCCATCGCCACAAAGCCAAGCAGGCCATTGTCGAAAAGGACGATCTTCACGGGGAGACGAAGCTGGGCGAGGCTCAGGAAGTCGCCCATCGACATCGCGAACCCGCCGTCGCCTGAAAGCGAGATGACCTGCCGGTCTGGGAAAGCGGCCTGGGCACCCAGAGCCTGTGGCAGTGCGTTGGCCATCGAGCCGTGATTGGCCGAGAAGAGCAGGCGCCGCTTTCCCGTCATCTTGAGATAGCGTGCGGCCCAAACGGTTGGCGTCCCGACATCTGCGCTTATGATAGCATCTTCGGCAGCGAGATCGCTGACCAGCTTGGCGATATATTGCGGGTGGACCGGCCGCCCTGGCTTGTCGGGGGTCGCGAGGTCATCAAGTCCCTTGCGAGCGTCGGCATAGTGATCGAGCGATCGAGTCAAAAAGGTTCGATCCTCCCGCCGCTCCAATCTCGGCAAGAGCTCGCTGATCGTCTCACGGACGTCGCCGATTATCCCTAGGGCAAGCGGTGCTCTCTTACCCAACTGCGAGGGATCGCGGTCGATCTGGATGATCTTGGCGTCCTTGGGGTAGAAATTCCGGTAGGGAAAATCGGTACCGAGCATCAGGAGCGTGTCACAGTTTTCCATGACCTGATAGCCTGATGAGAACCCGATCAGGCCGGTCATGCCGACGTCGAAAGGATTATCCCATTCGACATGTTCCTTCCCGCGCAGTGCGTGAACGACCGGGGCACCGAGCCTGTCCGCGAGCGCGACCACTTCGTCATGGGCGCCGGCACAGCCGCTGCCGCACAGGAGCGCGGTTGCCCGCGAGCCTTCGAGCAGAGCGACGAGTTGGTCGATGTCCGAAAGGTTCGGTAGCAGCCGGGGAGGCTGTAGCGCCGGGAAGGTGGCGGTTGCCCCGGCGGGGGCCTCCGCGAGGGCAATGTCGCCTGGGATGACGACAACCGCGACGCCCTGTTTGCCGATCGCGGTACGCATCGCACGGTGGAGCACCTCCGGCATCTGCTTGGGGTTGCTGACGAGCTCGACGAAGTGGCTGCATTCGCGGAACAGCTCCTGCGGATGCGTCTCCTGGAAATAGCCGAGGCCTATCTCAGATGACGGGATATGTGCCGCAATGGCCAGCACGGGCACATGGTTGCGATGGCAGTCGAACAGTCCATTGATGAGATGAAGATTGCCCGGCCCGCACGAGCCAGCGCAGACGCCGAGCTTGCCGGTAAGACCGGCTTCGGCCCCGGCCGCGAAGGCGGCAACCTCTTCATGGCGGGTCATCATCCATTGAATGGTTCCCATCCGCCGAAGGCTTTCGTTTAGCCCGTTCAGGCTGTCCCCGGTAACGCCCCAGATCCTCTCCACGCCAGCGTCGGCAAGGGTGGCGGCGAGTAGATCTGCGATGGTCTGCTTGGACATGCCGGTTTTCTCCGCAAAAGGTCGGGACTGAAGCGCTTTGCCCCGGGGATGCGACGCCTGCGATGTCGGCCCCACCAGATCTCGACCATTCGTGCCCGAAGCAGGCTGAGGAATAGCCGCGCTTGCACCTGCCCGGCTTGGACAGGACCGACGCCAATCGGATCATCTCGTCATGATCGGCGTCAAAAGCCGCACTCGGTCGCGTTTAGATGCCGTTCTTTGTCGGAAAAGCTTGCCCGTCCAAGAAACCGGGCAATTCGACAAGATGGGTGCGCGCAACGTCGCTAGCGTGCCGGCTCAATCTGACAGAGAGCCGCCCATGACCGCAACCGATTTGCTGACCCCCGAAGACTGTGTCGTCCTGCTTGTCGATGAGCAGGCTGGGCTGGCTTTTGCTGCTGGGTCGGGCGATCGCCAGCAATTGCGAAGCAATGCTGTCGCTCTCGCTCGCACGGCTCGCGCATTCGATGTTCCCGTGATCGTCAGCACGTCGGCTTCGAAGGTCTATAGCGGGCCGCTCATGCCGCCTCTCCGCAATGTTTTGCCGGATGTGACGCCGATCGAGCGACGCAATATGAACGTCTGGGAGGACGAGGCTGCCCGTACTGCAGTGACTGCGACCGGCCGCAAGACGATTGTCGTCGCTGGGTTGCTGACCGAAGCCTGTGTCAGTTTCCCCGTCCTATCCGCCCTTGCCGAAGGCTACGCTGTGCGCGTCGTCGCGGATGCCTGCGGCGGACTCACCCCAGAAAGTCATGCTGCGGCCCTGCGGCGCATGGAGCAGGCCGGCGCCGTGCTCACGTCGTGGCTCCAATTCCTGCTCGAGCTGCAGCGCGACTGGACGCGGCACGACACCTACGAAGCCGCACGGAGCATCGTGGTCGATCACGGCGGCGGATACGGGATCGGTCTCGACTATGCTCGCGACATGATCCGTCCCGCCTAATTAACGGGGTAGGTGAGATCGATCAGGTGAATTCAACCAGCGCCTAGGACAATCCGATCGCCCCGACCGCGAGAAGGTTTATGCCGACTGGAAAGCTGAGGCACTGCGTCACCATCAGGCGAGTCGCGAAGTTTGGATCCGCGAGCGTCATTCTCAGGTATTAGGGATCGCCAGAATGGAATGAGCTTGATGCAAAACAGATTTCCTCATTTATGCATTGTCGCATTCTTTGCCTTGCTTGTCGGATCGCAGTCGGCGTGCAGCGAACAATCTCCTGACGCCAAGCGTACGGCGCAGAGCAACGCACAGTCACCAGGCGCCGATGAGCCCCGCACCAACATCCATGAAAGGCAAATTGATAGTCCGGCTTCTTCTAAAGCTCAGGCCAAAATTGATGATCAATCACAGAAGCGCCTATGTCGCTTTGAGGTAGATGGGAGAGTTCTGGTCGATGGAAAGTGCGATGTCTACCCGATGGGAAGTGGTGGATATACTCTGAACACGTGGAAGCGGGGCAAGCCCGAAAAATCTCATTTTGCAGTTGTGATTTCGGACGATGGTAAGAAAGCTGAAGCGAGCTGGAACGCTGACCCAGATGATGACAGGGCGGTCGATTCGTTAGGGACAGTGCTCTTGCGTGATGGTTGCTGGGTCAATCACCGCACGGAGATTTGCTTTCGCTGATGGCTCAATTGTAATTGGCAAGATCCGTCAGGAAATGAATTTGTCGCTCTGGCGGCCACAAGAAGAATGCCTGTAAGTGGGACATTTCTGCCGTTCCTAATCCATTCGCTGAAGGGCAGCTCTTGTGGAGAACCAACATTCATCGCTTTCTCGCCGATCTCAAGCCAGCGAGCACTCTGAGTAAAGGTCAGCACCAACTACCGAACGCGCGATCGACGCGAGGTGGGGATGGTGAGTGAAGAACAAGACCTGCGTGGACTTGGCCAGTTCAGCGAGAACGCGGACCCCGGCCTCCGATCGCTCATCGTCAAAGTTGACAAAGAGGTCGTCGGCGAGAAATGGCAGGCGGATACCAGAAGCAACGGACTGCTCGACTGCGGCGAGACGCAATGCCAGAAAGAGCTGATCTGTCGTACCCTCGCTCATGGCGCCAACTTCGACCACGGTCTTGCCGTCGTCTCGCATCCCGAGCAGCCGTGGTGCGCCTGCATCGTTGTCGATTTTCAGCGCCGTGTAGCGTCCGATTGTAAGGGCGGAAAAGAGCTCGGACGCGCGCAGCAGCATTGGATCTTGGTGACGCTCGCGGTACTGCTCGATCGCCCAGCGCAGCGTGACCGCCTCGGCTCGTTTCAGGATGTACTGCTCGGAGAGGACGGTCAGTTCTGCGCGGGCACGGTCAGCGTCGGACGCGGCGTCCACTGCGCTGTCGCCCTCCTGCTCGAGGCTCCCGAACGCCCTCTGCGCGTCCCCATGTGCCGCCGCCGCCGCGTCTACTTCCGCGTTGAGGTCGGCGAGTTCCGACGAGAGAGTTTGTGTTCTGGCCGCCAGACCATCCGGGTCGACACCCTCGAGTGAATCGAGAAGTTCATCCAGACCCTTTCCGTCTCCGGCGGACTTAATCGCCGTCTCGGTGTCGGCAACCGACGCGCGGAGACCCCGAGCCGCCCGCGAGCGCTCAATCGCGCCAGTCAGCTCGTCGATGTCCGCTGCTCCCGTCTCCTCCATCAAGTCGGCCAGCGAATCCAGCGCGGCCGTTAACTTTGCCTCCTCGGCCGCCATCTCGTCGTAGCGGCTGCTGACCGTCGCCTGCAGGGTGTCGAGGACGGTGGCGGTGGACCGCGCGGCTGTGAGCCTAGCGCGCATCAGGGACAGTCGTTCGCCAGGTTCTTTCGCAGCCGGGATGCCCACCGCATCCGCCGCC
The DNA here is from genome assembly GCF_025961795.1 of Sphingobium sp. B2D3A. Taxonomy (NCBI): domain Bacteria; kingdom Pseudomonadati; phylum Pseudomonadota; class Alphaproteobacteria; order Sphingomonadales; family Sphingobiaceae; genus Sphingobium; species Sphingobium sp. B2D3A. Next base: position 2,722,355 of record NZ_JAOQOI010000001.1, on the reverse strand, counting down.
GCACCGACCCTGCTGTCATGCTCGCTGGCGTCCCTGACCATGCCGTCTAACCGTCCCTTCAAGTCTGCCTGGGCAGCGATCTGGACACGTAGTTCGTCGAGCACGTCGAGCGTGGCAATCGCGCTCTCGATTTCGAGGCTGAGCCCGGTCTGCTCAAGCTCCTGTCGCCACCGGTTGGTACGCGTGGATGCGGCATCCTCGAGCCGCTTCCTGCGCCGCCCAAGCACTTCGGCATCCTGCTCGATCCGCGCTGCCTCGGCCTCGTCAAGCCGTCGCTGCTGCTGCGCCTTCTCAAAGTCGGTCCTTAAGCGTTCGGCGGAGGCCAAGGCGGGTGCGACTTCGCTCCCCAGACGTGCGGCATTGCCTTCAGGTAGGCATGAGGAGAGCGCCTCAAGGACCGTCGCCCTTCGGGCAATGGTCGCATCGGCCTCCTCGGCGGCAGCGACGGAAGCGGCGTGCGCCGATTCCGCAGCGGCCCTCTCAGTGTTCCAGGCAAGGAACCGGATTGGCTCCATGTCAGGATAGCCTGCGGCGGTGAGCCTCTCACCCCACGCCGTTCGCGCTGATTCCCGTCGCTCGGCGAAAGTCCCCGCACGAATATCCGCCTGATCGGCATCTAGCAGCAGCTTTGCGACGCGATTGCCCATGTCGGTCAGTCGACTGGACTCGTCAGCTGCCGCGAACCTGCGATCGCTGCGCTCGTCGGCTTGAGCGAGCGAAGCCTCGAATGCGGAGACGGCCTCATTGGGAGCATCAATGCAGATTTCTGAGAGGACGTGACCGCGTAGCGGACGCCAGCGCTCATCGCGCTCGGTCCGCGCGCTCGCGATTTCATCGGCCGATACGGCCTTGCCCAATGCCAGTTGTTCCATCTGAAGGGAGAGCGCTGCCGCCTCTTCTCTTGAGCGCGCCGCGGTCGCCAGTTCGCGGTCGACCTCGGTGGTCAGGTCGGAGAGCGCCTTCCGCGCTTCGTCGACTTCGATCTGGCCGATCCTTGGGAGTTGGAGAAGTGACGCAGCGTCGCCATTCCATGGTACGAGCCGGACGAGCGCCTGGGCGAACGTGGCGGCGGCCGAGTCGGCGGTCCTCCGCAGTGTCAGGCATCGGGCGTCGATGTCGACGCCAAGCGCGCGTCCTGCGTCGACGGCGGCGACCACTGTCTTCAGCTCGTCCGGCGAGCCGTCTTGGACCGTTGGCGCAATGCCTGGTGCAGTCCGCCGCCGTTCCTCAAGCTCCTGCTCGCTCTCGGATATCTGACTGAGCGCTGACTTGTCCTCGACATGCGCGAGCGCCAGTTCGCGCAGCTTGGCGCTGGCGATCCGGGACGGTGGATCCGCCGCCAGTGCTCCGGCCTCCTCCCGGAGGCGCTCGATCCGGCCAGCGCGCGTGGCTTGCTCGGTAGTCAGCCGCGCCATGTCGCTGCCAGCCTTTGCGACCGCGCCCGAAGCCGTCAGCAATTCGTCGATCAGGTCGGCCTGGGCGAGGATTTCCGCGTCGGCAACCAGCGCCTCCATGCGTTTTGTCGCCTCGTCGGCCAGCTTAGCGGCAGCGGCTTTCGCCCTCGTTGCGAGAGCCGCGTCGGCCATCGCGGCCTCAGCCATGTTTTCGCGCTGTGCCGGGATGTCAACGGTCGCGCTATATTCGGCCAGTGCTGCCAGATGGTCCTTTCGAAGGCGTGCTGAGGGAGCAATTCGCCGTATCCGCTCCGCTCGGCTGATCTCGGCAAGCAACTCGTCCCGCCGTCCCCTGGCGTCCTCCAGCGCGGCCTGCGCCGTCGCCACCGCCGCCTTGCTGTCGAGCCAGGTCTTTGGCCTCAACGACCGCTCGCGTATGGCCCTTGCGTTCGTCTCGAGCTCTCGCTGCGCGACGGTGAACGACCTCTTATTGGACGCGCGTGGACCCCAGATGGCGTCCGCTTCTTCCTCAAGGCGTGCTAGCTCGTCAGATACCCCGGTCAGGCCCGATCCGGCGGCGAACAGCGCTCTACCGAGATCGTTGCGCGCCTCCATCATCGCCTTCCCACCGGCGCGCAGGCCCTCTTGGTTGAGGCTGAACGATAGGCCGAATGTTTCTCGCGTCTGACCTCGGAGCATCGCCAGCAGTGGGCCCTCGTCGATGGGTTTATCGTCAGAACCGAGGAGCGTTCCGCTGGTGGCCTTCTTGCGTCGGCAGGCCATTGTCTGACCCTCGTCTTCGAGGACGGCGCCGATCCTTAGCAACGAGTAGTCGTACATGTAATTGTAGGGCGACCGGCTTGGGAAGCCAAACAGCAGGTCCGATACGGCCGCCATAGACGTGGTCTTGCCGGCCTCGTTTGCGCCGTAGATTACGTGAAAGTCGGGTTCGCCACCGCGGAAGGAGAGCGTGCAGTTGTCGAAGTGGCCATAACGCTCAAGCGCGAGGTTGACGAAGCGCATCTCTACGCCTCCCCGGTCAAACGCGATCGGAGTGCGAGCGTCGCCGTCTCCAATACCGCCGTCCAGTTGCCACCGCTCGCGGACCGCCGCACGCCCTCGTCATCGGCCTCCTCCGGCGAATGGCCGAGCGAAGTCTGGGCGGCAATAAGGAACGGGGCGAGGTCCTCGGCCAGCAGGGCGGCTAGGTTGGGGTCTGTCGGCGCCTGTCTAATGAGAGCCTCGAGGTCGTCGCCGATCACCATCTGCTGTGCCTGCGCAGGTGGCGAGACCAGCACCTTCACCCTCTCGATGAACAGGTCCGGTGATATCGACGCTGACACCGCGCGGGCATCGTCGCGGAGAGAAGACACGCCGTCGTGGAGCGCGCCGGCGTCCATGGTCTGTCCCGTCAGGGAGACCCGCGCGACGAGCGGCAGGCCGGACGGGTTGTCCTGCCAGGCAGACACGAGTGACGCGCGGATGAGTGATGGGACAGCATCCGCCGTCGCGTCGGTGCAATCCACCTCAACACGAATCCAGCGCAGGACGTCGAGCTCGACGCGCTCGACAGTGGTCACCTGAGCATCCTCAACCGTCACAATGACGGCGCCCTTCGATCCTGTCTCGCGGATCGTACGACCCTGCGTGTTGCCGGGGAACACGACGTAGGGGGCCTCGCTGACGATTTCGTGCTCGTGGACATGGCCGAGCGCCCAGTAGTCGTAGTGCTTCGACTTGAGGTCATCGAGGCTGCACGGGGCGTATGCGGCGTGCCCCTGTCGACCTGCCAAGGCAGTGTGGAGCATCCCAATGTTGAAGTGGTGGTCGGTTGCGTCGGGGTAAGCGAGCACGAGGTTGTCCATCACGGTTGGCGTCGCGAAGCTCTGGCCGTGCACCGCGACGGCGAGGTGGGAAAGCGTGTGCGTCTCCGGCCGCCTTGCCCCAAACAACCTCACATTGGGCGGCCAGGGGACGCTCCGGGTCAGCACCGACTCCGCATCGTGATTGCCCGAAAGGAGGAAGACGGGGATGCCGGCCTGGTTCAGCCGCCCCATGGCGCGGGCGAAGTAGAGCCCCGTGCCCATGTCTTTCCAATCTCCGTCGAACAGGTCGCCGGCGATCACGACGAAATCGACAGCCTCGTCGATAGCCCGCTGCACGAGATTGTCGAAAGCGGCCCGGGTCGCGCCGCGGATGTCGTCCTCCGGTAGCCCTTCATACCGCGACAGTCCACGGAGCGGGCTGTCGAGATGGATGTCAGCGGCGTGTAGAAAACGAAAGTCGGTCATCACTTACCCCCAGGCGCCGACAACAATATCCCTGTCCGGCTTCACCTCGTTTTGTTTCTAGCGACACAGGCTTTTCAGCCGCTCAAAATTCTTAGAACCGACCTTCTCGATTGTTTCGAAGAGCGCGGCCGCAGCTCTCTTCGTTTCCAACATCATAATGGAGAAGGACAGCAAGTCGTCAATATTTCCAGAGTGGGATTCGAACTAAGCGAGCCACTCAAGTGCGACCAGCTGTCCGGTCCAGCTCTGAATAGCCGTGCGGGCGCGAATGGACCGCCTCGTCAGATGTCGTGACGGGCCGTCGAGCAGCCATTCCCTTGAAGAAGGGTCTCCAATCGCTTCGCTCGGCTCTTCGGGATCGCCATCACGAGGAGCCTTTCCGCCCTTGACGCCGCAACGTAGATCTTGCGGGCATCCTCTGCGAACTCGGGACGAGCCGCCCCTTCCAGATGCTCGAGAATGCCTCCCGCCTTATTGCTCGTCAGGACGACGCACACGGCGGGGAACTCCAGGCCCTTCGTTGAGTGAATCGTCCGCGCCGGATGCGCATCTGCGGGCGGAGTGGCCAGGGCGGCCAGCAGCTCGTTGCTAGACTTCAGCCGCAGCCTGATGCCGCCGGGTGTCGCGAGTCCGGGTGCCAATGCGCGGCGGGCCTTGTCGAGCCACGCATCGGCGGACATGCCCGGCGAAAACTTGAGGGTCGCCGCAGCATCGATGATCTCGGGACGCCAACGACCGTCCTCCAGGCCTTCCGACAACATATGTCGGTGATAGTCGCCAGCGGTCTCGATCCGCCCCTGAACCAGCAGGATCGCGCGGTGGAGATTGGACAGCGCCTCGCGCCGGTTACCCAGGTTGAAGGAGAAGTGGAAATCAGTGGCGGCCCTGGCCAGGAGCAGGGTCTTGTGCACCGTGTCCTTCGAGACAGGATGCCCGATCGCCCGGGCTGCGCTCTGCAGCCTCGAGGCCAATATGGGCGCATCCGCCACCGCAATGCCATGCGATTTTACGAGTTCGCCGAATTTTACGCCGATCGCCGCCGGCACCGATGTTCCACCGTATGAGAGGATGTGCAGGGCGGTGGAATCGGCCTTGTGGCTCCCGAGCGCACGGTCCGGCACGCCGCGTGCCGAGGGCGGCCTCAATCCGACGATCGCGGCGCATATCGCCGGCGTCGATCGGAAGTTTCCGCTCATCGGCAGCCTGTCGCCATCCTCGAAGCGATCGGCGAACCTGTCGAGCTCGTCGGTGATCCCTCCGCGAAACTGGTAGATTGACTGATTCGGATCGCAGATCACCTTGACGATAAGCCCCGAAGTCCGAAGCCACTGCACGACCTCGAGGTCGTCGGGATTGCAGTCCTGCGCCTCGTCCACGAAGATCTCTTTGAAACGGGCTGCGAGGGCCTTCCCCAGCCGCTCGGCGAAGGCCTTGTCGGCAAGCCGTCCCTTCACGCAGGTGCGCACGTCCTCGAAATCGACATGCCCCTTTGAGCGGGCGGAGGCCAGCATCCGGAGTGCGAGAGCCTCGTGCTTTGTGGCGTCGCGATCCGCGTCAAAGCCCTCCTCGGTGGCGATTGCGCGGTTCAATCTTCCTGTCTTGCGGTCGAACGCCTTCAGAGGAAGCCCCTGCATCTTCTCATAGGGCTGCACGACCCAGTCGCCCTTGTCTGGGATCAGCCGGGGCGCGACGTCGCAGCCCTCCATTCCGAGCGGCGCCACGAAGAACTGCCAGAGAAACCTGTCGAAGGTGCCGATGAAGCTGGGGAACAGCGGCGTTGGCAGGATCCCGAAGCTCCGGAGGCGCACCTCCAGTTCGTCGACCGCCGCGTTCGTGAACGACAGGAAGGCGACCCCGCGGCGATCCCGCCTGTCCGACAGCAGAAGTCGAGCCCGTTCGACCATCGTCCGCGTCTTTCCCGCACCTGGACAGGCGCTCACGAAAGCCGGGCCGTCATGCCCGATCACAGCCTTCTGCTCCTTGGTCGGCGCGTAATCTTCGCTCACGTGGCCACCAACTGCTCGATGGCGTGCTTGATGTAGGGTGGCACTGCTAGCTTCTCGCCGTCCTCAATTAGTCGCGCCAACACCTGGGCGAAGTCGCCCTTCCGAGCATTCTTGAAAATGCGGTGGATCGCCGCAGCGCGCTCGTCGCCATCGAGCTTCATGGCGTTGCGCCACTTCTTCTTCGAGCGTCGATGTAACTCGAGGTAGGCCTTCTCCAGAAGGTCCGCGTTACCCGCCTCGATCAGCTCCGATTCCAGCGAATAGGTGCTCGTGACCGCCGCGAAGTAGTCGATCGCGCCTAGTCTGCCGACTAGCTTCTCCAAGGCCAGCTTCCTCCGTTCACCTGGGATCAGCCCGTTGGCGGCTTCGTCCTCGACCTCGAAGACCTCCTCGGCTTCGTGGGCTTCCGTGGCTTCGTGGAGCTTCTCGGTTTCCTCCGCCGGTGCCTCGGTGCCTTCATCCGGAACGTCGTCGGCTCCCTCCTCGTCCTCCTTCTCCTTTTTCAGCCCCCTATCGCCATCGGTCATCACCACAACGCGGTCGGCAATCCTTGCGCCCTCCAGTTCGGTCAGAAGAAGCGTCACGTATGGCACGAAATCGACGCCATCGATCGGGATGAACACGGCGGACCTGAAGAGCCGGAGCTTCTCCGGGTGGTCCTTCAGGACATGGTGCTTCGCGATGGCCGGGAGGAGCAGCGCCTCGGCTATACCTTCAACGAGCAGCGCCCGTCCGCCGAACAGGAGGGCCGCCTTCGTGACATCAAGGTAGCGGTCGACCTTGCGGCGATCGAGATCCTCAAGCGGCATGTTGGCGAGAGGCAGGCACCGTGTCGCACGACGTGGCACGACGGCCGAGATCGCCTCCGCGACGGACTCCGCGGCAGCCTCGCCATCGCCATCCGCATCATGGCCGAGGACGTCCTCGATGATGCTGGCGTCGATCGATCCGGGTTCGAGCAGCTCATCCGCTTCCGCCGTCCCTGCCGACGCTATCACCGACTTGAACACCACCAGCCTATCGCTGCTGACCCAAGCTGAGAGGTTCGGCGAATGCGTGGCCACCACCACCTGTAGTTCCCCCGCGGGACCGTGGTCGGTCGGGAGGCTCTTCCGCGACTGCTCCGCCTGCTCACGCAGGAACGACAGGACCGCGGCCTGCAGTTGCGGATGGAGATGCGCCTCCGGCTCCTCCACGAGGAACAGAGTCAGGTCCGTGCTCCGGACCTTCTCCAACTCAACCGCGATGATCGCCATGAAGAGCAGGTTCGCGTAGCCGTGCCCAGAGTACCGCAGATCCTCAGGATCGACGCCGTGATCGGCGAGCTTGAAGCGCAGATCGCGGGCGATGTCGATCAACCCCTCGTCCGACGCGAAGCCGAGCGTCGCGGCCTGCCGGCGCACGCCGCCCGTCAAGGCCGAAAGGCCTTTTTCGACGGCATCGTCGACCTTCACCAGCACGTCGTGCCTGCGCGTCCGTGCAAGCTCCTTCGCGAGATCGGAGGCGGTCGTTCCCTCGAGGAAGTGGTTCAGGAGAGCCATGATGCGAGTCGGGTTGCCGGATGCGAGCGCCCGCTTCGCATCGCGCAGCGTCGGCAGATAGACGTGCCGGACCATGTCATGGCAGTTCGGTTCGGGTGCGTTTCCGTCCTTGCCGGCCCACAGCTGCGGTCTCGCCCCCTGCCGACTGCCATCGTAGCGCAGTCCGAAGCAGGCATTCGTCAGACCGGCATCGGTAGCGGCAGAGATTAGGCGCCCCTGCTGGCCTACCGAGAGTTCCGCGAAATGCGCCTCCAGCTCGAATTGTGTGGCTCCGCACTGGAAGCGGACATCGGTGGGCTCGCAGTAAATCTCCCGACGGCCACCCAGCGGGAGCGTCACCAGGCGAATCGCGTCGATCGCATTGCTCTTCCCGCCGTTGTTCTCGCCGACAAAAACCGTCAGGTCCTTCTGCAGTTCGAGATGCGCATCGTCAAAGGAACGAAAGTTAGCCAACTTCACGCGCTTGAGAAACATCGAGCCCCCTTTTCTACAGATGCTGCATAGACGAGCGGCAGTTCATCGGCGAGAGTGATGTGGAACCGATCCGAAAGGGACGAGACCGAAGTTGCCCTCGATCCCGACCCGACCGCCGACGGTTGTACGATCGACCTGGGGGCAATCGGGATGGACGCGGAGCAACTCACAAGCATCTGGAACCAGCGCGAGATCCCGGTGATCCTTCGCAGGACCGGCAAGAAAGAGCTCTTGCGGCTGCGACTTCCATACGCGGAAACGAATCAGTCCTGGCTGCAGAACGGCAGACGCACGTCGCCAGCATGGATCGCCAGCAAGCGCTGCTGGGAGATACCCAAGGCCTGGTTTAATGACTTCGTGGAACGCGCGCTCGCGGTCTTCGGCGCGGTCTACGTGATCCAACCCTACCGCGAGCAGGAAAAGTGCTCGCCAGCCTGCCTGAACGCGGTCGGCCACGAGTGCCAGTGCTCCTGCATGGGACGCAACCACGGAGCCGGCAACGACGGAAGCTGGTTCGAGATATCCGAGACGTTCGCCACACGATGGGACGATCAGATGCTCGCCTGCCGCCTCATGAGGACGCGCCGGAATGTAGGATGAGGCCCGATTTACAGGCAGGAGCGACGCAAGCATGCGATATCGAGCAGGCTCGGAAGCACGACATGCCTGTCGGCCATGATCCAAACCCTTCCGCATCGGCGCCGACCGATGCCGAACTCGACGTCGTGGTCGCCGACCTCCAGCGCTCCATACAGGAGTGGGCGACCCGTCATGAACTATGGGTTGATTGCGGTTTCCAGACTTATGCCGATCGGATCGACGGTGAGCCTGGGGAGACCCCCGTGGTCACGATCCTTCACTTCGACGGCGACCTTGGACGTGCGCTCGACGGCGACTTCGACGGTCTCGACATGGAGTTCGTCGAGCTGCTCCAGCGTCAGGGCTTCTGGTATGAGCGGAGCGACAGCGTCAGCGCGCACGTATACCTCGAGGACGACAGCCCGCTGCTCCAACCCTTCCTCGATCGCGAGAATTGGCGGTGGGTGTGCGGCCTAGTGCAACAGGACGTCGCGGACGTTCACGACGAGCTGTATTCGCATTTCGCGAAGCGGCCAGAAGATCTGCATCGCCTCACCTGGCGTGAGTTCGAGACGCTGCTGTTCCGCATCTTCCAAGCCCAAGGCTTCACCTGCGAGCTGGGCCCGGGCTCAAACGACGGCGGCATCGACGTCCGAGTGCTCCAGAGGGATCCGCTGGGCGACATTCTCACGCTGGTGCAGGCCAAGCGATACGCCCCCAGAAACAAGATCGACATGTCCGCAGTCGCTGCGCTGCATGGCGTCGCCGACGTCGAAGCGGCTCAGAGAGGCATCTTCGTGACGACCTCCGACTACCTCCCCTCGGCGCGGAAGTTCGCCGGCCGGACTAGCATCCCCATGGCGCTCGCCACCTCTGCCGACGTGCGCGACTGGTGCAGGGACGCGAGGGACGGGATCATCCGCGACAAGTCGAAGCTGGTTACGCCTCAGGCGGTTTCCCGGCTCGTCCACAGCCTCGCGCTGAGGGATCCGCGCATTGTTCACGCACGAACAGGCTACACCGTCATCATGAATCAGTTTGCGATCGTCCTGAAGGAGACAAGGCACGCGGCGCTGCTGATGGCGATCCCCTCCCGGACCATATCAGACGATGGCTACGGGCAGAGGGGTCGCGAAGTGCCTGAGATCGGTCCGGCATGCCTTGACCGCCTGACGGCTGACACCGTCTTCCGCGCGAAGCGGTCGGTCCGCGACGGCGATGTGAGCTATTGGGACGGTCAGAACTTGTATTCGGCGTGGGATGGTTCCCCAGCTCTGTTTGACTTATGCGACTAAAACCGCTCCGCGTCCAATCGGCTCGGCTACCTCTATCGTACAGCCGTCTGGCTGCTCGGTTGCATTTTAATGACCGGTTCCGCCGTATGACCGGACGTTCAAGCGTGGAACACGGAATGACTTTAACTGGTCGGGACCTACCGCTCGAGCCGCCCTAATCACTTCCAGTTGGCGCGCTTTGAGGTGCGTCCGATCCCGGGGTTCAGACTGTTGGTGGGGTCGAGATCGAGATAATGCTTTTGAAGCGGTGGCTTCGCGGGATAGAGGTGGCCCACATTGTGCTCGGCCGGATACTCAGCGCCGCGAGTATCAAGATAGGCAAGCATATCGCGTTCGAACGCTATCGGATCCTCTCCCTTCCGAAGGAAATAGTCCCGGTGGAAGACGTGGCAGAAGAAATGACCGCAATAACTGACTCCCGTGATCCGGGCATCCAATTCGGGCGGTAGCTTCTCATCCCAATCGTCGTCGTTACGTCGCAGGGCGACGTCGAGTGCGACGAAATCATCCACAACCTCGCGGTGCAGGGCACGGTATCGGATCGAAGCGCCCGCCACCGCAAAGCGATGCAAAAAGGCCTTCTCGCCTTCATCCTTGGTGCATTCGAAGAAATCGCCGTTGGTGGTCGGGAACACGCTCTTGAGCAGGTTGCGCGCCTCGGCGACCCCATCGCCTGCCATGCGAAGGATAAGATGGTGTTCGAAGCGTCGGGCGAACTCGCGCATTCGCTCAGGCAGGTGGTTGGGAAGCCAGGCGACCGCCGCCTGCATGACCTTTTCAGAGATGTCCCGAGGGGCCCAGGAGATCCGCCCAAAGAACGCGTCGACCCGGCCCTTCACCGAGAAGAGCTTCGGGAGCGTCTTGGCGCCCAAATAGCGGATCGCAAGGAAGGTGTCCTTGCCGTAACGCTCAGTCAGACGGAATGCCGATCGGTGGATATATTCACCCTGGACGGGCAGCGAGGCGAAGTCGCGAAGGATCGTTCGCCGTATTGCCGTCAATTCCGCTGGGTCGTTCGAGCCGATGTAGAAGTCGGTCATGTTGGATTCGAGCGGGAACGTGTCGAGCCGAACTGCAAAAACGATCACATGGCCGCCGCTCCCGGCCGCCTCGTGGAGGTGCCGAGGATCGTTGTTGAAGCGGGCAGGGGTATCCGCGTCGACCTGCCGAACGTGATCCTGATAGCCGTGGTCGGAGCAAACGCGCGTCGGGTCATCGACCACGCGCGCATCGTCGAGCGAGCCGGCATCGAGCAGGGCCAGCATCGCTTCCGGATCCGTGCCAAGGTCGATGCCGAGATGATTGATCAACTCGACGCTGCCATCCTGGTTGATGCGCGCATAGAGCGCCATCTCCGTGTACGCTGGTCCGCGGTGGATGAGCGCCCCACCTGAGTTGTTGCAGATACCGCCGACGATTGATGCACCGATGCAGGATGATCCGATTCGGGAATGAGGCTCTCGGCCGATGGCTGCTACCATCTCCTCCAGCTCGAAAAGGCGCGATCCAGGCATGCAGATCACCTGCTCGCCACCGCGAATGAGCTGTATCCCGTGAAGCCGGGTGGTGCTGACGATCACGATGTCACGATCATAGTCATTGCCGTCTGGCGTCGAACCGCCCGTGATCCCGGTGTTGGCGGCCTGCATGATCACGATAACGCCGGCCTCTGCACAGGCGTTTGCAATCCTCCAAAGTTCAACGAGGCTGCCAGGCTGCACGACTGCCAGAGCATCTCCCTGTCCGAAGCGGAAGCCGGTCCTGAATCGACGGGTTTCGCGTTCGCCCGTCAGAAGAAAGCGCTGCCCGACGATACCTCCAAGGCGGCGCAACAAGGCGGCAGGGGCGCCTGTCGAGGGAGCGATCACGGGTGCGTTCATCAGCGGTTCCATCATGCTGGGGAGGCGTCTGCCTCACTGTCTCATCTGCACGATGCCGAGTTCGGTCTCATGGCGATTGGCCGGGCGTATCGGCTTTTGTTCGAACCTCGCGTGAAACCGGCTGAGCGCTTATCTTGAGAGACGCCCCATCGCTTCGATCTGAGCACGGTTGAAACCATGATCTTCGAGCGGCTTGGCGAGCTCGAGTGCTGGCTGCCGCCTGCGGTAGCTGGCGCAAACGAAGGTGCGGATCGCTTCGAGCCGTGGGTTGGCGAGCGGAGTACGACCGCGCTTCCCGAACAGAAACTCGACGGCACGGTGAACGATGCCAGCCTCCTCAGGCGACGGTTCGGTCGCACAACCGCAATCGTTCGCATCCTTGAGGGCGACAGCAACCGCCGCCCATTCGAGTTGACTCAGATGAGGCGTGGCGTTCTTGGTCATAAAATCCTCCTGCTGGTCGGCTCCACCATCGCGATCGAGGCGTCTCGAAACAGGTGGATTATGTCCCCGCATTTGTTCGAACTTTTCGAACGGTCGAGGCTGACGACCCTCCTATCGAAGAAATTCCGGCAAAGATTGGACGGCTCTGCTGCGTTTTGGCCTGATTGCCGCGCAAGCCTCATCGCAGCATTTCGGAATCATCGAACGAAAAGGAGGACTTTGTTCCACTGTTGCAGCGGCCGCCATGTCTCCATCTGTGTCGTCACTGGCGGGCAATGGTTCGCCTTCGATTGGAGACTCTCAATGGCAACTGTACCTTTCAATGCTTCCGCCCAGGCGACGGGTTCCTCCGCTGCCCTTCCGCTAATCGGCCGCATCGGCATCGCAGCGATCTTCATCCTGAGCGGCCTTTCCAAGCTCGTAGCGCCGGCCGCGACGATCGGCTATATACAGTCCGTGGGCCTGCCACTCCCGCAGGTCGGTCTTGCGGTCGCCTTGCTTGTCGAGCTGGTCGGTGGTGCCGCGCTGGTGCTCGGCTACCGTACCCGGCTGGTGGCGAGCATCCTCGCCGTCTTCTCGATTGCGACCGCACTGGCGTTCCATTCGGCCCTGGGCGACCAGAACCAGTTCATCCATTTCTTCAAGAACGTCGCGATTGCCGGCGGTCTGCTTAACGTGATCGCGCTGGGCGGCGGCGCATGGAGCCTCGACGCACGTCGCTGAACGTCCGCACTATCCAATCGATCAGACCGGGCAGGCAACTGTCCGGTCTTTTCGTGCCGGTAGCGTTCGTCCTGTGCAAGACTGACCTTTGCGATACGGTCATCCTGGCCTGCCCAAAAAGGAGTCGAAAATGATGCTGCCGCCTAAAGACGAAGAAACTGCACGCGAAGAAGCAGCGCGCGTCGATGAGGCAGAAGAGGAGAGCTTTCCAGCGAGCGATCCGCCGGCATCCAACCACTTCTCCTGAGGAGCGCCATCGGATGCGAAAGCTTCTCGTGCTTTACGGCTCCTATCGGTCGGATCGCGCAGGCATCCGGCTCGCCGACTATTGCGTGCGAAAGTTCGCCGCCCGCGGTGTCGAGGCCGAACTGATCGACGCCAAAGAAATTGGGCTGCCGATGCTCGACCGGATGTACAAGGAATATCCCGGCGACACGGCACCCGAGGTCATGCGTGTGCTCGCCGAGAAGATCGTCGCGGCGGATGCATTTCTGTTCGTGGCCGGCGAGTATAATTGGGGTGTCCAGCCCGGACTCAAGAATCTCACCGATCACTTTTTGGAGGAATGGTTCTGGCGACCGGCAGCACTGGCTACCTATTCGGCCGGTCGCTTCTCCGGCGCCCGGGCCGGATATGCCTGGCATCCGACCCTTGCCGAGATGGGAATGGTGGTTATCCCCAGCACGCTGGCCGTCGGCCCCATCGGCTCGACACTGGACGAGCAGGCTGAGCCTATCGGGGCAGGCGGCACGGCGCTTGAGCGAAGCTTTGACCGCTTCGCCGATGAACTGACTTGGTGGGCCGATGCTGCGCGTCGACAGCATGAGGCGATAGCCCCACCGTATTGAATGGCGAGTGCGGCCGAAAGATGCGGACTGCTTCGCGTTCGTTTCGTGCCAATCTCGACCCGCTTCGACAATCGCGCAAGGCCCGAAAACGCCAGACCGTCTCCGAACCCGAAAAAATGGAGACGACTATGCGTGAACAAGACGGTTTGGACGGTCAGGGCGGGGACTTTACCCGTCGCGGAATCCTTGCCGGAGCCGGCCTGACCGTCGGCGCCGCCGCGCTCAGCGCGACGATGCCGGAGGCGGCCCAGGCAGCACCTGCCGCCGCGCAGGCTTCCGGCCCCATTGGGGATGGCTATGCGACAGCAGCCGACGGCACGCGCCTCTTCTATAAGGACTGGGGCCGTGGGCAGCCCATCTTTTTCCACCATGGCTGGCCGCTCAGCGCCGACGACTGGGATGCGCAGATGCTGTATTTCCTGTCGCAGGGTTACCGCGTAATCGCGATGGATCGGCGCGGCCATGGTCGTTCGACGCAGACTGCGACCGGCAACGACATGGACACCTACGCGGCCGACGTCGAGGTGGTGGTCAAGAAGCTTGGTCTGCAAGACGCGATCCACATCGGCCACTCGACCGGCGGCGGCGAAGTCGCGCGTTATGTCGCGCGCTATGGCGCCGGCAACGTGGCGAAGGCCGTTCTCGTGGCGTCAGTCCCCCCGATCATGGTGCAGACGGCGTCCAACCCGGGCGGCCTGCCGCGCTCGGTCTTCGATGGCTTCCGGTCGCAACTCGCGGCCAACCGCGCCGACTTCTACTGGCAGGTTCCGATCCCGTTCTATGGCTTCAATCGGCCGGGTAAGTCGATCATCGAGGGCGTGCGTCAGAATTGGTGGCGGCAGGGCATGATGGGCGGCGCGCAGGCGCATTACGAATGCATCAAGGCATTCTCGGAAACCGATCAGACCGAGGATCTGAAGGCCATCAAGGTTCCGACGCTCATCCTGCAGGGCGATGACGATCAGATCGTTCCCTTCAAGGACGCGGCCTTGCTCCAGGCCAAGCTGCTCCCGAACAACAAGCTGAAGATCTACCCAGGCTTCTCGCACGGGATGCTCACGATCAACGCCGACGTTCTCAACCCCGACATCCTCTCCTTCATCAAGGGTTGAGCCTGACTGGCCCGGCGGCCGCGATCTGCTGGGCCATTTTTCCGCGACCGCACCGTCCAAATCGTCGGTCAATTCGACAATCGCGCCGGCTCGGCGAGTGCCATCCACGATCAGAACCCCATCACAGGACACCTCTCATGAATCTCATCCGCTCCTTCATGGCGCTTGCGCTGGCAACCACTCCGCTCTCGTTCGCGGTCCCGGCGTTCGCCCAGACCGCGCCGAGCAGCGCACCGGCTGAAACCGGAGCCCCCACAGTCGTTCTGGTACATGGTGCCTGGGCGGATGGCTCGAGCTGGGCGAAGGTTATCCCGCTGCTTCAGGCCAAGGGCATCCGGGTGCTCGGCGTGCAAAACCCGCTGACATCGCTGGCCGACGATGTGGAAGCGACCAAGCGGGTTCTTGCCGATGCGACCGGTCCTGTCGTCCTGGTTGGACATAGCTGGGCCGGTACCGTCATCACCGAAGCAGGTACCGACCCCAAGGTGAAGGCGCTCGTTTATGTCGCGGCCTTTGCCAACAAGGAAGGGCAGACCGGCGGTGATCTTGTCGGCGCCTATCCCAAGCCTCCCGCGCTCGGAACCGTCTGGGACGACGGCAAAGGCTTTCTGCGCCAGACTGAGCAGGGAATGATCGAGAATTTCGCGCCGGACCTGACGCGCGAGGAGGCACGTACGCTCTTCGTCACGCAGGGTCCGCTCGCCGCCAGTACCTTCGGCGACAAGGTGACGGTACCCGCCTGGCGCACGGTGCCCTCGTGGTACATCGTCTCGGCCAACGACCGCGTGATCTCTCCACAGATGGAGCGTGATCTGGCCGCCCAGATGAAGGCGAAGACTACCGTGCTCCAGTCGAGCCATGTCTCGCTGCTTTCGCACCCCAAGGAGGTGGCTGCGGTCATCGAAGAGGCGGTAAAGGCCGTCACGGCTGTCAAGTGATGCGCGCTCGTCGCCTCGCTGCGCTCGTGCTGGCCGGCGCATTCATGAGCTGTGCGGCGGCGTCCGCACAGCAGACTTCGCAGCCGGCTTTCGCGCCAAAGCAGGCGCCGGGCTACTACCGGCTCGAGCTTGGCGATTTCGAAGTGATCGCCTTGCTCGACGGGACGCATCCATTCGATGCGACGGGTCTCGCCGTCGGTGCAAAGCCCGGCGAGATGGAAGAGCTTCTCGACAAGGCTTACCTCAAATCCCCTGTCGAAGGCATGTTCACGGCATTCCTCGTCAAGACGCCCGGAAAGCTGGTGCTGATCGATACTGGCGCGGGCGATCTTTACGGTCGGGATGGCGGACTGCTTGTCTCAAACCTCAAGGCGGCGGGCTACTCCCCCGACCAGATCGACGAGATCTACCTCACGCACCTTCACCGCGACCATGTCGGCGGCCTGATGCGCGGGGGGCTAGTCGTGTTCCCTCGCGCCATCGTTCGCGTCTCGAAAGTCGAGGCTGACTTCTGGTTGAACGACGCCAACCGATCCAAGGTCCCGACGATCCTTGGCCCGATGTTCGATGGCGCCGAACAGGTGCTCAAACCCTACATCGCCTCCGGACGGTTCAAGCCATTCGATAGCGAGGCACCGCTGATACCAGGGATCACGCCGGTTGTGGCACCAGGGCACACGCCAGGACACCGCCAGTTTCTGGTCCAAAGCCGAGGCCAGACGCTCCTCGTCTGGGGTGACACGGTCCACGTCATGCCGGCCCAGATCCCCGATCCGCATATCGCAATGAAGTACGACACCGATGCCAATTCGGCAGTCGGCTCGCGTGAAACCGCGCTCGCTGACGCCGCAGCCAAGGGATGGTGGATCGCCGGCGCGCATATCTCATTCCCGGGCATCGGCCACATCCGCCGAACAGGCGCCGACAGTTTCGAATGGGTTCCCGTCAACTACAGCCTGAACAGGATTCAGCCATGATCCGTGTTGAGAACCATACGATCCGCGCCAACGGCATTCGTCAGAATTACATCGATGCCGGGGAGGGGCCTCCGGTCGTCCTTCTGCACGGCTTTCCCGAGACCAACTTCGCCTGGCGCCACCAGATCCCGGTGTTGGGCGAGCTCTACCGTCTGGTCGTCCCTGACCTGCGGGGGTATGGCGAAACCGAGAAACCGGCTGCCGGCTATGACAAACGGACCATGGCGCGCGATCTCGCAGCGCTGCTGGACAGCCTCGGTATCGACAAGATCGCGCTGGTTGGTCACGACCGCGGTGCGCGAGTCGCCACGCGCTTCGCCAAGGACTTTCCCGATCGGGTCGATCGACTTGTGGTCATGGACAATGTGCCGACGCGGATCGTGGCGCGTGATCTCGATGCGCGCATCGCGAAAGCCTACTGGTTCTTTCTCTTTCACCTTATCCCGGACCTGCCGGAAACGCTTATCGAGGGGAAGGAAGAGCAGTGGTTACGCTGGTTCTTCTCCGACTGGGCCTATGATCCGGCGGCGATCAGCGGCGATGCGTTCGACACCTATGTCCGCGCCTATCGCGCGCCCGGCGCGGTCCGCGGCGCAATGGCCGACTACCGGGCCAATGCCGAGGATGTCGCCCAGGATTTGGCAGATGCCGACGTCAAGATCACGTGCCCTACGCTTGCTCTTTGGGGTGCAAACTTCGGCGCGGTCGGCGAGATGTTCGACATGCCCAAGGTCTGGGGCGAAATGGCCGAGAACCTGCGCGCTGTTCCGATTGACCGATGCGGACACCTTCCCCACGAAGAGCGGCCCGAAGCGGTCAATGCGCTGCTTCTCGAATTCCTTCAGGGATGGACTGGAAAGGCAGGCTGATCGTGGCGGTCGAGGCTGATGATCCTTATGCCAGGGGCGCGCAGATCTATCCGGTCTTCTCGACCGAGATGATCGAGCGGACTTCGCACTATGGCACGGAAGAGAAGCTCGCGGCCGGCACGACGCTGTTCGCGCGCGGCGACCGGGAGGCGGATTTTTTCCTTATCGTCACCGGCGAGGTTGGCATCTTCTTTGCCGGTGATGCCGAGAACGAGGAACGGTTGCTCACCGTCCATCGCCACGGCCAGTTCAGCGGTGAACTCGATCACGTCAGCGCGCGTGCCCTGCTGGTCTCGGCCCGCGCGCTGACGTCTGCGAAGGTAATCCGGGTGCCGGCGAAAAGCTTCAGGCGACTGCTGGCCGGCGAACCCGACATCGCCGAGATCATCATGCGGGCCTTCATCCTGCGGCGCATGGGATTTCTGCATCACGGGGAGGCCGGGATCACGTTGATCGGGCCAGCAGCCCATGCCGACACGCTTCGCCTTGAGCGCTTCGCCACGCGCAATGGCTATCCGCTCAAGCTAATAGACACGGTCGCAGACCCCTTGGCTATCGACCTCCTGCAAGAGCTAGGTCTTGAACTCGAGGACTTGCCGGCCGTCATCACGCCCGATCGATCCATCTTGCGGAATCCGTCGACCACTGAGTTTGCGGACAGGCTCGGGATCACCGATCGCTTCGCCAATGATGAGGTCTGGGACGTGGCTGTGGTCGGTGCCGGCCCGGCGGGTCTTGCCGCCGCGACTTACGCGGCGTCAGAGGGACTGAAAACCGTCGTCATCGAAGCGCTCGCGCCAGGTGGCCAAGCTGGTACGAGCAGCCGCATTGAGAACTATCTTGGGTTTCCGACGGGCATTTCGGGTCAGGCGCTCGCCGGGCGCGCTCAGGTCCAGGCCCAGAAGTTCGGCGCGAGGATCGCTGTCTCGCGGATGGTGTCCGCGCTCGACTGCTCTCAGCACCCATTCGCCCTGAAGTTAGAAGATGGGCAGACGGTGCGAGCTTCTTCCGTGGTGGTCGCAACCGGGGCG
Organism: Sphingobium sp. B2D3A; assembly: GCF_025961795.1. Taxonomy (NCBI): domain Bacteria; kingdom Pseudomonadati; phylum Pseudomonadota; class Alphaproteobacteria; order Sphingomonadales; family Sphingobiaceae; genus Sphingobium; species Sphingobium sp. B2D3A. The sequence goes on along the minus strand of NZ_JAOQOI010000001.1, from coordinate 2,703,953 downwards.
CGATATCGACGTCTCAACGTGCCGGGCTACGAGACATATGAGGGTGCGGGCGTACAATATGCGGCAACGGCTATGGAGGCGAAGCTCTGCGAAGGGAAAAATGTCGTGGTCGTGGGCGGCGGCAACTCCGCCGGTCAGGCAGCGGTCTTTCTGTCCAGGCACGTCGGACACGTCCACATTCTCGTCCGCAAAGAAGGTCTTGCCGCCACCATGTCGGACTATCTTGTCCAGCGGATCGACCTGTCTCCACGTATTACGCTGCACCCCTATAGCGAGGTGACAGCAGTATCAGGCGATACCGGCCTGCAGGAGGTCGAGTGGAAGAATATAAAAACCGGCGAAGCGACGCGCATTCCCTGCGGTGCCTTGTTCGTGATGATCGGTGCCGAGCCCAATACTGACTGGCTGCGCGATTGCCTTGACCTTGATGACAATGGCTTCGTCTTGACCGGGCGCAGTGCAGAGGGACAGCCGCTGGCATCGCCTTATGAGACGGCCACAGCTGGCATCTACGCTGTAGGCGATGTTCGGGCCGGGTCCGTGAAGCGCGTTGCATCCGGCGTTGGTGAAGGGTCGGTGGTCATCCAGGCCATCCACGGATTTCTGGAAGGGCTGCCCTAATTTGATGTCCAGCTCGTCTTGGTCGTTGCCCTACTGCGTCAATTCGTGCTCTTTCCCTCTACCAACTGAGCGAGGTGTTGGAGCATTGCGATTACCCGAAATAGCGCTGCGAATACTCGCAACTCTACCGGCCATCGCCTTTCTGCTGCTGGTTGCACCAGCTGCGTATGCAATTGATCCGGATGAGCCGCTTGGAGAACTCAGGCACGCGCGCTGGTCAATATCAGACGGCGCGCCCGCCAACATTGCGGCTATCACGCAGACCCACGATGGGTTTCTTTGGCTTGGGACATCAACGGGGCTGTATCGGTTCGACGGAATTGCCTTCGAACACATTGAAGCGGGCGATCAGGATCCAGCGCGTTCACTCCAGGTGACGGCGCTACTCGCGGCGCGTAACGGTGACCTGTGGGTCGGTTACGACTATGGCGGTGTCGCGGTGTATCGGCACGGAAAACTCCTGTCGGCCAATGATGGGATTCCCCGTGGCTCTATCAGTCGGTTCGCTGAAGGCTCCGATGGAGCGATATGGGCGATCTCAACGAGCACCACCCCGAAGCGGCTTCGCTTTTACAAGGATGGACGCTGGCATTGGCTCAAACTCGGGGATGAAATTCCCGATGAGCACCTCCAGGATTTGCTGCCTGCGCCGGATGGGCGAGTTCTGCTCGTGACGCACCATGCGGTCGGTTATTTGAACTCCTCGGACAATCATTTCGACCGGCTACCGATCACCACGAACTTTCCGGCAGCGGTTGCCCACAATCATTCGGGACACACTTGGCTCATCGACGGCGAAGTTCGGCGACTTGACGGCAAAGGCACCGGCATCAAGTTGAACACTCCCGGGTTTGCCTACATCCTACGCAGGACGATCATTGATCGAAACGGTTCGCTTTGGGTCACAGGGCAAGGCGATGGACTTGTCAGGGTCTCAGCCCGAGCGCTCGAGGCGCTTGCGAAGGGGCGGCAGGACGGCAAGGGGACGGTCGAAACCTTTTCCGACACCGTCGGCTCCATTACCCTTTCGGTGTACGAGGACCGAGAAGGCAATGTCTGGGTCGGCAGCGAAGGGGGGCTCGACCGCTTCTCGCCGATCGACATTCACTTGGTCAGATCGGTTCCCACCGTTGTTACCGGCTTGATCCGTCCCCCAGGCTCTGACTCAATATTTTTTGGCGGTCCAGGAAAGCTGTACCGATTAACGGGGGCTCCGGCTCGTATTGCAGTTGAAGCCTCCGTCGCAGGGAATGTGGTCAATATCTGCGGAGCCGCCTCTGGCGAGGTTCTCCTTCTTACCACGCGCGACGCATTCCTATGGTCGGGTGGACGACTTACCCGCCAGCATGTGAATGTCCCATCCGCAGGTGCCGTAACCGCATGTGCAGCAGACGGAACGGGGGGATGGATCGTTGCCACGACAGAACTCTACAGCCTGCGTGGGTCTAAGCTCACACTGATAGGCGGCCCGATTTCAGCAATGAACCGCGCTATGCTGCTTCGGTCCCTGAAGGACGGGGGTGTGCTTGCTTATCGTGCGCTCGACGGGCTCCGTGTCGCTCGTGACGGAAAGGTGGAAACGATCTGGCAGGGGAGAAACATCCCGGTCGGGTTTATCAAAACCGTTGTACCATTCGAAGATGGGTTCCTGATTGGCGGCGAGCATGGTCTGGCGCGCTATGACGGCAAAACCTTTTGGACGATCGACGATCGTCGGCACCCGTTTTTTGCCAATGTGACAGGCGTAATGCCGTTACAGGACGGCAACACATGGATCATCACCGCATATGGCGTTGCCAAAATTCGTTCCAGCGATCTGGAGCTGACGTTTCGAAACCCTGAGCGGCAGTTGCGCGCCTTTGTGTTCGGCCGGGATAAAGGCATTAGCGCCCGATCCAATGGCTATGACATGGCCGACATCACAGTGTCGAAGGACGGGCGGCTGTGGCTTGCGACTAACGAAGGCTTGGCTTGGATCGATCCTAAAAAGCTTTCGCCTAACTCACTCCCACCGCCGGTCGTGATCCGCTCATTGCTTGCCGATGATCACCCTATATCTCTCAGCGCATCAGCTCCGAGGCTGCCAGCAGGTACCTTGCGAGTTGCCCTTGATTTCACTGCGCTAAGCTTCACGGATCCTGCAGCAAACAAATTTCGCTTTCGCCTTGTCGGGTTCGACAAGGACTGGGTCGACGCGGGAACTAGGCGGCAGGCATATTATAGCAACCTGGCACCAGGAACTTATCGCTTTCAGGTCATTGCTTCGAACGGTGATGGTGTCTGGAACAATAAGGGGTCCTCGATAGAATTTTCAATAGCGCCCCGATTCTACCAAACCTGGTGGTTCAGGTCTGTGATGGCGATTTTACTGTTCGCCTGTGCAATTGGGCTCTTCAGATGGCGTGCGCGTAGCGTGGCCCAGAGAATTCGAAATCGTGTCGAAGCACGCGTTGAGGAGCGTGAAAGGATCGCACGCGAACTTCACGACACATTGCTCCAAGGCGTTCAAGGTCTGCTGATGCGCTTCCAGGCCGTGGCTGAAGTAATACCGGCTGATTCGCGCGCGCGCGGCATGATTGAGAAGACCTTGGAGCGCGGCGACGACGTGGTTGTTCAAAGTCGCGAGCGGGTTCGTAGCCTCCGGTCATCAGCGCCTGGGGATATCGAAAGGCGCATCGAAGATCTAGGCTACGAAGCCGTGGAGATACGCGTGGCGGGCGTGCGGCGTCCGGTTTGCGGCCCAGTGATCGACGAGATTGGCGCCATCGTCAGCGAAGCGCTGTCTAACGCGGAGCGCCATTCGAGGGCAAAGCATGTGAGCGTCGAGATCCGTTACGGCTATTTCGCGCTCGATATTCAGGTGAAGGACGACGGCGATGGCATAGACCGGGCTATCCTCGCCAACGGCGGTCGCTCTGGCCATTTCGGCCTCCAGGGTATGCGTGAGCGCGCGGACAAGCTAGGCGGTAAATTGGTCATCCAAAGCAACCGGGCGTCCGGAACTTTGGTCCAGGTTCGAGTGCCTGCGCGCATCGCATATCGGTCCATGTTCTTTTGGCCTTGGCGCAGACATGATGAGGCGAATTTGTAACTTCCGATCGGAAGTTGGATCGGGTGAACCCAATCGCCTGGCGCGAGTATCGGTGAGAGGAAATGCCCCCTATCGTTGGAAGGAAAGGAAATTTCGATGCGCCTTCCTCCCATCGCTCCGGCCGATCTGCGCGCGGACCAGCAATCGTTGTTCGACGCGATGACCTCAGGTGTCGCCGCCAAATACGATGCCTTCATCACCTCGCGCCAGGACGGCGCCATGCTTGGTCCGTGGAACGCGTGGCTCCATGATCCAGAACTGGGCCAGGCATTCTGGACGGTGACGCAAGCGATGACGAAGGCGCGGCGGATCCCTGACGGGCCGAGGCAGGTCGCGATCCTGGTCACGGGCGCGCATTTCGGCGCTGCATACGAAACTTACGCGCACGGGGCGGTCGCCGCAAGCAAGCACGCCATGTCAGAACGGCGCCTCGCGTCGCTTGCCGCGGGCGAGCGTCCAGACGATCTCGCCGACGATGAAGCCGCGGCGCACGATGTCGCGAAGGCGCTGCTGCGTGGCGGTGTTCTCCCAGATCCGCTATATGCCTTGGCGGTCTCCCGCTTCGGCCAAGCCGGAGCAAATGAACTGATCTATCTGGTGGGTCATTATTGCTTTGTGTCGATGACGTTGAATGGATTCGCGATTCCCGTTCCAGCCGAGGGCAACGGCTGAGGCTCTGCGATATCGTCGGTTCTGGCGTACCGAAAAACCGCAGACAAAACAGCGATACCCTAATTGCAATACCCCCGATCGGGTGGTTGGCAGCAACGCTATGGGGGGCTGATACATCTCCCGAGCGCGTTAGAATGGCTGTATGTCATCGTCGCCCGCCATTCGAGAGTTTTTCGGGGCAAAGCCCAGCGAGCACTCGTATCCAAATGGCTGGCGTCGCCAGTGGAGGGTCTGCGCATTCGCCGCAACGCTTGCGGCCGCCATTTTTTGTCTGGACGCTTTTACAAGAGATGATCTGGCTGTCGCGGGCCTGTATATCCTCGTCCTGCTGATCGGCTCGAGCGTCGATGGGCCGATCCGCCGTGCAGCTATCATCCTGTGGTCTTTGATCTGCGGGGGGCTTGCGGTGTTGGGCTACTGGATATTCAGGAGCTACGGGGCGCCGCCATTGGCGATAGCCCATCTGGGAATCAGTCTCACGGTCCTTCTTGTCGCTACTGTGCTGCTCCTTCGCAACCAGTCGATGAACTCTACGATCGAGCGCAGCGATCGACGGTATCGCATAGTGTTCGACACATTGGCGATCGCGATATGGGAGCATGACTTCACTGTCGTGGTCGAAGAGCTCAAGCGACTGCGAGAGAACGGTGTAACTGACATTCGTCGATATGTCGCCGAGCATCCCGATTTCGTGATCGATATGCGGCGATCCGTTCGGATCACCGATGTCAACGCGACGGCGCTCACTATGATGGGTGTCACCAGCAAACAAGCGTTTTTCAGTCATTTAAGCGGATTCCTGCCCGAGACCGATGACAGCTTCTCGGAATGCATCGTGGCCATCGATGAAAGACGCCCACTGTTCCAGACGGAGGCAGTCGTCATGCCGTTGAATGGCGAGCCACGTCAGGTCATCGTCGCCTTCGGTCTCGGGCCCGACGCTACGCTCGACCGCGTTCCCGGTTCGATTCTGGACGTATCTCACAGACGCGCGCTGGAAACGCAGATACTTCGAACCCGCGAGGAGCTCGCGGAATCGCAACGCAGTAGTGTTGTGGCTGCCATGTCCGCATCCATCGCGCATGAGCTCAACCAGCCTATGTCAGCAATACAAAGTTTTGCCGACGCAGCTACCCGCTGGTTGAGCAGAAGCCCTCCCAATCTCAATGAGGCAAAAGAAGCCTTGGCAGGTCTGACTTTAGGCGTCGAGCACGCGCGCACTGTCATGCAGCGCGTGCGGGCCCTTGTCGGACAATCGCGCATCGAATTGTGCGACGTCGAACTCGAAGGACTGATCGCGACGACGGTTGCGCTGATGCGGCGCGAGGCATCCGAGCATGGGGCTAGATTGATCATTATCCCCGCGACCGAAGAGACCTTGACGATCAGAGGAGACCGGATACTTCTGAAGCAGGTGCTTATCAATCTGATAACCAACGCGATCCAGGCGATGATCAATACTCCGCCCGATCGCAGGATTGTGACGCTGACCCTAGATCGAAAGGGGAATCAGGCGACTATAGAGGTCGCAGATTCCGGGGCGGGCTGGGATAGCGCCGAGCCGGGCAACGTCTTTGGGAGCTTTTTTACAACTAAACGGAACGGGATGGGCCTCGGCCTGTCGATCGCGAAGATGGTGGTCGAGCGGCATGAGGGATCGATCACCCGCCGGAATGCCGAAAGCGGGGGAGCAGTCGTCGATCTGACGCTTCCGCTAATCGTCGAGCGCGTGATTGGGATCGCCGATGGCGGTTCGGACGGCGTTCAGTAAAGCATCGCCGTCTAACGGCTTTTCAAGCAAATCCAAGACAATGCCGGTGCTCTTGGCCTTTGTTGCAGGTACCTCAGGATAGGCCGTGATGAGGATGACGGGTGGCGGAGTGGCCTGCTTGTGCAGCAGATGTGCCAGTTCCACTCCAGACATGCCGGTCATCTGGATGTCGCTTACGACGCAATCATAGTCGCACTCGTTGTCACGCAGGAACTCTTCGGCCGAGCTGAAATCGCAGCAATCGTAACCAAAGGACCGGAGCAAGCTCGTTGTGGCAGAGCGGACTAGCGGATCGTCGTCGACAACGGCGATGAGCCTATTGCCCAAAGAGCCGTCCCTCCAGAAAGATGATAGACATATGACTTCGGTACGTCATCATGTCCGATTTGGCGACCCCCAACGATGGTTTAGGATCGCTGCTAAGTTAGGGTGCCTTAATGAGATCCGAGAGGCGCAAAAGGTCAGGAACTCGCTTGACGCCCATCTTTCGCATCAAGCTTAGTCGATGCAGCTTCACAGTCATTTCCGCGATGCCGAGTTCGCCAGCAATCTGCTTGTTGAGAAGCCCTCGCACGACACCGTCCATCACCTCGCGTTCGCGAGGCGTGAGCGTCTCGTACAAAGTCTTGGCCTCGATATTTCCGCGAATCGCTTCACGGTGCTGGCGGGCGCGCTCCATTGCGGCACCGACGGCATCAAGCATATCCTGGTCGCGAAAGGGTTTGCTCAGAAAGTCTACGGCACCGGCTTTCATGGCGCGGACGCTCATCGGAATATCGCCATGTCCGGTCATGAAGATTACCGGGATCTCTGCGCTTCGGGCGCTAAGAGCGGTCTGGAACTCGAATCCGCCAATCTCCGGCATGCGGACGTCCGTCACGACGCAGGTGACGATGTCGGGAAAATCGTCGGCGAGCGCTTCCCTACCGCTGGCGTAGAGCCGCGTTTCGAACCCTACGGAACGAAAGAGGCTGTTCAACGCCGTTCGCACCAAGGGGTCGTCGTCGATAATGATGACCATCGCGCTTGGCTCCGGGGCTGATGCACTACTCATCTCTTGGGGTTCGGTTCGCGCAAATTCAGTGCCGTCCATACAATCTCCCAGGGGAGGCTGGTCTTTATAGGTCGATTGGAAGGTCGCGCTGTTCGCGACCGCGGGAGACCTTAACAATGCCCTACGTAACTGCCAAGGACGGCGCGCAAATCTATTACAAGGACTGGGGCACCGGTCCCGCAATCTTTTTCAGCCACGGCTGGCCGCTCAGCGCCGACATGTGGGAACAGCAGATGATGTTCTTCGGCATGAACGGTTTCCGCGTGCTTGGCCACGATCGTCGCGGCTTCGGTCGTTCCAGCCAGCCGTGGGACGGCTATGACTATGACACCTTCGCCGACGACATCGCTCTGGTCCTCGAGGACGCAGGGGTTGACGAGGTCACGCTCGTCGGCTTCTCGATGGGCGGCGGCGACGTCGCGCGCTACATCTCGAAGTATAACGGCGCGCGCGTAACAAAAGCGTGCCTGACCTCCGCCGTGACGCCCTACTTCATCCAGGCCGATGACAATCCGGAAGGTGCCCCTGCCGAGATCTTCGATGGCATCCGCAAGGGGCTGCTGGCCGACCGTCCGCAGTTCCTCGACGACTTCAATGCGCTGTTCTACGGCACCAACAAGAACCCTGGCGCGGTGTCCGAAGGCGTCTTCAAACAGACGCTTCAGATCGCCCTGACGGGCGGTATCAAAGGCACATACGACTGCGTCGGCGCATTCTCGGAAAGCGATTTCCGGCCGGACATGGCCGCCTTCACAATGCCGACGCTGATCGTCCACGGCGATGCAGACCAGGTGGTGCCGATCGCCCCCACGGGTGCCGCCGCCCACAAGTTGATCCCGCACTCTCAATTCCTCGTTTACGAGGGCGCACCGCATGCGCTGACCTTCACGCACAAGGACCAGTATAACGCCGATCTTCTCGCCTTCCTGCGGAGCTGAGACGCTACCCCCCGCCCGTAGGGCAGCCCGCCCCCAACGCTGCCCTGCTCCGCAAGAGCCCAGGGTCGTGATCCTCAAGGATCGCGGCCCTGGCGCTCTTACAGCGGGAAAGGCGCAGTCCAAATTTACGCCCTAGCGCTCACATGAAGCGTGGTATGGGTCCTGACTGCGGGGTCTGGTCGGGAAGATCGACCTCCACATCATCTACAAAGCACCACCCCCAACCTTCGGGAGGATCGTATCCTTCGATTATGGGATGCCCGCTCCTTTCGTAGTGAGCGCGTGCATGGCGATGCGGGGAGTCATCGCAGCAGCCCACATGGCCACATTCCCGGCATAGCCGCAGATGCACCCACCAGCTTCCGGTTTTAAGGCATTCCTCGCACCCCAAGGCGCTTGGCGTTACAGTACGGACGGTCTCGGCATTCGCATGTCGGCATCCTGACATCGGCGGATCCTTTGGTGCTGGGGGCACTATCCCAAACTGCGGTTCGGGAGTTACAAGCTTGGGTCTAGCGAATGCAGGCGATGACGTAAGTCTTAATCTAGGACAGCGCTTCAAAGAGGTCATGTCTGTCCAAGACGCGCAACAGGCATCCATGACCTAATCGGTGCGGTGTGAGAGCCAGCGTTTGAAGGAGAAGAGACTTGGACGGGACCGGCGGCGCAAAGAGGGATGCAGATGTCCGATGATGGGCATGTGCCCGTCGGGGCGGTCCTCGCGATCGGTCGATGCTGCGATGTCGAACTGGATATCGTGGCCGGGGACCTTTCCACTATCGAGGCGGATCTCGCGATCGTGGGCATTTGTTCGCGCAAGCCGATCGGCGCGGAACTTGCAGACGCAGTCGAAGGCCTTAATCGGGCAATGAATGGGGCGATCGTTCGTCTGCGCACCGATGGCATCTTCACCGGTAAATGGGGCGAAACCCTATTCCTGTCGTCACCGCCGGCACCGATTGCCGCCAAGGGCGTGCTTCTTCTTGGGCTTGGCCCGACGGGCAGAAGCGTTGCCTCACATACGCGCAGAGCGATCCGTTCGGCTGCCAATCAGGCAGCTCGTTTGAGCGGGGCTCACGCGGCATTTGCGCCCGCGCGGCTCGAGACGGGAAGCGCGCGGTTCAACGCTGCTGCAAGCACGCGAGCGATCCTTCGCGGTGTCATTGACGTACTTGCCGCGCAGCCGGGAAAACTCGAGCGGTGGTCGTTCGTCGCACCGCCCGCGGAAGCGGAGGCGCTGGCTGACCAATTTCGCATGGCGTTCGCTTCGGTTTGGGAACAATAGATATCGGCCCATATGATTCGGGCTATGGAAAGCTTGTTGGAATGGCGAAGTCCGATCAGATCCGCGTCATGGTAGTCGACGATCACCCACTACTTCGGGAGGGGGTCTGTGCGGTTATCGAAACTCAGGCGGATCTGGAGATCGTGGCGGAAGCCGAGACCGGCGAACAGGCAATCGACCTCTACGAGAAGCATCGCCCAGATATCGTCCTGATGGATCTCCAGATGCCCGGCATGGGAGGCGTTGCTGCAATCGAAGCCTTGCGTAAAGTCCACCCTACGTCACGCATCATTGTGCTGACGACTTATGCGGGGGATGCGCAGGCGATGCGCGCATTGCGGGCTGGCGCTGTCGGATACTTACTCAAGAGCAGCATGCGCAAAGAGTTGCTGGAGACGATCCGTTCCGTGAATGGCGGTGGCAAGCATCTCTCGGCCGAGATCGCAACCGGGATCGCCCTACACTTGGCGGAAGATGTCCTGTCGGGACGTGAGTCGGAAGTTTTGACGCTCGCGGCCGCTGGAAATTCGAACAAGCAAATCGGCGTTAGACTTGGTCTCTCGGAGGACACGGTCAAGGGGTACATGAAGGTCATCTACTCCAAGCTTGGTGCAGCAGACCGTACGCACGCCGTTACCATCGCGGCTCGGCGGGGTATCATCGAACTCTGACGTCGCGTCTCAGGGTCAACCCCTAACTTTTGGTTGGGGTGGACAGGCCCTTGATGGGAGGTGGCCGCAACCCCTGTTCGATTCATTTCATGGCTAATCCGCTCGATAGTGTCCTCACCATCCACGGCTGGGGGACCACGCTATGTTGCTGAATACGATCGAAAAGCCTGCTGCTTCCGGGCATTCGCTGCCGCCCTATCTCCTGGAACTGCTAGGGCAGGCCCGTCGATCGATTGAGGTCGATCCAGGCTTCACACGCCGCTGCCTCGACGAAGTTTCGACGCTGCTGGGCAGTGCTGACGCGATCGTCATAGAACGGGCACCTGTCGAGCCGGAACCGGCCCCGGCGCCAGCTAAGGTCACAAAGGGCGGCCTTGCACCTTGGCAGCTCAAGCGCATCCGTTCCTATGTCGAGGCGCAGCTCGACGAGACCATCCTGATCGAGGATCTCGCCGTTGTCGCCGAACTCAGCCCCGGCCACTTCTGCCGCGCCTTCAAGGCGAGCACGGGTGAGACGCCGCACGGCTTCATCGTCCGGCAGCGCATTCGTCGGGCGCAACGGCTCATGCTCGATACAAACGATACGTTGAGCCAGATCGCCTGTGCCTGTGGCCTGACCGACCAGGCACATCTCACGAGGCTGTTCCGCCGGATACTGAACGAAACGCCGCTCGCGTGGCGACGCAACTGGCGCACCGCCTGATATCGGCAGCAGGGCGCCAGCCGCGTCCTTCCGCCGTCATTCAGTCAAAAGGCCGGGGCTGTCGCCCCGGCCTTTTCATTATTCGTCCCATGCGAAGATCTGCTGCCGCTGTTCGCCAAGGCCATCGATGCCCAATCGAATGGTGTCGCCGGGCTTAAGAAAGACGGGAGGTGTATGTCCGAGCCCAACACCGGCGGGTGTCCCTGTCACGATCAGGTCACCGGGCTCCAGCGCATAGAATTGCGAGAGATAGCTCACGATCTGGCGGACGCCGAAGACGAGATTGCTGGTGCTTCCGTCCTGGTACCGGTGGCCGTTGACTTCGAGCCAGATGCCAAGTGCCTGCGGATCGTCGAGCTCGTCGCGGGTCACGAGCCATGGGCCCATGGGAGCGAAGCCGGGAAAGCTCTTCCCTTTCGTCCACTGGCCACCGCGCTCCATCTGGAAGGAGCGCTCGGTGAGGTCGTTGAAGAGGCAATAGCCCGCGATATGGTCGTCGGCCTCATCCTCTCTCACATACATTCCGGCCTTGCCGATCACGATGCCAAGCTCGACCTCCCAATCGCCCTTTGCCGCGTCCCGAGGGAGTCGCACCGGGTCGTTGGGGCCGGTCGGGCGACAGCCCTTCATGAAGATCGTCGGCTCGGTCGGAAGTGGCAGGCCGACCTCCGCCGCATGGTCGGTGTAATTAAGCCCGACGCAGATAATCTTGTCGACATTGGCTACACACGCTCCATACCGGCCGCCCTCGCTCTCGATGGCAGGAAGTGTCGTCGGATCGACGTCGCGCAGGCGGTCAAGAAAGCCCCCAGCAAGCGCTTCTGCGGAAAGGTCGGGCGTGATGCTGGTGAGGTCGCGCGCAACGCCGGCATGATCGATCAGCACCGGCACTTCCTGTCCCTTGGGTCCAATGCGTGCAAGTTTCATTGTTTGAGCTCCGTCAGTTTGGTTTAAAAATGGGTCAGAAGACGAGCTCCATCCGCATTGTACTGGTATGGCCTGCATCCCGAGGGGTGCCTGGCACATCGATACGCCAGAGAATGAAATTGCCCATCAGTCTGAGATACTGGGTCAGATACCAGTTGGCACCGAGCGTGATTTCCCGGCCACTGCCAGCGGCGATCAAGCGATCATAATCGAGCCGCTCGTAGCGACCGACCAGCTCGATCGCGCCCGGTCCGCCTTCCAGAACGGAGCCGTCGATCCGCGGACGAATAAAGCTGCCCGATCGTCGATCATAGGGCGCCCGCCCGCCGATGACGGTGTAACCACCAGCGACGCTCCAGGCCGTGACACCGGAATTGGCGCCGTCGCGTATCTTGAACTGCCGGTTCCCGGCTTCCCCCATCAACCAAAACGGCCCAGCAACAGCGCCCAATTCTCCGCCGAAACCTGTCGAAGATCGTGCCTCCAGAAGCGCGCCCGAGGGAACACGAAGCGCTGTGTTCAGACGCCCGCCGATGTCGAGATTGCGCGAAAGGCTGTCGATCCCCGGGTCCAACCGTTCGGCAAAGCCCCACGCTCCCAGATGGAAGAACCGGTTCGCATCGCCGATGCCGTCAAAATGGGCTCGCCCCGAAATCGTCCAACTGTCGTGCCTCGACGAATTGCCATCGAGCGGATCGCCCGTCACCGCCAGCGATGCGTGCCAGTCCTCGCCGGATATCCGGCTCTGAATGCCGACACCATAAAAGCCCGCACGGGGGAGAATAGCGTCAGCGACCAGATTGCGTTGCATGAATGGAACGGCATCGACCGCCGTCGCGCCCTCGACCCCACGGTCGGCAAAGAGGTTTCCGAGCCGCACTTCCTTACGGACACGGTCCACCGGATCGAGCCGCAAAGCGACATAGGCGTTGAGGACTTGCGCGGTGGACTGGGAAAGATCGGCTTCCATCAGATAGGCAAAGTGGTCGCCGACTGTACCATCCGCGCCGATCCGGATCGCGCGCGCACCAGTGGCGGCATAGTTTCGAGCCGCGACATTCGATCCTCCGGTTGTTGAGAAATCGATGAGAAGGCGGCCGCGCGTATGAAATGTGACCTTGCCACCCTCCGTCTTAAAGACAGGTGCTGCGCCCATGCCGGGTGCCGCCTCGGCGGGTGACGTGGTCGCAACGATGGTGGGTGCTGTGGCTCCTGCAACTGCGGGAGACTTGGTTTCCTCGACTGCAGCCAAACGCTTCCTGAGGTCGGCAATTTCCTGGGATTGCTGGCGCACCAGCTCAGCTAAGGCTCGCACATCTACATCCTGCGCGATCGCAGGCGTTGGCGCGCCAAGCACGGCGCCGCCGCCGGTCGCCACCAGCAAGCAGGAGTTGAGAAGACGCGAAGAGGGCCAGGTGGGCATCGGCCGACCATCTCAAATGGCTCGCGAGGCATATTGTCGGAACTACGCGGATCGGGCCGCTTGGCCGGCCGAATATGCGCGTTTTGTCCAAGCCTGCACGCGGACCAGATGCGATCTTTCAGGGAAGCGGAATGCGAGGATGACCGACCACCCGTGTTGGTGAAATATGAGGACGGTGATGCGCCTGTCGATAAAATGGAGGCGGATGGTAGTTCTTGGGCTCGTCGCTTCAGTTGCTGCGATCCTGCTCGCTCTCGCGTTCGCCTGGCGACCGGAAATTCCAAAAGTGGCGCCACCAGCGCCAGCGAGCTTCCCCCAAGGCCTTGTCGCAAAAGGAGCAGTGCTCGCTCGCCTGGGTGACTGCGCGGTCTGTCACACTGCCGATGGCGGCCGGGTGTTCGCCGGTGCACGTCCTCTTGCGACACCATTTGGAACACTGTTCTCGAACAACATCACGCCCGACCCGGATACCGGTATAGGGAACTGGTCGGAGGCGGCCTTTCGACGGGCGATGAAGGAAGGGGTGAGCCGAAGCGGATCTCACCTTTATCCGGCACTGCCGTATGAGCATTTCACGCATGTCAGCGATGATGATCTCTCCGCTCTGTACGCTTTTTTCATGACCCGCCGTCCGGTCCGCCAAACGGCGCCGGCGAACCAATTGATATTTCCCCTTGGGTTTCGTCCGCTACTCGCTGGCTGGAAGCTGCTTTTCCTGCACGAAGGGCCGACAGCCAGCGAGCCGGCAAGGTCGCCGGAGTGGAACCGCGGTGCCTATCTTGCCGAGGGTCTCGGACATTGTGGCGGCTGCCACAGCCCGCGCAATCTTGCCGGAGGAGAGGACCGCGCGCGCGCCTATGCCGGTGGATTGGCAGAGGGGTGGCGTGCCCCAGCGCTCGACGCAAGCAACCCCGCGGCTCGGCGTTGGACCGTTGCTGCTCTTGAACAGTATCTGCGGACCGGCATATCGCCTGAGCATAGTGCGGCTGCTGGGCCGATGGGCCCGGTGGTCGAGAGCCTCTCGCAAGCTCCTGCGGCCGATATTCACGCGATTGCTGTCTATATCGCGTCGTTGATGGGCAACGGCGGAGGTTCGCTCACCACTCAGGCAGTTGATCAACCGGAGCGCGCGGGGAGGCTTTTCCCCAAGGGGGACCAGCTCTTTGCCGGCGCGTGTGTCGGATGTCACGCGCGCGGCGCCCCCATGTTGGCCCAGGGAAGGCCAGCGCTCGGTTTAGCCTCGAGCCTGCGAGACGATGATCCGACAAGCGCTGTGCAGGCTGTCCTAGCCGGAATTCAGCCTCCTGTGGCGCGGCGGGGACCGATGATGCCCTCCTTTGGCAACGGATTGAACGACGGCCAGATCGCGCAGGTTCTCAGCTACGCGCGCGCACGGTTTACGGACCGCGCGCCATGGTCAGATCTTGCCCCAAAGGTCGCAAAATTGCGAAAGGAAGGCGCCCAGCCATGAGTATCATCATCTCGGTCAATGGTGCGCAGCACCGCGTCCAAGCCACCCCCGAAACGCCGTTACTTTATGTCCTGCGAGGCGACCTCGGCCTTAATGGTGCCAAATATGGTTGTGGGCTCGGGCAGTGTGGGGCCTGCACCGTTCACATTGACGGGAAGGCGGCCTTTTCCTGCATCACCCCGGTGGCAGCGGTCGAGGGGCGAGAGGTTAGAACCGTCGAAGGTCTTGCTCCCCACGGTGAGATGAATGTGCTGCAACGCGCTTTCGTCGCCGAGCAGGCGGCCCAATGTGGATATTGCATCGCAGGCATGATCATGCGCGCGCAGGCTTTGCTCGACAAAGTCCCGCGGCCGGATGACGAACAAATTCGGCGCCACATGCAACCAAACCTCTGCCGGTGCGGAACGCATATGCGGATCATCCGTGCGATCAAGCGCGCCTCCGACACGCCGCAGCGGAGCCTCGCATGAACCTTCCAGCTCTCACACGCCGGGATATGTTGGCCGGCAGCGGATTTCTCGTGGCGTTCTCATTCGGTGCCAGAGCGCTCGGCCAACTCGCGGGCGGTGGGGAAGGGGGCGCGGCTTCAGCGGTCAAGCGCCCTGATCTTCCGGGCAGTCTCAAATCAACGCCCGAACTGGACTCGTGGATCCACATCGGTCCCAACGGTCAGGCAACCGTCTTTTCCGGCAAGGTGGAACTTGGCCAGGGGATCAGAACGGCGCTGCTGCAGGTCGCCTCCGAAGAGCTCGACCTTCCCCCGGGCAGGGTCACCTTCATCACCGCAGACACCGACCGTACGCCTGATGAGGGGCTGACCGCCGGGAGCCACTCGATGCAGGATGGTGGCACCGCGCTGGCGAACGCAGGCGCCAACGTCAGGATGCTGCTCGAAAGGACGGCGGCAAAGGCTTGGGATATCCCGGTCGAACAAGTCAGCACCGACGGCTTGGGGAATGTGATAGCGGCTGGCGGACGGAAGATGAGTTACGCGGCGCTTGCGAGCAGGATTTCATTGCATGTCGAGGCTGTCCCCAATGCCCCGCGCCGCGATCCTGCCAGATATCGAACCATGGGGCGCAATCTTCCCCGAGTGGATATTCCCGCCAAGCTCGTGGGTGGGGAGGCCTATGTTCAAGATATGCGTCTCCCGGGAATGCTCCACGCACGCGTGATCCGCGGGCCGAGCTACGGAACGCGGTTGGTGAGGCCCAAGCTCGACGAAGCGCGCCGGATGCCCGGCGTCGTGAGCGTCTATCAGAACGGGGACTTTGCTGCCGTTATAGCCGAAGGTGAATGGCAGGCCGTGCGTGCGATGCGAGCGGCGCAAGCTGCCGACTATGTGCGAACTCTTCCGCATCTGCCCGTCGATGACGGCCCCCGCCGTCTTCAGAACCTTCCTCACCGCGAGATACAAGTTCTGAACACGCGCGACCCGGCGCCTGCGGTTGTGCATCGCTCACAGGGAGTCTTCAGCCGCCCTTGGTATGTGCATGGCTCGATAGGTCCGTCTTGCGCGGTAGCGCACTTCAAGGACGGCGTGCTCACAATCTGGTCTCATAGTCAGGGTGTGTTCGACATGCACCGCGCGACAGCGGAGCTGGTCGGGCTTCCTCCTGAAAAGGTCAGGGTGATCCATTCACCAGGCTCTGGCTGTTATGGCCAGAATGGCGCGGATGACGTGACCGGCGAGGCGGGCCTGCTCGCCGTTTCGTTGCCGGGGCGTCCCATCCGGCTGCAATGGATGCGGGAGCAGGAGTTCGGCTGGGAACCCTGTGGATGCGGCATGGTCACGAAGGTCGATGCTGGCGTGGGGGCGGATGGCAGGATTGCCTATTGGAATTACGAGGTCTGGAGCAATTCGCACAACATGCGCCCGGTAAAGGCAGGCGGCTACGCGGTAGCACAGCAAATTGTCCCCGGCTTCGCGCCTCAAGTCCCCAAGCCGATACCGATGCCAGAAGGCGACGGCGACCGGAATGCCAATCCGCTCTACAGCTTCAGGAACATGGACGTTCGCTACCATTTCGTGTCCGAAATGCCGGTTCGTGTCTCGGCGTTGCGGTCTCTGGGAGCGCACCTCAATATCTTCACGATTGAGAGCACACTCGACGATCTCGCGCGGTCGATCCGGGAAGATCCATTGGCATTTCGGCTGGCGCACATGGAAGATGAGCGCGCCCGCGACGTCATGATCCATGCAGCCGAAAAATTCGGATGGAGCAGGAGGACTAGGAGCGACGGCCGACGGGGCTGCGGAATGGCCTTTGGCCGATACAAGAATATCGGCGCCTACTGTGCGCTTGCGATGGAAATCGAAGTTGAGCGCGAGACCGGCGCCGTCAAAGTGCGTCGTGTCGTCGCAGCGGTCGATGCCGGCCAGCCAGCCAATCCCGATGGTTTGAAGAACCAGGTCGAGGGTGGGATCATCCAATCACTGAGCTGGGCGATGTTCGAGGAGCTCACCTACGATGAAAGCAAACGCACGAGCTTCGATTGGGGGACTTATCCGATCGGCCGGTTCGCGGATGTTCCCGACGAGGTGGAGGTTCATATCATGTCACGGCCAGGAACGCCTTTCCTGGGCGCCGGCGAAACTTCACAGGGCCCGACCTCGGCCGCGCTTGCCAACGCTATCGCCGACGCGACCGGTGTTCGCCTGCGCGACATGCCACTTACTCCTGAAAAGCTGAAGGCTGCGATCGGTGTTACCGGATGAAAGTCTCGCCTGGTCCGTTACCTATGGGCGAGATGTGCTTCCAGAGCCGCGATGAAGAGGCGTGTCTTGGCCGGCACGAGGCGCGACGTCGGATGGACGGCCCAGATGTCGAGGGGATCGGCGGCGCCGTCTTCAAGCATCACCTCGACCAATCGGCCAGCGGCGATATCGTCTTTGGTGCTCCAGCCCGACAGCATCGCGATGCCGGATCCCCCGAGGCATGCTTCCCGCAAAGCCTCGGGAGAACTCGACGAGAAGCGGCCCTTAACCCGTCGCCGCTGTTGCTTGCCCTCAGACGTCACGAATGTCCAAAACTGGCTGCCAGTCGTTGTCAGGCACTCATGGTCGGCCAATTCCGCGATCGCTTTTGGAGCGGCCCGCCCCATCAGATATCTGGGCGAGACGTAAAGGCCACGGGGATTGGGCGCGAGCTTTCGCGCGATCAGGTTGCTGTCACGCAGATGCGCGATGCGGATGGCAAGGTCGATGCCCTGGTCGACAATATCGACGATGCCATCGGCCAGAAGCAGATCGACCTGAGCCTCCGGGTTCGCCTCCAGAAAAGTCGATACGAACGGCGCTACGACCTTGAGACCGAAGGGGACCGACGTCGTCACGCGCAAGAGCCCAGATGCCCCGGCCTTCGATGGACGGATCGAGGCGCGTGCGTCCAGCTCGTCTTCGAGCATGGCCTGGGCGTGCGGTAGGAAGGATTCGCCTTCGGGCGTCAAGGACAGGGCGCGGGTCGTACGATGTACCAGGCGGGTTTCGAGTTCGGCTTCGAGCGCCGCCAGTCGCCGCGACGCCGCCATGGGAGCAATTCCCAGACGACGTGAGGCGCCGGCTAGGCTGTGCGCCCGAACTGCCTCGACGAACACAGCGACGTCCATCAGATCCATTATATCTGTTCCGAATATACAAGACGATCAAATCGAGCATCTAATAACAGTCTTGCAGATAATCTACCTCGGCGGCTTCAATCACAGGGAGTTTTTTCATGTCGCAGGGATTTTCAGTCGATCCGCTCTTCGAGCCGCTGACGATCGGCAATATCGAGCTTGGACACCGGGCCGTGATGGCACCGCTCACGCGGATGCGCTCGCGGCAGCCCGGCGACGTGCCGCAGCCCATGAACGCGCTCTATTATGAGCAGCGGGCTAGCGCGGGCGGTCTCATCGTCACCGAGGCGACCGACATTTGCGAACAGGCTCGCGGCTATCCAGGCGTTCCTGGGATTTATAGCGACGAGCAGATTGCGGGCTGGCGCGCCGTGACCGAGGCCGTGCATGCGAAGGGCGGGAGGATCATCCTGCAGATCTGGCATACGGGTCGCATTTCCCATCCCTCGATGCAGCCGGAAGGTGCGCTACCCGTCGCGCCCTCAGCTGTCCTGCCTAAGGGCCTTACCCATATCGATTCTGCCGGAGCGACCGCAGAGCTCGTCATTCCCAAGGCCCTGCAGCGCGATGAGATCGAAAGCATCGTAGCGACCTTTCGGCAAGCCGTGATGAACGCGCGCGCTGCCGGGTTCGACGGTGTGGAAATTCATTCGGCCAATGGATATCTGATCGACCAGTTCCTGCAGGATACGAGCAACCTGCGGACGGATGACTATGGTGGGCCGATCGCAAATCGTGCCCGGTTTCTGCTTGAGGTCGTCGATGCCGCTGTTGCGGCATGGGCACCTGGAAACATCGGCGTGCGGCTTTCGCCCTGGGGCAATTTCAATGGAATGGTCGATAGCGATCCGGCCGCTCTCTACGCCCATGTCGGCGCCGAGCTCGGCAAACGCGGCCTCGCCTACATCCATGTCGTTGAACCGCGCGCCGATCAAAACAGCGACACCAACGCCATCGACCCTAACGCACCCGACGCCGGCGTCCTTTTGAAGCGGGCCTTTGGCGGGACGATCATCTCGGCTGGAGGCTATGTAGCGACAACCGCACGCACCGCGCTGCGGGAGGGCCGCGCTGATGCAATCGCCTTCGGGCGCCTTTTCATTGCGAACCCCGACCTGCCCCGTCGCTTGGCGGAAGGGCTGCCGATGAATCGCTACGATCGCACAAGCTTCTACGGCGGAAGTGAGCGCGGTTACATCGACTATCCAACCTATGAACCCGAGCGGCTCGCCGCAGGAGGTGCAGCATGACAACAGTGACGCAGGCAGAACGCAGCGTGACCACGGCAAAGTCTACCGGGATCGGCGGAGGCCTCAAATTCGCAATGGCGGTGGCCGCAGGTGTTGCGGTCGCCAACATTTACTACAATCAGCCCATGCTCGCGGTTATGGAACGCGAGCTCGCGGGCACCGCGACCGGCCTGATCCCGACCGCGACGCAGTTCGGCTACGCGGCAGGGTTGTTCCTGCTCGTTCCGCTCGGTGATCTTGTCGAGCGCAAGCGGTTGATCGTGCTGCAGTTCGCCGTTCTTGCCGTCGCCCTCGTCGCAGCGGCGCTGGCACCCAATGTGTGGCTGCTTCTGCTGGCATCGCTCCTGCTGGGTGTCGCGGCGACCGTCGCGCAGCAGATTGTGCCATTTGCGGCGCATCTCTCCTCACCGGAGAAGCGGGGCGCCACTGTGGGCATGGTGATGTCTGGCGTCTTGTGCGGCATCCTGTTGAGCCGGACCCTTGCTGGCTTCGTCGCGACGCATGCGGGCTGGCGAGAAATGTTCTGGCTTGGAGTGCCTATGGCGCTCGGTGCGGGGGCGCTGATGCTGGTCAAGCTGCCACGCAGCCAGCCTGATAGCGAGATGAGCTACCTCAACCTGCTTGCCTCGCTCCGTCATCTCTGGACCGAATTTTCCGAGCTTCGCATTGCTGCGGTGACGCAAGCGTTGTTGTTCGGTGCGTTCACCGCCTTCTGGACCATCCTTGCGTTTCACCTTCAGGAGCCGCCCTTTGGGCTCGGCGCTGATGTTGCCGGCTTGTTCGGCGTCGTTGGCGCGGTGGGTATCCTCGCGGCGCCGATTGCCGGTCGCTTCGCCGATAAGCGGGGGCCCCGGGGCGTGATCGCGCTGGGTGCGCTGTTGACCCTGGTCTCTTGGGTGATCTTCGGGCTGTGGCTGAGCCTTGCTGGGCTTGTCGTAGGCGTTATCGTTCTCGATTTCGCGGTCCAAAGCGCACTCGTGTCCAATCAGCATGTCGTCTTTGCGCTCCGGCCCGAAGCCCGTGCGCGGTTGAACACAATCTTCATGGGCGCGATGTTCCTTGGCGGCGCCGGTGGCTCTGCTGCGGCGACGGCCGTCTGGGGCCTGGGCGGGTGGCAGTACGTGTCTCTGCTGGGTATCGGTCTCTCCCTTGTGGCCGTAGCGCTTCAGGCGCGCAGCCTCCTCCATCGGCGCTGAGGGTGCGGATCGCTATCGCGGGCGGATCAGTCGGCGGTCTGTTCGCGGCCGCTCTCCTTACCAAGGACGGGCATGACGTGACCGTCTTCGAAAGGTCGGCATCCGGGCTTGCAGGTCGTGGTGCCGGCCTCGTCGCCCAGGACGACGTCTTCAAGCTCCTTGGCCTCCTGGGGCGCGCCGATATAGGCGTCACCGGCGTCACGGCGAAGGCGCGGATCACCCTCGATCGTACTGGTGCGATCCAACACCATGATCCGCACCCTCAGACACAGATCTCTTGGGACGCGCTCTATCAGGCGGTCCGCTCGCAGGTACTCGACACCCGCTACCTGCTTGATCAGGCAATCACAGGCGCTGGCACGACGCGGGATATGGCCTGGATCGAACTGGCGGATGGCGAGTGTGTGGAAGCCGACCTTATCATCGGCGCCGACGGTATCGGGTCGCGCGTGCGCCAGTCGCTGATCTACGCATCGGCGGTCATGCCGCGCTATGCGGGTTACGTGGCCTGGCGCTTCTTGTTGCCTGAAGATCGACTGCCCGACATCGCGTCGGCAACGCTCGCGGATCAGTTCGCCTTCTACCACATGGAGGGCAGCCAGACCTTGGGGTACTTGGTGCCGGGGCCATTTGGCGAAACGGCTCCCGGGCGCCGGCGCTATAATTGTGTCTGGTATCGCCGCGTCGAGAACCTCGAGGAATGTCTGACAGACAAACGGGGAAGGACGCATCCGCATTCCCTTCCGCCCGGTGCCGTCTCGGAGGAGCGCCGCGAGCGCCTGGTTGCTGATGCGAAAGCGCTTCTTCCGCCTGCCTTTGCGGCGGTCGTTGCTGCCGAGCGCGAACCTTTCGTTCAAGCGATCTTCGACCTCGAGACACCGCAGATGGTTGAGGGGCGTATCGCGTTGCTCGGAGATGCCGCTTTCGTGGCGCGCCCCCATACCGCGATGGGTGTCGCCAAGGCGGCAGGCGATGCGATGGCCTTGCAGGCATTGCTCGATCACACGCCAATCGATCGCGCGCTTTCCTGCTACGAGCGTGACCGCCTGAGGGTCGGGCAGTCGATCGTCGACTATGGCCGCAGGCTTGGCGCGACGCTGTCGCGGGTCTGACGTCCGGCACGCGGCGTTGCGCCTTTATACCGCGAACTCTTGCCGCACGGAACTGCAAGCCTTCATCCGTTTCGACAAGAGGGGGGCAGCGAGAGTCGGTAGTCTGAAAGGCAGATAGCAGTTACGTGGAGCAGCAAATTATGGATGGACTTTCGCAGCCGGCACCGACCGTCGTTCTCGTTCATGGTGCCTGGGCAGACGGCTCGAGCTGGAGCCGGGTGATCCCGTTTCTGCTTGCCGAACAAATCCCCGTTGTCGCGGTCCAGAACCCGACGACCTCGCTCGCCGACGATGTGGCGGCAACCAAACGGGCAATCGACGCGATCGACGGCCCGATCGTTCTGGTCGGCCATAGCTGGGGCGGTGCCGTCATCACCGAGGCCGGCAACGATCCGAAGGTGAAGTCCATGGTGTTCGTTGCCGCCTTCGCGCCCAAGGCCGGCGAAACTGTGGGCGAGCAGGTCGGCCGCCACGAGGCACCGCCCGCACTCAGCCACATCGACAATGATGGCGCCGGTTTCCTCAAGCTGAAGGTCGAAGGCTGGATTTCCGACGTCGCGCAGGATTTGCCGGAGATCGAGGCGCGAACTCTCGCCGTTGTTCAGCCGCCGCTCGCCGCGAGCACCTTCGGCGACAAGATCACCGAGGCGGCATGGGAAACCCGCCCGACCTTCTACATCGTCTCGACCGAGGATCGCATCGTCAGCGTCGCGCTCGAGCGCGAGCTCGCTGCCGCCATGAAGGCAAAGACGGTCGAGCTGAAGGCCGGACACCTCAGCCTTCTCTCGAAGCCGGAAGAAGTCGCCGACGTCATCCTCGAAGCGGTTGCTGCGACGGTCGTGAACGCCTGAAAAGACGTGACGCTGCCCGCTTTCCCGATATCAGGAGCGGGCGGCAAACCGTCGGAGTTCCCTCAGAGCGATGCGTAAATCTGTTGGACAATATCTTGGTGTGAGCGTGCAGGTCGCCGCCTGGGACGGCGTTGCGGCGACTGTCGATCTGTCGTGCGCCTGTATGTTCACGCGTGAGGCGCGGGGCGAGCAGCCCGTCGGCGGTCTTGCGCATCTCGATGCGGCTCTGGACGGCGGGCTCACAAGATCGAGGGAAAGTCGCGTTTTCCGGGCGACGCGGGGCGAAGTCTTGCTGATCGACAGCCCTCCGCCCATCGTGGAAGCTGCCGCAGTGCTGGTCATCGGGTTGGGTGATCCTGGCGACTGGTCGACAGACATCATGGCGGATGCCGTCTCCACGGCTTTTGCGACAGCCGTGGTGAAGCGGGCGACCAGTGTCGCCTTCGCGCCCAGCATGCTGGATGGTGGCCTGTCCGGAGCTCAGACCTCGGGTGCTGCTGAGAAGATGATGCAAGGCCTCAAGCAGGCGATCGCCAAGCAATGCTGGCTGCATGATGAGGGCCTGGCTGCCGAAAGCTCCGTGCGTGAATGGGTGTTTGATGTCGGCGCCGAGCGGTTTGAGGCCGCTGAGGTGACGTTTGGCGAGGCGTTGAAGGCCGACGAGCCAGCGTAGGCGCCCATAGCGCAACGCAACCCATGGGTCTGGCTCGACGCTAATGCTGGTTCCTTTGAGCGCGACGGATGCACTGCGGACCCAGACCAAAGTCGTCACGAAAGGAAATACTACGGTTGTTAACATTTGCTGGAGAGAGCGCGCACGAAATTGGCGTCCTTTCGTGCGATCATGGGAACGACACCGCTGTTTGACGGCCGGCAGACTAAGACACGCCGATCAATCCAATCTGGTGGTTTGAAGTAACGAAGTCGTTTCGCATTCGCTTTCACTTGAGATAGCCTGCGGTGCGGCGAAATCGCAGCGAATCGGAAGCTGTGCGCGGTCGCCGACTTGGGGGCGGGGCATGGCGGTCTACAAGATACTCACGCGCGATGGTGTTGCTGATCCGGGACAGGAGCAGATGCTGCTCGATATCGCCGGCGAACTGCAGAAGCCCGGTGCTAGGCTCCTCCTTCACCTCCATGGTGGGCTGGTCGATGAGGCCTCAGGCCTGTCGGGCGCGACCCGCTTGTCTGGAGGCGGTCCCAATAGCTGGCAGCTCCCCGCCGAGAACCCGGCGTGGACAGAGCTCTATGTCATCTGGCGCACGGGTGCCTTCGAGACGATCAAGACGAATTGGACGGATCTCGTCCACGACGATCGTCTGTATCAGACGGTCCTCAAGAAGCTCATCGGGTTTGTAGCCCGCAAGCTCGGGGTGCCGGCGATCGCGGCGCGCGGCCCAGGGTCCCTCGCGATCGACGAGGATGAAATCCTTCGCCGGGTGAAGGGGCACGGCGATACCGCCCGGCCATTCGTTGAGATCGACGAGCTCATGGCGCCTACTCAGCCAGTAGGGGCGCGGGCGACCTTAATGGGCGAACAGACCAACGGCGATCTGGCGATGGAGTTTGAAGGAGAGCTCGCCGAGGATCCAGATTTCCAACAATCAGCAGCGGATATCGACGAAGCCATCAATGTGCCGAGCGGAGCCCGGGCACCTTCGGTGGGCGCTGACATGGGCGAAGGCGCCAAGATGCTCGACCGCCTCGATACCGGCATCCAGGCAAAGCTTGCGCCGCCTGTTGCCGTTGCAGGCGCGCCACGTGGGATCGTATCGGCGGGCGTATTTCTGCTTTCGCATGCCGGCCAGATTGCGATCCGCTGCTTCAAGCGGTTCAAGAGCGGTCGCGATCACGGCCTTCATGCCACGATCGTCGAAGAGGTCTGTCGCGAACTGTACGGCGATCTTGTGGGTGCCAAGGTCTGGGGCATGATGGTGCAGGATGCGGCCGACCATTTCGGATCCGGCAAGCTGGGAAGTGCGCTCGTCGATATCGTGAAGGCTCACCCCCCGCAGGACTTCGTGATCACCGGCCATAGCGCAGGATCGATCTGGGCCTCACGTTTCCTTCTTGCGGCCAAAGCGGCCGGTGTCACGAAGCCTGTCCGGCTCTTCCTTCTCGCGCCTGCGGTTCGCCAAGACCTCTTCGCCGATATGATCAGTAAGGCGGGTGATCTGATCGAGCGATGCCGCATGATCACGATGACGGACGAACTTGAGCGTCGCGACGCGGTGCTGGGTCATGACAAGGGCTACATCTACCCCAGTTCCTTGCTGTACGTCGTCTCGGGCATGTTCGAGGAGATGAATGCCAAAGCCTATCCCGACGCGCCGATCCTCGGTATGCAGCGCTTTGCGACCGTCTCCGGCTTCGACCCTCAGGAACAGAGTACGGCCAAGGCCATCGCAGCCTTCTTTCAGGCGCCGGACCACGGGATCATCTCTTCGCCGACGGCGGGCGTCTCGGTCGCCGATGCCCATGGAGATTTCGACAATGAGCCGCTGACCTTGGCGACGGCTCGGGCGCTTTTCTAGGCGGCGCGCCATGCAGACATGGGCGATCGTCGTCGGGATCAACGTCTACCCGGATCAGGCCAAGCAGAACCCGCTGCATGGCGCGGTCGCAGACGCATGCGACTTTGCCGACTGGGCGCTTGACCCAAATGGGGGGAACGTGCGGCCCGATCGCCTGTACTTCTGGACCTATCCCTGGCCTGCCAACCCGACGGGACGGCTGCAGGCGTATCTTCAGGGTCAGCCGCCGCTCTGGGACCATGCAGAGGAGGGCTCGGCGCTGCCAAACCATGCGCGACCTCCAAAGGCCTTCGAGATTACGACGACGATCGAGGCCGTCGGACGCTCCGAGCGCGGCCGAGCGAAAGAGGACAGCGATACCGAGACCCGCCGCGTCTACGTCTTCCTCGCTGGCCACGGCATCAGGGCGAAGACCGGCGATCGCACGGACGAGACGTGCTACCTGGCAGGCGACTTCCGCCCCGTGAACTCGAACCTCGCCGGCGGGCTGGTGCCGTGCGACAGTTTCAGGAGGGCACTACTGAATGGCCGGTACGACGAAGCGATCGTCTTTACCGACTGCTGCCGCTCGCAGACCGCCAGGCTGACCCTGCAGGCCCAACAGGTCTCGGACTATAGCGGCGTTCCCACCGAGCCCTTCAGCCTCGCGTTTGCGGCTCAGGACAATATGCTTGCCTATGAGACGACTACGGAACCAGTGCGAGGTGCCTTCTCGAGCGCGTTGATGCGCGGCCTGCGAACCCACCGGGTTGCTGCGACGGGCGAACTCCACGCAGCCCCGCTGCGCCAATATGTCATCGACAATATCAAGGACTTTACCGCCAGCGGGCAGGTGCCGAACATGTCGTTCCAGCCTGACCCCGATGGACCTCTCATCGTTGCCGGCGGATTGGGCCCGGCTGTTCCGCCACCACCCGGTCGCACTGTCGACGTTTCGGCGCTGGCCGCCGGGACTCAACTGATCCTCAAAGGTGGGGACAACCAGCCGGTTGCCGGGATACCGCCGCTCCTTATCACCGGGGCCACCCTCAAGCTTCCTGCGCTCGTTCCGGGTCTCTACCTGCTGGAGGTCGCTGACGACAGCACGCGCTACGTGATGTTCAAGCATCCGAGCATGGAGGCCATCCGTGTCGCCTGAGAGCTCGAGCGCACAGCAGGCTCACCTCTCTTTGGTCGCGAGACCCGGGATTGCTATCAGGTTGCTCGACGGAGCGCTCAGCGAGATCGACCGAGGAACCGCGGAGCTTTCGGCCACACTCCCGCTCGGCCTGTACCTGGTGGAATGGAGTTCTGCGGGTCAGCAGACACAGTCGATGGTCCGCCTCGATGGGAAAGAGCAGAGCGTCCAAGTCCATTTCGATCCGAGCGGCGACAACGCATCCGCTTCATCGACTCCCGCCACCGCCGACAGGTTGGCGCTGCTCGATGCCGTGAACGGCTCCATCAGGCCTTCCGAGCGCGCTTACGAATCCTCGATCGTCCTCATTGTCTCTGCCGATGCTGACGCCAAGGACTACGTGCTGGACTTGGAGCTACGGCTCTACGATCGCGAAGATGTCGCCATGCGGGCAAACCGTGACGATGCTCCCAATCTGGAGCTCGGTACGGGTGAGCGGGCCCTTTGCTACCGGGTCCGACCCGGCCGCTATCATATCGGCTACAGGTCGATAGGCGGCGAGCAGCTTGGACAAAGCGTTCCGGCTCTCGCGGGACGCCAGACCCTGGTTTTCCTGACGGTATCGCGCACGAAACTGATCTCCGCAGAGGGAGACGAGTTCCACGAAGAGGAAAGCGCCGGCATCGACCCGTCTCGTACGACGATCGTCACGGTGCGCGGGGACGAGAAGGACTATCGTGTCCGGGAGAGGGTGCGGCTTGCCGGCCTCATGCTGTTCGATCTTACGAACGCCACGAACTCGCTGACGAACGATGTGGTCGAGGTGCTTGATGACCCCAAGACGGATCCGCTCCTTCGTCTCTATGGCGCATTGGTTGCGGTGTCTGCCTTCGAGCGTGCATCGGCTCTGCCCGTCAGCGATGATCGGCGCGACACAGCCCTGATCCGGCTCGACGAAGCCTGGATGGCGCGGCTTCGAAAATGGATCGCTGACCCAGCCCAGCCCGGCCTGCCTACCGACGCGCTTGCGGCTATCTGGCGCGCGCAGCGAGTGGGCTCGGACACGTTCGATGTGAGAGCCTGGTCCAAGCTTCCGTCCCGGATCGAAGCGCCGCCGATGCTCGAATGCAGCTGGCGCTGGGCGATCGAGGAAAGCATCACACGGCCGGACGCGGTTCGCGGTACAGCGGTGATGGCCGCGACCGCACGATCGTCCGGTGGGAACCTGCCATGGTTGTGCTGGGAAATTGCTGCCGCGAAAGCCCGGTTCGTGCCGGCAAATGCCAGAGCGGATGATCTGGCGGCGCTCGTCCTGCAGGTTGCGGACAAGGTCGCGGCGCTCGTCGAGCCGGATGCTCTGTCGCGTACGCTCGCCAACGGACTTGATGCTCTGAGCCCAGACCTCAAGGCGACCGCGTTGCGTGCGATGCAGCTGGTCGCGCCTGAGACGAAGGAGGTTTCGGTAGAGGCGATTTCCGATCTGGCCGTCGCGCTTGGACTCCCCTCCCGCCTTCTTCAAAAGCGCCTAGTGCGGACAAGCGCAGCACTCGATACCGCAGGAATAGCTCTCGCTTCGACGAAGGAAGACGCCAGCGGCCGTGAGGTGTCGAAAGCGCCTGTTGTCGAGGCGCCCGGGCTTTCGCGTCGGATCCAGTTCCCCAAGGACCTCCAGAAGGGACGCTTTGGCGGAAAGGCTGCCAAGCGAGGCTTCACAGTTACGGCAACGTTTGAGGAGACGACCTCGAAAAACTGGTTGAAGGTGCATTTTGTTGTCGAGGGACCCGGCCGGGATGGGGACGAGGTGCAGTTCCACCGGCATGACAGCTTCCGGCCTCAGATGGTCAAGAAGAAGCTCAGATCGAAGGTGGCTCGCATGACCGTCACTGTCTGGGGCGGGTTCACGCTTGGGGTCTGGATACCCGCCCATGGTATCGAGCTTGAACTTGACCTCGCCGAGATGAGAGGCGCACCGCACATCATCCGCGAAAGGTGATGTCTGGAGATCGCGCGGCGGGGGATCGGTCCGCCAACGGAGAGGGGCCAGGTAGCGCCGAGGCTCGGTTGTCAGGCGGCCAGGCCGAGATTCATTCGACGCAATGTAGGGCGTGGCGTGGCAGGACCAGTCGGAAACGGGATCCCCAGCCCAAACGAGACCGAGCCTCGATACGGTGCCCGAGCGTCCGGCAGGACTGAGCCACCAGCCATAGCCCAAGGCCTAGGCCGTCGCGTGACGCGTCGCCCTGCTCGAAGGCATCGAACATTTTGCTCTGAGTCTCCTTGTCGATGCCAGGGCCGGTATCGATCACGTCGATGGCGAAGGACGCGCCGACCTTGCGGCAGCCGACCACCACGCCGCCGGCGTCCGTGTGTTTGATCGCATTCCCAATCAGGTTGGACAGGATGGTCAGCAGCATCGTCGCGTTGCTCTGGACGAGGCAGTTGGGTCGCACGAAGCTGAGGCGCAGACCCTTTTCCCAGGCAACGGGGGCCCAATCGGCTTCGAGGCGATCGAAGATTGCCGCGAGCGCGAGGTCGCGCATCTCGATCGTCGCAGTGCGCGCATTGGCCGCAAGCGCAAGGTCTGTCAGCCCTTTGGTGAGGCGCAAGCCGGCGTCGCGCGCCGCGGTCAGCCAGAAGCGGGTCTGTTCCTCCCGGCACTCAGGGGCCATCTTCTCGATCGCGCCGAGCATGATCTGCAGCGGTTGCCGCAGGTCATGCCCTGCCGTCGCCATGTCGACTGCCTTACGATGCAAGGCGCTCTCGAGGATCGCGATCTGGTCGTGCAGAGCCGTCACATTTGTGGTGGGCATAGGATGTTCCCCCGGTCGGAAGCAGAACCTCGATTGGGTTTGATCCCTCGGCGTCGTTGAAAAGAGTTGCATGCCATCCCCCACGGGTCCGTCGATCTATGAGATGCCGGAAAGCACGCAAATTCACCATTCCAACACGTGGTCGCCTTCGGGCAACCCTTCGTAGCAAGCGCCCCCAACGAAAGTATTGGACGCCGGGAGAGGCCGTCGAAAGACTATTATCGCCTACCCCCCGAAAGGGTGCTGCCAGCATACCCCATTCGCGCTAGACGTGATTCCGGGGAAAATGTGACGGGGGAAGGATTCCGGTGGTCGCAGCCGCGCCACTTTATTCGTGCAGCTTGTGCTGTTTGCTCTTCGCAAGTCTGGCAACCGACGCTGCGATGGCGCAGTCGCTCGACCAGACGATACCGGTCGATCGCGCTAACTCCTCCGGCGACATCGTCGTAACCGGCGCCCGACAGGAGCAGAGAAGCTCCATCGACGTGAAGCGACGAGCGACAGTCGTTGCAGACGGCATCATCGATGACGAGATCGGCGCTCTCCCGGATAATTCGGTGGCCGATACGTTGGAGCGCATCCCGGGGGTTAGCGCCGACCGGTTCAAGGGCAATGCCAACGATCCGACCGTGCGGGGATTGGGACCAACACTCAACTTCATGACAATCAATGGGCGCGAGGCCTCTGCGGCAGGCATCGACCGATCCGTGAGCTTTCAGCAGTTCCCCTCCGAGCTGATCAGCGGTGTTATGGTCTACAAGACCCAGCAGGCGGATTTCCTGGAGGGTGGTATCGGCGGGGTGATCGACCTGCGCACCGCCCGGCCGCTCGACGCGAAGGGCTCGCGCCTGTCGGGCGAAGTGCTCGGCTCCTACTTCCCGAAAGATGACGACATTCGTGGCCGCAATGGCTTGGGGTACCGCGCCGACCTCACCTATCTCGACCAGTTCCACACGGGCCTTGGCGACATCGGCATCTCGATCGGCCTTCGTCGGCAGGATACTCCCGCGCCGGAGGATTATTACAACGGCAACGCGAACTTCGTGCCGTGTACGACTGCGGCCTCTAACGGGACGCTGGTCACCGGAACGCCCGCACAGCTCACGTCTTCGGGCGCGGGATCAAATTGCGCGAATGCGACCACACCGCGCACCGGTGTCGGGGAGAAGGTCGGGCAGGTCTATTATGCGACCCAGTCCCGGAGCTTTCGCGAGCAAAAGACGCGCGAGCTCAGGAATGCCGCCTTCGGAACCGTCGAGTGGCGACCTGCCTCAAATCTCGATATTGATGTCGATGCGCAATATTCGCGCCGCCAGTCTACCGAGAGCCGAAACGTCCTCCAGATCACCGAAGGCTTGCGCGGGATCTCGCCAATCCTTGTAGGCGACGGCGCGAACGGCTGGTCGAAAGGCGCACTCATTGCCTATTCGGGCAATTCCTTTCTGGAGGATCAGCTCGAACAGCGGCAGCGTGACGAGACCTACCTTGGTGTCGGCACGACGGTGCGATGGACGCCTGGACGCTGGACCGTCGAGGGCGATGCCAGTCTCTCGAAATCGCATCGCACCGAGACCCAGCGGCAGACCCGGATGCGCTCCAATGCCCGTGTGGGCTACACCCTCGACTATCTGGATAGCCCTTACGTCCCGGCGGTCAAGTTCAACAATTTCGATGTGAATGATCCGGCCAATTTCGCCAACCCGGGGGCGACCGCAGTCTATGCGCGCAATCGGTTAGTGACCGATCGTCACGACGACATTTATGCCGCGAGGCTCGATCTGGCCTATGCGCTCGACGGGTTCTTCCAGTTGATCAAGGTGGGCGGCAGATATTCCGAGCAGCGCCGTACGCTCGCGCAGAATGCCAACAACGATCTGAACACCCTCGTCCCTTCAGGCGGGCGGACGGTTGCCGACATCATCAGCGCTGCCAATCTCGCCTGCCGCACACCGTTTCCGTCATCGAGCTATTTCCCTTCGACCGGGACCAACCTCACAAGTTGGGCCACGTTCGACAACGACTGCCTCTTCAGCTCATTTGCCGGCAGTGACTCTGCGCTGCCTTTCCCGACCGGGCGGCGCGATCCGAGCGACATCGACGTCCGCGAGCGGATCACCGCCATCTATGCGATGACCAGCTTCGCCGGCACGGTCGCATCGACGCCGTTCAGCGGCAATATTGGGGTCCGCTATGTCGAGACATCGATTTCCTCGGTCGGCTACCGGCTACCCTTCGTGGTAACAATCGACACTGCCGCGGACAATTACACGGTCTCTGCCGACCCGACCGGCTCGGTCGCTACGCAGCGGCTTGGAAGCTCATATCGATATTGGTTGCCGAGCGCGAACCTCGCTATCGATCTGACGCCGAAAACGAAGCTGCGGCTCGCCGTCTACAGGGCCCTGGCGAGGTCGGGGATCGAATCCTTTGGGGCTGGGATCAATCTCAACCCCTCCGCTGGTTCTGGCGGCGCCGACAGCGTCACGTTCAACGCGACCAGCGGGAATCCGGGCCTGAAGCCGCTACGGGGTTGGAATGCCGACGCAAGCCTTGAACTCTATCTTACGCGCGACACCGTTCTTTCTGCTGCGGTCTATGGCAAATGGCTTCGCGGAACCGTTATCTCCGGGGTCGCCCCGATCCCTACGGTGATCAGCGTCAACACGATCGTCGACGGACGGTCTGCGGGGTTGCGCGACTATTCGGTGAATCTCATCGCGCCCGCCAACGATCAGGAGCTTCGGCACCTGTACGGCATTGAACTGTTCGGCTCGCATGCGCTGAGCTGGGCACCTGGCATCCTGAGCGGCCTGGGCGTGACGGGTTCCCTGAATATCGCCAAGGCGAACTTTCAATATCCAGACACTTCGGCGCTCGCGGCATATCTCGAGCCGGCAAATCTTCCGGGCCTTTCTCGCTACGTCGCGAGCGGCACGGTATATTGGGAGCGGGGAGGGGTTTCGCTGCGCGCGAACTACCGTTACCGTTCCTCTTATCTGAAGCCCAACGGCGGTACTAACCGAAGCGTTCAGGGAGCCGGATATCTCAACCTTTCCGCGCAGTATCAGCTGACGGAGAATGTGCGGCTCAAGCTGCAGGCGATGAACGTCACCGGGACCAAGGATGTCTTTGTCAAAGGAGGCAGTGATAGCATTGCGGAGGTTAGCGACAGCGGTCCGCAATATTATGCCGGGGTGCAATTTCGCTTCTAGGCGGCACTGGGCCACTACTGTTCTGGCCGTGTGGCTGCTGGGGTCTACGCCCCTTCCAGCGCATGCCGAACACGCGCCGGTTTGCCAGACAAGCATGGGATATTCGGGGGTCTTCGGCAAACGTCGAACCTTTTTGCTCAAGCCCGAAGCGCTCGCTCGATTGAAGACTGCGGTGACGCAGGACAGTCAGGTTGGGGCAGCCTATCGCGGCCTTCTCGTACGAGCGGATGAAGCCCTTGAGCGACCAGCGCCGAGCGTGGTTGACAAGGGAAACGTGCCGCCATCGGGCGACTTGCACGACTATATGAGCATCGCGCCCTATTGGTGGCCCGATCCTTCAGCCCCGGATGGCAAGCCCTATGTCCGTAAGGACGGGCGTGTGAACCCTGAGCGCACTACGGCAGACTATGACCTGTCTGCGCTCTCTCGCATGAGCGCAGACGTCGAGACCCTGGCGCGGCCTATTACTTCTCAGGAGATGGCCGCTACGCGCGGCATGCCGCATCGCTGCTGCGAACCTGGTTCGTCGATCCGCAGACACGGATGAAGCCCAATGTGGAATTTGGGCAGGCGGTCCTCGGTCGCGCGGATGGGCGGCCCGAGGGTATCATCGAAACGACCCGCCTGATGCCGGTGGTAGAGGCGATCGGCCTCATCGCGCCATCCGGCGAGATCGATTCCAGCATGCAAGGCGAGCTTGAGCGCTGGTTTGGGGCGTATGTCGACTGGCTGCTGACCAGCCCGCGCGGCAAGCGTGAGGGAGCGAAGGATAACAATCATGCGCTCTGGTACGATGCCCAGGTCATGCACTTCGCACTGTTTGCGCGGCAGCCAGACCGTGCGAAACGGATTGCGATCGCCTTTCCGAAGCGGAGGATGCAACAGCAGTTCACGCGTGATGGGGGGCTCCCGAAGGAACTCTCCCGCGAGCAGCCATTCCACTATTCGATTTTCGCGCTGCAAGCCGCTTTCGACGTGGCCGATCTGGCTAGATGCGTCGGTGTGTCGCTCTGGAGCAAACGGGTAAGCGGTCGCAGCATGCGGCGATCGACCGACTTCCTAGACATCGCGACACGGCAAGGGCAGCCCTGGCCCTACAAAGGCACCGCAACGCGGACCGACGAATTCGAAGAGCTGTTGCGGCGGGCCGGTGAGGCGTGGGGCGCGCGGTATGAAGTGACGCCCGAAGCGGAATTGCGCTATTTCCTCAAAGCCAAGGTCTGAGGGCAGGAGGCAGCGACGATCAGCCCACTGCTTGCAGCGGTATTGGATGCCAGTCGCGGAACAGCGCTGCAAGGTCAGCGACGATTGCTGCTTCTTCCCGCACCAGATCGATGCTTCGCAGGTGGAGCCGATCAGTGCTGCCATGGACGGTATAACCCGCAGAGAAGGGCGCATCGCCCAAGCCTGCGTGGTGGGGGTAGAGCATCAGCAATTCGGCGCAGTCATAGAGCTGGCCATAGGCCATCATCTGATAGACATCGGCTTGGCTCACGCCATGCTTTTTATCCTCCACTGCGGGCGACAATCGCTTCCATTTGGTATCAAGGATCGCGATTGGCGCGTTTGGGCGCCCATCGCGTACGATGATGTCCGGTCGGGTCCGGAACCGCTTGGCGCCGTATTTACCCTCCTCGACCAGGCAGAACAGACGGCCGCCTTGGGTTTCTACGGTCAGACCTGCTGACCGTAGGCTGCGTCGCAGCAAGGCGGCGATATAGGCTTCGAAGAGGTCGTTCATCGGAAACATCAGTGTGATGCCCTGTGCCGCTTTCGGATCGCGGTGGGTGGCTTGCCAATCGTGCTTGAGGAACAGCCGGGCGAGGCCGAACAATGCTTCCCAGCGTCGGTTGGTGCGGTCGATCCGCACCGATTGCCATGGCAGGGCGGCTGCACTGACATCGCTGACGTCGCCGAGGACGAACCGCAACTCGTCGAGCTTTCGCACAGTCTCGCTGGCACGCGCATGGCGCCGCAGAGCGATCACGCACGCCTTCATGACCTGCATCAGCGCGATGTCGCTGGTGAGGGCATCGAAGCGGCATGCGAGCCGATCGGGACGCACCGCATGGGCGGTGAACTGTCTCACGACGTTCAGGCGCCCGCGCAGCGTTGGCAGATCCTCTTCGTGCGCGAGATAGGCTCGGGGAAGACCACGCCGCGTCTCAGCGAGCAGCTTGTCGGCAAACAGGCGAATGAGGATGTCGAGGAGGCTTTCCGCCTGGCTCGCCATCACGGACGAAGCTCCATCCGAAATATTGAGACCAAGGGCTACATCCAGCATGCGTACCAGGCGCGATCGGACCGTTCGTCGCTCTTCTGCCGGTTCTGAGGCACCGGCATCGATCTTGGGAAGAATCTCGAGACTGCAGCCCGGTGCCGCAAGGACGCCCACCATTTGCCCAGCCGTCAGGTGTCGGTAATGATCGCGCAGTATCGCCGTGCCTTCATCGCCTCCGAGCGGATGAGTTCGGGCAGCTGCCATAAGGGCATTGGCCTGCGACCGCGTGAAACCAGCGCCCCCCGGCTGCTCCAGGATGGCCACGCGACCCCATTCGAAGACCGACAGATGGCTCATTCGGCGGATGTACCTGGCCGAATGCCGCGCAATCGTTCGAAGGCGTCATCGAGGAAGGCTTCTCGCACGAACCAGCTGTCGCGATCCTCTCCCTCGAGACCGGGAGGGGGCGCAATTTTGCGTGATCCGATAAACCCGTCGCCCAGGATCGCCTGGATGCGGCTCCAGTCGTCGAAGAAATACTCCTGTAGCAGCGGAATGACCTTGTCACGCATGACAAGCCGCACCGCATCGAGGGTTTTGCACCCCATGAAGAAGGCGTGGCCAATGCGATGCTCGCGGTCGAGGAGATACTCGATCCGGTCGTTGATGGTGTTGAGGACGGTGCGAAGATCAACGCCCTCGACGATTTCGAGGAGGTCTGGCAGCGGCGCCAGCTCCCGGAAGGTGAACCGGCGCCTCAGCGCGGTGTCGAGAAGCGCGATCGAGCGATCGGCGGTGTTCATGGTCCCGATGATGTGGAGGTTCGCCGGAACGCCGAAATCACGCTTCTTCGAATAGGGTAAGGTGAGGCTCAGCGCGTTGGTCATGCCGAGCCGCTTGTCCGGCTCGATCAGCGTGATGAGCTCGCCGAACACCTTGGAGATGTTCGCCCGGTTGATCTCGTCGATGATGAGTACGAACTGATCGGGCTCACCACCGTCGGCAGGCGAGGAGGCTGCTCCTTCGTCGTCGGCGATCAGGCGCGCGAGCGCTGCCAGGTTCACGCGGCTCTTCGCGACCGAGTACAGCGTGCGCTGCGTGAAATTGCCGTCGATGATCGTGTCGAGCGGCAACGGCTCCTTGAGCGTAAGGAGCCAGCGAACATCCCGCCGATGCGCGTAATAGCCCTCGGCTTCGGGGACATAGCGATAATCACCCGTGACCTCCGCGATCGCCCGAAATGCCGTATTGCCATAGGGGACGATGACGATGTCTCCGACCTTCATCTCCGAGCGAAATGGCCAGGTCTGTGTCCAGTTGCTCGGGGTCGGGTCGTCGGGCTTTTTGTCCTGCCATTCGGCCTTGATCGCTTCAAAGGACGAAAAGCGCTCCGGGCTCCAATCGATCGTTCCGCCCCAGCCGAGGGCGATGTAATTGTTCGCAAGAGCGGCGTCGTAGACATCGTCCTCGCTACCAATCGCGCCCTGGCCCATTTTCCAGAAGCGTCGGCCTTCAAGGTCGAGACCGCCTGTGGTCGTTGCCGATGTCGGGCGGGTACGAGATTGGTCGGCGAGGGCACAGATCTCTCGGAAGATGCCGGGCCGAGCCTCGAGATGGAAGCCACCCGACGCACCGTCCTCGTCTCCGGTTTCAGGCCGCAGCCCCTCGACGAAGCTCTCATAATCATAGTTCTGGTGGAAGGTGACGAACGCAATCCGCTTCTCGGCTTCCAACTCGCGGTAGCGCTCAAGCAGCGCCTCCCGACCAGAGGGCGTTTCGTCGAATGCCACGGTGCCGTCGCAAAGAGACACCGCTTCATAGGCTGTGCGGTATGTCTTGCCGGTGCCTGGCGGGCCGTAGAGGATCAGGTTCGTCGGCGACTGCTTCGGCCTGATCACACGCACATTCTCCGTCGTCAAAGAGTAGGTCAACTTGCGCGTCGTGCTCTGCTTGGGCCCTTCGGCCGCCGGAGGTGGCACCTTCGCAAGGTCAAGGAATAGGCGGCCCTCAAGGGCCTGGCAGATGTTGGGCCAAGCCATGTGAAGGCCCATTTCGTTGTTCAGCGCGCCAACGGTGATAGTGACGCTTGGCTGCGCGTCGGCGCGGGCAGGGATAATATAGTTGTCCAGCACGTACCGTCGAATGCGGTCGGCTTGGCTCTCGTCGTTGGCATCATCTTCGGCGTCGCCGGCGACCGCGTAATTGGGATCGCGCCCTTCGCGGAAATAGCCGTATTGCTTCAAGCCGGCGATCATGTTCGAGAGTTG
The DNA here is from genome assembly GCF_025961795.1 of Sphingobium sp. B2D3A. Classification (NCBI taxonomy): domain Bacteria; kingdom Pseudomonadati; phylum Pseudomonadota; class Alphaproteobacteria; order Sphingomonadales; family Sphingobiaceae; genus Sphingobium; species Sphingobium sp. B2D3A. The sequence goes on along the minus strand of NZ_JAOQOI010000001.1, from coordinate 2,667,138 downwards.
GCCGTTGGGATCGTCCGCTTGCGGTACGACGGCGCGCACGATCGCCATATCCGGCTTTGGATCGTTCGCGAGCTCTGTCAGCTTCGCAAGCAACTCCTCCCATTTGCCGGCATCGAAGACTTCGTCGAGCGTGGTTTGAGAAAAGCCCAGGCCCTTCAGTCCGCGCTCGGCCCGCAGGCTACGACGAACCCGGGTGTTGATACCCTTCTTCGTGAGCGGTTCCCCCTTCCAGAGCCGCCTGCTCAACCAGTCCTTGAATTCCTGTTCCTTCATCGGTCCCCCAGACGATACGACGCTCCTAAGCCTAGTATCGCGGCTGCCTCCATTACTCGACAGGATTTCGGTTCACTTACGGGGCCGCGTCGACTTCTGCGACCAGCAGATCAAGATGCATCGGGCTTTCGCAAACTCTATGAGCCCAATCGTCAGGTCCAGCGGTCGCATCAAGATATGCGAAAATCCGACCGAGAAGCTCATCCTCAGGCCTTGCGGCATCGCGGGGTGTGCCGGTCAAGTCGAGGAGTTGCCGCAGTGTTGCAGAGCGCTCCGCGAAGATAGACCACGCATCTTTGTCGAGCTGCGCTTTGAAAAACAGGTCGTAGCACCAATAGGTCATCGCTCCCCGAGACCCGCGATGGGCGCAAAGAAACTGCGATGGCCACGCGCGTGCATCGGCTTCGGACCAGCCGGTGAACAGGTCGCCCTTTGGCCATTTCGGAAGGCGGTCGATTTCGCCGCTCTTCAGTTTTGGCCGGCGGCGGCTCGCCTCAGCCTTGTGTCCAGCCGCTGCGGCTTCCCGGACATCGTCGACGTCAGCCTCGCCCGACGAGAAGACGACACCGACGCCACGGTAGCGCAGAGGGTCCGAGGCGAGCCGTCCAAGAAGCGTGTCGGGCATCCTCGGCGACCGCGGGCCGCTGGGCGGGTGCCAGCGAGGACGCTTCGCCCAGGCGACACGTGCGGCTGTCAGAGCGTCGCGATCGAGGTCGTGCGCGCCCTCCCAGATCTCCTCGAACCACTTCTCAGCATTGATATATGCCTTGGTGCCCGCACGGTGAAACGTGCCGCACTCGATCAGCTTCGCCGGCTCGATAAAACCGATGCCGCGGTTCGACGCGTTGGCGGAGGTGACGACCATTCCTGCGCTCGACAGGTAGAGTTTCGCGTGCAGTCCTTCGACATGCTTGAGCTTCGGATTGCTCGGCGCGCCGAGCAACGCCAGTTCCTCGGGGTTGGTGCCGCCCATTGTCAGGTCGCAGATGATCCGGGCGCCAGATGCCCGCGCCTTGGTCTTGAAGAGCGCTTTGAGGGCTCCATCGCCCCAGAAGGCGACTGCGCACCGAACGTGGTTTCCCGCGACAATCGCATGAACAGCGTCATGCACTTGCTTGTGATCGAGAAACCGGCTCATCGCATCTCCACCTGCACCGCCCGAAAAGTCTAAAGGTCGATGAAGCCCCGGCGAACCGCAACCACGACAGCATGGGTTCGATCGGTCACGTCCAGCTTGGCGAAGATGTTCTTCAGGTGCCCCTTGATGGTGTCCTGGGCGAGATTGAGCTGCCAGGCGATCTGCTTGTTGGGGTGGCCTTCCGCGATCAGCCTGAGAATGCTGGCTTCGCGCTCGCTCAGACGCTCCTCCATGGCATGCATGGCGATCGCCTGGGCGACCTCTGCCGAGATTGCGCGCTCGCCCGCGTGAACCGCCCTGATCGTCTGCAGAAGGTCCTTCCGGATACAGCTTTTGAGCAGATAGCCCGAGGCACCCGCCTTCAGGGCCCGCATCGCCTGGCTGTCGCCGGGATATGTCGTCAGCACCACGATGGCCGCGCGCGGATCGATTTCCCTGATCTTCTCGATTGCCTCGATGCCGCCCATCTGCGGCATCTGAATATCCATCAGCGTGACGTCGGGCGAGAGGGATTGAAATTGCTCGATCGCACCGACGCCATCGATCGCCTCACCGACGACATCAAGATCCGGCTGCTTCCTGATCGTTGCGGTCAGCCCTTCCCTAAGCAGGGGATGATCATCCACCACCAATACCCGGATGGGCTGCTCAACGATTGGCGTCGGCTCAGTCAACGGCTTCCCCCCGACTGGCCCTGAATTGGAACCAGCGTCTCGGCGGTCGAGCATACGCGACCTTTGCAGGAATAGTGAGTATTAGTTCGGTTCCAGCACCGTTGGATGAGGACAAATCCAGATCTGCTTCAAGTCTACCGGCTCGCTCACGCATTCCTCGAAGCCCGTAGTGGCCGGCCCGGTAGCCCGCCTCGAGGATATCCTCCGGGATGCCGACGCCATCGTCCTTGAAGCTGACGGTGAGTTTTGTCTGCGAGAAGAGGATGCGGACATCGACCTGGCTGGCTTGAGCGTGGCGCCAGATATTGAAGATCGCCTCGTTTGCTATGCGTGCGATCTCATCGGCCGCGATCAGGTTGAGAGATACTGGCTCGCCGACAGTGGTGACGCGCACAGCCGTCGTCGATGGGAAGACCAGCCGCTGCACGATGTCGTCTAGCATGCGCCCGAGATCGTCACCGCTCTCCGTTATTCGGAGGTCCCGGACGCGGTTGCGTCCTTGCGAGAGGACCTCCTCGGCAAGGTCGATCGTATTCTCCAACGTCCTATGTACTGGAAGATCGGCTGGAATGTCGTCGACGGCGAGCTGGAACTTCAGGATGAGCGCCTGGATGCTCTGGAGGAGCGTGTCGTGGACTTCGCGGGCGACGCGCTCCCGTTCGGCCAAACGCTCGCTCAATCGCACGCGAAGCCGCTGCGCGATGGTGTGCAGGCGAAGCCTGTACAGCAGCCACAGTGAAAGTAGACCAATGACGATACAAAGCCCGATGAACTCTCTGGACTGAAGAAAGGTCGGGGGCACGGTGATCCGGAAGGACAAGCCCTTCCTGTTCCAGACGCCTTCGTTGTTCGCGGCGATGACGTCGAACGTGTAGGTACCCGGCGCGAGGTTGGTGTAGAATGCCTGCCGCCGCTGGCCCGGATCGATCCAGTCGCCGTCGAAGCCCTGCAGGCGGTACCGAAAGCGAACGCGGCTCGGAATGGCGAGACTGAGCGCGGTATATTGGATCGAGATGTTCCGCGTCCCGGCGGGCAGTCGGATATTGCCAGAGAGAGGATATAGGGTTCCGTCGGCGGTCACAGATCTGACCGCCAGGGACGGGACGATACGATTGCGTTCGAGCCGCGCGGGATCAATACGCAGGATCCCCTGCCGGGTCAGGAACCACAAACGGTCATCGCCACCCATCGCCATCTGGAGGCTCTGGGAGTTCTGGGTCCTGCTGGTGAAGCCATCCTGCTCATCGAACAGGTCGTGCTCGATCGGAGCCGCGGGCCTGTCAAAGGCGCGATCGAGGTCGGCGGTCGTGACCCGGGCGATGCCCTTGTTGTTGATCAGCCATGTGTCGCCGGCTTCAGTCTGGACGACGCCACGCACACCCCGCAGCCAGGGCTGGTCGGAAATCGATATGCGCTGGATGCGACGACCGTCCCATCTTGCAAGCCCGGTACCGCCGCCAACCAGAAGACCCTTCGCATTGCCGAACACCGAAGTGATCCCAGCGACGCCGAGATCCTCTGGCGACAGCTTGATCGTACGTGGGCCGTCATAAACGATGACGGACTTCCTGCTGAGCGACCCTACGACAGCGCCCCGCCAGTCAAAGAAGATGTCGAGTGGGGTGCGGCGAGAAGGAAGGTCGACCTGCCGCCAGCCATTGCCATCCCGATAAAGTAAATTGCCGGCCGGCCGTGCCAGCCAGAAGCGTCCTTCCCGATTTTCGCCGCAGCTTGAAACCGACTTCCCATCAGGCCACGAAACCTTGGCCGTGATACGGCCGTCCTCAATCCTCGATGCATGGCCTTTCTGAGCGACCCATATGCCCCCTCTCACGCGACAGAGCGCCTGAATGTCCTCGTTGAGGTCAAGCAGGAACCTGGGCTCCTCGTTGGGCACCGCGCGCCAGAGGCGGGACCCGTTCGCGAAGTACATGTCACCGCGATCATCGGCGACGAGCATAAAGCCTTCCGCAGCACCGCTGGTGAGGAGCGGAATGCGCTCGATATTGGATCGCCGAAACTGATCGAGCCCCATCTCGGTTGCCACCCAGATGTTGCCCTCGCGATCCTCGAGAAGGGCCACGGCCTCGTTTGAACTCAGGCCGTCGGGGCTGCGAAAATAGGCAGGAGCCTGAGCGGTGGATGCCGTAGGCCGATCGATGCGGAACACGCCATCAGTGTATGTCGATCCCCAAAGATCACCATGACGATCGAAGAGCAGGCTGATGCGGCGTGCCGTCCTGTCGGTGCCTTTCGGGGGGCTGTTCGCCGGTGCTTTTGCTCCCCGCAGAAAGTCGGGAAGGACCTTGGTTCCCAGCGCGTCTGAAAGCCAGATACGACCCGCCCGATCCTGCGCCAGGCCAGCCCCGTTCGTGATCATGAGGCGGGTTGCCTCGAAACGCTTTGATCCGTGGCGCAGGAAAAAGACCTGGGTCTGGGTTGCAAGCCAGACGGTTCCGTCGCGGGCAGGCAGCACAGCTGAGACGGCTTCGTCGTCTGGGACGCCCCATTGCGCGTTGATGCTCTGCCACTTTCCCTTCGCGTAGCGCTTGAGCGCTTTACGACCGCGACCCCCCACCACCCAGATGGCGCCATCAGTGTCTTCGACCAGCCCCGTCACTTCGCCGGGTGCGCCCGGCATGCCCCCGCGCTCAAGCTGGCCTCGGCGAAGAACCTCCACCCCAGCACCGCCTGCGTAACCAACCCAGAGTTCGCCGGCGCGGGTCACAAGCAAGGCGCTGACCGGGATCGATCCTGGTGGATGACCCTTGGCGACGGGAATTCGATCGAAACTCACGCCGTCGAAGCGAAAAAGCCCTTCATATGTCCCGAGCCATAGGAAGCCGTCTGGGGTCTGCGCCAGTGCCTGCACCATGCCTGGGACGCCATCCTTGCTCGTCCAGCTCGTATGCGTGAACTGTCCGGGGGTCTCGTCGCTATTCACCGCCAGAGCGGCGACGCTCAGCGTGGAGAGCAGGATCAGGACACACAAACGAAGGACGGCAGGCATGATTCCCAAGGGGGCAGGGTGAAGACGTGGATGCCCGGCATTAACACGCCGTTGGGCCACCGGCGAGCGACCCGAAAGGGTGGTTTCGCGAAAGCCGCATTTGGGAGGCACTTCGATCAATTCGGCAGGCGGCTCGTGTTCGCGCGGCAAGCGGCGCATCTCTTATCGGGCTGTGCCCTTCATCCGTCAGCCGACTGAAGCAGGACTTCCGCCGAGCAGAGGCGACCCTTCCCTAGTGGCCAGAACGTTCGCGCTAAGATCATACAATCCAATGCATGATCGCCTCGCCAATGTCGGCATCGACGAGACGGAGATCAGACATGGATGCAGTAACAACCAAATGCCCGATGGGAGGCGCGCCCAAGCCGTTGAAGACGTCGCGATCGCTGCTTGGGCGGACCAATCGCGACTGGTGGCCCAAGGCGCTGCCACTTAACATTCTGAGCCAGCATGGCGCTTCGCCCAGCCCATATCCTGCAGATTTCGAATATCGAAGGGCCTTTAACGCGCTCGACTATTCGGCCGTAAAAGCAGACTTGCACGCGCTGATGACCGACAGTCAGCCTTGGTGGCCGGCCGACTATGGGCACTATGGGCCCTTTTTCATTCGTATGGCCTGGCACTCTGCCGGGAGCTATCGCAGCGGCGATGGTCGCGGTGGCTCATCTTCGGGCTCCCAGCGTTTCGCGCCGCTCAACTCCTGGCCGGACAATGGCAACCTCGACAAGGCGCGGCGGCTGCTCTGGCCGATCAAGCAGAAATATGGGGCGAGTCTTAGCTGGGCCGACCTGTTCATCCTCACCGGCAACGTGGCGATCGAATCGATGGGTGGTCCGATCTTCGGCTTCGGCGGTGGTCGCGAAGACGTCTATGAGCCTTCGCTCGACATCTTCTGGGGCGAAGAAGCGAACTGGGTCGGTGACCCGGAGAATCTGACACGTATCGACGATGCCGACGGACGCACCCTCGAGAAGCCGCTAGCTGCGATCCAGATGGGCCTCATTTATGTGAATCCGGAAGGGCCAGGGAGCGTCCCGGATCCGGTAGGTTCGGCTCGCGACATTCGCGAGACCTTTGGCCGCATGGGCATGAACGACGAGGAGACTGTCGCGCTGACGGCCGGCGGCCATACCTTCGGGAAGTCGCATGGCGGCGGTGATGCTGCGACTGTCGGTGCAGCGCCGGAAGGGGCGGACATCGCCCAGATGGGGCTCGGCTGGATCTCCACGAACGGGACCGGGATGGGCGACGATGCGATCACCTCGGGGATCGAGGGATCGTGGACGCCAACGCCCACGACCTGGGACATGACCTATTTCGAGATGCTTCTCGACCATGAGTATGAGCTCGTTCGCAGTCCCGCCGGCGCGCATCAGTGGCAGCCTGTCGGCAATCCCGAAGAAACGCTGGCGCCCAAGGCGCACACGCCAGGCACGAAGGTGCCCACGATGATGACGACCGCCGACATGGCGCTGAAGGTCGATCCGGCTTACCGCACGATCCTGGAGCGCTACCGAGCGGATCCGGCACATTTCGCGGACGCGTTTGCGCGGGCCTGGTTCAAGCTCACCCATCGCGACATGGGGCCGAAGGCGCGGTATCTCGGGCCAGACGTCCCCAGTGAAGATCTCGTCTGGCAGGACCCGATCCCCAAGGCCGATTATGCATCGATCGATGCAGGCGATATCGCTTCGCTCAAGTCCGCCCTGATCTCGTCGGGTCTCTCGATCTCCGAGATGGTCAGCACCGCATGGGCTTCGGCCTCAACCTATCGTGGCTCCGATCGTCGCGGCGGCGGGAACGGGGCACGGATCCGCCTTTCGCCGCAGCGAAGCTGGGCGGTCAATCAGCCCCAACAGCTCGACTATGTGTTGGGCATCCTCGAGGGGCTCAAGGCGGACTTCGACGGCAGCGCCTCGGGCGGGAAGAAGGTCTCGATCGCGGACCTTATCGTGCTCGCCGGCTCTGTCGGGATCGAGCGGGCCGCCCAGGCTGCAGGAGTGCAGCTTGAAGTGCCGTTCACGCCGGGCCGGACGGATGCCAGCCAGGCCGAGACCGACGCGGCCAGCTTCGCGTTCCTCGAGCCGCGTGCCGACGGCTTCCGCAATTATCTGGAAACGCCTTTCGATGTCGCAGCCGAGGAGCTACTTGTCGATCGCGCCCAGTTGCTGGGGCTGACCGTCCCTGAAATGACGGTGCTTATCGCGGGGCTGCGCGTGCTTGGGGCGAATCACGGGGGATCATCGCTCGGCGTGCTGACCGATCGCCCGGGGCAGCTGACCAACGATTTCCTCGTCAATCTCCTCGACATGATGGTTGGTTGGAAGGCTGTCAGCGAAGACGATACCGAAACATTCGTTGGCTCCGATCGCGCGAGCGGAGCGCCGCGCTGGACGGCATCGCGCGTCGATCTGGTGTTCGGCTCCAACTCCCAGCTCCGTTCGGTCTGCGAGGTCTATGCCGGTGCGGATGCGAATGGGAAGTTCGTCGAGGACTTCGTTGCCGCGTGGACGAAGGTCATGAACGCCGATCGGTTCGATCTGCTGACGTGAGGCGAGGCGGGGAGGGCGCATGGAGCGCCTTTCCCCGTCGCGGTGTTCCCGAAGGGGAAGCGCGCTATTCAGCGGCCAGGCTTGCGCGAAGACGAGGCACGATGAAGTCAAGAAAGGCTCGCAGCCGGGGCGCCATCGACGGGCCGCCGGTATGAACCGCATAGACCTCCTCGAACTGGCCGGGCGTAGCGTCTTGAAGGACATGAACCAGGCGACCGGCGGCGAGATCGTCCTTCGCATGAAACAGGCCGATGCGACCGAGGCCAGCGCCACGAACTGCCATGCGACGTACGGCTTCTCCGCTATTCGCCAGAAAGTTGCCGCTCACGGTCCGATCCGTAGGTCGTCCATCCTCTTCGAGAGGCCAGCTCGCGACTGAACGCTTGAAATTGAAACCGAGGCAATTATGGCTGTCGAGTTCCGAGATCGCCTGAGGCGTGCCATGGCGTGCGAGATAATCGGGCGAGGCCACGATGATCCGGGGCGAGCGCCCCAGTTTGATGGCGACGAGATTGGAGACGGCAAGCGTGCCCACGCGGAAGGCAAGGTCGGTGCGCTCGAGGTAGAGGTCGACGACTTCGTCCGACAAAGACAGATCGATCGTGACTTTGGGGTGCAGGTTCCAGAAGGCAGAAAGCAGCGGCTCAAGCTCGTATATGCCGAACCCGACCGAAGCGCTGATACGGATCGTGCCGGATATCTCGGTGCCGCCCGTCGCAATGCTATTGTCGAGATCGTCCATCTCTTGGAGAATCTGCAGGCATCTATCGTAATAGACTTGCCCGGCATCAGTGAGGGAAAGCCGTCTTGTCGATCGCTCAATGAGCCGGACCGCAAGCCGTGTTTCGATCCGGCCGACCATCTTTCCGACGGCAGAGGCGGTCATGTGCATGCGCCGCGCTGCCTCCGAAAAGCTGCCTGTCTCTACGATGCGCGTGAACACGCGCATCTCACTGGCCCGATTGTCCAACCTCACTTCCTCATTGCGGAATTCAATTCCGCACTTTTGATCATCATGGCCCAGTTATCAAGTGGCACCAGAAGACGCATTTGCTGCTGCGAGCCGAGCGTGATGATCCAACAAATCCCGTTCGAGCATCCTGATATTCGACCGCACTGCGGATCGCGTGAAACGAAAGGAACTGACCATGCCCCTGAACGACATACTCTCCGGAAAGCTCGGGTTCGGCGCAGCGCCGCTCGGCAACATGTTCCGCGATATCCCCGAGGACGAGGCGCTCGCCACGGTTGAGGCCGCATGGAGCGATGGCATCCGCTACTTCGACAACGCGCCCTTCTACGGCGCAGGACTTGCTGAGTTGCGCATGGGCGAGGCGCTGGCTGGCAAGCCCCGCGACGAATATGTGATCAGCACGAAGGTCGGTCGCATCATCCTCGACGAGCTGGAGGACGTGAGCGCGCGTGAGCAGGGCGAGAAGGCCGGCGTGTTCGCCCATGGCCGCGCCAACCGCATCGTCAACGACTACACTTATGACGCAACCTTGCGCTCGATCGAGGACAGCCTGAAGCGTTTACGGACCGATCACATCGAGATCGCCTTCGTCCATGATCTCGCGCAGGACTTCTGGGGCGACCAGTGGGTGGCGAAGTTCGAGGAAGCCCGAACCGGTGCGTTCCGGGCGCTCGACCGGCTGCGCAACGAGGGCACGATCAAGGCGTGGGGGCTGGGCGTCAACAAGGTGGAACCGATCGAACTGTTGCTCGGCCTGGAAGAGCCGCGTCCCGACGCATTCCTCTTGGCGGGCCGCTATACGCTTCTGGATCACAGCCGTGCCCTTCAGCGTGTGATGCCACTGGTCGCAGAGCGAGGGCTGGGAATCGTCGTTGGCGGTCCCTACAGCTCCGGGGCGCTCGTGGGCGGTCCAAACTTCGAGTATGCGCCGGCCACGCCGGAGATCCTCGACAAGGTTGCGCGGATCAAAGCGATCGCGGAGCGGTACGGGATCAGCATGAAAGCGGCAGGGCTCCAGTTCTCGCTGGCGAACCCAGCGGTCGCGGCCGTGATCCCGGGCGCCAGCCGCCCCGGCCGTATCGCTGAGGATAGCGCAGCGCTGAAGGAGCATGTCCCTACCGAATTCTGGAAGGATTTGCGCGCCGATGGTCTTGTTGATCCGGAGGCGCCGCTTCCCGCCTGATCGAACGCTTGTGGTTGGCCGGAGAAATATTCCGTCGGCCGCCGCAGGAGGATGATCATCTCCTGGCTGTTGTGCTAACTTCCAAGAGATTGTCGGGCGCTGCGATCGATGGGGTATCAATCGCAGCGGCAGGACTGGGGGCTGGATGGTGTTGGATCTCAAGAATATCAAACCGCATGTGACGCTGACCCTGTTCAGGGCCGACGATCCGGCGGCGATTGTTCGTGAGGTTACAGCACGTCTGGACGACGTGGCTCTGACGCTTCCTGTCGTCCCCGTCGGCATTGGTGATCCGCCGCGACCGATCGTTCCGATGGTGTCGACCGACATCGGCGCTCTCCATGTTGAGACATCCCGCTACCGAATTGAAAAGCAGCCAAGCTGGTTTCGCGCACCCGATCCGGTCGCCGAGGAAAACGAGGGAGACGCTACGGCCAACGGCGAAGAGATTGCTGCGGTTGAGGACGAATATCTCCTCGACGTGGCCAATCACCTGATCGTTCTTGTCGCGGCAGCGCCGTTTGTCGCGCTTTATGCCAGTCACGACACGATGCGGGCACGGCTGACCGAGCTGATCGGACTTGGCGCCACTGGTGAAGATCCGCGTCAGGTTCGTCTCGCTCAGACTGCAATGCCAATCGAGCGTGAGGTACTGGAAAACGCGTTCGTGCGCGGTAATGCCAAAAGCGCCTGGTTAGAGGGTCTCCACGTCCCCACAATCCTCAAAGCAGATCGCAAAATCCTGAGCGGACCTGATCTTCGCTACGCGCTCGATCAGTTCGGTGACCAGACCTATACGTATACCGCAGCCGTCAGCGTGCTTCCGACCGACAAGCCGGAGGAGAAGAAGGATCTGCGGGTCGGCGTCTCCTACGACAAGAATACGCTCTGGACGAAGTCGACCAAGAATTTCGAGGAGTTCATCGCTGGCTTGCAGGAGCTGATCGGCGTACTCACCGGAGCGAAGGCAGATGCCGTCGATGTCTCGGAATTCGTGCGGTCCGGTCTTCCGTTCGTAGCGCGACCGCTCTCGGCCAAACAGATGGCCGATATCAAGGAAGGGTTCGATGTCGGCTACGACACCGCTGAGCTCATCGACGATGTCGTGGCTGGGCGGGTCGTCGAGCCCGCTCAGGAGCGGGACGCCTGGCGATCCCACGGTCGCTTCGTCGTCGACGAAGCCGAAACGCTGAAAGCCGGCGGGGCTGCCGTTGTCGTCGATGCCTATTACGATGACCGCAAGCTCGCCACGCTAAGCATGCGCCCTGTGGCCAGGGCGGACCGGCAGCTTGAGATACTCCACCGGGTCGTCGGCTATCATGTCGACAAGGCCGATGCGGAGCTCGCCGCTCTCGATCGCTCGCTGGGCAAGCGCAATGCGCAGATGACGATCCGCTATGCGTCAGGGCATGTGATCCAGAATGGCGCGCTGTACCAGACGCACTTCCGAGATGCGATTTTCGAGCGCTGGCGGTGGATGAAGCTTACGCCTGCCGACGATGGGATGAAATACGACCTCAAGGCTGAGAAGCCCACAAAGCCGGGAATCTCGGCAAAGGGGAAGTCGATCAAGATCTTCGATCCGTCCAAGATCGGATTGCAGGATTCCCTCTTCTGCTACGTGAAGAAGCACGCGGCCTCGACGGGATCGCCGGACGATATCCCGATCGATGATTGGTGGCTGCTATGCGACGATGGCGCGGGTGAGATCGCGGACTTCATCGCCATCTCACCCAAACGGCCATCGATCAGCTTCATCCACGTCAAAGCTCGTCACAAAGGCGAGAAGAGCACGATCAGCGTCACGCCCTTCTCGGAGGTTGTGAGCCAGGCCGTGAAGAACCTCAGGGCTTATGATCAAGGTCTCCTTGGCGACATGCTGAGCGGCCGAACCACCGCGAATAATGATGGATTGGTCTGGCGGCATGACGGGACCGTGATCGACCGCGCGGCTTTCGTCACCGCCATGAACGGACTGCGAAAGCCGCAACGCCATGTCCTGATCTTTCAGCCACGCATCAGTGAGAAAACCTGGGACAAGGCAGTGGAGCAGCACCGAGCAGGCAAGGAAGCCGGGCAGGTAGGTCGGATGCGCCAGCTCAGCGCGCTGCTGTCCGGTGCCCAGTCGACTTTTCAGAAGTTGGGCGCCTCGATGGAGGTGACCGGGGAAAAGTGAGACGGGAGACCTAAGCCGTGCAGGACGGGAGCATTGGTTAGGTCAGTCGAGGTCGATCGTTTTCCCTATCTTCGTTTCAAGGTGATCGAGTTGCTTGTTCAACTCTACGGTTGCGAAATGTTGAGTGTGCGCCACAACATCGAGGAATCCGTCTATCTCGTTGAGCGGTAGCGCGCTCGTGGTGAGATGGCGGACGACGACCCGCTCGCCTTCGTCCTTCACCGCGAGGGTCAAGCGCAGGAGGTCGATCTGCTCGGTGTGGGCTGCAAACTTATTGCGAAGTTCGATCATCCGGAGGTGAATGGCCATGCCTTCCTCCGATCCCGCGAAGACCTTTTTGCCGTGAAGTTGGGGTATCCCCGGCGCACTTGATGCGTAGCATCGGCCGTAGGCCATTAGGCCAGCCACGAAATTAGCCTGCTGCTGGACGATGCTTGCGAGGTCACCCTCTATGCTAGGCTGGTCGCGGATCTTCTCAAAATTGGCGTGAGCATTCAGAAGGTGCATCAGCACATGTGTCCACGCGGAGAGGCGCTCATAGCCAGGCGGGTCGAGCGTGAAGCCCTCACTGATCGGCCCGGCCATGTGCTTTTGATACTCTTCTTCGTCGATAGTCGCCAACGCGGTCAGTCCTTCATGTCCGGTGCGGCCGGATCGGTCTTCAGATCATTCAAGAGTTGGGTAAACCCATTCAGGGTGAGTCCGCGGCGCGCGTAGCCGAGGCGCAGATAGTAGGGGATGAGGAGGCGGTCGAATCGGTCCTGCTGCAGTCGCCGGGCTTCCCGTGCCAGCTCCTCGAGGTCAATTTCGTCTGGTTTGACCGCAGACAGGGCAAGCTTGATCGCCGTAGCTCCTTCGTCCTCGACCGTGATGGCAAAGCTCGATCCGTTAGCTCGCAGCCCCTCTCGCCGAAGGAGGAGAACAAGTGTCTCGGTCAGCCTTGCGCCTACCCATGGGAAGATAAGTGTATCGCGGCCCCAAGGGATGAAACGCGTGCCTGAGAGGCCGAGGGTCTGATAGGCGGAGCGGCCTTCATCCACCACGGCCTCGACGACCTCGTCGCCTGCAACATCCGAGATAGAGCGCCCTGCAAGAATCTCCTGCACCCGCTGCGTGACCAGGCCGCTGGGCGTCTGCGCAGGTCCGCCGTAGCGCGGCGCACCCGCCGAAGGTGCGCGGGCGACGGTAATGGTGTGCCGTGCCTCATTAACCGACGTCACGCGCCAACGCCCAGCATTGAGCACGAAGGTTTCGCCGATCCGATAGGCGACGGTCACCGGCAGTCGGCCAATGACCTTCGTCCCGTGGGTGACGACATACTCTGCGGGGGTGCTGAAGATCGCGTAGGGGTGGTTACGCAACGTCTGACCCTCGGCGCTACGCCAGGGCCCATCCTTCCCGACCCGCGCAACCTGTGGCTTACGAACCTCCTCCATCGCCTCGATGAAGCGCTCGAAGAAGGGGAGGGCACCGAAAGGTCCGTCACTCTCCCACGGGCCGGTCGTCACCAGTGCCTCGTGCAATGCCTGCGTCGTGCATTCCCCGTGCTCATGGAGCATCGACAGGACCTGGTGGTACAGCGTCGATACCTGGAGGTTGCGCGGGTTGGGAACCTCGAAGGCCGCCTCGAGGCTCAGCTGGGCGGTGGCGGCCGCCTGAATGGTTCTAAGCCGCAATTGCTCCAGCGGATGCGTCGTCTCGGAAAGGGCGTTTTCCATCACATAGATGAGGCCCTCGGCGGTCATGTCATCGCGGCGACCCGATCTGCCCACGCGCTGGCGCAGCGCAGAAACCGAGTAGGTCGGATCAATCTGGATGACGCGCTCAACCTTGCCGATGTCGATGCCCAGCTCGAGCGTGTTGGTGCAGATCGTGACCATCGAGGCGGGCGCGTCGTCGATGCCCGGCTCGGCGCGCATCTTCTTTTCAATGGTCTCGCGCTCCTTCTTAGGGACGGAGCTATGATGGCGCGCGACTTCGAACGGCTGCCCCTCGGGCGCCCGCTTGCTTAGGGCTTCGAATACCGTCTCGACAGTGGCGCGAGCGTTGGCAAATACGAGCGACCGGGACGCGTTGCCCAGATCGGCCAGCAACTCCTCCGCGATCCGTTCGGGCAGCGGTTTTCTGACGGCCTCGCCCTCTAATCCGGCCTCTGCTGAGTCGACGAAGACTTTCACGGCGACCTTGACGGGCTTCGCTTCGGCCCCGCTCGATCGTATCACTTTTGCCGGATCGACGGCCTTTGGCCTCAGCGCATCGCTCGCTTCCTTGTCGATGTTTCCGAGAGTCGCGGATAGCCCGATACGGGGAATTTTACGCCCGGCATGAAGGTCCAATCGATGCAGCAGCGACTGAAGGTGGCGTCCTCGGGCGGTATCGAAATACGCGTGCAGTTCGTCGACCACGATCGCTTGCGCGCTGGTAAGCGCAGCCAACTCGGTGGGTTTGGAAATGGCTCTCACCAGAAACCCTTCGATCGACTCTGGTGTCGTCAGCAGGATTGAAGCGGCCGCCTTGCGCGCCTTGTCCTTGTCAGCCTCGGATTCCGAGTGCCACCGATACACACCGAGGTCGGCCGCAGCACCCAGGCTCTCCAACCGGATCTGGGCGTCGTTGATCAGGGCCTTGAGCGGGCTGACATAGACGATCACAAAACCCTTCGGCTTTGGATCGGCCAACAGGTGTCGCGCTATCAAGGGTAGAAAGGCAGCCTCGGTCTTGCCGCTCGAAGTTTCAGCCTCGAGAATCACGTCGGAGAGAGGCGACGCTTGGTCGATCGGTATGTTTGCAATCGCAAGCTTTTGGATCTCGCGGAAGCCCGTCCACCCCTTCGCCTGCACCCAATCGATGATCGGCGCAGGATAGAGATCGCTAAAAGCGGAATAGCTCTCCAAAATAACCCCCCGAATATTTCCGCCTAAAGTCGATGGTCGGCCTCAGCGTACTCCACAACTGACCGCCCTTGGCGACGATTCATGGTACGCAATCTCCGTTCGATCACAACTCGGTCGCCGCTGCTGCCGCTTTTTCGGTCAAACTGGAAATACGCTCCCTACAGATCACATCGACTACGCGGCCAAGTTCTTCAACCTGCTGACCGAGCCATGTGAGTTCCTCGGCCGAAATTCGATAGTGCTTGGAGAAGCGAGCTTTGACATAGGCGTCCTTCAGCTTCTCAAAGCGCGCGCGGTCGGCGCGTGTGTCCATCGGCCACACCGTGCGAAGTCTTGGATCGAGGCGCTCGGCCTGTGTGCGAAGGAAAGCCAGATTGTGGACGTGGGGCGTGTAAAAGCTGACGGTCAGCAATACACAATGGTAGAGTCGCTCGGCTGCTTGATGCAATTCAAACGCTGATTTTTTTAGTCGATCTCGTTCAAGGTTCGATTTGTAGTCGTCGTAGAATTCGCCTGCACTTGGATACCATTCACCGTAGTATTCCTTCGCGAGTTCGACTGCCTGAGCGGGGGTCTTTGGCTTTGGCTGCAACAGCTCACTGTCGTCGGCCTGGTACAGCGCGATGCCGTCTCTCGCCACATCGATGAAGAAATACCGGCCATGGGCAAGGCCGTCGTTCACTTCTTGCAATGAATGCACGATAAAGTTGACCGGAGTTCGGAGGCTGTGGGTAATGGCGAGCTCCTGAATGAGCCGGGCGTCAGCGCGTGCCCAATAGGCGACCCGGTCGGTTAATTCCTTCTGATTGACGATCACCAGCAGGTCGAAGTCTGACTGGTATCCCTTCGATGTGTGCGGTTCGTCGACCCATCCTCCGCGAGCATAGGAGCCGTAGAGAATGACCTTGAGGATGCGGCCCAGCTTCTTCTCGCCAGTAGGATTGCCCTTGGCGTCGCTGAACTCCTCGAAAAGGATTTTGACCACTCGCTCGAGCTCGCGGCGCTTGTTCGCGGGTAGATGGTCGAGATCGGTCTTCACGGCTTACTCTGAAGCCTCGCTCAAAAGTGTTTCCAGCAATACATTACGCGGAGCGGCAAATGGATTGGCAACTGTGACGCCTCCCCAGGTGAAGCCATCTTGCATGTCTTCTGAGAGAAGGAGGCGGCAACCTGCGTGAGACGCGGCGGCAAGAATGACGGCGTCCCAGATCCCGAACTTGTGATCCGTCGCAACATCGGTCGCCGATTGCATGATCTCCGATGAGGTCTCGATGGTCGAGAATGTATCCCGCCAGGCCTGCAACGCGTCGCGCGCCTCAGACCGGCTCCGCTCGGCTTTGCGAACCAGAACGTTGAACAGCTCGCCGAAAACTTGAATGGGAATGACAGTCGCCTCGACACGAAGGTGCCGAACGATATCCAGCGCTTGATTTCGCTTTGCGACACCGTTCACGCCCTCGGCATAGGCTAGGATATTTGTGTCCAGCGCGACTTTCATGATTCGTCGTAAAGCTCGTCGCGGCTCCAAAGACCGATGTCGATGACTTCCTGGCTTTCGAGGCGATCGAGGAGAAGGGCGCGGGCTCCAGAGATGGTTTCGTCCTCCTTGTTTGCAGGAACGATGCGCGCGACCGGGCGCCCGTGGCTCGTGACCACATAGCTGTTCCCGTCGCGAACGCCGCGCAGGATCGTCGAGAATTTTCGATTGGCATCCGCTGCCGAAACTGCCTGTTCCATTGACGAAACCTCGAAGTAGTTATATTGACTACTTTAGTTCGGGCGGCATTTTATGCAAGCGATTTTGATGGCACTCTTGCCGAGAATCTCCGCAAAGTTTGCGGTAAATGCGCTTCGGTATCTTGGCACGCGAATGCTATCTTTTCGGTGAGACGGTGATGACCAAATTAGATGCACACTCCCACTCCGAAATGAAGCGAACATCCTTCCGATGGTCGCAATGGCTCTGGCGTCCCTGGTACGCGAAGGCCTGGCTGATTGCGGCGTCGATCTTCTGGCTGACAGTGCTTTTTTCTCCCATCATGCCAAGACATGCGGCCGATTATTTCTGGTTGGCCGCCATTTTGCACCCTTACGTCCTGATCTTCTATATCGCGTGCAGAGCGGCTTGGTTCTGCAAAAGCCACGGCTTTCAGCCGGGGCGCGAAAGCGGGGAACAGGGCTTTGCTGACCGGGAAGAAATGCATGGCATGGATGATTGGCCGCTTATTAGCTTTCGGAAGCTGGGCGTCGATGTGTCTGATCCTCGTGACCCTGGGTCGCCTCTTAACCGTTCCAATATCCTCTACAAGCTGCACCACGACGAGTGACACTCAGCGCTTCTTATATTCGGGATCCCCGTCCCAAAGTCCGGCGTCTCTGTCGCCTGAAAAGCGGCCTGTCTCGACGATTGTGCGTTGTTCAAATGAAGTGAACGGAGCGAGGGCGTCGCCCAGCCCTCGACCCGAATCTGCCTGTTCGAGATAGCGGTTGCGCAGTCCGTTGGCGCCCAGAATTTGCTCGCTGAGCGCGCTTGAGAAAGTGCTGGCAGGGTCCGCTGATCTCGCGGCTGTACGCTCCGCCATCGCAATCGCTTCGCGCACGTCATAGTTCACGATATTGATCGATCCGGCAGCATCTGTGTTTGCGGTGGCCGTGTCGCGACTGCTTCCCCCTAATTGGATGGAGGCCGATCCCTTCGTGCCTTTATTGCCGACCCCGGCGCCAGCGCCGGTTTGACCGCCAACGTCGATGCTCTGGGTGATCTGATGCGAAGCAGACCTGGAAATCGACCGGGTCCAGCCGGTCTGCACCATCACCGCCTGAACGTCGCGTTGGAGTGTATCTGCGACCTGGGGACTGAGACGCCAGTGGCCCTGACGGTCCATTTCGAAGCCACCACGGAGCCAGTTGGCCAGCTCGGCTTGTCCTTCCTTCCCACCACCAAGGAAATGCTCGACTGTATCCGGGCCGGCCTGTTTGCCTGCCTCGAAGCGGGTGCTCGTGTCGGAACGCCCCGACTGACTGAAATCTGTGCCGCTCGAAACCAGCAGGTCGTTGTCGGCAAAGCTGAAACGTGCGTTTCCGCCATTCGCGATCGCACCCAGCTGGCTCTGATTGATCAGTCCGCCGCGCCACATATTTGCGGCCGTTTGCGGTGTCAGGTTGAGGCTGAAATCGCCATTCTGATCCATCGCAATCTGGCGCTTGCTGAGCTTGACGCCATGTTCGGCAAGCAAACCCTGGATGCGGGACAGCCGCTCCTTGTCGACGATGCTGGTCAGCCGGTCATTGCGCGCGCGATCCGCAATTCCGGCGGCGCCTCCTTCCGCCATGTCGACCTGATTGCCGGCAGTACGACCGAGCGTCTGGATGAAGCTGTCGAGGCGAGCAGCCTCACGGGTGGAGACGCCTGCGGCGGCGGCACCCTCCGCGAAGCCGAAATTCTCCGATTGCCGACGCTCTTCCCCAATCCGGGCAGCCGACCGGGTGCCGCGAGTTCCAACTTCGCGCTGGGCGTCGAGCTTGCCCGTGCGTTCCGCAAAGTCGTAGCCGGCAGCCTCCCGCGTGCGGCCGTAGACGCTTGTGCCTTCTCGGCCGGCCTCGGCGCTCGCGCCGTCCGCTGTGCCGACCGACACAGCCGCATTGTACCGTTCCAAGGCATGCTCGATTTGGGCCTCGGACCGGCCGGTTGATTTAGCGAGTTGGGAGATCGCCGTGCTGCGTGCCTCGCCGGACAGGGCATTGATGAACGAGATCCGGCGCGAGGTCTCTGCCATCGGCAGTCCAAGCATCTCCGACGCATTGCGTTGGCCCGTGTTAGAGCCAGTACGCCATGCCTGCTCGGCGGAGACGTTCGCTCGCTCGATGCCCGCGACATTGTCAGCCGCGAAGTCTCGCCGACCCGCCATCGCGCCGGCCTGGACCTGCGCGCTCGTCAGATCGTTGGCGAGCATCTGGTTCTGATCGTAGGCGTTGGCGATAAGCTTGGCGAAGGTTGGATCCGACTGCGCATCGGCAATGACGCCGGAAGCCTTAAGGCTAGCGTCCTCAGGCGAATAGCCGGCTCGCTCGAAGGTACGGGTCGCTGCCTGCATCATCATGCCATAGGCCCTCTGATCGCCGAACGCCCGCCATTGGACGAGGTTCTGAGCGAATGCGGCGAAGTTGCGCTCGCCGGCCTCGCCGCCACCGAAATAGGTGTTGCCGAGACTGCGCAGCGCGTCCTTCTCTGCAAATTGCTGGATGGCCGTGGTAGTCGCGTTGGCGCGAACCGCACGAGCCACCTCGGGATCGGAAAGGTCTTTGCCGGAGAGGGCGGGGGCCAGGCTTCCAAGCTGGCGCGCACCCTCGAGCCCACCGAGCGAAAGGGCCGTGCTGCCACCGGATCCTGGGTTTTCGCCTAGAACGCGGTTTGCCTCACCGAAAGCCCTACTTGCGCCAAAGGTCGATCGCTCTCCGAAATCGCCGAAACTGGAGGTGGCCGCAGCCCGGGCGCGCGTGCCCATCGCCGATGCCTGAGCCTCCAGTGCTGACGCCTGGCCTTCGGTGGTCGCCATCGGAGCTGCGGCTCCAGCGGCCTGGCCGGCAACGCTCAGCGAGCCTGAGGTGAAGGAGGTGAACACGTTACCGCTGAAGCGGAAGACGGTGAAGACGAACGCCCCGGCTAGGCCCGCTGCAGCTGTTCTGAATGATCCGAAGACGGCCAGGCCCTTCATTGCGGCAGAAGGGGCGAGAAGCCATGCGTTGGCGGCAAGCGCGTTAGAGCGCATTTCTTCCAAGGTGGCCATCGCCCGCCCGAGGGCGAGCTGGTAGATGCCTGCGTCTATGACGCCCCAAAGCGCCACGAACACAAACAGGCCCAAGGCGAAGCTGGCAACGCGCAGGTTGATCGGCGTCAGAATGAAGAGCAGCGCGACCGGCACCATGAACAGCATGATCCCGAAAACGGTAGCGCGGATCGTCGGCATCCACTCGTTGGCGACGGACAAGGTCGCAAGACCATTCGACATGACCGCGCGGTTCGCCATCACCCTGGCAGCGCTTGCCGGAGAATCCTCGAACAGCACATCACCGACGGCGCTGCCGAGAAGGATGTGGGTCATTAACGCCTGAGCGGAGAGGGGGCGCTTCAGCATCATCTCGCCCATATCCCCGAGCTGCGAGCGGCAGCGGGTAAGCTGCTGCGTACTCGCAGTGTCGAAGCCGGTACGGGCGCAGACCTGACGGGTGTAGGTATCGAAAAGCGTCGGATCCGAAAGCCGGTCTGCGATGTAGGCCCAGGATTCGTTGCAGCTCATCGTCGAGCCGCCTTTCTCGGTCTCCGTATAGACCGTCGAGAATGTCGATGGTCCGGCCATCGCGGCAAAGGCGGCCGGCAAATCCGTTGTGCTCCGAAACAGCTTATCGTCATCAATGCCATAGGCCGCCGACACGCGGGCGACAGGGTAGCATTGGCGGACATAATCCTTGATCGTTGCGTCAAGGAAAGTGTCGGTCATCGGGCCACGGGGCGAGACCGCATTCAGGAAAAGATCGAAGCTGTGGCCGCCAGCGCCGAACTCGATCTTGGCGTTCGGATCGAGCGTATTGTCATCGATCGTCTCGACCAACGCCCGCTCGATCATGTTCGTGGCGCCGGCCACCAGGACGAGCAGGTTCGGCACACCGCCGACCGGCTGATAGGCATTTCGGACCCGATCATAGACATGGACCGTACCGGTGGTTGCGACCAGGCCGACGAACAGGCCGACACCGACTAGGATCTGGAAGCCGAAGGCGACCAGCCCCATACCGGTTCCCCTGATGCTCGCCATGATCGCACCGAGCCCAACGCCCACCGTCGCGACGATCAGCACGAGCGTCTCGTAACGCGGGTCGGCGAAGATCATCGACACGAGGCGGAACGCATCGACCGTTTCGCCAAAGCCATCATAGGTGTGAAAGCTGGCTTCAACGGCCCAGGCAGGTGAGGACGCCAGCGTAAGAAGCGCGCCCGTCAGAAGCTTGATGCCTTGGCGCATCGCGAGGCGGCCGCTCACTGGTTGCGGGCCGCGGCAGCACCGGCGGCATCCCTGGCGTCACGGTCGCGGGCGCGGATCAGCCCGGAATAGCTTGCAGAAAGGTTGGCGGCCGAAAGCGCAGCCATGTAGCTTTGCCGCATCTGAGCCCGCTGCCTCAGGACCTCGTCACGCAGGTCGCGCAGCTGCTCAATGCCCTTCGAGAGGATCTTGGTCTGGCAGACGTTGGTGTTGTTCACGTCGGCTGCGCCCGCGACGATGGTGCCACGCTCCGCGTTCGTCACCGTATAGTCGATCGTCCGCGTTAGATCGTTGAGCATCTGGTAGGCGAGGGTGAGAGCGACCAACTCGTCGGTATCAGCGATCACCGAGTCGACCACTCCCTGGCGGACGCCCCATTCGAGCATGCGATAGACGGGGAGGGTCCGCACGTTCGCCACGAACTGCTTCTCCTCGGCGCTTAGCGCGGCGCGCGTTCTGATCTTGGTCGCGATGGATTCCATACGCTCGCGGGCGAGTATCAATGCGCCTCGGCCTGCACCGTCCTGAGAGCAATCGGTCGCGGTCGGAGGGATGCTGAGTGACCGCTTCTGGACGCGCCCGGTCAAGAAGTCCTGAGCACTCTCGGTGTCCTGGCCCGCGCATTGCGGGATTGCTGTGAAGAGCGGCACTTTGTCCGTAGGATCCCAGCGCATGTAGACGTCTCCGACCCTGGCGCGCATGACCCCAGCCCAGTCACCAGCGCCGACGCGTGAGGCCGCGTGCGCCAGCAGCGAGCCGGTCCGAAAGATGTCGGTGACCTCAGCCGGGCAGTTCGCAAGCGAATCCTTGAGATCTTCCGTCGGATTGTTGTTGTTCGCTTCGATCTTTTCGCGGCTCTGCTGGTAGCTTTTCGCGAAGCCCTGCTTGACCGAGCGATAGCCGGTCATCTCTTCGAGGATGCCGCTCATATTGTCGTCGCCCTTGGCGACCTGAACCATGCGGTTGGCGAGCCGGCAGTCGTTCACCTGGATTGAATTGAGGAAGTTGGTCGCAGCCTCCATCTTCGAGATGATGTTCCCCATCTTCTCATCGAGGGTTTCGAGCAGATACTGGAAAGCGACCGCGGGTGCGGCCTGCAAGATGCTCTCGAGCTTCTGGACGAGATAGTCGGGATCAAGGAACGACATACCGCCCAGGAACATGTCGATGCCCCCGCAGCCCGCTTTCACCTTGGGCAGGCTGACCGACATCAGATAGTCGTTATGGACATCGACCCGCCCGGACATGCCGCCCGCCGTCAGGTAGCCGCGTGTCTGGTCCTCAAAGCTGCCCGGCGAGCTATAGGTGACATTGTCGAACCAGCTCTCCGCCCAGCTCTGCGCTGACGCGGGTGCGGTCATCAGGATCGAGGAGAGGAGGACAGCCGCGAACAATCCGGCAAGGCGCAGGGGCAAGCGATACATGGCAGACTCCGAGGGGAGATCGAGGTGAGGGATAGAATCGAGCCCGCCACGCTCAGCGCTTGCCCCGGGGCGGTGGAGGCATTTCGACGATGCCCGTGAATTTTGACATCGCGCGCACGCCGACCGCAGGCCTGACGCCGGTCAGCATTTTAGCGGCGAGGTAGAGGTTGCGCGCGAGGTTGGGAGAATGGTCCGTGCCGATGGCGATGGGGACGACCCGGCCTTCATCCGTAATCGGACGGACCCACGCTACGGGGTGTCCTACCCAAGGCAGTCCGAGCCTGCCGGACCGGATCATCGCCTCGTTCGGGTGGATCGTCTGAACCTTCCATCCATAGCGACGTCCAAGCGTCACCAGCTTGGTCCAGAGATCTCCACAGGGGACGCAGCGGGCCGCTGTCGACATCTCGATGACGAAAGCTGGTCCCTGGCCCGACAGTGTCGAGGCGAAGTCGTCGGGAAACTGACGTGTCACGGGCACGCGCGAGAGCCATGCCTGCATCGTCGCCTGATCGGGGACCGGGTGGATGGCGGCCCGCATCGCCTGTTCTCGAGTGATGGTCTGGGCGGTGGCACAAGTGCCGGTCGCTATCACCAATCCAGGGATGCCAAGCAGGAAGACGATCCGGGTCATGGCCGGCGCTCCGTGTTGGTTGCTATGAGGTCTCCTCCCAACACCTGCGGGTCGGTGGAAGAAACTGGGCCGTTGCCCAGCGCGTCGAAGAAGCCGGCATCTTCGCCGGGGCCGGTCATGAACTGTTCCGGTCGGATGTCGCCCCGGAGCAGCCGGACCGCCTGATAAGCCATCTGGCTGAGGTTCGGGTAAGCTTCCACCCCGGAGGCGATCGTCATGCGCTGTTGGCTTGCACGCCGGATCACCATCGTCGTGGGCGTGATCTCGACGCCGAAGCGCTGGGCAACGTCAGGCCGCCGATCGAGATCGACGAGCGTTACCTGCCAGCCCATCTCTTCTTGGAAGCGCTGGATGATGGGCCATTGCACACGGCAATAGCCGCAGGTCGCTCTGCCGAACATGACGAGCGCGAACTCGCTGGCTTGGGACCGGAGATAGGATCGCCGAATGCTGTCCTTTTCCGCGGTCATCTCGGAACGAGCATCGCCAACCATCGGATTTGCCGATTTGGAATTCAGCTCCGGATGCTGGAGCATGGCGATCTGGGTCACGCCGGCAAAGGCACGCGCCTTCCGCCGAGCAAAGTCCTGGAGCAGCCAGAAGTCGGCGACGGCATCGATCGTGAGTACCGTCGCAGCATAGTCGCGCTGTTGCTCGATTAGTTTGCGGATTTTCGGCGGCGTCCAAGTTGCCAGCTCCGCCATGGGTGGAATAGATGGCTTCGCCAGGTCATTAGCATCGTCCGGCTTTTCTGCCGGCGGTTGTGGAGACTGATACCACCAATAGCCTTGCTTGTCGGCGGGCGCCGGAAGAGGCGTTGCTTGAGCAAAGGCAGGCCCGGCGGCGACGAGCATACCGGATGCGAGGGCGGTCGCCAGCAACGCCCCGCAGGATGGTTGCAGAGTGCTTATCGGTGAAGGGGTTCGAGATTCCTTTGCCATGGAGCGACGGTGCGTTTCTGCCATTGTCGCTTCAAGATGGCGGGCACATCAGTGCCGATTGCGCAAAAATTAGCCCTCAGGTCCGCAGAATTACCTCTTTGAGCCAATCGCCCTCACGACGGCATAGCAATCGCGCGAGCGGGGCTGAGAGCTTGGCCTGGACTTGCAGATCGTGGGGCTCAAAAGCTGGATTAAATTTAGGTCGTGATCACTTTGGGCTTGGATCAGACGATGCGCGTCGCGTTTACGCCTTCTCGAAGGGACGAAAATTGACGTCGTAGGAGCCGCGCTGCTTCAGTCCTATCATGCTGCCCTTGATGCCGAAGTCCGACGCGATCCGCTGCGCTTCTTGCACGTTCGCGTTGATTCCGAAGTAGATACCGGTGATGCACTGTTCCGGCATGTGGAAGGCGTACATCGACGATCCATCACCGCGTTCCACGATAGAGAATTCTCCGGCCTGATTGGTGACGGCACTCTCGCCTAGTCCGTGCAGGCATTTGACGATGCGAACTTCCTCTTCGTAGGCCCAGCAAAGCGGCTTCGACAGAAAGAGACGCTGAAGTTGTTGGTAATAGTCCATCCTAAACGGGAAAAGCTGGCCAACCGAGACGCCGGGGGCACCTTCCGAGGCATTAGGAAGACCGGCATATTGGCTCATATTGGGCTGATTGAGATAGATGACACTGCCGAAGTGCGCTGGCACCGCATTGGTGTCCGCGCACATGAGCCCTGCTGCATCGACATCAATCTCAATCACTGCGCCGCGATGCTTGTCACCATAGTGCGCCCACATCAGCGAATTGGCGGCGCTGCGGGTCATTGAGCAGACGCCCATGTTCTGCGCCCAGATGTTTCCCTTCAAGGTCGCGGTGAGCGATTCGAAAAAGCCGTAGTCTGGAACGTCGGGTGCGGTCGGCCAATCGAAAGGATCATTCAGGTCTTTCGCCCGCGAGAAGCCGATCGTATTGTGTTGAAGTATCGAGCGCAGGCTCGCAAGGCTCATGTATTTGAAGAGTCGCATAGATTGGATCCACTGAAAACAACTCGCAGACACTTTATTATTCGGGCGCCTCAGATAAGGCGCCATCACCTGATGCGGCAACCTCGCTCATCGGACGGCAGCCCGGAAAGCTCAGATACTGGCTGCGATGCAACCAGCTCTGGAATTGACCTTCGAAGCCGATCGCCTGAAGGATGATCCGCGTGACGATCTCCCTGGCCCAGACGATGTGGTCAAGGAGCCGGGCGTCGGAAGCAGGAAGATCCGGAGCGACGCCGGTGTGGACGATCGTGTTCCGAGCATCAATGATTGCGCGCATCCAATTGTCGGGAAAGTCAGCCGTGACGATGCTACGGTCCTTGATGAGGTCTTCGAGTTTGTCGCGGAACGATCGACGGTTTAGCTCGTCGACCTTCCCGCCCATCCGGCTGGGCGCCTTCAATCGCTTGAGAAATCGCCGCACTTCCTTCTTCAGTTCTCCGAATTCGTTTCTGTCGGCCATGAAAAGGTCGGGTAGGCCGGACAGCGCCAGAATGCTTTCCAAAGCGCTCATCGCGTTTATGAGCCGGGATTCCTCATAGGCTACAGGCGCTGTGATCCAGCGGATCGCGGGATCGAGGCGTTCGAGAGCCTCTGGTCTCTCGCGAAAGGACCGAATGGCGCAACCCAGGATCTGCTCCATGAAGAGGGAGTCGAAAGGTGGCATGTAGGGATGTGAAGAGCGGCCGCGTCGGACAACGCGATACGTCAACACGCCGCCTCTAACTCTCTGCTCGTAGATTGGCACGAGATAGGCGTCGCAGGCGAACGAGAGTGTACGCTCGAGATGGATCAGAAAGCGCTCACTTTCATCCCACCATTCCTGCCCCATCTGGGCACCGGCATGGATCGCAAGCACTGCGCTCGGTTGCTGATCGACGGTGTCCCGGTAACTGACGAATACGAAGCGGCCAAGGTCAGTCTGGCGCTCGATGCCCCGGTAGGTTCTGAGCTTTCGGAAATTCCAAGCGCGCATGTCCCGATGATCGGGGGCGACGGCTCGGGAGAATTCGGCGAGACCGCAATCCGCTTCGATCTCGACGCGACCTTCAGGGTGGGACCAGCCCGAGAGGGACGCACTGCCGCTTTCGAACCGCCAACCGTCTTCTGATGTCCCACTCAGGCAGAGCATGGTCTGATTCTGGAGGGGCTCGTCGCGCGGAATGAAGGGCATAGCAGCCCGGGCAGGGACGATTGGGTCGATCGCAAGCGTCAAGCAGCCTTCGTCGTCGATACCGGCGAGGAACGAGACCTCCACGACCGCGTCTCCATGCGCGAGCGTGCCTCGAAAGCGAACTGGGGCGAATATAGGCATGGCGAGATCATCCTAGCAGCGCCGCAGGACGAATTCTCGCCAATAGAGTTCAGAGAAGTCTTTGCATCCTAGAAAGCCGCGAGATCTCCACAAGACCGAAGTAGCGGCTGTCAAAGCCCTGGGGATGGTGTGAACCGATATAAACCAGCCCCGCCGGTATAACGCCACTCCAGTTCGCATGAGCGAGGCGCCGCCCGTCACGGGTGAAGGGCAAAGCGGTGCCGAGCAGATCGCCGTTGCAGAAAAACCGCGTGTCGCGGACCCTTGGCCTGGACAGCGAAGGAACCTCCCACCACGTCAGTCTGTCGCCCGGCATGCAGAGCGCATGCTTGGTGACATTGACGGGTTTCGGCCCAGCGATCGGGTGCGTCAGCGTGTACATCACATAATCGCCCCTTACGATCGGTCCAGGTGCCTTGCGGACCGCCCAGGCTTCGATCGACGGGCTCATCACGAGCGTGATCTGGGGCACAAACCACGCGGCGAACAGCGCGGTCGGCATCGCGAAGCCGATCGCGATCCACAGGCGGCGGGGTCGCGCAGGCGTATCTGGGTCTGGGGCACCCAGAGCAGCGCCAAGCTCGCGGGGCAAGCGGGTAAGCGCTCGCAAGATCGCCCTCAGGGCGTTAGCGAGAAGCCAGAAGAGCCTGAGCATCACGCACCTCTTCGCGGCCGCCGAGCCGCGCATATTCGTCGAGAAGTCCGGGCAACGCGCTATCGCCATAGACGACGTAGCGCGCGCGCGGACTCTCGTCGTCTCGCTCGCAATAGGCCTGTGTGGGATCACCGGGGATCATCGCCAGAGCGGGGACACGCGCAATGCCGTGCTGCCTGAAGACGATCGGATCGACGATCACCTGCACGTCTCGCATCACGCAGTCGGGACCTTCGCAGCCTGGATCGAGACGCAGGATCTCGGCGGTCAACTTTGCCATAGGCCCGACCTTGCGCAGTCCGCCCGGCATACCTCTAAACGCGAGCACGCCGTGAACCCGCGCAAGCTGGGCCGCATAGGCACGCAGCGTCGCGATCGGCATTGAGGAGGAGGCGAAGATCACTGGCACGAAGCCCTTGGAGGTTGAGGGCGGACCGACATGTGCCAACGCCTCGGTTTCGGATGGCTCAAGCCCGAAAGCCTGGCGCAAGCGCTTGGCCTGAGCCTCACGCTCAGCCGCCAAACGCGCTTCGCCGGCCTTTGCTGCCGCGCGCGCCCGTGCCTCCATGGCAGGCTCGGCAGCGCGGGTCTTGAGACCCTGGAACGCCCGGCGCTTCACTGCCTCGTTGCCCTCGATCGGGATATTCGGATCGGGCACGGCGCGACCGCTGTCCTTGGCCTTTGCGACTGCGCCCTCCATCCTGGCCATCGCGGCGTCACCCTCGGTTTCGAGGCGCTGCCGGCCTGTGTCCTGGGCAGGTGCGGCGGTTCCGAGCAGCAGCAAGGCAGCGAGGGCGGCGCTAGTTCTTGATGGCATTGAGATAGGCATCGACCCGGTCTTTCATGTCGATCTGGATTTCGGTCTGGGCGCGGCTTTCGATGTCCGCATAATATTCGGAGAGGTCCATCTTGCTGAAGTCGAGGGCCTGGAACTCTTCGGGCGTGAAGCCTCTGCACATCGGGTTCTTCGCGGTTCCCCAGAGATTTCCGTTGAACGCGACGAGTTGGGGACGGCCCTGCTCCTGGATGATCCGGCCAAGCTTGGTGTTGAAGCAGCAGTGACCGTGCGATTTCTGGAGGCAGATGCCCAGGAAGGACGAACTGCAGTAGCTCCCGACGTAATGGCACATACCTGAGCCGTTCAGCATCGCGGTTTCCATGTCCTGCTGGTCACAACCGGAGAACAGGAACTCGATCATGAAATTGACCGCGAGGCTGATGGCGATCGATGTCGGGTCGAGCCCGATGATCAGCGCATTCGCGCCGGCATTGGCTGCCTGTCCGGCAGTTGCTCCGGCCCGCAGCGCGGTGAACGCCGCGCTCATACCCTGGAACACACCCTTCACCACCGCGATCTTCGTGCCGATCGATCCGATCGACGAGCCCATGCCGTCCTTGACGATCTTGCCCTTGTCCTTGCAGCAATTGGCGAGCGTCGTGCTGAGCCCTGGCGGGCGGCAGCGCATCCCTCGTCCCGAGAAAATCTCGATGGTGCCAAGGCAGTTGCCGTCGGCGTCGGTGCCCCCATCGGGTGACGTTCCGGGATCCTCGATGGGTGGCTCGATGATGATCGGCGTGCTCGCGAGATTGGCGCACTGGTTGGGTGAACAGCTGGGCTGACCGCCTGCGACCTTGGTCAGGCATGCGAATTGATTGCCGACAGGGCAGCTATACTCGCCAGCCGCATCGGCGACGCACGCAACCTCCTGCAACGGGCAGAGGTGATCGCCATTCGTTGTCGTCGAGCAATAGGCAGTTTCGCCTTCATCCGCCGCATCGCCATTATTGTTGAGGTCCGCCGCGCACATATATTGACCCTGTTCAGGCACCGGGTCGGGACCAGGATCGGGATCGCCCGGCTCGGTCGGCTCAATCGCTATGGCCGTGCTCGGAGTCTGCGCGGCGGCGGGAACGGAGAAACCGGCGATGAGCATCGTCGCCAAAAGAGTGCCTTGCAGCATCCCGGAGCGTCGGCGCGCTTTCACCGTACAGTTCCCGTGCATACGAGGTCGGCCCCGGCGAGACGAACGGTCTGCATCATCACGACCGCTTCAGGGAAATCGTCGAGGCATCCGCACGCCGATACGATCTCCTCTCCAGGGCCGGCGGGGCATTGGTTTGCGCTGTCGCAGGCGTGATAGAATGTGTCGTAGCCGTTGGGGTCGTTCTGCTTCGCGCCGACCACGCCGCTCACGGCCGCTTGTGTGTTCACCTTGGGCGCCCGGGTCTTGCAGATAGGTTCGCAAGCCGGCACCGAGCCGCGGTCGGGGAGCGAGAAGGGCCGGGTGGTGGCCGAGAAGCTGCCGTCGCTTTGGCGCGCACGATCAGCAAGGATCGTCTCGGTAGAGTGATCGATGATGTAGGTCCCGCGACTGGTGTCGGGCTGGGGCATGCTGTCCACCTTGCACCGGTAGGTGCGGCTTTTGAGGAAGAAGTCCCGTGTCATCTCGACCGGGCATGTCGACGAACCCATTATCCGGGTCTGGGTGAGCGGCCTCAGCCCGGTCTGGGCACCGTTGATCCAGGTCTGCACGCCATCGACGAGCTCGCTGTCGAGCTGGCACTGGGGGTCGCTGGCGGGACCACCGCATTGGTCGACCACCTGCTCGAGGGTCTTGCAGCTATCATCGACTTCGACATGGACCTGGGCAAACGCCTCTCCGCCCTCGGCAACCGCCGCGCGCAGCCAGACCTCATGATCCCCAGCCGTCAGATGCGGCTTCAGGTCCAAATACGGGTATTGGTAGAACGTTCTCTTCTGCTCGCAATTTCCCGGCGGCACGCCAAGTGAGGTCCAGCTGCTCGGGCCGGAGGCGATAAGCGTGCCATCGATCCGCACCTGGCCCCAGTCATCGGCGAAAAATTGTGTCAGGCGAGCATCCACGATCCGGTCGGCTTCACCGACGTGCAGGGTCATCCTGAAATCGATCAGGGTGCATCGGCCACCGCCCAGGCTGTTGTCAGCTGGCGAGCCCATCAGGAAATCGAAGGAGTTGCCGTTCTCGATCGTCGAATAGCCCCCGGCAACGCGGCTTATGATTTCGTCGGGCCTCGACTTGGTGACCGTGACCTGCCGTTCGACAGTACATTGGCGAGACTGGAGCGCAGTTCCCGTGCCGATCGCCGATCCCTTCAGCGCCTGAAACACCGGGTTTGCCGTGGAAGTGGCATAGGCGTCTGTCGCAATGGCGGTGGGGTTCGCGCGGTATTTGGTTTGCGGAAGCGCGGGATCGGATGTGCAAGCGGTCAATTGCGCCCCGACATAGCGGATTGCAGGTCCATCGATCACGGCCTGAACGACGCCGTAGCGCGGGTCGGCGGTCGTAAGCGCGCCGATCATCCCGCCGCCCAGATCACGCAGCACGGACGCCATGTTGCCCCAGGCGAGGTTCGCCCCGCAGCTATTGTTGACGCAGTAGCAGCCTGCGAGCTGCGGCATGTCGGTCTGGACCAGCTTGAGGTTGCGCGCGGTATCGACGTCCCATCGAAAATAGGCGCACTGGTTCCAGGTGCCCGGCGTGCAAGACACAACTCCGTTCGCGCAAATACCCGATACCGGGACCGGCAGGCTCGAATTGCTGTCCACGGTCCCATCCAGGTCGGTATCGCGCGCGATGCTGACCGAACCGAGATCGCCTGTGCTCGAGGGCTGGACGAGCACCTCCAGCATCGTCGCGGTCTTCTGGCAGGCAATATTGGGCGTGAACGCCTGCGCGTTATCGACGGTGCGGATCGGCTGGCCGGCTAGACCCGGGGTGAGATAATTTTGCTGAATTGCCTCGCTGTCGCTAGTCTTGGCCCGTGACGCCTCGGCGGCGCTCCGGGCTCGCTCCTCCATCGTCTGGGCATGGATCGGCAAGGCCATGACGGTGGTGGCCAGCGCGGCTGTTACGATCGCTCGGCATGGGGGGGCATGCCGGAACAATCGCGGGGGGCTTGCAGCCGCGCTGACCATAGGTGGAGCGACGCCGCAGCAGGGGGCTGACTGCGACGCCGCTCCTGTCCCGCGCTGCCACCAGCGGCCGTTCAGGCCTTGGCGGGCGGACCTCCGAACAAGGCCGGGGGCAACAGCGGAACATGGGGGGAGTCCTCTGCTCATGGGACCGCGATCCCGGCGCAGCAGATGACCTTTTCGAAGAGCATGAACTGGGCATTGTCCTTGCCCGGTGCATGTTTGGCGGACGACCAGAGCGCGCCGGGTCGACCGATGTTGACGCATTTCCCGCCTTTGACGGGCTCCATCAACTGGAGCTTGTAGCGGCTCTTGGTCCAGACCGGCTGGGGGATGAACGAACAGCCGTCCGACGAGCTGATCGTGAGCGCGCCTATCCTGCCCATCATGAAGGTGCCGCGGGCTGCGAGACCGGCCCACGCCTCGACGCTGTCACCGAAGTGGATGTCGCCTGCAACCGGATAGGTCGCTCCCCAGCTTCCCATGCACCAGAAGAGCGGATCGATGACCTTGCCGGCTGCTGCCGCCGCGCTGTCGCCCATGCAGGCGAGACCTGCGGCGGGATTGCCGAACAGGATCGCCTCGGGCTGGATGATCGAACCCAGGGTGGCCGACTGCCAGGTCGGCAACACCTCGGTGATCATCGCCACGTCAAACCCTTCATTTTCCATGCAGGGCAGGTCGGTGAACATGTCGAGCATCGCCCACACCGGCGAGATGTAATAGTGCATCTGCGCGAACATCTTGCGCGTGTTGGTGCCGTCGGCGAGGCTCGACTGGCTCCCCTGCAGCCTGCCGCCGGTGGGCAAAAGGTCGGCACCCAGCGCCATCATGCAGCCGGGCTCCGTCACAACGTCGATCATCCGGTTGGGGGACCAGTAGGAGACCTTCACGCCGAACCAGAACTGTACGCCCTTGCGGCACGCACAGAGAGGCTTGGAGGCCGACTGTGCGTCGAGCGCCTTGTCGATCTTATCGTAGCTGCCGACGCGTATGCCGCCGACGGTGATCGGGAAGATGCATGTCCAGCGCACCTTGGTGACGGGGTTGAAGACGCTGCTCTCGCACTTGGAGGCATGCGCCTTGCTCGGCCAGGCGACGATCGCGGCGAGGCCGATCAGGAGACCTATGAGGAAGACCGAGAGACGGTGCGTCATCGTGTGCCTCCAGGCACCGCGGCGCGGCTCTTTGGTCCATATTCGGTGAGGACCAGGCTCGTGCCCGATTGGGCGACGATGACCGGGGCTACGACGATGCCGAGCCGCTCTTTGACGCGCTCCTCGAGAATGTAGATTACGCGACCAGTCTTCTCGCTCAGTTCAATCGCGTCGCCATTGTCGGCGCCAAGGGCCGCCAACAGGATGAAGTCACTCTTCCGCGACGTTCGTAGCGCCCAGGCAAGATCACGCGGATGTACGACGATGATCCGCTGAGGGAGCTTCACATAGGTCAGCGGATTGAAGGTGAAGCCCTTAGGGTAAAGCACCCGGCCGTCCGGCAGCTGCAGGTCGAAGTCGAGCGTATAGAACGGAACCACTGTGCGGCTGCGGTCAGCGGTCGCTGCTGGCAGCGAAGCTGCCTTGAGCGCACTCCATTTGCTGCGCGGACCGTAGTTGGCGCGCATGTCCTTGGGCAGTGTCGCGACCTTGGCTTCGATTTCGCTCAGGGCGTCCGGCTCGGCGATGGCCCAAGTCCGGCCTATTGTGCTGCGGTTGGCAGACAGCGGACCAGATGTGCCGCCTTGCGCCCTCACGACGGTTGCGGTGCCTGCCAACAGAGC
The DNA here is from genome assembly GCF_025961795.1 of Sphingobium sp. B2D3A. NCBI lineage: Bacteria > Pseudomonadati > Pseudomonadota > Alphaproteobacteria > Sphingomonadales > Sphingobiaceae > Sphingobium > Sphingobium sp. B2D3A. The sequence goes on along the minus strand of NZ_JAOQOI010000001.1, from coordinate 2,634,484 downwards.
GGCGCACGCGGCCATCGGCAGCATGGCTCGGGCGCCTTCAGCGAACATGGCGCCGCCTCCAATGACCGGGGGCAGGATCAGGCAGGCCGATGAGCGAAACGATGAGCGTCATCGTCGCAACAGGAGTGAGGACCCACAGAAGCGTGCGCCCGCTGCTGTCGAGGCCGGGCCCCATCATCAACAGCATGCTCTGGACGAGAAGCAGCAGGAAGCCGCTCAGCGCCAGCCTTACACTCTGCTGGGATGGCGTAGAGGAGATGAGGCCTGTCACCGCCGCCTCCAGGCCTTGAGCCGCGACAGGAGCTTGGCGGTGCCTGCCGATAGCGTGAGAAGCAGCATGCCCGTCGCAAGGCATGAGGCCGCGACCAGCAGCGACGCGCGCAGGACCATCATCGTCGGCTGCTTGAGCATCAGACCTGCAACCAACACGAGCAGGCCCATCATGATGGTTTCGATCGCCACCAGCCTGAAGCGCCAGTGGAAGCTCTCGGCTTCGAAGCGCGCGGCAACCCGTTCCTCGACAAGCCGTTCGATACGGGCATCCTCGTCCGACCAGCCGAGCTGCAACTGATCGGGATGGGGCGCGGCGGTGCTGCGAATTCTCATCGCACGTCTCCGCCCGCGACCTCGGCCGGGTCCACTCCAGCGAGCCGGCAGACCGCTTCGAGCGGGGACAGACCTTGGCGCATCAGCGCCTCGAATGCCGCGACCTCGTCGGGTGCCGACGTATTGATCCAATAGGAGAAGGGGTCGACGACGAGGCGCGCGATCCCGAGCCCCAACGGCGAGTCGATGAAGACCTCGCTATAATGGGGCTTTGAGTTGCGGACCGACTTCAGTAGGTCGAGGACGAACCCCGAATAATCGAGGATCTTGTTGTCGACCGCGCGGTCATAGGTCGAGCCTTGCAGGAGGAAGCGCGTCGCAGCGTTCTCAAGGATCACTTGGCCGGTCCCGCCGAACAGGGTGAGATCGTTCATCGACTGGAGAACGATCCCGAATGAGCCGCGATATTTGCGGGCACGCCGGTAGCCCTGGCCAAACGCCTCGGCGAGGCGGGACAGGTCCTGACCGTCGGTGCGCGTCATGAACTGGGCCGCCTCGTCGCACAGCACGAAGCGCGGGCGATCACGGGCGGAAAGATAGAGTTCCTGGGTGACGGCGTTCACCACCACCATCACGATCACGTTAAAGAGGTCCGGCATCGACTTCAGGCGTTCGAGCTCGAGCACCACGAACTCGTCGGAGCGGATGTCTAGTGTCGAGGGGCCGTTGAAATAATGGCCATACGCCCCGTCGGAGCCGAAATCGCGCAGATTGAAGGCAAGCTCGCGCGAGGTCGGCACGAGATGTTCTACGCGGTCGAGATCGCTCGCAGTCTGGGCGGGATAGGTGCCCAGCCATTCGCGTACGGCATCGATACCATGGTCGGCGTAGCCACCGTCTATCGTCCATTGCACGGCCGACTTGAGCAGGTTCCATTCCGAAGTGGTCACGCCCTTTCGGGTCGAGGCGTTCGCCATCTCCGCCACGATCGCGACCGCCATCGTGATCGCCGACTGCTTATCGTCGCCATCGAGGGCGAGCCCCATGTCGAAGGGATTGAGGACGAGATGCTCCTCGCCAATATCGATATATCGACCCGAACACAGCGTGCAGAGTTTCTTGTAGCTCCCACCGATATCGATGATGCGGATAAGCGCGCCGCACGCGAAATATTGTTGGCATAAATTATTGAGCAGGAAGCTCTTGCCGGCGCCGCTCTCTGCCGAGACGATGAAATTATAGTTGTTGATGCGCGGGTCGAACAGGTCGAGCGTGACGAGCTGGCCCTTGCGCCCGGTGTACAGCAGGGCAGGGCGACCACCGCCCCGAAAATCGGTCTGGACCGGCGCCATCAGGACGGCCGCCTTCACCGGCATGCGAAAATCGCGCTCTAGCATGCGCAGCGTCGAGCGGTGGGGATAGAGCCCGAAGGGCAGGCTCATCACCAGCAGGGTCGGATTGAGGTAGCTCTCTTCCTGCATCGAGAAGGGTAGCGGTTCGCCCTCCCACAAGCGCTTGGCGCGAGCCGCCAGTTCGCGGGCATGGTGTCGGTCGCGGCCGAATACCCACAGGCACGGGATCACGCGGACAAACTTCGAGTTGCCGGCTTCGTCGAGTATCCAGCTGATCTCCTCGATCTGCTTGCCGACCTCGACCGCAAAACTGCCGGCTGCCTTTTGCGCGGACAGGATCTGCGCGCGTTTGTGGATCTCGAACTGCGAATGGTCGAACAGGATGTTGAGGGTGTAGAGAAACGGACCACCTATCTGGTCGCTGTCCTCGGACGCCCCGCGCATCCCGCCCATCAGCCTGTTCGCCCGCTCGGCGGTGATCCGGCGCGCCGGCGCCTTGGGCGTCAGGCAGCGCGCGACCTGATTGCCTAGAAAGACCTCGGCGCCGTCGAAGACGAGGTCGGGGCCGGCATCGATGATCTGCTTGGCGATTGCCGGCGCACCGACCGTCGTTCCATCGGCAAAGACGCCAGGGGCAGCCTCGGCAACACCGTTGAAGATCCGGCGGTAGAAGCTGACCAGTTCCTCCGGTTCGAGCCGACGGATACCGAGCTTGGAGAGCTGTTCCTCCACCTGCCGACGCAGATCTTCGCCGAGTGGCCGCCGCGTCTTGATCGACAGGAGCGTGCGGAAGTTGCGGATCGGAATGTCGTGCAGCGCCTTGAGGCCATGCCTCCCCTCGCTCAGATAATCGCGCGTCCGCCGTGCCGAAGCCTGGATCAGAGGATCGTCGCGGGTCTTGAGGTCCAGGAATGCGTCGAGCGCGTCGTCGATCAGCGGGTCGGCGAAGGTGTGCAACTGGAGGACCGTGCCATCCGGGAAATGGATGTTCAGCAGACCTTGCAGGGCGCCCTGAACATGGGCGAACATATAGGCGGTGGGTACGATCTCCCAGGCATGGCCCCAGCTGTCGTCAATGCAGAGGAACGCTTCGCTGTCGGCGTCCCAGGCGACCATCGGCAGATAGTCGGAGAAGCTGTCGCGCTTCACCGCATTGCGCATCCGGGAATAACTCAGCCCACTCGAGCCGGAGGCCTTCACTTGCCTGGCTCCGCGATCGGCGCAGCTTCGGGCGCGGGCTCGTCTCCAACACCCTGACCTGCATCTTTGACCTGCCCCAATACAGGCGCTCGCGCCGCGCGATCGGGGGCGGCAACCAATGTCCCGCCAACCACCCAGACAGGCTTGTCGACCACCGAATAGACATAGCGGGGCATGTAGAGCCGGTCGGGCCGCGTTCGGTCGACATAGGGAAGAATGAGCGTTCGAACGGTTCGCGCGGGTTTGAGCATCGGGGTGACCGGTGCGTCGATCAGGCCTTTGAGCTCGGCATAGACGCTGTCGCGGTAGCTTCCATAGGACGAGGGAGCCCCGGTGCCCGAGCGGGCAGGCCGTGGGCTGCTGCCCTTCAGCATGGCCTTGTCATTGGTGACGCTGGGGTCAGACTTGGTGGCGACACCGGCAACCGCGTCGGCATAAGCCTTGTCGGGATGGACACACTGGCCATGGTCGCTGTTCTTGCAATCGAACTTTTCGGAATAGGGCGACATGACCGAACCAAGCGTGGTGCATCCAGAGAGCAGCGCGAGCGTGGAAACCAGGCACAGTGGGCCGAGGATCGGGGTGAAGGGTCGGAGCATTTTTCGCTCTCCGTGATGAGGGGATGGGGCGGGCATCAGAATTTGGAGCCCACGGATGGCTTGATCTCGAGGGCGATGCCCTCCTGGATCACGACGACGACGTCCTTGGCGGCCCCAACTTCGACGACCGGTCCCGCCTGACGTGCGAGATCGAGGTAAAAGTCGGTCAGCTTGTCGGAGGATTTGGAGAGGCCGCCAGCGATGCCGGTCTTCACCGCATCTCCGGCATCCAGGCTTCGGACGCTGCCGAGTGCTGACGTCGAAAGGCTCCCGAACGTGCCCTCGACTGACTGGGAGATCCCCGCAATGGTGCCGGCGATGAAGGAGCGCGCGAGCGTTGCGCCAGCCCGGGTCACCACCTTGCCCGACAGGCCCTTCTTGCCGTCGGTGTCGACGAAGAAGCCCTTGATCTGCTGATCGACGACAGCATGCTCGTCGAAATCGACGCACGAGATCGAGACGAGCTGAACCTCGACCCGCTCCTTGGCGAGACTGCCGGTCGCGTTCCCGATGACGAAGCATCCGGCGAGATTGGCCTTCACGTCGTTGGGAAGAACCGCCGGCGCCTGAACACGCGCGATGATCGGCTCGGGGTTACTGGTCGCGTCCTTGCTGGCGAGGGCGTCGATGCCCGTCAGCAGCCTTGCCTTCATGAAACCAGGTGGCAAATAGATCGTCCGATTGGATTTTTTTGCGCGCGCCCCGCCGGCTGCGCCTCCTTCTCCTTGGGGCGCGGCGGTCGCGGCACCGATTGCGCCGACCTGGCGCTGTGTGGGAGGAGCGGGCGGTGCCGCAGGCGCTGCGGGGGGTACGGGTGGCACCGGTACCGTGTCTGCCTCAGCCAATGCCTCCGATGGTGCGGGCGGATAGGCCGGGGCGTCGCCGGGAAGCGCGGGCGGCAGGCTGTCATCTCCGCTCGGGGCCAACGCGCGTGATTGGCTGAGCGAGCCCGGCGCCACCTTTCCTTCCTCGATCGCGCTCACCCGGTCCCCGAGCAGGGATTGGCCGTCGAGAATCTTCTGGAGGTCGCCGCGCAGCTTCACCTCGAGGCTGTCACCGCGTAGGCCAGCGCCCATGTCGAGATTGGAAGCCTGCGGTACGGGGGCTTCTTCCTTCTTCCCCGCCGAGCTCGCGGTGTAGAGGCCCACGCCGACCAGCGCGATCGTTGAGACGACGCCCAACTGCTTGGCGCGTAGCTTCTGGTCGGATGTCAGTCGCTCCCATTGGGCACGGATGTCCAGCAATGCCGCGCCGCGTTCAGGCGCGCTCGGTGCCTCGCTCTCAGCCGCGCGAGGCTGTTCTTCGCTGCCTTTTCCGGATGCACCGCTCATGGCTGTACACTCCGACGAACGACGATCAGGCGTGCTGTCTCATTGGGGCCAACCGTCAGGCGATCGAGCGTCACCGAGAAGATGTCGATACCGATCGCCCGGTCGAGAAAGTCGCGCTCATCGAGCGCTACGGGCTGATCGGCCCGCACGGCATATTCGCTTGCCGAAAGGCCCGCGCCGTCGATCTCGAGCCGGCGGCGCTCGGTCAGCGTGACCCCGGCAATCTCCGTCAGCGCCACGCGGTCGCGGGCAGGGGCGACCTCGGAAAAGGTCGCGGGAACCCTGTCCTGCAGGATGGCCAGCGCTATGCCTACCGCGCGTTCCTCCTCGACGAGTGGCGAAAGGAGCGCTTCATTGGTGCGGGCGCGCTGCGCGCTTCCGGGCGCCAGCGTTACCGTCTGGGCCGGGATGTCGGATGGCTCGGCGTAGAGCGGATAGATCGCGCCGTTGCAGGAGACGAAGAATTCGGCAGGGCTCGTGACATAGGTGCGTGTCTTTGTCTCGGCGCCCGCCATGGATGGGTCTTCTGTCTCCTGGACGAGAAATTTGATCCAGGCGTCTGAGCCGCCGCGCTCTACCGACAGGCCTTTTTCTGCCGAGAATTTGACGTCCTCAATGTCCCCGCCGACGCACACGATGTGATTTACGTCGCGGTTGGACAGACGGATCCGGCTCGTCTGGTCGGGAAGCGCGGTGATCGACTGGGCGAATACAGTCGCGGGGGAAAGCGCGGCAATGCAGATCAGGCAGGCGCGCGAGATCTGGCGGACGTGAGCCCGCTTAGCGTCCTTCGGCACTGAAATTCTCCTCTTGCAGGGCGGTCAACCAGAAGCGGCCGTTCTCGAGCGCGTATCGAATGCGTAGCGAGCCGCGGAATTTGCGAATGACGCCGCCGATCACGCGCACTTTCTCGACGGGCACGAGGATCTCGGACCCGGTGTAGGTGACAGGCTGATCGGAGCGGATGTAGGTCGCTATTGAAAGCGTTGGGTTGTTGCTGAGTTCGTCAAGCAGCTTGCTCAAGCTGTCCCGCAGCCCGTTATAGGCACTGGGGTGGACGAGGCTCAGGAGTTCCTGAAACTGGCGATCGGCGCTGTAGGCAGAATAGCTACCGACCAGGCTGACGATGTTGAAGGTGATAGTCCGCAGATAGGCCGCCGAGGGCTTGTTGCCGGTGACGTAGAGATCGCCTGCTGCGCCGAATGGGACCACGACGGTCCGCGTATTCTGGTTCGAGGTGTAGAGGACCGTGCCCAGTACCGCAGTGATGCCAAACATCCCGGCGATCGCGAACTTGAGCAGCCGGTTCTCCTCGAACAGGTTGGCAGAGCCTTGCAGGTACCGGTGAAGGTGCCAGCTCGGGCGAGTGTCGCCGATCAAATCGGCCTGCGGGTTGCGCCGGAACGGTAGCATTGTCGGACCTACTCGAAGAAGCGGGTCTGGGTCGGACCCGGATAGTGACGGAAGCGGGTGAGCCCCCAGCGCCAGGCGAGATGCGGGATGAACCCGCGCGGCTTTGTGCGCTTCCACGGAATGAAGAGGAGAAGAGCGCCGAGCAGCGCCCAGCCGATGGTCCCGCCGACGATGACCGCGACAAAGATTACGCTCATCACGACGATGAATTCCTGACTGTCGAACCAGAGGATCTGGACCGGTCGGTGCAGGTATTGCGGAAGACGTTCGTCCAACGCCCTTCTCCCTTGCTTCACCACGCCTGAGCGTGGGTTCCGAAAGGCGACCACCGCCTCCCGTCTTGTGCCGTGCCGCGCGTGTCGGTCGTGCCGACGCGCGCGACGCCGGGTCTCAGATCACCATGCCGAAGGTCTGGAGGATCGAATCTGCCTTGATGAGGCAGACCGCCGCCACGATCGTGGGGATGCCGATCATGATGTTTGAAAAGAGCCGCGACACACCGAACAGGAAGGCGGCAACGCCGCCTACGAAGCCCAGCGGGCCCTTGACGCCCTGGTTCACGACGATGTCGTAGATGTCGTAGCCGAGATCGCCCTGGGCGGGCGCCGCGAACGCATGAGCGACGCTTGCGCCAGCGATCGCGGCCAGGAAGAAAAGGACCGCCGCGTCGATCGTGCGGAACGCCTTTCCCCGGAACAGTGTCAACATGAGAGGTCTCCTTCGCTTGGGAGCCGTCCGAACCTGCCTGCCGGCACGACATAATCGCATCCGGCCGACGGCATGTGGTGGACGGCTCCCGAGGGAGCCCGCGCGCCGCCGGCATTCCGGTCCCCGCTCGAACCGGCCGCTTGGTGAGGCCCGTTGGCTCGATCGGGGTCCGCCAGAAGTGTGAGAAGCGGCATCACGGGCTGCCTGCGGGTGCCGCCTGCTTCGATGTGAGAAAAGTCTCGAGCTCCGCCTGCTGAAAGCCATTGATCAGCTTTCCATCGACGAACAGCGTCGGGGTACCCGAGACGCCCATCCTGCGGACCGTTTCGGCATCGCGCGCGACCTTGTCCGCGCCGGCCTTGCATTTGAGGAGCGTTGCCGGGCGAGCCCCCGCGTACATCGCCTTGAACGCCGCCTCTTTGTTGGGCGAGCACAGAATATGCTCGGCTTTGGCGGAGGCCTCGGGATGTATGACGCCCACGAAGTAGATGAGCCGCTGGACCGGTTTTCCTTCGCTGGCCTTGGCGATCCAGAAGCGTTCGAGCGCCTGGCAATAGGGGCAGTCGGGATCGGTGAACTCGATCACCTTGGGGGCACCGGCGGGGCCTATGACGAGCGCGTCCGCAGGATCGATCGCTCCGAGCCGCTTTTGCGCGCTCGCCGACTGCGTCATGGCCGTCACGTTCAGGCCGTTCTTGTCGTAGATCGCCCCGAACAGGATGTGTTGGCTCTGTGGGGCGAAATAGATGACTCGCCCGCCCGCGATCGCCTGATATACCTGTCCCTTCAAAGGCGCCGGTCCGAACTCCTCGAACTGGAGGTTGGTGAAGGTCTGTCGCAACTCCTGCTCCGCTATGGCGGCGGCATCGGTCAAAGATGCTGCTTCGGTCTGTGCGGGAGCGACGCTCTGGGCGTAAGCCGGACAGGCTAGCGTCAGCGCCATGCTGATAGCGGCCTTACCGACCCGCATCCTTGCCTCCAGTCAGCTGCACGAGGCTGGACATGAAGACCGAGCGATCGATCTTCATGGCTGCGCCGATCGCAATCTCGGTCGGGGTGCGGAACTCTGGAGCAATCTGCGCAGGAATTGCGGGATCGAGCCTGGTGATCGCGAAGCCCTGGTCGGCCTGTCGCACGACCAGCTTGGGATGAGCGCAGCAGGGATTTGCTGCTGCATCACGCTGATCTTGGGCGCAGGCCATGGCCGGCGCCGCAGCACAGACCAGAGTGAGCGAGATGCCGGCATGACATCGGCGCAGGAGTGACATGGCAATACCTCCTCGTGGCGCGAAACACGCGCTGCGAAATTGTTGGTCGATGGATCAGGTGCGGCGGAGTGGGATGAGACCCGCTGTTCACTGCAAACCGGAACGAGGCGAGAAATGCATAATCGTGGCGAGGCGCACAATTGGCAGGGCACTGAAGTGCCGAACATGCGGATTTTAGCGGGCAGGGGACTTGTCTGCGCGCGAGATTGCGGTGAACACTCAAGAGCGCATGATTTGCGGCCAAGAGGCGCAATCATGACTCTTTTGTCAGAATCTGCCCCGGGGGGCGCGTGTATAAGCGTCAATGCAGCGACGCTCGAATTCGCTGGGAGGTAGGAGACCGATGGAAAGGCAGTCTCGTACGTTCAAACTCCGCCTGTCACCGGCAGGCATGGATCTTTTGATCGATTCCCATTGTCACCTCATCCGAAGCACGCGTTGCCTTCTGGCATGGGGAACGACGCTGCAGGTGGCGGTATCCTGCCTGGACATGGTGCCCGCTAATGTCGTGATCGATCGATTATCCAGTCTTGCGACCGCGGGGCTGGCGGGAACCGAAGAGCATCACCTCGGCGCTCCCAAGGATCTCAACGTCACCGCAACGCGAATCGCGGAACGGGTTACGAAGACTGTGCCGGGCGAGGCCGCACCGATGCTATCGTCCATCTATATTGCGGCGTTGCAGCAGTTGACGCGCACCGATTGCGACACATTGCGCGAGGCCTATGAGCGGGTGAGACCGCTTTCGACGCGCATTTAACACTCCAAGTCAGGCCCCTTGGTCCAAACAGTGTGCCGCAACGCAGCAAATGTTGCGGGAGTTCTGTTTGACCGAGGTGTTATGCACACCTACCTTTCCAGTAACAGGCCTTGGCTGGGCGCACTCTCCGTATGAAGGAGACCCGGAAATGTCGCTGGAAAGCGTTGCTTCCGATGTGGACGGCCCGCTGTTCTACGTGAAGGAACAGTCGGGACGTCGGATCGAGGAAGCGAGAAAGAGGGAAGGTTTGACGCAGCGGGAGCTTGCCCAGCAGCTTCGAATGGGTGTGCGATGGCTCAGGGAAATCGAGTCCGGAAATCCCAAGGCGCGTCTCGATGATCACCTCCTTTGCGCTTATCGCCTGGGGCTATCGACCGGCCATATCCTCATCCCTCTGATGTTTTTCGCTCAGAAGATGGCTTTTCCACGCCAGCTTGCGATCGGCGACCTGCGAGAACTTGAGCGCCTCTGCATTGAGGTGGTTGCACAGAAGAACATCGAGCAACTCACCAACGCCCTGACGCCCCGATGGCGGCATGGGCCGCCGTTGCCTTCGGCCGCATAACGCGATGGCGCCCGAGCTTTTCACCCAGGACCGGATATATCTCGCGGTGAAGCGCGATTATCTGGACGGGAGGTTCAGGGCATCGGAGCGGATTGATATCAAAGCGATTGCCGACCGCCATGTCAGCAGTCCCACGCCCGTTCGTGAGGTGCTGTCGCGGTTTGTCGGGGAGAAGTTGTTTGAGCATCGGCAGGAAGGCGGCTTTCGACCAATCGTCCATTCTGGGGAGCGCCTAGCCGACATGTACGCGATGCACCGCGACCTCATCAGGGTCGTCCTGGCATCGGCAGACGGGCAGTCATTACGCCATATCATGCTCGCCCATCGATCGCGGGCGCATGATCAGACTCCGATTGCGATTGCACAGTTTACGGCAAGCTTCTTTGGAGGGTTGGCGGACAGCGCCAAGAATGCCGAGCTCTGCGACCTGATCCAGGCTCTCCAGGAGCGAATGCTGCTCGTCCGAATAGCTGAGCCGGTTGTTCTGTCGGGCGTCGCTACAGAGCTAAGGATGCTGACCAGGAATGGGCTGGTAGACATTCGGAGTGTCATCGGAAAGCGGATCGATAGATACCACGAACGACGAATTGGGGCATCAAGAGAAATATCGATGGCGATGCTCAATTAATATATTGGTCATCGGCAAAAAATCACGTGTGATGCAAGCAAATATATACTGCAATATTTGCGGTATATATTCTCTCAGAAAGTGTTCCGTTGCCCATACATTGCTCTTGCCGTGAATTAGTCCGGCAATCGAAAAAGGAGCGTGTCATGCAGTATCGCGACGATCATCAGAACGACGAACTGATCGAGCTCGGCGTTGCCAGTGAGGCAACGAAGGGCGCCCAGGCCGTCATCTTCGACAACCAGAACGGCCGTGACCTGACCGGTCCCGGTATCGCCGACGATTGACGTAGGCGGGCGCGCGCTTTCTCGGCGTGCGCCCGTTCTGGAGGGCAGACAGTGATGATCCGGGAAGGTCTCTATTTCTGCGAGTGCAAAGGTCGGACGGTTTTGTTGGATATCCTCGCAGACAGATATTTCCTGCTGCCTGACGACCATTCTCCTGCATTCAGACGCTATGTCCGCGAAGAGCCGCTGCTCGATCACGATGCCACGGCCCTCGAGTATCTCCGATCAAAGGACCTTCTGTCCTATGACGCGGCTTGCTTGCGTACTTGCGACGGGATGAGAGAAATTACGCGGCCGTCTCGCGAGTTTGCGGGGCAGGAGACAATGCCGAACATTGTTGCGGGCCTGCATTGCTTGATAGCACAATGGATTGCGGCGAGACAGGTCCGTAGGCGGCCGTTGGCGGGCATTATCAAGTCGCTGAGGGGGGGCTATCGGCGGGCGACGCCAGAGAACTTGGAGTTGGCGCTGAGAAAAGTGGTTGGTGGACTCGCCTGGAGCTCAGGCCTGATCGATCAACTCAACCAATGCCTCCCCCGCTCGATCGCATTCCACCGAGTCTGTCTAGCGAGCGGAATACCATCCACATTAGTATTCGGCGTTACCATCGACCCATTCTCTGCCCATTGCTGGGTGCAGATGGACGATCTGCTATTGAGCGACAGGCTCGAGCGGGTCCGTATCTTTACGCCGATAATGGCCCTCTGATGGCGCTGAGGTACATAGTCCTCGTTTCGCGCGGCCGACCCATCTCCCGCGACCTCGCGATTGATGCGGCGGCAAGGCTGCGATTGGAGCTTGCAGCGTGCGCTGGGAAAATTGCGATCCTTACAAGCGAGGGTTCGGCGTTGGAGGCCGGCGAGGGCAGAGTCCACGTCGTAGGGAACCTGTTCCATCGTTTTGGCTGGGGAGGTTCGGTCGAGGCGCTAGATGGGGCCAGCCAGGGGGCGATTGGGACGGAACCCAAGGAGACATTGTTGACCCGCTTCTGGGGTGGATATCTCGCGGTATGGGCTCAAGGCAATGCAGTCGTGGTAATGAGAGACCCTTCGGGTCTGCTCCCATGCTGCTATCTCGTAAATGAAGGGTATGTGGTCTTCGCGTCCGACCCAGCGATGCTGTTCGATTTTCAGAAGCTGAAGCCATCGATCGATTGGAACGGCATCGCGCGGCTACTCTTCGCCGACGATTTGGCGCAGGCCCGCACAGGACTTGCCGGTGTCACCGACCTGCTCGCGGGGCACCTTGCGATCGTTGCCGATGATGGATGTTCGGCTCAAGCCTGCTGGTCTCCTTTGGATCACGTCGCAGCCGACGAGAACCTCACCGCAAACGACCAAGTGGAACGACTAGGCCGCATTGTGGACCAATGCGTCCGCAGCTGGGCGTCCAGTTTTCAGCGACCTTTACTGGCGGTTTCAGGGGGGCTTGATTCCTCCGTGGTCGCAGCCTGCCTCGACAAGCGACAGAGCCCAGAGTGCATCACGCTTGCAACGGCGGATCTTCGCGGTAACGAAACTGAATATGCACGGGCGCTATGCGAAAGCTTGGACCTGCCGCTCGCTGAATTCAATTACCAGATCGACGATGCAGATATCATGAAATCGGCTGTTGCTCATCTTGCGAGGCCCGGTGCTAGAACACCGATGGTTGCATATGATGCTGCGGTAATAAGGCATGCTGCGCAAATTGGCGGGAAGCTTTTCCTGACGGGTGCTGGCGGCGACAATGTCTTCTATCTTACCCACTCAGTACGGCCGCTCGTTGATCGATACCTTTCCAATGGGTTCTCCCTCGACCTCATGAAGACGGCGAGCGATATATCTTCGATCACGGAAACGACCATCTCCAAAGTCATCTTGCATGCCATCCGGTTCGCGGTGAAGCGGCCAGAACAGTACCAATGGCGCTATGACCGGACATTCCTTCACTCTGACATTCTGAAAAATCTTGAACGAACGCCGCCAACACATGCGTGGCTCGAAGGTTCAGGGTCGCAACTACCCGGAAAGTCTGGTCATATCGCGATGATTGCACGGGCTCAGCAGTATCTCCACGGATACGACCGGCGTCTCCCTTTCACTTCAATCGCGCCGCTGCTCTCCCAACCCGTGGTTGAGGTTGCGTTGGGTATTCCATCTTGGACGGCGTGCGAAGGCGGAATGGATCGATCAGTCGCCCGTCGTGCATTCGCAGCGAGACTTCCGACGCAGATTATCCAGCGGCGCACGAAAGGAGGTCCCGACGCCTTCGCGATCGATATCCTCCGCACGCACCTGAAAGTGGTTCGTGATCGACTTCTCGGTGGAAAGATGGCGCAGCAAGGGTTGCTCGACATGCCGAGCCTTGAAGCGGCCTTGCGGCTGGAAGAGCTGAGCCGAGGGGCGAACTATGTGCGCCTTTTGCTCCTTGTTGACACTGAAGCCTGGATCGACGGTTGGGACCGCTTTCGCCCAACCATATAACTCCTTTCCGGCCTTAGGGCCTTGATGGGACTGCCACCACGGCAGTTGCGCTTTGCCGTTTAAGCGCACGCCAGTGCGTGATTTCCGGGTCGGGCTTGTTTTGCGCAGCCTCTTGATCCTTCAGCCAGAAATCGAACCATTTGATCGTTCGCCGATAAATCGCGAGGCGATGGGATGGCTGCCATTTGTTATGATGCTCATCTGGAAACACAAACATATCAGCCGGGCGCCCGGCCTGACGGAGCGCAGTGTAGGCTGCTAGAGCGCTTAAATATTCGCTGTCCGCTGCCTGTATCAGGATGGGTACGCTGATCCGCTTCGCGTTGTCGACGAGGGAAATCTGGCTCCAGAATTCGGGCGCTGGCTGCAATAGATTTGGATAACCCACCTGGGAGAATATCCGGGCAATTTGCGGGCCGAGTAACGCACCTTGGTCACGCTCCCAACAACAACCGCTCATGATAGCCGCGGCGAACATGGAGCTATGCACCAGCGCAAATTGGACGGTCGTCGAACCGTCGCTTAGCCCCGTTATGCCTATCCTTTTTGGATCGACAACCCCTTCTGCGATAAGCTGGCGCAACGGTGTCTCGATTGATGACAATATGCTTTTGCGATTGGCCCAATCCTGAAGATTTGTTCGCTCAGTCTCCACCATGTTGCTACCTCCGGCCAGAAGACCAAGATGCGGCGGGCGATTTACACTGAGCACGGCATAACCTTGGGCGGCTAAGGCAAGGATAGGATACTCGTCTCCGACGCCACCGCGAAGCAGTCCTCGCGAAACATATTGCACAACGACTGTTGGATAAGCGTGTCCCTTCCGATATCCGTTCGGGTAGACGAAATCCGCTGTGCTATCCAACCCGGCGTCATTGCGGACATTGAGACGTCGAACGGCGCCAATAGTGAAATGCCTCCATTCAGGATTCGGATCGAAGACCGCCGCCCTCCGCCCTGTCTTGAGGTCAAATAGGACGAGCCTCCGCGGCTGAACCGCCGATTCGCTCAAGCATAACAAGCTCTCTCGAATAGGCTGACAATCGACAATATAGTCATCCGTCTGGAGAACTCGGCGAGGCCTGGCCGTGCCGGGCTTCCACCGGTAAACTCCTGTCGAACTTTTTGCCCATCCTTCTCGTCGGAGATAGATGACGTCTGACCCCGAACTGGCCAACCATGCCGGTGCTCGCGCTTGAGAGCAAAGCTGATGCGCACAAGTCGAAACGGTGCCTGATTCAGCGATATACTTCACAGTCGTTTGTGATGGCGCGAAATTTGCCCCCACCGCTGCGACCCACGCCGCCGCCCGACCGTCCGGTTGCGGTCTAAAGTCAGAGTCCTTGGGTCCATACATCCGATCGGCGGCACCAGAATTGCTTGGGGCCGGGATCGCCGATTTATCCCCGGTCCGCAGATCAACTTCGATCCAGGTCTCGGCGAGGGGCGTTGGCAACTGCGGGGAGCTAGCGGCGATCGGGATGAATCGGTCGTCGAAATGATACCCTTCTTGGCCTTCAAGCACATGCTCGCGCTCGATAGTTCTGATTTGTGGTAGGGTTGAGAATGCTACGGCGTCGCCGCCCTTCACAAGGTAAAAGTGGACGACATCGGAATCGCTATCCGTGATGGGATGGCTCCCGCTACCATCCGCTGCTGCCGCCCACACTTGCGTTCTACCTCCGACGCGTTTGAGGAATGCGAACCATTGCCCATCTGCGGACCACTGGGGCGTAATGACCTCAGGGATACCGCTCGGCACCGTTAGCTCTGCGATGCCGACAACAAGCGATCGGATAAGCTCACCGCCCCGATCGACGATAATGGGTGTTCCGCCCGCAAGTGGGATGACCAGCATTGCCTGGCAGTATGTGTTCTCTAAAGGGTCAGCCTGTCGGATTTGGACGGCGACCATCCGACCGCCTGGCGAAATAGAGAAGATGGGCGCCGCCGCCTCAAACGGCCCCATGTCTCGAATGGTGGCGATGTCCTCTGGCCGCACTTCCCTAGCGGTGTCTCGAACGCGTTGAGCCGACGCAACTGTATCAGTGCAGTCCGCGCTGGCGGGAGGTATGCCTAAAAAGAATGCCGATCCGACGGCCGGAGCCGCGAGCCATGTCCTGAACGACGGCATAAACTTACCAGGTCTTGCGCATTGTGAAGCTGAGTGTCCGACCATTTGCTGGATAATTGGTCGTGTCGAACGAGGGGTCGCTCGTGCTCGTTGTTCGCGTGTAGCCGGGACGTCTGTTGAAGAGGTTCGAGCCGGAGAATGCGAATTCAACACCCCGCAGCGGTCCAGATCGGGACTGCAAGCGCCATTGAGCCGTTAGGTCGATACTTAGGAACGATTCGACATCAACAAATGGCGATAGTCGATTGTCGAGCGTTCCACCGATATAGTTGGCGAATGATGAGACAGTGAACTCTCCATGGGTCCAAGATACCCCACCTTCGGATCTCCAATGAGGCGGGTTGAAGATCGTGCCGGCAAGATCGATGTACGATAGACCACTCAGAAGCTGCCGTTCACTCTTCAGATAGGTCGCGGCTCCCTGCAGGTGGATCGCGTCGCGCGCGCCGAGTTTTACGGCGTAGCTGATCGACAAATCGAGACCGCTAATCTTCTGCCGGGCGATGTTCTGCGAGACGTTCTGCACAATTGCGTAGACGGAGGCAGGATTGTATGCCGCGCCCGTGAAGTTCTCGAGGCCAAATAACGCGTCTCCTGAAAGCGCGTCGATTTGTAGAGCGCTTGGCGAAAAGGTGACGAAACTCGAATAAAGGGGATTACTGAGAGCGCCAAGTAACGAGCCGATTGGCGTGCTCACGCGATTACTGTAGAGGATGTGAAAGTAGCTCGCTCCAATCTTCAGCCCCCGTATTGCTGCAGGACTGACCTCCACGCTGGCCGTCCAGTTTTCGGACTTTTCTGGCGTGAGATTAGCGTTTGCCCCACCAGTATAAACAATCGCACTGCCCATGGGTGCAGACGAAGCGCCAAAAAAGCTCGCTGGAAGCAATGTGGCTTGGTAGCCGCGATATTGGCTATACAGTGTCGGAGCCTTGAACGACTTGCCCCAGCTGAATCGCGCTTTAATCGAGGAGATGGGAGCGTAGATTGCTCCCAGTTTTGGAGCCAAAAAGTCTCCCACTGCTCTATAGTTTTCGTACCGCACAGCGGCGATAGCCGTGAGTTGGGATATGAGCGGAATCTGATTGGCATGTCCTACCAGGGGGAGCGAGGCTTCGGCGTAGCCGAACGCTATTTGGTGGCTCTTATCAAAGTCGAATACCGGCGTGGTGCGCGCGCCAACGGTCTGGCTGCTATTGGCAATAAGCTTGGAGGACCGATAGCCTCCGCCGACGACTAGACGGGCGTCGCCGCCTGGTAGCATTGCAAAAGGCCCTTCGGCGTAGGCTTCCGCATCCGCGATAGTATTTCGATAGCGAACCTGATTGCGGAGGGTCACTGTACCGTTGCGATAGACTAAGCCGGGCGCATTCGTGATGCTTTCACCGTAGCCAGCCATCACGGTTAGTTCCCAGCGATGGGGCAGCTGGATCGTTACGGACGGGTTGACGCTGAAGGTTTCAACTTGGCTGTCGATAACCGTTCCGTTCATGAACGCGTCGACGCTCAGGGCATAGGGAATTGTGCGTGACGACCAACGATGGCCATATTGGCCGTCAACCGCGAAATGGACGTTGGGGCCGATCTGCTGGCCAACTGAAACGATAGAGCTGACCTCCTTCTCGCCGGGGATCAGTGTTGCTGATCGATTCAGCCCGGTGACGAAAGATCGCTGACCCGCTGTGATGGCATTCGAATGCTGATAGTCGACGATTGCCAACACATTGCCCGACTGCCAGCTCTTTCCCGCGACGCCGGTAAGCTGCTCGCCAGTACCGCCTCCATCCGTGGTGGTCAAAACCTTCGCCGAGGTAGAAAATCCGGTGAAACTCTTTCGCAGAACGACGTTTGCGACACCGCCGACCGCATCCGACCCGTACAGCGCGGAAGATCCATCTGCGATGATCTCCACGCGGTCGATTGCGGCAAGTGGGATTGCCGAGATGTCGACGCCTTGAGAGACGCCATCGTAAGCGACCCGGTGCCCATTCAGGAGAGTCAGAGAGGCATCCGGTCCTAAACCGCGAAGGTTCAGGCTCGACGACGAATTAAGGTTTGAGCTGCCCCCTTGCCCCCCGCCGGAAAACACGCCGGGGTTTTGGCCACCACCGAAATTCTGCGGAAGTTGACGGATATAGTCACCTAGGTCGGATAGTCCGCGCTGTTCGATCGCGCTTCTGGTCGCGCTGATCACCGGTGCGCTCGGCTCCCCACCTCGTATCCGTGAGCCAGTGACAATGATATCGGAGGCTTCCGCTGGACGGCCGGCTACCTTGCCTGGCGCGCCCGATCGCCTCCGAACAACATAGCCGCCGTCTCGATACTCGGCTTGCAAGCCGGTCCCCTCAAGGATTCGATCAATTGCCTGTTTGGCGCTGAATGTCCCATGGAGTGGTCGTGCCGATCGTCCTGCGACGGCGTCGGCTGAGAAGATTACCTCGACGCCTGCCTGCCGGCTGACCTCGTTCAGTGCGTCCCCGAGGGCTGTTGCCTCGATGTCATATCGTTGTTGTGTGTCCTGCGCCGCCGCCATCTGCGGATAGCACAATGCTGCCATCGCGGCCGCTGCAAGCAGCGCGCCGCGGCCGTAACCGCCAGTTTTCATGATGCCCCCTAATGAACCCGTCTTGGATCGTTCGGGGGCAATGGACGCTGCCTATTGGTTGGTACTGGGTCAGATGTGACAGTTTTTTGTATTCGGCGCTTCCACGGCGAAACTCACTGCCGCCGCAGGACGATTTCGCCCTTACTCGATTTATCCGCTTGAAGGTCGAAGAGCAGCGCTAGCTTTCGAGCAAGACGATCAGGATCATCGAGGCTGAAGCGACCCGAGACCTTCAAGGAACCGAGGGCCGGAGTGGCGAGCGTGATTGTTCCATGAGCCTGCCCATTGACCTGGGTCACGAGCTCCCTAAGCGGCGTGCCATTGAAATCCTTGAGGTCGCTCGTCGGAGTTCCGAGAGCGGTTGGAGCGGCGGCAGGCGTATTTACGGGAAAGGGAGTGGCAGAAAACTGTTCTACTGCCGTCAGACCCGATCCATTGACTGTATATGTGACCTGCTCACCCACCTTCAGCCTGCGAACCGACGTGTCGTAGCTGTCGGATTGCTCGACAGCGACGTCGATGCTCCCGCGTACCAGCTTCACGGTGACCGCGTCGGTGGTGGAAAGCGCCACATCGAAGATCGTCCCACGCGCGGTGACGCTGCCGCGCCCGGCGTGGACGACAAACGGGCGCCTTTCATGGGCAACCTCGAAACGGGCAGAACCCCGCTTGAGGATTAGCGAACGCATGTCCGCGCTATATGCGATGGTCAGCACCGAGTTCGCCTCGAGGGTGACGCACGAACCGTCCGAGAGGATCTGGGTCAAAATTTGGCCTGCCGAAGTGCGCAGGCTCCCCACAATGCCCTGTGATACCTCGTCGCTGGCGAACTCTCGCTCAGCGTCGACCTTGCCGAAAGGCCGTTGAACGAGCGTCATGAATGCGAAGATGACGAAGCAGACGAGGGCGAAGCCGCAGCCGAAGACCCACGCCTTGCTCAATCCGCTCGTGGTCTGATGCGCCGGGGCAGGATCGGCATGGTCGTCGCCTTCCTCGTCATGGGCCTCCTCCTCCTTGAGAAATTTGCCGATCGCATAGATCTCGCTGGCACGATTGTAGAACGAGCGGTGCAGGGCACCGCGCGCGAGCCACGCCTCGAATTGTGGACGATGCATTTCGGCTTCCGGCCCACACATGCGGCCAAACCATAGGCTGGCCTGATCCATCAGGCTTTCAGGCTCTGGCGTGTCCTGCTGTTCTTCGTCGCTCATTCGCGCTCCAATGCCTGTCCGATGCGTATGATCGCCTGGGCGAGATGCCACTCCACGGTCCGTGTGCTGATGCCGAGCCGCTCGGCTATGATCTTCACGCTTTGCTCTTCGACCCGGTGCATCAGGAAAACTTCGCGGGTTCTCGGCGGCAGTGCATCTACCGCCGCGCGATACCGTTCACGCGTCTGCTTCATCTCGATCTCATGCGCCTGCTCAGGAGGGACGGCGGGTTCGATGCCGTCCATCGGGACGAAGCCCGGCACCCCTCGTTGCCGGCGATTTCGATCGATGAGGAAGTTCCGCATGATCCGCTTGAGATAGCCTGTCGGATCGCGAAGCTCTTCGAACGGGCGGCCGGCTGCCAGCCTGGCGAACAATTCCTGCACCAGGTCATCGGGATCCTCGCGGCCCTGAAACCTGAGTTGGAAATACCGGGCGAGCCTCGGCGCTTCCGACCGATACATCGCGGCCAGATCCTTATGCTCTCTCTCGACAAGCTCTTCTTGTCTGCGCTCGCTTGCCCCATCGTCAGGCACGGCACGGAGCGCCATCGGTCGCTGCCGAATGTTTTTTGAGATCGATATTCGTCACGAGCCACCCATCCTTGGGTGCCGGTCAAGTTGCCGATGCTATCGCCTGACACGGACTGGACGGGCGCTCGTGATGCTGGGCAGGACAATTCCACAGCGGCATAAGCCGGCTTTTGTCTGCGCTGCCGTGCAAGTGTGCATCACATCTGGGCGGACCGCAACTGTCGATCGCGTATATCAGTCGCGCCGGTTCCGGATGATCTTGGCGAGATCGTCTATGCATTCGTCGAGCAAGCGCAGGCCGCCGGCCGAAAGGTCCACATTGACGCGGCGGCCATCGCGCGGATCGCGGTGCCGTGTCAGAAGACCGCGCTCGACGAGCCGGTTGATCGTGAACAGCGCGGTGCGTTCGGGCACATGAGCCGCCCCGCCAAGGCTGGTCAGCGACATCGGCCGATGCTCGTCACGAATATATAGATCGAGCATCATATCGAGCGCGGGGGTCGAAAACAGGTCCCGGCCCATGCGCTCTCCGATGTGTCGGCTGGCGAGAATAAGAAGCTTTGCCAGACCGACACGGTCGAGGTCGGTCCCGCCGCAACTGAGCAGAGATCCATTCATGAGGCGCCGTCGTCGACGGGAGCAAATGAGAGCGCGCCGGCATAATATTGCTCTATCAGCGCTTCCTGTTCCGGGCGTAGGACGTCGATCGCGCCCCGCGTGCCGCCTGGTTCTTCAAGAAGAAGCGAGGGGCAATGGCCCTCGTAGGTTCCGAGGTTCGGGCGATGCGCCTTGTATCCGGCTAGCGACCTCAGTTGCTCGGAGAAGGTCCGCGCGATCTCGGGCGGATAGGCCAGCCAGGGCAGTTCATAGGGTTTCAACCACCCCAGGCTGTAGCTGACGATCATTCCGCGACGGGAGAGGGCCGTGCGATTGGCGCCGCCGGCATGAAGCGTTGAGCCCAAGAACAGCAAGACGTCGCCTGGCTCCATCTCCGCGGCGATTGCCGCCTTTGGATCCAGCACGATGTCGTCCTGGCCGCGATAACTGCCGGGCCAGATCAGAGTGGCTCCGTTGGCCGCCGTGTACGGCGTGAAGGGCCACATCACGTTTACCAGATATTCGACGCCCGCCGCGCGGACCGGCCACATATCCTGATCGCGATGCGGCGGCTGGGCACGACCGCCCGGCAGGATTTCGATCGCCTGTGTGAGGTTGATCTGGATCCGGTCGCATGCCGGGCCCAACACTTCCTCGACGATCTCGATGATCTTGGGCTGGGTGACGAAATCATGGACAAGCGGTGATCTTGCCAGGAGGCCGTGAAACCGCTTCGTCCACGGGCCGTAAAACGGTCCCTGCGCTGGAGGCGTTGCTGCAAAGTCGGGCGCAAGCGCACCGGCAAGCGCCGCGACCGCCTCCTGGTTGATCGCATTTCGAATGACGCAGAACCCCTGGTCGAGCAGTTCTGCGAGGGCAGAGCCATGTGACGTGACAGGGCGTTCGATAGCGAGGGTCGCCATGATCCCCTCCTATGCCGCGACAGGGGCATAAAAGCGCCCTGCGACGATTGATGTGTGGGCGTAGGTGCCAGCCTCGCGCAACTTGGCGAGCGTATCGGTCCGGACGTCGATCATCAGAGCGCCCGTGTTGACGCCCGCGATGCTGCGTGGCTCTCCCAGCGGCCTGCAGTCCCAGCCGAGCGTCAGGATCTGGACGAGCCATCCAGAATCCGCGACACAACTGAATGCGCGCACCTCGTGCATCAGCGCATAGTGGACAGCGGCCGTGGTCAGTCGATTGCGGACCCGCAGGCGCTCAGCAGCGCGCAGGCGCGGCGACAGGCATCCGCGCGTGATCTCGAGGACATCGGCGCCCGCTGGCACGCGGCCGTCACATAGATACGGGAAGAGCGAGCCCAGAATGTGCGGGACGTCTGTCGGTAGCAGCCGGATCGAGCCGTAATGCTCGCCGTCTTCTGCCTCGACCAGATAGATCGCATCTGTCGTGTCGAACTGATCGACTTCATAGCGGTCGGCGAGGACGGGCACGTCCCAGTTCAACAGGTCGACGAATATCCGCTTGCGATCTTCGAACATTGCCTCGATATCCGGCGCCGCTTGCGGATCGTCTATTCCTGTGAATATCTGTATGGGCATGGCTTCCTCCTGTCGGTGACAAGAGGATGCTCATATGAGTGGCGCGATCAGGCGACCCGCTGATTGGCTGGTTGCCTAGCGCCGGAAGACGTCTCCGAACGAGATTTGACCGTCGAACAGCGCGCGGACGACAAGAAGAGGTCGCTGCGCATTCCCATAGGCTTTGCGCACATTCTCGACATGCTCGTGCGCGGTCCTCTCCGAGATGCCCAGCAACGCCCCAATTTCGGGATCGGGCTTTCCGCGTGCAAGCAGCACCAGCGCATCGCGTTGTCGCTCGGTCAATTTTGGGGTGATGACTGCACGCCCGTTGAGCGTGTCTCTGACGCGCAAGATCTTCCTGGCGGCCTCGAATGCCCAGATCCCGATCATATTGGCGATCGGTAGGGCGTTTGCCCGGAGCCGATCGAGCGATCGCGCGGCAAAGGAGCAGGTTCCCTGATATTCGCCGGGCACATGGACAGGGACGGTATAGCCCTCGGCGAGGTCGTAGTTCCGCGCGGCCGCCAGGATCTCCTGGTGCCGGGGCATCAGGTCGATAAAGCGCGGCAGATCCGACCACAGAAAGCCAGCGGCAGTTTTCATGCTCGCCCGGTGAATGGGGTCGTCGGCAAAGAAGCCTTCGCTGAACGATCGCTCGATCCATTCGCGATCATAGTTGGACATGCGAATAACATCTGCTGGCGCGATCGCGAGATCGACATGATGGCCGATTGCGAATTTGCTGAAGCCGAGGTCGAACGTCGCGCGTTCGAGATCGGCGAAAAGATCATCTTCGCTCTGGGCACCCAAAAGGCGAGCGATCGTCTGCGGGAAGTCGAACCGGTCCGGCATATTCACCTCCTGATTGAAAGGTGTCCAAGCATCGTCAGTCGAATGTAACATTATTGTCAAAAATAAACAAAATCAGCGACATCAGGCGATTAGGCCATAATGTTCAAAATATTGCGAAACCGAAAAGAGGCGCAACCAGCCGCAGGCTGCGCAGCTCCCAAAGTGTTGGAGGGAAGGGGGGAAGCAGCGATTGGGCCCCGGTGCCGGATGGCCCCGCCCGCTGCCGTGCTTCTCCTGGCGCGCGCGCCAATCCCGCCCCCTTCGAGTGCTCTATTATGACAAATGCATCCACGCTTTCGCGGCCCCGCTTGGATCTGGAATCCATCGGCGCACAGATCGTCAAAAGGCTTGGCGGCATATGGCGCGGGGATCACGGCATGTGCCGGTGCCCTGCCCATGCTGACCGTAGTCCCAGCCTCTCGGTTCGGATCGGCGATCATGCCCTGCTCTTCAAATGCTTTGCCGGATGCGAGACGCGCGACGTCCTCCAGAAGGTCTTGAAGGTCGACGAGCAGGCCCTGCAATCGACCCAATTCGAGCAGGGCATCGGTCGGGTGATTTCCGCCGATCTGGCTGGCCGGCAACGTGCCCTGCGGCTCTGGGACCAGTCGCGCCCGGCGATGGGCACGGCCGCTGAGCTCTATCTTCAACGAAGGCGCATCGCACTCTTGCCCCAAGTGCTGCGGTTCAATGCGCGCACCCCCCTGGGGGGCGGCCAGGACATCGATTTTCGACCGGCGATGATCGCGGCGGTCCATGATGCCGGCCGGTTCGTGGCTGTCCAGCGCACTTTCTTCGACCGCGATGATGCAAGGCGTGCCCGTGATCTCATTGATCCGCGCATGACCCTCGGTCGCCCCCATCGCGGCGCCGTGATGCTGGGTGCTGCAAGCTCCGTACTTGGCCTTGCCGAAGGGACCGAGACCGCCTTGTCGGCGATGATCCTCTTCGGCGTTCCTGTCTGGGCGACGCTCGGCGCCGAGCGCCTGCACCAGATCGCCATTCCCGAGTGCGTCACCCGCCTCATCCTGTTCCCCGACAACGATATCGCCGGAGAAATCGCCGAGGCCCATGCCCGCGAGGCTTACGAGCTGCCGGGCCGCACGATCGAGACCGAGTTTCCGCCTGATCCATACAAGGACTGGAACGACGTGCTCCGCCTTGGAGGGAAGGGGGTGGGGGAGTGGTGGCGGCAAGTGGCTTGATGGTCAGGTCACCACCGCTCGGAGACTAGTAACATGAAGCACATGCCCATCCCGGTTCCGGCGACCAACCTCACCAAGTCGCCAAGCAACGTGCGCAAGGTCAGCGATCCGTTCGCCGACGCGCAGCTGGAGGCAAATATCGCCCTCAAGGGCGTTCGCCAGAACCTCATCGGCGTGCCCGTCTCGCGCAAGAAGGGGCACTACCGCATCATCGCCGGGGGCCGACGCCTCGACGCGGTTCACCGCCTGATCGAGAAGGGCGTCCTTGATGCGAGTTTCGAGATCGCGGTGCTCGTCCTCGACAATCAGAAGGAAGCGATCGAGACCAGCCTCGAGGAGAATTTCTTCAACCTGACGATGAACCCGGCCGACACCTGCCGCGCCTTCCAGGACATCATCGAAATCGAGCGCCGCACGCCCGAGGAGGTTGCGATCCGGTTCGGCCTGACCGAGCGGTTCGTGCGCAGCCGCCTCGCGCTCGCCGACCTCGCCGATGTGGTCTTCGATGCACTCCGCAACGGTGAGATCTCGCTCACGGTCGCAACCGCCTATGCGAGCGGCAGCAGTGATCGCGAACGCCAGGCAGAGACCTACGAACGGCTCCGTGGAAGTTATCAGCGGACCAATGCCGACGAGATCCGACGCCATCTCGCCGAGGGCACCTACACCGGCAGCGACCCCAAAGCCCAGCTGGTCGGGCGCGAGGCCTATGTGGAGGCCGGCGGCCGCTTTCACGGAGACCTGTTTACGGATCACACCACCGAACGCTGGATCGATGGCGGGCTGCTCGACATGCTGGCCGCCGAGACGCTGGCAGAAGCCGCCGAAGCGCTTCGCGAACGCGAGGGCTTCCGGGAGGTTCGCGTCCTTCCCAAGACCTATGTCAGCTACAATGACACCTGGGATCTGCATCCGATCAAAGCCGAATTGCCGCCGCTCACGCCCGAGCAGGAGAGCCGTCTTGAGGAACTCGAGACCGAGATCGAGGCGTTCAATCTCGAAGTCGAGGGCCTCGAGAAGGAGGAGGCCGAGACCGCCCGGGCGCGCGGTGAGGCGCTCGAGGCGGAGTATCAGGCGATCTATCACCGGCAGCCCATCCTGAGCGCCGAGCAGAAGGGCACTGTGCTCGCCTATCTCGTCATCGGCGAAGACGGCCAGCCACGGCTCCACGAGCAGCTCTATGTGGCGCCTGGCGAGGAACCGGACGGTGATGCGGACGAGGGCGATGAAGACGCAGAGGGCGAGGTCGAGGCCAAGGCCGGCAAGCCCGCCTACAGCCAGCGGCTTTCTCAGGAGCTGGCCGAAATGAGGACCGAACTGCTGCGCGTCCATGTCGCGAGCGATCCGGCCTTCGCGCTTGATCTCGCTACCTTCTGGATGGCGGACCGGGCGACGCGCAAATATGGGAGCTTCGACCTCGCGACTGAGTTGCGGGCCGATGCACCCTATTCTCCGCTGACGGGCTATGAGAGCGGTACGCTCGCGTCGGAGGAGTGGGACAAGCTCGGCGAGTCGCTCGATCGCAGCTGGACGGGTCTCGCGGATGTGAACGAGCGCTATGACGCGTTTTGCTCCCTGCCGCGGGAGGCGCGTGCGGCCTGGCTCGGCTGGGTCGTCGCCCGAACCTTGACTGCGGTCCCTGCCGGGAAGACCGGCAGCGCCTTTCTCGATCATCTCGGGGTCAAACTAGAGATCGATGTTGCCGCTTGGTGGCGTCCCACCGCGAACAACTATTTCGACCGTCTCTCCAGCAAGGGCGCGATCCTTGCGCATCTCGAAGCGCTTGGCGGCACCGAACTCGCCAGCCGCTATGGAGCGTCCAAGAAGCACGACCTTGCGACGTCCGCAGAGAAGATCTT
Source organism: Sphingobium sp. B2D3A (assembly GCF_025961795.1). Classification (NCBI taxonomy): domain Bacteria; kingdom Pseudomonadati; phylum Pseudomonadota; class Alphaproteobacteria; order Sphingomonadales; family Sphingobiaceae; genus Sphingobium; species Sphingobium sp. B2D3A. The sequence goes on along the minus strand of NZ_JAOQOI010000001.1, from coordinate 2,608,825 downwards.
CGGCGGCCAGGTGCCGATCGAAGCCGAACTGCGCGAGGCGGCCCTCAGCTGGGTGCCCGACGTGATGCGGTTCACGCATCCGGCAGAGGCTGAGGCGATCCTGGCCGATGAGGACTTGGTCGTCGAGGCCGATGTGACTGATGAGGCACCGGACGACACCCTCGCCAAGGAAGAGGATCTGGCCGATCCGTCCGTGGTCGACGAGGCGCCCGACGCGCTGCCGCAAGCGGCCTGAGCCGCGCAAAAAAAGCAAACTCGCAGGGGTCGCGGCCGCTCGTCGCGGCCCCTTTATCGCGCGCCTTCATCCCGGAAGAGAGGGGGGAGGGCGTGGGCGGACCGGAAATAGTCCGATTGTCCCAGGAGACCTGCCATGTCTCAACCGCTTCTCGATTTTGCCACCCCAGAGTCCAACCCTTCCAAGGCTGACCTGCTGTTCAAGGTCGCCACGCGCCTGGCGGCCCGCCTTGATTGCGACGCGACGATCCGACGCCACGATCTGACTGCGGCGATGGAAGCCGCATTCGGAGCCAGCGATGCAACCGGCGCCTGGACGCTGCGCGAAGCCTATGACGCGCTGGAGGGCGCTCAGGTGCTGTTGCTGCGGCGCGCCAAGGCTCTGGGCGGCCTTGATCCAAATACAGCTGACGCCTTTGCCACTCTGAAATGGCTCGAGGGAACGCTGCCGACCCAGACGTTCCGCAGTGAACATCAGATCGCCTTCCAGCAGTTCAGCACGCCGATCGCGCTCGCCTCGCTGGTCGCTAAAGCCGCGAGGCTGACGTCGTCGGACCGGGTTCTCGAACCATCCGCTGGAACCGGCATGCTCGCTGTTCACGGCGTGCGGGCGAAAGCCGGGCTGGTCCTCAATGAACGCGATCCGATCCGCGCCGGCCTCCTAGCCCGTCTGCTCGAAGCAGACGTCACCACGCACGACGGCGAGTTCATCAATGATCTGCTGCGCGCTGGTTCACGTCCCAGTGTCGTGCTTATCAATCCGCCCTTCAGCCGCAGCGAGGGGCGCGGCAAGGATCGGTTTGCTGGTGCTCGGCACCTCCGCTCGGCACTGCTTTGCCTGGCGCCCGGCGGCCGCTGTGTTGCGATCATGCCGCCGAGTTTCGCGCATGATGGCACCGCTGCAACGGGCTATGCAATGGTGGCAGAGACTGTCGCGCCCCGGTTCGAGATTACCATATTGGGCAGCCCTTATGCCAAGCACGGCACCAGCATCGCGGTCCGGCTGCTCGTTTTCGACAATGGCTGGAGCGGACAAGTGGTGCGGTTCACGGCCGAGACGATCGAAGCGGCCGCTCTGCTGCTTGCTGAGATTCCCGAGCGCATCACGCCCCCGGAGACCGATCCCCCGACAACAGCGGCCTTGCCGACCCGCCCGCGGCGCCCCGCAATGGGTTCGCCGGCCGCCCTGTTCGGCGGACTTTCCAGACGCGTGCTCGTCGCTCCGACCCGTATCGCAGCAGATTGCACCGTTCGGCCACTCGCTTATGCGGTCAGGGAAACGCCGCTTCCGTCCGGCGATCCTGTTGGCCATTATGCACCCTGGCGTCCCGCCCGGATTGCGATCGAGGGCGCGCGCGCCCATCCCGACCAACTCGTCGAATCGCTCGCGATGGCATCCGTGCTACTGCCGGCACCCAGCTATCAGCCTTTGCTCCAGAGCCATGCTGTCGCAGCACTTTCGGACGCGCAGCTTGAAACGATCATCCATGCTGGGGAGGCCTGCGAGCGCGATCTTCCCGGAACCTTTTCGCCCAACCCGGCGGGCGACCAACTCCATGCCGATCCTGATGGCGCGGTCTATCGCGCCGGCTTCTTCATCGCGGACGGAACCGGGGTCGGCAAAGGTCGCGAAGGCGCCGGCATCATCCTCGATCAGTGGAACAGGGGGCGCAAGCGCGCGATCTGGATTTCGCGCAGCGCTGCCCTCGTTGAGGATGCGCGCCGCGACTGGAGCGCGCTCGGCGGCCTTCCGATCGATATTCAAGCGCTCGACGCCGTCCCCCTCGGCGAGCCGATCGGCATGGAGAGCGGTATCCTTTTCCTGACCTACGCAACGCTTCGATCGCAGCGTCACGATCGTACCTCGCGTCTGCAGCAGCTACTCGATTGGGCTGGCGAAGATTTCGAGGGCGTGATCCTGTTCGACGAGTCCCACGCGCTCGGGAACGCCACCGGCACCGCGACCGAGTTTGGTGCGGCAAAGGGATCTGAACAGGGTCTGGCGGGCGTGCGGCTTCAGAATGCGCTGCCGCGCGCGCGGGTAATCTATGTGTCCGCCACCGGCGCCACGAAGCCCGATAATCTTAGTTATACCGCGCGACTCGGCTTGTGGGGGACTGGCACCGCCTTTCACGATCGCACCGCATTCCTGTCCGCGATGGACGAGGGCGGCATCGCAGCGATGGAAATTGTTGCGCGCGACACCAAGGCGATGGGCCTCTATACGGCGCGTGCGCTCAGCTTTGCCGGCGTCGAATATGATCCGCTCGAACATCGGCTGACCCCCGACCAGATCGAGATCTACGACGCCTATGCCGATGCCTGGGCGATCATACACCGCAACCTTGAGGCCGCGCTCCAGGCTGCAAATATCGTCGATCGCGCCTCCGGCCAGACGCTCAACGCCATGGCGAAAGGGTCGGCACTCAGCCGCTTCGAAAGCTCCAAGCAGCGCTTCTGGTCGTCGCTCCTGATCTCGATGAAAATGCCGAGCGTCTTCTCGGCGATCGAGGCCGAGATTGCCACTGGCAACGTAGCGGTGGTGCAGCTCGTCAGCACCGCCGAAGCGATCCTCGACCGGCGCCTCGCCGAGCTGACGGCCGAGGAGCGCGCTCATCTCGATCTCGAACTCTCGCCGCGCGCGACCATGATCGACTATATCAAGACCGCCTTTCCCACCCAGCAGATGCGCGTATTCGCGACGAGCGATGGCTCGCTCCGCTCAGAGCCCATGCGCGACGAGGCCGGCAATCTCGTCCAATGTCACGAAGCGCTGGCAGCGCGCGACGCGCTGATCGAGGAACTGTGCGCGATGCCACCCGTGCCGGCCGCGCTCGATGCGCTGCTCGGTCGTTTCGGAACGGACCGCGTCGCAGAAGTAACTGGGCGGTCCCGCCGCATTGTCATCGGCGCAGATGGCAACCAGAAGCTTGAGCGTCGCGGTACGCGCGCCAATCTCTGGGAAACCCAAGCTTTCATGGACGGACGCAAGCCCATCCTCGTCTTCTCGGATGCGGGCGGGACCGGGCGGTCCTACCATGCCGACCTTGCGTGCGGGACAGCCCACAAGCGCAGGGTCCACTTCCTGCTGGAACCCGGCTGGCGGGCGGATGTCGCGATCCAGGGGCTTGGGCGCACGCACCGCACCAACCAGAGTGTCCCGCCGGTATTCCGGCCGGTCACGACCGATTGTAAGGGCGAGCGCCGCTTCATCTCCACGATCGCCCGCCGGCTCGACAGTCTCGGGGCGCTGACGAGAGGCCAGCGGCAGACGGGCGGCCAGAATCTCTTCAATCCGGCCGACAATCTCGAAAGCGACTATGCCCGCGAAGCCCTCACGCAGTGGTATCATCTCCTCCACGGCGGAAAGCTCGCGAGCGTGAAGCTCGACGACTTTGTCGGGATGACCGGCCTCAAGCTCACGGACGAGAACGGCACGCTGCTCGACACGTTGCCGCCGATCCAGCGCTGGCTCAATCGTATCCTGGCTCTTCGGATCGCGACTCAGAATGCGATATTCGACGAATATATGGGGCTGATCCAGGCCCGGGTGGATGCCGCGCGGGAGGCCGGCACCCTCGATGTCGGCGTCGAGACGATCCGTGCCGAAAAGATCGTGGCGCTTTCGCAGCAGACATTGCGCTCCGATCCGGTCACTGGCGCGGAGACGCGGTTGCTGCGCCTCGAGCTTCACTTGCGCCCTCGCGTCACCGGCTGGAAGTGGCTCATGCAAATATGGGAAGGCACCGAGGGCATCGCTTACCTGCGCAACAGCCGATCGAAGCGGATCGCGCTCAAGGTGCCGTCCTGGTCGATCACCGACGAGGAAGGGCGCATCATTCCGATGTGCCAGCTTGTCCGCCCGACCGGCGCCGCGCGCATGCAGGAGATCGCGATGTGGGTGAGCTTCTGGAAGGAGATCGACCGTGAAGAATTCCAGGCGCAATGGGAGGCGGAGGCTGCGGAAGCCGAGGCCCAGGTCGACATCGAGATCGTCAATGTCGCCTCCGGCCTGCTCCTGCCGGTCTGGCACAGGCTCCCCCAGGACGATGTCCGCGTCTGGCGGATCGACGATGGCGCCGGCACGTCGATCCTTGGACGTATCGTGGCACCCGCCGCCGTCGCCGAGCTGGAGCAGGCTTTCGGGCTCGACAGCGCCATTCAACTAAGCGCCGCCGAGCTACGGGCGGCTGCCCAGGCGGGCAATGCGATCACCATCCCTCATCTGGGCGGCGCAGTGCTGGCGTTGGCGCTGGTCAACGGGACGCGACGCCTCGAGATCCGCAACTACAGGCCCGAGGATCGCGAACGGCTGAAGGCGCTCGGCGCGTTCAGCGAAGTTATCCAATATCGCACGAGACTGTTCGTCCCGCTCGACCGGGCCGATGCGGTGCTCGAAGCGATCACCGACGCTGTACGATGACGGAGAGGGCGGCTGTCTAGTTGGCGGCTGCCCGCGCCCTGCGAACGGCGAGTTCCGCACGTAGATCGGCCGGCGCAGGATCCCAGTCATCGGCCTCGGTGTCGAACTGCAGGATGAACTCGAAGAACACGCGGTGCTTATAGCGTTCGGGGCTCCTTGAGGTTTCTGCCTTCTCGAGATGCTGGATGGTGAACGCCTCGATCTCCTTGGTGTAGCGGGGCATCATAGCGTTGAGCACTGGCTGCACCAGATCAACTACAGCCTGGCCGAAGGCAATCGCATCGTCCTCGGTCGGCAGCAGCCCCTGGTGGATCACCTTGTTGCGCAGCTCGACGCATTTCCTGGGAAGCTGCGGTGGCGCTGATCCATTTTCGAGGAAGTACAGCCCGATGAACATGCCGAGCTGTCGTTCCGATTGGCTGGCGACCAGCTTCCATGTCCCCTCGAACATGGCCGGATCCGTGCCTTTGCTCCGGGAGATGATCTCGCAATAGAGCTGGTAGACGCGCTCCAGCGCCGCGGCGAAGGAGGCGACGGCATCCCGGTAATAGCCGTCGACCAGCGCCTGCATGCCGGTCTCGGCAAGCACCTCGAAGCGCAGCTGCGCCAACACGATTTCGTGGACGTGACCGTGGGCGCATTCGAAGCGGTAGACACTGCTCTCGTTGAACGGGGCGGTCACGCGCCGACCCGGCGTTCCCTCGCCGCATTTCCAGCACTGAAATTCGAGCTTCATCGGGTCCTATCCCTCATGCCTCAGGTCCCATTGTGGAAACGGCGCAGGAAGGTCCGCGCGGTTACCAGGACGAGATGCAGCCTGAAGGTCGAATGGTCCTCGTCCGAGAGACCTGGGTGCGAGCCGTCCGTATGGAGCATCTTGAAAAGCCCGTTGACGAAGTTCTTGCCATCCTGAGTCCACTCGTTCCGATCAGAAACCAGGAAACCCTCGCTCGCCAGCAAGGCGCGGCGGTTTTCCGAGGATGCCAGCGCTGCCGCCTTCGCCGGTGCGATCCGGTGGGCAAGCTGATCGAACAAGCTCTCGAGGAAGGTTCGCAGCTGGGCATTGCAGGCCGCCCAATCGCCTCGCGTGTGCGCCTCGATCGCCTGGTCGAGATGACCTTTGGGTACTTGAAACTGATACTGCTTGAGCAGTTCATGCACCTCGCTGTCGCTCGCCGGGAGATCTACCTCTTCCGGCAGTGCCGCGCGAAGCTGCGGGCTTTTCCCCCTATCGTCGAATTCGACGACATAGCCGTCGCGCGCCAGGCCGCGCAAAAGCGCAGTCTGATTGGGATTTTCGAAGCGTGGGGTCAGAAGCGGGAGGGTCTCGCGGACCACAGCCTCGCCCAGCGTCATGCTTCCCTGGACGGTTTGAAGAACAGTGCCGGAGCGTTGTACGACAATCCTGCCGAGCTGCCCGACCTTCTTGGCAACGCTGATTCCCGACCCTTCGCTGACCTCATTTTCGAGCCCGAGGCGCAATGTCATCTGGTCGAAGCTTGCCTGCGTGTGCCGCTCAAGCATCTCGACCGCGGCAAGCAAAGTTGGTCGTGTGAAAGGCTGGGCGCGCATCTACCGTCATGTCCTTCCGTCTTGGGGCAGCGGCCTGGCCGCCCGTGACCGAAAGGATGGGCCGCCCTCTGCTGGGTGGGCGTGGCGGCGGCGCATCGAGCGATGGCCGCCGCCACTTTTCTCTGTCAGGCCTCTGCAGGCGCTTCGGTCGGAGCGGCCGCAGCGGCTTCGCTGGATTTGACGCGGCGACGCTTCGGCGCAGTGGCAACTTCAAGAGCTGGTTCCGGCGCTGCGGCCGCAGTCTTCGCGGTGCGCGGCTTGCGGGTCGCCTTCGGCACTGCGGGCTTCTTGGCAGCCGCCTTTGCTTTCGGCGCCTTCGGTGCAATTCGCGTTTTGGCCTTGGGAGCGGGGGCGCTTGTGGCCACTGGGGTCTCGACTTCAGGGGCAGGTACAGGATCGGCCTTCGCCGTCGGGCGACTGCCCAGGCCTAAGGCCTTGGCAACCGCACGACGCGCCTCTGAATAGCTCGTTGCCGTCATCGGATAGTCTTTGGGCAGGTCGTACCGCTCCCGATACTCTGCTGGCGTCAGACCATGCGTCGCCAAATGGCGCTTCAAAGTCTTGTAGCGCTTGCCATCGACAAGGCTGATCAGATGGTCGGGGGATGCGATGCTTTCTTCGACGGAGACCACCGGAATATATTGGGGTGCCGGCGCGGGCTCAGGCGCTGGGGGGGCAACCAGGTCATCTGCAAGCTCGACCTTTGGCGTTTCGACGGGCGGCGCGGAACGCGCTTCCGGGGTGCTCGCGCCAGCCAGTTCGCCGAGTAATGCCTTGCGCGTGCCGTCGACCAGGGTTGGCAGTTCAGCGCTCGGAACTGTGTTGTTGGAAAAATAGGCGCTGAGCAAAGATACCGTCAAAGTCATGACATTTGGCTGTTCGATCTCGGCCATGCAGCACCTCTCATCACTGAAAATGGATCCCGCAGCGAAGTCAGAGCGAGCGGGCCGGTGATGACTGCACATTCGCAAGAGCGAAGTCAAAGGAGGGGAGTGGGGATGGACTTGGTGGCGCAGCGATTTGGGCACGCGCCATGCAAGGAGACATTCGATGACTGAGCACCCGAAAGCCGTTCCGCCGCGCTGTGAAGCCGCCCCGTGCCTGTACAGCCAGACGTCCTATGATGATCGCGGAAATTTTCATTATACGGGCGACTATTACCGCCAGGCTGAACCTTTCGATGAGCTCGCCGCTCGCATCGAACGGCATATCTGCGCGACTTTCCCGAACATGCGCTTCTCGGTCCGAACGGAAAGGTTCGCAGGTGGCCGAAAGGTCAAGGTCGAGATCCTCGATGCGCCCGACGACCTGACCGACCGCGATGCCCAGAACAACATGATCGTCACCGTGCGCGATCAGGTCGAGCGGTTCGGCTTCACCCGGTCGAACCCTCTCCAGGACTTCTTCTCCTGCTCCTTCTACAGCGACGTAGCCCTTGGCCGCGCCTATTGGTCTGCCCTGGCGCGCAGGCGGGGCCAGTCCAGTCCGGTCGAAGCGACCCTCTCGCTTGCCGCATTCCGCAAACGCCTAAAGGCCGGCGACAGGATGACATTGATCAGCGCGCCAGGCGGGCACCGCGCTCTGGGTACGACCCGGACCGTAACTGCGGTTCGATCCAAAGACTTTGTGTTCGACGGGCGCAGCTACATGGAGTTTCCGCGAGCTGCGAACTTCGCCTGCGACGGGCGCCTCGTGCGGATCGCCATCGGCAACGAATATGAACCCGATGCCCATCTTCTCTACGAATGGCTGCCTCAGCAGATCGCTGCCTAAGTCTGGCGAGCGCTCTCGGATCTCTCCAACGAGACGAAGGCGCTCCAACACTTGGGAGGGGAGTGGGTGGGGAAGGGATGGCCGGTCCGGGAATTCGGGCCGTGCGATCCAAGGAGACCTCAAATGGCCAGTCTTGCCCAGCAGATCGATATTGCTCCCTCTTCCTCTCCACGCGCGCCAGTATCGGGCGCATACCGGGTCGACATCTCCCGGGGGCGCAACATCTCGCGCGTCTCGTCGGAATGGTTCTCGCGGCCCGACGACGAAAAATTCCTCTCGCTCGATACCCTCTATGACAGCGTTCGCGCGCGTGCCGACAATGCCCGGACCCGCGTGGTCGAAAGCAATCAGGTTCGCGTCGAGGCGAGCATGAACAGTGCCGAGCGCCTGTCGTTGATCGTGCCAGGCGAAGCCGAGCCGCTTGCCCCCACCAACTGGTCGTTCGGCCAGCTGTCGAGCCTCGTCGGTGCGCCCGCTTCCTATCTGCGCACGCTGCCGGCCGCTCTTGCCGGCATCAATCTCCAGCACGGCCTGCTCCATCATCGCGGCGAGCAGGTGAAGCTCCTGCGGACGAGCGAAGGGCGTACCGAACTGCGCGCGGTGACAGGCCCCGACTATGGCCGGATCTGGGATCACGAGCTGGTCGCAGCCGTCATGCGGATTGCGGGCGATGGGGTGAGCGACACGCGGTGGAAAGTGCCAGGCGTCCTCGACTGGCGCTCGATGCACTATAACCCCTATGTCGACGTCACCACCGACACGACGACACTGTACGCGTCCGACCGCGACGTCTTCATTTTCCTTGTCGACGATACCCACCCGATCGAAGCGGGCAAGCTCCCCAATGGCGATCCCGACCTCTTCTTCCGGGGCTTTTACTGTTGGAACTCAGAAGTCGGCTCCAAGTCTTTGGGAATAGCGACCTTCTATCTTCGTGCGGTGTGCATGAACCGCAATCTCTGGGGCGTCGAGAATTTTGAAGAGATCAAGGTCCGCCATTCCAAGTTCGCCGCCAATCGCTTCGCGCATGAAGCCGCGCCGGCGCTCGAGACCTTCGCTGAATCCTCGGCGGCGAGTTTCATCGATGGTATCAAGACCGCCCGTGGACGCATCGTCGCGCGGACCGACGAGGACCGCGAGAGCTTTCTGCGCAAGAGCGGCTTCTCGAAGACCGACACCGCGAAGATCATCCAGTCGGTCCTGGCGGAGGAAGGTCATCCGCCCGCGAGCCTGTTCGACTTCGTGCAGGGCATTACCGCCCATGCTCGGACCCGCTCGAACCAGGACACGAGGCTGGAGATCGAGGGCAAGGCCCGCAAGCTTCTCGCCAAGGCCGACTGAGGCACCTTCTCCACGTCACCAGCAACCCACATGGCGGTTCCGATCACGGTCGGAGCCGCCTTTTTCCTATCGAAAGGCTTTCCCGTGCGTGCTTCTTCCCAGATCGCTTTCGCGACCTTCACCATCGACGTCGTATTTTCGAGCAGCGGCGAACCCTTTGCCACCGAGACCTATCAGATCGAGGCGACCGACTGGTATCGCGCCCAGCGCGATGCGCTCGAACGCTCGGTCTCCAGTCCCTATGACAACGCCCGGATCCCGGACCTGACCCGTGAGGCCGTCGCCCGCTGACCGGCCGACGACTTCGCTATCCGACCCGCCGTTCGCGCCGGACCGGTCGCATCTTGCCCATTTGGGCCAGATCGACGGCCGGCGCGTCATGGTTCTGCTTATCTTGGAGGTGGCCGACATGTCCGACCACGATGCACGGGCGCTCCTGCAGGAAGCGCTCGCCCTCTTCAACGACCATCCCCGCTTCAGTCTGCGGGGCGACCGTCGCCGTACCAGCTATGCGCTGGCAGCCCGGATCGATGCCTATCTCGGGAGCGACCAGGCGCCGGACCCGGCCATCGCCATCGCCCGAGAGCGCTGGTCCTCCGCTGGGCTTTTACGCATCGACGAGGATGAAAGGACCGTCATGCGGGAGGATGATGCTATCTGGGTCCGTTCCTGGGTCCGGGTGGGACGTGCCAGTCTCGGCGAGATCGAGCCCGAGGTCGCCGCGCGGTACCAGGCTGCGGTGCGATCGCTGCCTGACACGACGCGGACCATCCTGCTCTTTCACCAGCGCGAAAGCCTGAGCGTATCAGAGATTGCCCGGCGATTGCAGATCACCAGCGTCGAGGTCGAACGCCATATCGGTGAGGCTCTGGCGTCCATCGCATCCGCCCTTGATCGTTCAACGCGAGACTAGCCGGGACAACCAGTTTCCCCATGGGACAGTGTCGGCGTTTAATCGTTCAACCGGCCATCGAGATCCTCCAGCCGTCCGATCATTACCTCGACGAGCCGGGCCTGGATGACGTGACCTCGACCCCGGAGAATGTCGGCGAGGCCATCGGCCATATGGATCAGATCGGCTGTCGGCAGATCCGTATCGAGCGCAGCCAGGCTTGCCCGCTCTTCCGCATCCAGTTCGCGCATCTTGTCCTCCCGTTCGAGTCGATGACCTTCCCGCTACCGATCGACCATAGCCGATCGGGCGATTGGCCGCGCGCCCGTTCGAGTGGTTCCGGTCTCTGGCTGAGGCGCTCGGGCACACCGGCCCCAGGGGAGGGGGTGGGGTTTGGATGCGTGAGGGATTGTCCCCGCGTGCCCAAGGAGAATAGCCGTGCCCCTCCCAATGACCTTTCCAACCCAGGTCCGGCCAGCTGTCGGTCAATCGCTCATCACCAAGGTCTCGCGTCTGTTCAACGGGACGATCTCGGACGTTCTGGCGGAGCTTCTGCAGAATGCGCGGCGCGCGAATGCGACGGCCATCTATCTCGAGGTTGTAACCGATGACGGCAGCCCGCACCTTCTGGTGCGGGACGACGGGAACGGCATTGATGACCCGAACATGCTGCTGACCCTGGGCCAGTCCGGGTGGGGGGATGATACGGCTCGTCGTGAAGATCCAGCCGGTATGGGCGTGTTCAGTCTCGCCGGACACGCCGTCACCGTTCAGTCCTACTCGACTACCGCAAGACGTGCGTGGAAGGTCCATCTGCCCCAGAATGGCTGGGAAGGGGCGATTGCGCTGCCAATCGAGCAGTCCGATCTGACCCGGGGGACGTTGTTTGACATCCTGTTGCCGGATGCCTGGGCCTCCCAGGTCGAGCAGGCAGCCAAGGCGGCGGCGCTTCATTACCCCATGCCGGTCTGGCTTGACGGCGAGGAGCTCGACCGCAAGGACTTCCTCGCAGGCGCCGTCTATGTCGAGCATTGGCAGGGCTGTCGCATCGGTATCTTCGCCGACCGTGTGACAGAAGCAAGTCACGCGCCGCGCATCAACTTTCACGGCGTCACGGTCCCCTGTCGGCTACCGACCGTCTCGGAGGTCGACCGCCAGGGCTGGCGTGCCCGGGTCGATATCATCGATGCGCCCGCGCTCCAGCTCGTGCTCCCGGCGCGCAAGGAGATGGTCGAGAACCCGGCGCTCGACGCGCTGCGCAGGGCGGTGAAAACCGCGATCTTTCGTGCGGTCTCGCGGAATGCGACGCATCGGCTGTCGTTCAAAAGCTGGACTGCGGCGCTCGACCTCGGGATCGCTCTTCCTGAAGCAGATGCATGGCTCAGCGGTTGGCTCCCGATCACGGCTGACAGCCGTGATCGCTACACCGGCGATCCTGTTCGAACCGATCCGATGGTGATCATGCCGGCGCAGGAAGCGCATGTGGAGCAGGCGCTCGCGCGTGCGTTCGGCGCGCAACACCCGCTTGGCGGCCGGCCCGTTCTCGAGGAGCCATCCTTCTCCGGCTATAGCTGGTATGACAGCCTGCCGCGCGCGGAGCCGTGCGTGTTCACGATCGAGCGCGATGGCGTTCAGCATGCCTATGGCGCCGACGACGATCTGCCCGAGGACTTCTCCACCGGCGCTGTAACGTCGATCACCGCTGAGATCCCGGTGCTGCCCGACGCGACGGAAGGTGCCGAGGCGGTCGTCGTTTCGATTCCCTGCGAAGCGCTGGCCTGCACTGCCTGGTCGAGCGACCTTGATGATGCCGTGATCCTGTTCGTCGAGAGCGCGCCGCTAGAGCCCGCAGACTTTGCATGGTTCATCGATGCGAGCCTGTTCTCGGCGGCTGACGATGGCGACTGCGACAGCTGGGAGACCCAGCAACAGGACTTCTCGCGCCAGTCTCGCAACCTCGCCAACCGGTTGTTGCTCGGCGAAGAAGCCGCGCTCGCAGCCCGCATCCGATCCGCGTTCCTCGACCATGTAGGCTGGCTGATCCCGGCCGGGCGGACGCTTGCGCTGACCTCCTCAGGCGATGGGCTTGCGATTTCGCTGGCGCCGGCCGCCTGACCGGCTGGCGATGTCTCAAACCCGATGGAGATGAAGATGAGGCGCTCGACGCTGTTCGTTTGCTCGACCGAGCATATTCCGCCCGCCGACCGTGCAGCGATCGAGCGCCTGATCCAGACCGCCCCACGCGGCGCTGATGGTCGGATCGTCATCCAGCACGTCGATCTCGTGCTCTAGGCCCATCAATATGGGTTCTTCGTTCACACCAGCGCGGTGTTCGGCGATGCCGAGCCCCCCGCCATTTCGGCCGAGTTCCGGGCGGTGCTCGATCATGCGTTCGCGCGCGATGCATCCTGGGTCCTGTTCGATCGCGACGAACCAGCCAGCCCGCATTTCCCACTTTTCCCCGACGAATGATCGTCCGGTCTGCTGGAGCAAGCCAATGGCCATTTTCGATGCCAATCTCGACAGGCGCGCACCGCTGTCACCCAAGCGGGCGCGCCTGGCTTCCTTTGAAAATGCCTATGCGGTCGCGGTCCAGAGGCATCGCGAAACCGGTGCTGCACAGTTCGTGTTGCGGACAGGAAATCCGGCCCAGCCGTTCCGGCTGACCACCAGTCCTCCCACGCATACCGACCAACTCCAAACCCTCGTCGCATGATGTCGGTGCCGACAGCCACGCCGCCCATGGCGATTGAAATGCTCATGCTTGCCATGACTGAGCAGGCGGAGCTCATGCGCCCGGTGCTTGCTGCATGGGGCATGAGAGTCGATAGCACAGCGATGATCATCGAATGGGTCGCGCGCGGCTTGCCGCTCTCGGTCGTGCTCAGGGCTGATACCGGCACCGAGCGGGAAGAAACATACGATTGTCTGCCGGTTTTCCAGCGCTGGATGGACGGGCGCCATATCGAGCATCATGTCGTCCGCTACATTCCCAAGCGGTTCAAGCACTGGCCGCCTTATTACTCGCTGCTGGAAAACTGTCTGACGAACGCGACATTGCCGTCGATCAGCTTTCGTCGGCATAGCTGCTCGCAGAAGTGGAAGATCCAGCCCCAGGATCAGTGGGTCGCGAACTGGGAGCCGGCGAAGGCGGCATGGGCGAGGGGGCAGAAGGTCATCAAGCTGATCGGCTATGACAGTTCGCCCGCCGACAGCAGGCGTTATGCACACCGCGAGGGGCATGTCAGCGACCTCTACGACTATCACTATCCGTTGCGCGAATGGGGCTGGGACCGCGATGCGTGTATCTTGCGGATCAAGGCCGAAGGACTTCCGGTGCCGATCAAGTCGGCCTGCTGGATCTGCGCTGCGCAGAAGGTCCACGAGCTGGCCGGCCTGCTGCCCTGGTGTCTGCGTCTGATCGTGTTGGTCGAGGCGCGCGCTGCTCCGCTGCTCAGGACAGTAGAGGGGCTCTGGCGATCAACGAGTGGGAGCCGTCCCGGCTCGATGACGCGCTACATCCGCGAACACAGCCTGCTTCCGCGCCATGAGATCTACGTGATCTCGAGCGAGGCGCCGTGCGATCTCATCGATTTCCAGCGCGCGGCTGCCGACGTTCCCGTCGATGAGCGTCCTCGCCTGCGGGAATGGATCGACCATTTCAACGAGGGTGCTCTGCGGCTGGCAGCCTGAACGCTACAACGCCGCTGCATTGTCCGCTCGTCGAAGAACAAAGCCGCAAGTTTTGCCCTAACTCTGCTTGACGCCGCTTCGGAGCAGCGGAGTATCAAGCCTATGCGTCTCATCGAAACTCTCGCTGCGAAGCGAATCTATTACAGCCGCTCGGTTCCCACGCTGCCTGACCTCCTGCTCATCGACATCCCCGGATGTTATGCTGGGAATAGCCTTGCGCTCGGTCGCTATTATCCCGTCATCCTGGAAACGCTCGCCGAGGCGTGCGAGTTCGAAGCGTTTCTCTGCGCGGAGCGCGAGCGTGTCGTGCCTCCCGACCTGCTCGATCGCCGCCCCTCCAAACTGCAGAGCGACGACATCCTCTTCGCCCGCTACGCGCCGCCCACAGCTGGCTGGCCATGGGTCCTGCTCTGCTGCTGGCCGACGCGCTACACGGCGATGGTCACTTCGCCGCAATCGGAGTTCGCGCGCTTGGCCTACACGATCGACATCTATGATGACCTTGACGAGGTGGTCGCGGCCGAGCGCAAAATGCTGACGACGCTAGGGCCCGCCGAGATCAGGCAGATCAGCCCGTTAGCAACCTGTTGGGGGACGGCCTGAATGGCTATATGCCCTTAGACCCGCCGTGCTCGGTCGACTGATGGGGCCATATCTGCGCGGTCGCGCATAAGCCCTGCCAGCCACGCCAGATGCGAGGCCGCGTCGGCGAGCGGTAGCTCGCACACCTCGTCGAAAAGTTCCTGCTGGTAGGCGAGCTCTCGCGCCAGGATGTCGCGAAGGCCTGCGCGCGCAGGACTATCATCCTCCGACATGTCGGCATTTGCCTCTCGAGCGGCCGCGAGAAATGCATCGGCCAGTTCCTGGACCTCGTAATATCCGCGATCGAGCGATTCGCCTGCCGCAATGCTCGCGAGCCGGCGCCGCACAAGTGGCAGCTCGGGATCTGCGGCTGCGTCATGCAGCGGCAGATCGAAATCATAACCCTGGAGATAGCTGTTGATCATTGACGATATCCTCGCGCCCCAATTGGAACGTAATAGGAACAGAAAGTCAAGTTCAGGCCGCCATCATCTCACCGGGCGCTTCTGACGAGCCAGCTGAAATCGCCCAGGTGCGGGACCGCCAGCTGGTCCAGCGTCCGGTCGCTGATGACGAAGTTGATGCCTGTCGCGCGATATGGGTCCGCTGCCTCGTAGATTTCCAGGACGGCCTCCCTGAGTGCCGGGTCGAGTGTGGTCTTGCGCTGAACGCCCGACCGACCGAAGCGCATGGCGCAGCCAGCCAGAATATCGGCCGCCTGCAGGCACGGTTTGGCTCCGACGTCGCGAACCCGAGCGTCGCATGACCGCGCAATTGATAGTCGGCAAACGGTACGATCGGCATGGCGTTCTGCGCTGCCAGTGTCTCCAGCGCGCCTTTGGCATCTTCCAGCACCTTGCCATATTGGAGCTGGACGTCGTGAACGAAGGTCACTCCGTCCAGTCCGTAGCGGCGCGATTGGTTGATCCGGCCATAGATGTTGGTAAGGCATTGCAGGTTGGGGAGCATCCAGACCTTCTTACCGGTCACGCTCTCGTCGGCGATCGGCAGAAAGGCTTCTGCCTCGGCATCCGCCTCCATCGCATTGTCGCGCGCATACATGGTGAGCAGTTGGGCACTGCGCGCAACGTCCTCGTCGGACTCGTCGAGCGTCGACCACATCAGATCGAGAAGCGTTTTGATGTCGGCCAGCGATTGCGACCGGCAAGCGGCAAGATAGCCCACGAGCACCTTGTCGAAGGTGGGGCCGTGGAGCAGCTCAGCCATCTGCCACCGGGTCGGCTGGTCGACCTCGTCAAGAGAATATGGGCCGCACAGCAGGTGATTGACGATGTGGATAGCGAGAAAATAGCGCTTTTCCACCAGCTCGATGAAGATCGCCGCGCGGTTGGCGATGAGCCAGCGGGTCAGATTACTTGCGAAAGCCGGAAGCTTCGCGCCGAGACCGCTCGACTTGAGCTCACCAATCCCACAACGATGCGTGCTCCGCAGGCGCTCAAGCTCTTCGATCAGGGCAGCGTCATCTTCGATGCCGACCCCGGCCAGTGCGAACATGGGCTGACCTGAGAAATCGAGGCCCGACGCCGAGACCAGATCGCCATCATGGCCGCTTTCATCAAAATAATATCTCTGCACGGCGCCTCGCAATCATGGCCTGCCTTCATGTCAAAATGAGTCGCGGACGGACAGCGGCTCCACTAGCATCTCCCAATGTTCATAAGCTCGCTGACCAGCCATGACTGAAGAGATCGCTGGCGGTCTTACGCAGATCAATGCCCGGCAGTTCGATCTCTATGCGCTCTCGCTCGAGCGAGGACCCAATTTTGGCGACCGCGAGATCTACGACGCCTACAAGTCCGCACGCGGCGAGGCGGCAGGCGCCATCCTCATCGATCCTGCGACCTGGGCATTTTCGACCATCACGATGAGGCGCCAGGTCGATCATCGCTGGGTCCAGGTGGACGAAGCCGAAGGGTTCGCAGACCCGGACGCGGCAAAAGATCATCTGAAGCGGTCGATGCGGATCGGCGATCCTGCGGAGCCGCTGCCGCCCAGCACCCCCCGCCGCAAACCGTTACTTGAGGTTGGCCCATCGGGGACATCGCCTGAGTTCGAGCTGCTCGCCAGCTCGGTCGATCATCTGCCGGCGCTGACGGCTGTGGGTGAATGCTACCTCGCACTGCCCAAGCCCGATGCGAACTTCGTCACCGACTTCCAGACCAGCAACTTCGCCTCGCGCCTGTTCGAACTCTACCTTCTGGCCTGTTTTCGCGAACAGAGCATCGCCGTACGCCAGGATCATCCATCACCCGATTTCCTTATTGAACGCGGCGGAGCGAGCTGCTGGATCGAGGCCGTGACTGCCAATTCGCCAGTTCCGCGGTCAGGAGGGATCGGACCTTGGGTCCATGCTCCCGAGGACCGCGACGAGCGCCTGACCGGAGCGACGGCGGAGCGGTTCGCCAAGACGCTTCGCGGCAAACTCCAGCGCAACTACGAAACGCTACCGCATGTAGCGGGCCAGTCCTTCGCTATCGCGATCGCCGATTTTCACGAGTCGGGGTCGATGGTCTGGAGCCGCGAGGCGCTGCCGACCTATCTCTATGGGGTGAAAGCCTATGTAGAAGGCGAGGGTGCGGATCGGAGGGCCGCTGGCGTCGCCATCTCCCATCTCACAGGCAAAGATCAGATCCCGGCGGGAATCTTCCGCGACCCCGACTTCGCCCATCTGTCGGGGGTCATCTTCAGCAATGCCGCCACTCTCGCCAAATTCAACCGTATGGGCTTTCTTGCTGGGTGGCAGCCACCTGGCCTCGATATGGTTCGTCACGGCATCCTGTTCGATCGATCTCCCGGCGTAGTCGATGCGATTCCCTTCGAGCTGTCCATTTCCTCACCCGCCTATGAGGCTTTGTGGCCGCAGGGCGAAGCCTGGTGTCAGGAACTCGAAGTCTTCCACAATCCGAGAACGTCTCACCCGATTCCGTTCGACCTCATTCCCGGCGCTACGCACTGGTTCGAAAAGGACGGCGAGATCGTCTGCAGCACGATCTGGGCAAACTCTGTCCTGTCGTCGGTCACGGATCTGCGTTGGCCCAGGCGGTGATCATCGATGCAGGAATAGGCCCCGTCAGTTGAACGGGATCGTGACCAGACAGGCGAGGATCACGACAAGATAGGGTAGCGCTATGAACGGCGCGAACATCCGCGTCGCGACATAGGTGAGCCGGTCAATCTTCGGGACCGCATTCCAAGCCGTGTAGATCTGGAATGGTGGCATTTCTTCGGGGCCCTCGTTTCGATACCACGCCTCCAGCGCGCCGATCCTGCCAGCCAGGTTTTTCTGAAAGCCCTTCCAGATGGCCTCGAGCAGCCAGAGCGACGCTGCGACGAGGATGGTTGCGTAGAGGAGGGCGTCGCTATGCTCCTTGACCCCGAATGCGAGCCCGGCGCCGAGCAGCGGGGTAGCGAGAGCTTTCATGCCAAGGGCGCGCTGGTCAAAGGCCTCATACTGGCCCTGGATCAACACATATTCGGCTTTGAGATCCTCATTCTTGCGCTGCGCCGTCAGGCCGCCGCCCGAGGTTTGCGCGACCGGATCGGTCATGACTGCGAGAAATAGAGGCGCCGCGCGGTCCGGGCATTGCGGTCGCCTGGCGCGTAATAGTCCTGCGTCCAGTCGCGGTCGTCGACAAGGAAGCGGACCTCGAAGTCCTCTGGCGAAGCGCCTGGGTGCTTTTCCAGAAAAATGCCGACCGCCTGCCGGAAGGCGTGATGCGAGTGCAGCCGGAAGAATTCGCCCATGTAGATATCGGCGACCCGGGTGCTGCCGCGGATTACCACCATATTCTCGTCATTCTTCTCGGTGCTCGCCTCGCTGAAATTGGCTGAGCCCGTGATCACGATCGGGTCGTCGGAGAGAGGGTCGACCAGCGCGAACTTGGTATGAACCCAATGGACATGGACCTTGCTCGTCACGCGATCGAGCTCGCCGAGCCATTGGTCGAAACCAGTCAGAGGAATGTGATTACCGACTGCGATCACGACATTGGGCAGCGCCTGCAGCGCGCGGATCTTGGCGATCTGCGGCTCCTTGTTGGCGCCATTCCACTCCTTCTCCATCAGCGCCATACGAAGTTGCCCGTCGGTGCGGGCGAAAATGTCAGCGAACAATTTGTGCATGCCAAAGGCGAAGGTCATGAAGAGGCCGCTGTCGGCCTTACCCGCCAGATCGGCATACCATTCGAGCGCATCTAGGTTCGGGCGCGGAGAAAAGACCGGCGCCAGCGCTTCGGCGCCAAGCGCCTTGGGCGCTGGGGAGAGCGAGGCATTCTCGGCCTTGTAGGTGCTCGCGCGCGTCGTCAGTGGATCGCCGGTCAGTGCTTCGAAGTAGGTGAGATACTCCTTGGCCGGTTCCTCGCCCTCAATGATGTGGACGCAATTGGCGTGGCCGAAGATGCCGTTCTCGGTGAGGTTGGTCGATCCGAAAAGCAACGCGACCGGACCATCCTCGTTGCCCAGCACCAGGAATTTGTTGTGCATCAGCGTACCATGCGTGCGCGGTATCGTGATCGCGGAAATATGCGACGCGTCGATCGCGGCGAGGTTCGCTTTCCGAGGGCCTCCGTCCTTTTCGATTCCATCAAAGACGACGCTGACCTCGGCGCCGCGCCCATGTGCCGCGCCGAGCGCATCGAGCACCTGTTTCCACTGGAGTTCATAGAAGGCGCCCTTGAGGCTCCAGCCGGGACCTTCTGCACGAGCTATGAAGGCAAGAACGCTTTCGATCAGCCCTCGCGACAGCCATTGATAGGCGCCCGGTCCTGCCAGGGACGGCTTCTTGTTCTGGAAACGGCGCGCATATTCTTGAGTGGCCGGTGAGCCCCGGTTGAAGAATATGCTATGGTCAGCGCCGACGGCGCCTTCGGTATGGACGTCGATCGTGACCGACGCGCCTTTTGTAAGCGCCCCCGGATCGCCGTACATGGGGACGATCTCATAGCTGTAAGGCCGGTCCGGCTTCGCGGAATAGTCTGCCCACTGGAACGATTGGAACGGGTGGATGAGGCTGGAAAATTGCTCTCCGGGAGCTGGGTAGCGCTCGACCGTCTTGAAGGTCTTCGTGCCCTTCATCCAGTAGCTTTCCTGCTCTGTCGGATCGGTCCGCTTGACCGCAAAGCCTCTGAGGCCACCGCGTTTATCGTCAGCGATGCTCCAGCCGAGCAGCACGACATAAGCGCCGGCCACGGCATTTACGGTCAAGTCGCCGTTCTCTTCTCGCGTCCGCATGGTCCCCCCGGAGCAAGCGTTGGATGAGCAAAAACATAGCATCCTTTCCAACTTCGGTGGAGTCGGAACTTCGTTACAGGCTCGAATAAGCGAGCGATGTCACGGCTTTGAAATAATGTGCCTCTGCCAACTCTATTCTACGAGCCGCGTGGGGAATGTTCGAAAGAAATAGACGGCTCGGTACGCGTCATGGGTGGCTCATGAGATGCGCCAGCGTCCGGCTGCCAGCGCCTGGAAGAGGGGGCTTGCAATAACTTCCAGTTTATGTGAGTTATGTAAACTCGCACAAACTGGAAGTATCATGGCGCGTCCGCTTCTCACCGAAAACCGCTTCACATCCCGCGAGCTTGCGATCGCGGCCGAACTCAGCCCTCGCAACGTCTCGCTGCTGATCGATCAGGGGCTCGCACCGGCGCCGATCGAGACCGTGGCGGGGAAGGGGGGGCATCGCAGTTATGACAGCGTCGCACTCGGCGCGATCACGCTGGTCGGGGCCTTCCATCAGGCCGGCATGGAGTTGCTGGTCGCCGCCCGGCTCGCCGGCGCGATGGCCGACGATTATCGGATGAACTACGGGCGGCTGCCGTCGAACCTGGCGAGCTATCTCCAGCGGCCCCACAATCCGAAGCCCGGCTATCGTCCTTGGGCAAAGGATCTGCCCGACGTCGACCTCGAAGACGATTACTGCCTGCACAACCGGCTGCGGATGCACAGCACGATATACAAGCCCTGGCTGGCCTTGGTGGGCGACCTCGTCGTCGAGATCGTCGACCAGACCTATGTCCTGACCAGCCACCATGAGCTTTCGATCGGGATATTCTCGCCGGTGTCAGGCTCCCTTCCGGCGAGCCCGGAATATCGGATCGAGGGGCGGGGCAGCAGCGCCCGGATCGTGGCGATCCATGAAGGTCTCAAGAGCTTCGACTTCTCGGTCGACAAGCAATCGGCCGACGCGCTGCGGGCCGAGGAGAAAGCCTATCTTCACGCGCTCAAGAATTCGGTGACGCGCCTGCGGGTCAATGTGGCGCTCGCGGTTCGCAACGGGCTCGACCGGCTGGCAGAAGACCGCGCGGGCCGGTCCAAGGCGGCTTGAACCGACCTTGGGCGCGGCGCGGTCTTAGAGTGGTTCAGGGGATCTGGACCCTCATCTCAAGCTGGTGCGAGCGGTGCTTGGAAACCCGGTGGAAATGTGCGCGCCGGTGGCCGTTTACTGCATCTGTCACGTCATCGTGCGGATGGCCGTAGCTGTTCGGGCCGGCGGCGGCATAGCCGACGATCAGTTCCGGCATCGCATCCAGAACCAGATCGCTATGATTATGGATCGACCCGTGGTGCGGAAGCATCAGAACGTTCGTAAGCGGCGTGACGCGCTGATAATATCGCAGGAAGCCCTGGCGCCGCCGCAGTCCGTCCAGATGGGCGTCCCCGGTCAACATCCAACCGCCCAGCTCATGCCACCAGTCAGGATGATGGCGGAACCTTGAAACTGATACCTCGGCGTGGTGCGGTTTCAGGGGACCGCAGTAGAGCGTCATCGTGATCAGGTTGTGGTCAAGCCAGAGCGCGTCATAGCAGTCGCGGAGCTTGTCGCGAACGTCGGGATCCTTGGCGCTCGCGACGATTGCCTTCTTGTCGAGCGGCTTGCTGAAGGCATCTTCCAGCGCCTGCTCGAAGGCGCGCATCTGCTTGGCCGACGGCATATGGACATAAGGGATGAGTGCCCAGTTGATCGCGCCAGTCGGTGTTACCAGTTGTACAGCAGCGCCTGGCGCTACCTGCATCATCATCGCCGTACCTGCCGGGCGGGCCTTCGTCAGGTTGGGATCGGCGATCAGTTCGGTCGCGGCCTGCGGCGGCTGGGTCCATTTGGGCCTACATTCGCCCTCGCGGCCGTCACTTGGATCGATCGGAAGGCTCGGTCCGTCACCGCCATCCTCTTCTTCAGGTCCACCCACAAAGGTGATGGTCTCGACGCCGCGACTTCCGAACCAGGCAGCAAGGTCGTTTGTAGCTTCGACGAACGTGCCCGACAGCGCCCCGCTCGATGCGTCGCGTGCCATCGTCGCCAGCACAATCTGTTCGTTGAGATAGGGAAGGACGACCTCGCGGACCTTTACCTGGCCAAGCAGCTCATCGACGCCGCCGACATGGTCGCTATCGAGATGCGATAAAAATAGCATGTCAATGTCGCCGCCACCGGCAACCGTCTTGATCTCGCGCCGTAGCGCGTCCCGCTGGTTCGACCCACAGTCATAGACCCAGCGCAGCGGCTTTCCCTGCCCCGTCAGTTCTCCACTGAACAAGCCGCCCTGGCCGACCGCGTGTTGCACCATCCTGACCTGCATGAACTCCCCCCGCTTCCGAATTAGTGCAGGATAGTAACAATTTTCCTGTCGTCTTGCACCGCTGTCGCGCGAAGTCCCGTGATTTCGCCGTTCACTCTCCAGTCTTGCGCGCTTCGCGCTCGCGCTGGCGCAGCCGTTTCACATAGGCGCCGTCGAGGAGGTCATCGGGGCCGAGGTCGAGAGCGCAGTTCGCAAGGGAGGCGAGCGTCTCGTCGCTCAGCTTGAACCCGCGCGGCAGATGGCCGTGATTGCGGACATTATTCTCATCGAGCGACACGAACAGCGCCTTGAAGAAGTCCGCCTTGGAGCCTCGCGACCCGGTCGTTGCCGCCCGCGTCAGCGGATCGGTCGCCCTGGTCGCCGCGAAGTCCGCATCCTGGCCGATGACCTGCACGATCTCTGCAAGGCTCGGCCAATATTTGAGGTCATAGCGGGTGGCGAGCGGCTTCAGTTCGTCTTTCAGATGGAAGCGGTAGAAGCCGTTCTCGCTCGACGCGGCGTCGATGACGTCGACGATATGATAGTGGGTGTCGCTCGCGAACCCGGACGTATTGCCGAGTTCCGAGCGCTCCTCGATCAGGCCGGTCAGATCCTGTGCCATCGCGGCGATTGCCTGGTTGATCTCTTCCAGGCGATTGCGTGCGTCGCGGGCGTCGGCTACCCGCTCGGGATTCCAGAGAACGGTCACGTTCAGGACAACCCCGAGCAGACTGTAGATGCCCCAGCTATGCTGATGGAGCTTCTCGTGGATCTCGGCATAGGCGTGGATCAGCTCGGTCCGCCGTTCGAGCAGGCGGTCGATCACGATATTCTCGCTCGGCCAGATGCTATGCTCGATGTTGTACGCTTTCTTGTCGCGCAGCGTCTGTTCGCAGACCTCGGTGGGATCGGTCATAATCTGAGTGGCCATTCTTTCGTCCTTCAGGCGTTAGATGCCCGATTCTATGGTCAAACGTCTTGGTGCGTCGGCACCTGAAACAGGATTTTTGACAGGGGTTTCAGGTACCCGGTCCCAAAGTGGCCTTCTGGTGAGCGGCTAAGACGCCTCAGCCCTTTCGCCTACAGCAACTTGAGCCCAGCCCGGCAGGCGTTCCAGATCTGAAAGGTCAGCGCGGATCAGGGGATCGAGCGCTTCGGGGAACAGGCGCGCCAAGGCCATCCATACCGGGTGTTCCCGGTCGATCTGCGGTGATCCGCTCCGCGCCGCAGCGGCGAGCTTGCGGAACGACGAACGCTCCATGAGGTCGCGGCATGCCGAATTGCCGAGGAACGTCTCAAAAAGATCGACATAGGGGTAGTAGGTCGTCGAGCTGAGCTTGCTGTTGAGCATCGCGAGCAACCGGCCGTCGCCAGAATATCGCGAGATGTAGAGCACGTCCTCACCGCGCTCGGCGCTGTGTGCGACCGAGCATAGGATCGCGAACAGGCTCGCGAGATGGTCTCGGCCACGCTCGCCGTGCCTAGCCCAATGTTCATCCTTCCATGGGCTGAGCGCCGGCACATGCGCGCGAACCGATGCCCAGGCCGGCTCATAGGCATCATGACGAAAGGGATTGTCCGGCTTCTCGCGTCGGGCCTGCTGGAGCGCCTGCCACCATCTGCTCCGGCCGTCCTTGCAAAGTGCGATCAGACGCTCGCTGCGCCGATCCTCAAGAAACACCGAGCGGCCGGTCGTGAGGTCGAGATCATCGAGGGCGACGAGGCGGGGTGCGAGCCAACCGCCTTTGCCGTTCTCGAGATAGCAGCTGAGGACGAGCGTTCCCTTTGCGAGCGAAGCGGTCTCGGCCGCGGCATCGAACAGGAATGCGTTTCCGCGCTGCATCGAGATCACATCGTGGAAGCCCTGGGGAAGCGGTTTTGCCAGTTCGAGGAACACCCAGATAAGCTTCACCCCCTCGCGGTCGTAATGGAGATGTCGCGCACTGATCTCGGGCGCGAACGGCTTGGACAATTGGACCTCCACCGCGAAGCGCCCAAGCCCGGTCATGTCGAGGAATACGTCGGGATATCGCCCGCGCTTATGGATCGCCGGGCGCAGATAGGTATCGATCGCGCTATGGGCGCAGCGGGCATCCTGCTTCGCCATCGCCTCGACCGTCTGGCATGTACGTCTGTGCAGCGCCGATTCCTGATGTCCCTGATATTGGGCTGCCCGGGCGTCGTCGGGCGTCATCGTGCCGCCATCATACCAGGGGCAGTTCTCAGGACTGCCCGGGAAGTGCGCGAACATCGGCACATGATCATCGTCGACGGCCTGGGCGCGGATGAACACGCCGTGCTCGCATTGCCGGCAGCGCGCGAGCGGCTGGCCCGGAACATCGGCGCGGCGAAGGTTGATCCGGTCGCGCAGATGCTCCCAGTCCGGGCGTTCCATCGCCATGAGGGTCTCGATGGTGACCGCGCCGCGAGGGTCTTCGAAGTCTGCGATCCTGATCGTTCGCTTGTGCCTCTGAAATGACCCCATATGGCTATGATCCTAAACTGTGGCCGCCCGCGTCAGTCGCGGTTCGCGCGGTTGACCTTTGAAAGAGGGACCAGGCCTTGCGGATCGATGAGCAGGATCTTGCGAACGCCGTTTTCCGCAGCCGTGCGCCTGGCCCGCTCGATCAGTTCGAGCGCCGGGAATTCAAAGCCGCTGAGCTTTCTCGGTGCCATGAGTTCGGCGGTGACGGGACCGGTGAGATCCATTTCCAGGTCTGCGACGATCTGGGCTCCGACACCTTTGGGCCGAGCGACGTAAGCGATGAAATAGCGCTCCCCCGCCTCGATCAGGGCTTCATTGATGATGACGTCTACCAAGTTTCACCCCTGAGGTTTAAGCAAGAACAATCATGGAACAAGCCCGCCTGGCATTCAAGTTCCGCGATCACGTTTCCACCCATTTGGGGGGATGTGATCGGCTTGGTTCGTTTTTCTAAAAGCTCAGTGCATCCGTCGCTTCGGCCCCGAGCAGAGCATTAGGCGATGTTTCAAGTCATCACCGCTTGATTTTGTGCCGCGACTTGAACAGCATCGCTGGCAAGGGGGCTGATCTGATGAACGCCGAGACAAAACCTGCCAAGCACAGCGCGCCTGGGCAATATCTCGGCTTTGCGTTGCAGCCGGTGCGGGTCTTCTATCATCTGCTGACCAGTCCCAAAGGCGCCATGGTATCGCTGGAGTTCCAGGACGACGTCGCCGTCCATCATGCGGACGGCAAGCTTTTGCTGGAGCAGACGAAGAGCGCGCTTCGGCAAAACCCAGTGTCCGATTGGGCCAACGATCTTTGGAAAGCGTTCGAAAACTGGCGGGCCATGATCGTCGGCCAAGAGATCGATGCGGGCCTGACCGACTACCGCCTTTACGTAACGCCGCAGAAAAAGGGCGACTTCGCCCAGACGCTGTCCGCAGCAGATGATGACGCGAGCGCGGAGGCCGCGTTGAAGGTCATCCGGACCAAGCTGGCGAAGTTGAAGACACCTCCTGGCTGCGCTGAGTATCTCCAGCCGTTCCTCGACGCGCCGCCCGAGCAGCAGATGGCGATCGTGACGCGGTTTTCGCTGGAGTCGGAGGGGGCAGACCCTCTCGACGCGATCCGGGCGGTTCTCTTGCCGGTGATCAGCGAGAGCCAGATCGACGTCCTCATCAAATCCGGTATCGGGCAGGCCAAGCAGGCGCTTGACCGTCTCATCCAGCGGGGCGAGCGTCCAATATTGGATGCCGACGCGTTCCGGCGCGATTTCCACGCCTTCGTCCGGCAAAACAATATGCCTGGACTGCTCACATCCTTTGGCGGTGCGCCAAGCGACGATCTCGTCGCCGGCATTGCTTCAACGAGGCCAACCTTCATCCGGCAGCTCGAACTGGTGGAGGCCAACGACGAAGAGCGCCTGCGTGCCGTCAGCGACTATCTGCGGGCGTCGGCGGACAAGGCCGATTGGGCGGATCGTGGTGTGATATTTCCCGGTAGTCTCGACACCTGGGACGACGATCTCGTTCGGCGGCATGGCATGATCCGTGGCGATATCGCAGATCTTCATTCCCACCGATCGGCGCCGGTTCAGGGACGGCTGGTCTATCGTCAGTGCGCGCAACATCAGGCCCCGCTCGAAGGGCGGGTCGTGCCAGGACATTTCGTCCATGGGAGTTTCAACGATCTGGCCGATCGCCGCCGAGTAGGCTGGCACGCGGACTATGATTCGCTTCTGGGAGACGCTCCTGAATGACGGCCTTCGCAAGCGCAGACCTCACCGAACTCGACCTCGTCCAGAACCCCGCCATCGGCGCCTATCTGATCTGGAATTTCACGCTGGGATATCAGGAGGACGGCGCCGCCGAGTCCGCGCCTTTCCTGCTCGCTTTCCTTGTCTTGCCGATGCTCCTTCACCGGCAAACGTTCGACGCTGTCGCATCGACCAGAAAGGCGTCGGGCCTCACGCTGTTTGCCGCCAAATTCGATCGTGAACGCGAGGCTCTTGTCGAGCTTCATTCGCGGGCCCGTTTGCTAAGGCCGCTCAGCCTCCAGTCGATCGGGGTCGCATCGACTTCGCGGCTCATTCGCATCGACCACGAAACAGCGCTGTTGCACGGATATCCGCTCGATCTGCTGGATGTGAAGAAACCCTCCATTCCTGAACGGTTGAAAGGATTTTCGAGCGCTGCCGACAAGATTGGCTACTGGTTTTCCAAGCTCGGCCTTCCCCAGATCGCCTCAACCCTGAGGATCGACTTCTAATGTATTTCCAGCTTCTCAAGTTGATCCTCTGGCCACGCACCGACGAGAAGCCTCGCGAGCTGGATTTCCACCCAGGCGTCGTGAACGTCATCAGCGGCGCTTCGAAGACAGGCAAATCGGCGGTCATCCCGATCATCGATTACTGCCTCGCCTCCGACAAATGCGCGATCCCCGTTGGCGTCATTCGCGAGAACTGCAGCTGGTTTGGGATCGTGATCGATACGGTTGAAGGGCAGAAGTTGCTCGCACGCAGGGAGCCTGGCGACCAGCAGAGCACTGGCGATATGGTCCTGATCGAGGCCGATACGATCGAGATTCCGCACCGGATCGAAGGCAAGGATACCACTCAGGGTAACGTCAAAAAGGTGCTCGACCGGCTCGCGGGTCTCACCAATCTCGGCTTCGATCCCGATTCGGAAGCCGCCTCCCAGTCGCGGCCCAGCTTTCGCGACCTCATGGCATTCACATTCCAGCCCCAGAACATCGTCGCCAATCCTGACGTCATGTTCTTCAAGGCGGATACCAGCGAGCATCGCGACAAGCTGAAGACGATCTTTCCCTACATTCTGCAGGCCGTGACCGCCGAGGTCCTTCAGGCGCGCCATGAGCTTGACCGCTTGAACCGGATCCTGCGACGGCGGGAGACCGACTTGCGTGCGCTCGTGACCGCCGGAAATGCCTGGAGGCTGGAGGCGACGTCTTGGCTTCGGCAGGCAATCGAGTTCGGGTTGTTGCCGTCAGATCAGGTAATCC
Source organism: Sphingobium sp. B2D3A (assembly GCF_025961795.1). Classification (NCBI taxonomy): domain Bacteria; kingdom Pseudomonadati; phylum Pseudomonadota; class Alphaproteobacteria; order Sphingomonadales; family Sphingobiaceae; genus Sphingobium; species Sphingobium sp. B2D3A. Next base: position 2,581,253 of record NZ_JAOQOI010000001.1, on the reverse strand, counting down.
CGACAGAATGGCCAGATATCGTCGACCTGCTGCGCGGGATTGTGGCGGCCAATAGCGAGGCCGCACATCCCACCATTGCCGGCATCGACGCTGCCCTGGTGCGGCTGCGCGAACTGCGCGACGAAGAGAGCAAGGTCGCTGGCGAACTCACTCAACGGCGCCAACGCCTGAGCGAATTGCGTCGACTTATCGAAAGCAGCGACGCTTACGGAAGCGCATTGCGCATTCAACGGGATCGTCTGTCGATCTCCGAATGGCTCAAGCAACTCGTCCCTGAAGATCGGCCCGAGGATGTCGTCGCGATCCTGGGGGAAGGCGGCCGTGAGAAGGTCGAGCAGCTGAGCGATGCGCTGTCCGCGATCGAGGTTCGGCTGCGAACCCATCCCAGCGTCTCAGATACGCTCGACAAAGAGATCCTGCGCTTGCGCGCCGAGGCCGAGACCTCGTTGATCCGCCTGAACGAGATCAAGCGCGAGATTGGCCTGCTGGAGCGCAACTCGCAAGCGGCGAAGCAGGCGATCGACCGGTTTGACCGGATGGAGCGTTTCCTTGGGCGCTTGGAGCAGGCGCTCGAACTCTACGACAAGACCGATCAAGCCGCCGGGCTCCGTCAGCAGATCGATGCCCTCAAGGCGCAGATCGCCGAGTTGCAGCGTCGGGTGTCGGAGAGCGAGATCCAGCGCAAGCTGCGCAATGCGATCGACAGCATCGAGGCGACGACCGGGCGACTGATCCCGCGTCTTGATGCCGAATGGCCCGAAGCGCCGGTCCGACTGATGATCCAGGACCTGACGGTAAAGGTGATCCGCGGCACCCGGGACGACTATCTCTGGGAGATCGGCAGCGGGGCGAACTGGCTTGCCTATCATGTCGCGTTGACGCTCGCGCTTCAGACATTTTTCCTGTCGCTTCCCCACCACCCCGTTCCCGGATTGCTGATCTACGACCAGCCCAGCCAGGTCTATTTCCCTCGCCGTACTGCCGGCGATCAGAAGGCAGACCCGGTGACCTGGCGTGACCAGGACGTCGAAGCCGTGCGTAAGGTCTTCGCGTTGCTCGGGGATCAGGTGGCTGCCGCCAACGGGCGTCTCCAGGTCATCGTTCTCGACCATGCCGACGAGGATGTTTGGGGTGAACTGGATAACGTGGTTCTTGCCGAGCAATGGCGCGATCACGCCCTTGTTCCGCTCGATTGGCTGGAGCCCAATGACCCTGACGATGAAGCTGAGTAAGCTCCTCTACAATACGTCACGCGCCAAGCGGCCGAGCCCGGCTCCCGCTTCTCGAGTGCCAATCCCAGCTCAGATTTTGAGGCCGATGCCCGTCAAGCGATCCAGCTCGGCCATGAGACGATCCTGATAGCTCGGGTCGGACGCTGGTGCTGCCGGTGTTTCGCTGCGCATCGCGTGCCAGTAGCCGCCGCTGGTGAGGGCAGTGGCGTCGTCGCTGGCCGCAAGCCAGCTCTGCGTCGCCTGTCCGGTGGCGATATCGACCCGTGCGGAGGAGCCTCCCATGCGGGTGCGTACCCAGCCGGGATCGACCGCGTTGCTGAGGACATCGGGCCAGCGTTTCGCGAGGGCGAAAGCGAGCGCCACAATCTGGAGCTTGGTGTCGGCATAGGCTTGAGCCGCCTGCCAGCGGCGCTGGGTCCAGTCGATGTCGTCGAGGCTGTCAGCTCCCCCGCGATGCAGGCCGCTGCTCATGAAGACAAGCCGCCTGGGCCGCGCGATCAGCGCAGTAAGGGCATAGGGCGCGAGAATATTGACCGCCGTCATCACAGAGTGGCCCTCGGCGGTACGGCCCTGGCCGCTGTCGCCGTAGAGGCCGGCATTGTGGATCACAGCATCCAGGGGGCCGAGCGCATTGACCTGGTAGGCTACCGAGCGGACGTCGGCCAACAGGCTAAGGTCGCCAGTGACGATCCCTTTGGCATCGGGTATCTCGCGCTCGAGGGCGATGGCGCGCTCGGTGTTGCGGGCATGGAGGACGATCTCGTGCCCATCTTCCGACAGGGATTGCGCAGCCGCTAGCCCGAGCCCGGTCGAACTGCCTGTGATGAAGATCCTCGCCATGGCATGCTCCTGTCGCGCTACTGTGGGCCGCCAGCAGTTCGGCGGGAGGCCCGGTAATCGCCGTTCGGCGATCAACGGGCCTCCCGGTCCATATCAGCCGTTCAGCCTATCCTTCACCGCCTTGGCGGGGGTGAAGCCGAGCTTCTTCGACGCCGCGATCGTGATCGCTTCGCCGGTCGAAGGGTTGCGGCCCCGACGCTCGGGCTGATCCTTGACCTTGAACTTGCCGAAGCCGTTCAACGATACTTCTTCGCCCTTAGCCGCTGCGTCCACGATCGTCGCGAACACGGCATCGACGAGCTTCTTGGCGTCGGCCTTGGTCAGCCCATGCTCACCCGCCAGGGTCTCGGCGATATCACTATTGTTCATTCTAGTACCTCAAGTTGAATTGGATTCGCGGCCATAACGACAGGTGGCCGGTCGGAAAACCTCGGACAGCGCCGGTGGTGCAAGACTTTCCGCAACGCGCGCGTTTGCGACGCTTGTCTGTTCCCGCCTTTAGCATAGCTTCCACGGCAAAGTGGCTGTTCGAGGCGGAAGGACCAGAGTTCCCGACCGGCCGATGCGCGCCGCCCAAGAGAGAATAGTGAAAGCCGCATGCAGAGCCTTGGACAGAAAACATATCGCGAGAAGCTGGCGCGCCTCCTGTCCAAGACCACGCTCTATGATGTGGTGGGCATGACCTGGAGCGCGTGGGCGATCCAGAATGGTCAGGAGGACATTGCGCGCCGCTACATGCAGTTTTCGCCAGAGGTGACCGACGGGTCGGCTGGGGCACCCTATGTACTCTATCCCTGGCAGCTCGAAACGCTGGTGAACTATGCGATGGTCGCGCCGCAGCGTCCCGATCCCCGGGGGCGCGAACTCATAACCCAGCAGTTCTCGACGATCTTCCAGCTCGTTAAGCTCGTTCAGCGGACCGAGGAGGCCGACGACAGGGCGTTCCTGAAGCGGCGCGACGTGATGTATGAGGTCCACCGGCTGACCCAGCGCCAGTTCGAATGGCAGCGCGGCTTTTCCAACATGCCGCGCTCGTACCGGGCGCTGCAGATGTTCGGTGAAGGGCTGGCGGGAGCGCATTTCGAGGCGCAGGTTGGATGCACCGTGTCGGAGTTCATCGAGGCCGGCTTCTACCTGTTTGTGGGCGCCACAAGTTCGGCGACGCGCATCTGGCGCAACCATGACCTGCCCGAGGGGGTGACGGCGGACGTGCGTGAGAAAGTGCTCGCGCGGATCTCCTGGACCTCGAACGAGGCGGTGCTCGAGGCGAAGCGACTGCGGAGCGGGCGCGGTCATATCGGCTATGAGCCGAGCGTCCTGCGGCGCAAGCCCATCCTGCTGTTCGGCGCGGCCGGTGAGGACGCCATGGCGCCGTTGCCGCCGCTCATCATGCAACGCATCACCTCGGGTCTCTATTTCGATATCGTAGATGGCGGCGGGGCGATCTGGGGCGAGGTCGGGCACCTGTTCGAGAGCTATTGCCTGCGCTATCTCAAGGCGATGTTGCCCGATCAGCAGGTCGATCCCGAATATCGCTATGGTCGTCGCGGTCGCGGCTTCGACTCCCCCGACATCCTTGTTTCCGACAGTGGCGGGGTGCGCCTGGCGGTCGAGTGCAAGGCCAAGCGGATGCCGGTCGAAGCACGCTTCTCCGGTGATCCGGTCAGCGAAGCGGCGATGGCCTATACTGAGATCGCCAAAGGGGTGTTCCAGGTCTGGCGTTTCCTCTCCCATGCCCGGCGTGGGTTGCTCGACCGACCCGTCGCTGACGATTGCCTGGGCATGGTCGTGACCGCCGATCCCTGGCTGGTCATGGGACAGAAGCTCTACCCCGAGGTGCTGGCGATCGCCAATGCGATCGCCGACGAGAAGGACCCTGAGATCAGCGTCGAGGACTGGCGGCGCGTGCCGATCGTTCTGGTCGATGACCTCGAATATACCCTGCAACACGGCGAGCCTGCCACCTTCTTCGAGCGGCTTCGCGCTCTGTCGGAAGACCAGACCGGGTGGGACTGGTCTCTGACTCCGGGCCAGTCGGAGGGGCCGGTGCGACCCTATCCTTTTGCGGACGAGCTGCGCGCGATCTTGCCGCGCATCTTCTCGGAGCGGGATTGATGGCGACGCCTTGTTCATTCGTGCGGGGTGATGTTCGCTTGCGATCGAGGCGGCGGCGGATCACGCTGAGCCTCCCATGAAGCATCATTATGTGCCTCGATTCCTGCTTCGCCGCTGGTGTGACGCAAGTTGCAAGCTCCAGAGCTTCAAGGTGCTGGACGGGCGCGTGCTGTCAAGCGCGCTGGCCCCGGAATATACCGGCTATGAGGACGGTCTCTATGCGCTCGGCGACAATCCGCTGGGGCTGGAGGAGGATCATCTCGAGAAGCAGCTGTTCGGTCCGATCGACAATGATGCTGCCGTCGTGCTCGCCAAGATCGAACGGCGCGAGGCGATCAGCCCCAAGGACAAGCTCGCTTGGGCCTTCTTCCTGAACTCGCTCCGGCTGCGCAAGCCCGATGTCCTCGATCATCTGCGTACCCAGGGCATGGCGATGCTCAAGCACTTCCTGACGCAGGGGGATGTTGCGCTGCCCGAGGGCTGGCCATCGTCCGAAGAGTGGTTGGGCGAGCATTATCCCGGCCTCATGGAAACCCAGAGCCTGACGTCCTGGCTCTCCCAGATCGTGCTTCATGACGAGATGACGAAGCGCTTCCACGATCTCGACTGGTGGGTGATGCCCTTCAAGCCAGAGGCGCCAAAACTCCTGCTGTCGGATCTCCCGCTCCATTGGGAAGGAGGGCTGATGAGCGACCAATTCTTCATCCAGATGCCGATCGGTCCGGACCGCATCTTCTTCGGCACGGCGAGCCAGGCTACCGAGGATCGGCTCGCCGCCCTGCCGGGCTTGGAGCTGATCCGCCGGGTCAATCGCGGGTCGCTTGCTTCTTCGTCGACCCGGATCTGGGGAAGCGATGCCGCCGAGGGACGGGCCTTCATCGAGGCTAATCTCGATGCGCTTGGGCAGAATGTCGAACCGTTCGATGCGGTCGCGAAGCGCTATTGGAAAAGGCGGGGCGAGGCCGAGCCTTGGGGTGAGCAGTACGCGGATTGATCCTTGTCGGATGCGCTGGGCAGGGCGGCTGCCCGCGAGCGGGCACCGGGCTCTATCTCCGCTGCGCTTCGACCAAGCCCCTTCGGGTCTTGTCCGCTTCGCGGTGACGATCCCTTCCGCGGGCGTTGGGCAGAGGGAGCTGGGGGTGTCTACTGCGGCGTCGGGCGTGTCGCACGGGCATCGCAATGCAGGCTTCGCCTAAGGAATCGCGCGTGCCGCGCGATGTGGATCGTGGAGCCAGCACGATCGCATCACACCCTTCGCCGCCTCGCAGGTTCCGCGCGTTGCAGAGCGGGGTCGGGGATGCAACGAGTTGCGTCGCCAAGCTGCGCTAGCTGAAATGGGGCCGGCGGCTTTTGTCTGTTTCAGGAGAAGCGCCGGCCCCATTTAAGCAAGCTTCGCTAGGCTCCCGTGCCTGTTGCATCCCCGACCCGGCCCTGCGCCTTCGGACCCGCGAGGGCGGCTCCGGGTGCGATGACGATCGAGCCGGCCCACGCTCCCTTATCCGTCAAAAGGGAACCGTCCGCTCGCGCGGCCGGTGCGTCTTCGTGTCCATTGGCCGCTTCGCGGCGGAAAAGTGCTCGGGCTCACCAGGTACGATGAAATTCTGTCAAGAAATCAATGAAATGGAAGTAATGTAGGGGAGGGGGTAAGGTTCAGATGCGGCCGGTGAAGGTTTCGAGCCGCAGAACCGGAAGAAAGGATGAAGCAATGAAGATCGGTAACTTCAAGTTCGACGAGCGCGCGGGCGACATCATCGGTAAGATCGCCACACGGACCATGCGCTTTCCCTATCTCATCATGCGCCGCGTCGAAGATCGTCAATCCGACGCGGCCCCCGTCTATGAGATTTACGAGACGAGCCAGGCAGGCGACGACATTCAGATTGGCGTCGTGTGGGAACGCAAGATGCAGCGCAATGCCGAAGTGTTCCTGTCCGGCATGATCGACGATCCGAGCTTTCGCGAACCGCTTCCCATCGCCCTGTTCGGGGACGAGACGAACGGCTTTGACGTCCAATGGCGGCGCGACCGCGAACGCGATGCCCAACCCATGAATTTCGGCGGACGCGGCCAGCGCTCCGGCGGGTTCGGGGGCCGGTCGGGCGGCTTTTCGGGTGGCAGCACCGCCGGGCCGGGCGGCGAATATACCGGCGGCAGCGCCCGCAGCCTTGACGATGAGGTGCCTTTCTAAGGCCTCCTAGCGCAGTCGGACCGGGGGAGCGGTGCAACGCTTCCCCGGCCCTCAACCGTCATCCCGTCACAAGGAACCATCCCATGAGCAAGCCAACGGCCTTGGGCAGCGTTAGCAGTTTCACCGACCTGCCGGAACTTTATGCCAGCCTCACCACCACCCCGCCTTTTGAAGCATCGTTCGGCGATCCCATCCCCTTGAGCATCGCCGGGCCGCAGGAGGAACCCGCCGAACATCTGATGCCGGACACAATCGCCGCGCAGGCCGAATGCGGGGGCGTGGTCGCATCGATCTTCGACCTGTTCAGCGATACCCGGCTTGAACCGCTTAGCGCCGAGATCGCATGGGGCTTCGTCAACAGCTTCCATTTCGTGGCGGCCAAGCTGGAGCGGCGCGAGGATGACCTTGCCGACCGTATCCGCGATATGGCGCGGCGGCTGGAGCCGGGCGAAGTCTTCACCAAGGAGCTTGAGGACACCCAGCTTGAATGCCAGTCGCTGGCCGAGCAGCGCGCCGCCATGGAAACGATGCGCGATTATGCGGGGCTGATGTATCGCACCTATACCGGCAAGCCATGGAGCCCGGCGCGCGGGTCGCGGGCCTCGCAGGTGACGACCGCAAGCCAGATTTCCGCGCTCGACTTCCTGCGCGCCCGCTCCGAACGGCGGCGCGAACGCTATGACCCGCAAGGCCCCGTCGTCGTCGTCTCCGGTCCCGCCGAATGGCATGACTGGCGTATCCTCTGGAACCGGCTCGACCAGATCAAGGCGCGCATCCCGTCCATGATGCTTGTCACCACCGGGCAGCGGGCGGGCGTCGATGCAGCGGCGGCAAGCTGGGCCTCGCAGCGGGGCGTTCCCTGTATCGGGTTCGGCCTTTACGGGCGCGGCGACGGAAAAGCCTTCAAGCGCAATCGCCAGATTGCCGACCTGATGCCCGTCGAGGCGATCATCTGCGAAGGGTCGGGAATTCAGGCAGGGCTTTACGACCTGTTCAACCCGCAGAACGGCCACCGCGTGCCCACCCATGTTTTCATGGCGGCAGACCAGAGCGCAGACGTGCCGGTCAAGAAAAGGCGGGCCTATATCGCCGCCTGATCGAAGGGGCGGACTGACAGACTGGGGACCGGGGCGGGGGACCGCGCCCGGCCTCTTGTCGTGCCTTTGGCACGAGCGGGGGCAACCCGAACGGTTTCCCCCGCGGCGCTCCTTTTGGCGGAGCCTGCGGCCCGCCAACGTCGCTCCCCTTTCCGCTATGGCTGGACCTGTTCCTGGCTCCCGGCAGCGGGCGCAGCCTGGACGGGCTTGCGCCGCACAGGAGCCTCACGCTGCGACGACCCGGCTCCCGCAGGCGGGGCATCGGACAGAGCAGGCAAAGCCTTGAGTGCGGTAACGGCAGCACCGCCACCGACCCGCACCGCCTGCATCAGCAAATCACGGAAATCCCGCTCGCTCAGGCGTTCGGCAGGGAGGTCGGCAACGATCCTGCCATAATGCGCGCGCAGCGATCGGCGCACCGTCTCAGCCTCGCTTGCAAGCGCCTCTTGATCGGCCTCAATCTTCGCCAGCCGCTCGCGATCCGTCATCTTGGGCATATTCGACTCCTTCGTTTCAAAGGAGGTCAGCCCGCCGCCCGACACTATCCATAAGGGAGGTGCCCGATGCAATGCCCGACACCCCGCCCGACGCACGAACGGCAAAGGCACGGTTCCCCCTGCCGGGGAGACCCGCGCAGCCCGATTCGTTTGGCGCAGCGCCGGGCGCGCTGCGAACGAGCGGACGCACGCCCGAAGGCGATGTAATGCACCGTACGCACGGGTGCTGCGGGCGGAAATCCGGCGGATTTTCCGGGCCTTTGCGCTGGCACAACCTGGCAGTCGCTTTGGCACTGGTCGGCTGCCAGCGGCAGCCAGCAGTGCGCGATCTCGCGATTAAGTCACTGATCTGATTTGGCACTTTGTGGCAGCCACCGGCAGTTTCGATAAGTTCTTGAGATCGCGCAGTAATTCTGGTAATCCGTTCAGGCTTCACCATGTTCTGAGCGTGCCGGACAGGAGTCCGCCGCTTGGCACGCATCACAATCCGCATAGATGACGACCTCTATGCGCGGCTTACCGTTCAGGCTCGCAATGCGGGCGTCGGCGCCGCGACCTATTGTCGCGATATCCTCGATCGGTTCGAAGGTAGCGATCCTTCAGGGTATCATGCCCGCTTCGATGAGCTTCACGCGACCGCCATCCAGGCGTTCGCGATCCTCGCGACCTCGGTCGGTGAACGCTCGCCAGAAATCCTTCAAAAGGGACTGACCGAAGCGCGCAGATTGCTCCGTGAAAGGGGGCTGCTCGATCCCGAGCAGGACCGCGCATGAGCATCTTCCGCCATGACACGCTCGGCTCCTGGACGAGGGGCGGGCAGGCGATCGTCCACAACGTTCGCATGACGACGCAGGTCTTCTACCAGACCTTCCTCGCCGGTCTCGTCATCTGGATTGGGGGGACGATCTGGTACGCGCTCGAGAAGTCGACGGAGTATGAGCGCTTCGTTCTTGTGAAGCTTGTCCAGGCCGCATTCATGGGTGACACGGTGCCCGGCAACGCGGCGCCGATCCTGTTCAAGACCCCCGCGGGCAAGCAATATTGGACCTCGCCCAAGGGGCTTCTTGACTCCGGTATCGCGCACAAGACTCTCACCGCCTTCGAGGGGTATCTGCTGCATGGTGCCACACTGGCGGGGCTGTTTGCGCTCGCAATGCTCCTTTGGGCCTGGTTCTATTTCACCCGGACCGGGAGGGGGCTCGGGTCGAACCAGTTCCTTCGTGGCGCGCGCTTCGGAACGGTCCGGCAGGTACGGCGCGCATTGTGGCGAAGCGCCAAGGGCTCCTTCGACATTGGCGGGGTCAATGTACCCGATGCCTTCGAGCCGGAGCATATCCTGATCTGCGGAGCCCCCGGCACCGGCAAGACCAACATCATCGTCAAGATGCTCGATGGCATCCGCAACCGGAAGCGGCGCGCGATCGTTTACGACACCGCCGGAACCTTCGTTGAGAAATTCTACCGGCCCGGCATCGACGTCCTCTTGAACCCGCTCGACGCGCGGGCGGATTCCTGGTCGCCGTGGGTCGATGTCCCCCGCGACTATCATTACGATCAGATTGCGGAGTCAACTATACCGGACAAGGCCGGCGATCCGTTCTGGGCGAAGGCCGCGCGCGGTACCCTGGTTGCCGTAATGCGCAAGCTGGCGCGACAGGAACGGACGCTCGTTTCGATCCTGCTCGACACGCTGCTGCGATCGAAGCTCAAGGAGCTCGCCGCCTTCGCTGTCGGCACTGACGCCGCGGCCTTCATCTCGACGGAAGGCGAACGGACCAGCGCCGGCATCCAAGCTGAACTCGCCTCTGTTATGCGCAGCTTCTCCTATCTGGATGACACCGAGGATGGCCTGTCGATCCGTGACTGGGTCGCCAATGAGCAGGACGACAGCTGGCTCTTCATTACGGTCAAGGCCGACCAGCTTCCCTCGCTACGGCCCTTGATCACGGTCTGGCTCGACATCGCGATCAGCGCGATCATGAGCATGGCACCGGACCGAAATCGCCGCCTCTACTGCGTCATCGACGAGCTTCCGACGCTCCAAAAGCTCCCGTCACTCTCCGACTTCCTGGCCCGCGCCCGGAAATATGGCGGGTGCGGCATCCTCGGCTTCCAGAGCTACCCGCAGCTCGAGGCGACCTACGGTATCCAGGATGCCGCCGCGATCACCGGTTACTGCTCAACCTGGGTCGCGCTGCGCGCCAACGACACCCCGACGGCCAAGCATGTCAGCGAAAATCTTGGGCAGGTCGAGCAGGTCGAAGCGAACGAAGGCATGTCCTACGGCGTGAATGACATGCGCGATGGCGTGAACCTGTCGCGCATGCAGGTAACACGGCCCCTGGTGATGCACACCGAGGTCACGAACCTGCCCAACCTCATGGGCTTCCTCCGGTTCGGACGCAGCCTGCCGGTCGTCCGATTCGAGGATAGCTTCAACAAGGTGGCCTCGATCGCCGACGCGTTCGAAGAGCGATCGACGTTACCAATTCGGCTTACGCCGACTGGGGAGCCAGATCCCTCATCTGCCGAACAGGCTGTGAAGCCCATCCGGCTCAAATCGGTCGCCGCCCGCAAGCGGCGAGCCGAGCAATCCCCGCACGAAGATGAACTGCCACTTCCGCAGCCGCAGGAGGCGCCGGCCGATCCGGCCCCCGATGTTGAGGAGGTGTCGGTGGTCCCTGACGAAGCGCCATCCGATGTGGCCGGCCCACCCTCTGCGCCCCCACTACAGCTCTTTGGCAAGGTTGCTGGCTTCCGGCTGCGGCAGCATGGCCGGCATGACGGCGACCGTGACGAGGCGAGGCCGGCATGATTCATCCGCGTCGCTTAAAAGGCTCAGCCGCCAACATCGCCCGCTATTACACGGTCGGCGACTATTACACGAAGGGCTCCGACGAGCATTCCGAATGGGGCGGCAAGATTGCCGACGAGCTCGGACTGGAAGGCAAGGTCGACCCTGCCATCTTCAAGGGGCTGCTGGAGGGAAGGGTCGGCGACCAACAGTTGGGCCGCCGACGTGCCGAGGGGACGATCCAGCATCATCCCGGTTGGGACTTCGCGGTAAACGCCCCGAAGTCAGTCTCGATCATGGCCCTCGTCGCAGGTGATGACCGGATCCTCGCCGCGCATGAGCAAGCCGTCGGCGTGGCGCTCTCCTACCTCGAAGAGCATGCGCTGATGCGGCACAGGGTAGACGGCGAAGTCACCGAAAAGACCACAGGCCGGCTCGTCTTTGCCCGCTTCACCGAGCATGCATCGCGCGAACTCGATCCGCATCTGCACACGCATGTCGTGGTCATGAATATCAGCAACGAGCGGGAGGGAAGCTCCTTCGTAAGTCTCGAAACGCGTGCGATGTATTCCGAGCAGATGGCTGCGGGGCAGGTGTATCGCAGCGAGCTAGCGCACCTGCTGCGCGAACGCGGCTACGACATCGAGTTCGACCCTCGGAAAGGACTGTTCGAGATCAGGGGCGTTCCCAAGCTGCTGATCACGGAAATGTCCCAGCGCGCCGAGCAGATCGATGCCCATGCGCGCGAACATGGCCTCACCGGACAGGCGGCCAGGCGCATCTCCTTTTACGAGACTCGGGGACCAAAGGAGAAGGTGTCTCTCGAAGGGCTCCACGAGCGATGGACCGGTCGGCTCGGTCTTCATACGGAGGCGGTCCATGACACGAAGGCGCAAGCAGAACATTTCGGCGAACGCAGCATCGAGGTTCGCGTGTCATTGTCGGCGCGCGCCATGCTGTTCGGTCTTAGACAGTCGGAAGGCAAGGAGGCGGTTAACAACCTTGGGCGGATGCTGCAGGTCGCGCTCGCTTCACATGTGGGAGAGGTGCGGCTTTCAGACGTCCGGCCGCATATCGAGGAGCATCTCGAGCGCGCCAAACTACTGGAGACACGGTACCGGACGGGCGACGAAGTCCACACACGAGGACGGACATCTCGCAGGACAGCGCGCCTGGAGATGGCTCTCTCGGACCACCTCGCTCTTGCGGTCGAGGATGCCAGGCCGCTCGCTTCTATCGAGGCTCTACGCGATGCCGGCATCGCCCACGATCTGACGCCCGATCAGCGAACCGCGCTTCTCCATCTCGGCATAAGCAGCGACCGCATCGTCGCCGTCCACGGCGTCGCTGGGGCGGGCAAGTCGACGATTGTGGGGGCGCTTCGCGACGCCGCGAGCGACGGAGCAAAGCTGATGGCGCTCGCTCCGACATCGTCCGCCGCGTCCGAATTAGGTGCGAACGCCGGCATTGAATCGCGAACCGTTGCGAGCCTGCTTGCCACCGGCGGAGCAAGGCTCAACGACAATAGCGTCCTTGTCGTCGATGAGGCAGGGCAGCTCGGCAATCGTCAGGCCATCCGTCTTTTGGAGATCAGCCGAACGACTGGTGCGCGCCTCATCATGCTCGGCGACACCCGCCAAACAGGCGCGATCGAGCAAGGCAAACCGTTCTGGCTAATGATGCGGCTCGGGATGCCCAAAGCAGAATTGCGGGAAGCGATTCGCCAGGAGACCAACCAGATCGCACAGGCCGTGCGGCTCGCCCGTCTGCAGAATTACGATGGCTCGCTAGGATCGCTCGACAAGGTTACTACCGGAGAATCCGGTGAGAAGCTCGCTGAGATGCTCGTTGCGGATTGGACTCGATTGAAGCCCGATAACCGCGCGAAAACCAACATCCTCGTCCTCGACAACGCGACCCGTCTGATCGTCAACACCAAGGTGCGCGAAGCCCTCAAGACGGAGGGAGCGATTGCGGCCGAGGAGACGCGACTATCGATCCTTTCGCCGGCCGGCATGACCGACCAGGAGAAGCACTTTGCGAGATTCTACTCGCGGGGACAGGTCGTTGCCTTTTCGCGCGACAATGTCGGCCTCGGGATCGCGAGGGACACCGAATATAAGGTGATCACCGTCGGTCGCGATGCCAAAGGCCGTCAGGTAGTGAACCTGGTCGATGAGCACGGCCGCACGATCGAGTGGGATCCCCGCCTCGGGCGAGCTTCGCAGATCAATGTTTTCCGGGAGGAGAAGCGAGATCTAAGCGAGGGCGACCGCATCCAGTGGCGCCTCGTCAATCACGAACTCGGGCTGAAGAACGCTGAGCGCGGCACGGTCGAGCGGCTCGACGGTATGACGGCTACCATTCGCTGGGACCGGGGGAGCAGGGTTCAGAAAGTCGACCTTGGTCAACACAAAACCTGGGATCATGGCTACGGCGAGACCGTCTATTCAGCGCAATCCAAGACCTATGACCGGGTCTATGTGCTGGCACCGGTCAACTCGCCGCTGGTGACCGGCCAGAATTACTACACCGCGATCACGCGAGCCCGGTTCGGAGCGCGCCTCTGGACCGAGGACCGGGAGCGGCTTGTCGATCGACTGAAGACTAGATCGGGCGAGAAGACCTCTTCGCTCGAAGGCCTGGGGCGAATCGAGCGCGACAGCGTGAAGGGAAGGGTCGCCAGCCACAGTCAGAGATGGGACGAGCTCCGTGACCAACAACGTTTTGATCGGGAGCAGCGAAAGGAGCGCTTGAGGGAAGAGCGAGAGCGATCGCTTCCGCAACAGCGTGATCCGTTGTCGGCATTTTTGGCTGGCCGAGCCCAATCCGCCGCGCGCTCGCTCGACCAGTGGGTGTCTTCTCTCTTGGATAAATTCCGGGGGGAGGATCGCGCGCCCGACCGTCTCGATACGAGTCGCACGAATCATGAGAAGGCCGGTTCACAAGACGCCGCTCCGTCCCATGGCGATGATCGGGGAGGTGGCCATGACCGCTAAGCCGAAACACCACGCTTGGGTCGCTCTAGCCACGCTCGGCCTCTCGTCACCACAAGTTGCGGTGGCTGCGCCCACGATTTCCGAAGGTCACGAAGCGAGGCTCGCGGCCTGCATTCGGGAAGCTGCATCAGGACGCGGTTGGCTGGAGAAGACGCTCTGGGGACTGCGTGACAAGGAGGCTGGTTGGATTGGCGCCGAGATACTGAATACCAATGGGACGCACGACCTTGGACCGCTTCAAATAAACAGCTCCTGGGTACCAAAGCTCGCAAAGCTCGTGGGGCGGCCGCCGGAGCAGATCCGCTTCTGGCTAATCCACGATCCCTGCTTCAACGTTCAGGCCGCGCGGTGGATATTCCTCGCAGGACTGAACGCAACCGGCAACTACTGGAAAGCTGTCGGCGTCTATCATAGCCCCACAGAGTGGCGGCAGCGAAGGTATATCCAGAGGGTAACCTGGCATCTTGAAAAGCGCTTCGGCCAGAATGTGTTTGCGGTTCCCGGCGCTGGAAAATCTCGATGAGGCGGGTCCCATTCGACCCGCAGGCCTATGGATCGGTCGAAACATCGTCAGATGAGCACGAGCGCTACGCAAAGAGCGATCGTATCGTCGACAGTGAGGGCCGAGGGGACAGGTGGGCAATTCGGCGCAACGCCCTTTCTCGCTCACTCGTCCTTGATGCTCAGGCGATCTTTGAGCGCAGAATGGGCAGGCCCGTTTCCGAGAACGAATCGCGCAACCTTTTAGGCAATCTCGCCGACTACGTCTGGATGCTGGTTCAGTGGGAAGTCTCGGCGGCAGCGCCCGCAGCGATGGTCGATCAAAAGATTTGCTCCGACGCCGCCCGTAGCAAGCCCCGAAAATCGGTCCATAGAAAGCGGAAGAAACCAGCGCGCCGACCCGGTCTCTAAGATCGTCATGGTCACTAAGTGGAGGGGAGGGGGAAGGGAGGGGCGTTCAGCTCAAATAATTAGGATCTAGCATGGCGAGACCACGCAAACCGAAAGTGACGGAGAGCGCTCGAGGGCGCAACACAGCAAGCGAAAAGGCAGTTCTTTACGCTCGTGTATCAACGGCGGAGCAGGAGAAGGAGGGCTTCTCGATCGATGCTCAAGTGGCCTTGGTGAGGGAGTATGCAGATCGGCTTGGGTTCAAGATCGTCGAGCAATACGTCGACGTCGAAACGGCGAAGCGAACCGGCCGCGCTCAATTTGAGGCGATGCTAAAGTATCTGCGTGCTCATCCACCCGTGCGGCATCTGTTGGTCGAAAAGACAGATCGCCTTTATCGAAACATCAAGGATTGGGTAACGCTCGACGGCTTTGATATCGAGCTCCATCTCGTCAAGGAGGGCACGGTTCTCTCGCGAGACTCGCGATCTTCCGAGAAATTTATGCACGGGATCAAGGTCCTCATGGCCAAGAACTACGTGGACAACCTTTCTGAGGAAGCCCGGAAGGGAATGCTGGAGAAGGCGAAGCAGGGCATCTGGCCCTCGCAGGCACCCCTTGGCTATCTGAATGTGGTGGGTCCGCTAGGTAAGAAGATCATCGTGCCAGATCCCAATCTCGCACCGATCGTTGCGCGTGTATTCGAATGGTTCGAAACGGGCGACTACGCCCTAAAGGACGTCACCCAGAAAGCTCGGGAAGCCGGGCTCCGGTACCGTCGGACCCAAAAGCCGGTCGGCATCAGCACCATCCACCACATGCTTAGGAATCGGCTCTACGCCGGCGCTTTCGAGTGGGCGGGGCGGCTATACCAAGGGACGCACGATCCGATCATAACGCGCGAGACTTGGCAAAATGTGCAGGAGGTCCTTGATGGGCGGAGCGCCAGCAACGTGCGGGCCGAGCCCATCCGGTTCGCCTTCACAGGCTTGATCACGTGCGGCCACTGCGGATGCGCGGTCGTCGCCCAGATGCAACGGGGCCGCTACATCTACTATCATTGCTCCGGCTTCCGACAGAAGTGCCCCGAAAAGTATGTTCGCGAGGAGGTCCTGGCACAAGCTTTCTCGGAGCAGCTCGCTCGCCTGCATATCGACGATGAGATTTTCGCTCTCATCGAGCGGGCTATTCGCGAGTCGCACTCCGACAAAAGCAGAGAAAGGATCGAGATCATATCCCGCCTGCGTGGTGAGGCCGAGCGGCTTCAGTTGAGGCTGGACAAGCTGTACGTTGATCATCTCGATGGTCGTATCACAGGCGATATGCACGATCGGATGGCCGCCACTTGGCGCGAAGAGCGAGCGGCATGCCAGCGGCGCATGGATGCTCTCCACAACGCTGAGGACGCCTATGTCGATGATGGGATCGCGCTTCTGAATCTTGCTAGAAAGGCGCATTCGACTTTCAGCATACAGTCGCAAAGCGGCAAAAATATCGCTTTGAATCTGTTGGTTTCGAACAGCTCTTGGGCGAACGGAGCGCTTTCCGTCACCTTCCGCGAACCATTTGATATGCTTGAAGAAATAATCTGCGGAAACCCGCCGCCCGAGCCTCCGACGGGGTCGGATGGCTCGGGCGTTGCAAGTTGGCTCCCCGAGTAGGATTCGAACCTACGGCCATTCGATTAACAGTCGAATGCTCTACCGCTGAGCTATCGGGGAGCAGCCGGGCTTTCGTCCGGCGAGGCCGCGCCTATAGCAGCGGGTTTGAAAGAAACGCAAGAGCACTCATGAGATAAATTGTTCAGCCGCGATTCGATCGTCCAGCGTGTGCTCGGGATCGAACAAAAGCGTGAGCGGCATGGCGAAATCCACGGCGATCTCGACCTGCGAGACATCGCGCACTTCGCGCTGGTCGGCCACGGCGGAGACCGGGCGCTTGACGGGATCGACCACACGCAGCCGAATCTTGCTGCGCTCCGGCAGAATCGCGCCCCGCCAGCGGCGCGGACGGAAGGGGCTGATCGGCGTGAGCGCGACGAGGCCGCAGTCGAGCGGGAGAATGGGCCCGTGTGCCGATAGATTATAGGCCGTGGAGCCGGCCGGCGTCGCCACCAGCGCGCCGTCGCAAACCAGTTCCTGAATCACGACTCGCCCGTTGACGGAAACTTCGAGCCAGGCGGTCTGGCGCGTTTCGCGCAGCAGGGAGATTTCGTTGATCGCGGGCATCGCGAAGGTTTCGCCGCTCACTGTCACGGCGTGCATCCGCAAGGGGTTCACCTTGAAGGCCTTGGCCTTGTCGAGGCGCTGGTCCAGCCCGTCCTGCCGCCATTCGTTCATCAGGAAGCCCACGGTGCCCAGGTTCATGCCGAACACGGGCACCCGACGATGGCTCTCCAGCAGCGCATGGAGCGTCTGCAGCATGAAGCCGTCGCCGCCCAGCGCGATGATGATATCGGCCTCGTTGAGGCTGACGAACGGAATGACCGCCTGCAGCCGCCGCGCGGCTTCCTGCGCAGCGTCCGTGGGCGAGGCCAGCAGGGCAAGTTTGCGATCGGCCATGAGGTGGCGTTATCCGCCCGTCACGCTCATGTGGCGCCGCGTGGCGGGCTGCGCGCCTGCCGCGACGCTGAAGTCATGTGCCAGCGGCTTGGCAGCCAATGCCCGGTCGAGCAGGGCATCGATTCCCGCGACACCCTGTTCACGGAAAGCGGCCTTGAGATCGATATGATCTTCATGCCCCAGGCACATGTAGATCCGGCCCTGGCAGGTGAGGCGCATCCGGTTGCAATCGGCGCAGAAATTCTGGGAGAGCGGCGTGATGAGGCCCAGCCGGGTCTTGAGGCCGGAGAGGGCAAAATAGCGCGCCGGCCCGCCGGTGCGGTCATCCAACGGGATGAGAGCGTGCCGCTCGCGAATCGGGGCGATTGCCTCGATCAACGGCATGAAGCGATCCGAGCGATCCTCCGTCACTTCGCCAAGCGGCATCGTCTCGATCAGGGTGAGATCGAAGCCCTGCTCCGCGCAATAATCGAGCAGCGGCAGGATCTGGCTTTCGTTGGTGTCGCGCAGCGCCACGGTGTTGAGCTTGACCTTGAGGCCCGCCTGCCGCGCGGCTTCAAGACCGCCGAGCACCTTGGCGATATCGCCGCCGCGCGTCACATGCGCGAAAATATCCGGGTCGAGGGCGTCCAGGCTGACGTTGATGCGCCGGATGCCGGCATCGAACAGCATGTCGGCATAGGTCGCGAGTTGCGTGCCATTGGTCGTCAGCGTCAGTTCGTCCAGCCGACCGGCCTTCACATGGCGGCCAAGGGCACGGGCGAGGTCGCCGAAATCGCGGCGCACCAGCGGCTCGCCGCCGGACAGGCGAATCCGGCGGACGCCCCGGGTAATGAAGCGCTCGGCGATGACCGCAATTTCCTCCAGCGTGAGGATTTCCCGCCGGGGGAGGAACTGCATCGTCTCGCTCATGCAGTAGCGGCAGCGCAGATCGCAGCGGTCCGTCACCGAAATCCGCAGATAGTCGACGCGGCGACCGTGACTGTCGCGCATGGCCGGAGCTGCGTCGGGGAGGCTGTCGATTGCGTTCGCCATACGCATTAGCTAGGCGATGCGGGGGGAAGGCGCAACCATCGCGCGTCGGTTGCGCTCGATCCCGTCCGCTAATCCACGAGCCTGAACGGATCGCGACCATTGTGAGTGAGCCTGCCGCAACCCGGCCCCATGAAGAGGGCGACCAGTCCTCCGGCCTGTCCGGGGACATGGGCGGGCTGCCGCTGTTCATTCTCTCGGCCGCGCACCGTGACGCGCTTTCCGCCTGTGCTGCGCAGGCCGGGTGGAAGCCCATCGCGGCGCGGCGGTTGGACCGGGCCGAGAGCCGCTATCTCGGGAGCCTGGCGCGCATCGCGGTCATCGATCTGCGGGGTGTGACGCCGGATGATGCCCTCGAAATGGTGAAAGCCCTGGCGGCCGCCGTCGAAGCCTCCGGGGGCGCCTTGCTGCTGCTCGTTGAAGACGTCGGCGCGCCGCACGTCCCCGGGCTGATCGGGGCCGGTGCCACCCATCTGCTCGATGGCGAGATTGACGAGGCCCGCTTCACCATCGCGCTGCGCACCGCGGACAAACTCGCCGAGCGATTGATCGGCAGTCTTGCCGCGGCGGGCAACCGCCATGCCGTCGCACGCAGTGATGGCCTGTTCTGGCGCTGGAATGGCGCGGAGCGGACCCTTGCGATCAGCCCGGCGCTTGGCGATCTGCTGCGGATCATGGTGCCGGATGCCGACCATGCCCGGCTGGGCATCGCCGATCTGGTCCGTGCGCTGGATCGGGCGGATCGGGCAGGGGCCGTGGCCGCGATCCGTCGCGCCGTTGACGACCTGATGCCCTCCGCCTTTGCCCATGCCGTCCCGTCCCAGCCGGATCGACGGCTGGTCCAGCATCTCTATCCGGACGCGCAGGGCTTTAGCGGTGAGGTCGAGGAACTCGATGTGCATCATCGCGCCAACCGGCGGGATCGGGACCCGATGACTGGCCTTGCCAGCCGCCAAGGCGCGATCCGCTGGCTCGACCATCATTTGGCGCAAGGGCGGCTGCCGGCGGTTCTGCTGATCGGGCTTGGCGATTTCGACCGGGTCAACAGCGCTTATGGGCGCTTGGTCGGCGATGCGATGCTCTCTCGCGTTGCGATCCGCCTCCAGCGGCTCGTGGATGCCATGGCGCCGCGCGACTCGCTGGTGGCGCGGATCACCGGCACAGAGTTCGTCATAGCCGTGCTGGGCGGGCCTGAAACCGCGCTGCCCTCCGTCGAGCGGGCAACGCTGCTGGCGCAGCAAATCGTCGCGGAAATCAGTCGGCCCTTCAACGCGGGCGACTATCTCATTCGCCTGACGGCGCGCTGCGGCCTTGCGCCCGGTCAATCGGGCGATGCGGCCGAGACGATCCTCCGCCGGGCAAGCAATGCGCTCGCGGACGCCCGGCGCGGCAGTGCGCAGGGCGGCATCCGCATCCGGGTGGCGGACGAAGCCAGCCGCATCGTGGATGATGATCGCTTGCAGAACGACCTGCGCCACGCGCTCGATTCCGGGCAGATCCAGCTCCTGTTCCAGCCGCAATATGCGATGGAGGACGACAGCATTGTCGGGGTCGAGGCGCTCGCGCGCTGGCAGCACCCGCATTATGGCGAGATCGGCGCCGGTGCGCTGTTTGCCATCGCCGAGCGATCCGATTTCATGCTGCCGCTCTCCGATCATATTCATGCGCGGGCACTGGCGGAGGCGGCGGCGTGGCCCGATGAGCTGCGCGATCTGCGGTTAGCGATCAACGTGACCGCGGCTGATATCTCCGAGCCGGATTTCCTGCAGAACTTCCTGCAGACCGTCGATGCCTCCGGCTTCGCGCGCGAGCGTCTGACCGTCGAGCTGACCGAAAGCGGCCTGGTCGAGCATCTCGCCGGCGCCTCGCTGCTGCTCACGCAATTGCGTGAGGCGGGGCTCAAGGTCGCGGTTGACGATTTTGGAACCGGCTATTCAAGCCTTGCCTATCTCAAGGCCCTGCCGCTCGATTATCTCAAGATCGATCGGAGCATCGCGCGCGATATCGAGGGCACGGCGCGTGATCGTGTGATCGTCCGGGCGATCATCGATATGGGGCGCTCGCTGGGGCTGGGCGTGATCGCCGAGGGTGTGGAAACCGAGCAGCAACTCGCGCTTCTCGCGCGGGCGGGCTGCACATGTTATCAGGGTTTTCTGCGTTCGCCGGCCATTGCCAGCGACAAGCTCGCCGATCTCGTTCGCACGAGTAAGCGCGGCGCCACCTAGCGCCGCCAGCTCAACCGTAACGCAGTTCACCCCGAAAGGGCAGATTACGACGGGCAATTTCCGTGTTCACCGCCTGTTGCAGCGGCGTATTCGAATCACGCGCAGCCGCGCGCCGCGCGATTGCGTATAATTCGGCATCCAGCATGGCTCTCGCCATGTCCGTGCATTCGTCGGTTAATTTTCTCATCGGATGTCCCTCCTATCGAGGGGCAAAGCGGAATTCCGCGCACCGTCAGCTGAAATGCACAGCCGACTCGATGATAAACAGCGAAACTCCCCGCCTCAACGCGAGAAGTGTAACACAGCTGGCAAAAAATGGGTGGAAAATCGGAACCGCTCGCCCGATTTCCGGTGGCGCTGGTCAGGCCGCCTTGCGGAACTCCAAATCCAGCCGATCCCAAATCTCGACCAGTGCGGACACAAGCTCACGCATCATCTCTTCGCTGTGGGACGGGCCGGGCGTGAACCGCAGCCGCTCCGTACCGCGCGGCACGGTGGGGAAGTTGATGGGCTGCACATATACGCCATATTCGGCGAGCAGAATGTCGCTGATCCGCTTGGCCTTTACCGGATCGCCGACCATCAGCGGCACGATATGGGTGACCGACGGCATGACCGGCAGATTGGCATTGGCCATTTCGGCCTTGAGGAACGCCGCTGCGGCCTGTTGCGCGTCCCGCTCGACCTGGCTCTGCTTGAGATGCCGGACGGCCGCCAGCACGCCGGCAACGAGCACGGGCGAGAGGGAGGTGGTGAAGATGAAACCCGGCGCATAGCTGCGGATCACATCGATGATCACCTTGTCGGCCGCGATATAGCCGCCCATCACGCCAAAGGCTTTGCCCAGCGTGCCTTCGAGGATCGTGATCCGGTGCGCCGCCTCGTCCCGCTCAGTGATGCCACCCCCGCGCCGGCCATACATGCCCACGGCATGCACTTCATCGCAGTAGGTGAGGGCGTTGAACTCATCGGCAAGGTCGCAGATGTCGTGGATCGGCGCCACGTCGCCGTCCATCGAATAGACGCTCTCGAAGGCGATCAGCTTGGGCGCATCCGGATCGGCCTCGGCCAGCAGTTCGCGCAGATGCGCTACGTCATTGTGACGGAACACGCGCTTCTCGCAGCCCGAATTGCGGATGCCCGCAATCATCGAGGCGTGGTTGAGCGCGTCGGAAAATATGATGCAGCCGGGCAGCAGCTTGCCCAGTGTGGCGAGCGTCGCCTCGTTCGAGACATAGCCGGAGGTGAAGAGCAGAGCGCTCTCCTTGCCGTGCAGGTCCGCCAGCTCGGCTTCCAGATCGACATGATAATGGGTGTTGCCGCCGATATTGCGCGTGCCGCCCGAGCCGGCGCCGACATCGTGCAGCGCCTCTTCCATGGCCGCGATCACCTTGGGGTGCTGGCCCATGGCGAGATAATCGTTGGAGCACCAGACGGTGATCGGCTTCGGACCGTTATGCCCGGCAAAGCAGCGGGCATTGGGGAAGGCGCCCTTGTTCCGCAGAATGTCGATGAAGACCCGGTAGCGGCCCTCGCCATGCAGGCGCTCGATCGCCTGCGTGAAAACATGCTGATAATTCATGGTCGGCAGCTTGTCCCGTCTCGATACCGCGCCTCTAGCGGTCTATGGCTCGCAATTCCACTGATAATGGCTTGCAAGTCGATATTGGCCTCTAATGATGTAGCGCCGCTACGCTTTGATTTGCCTCAAAGCAGTTCGGTTTTGGTGATGCCGTAGGTGCGTAGCGCGGGGCTGAGTGCTTCGATGTCCGACGAGGGACCGGTGAAGACGGCTTTGCCCGGCGCCGGCTCGGCCGGCCAGGGCACCTCGCCGTTCAGCCAGGCGATCCGCCGCGCGATTCCGTCGCCGCCGTGGAGGAAGGTGATGGGGCGCGGCGCGGCCTCGGCCAGTTCGGCTTCCACCAGCGGAAAGTGCGTGCAGGCGAGGACCACCATGTCCATCCGGTTACCGCCCGGCTGCTCGAGCAGACCGGCGAGGGCAGTGGCAGGAATTTCCGGGTCGGCCGGTGCACCGCGCAGCCGCGCCTCGGCATAAGCGACCAAAGCGGCGCTGCCATGCCGCAAGACCGTACAGTCCGCGCCATGCTCGCGGGCGAGCCGATCCACATAGGGCTGTCGCACCGTGGCATCGGTACCGAGCACGCCGATGACTCGAGTTTTCGAGGCCAGAGCGGCCGGCTTGATCGCCGGCACCGTGCCGACGACGGGAATATCGAGCGCCGCACGTACGGAGGCGAGGGCGATGGTCGAAGCGGTGTTGCAGGCGATCACGGCCATGCGGGGGCGGTAGCGCTCCACCAGCCGGCCCAGCAGCGCCGGAACGCGCGCCGCGATCTCCGCCTCGCTCTTGATGCCGTAGGGAAAGCCGGCATTGTCGGCGGCATAGACGATGGGCATCGTCGGCAGGAGGGCCATGGCGGGGCGCAGGATGGACAGCCCCCCCACGCCGGAATCGAAGAACAGGACGGGAGCCGCTTCAGGCGGGCGGGTCGGTTCAGCCATGGCGCTTCTCTTGACGCTGCGTGTCCGCACAAGTCAATCGTCGATGATGGGCGCGGTTGAGCGCTGATGGCGGCTCTGCCATCATGGCATCCTATAACGGAGGAAGAGGATGGACGGCACAATCGACCGTGAAGAGCGGCATCGGCTAATCGATATGATCACGGCGGCCTGGAAGACCAAGGTCATTGGCGAGGCGGTTGGGCTGGGCCTCATCGAGGCGCTGGTAGCTGGACGCCACGATGGCGCGGCTATCGCTCAGTCACTGGGTGCCAGTGAGGACGGGGTCATGCGCCTGCTGCGCGCACTGGCTGTGCTTGGCCTTGTCACGCATGAGGGCTCGGATCGCTTCTCGCTTACGCCGCTCGGGGACTGCCTGCGCAAGGATGCGCCGGATTCGCTTTATGGCATGAGCGGACATTGGAATGAGCGGATGTGGAACAGCTTCGCCAATCTGGGGGTTAGCGTGAAGAGCGGGGAGCCCTCCGTGCCCTCCGGTCCTGATCATTTCGTCCAGCAGCAGGCCGATCCAGCACGGGCGGATGTCTTCAACCGCGCCATGGCAGAGGGGAGCCTGCGTGTTGGGCGGGCTCTCGCTCGGGCTTATGACTTTTCGGATGTGAACACGGTGCGGGACGTCGGCGGCGGCTATGGCGCACTGCTTGTCGGCCTGCTCGAAGCCCATCCCCATTTGCGCGGCGAGATTTTCGATCTGGCAACGCTCGGCGACGCTGCCCTCAAGTGGCAGGGCGGTCAGCCCGTTCGAGATCGTATTGCCTATCTGGGTGGCAGCTTTTTCGACGCCGTTCCGCCCGGCGCCGACCTAATTCTTCTCAAATTCATTCTGCATGATTGGAACGACGAGCGGTGTCGGACAATCCTGTCCAACTGCCGGGATGCGATTGGGGACGGACGCATCCTGATCATCGAGCGGATCGTGCCCGACCGTGTCGGCCCGGGCGATGAAGACGTGATCCGGGGCGACCTGATCATGCTCAGCGTTGGCGGCAAGGAGCGAACGGAGGCCGAGTATCGCGCCTTGTTGAGCGCGGCCGGGCTCGAAATGACCGGCATCACCCCGATCGATGACCGTTATGCGGCCATTGAAGCGCGGCGCGTCGGCTAATTGATGAATGCGGAGCGCACCGGCGGGCAATCCGCCAGTGCGCTGAAAGGCTGATCAGCCTTCCTTATTGGCCGCGATCCGCTCGGCTGACTGGATGGTGTTCTCCAGCAGCATGGCGATGGTCATCGGGCCGACGCCGCCCGGCACGGGCGTGATGTGGCTCGCCTTTTTGGATACGCCCTCGAAATCCACATCGCCGACCACGCGGCCATCGGGCAGGCGATTGATGCCGACGTCGATCACCACCACACCGGTCTTCACCATCTGCGGCACGATCAGGTTCGGCACGCCCGCAGCGACGACGAGAATATCGGCGAGGATGGTCCACTGGCCGAGATCCCGCGTCTTGGCATGGCAGATCGCGACCGTCGCATCATTGGCCATGAGCATCAGCGCCATCGGCTTGCCGACGATGTTGGATGCGCCGACCACGACGACATTGCGCCCTTCGATGGGGATGCCCTCATGCTTGAGCAGGTTCATCACGCCATAAGGCGTGCAGGGCGGGAAGACCTGGCGCCCCACCACCAGCGCGCCGACATTGTAAAGGTGGAAGCCATCCACGTCCTTCTCGGGCGCGATGGTCTCCAGCACCTTCTCCATGTCGATATGCTTGGGCAGGGGCAGCTGGACGAGAATGCCGTGGACATTGGGATCGGCATTCAACTTGCCGATCAGCACCAGCAATTCCTCATTGGTGATGGTGGCCGGGTGACGATGGCTGATCGACTTGATGCCGACCGCCTCGCAGGCCTTCACCTTGCGGCTGACATAAATGGCGGAGGCGGGATCCTCACCCACCAGCACAACCGCAAGACCCGGCGTTACGCCGCGCGCCTGAAGTGCCTCGACCCGCGCGCGCTGCTCGTCGCGCATCTTGAGGGCGACGGTCTTGCCGTCGATCAGCTTGGCGCCGCCCACTGGCCGATTGTCCGTTGCGAGAGCGTTCACGCGGTCCTGCCTTTCCTGATGCGGCCTGTGATGTCGGCCCATTTGCTGTTCGTCCCGATCCCATGTCCGGCGGTCGCGCGCGTCACGCTTGATCTCTCCCAGGTGGAATGCCCTCATAGAGCCTTCTGCTCTTTAAGGGCCGCGACGCAGCAGGTGCAGCCAAGCAATTGATCTTTGGCGCCGTCCATAAGTGGCGGGATAATTCAAGTCAAACGAGGCCAGGGCTTTCTCAGGAACGCCTGATCGGCCCGGCGTGAGCCTTACCGCGCTGGGCCATCGAAGCGATAAAGAGTGGCCCATTTTAGAACAGCAATGGTTAATATCGTTGTTAATCAATTTTAAAGGTCTGCTATGCCGCTCGCTGTCAGCTGCAGAGTCGCAGCGACACATGTGGGAGATTATCATGCGTAAATCACTTTTGGCGGCGGCTTCGCTCGGTGCGATGCTGCTGGCGGCAGCGCCTGCCTCTGCAGCAATCACCTTCACGCTGGATGACGTGAACTTCATCGGCGGCGGTGCGCTGACGGGATCGTTCACCACCAGCGACGATCTGTCGACACTGCTCGATTTCTCGATCAGCACCACGGCAAATAATTACGGCTTCTTCGGCAATTTCCCGGGTGACACCTACACGCTTACGGATGCGACGAGCGTCGCCTGGTCGTCCACCCTCGGTCTGGGCGCTACCTTCGTTTCGCCGATCTCGGCGATCGCGCTGGTCTTCGAAAGCCCGCTGACGGCTGATGGCACGTCGCTGGCGCTCTCGAACGAGACCGTCGTGAAGTGGAATGGCGGCACGCGCTTCGCCCTGTCCGGCAGCGTTTCGCCGGTTGCGGCGCCCGTGCCTGAGCCGGCCACGTGGATGATGCTGATCGGCGGGT
This sequence comes from Sphingobium sp. B2D3A, assembly GCF_025961795.1. Lineage (NCBI taxonomy): Bacteria > Pseudomonadati > Pseudomonadota > Alphaproteobacteria > Sphingomonadales > Sphingobiaceae > Sphingobium > Sphingobium sp. B2D3A. Next base: position 2,555,304 of record NZ_JAOQOI010000001.1, on the reverse strand, counting down.
TTGCGATTGCCGGCACGATGATGCGTCGTCGTCGCACGACTGTCAGCTTCGCCTGAGTCGAGCGCTCGATTTCAAGGAAGCCCGGCTGGAAACGGCCGGGCTTTTTTGCGTGCCAATCTAGCCGGTCCGGCAACGCGCCCGGTGCGCTTACATGTCGATTTCGCGCACGCCCTTAATCCTGCGCGCGCGCTCCACGCGGTTGCGCAGCTCCGTGCGGATATGGCGCGCATTTTCCAGGTTGCTGACGCGCAGCACGGTGCGCCGATCGACGCCTTCGCCGGTCAGGTCCGAGGAAATGATCTGCAGATTGCCGACGTCAAACAATTGCTGGATGATCGAGAAATCCGCGCGCACATCCTTGATGCGGTAGAGTTCGATCTCCTCTTCCGTCCGGGCGAGGATGCCCTGCCGAATGAACAGGCGCTCGCCGCTCAACTCGTACCATGTCATGCGATAGCGCAGCGCGACCACGCCCACGGCAATAAACGGAATCCCGAGCAGCAGGATCGATCCGGCCAGGGTTAGCCAGCCCTTGAAGGATTTGAGCAGGAAGGCGGACATGGTCGGGCGAAATCCGATGACATGCTCGGTCTGCCATCCCGCCATCTGAACTGCTCTGCCGGTCATGCTCTGCTCCATCCTCGCCGCGCTCTAGTCGGCCGGGGCAGGGGGCACGTCAAGAGGGGTGAATGATCGCTTTTGCGGCGAGCCCATCTTGCATCTCGCCGAGCAGCGGGCGCTGTAGTATTCCGGCCCGCTGTAGGCATCGGGCGACGCGGTCGCCGACGGTCGGATCGAAGGCGAGGTAGAAACATGCGCAAGAAACTGCTCGGCTTTCTGGCGTTGGGATTGCTCGGTGCGGTCAGCGCGACTGCGCAGGGGCGCACACCCGCCGCCGCGCCGGGCGCATCCTATCGGCTGGCGCCCTTTGGCGCCGTGCATGTCGACCGGCCGGCCGGTGCGCCGCAGGGTGTCGTGATCTTCCTTTCGGATTCGCCGACTGCCGCTCCCATCACGCGCGGTTTGAGCCAGCGCGGGCTCCTCGTTGCGACGGTTTCGGCCGCTACATTGCTCAAGACCGTTCAGGGTTGGCATCAACGCTGCCTCAACCTGAATGCGCCGATCAACGATCTTTCCAAGGACCTTCAGCATGGTGCGGGGATTGAGGCCTATCTCAAGCCCGTGCTGATCGGCCAGGGTACGGGAGCGGCCCTGGCCTATGCCGCGCTCTCGCAATGGCCCAACGCGCCCTACCGTGGGGTGATTTCGATTGGTTTCACGCCGCAGGTGACCAGCGCCAGCCCATGGTGCACGACCGGCGGCGCGTCCTTTACGCGAGTCGGACAGACCAGCCGCTGGTCGCTGAAACCGAACAGGCAGATTGGCGTGCCGTGGCTCGTCATGGGCACGGCGGCGCAAGTCGGCCGGACGCAATCCTTCGTGCGCGCGGTGCCGGGCGCCAACCAGAAAACGCTGCCCCCAGCCGCGCAGGCATGGCCGCAAGCCATCGCCGATGCGACGATGGCGCTGCTGCCGCGCGACCAGCCGCGCCCTCCCGCCGGCGCGCTCCCGCACCTCACCATGCCGCTCACATTGGTGCAGGCGGCGCCGACGCCGATGAACCGCGATCTGATGGCGATCATCTATTCGGGCGACGGTGGCTGGGCGAGCATCGACCGCGACGTGGCGAGCCAACTCGCTGCGGCAGGGATACCGGTGGTCGGCGTGGACAGCCTCGAATATTTCTGGACCGCGCGCACGCCTGCCGGGACCGGGCGCGATCTCGCGGCGCTCATCGACATGTTTAGCGAGCGATGGGCGCGTCCGCGGGTTCTGCTCATCGGTTACAGCTTCGGCGCGGATGCCCTCCCGTTCATGGTCGATGCTCTTCCGTCGGCTGTCCGCAGCAAGATCGAGCGCGTGTCCCTGCTGGGCTTGAGCAGCACGGCGGATTTCCAGTTTCACCTCAGCAGCTGGCTGGATGTGGGCGATAACGGCGGGCTGCCGACCATTCCGGCGATTACGCGGCTGCGGGGCCTGGCGGTCCAGTGCGTGCGCGGGCAGGATGAAGACGAGAGTGCCTGCGGCAAGATCCCGCAGGGGCTCGCCCAGCAATATGTCGTGCCTGGAGGCCATCATTTCGATAGCAATGCGGCGTTGCTGGCGCAGATCATCCTCGCTCGCAAGCGCCCCTGAAGCGCTGACGATGGATCAGGTCTGGGGGCTGCCGCCGATGAGGCTCTGCAGGTCGATCAGCGCGCGGGCGAGCGAGATGCCCTGAGGCCCGGCGATGTACCGCGGCTCCCATTCGGGCGAGAATTTCTCCTTATAGGCGCGCAGCCCCTCAAAGCCGTAAAAGGCATTGCCATGCTGGTAGAGAAAAGCCCCGAGCTTTGACCACAAAGGCGCGAGGCGGCGCGCTTCCAGGCCGGAGAGCGGCGCCATGCCGATGTTGAACCAGCGATAGCCCTGCTGCTGCCCCCATTGCATCAGGCGGATGAACAGAAAGTCCATGGCGCCATAGGGTGCGGCGTCGTCATGGCGCATGAGGTCGATGGAGAGTTCCGAGCGGGTCTGTGTCGGCCAGATATTGGCGAAGGCGACGATCTGCCCCTGACTGCGCACCACGGCACAATCGAACCTTGCCAGATAGGCCGGGTCGAAGCGGCCGACACTAAAGCCCTTCTCGCGCTGGCCCTTGGCCTTGAGCCAGAAATCGGAAACGCGCTCGAGCTCGCCCATATGGGCGGGCACATCGGTGGCAGGGATGAACTCGAACGTCGCGCCCTCGCGCGTCGCCCGGCGCTCTGCATGGCGCAGCGACTTGGCGCTGGGGCCATCGAGCGAGAATGTCGCGAGGTCGACATGGGCTTCCTCGCCATATTTGGTGATTCGCAGGCCCAGCTCGATGGCCATCGGCAGAGCGACCGGGCTGATCTGGTAGAGCAGCAGGCGCCCCTGCGCCGCGTCCGCCTTTTCGCGCAGGTCCCAGAGCAGGTCCGACCATTCGTCCTCGGCGCCGACGGGATCGCCCATCACGATCCAGCTCGCTCCCTTGATCTGATACATCAAAAAAGCGCGGCCGCTTTGCGAGTGGAGGAAGCGCTTGTCTCCGGTGAAGGCAAGATTTGCGTCGGTCCGATCCGCCAGCGCGAGAGCGGCGGGGGACGGCTCATCGCCCCCAGCTTCTACGGCGCGTTCGGCCCGGGCCGGCTCGAACAGGCGGGCAAGGCCGACGCCCACGAGCAACACCGCGACGGCAAGACTGGCGCGCAGGAATCGCGCAGCGTCGGCACGTTCGGCAAAGCGCCACCACAGATCGTTCTGATAATCCACATGGCGGTAAGCGAACAGACCGATCCAGATCGACAGGCCGACCACCACAGCAATCGTCGCCAGCCAGCCGGGCGAGAAGGCCTCCGCCAGCAGGCGTGTGCGCCGGTAGAAAGCGGGCTTGGACCATTGCAGCGCGGCCGCGATGAGCAGCATGACGCCCGCTTCCTCATAATCCAGTCCCTTAACGATAGAGAAGACCGCGCCGGCGAGCAGCAGGAGCCGCGTGAGCCAGAAGGCCCCGTCGAGGCGACGGTAAAGGCCGGCGGAAAGCACCAATAGAGCCGCACCGATCAGGCTCCCGGCCATGTGGGACAGCTCCACGAACGGCAGCGGCACAATGTCGGACACGGTGTTGGCGCGCCAGGGGATGGTCGGCAGCGATCCGGAGATCAGCAGCACCGTACCACCGAAAAAGACCAGCGCGGAGATCATCAGCGGCGCCATGCCGGAGGCGACGACCTGAGCGCCACGCAGCGTTCGCCCGATGGGCTTATGCCAGCGCGCGCCCTCCTGCACCACGATCAGCACGGCCGCCACAATCAGCGGAGCGATATAGTAGATGAGGCGATAGGCCAGCAGGGCGGCGACCAGCTCCGGCCGGTCCACATTGGGCAAGGCAATCAGCATGATCGCCTCGAACACGCCGATGCCGCCCGGGACATGGGTGACGAGCACGGCGACGATTGCCAGGGTATAGCCGATGAAGAAGGCCGGCCAGGCGCTGATCTCGATGCCAGGAATGAGCACGAACAACGCCGCGCTGGCCGCTGCAAGATCGAGCGCGCTGATCCCAATGAGCGCGATGATCTGCTTCGCCGGCGGCAACGGGACCGACCAGCGACCGACATGAAGCGTCCGTCCGCGTCCCCCGGACCAGAGGAGGCCTGCAGCGGTCGCCAGCAGCAAGGCGAACCCGATCGCACGCAGCACGCCAGGCGGGATGACCATCCCGTCAAAAGCCAGCGCTTCGGGCCGCCAGGCGAGCATGGCACCGGAGAGCACGAACACACCGCTCCAGAAGGTGAGGCTGGCGATCAGGATCACGCGGGCAATATCCCCGGCGCCGAGCCCAGCGGCGCTGTACACCCGATATCGCGCCGATCCGCCGGTCAGCAGCGAGAGGCCGAGATTATGGCTCAGCGTGTAGCTGGTGAAAGAGGCGATCGCGGCGGTGCGGTAAGGCAGCGGGCGCCCAATGGTGCGCAGAGCCATCACATCATACAGCGTCAGCGCGGCATAGCTGCACGCGGTGAGGAGCGCGGCAGCCAGAAAGGCGAGCGGAGGCAAGGCGTGGAATGCCGCCCGCACGTCGCGCAGATGGACCTCACGCAGCAAGTGGCTGAGCGCCACGAAGCCGAGCACGGCCAACAGCAAGGCAACGCCAATGGTCAGGATCGTGCGATGGCGCTGAGTCATGGTCTTCATCTGCCCCCCGGAGGCCATCGGGCGCTAATCGGCCTGAACCTGGCGGACCCAGATCTGGCTTTTGCACAGCCAGCCGCCGATCAGGCAACCGGAAATCTTCACCCGATCCCGGTCGAGCTGCTCGATGGTGGACGAGAAGGTGCGGCCAAGGTCCGGCACATAAACGCGGCCCGCCCAATGCCCCGGTGACTTGGCATGATAATCCTGCAGGAGCTTGGTGCCGATCAGCCTGGAGACCCCGGCGTCGGCGGCATCGGCAAGGGCAGTCGCGTTCGCCCAGCTCACCCAGCCGCACAGGCCGCCATCGCAATCGCCCGTGGTGACGACCACCGTGCCGCGCGGATTGATCCAATGCCCGGCAATGGCGTTCTCGGCATGGGCCGGCGTGAAGGCGCCGATCATGGCGGCAACGGCTATCGCGAGCAGCTTAGCCATGAGGATTGATCCCGGCCGAGGTCATTGCGTCGAACAATAGTCCGGTGACCGTCGCGACATCCCAGTTCAGTTGATGCCCACCAGGCAGGCCATGAATGCGCAGATTAGGCAGGTGGAGTCGGGGGCAGAGGCTGTGCAGTTCTTCCTTGCCGTAGACGCAGAGCAAGGGGAGCCAGCTGAGCGTGCGCGCGGTAGGCCGGGCATCATGCTCGGCCTCCCAGAAGCTCAGCACCTCGCTTGGCGATGCACGATACTCGACCGTCGCGCCGGGCACGAAGAGCGCGGCCAGAGCGATATCGTGCCGCTGCGCCTCCGGCAGGTTGGCAAGGCCGACATGGAGCATATCCGCGCCAAAGGACTGGCCGATCAGCACCACGCGCCCGTGCGGGTTCACGGCTCGGACCTGCGCAAGTGCCTGGGTGATGAGCGCAGCAGCCTCAGATGGGGTGCGGGTCTGGCGATAATAGGTCAGGCTGTTGACACCCACTACCGGGATGCCGGCTGCTTCAAGGCGCTGCGCGATCTTGGGTCCCATGCCGACCCGAAAGCCCATGTCCCCGGAAAAGATGACTGCTACGGGCGCACCGGCGCGGGGCTGGTAGCCGGCGGGCCGCAAGACCGTAAACGGGTCGCTGCCCAGATAGCCCAGCCAGTCGAATGCCATGAGTACCAGAGCCATGAGGGCCGCGAGCGTGATTGCCGTCTTCCGCATCCGTCCTCCGCGCCTCGTCATGCTGCTCTCATGTCCATGATCGTCTGAGGGTTATCCTCTGGCAGTGACAGCCGGTCAACGCGGTGGCCGCTTCATGAACTTCATGTCATGTGGCGGTCAGCCGCCCGCCATTCGCGATGGCCTAGGCGGGATGTCATGGGCCTCTCGAACCGCCTCCTCTATTTCTTTCTCGTTCCGCTGGCGGGCGCGCCGCCCTTGCTGTCCTCCCATCTCGTGCCACCGTCAGCCGCCGCGCCTCGCCATGCTGCGCATGCCGGGTTCACGCTGGGCGAGGACAAGGCGGGCCGGATCGTCGTGACCAGCCTGCGGGATGGGCAGGCAGGGGGCGGGCCGATTGCGGTGGGCGATCAATTGCGCGCTGTGGATGGGCATGCAGTGCGAAGGCTCGGCGTGGCGCGGCACATGATCGACGATCCCGCCCATTGCGACATTCCGCTATCGCTGGCGCACGGCGCCGTGCGATATGAGGCCCGCGCTCGACGATGCGGCAAATAATGGCGCCAGGGACGGTGGAATGGGCAGAAAAATACTCCTGGTCGAAGATGATCGTGCGACGGCCGAGTTCATCTTGAAGGGGCTGGCCGAACATGGCCATGTCGGCGATCATAGCGCGGATGGGCGCGACGGCCTCTTCATGGCGACCGATGGCGGCTATGACGCGATCATTCTCGACCGGATGCTGCCGGGCATGGACGGTATGGCCGTGCTGGGCGCCCTGCGTGCTGCCGGCATCGAAACGCCGGTGATCCTGCTGACTGCGCTCGGCTCCGTAGATGACCGCGTGACGGGGTTGACGGCGGGTGCCGACGATTATCTGGTCAAACCCTTCGCCTTTGCCGAACTGCTCGCCCGGCTGGAACTGCTGATGCGCAAGCGCGGCCATGGTACATCGGTGGAGACGACGCTTGCCTGCAGCGATCTCCACATGGATCTGCTCAAGCGCACGGTGCAGCGCGGCGGTCGACGCGTCGAGCTTCAGCCGCGCGAGTTCCGGCTGCTCGAATATCTGATGCGCTACGCAGGGCAGGTCGTCACGCGCACGATGCTGCTCGAAGGCGTGTGGGATTATCATTTCGACCCTGGCACCAACGTCATCGACGTGCATGTCAGCCGCTTGCGCCGGAAAATCGATATTGAGGGCGATGTCCCCCTGATCCACACCGTGCGCGGCGCGGGCTACCGGCTGGGCGAATGAGTCGACCGGGTGCCGCATCCGGGGCGGGCCTGCGCTGGCTGCGCTCGTCGCATGTCCGCTTCATGGGCTGGATCTTGCTGCTGGAACTGGTGTTCGGCGCGGCGTTACTCGCCTCGGTCACGCAATTCGTGCGCGCCGACCTCGCGGCGGCCGACCGCAGCATCGCCGTTGAGGATCGCGACAGCCTGCTGATGATCGGCCGGGATGAAGGCGCGCAGGCGCTGAACCGGGCAATCGCCGAGCGAACGGCGGAAGATGACGATGCCCTCATTCTGCTCGTGGATCGCAACGGGCACAAAGTGGCGGGAAACCTCTCGGACTGGCCGCCCAATGTCCCGGCCGAGGCGGGCTGGACGCGTGCCGAGCTTTATCGGCTCGGAGATGCAGAGCCGGCCCCCTTCGGCATCACCGCCGCACGTCTTGGCGATGGGCGCCGCTTGCTCGTCGGCCGCCGCGCCGAGGCCAGCGATCAGATCCGCCAGACTGTTCACGAGGCCCTGCTGACCGCGCTGGCGCTCGCCTTGCCGCTGGCGCTCGCCGGCGCCTGGTTCGTGGTGCAGATCATCGATCGGCGGATCAGACACATCGCCGCGACGGCAGAGGGCGTAGGCGCGGGTGATATCGAGCAGCGCGTCCCGCTGCACGGTTCCGGGGACAGCTTCGACCGGTTGGGGGAGGCGATCAATGGGATGCTGGACAGGATCGGCAGCTTGATCGACGAACTGCGCACCGTCACCGATAGCATGGCGCACGATCTCCGCTCGCCGTTGACCCGTCTGCGCGCACGAATCGACCGGGCGCTGGAGACGGACGATCCGGCCGCGATGCGCACGGCCATCGAGGGCATCAGCCGCGAGGCGGACCAGCTGCTCGCCATGCTCACCACCGCGCTGGAGATCAGCCGCGCAGAGGCGGGCATCGGGCGCGAGCGCTTCCGGCCCACGCTGCTGGGCGAGATGCTCGCCGATCTGGAAGACTTGTACGCGCCACTTGTCGAGGAGCAAGGCCGCAGCCTTTCCATCGCAATCGAGCGGCCGGTCGAGGTCAGCGTCCATCGCGAACTGCTAGGGCAGGCGCTCGCCAACCTCCTCGACAATGCGCTCAAATATGGCGCGGGTGCGATGACGCTGTATCTGGATCGCGAGGGCGCGGACGTGATCGTTGGTCTTGCCGATCAAGGCCGGGGGATTGCGCCGGATCGGGAAGCAGAGGCCCTGCGGCGCTTTGGTCGGCTGGATGCCGCGCGCGGGCAGGCGGGCGCAGGGCTTGGATTATCGCTCGTCGCGGCCGTGGCGCGCATGCATGGCGGTCAGGTCCGTTTCACCCGCCGCCATGGTCTGTTCGCGGTTGAAATTCTCATCGGCGTGGGAGGCTGAGCGGCCTTCGGTCTGCTTCCGCTGCCGACAGGATCATGCCTGTTCGATGAAGCGGTCGACCGGAGCCATGCGGGCAAGGGGAGGGACGGCATGGCTCCGGTGACGGGGGTCACTTCTTGTCGGTCGTGCTCTTGGCCGGGGCAGCGAGCGATGCAGTCGTCGTGCTCTTGGCGGGCTTGGCGGGCTTGGCCACCTTGTGATGGCTCTCCTTCGCCGGTGCCGTCTTGGCCGACGCGACAACCGGCGTGGCGATGGCTGCGAGGGATGCCAGGCCGGCAATGATCAGGCGACGGTTCATGAGGGTATCTCCTTCAACAAGCGACCCTTCGTGGATCGCAAGCCCCTTATGGCCCCGCGCACCGAACCGGAGCATGGCGCCTGCATGAACTTTTGGACATGTGGGGAATCGGGGTGGCGCAAGATCCATTGCCGCCAAAGACTAGCGACCGGAAGAGAAAGCCCGCGTGAGAAGATTTGGCGGACAGGGTGGGATTCGAACCCACGGTGAGCTTCCACCCACGGCGGTTTTCAAGACCGCTGCCTTAAACCACTCGGCCACCTGTCCGTTGTCCCGCGCCCTAGTCGAAACTGTTCGGCAAAGGAAGCCCGCGCGAACCGAGGATTGTAGCGCGGGCGGTTCGTCGCAGGGGCGATGCGCCCAATTGCGGAGGCTTGCCTTGCGCGCCCTGCGTCAACTCTGCCAATATGCATCGATGACAACGCATTCGCTTCGCCGCCGGCTCCTGCCGCTATGCGGTCTCGCTCTTGGTCTTTCTCTCGCGGCGCAAGTCCCCGCCAGTGCGCAGGCGCTGCCATCGTCGAATGATCCGGTGGATGCGCAGACCGCGGCCGGGTTCACGGGCTATCTGGAGAGCCTGCGGGGCAAGGCGCGGGCGCAGGGCGTGAGGGATGCGACATTCGACCGGGCAATTGCCGGGCTGAGCTTTAATCCGCGTGTCGCGGCGCTGGATCGCGGTAATCTGCCGACAGCCGACAATGCCCCGATTCCCGATTTCGAGCCCTATCGCCAGCGCCATATCGATGCGCGCAAGATTGCCCGCGGCCGCGCGGTCTACAACGCCAATCGCGCGCTGCTGGTGGCCATCGAGCGTGATACGGGCGTGCCGGAGGAGATCATGGTCGCGATTTATGGCCATGAGACGAATTACGGCACGATCAGCGGCGATTTCGACCTGCTGCGCTCGCTGGCGACGCTGGCTTATGAAGGGCGCCGGCGTGCGCTGTTCGAGCCGGAACTGCTGGCCGTGATGTCGATGATGCAACGCGGCGTTCCGCGTGAGCGGCTGGTCGGCAGCTATGCTGGCGCGTTTGGCTATCCGCAGTTCCTGCCGAGCGTCTATCTGCGCGATGCGGTGGATGCCGATGGTGACGGGACGCCCAATATCTGGTCGAGCGAGCCCGATGCGCTGGCCTCCATCGCCAATTATTTCCAGCGTGCCGGCTGGCGCAAGGGCGAGCCCTGGGGCCTCGCAGTGCGGCTGCCGGCCGGGTTCGACCGTGGGCGGATCACCAGCACGCTCAACCCCACACGCTGCCCGCGCGTGTTCGGTCGCCACAGTCGCTGGCTTTCGATGCGCGAGTGGCAGGCGCTCGGATTCATGCCGGAGGGCGGCTCCTGGCCGGATGGCAGCATTCAGGCGACGCTGATCGAGCCGGATGGCCCGGGTAAGACAGCCTATCTGCTCACTGGCAATTACCGCGTGATCCTCGACTACAACTGCTCGAACTTCTACGCGCTGTCCGTCGGCCTGCTGGCTGATGCGGTGCGGCCTTGATCCGGGGCTAGGCAGAGCCATGGCGGATGGCTAAGGACGAAGCGAAGCCGCGATGCCCGCAGGGCGCGCGATGACCTGTCAACGACCGGATTTTCCCATGCGCGCACTTCTGCCGATTGCCCTCGTCCTGCCGCTCTTCCTGTCCGCCGCGCAGGCGAACACGCCAAGCTATACCTCCGAGGCCTCCGTGGCCTATATGGTCGATCTGTCGTCCGGCCGGGTGCTGTTCGACAAGGATGCGGACCGGCGGATGCCGCCGGCCTCGATGGCCAAGATGATGACCGCGCATGTGGCGTTCAATCTCATCAAGCAGGGCAAGCTGCGGCTCGACCAGAAGTTCACCGTCCGTCCGGAAACCTGGCGCAAGTGGCACAGCCAGGGCTCGACCATGTTCCTCTCCGTCAATGAGGAGGTCTCGGTCGAGAACCTGCTGCACGGCATCGTCACGCTCTCGGGCAATGATGCCTGCGTGGTGCTGGCCGAGGGCATTGCCGGCTCGGAAGAGGCGTTCACCGATCTCATGAATGCCGAGGCCAAGCGGCTGGGCATGACCAACAGCCATTTTGCGAACACTACCGGTTGGCCCGACGAAGGCCGCACCTACACCACCGCGCGCGATCTCGCGACGCTGGCCCGCAACACGCTGGAAGAGACGCCGGACCTCTACAAGCAGTTCTACACGGTCAAATCCTTCACCTGGGGCCAGACCATGGGCGGATCGGAGATCAGCCAGGCCAATCGCAACCCGATTCTCGGGCGTGTGGATGGCGCGGATGGCCTCAAGACCGGCCATACCGAGGAGGCGGGCTACGGCTTCACCGGCTCGGCCCAGCAGAATGGCCGCCGTCTCGTGATGGTCGTCGCGGGCCTCACCAGCTTCAATGGCCGCGTCGAGGAATCGGTGCGCTTCATGGATTGGGGCTTCAAGGCCTGGCGGTCCAAACCGCTGGCCAAGAAGGGCGTTACCCTGGGGCAGGCGCAGGTCCAGGGCGGCTGGGCCCGCTCGGTCGATCTGGTGACGCCGCGCGATCTCGTCGCGACCGTGCCGATTGCGGCGGCGAATGGCGAGATCAAGGCGCGTGTCGTCTATCGCGGCCCGATCAAGGCGCCGATCGCGCAGGGGCAGGAGATCGCTCATCTGGTGGTGAATGCCGGTGACGGGACTACGCAGACCTTGCCGCTTGTAGCCAAGGAAGCTGTCGCAGAAGGCGGCTTCTTCGCGCGCCTGTGGAACGGCTTCCTCTCCTTCTTTAGCTGAGTACCGACATGACGCGCGGCCGCTTCATCACGCTGGAAGGCGGCGAGGGCGTCGGCAAGTCCACGCAGGCCCGTCTGCTCGCGGAGGCGCTTGAGGCGCGCGGCATCCAGACAGTGCTGACCCGCGAGCCCGGTGGCAGCGAGGGGGCCGAGGCCATTCGCGGCCTCCTGCTCTCCGGTGCGGCGGATCGCTGGAGCGTGCGCGCCGAGGCGCTGCTGTTCGCTGCGGCCCGGGCCGATCATGCCGAGCGCACCATTCTGCCGGCCGTGGAGGCCGGCAAATGGGTGATCTGCGACCGTTTTCTGGACAGCAGCCGTGCCTATCAGGGCGTGGGCGGCGTGCTGAGCGACGACGACATTCTGACCCTCCACCGCATCGGCTCGGGCGGGCTGTTGCCGGATCGGACCCTGCTGCTTGCCCTGCCGCTCGATGAGAGCAGCGAACGGGCCGGCGCGCGGGATGCCGGGGCGGTGGATCGGATCGGCGGGCGCGATGCTGAGTTTCATCGCGATGTTGCCGAGTCCTTCCGTCGGTTCGCAGCCGCTGAACCTGCGCGTTTCCGGGACATTGATGCCAGCGGATCGATGGAGACGGTGCGCGACCGGCTGCTGGCCGCGCTCGCCGACTGGCTGCGATGACGCGCTGGCTCGGCCATGACGAGCAGATCGCGACGCTGATCGAGGCGAGCGCGACGACGCGTCTGCATCATGGCTGGATCTTCGCCGGCCCGCGAGGCCTGGGCAAGGCCGGGATCGCCTATGATTTCGCCCGGCGGCTGCTGGTGAGCGGGGCGGGGCGTCCCGTCCCGTCGGATCGGCTTGCGCCGGACCCCACAGACCCGGCTATGCGCCTGTTCGATGGCGGCGCCCATCCCGATTTCATGCGGCTCGAACGACTTGAGCGCGACAGCAAGACTGACAACGGCGCACTCGCCCGGAACATCACCGTCGATCAGGTGCGCAGCCTCTCGCGGCTGCTGCACAGCGCGCCCTCCATGGGCAGCCGGCGGGTCGTGCTGATCGACAGCGCGGACGATCTGGAGGCGGGCGCGGCCAACGCCCTGCTCAAGAGCTTGGAAGAGCCGCCGACGGGTGCGATCTTCCTGCTCGTGGCGCATCGGCCCGGTCGCCTGCTGCCCACCATCCGCTCGCGCTGCCGGGTGATGCGCTTCGCACCGCTCGATGATGCGAGCATGGCACAGGCGCTGGCGACCGCGCTGCCGGAGGTGCCAGAGCCTGAGCGCGCCGCGCTGGCGGCTAGTGCCGAAGGCTCGCCGGGGCAAGCGATCGCCAATCGCGATCTGGATCTGCCCGGTCTGGAACGCGCGCTCGATGCCATCGCGCAGGGTGGACGCGGCGGGGAGGGCGCCCGCGCCGGCCTGATGAGCGCGCTCTCGGGGGTGGCGGCTCGCCCCCGCCTCGAAGCCTTTGTCGATCTTGTGCCGCGCTACATCGCCCGCCGTCTGCGGGGTGCGCCCGCGTCCAGGCTCGGTCCTGGCATCGCCGCCTATGAAGAAGCCCAGCGCCTCGGCGCCGGCGCTGTCACCCCGCTGCAGCTCGAGCCCGGCGCGCTGGTCTACACCCTGTGCGAGACCGTGGCGCGCGTCGGGCGATAGAGGTGCTCGCTGGCCTTTCTGAATAGGTGCTCCTGCGAAGACAGGAGCCCAGGGCACAACCGACGAACCTAGCCGCCCCAGGCTCCTGCCTTCGCAGGAGCGCATCCAAGCGTACATCATCGGCTGCCCAGCAGGAAAATCACCACATTGCCAAAATCGCGCTATACCCCTCGCGAACGGCAAGTGGGGGACTGACAGGATGGCGAGCGAGCACAGGCAAACCCGAGATGCGCCCGACTTGCCTTCCACACCGATAGACGAAACCCCGCCCGTCGGACTGGAGCGCTGGAAACGGCTCGGCCCCGGCATCGTCGTGGCCGCGACCGGCGTCGGCGCGGGCGATCTCGTCGCCACGCTCGTTGCTGGCGCGCGCTTTGGCTATGCGTTGCTCTGGGCCGCCGTCATCGGCTGCATCATTAAGATCGCGCTGGCCGAGGCGACCGGGCGCTATCATCTCGCCACCGGATCGACGATGCTGCAAGGCTGGCGGTCGCTCGGCTATTGGACGAGCTGGTACTTCGGCATCTACATCCTGATCTGGGGCTTCGTGTATGGCGGCACGGCGATGAGCGCGACCGCGCTGCCGCTCGCCGGGATGTTCCCCGGCCTGCTACCGTTCTGGGCGTGGGGGATGCTGTCTGGCCTTGCCGGCGCGCTGTTCGTCCTGTTCAATCGCTATGCGGTGTTCGAGGCCGTGATGAAGCTGCTGATCGGCGTCATGTTCGTCGTCGTTGTCGGGCTTGCGATCCTCGTCATGCCGGATCTCGACGCAGCACTGATCGGCCTCGCGCCCACGCTGCCGGAGGGCTCGGCCATTTACACCTTGGGGCTCATCGGCGGCGTCGGCGGCACGATCACGCTCGCGGCCTATGGCTATTGGGTCAACGCAAAGGGTTGGCGCTCCCCAGCCTGGATCCCGATGATGCGGTTCGACAATCGCGTGGCCTATATCGCGACGGGGGTCTTCGTCATCGCGATGCTCATCGTCGGTGCCGAACTGCTCTACACCGCGCAGATCGCGCTTTCCGGTGGCGACCGGGGCCTGCTCGACCTGGGCGCGGTGCTGGAGGCGCGCTTCGGGCGCACCGTGGCGACCTTGTTCCTCATCGGGTTCGCGGCGACGACCTTTTCGTCGGTGCTCGGCGTCTGGCAAGGCGTGTCGCTGCTGTTCGCGGACTTCGTCCGCAGTATCCGGGCGGAGCGGGCGGGGGAGACTGCCGTGCATGATCCGGCCATCGCGGCGACGCTGGACCGGACGCCGGCCTTCCGCTTCTATGTCCTCTGGCTCACCTTCCCGCCCATGCTCCTGCTGTTTCTGGGCCAGCCTTTTGCGCTCATCATCGCCTATGGCGCGTTCGGTGCCTTCTTCATGCCCTTCCTTGCCGTCACGCTCATGTGGCTGCTCAATTCGAAGGCAGTGCCCGCGCAATGGCGCTCGGGCTGGTGGTCGAACCTGATGCTCGGCCTGGCGTCGCTGTTATTTGCGGTGTTGTGCGTGGATCAGATCCGCTCGCTGCTATAGGTCACGGCTTTCCGCGCGGCGCTGTGCTGGGAGGTCGGAGAGGAGTCTAGGCATCCTCCCTGTACCCCGCTAGAGAAGCCGCAAGCGAAAGCCGCGCCTCAGACGGCCCTTATCCAGCAGGACATCATGCCCAAACCCTTCACCATTACCACGGCGATCAGTTACCCCAATGGCCGCCCTCATATCGGCCATGCCTATGAAGCAATCGCGACGGACGCCTTCGCCCGCGCGGCCCGGATGATGGGGCGGGACGTGTTCTTCCAGACAGGCACCGACGAGCATGGCCTCAAAATGGCGCAGGCCGCCCGTGCGCGCGGCGTTGAGCCTGTCGCGCTGGCCGATGAAATGTCAGGCTATTTCAGGGAGATGGATGATCTTCTGAATATCAGCTATGATCGCTTCATTCGCACCAGTGAGCCGGCACATCATGCCGCAAGCCAGGCCATTTGGCAGGCGATGGTCGACAATGGCGACCTGTATCTCGATCGCTATGAAGGCTGGTACTCCGTCCGCGATGAGGCCTATTATGATGAAAGCGAGCTAAGCCTCAGCGATGGCGGGGAAAAGCTCTCCCCGCAGGGCACGCCTGTGGAATGGACTGCTGAGGAGAGCTGGTTCTTCCGCCTATCCAGCTATGAGCATAAGCTACTCGATCTTTATAAGAAGCATCCGGACTTTATTCAGCCTGACAGTCGACGCAACGAAGTGGTGCGCTTTGTTGAAGCGGGTCTTAAAGATCTGAGCGTTTCACGGTCGACCTTCGATTGGGGAGTCAAGGTTCCGGGCGCGGCGGGGCATATCATGTATGTCTGGGTGGACGCTCTTACTAACTATCTTACTGGTTGCGGGTATCCGGACGACATCGCGAGGATGGATCGTTACTGGTCCCCGCAGGCCGAGATAGTCCACATTATTGGGAAGGACATTGTGCGATTCCACGGCATCTACTGGCCGGCCTTCCTGATGAGTGCTGGGTTGCCTTTGCCAAACAGAATCTTCGGCCATGGTTTCCTGCTCAATCGCGGCGAAAAAATGTCCAAGTCGCTGGGTAACGTTGCTGATCCGGTCGAGCTGGCCGAGGCTTTCGGCGTCGATCCCCTACGCTACTTCCTGCTCGCTGAGGTTAGCTTTGGCAATGACGGCAGTTATAGTGCTGAAGCGATCGTGCAAAGGGTGAATGCAGAGCTTGGGAATGCGTTCGGAAATCTCGCGCAGCGCACTCTCAGTTTCATCGCGAAGAATTTGAACGGTCGGTTGCCGACGCCCTCCCCGGCTCAGGTGGACCACGAATTACTGGACGCAGTTCGCCATACGACTGCCCATCTCATGCCGGAAAACTTCCGTCAGCTCACGCCGCATTGGGCGATTCAACATTGGCTCCGTGCTGTCTATGCCTGCAATGCTTACATCGATGGCCAAGCGCCATGGGCGCTCCGCAAAGTTGATGAGGCGCGCATGGAGGCGGTGCTGGCCACGCTATACGTTGCCATCGGTGAGTTGACCGTGGCGATCCAGCCCGTGATCCCTGCAAGCGCGAAATCTCTGCTCGATCATATGGGTTTGCCAATCGAGGCCCGGAGCTATGACGGTTTGACCACAGCTTGGTATTCGGCCCTGCGTGCAAAGGGCTTCGAGATTGAGGCTCCCCGTCCGCTCTTCCCCCGCCTTGAACTCCCCGCAGCGGAGGCCTGATGCTCGTCGATAGCCATTGTCACCTCAATTATGAGGGGCTGGTGGAGGATCAGCCCGCCGTCCTCGCCCGTGCGCGTGCGGCGGGGGTGGGCACGATGCTCAACATCTCCACCCGCGAGCGGGAGTGGGCCGCGATTATCGGACTGGCCGAGCGCGAGGCGGACGTCTGGGCGAGCGTCGGCATTCATCCGCATGAGGCGGACAGCCATGCCCATGTCGATACCGCCAAGCTTGTGGCCGCTGCGGCCAATCCCCGTGTCGTCGGTATCGGCGAGACCGGGCTGGATTATTATTACGACCATAGCGATCGCGTCCAGCAGCAGACGAGCTTTCGCGCCCATATCGCCGCCGCGCGCGAGACCGGTCTGCCGATCATCATCCATACCCGCGATGCCGAGGCGGACACCGCCGCTATTCTGCGGGACGAGATGGGGCAGGGGACATTCACCGGAGTGATCCACTGCTTCACCGCCAGCGATGCCTTTGCCGACATCGCACTGGACCTCGGCCTGTTCATCAGTATTTCCGGGATCGTGACCTTCAAGAACGCCAAGGCTTTGCAGCAGACGGCGGCGCGCATTCCGGCCGACCGTTTGCTGGTAGAGACAGACTCGCCCTTCCTCGCGCCGGTGCCGCACCGCGGACGGCCCTGCGAACCGGCGTTCGTCGCCGATACCGCGCGCTTCCTGGCCGATCTCCGTGGCGAGTCCCTCGAGGCGCTGACGCAGGCAACGACGCGGAACTTCTTTGCTTTGTTCTCCCGCGCCGCGCCGGTCGCGTGACGCCATGACGCTCAAGCTGGTCATGTCGGGGAGCGGCACCTCCTCGGGCGTTCCGCGCATCGGCAATGATTGGGGGCAGTGTGATCCCGCCGAGCCGCGCAATCGTCGCACCCGCGTCTCGATCCTTGTCGAGAGCGCGACCACGCGGTTGCTGGTCGACACCTCCCCGGATTTCCGCGCGCAGATGCTGGCGGCCGATGTCGTGCATCTGGATGCCGTCTTCTGGACCCACGACCATGCCGATCACTGCCACGGCATCGATGATCTGCGGCAGATCATGCATCATCGTGGCACCCCTGTGCCCGGCTATGGTCACAAGGCGACCATGGCGGCGTTGCGCAGCCGCTTCGACTATGCGTTCGATGGGCGCGAGGGGTATCGCGCGACCATCGCGGGCCATGACCTGCCCGACGAAGGGGTGACGGTGGGCGACATCGCGGTCACCCATGTCGATCAGCCCCATGGCTTCATCTCCTCAAGCGGCTTCCGATTCTCCTGCGGCGGCCGGTCGTTGGCCTATGCCACGGATTTTCACGAGATGACCGATGCGATGGTCTCGCTCTATGCGGGCGTGGATTGTCTCGTCATCGATGCGCTACGCGAGCGGCCGCACCCGACCCACGCCCATCTGGCTCTGACGCTGGAGGCGATCGCGCGGATACGTCCCGGCCGTGCCATCCTCACCCACATGGATAACAGCATGGACTATGCACGTCTGCGCACCATGCTTCCCGAAGGCGTCGAGCCCGGCTACGATGGTCTGACCGCCCTGATCTGATCTCCCTTCGCGGGCGTCCGTTCCAGCAGGAGAGTTGGCCATGGCCGATATGATTGCGCACAGCCTCTGGTTCGTCCTGGCCTTCGTCCTCGTCGGCAGCAGCCTGGCCCTGCGCCGCCTCCCGCTCCACCATCTGGTGAAGATGATCCTCGTCTGGATCGCGATTTTCGCGGCTGTCTGGATCGTCGTTCTGGCCTTCCGCGGCCTCTCTGGCTGACCCCAACACAATATTTTGCATCAATCCCATCTTATCTGTTCGAGGCTGTTGACACCCCCGAACAGCCCCCCTAAAGCGCCGGTCCTACCCCGTGCCCAGATGGCGGAATTGGTAGACGCACCAGCTTCAGGTGCTGGCGATCGCAAGGTCGTGGAGGTTCGAGTCCTCTTCTGGGCACCATTTTTCCGACACCCCCAAATAGCGATGATTTCGCTCTTCCCACGCTGGGGAAGGGGTTTGGCGGCTGTGTCTTTTCCTCTTGTAGCCTGCCCTCTGGCGTCGCGCGAAATTTCTCGGTCGCGAGCCCATACATGCGCGCATCCGATCATCGAAGAGATGATCGCACACCGAAAAGCTGTGTTGGGAGATGAAGGGCTTTTCCAAGCCTGCCCAGCCGGGAAGGCTGGTGACCCCTACGGGAATCGAACCCGTGTTTCAGCCGTGAGAGGGCCGCGTCCTGACCGCTAGACGAAGGGGCCACTGAGCGAGCGATGTGCATCGCTGCCGTGAGAGGGCGCCTTTACGGGCATGGTCTGGCGCGGTCAAGGCCATTTGCTCAGGCGATGGCAAGATCCTCGATATGCAGCTCCGCGGCGGGACGGGGCCCCCAGTCGTCGATCTTTGCGCGACCGGCGAGCCAGAAGCGCGTGCCGGCGCGGGAGGAGAGCAGCATCTGCCCAAGCTCGGTCTCGGCCTGACGGAAGGCCATGGCCTTGAGCGAGCGGCCATCCTCGCCCGCCACGATGGCGCGGACATGGCTTGTCCCGACGATATCGGCGCGCACGACGCGCACCGGCCCCAGCGCGACACGGGGTGCGGGCCAGCCATTGCCGAAGGGGCCGGCCTGCTCCATCGACTGGATCAGCTCCGGCGTCAGTCCGGCCGGCGCCACCAGCAGGTCGATGAGGAGAGCGCGGGCGGTGGCGGCGCGGGCGACATCCTCGCGCAGCCGCTCCTCCAGAAACTCGGCCAGCGCGGTCACATGCTCGCGGCGAACGGTGAGCCCGGCCGCCATGGCATGCCCGCCACCGGCCACGAGCAGGCCGTGGTCCTTGGCGGCCAGAATGGCGGCACCCAGATCAACGCCAGTGATAGAGCGCCCCGAGCCCTTGCCGATGCCGTCCTCGTCAATGGCGATAACGATGGCCGGGCGGGTGATCTTTTCCTTCAGGCGCCCCGCCACGATGCCGATTACGCCCGGATGCCACAGGTCGCCGGCGATCACGGCAACGGAGCGCTCGCCCAGCTCTGCGAGGAGGGCTTCGGCTTCCTTCTGCACGGTTGCTTCGATCGCGCGCCGCTCCTGATTGAGCTGATCGAGCTCTGCGGCGAGCATGGCGGCCTCATCGGGGTCGGCAGTGGTGAGCAGGCGCACGCCCAGATCCGAGCGGCCCACGCGTCCGCCGGCGTTGATGCGGGGTCCCAGGGCAAAGCCGAGGTCCGAGCATTGCGGGGCACGCTCCAGCCGGCTTGCGGAAAGCAGGGCGTTGAGGCCGATATTGCCGCGCCGTGCCATCGTCTTGAGCCCCTGGGCGACAAAGGCGCGGTTGAGGCCCCGAATGGGCGCCACATCTGCGACAGTCCCCAGCGCGACCAGATCGAGCAGGTCCAGCAAGCGCGGTTCCGGGCGGGTGGCGAACCACCCTCGCGCGCGCAAGGTGCGGACCAGCGCGGCACCGAGCAGGAAGGCAACGCCGACCGCGGCGAGATGGCCGTGGCCGGCGGCCTCATCGAGCCGATTGGGGTTGACCAGCGCAAGGGCAGGGGGGAGCGAGGCGGCGCATTTGTGATGATCGACGACGATGACATCCAGCCCCACGGAGCGTGCAGCCTCCAGCGCGGCAAAGGCCTGGGCGCCGCAATCGACCGTGACGACCAGGCTGGCACCGCTGCGTGCAAGCGCTACCAGCGCCTCACCGGATGGGCCATAGCCCTCCATCAGTCGGTCGGGGATGTAAACGCCGGCATCGAGCCCGAGCTCGCGCAGCAGCCGGACGAGCAGTGCTGCGCTCGTCGCGCCGTCCACGTCATAATCGCCGAAGATGGTGACCGATTCCCGATCGATGACGGCCGCGGCGAGCCGCTCGGCGGCGCGATCCATATCCTGGAAGATGGACGGATCGGGGAGGAAGCTGCGGATGGTCGGCGCCCGTTCGCGCTCCAGGCTGTCATGCGTGCACCCCCGCGCGCGCAGCAGATCGTCCACGAGATTGCCGCCGCTGCCGCAGGGCTCAGGTCCGCGCCAACGCCAAGCACGGCCGGTGAGCGAGCGATCGATATCCAGAGCAAAGCGCATGGCGCCACCTTAGCCGAGCTTGTGGGGTAAAGGATAGGAGCGTCGTGATCGGGGTGGGGTTAGTCTTCGCCGCGTGATGGGTAGGGTCTGAGGTGCGCCGCAGGCGCGTATCGAGGAGGCGTATCGAAGCATCGAATCCTTAGATACGCCGCTTCGACAGGCGCAGCAGCTCCTCAGGACGAACGGAGATATCGTCCGAGATGTCGTCATTTTGCGCACGGGATGTTTCGGGCGGAACGGCGTTTATCCGCACGCCGCTCTTTGCAAGACCCGGCCGATGGAGTAGCTGCGCTATCATGACGGCAATCCTCTCGCTCCGCGGCGTAAACAAGCAATATGCCAGCGGTCACAAGGCGCTCGGCAGCGTCGATCTCGATGTGGAGGAGGGCGAGATCTTCGCGCTTCTCGGGCCGAATGGCGCTGGCAAGACCACGCTCATATCCATCATCTGCGGCATTGTGCGCGCCAGTGGCGGGACTGTGCATGTCGGCGGGCACGATATCGTGCGGGATTATCGCCAGACGCGCGCCACCATCGGTCTGGTGCCGCAGGAACTCTCGACCGATCAGTTCGAACGCGTGATCGATACGGTGCGCTTCAGCCGTGGCCTGTTCGGCAAGCCACGCGACGATGCCTATATCGAGAAGGTGCTGCGCGACCTGACGCTGTGGGACAAGCGCCACGCCAAGCTGCAGGAGCTTTCCGGCGGCATGAAGCGGCGAGTGATGATCGCCAAGGCGCTCGCCCATGAGCCGCGCCTGCTGTTTCTGGATGAGCCCACTGCCGGCGTCGACGTGGAACTGCGCCGCGACATGTGGGCGCTGGTCCGCCAACTGCGGGACAATGGCGCGACGATCATCCTCACGACCCATTATATCGAGGAAGCCGAGGACATGGCCGATCGCGTGGGCGTCATCACCGGCGGCGAGCTGATTCTGGTGGAAGACAAGGCCCGGCTGATGAAGAAGCTGGGCAAGAAGACGCTGCGGATCACGCTCAATGAGCCGATGTCGGCTGTGCCTGCTGCCCTGTCTGACTGGCGCGTGACTCTGGAGAGCGACGGCGCCGAGCTTGAATATGTGTTCGACAGCCAGGCCGAGCGCACCGGGATCTCGGCGCTGCTCGGCCAGCTGAGCGCCCTCGGCATCGGCTACAAGGACCTCAACACCAAGGAGAGCTCGCTGGAGGACATTTTCGTGGATCTTGTCCACAAGCCCGCGACCCGGTCGGAGCAGGCGGCATGAGCGGCATCAACATCCACGCGATCCGCGCGATTTATCTGTTCGAGCTGCACCGCTTCCAGCGCACGCTGATGACGGGGCTGGTCGTGCCGGCGTTGACCACCACGCTCTATTTCGTGGTGTTCGGCAGCGCCATCGGCTCGCGGATGACGGAAGTCGACGGAATTCCCTATGGCGCGTTCATCGTGCCGGGCCTCATCATGCTGTCGATGTTCACGGAGAGCATCTTCAACGCCAGCTTCGGCATCTACATGCCCAAATATAGCGGCACGATCTACGAGCTGCTCTCCGCGCCCATTTCCGCGCTGGAGACGATCATCGCCTATGTGGGCGCGGCGGCGACCAAGTCGATGATCATCGGGCTGGTGATTCTCGCGACGGCGCATCTGTTCGTCGATCTGCCCATCGCGCACCCTGCGGCGATGCTCCTGTTCATGATGGTGATCGCGATCAGCTTTTGCCTGTTCGGGTTCATCCTGGGCATCTGGGCGCAGAGTTTCGAGCAGTTGCAGGTCATCCCGCTGATCGTCGTCATGCCGATGACCTTTCTGGGCGGCGCGTTCTACTCGATCCATATGCTGCCCGAACCGTGGCGGACGATCACAATGTTCAATCCGGTCGTCTATCTGATCAGCGGCTTCCGCTGGACCTTCTTCGGGAAGGGCGACGTCGCGATGGGCGTCTCCGTGGCATTTGTCAGCGCGATGCTAATCATCTGCCTCGCGGTGATCGCCTGGATGTTCAAGACCGGATATCGCCTCAAGAAGTAGAGCGAACGGGCGTCAAATACAAAAACGCCCGCCATGCGCGAACGCAGGCGGGCGGTTCAGTCTCTGAATACTCGGTGGGTCAGTCGCGGGCGCGATGCTCACCCTTGACCCAGCGGACAGTGCCGGACGAGGCCCGCATCACGACGCTGTTCGTGGTCATCTTACCGCCGCGCAGGAGTTTGACGCCCTCGAGCAGCGAACCATCGGTGACGCCGGTTGCAGCGAAGATGCAGTCCCCCTTGGCGAGGTCCTCCAGCTTGTAGATGCGGTCGAGGTCGGTGATGCCCCACTTGCGGGCGCGGGCCTTCTCGTCCTCGTTGCGGAACAGGAGCTTACCGTTGAACTGGCCGCCGACGCAGCGCAGGGCCGCACAGGCCAGCACGCCCTCGGGCGCGCCGCCGGAGCCCATGTACATGTCGATGGTGGTGTCCGGGTCCGTCGTCGCGATCACGCCGGCCACGTCGCCGTCGCCGATCAGCACCACGCCGCAGCCGATGCCGCGCAGTTCGGCAATCAGCTTCTCATGGCGGGGACGATCCAGCACGCACACGATGATCTCGGATGGCTTTACGCCCTTGGCCTTGGCGACGGCCTCGACATTCTCCGTCGCGCTCTTGCGCATGTCGATGATGTCCGGCGGATAGCCGGGGCCAACCGCCAGCTTCTCCATGTAGACGTCCGGCGCGTTGAGCAGATTGCCTTCTTCGGCCGCAGCGAGAACCGCAAGCGCATTGGGGCCGGCCTTGGCGGTGATGGTCGTGCCTTCCAGCGGATCGAGCGCGATGTCGATTTTGGGGCCACGGCCCGGCGCGCCACCGACCTTCTCCCCGATGTACAGCATGGGGGCTTCGTCGCGCTCACCTTCGCCGATCACCACCGTGCCATCCATGTACAGGCCATCGAAGGCCTTGCGCATCGCTTCGACGGCAGCAGCGTCAGCGGCCTTCTCGTCGCCGCGCCCCACGAGCTTGGACGCGGCGATCGCGGCGGCCTCGGTGACGCGCACCATCTCAAGAACAAGTACCCGATCGAGTACGGAACTGGCTTCGACGGTATTCGACTTCCCCATCCTGCGGCATCCTTTGCTGAATTGATGGGACGCGATAGGCGAGGATTGTTGCAATGTCGATAATGAGCCAGCGTCTTACCGGTGCGGCCGGGCGCATATCGCATCCCGGCCTGTAAGCGCGGGGTCGCCGCCTGTCAGTCGAGGATGTGCATCAACATCGGCGCGCCCAACAGGCTGTCCGATCCGCCGAGCCTGCGCAGCAGATCATCGATGGCGGAGAGGGCGCCCGGGTGAGTGACGATGGCGACGAGAACGCCCTCGTCCGCGGTGGCGGCCCGCTGGATCACGCTTTCGATCGATACACCCGAATCTCGCATCGCTGCCGTGATTTCCGCCAGCACGCCGGGGCGATCCTGAACCTGGAAGCGCAGATAGGCGCGGCCGGTGCGCTGCCCGGCATCGGCCTTGACCTGGCGCTGCAGCCACTCGGCCGGCATGGCGAAGGCAGGGCCATATTCATCGCGCGCCACGTCGATGACGTCGGCGACCACCGCCGAAGCAGTCGGGCCTTCACCGGCACCCGCGCCCTGGAAGAACAGGCGGCCGACGAAATTGCCCTCCGCCACGACCGCGTTCAGCGCGCCATCGACATGGGAAAGCGGGTGATCGAGCGGCACCAGCATGGGGTGGACGCGCTGGAAGAGGCCGACATTCTCGCTGCCGTCCGCCTCGCACTCTGCCATGCCGACCAGCCTGATCTTGAAGCCGAGCGATGCCGCCTCGCGGATGTCGGCAGCCATGACATTGCGGATGCCGGTGATGTCCACCGAGCCGAAATCGATCTCCGTGCCGAAGGCGAGGCTGGCGAGAATCGAGAGCTTGTGCGCGGCGTCGATACCGTCAATGTCGAAGGTTGGATCGGCTTCGGCATAGCCTTTGGCCTGCGCGTCCTCCAGCACCTGGTCGAACGGGCTGCCATGCTGCTCCATGGTGGAGAGGATGTAATTGCAGGTGCCGTTGAGGATGCCATAGACCCGCATGATGCGATTGGCAGCGGCGCCCTCGCGCAGGCCCTTGATGACTGGCACGCCGCCCGCGACGGCCGCTTCATATTTCAGCGCAACGCCGCTCCGCTCGGCTTCATGTGCCAAATCGAGACCGTGATGGGCGATCATCGCCTTGTTGGCCGTGACGAAAGGCTTGCCCTGGCTCAGGCATTGGCGGGCCAGCGTCAGAGCCGGGCCATCCGCGCCGCCGATCAGCTCGACGACCGTATCGATGTCCTCGCGCTGCGCGAGGGTCGCCATGTCGTCGACCCATTCATAGGCGGAGAGATCGAGCCCGCGATCCTTGCTGCGGTCCCGCGCGGAAATGGCGACCACCTCGATCGGGCGGCCTGCACGCCGAGCGATCAGATCCCGATTGGTCTCCAGCAGGCGAATGACACCGGCGCCCACGGTTCCCAAGCCGACGATGGCGAGGCGAAGGGGGCGGGAAGAGGCGTCGGTCATAATCATGTCCTGCAAAAAGGTGTGAGCGGCGGTCGCACGGAGGTCCGCCGCCGCTCATAGCGGGTAATCCCGTACAGGAAAGAGCCCTCTGCCTAAATGACCGGCGTTTGCGTGCGGTCGCATGGTCCCAGTGCGGCCCGGAATGCGTTGTAATCGCGACTGGCGGCTTCCGCATCGTTGCGCGCCAGTTCGGTGAGGGACAAGGCCGGGAGCTGGTCGGGCAGGCTGCACGCGAGGCGATACCACAGCAAGGTGTCCCGCTCGGGAAGCTTCGCCGAATCGTCCACAACCTCGCCCAGCGACACGCTGAAATGCGGCTGCTCCTGCGGCCGGCGGATCACTGACAGCGAAATCGGCGAGCCGTCCGCCGTGCCAAGGAAGATCTGGGTCTCTCCTTCACCCACAATCGCGCCCGGCACATGAAAGGCAGAGGTGATGGCGGTGATCGGACCTGGTGCGCCCGGCGCGTAAAGATCTTCGATGACCTTTCGGGCCAGCGCCTCGTTGGCGGGGGTCCAGGGCACGAGCGCCGTGCTCGCGCTCAGCTGGAACTCGCTCACCTGCTGGCCGACTTTGCCGAAAGCGAGAAAAATCTTGTTCTTGAGGTTGGGGCGTCGGGCATTTTCCGCCGACCCGTCCACGAGGAAAGAGATTCGCTTGGACATCACGCCATCACTGCGAATCAAGCCGAGCGTTTCAGCCTGGACGTAAAAACGGCTCCGCGTTTCCGGCAGATCGGGCGCGCGCTCACGCTTGAGGGCGACGATAGAACGCACGGTAATGCGCGCCACCGTGGGGGATGACGATACCAGTTCGGCCATCCGCGCGTAACTCAAGCTTGCAGGCTCTGGCGATTCTGCCACCTGTGCCGTAGCGGAAGTGCAAATAAAGGGGGAAGCGGCTGTCAACAGGGCGCTGCAACCGATTGCCACCAGTTTGAACCGGGCCTTTGGGCGTCGGATTGTGTCGGTCATACGCAATTCTCCTGATAGGCCTTCCTCAGCCTCTAACATAGGGGGTTAAGCAGAGGTGACCACCGTCAACAAAGCGTTTGCTTCACACGTTTTGCCACGATAGGACATGCCTCGGAATTTAGGAGCCCGAGCGATCAGTATCGCACGGAAGACGTCGTGCTTTACGGCATTTCGTCGATTCGTGGTCTGATTGTCAGCGCTGTATCGAGCTAGGGAGTGTCATTGCTGAATGGCCTATGCTGACCAGTCACAATCGTCCGGTAGGACGGTTTCTCTTATCATCGTGGCAATCATTCACGCGATCCTCGGTTATGCGTTTGTGACGGGGCTTGGCATCAAGTATGTCAAGCAGGCTGCAGAACAGCTGAACGTCATTGACGTGGCAGAGGAGCCGCCGCCGCCAGAGGAGGAGCCGCCGCCACCGCCTCCGCCTCCGCCGGACATGCCGCCGCCACCGCCGCCGCCGCCCACAGCGCCGCCGCCGATGATTTCGCTGCCGAGCACGGCTCCGGTTCTGGCGCCGCCGCCGCCTCCCACGCCGCCTCCGCCGGCTCCGCCTGCACCGCCGCCGCCGCCTGCGCCGGTGGTCAGCAAGGCCGCTGGCGCCAGGGGTAACCCTGCGAGCTGGATTACGTCTGACGACTATCCTGCCGGTGCTCGTCGTGACGAGGCCGAGGGTTCGGTGACGATCGCTTGGGATATCAATGCCCAGGGGCGCGTCGAAAATTGCCGGGTGACCGCATCGAGCGGCCGCAAGGACCTCGACGAAACCGCTTGCAGCCTGATCACGCGCCGGGGACGTTATTCTCCCGCGCTCGATCAAGCCGGCAATCCGATCAAGTCCAGCAGCTCGCGCCGCGTGGTCTGGAAGCTTGAACGTTAATCCTGATTTCGGCCGTCCCGAACCGGGGCGAGGGACGGCCCATTCACCGACTGGTTTGAGAGGAATACACGAATGTTGATTTATTTGTCCGCAGCCGCTGCGCCGGCCGATAACCCTTACGGTCTCATGGAAGCCCTCGAGCAGGGCGGCGTGATCGCCTGGACCGTTTTCATCATTCTTTGCGGCATGTCCGTGTTCTCGTTCTTCATTCTGTTCTCGAAGCTCATCGAGCAGCAGAAGGTGATCGGCCAGGCCAAGAAGGTCCGTACGACGTTCTGGCGTTCGGCGACCCTCAAGGAGGGTTCGGCCAAGCTCGAGAAGAACAGCGCCTACAAGCAGCTGGTCGACGACGGCATCATGGCGCAGGAACAGCATGCCAAGCTGACCGATCCGGTCGAGGCGCATGACTGGATGCACGCTTCGCTCGCGCGTTCGGAAGCCGCGATCAACTCCAAGCTCGGCGGTGGCCTCGCGTTCCTCGCGACCGTCGGTGCGACCGCGCCGTTCATCGGTCTGTTCGGTACGGTTATCGGTATTTACCGCGCGCTCATCAAGATCGGTGCGTCCGGTCAGGCCTCGATCGACGCCGTTGCCGGCCCGGTCGGTGAAGCTCTGATCATGACCGCGCTGGGTCTGGCCGTGGCCGTTCCGGCGGTGCTTGCCTACAACTGGCTGCAGCGTCGTAACAAGTCGATTGCTGAAGACCTGAGCGGCTTCAACAACGACCTGCTCGGCTACATGGTGTCCAACGGTGCGGTTCGTCCGACCGTGGTTGCTGCCCCGGCCGCGCCCGCTGCCAAGCCGGCTGCCGCCAAGGCCTGAGCTATCAAATGAAGCAGGTGTGGCGATCCTTGAGCGGTCGCCACATCAAGCCTCCGCAAGGACGTGCGTGCTTCCAAAGCCAAGAGTTAGGATTTTGATCGATGGCAATTAGCTCTGGGGGTGGTGGTGATGACACCCCGATGTCGGACATCAACACGACGCCTCTCGTGGACGTCATGCTGGTGCTTCTCATCATCTTCCTCATCGCAATTCCGGTGGTGATCCAGACAGTGGACGTGAAGCTGCCGAAGATCGCCTTCGAGCCAACGACCACGAAGCCGGAAAATGTGAGCCTTACGGTTCGCGCAGTGGATGGGCAGTGCGAAGTGTACTGGAACGTGACCAAGGTCACGGCCGGCGATCTTCTCAACCGCGCTGTCAAGAAGCTGGAAGCGGATATCGAGAAGGCCGGTGGCGTGGAGAACATGAACCCCGACGATCTGCCCGAAGCGCACATCCGTGCAGACATCGATACGCCGTACCGGTGCATCGGCGGCACGATCTTCACGATGCAGCGCGCTGGTTATCCGAAGGTTGGCTTCATTTCCGAGCCCGACCCGGCTTCGATTTCCGTCCGTCGCCTCTGACGCCCAAGTTTAGGAGACCAGTCCCATGGCAATGAGTGGTGGCCGCGACGACGGCGAGCCGATGATGGAAATGAACACGACGCCGTTGATCGACGTCATGCTCGTGCTCCTCATCATGTTCATTATCACGATCCCGATCCAAACCCACGCGGTGAAGATCGACCTTCCGCAGAATGCAGACGCGCCGCAGAACACGATCGACCCGGTCAAGAATCGTCTGACCATCGATCCGGCAGGCACGATCTACTGGAATGGCGCCCCGGTCGACCGGGTGACGCTGCGCCAGTATCTCGATCAGACCAGCCGTATGGCCCCGGAGCCTGAGCTGCAGTTCGAGCCTGACCAGTCGGCTCGTTATGTGGTGGTTGATGAGGTGCTCGCCATCATCAAGCGCGCTGGCGTGACCAAGCTCGGCTTCGTCGGCAACGACCGTTACGGCGGCGTGTTCTGATCATAACGGAAACGCGCTTCGTCGCGGATATGGATATGTTTGGAAAAGGGGGCTTCGGCCCCCTTTTTTTGTTGGGCGTCAAAGGGAGGCGTCTGGGGTTAGGATGGAAGGCGTTTGGGGGGCAGGCGTCGGCCCTAGGCGTGAGCGCGTGTCAGCGGCCTTCAAGACCTCGATATTGCGCTGCGCGTGCGAGCACAGTTGTATTGCGCTGAGAGGCCAGCACGCGAGTGGCGGACAAACGCGCCAAGTCAGTTGACGGTTCTAGGCCTTTCAACGGCGCCGGTGATGCCATTAGCCCTTGGCTCCGGCGCGGAGGCAGCGCTGCTGATCCCAAGCGATCAGGATGGAGAAGTCGCCGCCGGTCGAGGTACTCCTAGGTCTTAGGGTCCTCATATGCTGGGCCGGACGGACCTCCTTTGATTAGGACGATGGTAAGCTTCCCTGGCATATCGTGCGGTGTTCGAGGCAGGCAGGTCGATATGGGCGCAGTTCCAGACAGAATGAATGAGCCGTCCGCTCGTTCGTCAGCGCGGCAGTCGGTCTTGATTGGCGTCCGCGTGCGCCGCAAGGGCGAGAGTTGGTTCAAGAGCCGGATTTCGGACATGTCGCTCACGGGCTTCCGCTTGATGAGCTACGTCAAGCTTCAGGTCGGTATGGAAGTGTGGGTGATGTTTGCCGGCTTTGAAGGGCGCAAGGCGTTCGTCACCTGGGTATGCGACCATGAAGCGGGGTGCGAGTTCGAGACACCGATGCATCCGGCGATTTTCGATCACATCGTTCGCGGCGCTGAGGCGGACTGACGACATCGGGCCAATCAAGGGCGCGGGCTCGGCAAATGGTCCGCTTCCCCGGGAAAACGGCAAGTGGGCGCGCTAACTTGCTCCCCAGACGCTCGGTCAGTTCTGTGTCGCTCCATATCCATTGCCGGTTTGCTGCAGGCAACAGCCGGCTCCGAAAGGGCTCTCGGTTCGAGATCGACGGGCGTCGCTCGCGGATCTGCTCAGGAGGTGTTTGATGCTTCGATGCCATCCCGGGCGCGTTCATCGGGGCCTGGAAGTGCTCGTGCTGCGCATGGGCGCGTTGCCGGTCTCGGTGCTTCCAGTTGAGACCCTGAACACTACCCAGCCGACTTATGTTTGAGCGTCCTTCACTTGGCCACGCGGCTGCCGGGCCAAACATGCGCGAGCACAGCTAAGAGCCAGCGCCGCATCAGCAACAACTGATCACCGCGCAAACGTCCGTCAACTCTCCGGCGATCAGGCCGGTTCGTCGAATTGCAATGATGCCAGCCGGGCGTAGAGGCCACCGCGGGCGATCAGGTCCGCGTGGGTGCCGATGTCCGCGATCCGGCCCTGATCGAGGACGACGATGCGGTCGGCGGCGCGGACGGTCGCCAGGCGATGGGCGATGACGATAGTCGTGCGATCCTTCATCAGCCGGGCGAGGGCATCCTGCACCAGGCTCTCGGATTCTGCGTCCAGCGCGGAGGTCGCTTCATCGAGAAGCAGCAGCGGCGCATCCTTGAGCAGCGCGCGGGCGATCGCGACGCGTTGGCGCTGGCCGCCGGAGAGGCGGGCGCCGCTCTCGCCGAGTTCGGTGTCCAAGCCCTGCGGCAGCGCCTTGAGAAAGCCGTCGGCATTGGCTGCGCGCGCGGCCTCCATCAACTGCTCGTCGGTGGCATCCCAGCGTCCGTAACGCAGATTGTCGCGCGCACTGGCCGCAAAGATCACGGTTTCCTGCGGCACCAGCGCGATCATGCTGCGCAGGCTCAGCAGGTCTGCCTCGCGCAGGTCGACGCCGTTGAGGAGCACCCGCCCGTGGGACGGATCGTAAAACCGCTCCGCAAGCTGAAGGAGCGTGGATTTGCCCGCGCCGGATGGCCCGACGATGGCCACGGTCTCGCCCGGTGCGACATCCAGCGAGAAATCCGTGAGCGCCGGCAAATCCGGCCGCGTCGGATAGCGGAAGGCCACATTTTCGAAGGTCAGCCGCGCCTGACCGGGCTGCGGGATGGCGACCGGCCGCGCCGGTTGGCGGATTTCGGAGACGGCGCTGGTCAGTTCGCTCAGCCGGGTGGCGGCCCCGGCCCCGCGCAGCAGATCGCCATAGACCTCGGTGAGGGCCCCGAAGGCACCCGCGACAAGGCCGCCCGTCATGACGAAGGCTGCGATGCTGCCGCCGGACATCCGGCCCGCCGCGACGTCAAGCGCGCCCTGCCACATGATGAGCGTGATGGAGCCGAAGATCACCAGAATGATCGTCGCGGTCATGGCCGCTCGCAGGGTGATGCGCTGGCGGGCCGTGCGGAAGCTGTCCTCGACCGCGCGCCGGAATCGTCCGGCCTCGCGCTCTTCCTGACCGAAGGCCTGGACGATCTTCATGGCGCTCAGCACTTCGTTGGTGATGCTGCCGACCGCAGCCAGCCGATCCTGACTGTTGCGCGAGAGCGCGCGCAGGCGCCGACCGACCAGAATGATCGGCCCGAGCACGATGGGAATTCCGAACAGCAGCATCGCCGTAAGGCGCGGCGCGAGCATGAACAGATAGAAGATGCCGCCAAAACCGGTGAGCAGATTGCGCATCGCCACCGAGACCGTCGAGCCGACGACCTGCTCGATGATGGCGGTATCCGCCGTCATGCGAGAGGCGATCTCGGAGGGGCGGTTATGCTCGAAGAAAGCCGGCTCTTGCCGCAGCAGATTGGCCTGCGCGGCGATCCGCAGATCGGCCACCACGCGCTCGCCCAGCCAGGCGACGAAGTAGAAGCGCATGGCGGTCGCAAAGGCCAGGATGACCACGATGAGCAGCAGATACTGGAACCAGCGGCTGATGTCCCCATCCAGTCCCGAGGCGAAACCGCGATCAATGACCAGCTTGAAACCACTGGGGATGGCAAGCGTTGCTGCAGAGGCGAGAACCAGTGCGAAGCCGGCGCCGGCTATGCGGCCGGGGTAGCGGAGCGCGGCGCGCCAGATCAGTCGAAGATTGCCAAGATCGCCCGCTTTGCGCCGATCGTCATTGTCTGGGGTGGACGCCGAGGTAGCCATGGCCGCGCCCTAGACCAACTTTGCAACCAAGGGGAGGGCTTTTGCACCTGCGCTCTGCCTTCTGGTGTGGCAAAGGAGACGCGTCGGCACTATTTAATGCTTCTAAGCCCGGCATCGGCGCTGGCGTCAGGGCGTTGGATGTGCTGGTTTAGACAGATGGCCCCGAGTAAGGAAACACATGCTCTATAGTGCCTATGAAATTCAGCGCAGCTTTCTGGCAAGCGCCAGTGCCATGGCGACCGCGAGCGTAGAACTGCTCCAAAATCCCGCAAATCCCTTTGCTTATTTCGGTGGCGGTCCGATGCTCGCCTCCGCGCTGGATGTGTTCGCGCATGCCGCCGCGCCGCGCGGCAAGCCCGCCTTCGATCTGCCGACCACCGAGGTGGATGGGCAGACCGTAGCGGTGCACGAAGTCATCGAGGCGCGCCAGGTCTTCGGCCAGCTGCGTCATTTCGTGCGGGAAGGGCAGGAGGGCCGGCACCCCAAGCTGCTGATCGTCGCGCCCATGTCCGGCCATTTCGCGACGCTCCT
The DNA here is from genome assembly GCF_025961795.1 of Sphingobium sp. B2D3A. Classification (NCBI taxonomy): domain Bacteria; kingdom Pseudomonadati; phylum Pseudomonadota; class Alphaproteobacteria; order Sphingomonadales; family Sphingobiaceae; genus Sphingobium; species Sphingobium sp. B2D3A. The sequence continues at coordinate 2,523,022 of NZ_JAOQOI010000001.1, read as the reverse complement.
GCGCGGGACGGTGGCCCGGATGCTGCCGGGGCATGACGTCTACATCACCGACTGGCGCGATGCCCGCGATGTGCCGCTTTCCGATGGGTCGTTCGATCTGGATGATTATGTCGATTATCTCGTCGGGTGGCTCGAGCACATCGGCCCGGGCGCACATATGCTGGCGGTCTGCCAGCCGTCGGTGCCCTGTCTGGCTGCCGCGAGCCTCATGTCCGCCTCCAAGCATCCGTGCCGTCCGCGCACATTGACGATGATGGGCGGCCCGATCGATACTCGCGAGGGGCCGACCGCCGTTAATCAGCTGGCGCAGGAGCGACCGCTGAGCTGGTTCAGCCAGAATGTCGTGACCTCGGTTCCGTTCAATTACCCCGGCGCCGGTCGGAAGGTCTATCCCGGCTTCATGCAGTTGGCCGGCTTCATGACCATGAACCTTGGCAACCACCTGATGAGCCACTGGCAGATGTTCCGCCACCTCGTTCAAGGAGATGACGAGAGCGCGGACGCGACCAAGAAGTTCTACGAGGAATATCGCTCGGTCTGCGACATGACCGCCGAATTCTACCTGCAGACCGTCAATGAGGTCTTCAAGAAGCACAGCCTGCCCAAGGGCGAGTTCATGCATCGCGGCGTCCGCATCGACACCGCGGCGATCACGGATGTCGCGCTGCTCGCCGTCGAAGGCGAGAATGACGATATTTCGGGCATCGGCCAGACGAGGGCGGCGCTCAAGATTTCCCCGAAGCTGCCGGACGAGATGAAGCAATATTATCTCGCCGAGACGGTCGGCCATTACGGCATCTTCAATGGCTCGAAATGGCGCAATCGCATTGCGCCAGTGGTCGAGGCATGGATTGCCCGCCACGATGATCTGCCGCGCGGCTGATCGCCCGTTCTCATGAGGTCGGATTGGCAGTGATCGACATTGGCCTGCAGCAAGTCGCGGTCGAGCGCTTCGCCGTGCGCAACGCTTTCACCATCAGCCGTGGCGCCAAGACGTTTGTCGATGTGGTCATGTGCGTGGTCACGGATGGCATATTCATCGGCCGAGGCGAGGGCACGCCGATCTATTATCATGGCGAGACGGCCGAAGGGTGTGCGGCTGCGATCGAGGCGCTCGTGCAGGCGCAGGGCGGCGTGCCGGACCGCGAGACGTTGCGCACCCTGATGCCACCGGGCGCCGCACGCAATGCGCTCGATTGCGCACTGTGGGATCTGGAGGCAGCGCGGACCGGCAAGCCGGTTTGGGCGCTGGCCGGACTGAAGGCGCCCCAGCCGGTCCGGACGGCCTATACGATCAGCCTCGATACGCCGGAGAAGATGGCGCAGGCGGCCGCAGACGCGCGGGCGCGGGGGTTCACGCTGCTCAAGTGCAAGCTCACCGGCGACGGCGATCAGGCCCGCATCGAAGCGGTGCGCCAAGGTGCGCCGGATGTCGACCTGATCGTGGATGCCAATGAGAGCTGGGCCGATCTGGACGTGCAGGCGCAAGCCCGTGCATTGGCCGATCTGGGCGTCGCATTGATCGAGCAGCCCTTGCCGGCACAGGCTGATGCGGCGCTGGCCGGGCTGGCTCTGCCGGTGCCGATCTGCGCGGACGAGAGCTGCCAGTCGCTGGATGATCTCGCGCGGCTTGGGGCCTATCAAGCAATCAATATCAAGCTCGACAAGGCCGGTGGACTCACCGAGGCGCTCGCCATGGCCCATGCGGCAAGGGCCGCGGGGAAGCGCATCATGGTCGGCTGCATGCTCGCAAGCTCGCTCGGCATTGCGCCTGCCTTTCTGCTTGCACAGTTCGCCGATTGGGTGGACCTCGATGGCGCCTTGCTGCTAGCTCATGATCGCGAGGGCGCCATGAATGTCGCCAGCGGATATCTTTCGCCCGGAACTTTATGGGGCGAGGCGATTATAACGGATGCTCAACGAAGTTGAACGACAATAGGGTTTTGAAGCGGTCGTAAAGGCCGAGGACCGGCAGTTGCCGGGTCGCGATTGGAGGAGGCTGTACGTGCGCCTAGCACGAATTCTCGCATTATTGGTGGTACTCGCGACTGTCGGCGTGTCGGCCTATTTCCTCTATCGCATGCCCTTCGCCTGGCTGCAGATCGTCCCTGCGGCGATTGGCGTCGGCCTGTGCCTCTGGTTCTGGCGCACGGCACCCAAGCGCAAGAAAGCTCGCAAGCGCGCCGCGCTCGCGACGGTTCTGTTCGTGCCGCTGCTGATGGCGAGCGCCGTGCTCAGCCTGATGGTGTCGCCGGAATCGGTCTGGCCGGTGTTCACCGCGCTGGCGCTGCTCGCGATGATGGTTGCCGTGCTTGCGCTCATGCGGATCGAGCGCAAACAGAACCATGTGTGGGCCGGCTATTATTCCGACGTGGCCTGATCGGCGCTCCCGATACTGCGCGGGGCCAGAGCGCCCGGCAGTTCGTGGAGGACCGGGTAGGGCATGATCATCTTGCCGGCCGGATCGGCGGTAAATGTGGTCTGCGTGGGATAGGCAAATTCCAGCCCGAGATCGTTGAAACGGCCGAGAATATCGAGGCCGATCGCATGGCGGATCATGTAAACCTCATCCCAATCATGGGAGTGCACGTCGAACTCCAGTTCGAAGTCCAGTGAGCTGGCCCCAAAGCCGATGAAGCCCGAGCGCACGAAGTCGCCGCCATGCGCGTTGACGATCTCTCGTAGCAGATCCGGTATTTTCGCCGCTTCGGCCGGCGGGGTCTGGTAGATGACGCCGATGGCGAACTTGACCCGGCGGCGATCGAGGCCGGTGTAGCTCGTGATCTCCTTGTTCAGCAATTGCGCATTGGAGACGATCATGCGTTCGCCCGTCACCACGCGCAGGCGCGTGGATTTGAGGCCAATGCGCTCCACAACGCCGGTCTGCGTACCGAAATTGATCGCATCGCCGACCTTGAAGGGCTTATCGAAAATGATCGAGAGCGACGCGAACAGGTCCGAGAAAATGCCCTGAGCGGCAAGACCAATGGCAATGCCGCCGATGCCGAGACCGGCGACAAGACCGGTCACGTTGACGCCGAGATTGTCCAGCACGACGATGGCCGCAACGGCGAAGATCGCGATGGAGAGGAGGACTTTGATAAGACCGCTGGCATTGGCCAGGGCTTCGCTGCCGCCCAGCTCCGGGTCCGAGCGCATCTGGATGAAGCCGAGCGCCATGTGGCGCACCCAGACCGCGATCTGCCAGGCCGTCACCACGATGAACAGGAAGTTGATCGCATTGAACAATGCCGGCGGCACCGGGAAATAATTGACGACGAGGCGCGCCGCGATGAGCATCATGAACAGATGCCCGGTTTTCCCGACGGTGCTGGCCGCGACGCCCATGATCGGGGCACTGTGCGCCGCCCTGAGCAGCAGACGCTGGACGATCCGCTTGAGCAGCCCCAGTGCAAAATAGATGGCGATGCCGATCGCCACGGCGATGGCCACCTCGATCCAGTTCTCGCCCAGCCATGTCATGGCATGTTCGAGACTGCGGAGGGGGTTGGCGTGGGATGAAGTTGTCGTCGGGGCAGCAGTCATCAGGCTGGCGTGCTCGCAGATGGGGGGATGTCGTGCGATGAGAACGCCGCAGAGAGGATGTAGTTCACGGACAGATTGCCACTGAGCACAAAGCCATATCGCGGATCGGCCATCAGTCCCTTGGTCGTCATGACCCGCAGGCCACGGTCGGACAGCAGCGCTTCCATCTCCTCCGGGGTGATGAAGCGGGTTGCGTCATGCGTGCCCTTGGCGATGCGGCCGAAGCCCTCTGCCAGCGTCACCACCATCAGTCTGGAGAGCGGCGTCCGGTTTGGCGTCGAGATAATCAACAATCCGTCCGGCTTGAGCAGCCGCGCAATGGCGGAGAGAAACATCGCCGGATCAGTGACATGCTCGATGACTTCCAGCGCCGTGATCAGGTCGAACGGCGGATCGGTCAGCGTCTCCACCCCGCAATTGCGATAATCGATGGGCAGGCCCATTGCGGCGGCGTGTTCACGGGCGACGACGATATTCTCCGGCGCCGCATCCACGGCCGTCACGGCGCCGCCCATGCGGGCGAGCGGCTCGGCGACCAGCCCGGCCCCGCAGCCGACATCGAGAACGCGCTTGCCGGCCAGCGGGCGCAGATCCTGAGGCGATCCACCCCAGTGCGCATCGATAGCGGCGCGGATGAAGCCAAGGCGCACCGGCCCCAGCTTGTGGAGCATGGCGCTGGAGCCATTGGGGTCCCACCAATCGGCCGCGTGTGCGCCGAAATGCGCGGCTTCTTTGGGGTCGATGGTGCTGCTGTGCGGTTCGCTTGCCATTGCCGATCCTGCTGACTAATAGGGCGCCGGCTCGAAGGCCGGTGAATACCGATCCGTCGGCATTTCATGCCCCCTTGATAGTCCAAGAAAGGTCCGCGGCAAGTCCATGGCGCGTATTGTGATGAAATTTGGCGGCACGTCGATGGCCGGCATGGAGCGAATCCGCAACGTTGCGCTTCGGGTGAAGCATGAGGTTGGCCTGGGCAACGAGGTCGCTGTCGTCGTCTCCGCGATGGCCGGCGAGACCGATCGTCTGGTCAACTTCTGCAAGGAAGCCAGCCCGCTTTACGACCCCGCCGAATATGACGTGGTTGTCGCGGCCGGCGAGCAGGTGACGTCCGGGTTGCTGGCGATGACGCTCAAGGCGCTGGGCGTCGATGCGCGCAGCTGGCTGGGCTGGCAGTTGCCGATCCGCACGAGCGAGGCACATAGCAAGGCGCGGATCGACACGGTCGAGACCGAAGGCCTGCTGGCGGCGATGACCTCCGGGCAGGTAGCGGTCATTCCGGGCTTTCAGGGGCAGATGGAGAGCGGCCGGGTCTCGACCCTGGGTCGTGGCGGGTCTGATACCTCCGCCGTGGCGGTCGCGGCCGCCGTGCAGGCCGATCGGTGCGATATCTATACCGATGTCGATGGCGTCTACACGACCGATCCGCGCATCGTCAGCCGGGCCCGCAAGCTCGACAAGGTCACCTATGAGGAAATGCTGGAGCTGGCCAGTGTCGGCTCGAAAGTGCTGCAGACGCGGTCCGTCGCGCTGGCGATGAAGGAGAAGGTGCGCGTGCAGGTGCTCTCGTCCTTCGACGCGCCAGGGGACGATCCCGAACCCGGCACGATGATCGTCAGCGAAGCAGAAATTGAGGAAAGCGACATGGAACGGCAGCTCATCACCGGCATCGCTCATGACAAGAACGAAGCCAAGATCATCGTCACGCGCGTGCCGGACAAACCCGGTGCGGTTGCCAGCATCTTCGGTCCGCTGGCCGATGCGAGCATCAATGTCGACATGATTATCCAGAATGACAGCAAGGATAATGCGGAGACGGACGTGACTTTCACGGTCCCCCGCACCGACCTCGCGCGCAGCGTCGACATTCTGGAGAAGCTGCAGGACGAGATCGGTTTCCGCCGCATCATCACCGACGATCAGGTCGCCAAGATCAGCGTCGTGGGTGTTGGCATGCGCAGCCATGCCGGCGTCGCGGCGACCATGTTCAAGACGCTGGCCGAGCGCGGCATCAATATCGAGGCGATCTCCACCAGTGAGATCAAGGTCTCGGTGCTGATCGACGAGGACGAGACCGAACTGGCCGTTCGCGTACTCCACACCGCCTACGGTCTCGATGCGGAGCAGGCGCCCGCTTGATCTATTTGGAGCCGCTTCCGTTCGGGAGAGGCTCCGAGGCAGCGTGCCGGCATCCGGTCGGCCGCTGATCTCCTCTTTGCCGTCGCTTCCCGGTGGGAAGGGTCAGATTGGGTATCGTGATGACCGACCGTCTTTCTTCCCTCATGGCCCGCGGCACCGCATTTCTCGGCAGCGAGACCGCGATCATCTGTGGCGCGATGAGCTGGGTGTCCGAGCGGCATCTGGTGTCCGCTGTCAGCAATGCCGGCGGCTTCGGCCTGATCGCGTGCGGCGCCATGACACCGGACCTGCTCGATACCGAGATCGCCGCGACCAAGGCGATGACGGACAAGCCCTTTGGCGTGAACCTCATCACCATGCACCCGCAGCTGTTCGATTTGATCGCAGTCTGCGCACGCCATTCGGTCACGCATATCGTGCTGGCCGGCGGCCTCCCGCCCAAGGGCAGCATCGAGGCGATCAAGGCGAGCGGCGCCAAGGTGATCTGCTTCGCCCCAGCCTTGTCGCTGGCCAAGAAGCTGCACCGGTCAGGCGTCGATGCGCTGGTCATCGAAGGCATGGAAGCGGGCGGCCATATCGGCCCGGTGGCGACCAGCGTACTGGCTCAGGAAATCCTCCCGGTGATGGCAAGCGAGCTGCCGGTCTTCGTGGCCGGCGGCATCGGCCATGGCGAGGCGATCGCTGCTTATCTCGACATGGGCGCGGCCGGCGTGCAACTCGGCACCCGCTTTGCCTGCGCCAGCGAGAGCATCGCCCACGCCAATTTCAAGAAGGCGTTCTTCCGGGCTTCGGCGCGCGATGCCATTGCCAGCGTGCAGATCGATTCGCGGCTACCGGTGATCCCCGTGCGCGCCCTGCGCAACGCCGGCACCGACGCCTTCACCGCCAAGCAGCGCGAAGTCGCGCAATTGCTCGACGATGGCAAGGTCGATATGGGCGAGGCGCAGCTGCAGATCGAGCATTATTGGGCCGGTGCCCTGCGGCGGGCGGTGATCGATGGTGACATCGAAAATGGCTCGCTGATGGCCGGCCAGTCTGTGGGCATGGTGACGAAGGAAGAACCCGTCGCCGAGATCATCACGACCCTGATGGCCGAGGCGCGGGCCGCGTTGACCCGCCGGGTCGGCTGATCACGGCGCTGCTCTCGCAGCCAGCCTGTCGATCATTGGTTAACGGGTAGCGATATCACGGCGTTCCGTTTACAGCGGTGCGAACGCGCCGACTGGTGCGACCGCCGAAAAGAACAAGACGTCGGGAGAGGTGCCGTGCTGAAGGGCCGGTCAAATGACAGGTGCATGAGGGGCGCGTTGTTGTGCGTTCCAACGCCTGCTTGCGTGTCTTCCGCGCCTCCTTCTTTTCCGACTGGCTTTCTTCCTCTGCTGCTCACCATTCCATCATCGTCTTTGCCGGGTTTCTCGCCCGGAAAGATCGAGACGAGGTTGGTTCCCGGCGGCAGTTTCTGATAGCAGGAACGCATGGATCAAACGCGGCGCCCGGAATCCCCATCGAGCAGTGCGGCCACGGCCGCGCGCAGAATTCTCTCTCGCCTCCATGAGGTGATGGCGGCGCGTACGCAGACGCAGGTGAAGCTCAACAAGGTCGTCGAGATTGTCGGACAGGAGCTTTCGAGTGAGGTCTGCTCGATCTACCTGCTGCGCGATGGCATGCTGGAGCTGTTCGCGACGCGCGGCCTCAAGCAGGAGGCCGTTCACGTCACGCGCCTGGCGCCGGGCGAGGGGCTTGTCGGCACGATTGCCCAGAATGTCGAAACGCTCAATCTCGAGGAAGCGTCGGGCCATCCCGACTTCGCCTATCGGCCGGAAACGGGCGAGGAGCGCTTCCACAGCTTCGCCGGTGTGCCGATCGTCCGCCGCGAAAATGCGATTGGCGCATTGTGCGTCCAGCATCTCGACCCGCGCGGCTATGAGGAAGTCGAGATCGAGGCGCTGCAGACGGTGGCGATGGTGCTCGCCGAGTTGATCAACAACGCCAATCTGGTCGATGAAAATCCCGGCGAAGATCGCCCGCTCGAAACCGGTGCGAGCATCCTCTCTGGCCTGCAGCTCGTGATGGGCATGGCCCGCGGTCACGCGGTGTTCCATCAGCCGCGCGTGACCATCGAGCATACCGTCGCCGAGGATGTCGAGGTCGAACGGCAGCGCGTGTATTCGGCATTCGCCAAGATGCGCGAGCAGATCGAGCGCATGGCCGGGCAGGCCGAGTTCGGCATGGATGGCGAGCACAAGGAGGTGCTCGAGACCTACAAGATGTTCGCCTATGATGAAGGCTGGTCGCGGCGGATCAATGAAGCGATCGACTCCGGCCTCACGGCCGAGGCGGCAATCGAGCGGGTGCAGCAACGCACCCGGATGCGGATGCGGCAGATCGACGATCCGCTGCTGCAGGACCGGATGCACGATCTGGAGGATCTCTCCAATCGCCTGCTGCGCATCGTGGCCGGGCAGCTCGGCACGGCGGCGCAACTGGGGCTGCGGCAGGACACGATCCTGATCGCCCGCAATCTCGGGCCCGCGGAACTGCTGGAATATGACCGGCGGCGGTTGAAGGGCGTCGTGCTGGAAGAAGGCTCGCTGACCGCGCACGTCACCATCGTGGCGCGGGCGATGGGCGTGCCGGTGTTGGGCCGGGTCAAGAATACCCGGGCGCTGATCAACGAGGGCGATCTGGTGCTGCTCGATGTCAATCAGAACCGCCTTTACATCCGCCCCTCCGAGCCGATGGACGAGGCGTTCGAGAGCGGCCTGGCGCTCACGCAGAAGCGGCGCGCGGCCTATGCTGGGCAGCGCGATCTGCCGGCGGAGACAAAGGATGGCCAGCGCATCGAGCTGATGGTGAATGCCGGCCTGCGCGACGATGTCGCCGCGCTGGATGTGACGGGCGCCGATGGGATCGGCCTGTTCCGCACCGAGTTCCAGTTCCTCGTCTCGGCCACCCTGCCGCAGCGCGAGCGCCAGCAGCGGCTGTACAAGGAAGTGCTCGACGCAGCGGGCAACCGTCCGGTCATTTTCCGCACGGTCGATATCGGTGGGGACAAGGCGCTGCCTTATCTGCGCAAGAGCGATTCCGACGATGAGGAAAACCCCGCCATGGGCTGGCGCGCGGTGCGCCTCGCCCTTGAGCGAGACGGCCTGATGAAGGCGCAGGCCCGGGCATTGCTGGAGGCCGCGGCCGGGCGGACCTTGCATGTCATGTTCCCGATGATCTCCGAGCCATGGGAACTCACCCAGGCGATGACGCTGTTTCGCGAGCAGAAGGACTGGCTTGCCAAGCGAGGCCGAAAGCTGCCCAAGAGCGTCAAATATGGCGCGATGCTGGAAGTGCCGGCGCTCGCCGAAGCGCTCGACTTCGTGCTGCCGGACCTGGACTTTCTCTCCATCGGCACCAACGATCTCACCCAGTTCCTGTTCGCTGCCGACCGCGCCAACCCCAAGCTGGCCGAGCGTTACGATTGGCTGAGCGTCGCGATCCTTCGCTTCCTCGCCCGCGTGACGCGGACCTGCTCCGAGCATCGGGTGCCGGTGGGGGTCTGCGGCGAAATGGGGGGGCGTACGCTGGAAGCCATGGCCCTGCTCGGCCTTGGCATCCGCCGCCTCTCCATCACGCCGGCCTCGATCGGCCCGGTCAAGGCGATGGTCCGTTCGGTGGATCTCACGGCCTTGTCGCAAGTCACGGTTGATTTGCTTAAGGGCGGGGTTGCCAACCTTCGCGAGCCGCTCTCGCAATGGGCGGACGACAACGGCGTCGATCTGGGCTGAGCGCGCGAGCAGCGTTGCGCGAAAGAATTCGCGCGTTGACACCGCATAGTGACTGATGAAACAAAGGCATTGGCAAGAAGACCGAAAATAGACGGATAATGGCCTCAATGCGCGAAGATGCGAACGAAGAAGAGACGGTCGCGCGCAGCGGACTGAGTGCATCGGTACAGATGCGGCAGGCGCGTGAGGCTGCGGGCATGTCGCTCGATGATGTGGCAAGCCGCACGCGCATCACTTTGCGCCATCTCACCGCGCTGGAAGCCGGTGACTATCAGGCGCTTCCCGGAACGACCTATTGCGCGGGCTTCTCGCGCGCTTATGCCCGCGCGGTCGGCATCGATGAACATGCCCTTGTCAGCAAGGTGCGTGAAGAAATCGCTGAAATGGGCGTCGAGCAGGACCCTTATGAGATTGAGGAGCCGGTCGATCCCAGCAGCGTTCCACCGCGCTATCTGGTAATCGCCGCCGCCGTCATCGCGATGCTGTTTGCGGGCGGTTACGCGATCTGGCGGACGCAGTACATCACGCCGCCGACCGACGACCAGCTTGCGATCGAACAGCGGACCGAGCCGCGCATCGCCGACCCGCGCAACAAATCAGCGGCGCCCGCGCAGAGCCCGGCACAGGCACGCCCAAACGGCCCGGTGGTCCTGACTGCGGTGAACGAGGTTTGGCTGCGCATCTATCAGCCGGACGGAAAGCGTCTCTTCGAAGGGACGCTGGAGAAGGACAAGAGCTTCACCGTCCCGGCCGAGGCGCAGGACCCGATGATCCTCACCGGACGTCCGGACGCGCTGGCGGTGACCGTTGGCGGGCAGGCTATCCCGCCACTTGGGACTGCCGAGCGGACGATATCGGATGTTCCGCTGACGGCTGCGGCTTTGCTTGAACGCCGCGTTCAGCCCACAGACACCGATCCGGCGGCATCGCAGACCAGCAATGGTGATGCACCGCCGGCGGGTTGATGCTAGCAGGCACGGCCTCGCCAACGGATGGGGTAGCGCTCATTGCGCCTCCGCCACCGGCCAACATGATTTGAACATATCAGGAATTTCACCATGGCAGCAGAGCTTTCCCCCCACGAGATGACCAGCAAACGGACCGGCGGCGGGATTGTCCGCGCCCTGCTCCTTGCCGGCGCCGGCCTGCAGCTGCTCTTCAGTGCCCCGGCAAGCGCCCAGCGCACGGTGGAAGGCCGCGTCGATCGGCTCGAGCAGGAAATGCGGGCCGTGCAGCGCAAGGTGTTCCCCGGCGGGGCGGGCCAGATCATGGCGCCGGAAGTGACGCCGCCGGCGCCGACGCCCGGTGTCGCAGCCGGTGCGCCCGCGACGACGCCGATTGCCGATCTGACGGCGCGAATCAACGCCGTCGAGGCGCAGCTCGCTCGCCTCACCGGTCAGGTCGAGGAGAATGAGCACCGGCTCCGTCAGCTGGAAGAGAATTTCAAAGCGATGAGCGCCGCGCAGGCTGCTCCGGCCGTCGATCCGGCCAGTCCCTTTGGCCCGCCCAGCGCGCCGCTCCCCGACCGCGCGGCCCAGGCTGCGCCGGCGGCGACCCCACGCCCAGCGGCGCAGCCGTCCCTCGTGGCCCGCACCGAGGCGGTGGCGGCGGTCGAGCGCCCCAGCACCGGCAATGCCGCGCTGGATAGCTACACCTATGGCTTCCGCCTCTGGACCGCCAAATTCTATCCCGAGGCGCAGGTGCAACTGCAGCAGACCGTCGACAAATATGGCAAGGACCCGGTCGCCAGCCGTGCCCATAATCTGCTCGGCCGCGCGTTTCTCGATGACAAGAAGCCGGCGGCTGCGGCAAAGATCTTCTACGAAAACTACCGGCAGCGCCCGGCTGGCGACCGCGCGGCGGAGAGCCTTGCCTGGGTGGGTGAATCGCTCATCCAGCTCAACCGGCTGAAGGACGCGTGCCTCGCCTATGATGAGTTGAACGAGGTGTTCGGCGCCAACATGCCGGCCAGCGTGCGCGACATGATGACCAAGGGCCGGACCCGCGCCAAATGTAGTGGCTGACACGCTCGCGCAGCGATTGCCCCAGGCGGTTCGGCACCTGCTTGGGCGCGCCTTGCTAGCCTCCGAGCGCGTTGGCATCGCAGTCTCGGGCGGAGCGGACAGCATGGCGCTGCTCTCGCTGGCTGTGCGTTGCTGGCCCGGGCAGGTTGAGGCGGCGACGGTCGATCACCGATTGCGAGCCGATTCAGCCGCGGAAGCAGCCACGGTGGCCCATTGGTGCCAAAGCGAGGGCGTGCCGCACGCGACTTTGACCGTCGCGCGGTCCCTTGACGGCAATCTTCAGGCGGCGGCACGTGCGGCGCGCTATGCCCTGTTGGAGGACTGGCAGCAGGCGCGGGGCCTCGACTGGCTGATGACGGCGCATCAGGCGGACGATCAGCTCGAAACGCTGGTCCTGCGGCTCAACCGCGGGGCAGGGGTGGCGGGACTGTCAGCCATCCGGGCCCGGCGCGGGTCATTGCTGCGGCCGCTGCTCAATGAGCGCCGCGCTGATCTGCGCGCGTGGTGCCAGAGCGAAAACGTCCCGTTCATCGACGATCCGAGCAACGAGAACCAGCGGTTCGACCGCGTAAGAGTTCGGCAGGCACTGACTGGCTGCGATCTCATCGACCCCGGTGGCATGAACCGCGCGCTAGAAGCGCTGGGCGAAGCGGAGGACGCCATCGCCTGGATGCTGGACCGGCTCACCGCCGAGCACGTCATGCTGGCCGAGGATCGCGCCGAGCTCGCCCGAACGGACCTGCCGCCCGAGCTCCTTCGCCGCCTGATCTTGTGCATGATTGCCCATCTCAATCCGCAGGCAGAAAAACCGCGTGGGCCATCGCTGGATCAAGCGCTTGTTCAACTTTTCGATGGTAAGACCGTCACCTTGGCAGACTGCCTTGTCACCGGAGGGGCGCGATGGACGATGCGGCGGGCACCACCGCGCAGGTCGTGCTGAGCCCAAAGCCGTTCCGGGCATTGTGTTCCGGGCAGGAAGTCCTATTTTGGACCGCGAAAGCGAGTGGTTGATGAACGATAACAAAGAGCCGCAAGGCAATCCATGGATCAAGAGCGCCCTCATATTGGCGGGCGTGTTTCTTGCGCTGCTGATGTTCGTGACGGTGTTCGACAGCAAGGGCATGAGCAACAACGGCACCGCGATTGCCTATTCCGATTTCCGCGACCGGGTTTCCGCCGATGCGGTGAAGGAAGTGGCGATCGGTCCGGACCGGATCAGTGGCGTGCTCAAGAACGATCAGCGTTTCGTCACCTACGCCGTGCCGGACCCGCAGCTCACGGCGCTGCTGGACGAGCATAAGGTCAAATATAGCGGCCAGCCCGAAGAACAGCCGAACTTCTGGATGATCCTGCTCTACCAGTCGCTGCCGTTCATCCTGATCCTCGGCATCGCCTTCTTCGTGCTGCGCCAGATGCAGAAGGGCGGCGGCGCCGGCGGCGCGATGGGCTTTGGCAAGTCCAAGGCCAAGCTGCTCACCGAGAAGCAGGGGCGCGTGACGTTCGATGACGTGGCCGGCATCGATGAAGCCCGTGAGGAGCTTCAGGAGATCGTCGAGTTCCTCAAGGACCCGAGCAAGTTTGCGCGACTGGGCGGCAAGATCCCCAAGGGCGCGCTGCTGGTCGGCTCGCCGGGCACCGGTAAGACGCTGCTGGCGCGCGCGATCGCGGGCGAGGCGGGCGTGCCGTTCTTCACCATTTCGGGCTCTGACTTCGTCGAAATGTTTGTGGGCGTCGGCGCAAGCCGCGTGCGCGACATGTTCGAGCAGGCCAAGAAGAATGCGCCCTGTATCGTCTTTATCGACGAAATCGACGCCGTCGGTCGCCATCGTGGTGCGGGCCTGGGCAATGGCAATGACGAGCGCGAGCAGACGCTGAACCAGCTGCTGGTCGAGATGGATGGCTTTGAATCCAACGAAGGCATCATCATCATCGCCGCGACCAACCGGCCTGACGTGCTCGATCCGGCGCTGCTGCGTCCGGGTCGTTTCGACCGTCAGGTCGTCGTGCCGCGCCCGGATATCGAGGGGCGCATCAAGATCCTCGAAGTGCATATGGCCAAGGTGCCGCTGGCGCCCGACGTCGATGCGCGCACGATCGCGCGTGGTACGCCCGGCTTCTCCGGTGCCGACCTTGCCAATCTCGTCAACGAGGCTGCTCTGATGGCCGCGCGGCGCGGCAAGCGTCTCGTGGCCAGCGCCGAGTTCGAGGCGGCCAAGGACAAGGTGATGATGGGCTCCGAGCGGCGCTCCATGGTCATGACCGAGGACGAGAAGAAGATGACGGCCTATCATGAGGCTGGTCACGCCATCGTCGCGATTCACGAGCCGGCGTCCGATCCGATCCACAAGGCCACCATCATCCCGCGCGGTCGCGCGCTGGGCATGGTGATGCGTCTGCCGGAGCGGGACAGCTACAGCTATCACCGCGACAAGATGCACGCCAATCTGGCCGTCGCCATGGGCGGGCGTGTGGCTGAGGAAGTGATCTTCGGTCACGAGAAGGTGTCGTCCGGCGCGTCCGGCGATATCCAGTACGCCACGCGGCTCGCGCGCGACATGGTCACCCAATGGGGCATGTCCGACGAGCTGGGGCCGCTGCAATATGAGGAGCCGCAGGGCGAGACCTTCCTCGGTTACTCGCAGAGCCAGCGCGTCCACATGTCCAATGAAACCGCGCAGAAGATCGACGCGGAGATCCGCAAGGTTGTCGAATCCGGTTATGATCGGGCCAAGACGGTGCTGAGCGATCATCTCGATCAGCTTCACCTGCTGGCCAATGCGCTGCTGGAGTTCGAAACGCTCTCGGGCGACGAGATCAAGACTTTGATCGACAAGGGCGAACTCGTGCGTCCGAGTGGTGAGAAGATCCGGCCCTCTCCCGTCCCGGTGACGGGCACGTCGATCCCCAAGACGGGCAAGCGCAAAGGCCCGATCAGCGATCCGACGCCGCAAAACGTCTGACCCGGTGAAGGTGGACACCGAAGACTGACTGTCGCCGCGAGCCCCACTGGCTTTGCGGCGACAATCATTTTGAAACGCGGTCATTATAAGAAGCTGCACCGGAGGACGGATGTCCATCTATATCGACGAGAGCGGCAGTCTGCCCGCGGGTGCCATGATCATGGCCGGGGTCGAGATCGAGGCGGATGCCGCCGATCGGCTGCTGGCGCGGTTTCGGGCAGTTGTGGGTTTGCGCGGTGAGCTCAAGGGCAGCCGGATCGGCCTCGTCGAACGCGCCTTCTTCTTCGAACTGCTCGACCGGTTCGATGCCCGGGCCAAGATCTGCATCATCCGCGCCGACCCACAAGACGCCGGCCGCCGTCCCGAAGACCTCGACGTCTATGTCGCGCTGCTCACGCAGCTGGTGGACGAATGGCGACCGGACGCGGAGGAGGATTGTCTGCAGGTCTTCATCGACGCAGGTCGATACGACACGCTGGTGCTGGAATCCGTGCGGCACGACATTGCCAAAAGGCTCGCGCGATGCGGCAGCGCGCAGATGATCGACAGCAGGCGCTCGGCGGGGGTGCAGATTGCCGATGTCGTCGCCAACAGTTTCTACAACATCGCGATCCGGTCTGGCCGCTCCGCGCGGATCGAGACCATCGTCGAGCCCTTTCTTGCGGGCGGCGTGCTGCAAACCAGCGATTTGCGCCACAGGCCGGCACCCCGCGCGCCGCGTCCGGTCGCGGCAAGGCACGATTGACATCGAATTCAGTCCCCAGCCGCATCAAAAAAGGCGGCTTCGACTTGTGCCGAAACCGCCTTTCGATCTGATGTTCTGAGGGCTTAGCCGTCGTAGTCGGCACCCAGGCTGTGCGAGCGCGGCGGCGTCGCAGCCGTAAGGCGCAGCGCCTCGGCAGAGCGTGCGATCGAGCCGATTTCGTCCGGCGTGTCGTCGTCGTCGATCTGCATCTTCTGCATCGAGCCGACGAGGTCGTGCTTGAGGTCGTCCGGCATGATCGTCTCTTCGGCGATCTCGCGCAGAGCGACGACCGGGTTCTTGTCGCGATCCCGATCAACGGTCAGTTCGGCGCCACCGGAGATGGTCCGGGCGCGCTGCGCCGCCAGGAGAACGAGGTCGAACCGGTTGGGAACCTTGTCGATGCAATCTTCGACAGTAACGCGCGCCATGCTTGGCTCCTGAGCAGATTAAGGAGAATGCGGGAAAGGCTGTCGGCTAACAGTCGAGGGAGCGAAAGTCAAGAAAATCGCAGGGGCGATGGGAGGCTCGCGGCGCTGCGATCATGGAAACAATAGCGTCCATCCGGCATTGAAAGGGCGGGATGCGCGCGTGATGGTTGGCAAGGCAGGGTGGTTGACGCATGAGGGGGGCATGACTGGCAACGTCTCTACGCTGGCACCGCGCGTGCACGATGATCGCCTGCACGAGGTGGCCGGTAACAAGCTCAGGTTGATGCCCGGCGGGCAGGATCGGCTCGATACGCTGCTCGACCTGATTGGCAACGCGCGCGAGACACTCGACCTCTATTTTTATATTTTCGCGGCGGACGACTGCAGCACGCTGATCCGTGACGCTCTGGTCGAGGCCTGCAAGCGCGGCGCCGCTGTCACACTGATGATCGACGCGTTCGGATCGGCGCGGACGCCCGATGGGTTCTTCGATGCCTTCATCGGTGCTGGCGGGCGTTTTGCGCGGTTTGGTGCACGCCGATCGATGCGCTACCTGATCCGCAATCATCAGAAGATCGTGATCTGCGACGGCCGCCGGGCGATGATCGGCGGGTTCAATTGTGAGAACAGCTACTTCGCCGGCCCCGAGGACGCGGACGGCTGGTGCGACCTTGGCCTCGCGCTTGAAGGGCCGCTCGTCGCAGATCTCGCCCGGTGGTATGAGGGATTGGCGAAATGGAGCCTGGAGAGCCGACAGCGGTTCAGCCAGTTGCGGCGGCTGGTCCGCACCTGGCAGCCCGGAGAAGGAAAGGCGCGCTGGCTGATCGGGGGTCCGACGCGCTTTCTCAACAGCTGGGCAAAGTGCGTGAAGACAGATTTGCACCATGGCCGCACGCTCGATCTGGTCGCGGCCTATTTCTCCCCGAGCCCCGGCATCATGCGCCGCATAGCCGGCATCGCCCAGCGCGGGAGTGCCCGGCTCATCACGCCGGAGCGATCCGACAACACGACCACGGTCGGTGCTGCCCGGCACTTGTATCGGCGGCTGCTGCGGGCCGGAGTGCGAATCCTGGAGTATCAGCCGCAGAAGCTGCACATGAAGCTGATCGTCATCGATGACGTCGTCTATGTCGGGTCCGCAAATTTCGATATGCGCAGCCTGTTCCTCAATCTGGAGCTGATGCTGCGCATCGAGGATGCCGAATTTGCCCGCGCCGCGCGCGCGCTGGTCGACACGATGGCGAAGGACAGCACGGTCATCGACGGCCGCACTTATGCGGCGCTCGCCAGTCCATTCAGTCGGTTTCGCTGGTGGATTGATTATCTTCTGGTCGGCGTGGCCGACTATACCGTTACGCGACGGCTAAACTTTCGGCGTCGCTAAGCGCCGCGCCCGCTTCGTTTCCCTTGCGGGCCCAGAATAGGCGGGCAGGGGGGATGCACCGCCACACCATGCCCTGCGCCACATTCGCGAAATTGGCCTCAAGGCGCGAGAGCACGAAGCGCGAATATTGATAGACGAGAAACTGGCCGCCCGGACGGATGGCACGCGCCGTCGCGGCCGCGATGTCGTCGGCGACGGCGGGGGGCAGGGTGGAAAACGGCAGGCCGGAGATGATGTAGTCCGCCGCCTCGAAGCCCTCACGCGCGAGAATGGCTTCCACGTCGGCGGCCGATCCCTCCACGCAGATGAGCCTTGGGTCCGCAATATGCTGGCGCAGATGGCTCACGAACATGGGATTGGTGTCGATGGCGATCAGCCGCGCGTCCGGCCCAAGCCGCTCAAGAATGCGCCGGGTGAACACGCCCGTGCCCGGACCATATTCGACGACGCAACGCACGTCCTGCCAGTCGACCGGATCGAGCAGGGCGTGAATGGCGATGTCGGATGTGGGGATCACCGATCCCACCATCCGCGGATGGCGGATGAACTGTTGAAGGAACAAAAATTTGGGAGACATTGCCAACGTCGTTGCGGTCACTTTCGGACTTCCCTCTCTTTGACGTGACAAATTAACGTGCGACGCGCAAGGTCGTTTCTCAAGCCTTGAAGAATATTGCTAAAATTCTTCGGCCGACACCAATTCTTATCGCGCGCTTATCTTAGGCTGTTGGGCCGCTCTGCTTGTCGCCCAGCTCCAGACCGTGCTTCATGAGCATGGGGACATTGGCCATGGCGAATAGCATCGAGGCAGCGGTGACACCCCAGACCTTGACCAGCAGCCAGGTATCGAAATCGAGCGACATCCGCATCAGTTCATTCGCCACGCCGAGCGCCGCGAAGAAGAAGCCCCAGTTGCGCGAGAGCTTGAGCCAGCCCGTTTCATCCAGCCCGCTATAGGCCGACTGCAGCAGGTAGCGCAGCAATGGCCGGCCACCCATCCAGCCACCGATCAGCATCAGCGCAAAGAAGCCGTAAATGATCGTCGGCTTGAGCTGGATGAAGGCCGGATCGTGGAAATACAGCGTCAGGGCGCCGAAGAAGAGGACGAGGATCGCCGAGAGCCAGAGCATCGGCGACACCTTGCCCAGCCGCCATTTGCTGACCACCACGGCCACCGCAATCGCGGCCATGAAGGCGGCAGTGCCGGCAAACATGCCGATGAACTTGGTGGCAAGGAAGAAGACGAGCAACGGCCCGAAATCAAGTGCCATCGGCAGCCAGCTTTCGCCCTTCGGGCCGGGTGCGATCGGCGCGGAATCGATGGTCGCATCGACGCGGGGCCGGGCTTTGTCGTCAGCGTGCATAAGCCGCTCCTGCAATGGCGTGGGCGAGTTCGCCGGGGTCGAAAGGGCGCAGATCGTCGATCTTCTCGCCTACGCCGATGGCGTGAATGGGTAGGCCGAATTTCTCGGCCGCTGCAACCAGAACGCCGCCCCGCGCCGTGCCATCCAGCTTGGTCATCACCAGCCCGGTGACATTGGCGACATTCTGGAAAATCTCGATCTGCGACAGCGCATTCTGGCCGGTCGTTGCGTCGAGCACGAGCACGACATCGTGCGGCGCGGCGGGATTGAGGCGTCCCAGCACGCGGCGGATCTTGGCCAGCTCGTCCATCAGTTCGGTGCGGTTCTGCAATCGCCCGGCGGTGTCGACGATGAGGATGTCCGTGCCCTGCGCGGTCGCCTGCTTGACCGCGTCGAACACCACGCCTGCCGCATCGCCGCCTTCCGGCCCGGTGACGATGGGCACGCCCAACCGCTCGGCCCAGATGCGCAACTGGCCGATGGCAGCGGCGCGGAAGGTGTCGCCGGCTGCCAGCATCACGCTGTAGTCCTGCTCCTGGAACAGATGCGCAAGCTTGGCGATGGTCGTCGTCTTGCCCGAGCCGTTGACGCCGATGACAAGGATGACCTGCGGGCGCGGGAAAGCCTCGATCTCGATGGGCCTGGCCACCGGGATCAGCACCTTCTCGATTTCCTCGGCAAGGATCTCGCGCAGATATTCCTCGGTCAGTTCCTTGTTGAAGCGCCCCTCGGCCAGCCGGTCACGGATGCGCGCGGCCATCGCCGGCCCGAGATCGGTGGTGTAGAGCGCTTCCTCGAGTTCATCGAGCGTCTGCTCATCAAGAGCCGCCTTGGCAAAGACGCCGGAAATGCTCTCGCCGAGCCGGTCGGAAGTGCGTTTGAAGCCGCCGAAAAGGCGATCGCGCCAGGAAAGTTCAGCCATGCTCGGCTCCATGCGCGATGAGCGTGTTTCCCTCAAGCCCTGTGATGCGGGCGCGGACAATCTCGCCGGGCTTTTGGGGGGCAGCAAAGCGGACCGGTGCGAAGCTCTCGCCAAGGCCCATGAGGCCGCTGGTCTCGGTCAGCACGCTCTGGGTGGAGCCGACGAGGGCGCGAAGCCATGCCATCCGTTCCGCTTCACAGGCGGCCCGAAGGCGCGCGGCGCGCTCGCGAATTACGCCCCGGTCGAGCTGGGGCATCCGCGCAGCCGGGGTGGTGTCACGCGGAGAATAAGGGAAAATATGGCCGTGAACGATGCGGCAATCGCGGACCAGCGCCAAGCTGTTCTCGAACATCGCATCGTCCTCGGTCGGGAAGCCGGCGATGATGTCCGCGCCGATGGCGATCTCCGGGCGCCGCGCGTGCAAGCGCTCGACCAGATCGACGGCCTGGGCACGGCTGTGCCGACGCTTCATCCGCTTGAGGATCATGTCATCGCCCGCCTGCAGCGAGAGATGGACATGCGGCATGAGCCGCGGTTCGCCGGAGATGAGGTCGAACAGCCGGTCGTCGATCTCGATGCCGTCGAGCGAAGAGAGGCGCAGGCGGGGCAGATCGGGCACATGGCGCAGGATGCGCTCGACCAGCAGCCCGAGACTGGGCGTGCCGGGCAGGTCCGGGCCATAGCTCGTCACGTCGACGCCGGTGAGCACGATTTCCTGCACGCCCTCATCGACCAGCGCGCGAACCTGATCCACGACGGCGCCGGCCGGCACCGACCGGCTCGGCCCACGGCCGAAGGGGATGATGCAGAAGGTGCAGCGATGATCGCAGCCATTCTGCACCACGACGAAGGCGCGAACCCGCTCGGCAAAGGCGGCCAGCAGGTGCGGCGCCTGATGTTCGAGGGTCATGATATCGGCGACGCGGACCCGCTCGGGCGATGGAATCTCTCCTCCGTTCGTGTCGAGCGAAGTCGAGACACCAGAGGACGAGCCTGGCCGTATCTCGACTTCGCTCGATACGAACGGAGAGGTCCGGAGATGCTCTGCAAAGGCTGCTTTCTCGCCATTGCCGATGACGGCAGTCACCTCCGGCATAGCAGCGAACATTCCGGGGTCGGTCTGCGCCGCGCAGCCCGTGACCACGATGCGAGCTTCCGGCCGGGCGCGGTGGGCGCGGCGAATGGCCTGGCGGGTCTGGCGAACGGCCTCGCCGGTGACCGCGCAGCTATTCACCACGACAAGATCGTCCCGCCCGCCCAATTGCTGGCGAATGGCCTCACTCTCGGCGATGTTGAGCCGGCAGCCGAGCGTAATGACCTCGGGGCCGGTCATGCGGCGGGTGCGAACTCAGCCGGATCGAGCGTGCCATCGAACACATGGGCAGCCGGGCCGGTCATGCTGATATGGCCACCCGGCGCCCAATCGATGAGAAGATCACCGCCCGGCAGACTGACGCGCACCGGACCTTGAGCGATCCCCCGGCGAAGCGCGCTGACTGCCGTCGCGCAGGCGCCGGTCCCGCAGGCCTGGGTGAAGCCGGCTCCGCGCTCCCAGACCACCAACCGAATATGGTCGGGCGCGAGCATCTGCGCGAAATTCACGTTCACGCGGGCGGGGAACAGCGGATCATGCTCGATCAACGGTCCGAGGCGCGCCATGTCGATATCATCCAGCGCATCGACGAAGAACACCACATGCGGGTTGCCAATGCTCACTGCGGACGGCGCCGGCAGATCGTCCCAGCTCACCGGCATGGTGAGCGTGTCCATGGCATAAGCCAGCGGCACCTGCTCCCAATCCGTCCGCGCCTCGCCCATATCGACGCTGACCAGATCGCCCTGGCGATGGGCCTCCAGCAGCCCGGCATTGGTCTCGATGGTTACATCCCGTCCCACGAACAGCGGCACGCAGCGGGTGGCATTGCCGCACGCATCGACCTCGCTGCCATCCTGGTTGAAGATGCGCATGGAGACATCGGCGCGCTCGGAGGCGCCGACGACGATCAGCTGATCGCATCCCACCCCGGTCCGACGGTCGGCAATGGCCCGCGCCAGTTGCTCGGTCATGACGACCGGTCGCTCGCGGGCATCGATGACCACGAAGTCATTTCCAAGGCCGTGCATCTTGGCGAAGGAGAGAAGGGCGGGGTTGGCAGACATGCGGCGCGTTTAGGCGCGTGAGGCAGGGAAGTCCATGTTTTGCGGAAAAATGCAGCTGCTCGGGGTTGTCACTGCGGCCCCCAACGCCCATTCTCTATCGAAGCTGATGAGATGGAGGAGGCATGATGAGACGATTGACCCTGGTGGCGGCACTGGCGCTTCTTTCTGCCTGCGGCCAATCCGGGTCAAATCTGTCGGAGGACGTCTCGAACAGCCTCAACGTGCTGGAAGGCGACGTCGGATCGCAAGCCAAGGCAGCCAATGCGATGAACAGCGCCGGCAATAGCGCGGCGAATAGCACAGAACCCGGTAAAGTGCTCGTCGGTGGCCTGCCCTTGCGGCTGGGTTATTATGTCTCCAATGAAACGGCCTGCGAGTCAGCTTCCAAAGCCACGGTCACGCTGATCGGCCGGAATGGCTATAGCGGGGCGCGCTACAGTTGCACCTTCGGCACCATCGAGAAGACCGGCGCCACCACCTATCGGGTGACCGAGACATGCCGGGAAGGCGATGCCATCGCGAACCGGCAGGAGGTGCGCACCAGCACCCGGACCTATGACGTGACCGATGCGGAAAATTACGCCGCCCAATCGGACAGCGGCTGGGCCAACAAGGCGCGCTACTGCCCACAGAGCAGCCTGCCTGCACCGTGGAAAGAAGAGGATATGCGCGCGCTGACCGGCGCGCCGCCACCAGAAAAGCCCTGACGCTTCAACGGCGGGTCACAAGTACCCGCCACAAGATTGCGCTTTTGCCTCTGCGGCCCTTTTGCGGTATCCGGCCCGCAGTTCCCCTCATTCAACCGCT
Organism: Sphingobium sp. B2D3A; assembly: GCF_025961795.1. Lineage (NCBI taxonomy): Bacteria > Pseudomonadati > Pseudomonadota > Alphaproteobacteria > Sphingomonadales > Sphingobiaceae > Sphingobium > Sphingobium sp. B2D3A. Next base: position 2,500,770 of record NZ_JAOQOI010000001.1, on the reverse strand, counting down.
GGAGAAGCCCCTGTGGGATATCGTGTCGTCGTCGTAGGCGCCACCGGCAACGTCGGTCGCGAAATGCTCAACATTCTTGCCGAGCGGGAGTTTCCCATCGACGAGATCGCGGCCGTTGCCAGCGCGCGGTCGACTGGCGACGAGATCGAGTTCGGCGAGACCGGCAAGATGCTCAAGGTCAAGAATATCGAGCATTTCGATTTCACGGGCTGGGATATGGCCCTGTTCGCCGCCGGCTCCGGACCGACCAAGGAATATGCCCCCAAGGCTGCTGCGGCCGGCTGCGTGGTGATCGACAACAGCTCGCTCTACCGCATGGACCCGGATGTGCCGCTTATCGTGCCGGAAGTGAATCCCGAGGCCATCGAGGGCTACAAGCGCAAGAACATCATCGCCAACCCCAATTGCTCGACAGCCCAGCTCGTCGTGGCGCTCAAGCCGCTGCACGATGCCGCCAAGATCAAGCGCGTGGTGGTGGCGACCTATCAGTCCGTGTCGGGCGCCGGCAAGGAGGGGATGGACGAGCTGTTCGAGCAGAGCCGTAACATCTTCGTCGGCGATTCCGCCGAGCCCAAGAAGTTCACTAAGCAGATCGCCTTCAACGTCATTCCCCACATTGACGTGTTCCTCGACGATGGCTCCACCAAGGAAGAGTGGAAGATGGTCGTTGAGACCAAGAAGATCCTCGATCCCAAGATCAAGGTCACGGCGACCTGCGTGCGCGTGCCGGTATTCGTCGGCCATAGCGAGGCCGTGAACATCGAGTTCGAGGACGAGATCAGCGCGAAGGAAGCGCAGAAGATACTGCGCGAGGCGCCGGGCGTGATGCTCGTCGACAAGCATGAGGACGGCGGATACGTCACCCCGGTTGAGTGCGTGGGCGATTATGCGACCTTCGTCAGCCGCGTACGCGAGGATTCGACCGTCGAGAACGGCCTGTCGCTCTGGTGCGTCTCGGATAATCTGCGCAAGGGCGCGGCGCTGAATGCGGTGCAGATCGCCGAACTGCTCGGCCGCAAGCACCTGCAGAAGGGCTGAGCGTTACACCTGTCAACGCCCGGCGGCGACCGTCCGCCGGGCCTGGAGCCCCCTCACTCGCTGATCGGCGGTGGCGGGGGCGATCCAGGCCCTCGTTTGGGCTTGCGCAGGAAGAAGGCGGCCGGGATGATCAGCGTGCTGACGATGGCCATGGCGTAGAAATCGTCGAGGAAGGCGATCATCGTCGCCTGCTGGTTCACGATCCCGTCGATCGTCGCGAGCACGGTCGTGCCGAAGCTGCCGAAGCGCTGCAACTCGCTCGGATCCACCGGGAGATTGGCCGACGAGATATGCTGCGTGAGATCGGCATGGCTGACCTGGCTGTTGCGCGCCAGCAGCGCCATCACCACCGCGATGCCGATGGACGAGCCGATGTTCCGGGTAAGGTTGAGCACGGCGGCGCCCTCGGTGCGGGCGCCGGGTGGCAGGGTGCCGAAGGCGAGCATCTGCAGCGGCACGAATACGATGCCGATGCCCGCCCCCTGAACCACGCCCGTGACCACGAACGGCACCCAATTCTGCTCCATTGACCAGCCGGTCATCATCCACAAGGAACTGGCCGTGACCGAGAAGCCGCCGGCAATCAGCACGCGCGGATCGATGAGGCTGGTCAGGCGGCTGGAAAGGGCCATGGCGACCAACAGACCGGCACCCCGCGTCGCCAGAATCCAGCCGGTGTCGACCACCGAATAGCCGTAGAGGCCCTGGAGCAGCGGCGGGAGCAGCGCCATGGCGGCGAACATCACCAGACCGATGATGAACATGAACGCAGCGGCGCTCAGGAAATTGCGATCTGCGAACAGGGCAGGGGCGAAGAGCGGCTTGCGGGCGGTGAGCGTGTGGACCGCGAACATCCAGAGGCCGCTGACGGCCAGAGCGGCCTCGACCCAGATTTCCGTCGAGGAGAACCAGTCGGCATGTTGCCCGCGATCGAGCATCAGCTGGAGGCTCGCCAGACCCAAGGCGATCAGCGCGAAGCCGAACAGGTCGAAATTCCGCCGCTGGAGCGGCTTCTCGGGGAGAAGAGCGTAAAGTCCGACCAGGCAGACGATGCCGAAAGGGACGTTGACGAAGAAGCACCAGCGCCAGTCGATCCACTCAGTCAGCCACCCGCCGACCACCGGCCCCATGATCGGGCCGATCATGACGCCCATGCCATAGACGGACATCGCCTTGGCGTGCTGGGACGGGCGATTGATGTCGAGCATCAAGCTCTGCGCCAGCGGGCCGACAAAGGCGCCGCCAACACCCTGCAGCGCGCGGAACAGCACCATCTCCGTCAGGCTCTGCGCAATGCCGCAGAGCACGGAGGCCACCACGAAGACGAAGACGGAAATCAGCAGCAGCCGCCGCGTCCCTATCCGGTCGGCCAGCCAACCGGTGATGGGAATGGCGATGGCGGCGGCGAGGATGTAGCTGGTGAGCACCCAGCTGATTGTCTCGTCACTGGCACCGAGCGAAGCGCGCATGTGCGGCAGCGCCACGTTGGTGATCGTCGTATCCAGCACCTGCATGATCATGGCCGACATGATCGCCATGGTCAGCAGCGCCTTGTGGCGCACCTGCAGTTGCGGAAGATCCGACGTAGGGGCCATGATGCCGGTTTGCGTCAGCGGGCGGAGGCGACTGCGGCGCCGGCCTTGGTCGCGTGAATGTCCACCGTCACCTTCGCGCTCAAGCCCGCGATCATCGGCCGCTCCGGATGGCCGTCTATGGCGATGCGCACCGGCACGCGCTGGGTCACCTTCACCCAGTTGCCGTTGGCATTCTGGGCCGGGAGCACGGAAAATTCAGAGCCCGTGCCTGCGCCGATGCTGTCGACATGGCCACGGATATGCGAGCCGGGATAGGCATCGATCTTGATATCCGCGCTCTGGCCCGGGCGCATCCTGTCGAGATCGGTTTCCTTGAAATTGGCGGTCACCCAGATCCGGTCGCTTGCGACGATGCTGACCAACGGCAGACCTTGCACCGCCATCTGACCGACTTGCAGGCGACTGGCCTGGCTGATCCGGCCGGAGACCGGGGCATGGACCACGGTGCGATCGAGGTTGAGAGCGGCCTGATCGCGCTGGGCCTGCGCCGCGGCGATTTCAGGATTGACGCCCGGCACCTGCGCGCCGTTGGCGAGCGCGGCCTTGGCCTTGGCGGCATCGGCCTCCGCCGTGCGCAGCCGTGTGCGGGCATTGTCCAGTGCCTGCTGGGATTGCTGCAAACGGGCGCGGGTGGTGAACCCGTCCTTCATCAGCGCCTGCTGCCGGTCGAGATCCTGCTGGGCGTAATAGACGTCCTCACGCGCACCGGTGATGTCGACATTCGTTGCCTGAAAATCCGTGCGGAGACGGCCGACTGCGACCTGCGCATTGGCGATCTGGGCGTTGGCCTGCTGGAGCGCGACCTTGTAGGGCTGCTGGTCGACGACGAACAGCACGTCTCCGGCCTTCACCATCTGGTTCTCGCGAACCTTCACCTCGATGATCCGCCCTGCGACATCACTGCCGACCGCCACGATGTCCTGCTTCACATAGGCATTGTCGGTGGAGACGGTGCGCCCGCTCGTCGCCCAGAACCACGCACCCACCGCCAGAATGATCAGCGGCACCGAAATCATGAGCAGGCGGTTGCGCAAGCGCTTGCCGCGCGGCTCCGCTGCGGCAGATTCATCGGGGGTAGCCACGGTCTCGGCAGGCGCAGGCGACTGAGCGGTCGGACGCAGGGCAGGATCGGCTTCAGACATGGACTGCCGCCTCCTTTGCGGCCTCGTCAGTGGCAGGCTGGCTATCACCGGAAAGATTGTCGCGGATGCGGCAGAGCACGGAAAGCACGGTTTCCTGCTCCTCCGCTGAAATGCCGGCGAGCGATTCATTGAGAACCCGCTGGCCGATCTGCTGCAATTCGGCGGCGAGCGGCTTGGCCGCCTCGGTCAGGAACAGCTGCCAGGCGCGGCGATCCTGCGGATCGCGGCGGCGCTCGACCATGTCGGCCTGCTCGAGACGGTCCACCATGCGGCATGTGGTGATCGGCTCGACATCCAGCCGCTCGGCAAGCGCGCCTTGGTTGATGCCCGGAAAGCGCATGATCTGCGCCAGCGCGCGCATCTGCGGCCCGGTGATACCGAGGCTGCGGGTGCGCTCGTCAAACCGGCGACGATACAGGCGCCCGAGGTCGCCGATCGCAAAGGCGAGATGATTGCCGTCCATGATGTCGGCGCATTTAGTAAGCGGGCTTATTAAAAGCAAGTCCAGACTCTGTCCCCCAGTGGCGGGACAGGCGCTCATCTCCCGCGCATTGGCCTTGCCTTTCGGACCCGATCTCCGCCACAATCGGGCGATGACAGAGACATCGACGATCCGCCTCGAGCATCTTCAGGGCCATGACGGCACGCGCATCGCCGTCCATCGGCTCGGCGATGGGCCGGCGGTCATCATGCTGCATGGCCTCAGTTCAAGCGCGCAAATCAACTGGCAGCGATATGGCACGGCCCAGAAAATCGCTGATGCCGGTTTCGAGGCGATCATGATCGATCAGCGCGTGCATGGCAGCAGCGATGCGCCGACCGATGCGGATGCCTATCCGCAGGACGTGATGCTGCTCGACCTGGAAGCGGTGATCGGGACGCTGGGCGTCAACCAGTTCGATCTTGTCGGCTATTCCATGGGCGCGCGGCTGTGCCTGGGACTGATCGACCGGGGCATGACGCCTCGCAGGCTGGTGCTCGGCGGCATGGGGCTGGAAGGCCTGCTGGAGTGGACGCGCCGCCGGCAGTTCTTCCTCAATGCGCTCGATCATTTCGAGACGGTACGACCTGGCGACCGCGACTATATGGCGATCCAGTTCATGAAGACCATGAAGATCGATCCGGTCGCCTTGCGCCTGCTGCTGATGAGCATGAGCGATATGGATCACGCGGTGCTGGCCAAGGTGACGATGCCGACCCTGGTGCTGTGCGGCGAGGATGATGACGATAACGGCTCGGCCGATGTGCTGGTCGGGGCTCTGCCCAATGCGCAACGCGGCACATGCCCCGGCACGCATATGACAGCGATCACCAAGCCGGAATTCGGACAGGCCATCGCCGATTATCTCGCGGGTTGACGAACCTAGCCCTGACAGGCCAGCTTGGCCGCAATCCACAGGCTCAGGCCACAGGTTCAGGGACACCAATCATGCTCAACCCCGTTTCGCGCCTTGCCGTAGCGGCAGCGCTCTCATTGGCCGTTTGCGGCGCGCCGGCTTTGGCCCAGGCCGATTCGGCTCCGGGGCAGGCAACCCCCACGGCGGCGCAGGCCGATGCGCTCGTCGCGCAAGCCGAGAAGGAATTCTTCGATTATTCGCTGGAGGCCAATCAGGTCTATTGGGTCAACGCGACCTATCTGACCGAGGATACCGATGCGCTTGCCGCCCGCGTCGGCGCTAAGGGCACCGAGATGTCGGTCCACTATGCGCTGGAGGCCGCCAAGTTCGAGAAGGTGCCGGGCCTCTCCTATGACACCAAGCGCAAGCTCGACATCTTGCGGGCAGGCATCGTGCTGCCGGCGCCGACCACGCCCGGCGCTGCCGCCGAGCTGAATGCCATCGCGACCAAGCTGCAGTCCGATTATGGCAAGGGCCGCGGTACGCTGGACGGCAAGCCGATCAATGGCAGCGATATCGAAGCGGAGATGGGCAATCTCGACCACACGCCGAACGAGTATCGGGAGATGTGGACGAGCTGGCACGACAATGTCGGCAAACCGATGCGCGGCGAGTTCGAGCGGCTGGTAACCATCGCCAATGAAGGCGCCAAGGAGCTGGGCTTTGCGGATGCAGGCGCGATGTGGCGCTCCAATTACGATATGCCGCCGGACGACTTCGCCAAGCTGACCGAGAAGCTCTGGCAGGATGTGAAACCGCTCTACGATTCGCTGCACTGCTATGTGCGGGACAAGCTGAACGCCAAATATGGCGATGCGGTCCAGCCCAAGACCGGGCCGATCCGCGCCGATCTGCTCGGCAACATGTGGGCTCAGGAATGGGGTAATATCTACCCGCTGGTCGCGCCGGCCGGGGCTGGCGATCTGGGCTATGACATCGGCGCGCTGCTCAAAGCCAAGGGCTATGTGGAAACCAGCCCGACCGAGGCCGATCCCGCCAAGCGTGGAAAGTGGGAAACGCAGATGTTCAAGTTCGGCGAGGGATTCTTCTCCTCGCTCGGCTTTGACCCGCTGCCGGAAACCTTCTGGACGCGCACCCAGTTCATCAAGCCGCTCGACCGGGAAGTGGTCTGCCACGCCTCGGCCTGGGATATCGACAACAAGGACGATATCCGCATCAAGATGTGCACTAAGGTGGACAGCGGTGACTTCGTCACCATCCACCATGAGCTGGGGCACAATTATTATCAGCGCGCCTATAAGGACAAGAGCTTCCTCTATCTGAACGGCGCCAATGATGGCTTCCATGAGGCCATTGGCGACACCATCGCGCTGTCGATCACGCCGCAATATCTGGTCGACATCGGCCTGCTCGATCCGTCCAAGGTGCCGGGCATGGACAAGGACATCGGCCTGCTGCTACGGCAGGCGATGGACAAGATCGCCTTCTTGCCCTTCGGCCTGCTGATCGATCGCTGGCGCTGGGGCGTCTTCGACGGCTCGATCCAGCCGGCCGATTATAACAAGGCGTGGAATGCCATGCGGCTGCAATATCAGGGCATCGTTCCGCCGACGGACCGTCCGGATGACGCCTTCGACGCCGGCGCGAAATATCACATTCCGGCGAGTGTGCCCTATACCCGTTACTTCCTGGCGCGGCTGCTGCAGTTCCAATTTTATGAGGCTGCGTGCAAGCAATCGGGCTGGAAGGGGCCGCTCCACCGCTGTTCCTTCTACGGCAACAAGGCCGTCGGTGAAAAGCTGAACGCCATGCTGGAAATGGGCGCCTCCCGCCCGTGGCCGGATGCGCTGCAGGCCTTCACCGGCTCGCGCGAGATGAGCGGCAAGGCACTGGCCGCCTATTTCTCGCCGCTGAAGACCTGGCTGGACCGGCAGAACAAGGGAAAGAGCTGCGGCTGGTGAGCCGCCAGCGGGGCGGGGCGAGCCGCTCTGCCCCGTGCTATAGCGAAGCGTTGAGGAGCCGGCTGATGCCCTAGGCGCGGGCGAGGCGAGCAGACGTGCGAATGATGGTTAACGCAGCAGGGAATGCGCGCAATGCTTAGATAAACATGCTATTTGACAGCATGTTAGATGGTCTGGTGGGCATATGGTCTGGCTTCTCCTGTTAATCGTCTCGGCCGGCATTGGCTTGCTCGCATCGTCCCTTCCCTCGATCCATACGATCCTCAAGGCCCTCAAAGGTGGCGATTTGTACCGCCGCTGGAATCGCCTTCGCTGGTTGGTCGTCGGCTTCATCATGGCCTATGCCGTGTACGGCAGCACCCGCTTTGCCACGGTGTCGGAGCCAACGGATTTGCTTGGCAGTCTGATTCTGCTGGCGGGCGGGTTCTTCGTGCTCGCCGTGGCCCGGCTCTCCGCGCTGACCACGCAGGATCTCGTGCGCATTGCCATACTGGAGCGCGATGTGGTGCGCGATCCGCTCACCGGCACGTTCAACCGGCGCTATCTCGACACAAGGCTGGACGAAGAGATCAGCCGCTCCCGCCGCTCGGGACTCCCCCTCTCGACGCTGATGATCGATCTCGACCATTTCAAAGGCGTCAATGATTTCTACGGGCATCTGGTCGGGGATCAGGTGCTGCGGCATGTCAGTTCGCTGATCCAGAGCCAGGTGCGCCTGAATGACATCGTGGTGCGCTATGGCGGCGAAGAGTTCGTCGTCATTACGCCGGACAGCAGCCTGGAAGATGCGGCGCGGCTGGGGCACCGGCTGCTGCGACAATTGCGCGACCACAGCATCGATTTGCCCAATGGCGACACGCTGGCGGTCACCGCCAGCATCGGCGCGGCCACGCTTGCGGAGGCGGAGGGGCGCACGACATTCCTGCGCCGGGCGGACGATGCGCTGTATGAGGCCAAGCGCGGCGGGCGCGATCGGCTTTGCGTCGCCGGCCGGCTGGCGGACGAGAGCCCGGCCTGACGCCCCTTCGTGCCGTCAGCGGAAGGGGGGTTCGTTGAAGGCGCGCAGCTTGCGGCTGTGCAGGCGGTCGCCCTGCTGGCGCAGGCGTTCGCAGGTCTCGATGCCGATGGCGAGGTGCCCGGCAATGGCTTCCTCGTAGAAACGATTGGCCTGGCCCGGCAGCTTGAGCTCGCCATGGATCGGCTTGTCGGAGACGCACAGCAACGTGCCATAGGGCACCCGGAAGCGATATCCCTGGGCGGCGATGGTCGCGCTCTCCATATCCACCCCGACCGCGCGGGATAGGGAGAAGCGCAGGGCCGAACGCGAGTAGCGCAGCTCCCAGTTGCGATCGTCCGTCGTCACGATGGTGCCGGTGCGCAGGCGGCGCTTCATGTCGCCGCTAGCGCCCAGAATATGCTCGCACGCCTCGGCCATGGCCACCTGCACCTCGGCAATGGCGGGCACCGGAATTTCCGGCGGTAGCATTTCGTCGAGCACATGGTCGTCGCGTAGATAGGCATGGGCCAGCACATAATCACCGATCCGCTGGCTCGGGCGCAGGCCGCCACAGTGGCCGATCATCAGCCATGCCTCGGGCCGCAAAACCGCGAGATGATCGCAGATGGTCTTCGCGTTGGCGGGGCCGACGCCGATGTTGACCAGCGTGATCCCCGTGCCGTCAGGAGCGATCAGATGATAGGCCGGCATCTGGTGACGCCGCCAGGCGCTGTCAGCGATCGCGCTTTCCGGATTGGCGGTGTCGGCGGTGACCTCGACGCCCCCCGCACCGGAAAGCGCCGTGAAACGCGTGCCCGGTCGCTTGAGTTCGGTGCAGCCCCAGCGCACGAATTCATCGACATAACGGTGATAGTTGGTGAACAGAATGTAGCGCTGGACGTGCTCGGGCGGCGTGCCGGTGTAATGCCGCAGACGCGCCAGACTGAAATCCGTGCGCAGCGCGTCGAACAGCGCCAGCGGACGCTCGCCTGATGGGCCCGGCAGCAGCAGCCCGTCCGCCACCTCATCGCCGATCTGCGCCAGCTCCGTCGAGGGGAAATGGCGCGCCAGTTCGCTGGGCGGGATCGCAGCAAGTGTGCCGGCGGGCAGCGAATCCAGCACATAGGGGAACGGGATCGCCTGATCGCTCCGGCCGACGCTGACTTCCACCTCATAATCGGCCATCAGCAGATCGAGCTGCTCGGTCAGATAGCGCGCGAACATCTGCGGCCGGGTGATCGTCGTCACATAATGGCCGGGGCGGGAGAGGCGCGCGAAGGAGCGGCGGCTCGGCACGCCGTCATTGGTCTGATGATAATCGATGATCAGCGAGGGATAGCAGAAATCCCGGTCCGCCACCGAGCGGGCGGAAGGCACGGTGCCATCCTTGGCATAAGCGAAAATGGCCTCGCGCAAATTGGCGGTCGCGGTTTCATAGCCCGCGATCAGCGCTTCGACGATGTGGGTGCTGGAAGCTTGGTTCATGCCCCTTCATAGCTGGCCTGTATGACAGGCGGAAGAGGGGCGCGGGGCGGGGCAGCAGCGACCTGTGCCGCCGCCCCGCTCGCAATGGTCTTAGAGCTGCTCGAGCATGAAATCGGCGCTGGAAACGCGGAATTCGCCCGGCGCTTCTACATGGAGCTGCTCGACCACGCCATCATTGACCAGCATCGAGAAGCGCTGGCCGCGCGTGCCGAGACCGAACTTGCTGCCGTCCATGGTGAGGCCGACGGCTTCGGCGAAGCTGCCATTGCCATCTGCGAGCATTGTCACCTTGCCGTCAGCCGACGAGGCCTTGCCCCACGCGCCCATGACGAACGGATCGTTGACGGCGGTGCAGGCGATCTCGTCGACGCCCTTGGCCTTGAGGTCGCTTTCCTTCTCGATATAGCCCGGCAGGTGCTTGGCCGAGCAGGTAGGCGTGAAGGCGCCCGGAACGGAGAAGAGCGCGACCTTGCGGCCAGCAAAATAATTCTTGCTGTCAACCGGTTCGGGGCCGTTTTCGGTCATCTTGACGAAGGTCGTTTCGGGCAGCGTGTCGCCAACTTTGATCGTCATCGGTGTCTCCTGTTCTGGGGGAAAGGGCTCGGCTGGTGAACCAGCGCGCAGCGAGCAAGTCGGTGTTCGGCCTGCGCCTGTCAAGGTCGATGCTGTGCGGGGCCGGGCGGCTCTGCGGTACGATGGCCGCTCAGCCGGACGGGTCAAGCGCCTGCGGGGTGGACGCATTGTCCCCAACAAGGCATGGTCGCGCTCAGGAGGCCCATCGCATGAGCGCGCCCGCGCAACCGAGACTCTCCCTCGCCGGCAAATTGTTGCTGGCCATGCCGGATATGCCGGACGCGCGGTTCGAGCGCGCAGTCATTCTCCTGTGCGTGCATGACGAGGGCGGCGCCCTGGGCATCGCGCTGCACGAGCCGATGGAGGGCATGGGACTGCATGCTCTGCTTGGCTCGTTAAGCATCGACGCGCAGTCGGTGGACGATGAGCCGGTGCTGCAAGGCGGGCCTGTCGAACCGCGCCGCGGCTTTGTGCTGCACAGTCGGGACTGGATGACGGCGGACAGCCACCCCATTGATGACGAGATTGCGCTCACCGGGTCGATGGAGGTGCTGCACGCCGTTGCTTCGGGCGGCGGGCCGGCGCGCTGGCTGGTCGCCTTGGGCTATGCCGGGTGGAGCGCGGGACAGCTGGAAACGGAGCTGGCCGCGCCGGGCTGGTATCTCAGCAAGGCGCAGCCTTATCGGCTGTTCTCGATGGCGCCGGAGAACCGCTGGGCCGGGGCGTTTTCGCTCGAAGGCATCGATCCCGCGATGCTGACCGGCAATATGGGGCACGCCTGACACGGCAGGGCTGGCTTCCTTCATCCCTCTCGCCCGACTCCAATCACATAAAGATATCTTTATATTTGCGAGGGAGCGATAGCCTTGGTAAGGCGCCGCGGTGTTACCGGTGGCGTGCGTAGCGGCCCCGGCTCAGGCAATCAGGAGAATCATCAGTGGCGACCGTGGCCCAGGACTATATCGTAAAGGACATCTCCCTCGCTGGCTTTGGCCGCAAGGAGATCGAGATCGCCGAGACCGAAATGCCGGGCCTGATGGCGCTGCGCGAGGAATTCGGTGCATCCAAGCCGCTCAAGGGCGCGCGGATCACCGGCTCGCTGCACATGACGATCCAGACCGCTGTGCTCATCGAGACGCTGGCTGAGTTGGGCGCAGAGCTGCGCTGGGCCACCTGCAACATCTTCTCGACCCAGGACCATGCCGCCGCCGCGATCGCCGAGCGGGGCATCCCCGTGTTCGCCATCAAGGGCGAGACGCTCGAGGAATATTGGGACTATGTCATCAAGATCTTCGATTGGGGTCAGGACACGACCTGCAACATGATCCTGGACGATGGCGGCGACGCGACGATGTTCGCGCTGTGGGGCGCCCGTGTCGAGGCCGGTGAAGAGCTGTTCGCACCGTCCAACGAGGAAGAGACGATCTTCGTCGCAACCCTCAAGCGCTTCCTCGCGGAGCGTCCCGGCTATCTCACCAAGACTGTCGCGGCGATCAAGGGCGTATCCGAAGAGACGACCACCGGCGTTCACCGGCTCTATGAGCTGGCCAAGAAGGGCAAGCTGCCCTTCCCGGCGATCAACGTGAACGATAGCGTCACCAAGTCCAAGTTCGACAATCTCTATGGCTGCAAGGAGTCGCTGGTCGATGCCATCCGCCGCGCCACCGACGTGATGCTGGCCGGCAAGGTCGCCTGCGTCGCCGGCTTCGGCGATGTCGGCAAGGGCTCAGCGGCCTCGCTCCGCAATGGCGGCGCCCGCGTGCTGGTGACCGAGATCGACCCGATCTGCGCCCTGCAGGCGGCGATGGAAGGCTACGAAGTCGTGACCATGGAAGAAGCGGCCACCCGTGCCGACATCTTCGTGACCGCGACCGGCAATGAGGATATCATCACGCTCGACCACATGCGCGCGATGAAGAACATGGCCATCGTCTGCAACATCGGCCACTTCGACAGCGAGATCCAGATCGCGGCGCTCAGCAACATGAAGTGGACCGAGATCAAGCCGCAGGTCGACGAGGTCGAGTTCCCCGATGGCAAGAAGATCATCATGCTCGCCAAGGGCCGTCTGGTGAATCTGGGCTGCGCGACCGGCCACCCGAGCTTCGTCATGTCCTCCAGCTTCACCAATCAGGTGCTGGCGCAGATCGAGCTGTGGACCAAGAGCGATGCCTATAAGAACGAGGTCTATGTTCTGCCCAAGCATCTCGATGAGAAGGTCGCAGCGCTCCACCTCGAGAAGCTGGGCGTGAAGCTCTCCAAGCTGACCCAGAAGCAGGCCGCTTACATCGGCGTGACGCCCGAGGGTCCGTTCAAACCGGATCACTACCGCTACTAAGCCGCATAAGGCTGAGAAGACGTGAGAAGGCGCGGGCTAAGTCTGCGCCTTTTTTCGTGATCCGGGCCGCGCCCCTGATCCGTTCCCGCCCTCTCGGGCAACTTGACCTGCAGCGGTGGGGTCGTGAAGACAGGGGGCATGGATAATCTCACACACAGCATGGTGGGCGCCGTGCTGGGCCAGATCGGGCTCAAGCGCACCTCCGGCCTTGCCATGCCGACGATTATCATCGCGGCGAACATCCCGGATATCGATGCGACCTGCACGTTGCTGGGAACCGAGGCCCTGGCACTGCGACGCGGGCTGACGCACGGCCCGATCGCCATGATCGTGCTGCCATTGATCCTCACCGCGATCATGGTCGCGTTCGACCGCTGGCAGGCGAAGCGTGGGACACGGCCAGAGACGCGGCCGCCGGTGAACATAGTCTGGCTGTGGGTCGTCGCGCAGATCGGGACGCTCAGCCACCCCGCCTTCGACTGGCTCAACAGCTATGGCATCCGATTGCTCTCGCCGTTCAGCGACCAGTGGTTCCATGGCGATACTCTGTTCATCATCGATATCTGGCTCTGGGCGCTGCTGATCGGCGGCTATCTCTGGGCACGGCGCGGCGAGCGCACCGGGCCCGCGCCAATGATGCAGCGCGCGCGGATCATCGCGACGGCCGCCTGCGCCTATATCTTCGTCAACGGGCTGATCACCGGATCGGCTGAGGCGAAAGCCGCCGCATGGCTGCGCGCCCAAGGCCGCGAGCCGGACCTAGTGGTTGCCAATCCGCGTCCGTTCGCACCCTGGTCGCGCGAAATGCTTTGGCGCGGGGACGGGCGCTTCGGCGGCTTTCCCTACAGCCTCGCCACCGGGCTTGAAGCCGATGCAGGCGCAGCGGAAGGGATGCCGACCGGGATGGACGATCCCGGCGTCGAGCGGGCGCGGCAGCGCGATGCGGATGCGCGGGCTTTCCTGTTCTGGTCGCGGATGCCGGTCGCCCAGCGGGCGGAGAATGGCGACCTGCTGATCTCCGACCAGCGCTTTGCGGGGCGCGGCGCCAGCGCGAGCTTTTCCGTGCAGGTGCCTGCGCAAGCAGTGCGGTAGAGCGATGTCGGCAGCGAGCATCTTATGGTTCCGGCGGGATCTTCGCTTGGCCGATCAGGCCGCGCTCACGCAGGCGTGCGCGGACGGGCCGGTGATCCCAGTCTATATTCTCGATGATGAGACGGCGCGGCACCGGGCCATGGGCGGCGCCTCGCGCTGGTGGTTGCATCATAGTCTCGAGAGCCTTGACGCCGCCCTTCGCGCGCGCGGTTCGCGGCTGATCCTGCGCCGCGGCAAGGCCGAGGCGGTTCTCGCCGCGTTGGCCACGGAGACCGGCGCCACCCGCATCCATGCCTTGCACCATTATGAGCCCTGGTGGCGCCAGGCAGAGAAGGCGGTTGCGCGCTCTCACGAACTGATATTGCATGATGGCAATTACCTCATGCCGCCGGGCGCCCTGACCACGGGCAGCGGCGGCCCCTACAAGATCTTCACGCCCTTCTGGCGTGCGCTGCGAGAGGTCATGCCGCCGGGTCGGCCCGTGCCGGCGCCTGATACCGTTCCTGCTCCCCAAAAATGGCCGGTGAGCGATCAACTCGAAAACTGGGCCTTGCTGCCGACCTCGCCCGACTGGGCGGACGGATTCGCGCATAACTGGTCGCCTGGCGAGGCGGGCGCCCACGATCGGCTCGATGCCTTTATGGACCATGTCGGTGACTATGACGAAGGCCGCAATCTGCCTTCCATCGAAGGCTCCTCACGCTTGTCGCCGCATTTGCATTTCGGCGAGATTTCGCCGGCGACGCTGTGGCACACGCTCGACCGTGAGGATGGCGCCAGCGAGGTTTATCTGCGCGAATTGGGCTGGCGCGATTATGCCCAGAATGTGATCGCGCAGATAAGCGATTACGACAGCCGCAACGGTCGGGCGCAGTTCGATGCCTTTGCGTGGCGCTCGGGCCATGAGGCGGCGGAGGACCTGAAGGCCTGGCAGGAGGGTCGCACCGGCTACCCGATCGTCGACGCCGGGATGCGCCAGCTCTGGCAGACCGGCTGGATGCATAACCGGGTGCGGATGATCGCGGCGAGCTTCCTCATCAAGCATCTGCTCATCGACTGGCGCGAAGGGGAGCGCTGGTTCTGGGATACGCTCATTGATGCCGATTATGGCAATAACGCCGTCAACTGGCAGTGGGTCGCGGGCACCGGGATCGATTCCAACATGTTCGTGCGGATCATGGCGCCGCTCTCCCAGTCCGAGAAGTTCGACGCGGCTGCCTATATCCGGCGCTGGGTGCCGGAACTGGCGCATGTGAAGGACGGGGCGATCCACGATCCGGATGCTGCGGGCGCAAGGCCCGCACAATATCCGGCTAAACTGATTGAGCATCGCGCCGCACGAGAGCGGGCGCTCGCCGCTTATGCCCGTGTGAAAGGCTGAGCGCGGCCCGGTTGTCTTTGCGGGAGGAATGCGCTCATATGGGCGCATGACCATTCACAATCCCAAAGCCAGCCGCCAGCGCGCCATGATGCGCCGGGCCGGCGCGCAGGTGGGTGGGCGTTTCTGGCGGGCGTTGCCGACGCGGCTGTTCGAGCCGATGCTCGTGAGGGTCGACCGGGGTCTGATGCGTGGATCACTCGAACTGCATCTGCCGGATGGATCGGTGCGCTTGCTCGGCGGGCGCAAGCAGGGCTTTTCGGCGATCGTGCACCTTGCCAACTGGCGGGCCTTGATCCGGCTGGCGGCCTCCGGCTCAACCGGCTGGTATCGCGCCTGGGCGGATGGCGACTGGTCGAGCCCCGATCCGGTTGCGCTGTTCGCCCTGTTCGGCGCCAATGCCCGTTCGCTGGGGAAGTCGGCGCGCTCGACTGGCCTGCCGCGCCTGATGGGCCGCTGGAAGCTGGCGCGGCGGCATAACAGCCGGCGCGGCGCGCGGCGCAACATTGCCGAGCATTATGATCTCGGCAATGATTTCTATCGGCTGTGGCTGGACGAGACGCTGACCTACTCCAGCGCGCGCCCGGCGCATCCGCATGAGACGCTGGAAGCCGCGCAGCTTCGCAAGATCGACGAGCTTCTGGCCAAACTCGATCTTAAAGATGGCCAGCAACTGCTTGAAATTGGATGCGGCTGGGGCGGACTGGCCGAGCGTGCGTTGGCGCGGGCCGATATCGGCTACACCGGTCTTACGCTCTCCACTGAGCAGCAGCAGATCGTCCGGGGCCGGATCGAGGGATTGGACGCGCAGGACCGGGCTCAGGTTATGCTGCAGGATTATCGCGACTGTGCCGGCCCGTTCGATGCGATTGCCAGCGTGGAAATGGTGGAGGCTGTCGGGGAGCGCTATTGGCCGACCTATCTCGCTTGCGTTGCCCGGCTGCTCAAGCCCGGCGGGCGCGCGGCCATCCAGTATATCAGCATCGATGACGAGATTTTCCCGGCCTATGCCGCGCGGGCCGACTTCATCCAGCGCTACATCTTCCCCGGCGGTTGCCTGATCGCCGAGCGGCGCTTTCGCGATCTTGCCCAGCGCGAAGGGCTGGAATGGGCAGACCAGACGCGCTTCGGCCTCGATTATGCCTGGACGCTGCGGCAGTGGCGCGCGCACTTTGACGCAGTGGTGGATGCAGGTCGTCTGCCCGCCCGGTTCGATGCCCGGTTCGTGGACATGTGGCGCTACTACCTCATGTATTGCGAAGGCGGTTTCGCAGGGCGGAGCATCGACGTATCGCAAGTGACGCTGATTAAGCGCTAGGCGCCGATTTGCGCGATCTCGGCGCGGATCGTCGCGATCTGACCCGGAATCAGGGTCAGTCGGGGCTCTTCCTCATCCAGAATTGCTTCGAAGGCCGCGCGCTTCCAGGCCGCCTTGCGCGCGTCATCGGCGGCGATCTCCGGTGGCATGGTGGAAAGCAGAATGTCGATCAGCCGATCAGCCCCATGGAGCCGGCCCCAGAGATAATCATTTTCGCGATATGCACGGCTGAAGAACGCCCCGAAGCAGTTGAATTCGATGCCACGCAGCGTCGCCGGTGCGCCGCCCTTGCGGATCGCCACGGCATCTTCGGGAGATATCCGATCCACCTTGATGGGGTCGTACTCGTCCAGACCTTCTCCCT
Organism: Sphingobium sp. B2D3A; assembly: GCF_025961795.1. Taxonomy (NCBI): domain Bacteria; kingdom Pseudomonadati; phylum Pseudomonadota; class Alphaproteobacteria; order Sphingomonadales; family Sphingobiaceae; genus Sphingobium; species Sphingobium sp. B2D3A. The sequence goes on along the minus strand of NZ_JAOQOI010000001.1, from coordinate 2,484,131 downwards.
GCAGCAGCGGAAAGGTCGCGATGTCGTAATATGGGAAGCCGAGATATGCCTTGAGCAAGGTGCGCCGATCTTCGGCCGGTAGCGCCACACAAGCGGCCGCAAAGCGCGCGTCGATCTGCTGGTCCAGATCCCTCAAGCCCCGCGCTTCCGCGATGATCGCGAGGGACGACATCAGATCGTCGCCATGAGGCCGCAGGGCTTCGCGTGTGCCTGCGCCAAACCATGCCGGCGTCTGACGTTCGGCATAAAGGCCGATGGCTTCGTAGAGCATATCCTGCATGGCGGAGAGCGCGGCGCCGTTCCCCTCATCCTCCTCGCTCTCGCCTTCCACAGCCTGCTCACGGAGCTGGACGAGGCGCCGGGCGAGGAAGCGCAGTCGGCGGATGCGGAACGCGATGTCATGATTGCGATAGAACAGAATGAGCGCCGCGCTTGCGCCGTCGCCCGATCCGGGGTCCATCTGGTCCACACCCGCCGCATGGAGCTGCGCACGCAGTGGCTCCCGCAGACTTTCGCGCGGGGCCATGCCAGGGGCATCGCGGAGTTGGCTGAGCAGATCGGCCAGGTCATCGATGATGCCGGCATATTTGAGATAGCCGTAAGCGGGATAGGCAAAGCCCGCCGCCCGCGAAGCCTTTTGCTGCAGCTTCGCCCGCAGATGCGCCAGGCGGCGCGGCGAGGGTCGGCTGAGCAGAAGGCTGAGGCCGACGGTCTGGTCCACAGTCCGCTCGATGTCCGGCCGCAAGCGCTCGGTGATTTCCAGCATCCGGCGAATGCGGCTGGAGCGGGCGCCTATCGCCTCCAGATTGTCCCGGATCGGCTGCTCGCGCGGTATATCGCTGACCGCGCCGAAGATCGTGCGGAAGAAGCCGGGGACAGGGCGTTCGCCATTTTGGGCGTGGTGGGAAGGGGAGGTGAGGCGAAAGCCGGGCGCGCTGGGCGTCGGCTCGATGAACACAAAGCGCCGGTCGACCGTCCGCCGCGCCGGGCGGTTCTTGAGCGCATCGATTGCCTGCGCAAAGGGCGCATTGGCCAGCACCGATCCGTCGATCAGCACGGCATCCTCCGCATCGCCGGTGGCGCTGTGGCCGGGGAGCACACGGCGCAAAAACGCATCGCGACCGGGCCAGGCGCGACTGCGGTCGGCAAGCACCTTGTCCATTTCCCGAGCCGTGAACGGCGGAAAGGCGCCCGGAAAGCTGGCCGTCGCGCGGGCGGCAAACGCGAGTTCGGCAGGGTCGGCGAGGGTGCGCGGTTGCCCGCCCCGGGCATGGAAGCTTATCGTGAGCCGGTGCTCGGTCTCGCTGATTTCCGGCGGGCTATTGAGGCGCAGCCGTTCCTCATGGCCGGTAAAATCCGTGGCGGTGACGAACAGGTCCAGCGGATGCCCACGGGGCAGCAGCGATCCTCCGCTCTTCTCCGGCTGTGTCTCCCGAGCCTTTTCCATCGCATCGAATGCGTTGAGCAGCAGCTCGGTAAACCCCTTGCCGCCGAAAGGAGGCGCGAACCAGCGCGCCCGGATGAAGTTGGAGAGCTTGCGTCGCACCTCCGAGCGCGTTTCAGGCGCCACGGTGCGGGACACCGTGTCATTGCGGCGGCGCAGCAGCAGCCAGAGCAGTGGCGCGGCCCAGAATTTGGTGAAGCGCGAGAGCGGGCGCGCGTCGGGATCGAGCAAGATGTCGACATCGGCGCAACGCAGCCACAGTTCGGTCAGCGGGTCGAGCGACTGACCGCTCTCTATGGCCTGCGCCAGATACACGCCGTTAATGCCGCCCGCGCTGGCCCCGGCGATGATGTCCGGCAGAATCCGCACTCGCAGGCCGGTCTCTGCAAGGCAGGTCTCCAGAATGCGCTGATAAACAAGATTGCCCGGTCGACCACTGCGGAAATCCCGGCTGGCCTGCGCCAGATGCCAGATCTCCTTGGTGACCCCGTGCATGTAGACGGCGAGGCTGACTCCACCATAGCAGACCAGCGCCAGCCTCAGTTCCTTCTCCCGCATGAGCGCAGATTGGCGCGCTACGGCCGGCTTGTCGAGCCGTTGCACGGATTATCCGCAAATCAGCGAAGGTCGAACGTGGCCCAGACCGGCAGATGATCGGACGCGCGCCGGGCCAGCACGGAGGAATGGACGCCGCTGTCGGTCAGCGTCAGGCCGCCCCGCCACATGATCCGGTCGAGTTCCGCAATCTGGCGGCGGGCGTGGAAACTGCGGCCGCATGGCGCGATGTCATAGTGGCGCGAGAAATCCTGCAGGCACCCGCGATTGGCGGTCCACTCGTTCGTGTCGCCCATCAGGATGGTCGCATCGGCGGGATGCTGGACATCTACCATATCGACATGATGCTGAACCGCCGCAGCCTGCCGCCGCCGCCAGAGGCCGGAGAGGTCGAGGTGCATCCCCACCGTCCGCAGGCGAATGCCCTTGATCTCGATACAGGCCATCACAGCGCCGCGCGGCTCGAGGCAGGGGAGATGGATCACGCTGGCATCGGCATGACTCTGGTCGCGCCGAACTAGGAGCGCGTTGCCGTGCCAGCCCATGCTTTCGACTCGCGTCGGCAGTTCGATGGCGCGATAATCCGAATGCATCTCCAGCAGGCGATCCGGCAGCACCGCATGACGGATGCCGAAGCGGCGGTCGGCTTCCTGCAGGGCAATCACATCGGCATCCAGCTCGTTCAGCACATCGATGATGCGCTCTGGCATACGGCGCCGATCGGTGCCGACGGCTTTGCGGATGTTGTAGGAAGCGACCTTGATCATTGCGCCGTAGATTTGGCCTTATCGGCCGCAAGGCAACCCCATGGCCAAGAAAAAGGCAACTCCGCGCCGGCTCAGCCATTCAACTTATATCACAATCTTGGAGGATGATGATGAAAGTTGCTCATGACGCGCTCGTGATGGTGGTCGATGGCAGCAAGATGCTGCTGTTCCGTAATGCTGGCGACGAGGAGTTTCTCAACCTTCAGGTCGAAGAGGCGGTGGAGCAGAAATCCGAGCAGGATCAGGATCTTTCGACCGATCGGCCGGGGCGCAGCTTCGCTTCGGCACCCAACAGCCAGGATCGCAGCGCGATGGAAGAAACCGACTTCAAGCAGCAGGCGGAAGACCGCTTCGCAGCGGATGCGGTCGCGCTGCTCAACAAGCGCGCCATGGAGGGATCGTTTGATCAGCTCGTCATTGTCGCAGCGCCGATCACCCTGGGTGAGATGCGCCGCCATTATCACAAGACGCTCAAGGATCGGCTCGCCGGCGAAATCGGCAAGACGCTCACCAGCCATCCGGTCGACGAGATCGAACAGATCCTCATGAAGAGCTGATCTCGCCTCTGGCGTTCCCTCTTCGTTCTGCTAAGAGGGCGCATGGCGAAAGTGAAACGTCGATATGTGTGCCAGGCCTGCGGGGCGGTGGCGTCCCGCTGGCAAGGGCAGTGCGATGACTGCGGAGAATGGAACAGCCTTGTCGAGGAAGCGCCGCCTACGGCGTTCTCGGCCAAGCACGATCTGCAGGCCGGCGGACAGGCGATCAATCTGATTGGCTTGGATGCGGATATCGCTCTGCCAGAGCGGATGACGACCGGACTGCCGGAGTTCGATCGTGCGGTTGGCGGCGGACTGGTGGCAGGATCCGCCAGTCTGATCGGCGGCGATCCGGGCATAGGCAAGTCCACCCTGCTGCTTCAAGCTGCGGCGCGGATGGCCAAGGCCGGGCGGCATGTCGTTTATGTGAGTGGCGAGGAAGCTGCCGATCAGGTCAGGCTGCGCGCCCGGCGGCTGGGGCTGGGCGATGCGCCGGTGCATCTCGCCAGCGCCACCTCCGTGCGGGATATTCTGACGACATTGGGGCAGCGGGAAGAGCCCGATCTGCTCATCATCGATTCGATCCAGACCATGCACAGCGACCTGATCGAAGGCGCGCCGGGCACGGTCAGTCAGGTGCGGGCGAGCGCTCAGGAGTTGATTCGCTTTGCTAAGCGGGGTGGAACGGCGCTCATTCTGGTTGGCCACGTCACCAAGGATGGCACCATCGCCGGGCCGCGCGTGCTGGAGCATATGGTGGATACCGTGCTCAGCTTTGAGGGCGAGCGCAGCCACCAATATCGTATCCTTCGCGCGATCAAGAACCGCTTTGGCGGCACGGACGAGATCGGCGTGTTCGCAATGGTCGAGGAGGGACTGCAGGAAGTCGGCAATCCCTCGGCGCTGTTTCTGACCGACCGTGAGGAGCGCGTGGCGGGCACGGCAGTCTTCCCCGCGCTTGAAGGTACGCGGCCGGTTCTGGTGGAAGTGCAGGCGCTGACGGTGCGACTGGCCAGCGGCGCGACCCCGCGCCGGGCCGTGGTCGGCTGGGACAGCGGCCGGCTGGCCATGGTGCTGGCCGTGCTCGAAGCCCGCTGCGGCTTGAGCTTCGCGACTTGCGAGGTCTATCTCAATGTCGCTGGCGGTTACCGCTTGCAGGACCCTGCCGCCGACCTTGCCGTCGCTGCTGCCCTGATCTCGGCGCTTTCCGAAAAACCCGTGCCGCATGATGCGGTGATGCTCGGGGAAATCGCGCTGTCCGGCGAGTTACGTCCGGTCGCCCATAGTGCGCTGCGCCTGCGAGAAGCCGCCAAGCTCGGCTTCGGGCGTGCCTTGTTGCCGGCATCCAGCGCGGCGCAAGCCAGCGGCATTTCGACGACCGGATTCCGCCGGCTCGGCGATCTTGTTGACCATCTGCTTGGGCGGGACTAGCCAGCCGGCATGACCGTGCTGGATTTTGCCGTTCTTCTGCTCATCGGTGGCTTGGCCGTGCGGGGCTTCCTGCGCGGTTTCGTGACCGAATCGCTATCGCTTGCGGCGCTGATCGGCGCCATCGTCGCGGTGCGTCTGTTCCACGCGCCATTCACGGCTCTGCTCGATACCATTGTGGGGGCGGAGTATGTCGCGGCGCTGCTGGCATTCGTCGCGGTGTTCGGCGTCGTCTTCATGCTGGGCACGCTGCTGGCGCGCTGGATCGGCGACAAGACCAAGACCTCGCTGCTCGGCCTGTTCGACCGGACGCTGGGCCTTGGCTTCGGCGCCATCAAGGGCCTGCTGGTGGCGACCATCGCCTTCGTGCTGTTCACGATCGGTTATGATGCCATCTACGGCGTGCAGACCAATCGGCCGGACTGGATGCGACTGTCCCGTTCCTATCCGCTCCTGAGCGCGAGCGGCGCGGCGATGAGTGGTTGGATGGCGGAGAACAGCCGGCGCGGCGGCCTGCTCGGCATTCTTGAGGATGATGGCGCTGAGAGTAGCAACGCGAGTGGCGAGGACAGCAATGCCGCGCAGTGAAGGCACCGGCGCATGAGCAGCGCGCTCTACAGCATGGATGTGCTGCGTCGCGCTGCCGGCATTTCGGCCTATCCGCCGCTCGATCAGGCTGATTTCGTTGAAGAGCGGCGCTCGCCGACCTGCGGCAGTCGTGTCTCGGTCAGCTTGCGGGTGGATGAGGCCGGCCGCGTCACCGCCTTCGGGGTCGATGCCAAGGCTTGCGCGCTGGGACAGGCGGCCTCTGCGATTCTCGCCGCGCAAGCTATCGGCGCTGATCGCGCAACCATCGAGTCGGTGAGCGAGGCATGGCGGGGCTATCTGGCCGGGGAGCAGGATGCCCTGCCGGACTGGCCGGATCTCGCCTTGCTCGCAGCCGGTCGCGATTATCCCGCCCGGCACCCGTCGATGCGACTGGCGTTCGAGGCCACGGCCGCCGCCCTCGCCCGCGCAAATGGGGACGCGCAAAAGGAGACGTCGTCATGATCGGCATACTGGCCGCGCTGAGCGCCGCCTTGTCCATTGGTGCGTCGGCATTCGGCGCTCATGCGGCCAGCAGCCCGCAGGCCGCGGAGTGGTTGCGGACCGGTGGCGTCTATCAGCTTGTCCATGCCGTGGCGGTGCTTGCGTTGCTGCGCCTGCCGGTCAGCAATGGTCCTTCATGGACATTGCTGACCGGCAGCGCGCTGTTCGCCGCCACGCTCTACGCCATGGCGCTGGGTGCCCCCCGCTGGCTGGGCGCGGTCACACCGATTGGCGGCGTGGTGATGATCCTGGGATGGCTCTGGTTGGCCTGGCAACTCGCGCGCGCTGACTGAGGCGATCTGCCTGTTTCAGGCGCCGTCGAGATAGGCGGCAACGTCCGCCAGATCGACATCCTTGGCGAGATAGGTCTTGCCGATGCCACGGGCCAGCAGGAAGGGCAGGGTGCCGCTGCTCATCTTCTTGTCATGCAGCATATGCTCGACGAGCCGCGCGCCGGACGCGGACACGCCCGCATCCGCCAGCGACGCCGGCAGGCCGACGGCGCGCAGATGCGCAACGACCCGCTCTGCATCCTCGGGCGGGCATTCGCCGCGCCGCACGGAGTATCCAAAGGCTAGGGCCATGCCCGCCGCGACGCCCTCGCCATGCAGCAGTCGATCCGAAAAGCCGGTTTCCGCCTCCAGCGCATGGCCGAACGTGTGGCCAAGGTTGAGGAGCGCCCGGCGGCCGCTGGTCTCGCGCTCATCCTCGGCGACGATGGCGGCTTTGGCGGCGACGCTGCGGGCAATGGCATGGGCGCGGGCCTCGGGGTCGCCAGCCATCAGCGCCGTGCCGTTCGCCTCGCACCATGCGAAAAACTCGGCATCGTCGATCAGGCCATATTTCACCACCTCGGCGTAGCCGGCGCGCACTTCGCGCGGGCCGAGCGTGTCGAGCGTATCCGGGTCGATCAGCACCAGTGAGGGCTGATGGAAGGCGCCCAGCAGGTTCTTGCCTGCCCGGCTATTGATCGCGGTCTTGCCGCCGACCGAACTATCCACCTGGGAGAGCAAAGTGGTCGGGATCTGCACGAAGTTGCAGCCCCGCTTGACGATGGATGCCGCGAAACCGACCAGATCGCCGATCACTCCGCCGCCCAGTGCAATCACATGGTCCCGCCGTTCTATGCCATGGGCGATCATCCGGTCGGTCAGGGCTTCGAGATGCTGCCAGCTCTTGGTGGATTCGCCCGCCGGAAGCGTCACCAACTCGGCTGCCAGCCCGGCCCGCTCCAGCGCGGCCGCAAGGCGCGGCCATTGGGCCGTCGCAACATGCGTATCCGTCACGACTAGAAAGGATCGGCTGCTGGCAAAAGGCGCCAGCGCCTCGCCCGCGCGCTCCATCAGGCCTGCTTCGATGCGGACATCATAGCTGCGCTCGCCAAGGGAAACGGGGACGGTGGTCATGGGTTGAGCGCTTTCACGATCTTGTCGATGGTCGCCTCATGCGGCGAGTCCGAGCTTTTGATGTGGATGGGGGCTTGCTGATAAAAGGGCGTGCGCGCCGCAGCGAGGCTCTTGAGCACTTCGCGCGGCTCACGGCCCTTGAGCAGGGGGCGGCCATCGCGCCGCGAAACGCGGTCGACGAGAATGTCGATATCCGCATCCAGCCAGACGGCCGTGGCGTGCGCGAGGATCAGCGCCCGCGTCTCGTCATTGACGAAAGCGCCACCACCGGTGGCGACAACCTTGGGCACGCCGTCGATCAGCCGGGCGATCACGCGCCGTTCGCCATCGCGAAAGGCCGGCTCGCCATAGGTGTCGAAGATTTCCTGAATGGTCATCCCCGCCGCCCGCTCGATCTCGTCGTCGGCATCGACAAAGGGCAGGTTGAGCCGGGCTGCGAGGCGACGGCCGATGGTGGACTTTCCCACGCCCATCAGGCCCACCAGGACGATGGATGGTCCTGCGGATGACCCTGCGATGGCCTCTTCGCGATATTTATCGTTTCGCCCCATGATCTGCGCGGCTATACAGCCGCCAACGTCTGAGGCAACGGCGTTCGAACGCCATCAGGCATATGTCACTGCAACGGTAAGGCCCGATCCCCCATCATGAAACTCAGCCGCCGCGACCCTTATCAACAGTCCTATCGCTCACGCCGTCCGCGTAATCCGCTGTCGCTGATCGGCGTCATTCTGTTGGTCGTCATCGTGCTGCTCCTCGTGCTGTCCTGGTGGAACGGCGCTGAACGACCCGTCACCGAGATCGAGCTGCCGGTTTCCGCCGAGCAACTTGCCGGTTAGGGCAGGGCAGTGCGAGGCAGACAGATTGGCTTGCTGGCGGGTTTGAGCGCGCTGGCGCTCAGCATTCCCGTGCTGGCGCAGAGCGGCCCTGAATCGCTGCTGCCGCCCGGATTTGGCGATGCCGCGCCGACGCCGTCGCCCAGCGGGCCGCAGCCGGCGACACCGCAGCCCGCGCGGCCGGCCGCGCCCGCGCCAACGCCGCTGCTGCCGCCCGGCGCTGTCGTCGACCGCGCCGCCAATGCCATGGCGGCCGACGAGGCGGTGAACGAGACGGCAGCGGACGAAATCGCCGAGAAATACGATCTGCCGCCGTCCGCGCGCCGGTCTCTGGACCGGATCGGCCCGCTCAAGGTGGCGCAGGGCGGCCTGGGCGAGAGTGCCTTCGGGCAACGCAATGGGCAGGCCCTTGCCGGCGTAATGCGCACGATGCGCGCGCCGGTCATGTCCCGCTGGGCGAGCATTTTGATGCGCCGGGCGTTGCTCTCCCAGCTCGCCACGCCGTCGGATATCAACGGCGCGGACTGGGCAGCCGAGCGCGCATGGCTGCTGCTGCGCATGGGCGAGGCGGATAATGCGCGCCTGCTGATCCAGCAGGTCGATGCCGATCAGTATAGCCGCCGGCTCTATTCCGTGGCGATGCAGGTGCAACTCGCTACCGCCGATCCCGCCGGCTTCTGCCCGCTGCTGCCGCGCGCGCGGGATATGAGCGACGAGCCGGGCTGGTTCATGGCGCAGGCCATCTGCGCGTCCTTCTCGGCGGATCAGGGCACGGCGAGTGCATTGCTCAGCCAGGCGCAGCGGCGCGGCATCGCGCGTGGCATCGATTACCGGCTTGCCGAAAAAGTGGTCGGCGCCGGGCCGAACAGCCGCCGTTCGGTGAAGATCGAGTGGGATGGCGTGAGCCAGCTTACGACATGGCGCTATGGCTTGGCGACGGCAACCAACGTCGCCATTCCGCCAGCGCTGTTCCAGACAGCCGGGCCGCAGGTGCTCGCCTGGCAGGCTCGCGCGGCCAATCTGTCGCCGATGGATCGTTTGGCCGGCGTAGGAGTCGCCTCACAGCTGGGCGTTTTCTCAGGCGCCGCAACATTGGGCTTCTTCGCTGCCTTGGCAGAGGACGAGTCCGCCGAGGCTACCGCGAATGATCGCGTCGACTGGTTGCGGACGGCCTATGGCTCGGGCGATACCGGCACGCGAATTTCCGCGATGCGCGATTTCTGGCAGGCCCAGCCGTTAGGTGGCTGGAGTGCCGGGCCGGGTGGCGTTTACTATGGCGCCTTGCCCGCTGTCGCGCGCGCGGCGGCGGCGCTGCCGGTCTACGCCGAAGCAGGCGAGGATACGCCCTGGCTGATCGCTGCCATGCTCGCAGGCGGCTATGATCGGAGTGCCGCGCGCTGGCGCAGCGTGATCGAGGGGCTGGACGGTGACGCACAGCAGCGCAGCTGGGCCCTGTTGGCGACCGGCCTGCCCGATGCAGCGGTGGACCTGTCCGCAAATCGTATCGCCGCTTTTGTCGACGCCGATGAGGCAGAAGACAAGTTGCGTGGCCATAGCCTTGTCGCCGTGCTGGGCGGGCTCAACCGCCTGCCTGCTGGCGAGCGGGCGCAGCTCTTGCAGGATGCCGGGGTCAACCTGTCTTCGCGGCGTCCATGGGTGCGGGCAATCGTTGCGGCGGCGGCACGTCGGGAACAGGGCACGGTAGCGCTGCTGGCGGGCGTCGGGATGCAGAGCCTCAACTGGCGCAACATGACGCCCGAGCAGCTTTATTACATCGTATCGAGCCTGAACGCTGTCGGTCTTGAGGCTTATGCGCGGATGATCGGCGCCGAGGCGATGGCCCGGCTCTGATGGCCGGTGCGGACGAGCGCGAATCGATCGTCGGTTCGCGCGATGCCACGCTGATCAGCCGCTACCTCACCATGATGGCGGCTGAGCGTGGCGCCTCGCGCAACACATTGCTTGCCTATCGAACCGATCTCGAAGACGCTGCGGCGCTCTGCCAGGGGCTGGCAGATGCGGACGCGGCCCGGCTCGCTACGCTGGCTGCATCGTGGCGGGACCTCGCGACATCGACGGTCGCGCGCAAACTTTCGGCGCTACGAGGTTTCTTCGCTTTTCTGGAGGCGGAGGCGGTCCGGGCTGACAATCCCACCGCGACTCTGGCAAGGCCGAGCCTGCAGCGTCCGCTCCCCAAAATACTGTCTCATCAGGATGTCGATGCGATTTTTGCGGTGATCGCCGAACGGGTGGCGCGCGTGCCGGTCAATCCGCTCGACCTGCGGCTCGCGGCGCTGATCGAGTTGCTCTACGGATCGGGACTGCGCGCGACCGAACTGGTCTCGTTGCCCGCCAAGGCCATGGCGACCGATCGCCCCTTTCTCATCCTGCGGGGTAAGGGCGGGCGCGAGCGGCTTGTGCCGATCTCCGACCGTGCGCGCGCGGCCGTGGCCGCGTGGCGAGCGCATGTGCCGGAGGACAGTGCCTGGCTCTTCCCGTCAGGCAAATCCTATTTGAGCCGCGTGCGCCTCTTCCAGCTGGTGCGCGCTTTGGCCGCCGAGGCCGGGATCGATCCGGCGCGGGTCAGCCCGCATGTCCTGCGTCACGCCTTCGCGACCCATCTGTTGGAAGGGGGCGCAGACCTGCGCGCACTGCAGGCGATGCTGGGCCATGCCGACATCGCGACCACCCAGATTTATACCCATGTCGACGCCGCGCGACTGGTTGCGCTCGTTAATGCACGCCATCCGCTCGTTGACCTCAAGCGACGCGGCGTATAGCGCGCGAGCATGATCAGTTATCTCGACTTTGAGAAGCCGGTAGCGGCACTCCAGGCCCGGATCGACGAATTGCGCGAGACGGCGGACAATGATTCCATCGATATCGATGCGGAGGTCGAAAAGCTGCAGCAGCGCTCGACGGCGATGCTCGGGGATCTCTACGCGCGGTTGACGCCCTGGCAGAAGACGCAGGTCGCGCGCCATGCCCAGCGGCCGCACTTCCGCGATTTCGTCGAGGGCATGTGCAGCGACTTTATGCCGCTGGCTGGCGACCGCGCCTTTGCCGACGATCAGGCCATTCAGGGCGGCTTTGCGACCATCGAGGGCCGCAAGGTGATGCTCATCGGCCACGAGAAGGGCAATGATACCGCCAGCCGGGTAAAGCATAATTTCGGCATGGGCATGCCGGATGGCTATCGCAAGGCGATCCGCCTGATGCAGCTGGCCGATCGTTTCGGCCTGCCCGTGGTAACGCTGGTCGACACCTCAGGCGCCTTCCCCGGCGTGCAGGCCGAAGAGCGGGGCCAGGCGGAGGCGATCGCGCGTGCCACCGAGGCTTGCCTCACCCTCGGCGTGCCGCTGGTCGCGGCCGTGGTGGGCGAAGGCGGATCGGGCGGCGCCGTGGCGCTGGCGTCTGCCAATCGCGTGCTGATGTTTGAACATGCGATCTATTCTGTGATCTCGCCTGAGGGTTGTGCCTCCATCCTCTGGCGGACTGCCGACAAGGCGGCGGACGCGGCGCAAGCCATGCAGGTCACCGCGCAGCAGCTCGCCAGCCTGGGGGTGATCGACCGGATCGTTCCGGAGCCGGTGGGCGGTGCTCATCGGGCGCCCGACTCGGCTATCGGGAGCCTCAAGGGCGCAATTCTGGAAGAGCTTGGTGCCCTCGCCAGCGAAGATTCGAATGCGCTGCGCACGCAGCGAGCGCAGAAGTTTCTGGCCATGGGTGCCTGACAACGGGAACAGCCCAAGGCGATTTGCATTCCCTCAACGTCTGTCTATTTTCGGTTCGTCGCAAAATAGACCTGAATGAGAAGGGGAGGCCATGGGCCGCAAATATCTGATGCTGTGGTTGAGCGGCGCCCTCGTGGCAGGCTGCGCAACCACGCAATCGAGCGAGGCACAGCAGGGGGGTATCCGCACGGCGACCTCGATGAGCCAGTCCGAGCGCCAGCAGGGCGCCAAGGCACACCCGGAGCTTCTGGCGGAATTCGGCGGCGTCTATAATGGTCCGCAGGCCACCTATGTGACCAGCGTCGGCAAACGCATCGCAGTGCAGTCGAGCCTGTCGAACCAGCAGAATGATTTCACGATTAGCCTGCTCAATTCATCAGTGAACAACGCGTTCGCGATCCCCGGCGGCTATGTCTATGTAACTCGCCAGTTGCTGGCACTCATGAATGACGAAGCCGAGCTGGCGGGCGTCCTTGGCCACGAAGTCGGCCACGTCGCAGCCCAGCACGGCCAGCGCCGCCAAAGCGCAGCCACCCGCAACTCGATCCTCGGCGTGCTGGGGCAGGTGCTCGTTGGCGCTGTCGCGGGCGATTCCGGGCTGGGCCAGCTCCTGCAACGCGGCATCGGCACGGGCACGCAATTGCTGACTCTCAAATTCTCCCGCTCGCAGGAATATGAGGCGGACGATCTTGGCATCCGCTATCTCGCGAGCGCGGGCTACGACCCCAAGGCGCTGTCCTCCATGCTCGCCTCGCTGGCGGCACAGAACACGCTGGACGGGCAGGTGCGTGGTCAGGGCACGGCGGTGCCCGAATGGGCCAGCACACACCCCGATCCCGCCTCCCGCGTTCGCCGCGCGCTCACCAATGCGCAGGCGACCCGCTCGACCAACACGCTGCGCAATCGCGACGTGTTCCTCAATCAGCTGGGCGGCATGATTTATGGTGACGATCCCAAGGACGGGATCGTGCAGGGCAATCAGTTCCTGCATCCGGTGATGAAGCTCAAGTTCACGGCACCCCAGGGCTTCTCGATCCAGAACGGCGCCAGCGCCGTGGCCGTAGTCGGCCAATCCGGCCAGGCGCAATTCTCGATGGCGCAGTTCAATGGCAATCTCGACGGCTACGTCCAGTCAGTCTTCAATCAGCTGGCTGGGCAAGGGCAGGCGCCGGACATTCGCGTCCAGCGCACCACCATCAACGGCCTGCCGGTCGCGTCGGGCTCGGCCAGCATGGCCAACAGCCAGGGGACACGGCTCGACGTGACGGTGGTTGCCTATCAGTTCGGCCCGTCGACGGCCTATCACTTTATTACGGTCACGCCAGCGGGGCGGGGACTGGGATCGCTTTCGACGCTGATCAACTCCGTGACGCGCATGACGGACAAGGAGGCGGCGGCGATCAAACCGCGTCGCTTGCAACTGGTGACGGTGCGCCAGGGCGATACCGTCCAGACACTCTCCAGCCGCATGGCGTTCGACGATTACAAGGTCGAGCGGTTCCTGGTGCTGAACGGATTGTCGTCCAACACCGCCTTGTCCGCAGGCAGCCGGGTCAAGATCGTGACCTACTGAGCGCTGGGTTGAATAAGCAAAAACGGGTGGCAAACCGCGAGGTCGCCACCCGTTCTTATGAGGGAGTCGTCGAAACTGCCTCAGAACTATTACGGCGTCGTTGAGTTGCCCGCAGCGCCCGACGTATCAAGCTTGTCGGACACGCCATTAAACGTGTTGCCGAGGCTTCCGCCAATGGCGCTCATGCCGGCGATGGCTGCGACGGCGATCAGGGCTGCGATCAGGCCATATTCGATGGCGGTCGCGCCCTTGTCGTTCTTGAACAACTTGCGAAGGGTCTTCATAGGATGTCTCCTCAATTCCTTGGTATCAATCACACCCGGCCACTGAATGGGGTCAGCAAGCAGGCTATCGATACGGCCGATTGATTTCCAAATTCCTAATCTGGGGCCAAGTTGTAAAAAAATGGTGGTTAATGGCTGGTCACTTCGTTCGATACTTCATTCCAGGTACGGGTCGTCGATGACCCAAGGTGCGAAACGCCTGTGACGAGCGCCAGCACGATCAGGGAGAGGATCAAACCATATTCGACGGCGGTGGCGCCTTTTTGGGATGCGAGAAGGCTGTGGATGAAGGCCCGCACGAGGGTTTCCTGAAGCAGATGTCGGTCCAACGCGGTGTAAAGCGCAAGCCGTTAACAATTTGTAGGATGATCGCCCGAGCATGACGGGAATGAACCAAAGCAAACCGCCACTGGTCGTCGTCGCCGCGGCGCTGGTGGATGCGCAAGGCCGGGTGTTCGTGCAGCAGCGTCCGCACGACAAGGCGATGGGCGGCTTGTGGGAGTTTCCCGGCGGCAAGGTCGAGCCCGATGAAACCCCCGAAGCAGCGCTGATCCGCGAGCTGCGCGAAGAACTCACGATCGAGACCGAAACCGCCTGCCTCGCGCCGGCAAGCTTTGCGACAGGCATGATCGGGGCGCGACCGCTACTGCTTCTGCTGTACGTCTGCCGCAAATGGCAGGGCGTCGTTCAGCCGACAGAGGCGCCGGACAGCCGCTGGCTACACACCCACCAGCTGTTCGCGCTCGACATGCCCCCCGCCGACGCACCGCTCGTGGCGATGCTGGACGCGCTGCTCTAGCGACTAGGTTTCGGTGGCGCGGGAGGGGCGGAGGGCCTCTGCTAGCGATACCGTGGCGCTGCCACGCCGCGCGGGACGGGGCTGATCCGGATCGGGCGCCCATCCGCTGCCATGCAGGACTACGAAGCGTTCCCGCGTCCGCCCATCCGGGTCAGCGGCCTGCGCGAAGTGCGCAGCCGCTTGCGAAAGCCCTGCGCGCGTCAACGGCGGCGGCGGCGAGGCGAGGCACTGCGCCGCGCCCATGCCGCGCAGGTCCGCCATCAGACCGAAGATCGAGCCATAGCGGACATCCAAATTGTCGCTATCCGCCACCGGCATGGTGAAGCCGGCGCGGGACAGCAGATCGCCGAGCGCGCGGACGTCAATCTGCGGATGGATGCGCTGGGCAGGCCGCTCCCCGTCAGCCGCCAGCAGCGCCGCCTTGAGCCGCGCCAGAGATCCCGCGCCGATTATCGTCAGCAGCAGCAATCCATCGGGGCGCAACGCGCGGCGCAGCGCAATCAGGGCGCCCGGCAGATCGTTGATCGTATCGAGCGTGCCGCAGCACAGGATGAGGTCGAAGCTTTCCGGCGGGTAGGGGAGGGCATCCTCCCGAAGAATGTCGCCACCGCAGGCCTGCGCGAACCGCGCGCCGGGATCGGCTGATGTTACCGAGCAACCCCGCGCGGCGAGGGCATCGACCAGGCGGCGGTCCGGGCAGCCGATGACGAGTGCGGACTCGAAGGCACGCGTCACGTCGTCCAGTCGCTCCAGCATGGCGTCGGCCATCGCGGCGTAAAGAAAGTCATGCGCTGCGAAATTGCCGGCGGCGCGGTCGCGGCGCTGGGCCCGCAAAGCCTCGTTGAAGATCACCGGGACAGTCATGGCCGGGCTTGTGCCGACTCCAGCTGCGTGGAACAAGCCGCTTATGGCCGTTCGGACGATTTTGCAGGCCGCACTTGCGCCTCTGCTCGATTATGCGCTGCCGCCGCGATGCCCAGGCTGCGGTGTCGTGGTCGGCGCGGTGGGGACGTTCTGCGCGGACTGTTGGCTGTCCATCGATTTTATCGGCGAGCCGATCTGCGCGACATGCGGGGTCGATCTTCCGGGTCCGCTCGGCGGGGACATGACGTGCGGGGCCTGCCTATCCGAGCCGCCGCCCTATGATCGCGTGCGCGCCGTCATGACCTATGGCGAGATTGCACGAACCGTGGCCCATCGCCTGAAATACGGGCGGCGGCTCAGCCTCGCGCGGGTCATGGCAGAGTATATGACCCGACTGGTCGCGCAAGACGAAGCCGCAGGATCAGCCGACCCACCCCTCTTCCTGCCGGTCCCGCTGCATCGCTGGCGACTCTGGTCGCGCGGGTTCAATCAGTCCGCGCTGATTGGCCGCCATATCGCCCGCCGGACCGGCGGCGTGCTGGAGCCGGAGCTTCTGCGTCGCGTGAAGGCGACGCCGCCGCTGCATATGCTGAGCCGGCGGGAGCGGCAGAAGATCGTGAAGGGCGCCTTCGCGCTTGCCCCCGGAGCGGCGGCGCGTTTGGCGGGCCGCCATGTGATCCTGATCGACGATATCTGGACGACCGGCGCCACCGCGAGCGCCTGCGCGCGTGTGCTGCGGTCTGCGGGCGTGCGGCGGATCGAGGTGCTCTGCTGGACGCGGGTGGGCATGGGCGAACATTGACATTCGTTTCCATGCGCACGACATCCGGTTTTGAGACTTATCACAAGGGAAACAGCCACGCATGGCGCATGTCGAGATCTACACGCGGGCCTTTTGCGGATATTGCGCGCGGGCAACGGCGCTGCTGCGAGAGAAAGGCGTCGACTTCGAGGAATATGATCTGACCATGGGCGGCGAGAAGCGCGCCGAGATGATCGAGCGCGCCAATGGCCGCGCCACCTTTCCGCAAATCTTCATCGGCGGCCAGCATATTGGCGGCAGCGACGATCTGATGGCGCTCGAACGGAGCGGCAAGCTCGACCCGTTGCTGAACGCCTGACCCAGGCCATCGCCGTGCGCGTTGCCATTTTGCAGATGAATGCCGGTATCGATCCGGTCCGCAATCGCGAGACGCTGGTCACGGCAGTGCACGACGCGGCGGCGAATGGCGCGGTCATGCTTTTCACCCCTGAAATGAGTGGCTTGCTGGATCAGGATCGCACCCGATCGGAGGCCGCGCTCGCGACCGAGGATGACGATGAGACGCTCCGCGCTGTCCGGGAGGCCGCGCTGGCCTCGGGCATATGGGTGCATCTCGGATCGCTGGCTCTGCACGATGCGGAAACCGGCAAGCGCTTCAACCGCGGCTTTATCATCGACGCGGTGGGCGGGATCCGCGCGCGCTATGACAAGATCCACCTGTTCGACGTGGATCTGCCGAGCGGCGAGCGCTGGCGCGAGTCCAGCGTTTACCAGAGCGGTCACGAGGCGGTTCTGGCGCAAACGCCGTTGGGCAAGATCGGCCTGACAATCTGTTACGACCTGCGCTTTCCTGACCTGTTCCGCGCGCTGAGCAATGCCGGGGCGGACATCATCGCCGTGCCGGCTGCCTTCACCGTGCCGACCGGCGAAGCGCATTGGCATGTGCTGCTGCGTGCCCGCGCCATCGAATCTGCCGCCTTCGTCATTGCGAGCGCGCAAAGCGGGCTGCATGAGGATGGTCGGCGGACTTACGGGCATAGTCTGGTCATCGACCCATGGGGCACCATACTGCTCGATGCAGGGGAGGCGCCCGGACTGTATTTCGCCGATCTTGACCTGAATCGGATCGCGCAGGTCCGCTCGAAAATCCCGGTACTGGCTCATAGAAAGTCTATTCAGGACGTTGTTTTGTCGTGATTTCCTTCGATCTCAAATGCGGCCACCATCATGTCTTCGAAGTGTGGTTCCGGTCATCCGCAGACTACGAAACCCAGCGGGGAGGGGGGCTGTTGCTGTGTCCCACCTGCGGGGATGACAGGATCGAGAAAGCGGTGATGGCTCCCGCCGTGGCGGCCAAGGGTAACCAGAGAACATCGAGTCGCACCGATCTCGCCATGCCGGGGGGCGCGGGTGCCATTCCAGTCATGTCTAAGGCGGATGCCGAGCGGATCGGTGCGTTGATGACAGCGCTGGCCCAAGTTCAATCAGAAATGATCGGGCAATCTGAATGGGTTGGCGAACGTTTTGCGGACAAGGCCCGCGCGATGCATTATGGCGAAACGGAGAGCCGCTTGATCCATGGGACGGCCAACGTCAGGGAAACCCGCGAGATGCTGGAAGAGGGGCTGCCCGTCGCCCCCTTGCTGATTCCGATCGCCCCGCCCGATCAGGTCAACTGATCGGCGCTGGAGGGTGGTGCGCCCGACAGGATTCGAACCTGTGGCCCCCAGATTAGGAATCTGATGCTCTATCCTGCTGAGCTACGGGCGCGCAGGCATGGCTTTATTGCGCGGAAGCATATGGGTCAATCACGGCAGGCAGACGCGCACGCCCAGCACAAAACTTCTTGTTGTGGTGGGCACCGTTATCTTTATCGCGCGTTCACGAGCGAAATGCAGCGGCTTTAACTGGATGTAAGCACGCATCGACTAATCGGAGAGGACAAGCAGCGCTCCATTTGTGTCGCCAAAGCGGCGCAAAACGGGGCGTTTATAGCCTTCGGCTGCAGTTTTCTCCTGCCGGGCTGTTGAATTGACTAGCGTTATGCCCGGATGCCATAGGCCCGGCGCACAGTTCGGAGGTAGGTCTTGGCAATTCGTGTTGCGGTCGTTGGTTTGGGCAAGATGGGCATATCGCATCTTGGCATCGTCAATGCGTTGGAGGATTTCAAGGTCGCCGCAATCTGCGATTCCACCGCTCTGGTTGGGCAGGTTATCGAGAAGTACGGCGAGCTCTCCTATGTGGCCAGTTATGACGACGTGATTTCGCAACCCGGCTTGGACGCGGTGATCATTGCCACTCCCACGACCACGCATGCCCCCATGGTCCGGGCCGCCTTGGAGAAGGGGCTGCATGTCTTTTGCGAGAAGCCTTTGACGCTTTCTGCGGTAGAGAGCGAAGCTCTCGCCCAGCTTGCTCAATCTCGCGGGCTCGTCGCGCAGGTCGGTTATCACAATCGCTTCATCGGCACTTTCAATCAGATCAAATCACTGCTTGAAGCCGGGGCCTTGGGCCGCGTGAGCCATGTTCAAGCGGAGGCCTATGGCCCGGTAGTGCTCAAGCCCTCAAAGCCGACTTGGCGTGGCAAGGCCGGGCAGGGCGGCGGCTGCCTCTATGATTATGCCGCGCATCCGCTCAATTTGGTCAACTGGTACTTTGGGCGTCCAACCGGCTGCACGGGGGCCATGCTGAAGAGTGGCTTTTCCGCGGAAGTCGATGATGAAGTCTATGCAGGCCTGACCTTTGGCGACGGCCCTACCGCTCAGCTCTCCGTCAATTGGTCCGATCCCTCGGTGCGCAAGATGACGACGCGCATCTCGATCTGGGGCGAGGGGGGGAAGATCTATGCCGACCGACAGGAACTCCAGGTGTTCCTCACGGGCGGCGCGCCCATTCCGGACGGCTATCAGGAAGGATGGACCGTCAAATACATCACCGAGTTGCAGGCCCCGGTCAGCTTCTACCTGCGCGGCGAGGAGTATAGCGCGCAGCTTGAAGCGTTCGGCAAGGCGATCAAGGCTGGCGGCGTCGACGTCCAGAACGATCTCGCTGCCGCCGCTGAAACGGACGCCACGATCGAGATGATCCGCGCCGCCGCGCTCGGCGGGATCAGCAGTGGCGTATCGATGTCGGCACGTCCGCAACGCTCCAGCGGGGTGTTCGGCAGGTTACTCGGCCGATGAGCGATAAGATTCGGCTGGCCTCGCGCCCTGGCTTTGGGACGTGGCAACAATCACGCCTTCTCAACGCCTGGGTAGATTCCCTGACGATCCCCGAGATCATCGATCGACTGGATGAGGGCATGCTTTTCACCCTCAATCCCGATCATCTCTATCACCTTCAGCGCAATCCGGCATTTGCCGCGGCATATTCTGATGCTGTGATGGTCTCGTCTGACAGCAAATATGTCTACTGGGCGCTTGGTCTTATTGGCCGGAAAATCAAATGTAAGACCTCAGGCTCCGATATCGTTCCGGCTTACTACAAGCACCACGCCAATAATCCTGATGTTCGCATCTTCTTTCTCGGCGCGCGGCCGGGGGTTGCACAGCAAGCACTTACACGGGTCAATGGACTCGTGGGACGAGATATTGTTGTCGGCGCTCACGGCCCCTCGTTCAATTTCGTCAATGACGAGGCGGAGAGCGCTGCGGTGATCGATATGATCAACACTTCCGGCGCGACCTGTCTGATTGTGGGGCTCGGCGCTCCGAAGCAAGAGGTATGGATGCATCGGCACCGTCACCTCATGCCCGGCGTGAAGGTCTATATGGGGGTCGGCGCGGTCATCGATTATGAAGCGGACGCAGTAAAGCGGGCGCCAGCTTGGATGAACCGCAATGGACTGGAATGGGTCTATCGCATGGTCACCGAACCCAGGCGCTACTGGCGGCGTTATGCACGAACGATGGAGTTCTTCTGGCTGGTTCTGGCCGATTGGCTGGGCCTTTATCGCCCTCCTGGATTCCCCTCGCCAATGACGGCGACCCCGCGCTTCGGTGCCCAAACAGACTCTGCCCCTGAGCGGGCCTGACAAAGATTATCGAGGTTTTACAAAACTATGGAACGTATCCTTTTCGGCGATAATCAGTTCTTCGGCATCAATCATATGTCGGAGGAGAAAGCGCGTCAGCAGGCCATGCGGTTTCAGAGTATCGACGCCATCGTAGATGTTTTGCAGATTGCGCTGCATGCCGGGGCGGGGGGCTTCATGTGCACCACCCATGACAAGATCGAGAAGATCGCCGATGACGTCCGGGCCAATCCGGAGAAATGGAGCGGGTTCACTTTCTACCCAGGCATGCCTTATGCTCACAAATATGCCAATGCGGTCACCGAGCTTGGCTATTTCGATGCCGTCCGCAAATTTCTGCCCAAGGAAGGCCTGGTCGACACGATCATGCGCGGTTCCAAGGCCGTGCTAAATAAGGACATCGAGAGCATGATGACATTGCTTGTCGATGCCGAAATGAAGATGTTCCGTGGTCTGCACACGCCGGTCGTTTTCCTCCAGAACGTCGTCACGGATCTCGTCCAGGGCTTGGGTTTCGCCGACGCGTTCCGTGTTTTCTCGGATCACATCAAAAGCCGCTACAATGCAGAGGCCGGCTTCATCACCATGAATGTGCCGAAGCTTTTGCCGATGCTGAAAAGCGTGGGCATTGAGAATCCGATTGTCTGCGCGAACTATAACAAGATCGGATTCCGCATGTCCGGCGGAATTGATGGCTATCGTGAGGTGCTGGAGAAGCATCCGGCCCGAATGATTGCGATGTCCGTGTTGGGATCAGGCGCCATTCGTCCGCGAGAGGCCATAGAGTGGATTTGTGCCGAGCCGCATGTGGAATCGATTTTGTTCGGGGCATCCAGTCGCGCCAACATCGAGCAGACTGTTGGGCTTATCAAGGAATTCGATAGCGCACGCGTCCCTGCCTGAGGGCCTCATTTAACATAATATATATTATCGAACTTGTGTCAGGGCGGTAGGGTTCGCTTCACGAGCTGGTACGCTCTGCCCCCACACGCGCCGGGATGATTTG
Source organism: Sphingobium sp. B2D3A (assembly GCF_025961795.1). NCBI lineage: Bacteria > Pseudomonadati > Pseudomonadota > Alphaproteobacteria > Sphingomonadales > Sphingobiaceae > Sphingobium > Sphingobium sp. B2D3A. Next base: position 2,463,014 of record NZ_JAOQOI010000001.1, on the reverse strand, counting down.
AACCGACCCTTCCGTCATGCCCGCGTGTCGGGCGTTCGCTCGCTCAACGCGGTTTCGGACAAGTCCGGTATACGTGCAGGACGAAATTCTGTCATCCTGCACGCCTGCCAAAGTTATCAAGATCCGCCCTCACAGGATATGTTCAGCCCCTTCATGCTTCCGTCGAACAGGCTGCCGACCTCGGCCTTGGATATCGGAAACTCTTCCAGCGGGTCTTTCGCGAGGTCGTAATACGCGCAGGAGGGATTGCCCGTTTCTGACTTGATATACAGCAGCTTATAGCGCTTGTTGCGGATGGCGACCTGCCTTTCCCTGTTTTTGAGAGGGATCACGGTCTCGGATATGATGAAGTCGTTCTCTTCATCCCGGACACTGTCTTTTCCATCGAAGAGGACAGGCGCGAGAGACACTGAATCCAGCGGGATCATGTTTCCGGCGCGATTGGGAACCTGCTGCGGCTTGGCCACATGCGCCAGATCGAGGACGGTCGAGTAGATATCGACGACGTGTGTCAGCGCATCGCTGTAGCCCGGCTTGATGTCCGGCCCCAGCATCACCAGCGGAACCCGCATCCCGCTTTCATAACCGGTGCCCTTGGCCCTGCCCTTCGCCGTCAGGTACATATTGTCGATGAAATCGACCGCCGGGCGGCCATACATGGGCGTGCCATTGTCGCCCAGAATGATCACATAGGTGTCCGGGCTGAGCTTCTTGAGCTCCTTCAGGAATATTCCGAGGATCGTATCGGTCGAATTGACCCAGGACCGGTTCAGGGCCGGCGGGGAGCAGTTGCCGAGCTCCGTGGTGCCGAACTTTCCGCCACAAGCCTCGATCTCGGCGCGGGACTTGGCATCGAGCGTATCCGCATTCGGTACGAACGACGGCTGCGGCCCTGCCGTGATATGGACCATGTTGAACGCGAGCCAGGCGAACCACGGCTTGTCGGGCGCTTCAGCCTGGTTGCGCTTGATCCAGTTGAGCGTATCGGCGGCCCGCACGACCGGCTCGAAACTGGTCGGAGCGATGCCCGGCAGCGAGCGGACCGGCGCCGGCTCGGTTCGCCATTCCGAGTTGGGGCTGGCAGAATCCTGCACTTGATAATCATGATGCCAGTAATCGGTGATCGCCCCGTTCAGATTGCCTTCGAACAGCGCGAAACCGGCTTCCTTGGGCTTCATGCCGGGATATTGGTTAAGGCCAGCCATGTGCCATTTGCCGAACACCGCGGATGTGTAGCCGGCGGCCTGCAGATCCTCCACGAAGGAATGCTGCTTTTGCGACAGCCAATCCTCATAATCGCGCAGTTCCGTATTGTGAGCGTACAGGCCCGTGAGCATGGATGCGCGGGTCGGTGAGCAGAAGGGCTGTGCCCAAGCGTTAGTGAAGGTGCGCCCCTCCCCCGCCAGACGATCCAGCACGGGGGTGGAGGCCGGACGCCCCTTGATCGCGCGGTAATTCGGATGATTGAGCCCGGACGGTCCGTACTGCTCCACGAGACGATCGATCATGCCAGGATACATGTCGGACACCGCATCGATCCCCACATCGTCCAAGATGACGAGGACGATGTTCGGTCGGGACTTAGGCGCATCTTCGGTTCGCGCGACGCCGGGTTGTGCCCACAGCATCAGCGAGAGGCCCAGCGCGCTTGTGGTGGCCCTGAAAGCGGCTGCCGAGACTTTGACGAATTTTTTCATGCGCTTGTTACCCTAAGTTCGGCCCGGACGAAGGACGCAGCAGTTGGCTGCGGCGCCCCTCCCTCTCAGTTCAGTTGGCTGATTTCTCGAAGGTGACGCGGTCGATCGCGAGTTCCGACATGACCGGCTCGGCCATGTTCTCCAGCAGGGTGCGGACATTGTACCGGCCGATCACACCGCTGCCCCGCAGCGGGTAATAGACTGCGACGTCCTGCGACTGCACCACCTTGCCATCCACGATCATGGCGATCGTCGCAGCGCGCGGGCCGACCTTGGGCGCCGCCGTGACCGAGATGCTGACATCATGCCGCCCAACGGAGACTGGCTCGCCTTCCAGCCGCACGCGTTCGGCTTCCCGCCCGCTCGGGTTGTAGAGATAGGTGGGGCGACCATCCTGCATGATCAGGCCCCCGCCCCCGGCCTCATCGCCGATGATCACGATCGGCCCTTTCGCGTTCGTGCTCGCGGTGGTGATCGCGGCGCGCATGGTCCAGTCCATGCCGAGGGCTGGGAATGTCCCTTGGGGATAACGGGTCGGCCCCGGATAATAAGTGAACTGGTTGCGACCATCGACCAGCGAGGGCCGCTTCCCCGCCCCCACACGCCCGATCAGGTCGGCCTGGATCGGATTGACCTGATAGCGCCGTGCCGCCTCTTCGAAATCCTTCTGCAATTCGGCCAGCTTCTGGGGATGCTGAGCGGCCAGATCGCGCGACTGCGAATAGTCCTGCGTGAGGTTATAGAGCTCCCATTTGAACGTCGACGGGTCCAGCGGGGTGGTCGAGCGGTCGAAGGGCGCGCGGGGCGGCGTGGTCGAGGCTAGCCAGCCATCCTTGTAAAAGGAGCGATTGCCCAGCATCTCGAAATATTGCGCGCGGCGCGTGGAGGGCGCGGTCGCGTTGCCAAAGCTATAGACCATGCTGACGCCGTCGATCGGCTGCTGCGTCACGCCATCGACCTCCGTCGGCGGTACGACGCCGGCTGCCTCATAGATCGTCGGCGCGATATCGATCACATGGTGGAACTGGCTACGGACCTGCCCCGTCGCCTTGATGCGCTGGGGCCAGCTGATGACCAGCCCATCGCGCAACCCGCCGAGATGCGAGGCGATCTGCTTACCCCAGGGAAAGGGTGCATTTTGCGCCCAAGCCCAGCCGGCATTGTAGTTCGAGTAGCTATGCGGGGTTCCGTTCTGGTCCGATGTTTCGATCAGTTCCGCTTCGGTCGGCTCGATCCCGATGAGGCTCTGCAACTCCTGCACCGCGCCGCGCCGGCTATCCATGCTGGCGCCATTGTCGCCCTGCAGATAGATGATCATGGTGTTGTCGAGCTGGCCATTGGCCTCAATCTCGCGGATCACCCGGCCCAGCTGGTCATCGAAATAGGCAAGCTGCGCGGCCGCCACCTCCATCTGATGGGCATAGGTCCGCTTGGCTTCCGGACTGAGGCTGTCCCAGGCCGGCACCGCATCGGGCCGGGGCGTCAGAACCGCATTGGCCGGAATCGTGCCTGACTGCTTCTGCCGGTCGAAGATCTGCTGGCGCATGACATCCCAGCCCATGTCGAACCGCCCCTTGAAACGCGCGATCCATTCTGCCGGCGCCTGATGCGGCGAGTGCATGGTGCCGGGGGAGAGATAGACAAAGAAGGGATTGTCGGGCTTCTGGCTCCACTTCACCCGCAACCAGTCCACCAGATGGTTGGTCATGTCCTTGTCGAAAATGTAATCGCCATCCTTGGGGGGCTCGATGGCATTGCGGTTTTCGATCAGCTCGGGACGAAACTGGTCGCTGGCGGCGGCATTGAACCCGTAGAAATAGTCGAAGCCCATCCCGTTGGGCCAGCGATCGAAGGGGCCCATCGGCCCGGTCTCCCAGACCGGTGTATTGTGGTTCTTGCCGAAGAACGCCGTGTCATAGCCATTGTCGCGCAGCACCCGTGCGATGGTCGCCGCGCTTTTGGGCATGACAGAGGTATAGCCCGGCTCATCGATGGCGACGTTGGTGATCGAGCCCGAGGCGACGGCATGGGCATTGCGGCCGGTGAGGAGAGCCGCGCGGGTGGGCGAGCACATCGCGGTCGTATGGAACTCATTGTACCGCAGGCCCCGCTTGGCAAGGGCGTCGAAGGTCGGCGTCGGGATCAGGCCGCCGAAGGTGCTCGCCGACCCGAAGCCCACATCGTCGGTCATGATCAGCAGCACATTCGGCGCGCCCTTGGGGGCGCTCGGTGCCTTCGGATAATAGCGCCATTCCGGCGCTTGCGTGCGATCTGCGGGCTCTTTCGCCATCGCTGCGCCGCCGTGGGCCAGGACCAGGAGCGAGAGCGCCGTCGATCCTGCGATGCGGGCGATACGGGATTTCATGGGCATGATCGGTCTTTCCTGGTTTACCGGGCGTTCTTGCTGATCGTGACGGATGCGATGTCGCAGGTGCAGCGGCTTGCGACTGGCGCCACGGACGGGGTGTAGGAGAGCGGCGCCGTACCGGTGCGCCCGATATAGGCATCGCCACGGCCGCGGAGGGCCTGGCTTACCGTCGTGGACGCGACCTCGGCGCCGTCGACCCTGAGGCGTACGGTAGTGCCGCCTGCGGGGACGGGTTCGAAATCTACCGCAATCTTGTAACGGCCCGCTGGCAACGCATCTCGGGGAGAAATCTCCACCGGCGTCCCGGCACTGCTGGGATTCACGATGAAGGTGGGGCGCCCTGCGTTCAGCACCAGCGCCATGCCGCCAAAATGGTCCCCCTGCACGTAGATCGGCCCGCTGGAGCTTGGGCCCGCAGTCGATACGTCGGCGGTCACGGTCCACCCGGCCGCGATCGTCGGGAAGGCGTAGTTCGTATAGCGCGTATCGCCGGGGTAGTAAGTGAAGCTGGTGCGCTGCCCGAGCAAGGACGGCCGGAACTGCGGCGCCATCCGCGTATGAAGATCGGCGTTCAGGGGGTAGACTGCGTATCGACGCGCGGCGGCGTCGAAATCCGCCTTGAGCTCTTCCAGTTTCGCGGGATGTTGGGAGGAGACATCCTCCGTCTGGGACCAGTCGCTCCGGAGGTTGTAGAGCGCCCATTTGAAATCGGCCGGCTGTGTCTTGGCCGCCCCATCCCACGGGGCCCGGCCCGGCAGGGTCGATGCCATCCAGCCATCCTTGTAGTAGGCCCGGTTGCCCAGCATCTCGAAATATTGCTCGCGATGCCGCTCTGGCGCCGCCGCATCCTTGAACGTGTAGAGAAAGCTCGTCCCATCGATGGGCTGCTGCTGCACGCCGTTCACGACGTCGGGCGCGGAAACGCCTGCGGCCTCGAAAATGGTCGGCGCGACGTCGATGACGTGGGTGAATTGCTGGCGGATCGCCCCGCCCTTCTTGATGCCCGCCGGCCAGCTCACCACCATCCCATCGCGCAGGCCGCCCAGATGCGATGCGACGCGCTTGCCCCACTGGAACGGCGCGTTGGTCGCCCAGGCCCAGCCGGCCGGATAAGTGCCGAAGGATTTGGGGCCACCATAGTCGCCCATCGCGGCAATCAGGTCTTGGTCGGTCGTCGGATTGCCGGCGATCACCCGGAGCAGGTCCGCGCTGCCGCGCAGGTCTTCCTCGCTCGCGCCGTTATCGCCCTGAATGTAGACGACCATGGTATTGTCGAGCTGGCCGTTCCGTCGCAGCGTATCGAGCACGCGCCCGATCTGAAAATCGAAGAAAGCAAGCTGCGCTGCCGCCACTTCCATCTGCTTTGCGTAGGCGCGCTGAACCTCGGGGCTGACCTGATCCCACGCCGGAATTTGCTCCGGGCGCGGAGAGAGTTGAGCGTTGGCCGGAATGATGCCCTGCCGTTTCTGCCGCTCGAACGTCTGCTGGCGCAGCACATCCCATCCCTGATCGAACTGGCCCCTGAAGCGCGCGATCCACTCGGGCGGTGCCTGATGCGGCGCATGGGTTGAGCCAGACGCGAAATAGGCGAAGAAGGGATGCTCCGGCCGCAGGTTATGCTGCACGTCAATCCAGTGGATAAGCTTGTCGGCAAGATCCCGATCCAGAATATAATCGGGGTCCTCCGGCGCCCGCACGGTGTTGCGGTTCTCGATCAACGCTGGATTGAATTGATCAGCATAGGGCGCGTTGAACCCGTAGAAATAATCGAATCCCATGCCGTTGGGCCAGTTGTCGAACGGCCCGACCGGCGTGTTCTCCCACACCGGCGTATTGTGATTTTTGCCGACGAAGCTGGTGTCATACCCGTTCAACTTGAGCACTTGGGCGATCGTCGCCGCGCTCTTGGGAATGACGGACGTGTAGCCGGGCGCATCGAGCGATACGTCGGCAATCGATCCGCTCCCCACCGCATGATGATTGCGCCCGGTCAGGAGTGCGGCGCGGGTCGGGGAGCACATCGCGGTCGTGTGGAAGGCATTGTAGCGCAGTCCGCTCTGCGCCAGGGCATCGAAGGCCGGCGTGGGGACAGGTCCGCCAAAGGTCGAGGCCGCGCCGAAGCCGACATCGTCGGTCATGATTAGCAGCACATTGGGTGCGTCCTTGGGAGCGACCGGCTCCTTGGGATAGGCCTGCCAAGTCTGCACCGGCTCATCGGCCGCGACGGCCGGCACCGGTTGCATGGTCAGGACCGGCAATGAGGCGACAAGGAGAGAGAGGCGGAGCTTGGCAGAGCGGGGTGACATTGGGGCAGTCCTCTTATTCTGGCTCACGCATCCCGCGCGCAGCGAACTCTCACTTTCCGGGCCGGCGCTTCTTCCGGATCGTGATCGTCAGACCCCATTGTGAATGTTCCGCCTGCGATCAGTTGCATCAGAGAAAACCTCACATGCCCTGCCGCCCGGCGCGTGTCCGGGCGGCAGGAACGGATCAGAACGCCCGCCTGACGGTGAGCGACCATTCACGCGGCGCGCCGGGCGTCCCGATGACGAGGCCGATCGGCAGGCGCGTCTTGTTCTGATAGTAGAACTTGTCGGTGAGGTTGGTCACGGCGAGCGAGACCTTCCAATCTTCGTCGGCGGACTGCCAGGTCAGTCGACCATTAAGCATCGTATAGGCCGGCACCAGGGACGCCGGGTTATTGTCCGAGTTGGTGTAGAAGGACGACTGGTAGGCGAGATCGAGGCGCGGGGTCAGCGTGCCCGCGTTCCCGACGAGGATCTCATATTGCGCACCAGCGCTGACCTTCCACTCGGTCACGAAAGGCGCGATCGAATTGAGCGTGATGCCGGCAATCGTGGCGCCCGCCGCGCCCAGCTTCGTGAGCTGGAAATCGAGGTAGCTGACACTGCCGTCGAACGACAGGCCACGGAGCGGATTGACGGTCAGTTCCGCCTCGAACCCCTTGAACCGGGCGTCGCCGGCATTGGTGGGGGTCGCGTTTTGCGGTGTCAGGACAACCCCGTTCACAACGGTTGGCGCCGTGTTCGAGAAGATGATGTCCTTGTAATTGTTGATGAAGGCAGAAGCATTCAACCGCACCGCGCGATTCAGCAGATCGCTCTTGAAGCCGATTTCATAGGCTTCCAGCGATTCAGGATTGAACGGCACCACCTGCTGAATGACGAACGGCCGCGGATTGACGCCACCACCGCGGAAGCCCGTGGAATATTGCGCGAACACCATCAGATCGTCGGTCAGGCGATAATCAATATTGGCGCGATAATCCCAGCGCTTCCCGCTGTAACTGCCCACGGCACCGTCGATGAGGCGCTGTGCGGTATAGCTCACCTGGCTCGTGTTGAACGGGTTGAAGCGGCGGAAGTTATAGTCCTTCTTGTCGTCAGTGTAGCGAATACCGCCGGTCAGGTTGAGGCGATCCGTGAGATGCGCCGTGACATGAGCAAAGCCGGAAACGCTGCGGGCCGGAATGGTGTCATCCGAATAGAAGACGGAAGAGGTCGCCGCCCCCGGCGCAATGATGCTGCCGCCTTCGATATAGCTGGTGGCCTTGTAATAATAGCCGCCCAGCGTCCAATCCAGCAGCCCCGAAATGCTCGTGCCATTGAGGCGCAGTTCCTGGGTGAACTGGTGGTGGGTATTGGTGATGTTGTTGGTGTTGATGCCATAGGGCGTCGTGTCAAAATCCGTGCCATAACGGCCGGATATGCTTTGATACGAGGTGATCGACTTCAGAGCCAGATCAGGGCCGAGCTTCCAGTCGATCGAGCCAGAGACTTCCCAGGTGCGAAGACGCGTATTGGGCTGCCACACGACCGTATTGTGGCTACCGCCAGCATCGGTGAATGCGGGCGTCGTGTAATTGGCGTAGTTTGTGTACGATTCCGGCCCGGTGATGAAGACGTTGCGGTTGGTGATGCCGGGCGTCAGCGTCGGCGCAACCGTAATCGCGAGCAGCTTGGTTGCGCTCGGTTCTGAGTCGTCCACCAAACGGCTGGCCGCCACATTGACCTCGATGTCGTCACTGGCGACCCAGCGCAAAGCGACACGCCCGGCGGTGTACTTCGTGCCGCCTTCCTGTCCGATCACGCAATCTTTGCCCACCGCGGCAGAGGCCGTGAATACCCCGTTATTCGGGTAGACGCATCCGAAATCCAGCCGGTCGAGATAACCCTTCTTGCTGCGCGTGGCGCCCGATACACGCACGAAGAGCCGATCCGGCACGAGCGCGAAATCGCCTGCACCGCGCAAGTCGAGGCGGTCGAAGCTCCCCGTCGTGGCCTCGATGAAGCCGCCTTCGCCCGAGGGTTTCTTGGTGAAGAGCTTGACGGCCCCGCCGATGGAGTTCTTGCCCGCCAGCGTTCCCTGTGGCCCGCGCAGGATCTCCACCCGCTCGAGATCGAGCAGGTCCAGTTGAGAACCGAATACCGTGCCATGATAGACATCGTCGACATACAGGCCCACGCCCGGCTCATAAGCGAAGTTGGTATCCGCCTGTCCGACACCGCGCACATAGATCGCCGCGCCAGGGCCGAAGGCCGAGGTCGTCGGCTTCAAGACGACGTTGGGCGCGCTGTTCGTAAGATCAGTGACGGTGTTATAGCTGCGCGACTCCATCATCGCGCTGTCCATCGCGGTAATGGCGATCGGCGTGTCCTGAAGGCGCTGCGAGCGGAATTGGGCGGTTACCACAATATCGCCGACGCCCCCATCGGCCTCCTGCGTGCTATTCTCGGTTGTGGCTTGTCCCTGTGCCACGACCGGCGTGACGGCAGATAAAGCGACGGCCGCAACGCTGGCACGTGCGAATAAAGTGCGAATCTTGGACACGATTCCTCCCCCTTATAAACATTGATCCGACCCCTATTGCGGGCCGGTTGATCGTCAGTTCGGTGGAAATCGCTTGAGAAGCAACGTACCGGAGGGCTATCACCGTGATAACCAATTGGTTATCGGCACGGTGGGGTATGGCGACGACGAGACAACTCGAGATTTTTCTGGCGGTGGTGGAGGCTGGCGGATTCCGCCGGGCTGCGGATAAGCTCGACATCAGTGAAGCCTCCGTCAGCAAGCAGATAAAAGCTCTGGAGCGCGCGTGCGGGGCGGCCCTCTTCGACCGCGCCGCTGGAAAATCGCCGGAGCTCACGAGCGGCGGTCAGCGCACGCTGAAACTCGCGAACGAAACCCTTCAGCTTAAAAAGCAAATTCAGTCGCCAAAATTGAACGCAGGTATCGAAGAGGATCTGGAGTTTATAACGAGGCCTTATTTCTTCGAAACATTCGTGAAGCCTAAAATAAAAATTATAAATGAAGCCGTTTATCCGAGCAAATTGCGGTTGACGATCCTTGAATCGACAACGGAGATCGTGAATCGTCTCTCTACAAATCACAGTGCATTCTGCATCGCGCGATTATATGTGCAGCAGAATGATCAAGTGAATTTTCATTATCTCAAAAAGTCTCTGGCCTCGGTCTATGTTCCTGCAAACATTTATGAAATGTCCGTGGATGGAAAAATAAACATCGACGATTTGCCTTACGTGACTCCGAGTTCCAATCATGGGGTCAACGAGATTTGCATCAAGGAAATTCAATCCCGCGAATTTAATCACAACATAATCCAGTCTCAGGTTTTTTCAGACCAGATTATTGCGGAAGCTATTGAAAGGGGCGCCAAGACCTTCCTGCTCGATCATCATGCTCGCTCCGCCGTTGAGAATGGCGACATCGTGAAATTATCTCATGACGAAACGACCTTCTGGATTACGTTCGTCTGCAGCAAGAAAAGCTCAGATGATATTCAAAAGAGAGTTTTGAGCTCGATCAGGAAAGTCTTTGATCAGGAGATGTTTTGACGGGTCGGGGGCGTCGCATTCTCATCCGTGCCGATGCTCTTCCGCGCAGGCGAGATCGGGCGCTTCGGTCTGCACCGTCACATGGTGAATGGCGAAGCGCGATGCTATGACGTTTGTTACCGCCATGCGGACGGCATCGGGCCGCCCCTCCCCGCTCAGGGTGACATGACAGGTACAGCTGATGTCATCGTTCGACATCGACCAGACATGGAGATCATGGACACCGGCGACACCGGGCACATGAGCGATAACGCGGCGCACCTCGCCCAGATCGAGCCCTTGGGGCGTGCCTTCCAGTAGGATGTTGGTTGTATCGCGCAGGAGGACCCAGGTCCGCGGCAAGACCCACAGGCCGATCGCGATCGCCACGGCGGGGTCAATCCATGTCGCCCCGGTGAGGCGAATGGCAATGGCACCCGCGATCACCCCGATCGAGCCGATCATGTCGGCCCATACCTCCAGATAAGCCCCTTTCACGTTGAGGCTCTTGTCCTTGCCGGCCGAGAGCAGCCGCATCGAGACGAGGTTAACCACCAGCCCGATCGCCGCCACGATCATCATGCCCAGGGATTGCGTCTCCTGCGGCGCGTTGAAGCGCGAGATCGCTTCGATGAAGACATAGATTGCGATCATGAAGAGTAGAACCGCGTTGAAGGCGGCCGCCAGAATTTCGAACCTTCGATAGCCGAACGTCCGCTTGTCATCGGCGGGCCTGCGGCCGATGCGGATGGCTAGCAGCGCGATCCCCAGAGCTGCCAAGTCCGTCAACATGTGCGCTGCGTCGGACAGCAGGGCGAGGCTGTTGAAGACGAACGCGCCCACCACCTCCGCGACGAGATAGATCGAGGTGAGGATGAGAGCCAGGACCAGCATCCGGGCGCTGGCTCCGGCGGTATGATCATGGGCGTGCCCACCACCGTGATGATCATGCGCCATGTCGGACTCCTTCCATCGCCAGCTTGTGGGCATTCGCTGCCTACGCCATCCGTGCGCCGTAGCGCGTGTATAATGTCAGCAGAACGAACAAGCTCAGCAAGGTTGCCGATATGGGGCCGCCAGGCCGGCCCGCCTCAACTCAAAAGAAACAGGCCGCACCAACCAGTGGTGCGGCCTGCCCCGCTTTTGCTTTCGCCGCAGTGGCTCAGATCTTGAAAAGCTGCTGCGCGTTGGTGCCCAGGATCTTGTCCCGCTGCACCGGCGGCAGCGCGCTGACCCTTGCCTTCACGCCGACCATGTCCTGGATGGAGAAGGGATAGTCCGAGCCGTAGAGCACCCTGTCCTCGCCGACTTGCTTCACAAGAAATTCGAGCGTGGGCTGGTCGTAGACGATCGCGTCATACCAGAACTTGCGAAAATAGGCGCTTGGCGGCTTGTTGACGAGCCGGCGGCTGGTGGTGTTCTCCCACATCTTGTCCATCCGCGCGATGAGGTAGGGCAGCGTGCCGCCGCCGTGGCAGGCGATCAGCTTCAACCCTTCGAACTTGTCCATGAAGCCTGTGAGGATGAAGCGCGCATACACCAGCGCAGTGTCGCTGGTGAAGCCGATGGTGTTGGCGAGGCCGAAAGATTCCACGCCCCACTTCTTGATGTCGACCATCGGCACCGTCGGGTGAATGAACGCCGGCAGGCCGGATTCCTCCACCGCCTTCCAGACCGGATGGAAATGCTCGTCGTCCGGCAGCATGCCGACCATGTTGGTGAGCAGGCAGAGGCCAGCGGCGCCCATGCCGCGCACGCGGGCGAGTTCCTCGATGGCGGCGTCGGGATATTGCCAGGGCAGCGAGGCCATCCATTTGATGCGGCCGGGATATTTCTTCTCCGCCGCCGCGAAGTCGTCATTCACCTCGCGCGCGGTCTGGATCGCAACCTCGCGCGTGCTCCAGAACACGTTCGGCGCCGTAAGGCTGATGATCGCGATATCGACCCCGGCCTTGTCCATGGCGGCAATGCGCATGTCGAGGTCGGTCATATCCGGCGCCAGCCGCACGATCGGCGCGCCACGATAGGAGATCGTTTCGTCCGGCTTGGTCGGGAGGAGGCTCGTGTCCGCGTCCGGGTGCTTGCGCAGCATTTCCACCCAGCGCGGGGTGAAATTGTGGGTGTGAACGTCGATGACAGGCACTTTCGCGCCGCCGCGTCGCTGTGCGCCGGCACTGCCGGCCATAGCAGCAAGGCCGAGGCCCGCCGCGCCGGTCAGAATATCTCTGCGTTCCAGGGTCATCTCTTTCTCTCCTCTTAAAATTTCAGACGCACGCCGGCGCGGTAGCTGCGGCCGGTTTGGTCAAAGAAAACAGGGTTGGTCACCGAGTTGCCCGGCGCGATGGGCGGGTCCGTATCGAACAGATTATTGATCGCGGCATAGATCTGCATCGTGGAATCCCCTGCCCCACCGATGGTGTAGCGCAGCGAGAGATTGAAGGTCAGCATGTCGTCCACGACATTATTGTCGATGCTGTTGGCCAGGGTGTTGCTGTAATTGGGATCGTCCGGCCCGATCAGGCTCGCATCGTAGCTGCCCTTGGGGATGTAGTGCCCCTGCACCGTGGCACCGAACGGTCCCTTCTCGAAGGTGAAGGTGCCATCCAGCGTATATTTCGGCACGCCGATCGGGCCGCCGACCTGACGGCCGGTCTGCCCGGCACGGTCCAGAGAGCCCGTGGCATCGACCTGGATGAGATCGAACACGCGGGTCGCCAGCAGGTTGATGGCGACGCGGTTATCGGCCCCGAAGCGCTTCGAGAAATCCAGCTCGAAGTCGATGCTGCGCGTCTTGATCTGGTTGACGTTGAGATACTGGTCCACCACGTCCGTGATCAGGCCGCTCGGGCCGGTGTCGCGCGTGATCAGCGCGCAATAGCTGGCCCCGCCCGCGTTACAGCGATCCGTGATGACCTGCGCGCCGACGAGGTCGATCGCGTCGCGGATCTTGATATCGTAATAATCCGCGGAGAAGCGCAGCCCCGGGATCATCCGCGGCTGAAGCACGACGCCGGCGGTGGTGGTGTCCGCAATTTCCGGCCGCAGTGCCTGGTTGCCGCCACGGAACACGCGGGCAAGCACCTGACTGCTGTTCGATATGTCGAAGATGGAGCCTTGGGAGGCGACCAGCGGCGTGTAGAGTTCGGCGGCGTTGGGCGCGCGGATGTCGCGCGACCGTGTGCCACGGAAGCGCACGCCCTCGACCGGCTCGTATATGCCGCCGAGCTTCCAGGTCGTCACAGAACCGCTGGTGCTGTAATTCGTGCGGCGGATCGCGCCGTTGAACTCGAGCAGTTTCATGCCCGGCAGGTCGCGGAGCAGCGGCACGACGGTTTCCGCATAGCCTTCCACGATGTTGATCGTTTCCGGCCCGAAGGAAGAAGCGTTCGCGATGTAGAAGCCGTTAGTCAGCGAGATCGGGTCTGCCGTGCCGCTCACACGCTCGCCGCGATACTCGCCGCCCACCGCGATGGAGACGGGCCCGGAGCCGAAGTCGAACAGATCGCCCCGCAGGTTGGCGGCGACCACATGCTGCTGAAAGCGCGTGCGCTGCTCGGAAGTGCCGAAGCTGTAGGCGCGCGCCGCCTCCGAGAAGCGATACTGGCCGAACAGGTTGAGCGGCTGACAGCCCGTCGCGGCGGCGCGGACCGCAGCATTTGGGCTGAGGGTCGCACGGCACACGATATTGCCATTGTCTACGCCGGTGCGGAACCGGCCTTCGTCCACGGCATCCAGCGCCCGCGTGAAGTTGGCGGTGATGCGGTTGTTCTCGACGATCTGGCTCGCGTCGGTCTGGCCGAATTGATAATAGGCGTCCGCCTTCCAGCCATTGCCCAGATCGGCATCGAAACCGCCGACGATGCGGAAGGTCTTGGTGACATTGTCTCCGACCGCTACGCCGAGGTCCTGCCCGACGCGCCCGAAGGTGAGCGTCTGCGCGCCAAGCGTGGTCATCTGGTTGACGATCGACCGCGGCAGATAGGGGTTGTCGCGATTGATGGTCAGATTGGTATCGCGGGTCTGCGCGCCCGGCGTAATGACGCGCACCCGGCCATAGGACACATCGATGAACGGTGTCACCGCGCCCAGCTCATATTCGGTGCGTCCGTAGAGGGCATAGCGCTCCACAGGCACTTTCAGAACGCCAGCGGACCGGAAGGCGTTCTGCCCTTCCCCGCTCCCGCCCTGCATGAACAGCGTCGCATACTGGCCGCGCACGAATGGAACGGGGTTGCCTGCATCGTCGAACTGGATCGTCGCGAGCGCGGTCGGGGCGTTGATCTTGCCGGCGTAGGTCTGTGTCGCCGTATGGACGTTCGGGCTGATGATCCGCGCTGCTTGACCGTTGGTCCGGTAGGCGGTGTTGGTCAGAACCTGCCATTCCTGCGCACACAGATCATAGCTGTAGCAGCCGCCCATGCCGCGATTGTTGTTATACTCGCCGCCAATGATGACGTGGCCCCGTCCACCGGCAAAGCTGGTGCCCGCTGCGGCGGCGATCAGCTGATCACTATCCTCCCCTCGCTCGGAGATGCCAGCCTGCACATTGACCCGGAAGCCCTGCAGCTTCTTGTCGAGGATGAAGTTCACGACGCCGGCGACGGCATCCGAGCCATAGGCCGCCGAGGCACCGCCCGTCACGAGCTCGACGCGATTGATGAGGATGCCGGGAATGAGATTGGTGTCGACAGCGCCGGCAATCGTGCTGGGCACGAACCGGCGCCCGTCGACCAAAACCAGCGAGCGCTGCGCGCCCAGACCGCGAAGATCGACCGTGCGGGCACCACCGGCGCCGATGGTCACGCCGGACGTGGTTGGCGAAGTGGTGGCGCGAAAGGCCGGAAGCTGGGCAAGCGCCTCACCGACGCTGGCCGCCGAGGTATTCGCCAGACGCTCGCTGCCGAGCTGCGTGACAGGCGTCGGCGCGGTGAAGCCGGAACGGGCGATCCGTGAGCCCGTGACGACAATCGCATCGCCCTCCTCGGCCTCCGGCGCCGGCTCAGCCTGAGCCATGGCTTGCGGCGCAGGCGCGGCGGGCGCTGGTGCGGCCATGGCGGCGGCAGGCCGCGGCTCCATGCGCACGACGGTAAAGCCGCTGCCGCGCTCCAGCGGCTGCAGTGGCGCGCTTCCCAGCAGCCGGGCCAGCGCTTCCTTGGGCTCATACTGCCCCTTGATTGGCACCGACGGGCCGTAGCCCGTGGATGATGCGGAAAAGACGATCGACGTGCCGCTCTGCAGCCCGAACGTCCGCAGGGCTGATGGCAGAGGCTGCGATGGAATATCGAAATCGACCGGCTTGGCCTGCGCCGCCGAAGCGACCAGCGCGGTCGCCGCCGCGCCGAGCATCAAGGCGCCGCGCGTGTTGAAACCAGACATGAACATGAAAATCCCCTCACCTGTTTTTAGACTTCTCTACCTGATGAGGCGGTTCGCGCGATTTACCTCAGTCGTGCGTTCAGATTTCTTTCGCGGGCGATGTCCAGCAACCGATATTCCCCGTCGGAAACCCGCGTCCACCGGGCCACGCCCATGGCATCGATGGCTGAAAGAAATGTCGAGACGTCGCCGGCGCGGAGAACGGCACTCATCCGCCGCTCGGCAATTGCGGGCGTGCCGATGAGGATCTTGGCCGGCAGATAGCGGTTCATCTCGGCCACGATGTCGCCGAGCCGGGCTTCGTCGAAAATCAGGACACCCTCCCGCCAGCGCGAGACGTTGCGCAGATCGACCGGGGCGAGTGTCCAATTGCCGTCCCCCGCGACGAGGCGGTAGCCGGGGCGCATGAAGACGGTCGACGCCGTGTCCGATTTGGTCTTGAGGCCCTGCACGACGACATGGCCCTCCATGAGCGTCAGTTCGACACTGCGCTCGACGAGATTGACGTCGAACTGGGTGCCGAGCGCCTTGATCCGCTCACCACCGGCCATCACGACGAAGGGCCGCTCGCGGTCTTTCGCCACCGCGAAATTGGCGCGGCCGCTCAGCAACTCGATGCGCCGGGTCGTCTCGCCCATGCTCGCCTTGAGCGCGCTGCTCGCATCGAGGAAGACCTTGCTGCCATCGGGCAGGACGATCGCCGACGTCTTGCCCTCCGGCGTTTCGTAATAGGCTGTGACGACGGACGCTCGCTGCTCGCTGCTGGTGGGCAGCAGATCGAGCGCAACGACGGCTGTCACGGCACCAGTGAGCAGCAGGCCGAGAGCCGCCGCGATGGCGAGCCGGCGTTTGCCCCGCGGCGCCTGGCGCGCCTCCTCGCGCAAAGCCATGATTTCCGGGTGGGAGCGGAGGCGGTCGAGCTCGAGAAACTGGGCGACCAGTGCGTCATAGTCGCGGCGGTTCTCATCGCGTTCGGCAAGCCAGCGCTCGAACTGGCGAACCTCTTGCGGAGGCAATGTGCCCGAGCGCACACGGGCGACCCATCCGGGGGCATCCACGGGCGTCGGCCGGTCGGCGGGTCGCACGAGGCGAGGCAGAAACTTCATTCCGTCCCCCTGGCATTGTCGTGCAACGCTTTCAAAGCCTGCATGATGTGCTTTTCGACCGCGCTCGCCGAGATGCCCAGATGCGCCGCGATCCGGGCGTAGGTCATCTCCTCGAAGCGATGAAGGACGAACACCTGCTGGGTGCGCGGAGGCAGCGTGCGGATCACCTCCAGAGCGGCGGTGAGGCTTTGCTGCCCGATCAGGATGCGTTCTGGTGAGAAGGGATCGATCTGATCCGGCACCTCTTCGTCGGCATAGCGCAACTGGGCATTTTTGTGGTGCCGCCGCGCCAGCACATGGGAGGCGATGGTGAAGAGATAGCCCTGCACATTCTCGATTTCCGCGCTTTTCTGGCGGCTATGCAGATTGGCCAGGACTTCCTGCACGAGATCCTCGACCTCGCCGATGGGCACCCGTTTGCTGAAATAGCGATACAAAGCGCGCCGGTGCAGCGACACACGTTCGTCATCCAAAACAGGCACGGATTTATCCTGCACCTATGCCATCTCCGTGAGAGGTCCATTTGTTCTGTTTTCTATGAGCGTCGTTACCCGGAATTCCTCAGCGCATTCATAAAAAAAGAAAATTCGGGTCCACTTTTAAGGTGGCTCCCTGCCCGATGGCGGCTCTGTCCCGTCGACGCTGGAGTTTGGACATCGACCTGTCTACCGTCTTGCGAGCTTTCCTATCGTGACGGAACCTTCATTGAGCAACACACCCGCAGACATCGCACCGCTTCAGGACATCATGGCGCGGCTTCGCAATCCGGATGATGGCTGCCCGTGGGATGTCGCCCAGACCTTCGCCACCATCGCGCCTTACACGATCGAGGAGGCCTATGAGGTCGCCGACGCCATCGAGTCCGGCGATATGGCGGCGCTCAAGGATGAGCTGGGCGATCTGCTGTTCCAAGTCGTGTTTCACAGCCAGATGGCTTCGGAGCAACAGGCCTTCGATCTTTCCGATGTGATCTCCGCGATTTGCGAGAAGATGTTGCGGCGCCATCCGCATGTTTTTACGGCGCCGGGGTCGGTCTCGCCCGGTTGGGATGAGATCAAGGCCGCAGAGCGCGCCGGCAAGCCCTCGGAGGACCGCTCGGCCTTGTCAGGCGTTGCCCTCTCCCTGCCCGCCCTCTCGCATGCGGAGAAAATCCAGAACCGTGCCGCGCGCGTCGGGTTTGATTGGGACGACATCGCAAATGTGCGGGCCAAGGTGCTGGAAGAGCTGGAGGAGGTCGAACAGGCCACCGATCAGGCAGAGTTAGAGGACGAGATCGGCGACCTGTTGTTTGCGGTCGTCAATCTCGCGCGGCATCATCATGTCGATCCCGAGACGGCGCTCCGCCGGGCGAGCGGGAAGTTCGAGCGGCGGTTCCGCGCCATGGAAGCCGATGCGGGCGAGGCATTTCCCGGTTTGTCTCTGGATGCTAAGGAAGCACTCTGGCAGAAGGTCAAGCGCGCCGAGCGTTGAGGCCGAGCCTCAGGCGATCAGTCCGGCCTGGTCGCCGTGCAGGCGCACGAAGCGATCATAATCGGCCGGCTCCATCCGCACAGAGACGTGGATGGTGACTTCGCCCCCATCGGCCTCTGCCGTTTCGGACAGCACTTCGCCATGGGCATGAAGCCAGGCAAGCGCCGCGCCTTCACGTCCGCTCAGATCGAACTCGTAGCGCCGGTGGCTCTTGCCGAGGATATCGGAAAGGCGCCGACGTAGCGCCTCGATCCCCTCGCCCGTCAGCGCGGAAACAAGGGCGACATCGGGCTCATGCTCGGCCCGGTTGCGGATCGCGGCCTGATGGTCGGGATCGTCGATAAGATCGACCTTGTTCCAGACTTCCAGCACCGGCACGGCGCTGTCCGCAGGCGCCTCGTCATCCTCACCGGCGACGGCCCCCAGATCGGCCAGCACGTCCAGCACATCGGCTTTCTGCGCGTCGCTGTCGGGATGCGCGATATCACGCACATGGAGGATGAGATCGGCGGAGAGCACCTCTTCCAGGGTGGCGCGGAACGCTGCGACGAGCTGGTGCGGCAGGTCCGACACGAAGCCCACCGTATCCGAGAGAATAGCCTTGTCGATGCCCGGCAGGCTGATCTGCCGCATCGTGGGATCGAGCGTAGCGAACAGCATGTCCTGCGCGACCACAGCCGATCCGGTCAGGCGGTTGAACAGGGTCGATTTGCCAGCATTGGTATAGCCGGCGAGCGCGATCACCGGCCAGGGCGCGCGCTGGCGGCGGGCGCGATGAAGCCCGCGGGTTCGCGTGACCTGTTCAAGCTCGCGCCGGATGCGGGCCATGCGATCGCGGATCATCCGCCGGTCGGCTTCGATCTGTGTTTCGCCGGGGCCGCCAAGAAAGCCAAAGCCGCCCCGCTGCCGCTCCAAATGGGTCCAGCTGCGCACGAGCCGGCCGGCCTGATAATCGAGATGCGCCAGCTCGACCTGCAACCGTCCCTCGGCCGTGGCGGCGCGCTCGCCGAAAATCTCCAGGATAAGGCCGGTGCGGTCGATGACCTTGGCGGCGCAATTCTTCTCAAGATTGCTCTGCTGGACAGGCGTCAGGTTATTGTCGACGACGATAAGCTCGGCCTGCTCACGCGCGGCAAGCGCGGCGATCTCTTCCACCTGTCCGGAGCCGAACAGCGTGGCCGGGCGGGACTGCCGCACGCGGAACGCGGAGGTCCCGCACACGTCCAGTCCGATGGCGAGCGCGAGTCCTTTGGCTTCCTCCAGCCGGGCCGAGACGTCCCGCCGCTGGCGTCGCCCGAGATCGGCGTGGACCACGATGGCCCGCGTCCCACGCGTCACTTCTTCCTGATCGAGATGAAAACTAATGGGTCATCCCCATCTGTTCAGTCCTCATCTTCATCATTTTCGCCCGAGAGATCGAGCGGATGGGTGGGCTGAACGGTCGAGATGGCATGCTTGTAGACGAGCTGCACGAGACCATCGCGCTGGAGCAACATGCAGAACAGGTCATAAGCCGCGATCTCGCCCTGAAGCATCACGCCGTTGACCAGAAACATAGTCACCGGGTCGCCGGACTTATGGACCGCCGATAGGAAAATTTCCTGCAAAAGCTTCGGCTTGCGCTCATTTGATGAGAAGGCGGATTCAATCTTGGCGAGATCCATCGGATGCGCAGGCATGACCGTGGAAATGGCGTGCTTGTATACCAGTTGGGTTTGACCGTCGCGCCGAAGCAGGACCGAGAAATTATCAAACCAGGTGACGATGCCCTGAAGCTTGACGCCCTTGACCAGAAACATGGTCACCGGGGTCTTGCTCTTGCGAAGGCTGTTGAGAAATATGTCCTGTAAGTTATTGAGTTTTTCGGCCATTTTCTACTCCATTATTGGCGGCTCGCTGTCCGCGTCGCGCTCTGTCAAAGCGTCGATATGCCCCATGAGCGGGGTGACTGGTGCACGCTATGTGATTCCCGGGGAGAAATCCAGCCCCGGCTTGTTGCGCTGCACAAAGGTTTTCACTGTTCAACTATCGCGTTCATCTCCCAGCCCGAGCGACTTCAGCTTGCGGTGCAGGGCCGAGCGCTCCATGCCAATGAACGCAGCGGTCCGCGAAATGTTGCCGGAAAAGCGCTTGATCTGGATGCGCAGATACTCCCGCTCGAAATTCTCGCGCGCTTCCCGCAGCGGCGCGCCCATGATCGCGGTGGACATGCCGCTGTCGTCGCCGCCGCCAGTGGCCTCCGCCGGCAGCATCTCCAGCTCGATGACGCCGCCCGAATTCATCGGCGCCAGAATGACGGTGCGCTCCACGACATTGCGGAGCTGGCGGACATTGCCCGGCCAATCAGCCGATTGCAGGGCGGCCATCGCATTGGGCGCCATGTTCGGGGAGGCCATGCCGCGCTCAGCCGCAAAGCGTGCCAGATAATGCTCGACCAGCCCGGGAATGTCATCCCGCCGTTCTGCCAGAGGTGGCAGGGTAAGCGGCACGACATTGAGCCGGTAATAGAGGTCTTCACGGAACCGCCGCTCGGCAATCTCTTCCTTGAGGTCGCGCGCAGTGGATGAGATGACCCGGATGTCGACCTTCACCTGCCGCTGGCCGCCGATGCGCGTAAAGCTCTGGTCGGTCAGCACGCGCAGGATTTTGCCCTGCGTGGTGAGGGGCATGTCGGCGATTTCGTCGAGGAACAGCGTACCGCCATGGGCCTGCTCCAGCAGGCCCGGCCGGATCACCCCGTCGGATCCCTCCACGCCGAACAGCGCTTCTTCGGCGCGCTCCGGCTCGATCCGCGCTGCCGTGACGATCACGAACGGACCGCTCGCCCGGGTCGACCAATTATGGAGCATCCGCGCCGCCACTTCCTTGCCGACGCCGGCCGGGCCGGTAATCAGCACCCGGCTGCCGGTGCCGGCGACCTTCTTGATCGTGGCACGCACCGTGTTGATCGCATTGCTGGTGCCGGTCAGTTCCTCTTCCTGGCCGAAACGTGCGCGCAGCACCTGATTTTCCCGGCGCAGGCGCTCGGTTTCCGTCGCCCGGTTGACGATGTGAAGAAGCTGGTCGGATTCAAACGGCTTCTCAATGAAGTCGACCGCCCCGCGCCGGATCGCCGCGACGGCCGTATCGATATTGCCATGGCCCGAGATCATCAGCACCGGAATGCTGGGGTCTTGCTCCTTGATGATGTCGAGCAGTTCGAGCCCGTCCAGCTTCGATCCTTGCAGCCACACGTCCAGCAACACCAGTGACGGGCGCCGCGCGGCAAGCGCTTCCAACGTCTCGTCACTATTGGCCGCCAGGCGCGTCTCGAACCCTTCATCCTCGAGGACACCCGCGACCAGTTCCCGGATATCGGCTTCGTCATCGACGATCAGAACATCAAGCGCCATTCAACGTCTCTTTCATATTGTCTCGGCCCTCTCGTCGCCCTCTGCGAGGCGCGACAGCCGTTCCACGTCGAAGCGGAGAGTCACGACCGTGCCTCCGCTTTCGGCATCGCCGAAGGTGATGGAGCCGAAATGCTCCTCGACGATCTTCTTCACGATCGCGAGCCCAAGGCCGGTGCCCTTGGCGCGCGTCGTCATATAGGGTTCGATGATCCGCTCGCGCTGCTCGGGCAGGCCGATGCCGTCGTCGGTCACGGAAATGGCGAGCTGCCCTTCCTCCCGCAGCACGAGCATCGTCACATGGCCATGCGGGGCATCGGCGGGCGGTTGATCGCCTTCCCCCTTCGGCGTGTCGGCAAGATGCCGCTGCTCGATCGCCTCGACCGCGTTCTTGACGATATTGGTCAGCGCCTGGCCGATCTGCCGGCGATCGCAGACCAAGGCCGGATCGGCTTCCTCGCTGGCGAAGGTGAAGGTGATCTCGGGGTGCGCGACCTCATGCAAGAACATCGCGTGGCGGGCGATGTCGGTCACCGCTTCCTCCCGGAAGACCGGCTTGGGCATGCGCGCGAAGGAGGTAAACTCATCGACGATACGGCGCAGATCGCCGACCTGCCGCACGATCGTCTCGGTCAGCCGGCGGAAGGTGCTGGGATCGGACTCGATCTCCTTGCCATAGCGCCGCTGCAGCCGCTCGGCGGCGAGCTGAATCGGGGTCAGCGGATTCTTGATTTCATGGGCGATCCGGCGGGCGACATCCGACCAGGCGGCGCGGCGCTGGTCGAGCAGTTGCTCGGTAATGTCATCGAAGGTCAGCACCTGATTGCCATCCTCGACGACCACGCGGACGGCGAGCGTACGCACTTCGCCCCGGGCGCGGATCTGGATGATGTCGGCGCCGGTGCCGGCCTCCATCAGCGCTGCCAGCTCCTCGGACACATCGGCAAGCCGTTGGCCGACTGCCTGTTCGCCGGGGCGCACGAGCAGACCCGCTGCCGAGCTGTTCAGGATCTGGATGGTCCCGTCGCGGTCGACAGACACCACGCCCGCGCTGACACCGGATAGCACGGCCTCGATGAGCGCCCGCCGATCTGCGAGCTGATTATTGGCCGAGACGAGCGCGCCGGTCTGCGCCTCCAACCGCTGGGTCATTCGGTTGAACGCGCTTGCCAGTGTGCCCAGTTCGTCGCGAGAATGAGAGTCAGTGACCCGCGCCGACAGATCGCCTGCCGTCACACGCCGCGCGGCATCCACCAACTCTCCCACCGGTCGGACGAGTCGATCCGCCACGGCCAGCGCAATCCACACCGCCGTGCCGACCAGCATCAAGGTGCCGATGAACAACGCGATGTTGAAGCGCAGCTGTAGCTGCCGCGACCGGGCGGCAAACTCGTCATAATCGGCGAGCACAGCCTGGGCGCGCTCCATCTCGCTGAAAGCGGAGACGGCCGAATCGCGGGTGGCGTAGAGGAAGGTGTTGGACTCGGGATAGAGCAGCACAAAGGCTTCGATCTGGTTGGGCTTGGCCTGCACCACGACGGGCTGGCCATTGCGCAGATCGCGGATGATCTCCGGCGTCAGCATATCCGTGGCCGTCTGTCGTTCCGGATCGACCGTCGCTGCCGTCCGCGCGACGCCATCCTTGCCGATCTCGATGATCGCTGAGCGGTTCAGTTTCCGCGTGACCACCTGATAGATATAACCCTCCGCGAAGGACGGGCTGGAAATGCTTGATTGGGAGAGATAATTGCGCAGGTCTCCCGCCATCGTCACGGTCTCGTCGCTCAACTCCTTGAGGTTGGACTGATAATAGCCGCGCGCGAGATCGGAGGCGTTCTGGAGCATGCCGCGCGCGTCGGCCGAGAACCAGAACTGCACGCCATATTGGAAGAGCAGCGAGGCAAAGATCACCACCAGCAGGAGCGGAAGGCTCGCGATCACCGAGAACAGGGCGACGAGGCGGACGTGCAGACGCCCGTTGCCGCCCACGAGACTGCGATTGGCGCGCCGACGGGCGATCCTTTGCCCAAGCAGAACGAGCAGCAGAATAGCGGGGAGAAGATTGAGGACCAGCAGCAGCGCCACCACGGCGGCGCTGAGCAATGTATCATCATCCTGCGGACGCGTGAGCAACCACCAGGTGAAGCCCGCCGTGGCGACAAAGACCCCCGCTGTGAGCGGAACAGCCAGCCGGCTGAGCCGCTGCCAGATGCGCAACGGCCGCGACGGATCGCTCACATTGTCCAGCACGGTCGATCTTTGATCCATCGTGGCACCGATACAACATCAGCGTGGCGGAGCAAACACGCTTAACGCGCCACGGTGGAAGTTACGGCGCTGGCCGGCCCCGGTCTATCGCACCGCAATCAGCGATGGCGAAGCGGCATGGTGGGGTCGATATCATAGTGGTTGAGCTTCTTGCGCAAGGTGTTGCGATTGAGCCCCAGTGTGGCCGCTGCCCGGATTTGATTGCCATCCATTGCGGCGAGAACTTCGCTCAGGAGCACAGGTTCGATGACGTCGAGCAGCCGGTCGTAAAGCTCGCAGGGGCTGCCATTGCCGCCGACCGCGAGGTGATCCCGCGCCCAGCGCCGCGCCGCGTCCGCCAGATCGGCGGCGCTGCTGTCGGCTGGGTCGCCCACGCTATCCTCCACGCGCAGCACCTGCCGGACATGCTGGACCTGAATTTCCTGATCGCGCGTGAGCACGGTCAGGCGCTTCATCAGGTTCTGGAGTTCGCGCACATTGCCCGGCCAGTCATAGCGCTCGAGCAGCGCTGCGGCCTGCTCGGAGAGCAGCTTGCTCGGCAAGCCCTCAAAGACCGCCTGATCGAGGAAATGCCGCGCGAGGATCGCGACGTCACCCGTTCGCTCGCGCAGCGCCGGCAGGCGAATCGGCACGACATTGAGCCGGTAGAACAGGTCTTCGCGGAACCGGCCTTCGCTGATCAGCGTCGGCAGATCCTGATTGGTGGCGGCGATGATGCGCACGTTGACCCGCACCGGCCTTGTCCCGCCCACCGTCGTGATTTCGCCGGACTGGAGCACCCGCAGCAGCCGCGTCTGCGCATCCATCGGCATGTCGCCGATCTCGTCGAGAAACAGCGTGCCGCGCTCGGCCTGCTCGAACCGGCCCGCCGTTCGGGCGAAGGCACCCGTAAAAGCGCCCTTTTCGTACCCGAACAGTTCGGCCTCGATTAGTTCGCGGGGAATGGCGGCCATGTTGATCGCCACAAAGGGTTCATTGCGGCGCGGCCCCAGGCTGTGGATCGCCTCGGCCACCAGTTCCTTGCCGGTGCCGGATTCGCCCAGAACCAGAATGTTGAGATCATTGCCCACCACCCGCGCGATCGTGCGATAGACCTCCTGCATCTGCGGCGAGCGCCCGATGAGGGGCAGGCCGTCGTCCGTGCCCTCACCAGCCGCCGGTTCCGCCAGCTTGCCCTTGGCCCGAACACTGAGGGCTTCGGCTACCGCGCGGCTAAGCTCATTCAGATCGAACGGCTTGGGCAGATATTCAAATGCCCCCTGCCCCGTGGCGCGTACGGCCGTGTTGAGCGTGTTCTGGGCGGAGAGGATGATGACCTTGAGGTCAGGCTCGGAAGCCAGAATATTGCCGACATCATCGAGACCATCGCCGTCCGGCAGGATCACGTCGGTAATCAGCACATCGGGCGTGAAGCTCGCCAGCGCCTCATGGCGCTCGGCTATCGAGCCGGCGGTGCGGATGATGTGGCCTTGCCGCTTGAGCGCCTCGCTGACGACCATGCAGATCGCCGGATCGTCATCGACCACCAGAACCTTGCCGGTCAGGCGCGTCATAGGCTCCCTCCCATGGGCAGGAGAACCCGGAAGATCGACCGCCCGGCCACCTTGTCGCGCTCATATTGCACAAGGCCGTTCATATCGCGCACCAGCTTGTCGACAAGCGCGAGGCCCAGGCCTTGCCCGCTGCGCTTGTTGGAAATGAAGGGATTGAACAGCACATCGCGGATATTGTCCGGCACGCCGGGGCCGTTGTCGATCACCTGAATCTCGATCTGCAGCGGCGCGGCCCCCTTGCCGCGAGCGCCCATCACCGACAGGCCATGGCGATAGGCCGTCGCAACCTGAACCGCGCCATCCGCCATGCCGTCCACGGCCTCCACCGCATTCTTGACCAGATTGAGCATGATCTGGACCAGCGCGTCGCCATTCACCTGTGCGAACGGGAGAGACGGGTCGTAGGTGCGGGTAATCGTGCAATTGCGGGCGAACCCGGCGCACGCCAACTCCACCGCCCGGTCGAGCAGCGGATAGATATTCTCCGGTCGGCATTCGAGCGGCTGATTGCTGGTGAAGTGCTGCATCCGGTCGATCAGGGCGGCGATCCGGTCTACCTCGTCGCAGATCAACTTGGTGAGCGGACGGGTTGCCTCCCCGGCATCGCCCTCCAGCAATTGCGCGGCGCCGCGAATGCCCGAAAGGGGATTCTTGATCTCATGGGCGAGCATCGCTGCCGCGCCGGTCGCCGAGCGCACGCCCATGGATGTGCGCCGCGTGCCGAGTGCCTGCGACTGGCCATGGACATGCAGGGCGACGATCCGCCAGCGATCGTCCTCCAGCAGCGGATGAATGAGAATATCCATTTCCAGCGCTTCATTCCGCCCGGCATGGACCTGAATATCATAGGCAGACAGCGGCTTGTCCGTCATCCAGATCGCCGCATCGACGCGTGGATCGGCAATGCGCAGCACACGCCCGATGGCGCTGCCGACCAGTGCCGAGCGGGCCATGTTGAGCAGCGTTTCCGCGCGCGCATTGGCCATGACGATCCGGCCGTCCGGATCGATCATCAATGTCGCGACGGGATGCGCGGAGACGATTTCGGCAGCGGCAGGCAGGGATCGGGTCGGTGCATTCGCATCCGCCCCAGCCCTGAAATCGGCCTCAGGCTGCATTCCTGGCCTGTTCCGGTTCCTGATCGAGCCGTTCAGGGTGCGTCACGAACGGGGCGTAGAAGCGCTCCAGCATATCGAGCACGGTCGCCGCATCCGGCACCTGATTGACCATGTTGCGGAACTCGGCCGAGCCGGGCAGGCCCTTGGTGTACCAGCCGAGATGCTTGCGGGCCATGTTGACGCCGGTCGTCTCGCCATAATGGTCGAGCATCGCGCGATAATGCTCGACGATCACGGCATATTGCTCGGCAATGCCGGGGTTCTCGACGGTCCGGCCGCTCACCAGACCCTGCATAACCTGCCCGAGCAGCCACGGCCTGCCATAGGCACCGCGTCCGATCATCACGCCATCGGCGCCGCTCTGCGCCAGCGCGGTGCGCGCGTCGTCGGGCGAGCAGATGTCACCATTCACGATGACGGGCAACTTCACCGCATCCTTGACGCGGCGCACGAACGCCCAGTCCGCGCTGCCCTTGTACATCTGGTTGCGGGTCCGCCCGTGAACCGTGATCAGCTTGGCCCCGAGATCCTCGGCGATGTGCGCAAGCTCCGGCGCGTTCAGGCTGTCATGGCACCAGCCCATCCGCATCTTGACGGTCACCGGCACATCGACCGCCTTCACGGTCGCCTCGATCAGTCGGGCAGCGAGCGGCAGGTCGCGCATCAGCGCTGAGCCGGCATCGCCATTCACCACTTTCTTGACCGGGCAACCCATGTTGATGTCGATAATGGCCGCGCCGCGGTCGGCATTGAGCTTCGCTGCCTCAGCCATTTCAGCGGGCTGGCAGCCGGCGAGCTGAAGTGACACCGGTTCCTCGACCGGGTGCCAGGCGGCCTTCTGCAGCGATTGCCGCGTCTCGCGGATCATCGCCGGTGAGGCGATCATTTCTGTGACGTTGAGGCCCGATCCATAGCGCCGCACGAGCGTGCGGAATGGCATGTCGGTCACGCCCGTCATGGGCGCAAGAACGACCGGTGTCTCGATCCGCACGGGACCGATCTGGATGGGTTTGAGCAGCGTCATGACCGGAATGTTGCCTAAAAAACAGGCAGCCCTTACCGCGAATGACGCTGGCGGGCAAGCAAGCCGTGCGCTAAGCGCGCCTCCATGCCCGATCAAGCCCCTCGCGCAGGCCTGTCAGCCGCGATTTTGCTCGCTGCCGGTGCCGGCTTGCGCACCGGTCACGAGACACCCAAGCAGGTGCGAACGCTCGCCGGCAAGCCGGTTGTGGCCCATGCGCTGGATGCGTTGCGCGCCCATCCCGGCGTTGGCCCTGTGGCGCTCGTCGTGCCGCCAGGCAGCGAGGATGCGATGCGCAGCCTGCTCGGCCCCCGCGCGGAAGGTCTGATGATCGTTGCAGGTGGCAGCAGCCGGCGCCTCTCCGTTCTCGCCGGTCTTGAGGCGTTGGCAGGCAGCGAGCCCGGTGCGGCCCATGTGCTCGTTCATGACAGCGCCCGGCCGCTGCTTCCGGTCGACGTCATCGACCGCGTGCTCGGCGCCCTCGTCGATGGCGCCCGATGCGTGGTTCCGGTACTCCCGGTGGTCGACACACTGGTGCGCTCCGGTGGCGACGAGGCCGGCCAGGTGGTCGACCGGTCGATCCTCGCGCGCGTGCAGACCCCGCAGGGCTTCGATTTTGCCGCGCTCACTGCCGCCCATCAGCAGTGGACGGGCCCCGAAGAACCGACCGACGACGCGCAGATGTTGCGGCGCGCGGGCATCGACGTGGCATTGGTGCCAGGCGACAGCGCGCTTGAGAAGATCACGGGACCGGGCGATCACGAACGGATGGAGCGAATATTGACGGCCGGCACGAGCACGCGCGTAGGCATGGGTTTCGATGTGCATCGCCTTGTGGAAGGCGAAGATCTCTGGCTGTGCGGCGTGCAGATCCCCCACAGTCATGGCCTCTCCGGCCATAGCGATGCCGACGTGGCGATCCATGCGCTGGTCGATGCGATACTTGGCGCGCTGGCGGAGGGGGATATCGGGAGCCATTTTCCACCCAGCGACCCGCAATGGAAGGGCGCGGCTTCGGATCGGTTCCTGGCCTTCGCCTGCGATCGCGTCTCGGCGCGCGGTGGGCAGATCGATCATGCCGACGTGACGATCATCTGCGAGGCACCCAAGATCGGGCCGCATCGCGCAGCCATGCGCGCCCGCTTGGCGGAGATCATGATGTTGCCGGAAACCCGGATCAGCGTGAAGGCCACCACGACCGAGCGACTGGGGCTGACCGGCCGCGGCGAGGGCATCGCGGCGCAGGCGTTGGTCACCCTGCGTCTGCCGGATGACGATGTTGAAGCGGCATCGTGACGCGGTGCCAAGGCAACCAAATCCCGCCCGCCACCGTTCCCGCTCATCGAGGCCGTCATTATTGGCGTTGGCTTTTCACCCCGATGCGATCATGCGTGGACGATTATGAGTGAGTCGACCCTGAACAAAGCCGATGGCGTTCTACCGCCCGAACTCGTTGCCCTGGCCCGCCGCGTTATCGCAGAGAACCGCGCCATTGGCCGCACTGTGGCGGTGGCGGAGAGCTGCACCGGGGGACTCGTCGCGGCTGCGTTGACCGAAATTCCGGGCTCGTCCGCCGTGTTCGAGGCAGGCTTCGTGACCTATTCCAACGCGCAGAAGGTCAAGCTGCTCGGTGTGAGCGAAGATGTGATCGATGCCTTCGGGGCGGTCTCCATCGCCACCGCCTGGGCGATGGCCCATGGCGCCCTCAACCGGACGGGCGCCGATGTCGCCGTCTCGATCACCGGCGTGGCCGGCCCAGATGGCGGAACGGAGCTGAAGCCTGTAGGCACGGTCGTGTTCGCCCGCGCTGAAAAGGGCATGCAGGATGCCGATGCCGTCGCCGACTTGCGGAAATTCGAGGATGAAGGCCGCGCGAAGGTGCGGCTTCAGGCGGCGCTATGTGCGCTCGAACTGCTGCTGCCCGAGGCATCGGCGCCGTAAAGGGCCGCCGCCCGCTCTTCAAAAGCGCCGATCATCTTGCGCAGCGCCCGGTCGAACACCTGGCCGGCCAGCATCTCGAACATGCGGCTCTTGAACGCGAAATCGACTTCGAAGTCGATCAGCACCCCGCCCTCCCCGTCCGGCCGGAAGCGCCAGTCGTTGGAGAGATGGCGCAACGGCCCGTCGACATAATCGACATGCACATGGTGCGGCCGCTCCTTCACGACGCGCGAGGTGAAGGTCTCCCGCAGCCCCTTGAAGCCGACCACCATGTCCGCCAGCATCTCCGTGTCGCTGTTCGACCGGACCCGCATGGCGCTGACCCACGGCAGGAACTCCGGATAGGACGCGACGTCAGCCACCAGATCGAACATCTGTTCGGGCGAGTAAGGCAGATGGCGGGTTTCGTTATGCTTGGGCATGGGCGTTCAGAGGCCGCTTTTCATCGCGGCTTTGGCGAGCGCAGTTTCGCGCGCGGCGCGCATCTGGGCGAAGTCATCGCCGGCATGATAGCTTGAGCGGGTGAGCGGGCTGGAAGCGACCTGCAGGAAGCCCTTGGCCCGCGCGATAGCCGCATAAGCCTTGAACGCCTGCGGGGTCACGAACTCCGCGACGGCGGCGTGCTTGGGCGTCGGGCGCAGATACTGGCCCATGGTCAGGAAATCGATATCCGCCGAGCGCATGTCGTCCATTACCTGATGGACCTCGAGGCGCTGTTCGCCCAGACCCAGCATGATGCCGGACTTGGTGAAGATCGAGGGATCGAGCCGCTTCACCGTCTCCAGCAGCCGCAGCGAAGCATAGTAGCGCGCGCCCGGGCGGATCGTGGGATACAGCCGGGGCACGGTCTCAAGATTGTGATTATAGACATCCGGCCGCGCCGCGACGATAGCCTCGACGGCGGCCTCATGCTTGTTGCGGAAGTCGGGTGTCAGAATTTCGATCGTCGTTTCCGGCGTCGTGCGGCGCAGCGCCTCGATCACCTTCACGAACTGCCCTGCCCCGCCATCGGCCAGATCATCGCGGTCCACCGACGTCACGACGATGTGCTCAAGGCCCATTTCGGCGCAGGCATCGGCCAGATTCTGCGGCTCGCGCGGATCGACGGGCCGGGGCATCCCTGTCTTCACATTGCAGAAAGCGCAGGCCCGGGTGCAGGTGTCGCCGAGGATCATCACGGTGGCGTGCTTCTTGGTCCAGCACTCGCCGATGTTCGGGCAGGCCGCCTCTTCGCAGACCGTCGCCAGCCCCTTGTCCCGCATCAGCTTGCGTGTGGCTTCGTAACCGGCGCTGACCGGCGCCTTGACGCGGATCCAGTCGGGCTTGCGCGGGCGGAAGCCTGCGGGATCGGACGAGAGATCGTTCATGCCGCCCAGATAGCGACCGCAAAGCCCGCTTGCCAGCCCCCACGATCATCGGCAAAGAAATTGCCATGGTACAGTTTTCAGACATGCTCGAAGGATATCGCCGGTTTCGCGGTCAGGACTGGTCCGAACAGCGCACGCGCTGGGCGGAACTGAGCGAGGGCCAGAGCCCGCGCGTGATGGTGATCGCCTGCTCGGATAGCCGCGTCGATCCGACCCAGATTTTCGACACCAGCCCGGGCGAAATCTTCGTCGTCCGCAACGTGGCGGCGCTGGTCCCTCCGTTCGAGACCAATCCCGGGCGGCACGGCGTCTCCGCTGCCGTCGAGTTCGCGGTGCAGTTCCTTGGCGTGGGCGAAATTCTTGTGATGGGCCATGGCATGTGCGGCGGCTGCAACGCCGCGCTCACCCGCGCCATGCACGATGCGGCGCCCGGCGAAGGCGGATTCATCGCGAACTGGATATCCCTGCTGGACGACGCGCGGGCGGAGGTCGTCGCGACGCATGGCAGCGACCATGGCGGCGCGGCAGGCCGGGCGATGGAACTGGCCGCCGTCAAGGTCAGCCTCGCCAATCTGCGCACCTTCCCGTGGATCGCGGAAAAGGAAGCCAGCGGCGCGCTGGCGCTCCGAGGCGCATTCTTCGCCATATCGGATGGCGTCCTGCACGTGCTCGATGAGCAGAGCGGCGACTTCGCTCCGTTCGAATAGGCGATGGACACAGAAGTCGCCTTCTTCGTCTACGGACTATTGATGACAGGCGGACCGGGCTTCGCGGCGCTCGGCATGGAGGGCGGCGTTCGCCGCATCGGGCCGGACCGGGTGGTCGGCCGGCTCTATCATCTGGGGGAGTATCCCGGGTTGGTAACGGGCGAGTCCGGCGTAGTGCATGGCGAATTGATCGGCATCCGCGATCCGCTGCTGCTCGAGAAAATGGATGTCTACGAGTTGTACGATCCCGAGAAGCCCGGTGCGTCCGAGTATCGCCGCATCGAGGTCGACCTGCTGGATAGCGGGCGCCGGGTCTGGACCTATGAGTATAATCGCAGCGTCGAGGGTTTGCCGGTGATCGCCACCGGCCAGTGGCGCAACGCGTAGTCTGGCGTCACGCCGACATCCAGCGCTCTCGCCACATTGGGTCGATCCGCGCAGAGTCGGCGAACGCTCGTGAAGCAGCGGGTCCAAATCACCAGCACGGTGACGACCCCTTGTCCGTCAAAGCCATCCGCCGCAACACCAGACCGGGTCCGATTCTGCAGTGAGGGGCAGCCGAGCGGCCTGACGGGAGCGGCGATGAGTCTTTTGACCCACCGAGCCCCTGCCCCTTCCTGCAAGCCTCCGTTAGCGGGTCAGCTTCTTGTAAGCGAGTCGCGTCGGGCGATCCGCCGCGTCGCCCATGCGGCGGCGCTTGTCTTCCTCATAGGCCTCGAAGTTGCCTTCGAACCATTCGACATGGCTGTTCCCCTCGAAGGCGAGGATGTGAGTCGCCAGGCGGTCGAGGAAGAAGCGGTCGTGGCTGATGACCACAGCGCAGCCGGCGAAGTTCTCGAGCGCGTCTTCCAGCGCGCGCAGCGTCTCGACGTCGAGATCGTTGGTCGGTTCGTCGAGCAGGAGGACGTTGCCACCCTCCTTGAGCATCTTGGCCATGTGGACGCGGTTGCGCTCACCGCCTGAGAGCTGGCCGACCTTCTTCTGCTGGTCCGGCCCCTTGAAGTTGAAGGCGCCGACATAGGCGCGCGTCTGCAATTCATGCTTGCCGATGGTCATCAGATCATGCCCGCCGGAGATTTCTTCCCAGACGTTATGATTCGGATCGAGCGCATCGCGGCTCTGGTCGACATAGCCCAGGCGCACGGTCGGCCCGACCTCGATGCTGCCAGAATCGGGCTGTTCCTGCCCGGTGATGAGCCGGAACAGCGTAGATTTACCCGCGCCGTTCGGGCCGATTACACCGACGATGCCGCCCGGCGGCAGCGTGAAGGAGAGATCATCGAACAACAGCTTGTCGCCATAGGATTTGGTGAGGTTCTTGGCCTCGATCACCTTGCCGCCAAGGCGCTCGGGCGTCTGGATGACGATCTGCGCCTTGCCGGGCGCGCGATTCTCCTGCTTCTCCACCAGTTCGTCGAACGCCCGGATACGCGCCTTGCTCTTGGTCTGGCGCGCCTTGGGCGACTGCCGGATCCACTCCAGCTCCTCCTTGATCGCCTTCTGCCGACCGGCATCCTCGCGCTCTTCCTGCGCCATGCGCTTTGCCTTGGCGTCCAGCCAGCTCGAATAATTGCCCTCGAACGGGATGCCCCGACCGCGGTCCAGCTCCAGCACCCAGCCGACGACGTTGTCCAGGAAGTAGCGGTCGTGGGTAACGAGAATCACGTTGCCGGTGTAATTGATCAGGTGTTGCTCCAGCCACTGGACGCTCTCGGCATCGAGGTGGTTGGTCGGTTCGTCGAGCAGCAGAATGTCCGGCTTTTCCAGCAGCAGGCGGCACAGAGCGATACGGCGCTTCTCACCGCCCGAGAGATTGTCGACGCTCCAGTCGCCCGGCGGGCAGCGCAGCGCCTCCATGGCGATCTCAAGCTGATTGTCGAGCGTCCAGCCGTCGACCGCGTCGATCTTCTCCTGAAGCTCGCCCATCTCCGTCATCAGCGCGTCGAAATCGCAATCTTCCGGCGGATCGCCCATGATCGCGCTGATCTCGTTGAACCGGTCGACCAGATCGGCGACAGGCCGCACGCCGTCCTTCACATTCTCGATCACCGTCTTCTCGGGATCGAGCTGCGGCTCCTGCGGCAGATAGCCGACGCGAATCCCCTCGGCGGCCCACGCCTCGCCGGTGTAATCATTGTCGATGCCGGCCATCACCTTCATCAGCGTCGATTTACCGGCGCCGTTGACGCCGATGATCGCGATCTTCGTTCCCGGCAGGAACTGAAGGTGGATGTTATTGAAAAGCGGCTTGTTTGCGCCGGGGAAGGTCTTGGTGAGACCCTTCATGACAAAGCTGTACTGGACGGCCATCGGGAAACGGTCCTCTTGAGCGGAATGGAGTATCTTTGAATTGGCGCCCGGTTAGCTTACGGCGGGTCCATTGGCAAATCCCGGCTTGTGCCGCTCCGGCACTCTCCGCTTCCCCGCCGTAAAAGCGCTGACCCACACGAAAAACCGTCCCTTATTGCCAAGCACTTTGGTTGATAAGGCTATTGATTTCCCTGCGGCATGCGTTAATTGGGCCGCTCGTGCCCTTTGCTGTGCACGACCTTTGCTATGGGAGCCTAATAATATGAAGAAGTTTGCTGTGGCCGGCGCCGCGATCGCGCTCATGAGCCTTGCAGCGTGCGGCGAGAAGCCGGCTGCTGAGACCAACAACGTCTCCAACGAGCTGGTTGTGAACGAGCTGGACGCCGCTGCCAACGCTGCTGACAATGCTGCGAACGCGATGGACAACCTCGCCAACGTCTCGAACAACGCGGCGAACGCAGCAGAGTAATCTGCGACTGCGCTTCTGCGCATTGTTCAAGGGCGGCGTCGATCATCGGCGCCGCCTTTACATTTGGTGGTACGGTCGCCGGCTCTGCCGTTTAGATCGTGCCAGCCAATTACAGGCACCGGTGATCGTCTTGCGATCATCCCTGCGCCTCCACCGGGTACATCCGGGATCGGCGCGGCCTTTGTGCTTGCATCAAGGGCAAAGCGAAAGCTAAGGCCCGCCCTGGATCGGGGAGTAGCGCAGCCTGGTAGCGCATCTGCTTTGGGAGCAGAGGGTCGCAGGTTCGAATCCTGTCTCCCCGACCACTTTTCCCTTATTTTCTGAATGGTGTGATCGGCATTGCCACGGCCGAGCCGGGCGTTCGCTCTGCCTTTGCGGCAAGCGCAAGGCGCAGCAACGTCCGCTCTTCGATGGATGGTGGGCCCGGCAGGACTCGAACCCGCAACCTAGCCGTTATGAGCGGCCAGCTCTAACCATTGAGCTACAGGCCCCATTCTCCACCGCAGCGCGCAAAGCGCCGGCTCTCGGCGCGTTAGCTTGCGGCGATCCTGCTTGGCAAGTCTTGATGCATGGTGGCGAGCGGAGCGAACAGGCGTCGGATCAGCCGTTATGGCCCTGCTCGCGATAGGCCTCGGGCGCGGTCGGAAGCACGATGCCAAAGGCCTGTGCCGTGATGGCGAACTCCCCGCCGAGATGGCGGACGATTCCCCGCACCAGTTTGAGGGTGAACGCAAGGCCGAGCGGCGGCGTGTCGCCATAGAGGCGCTGCTCGACCACATAACCCTGTTCGAGAAAGGCGCGCGCCTCGATGCCGCGCAAGGCCGTCGGGCGACTCATCGTTAGGCTCACAGAGGCGCGCTCCGGCGCCGGACAGACGCACAGGACAAGCTGTTCCCCCGCAGCCAAGCCGGCATGGCCGATGCGGATCAGGTGATTCAACATGCGTTCGATCTGGTTGCGGTCGCCATGCACAAGGCTGGAGCCGCTCTCGACCGAGAGATTGACGGCCTGGCCGAAGCCGGCCGCGTCCACCACTCGGTGCAGGGCAGCGGTCAGATCGACATCATCCTGCTGGGCGGAGAGGTCTCCCCGCTCCAGTCTGCTTGCCGCGTCGAGATCGTCGAAGGTCGTCAGCAATGCCCGTGCATCCGCCAGGATGGCACGAGCGATGTCGCGATAGACCTCGGGGACCGGGCCCAGGATCTGCGCCTCGATCATTTCGCCATAGCCCTGCACGGCGTTCAACGGCGTGCGCAACTCATGGATCAGTTGCCGCGTGCTGGTGGCGGAGAGCGTGGTGCCCTCGTCGCTCGACTGCGTCTCGATGGGGCGCACCGGCGCCTCAAACCGCCGCTCGCGTCTGGCAATGCCGGTATAGCCTCGGAAGCGACCGCTCTGCCGGTCAAAATGCGGTTCGCCGGAGATGCGCCATTCGCCCGCCAGCGCACCGTCCTGCAAGGTCAGGCGGCTATTCTCGAATGCGGCGCGGTGCCGAAATGCCCCAAGCGTGGCGCCATCCACTCCATGGCTGACATCCACGCCCGGCGTCGCAATGCTCAGGCCAATGATCGCTTCGGGAAATGCGCCGTCGGTCAGGCGGACGAGGCCCGAAGCATCGGTCTCGAACTGAAAGCTGTCGATATCGGCGTCCGGCGTGCTCTGGACCCGAGACTCTGGCTGGACTGCATCCGGCAGAGGGTCAGCGGCGCCGGCCGCCTTGAACGGGTTCGCCTTCTTGAACCGCTCGATTTGCGCAACGAGACGGCCGATCTGGCTTGCCTCGTCTGTGCTGCCCGAGCGATCAAGCTCCTCGGTCGCAACGACCCGGTCCGCACTCGACGTCTCTGCTTCCGCCTGCCGAACCTCGGCCGCCGGCAGCGACAGATCGACTTCGCCGAAGCGTCGTAACGCAGCCATTGCGGCATCCGGCAGATCCGGACGGCGACGCAGAACACTGCGCGCCAGCGGACCCAGATGGGGTATGATCGCGGCCCAGTCTTCGCCCGTCAGACGGACAGACTTCATCATCGCCACGACAACCGAAGGATGGTCGCCCGCCAGCCATTGCACCAGCGTGGGCGAGCGAAGTCTGGACCCAAGCTCCACGACGGACGCGATGCGGCCTTCCAGGCTCACCTTCGGGCGGGCCTCCTGCAGGATCGTCAGGATGGTATGCGCCTCGTCCGGCGAAAGCTTCTGGGTTTCCACGCCAGAGACATCATATTGGGCAAGCAGATCCATGCACTGGCGCCAGCGCGTCACGGCGGCACCTGTGCCCTCGCCGCCATTGGCCAGCACCGTCCGCAGAAGATCGTTGAAACGCATTCAGTTGGCCCCTGTAACGGAACCGCGTGTACTGATGGTAAACCGACCCGCCTAGCGTTAAAAAATGGGACGTTGCATTGTGGGACAATTACGTTGCAGCGACATTATATGTCTGCAAGAACATCTACCGTGAAAGGAAATGTCCTCTATGCCCGGTAGTTCGCTGGATGAGACCGACGTCAAATTGCTCGACCTGCTTCAGGAGGATGGCCGCCTGACCAATGTCGAGCTGGCACGGCGCGTCGGTCTGACCGCCCCGCCCTGTCTGCGCCGGGTGAAAAGCCTGGAGGATCGCGGCTTCATCGCCTCCTACCACGCCCATCTCGATCCGGTCGCCTTGGGCTACACGACGACAGTGTTCGCCATGGTCAGCCTGAAAAGTCAGGCGGAAGAGGATTTGCAGGCATTCGAGGCCCATGTCGCGGCGCTGCCGGAGGTCCGCGAATGCCACATGCTGAACGGCGAGATCGATTTCATCCTCAAGGTGGTGGCGCAGGACCTGCGCAGCTTTCAGCAGTTCCTCACCTCGCAGCTGACGCAAGCGCCCAATGTGGCCAGCGTGAAGACGTCGTTGACGATCCGCACGTCCAAGAACCTGCCAGGGGTGCCGGTCGGCCGCTGAGCCCGGGCGTGGCTGAGGGCTGAGGCAGTCCGTCCAACGCCCAATAAAAATGCCGGCGACAGAGCCGCCGGCATTCTAACTTTTTTCAATCGAACCGCAGGGGTTCAGGCGTTGGAGCTGTTAAGCCAAACCGTCCAGAGGTCGGCGGTCCGCTTGCGCACGCCGGTGCCGCTGACCTTGCCGAATGCCTCGAGAGCGCCGGCCTTGTCGCCCGACCGTGCCAGCGCAATCCCGAGGCGCGTGTTCACCTCATCCGCATCCACGCCGCCCTTCTGCAGCGCCAGGCGATACAAGGTGACGGCCTTGGCATTGTCGCCATAGCTCATGAAGGCGCTGGCAGTGTTGGCGGCGGGCTTGCCGGTGGCGGCAGACGCGGCGCTCTTCTCCGAGGTTGCCAGCGATGCGCGATCCTGCGTGATCCCGCTGGTCGCGACCTGATAGAGGTCGGACAGCGTGGTGCCGCTCAGCACACCGCTGGAGCGCCCCTGATCGATCACTGCCTTGACCTCGCCGGGCAGGCCGAGGCGATTGGCCGCCTCCGCATATTCATTGTAGTTATAGGCGCTCTTGAGCGACTTGGTGGCCGCCATCAGGCGCATGATGTCGATGCTCTCGTCGCGGGTGGCATTGGGATATTCGTCCTGCAACATCCGCAGCACCAGCGCCCAGTTGTCCGGCGTGCCGCTGACCGGCAGTGCCAGCTTGGTCCAGTCGGAGAGCGTGGGCGACTTGGCGAACACCGCCATGCTCAGGCCCTTGTTGTACCAGCTTGCATCGACAGGCTGGCCAGATGCCTTCTGCAGTTCGATCGCGCGCTTGAGGTGCGGCAGGCCCTGCTCCACCTTCGCCATGCCGGCATCGGTGAACTGGTTGTTGACGATCTGGTCCTGCGCCTCGTTGAAATAGGTGTTGGCGATCAGCACGTCGGGCGTGGGGCCTCCGTACCCGCCGTCGATGGCCGACTGGAAGTGCGTACGGGCCTGATCATATTGCTTGGCGTTGAAGGCGAACTGGCCAACGAAATAGTGGAACTTCGCCACTTCGGTCGCTGGCGTCATGCCGGAGTCGATCATCGCTTCCAGAGCCTGGCGCTGGATGGCCTCATCCTTCTGGTTGATGCCGACCTGCAGCAGCAGGCTGCCGAAGAAGTAGCGATCGTCGGGCTTCGTCGCCGTGGACTGGATCTCGTCCAGTTTCGCCTTGGCGCCCGCAAAATCCTGCTTCTTCACCAGCTCCTGGGCTTCGACCGCTCCCTTCTGGAAGCCGCGGCTCAGCGAAATTTTGGGTGCCGAACTCTGTTCGGCCTGCTTGCCATCCCGGCTCTGCGCCGATGCGGGAGCCGTTGCGAAGGCGCCCGCCGCAAACGCGGCCAGGGTGATCGTAAGAGCAGTGGTATTGAACAGACGCATCAAATATTCCTCCAGAACTAAGATCTCGGCCCCCAAGTCGCGGATCCCGCTGACTTCATGACCCTGCACTGCAGGATCACGCGTGAACGGGAATTGAATGTTGCTATAACCACCGTTCCGGGGCTTGTCATGAGGGCGCGATGCCGGTTGGTACGGGAAATCGGCAAGCCGTCGTGCTCCCGCCCCCATTCGGCTTCGACCGGTTCGAGACAGCGTGCAATTTTGCCCTTTTCTCTGGCCTTTTCTGCAGTCGCGGGCTAGTCACACCGCTTCGAGTTCCCACCACGTAATCATAAGAGAAAACGCTTGAGCGACGAGACAATCCTCGCCGAACCCTCGGATATCAGCCCGATCAACATCGTCGATGAGATGAAGTCGAGCTATCTCGACTACGCCATGTCGGTGATCGTGTCCCGCGCGCTGCCGGATGTGCGCGACGGGCTGAAGCCCGTGCATCGCCGCATCCTGTTCGGCGCCCACGAAATGGGCTTCACTTATAACAAGCCCTACCGCAAATCGGCCCGCATCGTCGGCGACGTGATGGGTAAATACCACCCGCACGGTGACAGTTCGATCTACGACGCATTGGCGCGTATGACGCAGGATTGGTCGATGCGCGTGCCGCTCATCGACGGTCAGGGCAATTTCGGCTCGATGGACCCGGATTCGCCGGCGGCCATGCGCTACACCGAGGCGCGCCTCGCCAAGGTCGCCAATGCGCTGCTCGACGATCTCGACAAGAACACGGTCGATTTCCTGCCGAACTACGATGGTAGCGAGAGCGAGCCGCAGGTGCTTCCTGCCCGCTTCCCGAACCTGCTGGTCAACGGCGCCGGCGGCATCGCGGTCGGCATGGCCACCAATATTCCGCCGCACAATCTCGGCGAAGTCCTGCGCGCCTGCAAGGCGTACATGGATAACGGCGCGATCTCCGCCGAGGAGCTGATGGAAATCGTGCCGGGGCCGGACTTCCCGACCGGCGCGCTCATCCTCGGCCAGTCTGGCGCCCGCTCGGCCTATACGACCGGGCGCGGATCGATCATCATGCGCTCGCGCCATGTGATCGAGACGCTGCGCGGGGACCGCCAACAGATCGTCCTCACCGAAATTCCCTTCCAGGTCGGCAAGGCCGGTCTCGTCGAAAAGATCGCCGAGGCGGCCAAGGACAAGCGGATTGAGGGCATCTCGGACATTCGCGATGAATCCAACCGCGAGGGCGTTCGCGTCGTCATCGAGCTGAAGCGCGATGCCACGGCGGATGTGGTGCTCAATCAGCTCTGGCGGCACACGCCGGCGCAGTCGAGCTTCCCGGCCAATATGCTCGCCATCCGTGGCGGGCGGCCCGAGTTGCTGACGCTACGCGACATCATCGAGGCGTTCGTGCGCTTCCGTGAGGAAGTCATCACGCGTCGGACCAAGTTCGAGCTGGCCAAGGCACGGGACCGCGCGCACATCTTGCTCGGCCTCGTCATTGCAGTCAGCAATCTCGATGAAGTCGTGCGCATGATCCGCGGGGCGAGCAGCCCGGCGGCGGCCCGCGAGGCGCTGCTGGCGCGCGCTTGGCCGATCGGGGACATCGCGCCCTATCTCAAGCTGGTCGAAGCGGCGGATGATGAGCCCTCGGGCAGCGTCTATCATCTGTCGGACGCGCAGGTTCGCGCCATTCTCGATCTGCGCCTGCACCGGCTGACGGCGCTTGGCCGCGACGAGATCGGCAACGAGCTCAAGGGGCTGGCCGATGCGATTGCCAGCTATCTCGAGATCCTCGCCAGCCGCGTTCGCCTGTTCGAGGTGATGCGCGCAGAGTTCGACGCGATCGAAGCTGAATTCGCCACGCCGCGTCGCTCCACCCTCGCCCCCGCTGCCGACGGCATTGAGGATGAGGATTTGATCGAGCGCGAAGACATGGTCGTGACCGTGACCATGTCCGGTTACATCAAGCGCACGCCGCTCGATACCTTCCGCGCCCAGAACCGCGGCGGCAAGGGCCGCGCCGGCATGGCGACGAAGGAAGAGGATGTCGTCACCGAGCTGTTCGTGACCTCCACGCACACGCCGGTGCTGTTCTTCTCGACGCTGGGCAAGGTCTATCGCCTCAAGGTCTGGCGCTTGCCGGAAGGCGGGCCGGCCACACGCGGACGTCCGATGGTCAACCTGCTGCCGCTGGCCGAGGGCGAGACCATCCAGACGGTGCTGCCACTGCCGGAAGACGAGAATGAATGGGCGCAGCTCCATGTCATGTTCGCCACGGCCAAGGGCAGCGTGCGCCGCAACAGCATGGATGCGTTCGCGAATATCCCCTCGAACGGCAAGATCGCGATGAAGTTTGAGGGTGAGGACGCCGATGACCGCCTGATCGGCGTCGCGCTCCTCAGCGAAGAAGATGACGTGCTGCTGGCCTCCCGCCAGGGCAAGGCGATCCGGTTCCGCGGCGATGATGTGCGCGAGTTCCAGAGCCGCAACTCCACCGGTGTGCGTGGCATGACGCTGAAGGAAGGCGACGAGGTCATCTCGCTCTCCGTGCTCCAGCGCGCCGGCATTCAGGACATGGAAGAGCGCGAAGAATATCTGCGCTTCGCTCCATGGAAGGGCGAGAAGGAGGGCGAGCCGAAGATGGCTGCCGACCGTTTCGAGGCCCTGCGCGCCCGCGAGCAGTTCATCCTGACCGTCTGCGCCAATGGCTATGGCAAGCTCTCCTCGGCCTTCGAGTATCGCCGCACCGGGCGTGGTGGCCAGGGCATCACCAACATCGACAATATCGAGCGTAACGGCCCGGTCGTGGCGAGCTTCCCGGCGACCCGCGAGCATCAGCTCATGCTGGTGACCGATCAGGCCAAGCTCATCCGCATGGGGCTCAGCAGTTTGCGCGTGATCGGCCGTGGTTCTGCGGGCGTGCGCCTGTTCGACGTGGCGCAGAACGAGCATGTCGTGAGTGCCGCGCGGATTGAGGAAAGCACGGACGAGGTCGAGGCGGACATGCCGGCGGCCGAGGGCGAGGCCTCCGACACCGCGGAATGAAGAACAGGCCCGTCAGCGTTGCCTTGAGCGCGTTGGCGGGCGGTTCATAACTAAACCCAGCGCCGCTCGAACCGCTGGCCCAGTCCGGTCAACAACTCATATTGAGACAGACCGGTGTGCGCTGAGGCGGTGGGCAGATCATAGTCCACCTCCAGCCAGTCCCCTTCCTCCAGATCCGGTGCCGCGCTGACATCGACGGCGATCAGATCCATGGAGACGCGCCCCAGCAGCGGCAGCCGCTCTCCGCCATGGAGCATCGCCCCTCCCCCGGCAAAAGCGCGCAGATAGCCGTCTGCGTAGCCAAGATTGACGATCGCCGTCTCGACGGGCGCCTTCGCGGTGAAGGTCGCGCCATAGCCCACTGTTTCGCCAGCTTCGACCCGGCGCCGCTGGAGGATCTGCGCATGGGGACGCACGACCGGGCGGATATGGCCGGTCGCAGCCAGGGTCGGCAGGCCGCCATAGAGCGCGAGCCCGGGCCTGGTCAGATCGAAAGCGTAATCGCTCCCAAGCAAAATGCCGGCGCTGTTGGCCAGGCTGTACCGCCGCGCCGGCACCTGCTGCCGCACGGCCTCAAAGCGCGCGCGCTGCACCGCGTTCAGACCGGACGTTTCATCGGCGCAGGCGAGGTGGCTGCAGAGTGTCTGGATCTCCAGCCCATCCAGCACGCCAGCGCCAAGCTCATCGGGGCGCAGGCCAAGCCTGTTCATGCCGGTATCGATCATGACATCGCACGGGCCGCCGCCTGCAGCTTTCCATCGGGCGACTTGCGCGGCACTGTTCAGCACCGGTCTTGCCGGTACCGCCAGCGCAAAGGGGAGGTCTTCAGAACGCGCCCCGTGCAACACACTGAGCGATGCGCCTTCCAGCAATGGCAGCAGAGCCGCCGCTTCCTGCCATGTCGCGACGAAAAAATCCCGACACCCGGCGGCCAGCAGATGCTGAAGAACCTCGGTCGCGCCGAGCCCGTAACCATCGGCCTTGAGGGCTGCCCCGCAGGCTGCCGCCCCACTCTGCCCTGCCAGCCACCGCCAGTTTGCGATCAGCGCGTCACGATCCAGATGCA
The DNA here is from genome assembly GCF_025961795.1 of Sphingobium sp. B2D3A. Classification (NCBI taxonomy): domain Bacteria; kingdom Pseudomonadati; phylum Pseudomonadota; class Alphaproteobacteria; order Sphingomonadales; family Sphingobiaceae; genus Sphingobium; species Sphingobium sp. B2D3A. The sequence continues at coordinate 2,420,559 of NZ_JAOQOI010000001.1, read as the reverse complement.
GGGCCAGCGGCGATGAGGGACAGTCGATCATGTCGGCGGGGTAGCGCGCTCGCCCCTGCCCGTCGAGAGCAATCCGGCCACCCGCGCCCTGCTGGAGGGCACGGGTGACACAGAGTTAGAACGCCTTGCGGACTGTCAGCGAGACAAACCGGCCGAGCGGGTTCGCCACAGTCGAGTCATAGACCTGGTTGTTGGCGATCGCCGCAAAGGGCGGTGCGGCGTCGAACAGGTTCAGCGCACTCAGCGAGAAGGACAGGCCGCTCAGCACGCCGTCCGCCTTGGGCACGTCGTAGGTCAGCGTCAGATCGACCGTCGTGTAGGAGTCGACCGACTGCGATGGCGCGATGGTGCCCACCGTGTTGGTGTAGGCATTGGTATAGTTGACGAACATCGTGGCGCCGAAATTGTCGCCACGCCACCCGAGATTGGCGCGGCCACGGAACCGCAGCGGGAAGTTAGCCAGGTTCAGTCGGTCCACCGTTGGCGAGGTCGGGCCGGTCGCTCGCCCATAGCTGAGCAGATAGGTGCCCGAGACGCCGATATTGGCCGATCCACCGCCCAGATCGAACGCATAGTTGGCGAGGAAATCCAGCCCGTCCATCTTGATGCGCCCGACATTGTTGCGGCGGGCATCGACAATGGCATCGACATCGGAAGCTGCAATGATCGCCGGCGGCGCCCAGGGCAGATCGTAAATCGCGTTCACCTGCGCGACGGTCGGGTTGAAGGTCACGAACGGCGCGTAGGCCGGGTCGGTGAAGACCTGCACGCTGAACACCGGCGCTGTCTCGATCACGTCCTTATAATCGATGTTGAAGTAATCCAGCGACGCAGTGAAGCCGCTGCTCGGCGGGGTGAACTTGACGCCAACCGACCAGGTCGTGGCCTTCTCAGGCTTGAGATCGGCATTGCCGCCGACATATTCGATCACATTGCCGAACGGCCCGAAATTGGGGATCGAAAACACCGTCGCCGTACTGGCGGGGTTGGTATCGGACAGCGTCGGCGCCCGGAATGAGGTGCCGTAGCTGGCATGAGCCGAGACGCCCGGCACGGGATCGTAGCGAATGCCAAACTTCGGATTGGTCGTTCCGCCGACGTCGCTATAGTGATCATAGCGGCCGGCAATGTTCAACTCGAGCCGATCGATGCCCGGCATGGCATTGGCCGCACCGACCAGCGGCACGTTCACCTCCGCAAAGGCCGACCAGACGTCGCGAGAGCTGGCGGTATCGCCAAAGAGGTTGATCTGCGAGAGCGACGGCCCGTTGATATTCTCGGCGGCGGTGTTGCGGTAATAATCATGGTGGAACTCGCCGCCCACCGCCATGCGCACCGCGCCGCCGCCGATGTTGAAGAGCGCACCGTCCGTCTTCACGTTGACGAGGTCGACCGTGTAGAGGCCGGTCACGTCGAAGAAGGCGACAAGGCGGTCGATCTGATCACGACTGTTTTGACCCGTCCCGTAGACGTTCAGGGCCGTCGCGGGGTTGGAATCGGCCAGCGCGGCGGAGAGCAAAGCCGTGTTCAGGAAACCGTCCGTCTTGGCGCCGCCTTCCGTGGCGCCATGGGAGCCGTAGATGGAAAGCTGCCAATTGCCATCCAGCGAATAATCGAACCCGGTCGCCAGCTGGTAGGAGCTTTCGTAGATGTTGCCCTGGATCGGCCCATATTCGTTAAAGGCATATTCGACGATCTGCGAGGTCTGCCCCGGCGCGAACTCGATGAAATAGGGATTGCTGCTCGGTACGGGCGTCGCGGCGCCCAGCGTCAGAGACCCCGCGCGCTGGTTCAGGGTCCGCTTGGAGTAAAAGCCGCTGGCCCACATCTTGAGCGCAGGCGTCAGTTCCTGATCGAGGCGGCCAATGACGCTCCAGCGCTTGAGCTGCGGCAGAAGATCATTGTTCACATAGCTTTGCTGGAAGTTGGGCGCCGTAGACAGATTCGCCGGTGTCAAATTCTCGCCGCTGCCCCCCGGAAGCCCATAACGGGTGAAGGTCGCGGGATCGATCACATTGCCCGGCGAGCTGGTGAAGGCGCAGTTGTTCAAGCCCCCAAAAGCACGCTGATCGCACTGGAACAGCTCGGCGCGATCTTCTTGGCGCAGGCGGCTGTGGTAATAATAGTCGCCGGCAATCATCACCGAGCCGGTGTCCCACTTCTTGCCGAGGATGGCATTGCCCTGCCATTCGTCATAGCCATCAGCGAAGCCGTAACGCGCGCTGGCCTCCAGCCCGTCGAAGTTGCGGCGCAGGATGAGGTTGGCAACGCCCGCGACAGCATCCGAGCCGTAAGTGGCCGAGGCGCCGTCTGCCACAATGTCGATCCGTTCGAGCGCAATGGCCGGGATCACCGAGGCATCGAAGAGCTGGCCGGCAACACCGCCCGGAGGGGCGCGGCGGCCATCGAGCAAGGTGAGCGTCGCCTGCGTGCCGAGGCCGCGCAGGTTAACGCCATTGGCGCGGGTGCTGTTGAGCGTCGCGCTGTTGACGTTGGTGCCCAGCGTGGCTTCGCCCGGCCCCAAGGCGGACACCTGCGGAATGGTCTTGAGGATATCCGATGTCGTGGCCAGCCCCGTGTCGCGGATTTCCTGCTGACCGACTGCAATCACCGAGGAACCCACCGGCGCAACCCCGCGCAACTGGGTGCCGGTCACCACAATGTCAGCGGTGTTCGCGGCATCATCCTCGGACTGATTGGTCTGTGCGGTGCCCGTCTGAGCGCTGACACCCTGCGACGCAACAAGCGCAGCAAACGACACGAAGCCAAGCGCAGATGCGCGCCGGAAGCCATTTTTGGCCATGATCCTCCCCAATATGACAGCGCGATCGGCCCTACTGTCGATCGTCAATATCGACTTACGAAAATGAATACACTTTGTCTAAGCATTTTTGCAATCGATTGCTCCGACAAATGCAACTACTTTAGATTGTGTCGGATTCTGCTGCTTGATTGGTGGATGACCTGCTCCTTTCCGTTGACTTGGTGAAGGAGACGAATCGAACTGCGTGGAAGGGACATATCGGGGATTCCAATCAGCCCTGCATTGCGAATCCCATATAAACCGCCGGTAAGCGAGGTGCAGGCCGTTCGCCCGACTTCCACAATGACTCGCACGCCATGGACCCGGCCAGGTTATTCGCCTCGATCGCAGACGAGATCATGATGCAAGCCGCGCTCAGGGCGCGCTCGGCACCTGGGAAACCGATTGCAGATTTCCCAGACTGGGCACCACCACCCATCGCGCTGCGGCTTCCTCGGCCAGCACTGCAGCGATGCGCGCGGCGGCTTGGCCATCCCCGAAAGGACTATGGGCATGGGCCATGGCGGCATAGGCTTGGGGGTCGTCCAGCAACCGGGTTACTTCGGCGACAATTCGATCGGGCGCGGTGCCGATCAGACGCGCGGTGCCGGCCTCGATGCCCTCTGGCCGTTCGGTCGTCTCCCGCATAACCAGCACCGGTTTGCCGAAGCTGGGCGCTTCTTCCTGGATACCGCCACTATCGGTCAGCACGAGGGAAGCTGCATCGAGCAGGCCCACAAATCCTGGATAATCCAGCGGCTCAATCAGCGCGACATTCTCCAGGCCGGAAAGCGCGGGCTCCAGCGTGGCGCGGACCTGTGGATTGGGATGGACCGGCCAGATGATGGCCACATCGTCGCGCTGGGCGACGGTGCGGATGGCGGCGGCAATGTTCGAGAGCCCCTGCCCCAGATTCTCCCGCCTGTGGCTGGTGACGATGACGATCCGGCGCCCTGAAAAGCGCCGCAGCACGGGGGCGATCGAGCCCGCCAAAAAAGGCTGCTCCCGCAGCCTGCCCTGAGTCGCGAGCAAGGCATCCACCACCGTGTTGCCCGTCACGATGATCCGCCCTTGCGTATGCTCGGCTTCCAGCGCTGCCGCGGCCCCCCGTGTCGGGGCGAAATGCAGATTGGCCGCGCATGCGATGATGCGGCGATTCACCTCTTCGGGCCATGGGTTGTAGATATCGCCGCTGCGCAAGCCGGCCTCGACATGCCCGACCGGAATGCGACGGTAATAAGCCGCAAGGGCGGCCATCATCGCCGTCTTGGTATCGCCGTGGACCAACACCCTGTCGGGCCGTTCGGCGTCAAACACGGCGCCCAAGGCGAGGATGAGCCGCGCCGTCAACGTGTCGAGCGTCTGGTCCGGCGCCATGATGTCGAGATCGAAGTCCGGCAAAATCCCAGCAAGGTCGAGAACCTGGTCGAGCAACGCCCGATGCTGTGCGGAAACGCAGACTTTCGTCTCGATCTGCGGCAGAGATTTCAGCGCATCATAGACAGGAAACATCTTGATGGCTTCGGGCCTCGTGCCGAAAACCAGCATCACTTTATAGCGCACCATCGTTCGCTTGCCCCCCACAGACAAGGCCTGTCTAACCGATGGTTAATGCATGGTAAACATTTGTTAACCGGAAAAGAAAATGGCCCGCCAGCAACGCCGACAGGCCAATCTCTCAAAGCAGGAGGCCGCTAGCCTCCTTCAATCTTAATTGATCAGAACAGACCTTCGATCTGCCCCTTGTCGTCCAGACGGATGAAGTCCGCCGACGGCGTCTTGGGCAGGCCGGGCATGCGCATGATATCGCCGCACACCGCGACGATGAACTCGGCGCCTGCCGACAGGATCACGTCGCGCACCGGCACGACATGGTTGGTCGGCGCACCGCGCAGGCTCGGGTCGGTCGAGAAGCTGTACTGCGTCTTGGCCATGCAGACCGGCAGATGGCCATAGCCATCGGCTTCCCAGCCCTTGAGCTTGTTGCGTACGCTGCTGTCGGCGGTCACTTCGCTAGCGCGGTAGATGCGCTTGGCGATCGTGTCGATCTTGTCGAACAGCGAGAGGCCGTCCTCGTAGATCGGTGCGAAGTTGGACGAACCGCCCTCAGCGAGGGCGACAACCTTGCGGGCCAGCTCTTCGGTGCCCTTCGAGCCATTGGCCCAGTGGCTGCACTCGACCGCCTCGGCGCCAGCGGCTTCCGCGATCTCCTGAACGACAGCCATTTCCTCGGCCGTGTCGGTGACGAACTGGTTGATCGCGACGACCACGGGCACGCCGAACTGACGGACGTTCTCGATGTGACGGGCGAGGTTGACGCCGCCCTTGCGCACCGCGTCCGGGTTTGCCGTGCCAAGATCGGCCTTGTCGACGCCGCCATGCATCTTGAGCGCGCGGATGGTGGCCACGATGACGGCCGCGGAGGGCTTCAGGCCGGCCTTACGGCATTTGATGTCGAAAAACTTCTCGGCGCCAAGGTCAGCGCCGAACCCGGCTTCGGTCACCACATAGTCGGCGATCTTGAGCGCCGTCTTGGTGGCGAGCACCGAGTTGCAGCCATGCGCGATGTTCGCAAACGGGCCGCCGTGGATCAGCACGGGGTTGTTCTCGAGCGTCTGCACGATGTTGGGCTGCAGCGCGTCCTTGAGCAGGACTGTCATCGCGCCCGAGGCGTTTAGCTCGCGCGCCAGCACGGCCTTGCGGTCGCGGGTGTAGCCGGCGTGGATGTTACCGAGGCGACGCTCCAGATCCTTGAGGTCCGAAGCGAGGCAAAGGATTGCCATGACTTCCGACGCCACGGTGATGTCAAAGCCGTCCTCGCGGGGGTAGCCGTTGGACACGCCACCGAGCGAGTTGACGATCGAACGCAGCGCGCGGTCGTTCATGTCCAGCACGCGACGCCACGCGATACGGCGCGGATCGAGGCCGAGCTTGTTGCCCCAGTAGATGTGATTGTCGATCAGCGCAGCGAGCAGGTTGTTCGCCGAGGTGATGGCATGGAAGTCGCCGGTGAAGTGGAGGTTGATGTCCTCCATCGGCACGACCTGCGCATAACCGCCGCCGGCAGCACCGCCCTTGACGCCGAAGCACGGGCCGAGCGACGGCTCACGCAGCGCAGCGACCGTCTTCTTGCCGATGGCGTTCAGGCCGTCAGCAAGGCCGACTGTCGTGGTGGTCTTGCCCTCGCCTGCCGGCGTCGGATTGATCGCGGTGACGAGGATGAGCTTGCCATCCTGATTGCCCTGGACGCTGTTGATGAAGTCCCAGGACAGCTTGGCCTTGTACGGGCCGTAGTTCAGCAGCGCGTCCTGCGGGATGCCGACCTTTGCGCCGACCTCGGCGATGTTCTGCATCTTCGCTTCGCGTGCGATTTCGATGTCGGAGCCTTGAGCCATGATTCTCCTAGCCTTTCCATGATACGGCCCGGAACGGGCCGACCGTCTTTGTCCGAAATTAATTGAGCGGCAGCGGACGCGAGCGCGTCAGATACCCTGCTTGCCCTTGAAGTTCACGATCCACTCGTTGGTCTTCACCAGACCGCCGAACGGATAGAAATGAAGGTGAACCTTGCCATGTTCCTCGCCCAGCGCGGGGACGAGATCGGCGATCACCGGATCGGGACCGGCGCTGCCGATCAGGCTGGTGATCGAGAGGCCGTACTTCTTCACGACCTTGGCGGAAGTGCCGACGCCGCAGCGGGCGGCAAAGCGGAGCAGCGTCTTGATCGAGGCCGGACCGGCAAGGCCGATGCGCACGGGGCCGTCAATGCCCTCGGCGCGGATCTGCTTGAGCCAGTCGAGCACCGGATCGGCATCGAAACCGAACTGGGTCATGATCGAATAGTCGATCCCCTGCTCCTTGAGCGAGGCAACCTTGTCATGCATCGCCTTGACGAGCTTTTCGTTGGTGATGTCCGGGTGACCTTCGGGATAGCCGGAGATGCCGACATGCTGGATGCCATATTCCTTGAGCGTGCCCGAGGAGATCACGGCCAGCGCGTCGTCATAGGGCCCGAGCGGTTCGGAAGGATCGCCGGCGATCACGAACACATGCTTGAGGTCGATCTGTGCGGCGAGCATGTCGAGGAAGCGGTTGAGGTCTTCCTTTACCAGCAGGCGCCGTGCGGAAATGTGCGGAACCGGCTTGAAACCGAGGTCCTGAATGGCCCGAGCCGCGCGGACGCGATCCTCGAACTCGGCACCCGGCAAGAAGGTGCAGGAAATGAGCGTACCCTGCGGGATCATGTGCGCGGCATTCTGCAGCGCTTCCACGTCCTTGGGCGTGATTTCGAGCGAGTAGTCTTCAAACAGCCGCGCCAGTGCGGTCTTGTCCAGGGTTGCCGTAGCCATGAAAAGTCCTCGCCTCGATTGGGGCTTATAGTGTCTTCGGAAGGTCGTCGGGGCGGCCACCCCGTAGGATGGCCGCCCGCAACGGATCAGGATCAGGCGTCGACGCGAGCGCTGCGCCAGCCGCCTTCGTACGTCTCGCGCGCGGTCACCGAGTAGGGAACCGGGCTCACGACGGCACGAACAGCGATCTGCTTGTGCGGCTCGACGGTGGACTTGCGCGTGCCACCATTTTCCTCGCCCCACAGAACCGTCAGCTCGGTGCCAACCGGGATCTCATGGTCGATCGTCGCGAGCGAAAGCGCGCGCTTCTCGTTGTACGAGTAGCCGGTGAACATCGAGATGCCGACCGTGTTGCCAGCGGCGTCGAGGACGGCGTCGGCATTGGTGTTGGCATAGTTGGCCAGCGGCAGGTCGAAGAACTTGTAGTGCGAGTCGGCGTCGGCATCGAACAGCGAACCGTAAATCTTCGCCATGTCGTCGCCGTTCCAGGCCAGCGTGACCTTCTTGCGCTGCGTCGAAGCATCGAGGGCTTCAAGCGCTTCGCGGCCGATGAAGTCGTGGTCGAACTTCACGAACGGACCGTAACCGATCTCATAAGGATTGGTGTAGTAGTCCTCGATGTTGTTCGAGACGAACGAACCGCCGATCGCGCCGGTGGCTTCGTAGCTCTTGGCCGGCAGCCACTCACGATAGGCCTTCAGCTTCTCGCCGGTGTAGATGGCCGGCAGCGGGCTCGGGATCCAGCCGGATTCCAGCGTGTTCGAGGGATAAGCGCGCGAACCGACCTGCACCAGGCCAAGATCCTTGCCAGCCTCGACGATGGCGCCGCGGATGTCTTCCATCTCTTCGTACGGACCCCAGATTTCGAGGCCCGGCGCACCGGCCATGCCGTGACGGAGCGTGCGCACCGAGCGGCCAGCGATGTTCATGGTGGACATGTTGAAGAAGCGGAGCTGCTCGAGCTTGCCGCCATGCAGCTTCTCGATCACGTCCCAGGCGTTCGGGCCCTGGATCTGGAAGCGCCAGTAGCTACGGTTGACGGGCTTGCCCATCGGACGCGAAGGCGAACGGTCGTCATAGACGATCTCGACGTCGTAGCCGCCGGTCTCGGCATGGTACTGCAGCCAGTTGGCAGCCGGCGCACGGCCGACATAGCAGAACACTTCGGGCTCTTCCCAGAAGATGATGCCGTCGCCAATGACGTGGCCATAAGGCGTCACGGGCACATACTGCTTGGCCTTGTTGACTTCCCAGCCCTTGGGCGAGTTGATCATCGTATCGGTCAGGAGCTTGAGCGCGTCCTTGCCCTTGATGAACAGGTTGACCATGTGGTGCGACTGATCGAACAGCACGGCAGCGTTGCGCCAAGCCCACTGCTCGGAGCGCCAGTTGGAGAATTCCGGAGCAACGACCGGATACACATAGGCGCCGATCTGGCTGTTGCGCAGCATTTCCACCGGGTTGCCGGCGGCGTTGAGCACTTGCTCAAGATTGGTAGGGTTGGACATCAGAGAGCCTCTCCATTTGGATCGCGAGAAACAAGGGTCTGCGTTCGACGAGAACGTCGAATCGATGGACGGGCGGAACATACGAAATTTTGTATGTTACACAAACGAAAAATTGGAAGGCCGCCCAGACCCTCCGGCGCAGAAATTAGCGAATTGATAGGGATTTATCACCTCGCAATGGCGTCAAAAAAATGCACGTTCATGCTGCACCAGCGAACCAGTTTCCGGCCCCATCGGAGCCGGTTCCCACGGATCGCCGGTTCATGCCATTTCCACGGCGCGGGGTATCATGTCTAGCCATGTTGCTGCGCAATATGATTGAGGTCGCGCGGGGCCTAAACCGGCTCACAGGAAGGGCCGGATGGGGTCGCGGCCATCCCAATCCTGCGTCTGCTCCCAAAAGGTGGTGAAGCCGGCATCCATGCCCCCCGTTGCCGGAATCAGCTCGACGAAGCCCGGCGCGCCCGGCCCGCCCTCGAAGAACGCGACAGAGCCACCAGTCGGAACCGGCGCCCGCTGGACCAATGTTTCCCCACGCGCGATCCGGCGCGCCACCTCGTCCTCGATGTCCTCGCGCGCGACGCCAAAGTGATGGAAGCCATAGCCGACGCGATCGATCGTCTCCTTGTAGACCGACGGATGGTCGTCCAAAGGCTGGATCAGCTCGATATTGGTCGAGCCGGCAAAGCTCATCGCGATGGCGCTGCTGCTCTTGCAGGTCTCGCCGCGATAGACATGATCCGGCCCCCCGAAGCTCGGGAGGACGAACCAGGGACCGACGCCGGTGCGCTCGATCCACCAGTCGATCGCCTGATGGATGTCGCGGACCACATAGGCCATCTGGCAGATGGTGCCGATGTCGCCGCCGAAGCCAAATTTCCTGGTCATCCGTCTCTCCTCTTCATTCTTGTTCTGCGATGGTCGCCAAAGCACCCGCGAGGGTTTCCGGCATGGAAATGAACGGGCTATGGTCGCTCTGGAGCGTGGTCACACTGCGGCAAGGCAGCACCGCCTGCATCGCGCGTTGCACGTCCAATGGAAAGGTCCGGTCCTGAGCGCATTCGATGTAATGGCGCGGTACGCGGCCAAAGCGAGCGGCAGTGAGGCGCAGCGCTGTCCCGAATGGCCTGACCGGCTCGTCGATGAGGCGCGCGACCGATTGCCGCTGGTCCTCAGGACTGCAAAGCTGATAGAAGAATTCCGCCGCCTCCGCTGGGTCGAACCGCAAGCCAAGGCCTGCATGGACCGGGCTGAGCGCGGCGCCGAAACGGCCCGTCTCCATCGAGCGCCCGATCACGTCATACAGGCTTTTGCCGTCGGGGATGAGCGCGCCGCTGATATAGACCAACGCTGCGAACGCCTCCGGCGCCAGTTCGGCCGCCTGACTGGCGACGATACCGCCGCGACTATGGGCGCACAGGATCACCGGCGCAGGCTGACGCCGGGCCTCCCCAACGATAAACTGCGCCCAGCCCTCCAGCGAGACCTGCGCCATGGCGCGCGCAGCGCCACCGGCACCCGGCAGGTCGAGCGCGATCATGCTGTGCCCGGCCCGCCCCAGCGGCGCGCGCAGACGCTCGGAGCACGACCCGCTATGCCAGGCCCCGGGTATGAACATGAAGCGGGCCACGCGATCTCAGCGAACGTCGATCACCACCTTGCTGAAATGTTCCGAACCGCTGCCATGCGCGAAGGCCGCCTTGGCATCCTCGAATGCATAACGGGCGCCGATGACCGGCTTGATGCCGTTGACGTCGATTGCCGCAGCCAGTCGCCGCGCCATGCCGCGCGAGCCGACGAAAATACCCCGCAGCGTGCCGCCGACGAACATCAGGCCTGATGGGTTAGGCCCGCCAACGGGATTGAGCACGCCGATCAGTGCAACCTCACCATTGTGGCGCAGTGCGGCCATGCTTTGCTGCACCGTGCCGGCACCGCCGACCTCGACAACCTTGTCGACGCCGCCCATCGTGGTGGAGACATGCTGACCCCAGTCCTCGATCTCGCGATAGTTGATGAGATGATCGGCCCCCAGCGCCTTGGCGCGCTCCAGCTTGGCGTCGCTGGAGGAGGTAATGATGACCTCGCAGCCCGCCGCCTTGGCGAGTTGCAGCGCGAGGATCGACACCCCGCCGGTGCCAAGCAGCAGCACGCGTTCGCCGGGTTTGACCGGCCGTGGGCCTTCAAACAGCGCGTTCCAGGCCGTCACACCGGCGCAGGGCAGGCAAGCCGCCTCGGCATAGCTGAGCGACTTGGCGATGGGGACCACGCCCTGCTCAGGCAGAACGACCACTTCGGCGAGCATCCCGTCAGCGCCTGCCGCACCGAGCGCAAGGCCCGCAGCCGGATTGGGCGGGCCATCGTCCCAGCTCTGGAAGAAGGTGCCGGCCACCCGGTCGCCCGGCTTGAACTGCGTCACACCCGCACCCACGGCAATGACTTCGCCAGCCCCGTCGGAAAGCGGGATCGTCGGGCTGGGCACGGGACCGCCGAGATAGCGCCCGAGCACCACCGCCTGATCGCGATAGTTGAGCGAACAGGCATGAACCCGGATCGCCACCTGACCGGGGCCGGGCGCGGGCTGATCGCGCTCGACCAGATGAAGATCGTCGATCGAGGTGGCCCCCGCCGCCAGTTGCCATGCACGCATCGTCAAACTCCTTCACTCATCTCAATTCACTGTGTTGCCGGCTACAGCGCCTAGCGGTCGCCAGACCAGGTCCGCAGGCCCGGCGCGGTGCGATCTTCGCTGGCCAGCGCCTCGGCGACGGCCGGGCGCGCCTTCGCCCGCTCGCGCCAATCGACGATCCGCGGATAGTTGGTCGTAACATCCAGCTCCGGGAACATCCGCTCTACCATCGCGCCGCAATGGCTGAAGAAATTGATGTCCGCCGTCGTGTACATCTCGCCGGCCAGCCAGGGCGTCTCACCAAGCTGGGCCTCGATCTTGCGCAGCGCATAGATGATCTTATCGGTCGCGTTGGCGAGGTCCGTCTCGGAAAAGCCAGAGCGCGCGGTCGCCCATTTCTTGCGCTGATCGGGGAGCGGAATATGCTCGAGCAACTTCTCGAACTCGCCATTCTCGATGTTGCGGGCAATCACGCCGACGAGCCGGTGCCAGCCATGCATGGAGACATAGTTCATGACATGCTCGTCCACAAACTTGTTCCAGTAGCGCACCTTGGTCTTGCCGAGCGGATCGTAGGGCATCAGCGGGACTTCGGGAAAGACGTCTTCCAGATACTCGTTGATGACGGTCGTGTGGGTGATCACGGCGCCATTATGGACCAGCACCGGCACCTGCCCCTCCGGGTTGATCGCCTTGAACCAGTCCGAATGCTGCTCGAACTTGTGGAGATCGACATAGATCGATTCATAAGCCAACCCCTTCTCCTTCAAGGGGATCATCGACTTGAGCGAATTGGCCAGCGGCTCGGCGTGGTAATATTTGAGCGTCATCCTGAGGGTTCCTTAAACTTCGAGCGTATCGAGCACGCCGCCATCGACTGCCCAGTTCTGCGCCGTCACATGACTGGCAGCCGGTGAGAGGAGGAAACAGGCGACCTCCGCCAGTTCATCGGCGCTGCCCATCCGGCGCTGGGGCACGCGCTGGTTGATGCGCGCGGCTTGCTCGGGCGGGATCAGGTCGAAGGCCGGGGTCTCGATGAAGCCGGGAACGATGCAGTTGCACCGCACGCCCTGTGGCGCCAGTTCGACGGCGATGGCGCGCGAGAGCCCAAGTACGCCATGTTTGGACGCGACATAAGCCGGGTTCATCGCCATGCCGCGCTTGCTGGCCATCGATCCGGTGACGAGGATGCTGCCCTCGCCCGCTTCCACCATTCCCGGCGCGAGCGCCTGGATCGCCCAGAAGACGCTGGTCAGATTGACACGGATCACCTCGTCGAACAGCTCGGGCGAATAGGCCAGCGCCGGCGCGAAGTTGCCCGCGAGCCCGGCATTGGCGAACAACCCATAAGCCGGCCCGAAATGCCCCACGGCCTCTGCCAGCGCGGCTTCAAGCGCGGCTTTGTCACCGACATCGGCGGCGAAGGCAGCGGCATGATCGCCAATGGCCCGGGCCTGATCGGCCAGCGCCTCTTTGCGTCGCGCGAGCATGGAAACCCTCGCGCCACGGGTGGCGAGCATCCGCGCCGTCGCCAGTCCTATGCCACTGGATGCGCCGGTGACGATCACATGCCGCCCCGCAAAGTCTGTCATGGCCTCTCTCCTCTCCCTGCGCACCGTCTAGCGCGGCGCGATGATCTCGATCCATGGCCCAAGGTCCGGGCTGCTCCCGGTCTTCGCCATGTCGGCAGGATCCCATATCTGCGTCATCAGCGCCCGTGCTTGTTCGTCGGCGACGCCGAGCACATCACGGCGGTAGCGATAGACGAAGGCCGAAACGCGCCAGTTCATGATGCAGTGGATATGCACCGGCGCGTCATCGGCCTCCAGCGCCGCGACGAACGCCTGATAATGCTGCTCGGTCGGCGCATCGAACGGGATGGGGATATGCGTATAACGCAGCCCTGCCCCGGCCATCTCCGCGGCTTCATTCGGCAGGGCCTCCGGGTGACTGTCCAGCGCGAGATTGATGACCTGGCGCACGCCAATCTCGGCAAGGCGCGCAGGATCGCCCGACTGAAGTCGCCCGGACGTCGTGATCCGCGCATCGACGCGCAGAAAGTTCCGGATGTCGTCCGGGTCCGCCATGTCCCTCGACCGATCTCGCCCCCCTCCCCGGCTGAGGAGGGGGCGCTCATTTGTGAGTTAGAGGGCGATGATGACCGACTTAAGCTCGGTATAGGCCTCGACGCCCTGACGGCCCTGCTCGCGGCCAAGGCCGCTTTCCTTATAACCACCGAACGGCAGCGCGGGGTCGATCATCGAGTGGCAATTGCCCCAGATCGTGCCGGCCTTCAGCTTCGCGGCCAGCTTGTGCATGGCCGAGAGATCCTTGGTCCAGATGCCGGCCGCAAGGCCGAAGCTCGTATCGTTCGCCTGTCGCGCGACTTCATCCAGATCATCGAAGCGCTGGGCCACGACGACGGGGCCGAAGATCTCCTCGCGCACCACGCGCATGTCCGGCTTCACGTCCACCAGCACGGTCGGGTTGACATAATAGCCGCCCTCGCTCGCCGGCGCATCGCCGCCGACGGCGACAGAGGCGCCCGCCTTCTTGCCGTCCTCGATATAGCCCATCACCCGTTGCATCTGCTCGTCGCTGACCAGCGGCCCCATATGCGCATCGGGATCGAGGCTGGCGCGCGGCTGCCAGAATGCGGAGGCTTCCACGAAGTTCTCCAGCACGCTGTCGAACACGCTCTTGTGCGCATAAAGCCGCGAGCCGGCCACGCAGACCTGGCCGGAATTGAAAAAGATCGCCTGCGCCGTGCCGGGGCCGACAACCTTGGGGTCGACGTCCGGCAGCACGATCACCGGCGACTTGCCGCCCAGCTCCAGCGTGACGCGCTTGAGGCTGTCCGTCGCGGTGCGGTTGATGATCTTGCCCACTTCCGTCGAGCCGGTGAAGGCCACCTTGTCGACATCGGGGTGCCGCACGAGCCGATCGCCGGCGGTATGACCGTTGCCGGTGATGATGTTCACGACGCCGGCTGGAATGCCGGCCTCGGCGATGAAGTCGGCCAGGCGCAGCGCGGTGAGCGAGGTTTGCTCGGCCGGCTTGAGCACCACCGTGCAACCGGCGGCCAGCGCCGGGCTGATCTTCAGCACCGCCATCAGCAGAGGGAAGTTCCACGGCACGATCTGCGCGGCGACGCCAATCGGCTCGCGGCGGACATAGCTGTGGAAAGCACCGCGCGGCGCGGACATGGGCTCGATCATCTCGCCGCCCAGCTTGGTTGCCCAGCCCGCCATATAATGCATCATGCCGATGGCACCGGGCACGTCGATGGCACCGGCCATGCCCTTTGGCTTGCCATTGTCGATGGCTTCCAGCTCGGCCAGTTCATCGGCATGGGCGCCCAGGATATCGGCGAGCTTACGCATCATCGTCTCGCGAACGATGGGCGGCAGGTCGGACCAGCGGCCATCGTCGAAAGCGCGGCGCGCGGCTGCCACGGCGCGATCGACGTCGGCATCACTCGCATCGACAAACCGGCTGATTTCCTTGCCGGAGCTGGGATCGATCACGCCCAGCGTCTCGCCGCCGGTGGAATCCACCCACTGCCCGTCAATAAACAGCTGCGGCTTGCGGGCGAGCGCCTTCTTGGCCGCTTCCGAATAGGGGAATTGCTCGAGCTTCACGTTGCTCATCTGGTTCATTCATCCAGCTCCTCTGTGAACCCGGCTCAGCGTGCCGGGCATATCATCTGCCCAGCGCGCTCCGACGCTTCTTGGCGGCGAACGAGCGCGCATGACCCAAATCATCGATCTCGACGACAGGTTTAGGACAAAGTCATGATGAGAGTCGATGGGGTGATTGCGGGAGCGTAGCGATAACCGTCATCGCCGCCATTCATGCAGTGCGGACGGGTCCAATAGGCCTGCCCAGGGGCCGTCCGATTTGTTCAGACGGCACCTGTGGCTGCGATCAGATCTGATTGGTCCGCGCGAACCGGGCGATATGTTCGGCCGCGCGGAAGGCGAGGGCCTCGATCGTCTGCGTGGGCTGACCGCGCCCGGACGTCACCATGCTCGATCCATCGCACAGGAACAGGTTCCGCACGTCATGGGTCCGGTGATATTTGTCGATGACCGACGTCTCCGGGTTATTCCCCATGCGGCAGGTGCCGAGCAGGTGGACGCCGCCGCGCCCTTCGCCCACTTCACTGCGGACGACCTGCGTCGCGCCGGCGGCATCCATGATCTCCACTGCCCGATCGGCCTGCCAGTTCGCATGCTTGGTGTCGTCAGGGTGATCCTTGTACGTCACCCGGATCGCCGGAATGCCCCACTCGTCCTTGAGTTCGGGGTCGATATCGACGCGGTTGGTCTCCTGCGCCAGCGACGTGCCGTGGCCCGAGCAGTTCATCCAATAGGTATAGGATTCCAGATATTCCTTGAATCCCGGCCCCCATGTCGGCGTGCCCTTGGGAACGCTCTGCCCCCAGGTGAGCGGGCCGCCCGAGCGCGCGTCGAACCCGCCGCCACCGTAGAAACCGCGCTTCTCGTCGGCGTCATAGAAATCGTGCAAGATGCGGGTGACGTTCGCGCCCTTATATTCGTTGAGCGGCTGATCGAACCGGGCCATCGCCCCGCCGCCCTTGTTGCACATTAGATAGCGTCCGACCTTGCCGCTGGAGTTGGCCAGCCCATCCGGGAAGGCATTGGTCGCGGAGTTGAGCAGCAGCCGCGGCGTCTCCGCACCATTGGCGCACACCACCACGGCGCGGGCATTCTGGAACTGCTCCTTACGATCCTTGTCGAAATAATGGACGCCGGTGGCGCGCCCGGCATCGTTCATGCCGATGCGGAACACGTAGCTCTCCGAGCGGATCTCGCAATTGCCGGTTGCCTCGGCCTCGGGGATCACCGTCCAGACCGAGGAGGACTTGGCCATCACCTCGCAGCCAAAGCCGCCGCACAGACCGCATTGCGCGCAAGGCGGCCTATCCTTGTAGATCACGGAATTGATCGCCAGCGGCGCCGGGAACGGATGCAGGCCGAGCTTGCGCGCCCCGCGCTCGAACAGCACGCCGGAAGATTTCACCGGCAGCGGCGGCATGGGATAAGGCTTGCTGCGCGGCGGGTCGAACGGGCTGGCACCGGCGAGACCGGACACCCCGACTTCCCATTCCACCATCGTGTAATAGGGTTCGAGTTCGGCATAGGTGATCGGCCAGTCGACCAGATCGGCGCCGGGAATGGAGCCCCACCGGCTGCCTTCGATAAAATCGATCTCGTGCAGTCGCCAGAAATTGGCGTTGAAATGCGCGCTGCTGCCGCCGACCACGCGGGCATAGGTCAGCGCATTCCGCTCCATGCGCTGCGCCGCCTTGCTCGGGTCGCTACGGAAGGTTTGCGGATTGGCCGTCGGGCTGTTGGTGATGCCGGACAGGTGCCGGTACTTCAGTTCGTCATGCTCGAACTCGTAGGCCTCCAGCCGAGGCCCCTGCTCCATCACCACGACGCTGTTGCCGGCGCGCGCCAGTTCCCGCGCCATGATGCCGCCCGAAGCGCCCGAGCCGACGACAATGAAATCGACTGTTTCGCTGGTCTTGTATGTCTTGCGATCCATGGGGCGCCTCCGTCAGGCCATGTAGGGCTTGGTGCCGGGATAGGGCTCGAACCCCGGATAATCCTTGTCGTAATAGCCGAAGGGCGGCTCCCAATAATGGCTGTCGACCACGCCGATCAGCTTGGTACCAACCCCCTCAAAATTGCCGCCATATTTGGGCATGGCGATGAGGCCGAGGACCGTGAGCCGACGCACCGCCAGGAAGAAGGGCGTCTTGTCGACCTCCTTGAGCCAGGCGATCTGCTGGGCGTCCGGCGCGGCGGAGAATGGCGCCTGCGTTCCATATTTCGCGGCATAGCCAGCGTTGAACTCGGTCAGGCCGGCCTTGAAGGACGGCCATTGCTCAGCAAAGAAACTGCCCATCGCATTGTCGATGAAGTAGACGATATGCGCATCCCGCGCGCCCGGCATGGCGCCGCCCGGCACGATCTGGTTGGCGATCGCATCGACATTGGCCGCTTCCGCAGGGTTCAGCGTCGTAAAGCTCGTATGCCCCTCGCCCGCTCCTGCGCCGCCATGACCATGCCCGACATGCTCTGCGGCGGACGCGATCTGTGGCCAGTTCAAGGTCACCCAGGCCGCGCTGGCCAGATTGCCGACGGCAGCGAGAAACTGGCGGCGTGAGGGGGAAGTCTGGGTCATAAGGCACTCCGAAACCGGCCGGAAAGTGCCATGATTGAGCGCTGCCAGGGGCTCGGAGGGAATACGTCAAACTACGCATTGCGAGGTCGCGCCGGGGCAGCGCAAATGCGGGTCCGCCCTACGCAGTCAGCGCTTCCTTCCCATTGAATTGGCCGGTCATCGCGGGCACCATGCGGCCATGGGTAATTTGGTAGGCAAGACGGCAGACGCATTTCCGCATGGCACCGTCCATCGGGCCGCAGACGATCTTCGGCACGCGCTAACCGCAGATGCCGATTTGCCCGCTCTCTGGGAAAAGCTGACCCCACTCGGCCGGAACGAGTTCATCTGCTGGGTGGAGGACGCCAAACAGGCGAAGACCCGCGAAAGGCGGATCCAGCGAACTTGCGAAGAACTGCGCGAAGGCAAGAAGCGGCCCTGCTGTTGGGCCGGGTGCATTCACCGGACGGACAAGGCCCCCGGGCGATGGCAGCAGGCGGTGCTCATCGATGGTAAGACCGGCAAAACGCCTCCCGCCTAGGCTCGCGCCATCGCCGCCTTCCAGACTCTTCTAGCCCGCAGAAGGGAGCCTTCAACCGGCGGCTTGCGTCACATCGAGCAGCAGCGTGCGGAACTGCTCGTCGGTGGCGTGGGCATGCGTGCGCATCGCGGTCAGAGCGTCCTGCGCACGATCATTGGATAGCCTGTTCGCAAGAGCGATGGCGGTCTCCAGGGAGACGGCATCGGCCGCCACGGCTTTTCGCACGGCGCCAATGATGGCGATGTCGCGTAACGACCCCTGCGGGATCGTCTCGGTATCGCGGTGGGCATCCTTGACGATGCCGCCCATCCAGAGGTTCTCAGCGGGATCGTCGATCGGCTCGAGCGCGTTGATCGCACGGGCCTGATCCCCCCAGCTGCGCGCCAGGGCATCGACAATCTGGGAGACCGGCAGGCCGACGGCAGCAGCGATTGAGGGCAAAGCCTCGGCGGCAAGAACCCGTCCTGCATAGAGGTCTTCCAGACAGACGGTCAGCAAGCTGGTCAGGTCGCGGGCTTGTGTGCTCATGCTGCTCCTCTCCGATGATGCAGCGGCGCGAGAGGCGCCGCCGATCATCCAACGATAGAGCGCGGTGGACGTTCCGCCCTAGCCCCAGCGATTGATTTCCGGGCCGGGCGCAAAGGCGTGAGCCGGCTGCGCGCCGCGCGCCTGCGCGAGCGCCCGCTGCACGCTCGGCCGCGCCTCAACCCGCGCCAGCCACGCCCCCAGGCGCGGCTTGCCGGCGAAGGCATCGGAAAGCAGGTCGCGCATCGGCGCCACCCAGGCGTAGCTTTCCAGATCAGCGAAGGAGAAGCTGCCCATGAGCCAGTCGCGCGCGTCTAGACGGGCCTCGATCTTCTGCGTGGCCTCCCGGATACGTGCCTCGCTGGCAGCACGATGCTCGGCCGAGAGCTGGCCGCTACGCGTCTCGCGCCAGCGCTCGGCCAGATCCTGCGAGGCAATGGGGGCAATCAGCGCATCGAAGCGCGCCTCATCGAGCGCAGCCAAGCGCGGCATCGTCCACGCCAGGTTGGCCAGGGCGGCCGCGCCGGGCGCGAGGCGCTCGATCATCCAGCGACACCAGGCCATCATTTCCCACCGCGCATAGGGATCGGTCGGGCGCAGGCCACAACCGGGCGAGGCATCATCCAGATAGCAGGCGATGAACACGCTGTCGCACAGCGCCTGACCGTCGACGACGAGCACCGGGCCCTCCCCTTCGACGCTGTAATCGACCTCGAAAGCGCGCGGCACAGTCCCGCCATGGCGCTCGGCCATGCCGAGGTCGATAGGGCGAAGCTCCGCGTTCAGACCGCTCTCGAACAGCGCGGCGAGCACGGCGAGCGAGGGGCCGGTCGGCTCGCCATGATACAGGGTCATCGCCATCACGTTGTCTCCTCGATCAAGGGAATGATGCGCT
The DNA here is from genome assembly GCF_025961795.1 of Sphingobium sp. B2D3A. Lineage (NCBI taxonomy): Bacteria > Pseudomonadati > Pseudomonadota > Alphaproteobacteria > Sphingomonadales > Sphingobiaceae > Sphingobium > Sphingobium sp. B2D3A. The sequence goes on along the minus strand of NZ_JAOQOI010000001.1, from coordinate 2,401,114 downwards.
CGGCAAAGCGGGGTACGCGGCTATGGGCCCAGGTCTCCCGCACCGCAGGGCGCCGCGCAATGGCGCGCAGCCACCGCATGATGTTGGGGGTTTTTGCGTCGTTCACGTCATCGGGCTGCATGGAGGGGAGCCCGTAAGCAGAATTGAAGCAATTGATATCCGCCAGCGAGTATTGATCCGAGCCGAGATATTCGCGCTGCCCCAGCGCCTCCTCCAGCTTGGTGATGCCCAGCTTCACCCGCCGCGTCGACTCTGCCAGCTCGGCTTCGCTGAACAAGCCGTAGATCGCCTTGCGCCAGGCAGTGCGGCGCTCCGGCAACGGAATGCGGTCGATCGCCGCTTTGAGTTCTTCAGGGTCGCGCGCCCGGACCTGCGGGCCGATGAAGATGCTCCAGCCGATCATGCTGAACGACGGGCAGAGCCACTGGTCGAGATATTTCATCCACCAGCGCACGCGCCAGCGATCGACCGGGTCTTCAGGCATCATCGAGGGGCCGGGAAAGGCCTCCTCCACATATTCCATCATGGCGGTCGATTCATTGAGCAGCCGGCCGCTATGGGTCATCGCCGGGATCGTCCCCATCGGGTTGATCGCAAGATAGTCCGGCTTGTGCTGATCGAACGAGAGCAGGTCGAGATAATGGCTGTTGAAGGCCACGCCTTTCTCGATGAGAGTAAGCATGGGCTTGCCCGAATTGGCGTTGGGCTCCCAATGGTACAAAGTGACGTCGTTGCTGCTGCTCATCGTAACGCGGGCCGCTGCCCTCTCCTCTCGATCAATTTCAGGCCATCGTCCAGGCGATGAGGTCATGCGTCGCGTCGCGCCGTTCAGAGCGCAGACGCAGCCCGCGATCCTCAAGCCAGGTCCGGGCGGCGACATAGTCATTCCACCCGGTCAGACCCGCCACCGGACCAGACATCGCGCCGCTGCGACGGATCGCGCGGACGCCGGCCCAGTTGCGGCTATGCTCTCCGGCAAGATCGATCTGCTGCACGCCGAAGAACTGCCCCGCGAAAGACCGGCTTGCGGCTCTGCGGCTGTCATAGACGACGATGCGGGCTGCCTTCTCCGGCCCAGCGACGGCCCGGGCGCCGAGTAAGCCGACAGCCCCTGCCACCGCCACGCCGCCCAGCAATTGCCGCCGCGAGACGCTGCTCATTTACCCTTCCCCAGATAGGCCGCCACGGCTTCCAGTTCGGAATCGGTGATGTCCACGCGCGTCTGGCGCGGCATCGCGCCCTTGCCCATGCGCACGACCGCTTTGACATAGTCAGCGGTCAAATCGTCCCGGTTAGCGATCAGGCCCATGGCGGGCGGGTTGCCCATCATCACCTGCTGTTTGGTGATCAGATTGGTGCCCATCCCCCAATCGAAATGGCAGGCGCCGCACCGATTGGAGAACAGGGCTTCACCGCTATTGGCATTATGCTGCCGGTCCCCTGGCGCCATTTGCGCCCTCATGCCGTAAGCGGAGGGTGGCGGCGGGCCGCCTGCCGGAGCACCGCCGGGCTGGGCAGCCCGCGCATCCCTTGTCCCCAGATCATAGGTCGTCATCAGCACGCCGACTGCCATCAGCGTCATGAGGCTCGTTACCTGCCCTATCCTCATGCCAGTGCCTTTCCACGCTGGTCGGCATAGGCGCTGGGCCAGATGCCGTTCTTGCCGGGGGAGAGAATGCCGTTCGGGTCGAGCGTGTTTTTCACCTGCTCGGTCATCCGCCGCATGGCGTGGTTGTTGAACCCGAAGGTATCGGAGATCGCGTCCATCCAGCCGAGATGGGTGCGATATTCGGCACAGCCATGGGCGGCAGCGTCGGCGATCAGGGCGTTGAACAGCGTCTTGATCGTCTCGACCTGCTTGTCGTTGTCGCGGTCGTACATGAGCATGTTCACATTGTTGCAGAACCGCCCGCCAATGGTGAAGCTGGCGTAGAAATCCACATCATGATCGTTGATGATCTTGCGGCTGCGGCGCATCTGGTCGAGCACATGCTTGCCGGTGGCCGGGACGACCGGCGAGAAGCCCATATGCGCGCTGCGCCCGCCAACCCAGTCGCCCATCTGCAGCGGAACGGCCGATGGTACGCCGAGCGTCAGGTCCATCACATTGGTCGGATCGCCCTTGCGCCACCAGCGCTCGCCGATCGGCGTCTTGAGGTGCGGCGCGAACGCCGCCTTCACGACAGCCGCCTTGGCCTTGGTCACCGATTCCTCGCCATAGAGGCGCAACTGCATGTTCCAGTAGCTGAGCTTGTGCTCCTTGAGCAGCTCCTGCACGCGCCAGTCAGGAATGGCGCCGGGCTTGTCCCAGAAGTCCTTGCGTTGCCCCAGGATCGTCATCTTGCCGAGCCAACTCGGGATGAAGATCGACTGATCGATGATCCGATTGAGCCGCAGGGGCGTGAGCGTGTCGATCACCCAGGCGATGTCTTCCGCCTGTGGGATTTCAAGGTTCAGCTCCACCGAGGTTTCCGGCTCCGGCATCAGCCACATGCCGGCCTTGGTCACGACGCCCAGATTGGACTGGGTGAACATCTGGTCCCAGCTCGGGCCGTAGCTGAACGGGAAAAGATGCGCGGCCTTGTTGTTCTCCATGGCGCCAAGGCCCGTGCGCACCACATCGCCATTGCCGAGCACGACTTCCATGCCGCACAGGTTGCTCGCGTGGACCCCGTAGGGCGTGTAGCCGATGCCATGATCGAGCGCGTTGCCAAGCACTGAGCCCCAGCCATTGCCGGGAACGGACATCATCAGCGGCAGCTTCTCGCGCTGGATATGCTCATAGAGATCGATGAAGCCGACGCCCGGCTCGATCACGCAGTAGCCCAGCTCTGGATCCACCTCGAGAATGCGGTTCATCCGCCCGAGATCCAGCACCATACAGCCCGGCATCCGCGGTGCCGCCGTACCATAACCAAGGTTCTTGCCGCGCGCGACTGTCCACAAGGGGAGCTTGTGCTCATTGGCAATGCGCACGACCGCCTGCACTTCCTCGACCGTGCTCGGGGCTACCGCGCCCGATGCGGTCCAGAGCGTCTCGGGCCCCGGCGCGTAAATATCCGCATAGGCGTCGCGATCTTCATCGCTGGTCATCACCCAGCCCGCACCGACCGCAGCCTGCAACGCCTTGACGGCGGCATCGAAGCGTTGCGGTGACATTCCGGGCGGCAAAACTAGCTTCATGCGCTCACCTCTCCTTGCGGGCCTGTGCGGCCTCTCGCTCTTTCGACTATTGCTATTGTGGGATCATGGGGCGGTCAAAGGAAATGAGGGCGACCACGCGGCCGCCCTCCTCAAGTTTATCTCGCCCTAGGGCCTCAGAAATCCTTCTTGATCGACACGCGCCATTCGCGCGGCGCGCCGACATTGGCATAGGCCGTGCCCGCGAAGCCGTAGACTGCGTCAAACCGCGACGTGTAGTAATATTCGTCGAAGAGATTGGTGACTTCGAACGACACGGCGAGGTCGCGATCCTGATTACGCCAGGTCAGCCGGGTGCTGCCAAGGACGTAGGAGGGAAAATATTCGAAGTCCGGATTGACCGCATTCAGCGTTCTGCTGGCCAACTGCCGGCCGCGATAGGCAACGTCCAGCCGCGGCGTAATCGAGCCTGCCCCGCCCATGTCGATCTCATACTGAATGCCTGCGCTCCACTGCGTTTCGGGCGAAACGATGGGGCTGCCGGCGGTGATCGTGCTGCCGACGGCGGGCGAGATCGACTTGTACTCCGAGCCGATCAGGCTCAGCGACGCGTCGATCATCAGATTGTCGACCGGGGTTGCCGAAACCTCGGCTTCAAAGCCCCACATCTTGCCGTCGCCGGCATTGGCGATGACTGCGCAGGGCCCGCCGCCATAAGCCGAACAGTCGGAAAGCGGCAGCTGGATCGCCTTATAGTCGTTGTAGAAGCCCGCGAGGTTCACGCGCAGACGACGGTCGAGCAAGTCCGTCTTCAGGCCGATTTCGTAGGCTGTGACGGTCTCCGGCCCGAACGTGCCTTGGGTCGCGTGCGTCGGCAGGAACGGGCGCGCGGTGACGCCGCCACCCTTGAAGCCCGTGCCCACGGTTCCATAGAGCAACACTTCCGGCGAGAAGCGGTAATCCACGGACAGGCGCCAGTCGACGCGGCTCCCGTCATACACGGCCTTCAGGTTATTGAGAGCCGAGAGGCCGAACGGATCGGGGAAGAGCGGCGCGGTATTGTCGAGGTTCCGCCGGATGAACGTGTAGTCCTTATGCTCCTCAGTGTAGCGGATACCGCCCGTGATCGTCATGCCATCAACCGGACGGACGATCGCGGTGCCGAACACGGCCTTGCTGTCCGCATTGATCGGATCGTTGCCGAGGAACTGGAGCGGCACGCCGGGGATGATGTAGCGGATATCCTGAATGGTGAAGTAGGTGCTGCGCTGGTCGGAATAATAGCCGCCCACGGTCAAATCGGCCATGTCGCCAAGCTTGGCGTTGACCCGCAGCTCCTGGCTCACGAACCAGAAATCAAGATCGTTGAAGCCGCCAGCGGCCCGCGTCAGCGTCGGCGTGAAATCGTCGTCCGTGCCCCAGCGGTTGTTGTAGGAGCGATAGGCCGTGATCGACTGGACCTGAAGATTGTCGGTCACATCCCAATCGATATGGCCAGACACGCCCCAGCCACGGAACTTGTTACGATTGCCCGTATTCCAGTTGCCGGCCTGACCGCCCGCCGGCAGCCCCCAGCTTGCATAGGTGCACCACGGTCCGCACAGGAAGTTCGAGGCATCGCCCTGCGCGACGATCGGCACTTCCGCAGCGCTCGGGCGGTCGGAATACTGATAGTCGCCGATGATCTGGATATCGAGCTTCTCGCCGGCATAACGCAGCGCGCCGCGTACGCCTGAATAATTGATGCCGCCCAGATCCTCGACCACGCAGTCGGTGTTGGTCGGCACGGCCGGCAGGATGCCCTCGGGATTGCCGGGGTTGGCGCAGCCATAGTCGATCTGCTGGACATAACCGCGCTGGCTCTTGTGGACGCCGGACACGCGAGCGAAGAGCATATCCGTAATCGGGAAATTCGCCCCCGCCCGCACTTCCACGCGGTTGCGCGAGCCATAGCTCACTTCGGCAAAACCGCTCGGATCGGGTTCCGGTTTCTTCGAGAATAGTTTGATCGCGCCGCCAATCGAGTTGCGACCCGTAAGCGTTCCCTGCGGGCCCCGCAGCACTTCCACGCGCTCCAGGTCGAGCAGGTCGAAATTGGCGCCGGTGAGGGTCGGATAATAGACATCATCAACATAAAGCCCGACGCCCGGCTCATAAGCCGGATTGAAATCGAACTGCCCGATGCCGCGGATGGAGGCGCCCATGGAATCGCCGAACGCGCCACCCATGGGGGTGAGGGTCACGCTGGGCGCCTGCCGGGCGACCGCAGCGATGTCGTCCTGATTGCGCGCCTCGAGCAGCGCCGCATCCACCGCCGTGATCGCCAGGGGCGTATCCTGCAGGCGCTGGGACCGAAATTGTGCAGTAACAATGATATCGGGGGTGCTGTCGGCCTGCGGGGCGGCATCTTGCTGGGCGAAAGCGGGTGTCGTCGCCGCGATGGCCATCACCATAACCGAACCGGCGCACAGCAATGGGCGGATTCTGGACTTCCTGTTCATCACATCTTCTCCTCACCTGTGCGGCTCAGTGCAGCCTCACATTGCGCGGGTCTTTGCGACCTCTCGCAGAGCATACAGGAGCCGTTTTTTTAGGCTCGTTGATATAGGCAGGAATTCCGGACAGGATCAACTTAAAGGAGACGGCGGCAGCCTGACGGCCAAACTTTTGGTCCCGGCGTGGGACTTATGCATCAGGGCGCTTGTTCAAGAGCGCAGAAACATGTCTGGTTGTGCATCTTTGAAGCACGGCAAAGGCGGACAGCCGCCGCGATGGAGGCGGAGGCCGGCTAAGGTCCCAACTTGAATGCGCGAATCGTTGCCGCTGCGTTCGTGAAAACAGAATGCGGCGAGTTAGCGGTCGCCCTGCCCGGCTCACTTAGCGAGCGCGTGCCTCATCAAATCTCAGGCGAGCGGCGTCGATGTCTTGCAGATGATCCTCCGCCCAAGTCCACACGCCACAAAATGCTTCGCCCAGACTGGCCCCCAGCTCCGTCAGCCGATAATCCACATGAGGAGGCACGACCGGATGCACCGTGCGGTGGACCAGACCGTTGCGCTCCATCTGTCGCAGGGTCTGCGTCAGCATCTTTTGGCTGATGCCGGGCATCTTCTCGAAGATCCGTGTGAAGCGCTGCTCGCCATGGTCATGCAACACCTCGATCAGCAGCATGGTCCATTTGTCCGCGACTTGGCCGATAAGGTCATTGACCAGCGCTTCCACGCGGGGATCGATCTGATCGTAGCGATCCGGGCTGGCTGGCACGCTTGGGCGCTTCGCTTGAGTTGTCATTCACACTCTCTTTCCGGTGAGTATCAATCTTTCCGGTGCCTTCTTTCGTTCTGAAAGCTAGGACTTAAATGAGCAGTCGTCCACCAGCAGAATTTGGAGCAGACGGCATGAAGACCACGGGCAACACCATTCTCATCACCGGCGGCGGCTCCGGTATTGGCCGCGCATTGGCGCGCCATTTCCACGAGCTCGGCAACACGGTGATCGTCGCGGGGCGGACCGCAGCGACATTGGCTGAAACCATCCAGGGTCGCGCGGGCATGCACATGCTCACCGTCGATGCGAGCGATCCGGGAAGCATCGAAGCATTCGCGGCCGAAGCGATCGCCCGCTTTCCGGCGATCAACATCCTGTTCAACAATGCCGGCATCATGCAGCGCGAGGATCTGACGCGACGTGGCGACACGACTGTGGCGGAGCAGACCTTCATCACTAATGTGCTGGGGCCGATCCGTCTCACCAATGCCTTGATCGAGCATCTGACGGCGCAGGAAGACGCCGCGATCGTCAACACGACCTCCGGCCTCGCCTTCGTGCCGCTGATCGGCACCCCGAGCTACAGCGCGAGCAAGGCGGCCTTGCACAGCTGGACGGTCTCCCTGCGGGAACAGCTGCGCGGCAAGGTCGAGGTGATCGAGCTGGCCCCACCAGCCGTGCGCACCGAGCTAACCCCGGGACAATCCACGCAGGAAAACTATATGCCGCTCGATGATTATGCTGCGGAAGTGATGGCACTCTTTCAGCAAGTGCCCACGCCCGAGGAAATTCTCGTCGAGAATGTCCGCTTCCTTCGCTCGGCTGAGCGCGAGGGACGGTTTGACGAGACTGTGCGGATGATCAGCACGCTTTGATCGCCAAGGTGGTATGACGAAACATCATCGCCGTCCAAGGGGGCAGGCTCTAACACCTGCGCCCTTGGACGTGCGCGATGATCAGGCTGCTTTAGCCGCCTGATAGGCCGCCATCGGCACCCACCAGCCATGGACCTGCGGCCGCATGCGGGTGGGCACGGGCACCTTGGCGACTGGCCCGGCCGGCAGGTCACCCGCGTTCCAGATCCACACCGCATGTTCGAACTGGTCCGGCGCGGTCTCATGATCGACGACGCCGACCAGCCAGCCTTCATGACCGGGCTCGCTCGACGGCACATGCACGGTCTCGCTCATCCCATGCGCCGGCGGCAGATTATAGCCGATGATTGCGTCGGTCTCGAAATCCTTCCGCAGGAGCGCGGTGAACATGGCACCGACGACGCCGCCCATCAGCGGCGGCCCCATCGGCTGCGGGTTCATGCTGCAATACCAGCCCCGCTTGTACGGGCGACCCTGATCGGCATCGGCAATACGCGGCATGTCTCCCGGAGGCCCGAGCGGCGTGACCTCCACACCGTCGCTCTCACCCTTCATATCGACTGTCCAGCGCTGAAAACCGCCGCCCAGTTCCCAAGGCTGCACATCGATGCCGCTGTCTGCGCGGATATGCGGGAAGGCGATGGTATCGGTGATGTGATGATCGATATGGACCTTGCCGTCCGGCGTCTCGAACGCGTTCATCATATGGAAGCTGGAGGCGCCCTTCGGTCCCTTGAACCAGCGGATCTCGGACACATCGCCATAACGCGGCATCACGCCGATGTGATATTCCAGATCCTGCTGGTGAACCCAGTGCGCGCCTTTGGCTTTCACGCGCTCCAAGTCTGCGGTGGTGGGCTGCAGCGGGAAGATCGCGTAGTTTTCGGTGATCACGAAGTCATGGACAAGGCTGCAGAACGGCGCCTCGAACGACTGTTCCTTGACGAGCTTGCCGTCCTTGTCGGTCCACCAATAAGCGATGGTCTTTGAGCAGAGGCCATCCGCCTCATAGCCATAGACGAACATCTCCTTGGTCTCGGGATCGATGCGGACATGGGCCGTCATCGTCTGCGACTTGAGCGCGCCACCGAAATCATAGGCGCCGATGGTCTCCAGCGTGTGCGGATCGACCTGATGACCCGGCCCATCCTCCTTGGTCATGATGAGCTTGCCCGCATGCCAGACCGGCGTGGTGTTGGAGACGGTCCCCTCCACGCCCTCGGCCGACGCGTCATTGGTGAAGGGGTTGCGATAGCGGCCGAACAGACGCTTGCCGGCGGCGTTCTCGGCCTTCCAGCGCGGGGTCTGGACATATTTGATGTCATAATCGACCGTGCCGTCCTCATTGAAGAGGATGCGGCTGATCATGCCGTCGTCGGAGAGCGCGGTATCGGGCTGGAAGAACGGCTCGAACTGCGGATCGGGCACTGCCCGGAAGAAAGCGCCGCGCACATCCGCCGGAATGGTGCCCTCGGATGCCGTGAGGCCCTTGAACGAAACTTCCTGACGGACTGGCGTGTTGAGGCCCATATAGTCCGGCGTTGCGGGAAACGGCATTCTTCTCTCCAGTCAGCTTGCGGTTTCGGGCCTGTTTGGTCTCTCGTTATCGAACTGGCTATGACCCAGCGCGAAGTTCTTCAGGCCAGTATAGACGCATCGGGTTGGTCACCAGCATCTTGCGCTGCAACGCTTCCGTCGGCGCGATGCGTGGGATCATGTCCACAAGCAAGCCATCGTCCGGGATGGCATCCTGCATGTTGGGGTGCGGCCAGTCGGTGCCCCAGATGACCCGATCCTGATAATCGGCGACAAGCGGCGCGACGGCATTGGCAAAATCATTCCAAGGCGCACCGGCGGGATCGAGCCGGTCCGGGCAGGTCGCCTTGAACCAGATGTCATCGCGACTATCGAGCAGGTTGCGGAAGGCCTTCATGTCAGCACCGTCCGGTCCCTGGCGTACATCGGGCCGGCCCATATGGTCGATCACCAGCGGCACCGGGATCGCATCCATGAACGGGCGCAGTTCTTCGAGAATGTCCGCCTCGAAATAGATGACCACATGCCAGCCCTCCGGCAGTCGGCTCGCGACCTCGAGGAACTTGTCCTTGGGAGCATCGTCTACCAGGCGCTTGAGGAAGTTGAAGCGGATGCCGCGCATGCCGCCGGCGTGCAGCGCCTCAAGCTCGGCCTCGCTGATCGCGGGATCGACCACGGCGACACCGCGCGCCTTCCCGTCAGAAACGGCAATGCCGTTCAGGGTCGCGGCATTGTCGGTGCCATGGCAACTCGCCTGGACGATCACGTTGCGGGAAAAGCCCAGATGATCGCGCAGGGCAAAGAGCATGTCCGGGCCTGCATCCTGCGGCAGATATTTGGCCTTCGCGCTGAACGGGAACTGCGCCATCGGCCCGAACACGTGGCAATGCGCATCCACGGCGCCCGGCGGCGGCGTGTAGGCGGGCTTGCTCGGGTTGCTATGCCAGGAAAGGATGCGGTCGGTCATCTCATTGGTTCCGTTCGGGCTGGGCCTGTCGAAGCCCGGTTCTCACTTTCCGTTCGATTGTTCCAGATGAAACAGCCCTTTGACAAGTTCAGGGCGAACGGACTTGTTCTGAGGTGCAGGGAGCCTGCCATAGACGCAGGGGATGTTCAGCCGAACACCACCCCGTCCATCAGCTTGCGGGCGGTACGCAACATGCCGGCTTCCACCGGCTGTCCGTCAGCGTCCACGGTCACGACGCATTCGGTGACGCCGGTCGGATGCTCGACCCCCAGCGTCTTCGTCGCACCCTCGGGCACCTTGGCGACGGAGGCGGCGGGAGAGCCTTCGATAAGGCATGCCGTCGCCACGCTCACCGCACCCAACACCCCGATGGAGGCATGGACACGATGCGGGATGAGCGAACGCACGGTAACGGCCCCACCCTCGCGCGGCGGCGCCACCAGCATCATCTTGGGGACGGACTTTTCGGTCACGTCGCCGAGGTTCATCATCTCGCCAACCTTGAGGCGGATAGCCTCGACCTTCGCCTTCATCTCGCTATTGGCGTCAAGGGTGTCACGATCCTCATAGCCGGTCACGCCGACGTCGCTGGCAAGCATGACGACGCAGGGCATTCCATTGTCGATCATCGTGACCTTGATGCCATTGATCTCGTCGACGCCATTGCCCGTCGGCAGCAGGGCGCCGCAGGATGAGCCAGCGGTATCGCGGAACAACAGCGGAATGGGCGCCGATGTACCCGGCACGCCACTGATCGAGGCGTCACCATCATAGCGAACCTGGCCGCCGGGCGTCTGCACCGTGGCGACGGCGACCTGGCCGGTATTCTCCATGAAGATGGCGACGCGGGTTTCATCGCCGGTTGGCTGCACGAGACCGCGCTCAATGGCGAACGGACCGATGCCCGCGAGGATATTGCCGCAATTCTGCGCGTCGGTGACAATCGCCTGATCGACGAACACTTGCAGGAAGAGATAATCGACATCGACCCCTTCGCGGCTCGATTTCCTGACCACGCCAACCTTGCTGGTCAGCGGATCGGCGCCACCCATGCCGTCGATCTGGCGCGGGTCTGGCGAGCCCATGACGCGCAGGAGGAAGGCATCGCGGGCGGCGGTATCCGTGGGCAGATCGTCTGCCAGGAAATAGCCGCCCTTGGAGGTGCCGCCACGCATCCACATGCAGGTAATGCCGTCCATCACAGCCTCCCGTTCGAAGCGAACTGAGATGCATTCCGAGGCCGACGTGCCTCACACATATTTCAGGCCTTCCTTCTCCAGGCGCTCGCGCATCTTGTACATGTCGAGGCCCAGCACGCCGGAGGCCAGCTTCTCGCGCTTCTCGCCTTCATTGGCTTCCCGCGCACGGGCCGCTTCCAGCACCTTGGCGGCGTTGGCGCGGGGGACGACGCACACGCCATCATCATCGGCCACGATGACATCGCCCGGATTGACCAGCGCGTTGGCGCAGACAACCGGAATATTGACGCTGCCCAGGGTGTTCTTGACCGTGCCCTGCGCATAGACGGCCTTGGACCAGACCGGGAAGTTCATCTCGGTGAGATCGCGCACATCGCGCACGCCGGCATCGATGATCAGGCCGCGACAGCCCCGCGCCTGTGCCGAGGTCGCCAGCAGATCGCCGAAATAGCCGTCCTCGCAGGGGCTGGTCGGCGCCAGCAGCAGGATGTCGCCGGCCTTCAACTGCTCGATGGCGACATGCACCATCCAGTTGTCGCCCGGAGGCGCGCTGATCGTCACCGCACTGCCCGCGATCCGCGCACCGGCATAGATCGGCCGCATATAGCTCGCCAGCAAACCCGTGCGTCCCTGCGCCTCATGAACCGTCGCAACACCGCACGCCGCCAAACCGTCAATCACCTCAGGATCAGCACGCTCGATATTCTGTACGACCACACCCATGATTGCTCCTCTCGATCAACATTAACTGGCAACAGCCTTGCTCCCGTATAGAATAGGGGAACGGCGTCCGGTCAATCCACCCCGAACTTTGCGCAGATCATAAGCATCTGCTAAGTCTGGCCCTCATGGCATCGGGCCTCTCACCCTTTTCGTTCAATCTGCGCCACCTCGCCGCCGTGGCGGCGGTGACGCACAAGGGAAGTGTGTCCGCCGCCGCGAGCACGCTCCACCTGACGCAGCCTGCTGTGACCCAAGCCATTGCCCGCGTGGAAAGCATCATGGACGTGCAACTGTTCGAGCGGCGCACGGACGGCATGACGCCCCTCCCTCCCGCGATGGCGCTGGCGGAGCGCGTCGAGCAAGCCGCCGAACTGATCGGCTCGCGACGGGTGACCATGGCGCAATTGCGGGCTTTCCTCGCCGTCGCGGATAACGGAAGCTATGCGGCGGCAGCAGCACAGAGCGGCCTCTCGCAGCCGACCCTGCATCGCGCCATTGGCGATCTGTCGCTGATCCTCCGGCGGTCGCTCGTCGAACGGCGCGGACGGGGGATTGCGCTGACCGACGCGGGCCGGCGCACCGCCCGTAACTTTCGTCTTGCCCGGACAGAGCTTGAAGCAGGCCTCGACGAAGCCTTGGGCCAATCCGGCGGCGTGCCCGCGCGGATCACCATCGGGGCGATGCCGCTGTCCCGCGCTCGGGTGCTGCCGCGCGCGCTGGCAAGGTTCAACACCTCATTTCCGGCCATCGAAATCGTGATCGTGGAAGGATCGCATGGCGAACTGGCGGAATCCCTGCGCGACGGCAGCATCGACATGATGGTCGGCGCCATGCGCGATCCGCCGCCCGGCCCGGACCTCATGCAGCGCCCCCTGTTCGAGGATGAGGTGATTATCATCGCGCGGGCGGGCCATCCCGAGGCAGGGCCAGCACGGGATCGCCCGTTGAGCGATCTCGCGGGCTATGCCTGGATCTTGCCGTCGCCCGGCGCGCCCCTGCGGACGCGCTTCGACGAGATGTTCCGCACGGCCGGACTTGCCCCGCCGCCCGTTCCGATCGAATGCGGTTCGGTGATGATGATCCGCGAGATCCTGATGCAAACCGACTTTCTGACCCTGCTCTCGCCCGATCAGGTCTCGGTCGAGCAGGAGGCGGGCTGGCTCGTCTCGCTTGGCGCCCCGCCCGGGGGCTTTTCCCGCGCGGTCGCGCTCACCACCCGGGCGCAGTGGCGACCGGCCCCGGCACAAGCCGCCTTCATCGCCGAGCTGGACCGGGCCGCGACGGAACCATTCGCTTCTGCTTATGGCACGGAGCGGGAACAAATTTGCGATTCTGCTCGATAGGCGGCACAGCGTCGATCATGAGCGGGAGAATTGCCCTTATCGGCTTCGGGGAAGCGGGCCGAACCTTCGCCGGTGCCGCCGGATGGCGCAGCGACGCGCGCGCATTCGACCTCAAGGCAATCGAACCGCAGACGGCCGCCCCAATCCGCGCCGCTTACACCGAAACGGGCGTCACGGGCTGCGAGTCTCTGGCGGACGCGCTAGCCGGCGCGGAAATGATCCTGAGCCTCGTCACCGCCGATCAGACCGAGGCGGCAGCGTCCGCAGCCGCGCGGCACCTGTCCCCCGGCGCGCTGTTCTTCGACATGAATTCCGTGTCGCCGGGCGCCAAGATGCGCAATGCCGCAGCGATCGAGCAGGCTGGCGGTCGTTACGTCGATGTAGCGGTCATGTCGCCCGTGCAGCCCGCCGCGATGACTGTGCCGCTGCTGATCGGCGGCCCGCACGCTGCGCAGGGCGAAGCGGCGCTGCGCGCGATCGGCTTCAGCAAGGTTACGATTGCGGGCGATCAGGTCGGCGCCGCCAGCGCGACGAAGATGGTCCGTTCTGTCATGATCAAGGGCATCGAGGCGCTGACGGCGGAGATGATCCTCGCGGCCCGTCGTGCGGGCGTGACCGAGAACGTGCTGGCCTCACTCGGCGGAGACTGGCCCGAAAAGATCGATTATAATCTCGACCGCATGCTCGCCCATGGCACGCGCCGCGCTGCCGAGATGGACGAGGTGGTCGTGACGCTTACCGAGCTGGGCATCGAACCGGCCATGACACGCGGGACAGTGGCACGCCAGCGGGCGATGGGCGCCTTGCTCGGTTCGATCGAGATGCCGCAGGGGCTTGAGGCAAAGCTGACCTTTCTGGATGCCATGCATCCCGAAATGATCGCGAAGCCCGTGTCCGCTGCGCAGCCCAAAATTACAGAAACAGAAAAGTCTGGAAGGTGACGGAATGACGATGATCATCGACTGCCATGGCCACTATACCGTGCTGCCCAAGGCGCATGATGAGTGGCGCGAGCAGCAGAAGGCGGCGTTCAAGAATGGCACGCCCTGCCCGCCCTATCCCGAGATTTCTGACGACGACATTCGCGAGACCATCGAGCAGAACCAGTTGCGCCTCATCAAGGAGCGCGGCGCGGACATGACGATCTTCTCGCCCCGCGCCTCGGCCATGGCGCCGCATGTCGGCGATCAGTCGGTGGCGGTCCCGTGGGCGCAGGCTTGCAACAACCTGATTGCCCGCGTGGTTGACCTCTATCCCGAGACCTTCGCTGGCGTGTGCATGTTGCCGCAGTCGCCAGAGGCGGACATGACCAGCTCGATCGCCGAGCTGGATCGCTGCGTTAACGAGCTGGGCTTCATCGGCTGCAACCTGAACCCGGATGCGAGCGGTGGCCACTTCAAGCAGCCGCCGTTGACCGACAAATTCTGGTATCCCTTCTACGAGAAGATGGTCGAACTGGACGTCCCGGCGATGATCCACGTATCGGGCAGCTGCAATCCCGCGATGCACGCGACGGGTGCTTATTATCTGGCGGCCGATACGATCGCCTTCATGCAGCTGCTGCAGGGCAATCTGTTCGCCGACTTCCCGACGCTGCGCTTCATCATCCCGCATGGCGGCGGCGCGGTGCCCTATCACTGGGGCCGGTTCCGCGGCCTCGCGGACATGCTCAAGCAGCCCAGCCTTGATACGCTGCTCATGAACAACGTGTTCTTCGACACCTGCGTCTATCACCAGCCCGGCATCAACCTGCTGGCCGACGTGATCGATAACAAGAACATCCTGTTCGGCAGCGAGATGGTCGGTGCCGTGCGTGGGATCGACCCGACGACCGGTCATTATTTCGACGATACGAAGCGCTATATCGATGCGCTCGACATTTCTGACGAGGAGCGTCACGCGATTTTTGAGGGCAATACCCGCCGCGTCTTCCCGCGTCTCGACGCCAAGCTGAACGCCCGCGGGCTCTAAGAGAGGATATCATGACCGAGAAGAAAGAAAGAATCGACGTTCACGCTTATCTTGCCGAGTTTGACGACATTCCCGGCACCCGCGTGTTCACGGCCCAGCGCGCGCGCCGGGGCTACAATCTCAATCAGTTCGCGATGAGCCTGATGAAGGCCGAGAATCGCGAGCGGTTCAAGGCGGACGAGAGCGCCTATCTCGACGAGTGGAACCTGACACCCGCCGCCAAGGCGGCCGTGCTGGCCCGCGACTACAATGCCATGATCGACGAGGGCGGGAATGTTTACTTCCTCTCCAAGCTCTTCTCGACCGATGGCAAGAGCTTCCAGTTCGCTGCCGGATCGATGACCGGCATGACGCAGGAAGAATATGCACAGATGATGATCGACGGTGGTCGTTCGCCTGAGGGCGTGCGCTCGATCAAGGGAGGATTTTGATCATGGCACGCGTTACCACAGGCATTACGTCCAGCCACATTCCCGCGCTCGGCGCGGCGATGCAGACCAAGACCAGCGACAACGATTATTGGGGTCCGGTCTTCAAGGGCTATGAGCCGATCCGGGAGTGGATCAAGCAGCCGGGCAACACCCCCGACGTTGTGATCCTGGTCTATAACGACCACGCCTCGGCGTTCGACATGAACATCATCCCGACCTTCGCGATTGGGTGCGCCGAAAGCTTCAAGCCAGCGGATGAAGGCTGGGGCCCGCGCCCCGTGCCCGACGTGAAGGGCCATCCGGACCTCGCCTGGCACATCGCCCAGAGCTTGATCCTCGATGAATTCGACATGACCATCATGAACCAGATGGACGTCGACCATGGCTGCACCGTGCCGCTCTCGATGATCTTCGGCGAGCCGGAAGAGTGGCCGTGCAAGGTCATTCCCTTCCCGGTCAACGTGGTCACCTATCCGCCGCCATCGGGCAAGCGCTGCTTCAGCTTGGGCGACAGCATCCGCGCCGCGGTCGAGAGCTTCCCGGAAGACCTCAATGTCCACGTCTGGGGCACAGGCGGCATGAGCCACCAGCTTCAGGGGCCGCGCGCTGGCCTGATCAACAAGGAGTTCGACCTGAACTTCATCGACAAGCTGATCAGCGATCCCGCAGAGCTCAGCAAGATGCCGCACATCCAGTATCTGCGCGAAAGCGGGTCGGAAGGCATCGAGCTGGTCATGTGGCTCATCATGCGCGGCGCGCTGCCGGAGAAGGTGCGTGACCTCTACACCTTCTACCACATCCCGGCCTCCAACACTGCGCTCGGCGCGATGATCCTGCAACCGGAAGAAACGGCCGGAGCGCCGCTGGAACCGCGCAAGGTGATGAGCGGCCACAGCATGGCGAAGGCCTGACACGCGCAAAGGCCCCTCCTCTTCAGAGGAGGGGTTGGGGTGGTGCTGGCCATCACCCCATTTGAAGTGACTTCGGGGGCATTGAGCCCCCGCCGTTCGTTTAGATACCTCTCACCCACCCCTTGCCCCTCCCTTGAAAGGGAGGGGTTAGCTGGAGAAAGGACTCCCCCTCATGAGAATCGCACTCGCAGGCGCCGGCGCATTCGGCGAAAAGCATCTCGACGGCCTCAAGAACATCGATGGTGTGGAGATCGTCTCGATCATCAGCCGTCGTGCCGAGCAGGCCGCCGAAGTCGCCGCCAAATATGGCGCGAAGCACAGCGGCACCGAACTGGACGAGGCACTCGCGCGCGATGACGTCGACGCGGTGATCCTCTGCACGCCCACGCAGATGCACGCCCAGCAGGCGATTGCCTGCATGAAGGCCGGCAAGCATGTGCAGGTGGAAATCCCCCTGTCGGACAGCTGGGCCGACGCCCAAGCGGTCATCGACACGCAGAAGGAAACCGGCCTCGTCTGCATGGTCGGCCACACCCGCCGCTTCAACCCGAGCCACCAGTGTATCCATAACAAGATTACGGCCGGCGAACTCGCGATCCAGCAGATGGACGTGCAGACCTATTTCTTCCGCCGCAAGAACATGAATGCCAAGGGCGAAGCGCGCTCCTGGACGGACCATCTGCTGTGGCACCACGCCGCGCACACGGTCGACCTGTTCGCCTATCAGGCCGGCAAGATCGTGCAGGCAAATGCCGTGCAAGGCCCGATGCACCCGGAGCTGGGCATCGCGATGGATATGTCCATCCAGCTCAAGAGCGAGAGCGGCGCGATCTGCACCCTCTCCCTCTCATTCAACAATGATGGGCCGCTGGGCACCTTCTTCCGCTACATTTGCGACAATGGCACCTGGATCGCGCGCTATGACGATCTGGTGACCGGCAAGGAAGAGCCTGTGGACCTGAGCGGCGTCGCCGTCTCCAGCAACGGCATTGAACTGCAGGACCGCGAGTTCATCGCCGCGATCCGCGAGGGCCGCGAGCCAAACAGCTCGGTCGCACAGGTGCTCGATTGCTATCGCGTGCTCGGCGATCTGGAAGTTCAGCTCAACAAGGCCGGCTGATAAAGACTGGCGGTGTGCGGCCTGTTTCGCGGCTGCACACCGCTTCATTTCCGGCGACGCTCAATCATCGGCGTCATGCCCGTAGTCATTTCTCAAGCTTTGCCGTTTAAGGCGCCGCTCTACCGTCAGACCATAGGCGGCGGGGGAGATGCATGTCAGCGGTGACCGGGTTAAGTTCAGATCTCGCGGAGCTGCTGCGCGCGTTTTCTGCCACCGAAACTGAAATCGTGCAGTTAGGCACGATCGCGCAAGCGGCGCGGATGCATGAATTGCTCCAGCTCCGTCGGCAGTTCGTCGAGCAATTCGGGCTGGTAAGCGCCGCGCTCCAGCGCGAACCCATCCTGCTCGCCTCGCCAGCACTGATGACGCAAGCCATGCGCCTGCTGGCGGCTTTCCGCTCACGCAATGCCATCAATCAGGCGGACTGGCCGGTCATCCGTGTCCGGGACGATCCCATCGCCTATCGCGAGGCGTCCCAGCATGTGAAGGATGCGTCCCGGGACTTCTGGGACTGGATCGAAACCGCCGTCGGCTTTCGGCGATAAAGCACGCAATCCTCGCCAAAAGCGCCGCGAGGATTGCTTTTTGATGCCCGGGGCGACACAAGCCGGGCCATGACTTCGCCATCGACACCCCTCCCCACCCGCCGCATCGCGGACATGGCCGTCTCCGCCATCAGTCTGGGCTGCATGAACCTCTCTCACGCTTATGACGCCCCTCCGAGCGAGGAGGAAGGCGCGCGCCTGCTCAATCATGCGCTCGACATCGGCGTGACGCATCTCGACAGCGCAGCGCTGTATGGCGGTGGCAAGAATGAGGGCCTGATTGCCCGCGCTGTCGGCCATCGCCGCAAGGACTTCGTACTGTCGAGCAAGTGCGTGCTCGATCTGATCGATGGCGAGCGTGTGCTGGACGGGCGGCCGGAGACGATCACCGGATCGCTGGAACGCTCGCTCAAGCGGCTCGATACCGATTTTATCGATCTCTATTATATGCACCGGCTCGATCGGAACGTGCCGATCGAAGACTCGATGGGCGCTCTGCTACGCGCGAAGGAAGCCGGCAAAATCGGCGCTATCGGCCTGTCCGAAATGTCGGCGGCGAGCATCCGCCGCGCGCACGCCGTGCATCCGGTCGCCGCCATCCAGTCCGAATATTCTCCCTGGGTGCGCAATCCGGAAGTCGCTGTGCTGGACGCCTGCCGGGAACTCGGCATCGCCTTCGTCGCCTTCTCGCCGGTCGCGCGCGGCATGCTCGCCGGCGCCATCAGCAGCATCGATTTCAAGGCCGGCGACATCCGTATCCCGATGCCGCGCTTTCAGGAACCCAATTTCAGCCACAATCTCAAGCTTGCCCAACGATTCAATGCGGTCGCAGCCGATCTCGGCATCACGCCTGCCCAGCTCAGCCTGGCCTGGGTGCTGGCGCGCGCACCGGAGATCATCGCCATTCCCGGGACGCGCTCCATCGCGCATCTTGAGGAGAATGTGAAAGCGGCCTCCATCAACCTCGCACCGGAATCCATCGCAGCCGTGGACGAGATCTTCGCGCCTGGCGCGGTCGCCGGCGCGCGTTATCCCGCGCCTGCGCAAAAGCAGATCGATACCGAATTGCTGCCCGAAGAGGCGGACGCGGCATGAGCGTGACATTGGACGACGCGATGCGGCGGGCGATCGAGTGGGACTGCACCACGCTCATCAATCGCTACACGCTGCTCAACGATGCGGCTGACTGGGACGCCGTCGCGGCCCTCTACACCGAGGATGGCCAGATGGCCCGGCCAAGCGCACCGGATCAGCCGATAAAGGGACGTGAGGCTATTCTCGCGACCTTCAAGAGCCGGCCGGTCCGTGCGGCGCGCCATGTGGTTTCCAACGTGGTCGTGGACGTCGTAAGCGAGACCGAAGCGACGGCGCTGTCGGTCATCGTGCTGTATCAGGGCGTCGCGAGCGATACTGGTGGGCTGCCCGCGCGCGATCCAAAAGGGCCGCTGATCGGCACCTATACCGATCGCTTGCGCAAGACGCCTGAGGGATGGCGCTTTGCAGAACGGCGCGGCGGTCTGGATTTCGCGGCATGACCGGCGCCCCTGCATCACAGCCGGATGACTTCCAGGCGTTCCTCTCCCGGCCCTACCGCATCGAATGGGGACATTGCGACCCCGCAGGCATCGTCTATGCGCCGCGCTTCCTCGAGATGTTCGGCGAGAGCACGATCATGCTGTTCGAGAAGGCGCTTGGCGTGCGCAAGCGGGACATGCTGAAAACCCAGGGCGTAGTCGGCTTTCCGATGGTTGATGTGTCGGCCAAGTTCCAGCGCCCGGCTGCCTATGGCGACGATGTGGTGCTGGAGGTGGAAGCGCCCCATTTCGGCAATTCCAGCTTCACCATTCGCCATCGCCTGCTCAAGGACGGGCATGTCTGCGTGAGCGGTACGGAAAAGCGGGTGTGGACCGTGCGGGACAGCGAGCGCCCGGGCGGGATGCGCGCGGAGCGCGTGCCCGATGACATTCGAGCCCGGTTCGCTCTGCCCGGAGCGTAAGGCTGCCCAACTATCGCGGGCGCACCGCCATTCGATAGAGGGCTATTCATTTGCCAAAGCCTGCGCCATGACACCCTCATAACAAGAGGACTCATGGAGGGGCTTATGGTGATGGGGGATGCGGGCACGCCGCGTCTGCGCAGCGGCGGCTATCAGGCGTGGCTGGTCGGACTGCTCAGCCTGAATTTCGGCATCGTCTTTTTCGATCGGCAGGCGCTCAACGTGCTGATGCCGTTCGTCCAGCCCGAGCTGGGATTGTCCAACGCTCAGATCGGCCTGCTCGCGGGCGGCCTCTCCTTCACCTGGGCCATTGCCGCCTTCGCCATCGGGCGCCTGTCGGACACGGTCGGCAATCGCAAGCTGCTGCTCGTCGGCGCGACGCTCGGCTTCTCTCTCTGTTGCTTTCTGAGCGGCATGGCGACAAGCTTCCTCTTCATGCTGTGCGCACGGATGCTGATGGGCGCGGCGGAGGGCGGCGTGATGCCGATCAGCCATGCCATGGTCGCCAGTGAAGTCGATCCGCGCCGTCGCGGCCTTGCGCAGGGCATCGCCCAGAATTTCGGGTCCAACCTGCTTGGGTCTTTTCTCGCGCCGGTCTTGCTGGTGTGGTTCGGCCTGGAATTCGGATGGCGCAACGCCTTTTTCCTCGCGTCCATTCCCGGCATCATCTGTGCCCTGCTGATCTGGTTCACGCTGGAGGAGCCCGCAGCGCCGGCACGGCCACAGGTCCAGGATGGCCAAGCCCAAGGTGTCCTCAGTGTGTTGCGCACCCGCAATGTGCTGGTCTGCGTGCTGCTGGGCGTGCTGATGGTCAGCTATTTCGTCATCTGCCTGACCTTCCTGCCGATCTACCTCACCAGCGTCAGAAGCTACACGCCGACGGAAATGAGCTGGCTGATCGCAACCTTGGGGATTTCCGCGACTATCGGCAGCTTCGCGATCTCGGGCCTGTCGGACTGGATCGGGCGGAGGCCCGTCATGATCGCCATGCCTCTGCTCGGCATCATCCTGCCGCTGGGCGCTCTCTACTGGAGCGGGTCGATCTGGGGGCTGGTCCCGATCTTCTTCTTTGGTTGGGGCCTGAACGGGATCTTCCCGTTGTTCATGGCCACCGTCCCATCCGAAAGCGTCGATCCGCGCCAAGCCGCGACCGCGCTCGGGCTCACCATGGGATCGGCGGAAATCCTGGGAGGGGTCTTCGCGCCTTCGCTGGCCGGTGTAGCGGCGGACGCGACCAGCCTTGCCGCGCCCTTGTGGATCATGGTGGTGCTGGCGATCCTCGGCGGGATCGTGGCGATGTTCCTCACCGAAACCGCCCCCTCGCAACGCGCCAGGATGGCGGCCGCGCCTTGACAGGATCCGATGCCGGGCCACGCATCTGGAAAGCGCGGCCCGGCATGGAGCTTTTAAATCAGGCCGGCACGCTCGCGAGGCGCTTGGCTGCAATATCGGCGCCTTCCCGCAGGGCCTGCAGCTTCTTCCACGTGACGGCGGGATCGATCTTGCCATAGCCGGCAAAGGTGCCGAAGCCGCAATCCGTGCTGCCGATCACGCGCTCAGCGCCGACGATGCCCGCAAAGCGCTCGATCCGCTGGGCGACCAGTTCCGGATGCTCGACATAGTTCGAGCAGCTGTCGATGAGGCCGGGCGCCAAGACGAGATCGTCGGGCAACTTCGCATCCCGCCACACGGTCCACTCATGCTCGTGGCGCGGATTGGCCGATTCAAACAGCACCACGCCGGGGCGGGCCCGCAGGATCGTTGGCAGCACCTTAGCAAGATCGATGTCGCAATCATGCGGGCCTTCATAATTGCCCCAGCAGATGTGCATCCGCAGCCGGTCGCGGGGGAGGCCTTCGGTGGCCGCGTTCAGTGCCTCGACATTGGCCTCGGCAATCTTCACGAACTCTGCGTCGCTCACGTCCTGATAGCCGGTGTGGCGGGACATGGCGAGGTCGGGGCAATCGAGCTGTAGGTCGAACCCGGCCTCGATGATCGCCTGATATTCCGGGCGCATGGCCGTCACCAAATCCGCGAGATAGGCCTCGTGGCTGGGATAATAGGCGTTGGGCTGGAAGGCCGTGATCAGACCCGGTGACGCGGCATTCATGAAGCCGCGTGCGCCCTTGCCCTGTGCCTTGAGCGCCTGATCGAACCGGCGAATGTCGTCATGGCAGGGCTGCAGGTTCTTGAGCTTCACCGGTGCGATGCACGAGGCGCGGGTGAACTCCTGATCGCCCATGATCGCGGCCAGCTTCTTGCGCAGCTCCGGCAATGGCGCGAGGTCGAGCGCCGGCTTGCGATCGGTGTGGCCGCCAAAGCCCTCCAGACGCTCGATGATATAGGTCGAGTAACCGACCTTGCCCAGTTCGCCATCGGACACGATGCTGACTCCGGCCTCGACCTGCTTGGCAACGGCATCGTCGATGGCTTGCTGCACAACCGTCTCGAACTGCGCGGCATCATAGGGCTCGCCATGATCCTTCGCGAGCAGCAAGGGAACAAGCTCAGGCCCGCGCGGCAGACTTCCGACATGTGTCGTTGCGATCACAGTACTCAACCCTTTCTTCAATTCAACGCTATGCCGCCGCCCCTCGCACGACCAATGCAATCAGGCAAGCCCGAGAGAGGTCGGGCCAGAAACGCAAGGCTTACCGCCATTTGCGGAGACGGCCATTGTTGACAATATCCAATGATGTCTCAGCATCACCCGGGCAACCGCCCGGCCCGCCGCTGTTCACACTATTGCACATATTGCTGCTCCCAAACCCTCATGTTATGCCGCCGCCACGCCGTTGCATGTCCGCTACGAGACATGAAAATCAGCAACGGCAACATGGAGAGGAGATTGCCCATGCGCAGATTTTGCGCGCGATCCGTTGCGTCCTATGCCCTGGCCTGTGCGCTAGCCGCCCCGGTTTATGCCCAGAGCGGCGAACAGCCCCAAAGTGCCCAGAATACGGATGTTACCGGCGATATCATCGTCACTGCCCAGTTCCGTGAGACACGGCTTCAGGATACGCCGATCGCCATCACCGCGGTCAACGCCGCCCTGCTGGAACAGCGCGGGCAGACCAGCATTGCCGACATCGCCAATCAGTCGCCCAACGTGACCTTGCGGCCACAACCGCAAAATGGCGGCGCCGGCCTCATCGCCTTCATCCGCGGCGTGGGGCAGACCGACTTCAACTATGCCCTCGACCCCGGCGTGGGCGTCTATATTGATGATGTCTACATTCCGACCCTCTCCAGCTCGCTGCTGGACCTCATGGATCTGGACCGGGTCGAGATCCTTCGCGGCCCGCAGGGGACGCTGGCGGGCAAGAACTCGATCGGCGGCGCCATCAAGCTGTTCAGTGCCAAGCCCGATGGTTCTGGCGGCGGGACGCTCGAGGCCACCTATGGCTCCTACAACCGTCTCGATCTGCGCGGCATGGCCGACTTCGCGGTGACCGACAATCTGTTCGTCCGCCTGTCTGGCGCCGCGAAGAGCCGTGATGGCTACCTCAAACTTCTGGATTATGGCGCGACCCACCCCGGCTCCAACGTGCCGGCCAGCAACAACCGGGGCGCGGATCCCGTCGTCGGGACGCAGGGCGGCCAATCCTACGTTGCCGGTCGGATCGCGCTGCGCTGGCTGCCGTCCGATGCGCTCGAAGTGAACCTGTCCGGGGACTATACGTCGGATAAGTCGGAGCCGGCGCCAACCGTCCTGGTCGCGGCCGGTCTGCCGGGGCCGACCTCGACCAACTCCAATCCGTTCAACCCGGCCATCCCCAACCCCGGTACGAATGCCAATGGCGGTGCCTGGCTGCCGGGCAAGAATGGCAGTCCCGTGCCGGTAGGCTGCGCCTTCGTGCCTTATGGGGCCTATGGCTGCGACTCCCTGGCCAGCTCGGCCTATGGCGGCGATCGCCGCTTCATCAGCTACGCCAATTTCGTGGATGGAATGCTGCCCACGTCACAGTCCCCCTACAAGCCCTACACGGCCTTACAGAACCAGAACTTCAAGGGCTGGGGCATTCACGGCAATGTGACGTGGACGTTGAGCGACAGCCTCAATGTCGTATGGATTTCCTCCTATCGCGAATATCAGTCGAACTTCGGGCAGGATCAGGACGCGACCCCAGTGCCCGTCGCGCAACTGGATAACCAGCTCAACCATCACGCCTGGAGCCAGGAGCTGCGCCTGAACGGTAAGGTCGGCACGTTCGCCGACTTCACCCTCGGCGGCTTCTACTTCGATCAGAAGGGCACCTACTCCGCCCGTGTCGACCTCAACTATGCCGGCATTGACTTCCTGCATGGTCCTGACACCACGCCGTCCACCTCAAAAGCGCTGTTCGCCAATGGCGTGATCCGGCCGTTGGAAGGATGGAGCATCTCGGGCGGTCTGCGCTACACGCGGGATGAAAAGACCTACACCTACTTCCGCCGCAACCCGGACGGCACGGTTCCGTTCGGCAACTGGACGCCGGCGCAATTGCCGTCCCTCCCGATCTGCGAGTTCTTCCAGGGCGCACCGACCGCAGGACCAACCGGCATCGGCAACACGCCCAACTGCCTGCTCTCCGGCCTCTACAATGTCAGCGACAGCTTCAAGGGCGATCGTTGGGACTGGCGGATCTCCACCGACTTCCGATTCTCGCCGGAACTGCTGGTCTATGGCTCAGTCGCTACCGGCTTCAAAGGTGGCGGCGTCAACCCTCGGCCGTTCTTCGGGCCGTCGGCGGGTTCATGCACGGCACCGGGCTATGTCGCTCCGGCGCCTTGCAACCAGCTCGGCAGCTTCAACCCGGAAACGCTCACCACCTATGAGCTGGGGTTCAAGTCCGACCTGTTCGATCGGCGCGTGCGGCTGAACGGCGCGGTGTTCCTGAACAAATATAATGACATGATCCTCACGCTCTCGGCCTGCCCATCCGTGCCCTGCCTCAAGCCGACAAATGTCGGCAAGGCGGACGTCAAGGGCTTCGAGCTGGAAACGACCATTCATCCGTTCGCGGGCTTCACCGTCGATGGGAGCCTCAGCTACATCAACTTCCAGTATAAGGAAGTCGGCACGTCCGGCATCTCGCTCGATGCGGTGACGCCTTACACGCCGGAATGGACCTACAGCTTCGGCCTGCAATATGATCATGAGATCACGCCCGGCACGGTCAGCGTGCGGTTCGATGGCTCCTATCAGTCCGATGTCTTCACCGAGACATCCAATTCCGAATGGAGCCGGGTGGAGGGCAACTTCCTCGCCAATGGGCGCCTCTCCTTCACCACGACGGATAAGGACTGGCGTGTCTCGCTGGAAGTGCAGAACATGTTCAACAAATATTACTTCCTGACCAAGAGCGATGTCAGCGCGTCGCTTGGCGTCGTGACGGGCGTACCTGCGCCATTGCGGACCTGGGCGGTCTCCGTGCGCCGCAGTTTCTGACCGCTTCGTCAAGCGAGCGGATCGGGAGGGGCGCACCGTCGCCTC
Source organism: Sphingobium sp. B2D3A (assembly GCF_025961795.1). NCBI lineage: Bacteria > Pseudomonadati > Pseudomonadota > Alphaproteobacteria > Sphingomonadales > Sphingobiaceae > Sphingobium > Sphingobium sp. B2D3A. Next base: position 2,375,613 of record NZ_JAOQOI010000001.1, on the reverse strand, counting down.
TCCCGATCTTATTGTGCGCACAATCGCCGCACAAAAAGGTCGGAAGCGGTTGCGCCGCAGATACTTTGGACACTATCAATAAGCCGACCGCCTGCCTTCCCACGAACAGGACTCGTACATGCTCATCAAACGGCTCGACCACGTCAACATCCGCACCCGTGACCTGCCGCCGGTGGTGGCGTTTTACCGCGACATTCTGCTGTTGGAGGAGCGCGATCCGCCGTCCAATCTGGACCGGACGATGGTGCGGTGGATGTACGATCACAAGGACGATCCGATCGTCCACATCAGCACGCCCGGCGCGCTGTCCGAACATGGGGTTTATGACAATATCACCGGGACGACGGGCGGCCTCGATCATGTCGCCTTCCAGTGCGTCGGCCTCGGTCCGCTGATCGAGCGGCTCGAGGCGCATGGCGTGCCCTGGCGGGAGAATCGGGTCGAGGTAATCAAGATGACGCAGGTCTTCCTGCACGACCCAACAGGTGTGCAGATCGAGCTGAATGTGTTCGACGAAGACCCGGCCTGAACGCGCCTAACCGGAGAGGACCGCACAGAATGACCGACGCCGGCACGGGACAGCCGCCCAAGGCACTTGAGCAGTTCGACATCGCGGGGCGCAGCGCGCTCGTGACAGGCGCCGCCTCCGGCATCGGCCTCGCTTATGCCGAGGCGATGGCGGAAGCCGGAGCACGGGTCACGCTGACGGATGTCGATGGTGCCGCCGCCGAGCGGGAAGCAGCACGCCTGCGGGCGCAAGGCTATGAGGTGCGCGCCGACCAGCTCGATGTTTCCGACCGCGCCCGCACCACGCAGGTGTTCGATGCGCACGAGGCTGCTTATGGCGGACTGGACATCGCCTTTGCCAATGCCGGCCTTGGGATCGGCCCCGGCTTCTGGAAGCCAGAAGGCGGCCGCGACCCGCAGGGCCAGATCGATACCTACGATCCCGCGATTTGGGACAGGATCATCGCGATCAACCTGACCGGCGCCTACAATACGATGCGCGATGCTGCGCGGCTGATGAAGAAGGGCGGCAAAGGCGGCTCGATCATCGCTACGTCATCCAACGCCGCCGTGATCTGCGAGCCGATTGTGCCCATGCCCTATATGCCGTCCAAGGCCGGGGTCAGCCATATGGTGCGCCACCTCGCGCTGGAGCTGGGGGCCTATCAGATCCGCGTCAACGCCATCTTGCCCGGGCCGTTCGTCACCAACATCGCGGACGGATCGCTTAAGGACCCCGTGGTTCGCAAGGCCTGGGACGATGCGACCTTGATGGGGCGGATTGCCGAGACATATCAGATCAAGCCGCTGGCGTTGTTCCTTGCCTCCGACGCATCGAGCTATGTAACCGGGGCGCAGATGATGATCGATGGCGGCATGTCGCTCGGCCGGCTCGGCTGAGCAACATCGCGCCGCCTCAAGCCAAGACCAGAACAGGAGTGACACGCATGACCACATCCGCACAGGCCGCCATCTGCAAGGGCGGCGAAGCGCCTTTCGCAATCGAAGCCGTGACGCTGGACGAGCCCCGCGCTGACGAGGTGTTGGTGCGCATCCACGCCTGCGGCATCTGCCACACCGATATGGCCGCACGCGATGGGCAGCTCCCGACCCCGCTCCCCATGGTGCTGGGCCATGAAGGCGCCGGCGTGGTCGAGAAGGTCGGGTCCGACGTGACGCATGTGAAACCGGGCGACCGAGTGCTGATGAGCTTCAACAGCTGCGGCACCTGCCCGAGCTGCGAGGTCGACAAGCCCACTTATTGCTACAATTTCGTGCCCGAGAACTGGATCGGCACGAGGCCGGACGGCAGCCACACGCTGCATCGCGATGGCGAGGGCGTGAATGCGAATTTCTTTGGCCAGTCTTCCTTCGCCACCCACGCCATCGGCCATGCCCGCAACGTCGTGAAGGTGCCCGAAAGCGCCGCCCATGTACCCCTCTCGACCCTCGCGCCGCTCGGCTGCGGTTTCATGACCGGCGCCGGTGCCGTGCTGCGCAGCATGAAGGTGCGCGCCGGCATGCCCATCGCCGTCTTCGGCACGGGCGCTGTCGGCCTCGGCGCGATCATGGCAGCCAAGATCGCGGGCGCGAACCCGATCATTGCCGTCGACATCCACGACAACCGCCTGGCGCTGGCCCGCGAACTGGGCGCAACGCACACGATCAACGGCAAGACCAACAATGCGGAGGAGGAAATCCGCAAACTCTGCCCGCAGGGGCTGGGCTATGCGTTCGATACGACGGGTCTGAAGGCGATCATCGAGAGCGCCGCCGGACTGATTGCGCCGCTGGGTATCGTCGGCATCGTCGGTGCATCCGACCCCGCCGCCAATCTGACACTCAACGAGTCAGCCTTCATGGGCGGCGGCAAGCGGCTGATGGGCATCCTGGGTGGCGATTCCGATCTGTTCGGCTTCCTGCCCGAATTGATCGACCATCATCTTGCGGGTCGTTTCCCGCACGATCGGCTGATCAAGACCTTCCCGTTCGCGCAGATCGATGAAGCCTTCCATGCCGGTGAAAGCGGCGCGGTGGTGAAGCCCGTCCTTGTGATGGACGCCTGACCGGTAGCCTGATCCTCGACAAGCCGCGCCCGTTCTCCTTCGGGTGCGGCTTGGATCGGCCCTGCGCGGCGACGAGCTAGCGTTGCCGCTTCCATCTTTTGCTGAACATGTTAATTACTTTGCGTGGGCTGACGGCCCGGCCGCAGGCGCGATTATGCGTTCGCGTATGTGATAATTTCATATATAGAGAGAATGACAATGACGGCAGCAACAAACATGATGGGAGCGGCGGCATGACGGCGCGGGGTCTGGCAGTCGAGAAGCCCAAGGCGGTCGAAGGACCGACGGTGCGCGATGCCGTGATGAGTCTGCTGCGCGATCTCGGCATGACGACATTATTCGGCAATCCCGGCTCGACTGAGCTGCCGTTGTTCCGCGACATGCCGCAGGACTTCCAATATGTCCTGGGGCTGCAGGAAAGCGTCGTCGTCGGTATGGCGGACGGCTTCGCGCAAATGAGCGGCAATGCTGCGTTTGTGAACCTGCATTCCTCTGCCGGCACGGGCCATGCGCTTGGCAACATCTTCACCGCGTTCCGCAACCAGACGCCGCTGGTGATCACCGCAGGGCAGCAGGCCCGCAGCATCTTCCCCTACGACCCGTTCCTCTATGCCGAGCGCGCCACGGAGTTTCCGCAACCCTTCGTCAAATGGACCTGCGAGCCGGCGCGCGCCGAGGATGTCCCGCTGGCCATCCTGCGCGCTTATCATATGGCGATGCAGGCGCCGCGCGGTCCGGTGTTCGTCTCGGTGCCCATCGACGATTGGGATCGCGCCTGCCAGCCGATCAGCACCTCGACTGTCTCTCAGGAATCGATGGCGTCCCCTGCCCTCATCGGTGCCGCCGCGGACGCACTGAACGCCGCGAAATCGCCGGTGATCGTCGCCGGCGCTGGCGTCGGCCGCGAGAATGCGCGCGCCGCGCTCCATGCCCTGGCGACAGCGCATCAGGCGCCGGTGTGGGTCGCGCCAATGGCTGCCCGCGCCGTGTTCCCGGAAGACGATGTCCTGTTCGCAGGCTTCCTCCCAGCTTCGCGTGAAGCCATTGTGGACGCACTGGATGGCCATGATCTCGTGTTGGTGCTGGGGGCGCCGGTCTTTACTTATCATGTCGAGGGCTTCGGCCCCTATGTGCCCAAGGGCGCGCAGATCATACAGATTGTCGATGATCCAGCCACGGCAGCCCGCACGCCGGTCGGCACCGCTATCGTCGGCAATGTCGCGGATGCGATTGCGCGCCTGTATGCTGCATCCAACGCTGCACCCCGGAAGGCGCCCGCACCTCCCGCGAGCCATGCCGCCGAAAGCCCCGATGGCGCCGCCATTTTCGAGCCCTATCTGATGCAGCGCCTTGATGCCCTGCGTCCCAAGGGCATCATCATCAGCGAGGAAGCGCCGAGCACGCGCGGACCGCTGCACGATCATTTCCCGATCCGGCTCGAGGATGAGTTCATGGCCACCGCCAGCGGCGGGCTGGGCTTTGCGCTACCTGCGGCAGTCGGCGCGGCCCTTGCGCAGCCGAACCGCACGGTGCTGTGCCTGCTGGGCGACGGGTCGTCCATGTATTCGATCCAGGGTCTCTGGACGGCGGGCGACCTCAAGCTCGACGTGCGCTTCCTCATCGTCAACAATGGCGGTTATGCCGCGCTCGATCAGTTCGGTGCGCTGTTCGACATCGAGGTGGTGGGCAGCAAGCTCCCGGGCATCGATTTCGTGAAGCTCGGTGAGAGCATGGGCGTGCCCGGCGCGCGCGTTTCCGACCCTGCAGCGCTGGACGATGCGATCCGGGATCTGTTTGCCGGCAGCGGCCCCCGCTTGCTGGAAGTCATGGTGGAACGGGCGCGCTGAGGCTTATGCTGCGCGCAGCATGAGCAGCGAGCGCCGGTGTCCGATAGGAGAAAAAGATGAGCAAGACATTCATTACCTGCGCGATCACCGGCGCATCGCCGATGCCCAAACATCCCAACTTTCCCTTCCGTCCCGAGCATGTGGCGCAGGAAGCGCTGGACGCGGCAGAGGCCGGCGCGTCGATCATCCATGTTCACGTCCGCAATGGCAAGGATGGCACGCCGAGCCAGGAGATGGACGATTATCGCAAGGTGGTGAGCCTCATCCGGGAAAAGAACACGGACGTGATCCTCAACGTCACGACCGGCCCGGGCTGCATGTGGTTCCCCAAGAGCGCCGACGAGCCGGCGATGCCGGACCTCGAAAAGACCCTGATGTTCACCGCGGAGCGGCGCATCGAGCACATCCTCGACCTCAAGCCCGACATGTGCACGCTCGATATCTGCACCATGAACCTGTGGGGCGGCATTGCCATGAATCTGGAGATGATCGTCGGCAAGATGGGTACCATGTTGCAGGATGCCGGCGTGCTGACCGAGATCGAATGCTTCGAGGCCGGCGATTTCGTCTTCGCGGACGATCTGATGGCCAAGGGCCTAATTCCCAAAAATGCACCCTTCACCTTCGTACTCGGCACCAAATATGGTCTGCCCGCGACGCCGGAGGCGATGATGTATTCCAAGAACCAGATCCCGCGCGGCGCGCCCTTCACCGGCTTTGGCATTTCCCGCCACAGCTTCCCCATGGCGGCGCAGTCTGTGCTGCTCGGCGGGCACATGCGCGTTGGCTTCGAGGATACGATCTACCTGCGCAAGGGCGTGCTGGCGCAGAGCAATGCCGATCTGGTGCGGCAGGGCGTCGAGATTCTCGAGAAGATCGGCGGTGAGCTTGCCACGCCGGGTGAGACCCGGCAGATGCTCGGGCTTAAGCAGTGAGGCGGGCACAATAGGGCAGGCCCGCCGACGGCTATTGGGGGATCGCGGCATGGAAGCGAAGGCGGAGTCCTCGTCGGTCAAATCGGCCACGCGGACGCTCGACATTCTGGAATATGTCGTCAGCAGTGGCCGGCCGGTCAGTGCTGCCGAGATTGCGCTCTCCTTGGCGATTCCCGTCAGCAGCCTCTCCTATCTGCTCGGGACGCTGGTCGAGCGCGGCTATCTGTTACGCAGCGGCCGGCTCCATTCGCCCGGGCCAGCGCTCGCCCGTCTCAACCCAGCCCCGGAAGCTATCCCGCTCAAGGACCGGGTCTATCCGGTGCTGCGATCGGTCTCGCGGCAACTCAACGAGACCGTCTCCTTCTTCGTCCGCCATGGCGAGAATATGGAGGCGATTGCGGGCGAAGTGGCCCCCCAAGCGCTGCGCTATACCATCGAGGTTGGCCGTCTCGTCCCGCTCCATGCCTTTGCCGCCGGCAAGGCCATTCTGGCCGCGCTCGATCCGCAGGAGCTGGACGCCTATTTCGCGGCGGCCAGTCGCGCGGCATTCACGCCACAGACGCGCACTGCCGAAGCAGAGCTGCGCCGAGAACTGGCACAGATCGCGCAAGCCGGTATTGCGCGCACTGCTGAAGAGTTCACCCCCGGCATCATCGGTATCGGCCATGCCGTGCATGTGGGCGGGAGTCTGGTCGGCGCGATCAGCGCCGCCATCCCCGTCGCGCGAGCAACCCCGGACCTTGAGCAGCGCGCCGCCGTTCTACTCACGCAGGCGGCGCAGGCTCTTGGCGGCGAATGAGGGCGAGGCGCCGGGGGTTCTCAACCTCCTCGCACCGCTTCCCGATGCCAGCGTGGAGGAAGTCTTCGATCTGATCCTCGAAAAGGCCGGCACCCGGATCGAGCGGATCGTGTCGCAGGGACAGACGACGCCCGAGGTCGCGCCATACGATCAGCCCCATGACGAGTGGGTGCTGCTGCTGGCCGGCGCGGCCCGGCTCTGGCTGGAGGACCGTGGCGAATGCCCGCTGTCACCCGGCGATGCGCTGCTCATTCCCGCTCATGTCCGTCATCGGGTCGTCTGGACGCAGGCGGCACCGCCGACCGTCTGGCTGGCTGTGCATTTCCCGCAGGATCGCCCAGCAGAGTGAACCGCCGGGCGACGTGTCGGGCCGTTAGTTACCCCGCGGCTGCTTGGTCATCATCGGCGTGAAATTCTCGACAATGAAGGCGCGTCCGAGCACCGGGTGCGCAAAACTCATCGGCACTTCGTAGCGGTGCGGCCAAGTCTGGCGGACTTCCTTCTCGGGCAGGATGCGGTCGGGGCCGTTGGGATCTTCCGGATAAGGTTTCTGCGCCGGCTGCAGGTGCGCGGTGGTGTGCGCCCAGCCCTTCTCATAGTCGCCCTGCCACTGCATCATATAGTCGAGGCGCTTGATCTTCCAGACGCCGTCTTCCTTGACATAGTCATTCTCGTAGATGCCGGACTCCCAGAACTGCTGCGGCACCCCTTCAGGCTTTTCGTGCAGCGCGTCGTCATGCCAGCCACCCGCAAGAATGCCGCGGAAGCGCCCCTTGGCAGTCTGGCCGTCCTCGCCAATCGTGATCACATCCTGCAGCTGGAAATGGTCGAGCAACAGGCCATGAACCGGTCCGCGCCGTCCGCCGGTGAACAGGTTCTGGAACCATGTTCCATAGAGCCGCATCACGCCCTCATATCCGACATATTCGCCGGAGAGGAACACAACCACACCCTCCTTGGCAAAGAGACCGGCAACCTCCTCGGGGCGGTTATAGTCGATATAGTAGCCATAGGCCCATTGGAGCCGACGGATCGCGTTGATATCTTCGAGTTCCTGGACCTTCTTTTCCAGCTTGGCCAGGCGCGATTCCACCTCAGACATTATCGACTCCTCTCTCTTTGACTGTATGTTTTGCTAACAAAGCACAAATAGCCGGCGAGAGGAAAGAGTCATCATGAGCAGCACGGATTGGTCCGGAAAAGTCGCGTTCATCACCGGCGCGGGCACTGGAATCGGCTTCGGGATCGCGCGGGCTTTCAGCAACGCCGGCATGCGCCTCGCCCTCTCCTACCGCAATGAAGAGCAGCGCGCGCGCTGTACCAAATGGTTCGAGGAGCGCGGGCGGGAAGTGCCGCTCTGGATCAAGCTCGACGTGACCGACCGGGCGGCGTTCCAACAGGCGGCAGAGCAGGTCGTCGACCATTTCGGCGCCTGCCATGTGCTGGTGAACAATGCCGGTGTCTCCGTCTTCGGCCCCACCGATGAAGCCAGCTTTGCCGACTATGACTGGATCATGGGCGTCAACTTTGGCGGAGTGGTGAACGGCATCGTGTCCTTCCTGCCCAAGATCAAGGCGAGCGGCGAAGCCGGCCATGTTGTCAACGTCGCGAGCATGGCGGCCTATCTCTCCGGACCGCAGGCCGGGATCTATACCGCCAGCAAATTCGCCGTGCGCGGCCTGACGGAGTGCCTGCGCTATAATCTGGTGCCCTATGGCATTGGCGTCTCGCTGGTCTGCCCGGCGCTGGTCGCGACGGATGCGGCGCTCTCCGCGCTCAAGCGCCCGGCCGAATTTTCGGGCAGCGGTTTCGCACCGGTGGACGAGGCGGAAATCCGCCAGTTCGCGACCGCTTTCGAGAATGGCATGGACCCTCTGGAGGCCGGTGAGAAGATTTTTGCCGGCATGGTCGAGAACCGGGGCCTGATCTTCACCCACCCCGAATTTGCGGAAGACTTCAAGGACATCTACGAAACCAGCCTCGCCGCCCTGCCGGATGAAGTCGCGCCGCCGGAGCGCCTTGAGGTCGAGCGGATGCGCCGGGCCGCTAACAAGGCCGCGCTGGAAGGCGCAAAGATCGGCTTGAGCGACCTCACCTAACTAAGGCGGAGCGCCTTGCGTGCGCGACGGCGACGATCCAATAAGACGCAAAGACAGGGGAGAATATATGAACGGCAAATCCATCGCCTCTCTGGCCGCCTTGCTGGCCGGCGCCGCCCTTGCGCCGACGCCTGCAGCCGCACAGGACGCGGCCCAGCGCTGTGCGGAGCTCACCAGCCAGAATTTCGGCGCCGAGGTGAAAATCACCAGCGCCGTGCTGGTCCCGGCCGGGCCATCCAAGGCGCCGCCGCCACCAGGTGAGCCGCCTGCCACCTTGGTGCTGCCCCAGCATTGCCGCGTTGAAGGCGTCATCAATCAGCGCACAGGTGCTGGCGGCAACACCTATGGCATCGGTTTTGCCCTCGCGCTGCCGCAGGACTGGAGCGGCCGCTTCCTGCTGATGGGTGGTGGTGGTCTGAATGGCAGCATTCGCGAGCCGATCGGCCCTGTCGCTGCCGGCAATCGTCCTGCCCTCGCGCGCGGCTTTGCCGTGCTCAGCCATGACAGCGGCCACAAAGGCGCGGTGTTCGACAACGCCTTCATGGTCGATCAACGCGCGACGCTCGACTTTGCGGAGAGTTCGGTGCGCACGGTCACGCTCGCCGGCAAGGCGATCGCACAGGGCTTCTACGGCAAATCGGCCACGCGCAGCTACATGACCGGATGCTCGACCGGCGGCCGGGAGGGCATGCTCGCCGCACAGCGTTATCCCGAGTTGTTCGATGGAATCGTGGTCGGCGCGCCGGCCATGCGGACCGGCAACTCAAATCTTGGCATGAGCTATGCGCAGGTGATGTTCAACCAGGCCGCGCCCAAGGATGACAAGGGCTCGCCCTTGATCGACAGGGCCTTCTCGCCGGCGGACCGCCAGCTCATCCTCAAGGGACTGCTCAGCCAGTGCGACGGACTCGATGGCCTGAAGGACGGGATGATCGAGAATGTCGGTCAATGCCGCTTCCAGCCTGCCCGGCTGCAATGCACGGGCGCGAAGGCGGATTCGTGCCTGAGCAAGGCGCAGGTCGAGGCCCTTGAGCGCGCCTTCGCCGGGCCGCGCGACCAGTCCGGTTACCCGCTCTATGCGCCTGTGCCCTTTGATACCGGCATCGTCGATACCTCCGGGCCGGTATCCGGCTACATCACCACCGGCGCGCCGGGCATTTTCGGCCCACCACTGCGCGACCTCACGATCGATCTCGATGCCCGCATCAACGAGGTGCGCAACAACGCCCAGCAGCGGCTCACCGATACGTCCTACTGGACCAACCTCAACACCTTCCTCGACAAGGGCAGCAAGATCCTCTTCTTCCACGGCGTGAGCGATCCCTGGTTCTCGGCCTGGGATACGTGGGATTACTGGCTGCGCGCGTCCGAAACCAATGGCGAGGCGTGGGACAAGGCAAGCCGCTTCTACATGGTCCCGGGCATGGCCCATTGCAGCGGCGGCAATGCCTTCGACCAGTTCGATCTGCTCGGCGCCGTGGTGGACTGGGTTGAGCAAGGCAAGGTGCCGGACGGCGTGACCGCGAGCCGGCGCGATGGATCGGCCAGTCGTCCGCTCTGCCCGTTCCCGGGATATGCGCGCTATTCCGGCGGCGATGCCACGAAGGCCAGCAGCTTCACCTGCACCCAACCTGACGTGGAGGAAAAGCCATGAGCCGCAGCCTCGGCGCAGTCGCGCTGATATCCGCGTTGGCGCTCCCGGCTCATGCCGCCGACGCTGACCCCAGCAAGCCCAGCCTGGAGTTCGCCTTTGAAGAGGTGGTCACGCTCTCGCCGGCCATGCCGGCCGGGAAGACGCCCTATGGCGAGCGCCTGATCATTCCGATCACCGGCGGGACGTTTGAAGGGCCGGGCATCAAGGGCACAATCATTCCCGGCGGATGGGACTGGCAGTTGCGGCGCAGCGATGGCTGCACGGACATCAAGGCCGATTATATGATCCGCACCGATGATGGCGTGATCATCAACGTCGTCAACAAGGGCACGTTGTGCGGGCCCGACAAGGACGGCAAGCCCCGGCCCGGGCGCACCCACCCGGTGTTCGAGGCACCGCTCGGCAAATATGAGTGGCTGGGGCAGAGCGCGTTTCTCGGCACGCTGGAGCCGGTGATGGCGGACGGCAAGGTGAGCGCCGTCCGCATCCGCTTCTACCGGGCGATGTAAGCGGGCGTCTGCAGGACGATCAGATGCCGTAGACGTCCAGCATCGTCGGCACCCGGTCGTTCAGCAGGCGGATGATCTTGCGGGAGATTTTCCACGCGCCGTCCTCGTGTCGCAGCTCATGCTCGTAACGCCCGAAATAGGCGTGCGAGCGATTGCTGCGCACATCGTGCACATTCACGATGAAGGTCGAATTCACGCGCGACAGCCCCTCGCCCGCTGCCTCGGCGATGACATTGCCGATCATGTGCGACACGCGCGGCATGACCGCAGACGCCACCGAAAAGCCCGAGCGGATGCGCTGGATCCGGTCCGCCAGGTTGCGGCGACCGCGATAGTAGATCAGCGAGAGTTCAGCCTCAGGGTCTTCGGTCTGCGTGCCGTCGTCGCGCCAGGCGGGCATCCAGAACACGCAATCCTTGGTGAACAGCTCAAGCCAGGCCTCGAGATCGAGACTGTCGAGCAGCAGCGCCTCGCGATAAAGCAGTTGCGCGGCGTCGGCGTGGCTCAGCTGGCTCATGCGATCACCTCCGCCATGCGCTGCGCCCAGGCGCGATAATAGCTCGCAAACAGGCTCTCGTCGCACAGCTGCGCATCGGCGACGACGTTGCGCGCGGGCTTGAGGTCGATCATGTCGGCATACATGTTCCCGCCCTCTTTCGAGGCGGTCAGGCCGCGGGCGTGGCCTTGCAGCCAGGGACGGTCCTGCTCGGCCATGCCCAGCTGGGCCTCCTCATAGCAGACGGTGTCGTCCGGTGTCGCCATACCGGTGGGATTGAAGAAATCCTCATATTGCCGGATGCGGAACGTCCGCGCCTGCGCGCTTTCGCCGCGCGGAGCGATGCACCAGGTCTGCATCTCGGTGAGGCCGGCGGCCAACGGGCGGATGACCCGCATCTGGCTCGACGCATTCTCCGCGATCTGCAGATTGGGGAAGATCGTGAGGTTGCGCATGTTGAACATCCAGTTGCGCTTGGCCTCGCCATGATCGCGGGCGAGCTGTTCGGCCCGCTCAAACTCCGGAATGGCCGAGGAGACGGGCATGATGCCCCAATTGAGCACATGGCCATGATCGAAGCTCATCGTGCCGCCGCTGGTGCCGCTGGCCTCCTCCTGCCAGAAGTCGGAAGCGCCCAGCGAGGACTGCACGACATCCTCCGCCTGCTCCTTGGCGCGCTGATCGAGAATGCGGATGTAGCTCGGATGGGTGGAGGTGAAGTGATACTGGTCCGAGCAGTTTTCGAGCTGCATCTTCCAGTTCGCAGCATAAGTGAAGGTGACGCGGCCGGGAACCAGCTCCACGCCTTCCGGGCTCTTGTCTACCACCAGATCCAGCAATTTGCGGGCCTCACCCAGATGGTCATCGAGGCTAGGCACGTCGGCATTCAGGCTGGCAAACAGGAAGCCGCGATACTCCCCGAACTTTGCAACGGGTGCCAGATCGTGGTTCTCATCGTCGAACCCGGCGCCATAGCAGCCGCTCTTCTGCCACTTGATGTTCTTGTTCGCGCCGGCGCTGTCGAACGTCCAGCTATGATAGGGGCAAACGTGCCGGCGCGCATTGCCGCACAGCTTCTGGATGAGGCGCACGCCCTTGTGCGGACAGGCATTGACGAAACAATGCAGCACCCCTTCGCCATCACGACTGACAATGATCGGTACTCGCCCGATGAAGCCGGTGAAATAATCGTGGGGATTCTCGGCTTGCGTGGCGAGCCCGATGAACACCCATCCGCCTTCGAAGATGTGCTTCATCTCCAGATCGAACAGATCGGGGTCGCGGAACAGGGCACGGTTGACGCGGAACACGCCGTCTTCCGGGCGGTCGTCGATCAGGTCGCGAAGCGCAAAGCCGGTCATCGTACACTCATCTCCCAAGGATCATGCTGGTCGCGCGACAAGATCCCTGGAGGACCATCGCGCGCATCATGCGAAATCACTTAACATGATAAGCATATCGTCGCAACTGCCGCAAGAGGGACGCGTGGGCTCACTCCTCATCGATTGCTGCGCACAATGCGCGCAACTCAGCGGCGAGGTCATCGAGGCGTGTCGCCCCGAAACGGGCTGAATAGACCCGCATCATGGCCGCGACATGGGCGGAGACCGCTGTGACGATCTGCGCGCCGGCCGGAGAGAGGGCAATAGTGGAGCGCCTGCGATCATCGGGATCCGCCGTGCGAACGATCAACGCGCGCCCTTCCAATTCGCGCAAGATGCGGGTGACGCTCGGTGCGTGGAGCAGTGCAACTTCAGCGAGGTCGGTTGCGTCGGTGGTGCCCCGGTCGTTGATCACCCGCAGCACGCGCCACTGCGGCTCGGTGATGTCGAAGTCGCGCAACTTGGTGCGCATCGGGGCGATCACCGCTTCCTTGGCGCTCAACAGGATCGCAGCCAGCGATTGCTCGAATGGCGGGAGTTTCTCGTCTTCGACCATCTTTGCCCCTTGCGCGCACTGCCTGCCCTGCCGGCCGCGTCATTCCACGGCCGGCGCTCGCGCAAAACTCATCGCTATTCACTGAGCTGTCGTCCAGCCCATAAAAAACGGGGCCGCCTTTCGGCAGCCCCGCTCTTGAACTCTTGAGACCCATCAGGCCTTCTTGGTGCGCCAGCTGTCGGCATAGCCGGTGCGGGCCACGGCCGAGTAAGGCACCGGCGCGACGATCGCCTTGATCTCGGTCTGCTCGTGCGGCTCAACGGTCGGCTTGGAGGTGCCGCCATTGGGCTCGCCCCACAGCAGGGAGACTTCCGTGCCGGGCTTGGCGTACTTCGGGTCGATCATGGCGAGGGTGAGCATCTTGCCCTCGTTCGACGAGTAACCCACCCAGGTGGAGACGCCGATGTGCTTGCCGTCGACCATCACCGAGTCATAGGGGTGCATCGAGTAGACTGCGCTCGGGAACTCGAAATACTTCGCGCGGCCGGACTCGGCGAAGTAGCTGCTCATCACGCGCAGCATGTCCTCGTCGTCGAGCGCCAGCGTCACCTTTTCCAGGTGCGGCTCGTTCGCCATCTTCTCAAGGGCTTCCTTGCCGATGAAGTCATGGTCGAACTTGACGATGATGCCATAGCCGACATCCCACGGCGTCAGGCCGTAGCCTTCGAGCGTCTCGGGCACGAACGAACCGCCCGCGGAGCACTTGGCGCCATAGCTGTTCTCGCCGGCCCACTTGCGGAAGTCCGCAGAGCCTTCGCCGAACAGATAGCCCGGGAACGGGGATGGGATCCAGCCCGACTCCAGCGTGTTCGACGAGTAAGCGCGACCGCCGACAAGGGCGAGGTCGTGCTTCTTGCCGGCGGCGACGAGCGCGCTGTGCACCGCTTCGTAATCGGCCCAGGGACCATAAAGCTCATAGCCCGGCTGACCGGCCATGCCGTGACGCAGGGCGCCAACAGTCTTGCCGGCGATCTGGACGTCCGCCATGTTGAAGAACTTGAGGTCCGGCGCAGCCTGGCCCATCGCGTCCGTCAGGATCGCCATGGCGTTGGGGCCCTGCAGCTGGAAGCGATAGTGGCGACGCTTGCCGTCCGTGCGCAGCGCGGTGCGCTCGTCGCGAGTCAGCGTGACGTTCCACTTGCCGGTGGAGGCGTGGAACTCGGCCCACTCGATGGCCGGCGCGCGGCCGACGAGATTGAACTGGTTCTCGGCGAGATAGAACAGGATCACGTCGCCAATGACATAACCCTCAGGCGTCACCGGGACCCACTGCTTGGCCTTGCCGGGCTTGAAGTTCTTGAAGCTGTTGATGCCGAGATAGTTGAGGAACTCGAAAGCGTCGGGGCCTTCGACCATCAGCTCGACCATGTGGTAGCTCTGGTTGAACAGCACGGCAGTCTTGGCCCATGCGCGCTGCTCGTTGCGCCAGTTCGAATATTCCGCCGGCACGCCCGGATAGACGTTCGGACCGGTCTGCTGGTTGCGCAGGAAGTCGACGGCATTGCCGGCGCCATCCAGCACGTCTTGAAGATTCTTCGCCATGATACTCTCCTTCGGACTGAAGTTGGAAACGAAATTATAATTGGTCAGGGGTTCGCGGTTGCCGCAGCCTCTTGCTGCGCGACGCGGTCAAGCCAGGTGCGCAACAGGGCGGACATCGCATCGGGCTGTTCGACCGGCAGCATATGCCCTGAATCGGGGATGACAGCATAGGTCGCGCCCTGGATCGCTGCAGCAATCCGCTCATGCTGCACAGGCGGTGCCCAGGCGTCGTGCGCGCCGGTTGCGACCAAGGCAGGGCAATGAATTTGCGGCAACAGGCTCTCGACTTCGGGGCGCGCCAGCAAAGCGCGGATCTGCCGCTCGAACATGTCGATCCCGGCATCGCTGCACATCTGCCAGAGCATGTCCATCAACTGCGGCTTGAGCCGGTTGCGCTCCCATACCATCGGCGGGAGCCAAGAATCGATCAGGGCGTCCATGCCCTCTTCCACGCCGCGGTTAAGCAGCGCGAAGCGACCGTCCGCCTCGTTAGGCTTGGGCAAATGAACGCCGGTACTGATGAGGCCGATGCCGGCAAGCCGCTCGGGCACCTTGCGGAAGATTTCGAGCGCGACCCGGCCGCCCATTGAATGGCCGACAACAGCAAAGCGCGAGGGGGCTGACTTGATCACCTGATCGGCCATGGCGGTGAGGCTGTCCGCCTCGCCATATCCATCCACGGCTGTGATCGGCATGATCTGCCCCAAGGCGGCGACCTGCGGCGCCCAGATGCGCGCATCGCAAATGAGGCCCGGCAACAATAAGACCGGCACTGCCAGAGAGGGCGAGTCGTTCATCGCTTCCAATCGTTCGTATATACGAAAACTTCATCTACCCGAAAACGTGGCGCAAGGCCAGACCAATTCGGAGTTGAGACTGCAATTTTGCTGCACGTCAGGAATGCACAGGCACCCAATGCGAGCAACCCTCCCACGCCGGGCGCGGGAGGGTCTACTATAAGGCGGTGTCCTTGCGGGACGAATGGACCTGCTGGTGTCAGTCGACGAGCATCAGCGCGTCGAGTGCGACCACGCCCTGCCCCTTGGGATAGACGACCACCGGATTGAGATCGAGCTCCTGGATGCGCGGCTCGCCGCGCAGCAGGCGACCAATACCGCCGATCAGATCGGCCACCGCCCCGATGTCCAGCGCGGGCGCGCCGCGATAGCCGTTGAGCAGCGCAGCCTGCTTGAGCTTGCCCAGCTCCGCCACGATGGCCGCCTTGGTCATGTCCGGCGAGAGCAGGCGCACGTCCTGCAAGATTTCCGCCGTCACGCCGCCGAAACCGGCGAGAATGACCGGACCCCATTGCGGATCGTTCTTGGCGCCGACGATCAGCTCCATGCCGCGCGCGCCCATCGCCTCGATCAGCACGCCGTCGAGAATGATGGATGCGTCATAGCGCTTAACGTCCGCGAACATCTTGTCCCACGCCGCGCGGATCGCGTCGGCGCCGACCAGATTGAGCGCCACGCCGCCGGCATCGCTCTTGTGACTAAGCGCGGCAGCCTGCGCCTTCATCACCACTGGGCCACCAATAGCGTCGGCCGCGGCAATCGCCTCTTCGACGGTCGCGGCAAACTGACCCTTGGGGAAGGGAATGCCGAGCGGCGCGAGCAAGGCCTTGGCCTTATATTCCGGCACGACGCCCTTCTCGCTGGCGAGCGCAGGCACGCTTGCCGGCGCTGCGTCCGTCTTGGTCGCATCGCGCTGACCGGCGGCCGAGAGCCGCTTGATGGCGCGCAACGCCCGCTCGGTGGTCGGGAAATAGGGAATACCCTCGGCGCGAAGCTGCTCGATCCAGTCGGCCGGCACGTGCGCGCCCTCATCCACGCCACCGAAGATCACCGGCTTGGTCGCCTTGAGCTCACGAACGGCCTTGAGGAACGGCGGCAGCTTGATGCCGATCGTCGCCGGGTTGGTCTGGATGATCCCGGCGAAGATGGTGCCGACGCGATCATCCTCGAACAGCGCCGCGAGTGTGCGGTAATACATGTCCGGATCGACAAGGCCCTGTGCGGTCAGATCGAGCGGATTGCTGACCGGGACGAACTCGGGGAGCGCCGCGCGCAAGGCAGGTGCATTGCTGTCATCGAGGGTCGGGAGCGCCAGGTCCAGCTCTTCAGCCAGATCCAGCGTCAGTGCCTTGAGCGCACCGGATTCGCCGAGCACGGCGGTGCCGCCGCTCGGCAGCGCCGGGCAACGCGCCGCGATCTCGGTGATGTCGCCCAGCTCTTCTAGTGTCTCGGCGACGACGACCCCTGCCCGCTCCACCTTGGCGCGCATCAGCTTGTAGTCGCCAGCCATGGCACCGGTGTGCGTGGCGGCGGATTCGCGCGCCGCGCTGCTCTTGCCGGGGTGCAGCAAGGCAACGAGCTTGCCGGCGGCGCGGGCCTTGTCCATCAGCGCCAGGAAGCGGGCGGGATCGCGGAACTGCTCGACGATCATCGCAATGATGCGCGTCTTCTCGTCGGCGATCATGAACTCGACATAATCCTCGACACCGCTGCCAGCTTCATTGCCGGTGGAGACCGAGTAAGTGAGGTCGAGCGTGCGGCTCTCCAGCATCACCGCGAGCACGGCCGCCATGGCGCCGCTCTGCGAGACGATGCCGACGCCACTGGGGCTCGGGGCCTTGATGTCGGTATCGATGAAGGTGAGCGGAATGCGGTCCAGATAGTTCACCGAACCCAGGCAATTCGGCCCCTCGACCACGATGCCGGCCTCGCGCGCAATGCGCCCGATTTCCTGCTGGTCGGCCATGCCCTGCTCGCCGCCCTCGGCAAAGCCTGCAGCAAAGATGATGGCGGCGCCGGCCTTGCGCGCAGCAAGCTGACGCATCGTATCCAGCACGGCGACGCGGGGAATGGCGAGGATCGCGCAGTCCACGCCCTCGGGCAGCGCCTCGACGCTGGGCACCGCAGGGCGACCGCTGATCGTTTCGCGCTTGGGATTGACGAGATGGATGTCACCGGAAAAGTCGTTCCGAACGAGATTGGCCAGAACGCTGGCACCGAGCGAACCCGGCGTTTCGGACGCCCCGACGATCGCGATGGACCGCGGACGCAGCAACCGATTGATGTCACGCGTTCCCGCCTGCGGGCGCTCTCCGGCCTCAACCGTCATAACTCAACTCTCCTTCGCGAAACCAGCTCGTGGCAATCAGGCCTTTCGCCCCGGAGGCGGATGCAGCCGGGGCGAAGGATAACACATAGGAAAGGGCGGCCCTGCTTGGGCCACCCTTCCGGCAACTCAGACGTCGGTCTTGGTCTTGTCGTAGTGACCCAGGCCCGGCTTGAAGGTCTTGTCGTCGAGGAACTGCTTCATCGCGACATGGCGGCCATCCGACTTGTCGAACCAGTTGAGGCCTTCCTGCAGGCGGATCAGATAATCCTCCGCATTGTCGTAGGTCATTTCCTTGACCCGGCGCACGGCGTCCTTGGTGTACTTCACCGTCGCCCAGTTCTTGGCGATCAGCGTCTCGGCGACCTGCTTCACGCGGGCCTTGAGCTGGTCGACCGGCATCGACTCGTTGACGAGATTGTAACGGGCCGCTTCCTGACCGGAGAGGTTCTCGCCCATCATGGCGTGATACATGGCAACGCGCATCGGCATCAGGTCCACGGCCACCTTGGTGGCGCCACCGCCGGGGAGGATGCCCCAATTGACTTCCGACAGGCCGAACTGTGCTTCATCAGCCGCAAAGGCGAGATCGCAGGCGAACAGCGGGCCGTAGGCGCCGCCGAAGCACCAGCCATGCACCATGGCGATGGTCGGCTTCTGGAACCAGCGCAGACGCTCCCACCAGGTATAGGCTTCACGCTGTGCCTTGCGCGTGCCGGCCAGGCCCTGCGCCTCGGTCTCGCGGAAATATTCCTTGAGGTCCATGCCGGCGCACCAGGCGGGACCTTCGCCACCCAGAACCACAACGCCGACATCGTCCCGGAACTCGAGATCCGTCAGAACCTTGAGCATCTGGCGGTTCAGCTTGGGGCTCTGCGCGTTCCGCTTGGCGGGGCGATTATAATAGACCCATGCGATATTGTTCTCGATCTCGACCCGAACGGTATCCTCTTCCCGCTCGACGGACGTATTTTCCTCAGCCATTTGATTTCCCTTCAAGGCAATTTATGCTATGCGCCATAGCATTATCGACCATGGCTCACAAGGGGCTGGAGACTGGTTTTCATCCGGGGGCATGATGGCAAGGGACCAGAGGCAGGGACGCGACAAGGCGCTGGATTCACCGGCTGAACTCCCGGTTGCCCATACGCTCGCCAGCCCGCTCGACGGGACGCTCGGCTATCGGCTGCGCCGCGCTTCCATGGCGATGATGGGCGATGTCATCGCCGCGCTGCGCGCCATTGACCTGAGCGTAGGCGAGGCATCCTTGCTGATTCTCGTCGGACACAATCCCGGGTGCCGGCAGAGCGATGTCGGGCGGGCGCTGGCGATCAAGCGCGCCAACCTGACGCCGCTCATCGGCCGGCTGAAGGCGCGCGACCTCATCAGCGATGCACCCATTGACGGGCGATCCCTGAGTCTGACGCTCACCCCACAGGGAGAAGCCCTGCAGCGCGAGGCGATGAAGCGGGTGAAGGCGAGCAATCGCAAGTTCCAGAAACGCCTGACGATCGAGGAGAAGGCGCTGCTCGCCGCGCTGGAAGCGTTGGGCTGAGCGGGGGCACGGCCCTTCCCCTCCCGGGCGTCAACCTATCGCAGCGTCGCCCTTCACCGTCACCGGAAGGCGCAGATAGCGCACGCCATTGGCCTCCGCCTTTGGGAAGCGCCCAGCGCGGATGTTGACCTGGATCGAGGGCAGCAACAGGCGCGGCGCGGACAATCCGGCGTCCCGCTTGGTGCGCATCTTCACAAAGTCCTCCTCGCTGACATCGTCGCGCACATGCACGCTGTTTTTCCGCTGCTGGCCGACGGTGCTCTCCCAGCGATAATCATCCCGCCCCGGCGCCTTGTAATCATGGCACATGAACAGGCGGGTCTCGTCAGGCAGGCTCAGCAAGCGGCGGATCGAGCGGTAGAGGGTGCGCGCATCGCCGCCGGGGAAGTCGGCCCGCGCGGTGCCATAATCCGGCATGAACAGCGTATCACCCACGAAAACTGCATCGCCGATCCGGTAGGCGATGTCCGCCGGGGTGTGACCGGGAAGATGAAGCACCTCGACCTCCAGCGACCCGATCGAGAACCGCTCGCCATCGGCGAACAGGCAATCGAAATCCGAGCCGTTGGTCTGCAAATCGTCCAGCGCGAAGACCGGGCGGAAGATCTTTTGAACGTCCCGGATGTGCTCGCCAATGCCGATCTTCGCGCCCGTCTTCGCTTTGAAGAAGGGCGCGGCGGAAAGATGATCGGCATGGGCGTGGGTTTCCAGCACCATGGCAATCGTCCAGTTCTGCGCCTGGGCGCGGGCAAGAATGCGCTCGGCTGAGCCGGTGTCGACCTCGCCACTGGCCGGATCGAAATCCAGCACCGGATCGATCACCGCCGCGATGTGCGTCTGCGGATCGACCACCAGATAGCTCACCGTGTTGGTGGGCTCGTCAAAAAATGCCTCAATGATGGGTTGGGTCATAAGTGCCTCCATTCGATGCTTGACAATATAGAAGCACCTTCTACATTAGCAATATCTAATTTAGAGGATACTGATGTTAAAAGCTGCCATGGATCTCGACACGTTCGAGGCGCGCGCCGGAGAGGTTGCGCAGGTGCTGAAGGAGTTGGGCAACGGGCGTCGCCTGATGCTGCTGTGCAAGCTCGTCGAACATGGCGAGCGCATGGTGGGCGATCTGGCGGATGATGTCGGCCTCTCTCAATCGGCCCTCTCGCAACATCTCGCCCGGCTCCGCGAGGAAGGCCTCGTGACCTCCCGCCGCGAGAGCCAGACCATCTGGTACAGGATCGCCGATCCGCGGATCGAGACCCTGCTCGCCACGCTCTATCAACTCTATTGCACAGGGGACTGACCCCATGACGATCCAGACACTCTCACCCGCCGCCGCCAAGCGCCTCATTGAGGGCGGCGCCAAGCTCATCGATATCCGCGCGGCGGACGAACATGCCCGCGAGCGCATTCCGGGTGCCGTCAACGTGCCGCTGGAGCGCATCGACACGGTCGACGCCGGCAATAATGCCATCGTGTTTCACTGCCGCTCGGGCATGCGGACACAGGCCAATGCCGACCGTCTGGCCGCAGCCAGCGATGCCCCCTGCTTCATTCTGGAGGGCGGCATCGACGCCTGGCGCAAGGCCGGGCTGGATGTGCACATCGACAGCGGGCAGCCGCTCGAGATCATGCGGCAGGTGCAACTGACCGCCGGCGGGCTGGTGCTCATCGGCGTATTGCTCGGCTTCCTCGTCGCGCCGGGATTCTTCGGCCTTTCCGCCTTTGTCGGCGCGGGCCTGATGGTCGCGGGGGCGACCGGCTGGTGCGGCATGGCGACGCTGCTCCAGCGCATGCCCTGGAACCGTCGCAAGGCGGCCTGACGCCATGACGACCGCGCAGATCCTCCTCGCGCTCCTCTCGGGCGGCCTCATCGGCATCGTGCTCGGGCTGGTGGGCGGCGGCGGGTCGATCCTCGCCGTGCCGCTGCTCGTCTATGTTGTCGGGGTAGGATCGACGCATGCCGCGATTGCGACGGCAGCCGTGGCGGTCGCGGCCAATGCGGCAACGGGGCTTGCGGGCCATGCGCGGGCGGGGCGGGTCAAATGGCCTTGCGCGCTGGTGTTCGCGGCGTCGGGCGTCGTGGCGGCAGCGCTGGGGGCGGAGATCGGCAAGGCGGTGGACGGCCGGCGGCTGCTCGCGCTGTTCGGCCTGCTGATGATCGGGGTCGGTATCGCGATGCTGCGCAGGCGCAAGGGCGCCGACGATCCCGACGTGCGCCTTACCCGCCAATCCGCCGGGCGGCTGCTGCCGCGGCTCATCCCCATGGGCGCCGGCGTGGGTCTGGCGGCGGGGTTCTTCGGGATTGGTGGCGGGTTTCTGATCGTCCCGGCGCTCATCACGGCGACGGCCATGCCCTTCGCCACGGCCGTCGGTACCTCGCTGGTGGTGGTGACGGCATTGGGACTAACCACTGCGACATCCTATGCGCTGTCCGGCTATGTCGACTGGCCGCTGACGGCGCTGCTGATCGCCGGCGGTGCTGCGGGCTCGGTGCTGGGGATGCGCGCGGGGACGGCGCTTGCTGCGCACAAGAAGCTGCTCGAACGCGGCTTTGCGATGTTGGTGATCGGCGTAGGCGGCTATGTGGTCTGGACCGCCTTCTAACCCCATCCGTCGGGGCCGGGCCGTGCGGGTCATCACGCTTGCGATGGGGAGAAATGGCGCGCCCGGAACGATTCGAACGTCCGACCCTCAGATTCGTAGTCTGATGCTCTATCCAGCTGAGCTACGGGCGCTTGCCAATCTCACGGTGCCGGTTGGCCGCCGTGGGAGAGGCGCAGATAGTCGGGGGCGCCGTCCGTGGCAACCCCCTTTTTTGCATTCTTTTTGTCCTTTCAACCGCGCGCGGCGAGCGCCGCCTGTGCGGCCGCCAGACGGGCAATCGGCACCCGGTAGGGCGAGGCGCTGACATAATCGAGACCGGCCTTCTCGCAGAAGGCGATGGAGGCCGGATCGCCGCCATGTTCGCCGCAAATGCCAAGCTTGATGGCCGGGCGCGTCGCCCTGCCCCGCTCCACGGCGATCTCGATCAGCTCACCCACGCCCTCGACATCGAGGCTCACGAACGGATCGCGCGCGAAGATGCCCTTGTCGACATATTGGGTGAGGAAGCGCCCGGCGTCGTCCCGGCTGATGCCGATGGTCGTCTGCGTCAGATCGTTGGTGCCGAAGGAGAAGAACTCGCCCGCCTCCGCGATCTCGCCGGCCTTGAGCGCGGCGCGCGGCAGTTCAATCATGGTGCCGACCAGATACTCGACCGAGGCACCGCGCTCGGCGAACACGGCCTTGGCGGTCTTGTCGACGATGTCCTTCATCAGCTCCAGCTCGCGCTTGGTGGCGACGAGGGGAATCATGACCTCGGGGATCGGCGCGTCACCGCTGGCCTTGGCGACATCCAGCGCCGCCTCGAAGATGGCGCGAGCCTGCATCTCGTAGATCTCGGGATAGGTGACGCCCAGACGACAGCCGCGATGGCCGAGCATCGGGTTGAACTCGTGCAGTTCGGCCGCGCGACGCTTGAGCAGATCGACACTCACCCCGGCAGCCTCGGCCACGTCGGCGAAATCGACATCCTCATGCGGCAGGAACTCGTGCAGCGGCGGATCGAGCAGGCGAATCGTGACCGGCAGGCCGGCCATCTCGGTGAAGATCTCGGTGAAGTCGGCGCGCTGCTCGGGGAGCAGCTTGGCCAGCGCCTCGCGACGGCCCGCCTCGGTCTCGGCGAGGATCATCTGACGCACGGCGGTGATCCGCGCGGCATCGAAGAACATATGCTCGGTGCGGCACAGGCCCACGCCTTCGGCGCCGAACTCGCGTGCGGTGCGGCAATCCAGCGGCGTCTCGGCATTGGCGCGCACCTTGAGGCGGCGGACCTGATCGGCCCATTCCATCAGCGTGCCGAAATCGCCAGCCAGCTCGGGCTGCACGGTTGGCACTTCGCCGGCCATCACTTCGCCTGTCGCGCCGTCGATGGTGATGATCTCCCGCTCCTTGAGCAGACGGTCGCCGATCCGCATCAGCTTGCCGGCGGTATCGATGGAGATGCTGCCCGCGCCGGAGACGCAGGGGCGCCCCATGCCGCGCGCCACCACGGCGGCGTGGCTGGTCATGCCACCGCGGGCGGTGAGGATGCCCTTGGCGGCGTGCATGCCGTGAATGTCCTCGGGGCTGGTCTCGATGCGCACGAGGATGACCGCCTCGCCCAGCTCATTCAGCCGCTCGGCGGTCTCGGCATCGAACACCACCTGACCGGAGGCCGCCCCGGGCGAGGCCGGCAGGCCCTTGGTCAACACATCGCGCGGCGCCTGCGGATCGAGCGTCGGGTGCAGCAGCTGGTCGAGCGCGGCGGCATCGACGCGCGCCACGGCTTCCTCGTTGCTGATCAGGCCTTCATGGGCCATGTCCACCGCGATCTTGAGCGCGGCCTTGGCGGTGCGCTTGCCCGATCGGGTCTGCAACATCCACAGCTTGCCCTGCTGCACGGTGAACTCGATGTCCTGCATGTCGCGATAATGCGTCTCGAGAATCTGGAAGACCTTGGCCAGTTCTGCATAGGTCTCCGGCATGGATTCCTCCATGCTGAGCGGCTTGGCTCCGGCCCGCTCGCGCGCGGCCTGGGTCAGATATTGCGGCGTGCGGATGCCGGCGACGACATCCTCACCCTGCGCATTGATGAGATATTCGCCATAATAAGCGTTCTCGCCGGTCGCGGGATCGCGCGTGAAGGCGACGCCGGTGGCAGACGTCTCGCCCATATTGCCGAACACCATGGCCTGCACGTTGACCGCCGTGCCCCAATCGCCCGGAATATTGTTGAGGCGGCGATAGACCTTGGCGCGATCCGCCTGCCAGCTGCCGAACACGGCGCCCACGGCACCCCAGAGCTGCTCATGCACATCCTGCGGGAAAGGCTTGCCCCAAAGCTGCTGCACCAGCGCCTTATATTCGGCGACCAGCGCCTGCCAGTCCTCGGCGCTCAGTTCCGTATCCAGGAAGGCACCCTTGTCTTCCTTGGCGATCTCCAGCGCTTCCTCGAACTTTCCGTGATCGAGGCCGAGCACGACGTCCGAATACATCTGGATGAAGCGACGATAGCTGTCCCACGCGAAGCGCGCATCGCCGGAGACGGTGGCGAGGCCTGCGACGGTCTCATCGTTGAGGCCGAGGTTGAGCACCGTATCCATCATGCCCGGCATGGAGACGCGGGCGCCGGAGCGGACGGAGACGAGCAGCGGATCGGCCTTGTCGCCAAAGCGCTTGCCGGTCACGCCCTCGATATGCGCGATGCCGCCCGCGACTTCCGCATTCAGGCTCTCGGGATAGGTCTCGCCATCCTGATAATAGCGCGTGCACATCTCGGTGGTGATGGTGAAGCCCGGCGGCACCGGCAGGCCGATGGCGGCCATGCCATCCAGATTGGCGCCCTTGCCGCCAAGCAGGTTCTTGTCGCCCTTGCCGCCATCATCGACGCCACCACCGAAACGGTACACATATTTTGTCATTCAGACACTCCACCTGCATTGGAATGCGCGCGCAAGCAGCCGTTATGATCTCGCCGCCGACGCGCGATTATTGCTCGCGAACCTAACCTTCGATTTTCGAGAAGTCGGCAACTTTGTGCACCGCAGCGCGAATACGGGTCAACAGACTTAACCGGGATTGGCGCTTGACCGGATCGGCATCGTTCACCGTCACCGTCTCGAAGAACGCATCGATCGGCGCGCGAAGCGTGGCCAGCGCGGCCATGGCGCTCTCGAAATCCTCCGCCTCGATCGCGGCCTGCGCGCGGGGCTCGGCCTCGTCGAGCGCGCTCACTAGTGCCGCCTCGGCGGGCTCCAGCGCATATCCGGGCTCAGCCACGAACTGCGCATCATGCGCGCGCATGGCGTCGGCCATTTCCGGATCGGTCAGCGCTTCGCCGGGGTCTTCCTCGCCAAGCTGACTCTGGGGCTTACCACCCTCGGGCTGCTCCTTCTTGAGGATATTGGCCGCGCGCTTGTAGCCGGCGAGGAGGTTCTTGCCGTCCTCGGTGCTGACAAAGGATTGCAGCGCATGGACGCGGGCGAGCAGGCGAACGAGATCATCCTCGCCACCGAGCGCGAACACGGCGTCGATGAGGTCGTGGCGGACGCCGGCTTCGCGCTGTTGGACCTTGAGGCGGTCGACTATGAAGCCAATTATCTCGCTGGCAAGCTCTTCAAGCTTTGCCTCACTAGCCATGCTGGCCGAGCGGCTTTCAACGCCGTCACCAAACCCTTGTCCATAAATGCGCTCAAAGATCGGGAATGAGTCTGTCGATGGCGACAGAATGGGTTGGTTCTTGATCACCTCCAGCAACGAGAAGCGTAGTTCGCCTCTGAAAGCAAGAGACCCTATAGCGAGGCTTGCCCGGCGAAGGGCGAACGGATCTTTAGAACCTGTCGGCCGCTCTTCAATCCCGAAGAAGCCAGCAAGCGTATCCAGCTTATCCGCGAGCGACACCGCCACCGTCACCGGCGCAGTCGGAACCTCATCCCCCTGCCCGACCGGCTTGTAATGATCGCGGATCGCATCGGCCACCGCATCCGGCAGACCTTCGGCGCGGGCGTAATAGCCGCCCATCAGGCCCTGCAGTTCGGGGAACTCGCCGACCATTTCGGTGACGAGATCGGCCTTGCACAGGCGGGCGGCCTGTTCGGCGAGGTCGGCCAGTTGCGCTTGGCTGTGCTCCTGCGAAGGCAGGAGCCCAGGGCCAGCTTGGGCGACATCGCTCTGGGTTCCTGCCTTCGCAGGAACACGGGGTTGGTTATCGCCGCCGACAATGCCTTCTTCCACCAGCCAGCGGGCGAGCTTCGCTACGCGGTCCACCTTGTCCGCGACGGTGCCCAGCTTCTCGTGGAAGGTGATGCGCGAGAGCTTCTTCGCGTGATCCTCAAGCTTCGTCTTCTTGTCCTGCTCCCAGAAGAAGCGGGCATCGGAGAGACGTGCGGCGAGCACCTTGCCATTGCCCTCGACAATCGCGGTGCCACCATCGCTGGCCTCGATGTTCGCCGTGCAGATGAAGGCGTTGGCGAGCTTGCCAGCACTGTCCCGCAGCACGAAATATTTCTGGTTGATGCGCAGCGTGAGCTGGATGACCTCGGGCGGCACCTCCAGAAACGCGGCATCGAAGCGGCCGAGCAGCGGCACCGGCCATTCGGTCAGCCCGGCATTCTCGGCGACGAGGCCGGCATCGGGGATCAGCTCCAGACCGGCTTGCGTCGCCAGCTCGTTGGCGCGCCGGTCGATGATCGCCTTGCGCTCATCCTGATCGACGATGACGTAGGCCGCACGCAATTGCTCGGCATAGGTCGCGGCGCTCTCGATGGTGATCGCGCCGCTGGAATGGAAGCGGTGGCCGCGCGTCGTCCGCCCGGTCTCAATCCCCTCGATGGCGAAGGGCACCACATCATTGCCGAGCAGCGCGATGATGCCCTGCAGCGGACGCACCCAGCGCAGGCTCTCAGTGGAGAGGCTGGCATCGCCCCAGCGCATCGACTTGGGCCAGGGGAAGGCGCGCACCACCTGCGGGATCGCCTCGGCCAGCACATCGGCCGTGGCGCGGCCAGGCTTCTCGACCGTGGCGAACCACACACCGTCGCGATCCTCAAGCTGCTCCTGCGTGAGGCCGGTCTTACGCAGGAAGCCCTCCAGCGCCTGCGGCGGGGCCGAGGTGCGCGGGCCTTTGAATTCATCGCTGACGGCCTGTGTGGAGAGCGGCAGAGCGCGCGCGATCAGGGCGAGACGGCGCGGGGTCACATGGACGGTCAGGCCCTCGGGCTTGAGGCCGGCCTGCGCCATCGCGTCGCTGAACAGCCGGGCGAAATCCTCGCTGGCCTTGGCCTGCATGCGCGCCGGGATTTCCTCGCACCGCAGCTCGAGAAGGAAGTCAGCGCTCATTGATGCTCTCCGTTCGTGACGGGCGAAGTCGAGAATCTCTGCCGCGCTGCCGAACGTGTCTCGACTTCAGCCTTCGGCTGAAGTTTATCCTGAGCGCCCGCCCTGCGGGCAGTCGAAGGGCTCGACACGAACGGGAAGGTAAGGCTCGTCATCGGCGCTTCCATGACCATCATTCCGCCCACCCGTTATGCGTCATCCACGCCTCGCAGCTTCCCTTGGCGAGATCGCGCACGCGGCCCATGTAGCTGGCGCGCTCCTGCACGCTGATCACGCCGCGCGCCTGCAGCAGGTTGAAGACATGGCTCGCCTCGATGGCCTGCTCATAGGCCGCGAGCGGAACGCCGGCCGCGATGCTCGCCTTGCACTCTTCCTCGCAATCCTTGAACCAGCGGAACAGCTTGTCCGTATCGGCTACCTCGAAGTTCCACTTGGAGAGCTGGCGTTCATTTTCGAGGAACACGTCGCCATAGGTGACGGCGGGCCGGTCCCCCACGGCCTCGTTGAACACAAGGTCGTACACGCTGTCGACGCCCTGGATATACATGGCGAGGCGCTCAAGCCCGTAGGTGAGCTCGCCCGCCACCGGCTTGCAGTCGAACCCGCCCATCTGCTGGAAATAGGTGAACTGCGTCACCTCCATGCCGTCGCACCACACTTCCCAGCCCAGACCCCAGGCACCGAGCGTCGGGCTTTCCCAATCGTCCTCGACGAAGCGGATATCGTGCAGCAGCGGATCGATGCCGATGGCCTTGAGCGAGCCGAGATACAGATCCTGCAGATCCGCCGGGCTGGGCTTCATGATGACCTGATACTGGTAATAATGCTGCAGCCGGTTGGGGTTCTCGCCATAGCGGCCGTCCGTGGGCCGGCGCGAGGGCTGCACATAGGCGCAGTTCCACGGGTTCGGCCCAAGGCTGCGCAGCGTGGTCGCGGGGTGGAAGGTGCCCGCCCCGACCCGCATGTCGAAGGGCTGGAGGATCACGCACCCCTGCGCTGCCCAATAGTCATGCAGCGTCAGGATGAGTTGCTGAAAGCTCAGCGGTTTGGAGGCGTTATCCTGCATGGTTCAACCGTTTCACGTCTAAGCTTGAGCGGCTGTGCGCCGCCCGTCTGAACGCGCGCGCTTTGGCCCATGGGGCTAACGCGGTCAAGCCGCGCGGTGGCGCCGGGCCGGGCGGGGTTGCGTCCGCGCGCCAACTTGCCCAATGCAGGCGGTGATTTGAGGAGCGCGTGCATGAACTGGAAAACATTGATCCTCGGTTGGGCGCTGCTGCTGCCCCCGGCCCTCACCGGCCCCGCGCTCGCCCAGCAGCCCAAGGCGCCGGCGACACCGGCTGCCACTGCGGAGGCGCCCACCGTTCACGCGCGGCCGGCCCTGTGGGTGGTGCGGGACAGGGACACGACGATCTACCTGTTCGGCACCATTCATCTGCTCAAGCCCGGCGTCAGCTGGTTCGAGGGACCGGTGCGCAAGGCGTTCGACAAGGCGGATACCGTCGTGCTGGAGGTCATCGATCAGGATCAGGGCGCCACGCGGGAGGCAATCATGCAGCGCGCGGTGGCGCCGGGCCTGCCGCTCTCCAACAAGCTCGATGAAGCGACGCGCACCGCCTATTTCGCCGCGCTGGAGAAATATGGCGTCTCCACCCTGCTATTTGATCATGTGAAGCCCTGGTTCGCGGCCACGACCCTGACCGTGCTGCCGCTCGATGCACTCGGCTATTCGCCGGAAAGCGGCGTCGACAAGGCGGTAAAGACTGCGGCGGTCAACGCGGGCAAGTCGCTGGTCGGGCTGGAGACCTCCAGCGAGCAGATCGGCTTTTTCGACCAGATGCCCGAGGGTGTGCAACTGACCCTGCTCAAGGAGACGCTGGCGGAGCTGCCGACGCTCGCCGAAACCATCGACGGCATGGTCGCCGCGTGGAGCGCTGGCGACGAAGAGCGGCTCGCGGCGCTGATGAACGAGACGACCGAGAGCAGCGAAGAGATCGAGCGCATCCTGCTCACCGACCGCAATGCCCGCTGGGCCGAGTGGATCGCCGCGCGGATGAAGCAGCCCGGCACGGTCTTCATGGCGGTGGGCGCGGGTCATCTGTCGGGAGACAAGAGCGTGCAGGCGATGCTGGAAAAGCACGGTCTGTTCGCCAAGCGGGTGAAATGGCCCCGGTGATGGACGGGGCAGCATAAGGGCTGATCGATGAGTGCGCCGCACCCAGCCTTGAACAAGCGCCGCCTAGCGCCGCTGCTGCTGCTCGCGCTGGCCTCACTGGCGGCCCTGCTGTGGCTGGGCTGGCGGATCGGCGCGCCGACGCAGCCCGATCCCGCCACCGTCACGGCGCGCCCGGCGCTGTGGCAGGCCAGCAAGGGCGAGGCGCGGCTCTGGCTGTTCGGCACCATCCATGCCGTGCCGCGCGGCGAGGCCTGGCTCTCGCCGGCCATCGCCACGGCGGCCGACGAAAGCGACCGCTTGTATCTGGAGGTCACCGGGCTTGAAGGCGAGCGCAAAAGCCGGGCGGTGTTCGAGCGGCTGGGGCGGCGCTCTGGCCTGCCGCCTATCGCCGCGCGCCTCTCTCCGGAGGATGCCGAGCGCTATCGGGCGCTGCAGGCGAACCATGGCGCCGCGCTCGATCAGCTGGACGGCTATGAGAGCTGGGCCGCCGCCCTGCTCCTCAACGCTGCGGCTGCCTCCGGACTCTCGCTCACCGCCGCAGAGGCGGGCGAAGCGGTGCTGGAGCAACGCTTCAACAAGGCCTCGCGGCCGGTTCTCGGGCTGGAGACCATCGACCAGCAGTTGGGCCTGTTCGACAGGATGCCGGAGAGCGAGCAACGGCTACTGATCAGCCAGTCCCTCACGGATGCGGCGCAGGCCCCTGCCCTCTACCGCAGCCTGTTCACCGCCTGGGCGAGCGGCGACGTGGCCCGGCTGGAGCGCGAGTTCATCGCCCCGTTCGCGCGCGCGCCGGCTCTGCGCGCAAGGCTGATCGACGGGCGCAATGAGCGCTGGGCGCGGCATCTCGATGCGGCCATGACGGCCCAACCCGGCACCGCTTTCGTCGCGGTCGGCGCCGGGCATCTGGTCGGCGATGCCAGCCTGCAGGCCCGCCTTGCCGCGCGCGGATGGCGGATCGGCCGCGTGCAATGAACGCGCGTTCGGTCGCTTCGCTTGCTTTCCCCGCAATTTGCCGCTAAGCGCCCCGGCTTCCGTCATGGTCATCCCTGGAGGCGTGACGGAGATTCTAGCACTAAGCTTCTGGAGACACGCACATGAGCGATACGCTTACGCTGTCGGCCGAGGCACGCGATCGGGCAGGCAAGGGAGCCTCCCGCGCTCTCCGCCGTGAGGGCCGCGTTCCCGCCGTCATTTATGGCAATAATGAAGAGCCGCAGTCGATTCACGTTGAGGAAAAGCTTCTCAACAAGCTGCTCGGCACGGGCCATTTCTTCAATTCGGTCGTCATGGTCGAAGTGGGCGGCAAGAAGGTCCGCACGCTCCCCAAGGACGTGGCGTTCCATCCGGTGACGGATCGTCCGCTCCATGCCGACTTCCTGCGTGTTTCCGAACACGCCCAGGTGCATGTGAATGTGCCCGTGGTGTTCGAGAACGAAGAGGCCGCTCCCGGTCTCAAGCGCGGTGGCGTGCTCAACGTCGTCCGTCACGAGCTGGAAATGATCGTGGATGCCGCCGAGATTCCGGACAGCATCACGGTTGACCTCACCGGCTTCGATGTGGGCGATTCGATCCACATCAGCGCGGTGAAGCTGCCCAAGGGCGCCGAGCCGGCGATCACCGATCGCGATTTCACCATTGCCACCATCGTTGCTCCGTCCGCGCTCAAGTCGAGCGAAGGCGACACGACGAAGGACGGCGAAGAGGCCGGCGAGGCGTAAGCCTCTCCGCGCGGGGGGAGCGCATCTGTGCAACTCTGGGTTGGCCTCGGCAATCCCGGATCGCAATATGCGCTCCACCGCCACAATGTCGGCTTCATGGCGCTGGACGTCATCGCCGCAGACTACGGCTTTTCGCCGTGGAAGAAGCAGTTTCAGGGCCTCGTTTCCGAAGGCCGCATCGGCCCGCACAAGGTGCTGCTGCTCAAACCCCAGACATTCATGAACCAGAGCGGGCGCGCCATTCGCGCCGCCTGTGATTTCTACAAGCTCGGTGTCGAGGACGTCACCGTCTTCCACGACGAGCTCGATCTTGCGCCGATGAAGATGAAGGTGAAGCGCGGCGGCGGCACCGCCGGTCATAATGGCCTGCGCTCCACCGACGCGCATCTGGGCAAGGACTTTCGCCGCGTGCGCATCGGCATCGGCCATCCCGGCGACAAGGACCGCGTGACCGGCCATGTGCTCGGCAATTATGCCAAGATCGAGATCGATCCGCTGGCCGACCTGCTCGGCGCCATGTCGCGCGAAGCGGAATGGCTGGCTGCGGGCGACGATGTGCGCTTCATGAACGAGGTCGCGCGCCGCCTGCAGGACTGAAGGCAGGCACGCCCCCGTTAGCGGCTGCCGCCTTCCTGCGCCTGCGCGGCGCGATAGGCCGCGAGACGGGCACGCCAGGGCGCCAGCGTCTGTTGCGGCACATCCGGCCGGGCCATGGCCGGTTTTCCCGCCCGCAGCCGCGCCCGATCGGCCTCGGGCGGCTCGACCCGGCGCACCCGCACCTGCACCGTGCCCTGCTGCCTGATCCCGAGCAGTTCTGCCGCCCCTTGCGACAGATCGATGATCCGGTTCCTGGCAAAGGGCCCGCGATCATTGACGCGCACGAGGATCGTCCGGCCCGTGTCCAGCGCGGTTACCTCGACATAGCTGGGCAGCGGCAAGGTGGTGTGCGCGGCGGAAATGCCGTGCTTTACAAAGCGCTCGCCATTGGCGGTCTGGTTGCCGGATTCGCTGCCGTACCAGCTCGCATCGCCCAGCATGTCCAGCGTGCGATCATCGGCGGGCGTATAGGTGACGCCGCGCACCACATAAGGCGGGCCAATGCGCACTGGTGTATCGCTGACCGGTCGAAACTTGGTGCTGCCCGCGCACCCGGCGAGGGCCGGCACGACAAGCAAAGCGAGCCAGAGAGAACGCCCCGGCAAGGCGCGCGGCATGGAAGAGCGGATCGCAAGCATCCCTCTCCCCCTAACCCACTGCGCCGCCACGGTGAAGAGATGAGTCGTCAGCTAGGGTGCGAGCACAAGCTGGCTGCTTTCGCGCAACGTCGGCTATCGGGCACTGTCGTCACGAAGCAGATATTCCGGACATGACGACGCCGCAGACATTTATAGCCCGTTGCTCAACTGAGCTTCTACCTACTGGCGTCCAAAGGTTCGAGAGCGATAATCCGATCAACAACCATGAGATGCTCGTAGGCGTCGGTATGGCCGAAGTTTCCAGGCAACTTCGTCCGCCTGCCGACAAATTCAATCCGGTGAATGCCCTCCGGTATATCTTCCTCCAGTACAACGTTCTTGGCGAACGTCAGCCATATCCCTCGTTTAGCCATCCAGTCGCAAGTGCCCGCTGGCTCTGGACAGAAATTGGTCCATTCCCAGCCATGCTGCCACAAGCCTTTCCAACGTTGAGCTGGAAGCATTTCATAGCACTCTGGATCTTCAGGACGCCATTCATGGAAGCCTAGAGAGCGAACTTCATCTAGGCACCTTTGAACCATCCCCGGATAGGACTTTCGGAACGCAACAAACTCAGCCTCCGACATCGCCGGATCAGGCTGCTGGCAGCCTAATAGAATCGACACCATAGGCACGATGAAAATAGCTTTCATGAGATAGTTATCAGGCAGTCCATTCGAGAATACAATTGAGTCCCGCCGCACCAGCTGGGCCTAGTTAGATGAGAGGGGCGGATCGTCTCTATCTCAGGTTCGACTACGCAGCACTAAGCGTGGGCCTAGATTTCCGCGTGCGCGGGAATGACGGCGTTTTGTGCCTCTGAGCTATCGACTTCCCGGTCAGCCCCATCCCTCACCTCACCTAAGTCACAGAACTGACTTGCAATCTTCATCCCCTCGCCATCGCCTCGCAATCATCATGTCATGCGCCTCTGCGATCAGGCCCCGCCTGAGCGGCGAATGCACCTTCCGCGAGCCGTGGCGGAACCAAATCAGGGGAAATCATGTCACATCTTACTGACGAAGCCCGCGCGCCCTACCGGACCGCGATATCCGACGAGGGCAACCCCAACAGTCTGGAAGCCATTGTCGAGGCCAATCCCTCGCGCCGCACGATCATCAAGAACGGGCTGTTCGGCCTGTCGATCTTCCCGGTCGCGGCGATGCTCTCGGCCTGCGGGGAGGACAAGGACGAGATGGTGACCATTCCCAATCCCACGCCGACACCCAGCCCGACGCCGACCCCCACGCCCACGCCTGCGGTCAGCTACGCCATCGAGTTCACGTCGGTGGCCGCCAATCAGGATGACAAGGTCACCGTGCCGGCGGGCTATGACGTGAAAGTTCTGCTGAAGGCGGGCGACGCGATCGAGGCCGGCGTGACCGGCTATGCCGGCAGCTTCCCGACGCCTGCCACGGCCGAGAAATGGGCCGGCGGCAACCATGACGGCATGGAATATTTCGAGCTGTCGGGCGTCGATCCCAACAAGGGCGGCCTGCTGGCGATCAATTTCGAATATCCCGATTTCAACATTCTGATGAACGGCAATTACGATGCCGCCACCGCCACCACGGACCAGAAGGCGCTTGCGCTCTCGGCCGTAGGCATTGGCGTGGTGGAAGTCGCCAAGGGCAGTGATGGCAGCTGGGCGGTGAAGGCCGGCTCGCAATATAACAAGCGCTATACCGGCAACTCCAATTATCGCGCGGGTGGCCCAGCCGCCGGGCTGCTCTCCGGCACGATCAAGGGCATGCTCAACAATTGTTCGAGCGGCCGCACGCCGTGGGGCACCTACCTCACCTGCGAGGAAACGACGGACAATTATCTCGACCCCACGCGCCCCGAGCGGGATTATGGCTGGGTGGTCGAGATCGACCCGCTGCAGGAGCTGGCTCCGGCGACCAAGCGGACCGCCATGGGCCGGTTCAGTCACGAGAATGTCGCTCACCTCACCAACAGCGATCGCCGCGTGGCCTTCTACATGGGCGATGATTCGACGCCGGGCTGCATCTACAAGTTTGTGCCGGATCAGGCCTACAGCACGACCAACCGGGCGGCGAACAGCAACCTGCTCGACTATGGCACACTCTATGTCGCCAAGTTCAATGCGGACGGCTCGGGCGGGTGGAAAGCGCTGGTGCAGGGCCAGAACGGCCTCGTCGCCAATGCGTCCGATCCCGGCGATGTCAGTCAGTTCACGACGGCCCCTGCGCCGACACCGGTGAGCTTCAACAGCCAGGCCGACGTGCTGATCAACTGCGCCTCGGCCGCGCGCGTTGCTGGTGGCACCGTGATGGATCGGCCGGAGTGGATCACGGTCTCGCCCGATGGCAAGGCGATCTTCGTGACGCTGACCAACAACAGCGGCCGCAAGGTGACGGATGCGGCGAACCCGCGCGTCACCAACCGCCACGGCCATATCCTCAAGTTCCGCGAGAGTGGCGATTCTCCGCTGGCGACCGGCTTCACCTGGGAACTGTTCCTGCTGGCCGGCGACCCCGGTTATGCAGCCGGCGGCACCAATCTGGTCGGCAATATCAATGGCGACACCTTCTCCAGCCCCGATGGCATCCGCATCGATCCGCAGGGGCGCCTGTGGGTGCAGACAGACCACAGCGTGCCGGGCACCTCGGGCGCGAGCGGCGTCACCATCGAGCAGGTCGTGGGCCACAATGCGATGTTCTATATCGACCAGACCAGCAAGAAGAGCAAACGCTTCCTCGTCGGCCCGACGGGCTGCGAGATCACCGGCCTTGCCTATACGCCGGATCTCAAGACCTTCTTCGTGAACATCCAGCACCCGACCGGCAACTGGCCGATCGCCGGCGAGCAGCCCCGCTCCTCGACCGTGGTCATCACCCGGACGGACGGCAAGCCCGTCGGCGCCTGACCGGTTCACGATCCGACCATGCATCGCCGCCGCGCCCACCCCGGCGCGGCGGTTTCTTGTTGGGCGCTACGGTTGAGACGGCTGGCCATGGCAGCGACAGGGCGCTAAGGGGCCACATCACGTGCTTCCAGATCGAACGGACAGATTTCCATGGGTTTCAAATGCGGGATCGTCGGCCTGCCCAATGTCGGCAAGTCGACTCTCTTCAATGCGCTGACCGAGACGCAGGCCGCGCAGGCTGCCAACTATCCCTTCTGCACCATCGAGCCGAATGTCGGCCAGGTCTCGGTGCCGGATGCGCGGCTCGACAAGCTCGCGGCGATTGCCGGCAGCCAGAAGATCATCCCGACCCAGCTGGCCTTTGTGGATATCGCGGGCCTGGTGCGCGGCGCCTCCAAGGGCGAGGGCTTGGGCAACCAGTTCCTCGGCAACATCCGCGAAGTGGACGCCATCGTGCATGTGCTGCGCTGCTTCGAGAATGACGACATCCAGCATGTCGACAATCGCGTCGATCCCATCGCCGATGCCGAGACCGTCGAGACCGAGCTGATGCTCTCAGACCTTGAAAGCCTCGAAAAGCGCGTGCCGGCCTTCGCCAAGAAGGCGACCGGCGGCGACAAGGAAGCCAAGATTGCCGCCGCCGTGCTCGGTCGTGCGCTCGATCTGCTGCGCGAGGGCAAGCCCGCGCGGCTCGTCGAGATCAATGACGAGGAGGAAGCGCGCATCTTCCAGCAGGCGCAACTGCTGACCTCCAAGCCCGTGCTCTATGTGTGCAATGTCGAGGAAGAGAGCGCGGCCGAGGGCAATGCCTTCAGCGCCCGCGTGTTCGAGAAGGCCAAGGCCGAGGGCGCGCAGGCGGTGGTCGTATCAGCCGCGATCGAGGCCGATCTCGTCACGATGCCGCTCGAGGATCGTGCCGAATTTCTGGAGGCCATGGGCCTGGAGGAAGCCGGCCTCGCGCGCGTGATCCGTGCCGGCTACGATCTGCTGCACCTCATCACCTTCTTCACCGTCGGCCCCAAGGAAGCGCGTGCCTGGACGGTCCATCGCGGCGCCAGCGCACCGGAAGCAGCGGGCGAAATCCACAGCGATTTCCAGAAGGGCTTCATCCGTGCCGAAACCGTCGCCTTTGATGATTTCATCGCGCTTGGCGGCGAGGCGAAGGCGCGCGAGGCCGGCAAGCTGCGCGCCGAGGGCAAGGCCTATGTGGTGCAGGACGGCGACGTGATGCACTTCCTTCACAGCTAGATCGGTGCGATAACCTCGCCATCATGTCGTTCCCCCGCCGACTCCTCTGCGCGCTGCTGACGCTGCTGCTGGCCTTGCCGGCGATGCAGGCCAGCGCATGTGCGCCGGGGAGCGAGGGGACGGGCGTCGCGCACCATGCGGGCGCTGAGACTGCCACGCCGCATGGCGACCACGCTGCCCATAGCGGCCATGCGCCGTCTCTGCCGGATGGCTCCAAACCGGCGGTGGCGCATCATGATTGCATCGGCTGCGTCGCCCCGATCGACAGCCGGAGCTACCG
The DNA here is from genome assembly GCF_025961795.1 of Sphingobium sp. B2D3A. Taxonomy (NCBI): domain Bacteria; kingdom Pseudomonadati; phylum Pseudomonadota; class Alphaproteobacteria; order Sphingomonadales; family Sphingobiaceae; genus Sphingobium; species Sphingobium sp. B2D3A. The sequence goes on along the minus strand of NZ_JAOQOI010000001.1, from coordinate 2,339,082 downwards.
CCCGGTCGATCGACTGTCCTTGCTGCCGGGCAAGGCGAACTGGTCCCCCAACCCTGCCCGGCTGACGGACTGGCTGGGATCGCCCGACACGCCCCCGCCCCGACAGGTCCTCTGAACGCTTTTTCCAAACAGCTTCAGACAGGACTTTTCTATCATGAGTTTTCGATTGAACGTGGCTGCGAGCCTGCTCGCGGCAGCCTCGCCCGTTGCCCTCTTCGCGCAGGCGCCGATGGCCGGGCATGACCATGCCGGACACCAGAGCGCCAACCCGGTGACACCGCCCGCCGAAAATGCCGGCGAGACGATGGACCATTCGACCATGGATCATGGCGCGATGGATCATGCCGGCATGGATTCTGGGATGGATCACGCCCAGCACAATGGCGAAACACCCGCCTCGGCGCCGAACCACATCCACCCCACCGACACCGCCCAACCTTATGTCGATGGCTCCGGCACGGCGCGGCTCCCGGCGGCGCAAGGCCCGATGAGCGGCCTTCATGCGATGAGCGGCGACTGGATGTTGATGGCGCACGGCAATGTCCAGCTCAATTACACCGATCACAAGGGGCCGCGCGGCGACGATCTGGTCTACGCCACCTCCATGCTGATGCTGGCGGCGGAGCGGGATTTGGGCGGTGCGCGGCTTGCGCTCCGCTCGATGCTCAGCCTTGAACCGACCATGTCGGCGCGCGGCTACCCCAATCTCTTTGCCACGGGCGAGACGGCGGGCGGCACAGCGCTGGTCGACCGCCAGCATCCTCACGATCTGTTCATGGAGCTGGCCGCCCGGCTGGACGTGGACATCGCGCCCGGCGCAAGCGTCTTCCTCTATGGCGGACCGGTCGGCGAGCCGGCGCTCGGGCCATCGGCCTTCATGCACCGGGCGAGCGCGCATTATAATCCCGAGCCGCCGATCACGCACCACTGGTTCGATTCCACCCATATCACTTATGGCGTGGTGACTGCGGGCGTCGCCTTGCCGCAATGGCAGCTCGAGGGCTCGGCCTTCCGGGGGCGTGAGCCGGATGAGGAGCGCTGGGGGATCGAGACGCCCAAGCTCGATAGCTGGTCGGTGCGACTGAGCTGGACGCCGACGCCCAACTGGGCCGCGCAGGTCAGCCATGGCTTCCTCAAAAATCCCGAGACGCTTCATGGCGACCAGAACGAGCATCGTAGCACGGCGAGCGTCCATTATGCGGACGGCGCCCTCTCGGCGACCGCGGCCTTCTCCGCCAAGAACCGCGACCCCGGCGATACGCTGACCGCCTGGCTCGGCGAGCTCAATTACGATCTGACGCCGCGACACAGCCTGTTCGGCCGGGTCGAGAATGTCGCCAATGATGAGCTGATCCCCGATCATGACGATCCGCTCCACGACGTGCCGTTCCGCATCACCAAGATGCAGGCTGGCTATGCGTGGAACACCCCGATCGGTGACGGCCCGGTCCACCTTGCGCTTGGCGGTAGCGTCAATCTCTACGCCAAGCCGGCGGCGCTGGATGCGGTCTATGGGGATAATCCCTGGGGCTACACGCTGTTCGCGCGCCTTTCCTTGGGGCGCTGATACGTTCAGACCATACTCCCCTCCTCTTTAGAGGAGGGGCCGGGGGTGGTGGCGATGCGCCAGCATCGCAAGGCGATTGCGTGGCTATGGCGCAGCTGCACCACCCCAACCCCTCCTCTAAAGAGGAGGGGCTCAAAGTGACCCTTTACGCGTGCCCGACCCAACCGCGCCAGGTGAACGCGGCGTAGAACAGCGTTGCGTCCACAAAGCCGCCGGCTCTCAAAATGGCTTCGTCTTCGTCAGGCGAGAGGCAGTGAAGGCTGGCGGCGACGGCGGCGCGGGCTTTGGCGGTGTCGGCCGGGTCCGCGCCCATCGCCTTGGGGTAAGCGGCATAGCGGTCCAGCCAGACATCGCGGGTCTCGGCATCCTGCGGGAAGCTGCTATGGGCAGCGACGAAGGGCGCGCCTGCGCGCAGGCGGCGGTGGATTTGCTGCACGGTGCGCGTCCGCTCTGTGGGATCGAGAAAATGCAGGGTCAGGAGGCAGACCGCCGCGTCGAATGGCCCGTCCGGTGCGTCATCGATCAGCCCGTGCACCAGCTTGACGCGCTCCATCAGCGGCCCAAGCTGCCGTTCAGCCAGTTTCAGCATTTCGCCGGCCGGGTCCACGCCCACGAAGCGCCAATCTGGTTGTGCCTCCGCAAGCGCCTTCAATTCCATGCCGCCGCCCGCGCCGAGCACGAGCACCCTAGCCTCCGATGGGGCGCGCTCGGCAAGCAGCAGTCCGGTCATCCGGTGCAGCGCATCCAGCCCCGGCACGAAGCGGCGCGGGCCGTCCCAGTAGCGCGCCGTGGCCGCCGGATCGTCGAAGGCCTTGATGAACATGTCCGGGTCCACTGTCTCGTCCGGTGCGGTGTCGTGCGTGGTCATGGATTTTCGATCCTATGTTGGCCCGGATAATCGGGCGGCAAGAGACGGTGGAAGCCGGCGCTGAGACTGGCGAGCGTGACGGTGGCGTAGGAGTCGAGCAGCAACGTCTCGGCCTGCCGCAGCGGTGCATCGAGCGCCGCGTTGACGGCCCGCTCGACCGCGCAGCCGGGGTTGTCGCTGCGATTGCCGATGGCGAAGAGCGGCGGCGCGCCGATGGCCCGATAGATATCGAGCAGCGTGACGGCAGCCGGATCGCAGGCGATGGACCAGCCCCCGCCATGGCCCTTTTCCGAGCGGACATAACCGGCGTCCCGCAAGCCAGCCATGACCCGGCGGATCACCACCGGATTGGTCTGCATGATCCTGGCCAGCATCTCGGATGTAACCGGGCGCTGCTGCTCGGCCATGTGGAGGAGGACGTGGAGGACTCCGGACAATTTGCTGCTGTTGCGACTCATGCAACATCTTATGTTACATATTCGCACCCTGTTCAAGCCGGATGAGCGCCGCTTGCCCTTCTTGCCCGCCCCGCTTAGGCAAACAGCCATCCGATCCCTGAACCGAAGGCACACGTATGGACTATTATTGGGAAGACCTGGAACTCGGCCTCACCGAGCATTTCGGCCCGTTCGAAGTGGATCGCGATGAAGTGATCGCCTTTGCCGAGCGCTATGATCCGCAGCCCTTCCACCTCGATGAGGAAGCGGCCGCAAAGACCCATTTCGGCCGGCTCGCGGCGAGCGGCTGGCAGACCTGCGCAATGATGATGGGCGCGATGGTGCGGGCGCGACAGAAAAGCGGCGGTTGGCAGGCCAATGCCCTGGGCGCGATGGGTCTGGACGAACTGCGCTGGCGCCGGCCGGTCTTCCCCGGCGACGTGCTGCGCGGATCGAGCGAACTGGTCGAGAAGCTGGAATCGCGCAGCCGGCCGGAGACGGGCATCCTCAAATGGCGCACCCGCCTGCTCAATCAGGACGATCAAGAAGTGCTCAGCCTCGTCTCCGTCGTGCTCCATCGTCGCCGCCCGCAGGCCTGATGCGACAAATGCTGCACAAGATGTATTGATCTCTCAACATCCTTGCTGCACCCTGCGCGCGTCGGCCATGGGGGCGGCAAGGAGAGGATCATGAAGGATGACAAGGCTGTGCCGGTAGCGCTCGCACCATCGCGGCGCACGTTCATCGCCGGGGCGGCAGCACTCGGCATCGGCAGCACCAGCGCGCTTGCAAGAGCCGCAACGCAGGAGGGCACCGTGCCGTCGCAGCCCTGGTTCGAGGCGTATCTGGCCGCGTTCAACCGCGCCGACGAAGCGGTGTTCAGCGCTTATTATGCCGATGACGTGCAGTTCTTCGGCCAGGCCGCGCAGGTGACCGGCCGGCAGGCGGTGATCGATTTCTATCGCGGCGTGCGCAAGCATCTGCATGAGAAGGTGGATCTGCTGACCTATGTGGGCGATCCGTCCGGCGCGCATATCCTCGCGGTGCTCCGCACGACGCTGGTGGCGCACACCGACTGGCCGGACATGCCGACCGGCGCGCTCAAGGCGGGCGACACGCGCTCGAGCGTCAACTTCGTCATGTACGACATCAAGGATGGCCGGTTCACGCGGGTCCGCTCGGCCCGGTTCAGTCCGCAGAAGGGGCGCAGCGCATGACACAGGAAGATCGCTTCCGGGCCTATATCGCCTCGTTCAATGCGCAGGACTGGCCCGCACTGGTGAAGAATTACGCGCCTGATGTGCATCTCGTCATCGGCAATGGCACCGAGCTGATCGGGCACGATGCCATCGTCGCCTTCTACAAGAAGGTGAACCAGCAGACGCGGCGCATCATTCAGGTTCGCAATGTCTTCACCGATGGCAAGCGGCTGGTCGCCGAGCTGGAATCGGAGTTTCTGGCCACGGTCGATGCGCCCGATTTCACCTCCGGCCCGCTCAAGAAAGGCGACCGCATCCACATCAACAGCTTCGCGCTGTATGAATATGTGGGCGACGTCTTCACCAACATCCGCTCGGCGGTGTTCCGGCGGGAGTTCATCCCGGCCGGCAAGAGCGAATAAGCAGAGCGAACAAGCCGCGCCGGCTCAATGCCGGCCGAACAGCTTCTCGATGTCGCCATGCGCCAGCTTGATCCATGTCGGCCGGCCATGGTTGCATTGCCCGCTATGCGGCGTGACCTCCATCTCGCGAAGCAGCGCGTTCATTTCCGCCACGGAGAGCACCCGCCCTGCCCGCACCGAGCCGTGGCAGGCCATGGTCGCCGCAACAAGATCGAGCCGGGCCTTGAGCGAGGCGGCATCGCCCAGCGCGGCCAGATCGTCGGCGAGATCGCGGACGAGGCCGGGCACGTCGCTGGTGCCGAGCAGCGCCGGTGCAGCGCGGACGAGGATCGCCGCCGGGCCGAATCGCTCGACCTCCAGACCGAGTTCGGCCAGCTCGGCGGCGCGCGCTTCGATCCGGTCGCAGGCCGGCTCATCCAGCTCGACCACTTCTGGCAGTAGCAGTGCCTGCCGCGCGACGGCGCCGTCTGCGAGAGCCCGCCGCATCCGCTCCAGCACGAGGCGTTCGTGCGCGGCATGCTGATCGACCAGCACCAGCCCATCCTCCGCTTCCGCGACGATGTAAGTCCGCGCCACCTGCCCGCGCGCCACGCCCAACGGAAACTCGCGATGCTCGGCCTGCGGCTGCGCGACCGGCGCTTCCGCCCGGCCAGACGGTGCGAAACCAGTGAAGCGGGCTTGCCGGTCTCCGAACAGGGGTACGCCGCCATAAGCGCCCCCGGATGCGGGCGCTGGCCAGGGGGGCGCGGCCCCGGGTGATTGTGCGGGCGCCTCTTCGCGCTGCCACAGATCGGCGGCGCTGGCCTCGGGCCGGTTGGCGACACGCATCCCGGCATCATCGAGCGCCCGGCGCAGGCCGCTGACGATCATCCCGCGCATGAAGGCGGGATCGCGAAAGCGCACCTCGGTCTTGGCGGGGTGCACGTTCACGTCCACGTCCGGCATCGGCACATTGAGGAACAAGGCCAGCACCGGATGCCGGTCCCGCGCAATGAAATCGGCATAGGCGCCGCGCACCGCGCCCACCAGCAGGCGGTCCCGCACCGGGCGACCGTTGACGAAGAGATATTGATGATCGGCCGAGCCGCGATGATAGGTTGGCAGCGAGGCGACGCCGCTGATCGTCACCGCCTCCCGTTCCAGCGACACGATGACGTGATTGTCGGCCAGCTCGCGATCGATGAGCTGGGCCACGCGATCCTCGCGGGTCTGGCCGCCCGGCAGCGAGAACACCCGGCGCCCGTCATGCTCCAGCACGAAGGCGACATCGTTGCGCGCCATGGCGAGGCGGCGGACGATGTCGAGGCAGGCGGCATATTCTGACCGGGCCGAGCGCAGGAACTTGCGGCGCGCCGGAACGCGCTCGAACAGCCCATCCATCTCCACCCGCGTGCCGGGCGCCATGGCGCAGGGGGCGGCGGTGGCCAGCACGCCATTGTCGCACACCAGGCGCCAGCCATCCGCATCGCGCTGGCGGCTGGCGATGCTGAGGCGCGCGACGCTGCCGATGGAGGGCAGCGCCTCACCCCGAAAACCGAGCGTCCTGACCGCCTCAATGGCCTCGTCCGGCAGCTTGGATGTGGCGTGGCGCTCCAGCGCGAGGGGCAGATCGTCGCGGCTCATGCCATGGCCATCATCGGTGACGCTCAGGCCACCGAGGCCGCCCTGCTGCAGCGAGATCGCAACGGAGCGGGCCTGCGCATCCAGCGCGTTTTCCAACAACTCCTTGAGCGCGCTCGCAGGGCGCTCGACCACCTCTCCGGCGGCAATTCGATTAACGAGGGACTCGGGGAGGCGGCGTATTGACATTGGATTGCGACTAGACCAAGCGAGCCTCCTACGCGAGCGAAAGCCACCCGTTTTTCCGGTGGCTGGAGTCGGCAGGGCGGGCATTCCCCGGAGCATCTGAAAGCCGCGTCCTCACCGGCGCGACCGGCATGAACAGGACAGTCAATGGCGTTCTTCTCCAATTGGTTCAAGTTCACTTCCAGGGACATGGCGATCGACCTCGGCACGGCCAACACGGTGGTCTATGTGCGCGGTCACGGCATTGTCCTTAATGAACCATCCGTGGTTGCGGTGGAGACGATCAACGGCGTGAAGCGCGTCAAGGCTGTCGGTGAAGACGCCAAGCTGATGATGGGCAAGACACCGGAATCCATCGAGGCCATCCGCCCGCTGCGCGACGGCGTGATCGCCGACATCGACATTGCCGAGCAGATGATCAAATGGTTCATCAGCAAGGTCCATGGCCATCGCCGCTTCCCCCGTTTTCCCGAGATCGTGATCTGCGTGCCGTCCGGCTCGACCAGCGTCGAGCGCCGCGCGATCCGTGATGCCGCCAGCAATGCCGGCGCGAGCCAGGTCTTCCTGATCGAGGAGCCAATGGCCGCTGCGATCGGTGCCGACATGCCGGTCACCGAGCCCATCGGCTCGATGGTCGTCGACATCGGTGGCGGCACGACCGAGGTCGCCGTACTCTCGCTGCGCGGCCTTGCCTATACCACCAGCGTGCGCGTGGGCGGTGACAAGATGGATGAAGCCATCGTCTCCTATGTCCGTCGCCACCACAATCTGCTGATCGGCGAAGCCACGGCCGAGCGGATCAAGAAGGAATATGGCATCGCCCAGAAGCCGGCCGACGGCGTGGGCGCGACGATCCACATCAAGGGCCGCGACCTCGTGAACGGCGTGCCCAAGGAAATCGCGATCAATCAGGGCCAGATCGCCGATGCGCTGGCCGAGCCCATTGGCACCATCGTGGAAGGCGTGCGCATCGCGCTTGAAAACACCGCGCCGGAGCTGGCCGCCGATATTGTCGATCAGGGCATCGTCCTCACTGGCGGTGGCGCCTTGCTCAAGGGGCTGGACGAGGAACTGCGCGACGAGACGGGGCTTCCCGTGACCGTGGCGGAAGACCCGCTGACCTGCGTCGCCATCGGCACGGGGCGCGCGATGGAGGACCCGGTCTTCCGCGGCGTGCTCCAGACCGCCTAAGCCCGAGGTTGTTCGCATGGCGCCACCCGGCAACAGGCGCCCCGGCTTCAACCGGAAAGCGCAATATGGACTGTTCGCCAGCTATGTGATCGCGCTGCTCGGCGCGGTCGCTGGCCTGCTTATGCTGATCCTCTCGATTGCCGATCCCGCAGGCTTTGCTGGTCTGCGTTCGGCGGCGGCGGAAGTCACGCGCCCGATCTCCAGCAACCTGCGCTCAGTCGTCGTCGGCGTCGGCAATATCGAGGAAGAGTTTGCCGCCTATATCAACGCAGGCTCGCAGAATGCCGCCCTGCGTCGGCAGGTGGAAGCGAACCGCACGCGCCTCATCGAGGCCGAAGCGATCCGCCAGGAGAATATCCGCCTGCGCGACCTGCTCAAGCTGACCGAAACCGATCAGGGCGTGGTCGCTGCGGGCCATCTGATTTCCTCGACGCCGGCGAGCGCCGCCCGCCTGGCGCGCCTCGACATGGGCCGCAGCGAAGGCGTGAGTGCGGGCATGCCGGTGCGCGCGCCGGAGGGCCTGGTTGGCCGCGTGCTGCGTGCCGGGCCGAACACCGCCGACGTGCTGCTGCTCATCGATGAAGGCAATATCGTGCCGGTGCGGCGGACGAGCGACAATATCCCAGGCATCAGCTCCGGCCGGGGTGACGGCACGGTCGAGATCCGCGCGCTCAATGCCGAGCGCAATCCCTTCAAGCCCGGTGATGTGCTGGTCACGTCCGGCATTGGCGGCCTGTATCGCTCCAATATCCCCGTGGCGATCGTCGCGCGGCGCGAAGGCGAGAAGGCCATCGCCATTCCGCTCGCCAACCCCTCGCGCGTGGAGTTGGTGGTCGTGCAGGCTCCGTTCCGCCCGGAAGAAGCCGAGCGTGCCGGCAATGCCGCGCAGCCGCCCGCCGCGCCATGAACAGCCGCTACAGCAACCGGATCGGCCGTAAGCGGACCTGGCTGCACCTGCGCGGCGTGCCGGTCGCGTCCGTCATTCTGGGATCGATGCTGGCGCCGCTCATGCCGGTCATCGCGCAGACCCCCCTGCTCCCGCCGTTCGGCCTGATGATGCTGATCGCCTGGCGCGTGCTGCGTCCGGACATCTGGCCGCTGTGGATCGGGGTGCCGCTGGGGCTGGTCGATGATCTGATGAACGGGCAGCCGGTCGGCAGCGCCGTATTTCTGTGGACGATCCTGCTGCTCGCCTTCGACTTTGAGGGGCAGCGGAACTTGTGGCGCGATTATTGGCATGGCTGGCTGCTCGGCTCGCTGGCGATCGGCTTTGCGCTGGCCGGTGGCTGGCTTGCCGTGCATCTCTCCGGCCATGGCGGGGAAATCATTCAAATCCTTCCCCAGTTCCTCTATAGTGTCGCCTTGTTCCCCTTCATCGTGCGCATTTGTGCCGCGTTGGACAAATGGCGGCTTCCGTGATTTCCTTCCGCAAGATCCTGTTCCCCAACAAAGTCGTCACCCCCGCCAGCCAGGCCTACAGCTTCAACCGCCGCACCTTCGTGCTCGGTGGGGCGCAGTTGGCAGTGGGCGGCCTGCTGGTGGGACGCATGGGGTGGATCGCCATTGCGGAGAATGAGAAGTACCAGCTCCTCTCCGACAGCAACCGCATCAACCTAACCATCACCCCGCCCCGGCGGGGCTGGATTCTGGATCGGCGCGGGCAGGCGCTGGCCTCGAACCGCACCAATTTCCGTGTCGACATCATTCCGGATCGCCTGCGCGACCGGGAGCGGGTGGTGCGCGAGCTGGCCACGCTGCTGGCCCTGACGCCCAATGATGTGGACCGCATCAACGAGCATCTCGACCGCGCGGCGGGCTATCAGCCCGTGCAGGTGGCCGATGACTTGAGCTACGAGCAATATGCGGCGCTCTCCGTGCGGCTGCCCGATTTTCCCGGCGTCGTGCCCTCGCAAGGCTTTTCGCGTTATTATCCTGCTGGGCCGCCAGTCGGCCATCTACTCGGTTATGTCGGCACGCCGTCAGCCGACGAATATAATGCATCGCGCGACCCCTTGCTGATCACGCCGGGCTTCAAGCTCGGCAAGCAGGGTCTGGAGAAGTCGCTCAATTCGATTCTCACCGGCAAGCCCGGTGCTCGCCGCGTGGAAGTGACGGCGCGCGGGGCGATGGTGCGCGACCTCGAAACCCGGCCCGATACGCCGGGCCGCTCCATCAAGCTGACCATCGATGCCGGCCTGCAGGAGTTCGCCGGCCGCCGGCTGGGCACGCAGAGCGGCGCCGTGGTGATCATGGATTGCCACACCGGGGACATTCTCTGCTCGACCTCAATGCCGAGCTTCGACCCCAACAGCTTCTCCGAGGGCATTTCGCATCACGAATGGCAGATGCTCTCGCAAGACGACCATGTGCCGCTGCGCAACAAAACGCTGGGCGGGCTGTATCCGCCCGGATCGACCGTCAAGCCGATGATCGCCCTCTCCTTCCTCGAAGCCGGGCTGCCGGCCGAGGCGACGGTGAACTGCACCGGGGCGCTGCGGGTGGGCAATCGCCTGTTCCACTGCCATGCGCGCCGGGGCCACGGCACGACGAACATGCACCGCGCCATCGAGCAGAGCTGCAACATCTATTTCTATTACTTCGCCCAGAAGATCGGGATGGACGCCATCGCCATGATGGCGCGGCGGCTGGGCCTCGGCCAGCGCTTCGACCTGCCCTTCCCCAACCAGAGCTATGGCACCGTGCCGGACCCAGCCTGGAAGATGAAGAAATACAACCAGCCCTGGCAGACCTATGACACGGTAAACGCGACCATCGGCCAGGGCTATATGCTGGTGAACCCGACGCAGATGTGCGTGATGGCCGCGCGCCTCGCCACCGGGCTCGATCTCGATCCGCACTTCATCGTCGACGGCAAGCGCCATCAGGGCGAGCCGCTGGGCGTGTCGCTCGAGCATCTTACGGTCATCCGCAATGCCATGAAGGATGTGGTCAACGGCGGCGGCACCGGCCGTGCAGCGCGGCTGGATGTTCCCGGCGTGATGCTCGCCGCCAAGACCGGCACGGCGCAGGTCGGGGCGATCAGCACCCGCGGCCAGCGCGCGGCAAGCCAGCCCTTCCGCCTGCGCGATCACGCCCTGTTCCAGGGCTTCGCGCCACATGATAATCCGCGCTACGCCATCGCCACGATCATCGAACATGGCGGCCACATGGACCGGGTGCAGGACGCGCCGATGATTTCGGGCGATTGCATCACCTATCTCTACGATCCCGCCAAGGCGATGGAGAAGCTGCAGCGCTTCGAAGCGACCTGGGGCGGCACGCCGCAGATCCGCATGGAGCGCCAGCTCAACGCCTTCCGCATTGCGCGCGGCCTTGAGTCTGCGCCCCTCATGCCCGAGCCCGGCAATGCGGCCTCCCCGGCCGCCCCGACTCCCGCCACCCCGGCGCAGACCGGGAGCGAAGACGGCGCCAATACAAGCGAGGATGGTGACATCGATGCCCCCGTCGGCCCCGGCACCCGCGACACCGACTGAACCGCACGCGGTTTTCTCGCAAAGCAGCATCTTTTTTCGCCGCGCCTCGGATTTTTTGTTGGCATCCTGAAAACACCATGTTAACGGCCCACCTCCCGACGGGATGTTGATCAAACGATCAACGAGCCGCCGAAGTGGACGCATAGCTCAGTTGGTAGAGCAGCTGACTCTTAATCAGCGGGTCCTTGGTTCGAGCCCAAGTGCGTCCACCATTTTTCTCCTAAATTTCAGTCTCTAGAGCGAAGCGAGACATTGCTTCCGCTTTAGATTCCAGGCGTCCGGCGCCGGCCGCCGTTCGTCATCTGGAAGTAGCATCGGGTTTTCCCGTTCGATATTGACGCGCGCCCGTTCTATCGAATATTCCCGATGGATGAACACCGATAACGCCCTCGGCATTCTGGCGGCCCTCTCCCACCCGACCCGGCTGACGACCTTCCAGTTGCTCGTGCGGCATGAGCCGGAGGGCCTTTCGACGGGGCAACTTGTCGAGGCGAGCGGGCTGACGCAGAGCACCTTCTCGACCCATCTGGCGGTCATGGCGAAGGCAGGGCTGGTGACCTCCGAAAAGCGGGGGCGCCAGCAAATCCAGCGCGCCAATATCGCGGCTTTGCGCGATTTGATGCTCTTTCTTGCCAAGGATTGCTGCCAGGGCCGCGCGGATTTGTGCGAGCCGCTGCTTGCCGAACTCTCCTGCTGCTGAAGGACGGGATCATGACCACCATCGTCATCTATCATAACCCCGATTGCGGAACCTCGCGCAACACACTGGCACTCATCCACAATTCCGGGGTCGAGCCGCATGTCATTGAATATCTGAAATGCCCGCCGACACGGGCGCTGCTCACCCAGATGATCGCGCGGGCCGGGCTGACGCCGCGCGCGTTGCTGCGCGAAAAGGGCACGCCGTTTGCCGAACTCGGGCTGGACGATGAGCGCCTGAGCGATGACGCGCTGCTCGATGCCATGATGGCGCACCCGATCCTCATCAATCGCCCGCTGGTGGTGACGCCGCTGGGCGTGCGGCTTTGTCGCCCGTCCGAGCTTGTTCTCGATATCCTGCCCGATGCGCAGCGCGGCGCCTTCACGAAGGAGGATGGCGAGCCGGTCGTCGATGCCGCGGGGCAGCGGGTGAGCTGATGGGCACGTTCGAGTGCTATCTCTCGCTCTGGGTGGCCCTGTGCATCGTCGTCGGGATTCTGCTTGCCACGGCCGTGCCCGGTGTCTTCGCCGCGATCGCGTCGGCCGAAGTGGCACAAGTGAACCTCATCGTTGCCGCGCTGATCTGGCTGATGATCGTGCTGGTCGAAGTGCCGGTGATGCTCTCCGTGGTCGCCATCGTGAAGCGCAGCCGGCCCTGGTATGAAAGGAACCTCGTTTCGTGAGCCGTGTGCGCATCCTGCCCGAGCCTGACCATCTTCCCGCGCTCGACCGTGCCTATGCGATACCCAGGCCCGCCCTCGGGATTGGCGAGGATCAGCCGCCGCCGCGCATCCTGCTGCTTTATGGGTCGCTCCGGGAGCGGTCCTTCTCGCGCCTTGCGGTCGAGGAAGCCGCGCGCCTGCTGCGGTTCTTCGGCGCGGAAACGCGCATCTTCGATCCATCGGACCTGCCCCTGCCCGATCAGCTGCCCGGCGACGATCACCCCGCCGTGCATGAGCTGCGCGCGCTGTCGCTGTGGTCGGAGGGACAGGTCTGGTGCAGCCCTGAGCGGCATGGGCAGATCACCGGCATCATGAAAGCGCAGATCGATCATTTGCCGCTGGAGACGAAAGGCGTGCGCCCGACACAGGGCCGGACGCTCGCGGTCATGCAGGTGTCGGGCGGATCGCAGTCCTTCAACGCGGTCAACACGCTCCGCCTGCTGGGCCGCTGGATGCGGATGTTCACCATCCCCAACCAGTCGTCGGTGGCCATGGCCTATAAGGAGTTCGATGAGGCCGGCCGTATGAAGCCCTCCAGCTATTATGACCGCATCGTCGATGTGATGGAGGAACTGGTGCAGATCACCGTGCTCATGCGACCGCATGCGGCGCAACTGGTCGATCGCTATTCCGAACGCAAAGCGCAGGGAATCAGCGTGAATCCTTCCGCGGACCGCGCCGCGGCTGCGCTAACCGACGGGCGGTGAGCGCCGATAGGGCGGTCAGGACTATGCGGCCGATCCCAAGGCGATTCCGAGCGGTGGTTCTTGCTGACAACCGACAGCCCCTTGCCCGGCCGGGTTCGGCCATGTAACAGGCGGGCAATCGCAAGGACCCGGTGAAACCCCGGGTGGCTATTCCGGCCGCCGATCCGCCGGACAACATCACACATGCAACCTTCTTTGCGCCCCAATGTGCGCCATGTGCCTTGTTGTGGAATCCGCATGACCTCTCATCTGACATCTTACCGCCGCCAGTGGTTCACTGACGGACCGACCGCCCGTCGCGACATCCTGGCGGGTATCGTCGTCGCGCTCGCGCTCATTCCGGAGGCAATCGGCTTTTCGATCATCGCCGGCGTCGATCCGCGCGTTGGCCTTTATGCGTCTGTCGCCATCGCCATGACCATCGCGCTGATCGGCGGCCGCCCGGGCATGATCTCTGCGGCCACGGCGGCTGTCGCCGTCCTCGTCGTGCCGCTCGTCCGCGAGCATGGGGTCGACTATCTCTTCGCGGCCACCATCCTGATGGGCCTTATCCAGATGATCGCGGGTCTGCTGCGCCTCGATCTGGTGATGCAGTTCGTGTCCCGCTCGGTCATCACGGGCTTCGTCAACGCGCTGGCGATCCTCATCTTCCTGGCTCAGTTGCCTCAGCTGACCAATGTCGGGTGGCAGACATATGCCATGGTCGCGGGCGGCCTGGTCATCATCTATGGCTTTCCGCGCATCACGAGGGCCATCCCCTCGCCGCTCGTCGCCATCCTCGTGCTCAGCGCGATCAGCATCGGCATGGGCCTGCCCGTCAACACAGTTGGCGACATGGGCAAGCTGCCCGAGGGACTGCCCAGCCTGGCGCTGCCCAACGTGCCCTTGACCCTCGATACCCTGCGGATCATCCTGCCCTATTCCCTGACGATGGCCGCGGTCGGCCTGCTGGAATCCCTGCTCACCGCGCAGATCGTCGACGACATGACCGACACCGACAGCAACAAGCGGGTCGAATGCGCCGGCCAGGGCGGCTCCAACATCGTCGCCGCCCTGTTTGGCGGCATGGGCGGGTGCGCGATGATCGGCCAGTCGGTGATCAACGTCACGTCGGGCGGCCGTGGACGCCTCTCGACCTTCGTTGCGGGCGCCTTCCTCCTCTTCCTTCTGGCCGTCCTCGGGCCGTTCGTAGGCCGGGTGCCGATGCCGGCGCTGGTCGCGGTGATGATCATGGTCTCGATTAGTACGTTCAGCTGGAACTCCATCCCCAATCTGCGCCGCCATCCTGCAACCTCGTCAGTGGTGATGCTGACCACGGTCATCGTGGTCGTCGCCACGCATGATCTCTCGCTTGGCGTGCTGGCCGGGGTGCTGCTCTCCGGCATCTTCTTCGCCGGTAAGGTCCAGCGCATGTTCGCCGTCGAGCGTGACGAAACTGCGGACGGCGCGCTGGCCACCTATCGGGTGACCGGCGAGATTTTCTTCGCGTCGGTCGACCGCTTCACCCGCGCGTTCCAATCGGAAGGCACGGCGACGCGCGTCGTCATCGACGTGACCGGCGCACATTTCTGGGACATCTCGGCCGTCGGCGCGCTCGACAAGATCGTCGCGCGCCTCCGCCGCGATGGGCGCGAGGTCGAGGTCGTGGGCTACAACCGCGCCAGCGCCGACATTGTCGACCGCTTTGCGCTGCACGACAAAACCGGCGTAGAAATGGGGCTCGCGCCGCACTGATCGAAGTTGCGGCGAATGAAGGGCTTGGGCGTCAGGTGATAGACCTGGCGTCCGCCCCGCCCAACGCCCGATCCAGCAGTTCAACGATGTGCAGTACGGGAATGTCCGTGGCGCTGCCGATCTGCATCGCGCAGCCGATATTGCCCGTGGCGATGACATCTGGCTGCAAGGCTCGCAGATTGGCGACCTTGCGATCGCGCAGTTGTGCGGAGATTTCCGGCTGCAGGATATTGTAAGTGCCGGCAGAGCCGCAGCACAAATGGGGCTCGGCGGGGGTCGCGACCTCATAACCAGCACGCTCCAGCAGCGCGCGCGGCTCGTGGTCGACCGACTGCCCGTGCAGGAGCGAACAGGCCGATTGATAGGCGACGCGGATGCCCTGCGGACGTCCCCGCGGAAGCGTGATTTTCGCGAGAAACTCGCTGATATCGCAGGCCAGCGCCGATAGGCGGGCGGCCCTCTCCGCATAAAGCGGGTCGTCGCGCAGCATGAAGCCATAATCCTTGATCGTCGTGCCGCAGCCCGAGGCGGTGATGATGATGGCTTTCAGGCCGGCGTCTATATGAGGAGTCCAGGCATCGACATTCCGACGCGCGGCGTTCAGGCTCTCGGCGTCCTGCCCCATGTGCCGCACCAGCGCGCCGCAGCAGACCTCACCATTGGCGAACAGGACCCCATAGCCGGCGCGCAAAAGCAGTCGGTGCGTGGCAGCGCGGATGTTGGGCTTCAGGACCGGCTCTGCACAGCCTTGCAGGAGAATGACCCGGCCCAGACTGCCGGTCGCGGGTGGCGGACTCTCCGCAACCTTTGCGCGTTTCGGCGGCGCTAATCGCAGCATCGCCGCCAGAGGGCGCGTGGCCGGCCAGCACGCCAGCAGCGGTGCGAAGGGGCGACCCAACGGCGCGAGGCGCAGCGCCAGGGCAAGGCGGCGCGGGTGCGGCAGGACCGCGCCCAGCAGCCGCCGCATCAGCCGCTCGTGCCAGGGGCGCCTATAATGCGTCGCGATCCAGCTGCGCGCATGGTCGACGAGGTGCATGTAGTTCACCCCCGACGGGCAGGTCGTCATGCAGGACAGGCAGGATAGGCAGCGATCGATATGGCGCACGGTCTCGCTGGAGGGCACGCGCTCATTCTGGAGCATATCCTGCATCATGTAGATGCGCCCGCGCGGCGAATCCCGCTCATCGCCGAGCAGCACATAGGTCGGGCAGGTCGCGGTGCAGAAGCCGCAGTGGACGCACTTGCGGATCGCGCGCTCACTGGTCGCCATCGCAGGATCGGCCAATTGCTCGGCCGTGAAATCAGTGCGCATGGGCGACTCCAAAGCGATCGGGTGACAGGACGCCCAGCGGATCAAACGCCGCCCGCACCCGCGCCGAGAGTGCGGCGACGCCGGGCTCTTCGACATGGAGGGCCGACATGCTGGCGCGCAGCGCGGCTGGCGCGCGGATCAGCGTCGCGTGCCCCCACGTCTGCGCGACGACCTGGCGCACGCAGTGCTGATCGGCATCTTCCGGCAAGCTCAGCCAGATCAGGCCCCCGGCCCAGTCATAGCAGCGTCGCGCGCCCAGATGCTGGAGCGCCCGGAAGACCTCCGGCCCACGGGACGGCGCGGTGCTGATCCGCCACAATATGGCCTCGCCCTGCAGGGTGCCGCCGCCCCTCACCGCCGCCCACAAAGGCTCGTCGGCGCCGTCTGCAAGCAGATCCCCCTGCCTGAGCAGCGCCCGCAACATGTCGCTTCGCGCGACCACCGATGGCGCGAAACCTTCGATGCGCAGCAGCGTGAGCCCCGCCTCGGGCAGATGCGCGGCGCAGGCGACATCGGCCGGGGACCCCATGGCGCGGGCCATTGCGGCGACGGCCGCCTCGTCGTCCAGTCCGCGCAACAGCAGCGTCGCGCATGTCTGCGGGCGGGGCATGACCTTCACGGTGAGGCTGGTGAGCGCAGCCAGCCTGCCCCAGCTGCCAGTCATCAGCTTGGGCAGGTCGTAGCCAGTGACATTCTTCATCACCTTGCCGCCGCCGATAAAGGCCTCGCCACGCCCCGAGACGGCCTCGAAGCCCAGCATATGATCGCGCGCGGCCCCGGCCGAGAGGCGGCGCGAGCCGGAGACGCCGGCTGCGACGATACCCCCGATGGTCGAGGCGCCGGATGGGCGCGCAAAGACAGGACCATAATCGAACGGGTCGAACGCCAGCATCTGGCCCTGCTCTGCCAGAATGTGATCGATTTCGGACAGGCGCGTACCCGCCCCCACCGTGAGCACAAGTTCGGCGGGATCATAATCGATGATCCCAGCAAAAGCCGACATATTCACCATCAGCCCCTGCCGGTCCGGCTGGCCGATATCCGCCTTTGTCCCGCCGCCGCGCAGTTCCACCGGCATGCCTTCGCGACCCGCATCGCGGATGACCGCGCAGAGCTCAGCGATGCCAGTCGGCGTGACCATATTGGTGGTCATCAAAATCTCGGAAGGTCGGGGAAAGGCACCTGCCCCTTGTGCACATGCATGCGGCCGAGCTCGGCGCAGCGATGCAAGGTGGGGAAGACCTTTCCGGGGTTGAGGCGCAAGGCCGGATCGAACGCGCATTTCACCCGCTGCTGATGCGCGAGATCGGTCTCGCTGAACATCTCCGGCATCAGATCGCGTTTCTCGATTCCGACGCCATGTTCGCCGGTGAGCACGCCGCCCACCTCGACGCACAGGCGAAGGATCTCATTGCCGAGCTCTTCCGCGCGATCGAGCTCGCCGGGCTGGTTGGCATCGTAGAGGATCAACGGATGGAGATTGCCATCGCCGGCGTGAAAGACATTGGCGACGGCAAGGCCATGCGCTGCCGCCAGCTCGGAGATGCGTCGCAGCACATGCGGCAGGTGGCGGCGGGGAATGGTGCCGTCCATGCAATAATAGTCCGGCGCGAGGCGGCCCACGGCGGGAAAAGCGGCCTTGCGCCCCGCCCAGAAGGCGAGGCGCTGCGTCTCATCCTGCGAGACCTGAAGGCTCACGGCGCAATTCGCCGTCGCAATGGCGCTGATCTCCGCCGCGAGATGATCGCATTCAGCATCGACGCCATCGATCTCGACGATCAGCAAGGCCTCGACATCGAGCGGATAGCCGACCTTCACGAAGGCTTCGGCAGCGCCGACGGCGGCGCGGTCCATCATCTCCATGCCTGCCGGAATAATGCCGGCGCCGATCACATCCGCCACGCAGCGCCCCGCCGTCTCGATGCTCGGGAAGCCGATCAGCATTGCTCGTGCCTGCAGCGGCTTGGGGAGAATGCGGACGGTGACTTCCGTCACGACGCCCAGCAGCCCTTCCGATCCGGTCATGACGCCCAGCAGATCGAGATCGGCCGCATCGAGATGGCGGCCGCCCAAGCGGATGATCTCGCCGGTCATCAGCACCATCTCCACGCCGAGCACATTGTTGGTCGTAAGCCCATATTTGAGGCAATGCACGCCGCCGCTATTCTCAGCGACATTGCCGCCGATGGAGCAGGCGATCTGGCTGGAGGGGTCCGGCGCATAATAGAAGCCCTGCGCTTCTACCGCCTTGGTGATCGCAAGGTTGGTAACGCCGGGCTGCACGACGGCGACCCGGTTGGCATAATCGATCTCGATGATGCGGTTCATGCGGGAGAGGCCGAGCAGGATGCCATCGGCCAGTGGCAGCGCGCCGCCAGAAAGCGACGTCCCTGCCCCACGCGGGACGATCTTCACATCATGGGCGTGGCACCAGGCCAGTATCTGCGAGACTTGCGCGACCGTCTCAGGCAGCACCGCGGCCAGCGGCATCTGCCGATAAGCGGTGAGCGCATCGGTCTCGAACGGCCGCAGGCCATCGGGATGGGAGACGACCCCCTCCCCCGGCACGATGGCCTGCATCGCCCGCACGATGTCCGTGCGACGATCCAGAATATGCGGGTCGGGGACCGGCATGGAAATGGTCACGCGAGGCGACCTTGAACCGTCATCACCGGCAGCGGGGGCAGCTTGCGACGTAATGGAGAGATCACGACCTTGGCGCTTAGGTCGCCGAGCAGCTGCCTTTTCAAGATATCTTCCTGAGTTCCATCATGCGTATGACAGATACGAGTGTGCCAGAGCTTGGCGGACTTGGGCAGACTAAAATAGTGGCAACAATTCCGAGCGAAAATATAGTTGTCGCTGGCTGAATTTCGCTTGCATAACAAGGATCAGACAGTTTCAATCGGTCCGTAGAGGATCGCATGAACACAGCGGAAAAGATATATAGCGCGTCCACCAGCGAGGATGCCGGCACCGCCCGCCTGGCCGAGCGGCTGGCCCGCAGGATCGAGGACGATATCGCCTCCAGCCCCTTGCCCGTCGGTGGCGTGATGGGGTCACTGCGGGGGCTGTGCGAGCATTATGCGGTGGGGCGCGCAGCGATGCGCGAAGCGGTTGCCCTGCTCGAGCGCCGGGGGCTTGGGCGGCTACGTCCCGGACCGAGCGGTGGCTTCATGGTGGCGCAGCCCGACGTGGGCCGGATCGGGCTTGAGCTCGCCAATTACTTCCAGCTGGCTGGCGTGACGTGCGAGCAGGTGCTGGATGCGCGCGAAGCTGTCGACCCGCTGCTCGCAACGCTTGCGGCCACAGCCGATCGTTCAGACCATGGGATGCGACTGGACGCGCCGGACGAACGCGAGGGCGGCCTTGCCTGGCATTTGCGGGTGCGGTCCGATCTGGCGGCGATGAGTGGAGACCCCGTGCTGCCGCTGTTCGTGCAATGCCTCAACGAACTGACGATGCTGTTTGCCGGCGTCGAATCGCATGACGGCGATTGGCTTGGGCAAGCCAAGCGGCAGACCGAAGCGATCAATCAGGCCGTCGCCAACCGTGACGTGGCGGCCGTACAGCAAGAGGCCGACAGGCTTCACCGGCGCCTCGGCGACTGGCTGGCCGCGCGCGATGCGCCGCTTTCACCGCCGACCATCGAGGCGTCCCGTCAGGATGCCGACCGGACTCTTGCTCTCCTCGTCGCCCGCCGGCTGGCGGCCGAAATCCTGCCGAGCGGCAATGCGGGCCAGCGGCTGGGCTCCGAATGGGACTTGTGCGAGCGCTTCAGCGTCAGCCGCGTCACCCTGCGTCAGGCGATCCGCCAGTTGCAGGATAGCGGGCTCGTCGAGTGCCGCCGGGGTCGGGGCAATGGCCTGATCGTGCGGGATCTGCGCGGCACCGGCAGCATCCGGCTTGTCCTTGCCTTCCTCATCAGCCGGCAGGTCGATCCCCAGACCGCTGGCACGACGCTGTTCCAGTTGAACCGTTTCGTGCCCGCGCTGGCCGTGAGCCGCGCCAGTGCGGCGGAGCGAGCACGGCTGCGGGAACTTCTCGACCGCGCACAGCGCAGCGACCCCATCGATCGCTATGATCTGCTGGCGCTGGTCCAATATGTCTCCAAGTTGGCCAGAAGCCCGATCATCGATCTCTTCTCGCGCTGCCTCGCGGCTTATGAGGCGCGGTTCCATCCCTTCCTGCTGGAGCGCCTGCCGGCGCACAAGCAGGCCGAATATTTCGCGCTGCTGCGCATGCTGCTCGACCGGCTGCCGATGGGGGGCGATGCGCAATTGGGCTGGGCCAAGGCAGAAGCCTCGCGCGTCATGCTCTCCATGAGTTCGACGCGCCCGATCTGAGCGGGTGCAAAGGGGGTGCTCTTATGCCACCCCTGCCTCGTCTTCCGGCCGGTAGACATCCTTGCGCAGATCCCGCGCGGCGAGAACATAGTGCAGGGCGGCCCAGAAAAACAGCACCAGCACCGTGACCAGTGCGTACCGCAAACCGGTCGATGACGCCGTGAGGCAGGCGGCATCGAGAGCCGTGCCTATGCCATCTGGCCCCCTGCCCCCCGGACAAGATGTCGCGAAATCAGCCGCGCCATAAGCGCGCCTTGCGTAGAAGTCGCTGAGCACCCCGGTGACGGTCGGTCCAAGGCCGGCACCCAGCAGGCCACCAACCAGCGCGGTGATCGCGGCGGTCATGGCGCGCATCTGCGGCCCGGCAAGGTTCTGCATCGTGCCCATTGTGGGAGCCATGAACGTGATAAGCGCCATATTTCCGAAGAAGATGCAGGCGAGCGAGACATACAGTTCCCGGCTCATGAAGGCGCCGAAATAGATGGGCACGCACAGCGCCATGCACAGCGCCGGGCCCCAGAGCACCCAGCGCATGTCACGACGCGACAGCCAGTCGAAGCCGAACCCGCCCAGCAGCATGCCAATGCCGTTGGAGGTGAAGGTGACGATGCCGAAGATCACCCCGAGCGTCGCCAGGTTGATCTCGAAGCTGCGCAGATAGAAAGGCAGCACGAAGTTGGCGATGGCGTTGAGGGTGAAACCGGCAATGGTTACCCCCGCCAGCAAGTGAATGTAGGTCTTCTTGGCCAACAGGAAGCGCAGCACTGTCCCCAGCGAGGGCACGGGTGCGCGGGTGATGCGGCCATCGGCCAATCCGCGCGGTGGCTCTCGCAGGGTGAACCAGACCAGCAGAGAAACCATGATGCCGGGTGCGGCCATGACGAAAAAGGCCGTGCGCCAGTCCCATTGCGTCGCCACCCAACCGCCCAGCGACTGGCCGAGCAGAAAGCCGAACGGCGAGCCGAGCGAGATGACGGCCAGCACCGAGGCGCGACGATTGGCCTTGTAATGATCGGAGAGGAGCGATGATGTCGGCGGTTGCACGCCCGCCTCGCCGATGCCCACACCGATCCGCCCCAGCAACAGAGTCGTAAAGCCCGCCGCAAGACCGCAGATCGCCGTCATAGCAGACCAGGCGGCGACGCAGATGGCGATCAGCCGCGTCCGGTTGACGCGCTCGGCCAACATCCCCAGCGGCACCCCCAGCACGGAATACATGATCGCAAAGCCCAGCCCCTGCAGAATGCCGAGGTCGGTATCGGTGAGCCCGAGGTCTTCCTTGATCGGCTGGGCGAGCACCGCGAGGATCGCGCGATCGGCAAAGTTGAAAATGCTGACGAGCAGCAGCACGAACACGGCCCACTTCTTGTAGCCGGGTCGCAGCAGCGGATGCGTTTCGTCTGCGACCGGCTCTGCCGGATCATGCTGTGTCGTCGTCGCCATCGTCACCCCCCATTTCGTCCGTCGGTTCTACTGTAGTTCTGGCCGACTGCTATTCCGCTGCCTGCTGCCGCTCGGCATGGGGAACGAAGGTGACATTGTGCGCCTGCAGGCGGGGCAAGACCTCCTTGCCGATGCGGCGCACTTGATTCATGTACATGTCGTGGGGCATGTCGCCGCGGTTGCACACCAGCAGCACATTGTTGGCGCCGGCATCGTTGCACTCATCGATGATGCGCGCGACGATCTCGTCGGCGGTGCCGATCGGCATGTGCTGGGCTGCGCCACGGACCGTGTCCATAGTCCACTCGTTGAACACCGTGTCATCCTCAGCCAGCGTGCCTTTCGCGCCTTCGCGCAGATGTTCGAACGCGGTGGAGCTATAATATTTCGTCTTGCGCACATCCGATTGCCAGACCTGATCGTAGCGCAGGAGCGTGTTGAACAGATACATCAGGTGGCTGCCATATTCCTCGATGGCCTGCTCCTTGGAATCGGCCACATAGCAGTCGACCATGATGCTGATCTTGTCCGACTGGACCTCGCGCCCATGGCGGGCCTGGCATTCGGCGAAATAGCGGATGGTATCCTCGCGCATGGCCCCACGGAAGATACCCGGCGTAATGGTCGCATCATGCTCGGCGGCCCATTCGATGGACTCCTTCGACCCTGTGAGCGGCACCCAGATCGGCGGGTGGGGTTGCTGGAAGGTGCGCGGCCACAGCGAGACGTCCTCGAACTTGTAGAACTCCCCGTCGAAGGAGAAGCTGTCCTGCGTCCAGGCGCGCCGCATCACCTCGAAGCCCTCATTGAAGCGGCCGCGTGATTCACCCATGGGCACGTTGAAGATCTTATATTCGCGGGGCGCACCCCGGCCCACGCCGCAGATCAGCCGTCCGTTGCTCATGCAATCGAGCATGGCGATCTCTTCCGCCAGACGCAGCGGCTCGTGGATCGGCAAGAGATTGGCGTAGACCAGGATCTTCAGGCGCTCCGTCACCTGCGACAGCGCCGCCGCCATCAGATTGGGCGAATTGCCCAGACCGAAGGGCGTGCCATGATGTTCATTGATCGCAATGCCATCAAAACCCTGCTTGTCCATCTCCGCCCATGCTTCGAGATGGTTCTTGTAAGTCTTTGCGGCAGCCTGTGGATCAAAATGACTTGCACCCAAGCGCGGAAGAACACCATCCTCGCGATACTTATCAACATTCTCTTGATAAGCGGTCCAGTCGAATACAAAGACCTTCATGATTAATTCTCCAACGTAACGCTTGAATATATTGTTAGACTGAACTTATACTGAGTCAGTCTGAAAAACTTGAAAGGCGTTCTTATGAAAAAGACCTTCGTCGCTCTGGTCGAGCGAACAGACCTTTGGGACCCCAGCAAGGAAGCGCATGAGCAGCCCGGCTTTGCGGACCACGCCGGCTATATGGGCGCGCTCGAAAAGGAGGGCTTCATCGCCATGGCGGGCCTGCTGGCCGAGTCCGAGGATGTGCTGTTCGTGTTTCTGGCGGACAGCCGCGAAGAAGTGCTCGATCGACTGGCGAAGGACCCCTGGCAGCAGAGCGGACAGGCGAAGCTGACCCGGCTGGAGGAAGGCCATTTCCGCATCGGCGCCCCGGCCGGCGCAGCCTCGGGCTGATCCGACGCGCAGGATGGCGGAGCGGACAGGAGAGCGCTGCGCCATCATGCGTCGAACACCGCGATGGTCCTGACCTCGAAGCTCTCCCGGCGCGGGGAACCCGGCAGGCTGGTCGGATCCTCGAAGGCGGTATGGCCGGTCATCTGCCAATCGGGATTACCGGTATCGTACAGGCGGAAGATCAGCGCCTCATCGGGCTGCATATCCGGATAATAATACCATTGATGCCGGGGATTGTAGGCCATGTTGAGGCCGGCCGGCATGCCCTGGCGGAAGCCGCCTTCTGGCTGGCCCAGCGATACGCTCAAGAAGTCGCGCTTCTCGACGCTGCGGCTGTCGCAGACCGCCAGCGGATAATTCTCGACCGGCTTGGTGCCACGCCAGACATTGATGTTGACGAGGCGTTTGGCCGCCATCTCCTGGGCCCGATCGGGCGCGAGCCGCGCGATCCACTGTTGCAGTGCAGGCCCGTTGAAATCCACATGGGCACTCAGCGCCGGGCCGCCGCCCTTGGCATCCTCGCCACCACGCAAAATGCCCATGAAGGCGAAGACTTCGCTGGCGCCGGTCAGGTCCTTCACCAGACGCGCGACCTCAGGATAATAGCGGCGCTCGAAATCATCCTTGTCGGTGAAATCGACATCTGTGGCGTGCTTCACCAGGGTGAAGCCCTGCGCATCGAACGAGATGTCCGCGAGCCGGGCGTTGTGCACGGTCACGTCATGGTCTTCCATCGAGAAGGAATAGGAGCCGTTCTTCTCGATCCAGCCCCCATCGGCCGCGCGCTCCGAATAGCGAATGAAGCTCTCAACCGAGGTCGGGCGCGAGGCGACGGCGGCAGCCTGATTATTCACGATTCTCTCTCCTCATGGCGGCCAGGGCATCGCAGTCGACGGGCTATCCGTCCGATCTGGCGATGCCCCTGGGGCCGCCTTTCGTTCAATTCGAGCCAGTGTGCGGACCGGCCGGCTTGAAAATAGTGCCTACATTGCAAGGCTGAGCCGAGCCGAGTGGCCTCAGGGCAGCGCGGATTCGATCATGTCGGCAGATTCGGTCACGGCGACATGCTGGAGATCGTGCGTGAAAGGCATTTCTTCCACGCGCCAGTCCGGCTGGGTGCGCAACCGTTCGGCCACGGGGGCGAACGTATCGTTCTTGTAGCCGGTGGCGATCACATAGGTCTTTTGCGGGATGCGGTCGCGGGCACCGGTCAGCTCCGCCTTTTGCGAGAAACAGTAGACGGACTGCGCCGTGCGCCGATCCTCGTAAGACGCGCGGGACGCAGGGTCCATATGCGCATTGAAGCCCTGCAGCAGCAGCCGGGGCGGCGGCACGAGATAATCCCCTTCCTCGGGCGGGAGGTGCGGCTCGCCGGGCACCAGATCGTTCAGCGACTGGCCGTTCTCCGGCATGAAAGCGTCCATATAGAGGATCGACTGGATCACCCCCTCGGGGATCAGTTCGGTCGCCTGCGAGATCGGCATGCCGCCATAGGAGTGGCCGACCAGCAGCACATTCTCCAGTTCCTCATAGCGGATGACATTGGCGATATCCTGCGCGTGCAGCGCCAGATTGACGTCGCGACTGGTGAGGTGGGCGCGCTCACCCAGACCGGTCAGCGTGGGCGTGAACACATAATGGCCGCGCTCGCGCAGCAGATCGGCCACCTTGCGCCAGCGCCACCCGCCAACCCACGCACCATGCACGATCACGATCGTTCCACGCTTGTCCGCCATCATTCTCTCCCTCGATATGTGTCAGCTTGGCCGGCGCGGCCTCTCCGAAGAGGCATGCCATTGATTTCCCCAGCGAGTGCCGCTGCGCCGGGCGCGAAAATAGTGGCGACAATAGGCAGATGCGGTGGGCGGTTCAGAGCGGCGCGCCATCGGCCCGCATCTCCAGGATGCGCCGCCGATAGGGCTTCACCCCTGCCCAATAGGTGATCGCCGCCAGCGGGAAGGAAATCGCCGCAGAAGTTGCGATGGCATATCGCAACAGCGCCTCGTCCCCCCACACATATTGGGTGAGGAAGGCGAAGTAGGTCGGTCCGAGCCCGCCGCCCACTGCCGTCATGGTGAACAGATAGAGCGCGGTGATCTGCCCCCGAATCTCGTTGGGCGTCACCACCTGCAAGGCCGAGTTGAGCGATGGCGCCGCCATCAGCATCAAGGCCGTGCCGATGCCGCCCATGCCGAGCGCCAGCCACGGGCTGGGCATGAGTGGCGCCGCGATCATGAAGGGCGCCGATGCGGTAAAGCCGATGGCCAGCACCCGCATGTTCGCATCGGCATGGCCGCGATTGCGGAAATGATCGTTGAGCCAGACCGCGCCGAACAGCGCCGGAATGGCGAGGACGAGGCTGAGCAGCCCGGTGTAGAGCCCCGTGCTGGCCGGCGCCCATCCATAGGTCCGTGCATAAAAGGCCGCGCTCCACGCCGCCGTGCCGAACATGTGCATGGCGGTGAAGCACAGGCCGAGGAACATCGGGCCGTAAAGCCGCCAATGGGCGAGCAGATAGCGCAAGGTCTCGCGCAGGCCGACCTTGCGTGGCTGCATTCCCACGACCGCTGCCGCGCTGAATCCGCGGCGCTTGGGTTCAATGATCGTGGCGACCAGCAGCAGGATCGGGATACCCATGAGGCCGGTCACCACCCACACGACCTGCCACTCGCGCACGGCACCGAGCAGGGGCAGGTGAATGGCGGGCATCCCGGAAAGCAGATGGATCATCACCGCGCCCAGCAGCAGCGAGAGCGCCGTGCCGCCCTGAAAGCCGACATTGTAGATCGCGATGGCGCGGGGCAGCTTTTCCGGCGGAAAATAGTCGGCCATAAGAGAATAGGAGAGCGGCCCGCTGATCGATTCACCCGCGCCAATGCCAAAGCGTGCCGCGAAGAACTGCCAGAAATTCTGGGCAAGGCCGCACGCCGCGCTGGCGAGGCTCCACAGGAAAACGGATACCGCGAGCAGATGCTTGCGATTATGCCGGTCCACCAGTCGAGCGGCGGGAATGCCGATCAGCACGTAGAAGAGACTGACCGAGAAGCCGAGCAGATAGCTCATCTCCATATCGGTCAATTGCAGGTCGCGCTTGATGGGCTCCACCAGCAGCGTCATGACGCCGTTATTGAGCTGGGCGCACATCTGCACGGCGGCCAGCACCCAAGCGACATGATAGGCCTGACGCGCGGCGGGCCAGGCTTCGTCCGAATAATGGGGGCGATAAACGGGGCTGGCGGCGCGATCCGGATCAGGCTGCGCGGCGGCGATGTCAGTCAAATTGTCTCTCCACGCAGCATGTCATCAATCGGTATAGGGGGCCGGGCACGGTCCCGGCTTCATCGCGCCGGTCCAATGCTCCGCAAGGCGCCCCCGCGCGATCCGGAACATGTTGAACCGGGTTGTCGTATAACTGGCCCCTGCCCGGCTTGGATGCGGATGCTCATGGCCGGTCACGACGACCACGAGATCGCCCTGCGCGACCATGGCGACCAGTGTAGCCTGCATGGCCTGCGCAAGCGGTGCCGCTGTGCGACCCTTGGCTGCGGCGACAATCGCCGGCTCGCCGTGCGTGGCGCGTGGATCATGTTCGATGAAGTCGCCGGCCAGATATTTCTTAGCGGCGGCCGCGTCACCCGCGTCGGCCAGATGGCGCCAGGCATCGAACACGAGCCGCTTGTTGGCTGCCAGCGTCGGATCGGCGGATTGGAGTAGCGCTTGTTGGGCCGGCCCGGTCGCGCCCGTCACCGGCTGCGGACCACTCTCCTCCGGCGAAGGCAGATCTGGTCCGGGCGGGGCCTCGACCGAGTGCCAATGCTCGGCCAGACGATTCCCTTCCACCCGGAACAGGTTGAAGTGCGTGCTGGTATAGCGCCCGGCCCCGTCCGGCTCGCGCAGTTCTTCCCGCAAGGCCATCACCACCAGATCGCCTTCTGCCACCATGGTAACGAGCGGCGGGGAGACCAAGGCCGGGATATCGCGGCGGGGGACGGCCGAGAAGATCTGCTTGAAGGCCGCGCGCCCGCTCGGCAGCACCGGGCTGTGCTGGATGTAGGTTTCCGTCAGCAGATCGTCCGCCCGTTCGACATGGCCGGCATTGACGATGCTGCGCCACATGTCGAACGCGAGGCGCTTGTTCCGGGCCAGGCGCGGGTCCTTGTCCTCCAGCAGAGACAGTGGCGCAGGGTGACCCATGACCGGCACGACGCTTCCCTCCCTCGCGGCAGCCACGGGCGGTGCGAGCGAGGGTGACCCGTCGCCCGAGGAGGCCGTGCATGCCGCAAGCAGCATGCAGGCCGCCACCCCGCCCAGCGAACCCCGCGTCAAAAGCGTTTGCCGACCTGGATCTGCATCACACGGCCCAGCGCGCTGCCATAGGTCGGATCGAAGCGGATCGCACTGCCGGCAAGGCCCGCCTGATTGACGACCAGTGGCGGGTCCTTATCGAAGACGTTCTGCATGCTGAGGACGATGCTAAAATTGTCCGTCAGCCATGAGCCGCCCCGGTCCCCGGTGTCGAAGCCGATGGTCAGGTCGAAGGTCGTGTAAGAGCCGATCTTGGCATAGGACGGGTCGACGCCGACCGGTAGTTGTGCCTGATCGATCTCATAGGAATTGCGGAAGTTGATGAAGGTGCTGGCGAACAGATCGCCCATGCCGATGTCACGCCGCCATCCCAGCTGGCCGCGCGCCTGGAAGGTGAGCGGGAAGCCGAGCTGGTTCACTTCCTGCACGAGGTCAGCGCCGGGCAACGGGGACACCTTCCAGCTCATCGTGTAGGAGGCAACCGCACCGAGGTTGAACCGGCCCATGCTGCTATCGAAGGCGTAATCGATGTTGAAATCGATGCCCCGGCCGACCGTCTTGCCCGCGTTGATCCGGCGACCGCTCACCAGCGCGAACACATTGCCCGGCGCCGTCGGCGGACCGAACAGACCGCCCCGCTCCCCGCCGGTGTTGTAGCAGCTGATCATCGCATCGTAGAGCGCCTGCGTGGTCACATTCTTCCCGAAGGCTGCGGCGCAGGACGGGTTTGCCTGATTGATCGTCGGGAAATCGCCAAAGAAGGCAGTCGGGTTGTTCGCGGCCAGTGTCGGGAAATAGGCCGGGTTGTAGATGATCTGCGAGTTATAGATCTGCTGGTTGATCGCCGGCACGCTGCCGACGTTGAAGGCCGGCGTGGTGATCTGGCCTTCATAGCTCAGCCACCAATATTTGGCGGACATGGTGAGACCCGGCAGCGAGGGCGGTGTCCAGTCGACGCCGATGGCATAGGTCTCGGAGGTCTCGGGTGCGAGATCGCGATTGGCTCCGCCAATTGACTGATAGATCGCGCCCATCGGCACGCCCTGACACGCCGCGCAGATCACCGGCGAGAGCTGATTGCCCGCCGTCACCAGCGGGATAACGCCGGTCTGCGAGAAGGGATCATTATCGGCTAGGCCCGGCGCCCGGAAGGACGTGCCCCAGCTACCGAAGATCTTGAGGCCGCGCGTCGGCCAGAAATTGAAGCCCAGACGCGGATTGGTCGTGGTGCCGGCGTCGCTATAATCATCGTAGCGGATCGAGCCATTGAGCTCGAGCTTGTAGATGAGGCCGCTTTCCGCATCCGGGCTCACGACCGGCACGAACAATTCGCCGAACACCGAAGAGACGCTGCGGGGATTGAAGTTGTTGCCGCCGAAATTATTCTCGTTGAGCAGCGAGCCTTCATAGCGCTCGACACCCACGGCCAGCTTCACCTGCCCGGCCGGGAGGGAGAAGAGCGGGCCGTCGGCGGTCGCCGAATAGACCTGCATGTCATATTTGGTCCGGTTGATGAGCGAGGTGCCGCGCGCATTGATCGAATCTGCCGTCGCCTGATCGGTGCATTGGAAGGCGGTGGGGTCGCAGAAGAAGTTGAACGTCGCGAAGACCGGCGCCGGCGCGCCGCCGGTCTGCGTGGTGGTCGACGGCGCATCATGCGTGCCGGCGAAGGCCGACAGGGTTACCGACCAGTCGTAGGGCAGCTTGATGTCAACACCGCCGCCATAGGTCCAGGTTTCCGTTTTGCCGAAGCGGCGCGGGGACCCGATGTCGTAGACGGTGCTGTAAGCCACGGAGAGCGCGCCCGTCGCGCAGGCGGCTAGAAGGTTGGCCGGGCCGGTGACGACGCCCCCCGCATAATGGCTGGGATTGCACGGGCTGAACGGATTGCTGTTGGGAATGCGCGGCAACTGGCCGAGATTGGTGACGCGGTTGCTGGTCGAGGAGTTGGGACCGTTAATGGTGAAGTCGCGCCGTACATACAGCGCGTCCGCGAACACACGAAGCCAGTCGGTAACATTCTGCTCGAAGTTCATCGCGAAGCGGTCTGCCTCAACCTGCGGAATAACCTCGATACCGCTCCAGGTATTGAAATAATTGGGCGTGGATTTGAGATCTGCGAGAGTCAGCTTCGACCCGTCCTGACCCGCCGGGATGCCGTAATAGATGCCGTTGATGACGACATTGCCCGGCGCCGAGTAAAGCGATGAAGGCGCGCCGCCGTAGGGCGAAAGATCGTCATTGTAGAGATCCGGGCGGGCCGAGGCCGCGAAGGCCGTCTGATAGGAATGCTGGTAGGAGAGGATGATTCCGCCCTCCCCCACACTGCCCTCGCCCCAGCGCACGCCGCCAATGCCGGTTACATACCAGCCATCCTGACCGTCATTCTTGCGATAGCCGCCGTGGATTTCGAGCGTGTCCTCCGGCCGCCGCAGGATATAGTTGACCGTCCCCGCGATCGCGTCCGCACCATACAGGGCCGAGCCGCCGTCCTGCACCACGTCGATCCGCTGGATCATCTGCGCGGGGTAATTATCCCCGTCGAACGAGTTCATGTTGCCGCCTTCATACGGCACGCGGTGGCCGTTCACGAGGCTGAGCGTCGCGCCGACGCCAAGGCCGCGGACATTGGGCGACTTGTTGAAGTTGAAGGAGTTGATCGTGTTCGCCTGCTGCGCCTGTCCACCGGCATAATTGTCGCCGCCGCCCAGCCGCAGGATGGAGGGCACCGTGCCCAGAATGTCGGCGGTGCTGGAGAGGCCTGTGGCCCTGATCTCCTCCTTGCCCAGCTGAACGAGCGCCGTGCCGACCGGTGCTTCGCCGCCGATGCGGGTGCCGGTGACGATGATCGCGCGCTCATTATCGCCATTGCTATCCTGCGCTCCGACATCCGCGCTCGCCGAGCCGGCTTGCGCGCCGGCCGGCTGGGCCAGCCCCAGCATCGAGGCGCTGCTGAGCAGCAGAAGCGCGAATTGCGCGCGCGACGTGAATGAAAGACGATGGCCTGCAGTCATGTTCACCCTCCCGGCCTTGCGGCTGTTTCGGGATGCACCATCCGGTACTGCGCCGCATTGCTCGCGTGTCGCAGACGAAGTCCGGTCGATGACATCCTCTCTTGTCCACTGGCCTTTGGGCTAAGCACGCGGGACGAAAATAGTGCTGTGAATTGGTTGCGGTCCCAAAGCATCATGAAAGCAGCCTGACGACAGGCATGAAGTGGCCGCTGCAAAAGAACACACTATTTTGGGGCCCGACGCTCATGCCAGATCGAGGAAGAATGGCTTTGCGCGCAGGCAGCACCTGCACGCGCCGGGCTGAGAAAAGAGTGGGATGAGGAATGAGCGGAGCGATGATGATCAACCAACTGCACCCCCGGTTCGTGGCCGAGATCACCGATCTGGATACCTCCGGCCCCCTCCCGCCCGAAACCGTCGAATTCTTCGAGGCAGCGATGGCGGAATATGCCGTCTGCGTGATCCGCAATGCCAGCCTGTCGGACGAGGATCATATCGCCTTCGCCCGGTCCTTCGGGCCGCTGGAACTGGCACCGCCCGGGCGCAAGCGGATCGCGCCGGAGCTTTACGACATCAGCAATCTTACCGCCGAGGGCGAGATCATCCAGCCCAAGCCGGATGTCGCCCAACCGGCCGATTTCGAGCTGTTCCATACCGACAGCCCGTTCAATTCCTGGCCCACGAAATGGTCGATGTTGCTGGCCTATGTCACGCCGCCGGAGGGTGCCGATACGGAGTTCATCGACACCCGCGCCGTCTATGACGATCTGTCGGAGGACATGAAGGCAAAGGTCGCCGACCTCAAGGTGGACCACGACCTCTTCCGCGCGCTGCAGCTGAACGGCGTCAAGTTCGAGGACGAAGAGATGCGGAAAAATTATCCGCGCATGGCTCATCCACTGGTCCGCACCTCGGCCAGCGGGCGCAAGGCGTTGTACATGGGCTGGCACGGCGTGGGCATCGAAGGGTGGCCGGAAGACGAGGCCCGCACCTTCCTTGACGAGCTCTACCGCTTCGCCACGCAGGAGCGCTATGTCTACGCGCATAAATGGCGGCCGGGCGACATGGTCGTGTGGGACAATCGCTGCACGATGCACAGCGCGACGTCCTTCGAGCGCTATCGCTACAAGCGCGACATGCGCCGCGCGACGATCAACGAATATGGCCCTGAGGTCTCGGCGATCGAGGCCAACAGGCGCGCGCCGGACTGATCGCCCCGGCCCCGCACGGCCCGTCAGCCCTGCGGGGGTTGGAACCCGGCGCGAGCCTTGGCAACCCGCGCCCGGATCGCGCAGCCTTCGGCATGGTCGTTGATCAGCCCCATGGCCTGCATGAAGGCATGGACCGTGGTCGGGCCAACGAATTTCCAGCCGCGCTTCTTGAGGTCCTTGGACATGGCGAGGGATGCGGGGGACGTCGAGGCGAGATGTGGAACCTCGTCTCGGTGTTCGAAGCTCCAGACATAGGCTGCGAAGGAGCCGCTTTCGCGCACGAGATCCTGCACGCGCTGCGCGTTATTGATCACCGCGTCGATCTTGCCGCGGTGGCGGACGATGCCGGCATCCTGCAGCAGGCGCTCGACATCCGTCTCATCAAAGGCCGCGACGCGATGAAAATCGAAGCCGTGAAACGCGGCCCGAAAATTCTCGCGCTTGGTCAGGATCGTGCGCCAGCTCAGCCCCGACTGGAAGCCTTCAAGGCTCAGCTTCTCGAACAGCCGCCGATCGTCGGACACGGGATAGCCCCATTCATCGTCATGATAGGCGATGTAATCTTCCGATGCCGCGCACCAGCCACAACGGGCCACGCCATCGGATGCCGCAAAAAGCCCCGCCATGTTCCTTCCCCCATCATCCGAGCGGACCGCGCGGCGCCAGTGCGCCGACAAGCTGTGATCTAGCCTGCCGCCGTCCCTGACGCCAGCGCCTGCCGGAGGCTCCGCCCTTATCTGTCGGCAGCGATGTTGGTGCGCCAATGTTCGGAGAGAGCCGGGATATCGCCGCTGGTCAGGATGGGCATGGCGCGTTGCAAGTCGTCATCGCTCCAGTCCCACCAGCACAGCTCAAGCAGGCGGGCGACCTCCGCATCGGCGAAGCGCTGCCGGATCAGCTTGGCGGGGTTGCCGCCAACGATGGCATAGGGGGCGACGTCCTTCGTCACGACGCTGCGCGTGCCGATGATCGCGCCATGCCCGATGGTGATGCCGGGCAGGATCACCGCTTCCGACCCGATCCACACGTCATGACCGATGACCGTATCGCCTGCCGGCCGATAGCCATTGTCCGCACCGGCAAATGCCGGCACGTCCGGCATCCAGAAGAAGGGGAAGGTGCTGATCCAGTCGCTGCGATGGCCCTGATTGCCCGCCATGATGAAGGAAGCGCCTGATCCGATGGAGCAGAACGAGCCGATGATGAGCTTGTCCGCGCCTTCATCGGGCAACAGGTAGCGGGCGCAATCGTGGAAACCATGGCCATGATAATAGCCGGAATAATAGCTGTAGCGTCCCACGCGGATGTTCGGGTGCGCAACAAGACGATCGAGCGTGATGCCCTTGAAGGGGCTTTCAAATATATTTTGCATGGTTGGTCTGGCCTGAAGATTTGATCGCCAGCGTTGGGGGCCGCCGCTGGCGCGAGACAACGTGCTCGGGCAATAACTGGATCGCCCGCCTCAGCTTCTCACGTCAGTGACGCGGAAGCACGATGCAGATGGTACACGGTGCTATCTTCATCCCGCGATGATGGCGCAAATGCTTCAGAATGCCAAGTGAGGCGATGTATTCACCCTCCCGCAACAGACTATTGCTGCTCGGGATAATCCTCTGGCTTGACCGAGCCGACCATGGGCCGATCTTCCACCTTCTCCTGCGACTGACCACCGCCGGTGCGATTGTCATTCTCGGCAGCGTCCGGTCGGGCATCGCCCATGGGACCACGGGGCATCTCGGTTGGATTGCCCTTCTCGCCCTTGTCCTTGGGGGGATTGGCCTCCGCCTCCCGATCCTTATCCATGGGCTTGCTCCTTTCCAGCAGTCTTTGGCTCCTTGCCAAAAGCCTCGCGCAGCTCATCCTTGGCTTTCTCAAGGATCTGGCGTTGCTCCTTGCCGAGATTGTCGCCTGCGCGGTTGATGTAAAAGGTGAGCATGCTCATCGCGGACTGGAGCGCGGTGCCCTTGCGCCGCTTGCTATGCTCCGCCGAGCGCTTGAGCGAGGCTGCGATCTTCGCCGGATCGTCCTGCTTGAAGACGCCCTCATCCAGATCGAGCGCGTCCGAATGTTCGGTCACATCCTGAGACCATTTCTTGTCGGCCATGGCTCAGTCCTTTCCGCTGCCGGGCTCAGCCAGCTTGCGATGCTGCTCGGCGAGCATCGCCTGTGGCACGACGCCGGCGGCGGCGACCTGCAGCTTGTTGGAGAGGCCCGAGACGATATGCCCCTTGCCATCCAGCAGCGCCTTCCAGCCATCGCGTGCGACTTTGGCGGGATCGGCCTTGTCCTGCTGGCCGACCTGCGTATCCAGCAGACCGGCGCGCTCGAAGAACTCGGTGTCCGTGGGGCCGGGCATCAATGTGGTGAGGGTAACGCCCTCGGCCTCCTTGATCTCGTTGCGCAGCGCTTCGGTGAAATTGTCGATGAACGCCTTGGTCGCGTTGTACACGGCATTGAAGGTGCCCGGGATGTAGCCCGCGATGGAGCCGGTGACGAGAATCTTGCCGTCATTGCGCGCGACCATGTCGGCCAGCACCTTCTGCAGAAGATAGACGGTGCCGGTGACATTGGTGTCGACAGACCGTCGCCACATGGCGACATCCTGCTCCAGAAAGGGTCCGCCCGTGCCGACCCCGGCATTGGCGCAAAGCACTTCGATCCTCCGGCCTTCCGCTGCGGCCAGAAGCCGATCCACGCCGTCGAGCGTGGAGAGATCGGCCTCAAGCGATCGCACGTCGCCGCCATGGCGCCTGAAGTCCTGCGCGGCCGCGTCGATCAGCGGCTCGTCAGCGACGACGAGCAGGTCATAGCCATCCTGCGCGATGAGATGGGCGAGTTCGAAACCGATGCCGGTAGACGCGCCCGTGACGATTGCGAATTTCTCGCCCATCCCATGCCTCCTTATGCGCCCGGCATCTTTGCCAGCATGTCGATATGCTTCTGGACGACCGGAGCGATCTCGCCCGCAGCAGCCTTGAGCGCCGGCGTGTCGCCGTTGGCGGCGTAACCCTGATGGAGCGCAAGCGCCGCTGCATGGGCTTCGCGTTGGGCCGTCAGATAAGCCGTGGTGGCAGCAGAGCCGTCCGCGGCCTTGATGGCGTCCAGCTTGGCTTGCTGGTTGGCGTCGAGCGCCGGCGGCGTGACGGTCAGGCCAGCCTTCTCAGCCGCTGCCTTGAGCTTAGCGGTGGATTGCCCGTGCGCATCGACCATCATGTTCGCGAAGTCGGCAACCGGCTTGTCCGGATTTTTCGCCAGGATGGCGCGGGACGATTCGATCTCGAACAGGTCGCCGGCGCCTGCCTTGGCCAGATAGCCCGTCGCGTCGGTGGGCGTGGCGGACATCTCGCCCGGTGGCGGCGCGCCCACGGACATGTTCGTGGCATTTCCCGTCATGGCCATGTCGTTGTTGGTCATGGCTGTATCATTTGCCGGTGTGCTGCCCTGGCTGCACCCAGCCAATACACAGGCCGCCAACGGTATCGCAAAATAGAGTTTCATCATCCGTCTCCTTGCATGAGTCATGCGGCGACCCGGTCGAGCCCTGGTTTCAGCACCACCTTGGTCACTTCGTTCTGGTGATCGTGGAACATCTTGTAGCCCTGCGGGGCCTCGCTCAGCGGCATGCGGTGGCTGATGAGGAACGTGGTATCGATCTTCCCCTCCATGATCGCATTGAGCAGGCCCGGCAGATAATGCTGCACATGGGTCTGGCCGGTCTTGAGCGTCAGCCCCTTCTCCATGAAGGCGCCGAGCGGAAACTTGTCGACGAAGCCGCCATAGACCGCCGGCATCGATACGCGGCCACCCTTGCGGCAGGCAATGATCGCCTGGCGGATCGAATGGGTGCGGTCGGTGCCTGTAAAGGTGGAGACCTTGATCTGGTCCCAGACATTGTCAGCGAAAAGGCCGTGCGCCTCCAGCCCAACCGCGTCGATACAGGCGTCGGGGCCAATGCCGCCGGTCATCTCCATCAGCGCCTCGTAGGTCTTGCTCTCCTCGAAGTTGATGGTTTCCGCGCCAAACTTTGCCGCCAGCTCAAGGCGGCGGGGGAAATGGTCGATGGCGATCACCCGCTCGGCGCCCATCAGGAAAGCCGCCTGCACGCAGAATAGTCCGACCGGCCCGCATCCCCAGACAGCGACCGTATCGCCGGGCTCGATCTGCGCGAACTCCGCGGCCTGCCAGCCTGTCGGCAGAATGTCGGACAGGAACAGCACCTTGTCGTCGTCGATCCCATCGGGAATGACGATCGGGCCAACGTCGCTGAATGGCACGCGGACATATTCCGCCTGCCCGCCGG
The DNA here is from genome assembly GCF_025961795.1 of Sphingobium sp. B2D3A. Classification (NCBI taxonomy): domain Bacteria; kingdom Pseudomonadati; phylum Pseudomonadota; class Alphaproteobacteria; order Sphingomonadales; family Sphingobiaceae; genus Sphingobium; species Sphingobium sp. B2D3A. The sequence continues at coordinate 2,302,660 of NZ_JAOQOI010000001.1, read as the reverse complement.
CATAGCCGCCTGTCATGTGGCTATAGCCGAACAGCCCGCTCATCGGCTGGCCGTAGAGCGTCTGTGCGATGTCCTGATTGTCGGCCGGGTTGGAATTGTCGCAGGCGGAATATTGGTGCTTGCCGCAATGGTAGCAGCTCCCGCAGGCAATGGTGAACGGCACAACCACCCGCTGCCCTTTTTGGAGCGTCGAGCCGGGTCCGGTCTCGACCACCTCGCCCATGAACTCATGGCCGAGAATGTCGCCGGACTTCATCGTGGGAATGTAGCCATCATAAAGGTGCAGGTCCGAGCCGCAGATTGCGGTGGATGTGACCTTGATGATCGCATCGCGCGGATTGATGATTTCGGGATCGTCCACGGTGTCCACGCGGACGTCATGCTTGCCGTGCCAGGTGAGCGCGCGCATCAGGCCGTCTCCTCTTCCAGTTGCTTGTGCGTCCACGCCGACGTGGCGATCTCGCCGGTTTCCATGAGTTGCTTGAAGCGCCGCAGGTCGCGCCGGGCCTGAATGGCCGGCTCGCGCTGGAACATCTTGGCGATGACCTTGCCGATGAACCCTGCGGGCGGATCGTAGAGGATCGTCGCCGTGACCACGGTGCCGCGCGTGCCTGCATCGCGAAAATCGATGCGACCGCTGTTCGGCACGTCGGCACCCTCGGTCGAGGCCCATGCGATGAACGCGTCGGGCTGCTCCTCGGTGATGACTGCATCCCACTCGACGGTCCGGCCGCCAGGCGCCTTCACCACCCAATGGCTGGTCACATCATCGATCATGTCGACCCGCACGACATTGTCCATGAAGGTCGGCAGCCGGGTGAAGTCGCGCCAATAAGCATACAGCTCCGCACGGGGGCGATTGATCGTCACGGAGCGGCCGACCAGACTGTCGCCTTTGGGTTCGACCAGGGTCGCCGCGGCCTCATCGACCGCGTGGCGATCTTTGGAGGTCGTCAGCGGTGCGTCGTCGCGCGCATCGGGCATTCTACTTCTCCTGTCGCGGGTTGGCTCAGTGAGCGTATGATCAGTCAACGCGTCTCAGCTGGGACCGTTGCCCACATATCGGACGAACTCCTCAGAATAGCGGCGGGTGATCATCGCCTGCTCGCTGGACGAGACGTCCTCCATCAGCTTGGGGAACCAGGTTCCCTCCTCGGAATAGATGTGATGGGCGACTGCGCCGCGGATATGCTCGAGCTTGTCGAGATAATCCTGGCTCATGGGGTCCAGTCGTTCGAGCAAGCCCATCTCCATCTTGGCGGCGGATTGTTCCTGATAGGCAAGCTCGGCATGGCCGACCTGCTTGTCCGCGGCCAGCGCGGGATAGATCGCCGCTTCCTCCGCGATGGAATGGCCCGTGAGGAGCAGCGCCAGCCGCTCCTGCGCATCGCGACGCGTCTCGGCCGTGGTGGCGGCCTTCGCGGCTGCGAACAGAGCCTCGATCTGCCGATGATGATCGAGAATATGCGCAAGCCAGCTGCCGCGCGTCGCAAGCTCCTCGGCCTTGGCCCGGGCCTCGGCCCGCGCCTCCTCGCTTTCGGGCGGGGTGACAGCGGCGATGACCTTATCGATGATGGACATGATTAATCTCCTTTCCGAAGGAACTCAGGCAACGGCATCGAGATCGACGAGCGGCTCGCGTGCCCAGAACCGCAGCGGCGCCAGCGCCGCGACGAATGCCGTCGCATCGGATTTGCTCTTGAGGGCGAAGCAGCCTTCATCGAGGTCGGGCATCAGACCGGCCTTGGTCAGCAGCGGCTCTGCTTCCTTGCTCAGGCCCATGAACTTGCAGTGGGCAAAAGCGTCCGTCACGAAGTCCTTCGCCGTGGCATCGAGCGCGAGCAACTGCCCGCCCTCGGCCGAGGCGACGACCGCGACGGCATCGAACAGGACCGAAGGCCCGCCATCCACCTTGTAGTGGGCGCCGAGGATTTTGCCGTCGGACAGGGTGACCCCGCCGATCTTGGGGGCAATGAACTCGATCATCGCACCGGCTTCATCCACCGCATTGATGATCGCCTGGACAAGCGTCGCATCGGCGCCGTCGGTCACCAACAGGCCGAGCTTGCGGCCGGCAAAGCTCTGCGGCCCACGCTTGATGATGCTCAGCGCATCGGACGGCGCCAGATCGGTCCGCGGCTGTACCGCCGCGGTCGCCGCCTGCGGCATGGCCAGCCCCAGCCCGTTTGCGACGGTCGCCGCGAGGTCCGCATCGATGTTCAGCAGATGCGAAACCATGCGGGAGCGGATGTCCGGCCGCTCCACGCGGGAGAGCTCAAACACCAGCGCATCGCCGATATGCTTTTGCTCGATCAACGTCTGGCTCGCATAGAACTGCGTGGCCTGGCTATAATGATCGGCAAAACTTTCCGGGCGGATGCGCAGCTTGTCGCCGTCGGCCGCCTCCGCATAGCTCTTGAACCCGCGCTGCGGGTCCTCACGCGGACCGCCGATTTCCGCGCCCCAGCTATTGGGCTCGTAATTGGCGCGGCCGACGGGATTGCGCATCGCCATATGCCCATCCTGCTGGAAATGCGTGAACGGGCAGCGCGGGGCGTTGATCGGCAAATGCGTGAAATTGGGCGAGCCGAGGCGCTTGAGCTGCGTATCCAGATAGGAGAAATTGCGCCCCTGCAACAGCGGGTCGTTGCTGAAGTCGATGCCCGGCACGACATTCTGCGTGCAGAAAGCAACCTGCTCGGTCTCGGCGAAGAAGTTATCGACCAGACGATCGAGCACCAGACGACCCACGACGCGGATCGGTACCAGTTCCTCGGGAATGATCTTGGTGGCATCGAGCACATCGAAATCGAAGCTGTCAGCAAATTCCTGATCGAAAAGCTGGAGCCCCAGTTCCCATTCCGGGAAGTCGCCGGCTTCAATGGCGGCCCAGAGGTCCCGCCGATGGAAGTCGGGGTCGGCGCCGTTGATCTTGACCGCTTCGTTCCAAGCTACCGACTGAAGGCCCAGCTTGGGCTTCCAGTGGAACTTGACGAATGTCGACTTTCCGTCTGCATCGACCAGCCGGAAGGTGTGGACGCCAAAGCCTTCCATGAAGCGGAAGGAGCGCGGGATCGTCCTGTCGGACATGATCCACATGACCATGTGCATCGATTCCGGCGTCAGGCTGATGAAATCCCAGAAATTGTCGTGCGCCGTCTGGGCCTGCGGAAAGGCGCGATCCGGCTCGGGCTTGGCGGCATGGATCAGGTCGGGAAACTTCATCGCGTCCTGGATGAAGAAGACCGGGATATTGTTGCCAACGAGGTCCCAATTCCCCTCCTTGGTGTAGAGCTTCACCGCAAAGCCGCGCACATCGCGCGCGAGATCGAACGAGCCCTTGGACCCAGCCACGGTCGAGAAGCGCACGAAGGCCTCGGTCCGCTCGCCTACCCGCTGGAAGAGATCGGCACGGGTGACGTCGGACAGGCTGTCTGTCAGCTCGAAAAAGCCGTGGGCGCCATAACCGCGCGCATGAACCACGCGCTCCGGGATACGCTCATGATCGAAGTGGAACATCTTCTCGCGAAAATGGAAGTCTTCCAGCAGCGCGGGGCCGCGCGCGCCCTGCTTGAGGCTGTTCTGGTCATCGGAAACGGGAACGCCCTGCGCGGTCGTCAGCGTCGCGACATCACCGCCAGCGGTCTGCCGCGTTTCGCCACCCTCGCCCATCGGTCCTTCAAAAACAGGCATGTCCTCAAAGGCGGCATCTGCAGAAGGGCTGTTTGCCGATGACCGCTGCTGATCGGATTTCATAGGCGCACGGCCTTTCGCCGCACGCGTTGCCTGTTTCGCCATCGCGGTTCCTTGTCATTGCTGGGATGTGAACGAGTTCGTCTCGTGCTTCACCAACACGCCGTCCGGATGACAGTTGCCTGTTAAGGCTAGGAATTAACATTGATCATAGTGAAAGCCGATCGGGGCTGGATCGCCAGCGCGGCTTATCCGTTAGCCACTCGATGTTGATGGATCGCCTCCTTGCAAACCGCCGCGGCGTGGCCCTGACGCCGGAAGAACGAGCCGCGCTCGAAGACACGATTCTCGAGGTTCGCACCTTTGAGCCCCGCACGACGATTGTCGACGCGGGTCAGATTGTGGATGTCAGCAGCTTCCTGGTCGAAGGGATCATGTCGCGCTATATCGATGATCGCAAAGGCTTGCGGCAACTCGTCGCCATCCATGTGCCTGGCGAATTCGTTGATCTCCATGCTTATCCCATGCGGGAGCTGGACCATGCTATCGGCACGCTCACAACCGCGAGCATCGCCATCGTGCCGCACAAAGCCTTGAGGGAAGTACTCGACCCCCGGCCCGATCTGGCGCGCAAGCTGTGGTTTTCGACGCTGATCGATGCCGCCCTTCATCGTGCTTGGTTGTTCCGGGTCGGGAGGCTCGACGCGGTCGGGCGTGTCGCCCATTTCCTGTGCGAGATGAATGCCCGACTCTATGCAGTGGGATTATCGGACGGACATCGCTTCGTGCTGACCCTGACGCAGGGCGACATTGCCGAGATTTGCGGCCTGACCACCGTTCACACCAATCGGGTGCTCCGCCAATTAAGAGAAGCCGGACTGTGCGAGAGGCACGCCTCACTGGTCCAGATCAACGATTATGCCGGTCTGGCCCGCCGGGGCAATTTTTCATCAGATTATCTGTATCTCGCCCCCTGCGCAGATATCCAGCAAGGAGGACCAGCATGACTGTCCACTCCCCAATCGAGCCCTATGCCGAACCCGGCGTCGCCACGGCTGAGGAGGATCATGTCATCCTCGAGGGCCCGGGCGGGATCGCTGTAACCATGACGGCGGACGCAGCCGTTGCCACGGGCGAGAGCCTGATCGAAGCCGGCGAGGAAGCGCAAAGGCATCAGAAGACCAAATAACTGCGCGGTCTCAGATGCAACGCAAGCTTGGACTGGAACGGTCAAGGGACGGGGCGACCGCCGGTCGCCTCTTCGCGGAGCCCCCCGGCGCCGGGAACGATGTCGAACGGATGGAAGTTTCTCTCCAGCGATGAGGATAACAGGTCGAGAGATGATGTTTCCGCAGGAGAAACCCTCAGAAGCTTATGCCGAGACCCTATCCCCGGCACTACCCGATGACATCATTGCGGCAGCCATGGCCGTGCTCGAAACCGCCAGGCAGGCGGCGATCGGGATCGCCACCGCAGAAAGTTGCACCGGGGGCCTGCTCGCATCGCTGCTGACCGATATCGAGGGGACCAGCAACGCCTTTGACCGGGGCTTCGTCGTCTACAGCAAGGATGCCAAATGCGATCTGCTCGGGCTCAGCCATAAGCTTGTCGAGGATTACGGCGCGGTGAGCGAACCCGTCGCGCGCGCGATGGCTGAAGGGGCCTTGCGCCGATCCAAAGCGCGACTGGCGATTGCGATCACCGGCTTTGCCGGCCCCGGTTCCTCCGACGATGAGCCGGGGCTGGTCCATTTCGCCTGCGCCGCGCATCGGGCGGAGACGCGCCACAGCGTCCATCACTTCGGCGACATCGGGCGCGGCGCGACCAGGATCGAATGCCTGCGCGTTGCGCTTGCCATGTTGAGCGAGATGCTCGCCGAGGTGGCCGCCGATCCGCAGCGGGCCGCGTGAGGCCGCCCATGGCGACACCGGCACCCGATGGCATCACGCAAGAGCATGAGAGCAACAGCCGGCGGGCCAATCCCTGGCCGCTGGTCCTGCTCACGGTGATCTTGGGCGCCGGTCTGACCGGTCTGTTTGCGGGGCAGGCCCCTGCCGTGCGCAAAAGCTCGAACGACCGCATCACCCTCCTCGTGCAAACGCCGGAAACGCTGCGCAACGGCATGGTCTTCGAGACCATCGTCGAGGTGACGCCGCGCAAACCGATCGGTGATCTGGTTATTGCCGTGTCGGATGACCTCTGGCGGGAGATGACCATCAACACGATGATCCCGGCTGCAAGCGAGGAACGCTATAAAGACGGCTCTCGGCAGTTCTCATTCGGCGAGGCAAAGCCCGGCGAGACGTTCCGCTTCAAGATCGACGGGCAAATCAACCCGCCGCTGTTCGCCGGCACGCGCGGCAGGATCGCCGCCCTCGACGGGGAGCGCGAACTCGCTGCCCTGCCCGTCCACATCAAGGTCTTGCCCTGATGGATATCATCCTGCGCGCCAGCGTGATGTTCTTCATCATGTACATGCTGCTCCGGCTGCTGGGCAAACGCGAGCTCAGCCAAGTCACACCGTTCGAACTGGTGCTTCTGGTGGTGATGGGCGATCTCGTCCAGCAGGGCATCACCCATAATGATCTCAGCATGACCGGCGCCGCGCTCGCCATTGGCACCATTGCCTTCTGGGCGCTGGCGCTGAGCTGGATCACCTATCTTTCCCCACGCGCCGAACGGCTGCTGGAAGGCGTACCGCGCGTGCTGATCAAGGATGGGGAACTGATTACCCCCAACATGCGCCGCGATCGCGTGACCCGGGCCGAGGTTGAAATCGAGATGCGGCTGGCGGGCATCGCCAACATATCCGAGGTCGCCTGGGCAATCCTCGAACCCAATGGCAAAATGAGCTTCATCGCAAAGAAGGATAATGGGCCGGCCAAGCAGGAAGATGATGATGACAAGGCCGTTTGACCGGTTCCGCTGACTGCGCGCACGATCTTTCAAGCTGAACGAGCGCGGCAGGGTTGCCCACAGGCCGGCGTCATTGTATCAGCAGGTCCGCCGACCAAACGAACTAATGTATTGGTTCAATCATGCGCATTCGCGACAAACGCCGGCCTCACACTATGAGGCCACGCATCGAGACCCTGACTCGTCCCACAGCCCTGCTGCTGCAGCCCGGCGACTTGGCGCTCCCTGCCCGGCCCGAATGGCGCTCGTTCGCGCAGAGTTGGGACGACCTGCCCCGCGACATGTGGATGGCCGATGGCGGAACCTATCGCCGCCGCCGCTACGCTGCCTTTGAGATCGATGGCGACGCCTGCGCGCGCCTGCCGCATCGCGCCCATTATCAGGATCGCGATCACAATCCCTTGAATGGCGGCGTCGAACGCTGGTTTGCCCCCATGGCGGACGGGCAGGCCACGAGCGCGTTATTGCGCGATCTGATGCGGAATACTGCGGCGCGCATTTCGCAGGCCAGCGGTTGCGAAGAGCACGCATGGATGGTCGAAGCCCATCAGTTTCGCATTGAGGCCCTGCCCGACCTCCCCGGCCTTCCGACGCCTGAGGGGATGCATCAGGATGGACGCGACTGGGTGTTGATCCTGCTGGTCGGCGGCAACAATTATTCGGGCGGTGAGACCCGCGTCGAAACTGTTTCAGGCGCGTGCCTGATCGAACACCGGCTCGCGCACGCCGGCGAGGCGCTGCTCCTCAATGATGGACAGGTGCGCCACGGAACCACGCCGATCCAGTCGGAGGCCGGGGATCTGCCGGCTTGGCGAGATACGCTGGTCCTGACCTTCGCGAATGCGGCGGGGCGCTGAGCGGCCGGCGTGGATCGCTTCTTCATCGTCACCGGCGGCCCCGGATCGGGCAAGACCACACTGCTCGATGCGCTGGCCCGGCACGGCATCGCGACCATGGCCGAGGCCGGGCGCACGATCATCCAGCAACAGATGGCCGCAGGCGGCAGCGCCGTGCCCTGGGCCGACCGGGAGGCGTTCGCGGAGAAGATGCTTGCGTTCGACGTGAAGTCCTATGAAGCCGCAAAGGGACGATCGGGCCCGATCCTCTTCGACCGAGGCATCCCGGATGTCATCGGTTATCGTGCTCTGTGCGGCCTTCCCATTCCCGACAATTTGCACCGAACCGCTAGCGCGCGCCGCTACAATAAGGACGTTTTCATCGCCCCGCCCTGGGCGGACATTTACGCGCAGGATACCGAGCGCAAACAGGACTGGTCGGAAGCCTTGGCAACCCATGAGGTCATGGCCCGGGTTTATTCCGACCTTGGATATAATCTCGTGCCGCTACCGTTTACGACTCCGGACGAGCGCGCGGATTTCGTGCTGCGCAGGATCAGCGCCAACGCCTCAGCCTGACCGACGACCGCGCTTTACACCAGCCCTCGCGCGGCGCTGTCGCCCGCCGGCGTCAGCATCTCCACCACCTCGTGAAGCGCCTGTTCCAGACGATCCCGTGACGGGATCGCGCCGAGGCACAGCCGCACGCCCGAGGGCGCACAGGGATCGACAGCCGGCGCGTCGGGCGGGGTGAGCGCGATGCCGGCGCGCAGGGCGCGGGCGCTCAGGCGCTCGGCATCGAGCATCGACATCGGCATCCACACATGCAGGCTGCGCGACGCGCCGGGCACGGCCATGGCCTTGCCGAGAATGTCGCGGGCAAGCTGTGTCCGCATCTCCGTCTCGGCGACCAGCTCGTCGGCGATGCGATCGGCCGTGCCATCCTGCTCCCACTGGCTGAACACCAGACCGCCCAAGGACGGCGGCGTATAACCGAAGGCGCGGACGCCGAGCAGCAATCGGTCGAGGATCCCGGTATCCTCCGGCGGCAGCAGAAAGCCGAGGCGAAGGCCCGGCGCGACGGCCTTGGACACGGCCGCGACCATGAGCGTGCGCTCGGGCGCCAGATCGGCGAAACTCTCCGGGGCGTCCCGATCCGCGAAGACACGATAGGCATCGTCCTCGACGATCATCAGATCCTGCGCGCGCGCCACCTCGATGATCTCTGCGCGCCGCGCGGCATCGAGCGTGATGGTGGTAGGGTTCTGCAGGGTCGGGATCAACACCACCACGCGCGCACCGGTCTCGCGGGCGGCCCGGGCCAGTGCCTCAGGCTCGAGCCCGCGTTGATCCATGGCGACACCACGCAGGCGATAGCCGGCATGATCGGCCAGCGTCCGGATGCCGGGATAGGTAGCCGCCTCGCACAAGATCGTATCGCCGGGCCGCGCCAGCGCTGCGAAGGCAAGCGCGAGGCCGTGTTGCCCGCCATTGCACTGAATCACGCGATCCCGCGTGGCGCGCTGAACGCCATGGCGACGGCTGAGCCAGGAGGCGCCGGCCTCGCGGATGGATTCAAGCCCCTCGGGCGGGGCATAATTGACGGCTGTCGCCAGATCCGCGCGCTGTCGCACACGACTCAACCCTTCACCGATCCAGCGCGCGGCAGGCGCGAGCGGCGGAATGTTGCGCGCCATGTCCAATGGCCCGCCCGCCTCGGCCGGCGATTGCCGCCGCGCCCGGTCCGCGACGAAGGAACCGCGCCCGACATGGCTGGAGATAAAGCCCCGCCGTTCCGCCTCGACATAAGCGCGGCTGACCGTCCCGACACTCAGCGCCAGGCGATGGGCAAGGTCCCGCTGCGGCGGGAGGCGATCACCGGGGACGAGCCGCCCCTCGCGCACGTCGCGCTCCAGCGCGGCGACGAGACGCTCGTACATCGGCGCATCGTCGCCCGACACTTCCGGCCGCCAGCCCTTCATTTGCCATCCTCAATAAGATTAAACCGGTACAATATCACATTTGACACATGGATCAATCGCGATCATTTCCGGAAGCGGGAGATCATCATGGATACCAGCCTGCTCGCGCCTTTGGCGCTCTACAGTTTCGTCTGCACGGCCACGCCCGGGCCTAACAACATCATGCTCGCCTCATCCGGGCTGGTGTTCGGATTCCGGCGGACGCTGCCCCATATTTTCGGCATCAATTTCGGTTGTGCGGCGATGCTGGCCTTGAGCGGGCTGGGCCTTGGCGCGATCTTCGAAGCCTGGCCGATCCTGCGCTGGGTGCTGCGCATCGTGGGCGCAGCCTATCTGGCCTGGCTTGCAGTGAAACTCTGGCAATCCGAAGGCATGGCCCGGCGTGAAGGCGCGCATCCGATGACTTTCTGGCAGGCGGCGGCCTTCCAGTTCATCAATCCCAAGGCATGGGCCATCACCGTGCCTGCCATCGCCACCTTTACCGTGCCGGACCGTCCGCTGGGTCTGCAGCTTGCGGTGATCGTCGCCGCTTTCTCGCTGGTCGGCCTGCCCTCCATCGCGGGCTGGGCGGCCATGGGCGCCGGCGCGCGCGAATTGCTCGAGAGCCGCAAGGCTATGACCCTGTTCGTGCGGACCATGGCCATCATCACGGCGCTCACCGCTCTGCTGTTTCTGATCTAGGGAGATAGGCGCATGACACGCGACGAGATGATGCGCTTCGCTACCCAGTGGATCGCCAACTGGAACGCGCGTGATCTGGATGCGGTGCTTTCGCACTTCGCCGAGGACGCGCGCTTCATCAGCCCCCTGGCCAGGGAGATTGCCGGCTCGCCCATTATCGAGGGCAAGGCCGCGTTGCGCGCTTATTGGTCCGATGCGCTTGCGGTCACCACGGACATGCACTTCACCCTCCTCGCGGCGGTGTGCGACATCGAGGCACAGGTGCTGGACGTCCATTATCTCGCGCGGCGGAACGGCCGATCCCGGCGCGCGCTGGAGACGATGCGGTTCGTCGATGGCAAGCAGGTGGAAGGCGAGGCATTTTTCGGCATCGATCTCACAGACTGATAGCAGGCGCGGTTGCCAAAGCCCGCGCGAGCTTCTAGCAGTATCCGTACATCAAGAGTTGGGGCGACGCCCAACGCCAACCTGCCAATCCGGGCAAGGTGGCACTCCGCAAGGAGGATGTGGCCGAACGGCAATTATGCGGATCAAGCCACTCAGCGTCGACCCGGACAAGGACCGACGCACTGTGCCGATCAAGATACCAGACCACCTCCCCGCCCGCCGTACCCTGGAAGCGGAAGGCGTCCTCGTTATGGACGAAGGCACCGCCACGCGGCAGGACATCCGGCCATTGCGGATCGGCCTGCTGAACCTGATGCCGGACAAGATCAGCACCGAGACGCAGATTGCCCGGCTGCTCGGCGCCACGCCGCTCCAGATCGAGCTGACACTGGTGCGGATTACGGATCACGCCACCCGCAATACCTCCGCCGATCATATGGCCGCCTTTTATCGCCCGTGGAGCGCGGTACGCCATGAGCGGTTCGATGGCTTCATCGTCACCGGGGCGCCGGTGGAGCGGCTCGATTATGAGGATGTGCGCTACTGGCCGGAACTGACCGACATCTTCGACTGGACGCAAACGCATGTTCACCGCAGCCTGACGATCTGCTGGGCGGCGCAGGCGGCGCTTTATCACTTCCATGGCCTGCGCAAGCGCACCTTGGAGCAGAAGGCGTTCGGGATCTTCCCGCATCGCAATTGCGTGCCGACCTCGCCATATCTGCGGGGCATGTCCGACGTGTTCGACGTGCCGGTGTCGCGATGGACCGAGGTGCCGCAGATGGAGCTGGAGACGGCGCCGCATCTGCAGATCCTTGCCGATGCGGCCGGAACAGGCGCGGGTCTGGTTTATGACGAGGCCCGGCACATGCTCCACATGTTCAACCATCTGGAATATGATACGGGCACGCTCGCGCGCGAATATGCCCGCGATGGCGGGGCCTGTTTGCCTGTCGACTATTTCCCGCAAAATGACCCAACGCGTCCACCGCTGAACAGCTGGCGGAGTCACGCCCATCTGCTGTTCGCCAACTGGATCAACGAGGCCTATCAAACCACCGCGTTCGACCTTGCGCATGTCGGGCGGGAGCCATTTCCGGTGTCGTGAAGGACATCACCGGTTCCGCGCACGCCGTAGCCTCCAGTTGGCGATGTGCGCCCCCGCGAGCAGCAGGCTGCCCGAGACCGTGATCGCCGTTTCCAGAATCTCTAGACTGGCGAACAGGATGCCGACCGCCATCAGCGCCAGGCCGACCGCGCCGATCGCCAAAGGCACGGGCGCCCGGTGCCTGCGCCAACCGCTCACCAGCGCGAAGGCACTGGTCGGCACCGCGAGCGCGAGGACGACGGCGTGGAAGCTCTCGCCCGGATCGATCTGATCGGCGAAGGCCGGGAGGGCTGCCAGCAGCAGCGGCAGTCCCAGACAGTGGATCATGCAGGCGACGGAGGCGCAGACGGCAAAGCCATCCAGCCAGTCGTTTCTGCTCCGGGTTTGCGTGAGGGAAGATGCGGCGGCTGCGTGATTCAATTCCATGCTACTATTATGATATGGTATATCATGCCTTTCAAGGCATGGAGGCATTTTAATTGGTCGCAACGCTACCTCTGAAGCAGCCCGCTATTCAAACGCTACGCGCCGCAAATCAGAGAGCGAAAGCCTGAACAACGCGCGGCCGCCTACCCTCTCAGTTCCACCAGCATTGAGACTGCGCCAGCGCGCCCGCGACGCGGAAGCTCCTCGTCGCGGGCGTTCGCATTCACGCCTTGGGGATGACCGGCACCAGCAGATGGCTGTCATACTGACCACCGGTGTGGATGATATGCGTGCCGGCGTTGCGCAGTTCTTCGTGGCGCGCGAAGGGCAGCATCGGCAGGCCCTCGCGATAGATATCCATGCCCTTCACGACGACGCGCAATTGCTCGCCCGCCCGGAACAGCGTGGAGGACGGCCAGATCTCGATATCGACCGGCACCGTAACGCCCGGCTCCAGCGGCTCCTCGACCAGATGGCTGTGGACCGGCTGGAACGCCGTCGAGCGTGCTTCATCCAGCGCGCGATGGCTGGCCCGCAGCCAACCCAGTGCCACCGGACCATTTTCGAAGAAGGCGTAAAAGGTCATGCCCACCGCATTGCCATCGGCATCCAGCTTCTGCAGCGCGACGAACAGGTCCATGTCGTCCGCGCCCTGCGCTTCCACCCACAGGCGCAGCTTCATGTAGCCGGTCAGCTCGGTGTCCGTGTCGAAGCGAATATCGAAGCGGGCCTCGCCGGCTTCGTCGAGCGGATCATAGGAGGCGCTGGCTGCATTGCCCACGGGCTCGCCCTGCATCGTGCCGGTCGCGGCATCGAGATAGAGCGGCGTGTAGACCGTGCGTGCCAGCGGCCATTCCTGCTCGCCGCGCATGGTCCATGTCTGCGCGCTTTCGCGGACTTCGAGCAGCACCTTGGGCCAGTCGGCAAGGCCGCTCTCGACGCCCTTGAGATAGCGATCGAAGAAGACGCGGGCCAGCTCCTTGCTCTCGGGCATATAGTAATGTGCCCATTTCTTGCGGCCATGGCCGATCAGCCATTTGTCCGCCGAGGAGAACTGGCGGAAGGCCTCGAAGGTGCCGCGCGTGTGCAGCGCCTGATCGGCCCAACTGCCCACCACCAGCGCCGGAATGTCGATGGCCGACAGGTCGACTTCCTTGCTGGCCCAATAGGCATCGTACAAGGGATGCGCCTGCACATTGGCGTTGGTATCCTCGTAGCGCTGATGGCCAAAGCGCAGGTTGCTGCTGCCGCGCGGCAGGAAGCCCGTTTCGCGAATGCCGCCATGATAGGCGAATTCGCGATACCAGTCCGAGAAGCCTTCCCACGGATTGATGGCGGCCAGATGCGGCGGCTTGAGCTGACCGACGAGATACTGGATCGCCGCGAGATAGGAGACGCCGGTCATGCCGACCTTGCCATTGCTCCAATCCTGCACGCCGAGCCATTCGATGAGATCGTAGCAATCTTCCCCCTCGCCAAGGCCGTTGTGGCGCACCTCGCCTTCGGACTGCCACATGCCGCGCGAGTCCGCATTGCACACGGCATAGCCGTGCGCACACCAAAAGGCCGGATCGGGCGCCTCGAAGGCGGTGAAGCGGGACATCCAACCGGCCTCCACGCCCGAATGAGGCGGGAAGAGCTTATCGGACAGGCCGTGCTTACCATAAGGGCTCCACCCCAGTAGCACGGGCAGCGGGCCGTCGGCGGCATCGGCGGGACGATAGAGATCGACATAGATGTGAACGCCGTCGCGCAGCGTCACCTGGATATTGCGATCGATGAGGAGGCCGTCCTCTTCCCACTGCTCATGGGCAATCGGCGGCAGTGGCGGCTTGCCCGGTGCTGTCGTGGGATCAATGCTATCCTGCATGATCAGCGTGAAGCCGGCCGTATCGCTCATCGACTATCCTCTCGTCTGGAAATTAAAAATGCCCGGCGATCGGTTGGACCGCCGGGCACATCATTAACGGATCAGAACTTGAACCGGGCACCGATGCGGTAGGAACGGCCAACCACGTCATACAGCACGTTGTTGGTCGGACCGAAGCTGGACGGTGCGTCCACCGGCGGATCCTTGTCGAACAGATTGTTGATCGCGCCGAAGATCTCCATCTTCTGGTCGCCACGGTTCCAGACCGCGACGCTGCCGTTCAGGTTCACGTAGGTCCAGGGCGCGATGTAGTTGTCGTTGATGCTGTCCGTACGGTTCGGATCGTAGCCGTACTGGCCCGGCCCCACGAGCGCATTGTTGTAGGTACCGCCGGAGATGTGCCGCACCTGAACCTGCAGGGTCGCAGGATCAGCGTTGAACGTCACATAGCCATTGATGATGTAACGCGGCATGCCCGAGGGCTGCGACACGGGCGAGCCGTTCATGCCCGCACGGTCAATCACGCCGCTTGCCGAGTCGGTGATCAGATCGTCGATGATCGTGGCCATGCCGCGCAGCGAAACGCTACCACCCAACACGTTGATCGGCAACGTGTAGGCCGCCTCAATATCCCAGCCCCGCGTGATGAGGCTACCCAGGTTGATGTTGCGGTTGGTGATCGACTGGATCGTACCCAGCGTCTGACCGGACTGCACCGGCGCGCGCGTGATAAGATCGCACAGTGTCGCGATATTGCTCACCTCGCAACCCGTGACGATCACCTGCGCCCCAAGTTGAGAAACGGCGTTCTTGAGTTTGATGTCGAAGTAATCAACCGAGAACCGAAGGCGCCCGGCACTGCCGAGGTCGGGCTGGAGAACCACGCCAACAGTGAGCGTATCCGCTTCTTCAGGGACGAGATTGGGATTGCCGCCCAGCAGTACCGAGGCGAGCACCTGGCCACCGGCTGCCGGGTTGACGCTCTGGAAGCTGGTCTGCGTCGGGCCGAACAGCTCGAACAGATTTGGCGCACGAATGTCGCGCGACCGCGTACCGCGCAAGCGCAGCCAGTCGAGCGGCGCGGCTTCCAGCCCGGCCTTCCAGGTAATCACATCGCCACTGGTGGAATAATCGGTGTAGCGAACGGCACCGTTAAAGAACACACCTGGCGCGAGCGGCACATCGAGCTCGCCGAATGCCTCGAAGATGTCGACCTTACCATCGATCGGCGCGCCCGGACCGGTGTAGAACTGGAGCGCGCGGGAAATCGCGTCGGCACGGCCGCGTGCGATGTCCTGGCGCAATTCGACGCCTGTCGCCGCCTTGATCGGGCCAGCCCAACCCTGGAAGAGCGTACCGTTCATCGAGGCTGCCACAACGTTCTGGGTCAGGCGCGTATCCTGCTCCACCGTGCCGTGCGTCCAAGCCTTGGCTGCAGCCGAGACATTACCCTCGCCGAACGGGTTCAGAGGCACACAGCCTGCAGCAGCGGCAACGCCCTGGAGGGTGCCGCGGCAGACAATGTTGCCATTCGCGACGCCGGTGGTGAATTCACCCTGATCGACGGCATCGATCGCCAGCTGAATGCGCGGCGTGATCGAGGTGTTGTAACCGCGCTGCCAGTAATCGGTGCGACCGAACTGGTAATAAGCATCGAATTTCCAGTCGCCCCACATTTCGGCATTGATACCCACGACCGCGCGGTACGTATCACGCTTCACTGTCGAACGCTGCGGTCCGAGATCCTCCCATACACGCCCGAAGGGAATGGATGCGAGGCCGAACGTCGCCATGGTATTCGCGACGGAATCAGGAAGATAGGCATTGTCCTGCCGGATCGTCAGATTGCCAAGATCGCGGCGCTGGGCGCCGATGGTGGAACCGTTCACCCGGCTGTACGAGCCTTCGGTGAACAGCTCGATGCCGTCTGCGACCTCGAACTTTGCATGAGCAAAGGCGTTCAGACGCTCGACAGGCGCGGCAATGGGGAAGTTATCATAAAAAGGCTGACGCCCGTCACCGCCGCCGCTCTGAAAGAGGCCGGAGCCGTAGTAGGTTCCAAAGTCGTGACGACCCGTCGTACCATTGGACCGGAACTCCAGACCCGGAAGTCCCGAGGCAATCAGTGCCGCGTTTGCCGGCGTGTTGGGAACCAGAGGGATCAAACCATTATAGGACGAAGAACCGGTGGTCGTGTTCGGCAGGATCAATGTTGCCGGCAGACCCGGCGCCACCCGGCCGAGTGAGGGATTGGTCGCGACACGATAGGGATTGGCAACCGTGTTGTAGCCCAGCGCGCACCAGTCGCGGGTGTAGCAGTCGCCTGTGCCCTTGTTGTCGGAATATTCAACGCCCGCGACGATGTGACCACGGCCACCGGCAAAGCCCATGCCGCCGGCGAGGGCGAACTGATATTCCTTGCCATCACCCGCATCGTTGATGCCGTACTGCGCCGAGCCCTTGAGGCCGGTCAGGTTGGTGTCGAGAATGACGTTGACGACGCCCGCGACGGCATCCGAGCCGTAAGCGGCCGAGGCACCACCGGTCACCACGTCGACGCGCTCAACCAGCGAGGTCGGGATGATGTTGAGGTCGACCGCGCCGGCATTGGCGAAGGAGCTACCCTGCACGGTCGAGGCCACCACGCGGCGGCCATTGATGAGCACGAGCGTGCGGTTGGCGCCAAGGCCGCGCAAGTCGGCTGTGGAGGCGCCGATGTTGTTGGCGAAGATCGCGTTGGTGCTCGGCGTCGCCTGCGGACGGAAAGACGGCAGCTCGTTCAGCACCTGCGCGACGTTGACGGCAGCCTGGCGCGCGATCTGCTCACCGCCGACGACCGAGACGGGCGTGGGCTGATCGAAGCCGGTGCGCGCGATGCGCGAGCCGGTGACGATGATCGCCTCGCCGGCCTCATCATCCTGCGGCTGCGCGACGTCCTGGGCGAAAGCGGGCGTGGCGACAAAAGCCATGCCGAGCGCGAGAGCGCTCAGGCTGGCACCGGCACCGGCCCTCAAAACGCGCGAACGGGTAATGAATGGGGACATGGACAATCTCCTCTCCTGATCAGGCACTAGGCACAAGCTTTGCCGAACGACGCGCGCGCAAAGACAATGCCCGCCCCCGTTCGACATGCTGGAAAAACAACGATGACGGACTATCAAGGGAGAATTGATCCCTCAACACCTTTAGCGCGAGTTAACTGCCTCATTGGCGAGGTGTGACATATCCGTCACAAAACCGGCGTGTTGCGTTGAAAAAGTCCACTCGGATGGCGGTTTCTGAGCACCAGACCCCCCAGCGAGGTCAGGGAGCGAGGGGAATCGTCTCAGCCTCGGCGAGGATCAGGAGGAAGTCCTCCCGGGCGTCTGTCCAAACCTGTCGGGGGGTCCAGCCACCGGCTGAAAGCAGAGCGCGAGCGGACTGTTCAGTATATTTGTGGCTGTTCTCAGTATGGATGGTTTCCCCATCGCGCATGAAGAACAGGCGGTCCTCGACCTGGAACGCGACGTCCCGCTGCGCCTCCAGATGCATTTCGATCCGGCTCGCGGAGGGGTTCCAGCGGGCGACATGGCGGAAATCGTCCACCGGAATGTCGGCGCCCAGCTCCCGGTTGATCCGGTGCAGGAGATTGAGGTTGAATTGCGCGGTCACGCCTTGCGCGTCGTCATAAGCGGCGATCAGGCGATCGATTGGCTTCACCCGGTCGATGCCGATGAGCAGCCACGAGCCATGGCCGAGCGTGTCGCGCATCGAGCGCAGAAGGTCCGTCGCGGCGAAGGGCGCGAGATTGCCGATGGTGGAGCCCGGAAAGAAGCCGAGCATCGCACTGCCCCGCAGCGCGGAGGGCAGCGCCACGGCTTTGGTGAAGTCGGCTTCGACCGGATAGATCGGCAGGTCCGGCAGCAATTGTGCGAGATCGGCATTGGACTGGAGGAGAAATTCCCCGGAAATGTCGATCGGCACATAAGCGGAAGGACTGACCTGCCGCAGCAGATGCGGGGTCTTGAGCGAACTGCCGGAGCCGAACTCCACAACGACCCGCCCCTCCCCGATCAGGCCTGCGACATCGCCGCAATGGGCCTTGAGCAAGCCGACTTCCGTGCGGGTCGGGTAATATTCGGGCAGCCGCGTGATATCCTCGAACAGTTCCGAGCCGACAAGATCGTAAAACCAGCGCGCCGGGATGGCCTTTTGCCGCTGCGACAGGCCCGACAGGACGTCCTCGCAAAATGCACTGGTGCCTTCATCCGGTGCGCATCGGTCCAGCAGATCGAGTTTGGGCATCGTCGCCATGGTCAGCAGTCCTTTGCGAGCCGCAGTCCGGTGAACTGCCAGCGCTGATGGGGGTGAAAGAAATTCCGGTACGAGGCGCGCATATGGCCGCGCGGCGTGGCGCAACTCCCGCCCTTCAGCACGAACTGGCTGCTCATGAACTTGCCATTATATTCGCCGACCGCGCCCTCGGCGGTACGAAAGCCGGGATAGGGTCGATAGGCCGAACCGGTCCATTCCCAGACATTGCCGAACAGCGAGAGAAGGCCTGGCCCGTCTTCCGGGCATCGCGGCGCGACCGGTCCCGGCCGGTCAAGCTGGATACCAGCGTGAGGATCGGCACCCTGCGCCGCCGCTTCCAGTTCCTGCTCGGTGGGCAGGCGCGCGCCGGACCAGCTCGCAAAGGCATCGGCCTCGTAGAAGCTGATATGCGTGACGGGATCGGCATCATCCACGGCCTGCCAGCCCGAAAGACTGAACTGCTCCCAGGCGCCATCCGACTCCCGCCAGTACAGCGGATGGCCGATCCTCTCACGATTGAGCCAGTCCCAGCCGTCGGACAGCCACAGGGATGCCGTGCGATAACCGCCATCCTCCATAAACGCGCGCCACTCGCCATTGCTGACCGGTCGATTGGCGAGCGCATGGGGCGCGAGATAATGGGGATGACGCGGCTGCTCATTGTCGAAGGCGAAGGTGCCAGCGCCATCTGCATGACCGACCTCGACAAGGCCGCTCGGCCGCTCGATCCAACGCACGGCCGGCGCCTCGCTATGTCCTCTCGGTTGTGCTGGCCACAGGGCGACATCGAGCGGGTTGCACGAAAACAGATGCTTGAGATCGGTCAGCATCAGTTCCTGATGCTGCTGCTCATGATGGAGGCCGAGGGTGAGCAAGTCCGGGCAAACCGCCGCGAGCCGAGGCATCGCGTTCAGGACCGCCTCATCGACCCGCGCCCGATAATCGCGGATTTCCGCAAGCGTCGGGCGCGTGAGCAGGCCGCGGTGCGGACGCGGGTGTCGCGGCCCCTCCGCTTCATAATAGCTGTTGAAGAGATAGGCCCAGCGATCGTCATGCGCGACATAGCCCGGCACATGGTCGCGCAGCAGGAAGGTTTCGAAAAACCAGGTCGTATGGGCGAGGTGCCACTTGGCCGGCGACGCGTCGGGCATCGACTGCACCGTCGCGTCGGCATCGCTCAGCGGCGCCGCCAGATCGACAGAAAGCGAGCGGACGGATTGGAAGCGGTCGGCCAGGTCTGCAGAACATGCCTCGGCGACCTGCGCGCGGCTCGCCATCTCAGGGATTCATGTCCGCGATCGGCTTCCCGTCCTGCTCCTCTTCGAACAGCAGGGCCGCTGCTCCGGTTGCGGACAAGCGCACCTTGTCGCCTTCCACCTCTGCGACGAGCCCGCCCGACAGATAATGGTGGTGCTTACCATGCGAACCGCTGTCCGCGCGCGTCATCTTGATGCGGTCACCCTCGACATGGTCGACCGTGCCGATATGCACGCCATCCGCGCCGATGATGGACATATGCTCTTTGACGTTGCTGAGATCGGCCACAATTGCCTCCACGCTTGATCGGAAACCCGATAGCCTAACGCGCAAGGCCGATATTGGATGCAGCCCGATCCGAGCGAATCTTTGGCTCAGACGTAGCGCAACCCGGCGTCCATGATCCGCTGGCGCAGATCGAATACGTCTAGACTGAACTCTCCGGCTGCAAGGCGCGTACGCTTGCCAGCCTCGTTCGCCTCACGGGCCCGCGATGCTTCCAGCACCTTGGCGGCGTTGGCGCGGGGGACGACGCACACGCCGTCATCATCAGCGACAATCACATCCCCGGGATTGACCAGCGCGTTGGCGCAGACCACCGGGATGTTCACGCTGCCCAGGGTGTTCTTGACCGTGCCCTGCGCATAGACGGCCTTGGACCAGACCGGGAAGTTCATCTCGGTGAGGTCGCGCACATCGCGCACGCCGGCATCAATGATCAGGCCGCGGCACCCCCGCGCCTGCGCCGAGGTCGCCAGCAGATCGCCGAAATAGCCATCCTCGCAGGAGCTGGTCGGGGCCAGCAGCAGGATGTCGCCGGCCTTCAACTGCTCGATGGCGACATGCACCATCCAATTGTCACCCGGAGGCGCGCTGATCGTCACTGCACTGCCCGCGATCCGCGCGCCGGCATAAATCGGCCGCATATAGCTGGCCAGTAAACCCGTGCGTCCCTGCGCCTCATGAACCGTCGCAACACCGCACGCCGCCAAACCGTCAATCACCTCAGGATCAGCACGTTCGATATTCTGTACGACCACACCCATGATTGCTCCTGCCCTCTCAGCTTGCGATGATTGTCTTGGTCTCCAGAAACTCTTCCAGTCCCCAGACACCATATTGCCGGCCATTGCCGGACCTTCTGTATCCCCCGAACGGCGCCGCCGCCGTCCATGGCGGAAAGTTGATCGACACATAGCCTGCCCGCACACGGGCTGCGACGGCCCGCGCCGACGCGGGATCAGCCGACTGCACATAGGCGGCGAGG
Organism: Sphingobium sp. B2D3A; assembly: GCF_025961795.1. Classification (NCBI taxonomy): domain Bacteria; kingdom Pseudomonadati; phylum Pseudomonadota; class Alphaproteobacteria; order Sphingomonadales; family Sphingobiaceae; genus Sphingobium; species Sphingobium sp. B2D3A. The sequence continues at coordinate 2,281,944 of NZ_JAOQOI010000001.1, read as the reverse complement.
CCGAAGTCGGTGGCATTGGCGATTTCGATGGCCTCGTCAACATTCCGATAGGTGAGGATGCACAGGACCGGGCCGAAGATTTCCTGCGTGGCGATGGCGGCATCCGGCGCGACTGGGCCGAAAATGGTCGGCCTGGCGTAATAGCCGGTCGGCAGATGGTCTGGTCGTCCAAGGCCGCCGGTCAATAGCGGCTGCCCGCCATCGATCGCCTGCCGGATCAGGCCCTGCACCCGATCGAACTGCGCCGCGTTCATCAGCGGGCCGAAGCTCGTCGCGGGATCATCAGGCGGCCCCACGACAAGGCCCTGCGCGGCGGCCACGGCAAGCGCGGCAACCTCCTCGAACCGGTCGGCCGGGACGATCAGCCGGGTCGGCGCGGCGCAGACTTGCCCTGCCACCATCATGCACGCCGCCACGCTGCGCGGGACGACCGCCGCAAAATCAGCTTCCGGCAGCAGGATATTGGCGCCCTTCCCGCCCAATTCCTGATGCACCCGCTTGATCGTCGGTGCGGCCGCCGCCGCGACCGCCGCGCCGCTCGCCACCGATCCGGTGATCGAGATCATGTCTACATCGGGATGCGCGGCGAGGCGCTGCCCGCAATCCGCGCCGCGACCGTTGACGAGATTGAACAGGCCGGGCGGCAGGTCCGCCTGTGCCATCGCCTCCGCGAGCAGGCCGCCGCACAATGGCGCATGTTCGCTCGGCTTGACAATCACCGTGCATCCCGCAGCGATCGCCGGCACGGCCTTGCACAGCATCTGGTTGACCGGCGCATTCCAGCTGGTGATTGCCACCACCACGCCAATCGGTTCCCGCACGATCTCGAAGCCGCCGGGCATCGTCCGGGCGAAGGGATAGCGCGCGAGAATCTCCGTCATGCTATCGAAATGCGCCCGGCACATCATGCTCTGCCCCTGCGCGACCATGCGCGTCAGGCCGATCTCCCGCATGAGGTGATCCTCAAACGCGGGTGCCAGCACATCGAAGGCGCCGCGCATCCGGGCGAGCACGTCGAGCCTTTCCGCGATGCTGCTCTGCGACCATGAGGCGAACGCTTGCCGGGCTGCTGCGACGGCTCGATCTGCGTCGACCGCATCGCCGAGCGCCGCGCGCCCGAGCAGCGTTCCATCCGCCGGAGACCGAACCTCGACGATGTCCCGGCCGTGCGGTTCGACCCATGCGCCGCCGATGAAGAGACGATCCTGATACAGCGGAGCATTCAAAGTCGTGACACCTTGGCGTGAGGATTGTATAGCACGAGAATATACTATTTCAGAGAGGCGCCGGTGCCGCAATCGGAAAGCGCAGATTATATCATCATCGGCGCGGGGTCGGCGGGATGCGTCCTCGCCAACCGCCTGTCGGCCGCGCCGGAAAACCGGGTTCTTCTGCTGGAGGCGGGCGGGCGCGATCGCCACCCGCTGATCCGCATGCCCTTCGCTTTCATGAAGCTGCAATTCATGCCGTTCCTGACCTGGCCCTATTGGAGCGAGCCCGAGCCGGGGCTGGATGGCCGGCGCCTGTGGCTGCCGCGCGGCAAGGTGTTGGGTGGCACCTCCTCGATCAACGGCATGGTCTACGCGCGCGGCCATCCAGCAGACTATGATGAATGGTCGGCACTCGGCGCCACCGGCTGGAGTTGGGACGAGGTGCTCCCCTATTTCCGGCGCTCCGAACGGAGCTGGCGCGGCGACAGCGCGGATCATGGCGTCGAGGGGCCACTGACGGTCAGCCCGGTCGAGACGACTGGGCCTTTGCATGATGCGGTGATGCAGACCGCGCGCGCCCTTGGCCATCCCATCCTCGACGATCAGCATGGACCCAATAGCGGTCACGGCTTCGCGCCGCCGGAAGTGACGGTGGACAAGGGCCGCCGCGCCAGCAGTGCGCGGCAGTTCCTGCATCCCGTCGCGCACCGGCCCAATCTGGCCATTCGGACGGGCTGCACGGTCACCCGGATCGTCATCGAGGCCGGGCGCGCGGTGGGCGTCGAGATCATCGACAAAGGCCGCCCGACTTTGCTGCGCGCGCGACGCGAGGTCATATTGTGCGCTGGCACCTACAACTCGCCACAATTGCTGATGCTCTCCGGGATCGGCCCGGCGGACGACTTGCGCGCGCTCGGCATCGATGTCGTCGCCGACTTGCCCGGGGTTGGCTGCAATCTTCAGGAGCATCCCCTCACCGGAATTGGCTACACGCTGACCGAGCCCATCGGCTTCGAGAGCAATCTGCGCTTCGACCGGCTGCTGTTGAACGTGGGACGCTTTTTCCTCGGCCTGGGGAACCGGGCGACGCAATTGCCGGTCACCGCCTTTGGCTTCATGCCGACCAAGCCCGGACTGGCGCGGCCGGATATCAAGGCCAATATCTACCCCACCCGGCTCGATGCCCGCGTCTGGTTTCCCGGTATCCGCAAGGGCGCCGGCCATGCCATGAGCGCGTTCGCCGTGTTGCTGAGGCCTGAAAGCCGGGGCAGCGTGCGCCTGCGCTCGCCCAACCCGGGGGACGCGCCCGAGATCCGGATCAACATGTATGAGGACGAACGGGATCTGGTGACGATGCGCCGGGCGGTGCGTATGTTGCGCGAGTTCTTCGCCGCTGCGCCCCTGCGCAACCTTGCCGGAAGTGAGATCATGCCGGGCAGTGGCGTGCAGAGCGATGCGGAGATCGACGCGTACAACCGCCGCAGCAGCGTGCTCGCCCATCATGCCTCCTCGACTTGCGCCATGGGCACCGATGAGCAGGCGGTGGTCGACCCGAGCTTGCGGGTCCGGGGCATCGAAGGCCTGCGCGTGGCCGACGCCTCTGTCATGCCCCGCATCGTGGGCGGCAATACCAATGCGCCGGTGATCATGATCGCGGAAAAGGCTGCTGACCTGATCCTGGGCATCGCCCCGCCGCAGTCCTGCTGAGGGAGGAGGTTCTCACGGCAATCGATTGCATTTTTACTGGCCCTGCCCGCCTCGCTTCGCTACCCCTCCCACCCATCGACCCGCTGGATGCGAGACTCGCCGCAGCCGCACGAGGATGAGGAGGCTTTGAAATGAAGAGATTTTTAATCGCCGGCGCCGCCATGCTGGCCATGGGCACGGCGCTCGCTGCGCCCGCTCAGGCAGAACTGAAAGTCGGCGCCGCCAAGGTCGACTGGACCCCGGCCGCCAAGAGTCTGAAAGAACCCTATACCGGCGTTCTCGACCCCATCTACGTGCGCGCGATCGCGCTGGAGAGCAATGGCGAGCGCGCTGCGCTCGTGACGGTGGATGTGGGTGCAATCCCGACGGACCTGTGGAGCGGCGTCACCGCTCGCCTGAGCAGCGATCTCGGCATCGCGCCGGAGCGCGTCATGCTCACCGCGACCCATACGCACAGCGTGCCCTGGGGTCCGCACCCCAAGCTGGAGGACCAGATCGTCCAGGCGGTGCGCGAAGCGGTCGGCAAGATGCAGCCGGGCAAGGTCGCCTTCGGGGAAGGCAAATCCTACATCAACGTGAACCGCAACATCATCGACCCGGACAACCGCCGTTGGTGGGAAGGCCCCAATGTCGATGGCCCGTCCGACAAGACCGTGGCCGTGCTGCGCTTCGAGAATGCGGCCGGAAAGCCGGTCGCCGTCTACTATAACTATGCGGTCCATGCCGTGCTCACCGGCAATCTCGATCTGGTGAGCGGCGATCTGCCCGGCGCCGCCTCCCGCTACATCGAAAATGCGATGGGTGATGATGTGGTGGCGGTGTGGTCCGAGGGTGCCGCGGGTGACCAGAACCCCATCTTCTTCCAGCAGACCTACGATCTGCGCGCCATCCGCATCGCCGATTATGCCAAGCGCGGTGAGGACATCAGCAATGCCATGCCGCCCGGTGGTGTCGGCATGGACCGCAAGAACCCGCAGGTCGCCAAGCTGATGGAGCAGCAAAAGCAGATGGCCCAGTCCATGGGCCAGATGCTCGGTGAGGAAGTGCTGCAGACGATGCGCCTGCGCCTCGAACGGCCCGAGAAGGTGAACGGCATCGCCGGCGCCAGCAAGACCTTGGTGTGCCCCGGTCGCGAGCGCACCGACAAGGGCCGCGCAGGCTATGCCGGCACCTATGTCGACGCGGCAGACATCCCCATTCACCTCAGCATGCTGAAGATCGGCGATGTTTTCATCGGCGGCGTGAATGGCGAGGTGTTCAATCCCGTCGCGACCAGCTTCAAGGCACAGGCGCCCTCGCGCCGCACCATGATGGCGACGCTGACCAACGGCTTTGGCCCATCGGGCTACATCCCGAACGATGCGGCTTTTGGCCAATATACCTTCGAGGTGGTGTCCTCGCGCCTGAAGCCCGGCTGCGCGGAAAGTGGCATCGTCAACGGCCTGCTCGATCTGGTCGAGCAGACTGACGCCGCCAAGTAAGGCCAAGGGGGCTACGGCCCCCTTCCCGCCTCCGGCCCAATCCGCTTCGGCTCAATCCTCTTCGGCTCAATCCTCTTCACACTTGCAAACCGGCCCCGCGCGCGTCGCGCTGGGCCGGGGTGCAGTCGTCGCGAATTCGACTGGGACCAGCCGGCCATCGCGGTTTGCATCCGCTCCGGCAAACCGGGTCGATGTCGCCACGGCCCACTCCTCGAACGAGAGGAGGTTGTTGCCGTCCTTATCCAGCTTTCGGAACGCGCTCGTTCGGCTTGCCATCATTTCCAGTCGCGTCACCACGCCATCGCGATTGCGATCATAGCGGTCGAAGCGCTTCTGCTCGCGGGTGCGCTCTGTGGCTTCCGGGACGTCGGGCGGCGGCGCCCCGCGTGCATTGGGATCGCCCGGCCCGGGCAAGGGCGGCGCTTCTGCGCGCAGGCCACCATTGGCGACGCGCGGCTGCATGTCCGCATCCACGGCGGACTGCCACCAGAACAGCCCCGCCGCGACGAACAGCAGCGCGGAAAGTACACCGGCAAAGAATCGCCCCATCGCAGGCCCCCCGCAGGGAGATTAACCGCGCAGGGCGGCGATCAGCAAGCGGCTGTACTGGCGGGGCGTGAAGCCGCGCGATGGCAGCCGGGCGGCGCGGACGTCCGGCATGGCAACAGCGGCGAGCAAACGCAGGGGGCGCGGCAGACTGCGGGCTGATCGTGCATCCCGAGGCAGAAAATCCGAGGCAAGCGTGAGGCTCCGGCGCCCAAGAGCCTCCTCGCTGGCGTGACCGGCCAGATCCCACAAGGCCCAGAGCGCGCCGAGCCGATTGGCCGCCTCGCTCTCTCCTCCGGCCAGCAGCGCAAACAGCCCCCCGCCACGAGCCAGCGCATAGTCCAGCAAATCCTCGTCGCTGAGAGGATCGGGCGAGGCAAGCACGCGCCATCCGTCGATCAGCCGTTCTGCCGCCGTGCTGGCACCGGCGTCCGCTTGCTGGCGCCAGGCATCGACCAGAGGCTCGCCGCGCCCCTTGGCGTCATCCCGTTCCACCAACACGGCATCCCACCAGGCAAGGCGAATGGCGGCGATCGTCGGATCGGCCCGCCGACGGATCAGCTCGGCCAACCGGGCGTCCAATTGCCAGCACAGCGCATGCCATGAGCGCTCCGCTGCAGGCGCGTGCGCGAGCAACAGGCGCTGCAACGGGGCGGGCTCGTGATCGGCACCGAGCGCGGTAGGCGGCGCATTCACCAACGATCAACCAACCGAATTAGGCATTTGTCCACCACTTCTGAATAAGGCGAGGATCGGGCCGGTGGCGGTGCAATCGTTCGCCGGATGGGTGGCTTCAAGGGCAGTGAGGACAGGAATGCGCAACCGGGCAGGCGCAAGCTTCATGACCAGGCTTGGCCGCGACGTGCGCGGCAACGTTATCGCAATCTCGGCAGCGGCACTCATTCCGCTGGCGGGGCTGATTGGCGGCGGCGTGGACATGAGCCGTCTCTACCTCACAAAGACGCGACTGCAACAGGCTTGTGACGCCGGCGTGCTGGCCGGTCGCCGCGCGATGGGATCGGGAAGCTGGACCGAAGAAGGCAGCACCAGCACCCGCAGCCGCGCGCTCGAACTGTTCAACGCCAATTTCACGGACGGCGCCTACGGCACGACCTTGCTCGACCACGATTTCTCTGAGGATGACGGCGAGGTCACCGGCTTTGCGGACGTCTCCGTGCCCATGACCATCATGCGCATCTTCGGCATCACCGAGCGCACCATGCACGTAACCTGCACCGCCAAGATGGAAATTCCGAATACCGACGTGATGTTCGTGCTGGACGTTACTGGATCGATGAACTGCCCAGCAGATGGAAGCTGGTGCCCGGGCGGCAACAATAACAATAGCCCGGCAACCAATGCCCGCCTTGTTGGGTTGAAGAGCGCCGTCAAATGCTTTTACGAAGCTCTGCTCCGCGTAAACACGACCGAGGTCTGCGGGAACGACCCTTCCGCAACCACTTATACCGGCACGGCGCAAATCCGCTTGGGATTCATGCCCTATTCGGTGAACGTGAATGTGGGCAAGCTACTGAACAATGACTGGATCGCCAACAACTGGTCCTATCAGTCACGCGAACCCCGAATGGAAACGGTCTATGCATGGCAGGCAAGCGGGGAGGCCATGGGCAGCTGGGGCAGTTGGTCGAGCGCGCCAACCAATCTGAACACGGCCAGCAGCTATTCTTGGGGGACTAACCTCGGCAATAATGGCTCAACCACAATTAACGGTACGTCCTACAGCAACAATCGAACAGACCGGACCTCTTCAAACTGCACGAACCTTAACACCAACGGCACCATTTTAACGTACACGGACAACGGCAGCCTGCAAGCCGCCACGGTCTCAGACTATGCAGCACCCACGTATCCGGCCACTCAACAGACGCGAACGTACCAACAGAATGATAATCACACCGTCGTCGCGTATCGCTATGCGTGGTCAAACAGCAGTTGCCGCCTGCAGAGCAGCAGTGCGCGCACCTACACTCGGTCGAGGACGACAACTGGCACACGCCAGATCAGCTGGACAGATTACCAGCGCATATTTGGCTGGCGGTACAAACAGGTCTCGTTCGATGTCTCCGGGCTGAAGGCCGGCGGCGCAAGCTGGAACAATAGCGTGGCGCTGCCGTTGACCACCCGCGCCGGGCCGACAGTCAAATTGTCCGGCTCTACTAGCGACACGCCGCTTTATTTTCCGGCAAATGCCGAGGTGGGGTGGGACGGGTGCATCGAAGAGCGTAGCACAGTCCTAAATAGTGACGGCGACCCCAGTGATGAGTGGAATACCATTCCCGCGGGCGCTCGCGACATGGACATCGATGCGATACCTGATCCGTCCGACCCGGAAACTCAGTGGAAACCCATGCTGCCGGGTGCCGCATGGGCCCGCTACACCGGAACGAACCCTGACTATAACTGGACCCGAAACAATGTCGACCCCTCGGGGCTAACGCCTTCTAATCCCGCGAAGAATGCCTTCACCTATTACTGCTCGACCGAAGCGAAAAAACTACAGACCTGGTACACGCCCGGTGGTTTCGAAACCTACGTCAACTCCTTGCGCGCCATCGGCAATACCTATCACGACATCGGGATGATTTGGGGTGCCCGGTTTATTTCGCCCACCGGTATCTTTGCTGATGAAAACAGAGAGACGCCCACCGGCGGCGCCATCCAGCGGCACATCATTTTCATGACTGATGGCGCGACAATGACTGACCGCACCAACTACACTGCTTATGGCATTCCCTGGTGGGACCGGCGCCAGACAACCTATGCGCCGAATGACACGCAGCTCACCAACATTCTCAACAGCCGGCTTGTCGCGCTGTGTACCGCGATCCGCAACCGGAACATCACCTTGTGGGTGGTCTCCTATGGAGGCGGCGTGGACAGCACGACGGAAACACGGCTGGAGAATTGCGCGACGCCCGGCAAATATTTCAAGGCGGACGATACACCGACGCTGATCAGCAATTTCAAGCAGATCGCGTCCGAAATCGCCGATCTGAGGCTGACCAACTGAGATGAGGCGCGCGCCTCATCTGTTCGGCGCACGCGCCCTGCCTGTCCTGCGCCGTTTCGCGCGGGCGCAGGAGGGCGTGACGATCATCGAGTTCGCGCTCATTCTGCCGGGTTTCCTCATCATGCTGCTGGGCGCTCTGGATGTTGGGCACACGCTCTACATGCAGAGCGTGGTGCAGGGCGCCGTGCAGAAGGCCGCGCGGGACGGCACGCTGGAGACATCCGCCGGCACAAATGCCACCTCGCGCGATGCGATCGATGCCGTCGTGGAAAGCCAGATCAAGCAGCTGCATAATGACGCGGAGGTTTCGGTCCAGCGGCGCTTTTATCGCAGCTTTTCGCAAGCCGCCGCTGCCCAGGCCGAACCCTTTACGGACAGTGCCAGCGGCCCCAACAAGAATGGCGTTTGTGACGGCGGCGAGCCGTTTGTGGACAACAATAACAACGGCGTTTGGGATGCCGACGGTGGCAATGCCATCAACGCCGCGGGCGCGCGTGACAATGTCGTGTTCACGGTGACGGTCTCCTATCCGCGCCTGTTCCCGATCGACAGACTGATCGGCGGGCATGGGACCACGCATGTCGTGGCCAGGACCGTGCTCTCAAACCAGCCCTATGGCGACCAGGGCACCGATGGCACGCCGACCGTGCGGTATTGCTCATGAGTGCGGTGAGGCTCCTCAAGCGCAAAAGCGCGCTCTGCGGTGTTCGGCTTGGCAACGTCGCGCGTGTAGGGCACGCCCAGAGCGGTGTAGCCGCCGTGGAATTCGCACTCACGGCTCCGGTGATCCTTGGGATGTTCCTCGCCGGCGCGGAACTCACCAATTTTGCGATCACGCGGATGCAGGTGAGCCAGATCGCCCTGCATGTTGCCGATAATGCCTCCCGCATCGGCACCAACAGCCTGCTCACCGCGCCGCAGATCAGCGAAGCGCAGATCAACGATCTGCTGATCGGCGCCAATATGCAGTCCGGCGCGCTCGATCTTGCTACCAATGGGCGGATCATCATCTCGAGCCTGGAGCCAGTCGCCAATCCCAATCCCGAACCCAAAAAATTCCACATTCACTGGCAGCGTTGCTTCGGCGCCAAAAGCTGGGCTTCGACCCATGGCGTGCAGGGCGACACCGATCTGCCGGCGATGGGCGAAACCGGCAAGCAGGTGACGGCGCCCGATGGCGGCGCGGTCATCTTCGTTGAAGTGGCCTATGATTATACGCCGCTCATTTCGGCGAGCATCGTGCCGACGACCGTCATCGTCGATACTGCCGCCATGACCGTGCGCGACGACCGCGACTATAATGGCAATGGCGGCACGGGCGTCTACAATAATGAAGGCGTCACCGCTTCGACCTGCAGCAGCTGAGGTGATGGCGCGGGTCTAGAGCGCCAGATCCACCCATGCGTTTTGGGCCCGAGAGGCGGCAACGGCCGTCTCGATGAAGGCCACGCCGCGCAACCCCTCCTGCACGCCGGGCAGCGAAGGCGCCGCATTGCCATGAAGAACCGCCGCGAAATCGCGATAGAGGGTGGCGAAGGCCGCCATATAACCCTCGGCATGGCGGACGCCCGGCGGACAGGCGATTTCAGGCTCGTCCTCGCCGAAAGCGAGCCGAAGGCTGGCACCGTCGATCGGATGCAGCGTAAGGGCATGCGGATCATCGAGTGTCCAGACCAGACTGGCGGCCTCCCCATCGCAGCGCAGGCGCAGCCGGTTGCCCTCCCCCGCCTCGATCTGCGAGGCCATTATGGTCCCGCGGGCGTCGTTCTCGAACCGCAGGAGCACGGCGCAGTCATCGTCCAGCGTGCGCCCCGGGACGACGCTGCCAAGGTCGGCCATGATCCGGCTTACATGCAGGCCGGAGACGAACTCGGCGAGATGGAAGGCGTGGACGCCGATGTCCGCGATGCAGCCGCCTACTCCGGAGCGCGCGGGGTCTACACGCCAGGCCGCCTGCGCATCCCTGGCTGCGCTCGCCAGCCAGCCCTGCGCATAGGTCGCGCTGACCTTGCGGATCGCGCCCAACTCTCCCTCGGCGATCATCGCGCGGGCGGCGCGCACGGCGGCAAAGCCACCATAAGGATAGCTGACCGCAAAGGGGCGGCCCGTCTCCTTCACAAGCGCGGCAAGCCTGCGGGCTTCATCGAGCCGCGCGGTCATGGGCTTGTCGCTCATCACGGCAAGGCCGGCCTCAAGGGCGGCCACGGCAGCCGGGTAATGGAGATGATTGGGCGTGACGATGGTCGCGAAATCGGCGCCATCCACCCGGTCCCGCTCGCCCGCCAGCAAGGCGGAGACATCCGCATAGGCACGGGCGGGATCGATGCCATAGGCAAGGCCCGCCTGCCGGGATCGCGCCGGGTCGGAGGAAAACACGCCCGCAACCAGCCTGATCTGACCGGTCGCCTCCGCCGCGATCCGGTGGGTCTGGCCGATGGACAGAAGCCCGCCCCCGCCAATCATGGCCATGTTCAGCATGACGGGCGTTTCTGCATCGGAACGCTACCCCAGCGATCAGGCAGCAACCAAGGCGGCATCCCGCAAGCCGCGCCACACGCGGGCGGCCTGCACGCTCTCCTGCACATCATGCACCCGTACGATCTGCGCGCCCTGCCCGATCGCGACCTGCGCCAAGGCGACCGAGCCGCCGAGCCGCTCCTCGACCGGCGCACCGTCGGTCAGCGCGCCGACAATGCGCTTGCGGCTGGCGCCGAACAGCAGCGGCACGCCGAGCGCCTGATACATGGCCAGATTGTTGATAATTCGCGTGTCGTCCTGCAACGCCTTGCCGAAGCCGACACCGGGATCGAGGATGATCTTGCTCCGCGCGATGCCGGCATCGAGGCAGGCAGCGACCCGCGCCTCCAGCCAGTCGAACACGGCCATGTCCACCGTCGGGCCGGCAACGGCACCGGCCTTGTACTTGACCGCGCCGCCGTGCGGATCGTCGCCGGCGGACGGGCTGTGCATCAGGATGACGGGGCACCCCGCCTTCGCCACCACCTCAAGCCCGCGCGGATCGTGGGTGAGGCCGGTCACATCATTAACGATGCCGGCGCCGGCCGCGAGCGCGGCCTCCATCACCGCCGCCTTGCGTGTATCGATGGAGACGACGATGCCGTTCCTGGCCAGTCGTTCGATCACCGGCACGGTCCGGGCGATCTCGTCGCCTTCCCACACGGTCGCGGCGCCCGGTCGGGTGGACTCACCACCGACGTCGACGATCGAGGCGCCGACCAGCTGCATCGCAAAGCCGGCATCGGCGGCGCGCTCGGCATCGCCGATGAGCTTGCCGCCATCCGAGAAACTGTCCGGCGTCATGTTGAGGATGCCCATGACCTGCGGCGTATCGAAGCGAATGACGCGCTCGCCCAGCGTCAACGGTGCGCGAGGCGCCGTCAGCCCCTGCATTTGCGCTGCGATCCGCTCAGCCTGCGCATCGCTCAGGCGGCTTTGCCAGTCCTCAAACATGGCAACGGGGACGATGGCCTTGCCGGCGGCGCCTTCCGCGCCCGCCCAACGGACCTCGAGGCCCTGGAACCAGATCAATCCACCGGCGAGCCTGCGGAATTCATGCGTGTCCAGCCCGACAGGCGTGTCGATGAACCAGATCGGGCACAGATAGAGGCGGGCGTCCGGCGGCGGGGTTTCCATCATCATCGGGCGATATCCTTTTGCATCCCGCGCGCCTTAGCTTGCCCGACAGAAAAGCGGAAGCAGGAGCCCGGACCCGCGGTGGGAGCGCGCCGTCCGGGCCCCAACGACGGTGCCTTATGGCTCCGTCGCGAGCAGGTAAAGCTGGCGCATGGCATCGAGCGGCTTCACGGCGCCTTCGTGCTCGATCTGCCAGAAGGTCCAGCCATTGCAGCTTGGCGCGCCCTGCAGCGTGGCGCCCATCTTGTGGATCGAGCCGGTCTGGCCCTTGCACTCCAGCGAGCCATCGGCGCGGACATGCGCCTTGAAGCGTCCCTTGCTGGCGGTGAGCACCGTGCCGGGTGCGATCATGCCGGTCTCTACCAGTGTGCCGAACGCCACGCGCGGCTGGCTCTTGGGGGATTGCATGATGGTCAGCGCGCTCTCATCGAGCGGGAGCGCTGCAGCAATACGCTCCCGCGCGACCTCGCAATAACTGTCTTCACGTTCGATGCCGATCCAGCGGCGCCCCAGGCGGCGGGCCACGGCGCCGGTTGTGCCGGTGCCGAAGAAGGGATCGAGCACCACATCGCCCTTGTTGGTGCAGGAGAGCAGCACGCGGTACAGCAGCGCCTCCGGCTTCTGGGTGGGGTGGGCCTTGGTGCCGCCGCGCTTGAGGCGTTCCTGCCCGGCGCAGATCGGCAGCACCCAGTCCGAGCGCATCTGCAACTCGTCGTTCAGCGTCTTCATCGCGCGATAATTGAAGGTGTATTTCGCCTTCTCGCCCTGGCTCGCCCAGATCATCGTTTCATGCGCATTGGTAAAGCGCGTGCCCTTGAAATTGGGCATGGGGTTGGCCTTGCGCCACACGATATCGTTGAGGATCCAAAAGCCGTGATCCTGCATCAGCGCGCCGACGCGAAAGATATTGTGATAGCTGCCGATTACCCAGATCGTGCCGTCGGGCTTGAGGATGCGGCGCGCTTCGGCCAGCCACTCGCGGCAGAAGGCATCATAAGCGGCATAGCTGTCGAACTGGTCCCAGGCGTCGTCGACGGCATCCACGCGCCCGCCCTCGGGCCGAAACAGATCGCCGCCGAGCTGGAGATTGTACGGCGGATCGGCGAAGATCATGTCCACGCTTGCCGTCGGCAGCGTGCGCATGATGGCGATGCAGTCGCCCTGCAGCAGCGTGTCGAGTGGCAGGATCGGCGGCGTGTTGGCCGGCAGGACCTTTGCGCGCGCCGGTCGCTTCGTCAGTTTTTCCATCACGCTCATGTCGTCTCACCCCCGTTTGTGCGCCCGGTGTGAGTCACGACGAGTCCACCGTCAAGAGCGGTAACGGACTGGAGTCACGCGAAGAATCCGCGCCGAAAATGAGAACGAAACGAGTCCCACACGAGGGATGGAGTCCTGCGATTCAGGCAGGACTCAACATGTTGTGGTGTTGCGCCGAAGACTCAGGGCCGCGATAGGCCGAAAAATATTTTAACCGAGCCTCCGGCGTTATCGATTTTCAGAGGCTGCCCGGTCCCTGGATCAGCAACCACAGGCCGATGACCGCGAACAGGCTGGCCGCCACGATGCGCACCACCTTGAGCGGCACGCGGCGGAGCAGTTCGTGCCCGAGAAACACTGCCGGGACATTGGCGATCAGCATGCCCAGAGTGGTGCCCATCGTCACGAGGCCCACCTGATGGAACTGGGCGCCAAGCGCGACGGTCGCGATCTGCGTCTTGTCGCCCATCTCCACCAGGAAGAAGGCGATCGTGGTGGTGACGAACGCGCCGAAGCGGGCCGGCTTGTCCTCCAGATCGTCGATCTTGTCGGGGATCAGCGTCCAGATCGCCATGGCGAGGAAGCCGCCCGCGACCAGATAGTGGAACCAGTTTTGCTGAAAGATGGACGCCACGCTTGCGCCGAGCAGGGCTGCCAGAAAGTGGTTGGCCAGCGTCGCCGCGAGAATGCCGAGGATGATCGGCACCGGCTTCTTGAACCGGGTGGCGAGCAGGATGGCCAGCAATTGCGTCTTGTCGCCGATTTCGGCGAGCGCGACGACGGCGGTTGAGGTAAACAGGGCTTCCATGAAAAATCCTCAGCCGGGCAACAAGACAAACAATGACACCGCGCCTCCCGCCCGGCCTGGACGGAAGCTCGATGTCATTGGTCTCGCCGGAATGCTTGGATTCCCTGCCGCCACGGCCTCTCGACCGAGTATGTTGACGGGCAGGCCTGCCGGAAACCGGCAGCTGGCTACTCCCCAGATGACCCCAGCGCCTTAGGCGCTAGGCCGTCTCCCGTCAACAGGCGCCCTACAGAAAGGCCAGTTGCGCGACCGGTGCGAAGCTGCGGCGGTGAAGCGGGCTCGGGCCATGCTGGCGCAGGGCGGCAAGGTGATCGGCAGTGCCATAGCCCTTGTTCCGCTCCCAGCCATAATGCGGATGATCCCGCGCAGCTTCCCGCATCAGCGCGTCGCGATGCTCCTTGGCGATGATCGACGCGGCGGAAATGCAGGGCTCCAATGCGTCCCCCCCGACGATCGCCCGCGCCGACCAGCGCCACTCGGGGCGCCGGCCATGCGGCGTAAGATTGCCGTCCACCAGCACCTCGCGCGGATCGCATCCCAGGCGGGCGCACAGCCCCTCGACCGCGAGCGTCATCGCCAGCATCGTCGCGCCGAAGATGTTGAGCCGGTCGATCTCGGCGACGTCCACCACGCCGACCGCCCAGTGGCAGCGGCGCTTGATCGTCGCTTCCAGACCCGCGCGCTTGGCGGCGCTCAGCTTCTTGCTGTCATCCAAGCCGGACGGGCGCGGCTTGCAGAGAACCACCGCCGCCGCGACCACCGGCCCGGCCAGTGGCCCGCGCCCGGCCTCGTCGACCCCCGCGATCATCCCTCGACCCGCCAGGGCGGATAGCGCCGGTTCTCGCCCGCCGAATAAAGGCAGACGCGGTTGCCGGCCGGATCGACCAGCCAGGCCTCGCGCCAGCCCCATGCCTGATCCACCGGCTCATTATCGAAGACGAGGCCGGCCGAGATCAAAGCGGTCACCCGGGCATCGAGATCGTCGCATTCCAGATAGACGCCATGCTGCTGGCCATGGAGAGACAGCGTCGCGCCGCCCGGCGCCTCGAACCGGGCATAGGGCTGATCCGGGCTGTCCACGATCAGGGTCAGGCCCAGATCCTCGTAGAAATCGCGGGAGGCGGCATAGTCGCTGACCGGCACGGATATCTGATTGAGCCGGCCGCTCGGTCCCATATCGAGCCGCACCGCGCCATGCGCCATCGGACCATGCCCGCGACCGAGGCCGGGCGCAGTGCGCAACGCCAGTCGCACGAACAGGCGCGCCCGAGCGATCGCTTCCGGCAGATCGAGCCCCTGCCCCAGCCCGGTCGCGATGGCGCTGGCCAGGGTGCAGCCGGTGCCATGGGTATCCTCGGTATGGATGCGTGCCCCTTCCCAACGGGCGATTTCGCCTTCCGAACCGACAAGCCGGTCGGTGATGATCTCGCCGGGCGCGTGGCCGCCCTTGATGAGCAGCATCTCGCCCCGCGCAGTCAGGTCCGCCTCGCCGCCAAGCGCCTCCAGTTCGGGGAGATTCGGCGTCGTGACGAACGCCCAGCCCATCAGCTCGTGCAAGCTCTCGATGGTGGCGGCGTCCGCCAGCACGCCGCCGCTCGTCGCGACCATCACCGGATCGAGCACCACCGGCGCGCCGATGCTCTCAAGTCGGTCGGCGACCGCCAGCGCCGTCTCCGCGGAGCCGATCATGCCGATCTTCACGGCGTCCACGCCGATGTCGCTGACCACGCTGTCGATCTGCGCCAGCACCATGTCCGTCGGCACGGGATGCACGGCCTGCACGCCCAGCGTATTTTGCGCGGTGATCGCGGTGATCGCGGTCATGGCGTGGCCACCCAGCATGGTGACGGTCTTGACGTCCGCCTGGATGCCGGCGCCGCCGCCGGAGTCCGAGCCGGCGATGATCAGGATTCGAGGATAGCTCATGAGGCGCTTTTGCCCCTTGCCGGCGCGGAAGTCGAGCCGCTGGCGCTGTGCCTCACTGTTCCTTGCGGGCGCAGGCGATGCACAGCGATGCCTCCGGCCGCGCCGCCAGACGCGCCGGTGCGATGGGCTCGCCGCACAGCACGCAGGCGCCGTAAGCGCCGGCCTCGATCCGCGCGAGCGCACGATTGACCGAGCCGATCTCGCGCGCCACCAGCGCGAACTGCTGCTCCAGTGCGCGATCATCCTGCACTTCGCTTGCCTGTTCAGCTGAATCGGCATTCAGCGGTTCGTCCAGATCGACCGCAAGCCGCTTTTGCCGGGCTTTCAGATCATCGCGCATGGCCAGAAGCCGTGCTTTTGCGTCCATCATGTCCATGGTCACACCTCTCCGTCCGACTGCTTGATGCCAGTCTAGGCGGTGATGCGCGCCAATCCATGCGCCAGATCAAACAGGTCGCGCGGGCGCTCAGCCCTTGAAGCGGCGCTCCGTCGAAGCCGGGTTCCGCTTGAGCGCGTCGCCCGTCCGGCTCGGCCGGTCCAGCAGCTCGCCCCCGCAATTGGGGCAGCGATCGTCCAGATCCTCGGCGCATTCGGCGCAAAAGGTGCATTCGAACGAGCAGATGAAGGCACCACCCGCATCGGCGGGGAGATCGGCGCCGCAGCGCTCGCAATCCGGGCGCATCTCAAGCATGGGCGGCCGCCGCGCTTGCCACGGCATCGCAGATGCGGTCGACCACGCGGACGACCTGATCGCCATCGTCCCCTTCGGCCATCACGCGGATCACCGGCTCGGTGCCGGACGGCCGAATGACGAGACGCCCCACCCCTTCCAGCTCCGCTTCCGCCTGCGCGATCACGGCCTGGACGCTCTGCGCCTCCAGCGGCTTGCCGCCGGCAAAGCGGACATTCTTGAGCAATTGCGGAACCGGCTCGAACTGGCGCAGCAGGGCGCTGGCCGGCTTGCCGCTCTGCACGAGCGCGGCGAGTACCTGGAGCGCGGCAATGGTGCCGTCGCCCGTCGTCGCATAATCGGAGAGGATCATGTGGCCGGACTGCTCGCCGCCGACATTGCAGCCACGCGCCTTCATCTCCTCCAGCACATAACGGTCACCGACCTTGGTGCGGATGAGGGGAATGCCCTCGCTAGCGAGCTTTCGCTCCAGCCCCAGGTTGGACATGACCGTGGCGACGACCCCCTCGCCCTTGAGCATGCCCTGCCGCGCCCAGCTCGTGCCGATCAGCGCCATGATCTGGTCGCCATCCACGATGGTGCCAGTCTCATCCACCACGATCAGGCGGTCGGCATCGCCATCGAGCGCGATGCCGATATCGGCGCCAGATGCCACGACCGTCTCCTGCAGCAGCAGCGGCGCGGTCGAGCCGCAGCCATCGTTGATGTTGGTGCCGTTGGGCGTCACGCCGATCTGGACCAGCTCAGCACCCAGCTCCCAGAAGGTGTAGGGCGCGGTGTTGTAGGCGGCGCCATTGGCACAATCGAGCGCGACCTTGAGCCCATCGAGCCGCAGATGCTGCGGGAAGGTCGATTTGACGAAGTGGATGTAGCGCCCCCGCCCATCCTCGACCCGCCGCGCGCGCCCGATGCCTTCGGACGGAGCCAGCGGTATCTCGCCGCCCTCGATCAGCGCCTCGATCTTCAGTTCATCGGCGTCGGAGAGCTTGTATCCATCCGGCCCGAACAGCTTGATGCCATTGTCATAATAAGGATTGTGGCTGGCCGAGATCATCACGCCAAGATCGGCGCGCATCGATGCCGCCAGCATCGCCACGGCAGGCGTCGGGATCGGGCCGAACTGCACGACATCCATGCCGACGCTGGTGAAGCCCGCGACCAGCGCATTCTCGATCATATAGCCGGAAAGCCGCGTATCCTTGCCAATCACCACGCGGTGGCGATGACTGCCGCGCATGAAGTGGCGGCCGGCGGCCATGCCCACCCGCATGGCCATTTCGGCCGTCATCGTGGACTGGTTGGTGCGGCCCCGGATGCCATCCGTGCCGAAGAAGCGTCTGGTCATCGCTGGTGCTTAGCGGATCGGGGGCCAGCAACGCCAGCCCCCTTGAAGGCTCACCGCACCGGCGCCGTCTGGTCCCGCAGGCCTTCCTCCGGGCGGTCATCGACCGGTTCATCCTCTTCCTTCAGCGTATCGAGATGCATCAGGCGCTTGACCAGCGGGGAGGCCGCCAGCACCGCGACGGCAATGCCGATCGTCCACCAGCCGATGGTGTTGTAGACCGAGAGCGTCGCTTCCTTGGTCATCTCGCCATCATGACCGCCGGTCGCCTCGCCGATCTTGCCGGCGACGAAATTGCCCACCGCCGACATGTAGAACCACGCGCCCATGATGAGGCTGGCGAGATGCTTGGGGGCCAGGCGGTTCATCGCGGAGAGCCCGACAGGCGAGAGGCACAGCTCACCGGTGGTCTGGAACAGATACACCAGGAACACGAACAGCACCGGCGTCAGCGCCGCCATGCCGGCCGACTGGGCGCCCCACACGAAGATCAAGAAGGAGAAGCCGACCTGTGCCAGCGCCAGACCGAATTTGGCCGGGGCTGACGGTTCCCAGCCGCGCTTGCCCAGCCAAAGCCAGAGCCAGGCGAAGACCGGCCCGAGCAGCACGATGTAGATGGGGTTGAGCGACTGGAAGAAGGTGGTCTGGAAACCGCCACGGTCGACATAGCGATCCGTGTACAGATTGAGGCTGCCGCCGGCCTGCTCGAACAGACCCCAGAACACCGGGTTGAGGGCGACGAGGAAGACAATCGCAAAGATGCGATCACGCGCATCTGGATGCAGCTTCATCGCCGCGTAGAGCACATAGCCGAGCAGGGCCACCCCCGCGACGATCAGCAGCGTCTCGATGACATCCTGATACTGCACCAGGAACCAGATCACGCCGATGGAGGCGACGCCGATGGCATACAGCAACCATTCCGTGCGCAGGGTGAGCGGCTTGGGCGGCTCCCCCTTGCCCATGAGGAACGGCTTGCCGATGACGAACACCGCCGCGCCCAGCAACATGCCAACGCCCGCCGCGCCGAAGCCATATTTCCAGCCGTAGGTCTCGCCGAGCCAGCCGGCCATGATGGTACCGATGGCCGCGCCCACATTCACGCCGACATAGAAGATCGTGTAGGCGCCGTCGCGGCGGGGATCGGTAAGCCCGTAAAGCTGGCCGACGATCACCGAGATATTGGCCTTGAGGAAGCCCGAGCCGACGACGATGCAGCTCAGCGCCAGCCAGAAGATGTTGATCGTGGGATCATCCTGTCCGCCCGAGCCTTCAAATGCCATCAGGCAGTGGCCGGCGGTGAGGATCAGCGCGCCGAACAGCACGGCCTTGCGCTGGCCCAGATAACGGTCGGCGAGATAGCCGCCCAGCACCGGGGTGACGTAGACGAGGCTGGTATAGGCCCCGTAGACGAGGTTCGCCTGCCCGTCGCTGAACAGCCAATGCTTGGTGAGGTAGAAAATCAGCAGGGCGCGCATGCCATAATAGGAAAAGCGCTCCCACATCTCGGCAAAGAACAGGATGTAGAGGCCCTTGGGATGGCCGATAAACTCCTGCTTCTTGCTCACAAGCCCAACCGCGCCGCCGGCAAGAAGCACGACGAGCGCGATGAGGGCGATGGCTGGAATGGTCGCCATAAAGTCTCCTGGTCCGGGCAACGGCGAGACGCCGGTCGCGACAATATGCCCACGAGACTTAGAGAGTCTGACATTTGAGAAAAGCGCTTTTTTCTGCCGCGCCTGACCGGGGCGTTGGCTCACTCGAAACGGACGCTGGCCGAGCGACCTTGCCGTAAGGAAAACCGGACCTCCGGGAGCCAGGCTGCGATCAATTCGCAAATGCGCTTGGCGGACCGATCCGTTTTGTCTAGCGATGCGGCATGTTCAACGATCGCTCCTCCATTCCCGCCTATCTCGCCTCCCGCCGGTCCGGCAAACCGCGCGATCTCGCAGCGCCTGGCCCTTCGCTCGATCAGCAGCGCGAGATGGTGCGGATCGCGACGCGAACGCCCGATCATGGCAAGCTCGCCCCCTGGCGGTTCGTCATCGTGCCGGACGACCAGCGCGAGGCTCTGGCCAGCTTGCTCGAGCGCGCCTATCTCGCGGAAAAGCCCGAGGCTGGGCGGCTGGAAATCGAAGCGATGCATCAGTTCGCGCATCAGGCGCCTGCGCTTATCGTGATCCTCTCCTCGCCCAAATCCTCCAAGATCCCGGTTTGGGAACAGGAACTCTCCGTAGGTGCGGCAGCGATGAACCTGCTGCACGCTGCCCATGCCGCGGGCTTTGCGGGCGGCTGGCTGACCGGCTGGCCGTCCTACAACGAGACGGTACGGGATGCGTTCGGTACGAGCGAGGAGCGTATTGCGGGCTTCGTGTTCATCGGCACGCCCTCGCGCGATCTGGACGAGCGCCCCCGGCCCGAGCTGGACGATGTGCTATCGATCTGGCGAGGCGCCTGACCGGCCCTGCCCGGTCGGCACCTTGACCGATCCACTGTATTATGTCACTGATGCAGCATGATCGATGAGAGCCGGCCCGTCTATCTGCGCCTGCGCGACGAAATTGCCGCCGCCATTCTGGAGGGACGTTTCGCTGATGGCGACGTCTTGCCATCCGTGCGAGCCTTTGCTGCGCAACAGGGCGCGAACCCGCTGACCGTCGCCAAAGCCTATCAGAGCTTTCAGGATGAGGGACTGGTGCAGGTTCGCCGCGGTGTCGGCATGTTCGTCGCGCCGGGCGCCTCGCGCCGTCTTCGGGCCATGGAGCGCGAGCGTTTCTTCAGTTCGGTCTGGCCTGGCGTCGCTGACCAGATGCATCGTATTGGAATCACGCTGGAAGAGCTGGCAGAGCAGAGCCGCGTGCCGACCGCTTGATCACGGCCTGCCGCTCCAGTCGCTCAATTTATCGCGTCTGATCCCTCGTTCATCTGCCGTTGCGGTTGGTCGCGGCAGACTTGCCGCATCAGGTTGAACGGAGACGAACAATGATCAAGACCGGACTTGCCACCCTCGCAGCGATCAGCGTGATGATGAGCGCAGCCCCTGCGGAAGCTCATAAGGGCAAGCACAGGCACGGGCATGGCGCGAGCCGGATGTACGATGACCGCGGCTATTATCGCGATCCCCGCCCCATCACCCGCGACACGCGCACATGGCGCGGCGATGATGGCCGCTATTATTGCAAGCGCGCGAACGGCACGACGGGCCTGATCATCGGCGCAGCCGGCGGTGCACTGCTGGGTCGCACCATCGACACACGCGGTGACCGCACGCTCGGCACCGTCCTGGGCGCCGCCGGTGGCGCGTTGCTCGGGCGGGAAATCGAGCGCAGCAGCGCGCGGTGTCGCTAACCGCGCTAGACCTTAATTCGACCTTGCCGGGGCGGCCATGCGGCCCTCCGGCAAGGCCCCTACCCCCACGCTTCAGTTCTGCAAATTGTAGCTTTTCATAAGATCGTAGAGCGTCGGTCGGCTTATACCGAGCATTCGCGCCGCGCCTGAAATATTCCCTTCCGCCCGCGCCATCGCGCGTCGAATGGCTGCCTGGTCGGCAGCTTCGCGAACAGCGCGCAGATTGACTACGACGCCCTCCTCCTCGCTGGCGGCACCGTCCAGATCGAGATCGGCCGCGGTGACCATCTTGCCATCCGCCAGGATGACCGCGCGCTTCACCCGGTTTTCCAGCTCGCGAACATTGCCCGGCCAGTGCCAGGCATCGATGACCGCGATGGCGTCGCTGGTCAGGCCGCGAACCTGCGCGTTCAGATCCGGAGCGAAGCGGGCGACGAAATGGCGTGCGAGCAGCACGGCGTCGCCGGTTCGCTCCGCCAGAGCCGGGATGCGCACGATGATCTCTGCCAAGCGGTAATAGAGGTCCTCGCGGAAGCGGCTCTGCGCGATCATCTCCTCCAGATTCTGGTGGGTCGCGCAAACGATCCGGCAATCGACCGCGATCTGCTGGCGTCCGCCGATCCGCTCGATGGTCCGCTCCTGCAAGAAGCGCAGCAGCTTCACCTGCAGGGCCAGCGGAATGTCGCCCACTTCATCGAGGAACAGCGTGCCGCCCTGCGCCTGCTCGATCTTGCCGGGCGTGGTTTTGACTGCACCGGTGAATGCACCCTTCTCGTGCCCGAACAGCTCACTCTCCAGCAGCGTCTCAGGGATCGCCGCGCAGTTGATCGCGACGAACGGCCCGGCGGCGCGGTCGCTCTTTTCGTGCAGGCCGCGCGCGAGCAACTCCTTGCCAGTGCCGCTGGCGCCAAGCAGCATCACGGACACGCTGGCGCTCGCCACCCGTTCGATCATGCGCGCGACCTTGAGCATTTCGGGCGATGCCGTGATCATATGCCCGAGCACCCGCGCATCGGCGGGGACCGCCTCGGCAAGCCGCCGGTTCTCCTGCTCCAGCGTGTGGACGTGGAAGGCGCGGGCGACGATGTGCCCTAGCGAGTCGATGTCGAGCGGCTTCTGGTAGAAATCCCACGCCCCCTGCGCAATTGCACGCCGGGCACTGGCGCGGTCGCCCTGACCGGATGCTACAATCACCTTGGTCGCCGGGGCTTCGGCCAGGATCTGCGCCAGCGCGGCCATGCCCTCGGTGATTCCATCCGGGTCGGGCGGCAACCCCAGGTCGAGCGTGACCACCGGCGGCGCTTCTGCGCGCAGGATGTCCATCGCCTCCTCCCGGTCCCCCGCGATAAGAATGTGATAACCGTCATAGGACCAGCGCAACTGGCGCTGCAGACCTGGATCATCTTCGACGATCAGCAATTTCGGGCGACTATCCCCCATCACATCGCACTCCGCATCGGCATGTCTGTTGCGTTCTCACTTGGGCTGGTGACTGGCAGCCGGATCGTGAACTGGCTGCCTTCTCCTTCGACACTCTGGACGAGAAGCCGGCCGCCCATTGCCTCGACCAGCGCGCGCGTCTCATGCGCGCCAAGGCCAAATCCACTGGCTTTGGTGGAGCTGAAGGGGCGGAACAGACGGTCGCGCATGAAGGCGGCGCTCATCCCCTTGCCCCGGTCGATAACGTGAAGATCGAGCCAGGCATCGCCTTGCTCCACGACGATCCGCACCAGGGCTCCGTCCGTGCTGGCCTCGATAGCGTTGCGCACCAGATGGGTGAGCGCGCGCTGCAGATTATCGGCGTCGACGATCACCTGCTGTTCGAGCGCGCCCTCCACGACGACATTGCGCGTGCCGCCGGCCCAGGCGCGGGCGAGATCGCCGAGCCATGGCCCCAGCAGCAGTTCCTCGCGCTCGGAGGGGCGCGCCTGCCCGCCGCGCCCAAGGCGCTGGATGAGGTCGTTCATCCGCGACGAGGTCTCTTCCAGCGTCAGGATCATATCCTCCCTGAACGCCGGATTGTCCGCGTGGCGGCGGGCGTTGCCGGCCAGCAGCGTCATCTGGCTCACGAGATTCTTGAGATCGTGCAGGATGAAGGCGAAGCGGCGGTTGAACTCTTCGAACCGCTGCGCTTCAGCCAAAGCCTCGCGATGGCGCTCCTCCGCGACGCGAGCGGCAGCTTCGCCGCACACGACGCGCAGAACGTCAAAATCCTCCCAGTCGAGCGCGCGAGAGCGTGGCGGTGCCGCGAGCAGCATCACGCCGATGATCTCATCGCGGCAGATGAGCGGCGCAAGTGCCCAAGCGACACGGCTCTCTAACATCGAGGCCGGGAGAAGGTCGCCCAGATCATGTCCCTCGCGTGCGATGTCGAGGATCTTTCCGGCCGGAACCATCCGGTCGGTGACGGCGAGTGGCAGGGTCAGCGGCGGGGCGCTAGCCTCTGGCCACGCATAGGCGCAGACGCGGACCAGACGCTCATCCTGCCTCAGATACAGCGCACCGGCAGGCGCATCGACCGCCTGGGTAATCGCCCGCGCGATCCGGCAATCGAGGCTGGTGTCATCCGTGTCTCCGCCATCCATCGTGGCGGAGAAGCGGAGCCAGAGGCTGCGATAGTCATATCGATGCGCGAACACATGCTTTGAGATTTCGCCCCGCAGCCAGGAGCGCATCGATGCCGACGGCAGAAACGCCAGCACCGCGACGGCAAGAGTGAACAGCAGCGCGAACTGGACGATGCGCGCCATGGGAGCGCTCATGCCGCTCAGCAAGCCGACCAGCAGCAGGATGACGCAAATATAGAACAGCGCGAGACCCGCCGAGACGAGCCGGGTCGTCAGTGTGCGCGAGAGCGCGAAGGCGCGCGTGCCGTCGCTGCGCAGGCCCAATGCGAGCATGATCGCCAGCACCGCCATCACGAACCCGCGCATCGGCGCGAGCGGGGTCATGCTCCCTTCGGCGAACCAGACCAGCAGATAATGGTTGAAATCATAGGCCCACATGCAGGCCAGCGCGGCGGCCAGCCAGCCCTCACGACGGGCCGATTCCGGGTCACCGCGCCCCGTGTTCCAGCGGAAGAGCAGCAGCAGCGCGCCCAGAGCGAAGGCAGCGCGCAACATCCAGGTCATCTCGAAATAGACGAGGATGCGGCGATCGACCCGAATGCCCTCGCCCATTTGCAGATCGAAAATGAGCTGAACCGCGAGCACAAGCGCCAGAGCCAGCACCACAACCTTGGGGCCAGTCCGCCCGCCCGGCCAGACCCGCGAAAGGCTGGCTAACGCCGCCAGCCAGGCCGCGTTGCGCATGGTCTCGGTGACGCCATCGCTCAATTGCCCGAGTGGGCTGAAGCCGACAAAGGCATGACGCAGCGACCATAGCGCAGTCAGCGCCAGCGCGACGATGACGAACTGCGGCGCGGCGATGCGGTGGGGCTGTCGCGAATTCAGGATCGCGAGCGTGGCGAACAGGATCGCCGCGAGCGCGTGACCCAGATGGCCGGCAATCAGCCAGACAGTCATGCGCATCTCCCCCAGCTAAGCGACCGCGCGGCCGTGAAGATCACGCCGCCCACGCCGCAGCCCCGCCATCCTGCTTTACAGCTCAGTGTAAGATGATCCGACACCCGGCCGGCTTATGGTGAAATAGCAAAAATATGCTGAACGCCGCAGACCGCCGGCGCGCGATGCCGATTTTTACCGGATGCTAAGGCTGTCTGCTTATCATGCACGCGTCCGCGAAGACCGGACGAGCCGGAGCCATTCATGCCCAACCGCATCTATCTGCTGATCGCCCTCGCCTTCATCATCGGTGGCCCGATGCTTGTGATGGGCATCAGCAATGTCCTCCCTTCGGACCCGGCGGTAGAGGTGGCGGCAAACGGCGGGCAGGCCCTAGAACCGTCGGTGGAACAGGCGCAGTCCGAACCGGTCGCGGAGGCACCGCCCCCGCCGGTGGTAGAACAGGCGCCCGGATCGACCGATCCCCTCTTCGATGCCAACCCGACGCTGGATGTGGAGTCCGCCCGCGTCTCGCTTCCCGAGCCGGTCGCCGAGGATGTCCCCGCACCGGCGCCCCCGGCCCATGCGGAAAACTTCTCGCCGCAGTCCGGTTTTGGCGGCGACGACGGCAAGCCGCATTATTGAGGCGCGCGTGATCTTGACGGACGAAGCGGGAGGCCGGCAGCTCAGCGCGGCGTTGTCAAAATGTCAATCAGGGCGCTCACACCGGCGTCAATCCCGATGCTCATCTGCCCCGCTCGGAAGCGCGGCAATATCCGTTCGGCGATGATCTTTTTGCAAAGTGAGTTGGGCAACGCTTGTTCCAACCCATAGCCAACCGCGATTCGCACCTGCCGCTCGTGAGGCGCGACAAGAAGAACCACGCCGTCATTATAATCCTTGCGGCCGATCCCCCAGGCATTGGCAAGGTCACGGGTGAAATCTGAAACATCCCGCCCGCCTAGAGATTTGACGGTCACCACAACCATTTGGTGACGGGTGGTCTCTTCAAACCGCGCTAGACGCTTTGAAAGTGCCGCTTCTTGCTTGTCCGGAATGATGTTGGCGAAGTCATTGACGCGGCCAATAGGTGCGACTTCCGCCTGCGTTTGGGCGGCGTGAGACGGCGCATCCGTCGTGGATTGGTCGGCTGGCGGCGCGTTAGAGCAAGCCGCGGTGAACATGGTCAGCAGGGGGACGAGTAGCTTGTTGGTCAGCATTTTGATGTCTGACCTAAAGACCCACATTTTGCTGTTTCGGACCAACGTGTTTCGAACCGAAAAACATAAGCCACGCCCCCCCCCACAAAGCCAGGCTACGACTTCCCAAAAATATCCAGCGCCGCCACCGTCAGCGCCTTTGCGGCCGTGCCGATCACCGCATGGGGATCAGGCGCCCAGAGCGGGCTGTGGAGCGATGGCAGGCTGATCTCGCTGCGCTGCGCAGCGGCCACCTTGTCAGGGTCCACCCCGCCGACCCAGAAGATCATGCTCTCGATGCTGTTATCGGCGCGGTGATATTGGCCGAAATCTTCGCCGCCCATCACCGAGGGCACCTGTCGGACCCGATCGGCGCCGAAATGGGCGCGCAGCACGCCCGCGACATGATCGCTGAACTGCGGCGTGTTGTAGGTGGCGGGCGTGTAATCCTGCTCCACCGCCATGATCGGCATCCGGTCCTCCGGCACACCGGCCGCCATCGCCTCGCCCCGCGCGATCCGCTCGATGCCGCCCAGCAGGCGCCCGCGCGTCTCATCGGAATAGCTGCGCACGGTGATCAGCAGCTTTGCCTCATCCGGTATGACATTGTGTTTGGCGCCGGCGACGAAGCTGCCGACCGTGACCACGGCCGCCTCCTGCGGATCGCACTCGCGGCTGACCAGCGTCTGCAGGCTGGTGACGATGCGCGCGGCGATCACGATCGGGTCGATGGTCTTGTGCGGATAGGCACCGTGACCGCCCTGACCGCGCACTGTGAGGTCCACACTGTCCACATTCGCCAATATCCAGCCCGGCGTGTAGCCGATGGTGCCGGCCGCAAGCTCCGCGCTGTCATGGAAGGCAAGGACATGGCTTGGCTTAGGGAAGCGCGTGAACAGCCCATCGTCAAGCATGGCCTTGGCGCCCAGGCCGATCTCCTCGGCCGGCTGCAGGATCATCACCAGCGTCCCCGACCATCGCGCCCGCAGCGCCATCAGCGCCTGCGCCGCGCCGGTCCAGGCCGTCATGTGCGTATCGTGACCGCAGGCGTGCATCACCGGGCTCTCGATGCCGTCGCGCGTCGTCGCCCGAACCCTTGAGGCGTAGGGCAGACCGGTCTTTTCCTCGAGCGGAAGCGCATCCATGTCGGCGCGGATCATCACCACCGGGCCGGGGCCGTTCTCCAGCACAGCCACGACGCCCGTCTGCCCGACCTGCTCGGTAACGGCAAAGCCAAGCGCCCGCATTCGCGCCGCCAGCGTCGCCGCAGTGCGCACCTCCTGAAAGCTCAGTTCCGGATTGGCGTGCAGGTCGCGGTAGATCTCCAGCAGTTCAGGCAGCGCCGCATCGATGGTCGCGTCTATATGGGAGGCCGCAATGGCTTCGTTCGACGCTTCATTGAAAGACATGCCCGTTCCTTCTGCCCCGTGACGGCTACGATCATAGGCGCTTTTGCGCGTCTTGGAAGGGCAGCGAGCCGAAGCGCTTCCAACCCGCCTGCTCTCTGCCTATGAGGCGGGCATGAAGCTGGAGCGCCCTCCAAAAGCCGTGGTGTTCGATATGGACGGCGTGCTGTTCGACACCGAGACGCTCTATCGCGCGGCGATGTTTGCCGCCGGCGATGAGGGCGGTCACGCGATCACCGAGGCGCTGTTAAATGCCACATTGGGATGCCCATGGCCGACGGCGCGCCAGCACTTGCTCGACCATTTCGGCGGCGATTTTCCCGCCGATGATTTTCGGCATCGCGTGAGGGCGCATTTCGACCAGTTCGTCGCGCAGGACTTGCCGCTAAAGCCCGGCGTCGTGGCCTTGCTCGATGTGCTCGACGCGGCGGGATTGCCCCGCGCAATCGCGACATCCTCCGGCCATGAGCAGGTCCGGCATCATCTGGCACATCATGGATTGGCGGGTCGGTTCATGCATGTCGTGGCGTTCGGCGATTATCAGGCGGGAAAACCGGCGCCCGATCCCTATCTCCTCGCCGCCGATCGGCTGGGCGTCTCGCCGGCCGATTGCCTTGCCCTTGAGGATTCCCACAATGGCGTGCGCTCGGCAGCCGCGGCAGGCATGATGACGGTGATGGTGCCGGATCTGATGGCACCTACAGCGGAAATGCAGGGCCTATGCGCCCACATCGTCGAGGATCTGCATGCCGTGCGCGACATCGTGCTGGCGTCGCTTTCGGAGGGCCGCTTGGTCGAACAACGCTAGTCCGCGCGCCCTGTGACTCGCTCGTCGGCCATGGCATCGGCCTCTTGAGCGGCGCTCTCGCCCGGTGCCGGTAACCGCCCAAGCGCCTCGACCGGTTCGATCGCGTCGATCTCCCGCGATCCGGTTTCGACGCTCAGATCCTTGAAGCGACGGCCGGTCACCAGCACGCGGTTCTCGAAGCTGGAGACGAACTTATTGTAGCTGGAGACCGAGCCATTGAGGCTGCGGCCGAGCGAAGAAAGATGCCCGGCGGCAACCGCCAGCCGCTCATACATCTCCTTGCCGAGCGCCGCGATCTGCTGGGTCTGTTCGGCCATTTTCTCCTGCCGCCAGACGCTCGCGACGGTCCGCGCGATGGCGACCAGATTGGTCGGCGTGGCGAGCAGCACACGCTTCTCGAAGGCCCATTCCCACAGGCCGTCATCCTGCTCCAGCGCTGCCGCGAGGAAATGCTCGCCAGGGATGAACATCACGACATAGTCCGCCGCATCGCCGAAGCGCGTCCAGTAATCCTTCGCGCCAAGCTGCTGCGCGTGGTTGCGGATCGCGCCGGCATGGGCCTTGAGATGCCCGGCCCGTACCACCTCGTCCACAGCGTCGACCGCTTCCAGATAAGCGTTGAGCGAGCATTTGGCGTCGATGATGAGTTGCCGCCCCCCGGGCAGACGCACGATCACGTCCGGGCGCAGCCGGCCGTCGGCGGTATCGACGGAGACCTCCGAGCGGAAATCGGCGAACTGGCTGAGGCCCGCCATTTCCAGCACATTGCGCAATTGCTGTTCGCCCCAGCGCCCGCGCGCCTTGGGGCTGGAGCGCAGCGCATTCACCAGTCGCGCCGTCTCCACCCGCGCCTCGGCACTGCCCAACCGCACCTGCTCGACGGCCTCGCGCAACGCGGCGTAGCTATCCACCCGCTCCTTCTCGACCTTGCCCAGACCTTCCTCATAGCGCTTGAGCGTCGTCTCGACCGGCTGGAGCAACGCCTTGAGACTGGCCTCGCTTTTCTCATGGGCCTGATGGAAGCGCTGATCGGCGCGCTCGATGAGCATGCGCTGCGCCTCGTTCAGCAACTTGCCGGCGGTCTCACTGAACTGCGCAGACAATTGCTCGCGCGCCTCACCCAGCGCGCGAATTTGGGCCTCGAAGCCCTCCATCCGCGCCTTCTGATCGGCCTGCACAGCCGCGAGCATCCGTTCGGCCTCGTCCCGCGCGCGATCGGTCTCATCCAATTTCGCGCGCAAGAGGTCCGTTTCTTCCGCCCGGCTCGCCGCCACCGCGAGGTCGCGCAGCGCGGCGTTGCGCATATCCTCAAGGGTGGCGAGTCGGTCGGCGAGAGCCTTGCGCTCAGCCTCGACCGGCGCAGCCATGCGGGCGCGCATCAGCCAGCCGGCGACAAGCCCGACCAGCACAAGAAGCAGACTAAGAACGAGGCTTTCAACGGTCACGGCAACTCGCGGCAAAACAGGAACGAAATGAGAACCTATCGCCCCTGCCTCACAAGCGCAAGCCCGTCACTCGATATGGCCCTGCTCGCGGAAGAAGCTGTTGAGGGCGCCGAGCATCGTCTGCCACCAGTCGACGACATCGGCGAAATTGCGCTGGGTCAGGCCACCATAGGTTGTCACGTCATAGGTCAGGTCGAGCGAGCCATCCTCGTCCACCGCCATCTGGCTGAACCGGTTCTTGCGGTTCCACAAATTGGCGAGCTCTGGCGTGTTCTTGCCGTCATCCACGAAGCGGGTCGAGAAGTGCAGCGAGGCGCAGTTCTTGCCGTCCTCGCATTCGTAGAAATAGATGTTGAAGTTGTAGCCGCTCGCCGCGCTGGTGATCATCGGGTTGCCGCTCGACTCACTCTTGCTCAGGCTGGCCTTGTAGCCGGCGTCCTGGATCGCCTTCACCACCGTCTCGGGCGCATTGGCGCAGACGAGCCCCTTGCCGCACGGTTCCTCATCGGCCGCATGAGCGGGCGCCGCCATCATCACAAACGCACATGCCGCAGCGGAAATCCAAGCGGTCGTCTTCATCGTCGTCCCCATTGCTCGTTACCGCCACGGCCTTATCGCGATGAAGCAGACATCGCCACCGCAAAGCCTATTGCAGATATGTTCTTCATATGTTCTATTGAGGCATGACTGCGATCAAGGGGCGCGGCGCTCCGGCCAACGAGGTATCGAGCCGTTTCCACCTGCCCGCGCGCGAGGTGGATGGCGACTGGCTGGATGCGCGACTGGCGGACGAGGAGGACCAGGCGCCACCCCTGCGCACCACCGTGACGCTGGAGCAGGCGCGCACGATCATCACCCGCAACAATTCCCCTGACATTGGCTTTGAGCAATCGGTGAATGCCTATCGGGGCTGCGAACATGGGTGCATTTATTGCTTTGCGCGGCCGAGCCATGCCCGGTTCGATCTCTCGCCGGGACTGGACTTTGAGAGCCGGTTGTTCGCCAAGCCGGACGCGGCCAGGCTGCTGCGGCAGGAGCTCGCCAGGCGTGCTTATGTGGTGAAGACCATCGCGATGGGGACGAACACCGACCCCTATCAGCCCATCGAGGGGCGGTATCGCATCACGCGGGCGTGCATCGAGGTGCTGGCGGACTGCCGCCATCCGCTGATGATCACCACCAAATCCAACCGGGTGTTGCGGGATCTCGATCTGCTGGCGCCGATGGCGGCGCAGGGGCTGGTCGCGGTGGCGATTTCGCTGACGACACTGGATGCCGGGCTGCACCGCAAGCTGGAGCCGCGCGCGCCCTCGCCTGCCAGCCGGCTCGCGGCGATCCGCGGGCTCTCGCAGGCGGGGGTGCCGGCCCATGCCAGCCTGTCACCGATGATCCCGGCAATCAACGATCATGAGATCGAGGCGCTTGTCGCGGCGGCCGCAGAGGCGGGCGCGCAATCGGTCTCGTTCATTCCGGTTCGTCTGCCCTTCGAGGTCGCGCCGCTGTTCCGGGGCTGGCTCGATGCGCATTATCCCGACCGGGCCGCCAAGGTGATGAGCCTCATTCAGTCGATGCGGGGCGGGCGCGACAATGATCCCAATTTCGGCACGCGCATGCGCGGGTCCGGGGCTTATGCGGAGCTGATCGGCACGCGCTTCCGTGTCGCTCAGGCACGCCATGGCCTCGGCAAGGGCCGCCTTGCGCTGCGGCGCGATCTGTTCGTGCCGCCATCCGATCAGGGCGATCTGTTCAGCATGCTGCGATGAACAGATCGCCCTTCGTCGTCAGATCAGTTGAACGACACGCGCATCGTCGCCTTGCGGCCCCGCAACGTGTAGCCAACCGCGCCGAAGCCGATCACCAGCATGGCCCAGACAGCCGGCTCGGGCACCGGCGGAGCATTGGTTCCGTTTACGGCAATATTGTCGATATTCGCCGAAGCGCCACCGACAACGAAGCCGAACACGACCCGGTCAACCAGATTACTGGCGCCGGCGATGGTGGAGAAATCCCCGGAGAAGGTCGAGAGCAGGCTGAACACGGGCACCTGACCCGCAAAGCCGGTCACGCTGTAGAGCAGGTTGCTGTCCACGGTCGCCAGATCGAAGCTGTCCAGCGTGAAGCTCGCGCCGCCCGCCGTCAGATCGAACAGGCTGAGCGCCGTCCCGCCGCCAAAGCCGACGCTGGGCGCGCTATTGCCCGAGCCGGCATCGACCACGGAAGACCCCAGCACATTGGCGAAGGTAAACCCATCCTGCGTGTAGCTGGTGAACGGATCACCCGATCCGGAGAGACCATCGAAGCTGATGATTGCGGCCTGCGATGGTGCCGCCAAAGCGGCTCCGGCCATCAGCGCCGCTGTGACAAGCGGCAGTTTGTACATAGTTTTCATCGGTAACTCCCAAGTCCTAAGAGTCACCCCCGGCGCCACCCGATGGAACGGGATGGCACCCCCGCCGCTGCGATGGTTAACATTTCGCAAACGCACAATAGCGCTGCGTTCAATTGTGCTCACGAGGCGAGGAAAGCCGCCTCAGCTCGCGCTCCGGCGCGGTGCAGTGCAACACATCGCGCGTCAGGCACGGTCTAGCGGGAGGCGACCAGCGCCAGCTGTGGCCCGTGCTGAGCGAGCACCACCTTGGTCACACCGCGCACCGTTTCGACCCGCTCGCCAAGCTCGGCATCGAGCTGAAAATCCTCGCCGAGGACCACCCGCGCCCGCCCGCCATCGGGCAGCGCCGCGTCCAGCTCCACGGTCGAGCGCGCGCCGCGCCGTTCGCCAAGCATCTGCCGGAGCGAAGGAATAGCGCCGGGCTCCTCGACGGAAATGACCATCCGCATTCGCGCCGTGCCAGCCAGGCGCGCGAAGGACTGGACGTTGCGCACGGTGACGCGCGGGGTCTCCTCACCGGGCTGGCGATCCAGCTCCACGGTCAGCAGGGCGCACTCGTTGCTCTCATGCAGGGTTGCGAGCAGCTTGCAGCTTTCCTCATCGAAGCAACTGGCCTGGAATTGCCCGCTTGAATCCGAGAAGGTCGCCGAGGCATAGCGGGCGCCGCGCTTGGTCTCGCGCCAGCGTATATCCTCGATCAGTCCCGCCATCATCGCGCCGGTGCGGTCGCCGCCGCCAATGCCATCCGACTGGCCGCACAGCTCCGCATAGCTGCGCACGCCTTTGCCGCGCGCGAGAATGCGATAGCGGTCCACGGGGTGCGCCGAGAAATAGAAGCCGAACGCCTCCTTCTCCTGCGCCATCCGCTCGACGGCGGCCCATTTCACGTCCGGCAGCGGCACGTCCGCATGGGAAACATCCTCCCCACCGAACAGACCGCCCTGCCCGCTCTCGCGCTGCTCGGCGGCTTTGGCGGCAACCGCCAGCAGCGCCTCGGCAGCGGCATGGACCACCGCGCGGTCCAGCCCCAGGCTGTCGAAGGCGCCGGCCGCCGCCAGACTCTCAAGCTGCCGGCGATTGAGCAGGCGCGGTTCGATCCGGCCGGCCAGATCATCGAGATCGCGAAACGCGCCGCCTCGGACCCGCTCCTCGACCAGCGTTTCCATCGCCTTCTCGCCCACGCCCTTGAGGCCGCCGAGCGCATAACGCACGGCGTGGCGGCTAGCGTCCTCCGGGTCCGGTTCCACCGAGAAATCGGCTTCGCTGACGTTGATGTCGGGCGGCAGGCAAGTCAGCCCCATGCGGCGCATGTCATCCACGAACACGGTCAGCTTGTCCGTCTGGTGGATATCGAACGCCATGGAGGCGGCGTAGAATTCGGCCGGATAATGCGCCTTGAGCCACGCGGTCTGATAGGCGAGCAACGCGTAGGCGGCCGCGTGGCTCTTGTTGAAGCCATAGCCGGCGAACTTGTCGATCAAGTCGAACAGCTCATTGGCCTTCTTCTTGTCGATCTGGTTGTGCGCCTTGCAGCCTTCGACGAAGGTCGCGCGCTGCGCGTCCATCTCCGCCTTCACCTTCTTGCCCATGGCGCGGCGCAGCAGATCGGCGCCGCCGAGCGAGTAGCCGGCAAGGATCTGCGCGGCCTGCATCACCTGTTCCTGATAGACGAAGATGCCGTAGGTCTCGTTCAGGATCGGCTCGAGCAGATCGTGCGGATATTCAATCGCCTCCTCGCCATTCTTGCGGCGGCCAAAGAGCGGGATATTGTCCATCGGGCCGGGCCGGTAGAGCGAGACGAGCGCGATGATGTCGCCGAAATTGGTCGGTTTCACGGCGGCGAGCGTCTTGCGCATGCCCTCGGATTCCAGCTGGAACACGCCGACCGTGTCGCCGCGCTTGAGCAGATCGTAGACCTTCGCGTCGTCCCAGCTCAGCCCTTCCAGGTCGACGCTGACACCGCGCTTGGCGAGCAGCTTGACCGCGCGTTGCAGCACCGAGAGGGTCTTGAGGCCCAGAAAGTCGAACTTCACCAGCCCGGCGCTCTCGACATATTTCATGTCGAACTGCGTCACCGGCATGTCGGACTTGGGATCACGGTAGAGCGGGATCAGCTCCGACAACGGACGGTCGCCGATCACCACGCCGGCGGCGTGGGTGGAGCTGTTGCGCGGCAGGCCCTCCAGCATCATCGCCTGATCGACCAGCCGCTTGATCTGCCCGTCCGCCTTATACTCGGCGACGAACTCGGCGGAGCCATTCATCGTCCGCTCCAGCGTCCACGGGTCGGTCGGGTGATTGGGGACCAGCTTGGCCAGCCGGTCGACCTGATTATAGCCCATCTGCAGCACCCGGCCGGTATCCTTGAGCGCCGCGCGCGCCTTCAACGTACCGAAGGTGATGATCTGCGCCACCTGATCATGACCATATTTGCCCTGCACATAGCGAATGACTTCGCCGCGCCGGGTTTCGCAGAAGTCGATGTCGAAGTCCGGCATCGAGACGCGCTCGGGATTGAGGAAGCGCTCGAACAGCAGGCCCAGCGCCAGCGGATCGAGATCGGTGATCGTCAGCGCCCAGGCGACGACCGAGCCAGCGCCCGAACCACGCCCCGGCCCCACCGGAATATCCTGCGCCTTGGCCCATTTGATGAAGTCGGCCACGATCAGGAAGTAGCCGGGAAAGCCCATCTGGATGATGATATCCAGCTCGAAATCGAGCCGGGTGAAGTAATCCGGATAGCGCGCCCGCAGCGCGGCTTCATCAAGCTCGGCCGCGGCTTCGCCATGCGTGTGCTGGTGGATCTTGCGCAGGCGCCCGACCAGACCCGCCGTCGCATCGACGCGCAACTGCGCCTCCTCACCGTCGCGGTCGCCGGCAAGGCTGGGCAGGATTGGCTTGCGCTTGGGCGCCATCACCGCACAGCGCTGCGCCACGACGAGGGTGTTGGCGATGGCTTCCGGCAGATCAGCGAACAATTGCTGCATCGCATCGGCGGGCTTCATCCAGCTTTGCGGCGAACTTTTCGGGCGGTCGTCGCTCTCCACATAGCTGCTATTGGCGATGCAGAGCAGCACGTCATGCGCCGGATGGAAGCCGGCATCGGCATAGCAGGCCGGATTGGTGGCCACGAGCGGCAGATTGCGCGCGTATGCGAGGTCGATCAGCGCGTCTTCCGCCGCCGCCATGATCGCATCGTCGGTGCGGGACAGCTCGATATAGAGGCGATCGCCGAAGAGGGCGGAGAGCCGGCCAAGATAGCGACCGGCTTCCTCCGGCAGGCCTTCCGCCAGCAACCGGGCGAGTGCACCTTCGCCGCTTGCCGTCAGGCAGATGAGGCCGTCGGCATGGCGCTCCAGCGCCTCGAAGGAGACATGCGCCTCCTCCATTTCCGGCCGCTCGACATGGGCGCGGCTCGCCAGCGCGCAGAGATTGCCGTAGCCGACATCATCCTGCGCCAGGAGGACCAGCCAATCGATCTGAACCGGCGCATTGTCCGGCCGGCCGGGGCGCGCCACCGCGAGCGTCGTGCCGATGATCGGCTGCACGCCGGCCTTGGCGGCCGCGTCGGAGAAGGCCATGGCCGCATAAAGGCCGTTCCGATCGGTCAGCGCCGCAGCAGGAAAGCCCAGCTCCTTGGCCCGCGCGGCAAGCTGCTTGGGCGCAATCGCGCCTTCCAGCAGGGTGTAGGCCGACAGGTTACGGAGCGGAACATAGGGCTGGTGCGGCATGACCGCTGTTATGGGGCCTTGGCGCCCATCTGGAAAGGGCCGCGCGCAAGTTACCCACAGGCTTTGCACCACTGAGACCGCCGGCACTGGGTCATTCCCGCAATCCCCCTGAACGCCCGATCTTGCAAGGACTTGCGCCCCGGACCCAAGATGGTTCAATGAGTCGCAGAAACAGGGGACGGGATTATGGACATCGAACCGACGGGTGGCAGGGCGCCATCGCTCATGGAACGCGCGAAGGCGATCATTCTCAAGCCCAAGGCGGAATGGCCGGTGATTGCGGCGGAGACGACGCCGAGCGGTGACATCTTCACCAACTACGCCCTGCCACTGGCGGGGATCAGCCCGATCGCGGCCTTCGTCGGCGGCCAGCTCTTCGGCTTCGGCGCGTTCGGCTTCAGCTATCGCCCGTCGCTGATCAGCGGCCTCTCCATGGCGGTGACAAGCTTCATTCTGGCGCTGGTCAGCCTGTTCCTCATCAGCTTCATCGCCAACAAGCTCGCGCCCAAATTCGGCGGCGTCGGCAGTTCTCGCAACGCCTTCAAGCTCGTCGCCTATTCGATGACGGCCAGTTGGCTAGCCGGCATCTTCAGTATCATGCCGTCGCTCAGCTTCCTTGGAATTCTCGGCCTCTATTCTTTCTATCTCTTCTATGTCGGCGCGGCCCCGCTGATGAAAGTGCCGCCCGAGAAGGCGCTGACCTACACGATCGTGACGGTGCTGTGCGTGCTGGTGATCTATATCGTCATCGGCGCGATCACCGCCACGGTGGGCCGCACCTTCGGCTTCTCGCCCTCGGGAAGCCTGGGCGGCGGCACGGTGACGACCGAAGATGGCGATACGATTACCCTGCCCGGCGTCGGCAACATCGATACCGGCAAGATCGAGCAGGCAGCGCGCGACATGGAAGCCGCGCAGACCCGTGAAGCCGTCGCGCCGGCGCAATTGCAGGCGCTCCTGCCTGCCAGCATCGGTGTCTATCAGCGCACGGCGATCAGCAGCGTCAAGGCCGGCCCCACCAGCCAGGCCGAGGCAAGCTATGAGGCAGGTGGCAAGCGCTTCACCCTCAAGGTCTCCGATATGGCGGCGATGGGCGCGATTGCCGGCATGGCGAGCGCCATGGGCGTTGAATCCAACCGTGAGGATGGCGACAGCTACGAGCGCACCACGACGGTGGACGACAATATGGTCATCGAGCGGTGGGACCGCGGCGCCGGCAACGGATCGTTCGCAACCACGGTCGACAAGCGCTTCATGGTCGAGGCAGAGGGCGACGCGGGCAGCATCGACGAATTGAAGGCCGCCGTCGCTGCCATCGACATGGCCAAGCTGAAAGGCCTGAGGCGCTAATCAGGCGCCGATCCGTTCAAAAATAGGCTGCGCCTGAGCGGTTCAGGCGCGAGGCTGAAAGCGTCGGCGATTACCAGTCCAGCACTTCGCCATCATAGGCCCAGAAGCGGCCGCTATTCTCCATGCTCAGGCCGTCCAGCACCTGCCGCAATCCCGCCGCGCTGGTCTCGACGTCGATGTCCGCGCCGGGGCCACCCATATCGGTGCGTACCCAGCCGGGGTGGAGGGAAGCCACCGCAATCCCCTCGCCTGCCAGATCGGCGGCGAGGCACTGCACGACCTTGTTCACCGCCGCCTTGGAGGCGCGATAAGCGAGATGGCCCGACTGCGGCGCGGCCATCGACCCCATGCGGCTGGAGGTCACCGCCACGCGCGGATGAGCCGCCTTGCGCAAATTGGGCAGCAGTGCCTGGATCACCCGCAACGGGCCGAGCACGTTAACATCGAGCGTGTGCAGGAAGCCATCAAAGTCCATGTCCGTGCTGCTCTGACGCTCGGGGCCGATTACCCCGGCATTGGCAAGCAGCAGGTCGACCGGCCTGCCATCGAGCGCCGCCGCGAACTTGCTGACCGATTGCGCATCCGCCACATCCAGCGCCATGGTGGTACCGAAGATGGGATCGGCCCGGTCTTCGCCGCGCATGGCGCGGATCACATCATGCCCGTCCTGCGCATATTGCCGCGCCAGTTCCAGGCCGATGCCCCGATTGGCGCCGGCGATCACGATGGTTGCCATGAGTCGTCTCCTGTCGCGTGCCGCCGGCCACCATGGCGCGCCGGCACAAATCGCTAATCGAGAAACCCGTCATGCAGCCGAACGATCCGGTCCATCCGCGCCGCCAGCCGCTCATTATGCGTTGCGATGAGCGCGGCTGAGCCCTGCTCGCGAACGAGCCGGATGAATTCGTCCAGCACCACATCGGCCGTGCGCTCATCCAGATTGCCGGTCGGCTCATCGGCCAGCACCAGCGCCGGGCGATTGGCAAGCGCGCGCGCCACCGCGACGCGCTGCTGCTCGCCGCCGGAAAGCTGGCTCGGCTTGTGCTCGAGCCGGTGGCCGAGACCGAGGCTGGTGAGCAGGCTTTCCGCCCGCGCCAGCGCCTCAACCTTGCTCTTCCCCAGGATCAGCTGCGGCAGGATGACATTCTCGACCGCGCTGAAATCGGGCAGCAGATGATGGAACTGGTAGACGAAGCCGAGCTTCTCGCGCCGCAGCGTCGTGCGGCCATCATTACCTTCGCTTGCAACTTCGACGCCGCAGAGGCGGATCGAGCCGCCAAAGCCGCCCTCCAGCAGGCCGATCGCCTGCAACATGGTCGACTTGCCGGAGCCGGACGGGCCGAGCAGCGCCACGATCTCGCCGGCCTGCACGTTCAGGTCCACGCCGCGCAGCACGTCGATTTTGGCGCCGCCCTGCGTGAAGCTGCGCGACAGGCTGTGAACGGAGAGCACCTCACTCATAGCGCAGCACCTGTACGGGGTCGGTATTGGCAGCCTTGAAGGCCGGATAAAGCGTGGCGAGGAAGCTGAAGCCCACCGCCATGATGCAGATCGCGCCAATCTCGACCGGATCGGGCTTGGACGGCAGCGAGGTCAGGAAGCGGATCGACGGATCCCAGAGTTGCTGGCCGGTGAGCATCTGCACGCCATCGACAATGCCCTGGCGGAAGAACAGGATCACCGAGCCGAGGACAAGGCCTGCGCCGGTGCCGAGCGTGCCGATGGTCACGCCCACCGTCACGAAAATCCGCAACAGGCTGGCGCGCGTGGCGCCCATTGTGCGCAGGATCGCGATGTCGCGTGTCTTGGCGCGGACCAGCATGATCAGGGAGGAGAGAATGTTGAACACCGCGACCAGAATGATCAGCGAGAGGATGACGAAGGAGACCACGCGGTCCACCTGCAGTGCCTCGAACAGGCTGGCATTCATCTGTCGCCAGTCGATCACCTGGCCTTGCGTCGCCACCTGCTTGGTCAGCGGCGCCAGGATCTCGCCGACGCGGTCGGGGTCTTCCGTCTGCAGCTCGACCATGCCGACTTTGTCGCCCATCAGCAGCAGCGTCTGGGCATCCTGCATCGGCATGATCACGAACGCCTTGTCATAATCGTAGATGCCGATCTCGAAGACAGCGCCGATCTCATAGGGGAGCTGGCGCGGCACCGTGCCGAAGGGCGTCGAGCGCCCGGCCGGATTGATGACGCTGATCGACTGGCCAACGCCCACGCCAAGCGCCTCAGCCAGGCGGGAGCCGATCGCGACCTTGCCACTGCCGGCCCGCACATCCTTGAGCGAGCCTGCCAGCACCTTGCCGGAGAGCGACGCATTGTCGTGAATATCGGCTTCCGTCATGCCGCGAATCAGGGCCGCTTCCACCCGGCCGTTAAACGTCGCCAGCAGCGGCTGCTCGATCAGCGGCGTTGCACTGGTAACGCCCGGGGTGGCTCGCGACTGCCGCGCGATCTCCTCCCAATTGTCCAGCCGCCCGCCATAGCCCTGCACCACCGCATGGCCGTTCAAACCCACGATCTTGTCGAACAGTTCGGCACGAAAGCCGTTCATCACGCTCATCACCACGATCAGCGCGCCCACGCCCAGCATCACCGCGACGAGGCTGATGGAGGCGACGAGGAAGATGAATCCCTCGCCCTTGCCAGGCAGCAGGTAGCGCCGGGCGATCATGCGTTCGTAACGATTGAGGATCATGGCAGGGGCAGAAGCCTCGCGGGGGGACAGTCTGCGCACCTCTATGGTGCGGGGGAGGGAGTGGCAAGGCCCTGCGGCCCAACCGGGGACATGGCGCGCCTGTTGCGGATATGGCACAGGGTGCTTAACAATTTCGTAGCGTCGCAACTTGCCTGATGACAGCCGCCGTGCGCCATCCTAGCGTCAGCGGCGAAACACAGGCAATCATAGCAGGCCGTGGTTCAGGGATGTCGCGTCCCGCCTGACTCGCTTGAGGGGGCCGGACAGGTGAGCGGAAGCGACGCCAAAGGGGGAGACGATTAATCGTCCACGGGCGCCCGGATCGGCAACGATCTGGGCGCTTAGTCTTTGTGGCGATCTTCCCCGCACGCCTAGCACCCGATTGTTGCCGGATGATGTCAGCGCGCGCGGCACCGCTTGGCTGTGCAAAAATCATGATCACTCGCCACACCTGCCCCTCTTGAAAGGGCATGGCGCGCGCATATCTCTGCCCTGTCCGGTCGCCCATGATGGGGATCGGCTGATGCACCGGGCGCCGACTTCGGGCCTGGCATCGCAGTTCAAACA
Organism: Sphingobium sp. B2D3A; assembly: GCF_025961795.1. Taxonomy (NCBI): domain Bacteria; kingdom Pseudomonadati; phylum Pseudomonadota; class Alphaproteobacteria; order Sphingomonadales; family Sphingobiaceae; genus Sphingobium; species Sphingobium sp. B2D3A. The sequence continues at coordinate 2,241,840 of NZ_JAOQOI010000001.1, read as the reverse complement.
CGCTCCAATGGAGGATTTGATTATGCGTGGCTTTGATTTGACTCCCTATCGCCGCTCCACTGTCGGCTTCGATCGCCTGTTCGACCTTATCGAGAACAGCGCGCGCCTGCAGCAGACGGACAATTATCCGCCCTATAACATCGAGCGCCTCGATGAGGATCGCTATCGCGTGACGGTCGCCGTCGCCGGTTTCAAGGCGGAGGAAATCGACATCACGGCGCAGCAGAACCTGCTCCAGATCACTGGCCGCAAGGCTGAGGTCGCGGAGAGCGAGCGCGCCAATTATCTTCACCTCGGCATCGCGAACCGCAGCTTCGAGCGCCGGTTCGAGCTGGCCGACTTCGTGCGCGTCGAGCGCGCCGACCTCGCCGACGGCCTGCTCATCGTAGAGCTGGTCCGCGAGGTGCCGGACGCGATGAAGCCGCGCAAGATCGCCATTAACGGCAAGGGCGAGGTCATCGACCTCTCAAGCGACAAGAACGCCGCCTGATCCGTTTCAACCCTCTCTCACCAGTCGGAGAGATGAGCGCCCGGGGAAACCCGGGCGCTTTTTTTTATGGCGGACCTTCGCGCCGCATCATTCCTCGAGCTGCCAGCGAATACGCTGGTTAAAGCCGCTTATCACTGGCTGACCCAGCGCATCGCGCGCCGGCGTGTACCGCGCACGCGTCGTGATCATCACGCATGAGGCCTTGTCCAGCACATCATGGCCGCTGCTTTCCACCAGTCTGCAATCGAAAGGCTGGCCGGTCTCATCCACGGTGAAATGGATGATAGTCGCGCCTTCCCAGCCGTTACGCCGGGCGAGGATAGTCGACGGCTGGCACGGCTCCCTGCAGCCTGGCCCGCGTTGCTGGCGCTTTCAGGGCATCTTTTGCCGGATCATAAGGCGGCGGAACCTCGACATGCGCATAGTCGTCCTCGATGGTTTCGGGTACGCCGAGGACCACAGCTTCCACAACGGCACCGAATGCCGCCCTCGCGCGCTCAAAATGCCCTGCATAATCAACGTCGGCCTGCACGGCCTTCCCAGCCCATAGCAGCAAGGTCCCGAGCCCAGCCACACCGACGAGCGCCAATATAAAATCCTGTGATTTGCGGTTCATGCCCCCATCTCCGTTCCCGCATCATGCCCGAGCAACCCGCCAAGGCGCAACCGGTCACCCTGGCCATATCGATCGCCGCACCAGAAGCATTGGCCCCTGCCGCATCTTGCGCTAATCGCGCGGCATGACTGATCGATCGCCTCTCGCTCGCCCCTTCCCCGCCCTCCCGGATATTGCCGGTGTGACGCCGCGCGTCGCCCGTGCCCGGTACAAGCAGTGGGATCGCTGCGACCTCACTTATGTGGAACTGGCGGAAGGCACCGCTGTGGCCGGCGTCTTCACCCGGAATGTCTGCTGCTCGACCGAGGTCGAGCTTGGCCGCGAAAGCGCCGCGCAGGGCAAGGCGCGCGCATTGATCGTCAATGCCGGAAACAGCAACGCCTTCACCGGTTTTCGGGGGCGCGAAGCCGTGGACCAGATTCGCGATCAGGTCGCCGGGCACCTTGGCTGCGCCGCCAGCGACGTGTTTGTGAGCTCGACCGGGGTGATCGGCGTGCCGCTGCCCAGCGACAAGGCCCGGGCCGGCGTCGAGGCGGCACTGGCCGCTACGCCCTGCACCTGGGAGCAGGCCGCCGAGACCATTGGCACCACCGACACTTTTGCGAAAGGTGCGACGACAAGCGCGGTGATCGGCGACAAGACCGTCCGCCTCTCCGGCATCATCAAGGGCTCGGGCATGATCGCGCCTGATATGGCGACGATGCTGGGCTATATCTTCACCGATGCCGCCATCGCGCCCGATTTGCTCCAGCAGATGCTGAGCGCCGCCAACCGGCGCAGCTTCTCGTGCATCACCGTGGATGGCGACACCTCCACCAGCGACACCGTGCTGCTCTTCGCGACCGGCAAGGCCGGCAACGCCCCCCTCACGAGCATGGACGATGCCGGCGCCGACGCGTTTCAGGCAGCGCTCAATGACATCTGCACCCAGCTCGCGCAGCTGGTGGTGCGTGATGGCGAAGGGGCGCAAAAGTTCATCGAGGTGGAGGTGACCGGTGCCGTCAGCGACGAGAGCGCCCGGCGCATCGGACTCTCCATCGCCAATTCCCCGCTGGTGAAGACGGCCATTGCGGGTGAAGACGCCAATTGGGGCCGCGTGGTCATGGCGGTCGGCAAGGCCGGCGAACCGGCGGATCGCGACAAGCTCGCCATCCGCTTTGCCGACAAATGGGTGGCGCAGGATGGGCTTGCCGTGGACAGCTATGACGAGGCCCCGGTGGCAGCGCATCTCAAGGGGCAGGATGTCCGCATCGGTGTCGACCTTGGGCTGGGCACAGGCCGCGCGACCGTGTGGACCTGCGATCTCACCCATGGCTACATCTCGATCAACGCCGATTACCGGAGCTAAGCCTCATGAACAGCCTCAGCAGCGCCGTCAGCGCGCTCCTGCGTGATGTCGCGCGCGACGTTGTCCTGCCGCGCTACCAGAACCTTGCCAATCATGAGGTGGAGGAAAAGACGGTCGGCGAGCTGGTGACCATTGCCGACCGCGAAGCCGAGTTGCGCCTCAATGAAGGGCTGAGCCGCATCCTGCCCGAGGCGGGCCTTGTCGGCGAGGAAGCCTGCGCGACCGACCCCGGCCTTACTGAAAAGCTCGAAACCGGCCTCAACTGGGTGATCGATCCCATTGATGGGACAGCGAATTTCGCTTCCGGAAAGCCGCCCTTTGCCATCATGGTCGCGCTGGCCGATGCCGGCGTGATCCAGGCGGGCTGGATTCTCGATCCCTTGACCGGGCGCCTGTGCGAGGCCTCGCTCGGACAGGGGGCGTGGATCGATGGCGAGCCGATAAAGGCCAAGGAGAGCGGCGCGGATATCCCGGTTGCCGGACTGTCCGTGCTGTTCCTGAACCCCGCCGACCGGCGGGCGATGATCGACCGCGTCGAAGGCCAGTTCGCCATTGCCGACATTCCGCGCTGCGCCGGGGAGCAATATCCCCGCATCGTGCTGGGCGTGCATGATCTCGCTGCGTTCGAGCGCACCTTGCCTTGGGATCATGCCCCCGGCGCGCTGTTCGTCAACGAAGCGGGTGGCCGTGTCGCGCGCCCCGATGGCTCATCCTATCGGCTGGCGGCCGATCCGGGGCGCGGCCTGCTTGCGGCGGCGTCTCCGGCTCTGTGGGATCGTGCGGCCGCGGTTCTGTACGGTTAATCAATACCCAGCACAAAATGCTGTTTTTTAACGATAACTGAAAACAAAAAGGGCGCCATTTGGCGCCCTTTCTTCGGCTTACCGCCAGTGGTGGTCGATCGCCTTACAGCTCGCCTTCGATCCAGCCCTTGAGCGCGCTCTTGGGGGCAGCACCGACCTTGGTGGCGGCCGGCGCGCCATTCTTGAACAGGATCATGGTCGGGATGCCGCGCACGCCATAGCGAGTCGGCGCGTCGGGATGGTCATCGATATTGAGCTTGGCGATGGTCACCTTCTCGCCCAGTTCCTCGCTGATCTCTTCCAGAGCGGGTCCGATCATCTTGCACGGGCCGCACCATTCCGCCCAGAAATCGACCAGAACGGGCTTGTCGGACGCAATCACGTCCTCATGGAAGCTGGCGTCGGAAATTGCCTTGGTAGCCATCGTCGAAACTCCTTCTGTCGAACGTCTATCTAGGTTGCCGAGGCGTCCGCCTCAAGGTCGGTGCTGCCCAACTTGTGCTCCTGTGCCAGCAAGCCGGGCTTGTGCGCAGCGAGCAAGGCCTGCGGCAGATCGATGAGGCGGGGGGCCGCCGTGTAAAGCAGGCTGACCCGTTGCGGACGGCCCGGGAAAATTTCGGCCAGCGCAGCCGCATAGGCCGCCATCTGGCGGACATGGGTTGCGGGCAAATCCACTGCATGGTCAGGGACATGCCGCCCAGTCTTGAAATCGACAATATGGACGAGATCATCCGTCACCAGCAGCCGGTCCACCGTTCCCGCGATCACCTGCCCGGCTACGACGGCCGCGATGGGCGCTTCTGCCAGCGCATCCGGGCCGAACAGTGCAGAATGGTTGGGATCGTCCAGCACGGCGCTGACATGCGCGAGCAGGTCGGTGCGCATCCCGGCATCGGCCACGCCGGCCTGTTCCAGCCAGCGCATGGCGGCGGCGGAACGCTCGGCGGCCGGCAGATCTGGCAAACGCTCGAACAGCGCGTGCAGCAGCCGCCCGCGCTCTGCCGCCGCGCGCATGGCAGCATCCGGCGGCGGATTGGGCACGTCATCCTCAACCAGCGCGGAGGGAGACAGCGGACGCGGCGGCCGTGCTTCCTGCGGCGCCGGCGCGCGCAGCCAGGCGGGCAGCGCGGGTTCTGCGGTGCTGCCATCTGCCTCGCGCGCCTTCTTCGCCTTGGCCGGCGTGAGGCCTGCCGGACCGGACCAACGCAGGGATTTGCCCCAGTCGGGCACGTCCGCCTCGGCAGCCCCGAGCGTTCGCATCGCCAGATCGACGGCCTGATACCAGCTTTCCCTGGGCGGCTCCCCCTTGGCCCGACTGCCGAGCGATCCGGTCACGATCAGCCGCTCTTCCGCCCGCGTGAGGCCCACATAAAGCAAGCGCCAATGCTCCTCCATGTCGAGCCGCTCGGCGGACTGCATGGCTTGTTCGATCGCCGGCGCGGCTTCGCCCTTGGCGGGGCGGATGAGCGGCAAGCGGGCGGCCTCGGTCACCGGCAGGCTCACGGCGTCGGCGCGCGGGCGCTGGCTGGGATCAAAGGCGGCATCGGCCAGAATGACGATGGGCGCCTCCAGCCCCTTGGCGCCATGCACGGTCATCACCCGAACCATGTCACCGCCCTCGCCCAGTTCGCGCTTGATGTCGGCATCGCCACGGTCGAACCAGTCGATGAATCGCTGCAACGAGGGATGATCGTCAGCCTCGAAGCCCAGAGCGGCATTGAGCAATTCGTCAATGGCATCGCGCGCCTCCTCGCCGAGCCGGGCGATCAACTTGCGCCGACCGTCCATGGCGCCGGAGAGAATGGCCTCGAGATAGCGATAGGGCGTCGTGAAATCGGCCTGCCCCAGCAGTGTGCGCAGCGGGGCCTGAAGCTCCGGCGCCAACGTCGCGCGCAGGTGGCTCCACAGCGAGCCCTCGCGCGGGACCGCGCGCGCCAGCAGTTCGTCCTGCGTCCAGCCGATGAGCGGCGAGACCAGCAGATTGGCGAGGTTGAGATCGTCCTCGGGCTGCACCGCAAAGCGCAGGGCCGCCAGCAGATCGCGCACGGCGAGCGGGGCCTGGAGCCGCAACCGGTCGACACCGGCCACCGGCACGCCCGCCTCATACAGCCGTGCGACGATCAGCCGGGAGAGCGCGCTGCGGCTGCGGAGCAGGATCAGCACGTCGCCAGCACGCGCCAGGCGGCCCTGGGTAGCCAGCGGCGTGCCGATCATACCTTTGACCAGCCGCGCGATCTTCTCGGCATGGCGGCGCTGGTGATCGGCCAGCCAGTCTTCCTCTCCCTCGCCGGCAGTCTCGTCAGCCTCGCCGTCCTCATCGCTCTCGCTCGGCAGCAATGAGGTCGGCGGGAGCAGCAGCACCTCGCCGGGGTGCTGGCGGGCGGCCTGATGCGGCGCGGAGGGCGCTTCCAGCCCGAGACGGTCATGCCCGACCGCGTCCAGCACGGCGTCGACGACATCGAGCACGGCCGGCATGGACCGGAAGCTGCGGGCCAAAGGCAATTCTGCGAAGGGGTGGCCGACGCGCTCGGTTGCCTCGCGGAAACGCTGCAGGGCGCTGGAAAAGGCCTCGGGACTGGTGCCCTGAAAACCGAAAATCGCCTGCTTGGTATCCCCGACCACGAACAGGGTGCGCAGCCGCGCCTGCTCGTCTGGTTCGACCTCCAGAAACTCCTCGACGATGGACCAGACGATGTCCCACTGCGCGTCGTTGGTGTCCTGCGCCTCGTCCACGAGGATATGGTCGACCTGCTGGTCGAGCTTGTAGCGGATCCAGTCCGCCATGCCCGGCTGGGTGAGCAACGCACTCGCGCGGCCGATCAGATCATCGAAATCGACCGCGCCGGCCTGCCGCTTGGCCTTGGCATAAGCGCGGGCATAAGCACGGCCCGCCGTCAGGCCCTGCGCCGCCGTGCGCGCGAAGGCGGCTTGCTTGCGCAGATCGAGCAGAGCCTTGATCGCCGCGCCGCACGCGCTGGCGAGATCGACATAATCCGGCTCGGCTTCCAGCAGGTTCTTGTTGGCGCGGTTCTTGACCTCGCCTTCCTTGGTGAGCAGCACGCCGAGCAGGTCCGCCAGTCCCTCGGCGCGCTGGACCTCGGAGCCGCTTAGCCAAGCCGCGATCATATCAGCGCATGCGAGGCCGGATTTGGCACCCCATGCACCATTGGCCCGCGCGACGGCCTGCAACGCGGCCACCGGAAACACGCCCTCGGCGCAGCGATCCGCCAGATGCGCATCGATGTCGCCATCCGGCAGGTCGAGGAAGGCAAGGAGGAAGCCCGCCAGATCTTCCGGCAACATCTCCAGCAGTTGCGCCGCGGGCACGCAGCGCGCGAGATAGGCCTGCGTGCCTTCCTCGCCCAGCCGCAGGGCCAGCATCTCCAGCGCCGCCAGCACCGGATCGTCCTGCGCCTGCCCGGCCTCCTCGATCATCGCGATCAACGCACGCCGGGCCAGCTCGCCCTGCCCGCGCTCGTCGAGCGGGCGGAACCCGGGGACCAGCCCGGCCTCCAGCGGGAAGGCAGCCAGCAGCGCCTGACAGAAGCTGTGGATGGTCTGGATGCGCAGCCCGCCGCCGGTCGCATCCAGCACGCGCGCGAACAGCAGGCGGGCGCGGGCGATCGCCTCCGGCCCCGGATCCTCGCCGAGCGCCACGAGATCGCGCGCGACGTCCACGGACTGCCCCTGCACCCAGCGGGCAAGCCGGCTGTGGACGCGCTCGGCCATTTCCGCCGCGCCCGCCTTGGTGAAGGTCAGGCACAAGATGTGCTCGGGCGCGACACCGCTCAGCAGCAGCCGCAGCACGCGGGCCGACAGCACGGCGGTCTTGCCGGTGCCGGCGGAGGCGCGCACCCAGCGATGGGCGGCGGGGTCCGAGGCGCTGGCCTGCTCCTGCGTCAGCCGGTTGAGTTCGCCTGCCTCAGCCATGGCTCACCTCCGGCAGCGCCTCGGCCCGTCGATCCCGCGCGAACCACTCGTCGAGCCGCATGAGCTGGTCATAATCGGTGAACACCGGCGCATCGCTGTGCGGGCGTGCGGCGAACGGCTCGTCCCCGGTCAGCCAGCGCGTCACGGCATCATCGAAGAAGCCGGCGACCATTGCGAGGAAATCTGCCGTCACGATCCGCTTGTAGCTGCCCTTGGGGTCGGTCAACGGACGCTTGAACCCGAAATTGCCATCCGTGCCCTTGCCGAGCTTCCAATATTCAAAGGCGCTCACATCCGATCCGGCGGCGAGACCGGCCTCCTTGGCAAAGCCGCCTGCCTGCGCGATCAGCCCCAGCAAACCGAGCTGGAGCGAGAAGCCGGCCTTGACCTGCTTGACCGAGGCGGTCGCGCCGCTCTTGTAATCGACAATGGCGAGTGTGCCGTCTGCAAACCGGTCGATCCGGTCGGGCTTGCCGCGCAGGGTCACGCCTGCCCGCTCGATGCGGCCCCATTTCTCGCCGAACAGCACCTCGCGCCCCTGCCCGGCCTGATCGCGCACGGCACCCGCCACCCAGTTGAGCGCGGCCAGTAAACGCGGCTGCCAGAGCGTCTTGAGTAGGGGATGGGCTTGCGCCTGCGCGATCATCTCCTGCGCCAACGCAGAGAGCCGCGCGGGATCGTGCCCGCCTTCTTCCATCCAGCGCTGGAGGACATCATGCGCGCGGGTACCACGCCAGGCCGGGCCGGGATCGGCATCCACGACATCCAGCGGCGCCAGACGCAGAATGCGCGCGGCGTAGAACGCATAGGGATCGGCCCGCAGGCGATCGACATCGGTGACGGCGATCTCGCGCGGGCGCAGGTCCGCGCGTGGGCGTGGCGCAGGCGTACGATAGGCGGGTGCGGGGGCATCAGGCCGGTCGATGGCCCGCGCGAGCGCGATCAGCCTGTCATCCTCGACCCAGCGCGCGCCGGTCATGGCCTTGAGCCGCAGCCAGAAGCGCGAGGCGACCGTGGGCGCGGAGGCATCCCGCCGGGCGCGGGAGAGGATCACCTGCGGCGCGCCCAGCCCATTGGCGAAATCATGCGCGGAGAGGCCGATGCGATAATCCAGCCCCGGCAGGCCAAGCGCGCGGCGGATGCGCGGGGCGAGCCATGGGTCAGGCGATGGCAGGCCGGGCCAGACGCCTTCATTGAGGCCGGCGAGGATCATCAGATCGGCCTGCTGCAGCCGCGCTTCCAGCAAGCCCAGGATCTGCAGGCGCGGGTGACCGCCCTGCGGGGGACGCACGGCCTGCCCGCCGAGGATCTGCGCGAGCATCCCCACGAAGCCGGCGCCATCCGCGCGCGCCGGCCCTTGCGGTGCTGCGGCTTCCGCATCGCCCAGGCATTGCGCGGCGGCATGGCCCTGATGACCGGCCCAGACGCGCTCCTCCGTCAGGGCCGAGGCCGCCTCGCGGACGGCGGCGAACAGGGCGGGCAGACTCTGCTCTCCAGAAAAGGCGCCCTCCAAAGGCGCCAGCAGTGCCACGACCTGCGCCCACCAGGGCCGTAGCGATTCCCTCATCACCTGCTGCCGGCCGCCCTTCTCCGCAAGCAGGGCGGTGACACCCGTCAATCCCGCTGCCGGCCGGGGGCCGCGCAGCACCAGATCGAGGCGGCGCACGGATTCGAGCCACGCCAGCCGCTCGTCACCAGCCATCACCAGCGGATGCTTGAGCAGGGCGAGTAGCGGCACCGGCGCAAACTGTTCGGCACCGGCCTGCACGAGCGCCAGCAGCAGCGTGCCGGGCGGAAGCTGGGAGAGCGGCCGGCCGGCGCTGTCGTCGGCCTCGATTCCCCAACGGCGCAGATGCGCGGACACCCGCGTCCCCAGCGCACGATCGGGTGTCACGAGCGCAGCCGTGCGCCCTTCCGTCTCCACCGCCTCGCGCAGGGCGATGGCGATGGCCTGCGCCTCCTCGGCCGGGTTCGCCGCCTCGATGGCGCGGACATCCTTGAGTGAGCGCTGCGCGGTCGGCACATCCGGCCAGCCACCGGTCAGCAAGGCCGGCAACAGCGCGTTGCTGATCGCCTTGCCCCGCGCGGCGCGGGCATCATGCTCGCTGCCCCAGCGCCAAAGCGCCACCTCGGCGCGGTGGGCATCCATCCGCTCCAGCAGCAGCTTGAGCGCAAATTGAGGGTGCGATTCATTGGCGGGAGGCGGCAGATCGCGCCCCGGCTCGGGCCGCGCGACGGGGCCAATCGCATCCCATTGCTCATCCGAGAGATTCTGGTCGAGATCGGGCAGCACCACCGCGCCCCGCGGCAGGCCGGCGACCGTCTTGAGCAGTCCCGCCACGGCTGGCGCATTGGTGACGACACCCGCGGCAACCACGAAGCGCTCCGGCGGCATCTCGCGCCAGCGGGCCGCAACATGATCGAGCAGGCGATTGCGCCGCTCGGCCATGTCGATCAGCCCGCGCGCGGCCAGTTCCTGCTGCCACTGGGCCGCCAATGCATCGAAATCGCTGAACGCGGCTTGCCAGTGGTGCGAGAGGTCATCGGGCTGCAGCGCCTTGAGATCGGCCAGCGCCTTGCGCTCGACGGTGAGCTGATCGAAAGCGGCCGCCAGCGCCGTCGCCAGCCGCCAGCCCTCGCCCGTTTCCAGCCGCTCGCCGCGACGCGCGCGCTGATCGATCACCAGCCGGGTCAGGATCATCAGCCGCTCGGCCGGCGCGATGGCTTGCGGAATATCCGCTTCCGCCCCGATCGGGCTGAGCGCGCTGCCCAGCGCTTCGTCCAAATCGATATCGCCGATGGGCACCAGCCTCGGCAGCAGCAGCCCGTTGCCGGACGCGCGCACGAACGCATCGCGCACCGCCCGCACCGCACGATTGTTCGGCAGCAGAACGATGCCGCGTGCGAGCGCCAGCCCGCCATCGCGCCGGCCATGCTGGGCGAGAAGCCCGGCGGCGAGCGCATCCGAAAATGCCCGGTGAGCGGGGATGGTAAAGAGGGCCGGCGCGCGGCGCTCAGCCATCGGCCAACCCTGCCTCGACCAGCGGAATCGCCTGCGGGGTGCCGACATCGAACCATTGGCCGCCATGGCTCAGGCCAAAGGCGCGGCCCTGTTCAATCGCGCGGTCCCAGAAAATATTGGTCGAGAAGACCTCGCCCGGCGGATCGCGCACCAGGCGCGGCGAGAGGATTTGCACGCCGGTGAAGACGAACGGCGCCACGCGGCCGGGCTTGCGCCGGCTCAGGCGGCCATCGGCTTCCATGTGGAAATCGCCAAGACCACGATGACCGGTGGCGCGGGCGTGCGGGATGAGCAGCAGCAGCGCATCCATCGCATCATCATCCCAGCGGTGGGCCAGCGCACGGATGGAATCGAACGGCCCGTTGATCCACAGATTGTCGCTGTTCGCGCACAGGAACGGCTTGTCGCCAAGCAGCGGCAGCGCCTTGACGAGGCCGCCGCCGGTTTCCAGCAACCGGGCGCGCTCATCGGAGACCGGATAGCTCGCACCCGTCCGCCGGGCACGCGACTCCAGATGCGCCTCGATGGGCCCGGCAAGATAATGGACGTTCACCACCGTGCGGCGAATGCCGGCGTCCTCGATGCGGTCCAGCGCATGATCCATGAGCGGCTGGCCAGCGACGCGGATCAGCGGCTTGGGCCGTGTGGCCGTGAGCGGACGCATCCGCTTGCCGAGGCCAGCGGCCATCAGCATCGCCGTCTCAAGCGTGGTGCTCATTGCGCGGATTGCCCCGCATCCAGCCGGCCCCGCGCCGAGGCGGGCACATTCTGCGTGAACCAGTCGGCCACCGGTGCGAGCGCGGGATGGGCAAGATCGCGCTCCAGCAGCCCCCACATGCGCGGCAGGAAATCGAGATAGCGCGGCTTTCCGTCGCGCTTCCACAGGCGCGTGAAAATGCCGATGATCTTGGCATTGCGCTGGGCACCCAGCACCGCATAAGCCGCCTCGAAATCCGGCGAGACTTTCGTGCGCGCCTGGTAATGCGCCAGCATTGCCTGCTCTACGGCCCGGCTCACATCCCGCCGGGCATCTTGCAGCAGCGAGACGAGGTCATAGGCCGGGTGGCCCGCCAGCGCGTCCTGAAAGTCCAGCAGACCGAGCCCGTGCGAGCGCGCATGGTCCGGCAGCAGCATGATGTTCTCGGCATGATAATCGCGCAGCACGGTTACCACTGGCGCGATATCCTGCTCGGCAATCGGCAACACCTTGTCCCACGCTGCGGTGTATCCCGACGCATCGACCGCAAGGCCTGCCGCCGGAGCGAACCATTCGGTCAACAGCGCTGCCTCGCGCTGGTAGACGGCGCGGTCATAAGGCGCGAGGCCACTCTGGGCCGGCTGCTCATGAAGATCGACGAGAAGGTCCACGGCGCGGGTGTAGATCGCCATTTCCTCGGCCGGCGCGGCGTCCAGATGCTCGCGCACCCGCGCATCGCCGAAATCCTCGAGCAGAACGAGGCCCTGCGTCAGATCCCGCGCCAATATGGCGGGCGCCGCGAATCCGTTTTCACACAGCCACTCGCCCACGCTGATGAACGGGCGCGGATCTTCATGCGGCGGCGGCGCGTCCATCAAAATGGCGCGCCGGTCACCCTCGACCACGCGGAAATAGCGCCGGAACGAGGCGTCACCGGCAAGCGGCAGGATCTCGGCCCCTCGCCATCCGGCTTGATCGAGAAACGGGCGCGCGCTTGGCGGCGGGATCATGTGACTGGCCATCGGCTCTCCCAAACGCGCGGCACCCGCGCTGTCAAGCGGCGCGTGCCGTCCGCCAAAATGTCGATTTGCAGGGCAAGGGCAATGGCATTGTAGCGCCCCGCCAGCCGGTCGGGCCATTCGATCGCCAGCGCGCCATCTTCGAGCCATTCGTCCAGCCCGAGTTCGCTGAGATCGCCCGTGTCCTCGATGCGATAGAGATCGACATGGCCCACAGGCAGACGCGTCTCGGGCGGCTCATAGCCCTGCAGGATGGCGAAGGTCGGGCTCGGCACATCGCCTTCATGCCCAAGGCCCCTGAGCAGGCCGCGGGCGAGCGTCGTCTTGCCGGCGCCCAGCCCGCCGGTGAGCGTGATCACATCGCCGGGCCGCAACTTTGCGCCCAAAGCTGCCCCGAAATCGGCGAGCGCGTCTGCTGAGGAGAAGGCAAGGGCACGATCGGACACGCCATCATTCTCCGCGCGGCAGAGTGAGCGTGACGCTGGTCCCCTGCCCCGGCTCGGAGACGAGATCGACGCTGCCGCCATGCGCTTCCACGAACTGGCGCACCAAGGGCAGTCCGAGCCCCTGATTGGCCCCATCGCCGTGACGCCCGAACCGCACGAAAACGTCGAACAGATGCGCCTGTGTCTTAGCATCGATGCCCGGGCCGTCATCGGACACGATGATGCGCACCACGTCCGGCGCGGGCTGCACATGCACAAGCACCCGCCCGCCCCGGCTCACGAAACTCACGCCATTATCCACCACATGGGCGAGAGCCTGCCGCAGCCGGCGCTCGTCGCCCGACACGGTGCCCGGCTCCTGCTCGAACGACATGTCGACCGTCACGTCGCGCGAGTCCGCCTTGTCGCTCAGGCCCTCGACCACCTGCCGCACCATCGCGGCCACATCGATATCGCGCCTCTCGATAGGCAAGCCGCCCGCTGCACCCTGAGTCAGGTCCAGCACATTATCGATCAGCCGCGTCAGCCGCGTCGTTGCCGTCATGATGGCATTCACATAATCGCGCGACTGGGCGCTCAATTCGCCCGCATAGCCGGCTTCCATCATCTCGGCGAAGCCGACGATCGAGGTGAGCGGCGTGCGCAACTCGTAGCTCATGTTGGAGACAAACGCGGTCTTCACCCGGTCCGCATCCTCCAGCGCCTCATTGCGGTCCCGCAGGGCCTGCTCGATGTGGCGGCTGTCGGTGGTGTCGAGCATGGTGAACAGCGCGTTGCCGTCCGGCAGCGGGATGGCCGCGAACTCGAAGAAGCGCCCGTCGGCAAAGGCGATGCGTCCCCCCCGCTGGCGGCGCTCCATCGTCGCCGCGCGGATGAGTTGATGGACAAGGCCTGCCTGTTCGGGTCGCGCCAGGCGATCCGCCAGCGCCGACATGAGTTCATCGACGCGCGGATGCGCCGCCATGGTTGTGTCGGGCACCGACCAGATCTTAGTGAAGCGGCTGTTCCACAGATGCAGACGACCGTCGGAGGCGAACACGGCAATCGCCTCGAACAGATTGTCGAGCGTGGCCGTGCGCACCCGCAGCAGGGTATCGCGCGCCGAGGCCAACTGGACATGCTCGGTACGGTCCTCGAAGATGACCAGCAGGCCGCCATCGGGCAGCGGCTGGGCGTAGACGCGCAGATGCACGCCATCGCGCAGGCGCCACTGCTCCTCATGCGCGGAGGGCGAGAGGAACCAGTTGCGGCGCTCCTGCCGCCACGCGCGGAAATCCGGTGTGTCGGGCACCTGCCCGCTGTCCCGCATGGCATCCAGCACGCGGTCAAAATGGGTATCGAACGCCGCTGTCTCCGGCGTCAGGCCGAACAGGCTGAGGAAGGGCTGATTGCAGAACTGCAGCAGTTGATTGGCACCGAACTGGACGACGCCGGCCGACAGCCTGTCCAGCATGTCCCGGTTGGCCTGCGAGAGGTGGCGCAGTTCGGCCCGCACCTCCTCCAGCTCCTGCATGTCGATCGCGTAACCTGCAACGCCCGAGGGGCCGAGCGGGACATCGACGACCTTCATCAACCGGCGCTTGCCATCGATGGTGACCGGCAGCATCCGGGCGGTTGGGGCCTTGCGCGCGGCGGCATTGGCAGCGGATGCGCGCGGGGAAATGCCGTCGACCGCTTCGACAAGCTCAATGCCCTGCTCGATGACATCCTGCGCGGACTTTCCGTCCACTGCCTTCACATAGGCGCTGTTGACCAAGCTGATCTGATGATCGGCGCCGCGATGCCAGACCGGCATGGGCGCCGCCTCGATCACACCCGATAGCGCATCGAGGGCCTGGCGATACTGCCCGACCTGCCCGCGCAGCTCCTGGATCTGCGCGAAGCTGTCAGTCGTGTCGAAGACCCAAAGCACCACCGTGCCGGCCTTGCCGAGCCGCGTGCCCACCGGACCGCCACGCACGAGCAGCATCCGGTCCGACCCGTTGACCCGCACCGGTAGCGTAAAGGGTCGGCCGCCCTGCTGCGCTGCTGCGATCTCCGCCGCGAGCGCGCGGGCATGATCCGGCTCCAGGCCGCCATCTGCATCCAGTAGCGCATCAAGGTCGGTGGGCGCCGTCTCACGGCCGAGCCATGCGGCCAGCCTGTCCGGCGCATCCAGCTTGCCATCGGGGCGAATGAGCAGGGGGACGGCGGGAGCAGAGTTGAGCAGATCGACCAGTTGCGCGGCGTGCGTGCGCGCCAGCGCCGCCTTGCGCCGCATCGAGAGGCCGGTGAACAGCGCCCAAACCGCCAGCACCAGCCACACGGCCAGCACGGCACCCACGATCAGCGGAAAGAACGGGACATTGGCAATCACGGGAGTGGATTACGGGCCAATCCACCCTGAGACAAGGTCGGCTTGCGCCTTCTTTGGCGTTGGCCGGATAAGAAACGGAACCGGCGCCCTCAGAGCGCCGGGCCGTCCTTCGTCACCGTCCAGGTCTGGCCCTGGCTCACCAGCTTCTGCAGGTCTGGCGTCTTGCCCTTGGCCAGCAGGGCATTTTGCTCCACCACGGCCTGCTCGAAGCTCGCCTTGGGGGCATCGTAGAGCACGCCCAGCGCCATCGGGAACAGGCCGAAGGGCATTTCCACCAGCATGTGCGCAACGGCGCGGTTGGTGACGTCATGGACGATCACGCCGGCTGCCTGCCAGTCGCCATCGACCACGTCCACGACCTTGAGCGTCAGCGCCTCGCGGTCGAGCGCGATGCCCTTAGCGCCCTTATCGAAGAGCAGCGGCTTGCCATGCTCCACCCAGAGCTGGCCGACATCGGCATTCTTCTTCTCGGTGAAGTCGGCGAACACATCCTTGTTGTAGACGATGCAGTTCTGGAAAATTTCCACGAACGCCGCGCCCTTGTGCTCATAGGCGGCCTTGAGCACGTCCGGCAGCTGCTTGGACACGTCATAGGCCCGCGCGATGAAGCGGGCGCCCGAGCCGAGCGCGAAGGCGCAGGGCCGGGCCGGATGGTCGACCGAACCGAACGGCGTGGACGGGCTCTTGGTCCCCTCCCGGCTCGTCGGCGAATATTGCCCCTTGGTGAGGCCGTAGATCTCGTTGTTGAACAGCAGGATCTGGCAATCGAGGTTGCGACGCAGGATGTGCATCGTGTGGTTGCCGCCGATGGAAAGGCCGTCGCCGTCGCCGGTGACGATCCACACGTCCAGTTCCGGATTGGCCAGCTTCACGCCCGTCGCCACCGCCGGCGCGCGGCCGTGGATGGTGTGGAAGCCGTAGCTCTCGACATAATAAGGAAAGCGTGAGGAGCAGCCGATGCCCGAGACAAACACGGTGTTCTTGGGGTCCGCGCCCAGCTGCGGCAGCGTGCGCTGCACGGCCTTGAGGATGGCGTAGTCACCGCAACCCGGGCACCAGCGCACCTCCTGATCGGTCTCCCAGTCCTTGAGGCTGGTCTCGACGCGCGGCTTGGTCAATGTGGTCATGTCGTTCATGCGAGCACCCCCTCGATGGCCGCCTCGATTTCCGCGATGCGGAAGGGCTGGCCCGAGATCTTGTTGAGCGGGCGGGCATCCAGCAGATACTGGTCGCGCAGCACGGTCTTGAGCTGGCCAGTGTTCATCTCCGGCACGAGAATCTTTTCGTAGCCGGCGAGCAGCTCACCCAGATTTTCCGGCAGCGGCCAGATATGGCGGATGTGGATGTGCGATACATCCAGCCCCTTGCGCCGGGCGCGCCGGACCGCCTGATGGATCGGGCCGTAGGTGGAGCCCCAGCCGACGACGACGAGCTTGCCGCTCTCCTCGCCCAGCGACACCTCCTGCCGCACGCCCTTGGCGATGCCCAGCACCTTGTCTCGGCGCAGTTCGGTCATCGCCTGGTGATTAGCCGGCGCATAATTGATGTGGCCGGTGTTCACTTCCTTCTCGATGCCGCCGATGCGGTGCATGAGATCGGGCGTGCCCGGCTTGATCCACGGCCGCGCCAGCTTCTCATTGCGGGCATAAGGCTTGAGCCCGCCTTCCGGCACCGCATCGAGGAACTTGACGGCGAACGGCGTGTAGCCGCTCATATCCGGCACTTTCCAAGGCTCGGCGGCGTTGGCGATATAGCCATCGGTCAGCAGCATCACCGGCGTCATATATTCAATGGCGATCCGGCAGGCCTCGATGGCGCAATCAAACGCATCGGCGGGCGAGCGGGCGGCAATGACCGGCATCGGCGCATCGCCGTTGCGGCCATAGACGGCCTGATAGAGGTCGGACTGTTCGGTCTTGGTCGGCAGGCCGGTCGAGGGACCGCCGCGCTGCGAGTTCACGATCACCAGCGGCAGCTCGGTCATGATCGCAAGGCCCATCGCCTCGCCCTTGAGCGCAATGCCGGGGCCGGACGAGCTGGTAACGCCCAGTGACCCGGCATAGCTCGCGCCAATCGCGCTGGCGATGGCGGCGATCTCGTCCTCGGCCTGGAACGTCGTCACGCCATATTCCTTGAGGCGCGAGAGATGATGCAGGATCGAGCTGGCCGGGGTGATGGGGTAACCGCCGAAGAACATCGGCAGGCTGGCCAGCTGCGCACCCGCGACGAGACCGAGCGAGATCGCCTCGGCGCCCGTCACCGTGCGATACAGCCCCTCGGGGGCCGGCGCCGGGGCGACATGGAGCTGCTTGAGCGGCGCGGCCAGCTCGGCGGTCTCGCCATAGGCATGGCCGGCATTGAGCGCGGCGATGTTGGCATCGGCGATCTCCGGCGCCTTTGCGAACTTGGCCTTTAGCCAGTCGATGATCGGCTGGCGGCTGCGATCGAACATCCACAGCGCCAAGCCGAGCGTCCACATGTTCTTGGAGCGCAGCGCTTCCTTGTTGCCAAGGCCGAAGGGCTTCACGCTTTCCAACGTGAGCGCGGAGATATCGAACGCCAGCACCTGCCAGCGCGCCAGCGAGCCGTCCTCAAGCGGATTGCTCTCATATTTCGCCTTGGCGAGATTGCGCTCGTTGAACTCGCCGGTGTCGGCGATGATGAGGCCGCCGGGCTTCAAATCCACGACATTGGTCTTGAGCGCGGCCGGGTTCATCGCGATCAGGATATCGGGCGCATCGCCCGCCGTCGTGATCTCGGACGAGCCGAAGTTGATCTGGAACGCCGACACGCCGAACAGCGTGCCCTGCGGCGCCCGGATTTCCGCCGGAAAATCGGGGAAGGTCGCAAGGTCATTGCCTGCCAGCGCGGTGGACAGGGTGAACTGCCCGCCGGTGAGCTGCATGCCATCGCCACTGTCTCCGGCAAAACGGACGACAACGGCTTCGGGCGCAGCCTCTTCGCTGCTGTGAGTTATGGTCGATGTGGGTGCGGCAGATGCCATGCTCAGACTCTAGTAATGCAGTGGTTGCATCGCCCCTAGTCCGTCGAGCCCAGCCGAGCAAAGTAGAAAAGCTGCGCGCGACAGAGCATTGCCTTTTTCTCTCCGGCTTGCCATCGCGGCCGTGAACTTCTTTTAACGGATGAAATCGCGACCTCGTCATGACCAAGATCGACCCCGCCTCTCTCCCCTACCGCCCCTGCGTCGGCATCATGCTGGCGAACCGTCAGGGCGAGGTGTTCGTAGGCCAGCGACTCGATTCCAAGGAGGGCGACGCCTGGCAGATGCCGCAGGGCGGCATCGACAAGGGCGAGACGGCGGAGCAGGCACTGCTGCGCGAACTGGGCGAGGAAACCGGCATTGCGGCCGATCTCGTCGACATCATCGCCCGCTCGACGGAGGAGCATCTTTACGATCTGCCGGAAGAGCTGATGGGCCGGCTGTGGGGCGGCAAATATCGCGGCCAGACGCAACGCTGGTTCCTGCTGCGCTTCAAGGGCGAGGATAGCGATATCGACATTGCCACCGAGCATCAGGAGTTCATGGCGTGGCAGTGGGTCACGTCCGACCGGCTGGTGGATCTGATCGTGCCGTTCAAGCGCCCGGTCTATCGCGCCGTCGTGCAGGAATTTGCGCACCTGCTCTAAAATTGGGGCCGGCAGGATTGCCGGTACCGTCCCATCCTGACACAGCTGTCAAACGCACCCGCCTCCTGCGATTGCAGATGGTTAACGCGATCCTTACCTTTGCATCTCGCCCTTCGGACTCGCGATGCACAGGACCAGAGATGCGCAAGATCGCCCGCCTCTTCACCATTCGCACCAAGTTCGAGGCCTATCTGGCGATCTTCGGCGTCGCCATGGGCGCGACCGCGCGGGGGGCCCATTATCTTGAGATCTATCCCGGCTTTCCGGGCTATCTGCTCTACGCCAGCTGCTGCGGCGCGGTGATGATCGTGGGCGGCCTGATGATCGATGGGGTGACCCTCAAGCAGACCTACTGCCACTGACGCCAAGGCGCACCCAGTTCGGCCATGTCTTGCGCTCGATTGTTGAACCGTGAATAGGTTTGCGATCCGCCTCCCATGGATCAGGAAAGACCTGCGATGACCTCAGCAAGCCAGACCCGCGCCCTCCTCGCGCGATATTATGACGCCTTCAATGTCGGCGATGCCGAGACCATGCTGGCCTGCCTCGCCGACGATGTGGTGCATGATATCAATCAGGGCGAACGGGAATCCGGCAAGGACGCCTTCCGCGCCTTTCTGGGCCGGATGGACCGCGCCTATCGCGAGCGCCTCGCCGACATCGCGCTGATGGTGAATGAGGACGGCAGTCGCGCCGCGGCGGAATTCATCGTCCATGGCGAATATCTCGTCGGCGAGGCCGGCCTGCCTCCCGCGCATGGCCAAAGCTATGTGCTGCCGGCCGCGGCCTTCTTCGAGGTGCGCGATAATCTGATCCGCCGTGTCACCGTCTATTATAATCTCGCCGACTGGGTCGCGCAGGTCAGCCGGGAAGACGCGCCGGCGTGAGCAACCTGACCGTCGAGACGCTGCGGGACCGCGAGACGCGCCATGCCGCCATCGACGATCTCGCCCGCCTGCGCATCACCGTCTTTCGCGAATGGCCCTATCTCTACGATGGCTCGGTCGACTACGAGCAGCGCTATCTGAGCGCGTTTCTCGACGGCGACGATGCGGCTTTGGTCATTGCACGGGATGGCAGCGCCATCATCGGCGCCGCCACCGCCTCGCCCATGAGCGGGCAGGACGAACCGCTGCAGGCGCCATTCCGCGCGCAGGGCATCGAGGTGGATCGGCTCTTCTACTTCGGCGAGTCCGTGCTGCTCGGTGCCTATCGTGGCCATGGGCTTGGCCACGCATTTTTCGATGCGCGCGAAGCCGCCGCACGCGAGGCCGGCGCGACGGCGACCTGCTTTTGCGGCGTCATTCGCTCTGCCGATCATCCGCTCCGCCCCGCTGAGGCCCGCGACCTTGGCCCATTCTGGCGCAAGCGGGGCTATCAGCCGCTGGAGCGCATCATGGCGGAATATCGCTGGAAGGACATCGACCAGACGGACGAGACCAGCCACCCGATGCAGTTCTGGTCCCGCGATCTGTAGCGACTAGAACAGTTTGCGGAAGCTCAGCCGGACGGTGCGGCCCAGCGGATCGATGAAGGCAGGCTGATAGGCAAAGGGCACCGCGCCATTGCCATCCGTGACGCGCTGGCGTGTATCGAAGACATTCTCGACCCCGAGCTGGAGCCGCGCGCCGCGCAGGAACGAGGCTTTCTCGATCAGGCCGGGCATCTGCGTGAAGTTTACGAACGCCCGCACATCCACCTTGGCCAGCGCTCCGAACCGAAGCTGGCTGGCCGGCAGCCCTGCGGTGCCATTGACGCGCGAGGGGCTGCGCCAGCTGCCGGTCAGCCGCAGACCATAGCCGCTCTGCGAAACGCCGGTGCGCAACTCGATCAGATGCCGCGACGGCCCGCTGGTGTCGCCCAGCGTATCGCCATCCAGCAGGTCGAGCACGGGCAGGCTCGGCGCCAACTGCGTGGTGTTGGTCAGCGCCCACTCGTGGTGGATCGAGAAATCGACACGTCCGCCACCGCCTGCACCGCCCCGTCCACCGGGACCACCGGGACCAAAGCCGCCCGGCCGGGGACCGGGTGAATCGCCCGGAGGGGGTCCATCCGCGCCGGGTGGCGTCTCGGCTCCGGCCTGTCCGCCCCTGCCCGGCCGATCCGCACCGCCCGTCTCCCCGCGCGCTGCCCGCTCGGCCTGCCGCCGCTGGAAGGCAGCCCGCATGGCATCGATCTGGCTCTGGGGTGTGCGAAGGCGCTTGCTGAAGCTGAAACCCCAGCGGAGCACTTCCCGCGTCTGCTCGGCGATGTTGATCGGGCGCAGGTCCACCTGCGTGAGGCGGCCGCTTTCATCGCGCAGGAAACGCTCCGGGAAAGCGCCGATGGTGTCCGCCGTCACGCCCGGAAAGGCCGACACGCCACCCTCGGTCGCGCGGTGATTGTAGGATATGTCGAACCGCAGGCGCGGCTCGCGTAGCACCGAGATGTCCGCCCCGAGCCGGAACGTCTTCACCCGCGCCTTGTCGAGATCGGGATTGCCGCCGGTGATTGTTGTCACCAGCACGGATTCGCCGCGCGCGAAATCGAAGATCGGTACGAAGGGCGTAAAGGTCTGCGCGTCGCCGATCTGAGCCACCGTCGCGGCGGAGTCTTCATCGCTGTAACCGGCCGAGAGGGACAGGAAGCCAAGCGGCGACCAGTTGAGACCCAGCCCGAAGTTCCGCAACGTGCCGGCATCCGAATAATGATCGAGCCCGAGCGTGGCATTGGCGGACATGCGTCCGATGCCCGAGGAGGCGGGCATGAGGGGGATGTCCACGGTGAGCGACCCGGTCGCGCTGTCCCGCCCAAGGTCGCGAACCGAAGGGACCAGATCGCGCTCGCGCATATTCTCGATCCGCGTGAGCGCGCCGCCCAGCTTCATCGTGGCCATGACCTCACCGGCCGGCAGCCTGAACAGCGGCCGGTTATGGATGAAGGTGATGTCCGCCGTATCCGAGGTGCTGCGTGTGAGGTCCGCAGCGCGCGCGTTGAGAAAGGCGGCATCGATCGGCAGGCTAGGGTCGGCCGCCGGATCGCCGGCCGCCAGCGCGTCGGCATAATCTGACAGATCGAACGGGCGGCCGGTGATGACGCGGCTCTCGGCGCGCGCATAATTGGCGGTCAGCGTCCATTGCCCCGTGCTGCGCTCGGCATTGACGGTGAGGCCGACCGTGCCGGTCTGGCTCTTGGAGGCGCGCCCCAGAGCGCCGGCGCCGGCCAGTTGCGGGTAGAACAGCAGATCGTCGGTGCCCGGCACATAAGGCGATCCGGCGGGAATCGTCACGCCCGGCAGAGTGAGGCCAACCAGACTGTCCCGCCGGTTGGTGACCAGCTCGCCGCTCAGTGTCGCCTTGGTGCGTTCGCCCAGGGGACGGCTATAGCTGGCATTGAGCGTGAGCGTCTCCTGCGCGGCCTGGAGACTGCGCGCCGGGCTCTCTGCACGGTCCAGCCCGCGATCGCTCTCCAGAATCGGATCGATGCTCTCATGCTCGGCACTGATGTTCACCCGCTGGCTGTTGCGGATCAGGAAGAGCCCGCCCTCCAGCTCCAGCGAAGCGCCATTGCCAGCGGTCGGTACGCGGCCGTCGACCTCGGCCGTGACCGCGCGGAAGCGCTGGCGCAGGACGATGTTCATCACCTTCTGGTCGGCGCCGTAACCATAACGAAGGCCAACCTCTTCCGGCAGGATGTCGATCCGCGCGATGGCCTCGGCCGGCAGGCGGGCGATCTCGCGGAAGCCGGAAATGCGGTGCCCTTCGAGCAACGTCACCGGTGGCTTCCCGCTCGCGCTCTGCAGTTCAGGACCGAGTTCGGTCAGCAGGTCGCTGATCGTGCTGACCCCCAGTGCGCGGATGTCGGCGGGGCGCAATTGCAACTCGGGGGTGGCATTGCCGATGACCGCGCCCCGCTCGCGCTGACCGCTCACCACGATCTCCTCGATATCCGTACCCACGCCCTCATCGAGATGGGTATCCGCTTCCTGCGCCTGGCCCATTGCTGGGATCAGGGCCAAGGAAGAGGTCGCCAGGAACAGAGCGGCGGCAGTGCGTCGTTTGGCTGGCATATGAACCTTCAGAACAAGGGAGAGCCGAGGCTCGACCGGATGGGGATGGCAAACAGCGAAACAGGTCCATTTCTGGCCTGTCCGCCAAGACCGCATTGCAAAATGCCGCCGCCGCCTTCAATCCTGCAATTTGTACTAAAATGTCACCCTGCCCCGCTGCAGGGATGGCACACATAAGAGGAGAGGCGCGCAATGACTTTGCCCATTGAAGACAGGCTCGGCCTGCAGGATCTTATCGCCAATTATAGCTGGGCGCTGGATACCGGCGATGTCGATGGGCTGGTCGCCTGCTTCACGCCCGATGCGCGCATGGTGGAAGAGGTCTTCGAAGATCCCGACATCTGGGAGGGCCATGAAGGCATTCGCGGCATTGCCGAGCATTATCGCAACGCGCCGGGCTTTCCGGGCCGGCAGCATCATGTCACCCAGACGCAGTTCATGCCGCAGCCGGACGGATCGGTGAAGATGCGCTCCTTCGCCTTCGTGACCGAATGTGAGGGCGAGCCGCCCTATCTGCTGCGCTTTGCGGGCTGGTATGACGACCATGCCGTGAAGGGCGCGGACGGGGGCTGGTTGTTCCATCGCCGCACCGTGCGCCTTTGGGATGGCGAAGTGTTGAAGAACTTCCCCGGCAAGGGCGAATGGGTGCCCCGCAAGCGCCCGGAATCGCTGATCATCAAGCGGTAACCCCGCCCGTCACCCCGCCTTCGCGCCGACCAGGGCCAGCACCCGGTCGGCATAGTCCGGGCGGCAGATCAGCAGATCGGGCATGTAGACATCGGCCTGGTTGTAGCGCAGCGGCGTCCCGTCGATGCGCGAGCAATGCAGGCCATGGGCCAGCGCGACGGCGACGGGTGCGCAACTGTCCCACTCATATTGGCCGCCGCTGTGCAGGTAGATATCCGCCGCGCCGCGCGCGACCGCCATCGCCTTGGCGCCGGCCGAGCCCATCGGGACCAGTTCGGCACCCAGCGCCTGCGCGACCGACAGCGCCTCGGGCGCCGGGCGAGTGCGGCTGACGACCATGCGTGGCGTTACAGGTGCCGGCGGCACGGCGATGGGCCGGTCTGAGCGCATCACCAGCCCCATGTCCGGCAGGGCGACGGCGCCAAGGGTGGCCACGCCATCCACGGCAAGCGCGACATGGACTGCCCAGTCCGCCCGCGCCTCGCCATATTCGCGCGTGCCATCGACCGGATCGACGATCCAGACGCGGGACTTAGCGAGCCGATCCTTTGTATCACGGCTCTCTTCGGAGAGCAGGCCGTCGTCAGGTCTCTCGCGTCCGAGCGCCTCGCACAGATAGGCATTGGCGAGCGCATCGCCCTCATTGCCCAGCGCCTTTCCGTCGAAGCGCGCTTCATCCCGCAAGGCGAGCAGCCGCCGGCCCGCTTCCTCCGCGAGGTGCGCGGCCAGCTCTGCGTCCGTCACAGATCCGGGCTCCACACGCCCACGATGCGCTCGACGATGAGGTCCGCCGCCTGCTCGGGCGTGAGGGCCTGGGTGTCGATGCGGATTTCCGGCTTCTCGGGCGCTTCATAGGGACTGTCGATCCCGGTGAAGTTCTTGAGTTCCCCGGCGCGGGCTTTCTTGTAGAGGCCCTTGACGTCCCGGCGCTCCGCCTCGGCCAGCGGGGTGTCCACGAACACCTCGATGAACTCGCCCGCCGGCAACATCGCGCGGACCATGTCCCGCTCGGCGCGGAAGGGCGAGATGAAGGCGGTGATCACGATCAGCCCGGCATCGGCCATCAGCTTGGTCACCTCACCGACGCGGCGGATATTCTCGATCCGGTCGGCCTCGGTAAAGCCCAGATCCTTGTTCAGGCCATGGCGGACATTGTCGCCATCAAGCAGGAAGCTGTGCCGCCCCAGCGCGAACAGCTTCTTCTCGACGATGTTGGCGATGGTCGACTTGCCGGAGCCGGACAGGCCGGTGAACCAGAGCACCGCAGGCTGCTGGCCCTTCTGCGCCGCATGGGCCTCGCGGCTGACATCCATCGCCTGCCAGTGGACATTCTGCGCCCGCCGCAGTGAGAAGTTCAACATTCCCGCCGCAACGGTGGAATTGGTGATCTTGTCGATGAGGATGAAGCCGCCCAGCGTGCGGTTCTCGGCATAAGGCTCGAACACGATAGCCTTGTCGGTCGTCAGTTCGGCAACGCCGATGGCATTCAGCTCCAGAGTCTTGGCTGCGAGATGCTCCATGGTGTTGACGTTGACGACATATTTGGGCGGCTGGACCGTTGCGGAGACGGTCTGCGTGCCGATCTTGAGCCAATAGGCCCGACCCGGAATCAGGGCATCGTCGGACATCCACACAACGGTGGATTCGAACTGATCGGCGGCCTGCGGAGGATTTTCGGCGGACGCGATCACGTCGCCGCGGGAGCAGTCGACCTCGTCGGCAAGGCAGAGCGTCACCGACTGGCCGGCAACGGCTTCGTCCAGATCGCCATCCAGCGTGACGATACGCGTGACGGTGCTGGTCTTGCCCGAGGGGAGCACGCGGATGGCATCACCCGGCTTGATCGCGCCGCTGGCGACCAGGCCCGAGAAACCGCGGAAATCCAGGTTCGGCCGATTGACCCATTGCACTGGCATACGGAACGGGCGGGCCTGATCCGCGCTGTTATCAACCTCGACCGTCTCCAGATAATCGACCAGGGTCGGCCCCTGATACCAGGGCGTGTTGGTCGAGAGGGTCGTGATGTTGTCGCCCTTGAAGCCCGAGATCGGCATGGGCACGAATTGCTCGATGCCGATTTCCTTGGCGAAAGCGGCATAATCCGCGACAATCTTGTCGAACACGGCGCGGTCGTAGCCGACCAGATCCATCTTGTTCACGGCGAGCACGATGTGGCGGATGCCCACCAGCTTGGCGAGATAGCTGTGCCGCCGCGTCTGGGTCAGCACGCCCTTGCGCGCATCGATGAGGATCACGGCAAGATCCGCCGTGGAGGCGCCCGTCACCATGTTGCGGGTATATTGCTCGTGACCCGGCGTGTCGGCGACGATGAACTTGCGCTTTTCCGTCGTGAAGAAGCGATAGGCGACATCGATGGTGATGCCCTGCTCGCGCTCGGCGGCGAGACCATCGACCAGCAGCGCGAAGTCGATCTCCTGCCCCTGCGTGCCGACGCGCTTGCTGTCCGCCTCCAGCGCCGCAAGCTGATCCTCGAAGATCATCTTGCTGTCATACAGCAGGCGCCCGATCAGGGTGGACTTGCCGTCATCCACGCTGCCGCAGGTGATGAAGCGCAGCAGCGACTTGTGCTGATGCTGCTCCAGATAAGCATCGATATCCTGCGCGATGAGGGCATCGGTCTGGTAGATGGGGGTTTGGGAGATGGGATCGCCGGTCGTCACGATTTGAACTCGCAAATAGCCCTCTCCCCTTCAGGGGAGAGGGTTGGGAGAGGGGAAGCCGAGGGACGCAGGATTGGAGCTGCGCGATGACGCAAGCCCCCTCTCCCCGGCCCTCCCCCCTGAAGGGGAGAGGGAGAAAGCTGTGCCATCAGAAATAGCCCTCCTGCTTCTTCTTCTCCATGCTCGCGGCACCGCCATCCTTGTCGATGATGCGGCCCTGCCGCTCGCTGGTGGTGGTGAGCAGCATTTCCTGAATAACCTCGGACAGCGTGCTCGCCTCGCTCTCGACCGCGCCGGTGAGCGGATAGCAGCCCAATGTGCGGAAGCGGATCGAGCGCATCACCGGCTCCTCGCCGGGGCGCAGCGGAAAGCGCTCGTCATCGACCATCAGCAGCATCCCGTCCCGCTCCACGGTCGGGCGCGGCTGCGCAAAGTAGAGCGGCACGATGGGGATGCGATTGAGTTGGATATATTGCCAGATGTCCAGCTCGGTCCAGTTGCTGATCGGGAAGACGCGGATACTCTCGCCCTTGGCCTTCTTCGCATTGTAGAGGTTCCACAACTCCGGGCGCTGGTTCTTGGGGTCCCAGCCATGGCTGGCGGTGCGGAAGGAGAAGATGCGCTCCTTGGCGCGGCTCTTTTCCTCATCGCGACGCGCGCCGCCGAAGGCGACGTCGAAGCCGTAGAGATTGAGCGCCTGCTTGAGGCCCTCGGTCTTCCACATGTCCGTGTGCAGCGGGCCATGATCGAACGGGTTGATGCCCCGCTCCTTGGCCTCGGGATTCTGGTATACGAGCAGTTCCATCCCGCTTTCTTCCGCCATGCGGTTGCGCAGCTCGTACATCGCCTTGAACTTCCAGGTCGTATCGACATGGAGTAGCGGAAAGGGCGGCGGTGAGGGATAGAAGGCCTTGCGCGCCAGATGCAGCATCACCGCGCTGTCCTTGCCCACCGAGTAGAGCATCACCGGCTTTTCCGCCTCGGCCGCCACCTCACGCATGATGTGGATGCTCTCGGCTTCGAGGCGTTCGAGATGCGTGAGCGTACGGGTCATGGAAAGTCCTGGACTGGATGGGCCGGTGGCATTGTCGATCAATCTTGGCCGATTAATCTGGCCACGCTGCTAGCCCAGCACCAGAGGCGGTGCAGCAAGCTTTTCCTACGATCCGCCACAGTTTGGCTTGGGCAGTCGCGCCTGAGTTTGCGACTGCCCCGTGAGAAGCGGGCCCTTAAGCCTCTTCTGCCGCCTTCTTCTTTGCCGGCGCTTTCTTCGCGGCAGGCTTCTTGGCGGCGGCCTTTTTGGCAGGCGCCTTGGCGGTCGCGGCCTTCTTCTTGGCCGGTGCCTTCTTGCCCTTCTTCTTGGCCGGCGCGGCGGCCGCGCGCGCATCGATAAGCTGAGCCGCTTCCTCCAGCGTCAGCGCGTCCGGCGCCACGCTCTTGGGCAGAGTCGCATTGGTGGTGCCATCGGTGACATAGGGGCCATAGCGGCCTTCCATCAGCTTGATCTCGGCCTCGGTGCGGGGATGTGCGCCCAGAACCTTGAGCGGCTCGGCGGCCTTGCGGGCGCCGCCGCGATTGGCGGCATCCGCCAGCTTCGCGACGGCGGCATTCATGCCCGTCTCGAAAATCTCCACGGTAGAGCCGAGCCGCGCATATTTACCCTCATGCGCCAGATAGGGACCATAGCGGCCGAGGCTGGCGACGATCGGCTTGCCGGTCTCGGGATGGTCGCCGATCGTCCGCGGCAGCGAGAGCAGCTTGACCGCCCAGTCGAGCGTCAGTTCGCCATCCGGCAGATCCTTGGGGATCGAGGCGCGCTTGGCTTCCTTGCCATCGCCCATTTCGACATAAGGCCCGAAGCGACCCGACTTGCGCAGGATCGGCTCACCGGTCTCGGGATGCTTGCCAAGCTCTTCGGGCCCGGTGTCTGCCTCGCCGCTGCCCCCAGGCTGGCCGAATTTGCGGGTGAACTTGCACTCGGGATAATTGGAGCAGGCGATGAATGCGCCGAAGCGCCCGCCGCGTAGCGACAGGCGCCCGTCCGCGCACAGCGGACAGGCACGCGGATCGCTGCCGTCGGCCCTCTCCGGGAAGAGCATCGGCGCGAGAAATTCGTCCAGCTCCGCGGTGATCTCGGACGGCTTGCGATCCATGATCTCGACCGTCTTGGGCTTGAAGTCTCGCCAGAAGGCTTCCAGCACCGCCTGCCACTGGGCCCGGCCGCCGGAAATCTCGTCCAGCTCATCTTCAAGACCGGCGGTGAACTCATAGGCCACGTAGCGCTCGAAGAAGCGCTCGAGGAAGGCCGTCAGCAGCCGCCCGCTCTCCTCGGCAAAAAACCGGTTCTTCTCGACACGGACATAATCGCGATCCTTGAGCGTCTGGATCGTCGAGGCGTAAGTGGACGGGCGCCCGATGCCCAGTTCCTCCAGGCGCTTGACCAGGCTCGCCTCGCTGTAGCGCGGCGGCGGCTGGGTGAAGTGCTGCTCGGCGCGCACATCGCGCTTGGCCGGCTGGTCGCCTGCGGACATGGCAGGCAGCAGCTTGCCGTCCTCATCCGCCACATCGTCGCGGCCTTCCTCGTACAGGGCCAGGAAGCCGGGGAACAGCACGACCTGCCCGGTCGCCCGCAACGCGTGCTGGCCGGTGCCGTCGGTGAACTCGACCGCCGTGCGCTCCAGCCGCGCCGAGGCCATCTGGCTCGCCAGCGCGCGCTTGAAGATCAGATCATAGAGCTTGGCATGAACGCCCGAACCCACGCTCTCGCGCGTGAACTCGGTCGGGCGGATCGCCTCGTGCGCTTCCTGCGCGTTCTTGGCCTTGGTCTGGTACATGCGCGGCTTGTCCGGCAGATAGCCACCGTCATAGCGGTCCGCGATGGCCTTGCGCGCGGCGGAGATGGCGCTGCCATCCATCTGTACGCCGTCGGTCCGCATATAGGTGATCGCGCCGTCTTCGTAGAGCTGTTGGGCGACGCGCATGGTTTCGTTGGCTGAAAGACCGAGCTTGCGCGCGGCCTCCTGCTGCAGCGTCGAGGTGGTGAAGGGCGGCGGCGGATTGCGGGTGGCCGGCTTGGTCTCGACCGAGGCGACGGTGAAGCGCCCGGCTTCCACATCAGCCTTGGCGGCCTTGGCATCGCCTTCTTTGCCGATGGTCAGCCGGTCTATCTTCTCGCCACGCCAGCGGACCAGCCGCGCCTCGAAGCTCTGCCCGGCCTGCTCCAGATCGGCGGTGACGGACCAATATTCCTGCGGCGTGAATGCCTCGATCTCGCGCTCGCGCTCGACGATGATGCGCAACGCAACCGACTGGACGCGCCCGGCGGACTTGGCGCCGGGCAGCTTGCGCCACAGCACCGGCGAGAGCGTGAAGCCGACCAGATAATCCAGCGCGCGACGGGCGCGATAGGCATCGATCAAATCTTCATCGAGCGCGCGCGGCGCCTTCATGGCCTCGGTCACGGCGGCCTTGGTGATGGCGTTGAACGTCACGCGATCGACCAGCTTGGGCAGCGCCTTCTTGTTGCGCAGCACTTCCTGCACATGCCAGCTGATCGCCTCGCCTTCGCGATCAGGGTCAGTCGCGAGGATCAGACGGTCGGCCTTCTTGGCCTCGTCGGTGATCGCCTTGAGCTGGCGCGCCTTGTCGCCATAATTCTCCCAGGCCATCGAGAAGCCATCGTCCGGATCGACCGAGCCGTCCTTGGCCGGCAAATCTCGAACATGGCCGTAGGACGCCAACACCCGGAAGTCGCCTCCCAGATATTTTTCGATGGTCTTGGCCTTGGCCGGTGATTCGACGATGACGAGTTGCATAGAGTTCCGCTAACGATCCTTACGTGTACGCGCGAGTCTGGAAACGGCTCGGCCGCAACGTCAAGCGAAATGCTTACTCGCCGACATCGGGCTTGTCGGCTGCCACATGCCGGCGGTGCCACGTCGCCTGCCGCCAGATATAGATCAGCACGATCAACAGGATGATGCCCGTCGACAGCGGCCCGAGGAACTGCTCAATATTGCTGAACCGCCGCCCGAGCACCCAGCCGGCAATCGCCAGGCCGGAGCTCCATGCCGCAGTGCCGACTGTCGACCACACGAAAAAGCGGACCAGCCGCATCCGCAGAACGCCGGCGGGAATGGAAATGACCGAGCGAATGGTCGGGAGGACCCGGCCGATCATCACGATCGGCCCGCCGAAGCGCCGAAACAGGCCCTGCGCGCGCTCGACTTCAGGCCAGTCGAGCGTCAGCCAGCGGCCGTATCGCTCGATGAGGGGGCGGAATCGATGCAGGCCGATCATCCGCGCCAGCGCATACCAGAACAGATTGCCGGCCATCGCGCCCGCAGTACCGGCCAGGATCACGCCGCCCAGCCCCATGCCACCCCGCGCGGCGAGCACGCCCGCGACCGGCATGATCACTTCCGATGGGATTGGGGGGAACACGGTCTCCAGAAGCATGAGCAGGAACACGCCGAACAGGCCGGTGCTCTCCACGATATCAAACACCCAATCCTGCATTGAAAACTCCAGTCCAGCGCGCGTTAGCGTTAGGAGACGGGCGGATCTGCAACACGCAGACCCGCCCTGCCTCAACACCCATCAGCGCAAATAGTTGATGATCGCATAAACGCCGATGGCGCAGAGCAGAACAATTATCGATATCGCCGTATAGCCGAAGGGCGAAATCCGCTCGATATGATCCTTGTAGAAGCGCTCATAGCCGGGCCGCAGGTCATCGCGAGCGGACAGCATCGCGACATCATAGGAGGAGGCCTCCTTGCGATACCAGTGGAGAAGGCGGCGCAAATCGTCCTCGTTCAGGTCAGGATATGCGGCGATCAAGGCGTCGATGCGCGCCTGCGCAGCGACAGCCCCGGAGTCGGGGGTCGTCAGTTGTTTCATGATAATTGTCCGAAGTTCGGGTGAGATAGGGCGCCGAGAAGGCGCGATTACCGAGCTTCAGACAGAGGGAGGCGGGCGTGGGCCTTGATTGCGGCGGGCCGCCTGATCGGGGGCTGGGTCAGTGCGGTCCAGGCGCAGCAAGAATTGGGGGACAGCCTCTGTGCGCCCTGCCGACACGACGTCAGGCGCATCGGGGAGAGGCGGTAGCGCCTGATGCAGCTCCGCCTTGGTAAACTCGCTTCGCCCCGGTGGGACCAGCGCGACTTCAACGGTCGAAGCGCTGAAAGCCGAGCCGTTGCGCGGCTGGAATGTCGCGGCACCGTCGGGCCATGCCTGCACCGCGATGAGCGCAAGGAGCAACAAGGATAGCAGCCGGCGCATCATCGCGCCGGGCAGTCCTCGCCCCTGCCACGCGGGCGGCGTGTCAGGCGATGCCACCTCAGGCAAGGCTCACCCGCCCCCCGGCATGGCGCTGCAGACGACCGGCAATCTCAAGCTCCAGCAGCGCCGTCTGCACGCTCGCCGGTGCTAAACCGCTCTGCCGGATCAGTTCGTCCACCGCCACCGGGCTGAGGCTGAGTAAACCGGTCACGCGCTGGCGTTCCGCCTCCCCCAGATTGTCGGACGGCGGCTGCGACAGGAAGTCGCGCTGCCCCGAGCGCAGCGCGCGGGGATCGAACGACGCGATCGCCTCCACGACATCCTGCGCGCTTTGCACCAGCGTGGCGCCGTCGCGAATGAGGGCATTACAGCCATGGGCGCGCGGATCGGCCGGAAAGCCGGGCACGGCCATCACCTCCCGCCCCTCCTCGCCCGCCAGCCGCGCAGTCAGCAGCGAGCCCGAGCGCGGCGCAGCCTCCACCACCACCGTCCCCAGGCTCATCCAGGCGATGATCCGGTTGCGGGCGGGAAAGTGGCGGGCAAGCGGCTCAGCGCCGGGCGGCAGTTCGGTGAGCAGCAAGCCCTCGCGCGCAACCCGCTCCTGCAGATCGGCATTTTCCGGCGGGAAATTGACGTCGATGCCGGACCCGATGACCGCAACGGTCCGCGCGATCCCGGCCCCCTGATGCGCGGCGGTGTCGATGCCGCGCGCGAGACCGGAGACCACGACGATGCCGGCCTCTTGCAGGGCATGGGCCAGTTCTCGCGCAAATCGGCAGGCTGCGGCGGAGGCATTGCGCGCACCGACGATGGCGACACAGCGCTCAACGCCCAGCCCCGCGTTGCCCCGGGCGATGAGCACCGGCGGGGCCCCTTCGGCCTGGCCGAGCAGAGCCGGGTAATCCGCCTCGCCCAGAAACAGATAATGCGCGCCCAGCCGCTCGACCTGCGCGATTTCGGCATCGACGCTGTGGCGATCACAGGGCTTGAAGCGCCGGTTTCCGCCGCGCGAGGCGAGATCGGGCAGCGCCTCCAGAGCGCGTCCCGCCGTGCCGAAGCGGGCTAGCAGTTGCCGATAGGCGACCGGGCCGATATTCGGCGTCCGGATGAGCCGCAGGCGATCGTACCGATCTGCGTTGAGCGTCGTCATGCGGCGCGGGAGCTTCCCACGCGCGGTTCTTCCCCGCGCAGCAGGCGCGCGATGTTCAACCGATGCCGCCACAGCACCACGAGCGCCATGCCGGCGATGGGCGCCGCCAGATCGGGCCGGCCAATCAGCAACGCTGCCACCGGCGCGCTGATGGCCGCGCTCATGCCGCCCACCGAACTGATCCGAAACAGGGCAAGCGCGGCCAGCCAGACCGCCGCAAAGACCAGTCCGGCGATCCAGGACAGTGCAAGACATACGCCCAGCATCGTCGCCACGCCCTTGCCGCCGCGAAAACTCAGCCAGACCGGATAGCAATGCCCCACAAAGGCCATGACGCCGCCAATAGTGGCGCCGCTGAGGGCCATATCACCGACCGGCATCAGCCATGCGCCGACCATCGCCGCGACGGCGCCTTTCGCGCCATCCAGCAGGAGCGTCGCAGCCGCGAGGCCCTTGCGCCCGGTGCGCAGCACATTGGTCGCGCCGATATTGCCGGAGCCGATCGCGCGCAGGTCCCCTGCCCCAGCCAGCCGCGTAAGGATGATGCCGAAGGGGATGGACCCCAGAAGATAGCCGACAAGCGCGACAAGGGCCGGCAACTGCCATTGCATGGACATTCTGCTCCTGTTTCGCCGGTGACCTTTGCGCAGCGGCGGGCGATCTTGCAAGCGGGGATCGCGTGCGAGGGCTCGGCGCATGGCGCGGACGGGCCCATCGCATGACTTTAATTTGCAACATTTCTGTCATCGATCCATCACAGGATCATGGCAGCGCAACCCGAGATGAAGACAATCGCGGTGTTCAGCCTCAAGGGAGGCGTCGGCAAATCCACCTTTGCCGTCAATCTGGCATGGGCCTCGGCAAGCCTCTCGGCGCGGCGGACATTGCTGTGGGATCTCGACCCGCAGGGCGCCGCGACCTGGCTCCTGGCCGCGCAGACGGAAACGCGCGACGCCGCCCGCGCTGTCTTCGCGCGGCAGCTGGAACCGGAAGACATCTGCCAGCCCACCGCCATCCCCGGCCTTGATCTCTTGGCCGCAGACATGTCCCTTCACGGTCTGGAGCGGCTGCTCTTCGATCTGGGTAAAAAGCGCCGGTTGGCGAAGCTCCTCTCGGGCCTCGCGCCGCGTTATGACCGCGTCATCCTGGATTGCCCGCCCGGGCTCACCGAGACAGCCGAGCAGGTGCTGCGGGGCGCAGATCTTGTCGTGGCGCCGGTGATCCCCTCACCGCTCGCGCGCAAATCGCTCGATGATCTGGCCGGCATCCTGATCCGGCGCGGCGGATGGCATCCCCCGATCCTGCCGGTGTTCTCTATGGTGGACCGGCGGCGCAAGCTCCATGCCGAGGCGCTCGGAGCCCATCCCGACTGGCCAATCGTCAGCTATTCCAGCCTTGTCGAGCAGATGGGCTTGCGGCGCGCGCCATTGGCCACCTTTGCAGCTCAGAGCCGGCCGGCCGAGCAATTCGCAACGATCTGGCAAGCCATCGAGCGCCGTCTCGCCAAGGAGTGAGGCGAAGGGATCAGGCGACCTCCGTCGCTAAGCGGCCGAACAGGCCGATGCTCTCGTCTCGCGACATGGGCCGGCCGAAATAATAGCCTTGGATCTTCGAGCATCCCAGCGCCCGGATGATGTCATATTCCCCTTCGGTTTCTACACCCTCGGCGGTGGTCTCCAGGCCCAGGCTGGTGGCCATCGCCACCACCGCGTTGATGATGGCGAGGCTCTCACGCTGGCCGCGAGCGGCGCCGTGAATGAAGCTTTGATCGACCTTGATGGTGTCAAACCGTGCGCGGGAGAGGTAGCCGAGCGACGAGTAGCCCGTGCCGAAATCATCCAGCGAAAGCCGGATGCCCATTTTCGCCAACCGATCGAGCGCCTGAGACGCGCCCGTCTCCTCCTGCATGAACACGCTCTCGGTCACCTCCAGCTCCAACCGGCTAGCCGGAAGCCCGGACTGCGCCAGAGCTGCGCTGATCTGCGGGACGATCTCGGGAGCGCACAGTTGCTGGGCCGACACATTGACCGAGAGGCTAACCGCGTCAGGCCAGTGACAGGCTGTCTTGCACGCCGTCTCCAGCACCCAAGCCCCGAGGCGGGAGATGAGCCTTGTATCCTCGGCGATAGGAATGAAGCGGCTGGGCGGAATCGGACCAAGCTGGGGGTGCGTCCACCGGCACAACGCCTCGAAGCCGATGACATGGCGGGACCGCGCGTTGACGATGGGTTGGTAGACCAGATGGAATTCATCGGCCTCGATTGCGTTGCGCAACGCCAGTTCGAGATTGCGACGCTCCTCCGCATCGGCGTGCATCGATGCCGTAAAGCGCAGATGCTTGCCGCGCCCTGCCTCCTTGGCGCGATACATGGCCAGATCCGCGCTGCGCATCAGCATGTCCGCATCCGTGCCGTCCTGCGGTGCCATGGCCGAGCCGATGCTAGCGCCGATGAACAGCGTCTGCCCATCGAGCACATAGGGTCTGGACACGACCTCGATGATCGCGCTCGCCAGCCGGTCGACATAGATGGGATCGGCCACCTCGCGCACGACTACGGCAAACTCATCGCCGCCGAGCCGCCCGCAGACTTCGTTGAGCGAGCAGACGCCGCGCAAACGTTCGGCAACTTGGGCCAGAAGCTGGTCGCCGACATGATGACCGAGCGTATCGTTCACCGATTTGAACCGATCGAGATCGATCATCATGAAGGCGCACCGCGTCTGCCACGTCTGCGTGTCTTCGACGGATTTAGCCAGTTCCTCGCCCAGATTGAGCCGGTTGGGAAGATTGGTGAGCGTATCCAGCCGGGCAAGCTGCGAAATGCGCTCGTTCGTCTCCTTCTGCACCGTGATATCGGAGCCGACGCCGCGAAAGCCCAGAAAATTGCCGGCCTCATCCAGCCGGGGAGATGCGGACAATGACCACCAGCGGCGCGCACCGTCGACCGTGCCGGACAGGCACAGGTCGGAAAAGGACACGCGGTCCTTGAGCTTTTCCGCCAGCACATGAAGGGCCGGGTCGAAGTCCCCGTTCGTCCAGGTCGATCCCGCCAGCACCTGAAGGATGGACTGGCCGTCCACCTCTTCCACCGTCTTGCCGAGCATCCGCGCAAAGGCCGGGGAAACCCCGGTCAGACGCCGGGCGGTGTCGGTCTGCCACAGCACATCGGCCCCGTCGCGATCATGCTCGCGCAGCAGGAGACTGACGACCTCGCGCTTTTCGGCTAGCGCCTTGCTGGTCGAGACCTGCACGCCGAACTGGTGCGCCTGCCAGAGGCTCGTCGCCAAAGCGAGCAGAGCATAGATCGCCACGACACCCGCCAGAAAGGGATCGGCATGGCGGAGCATCATCCAGACGGTGCCCGTGCCGATCGAGAGGATGAAGCCACTGGCGGACAAGGGAGTCGACTGGAACGAAATGGCCACCGACGCCATCAGGCAGCAGGCGATGGTCCAGAATGTGACCACTTCTTCCGGCCTGGCCTCACCGGTGAAGAGCACCATTGCGGCGACCCATATGGCGCCCTGCAGCCAGCAGATCGCGCCATGTCGCAACAATGCGGCCCGCGTCGCATCGGCATAATCCGACGCCACATTGACCCGGCGCAACCGCAGCAACTGCGCTTGTGAAATACCGAGCACCAACATCCAGACAACGAACATCCAGATATTGATATGGTTGTAAAACCGCGCGCCCACGAGCATGGCAGAGATGGCCGTGATCGTGGTGAAGAGCCCCAGCATCCGGTCTGCGGAGCGCAACTGGCTCCCGCATACAAGGCGCCCCTGCGCCCCGGGAAGCGGGCGGAATCCGCACAACAAGCCGAGCGAAACGACTTCCGTGGCGGGCGCTACGCGCTGGTCTGGGACGGTTGAACGCTTGGTCACGGCGCGGTCATATCGCGCGCAGGTTATCAACCCGTAAGCAAGCGCTCGCAGTCTTTTACCGCGTCAACCGCCCCCGATCAGGCTGCGATGTCATAGGGCACGATTTCCCCGGTCAGATACAGGGTCCGCGCCTTCGAGCGGCTGAGTTTGCCCGAGCTGGTGCGCGGCAGCGAGCGCGGCGGCACCAGTTCCACCACGCAGTTCATACCGGTGATCGAACGGACGCGCTCGCGAATCTCTTCCCGCAGCCGTGCGCGCTCGACATTGTCGGATACGCGGCAATGCACCAGGACGGCGGGCGCTTCCTCGCCTCCAGCGGTGGTGATGGCGAAGGCGGCAATGTCCCCCTGCTTGAAGCCCGGAAGCTGCTCTACCGCCCACTCGATATCCTGCGGCCAGTGATTCTTGCCGTTG
This sequence comes from Sphingobium sp. B2D3A, assembly GCF_025961795.1. Classification (NCBI taxonomy): domain Bacteria; kingdom Pseudomonadati; phylum Pseudomonadota; class Alphaproteobacteria; order Sphingomonadales; family Sphingobiaceae; genus Sphingobium; species Sphingobium sp. B2D3A. Next base: position 2,205,314 of record NZ_JAOQOI010000001.1, on the reverse strand, counting down.
ATGATGATCATGTCCTTGGCGCGGCCGACGATGTACAGATAGCCATCCGAGAGATAGCCCATGTCGCCGGTGTCCAGCCAGCCATCGGCCATGCAGGCATCGGTCGATTCCTGATCGCGGAAATAGCCGACCATGAGCGAGGGACCGGTCGTCCACACCTTGCCGATGGTCCGCTCGGCCAGCGGGCCGCCGAATTCGTCGCGGATTTCGACAGTCATGCCCATCACGGGCTTGCCGCAATTGACGATCGCGCGGAAGCGCTGCGGGCGATCCTCCACGGCATGACCGCCGGACAGTTCGGTTTCCTCGACCAGCTCCACCATGATGCCTTCACCCGGCGGCATGATGGTCACGGCCAGCGTCGCTTCAGCCAGGCCATAGCTTGGTAGGAAGGCCTTGGGCGAGAAGCCGGCTTCCGCAAAGGCATCAACGAACTGCTGCATCACATCCGGGCGGATCATGTCCGCGCCGTTACCGGCCAAGCGCCAGCGCGACAGGTCGAAGCGCTCGGATGCTCGAGTTTGGCTGGACATGCGACGGGCGCAGATATCGTAACCGAACGTAGGCGAATAGCTGATCGCGGTGCCCTGATGGCGCGAGATCATATCCAGCCACGCCAGCGGGCGGCGCGCGAAATCCTCGGTCTTGAGGTAATCGGTCGAGACCTGATTGGCGACGACCGACAGGAAGCAGCCGACCAGACCCATGTCATGATACCAGGGCAGCCAGCTGATGCAGCGGTCGCTCGCGATCAGCTCCATGCCGTGGCTATGGGCGGCGAGATTGCTGAGCAGCGCCTTGTGGGTCACCGCCACGCCATGCGGAAACCGCGTCGATCCGCTGGAATATTGCAGATAGCAGATGTCGTCCGGACCGGCCTGCGGCAGCGCACAGGCTGCAATGGGTGCCGCGAGAAAGTCATCGAAACTGAGCGGTTCCACGCCCTTGCGGCGCGCGGCCTCGCCGGCCATCTCGCTCAGCTCGGCGGGGAAGAGCAGCATGATCGGGTCGCAGCTGTCGAGCTGGACGCACAGCTGGTCGATATAGCTTTCCTTGCCGCCGAAGCTGGTCGGCAACGGCAGCGGCACAGGCCAGGCACCGGCATAGACGATGCCGAAGAACAACTGGGCGAACTCAGGGCCGGTCTCGGCAATCAGGGCGATCCGCTGCTGGGGCTGAACACCCCGCGCAATCAACCGATAGGCGCAGGCCAGTGCATCGCCGCGCATTTCCGAAAAGGGATAAGGACGCGCAAGATTGCCGCGGGCATCGTGAAAGTTAACTCCACGAACACCCTGCGCCGCATAATCAAGCGCGGCACCCAAAGTATCGAAATCGGCAAAGCGCCGCTCAAGCCGATCTTCCGTCGGTGTTGGCTGCATCTTAAATGACCCTTCTTTTTCCGCCAGATATCATCCCCTTAAGTCAAGGCATGGCGGCTGTTCTCTTGCGTCTACGCCTGGCTGGCTTGCGCTTGTCTGAACCGAAAAGCCGCATTCTATGCCTGGCCCTACCCCGTTCTTGCGCGAGTTAGGCGCGTTTACTTTAAGACAGGGAGTGTGGCACAAAAATGGCGCATGACGCCGCGCCCGCAAAAATCACCGCCAAAACCGCTTGTCGAAGCGAGCCTTGAGGCGCTGGCCATCCACTATGTCGGGCGCTTCGCCACCAGCCGGGGCCGACTCGCCGCCTATCTTACGCGCAAGCTGCGCGAGCGTGGTTGGGCCGGCGATTCCCCGCCCCCGACCGAGCGGATCACGCAAAAGCTCGTCGATCTCGGCTATGTGGACGACCGAGCCTATGCCGAGATGAAATCCGGGGCGATGCAGCGGCGGGGCCTCGGGCAACGCCGCATCGCGCAGACGCTGCGGCAGGACGGGATCGACGAGACGACATCCGAGCACGCCGCCCCCGACGCTGCCGCGCAATGGGATGCGGCCGAACGCCTCGCCCGCCGCAAACGAATCGGGCCGTTCGCGGCCGAGCCGGCCGACCGGCCGTTGCGGGAAAAGCAGATCGCGACCTTTTTGCGGGCGGGGCACAGCATGCAGACCGCCCGCAACTGGATCGAAAGCGCGCCCGGCGAGTTGCCGGAGCGACCGGAGACCCTGTCAGCAGAGGATTGGGAATGACGAAGAGGCGGCGGATCGGGCGTGGTCTGAACATCGGCGCACTGGCGACAGCGCTCGCACTGTCCGCCTGCCATGCAGCGCCGGAGGACAGCGCCAACACCTCAGCGGTTGCCAATAGCGCGGCCCTGCCCGCTGGCAGCACCGAAGTTCGCATTCGCACGTCCAGCGGCCAGACTCATCGCTTCGTCGCGGAACTGGCGGCGGACAAGGAGGCCCAGCAGCACGGCCTGATGGGCCGCGAGACGCTGGCCGACGATGCCGGCATGATCTTTTCCTTCGCCTATCCCAACATGGCATCCTTCTGGATGAAGGACACGCGCGTTCCGCTGGACCTGTTGTTCATCCGCACCGACGGCACGATTGCCGACATTCTGGAGGGTGAGCCGAACAGCCTCCGCCCGCTAGCGGCGAACGAGCCGGTGACGGCGGTGCTGGAAATCCGGCAGGGACGTGCAGAGGCGCTCGGCATCGACAAGGGTGACCGGATCGAATGGGGCGATTGCGCCACGGATGCAGGCGCCGGTGCCGGACGCGCGCCCGTGTGGCGAGCGGATCGCTTCTGCCCCTCGTCGCAGCGCTGAGCGCACTTCATTCGATTCCACGTTGCCAATCCCCCGTGAGTGCGGCTAAGCGCTCTGGCCATGGGACTGCTCGGCAAGATCTTCACCTGGTGGGACGGCGCCACCATCGGCACCTCGCTGTTCACTTCGCGCAAAGGCACGAAAGTGGGCGAGGACCATCAGGGCAATGTCTATTATGAAGGCGGCACGGACCCCAACGGCCTCACGCGCCGCTGGGTGATCTATAAGGGCGCCAATGATGCCAGCCGCGTGCCTGCAGAATGGCATGGCTGGCTGCATCACAGCATCGACGGCACGCCTGAGAGCCATTTGCCGCCGCCCCGCATCTGGGAAACCGAATTCACGCCCAACCAGACCGGCACGCCGCAGGCCCATCTGCCTTCCGGCGCCATCGCTGCCGGCGGTCGCCGCCAGATGGCGACGGGCGATTACGAAGCCTGGACGCCGAATACGTGATGATTCTCCGGTCCGCGCGGCCGGGCCGATGGTTGCTCGCGCTCGGCATCATCGGACCGCTGACGGCCTGCGGAGACCCCGAGGCAGCCCGCAATGTCGCCGTCGTGCCGGAAGAGCGCACGCACGACGAGCGCCCCGTGAAGGTCGAGACCGGCCTGCCCGGAACGCCGATGGCAGAGCGCGTCGCGGAGATCGGCCTGCTCAACAAGCGCAACGGCATCACCCAGAAATTCACGATGAAGCCGGGCGTGGCATTGCGCTCGGGCAATGCCATCGTCCGCCTGCGCGCCTGCGAAACCACCGCGCCGTGGGAAATGGACAAGGAAACCGGCGCATTCGTGCAGCTCGACGTGCTCGAAAGCCGCGACAATAAATGGCACCGCACCTTCTCCGGCTGGCTGTTCAAGGAACGGCCCGACCGCAATGTAGTGCTGCACCCGATCTACGACGTCTGGGTGATCAGCTGCGCGATGAGCTGGCCGGAGACCGGGCCGGACACGGTGCGCGTGGCGGATCGCAGCGCACGGTCGGCCGGCGCATCCGGCAACGAATCGAGCGCATCGAACGCGGCAGAAGCTCCCGCGGCGCCGTCCGCGCCTGCCGACAGCGCATCGCCGAGCAATCCCGAATAGGCCTGCGCGTCAATCTCCACCGCGCCCAGGGAGGCCAGGTGCGGGGTCATGAACTGGCAATCGAGCAGTGTGAACCCGCCGACCCGCAGCCGGGCGACCAGCCAGGCCATCGCCACCTTTGAGGCATCGCGCCGGCGGCTGAACATGCTCTCGCCAAAGAAGGCCCGCCCCAGCGCCAGACCGTAAAGCCCGCCAACGAGATGGCGCTCGCCATCCTCATGGCTCCACACTTCCACGCTGTGCGCCAGCTTGCCGTGGTGCAGGCGCACAAAGGCTTCCTCAATGTCCCGATTGATCCACGTCGTCGGGCGATCTGTGGCGCTCTGCGCGCACAGGGCGATGACCTGCTCGAACGCGGTATCCGCCGTGACCTCGAACCGGTCGGCGCGCACGGTCTTGCGCAAGGATTTGGAGAGATGAAAGCCATCGAGCGGCAGGATCGCCCGCCTCTCAGGCTCTACCCAGAAGACCGAATTGGCGGCACGGTCGTCAGCCATGGGGAACAGCCCGACCGCATAAGCGCGCAACAGGATCGGTAAATCGATCGCCATTCCCGGCCTTTAGCATCCCCACCGGCCTTTGTCGCGCCCGTCCCTTGGGGCAAAAAGCGCTGGCAGGCGCCACCGGGAGGCGATAGCGATCCGGTACAGTCTGGAGAGGAGCAAGCCTGTGGCAATTTTCGTGCTGGTTCATGGCGCCTGGGGCGGCAGCTGGGGTTATGGCCCCCTCGCCCGTGAACTGCGGTCCGCCGGCCATGAGGTACACGTCCCGTCGCTCACTGGGCTGGGCGAGCGTGCCCATCTGGCTCATGGCGGCATTACGCTCAGCGATCATATCGCCGATGTGGTCGGCCTCATCGATTGCGAGGGCCTGCGCGACATCATCCTCGTCGGCCATAGCTATGGCGGCATGGTCATCACCGGTGTCTCGGCCCTGCGCGGCACCCGCATCCGCAGCCTCATCTATCTCGACGCCTTCCTGCCGAAGGATGGCGAAATGCTCTGGGACATCGTCGATGACGCGACACGAGCGATGTATATCGAGAATCAGCGGCAGTCGCCGGGCCTCGTCCAGCCGATCTTCCCGATTCCGCCGGGGCGGGCCGGGCGCGTCTCGGGCCATCCGCTCCTCACCCTGCTCGAACCGGTCAAGCTCGGTGGCGAGGAGGACGCGGTTGCGCGGCGGACCTACGTCTTTGCGTCCGCCAGCCCGCTCGGCTCGTTCGCGCCGTTCCGCGCGCGCTGCGCCGCAGACCCGACCTGGGATGTCCACGAACTCCCCACCAGCCACATGATGTGGGACGACGATCTCCCCGGCGTGACCCGCATCCTCCTCGATGACGCGGCGAAGGACGAATGACGACAAGTTGCGGAAAGCGCCGTTGACCGCTTGCGCCCGCCTTCGGGTCGCGTTAAGGGCAGCGCCTTCACCGGCACAGGGGTGTAGCTCAGCTGGTAGAGCGTCGGTCTCCAAAACCGAATGTCGTAGGTTCGAATCCTATCGCCCCTGCCAAAACTTGCCCCGAGGCGCCCGAGCGCGTAGAGGCAAGGACGGTTGCGAAATGCAGGCGGCGGGCCGGCCGGAGAAAGCTCCGGGTGCGGTCCGCTTTCTTGTGTTTCGAAGAGTTCTGGTTTCATCTGAAAGAGCAGGCTGAGCGTGGCGAAAACCTCCCCCATCGAATTCGTGAACCAGGTCAAGGCCGAGTGGAACAAGGTCACCTGGCCGACCTCGCGCGAGACGGTGATGACCACGATCATGGTGGTGATCCTGACCACGGTGCTCGGACTTTTCTTCTTTGGCATCGACACGTTCTTTGGCTGGATCGTTCGCACGCTGCTGGGTTTGGCCGCGGGCCAGAGCTGATCGCCGCTCTCCCGACCAAGACGAATTGAGGAAACGATAAAATTATGGCGCGCTGGTACATCATCCACGCTTATTCGGGCTTCGAGAACAAGGTCCGCGAGTCCATCCTGTCCGAAGCCGAGCGAATGGGTCTGGCCCAGCTCATCGAGCAGGTCGAGGTGCCGACCGAGACCGTGACCGAAGTGAAGCGCGGCAAGAAGGTTCAGGTCGAGCGCAAGAACATGCCGGGCTACGTGCTCGCCAAGCTCAGCATGAACGATGATATCTACCACTTGATCAAAAACACGCCCAAAGTCACTGGCTTCCTCGGCAATTCCGGCAAGCCGCAGCCGATCAGCGAGGCGGAAGCCGCCCGCTTCTTCGGGGCGCGCGAGGAAGCCGCCGCCCAGCCGCGTCACAAGGTCAATGTCGATTACGAGATCGGCGACAGCGTGAAGGTGATGAGCGGCCCGTTCGCCAGCTTCATCGGCACCGTCGAGGAACTGGACTTCGAGAAGAGCCGCGTGAAGGTCTCGGTTTCGATCTTCGGCCGCGCGACGCCGGTGGAACTGGACTTCGAGGAAGTCGAGCTCTCCAAATAAGGCCTTCGACAGCCAATTTTTTCGAGCCGCCGGTCCCTGATCGGCGGCTCTTTTCTTGTGTCGGCCCCGACAACTCGCGCGTCATTCCCGCGAACGCGGGAATGACGGGCAGGGAACGCCGAAAAGGCACAAACGCGCTGCGCCGGTCTTCAGCCGTTCTTCCACCTCATCCAACCTGACCATCGCGCAGGGCGATTGCGTTGGCGCGGCGAATGATCCCTAGATTGCGCGAGCACCGCAACGGTGCCGCATCGGGAGGGAATGGTCGTGGCAGGGAGCAGGAGATCGTGGATCGCAGGCATGGCGCTGATAACGGCGCCGCTGCTCCTCGCGGGGCAGGACGCCCGATCAGGCGGAATGCAGCCAGCCCATGTCACCAGCGAGCGGATGCGGGCGCCAGACGCACCCGCCAGCGCCGGCAGTTGGATGGCCTATGGACGCAGCTATGACGAGCAGCGTTATTCGCCGCTCACGCAGATCAACGACAAGACCGTCCAAGGGCTGGGACTGGCCTGGTACGATGATTTAAACACCTATCGCGGCGTGCAGGCGACACCGCTGGTGGTCGATGGCGTGATCTACAACGCCTCCGCCTTCAACATCGTGACGGCCTATGATGGACGGACCGGCCGCAAGCTGTGGACCTATGATCCGCAGGTCGAGCGGCAGTGGGCGCGACTGGCCTGTTGCGGTCCCTCGACCCGTGGCATTGCCGCGTGGAATGGCAAGATCTACATCGCCGCGCTCGACGGCCGGCTGATCGCCGTAGATGCGCGGACCGGCAAGGAAGTCTGGACGGTGCAGACCTTCGATCGCGCGCACCCCTATTCCATCACCGGCGCGCCGCGCGTGTTCGATGGCAAGGTGGTGATCGGCCATGGCGGCGCCGACTATGGCGTGCGCGGTTTCGTCAGCGCCTGGGATGCGGAGACGGGTAAGCGGCTGTGGAAGTTCTACACCGTACCCGGAAACCCGGCCGATGGCCCCGACGGCGAAGCCTCGGACGCGGCGATGAAGATCGCCCTGCCGACCTGGCACGGAAAATGGTGGCAATATGGCGGCGGCGGCACGGCGTGGGACAGCTTCGTCTACGATCCGGCGCTCAACCTCGTCTATATCGGCACAGGCAATGGATCGCCGATCAGCTGGCATTTCCGCAGCGCGGGCAAGGGCGACAACCTGTTCCTGTGCTCCATCCTGGCGGTGGATGCCGACACTGGCGCCTATCGCTGGCATTATCAGGCGGTGCCGGAGGAAGACTGGGACTTTACCTGCACCCAGCCGATGATGCTCGCGGACCTGAAGATCAAAGGCAAGACCCGCCCGGTCATCATGCAGGCGCCCAAGAACGGCTTTTTCTATGTGCTCGACCGCAAGACCGGGGAATTGCTCTCGGCCGAGAAATTCGTGCCGAGCAACTGGGCCAGCCATATCGACATGAAGACCGGGCGGCCGGTGCTGTATCCGGGCGTGCATCTGACAACGACGCCCCAGCGCATCACGCCGAGCCTGCTCGCCGCGCATAGCTGGCACCCCATGTCGTTCAGCCCGAAGACCGGGCTGGTCTATTTCCCGGCCATGGAACAATCCATCGTCTATGCCCGGCAGCGGGACGAGGATTTTACCTTCGTGCCGTTCCGCAACAATGCCGGCTTCGATTATGCCGGCGCCACGCCGGAATGGGCCGCGCAGCGCAAGGCGTTGCAGGCAGAGGCGGATGCCATGGAGAAAGGCTATCTGCTCGCCTGGAATCCGGTGACGCAGATGGAAGCCTGGCGCGTGCCCTATTCGCTCCCGGGTTCGGGTGGCACGCTGGCAACGGCGGGCAACCTCGTCTTTCAGGGCACCATCGAGAAGACCTTCGCGGCGTATCGCGCCGACACCGGGCAGAAGCTCTGGGACATGAATGTCGACAATGTCGCCATCGGCGGGCCCGTCACTTACGCCATCGACGGCGTGCAATATGTCGCAGTGAATGTCGGCTGGGGCGGATCGATCGTGGCTGGGCTGAGCAAGATTCCCGGCGGCTTCCGGGTGTCACCGGCGCGACTGCTGGTGTTCAGGCTGGATGCCAAGGGCGTGACGCTCCCGCCCCTGCCGGCGCCGACGGCCCTGCCCCGCCCGCCCTTCCTCCGCGCCACCGAAGCGCAGGTGCGGCAGGGCGCCCAGCTTTATGGCGACACCTGCGCCCGCTGCCATGGCGAGAATGCGCGCGGTGGACTCAAGGATCTGCGCTACATGACGCCCGATACCCGCGCGCACTTCCTCGATATCGTGCTGGAGGGCACCAAGGCCGATCTGGGCATGGCCAGCTTCAAGGGCGTGCTGGACAAGGCGCAGGCGGAGGCGATCCACGCTTACCTCATCGCGCGCGGCAATGAGGATTGGCAGGACGACGCCGTGCGGCAATGAGGGGCTAGTTCGTGCGGCCTAGCCGCGTCGCTGGGCAAACCAGATGACGTGGCGCGGCCCCTTGCCGTTCTCCCGCGCCTTCACCGCCACCTCGTCGACGATGAACCCGGCGCTCTTCAGCCGGCGGGTGAAGGCTTCGTCCGAGCCGGCGGACCAGACGGCGAGAATGCCGCCGGGCTTGAGCGCCCGCATCGCCTGGGAGAGGCCGCGCGCCGAATAAAGCCGGTCATTGGCCGGCACGGTGAGGCCGTCGGGGCCGTTATCGACGTCGAGCAAGATGGCATCGTAGTGCCCCTGCCCGTCCTCGATCAGTTCCGCGACGTCGCTGTGAACGAGATCCACGCGCGGATCATCCAGGCAGCCGGCCGCCAATTCGGCCATCGGCCCCCGCGCCCATTCGATGATCTCCGGCACCAGCTCGGCCACCGTGACCTTCGCCTGCGCATCGAGCGCGCCCAGCGCCGCGCGCAGCGTGAAGCCCATGCCATAGCCACCGATCAGCAGGTGCCGCCCCGCGCGGGACGGCAGCCGCTCCAGCGTCATCAGCGCCAGCGCCTTTTCCGATCCGCTCATCCGGCTGTTCATCAGTTCGTTGCGATCGAGCACGATCATGAAATCATCGCCGCGCCGGAACAGGCGCAGATCCTCGCCGCCGGGCACCTTTGCCGTGCCGAGATGTTCGCGGGGCTTCATATCGTTCCTTTCAACCGAGCCGTCCCTCTGGCAGACCCGGAGGCATCGCGCAAACGGTCCCGGCACTGTATGCCTCCGCGCGACTCTCCCCCCAATCCAATCCCCGGAGCTTCATGCGTTACTTTCTCGATACCGAATATAATGGTTTTGGCGGCGCCCTGATCAGCCTGGCCCTGGTGCCCGAATATGGCGATCAGGAGCTGTATCTCTCGCTCCTGCCGCTTCCCGAACCGCTCCACCCCTGGGTCGAGCATAATGTGATCCCTTATCTGCGCCATGTGCCGACCGGGCTGGATTATGCCGTGGAGCGGGCCAATGCGTCCGAGCTGGTCGCCACTTATCTCGCCGGCGACAATGAGCCGATGATCGTCGCCGACTGGCCGGAGGACATCGCGCATTTCGCAACGCTGCTGATGACAGGCCCCGGCGAGATGATCGATGTGCGCGGCCTCCGCTTCGAGCTGGTCAACGCCGCCGGGTTCAGCAGTGCGCGCAACAGCCAGGTGCCGCATAATGCGCTGCACGATGCCCGCGCCTTGCGTGGTTTCGTACTTTCGACCGATATCTGAACCGGGCGGCGCCGCAGGTATCGCTTGCCGCCGCCCGATAGATTGCTAACCATTAAAAGAATAGTTGCCTTACGAACGATTCGAGGCACAGCCGGAGAGGACAGCCAGCATGGCCAGCGCGCCCCGCTCGATCGATATCGCCACGTTCATCAATGAGCGGAAGCTCGGCCCGTTCAATTTCCGGCTGATCGTCCTCTCCTGGTTGATCACGGTGTTCGACGGGTTCGACATGATGCTGATCAGCTTCACCGCGCCCTGGATGCGCGATGAGCTGAGCCTCTCCACGCACCAGCTGGGCAATGTATTTTCCGCCGGTCTGTTCGGCATGATGGTCGGCGGTTTTGCCTTCGCATACATTGGCGACAGGATCGGGCGGCGACAGACGATCATCGGCGCGGCGTTCGCATTCGGTATTTTGACGACCGCCACCGCGCTGGCGCAGAGCTATGAAGCCCTTCTCATCCTGCGCTTCCTCGATGGCTTTGCCATTGGCGGCATGCTGCCGCTCGCCTGGGCGCTCAACATCGAATATGTGCCCACCAAATACCGCTCGACCGTGGTGACGGTGATCATGGTCGGCTACAGTCTCGGCTCCTCGCTGGCCGGGCCGGTGACCGTGTGGCTCGCGCCCACCTATGGCTGGGAGGGCGTGTTCGTCTTCGGGGGCCTCGGCACGATCGTCTGCGCCTTTGCCCTGCTGTTCTGGCTGCCGGAATCGGTGCGCTTCCTCGCCAGCAAGAACCTCAAGCCGGACCTGATCGCCAAGACGCTGAACAAGGTCGATCCCACGCTCGGCGCGACCGCGCAGGACCGTTTCGTGCTCAGCGACGAGAAGCAGGACACCAGCAATTTCACTGCCGCCAAGCTGTTCAAGGGCGACCTCAAATGGCTGACGCCGCTGCTCTGGCTGGCCTACATCGCCAGCACGCTGGCCGTGTATTTCAAGGCCAATTGGGGCCCGATCGTCTATGAGGATCTCAAATTCTCGCGGGAGACGGCGGCCTATGTCTCGTCAATCGGCGGCATCGCCGGGGCGGTGCTGGGCCTGCTGCTGATGCGCTTTACCGATGGCAAGGGGCCGCTCGCGGTCGCGGTCTATCCGGCCGTCGCCTTCCCGCTGCTGCTGCTTGTCGGCCTGGTGCCGATGGAGCCGACGCTCTTCCTGATCGTCTCGGTCGCCGCGACCAGCTTCGTGGGCGGCGCGCATTTCGGCATTCTGTCGATTGCCGGCGTCTTCTATCCCTCCGCAATCCGGGCGAACGGTGCCGGCTGGGCAACATCCGTAGCCAAGATCGGCGGCATTGCAGGGCCGATCATCGGCGCGTTCGTGCTGGCGAGCGGCCTGCCGATCGTCCGCAGCTTTGCCATTCTGGCGCTGTGCCCTGCCGTTCTGGCACTGTGCGCGCTCGGCATCGGCATGATCGTGAAGCGCCGCAAAGCACCAGCAGACGTGCTCAACATGGCACAGCCCGCGCCGGCGGAATGAGCGGCGGCGCGACGACCTAAAAGCCCGGCTTGATCGGCAAGGGGAAATGCTCGCTGGTCTTCTGGGTGAAGCCGCGCCAATAGCGCGCCTCTCTCCTGAGCCAGTGCTACGAAACCATGACCACAGAGCGCCTCTTCAAACCGATCCTCGCCGGTGCCCGGCTGATGCCGCGCTTGTTGGCGGTGATCGGTGCGACGGCGGGGATCGGGCTGACGATCGTGCTCTGCCTGCAATTCCCGATCGCTTACGCCGATCTGCCGATCATCGTCGCGCCCATAGGCGCTTCGGCGGTGCTGGTCTTTGCGGTGCCGACGAGTCCGCTCGCCCAGCCCTGGTCCGTGGTGGGCGGTAACATTCTCTCGGCACTGGTGGGCGTGGCGGCGGCCCGCTGGATCCCGCCAATGGCGCTGGCGGCCGGGGTGGCTGTCGGCGGCGCGATCCTCGTGATGTCGCTCTGCCGCTGCCTGCACCCGCCCGGCGGCGCGGCGGCGCTGACCGCCGTGATTGGCAGCCAGGGCATTCACGATGCCGGCTATGCCTTCGCCTTCGCGCCCGTTGGGCTCAATTCCATCGCGCTGGTGTCGCTCGCCATGTTCTTCCATCGCATGACCGGTCACAGCTATCCGCATCAGCCGGCTGCGCCCGCAATCAAGAGCGCGCAGATGCGGGAGGCTTCAGGGCTGCACAGCGAGGATATCGACAAGGCGCTGGAGGATATGGACGAGAGTTTCGACATCAGCCGAGAAGACCTCGCCCTGCTGCTCTCCCAGGCGGAGCTTCATGCGCTGGCGCGGCGCACCGCCGGGCAGAAGTGAATCGAGAAGACCGCTCTTTCCTTTTGCACCAGTCACCGCTATAGGCGCCGGCTTCCGGACGGTCTTGCAGGCCCGATGGAAGCCCATTGCGGGAGGACGACCCCTCAGGGTCAGCCGTTTGACCGCTAAGCTTGAACCGGGCGGCGCCATTGGCCCCGCCTTCTACAGAGTGAGTGTAATGGCCAAGAAAATCACGGGCTATATCAAGCTTCAGGTGCCCGCTGGAGCCGCCAACCCCTCGCCGCCGATCGGCCCTGCTCTGGGTCAGCGCGGCGTGAACATCATGGAATTCTGCAAGGCGTTCAACGCGGCGACCGAGAAGGAGCAGAAGGGTACGCCCCTGCCCACGGTCATCACCGTTTACGCTGACCGCAGCTTCTCCTTCATCACCAAGAAGCCGCCGGCAACCTATCTCATCAAGCAGGCCGTGAACCTCAAGTCCGGCTCCAAGGAGCCCGGCAAGGTCTCCGCCGGCAAGATCACGCGTGCCCAGCTCGCCGAGATCGCCGAAGCGAAGATGGTCGACCTCAATGCCAACGACATCGAGGCCGCGACGAAGATCATCGAAGGCAGCGCCCGCGCGATGGGCCTGACCGTGGTGGAGGGCTAAGAACATGGCAAAGCTGACCAAGAAGGCCAAGGCAATGGCCGCCGCAGTCGATGCGAACAAGCTGCACGGCGTCGATGAAGCCATCGCGCTCATCAAGAAGAACGCCACCGCCAAGTTCGACGAGACCGTTGAAGTCGCGATGAACCTGGGCGTCGACCCGCGTCACGCCGACCAGATGGTCCGTGGCGTCGTCACCCTGCCCGCCGGCACCGGCAAGGACGTGCGCGTTGCCGTCTTCGCCCGCGCCGACAAGGCTGATGCCGCCAAGGCAGCCGGCGCCGAGATCGTGGGTGCCGAGGATCTGCTCGAGCACATCCAGAACGGCAATTTCGACTTCGACCGCGTGATCGCGACGCCCGACATGATGGGCCTGGTCGGTCGCCTCGGTAAGGTGCTGGGTCCCAAGGGCCTGATGCCGAACCCGAAGCTCGGCACCGTCACGCCGAACGTCGCTGAAGCCGTGAAGGCTGCCAAGGGCGGCCAGATCGAGTTCCGCGTCGAGAAGGCCGGCATCATCCACGCCGGTCTCGGCAAGGCCAGCTTCACCGAAGCCGACCTGCGCAAGAACTTCGACGCCTTCGTCGATGCCATTGTGAAGGCCAAGCCCTCGGGCTCGAAGGGCAAGTATGTCCGCAAGATCGCTCTGTCGTCCTCGATGGGCCCGGGCGTGAAGGTGGACGTGGCTCAGGTCGCCTCGGCCTGATCTCACCCAATTCTAAAAACGCCCCGCCCGGTATCCACCGCGGCGGGGCTTTTTTATTGCCCGATGTTGTGATCTGAATTGGCGATCTGATTAGGCGTTTTTTCGTAAAGCGCCTGTTAACCCTGCGATGGCATTGCTTGGCGAGGCACGCGACGATAGAACTCAGATGAAAAACAGGGAAATTGGGGTGAAGAAGCGACATCCAACTGCTGGACAGGATGCCTATGACCGGGTGTCGAAACAGCTCAATCTGGCGGTTCGCCTTCTCGGCTTCTGGATCGCTCTTGTCAGCCTGTTCTTCCTCTTTCAGGCGCTCGATTATCGCGGGTTGATCGCGCGACTGGCCGAATGGCAGTTTCTTCATTTCGATCGTTACTGGCCCACCCTCACCTTCGTCGCGGTGACGGCGCTGTTCTCTGCGCCGCTGATTGCCGCCGTGTGGCTGCTGCGCACCCGCCAGCGCCGCACCGAATCCTTCGGCCCTGCCCGGCAGGACGATCTGCGCATCGTGAAGGGGCGGCTTGCCCGCCTCCAGGGCTTTTTTGCCGGCGTTTGCGTTGGCAGTCTGCTTGCGGCGGTCATTGTGCTGATCCTGCGGCTGCAGTTGCCGTCCGATGAAGGCACCCCGCGCAGCATCGTCGTCGGGTCGCCCGATGCGATCGCGCCGGTGGAAGGCCGCGCCGTCATCACCGGCAGCATCGATCTGCGCGAGACGGCGCAGTTCAATGAGGATCTGCTGCTGGTCAAGCGCTCGCTCTATTTCGCGCCGGTTCGCTCCGGGCCGGACGACCGCTCGCCGCTGCGCTACTTTGTCGAGGTGCGGCGCAACGATGTGCCGGAAGGCTATCATCCCATCACCTTCCCCAAGGATGAGGACCTGGTGCGCGTCTGGCGGTTCCGCCTCTCGCACCTCGTCTTCACGCCCTATCTCGACGGTGTTCTGCGGCGCGAGGCCCTGCCAGGCGAGATCGTCAACCTGTATCGGCACGCCGGCTATGACGTCGAGGACGATAATTTCGTACTGTTCAGTGGGCTCGACAAGCTGACCTGGCGCTACAACGTCCTTGCCGCCGAATTCGGAATTTCAGCCCTGATCTCCGGCCTTGCCGCCTTCATCTTCGGCCGCCGCCGCCGCCAGGTGAAGCAGCGGATGGAGGACGAAATCGAGGCCTCCCGCACGGCACAGGCGCCCGCCTGACCGCCCTTTCTTAATGCCGCGCTAACTCAATCTCGAAACCGCTTCTTGGGTGAGTCGGGGTGATGATGCGGCATGATCGGCATCCATCTCGAATTCGGTAGCATCATGGCGGCAATGGCATCCATTGCCGTCGCCCTGAGCAACCCGTTCACGGATCACCAGAACATCCAGAAGGAAGCCGCCGCAAACATCGCCGTGCCGGAGGCCGCAGTCCTGGACGCCTCGGCCATCCACCTGCCTGCCAATACCGTGCAGCGCCATGCCGACGGCCTCTTCTATGTCGAGGCGAAGGCCAACGGCCACTCGATCCGCTTCGTGGTGGATACCGGCGCGACGGTCGTCGTGCTCAATCGCGCCGACGCGGCCAAGCTCGGCCTGACTTATGAGAGCCTGCCCGGTCGCGCGCAGATGCGCACCGTCAACGGATCGTCCGCGATGCGCTGGGCGAAGATCGAGCGGATGGAAATGGCCGGCAAGCGCATCGAGCAGATCAGCGCCGCCGTGGTCGATGGCGCCCTGCCGGTTTCGCTGATGGGCCAGAATGCGCTCCAGCAACTCGGCACCGTCACCCTGAGCGGCGACACCTTGACGATCCACTGAACCGGGCTTCCCAGCCAGACCGATCCCGCCGCGCAATCGGCAAAGAAAAGGCCAGTCCCCCCGGACTGGCCTTTTCAGCGGGAAACGCGTGTAAAGCCGGCCATCAGCTGGCGGCGAAGGTAACCTTCACCGGATTGCGGCGGCGCATCATCGTGCCGGCCAGACCGAAGCCCGCGATCATCAGCGCCCAGGTCGACGGCTCGGGAACCGAACCGAACACCGGCGGCACAAAATCGGGCAAGGGAATGGGAATGCCAGGGATGAACCCGCCGCCACCGCCCGTACCACCTGTCGGCGGCGTGAAGGAGGCCATGGAGGGCTCCAGCGTCGGCTGCGTCACGATCAGCGGGCTGTTGAGGTTCGATACGAAATCGGCAGCTTCCGGCTCGGCGAAGAAGGCGGTCGGCGCAACCGGCGACTTGTTCGGCGTCGCGGTCGGCTTCTGCGCGAATGGGCTGCTGCCTTGGTTGCGCGAACGGCCAGGACCGCAATCGGCGCGATTGACCAACTGGGTCAGGTCACCCTTGGAATTGACGAACTCAGGCGCGCAGCCATCGCGAAGATAGCCCATGATCGCGGAGCGCAGCGACGTCTCTTCCGGCGCGGGCACGGCGACGAACGCCGAGGCGAACTCGGGGATGGTGAACATCCGGCGCTCATTGTGCGGCGCGGCTGCGATCAAGGCGCTGGCCACCACGGCCAGACCGATCAAAGCCCGGTGCCGTTCAATTTCACGGCGCGCCCAACGGAGCGAGTCTGTCGATAAGCTTTCCATGAACCCGTGCTAAACCTGCGGCGGAAAGAATTAAAGCGCTTTAACCTTCTTTTCCCACGCCTTAACCACCTTTGCGCAGATGGCCTAAGGACGTTGCCAAAGGGTCACAAATTGAGTGCCCACCGCCCTCCCCGGCCCCTCGCCGTGGCCGGAATTGGAAACGGCTTGCTTTTCACGGCCGTCCCGCCTATCGGGCCTTCGCTCACCGGGCCCGTCCCGGTGCACCGTCCGAGACAGCTGGTGATGGGATCTGCCCATCTTAATGCCCAGCCGAGACGGGGAAAAGTTCTTGCCGGACGGCGCTCCGCTTCGATGCGCAGCTCAATCCGGGTCTGTCCGCACTCTCGTGCCGGACCAGTCAACCCTTCCCCTCGGACTGCTTCGCCGCTTGCGGCCCCTCTCGGGTCGTGCGCGGCACATGTGTGAACGCGGCCGGGCCTTCCGGGCCTTGCCGCAGAGGAGAATGGCATGGATCGCAATGAAAAGACCGAGGTCGTTTCCGCGCTTCACGAATCTCTGAAGGAAATGGGCGTGGTCGTCGTGACCCGCAATCTGGGCCTCAGCGTGGCCCAGTCGACCCAGCTCCGTCAGAAGATGCGGGATGCCGGTGCGACCTACAAGGTAACGAAGAACCGCCTTGCCAAGATCGCCATCAAGGACACCGATTATGCCAGCATCGAAGAGATGCTGGTTGGACCGGTGGGCCTGGCGACGTCTTCCGATCCGGTTGCGGCTGCAAAGGTCGCGATCGATTTCGCCAAGACGAACGACAAGCTGGAGATTGTCGGCGGCGCCATGGGCACTACGCTCCTGGACGCCAATGGCATCAAGGCGCTGGCTTCGATGCCGTCGCTCGACCAGATGCGCGCAACGCTGATCGGCCTCATTCAGGCCCCGGCGACCAAGCTCGCAGTCGTCACCAAGGAACCGGCCGCGCAGCTCGCGCGCGTCTTCAACGCTTATGCCACCAAGGACGCTGCCTGATCCTCAGGCCGCCTCCCCGGCATACAGTTGCAATCAATTGACTTGGGCCAGACCCGGCCCCGCTAGAAAATGGAGTGAATTACATGGCTGATATCAACTCGCTCGTCGACCAGCTCTCCGCGCTGACCGTTCTCGAAGCTGCCGAGCTGTCGAAGGCTCTCGAAGAGAAGTGGGGCGTTTCCGCTGCTGCCGCAGTCGCGGTTGCTGCGCCCGCCGGTGGCGCCGGTGGCGATGCCCCCGCTGCTGAAGAGAAGACCGAGTTCGACGTGATCCTCGTCAACGACGGTGGCAAGAAGATCAACGTCATCAAGGAAGTCCGCGCCATCACCGGTCTCGGCCTGACGGAAGCCAAGGCGCTCGTCGAAGGCGCGCCGAAGGCTGTGAAGGAAGGCGTGAACAAGGCGGAGTCCGAAGAGCTGAAGAAGAAGCTCGAGGAAGCCGGCGCGACCGTCGAGATCAAGTAAGCTTGATGGGAGGGGAGCGGCCCGGCCGTTCCCGCCCGACAAAAAGAAGCGCGTCCGGAGCGATCCGGGCGCGCTTCTTTTTTGCGTTTGAGGGATCGTCGCGTGGATCAGGCGTGATCGATGGGCGCCCGGAGGCCGATCAACGGCGTGTGGCAGCCTCGGCCTTCATCGCCTCGATGGCTTCGCGCAGCGTCGGGTAGCGCGCCCGGTCGCCTTCCTCCCGGGCAGCGGAGCGCTCGGCCCGTCCATAGTCGGTCAGGGCCAATGGCCCCTGCCGCCCGCGCATCCCGAGCCGCCAGAAGAGCAGACTGGCGAGCAGCACCAGGCCGGCGATGAAGCCGATCTGCTGCCACGGCGCGGAAAGATATTGCGCCAGACCGAGGCCCTCGGCCTTGCCCTGCGTGCGCTGCAAGGTGGGTCCGGCCGGCCCGGCGCCCATCGGCACTGCTGACAGCGCGATCGGCACGGGTGGCCCATCCGCGCTATTCATGGAAGGCGCCGTGGCAGCGCCCTCATCGGCCAGCGCGACATCCTGCGCCAGAGCCACCGGCTTTGAACCAGAGTCCAGCAACTCCGGGCGCGCCTTGCGCACATCCTCATAGGAGCGCGCCAAGGGATCGCGGCTCTCCGGGCGATAGGCCGGCAATTCGCTCACCGGCCGCGCGAGGCGGTCGCGCGACTCCGGCCGCGCGGAGGGTTGGGCCAGACGGTCCCGGCTCTCGGGCCGCACCTCATTGGCGATCAGCATCGGCGCCCGCACCTGATTATCCTGCCCGAAGGCAGGCGGGAGCAGCAGGCTGGTGAGCTTCTGGAGATCGAGAAGGCTGGAGCTGGCCCGGGCAAACGCAGTTTCCGCTTGCCCTGCCGCCGGACTCACGGCGAGAAGGCAGGCGAGCGACGCCATCCCTGGAAAGACAACAGGCAATCTCATTATGACCCCACCGACCCATTTCGGGACAGACTGCGATCAGCATATCGTCGCGCCAATGTAAAGCGTGAGGGACACAAGGCGCCCTGTGCCGCCCGATCCTTACGCCGACACGTGCGGCCTGCGCCAGCGGATTATCGAAGGGACACATCATCATGGCCGAGACATCTTCTCTGACCACGACGAACAATGACGACCTCAAAGCGCTGGTACGGACCATCCCGGACTATCCGCTTCCCGGCATCCAGTTTCGCGACGTTTCGACCCTGTTGCTGGATGGCGAGGGCTTTCGGGCGACGATCGACCGGATCGCGGCAATGGTCGATCCGGCGCAGATCGACCTCATCGCCGGCATCGAGGCGCGCGGGTTCATCGTCGCGGCCGGCCTTTCCTACAAGCTCGGCAAGGGCAAGCTGATGCTGCGCAAGTCCGGCAAGCTGCCCGGCGCGACGGTCGGCATTGATTATGCGCTCGAATATGGCACCGACCGGATCGAGATGCATCAGGGCGCCGTGCGGCCGGGGCAACGGGTGCTGCTGGTGGACGATCTGCTGGCGACCGGCGGGACCGCGCTCGCCGGCGCTGCCCTGCTGCGGGGCGAAGGTGCCATTGTCGATCAGGCGGCGTTCGTCATCGACCTGCCCGAGCTGGGCGGTGCCGCGCGCCTCAGGGACGTGGGCATCACGCCCCTCTCCCTCATCACCTTTGAAGGGCATTGAACCGCATGCGCATCCTGATGCTCGCCGCCCTGCCCGAAGAGGCCGATGCCTTCCTGCCGGATGCGGGGGACAGGCTGGACGGCGACTGGCCGCTGGTGCGCCGCGTCGACACCGGGCGCCATCTGGTGCACATCGCGACGACCGGGATCGGCAAGGTCAACATCGCCGCGGCCGCCGCGCGGCTGCATGCGATTCACGCAGCGGATATGCTGATGATCCTCGGGACGGCCGGCAAGCTGAGCGCCCTCGCCGGCGATTGCTTCTGGCTCGCCCGCGCCGTCCAGCATGATTATGGCGCGCGTCGCCCGGATGCCTTCGTGCACTATCCCGCTGGCGCCTGGCCGATGGGGCCGGCAAATGTCACGCCTTATGCGGCCATGCCCGATCCCGGCAGCGCCCTGCCCCATGCTTGCATCGCCAGCGGTGACGCGTTCATCGAGGATGGCGCCTATGCGGCCCACCTCGTTGCTGCGCTGGATGCCGACATCGTCGACATGGAAACCGGCGCGCTCGCCCAATATGCCGCCCAGTGCGGCCTCCCCTGGGGCGGCATCAAGGCGACGACGGACGACGCCAATCCCGACAGCGCGGGGGATTTCCACGCCAACCTCCGCGCCGCTTCCCGCCGGGCGGCGCTTGCCATGGAACGGGCGCTTGACCTGCTTTGACCTCGCCGGACAACACGCTAGATTACGCCGACTGCATCGCCCCAACACAGAGAGACATGATGGCTCATTTTGCTGCTTCCCCCCTCCTCCTCACCGCCACCGGCTTCTGCCTGGCCTTGCAGGGCTGCGGCGCCAAGGCCCCGGCGGGGCCGATGCCCACGCCCGAGCCGTTCGCTGAAGCGATCCTCTATGATGGCCAGGGCAACCGCACCGGTGTCGCGACGCTGGTGCCGGAAGACGGCCATATGCGCGGCAGCGTCGAGGTGACACGCGGGCTGACGCCGGGCGCGCACGGGATGCACATTCACGCCATCGGCAAATGCACCCTGCCCGATTTCGTATCGGCCGGCGGTCATCTCAACCCCGAAAGCAAGCAGCACGGCACCGAGAACCCGCAAGGCCCCCATGCCGGCGACCTGCCGATGGTCACGGCTGACGCACGCGGCGCGGCCAAGGTGACGTTCATGGCGCACACCAACATGGCAACCCTACTGGACGACGATGGCGCGGCGCTGGTGATCCACGCAGACGCCGACGATATGCGCACCGATCCCACCGGTAACAGCGGCGGCCGGGTGATGTGCGGCGTGTTCTACCGCAAGGAATCCTGATCGCAGATCTGGGTTCGTCTCCGACCGGCGCCGCAAAGGCATTGCAGCGGGCCGTAAGCCCCTTGCAATGCCGCGCGATGGCCTTATATCGCTGGTCATTCGGATTGGTCGGGTATCTGCCCGCCAGTCGCCTTCCGCTACCCGGGCAAGCATGACGCGTTGCGCACGACATGCATCACATATGGGGTGACGGCGAGGTTCATATGACGCTCAAGTGCGGATCGGACAGCCCCGGCCCGCACTTTTTTGCGTGCTCGCAGCCCTCGAATCGAGGTGCGCAGACGCAGCAAAAGGCTGAATTTTCGCTGCAATGCGAAAAATATTATCGGGACCACAACACGCAGGAAGGTCAGGTATCTCTGGCATGGCAACCAAGGCTCTCCCCATCAAGCCCGGCGAAAGCGCCACCAAGCGCATCCGCAAGGTGTTCGGCAACATCCACGAGGTCGTGGAAATGCCGAACCTCATCGAGGTTCAGCGCGAAAGCTATGAGCAGTTCCTGCGGTCCAATCCCGCAATCGGCTATGTGTCCGGCCTTGAGAAGACGCTGCGCAGCGTCTTCCCGATCCGCGACTTTGCCGGCACGGCCGAGCTGGACTTCGTCCACTATGAGCTGGAAGATCCCAAGTACGACACCGAGGAATGCCGTCAGCGCGGCATCACCTACGCCGCGCCGATGCGCGTCACGCTCCGCCTGATTGTCTTCGAAGTCGATCAGGACACCGAGACCCGCTCGGTTCTCGATATCAAGGAGCAGGATGTCTACATGGGCGACATGCCGCTCATGACCGGCAACGGCACCTTCATCGTCAATGGTACAGAGCGCGTCATCGTGTCCCAGATGCACCGCTCGCCGGGCGTCCTGTTCGACCATGACCGTGGCAAGACCCACTCCTCCGGCAAGTATCTCTTCGCCGCGCGCGTGATCCCGTATCGCGGCTCCTGGCTCGACTTCGAGTTCGACGCCAAGGACATCGTGAACGTGCGTATCGACCGCAAGCGCAAGCTGCCGGTCACTGCCCTGCTCTTCGCGCTTGGCCTGAACAGCGAGGAAATCCTCGGCGAGTTCTACAACAAGGTCACCTATGTGCGCGGCGAGAATGGCTGGCAGATCCCCTATACGGCGGACGCCTGGCGCGGCCTCAAGCCCACCTTCGACATCATCGACGCCAAGACCGGCGAAGTGGTGTTCGCGGCCGGGCAGAAGATCAGCCCGCGTGCGGCGCTGAAGGCTGCCAAGGACGGCCTGGAAGCGCTCGTGATCCCGACCGAGGAAGTCTATGGCCGCTACAGCGCCTATGACCTCATCAACGAGAGCACCGGCGAGATCTACATCGAAGCCGGCGACGAGGTCTCGCCCGAGAACCTCGCCAAGCTGGATGCGGCCGGTATCGACCGCCTCGAACTGCTCGACATCGACCATGTGAACACAGGTCCGTGGATCCGCAACACGCTCAAGGTCGACAAGGCCGAAGACCGCGACCACGCGCTTTCCGACATCTACCGCGTCATGCGCCCCGGCGAGCCGCCGACGCGCGAGACCGCCGAAGCCCTGTTCGAAGGCCTGTTCTTCGACGGCGAGCGCTATGACCTCTCGGCCGTGGGCCGCGTGAAGCTGAACATGCGCCTTGGCCTCGACGCCGAGGACACCATCACGACGCTGCGCCGCGAGGACATCCTCGCCGTGGTCAAGGAACTGGTGAACCTCAAGGACGGCAAGGGCGAGATCGACGACATCGACAATCTCGGCAACCGCCGCGTGCGTTCGGTGGGCGAGCTGCTGGAGAACCAGTATCGCGTCGGCCTGCTCCGCATGGAGCGCGCCGTGAAGGAGCGCATGTCCAGCGTCGACGTCTCGACGGTGATGCCGAACGACCTCATCAACGCCAAGCCCGCTGTGGCAGCGGTGCGCGAGTTCTTCGGCTCCTCGCAGCTCTCGCAGTTCATGGACCAGACCAACCCGCTCTCCGAAATCACGCACAAGCGTCGCGTTTCGGCCTTGGGCCCGGGTGGTCTCACCCGTGAGCGCGCCGGCTTCGAGGTCCGCGACGTTCACCCGACCCATTATGGCCGCATCTGCCCGATTGAGACGCCGGAAGGCCCGAACATCGGCCTGATCAACTCGCTGGCGAGCTTCTCGCGCGTCAACAAGTACGGCTTCATCGAGACGCCCTATCGCAAGGTCATCGACAATAAAGTGACGGACGAGGTCGTGTATCTCTCCGCCATGGAAGAGGCCAAGCACACGATCGCGCAGGCCAACGCCGAAGTGAACCCGGACGGCACCTTCGCCGAGGATCTCATCTCCGCCCGTGAGGCCGGCGAGTTCCTGATGGCGCCGCGCGACCACATCACGCTGATGGACGTCAGCCCCAAGCAGCTCGTTTCGGTTGCCGCATCGCTCATTCCCTTCCTGGAAAACGATGACGCCAACCGCGCGCTCATGGGATCGAACATGCAGCGTCAGGCAGTGCCGCTCGTTCAGGCCGAGGCGCCGTTCGTCGGCACCGGCATGGAAGAAACGGTTGCGCGCGACTCCGGTGCCGCCATCGCGGCCAAGCGCTCGGGCATCGTCGATCAGGTTGACGCCACCCGCATCGTGATCCGCGCCACCGAAGAGATCGAGGCCGGCAAGTCGGGCGTCGACATCTACACGCTGATGAAGTTCCAGCGTTCCAACCAGGATACCTGCATCAACCAGCGTCCGCTGGTGAAGGTGGGCGAGCATGTGAAGGCCGGCGACGTGATCGCCGACGGTCCCTCGACCGAGCTGGGCGAACTGGCCCTGGGCCGCAACAGCCTCGTCGCGTTCATGCCCTGGAATGGCTACAACTACGAGGACTCCATCCTGATCTCCGAGCGGATCGTGAAGGACGACGTCTTCACCTCGATCCACATCGAGGAGTTCGAGGTGATGGCCCGCGACACCAAGCTCGGGCCGGAGGACATCACCCGCGACATCCCGAACGTCGGCGAGGAAGCCCTGCGCAACCTCGACGAGGCGGGCATTGTCTACATCGGCGCCGAGGTGGAGCCTGGCGATATTCTCGTCGGCAAGATCACGCCCAAGGGTGAAAGCCCGATGACGCCGGAAGAAAAGCTCCTCCGCGCCATCTTCGGTGAGAAGGCCAGCGACGTGCGCGACACCTCGCTCCGTCTGCCGCCGGGCGTTGCCGGCACGATCGTCGAGGTGCGCGTGTTCAACCGTCATGGCATCGACAAGGACGAGCGCGCGATGGCCATCGAGCGCGAGGAAATCGACCGTCTCGCCAAGGACCGCGAGGACGAGCGCGCGATCCTCAATCGCGCAACCTTCAACCGCCTGCGCGAGATGCTGATCGGCCAGACGGCCACGGCAGCGCCCAAGGGCGTCAAGAAGGGCGTCGACATCACCGAGGAGCTGCTCTCCGAGGTCGAGCGTCACGAGTGGTGGAAGTTCGCTGTTGCGGACGATGCCCGCCAGTCTCAGCTCGAAGCGGTCAAGACGCAGTATGACGAGGCCGTGAAGGTCATCGTCGAGAAGTTCGAGGACCGCGTCGAGAAGCTGCAGCGCGGCGACGAGCTGCCCCCGGGCGTGCTCAAGATGGTCAAGGTGTTCGTCGCGGTGAAGCGCAAGCTGCAGCCGGGCGACAAGATGGCCGGCCGTCACGGCAACAAGGGCGTCATCTCGCGCATCCTGCCGGTCGAGGACATGCCGTTCCTGGAGGATGGCACCCCGGTCGACATCGTGCTCAACCCGCTGGGCGTGCCGTCGCGCATGAACGTCGGGCAGATCTTCGAGACGCACCTTGGTTGGGCCGCACGCGGTCTTGGCCAGCAGATCAAGCACGCCCTGCGCGACTGGCGCGAAGCCAACCCGAACGCGACCGGCGGTGAAATGCCGGAAGCGGTGAAGGAGCGCCTGCTGACCGTCTATGGCGAGGATTATGCGGACGAGATCAAGTCCCGCTCGGCTGAGCAGGTCATCGAGCTTGCTTCCAACCTTGTGACCGGCGTTCCGATCGCAACACCGGTGTTCGACGGTGCGCGTGAAGCCGACGTTTCGGCCATGCTGCAGCTGGCAGGGCTCGATACGTCGGGCCAGTCCACGCTCTATGACGGCCGGACCGGTGACGCGTTCGATCGCAAGGTGACGGTGGGCATCATCTACATGCTCAAGCTGCACCACCTTGTGGACGACAAGATCCACGCCCGTTCCATCGGCCCCTACAGCCTCGTCACCCAGCAGCCGCTGGGCGGTAAGGCCCAGTTCGGTGGTCAGCGCTTCGGTGAGATGGAGGTCTGGGCACTGCAGGCTTATGGTGCAGCTTACACGCTGCAGGAAATGCTCACGGTCAAGTCCGACGACGTGGTCGGCCGTACCAAGGTCTATGAGGCGATCGTCAAGGGTGACGACACCTTCGAGGCCGGCATTCCGGAAAGCTTCAACGTGCTCGTGAAGGAAATGCGCTCGCTCGGCCTCAATGTGGAGCTGGCAGCGCTGGAAGACCTCTCCGACAGCGATGGCGACGACGAACTGCCCGAGGCGGCGGAATAATGGGAAAAGGGGCGCTGCTCGCGCGGCGCCCCTCCCCTTCGCCCCTTTACGAACTTCAGCCCTCTGCAGGGAATTGAGACATGAACGAACTGACCACCTTCGCCAATCCGATGGCCAAGCCGGAAACCTTCGACCAGATCCAGATCGGCATTGCGTCGCCTGAGCGCATCCGCAGCTGGTCCTTCGGCGAGATCAAGAAGCCGGAGACGATCAACTATCGCACGTTCAAGCCCGAGCGTGACGGCCTGTTCTGCGCGCGCATCTTCGGCCCGATCAAGGACTATGAGTGCCTGTGCGGCAAGTACAAGCGCATGAAGTATAAGGGCATCGTCTGCGAAAAGTGCGGCGTGGAAGTGACCGTTTCCAAGGTCCGCCGCGAGCGCATGGGCCATATCGAGCTGGCCGCGCCGGTTGCCCACATCTGGTTCCTCAAGTCGCTGCCTTCGCGCATCGGCCTGCTGCTCGACATGCAGCTCAAGCAGCTTGAGCGCGTCCTCTACTTCGAGAGCTACATCGTCATCGAGCCGGGCCTCACCCCGCTGGAGAAGTATCAGCTGCTCAACGAGGACGAGCTGGTCGAAGCCCAGGACGAATATGGCGAGGACGCCTTCTCCGCCGGCATCGGTGCCGAGGCGGTCAAGCAGATGCTCATGGACCTCGATCTCGAGGGTGAGCAGAAGGCGCTGATGGAAGAGCTGGCGACGACCAAGTCGGAGCTGAAGCCCAAGAAGATCATCAAGCGCCTCAAGGTCGTGGAAAGCTTCATCGATTCCGGCAACCGCCCGGAATGGATGATCCTCGACGTGGTGCCGGTCATTCCGCCGGAACTGCGCCCGCTGGTGCCGCTGGATGGCGGCCGCTTCGCGACCTCGGACCTCAACGATCTCTATCGTCGCGTCATCAACCGCAACAACCGCTTGAAGCGCCTGATGGAGCTCCGCGCGCCGGACATCATCGTCCGCAACGAAAAGCGCATGCTGCAGGAAGCCGTTGACGCCCTGTTCGACAACGGCCGTCGTGGCCGCGTCATCACCGGCGCCAACAAGCGTCCGCTCAAGTCGCTCTCCGACATGCTCAAGGGCAAGCAGGGCCGCTTCCGCCAGAACCTGCTCGGCAAGCGCGTCGACTATTCCGGCCGTTCGGTCATCGTGACCGGTCCGGAGCTCAAGCTGCACCAGTGCGGCCTGCCCAAGAAGATGGCGCTCGAGCTGTTCAAGCCGTTCATCTACGCCCGCCTCGACGCCAAGGGTCTCTCCATGACCCTCAAGCAGGCGAAGAAGTGGGTCGAGAAGGAACGCAAGGAAGTCTGGGACATCCTCGATGAGGTGATCCGCGAGCACCCCGTGCTGCTGAACCGCGCCCCGACGCTCCACCGCCTCGGCATCCAGGCGTTCGAGCCCGTGCTGATCGAGGGCAAGGCCATCCAGCTCCACCCGCTGGTCTGCGCCGCGTTCAACGCCGACTTCGACGGTGACCAGATGGCCGTCCACGTTCCGCTGAGCCTTGAGGCCCAGTTGGAAGCGCGCGTGCTGATGATGTCCACCAACAACATCCTCTCGCCCGCCAACGGCAAGCCGATCATCGTGCCCTCGCAGGACATGGTGCTGGGTATCTATTATCTGTCGATGGAACTGGCCGGCGAGCCGGGC
Source organism: Sphingobium sp. B2D3A (assembly GCF_025961795.1). Classification (NCBI taxonomy): domain Bacteria; kingdom Pseudomonadati; phylum Pseudomonadota; class Alphaproteobacteria; order Sphingomonadales; family Sphingobiaceae; genus Sphingobium; species Sphingobium sp. B2D3A. The sequence continues at coordinate 2,178,648 of NZ_JAOQOI010000001.1, read as the reverse complement.
GAAGGCATGATCCTAGCCGACATGCAGGAGGTCCACCAGGCCCTCTTCGCCAAGGCGGTGACGCTGCACAGCAAGATCATCAGCCGCGTGCCGCAGACGGACGAGAATGGCGAGACCTACATGCGCCGCGTGGAAACCACGCCGGGCCGTATGCTGATCGGCGAGTGCCTGCCCAAGAGCCACAAGGTGCCGTTCGACGCGGTCAACCGCCTGCTCACCAAGAAGGACGTGGGCGACGTGATCGACGAGGTCTATCGGCACACCGGCCAGAAGGACACGGTGCTGTTTGCCGACGCCATCATGGCGCTGGGTTTCCGCCACGCGTTCCAGGCCGGCATCTCGTTCGGCAAGGACGACATGATCATTCCGGACAGCAAGGTGGCTCTGGTCGATGAGACCAAGGCGCTGGTGGCCGACTATGAGCAGCAGTATCAGGACGGCCTGATCACCCAGCAGGAAAAGTACAACAAGGTGATCGACGCCTGGTCGGGCTGCGGTGACCGTGTGGCCAACGCCATGATGGACGAGATTCGCTCGATGCCGCAGGATCCCGATACGGGCCGCCTGAAGCCGATCAACTCGATCTACATGATGAGCCACTCGGGTGCCCGTGGTTCCCCGGCGCAGATGAAGCAGCTGGCCGGCATGCGCGGCCTGATGGCCAAGCCGTCGGGCGAGATCATCGAGACGCCGATCATCTCGAACTTCAAGGAAGGTCTGACCGTTCTTGAATATTTCAACTCGACGCACGGCGCCCGTAAGGGTCTGGCCGACACGGCGCTCAAGACGGCGAACTCGGGTTACCTGACCCGCCGTCTGGTCGACGTGAGCCAGGACTGCACCATCGTCGAGGTGGATTGCGGCACGCAGAAGGCGCTGGAGATGAAGGCCATCATCCAGGGCGGCAGCGTGATCGCATCGCTCGGCGAGCGCGTGCTCGGCCGCACCACGGCCGAGGACATTGTGGACAGCAAGGATGGCTCGGTCATCGTCCCCGAGGGCGAGCTGCTGGACGAGGCGATGGTCGCCAAGATCGAGGCCATTGGCGTTCAGGCGGTCAAGATCCGCTCGCCGCTGATCTGCGAATCCAAGATGGGCGTGTGCGCCAAGTGCTACGGGCGTGACCTCGCCCGCGGTACGCCGGTGAACATCGGTGAGGCTGTCGGCGTGATCGCCGCCCAGTCGATCGGTGAGCCGGGCACGCAGCTGACGATGCGCACCTTCCACATCGGCGGTGCCGCCCAGCTCAACGAGCAGTCCAACCTCGAGGCCGTCTCCGACGGTTCGATCGAGTTGCGCGACATGCCGACCATCACGGACAAGCACGGCCGTAACCTGTCGCTGGCCCGCAATGGCGAACTGGCGATCATCGACGATGAAGGCCGCGAGCGTGCGGTCCATCGCCTGCCTTATGGTGCCGCCATCCTGTTCAAGCATGGCGCCAAGGTGAAGCAGGGCGACCGCATCGCCGAGTGGGATCCGTTCACGCAGCCGGTGATCACCGAGAAGCCGGGTATCGTGAAGTATCAGGACCTGATCGACGGCAAGACGCTGACCGAACAGGCGGACGAGGCCACCGGCATCACGCAGCGCGTGGTGACCGAATATCGTGCCCCGTCCCGCTCCAAGGACGATCTGCGTCCGCGCCTCACCCTGCTGGACGATGCCTCTGGCGAGGCAGCGCGTTACCTTCTGGCGCCGGGCGCGACGCTCTCGGTCGAGGATGGTGCGCAGGTGCAGGCCGGCGACGTGCTGGCCCGTGTCTCCCGCGAGGCTGCCAAGACCCGCGACATCACGGGCGGTCTGCCGCGCGTGGCGGAGCTGTTCGAGGCGCGCAAGCCCAAGGACAATGCGATCATCGCACGGGTCTCGGGCCGCGTTCAGTTCCTCAAGGACTATAAGGCCAAGCGCAAGATCGCGATCCTCCCCGAGGATGGCGGCGAGCCGGTCGAGTATCTGATCCCCAAGAGCAAGGTGATCGACGTTCAGGAAGGCGACTACGTGAAGCGTGGCGACAACCTGATCGGCGGTTCGCCCGATCCCCACGACATTCTCGAAGTGCTCGGCATCGAGCCGCTTTCGGAATATATGGTCGCGGAGATCCAGGAGGTCTATCGACTGCAGGGCGTGAAGATCAACGACAAGCACATCGAGGTGATCGTTCGCCAGATGCTGCAGAAGGTCGAGATCACCGACGGCGGCGACACCACGCTGCTGGCAGGCGAGCAGGTCGATCGCGAGGAAATGGACGAAGTGAACGCCCGCCTCGCGCCCGGCCAGCAGCCGGCGTTCGGCAAGCCCGTGCTCCTCGGCATCACCAAGGCGTCGCTGCAGACCCGCAGCTTCATTTCGGCTGCCTCCTTCCAGGAAACGACCCGCGTCCTCACCGAGGCGGCCGTTCAGGGCAAGAAGGACACGCTGATCGGCCTCAAGGAGAATGTGATCGTCGGGCGTCTGATCCCGGCCGGCACCGGCTCCTCGATGAACCGGATGCGGATCGCCGCGAACAGCCGCGATGCTGCGCTCCGCGCCGCCATGCGGGCCGCCAACGAGGTTCACCTCGTCGCGCCGCAGACCGCCGCCGAAGAGCATGAGGCCGAGCTGCGCCAGCCCGTGGAAGCCGCCATCGGCGACGATCCGCTCGGCAAGGTGCAGGGTGAGGACTTCACCACCGAGGACATGAACTAAGCATCAGGTCCTTTTCGGAAGAAAATAGAGAGGCCCGCCGGAGCGATCCGGCGGGCCTTTTGCTTGGATGTCAGGCGCGATATCCTGTGGCATCGACTCCCCTGGCCGCAGGACATATGATGCTGAAACTGAGGTTCTGCCGCCTTGCCCTGACTTTGGGCGCCCTCGCCCTCTCTGCCAGTGGCGCGCTGGGACAGACCAATCCCTATCAGGAGGATGCCCGTGCACTTCCGGGCATCATCGCGGAAACCTATGCCTATCCCGAGCGCCTTGCAGGCGGCGAATATCGCCTGCCCTCCCGGCTCCAGGCGGAAGCCGAGGCGGTGCGCGATGAGGATGGCCTCATCCGGCTTGCAGAACGCGCCCTCATGGTTCTCGCCGACCATCATGCAATCACGGGCGCCTCCTTCTCCAACAGCTGGGCGGTTTTCCCGAGCTTCGGCGACCTGTGGATCGAGCGGCGCGGCGCTGCCTATCGGATCGAGCAAGTACGTGCCGGCAGTCCGGCGGAACAGGCCGGTGTGCAAGCCGGCGACGAGCTGATCGCCATTGCCGGAACGCCTGTACAGGCAGCGGTCGACGCGTTCTGGACCGACCTTGGCGTCGCGCCGGGCGAAGGCGATGCCGGCTATGCCGCGCGCGTACTCGCCGCGAGCCGTCGCGACCGCCCACGGCTGCTAACCGTGAAGGCCAGCGGCAGGCCGCCACGCACGGTGGAACTACCCAATCTGTACGCCCTCAAGCATCCGGATATGCCGCCGCTCTCGGTTGCCGAGGACGCCCGCGGCGCAGCGATCATCCGCTTCCACGATTCCCTCGGGCGCGGTGACACGATCCCGGCCTTCGATACGGCCATGGCAGCGCTGACGCCGGGCAAGCCGATCATTCTCGACCTGACAGACACGGCCAGCGGCGGCAATACGACGGTCGCTCGGGCGATCATGGGCTGGTTCGTCACCCAGCCCACCGCCTATCAAATTCACAACCTGCCCGTCGAACAGCGCGAGACCGGCATTGCGCGGCAGTGGATCGAGCAGGTGCTGCCACGGGCGGGGAAGCATCATGCCGGCCCGGTCCTCGTGCGGGTGTCGCGCTGGACGGGGAGCATGGGCGAAGGCCTGGCGATTGGCCTGCATGCCATAGGCGCGCGCGTGCAAGGCAGCAGGATGGCGGGGCTCCTGGGCGCGATCTACGATCATGCGTTGCCCAAATCCGGCGTGATCATCAAATTGCCGACCGAGCGCCTGTACGCTGTCGATGGAACGCCGAGGGAAGTTTTCCAGCCCGAGCCGGTCCCGATGGATACAGCGCGCTGATGGTCAGCATTCTGGGCGCGCGGCCAGGCCTCCGTCGGCGCTCCTGACAAAGAAAAAGGCCCCGGAAACCGGAGCCTTCCTCTGAAACCTTGGGTGGAGCCGCTCAGTTCTTCTTGAGCGTGAGGCCACCGAAGCGCTTGTTGAACTGGGCAACACGGCCGCCCTGATCGAGCTGGCGCTGACCGCCGGTCCATGCCGGGTGCGACGTCGGATCGATTTCCAGCGTCATCGTGTCGCCTTCCTTGCCCCAGGTCGAGCGGGTCTGGAAGCTGGTCCCGTCCGTCATCTGCACGGTGATGAGGTGATATTCGGGATGCGTGTCTTTTTTCATGTGTCGGCTCCTGAAATGACCGGTTTCCGACCGGTCCGGGGCGTTAGGGAAGCGCGGCCCTTAGCGGGAAAGGGCCGGCTTGGCAAGGCTCTGCGGGGTTTGTGTCCCGCTCAGTCCTTCGGCGGATCGGCGATCATCGCGACGCAATTTGTTTCTGCGCACAATTTGCCGTCGATGCTGGCCTTGCCGGAGAATTTGCAGACCGAACCGCGCAGCTGCGTGAACTCGACATGGAGGTCCAGCAGATGCCCCGGCTCGACAGGCGCACGGAACTTCGCGCCCTCAATGGTCATGAAATAAACGAGCTTGCCCGTGCCGGCGAGCCCGAGAGACTCGACGGCGAGGATGCCGGCAGCCTGGGCAATCGCCTCGACGATGAGCACGCCCGGCATGATCGGCCGGCCGGGGAAATGCCCCTGGAAGAACTGCTCGTTCATCGACACGGCCTTGACCGCGTGGATCGAGGTCTTGGGAACCATCGAGACCACACGGTCGACCAGCAGCAACGGGTAACGATGCGGCAAGGCTGCCAGCACGCCACGGATATCGAGTCCGCCGCTCTGTTCAGCCTCTGCGCTTTCCGTTTCGCTCATCGGTGATTAGCGCCCTTCGCCAGCCGTCGGCGTGCGCGCAGCCGGCGCTGCAGCGGCAGGCTGCTGCTGCTGCTGCTGCTGACCACCGGGCTGCCAGCCCTGCGGCGGCGTGATGCTGACGGACGGAACCAGCGCGTTGATCTCCTGCACGAGCAGACGGGTGACGTCCGCCGTGGGCTGGAAGGCTTCTGCAGCTTCAGCCTTCACCAGCAGGTCGATCTTGTTCTTGGTCATCACGTTGCGCATGGCCTCGGGCAGCTTGGCGCCGATCTGCTCGAGCACATAGGCGCGGGCGAGCTGGAGCGGCTGCTCGAGACGCTGCAGTTCGGCCTGCGCTTCCTGCGCGCGACGCTGCAACTCGTTATACTGGTTCTGCAGGGTGGTCTGCGTGGCAGCGGGCGGGTTCTGGCCAGCGGCCTGCGCTGCGGTCTGCAGCGCAGTCTGCTTCTGCTGAATCTCGGTCTGCAGCGCAGTGCGACGCGTGTTGATCTGGTCGATATTCGACTTGTAGGTCACCTGCATCTGCTGGCTGGCCGTGGTGGCCGCGCTCGACTGGCCAATCGCCTCGTCGATGTTGACGACGGCAATCGCCTGCTTGACCTGTGCGGAAACCGGCGCAGAAACGCTGAGGGCCGCGACCGATGCCGTTGCGAGCGCAACAGCGGAAAAGATGGAGTTACGCATCAGAATTGTGTCCCTATGTTGAAGGTTACAAGCTTGGTATCATCGCCGTCGACCTTCACCAGGGCCTTGGCGATATCGATCCGGAACGGACCGAAGGGCGAATTCCAGTTCACGCCGAAACCGACCGACACGCGCGGTTTGGGGCTGTCGCCGAGGAAGACTTCCTTGAAGCCGCCAATCGACGTTACGTAAGGCGTCGTACCGGAAGGACAGCTAGCGCCATCGGGAATGGACGAAAGCGAACTGGCGGTCGTGTCGGTCGCAGGCGTGATGCACTGCCTCAAGCCGCTGGCATCCCGGATGGGGAAATCGATGTTTTGGGGCAGGTCGATCAAGTTCGGACGACGGACGCCGAAGACGGCACCGGCATCGATGAACACTGACGGACGCAGGCCCATGTCGCGCGCGCCGGCACCAAGCGGAATCTCGATCTCAAAGTGCGTGAGATAGTAAGCGCGGCCGCCCAGAGCGTCGTCGGACCACTGGTCGCGGTTTTCACTGAGCCCGATGACGTTATTGTTCTCGTCGTACAGATAAGGCTTGCGCACGATCCGCGGCCCGACGCCGCGAATATCGAAACCGCGCAATTGCGGCTCACCCAGGAAGAAGCGATCGACGAGGCGGACGGGGTCGGAATTCGGCCCCGCGCCATCTTCGAACGAATGGATGTAGCCTGCCTCGCCCTTCACCGAGAAGATGAAGCCGCCGCCGAGCGGCCAGTATTTATCGGCAGAGAGACGGTTGCGCAGGTAACGGACGTTACCGCCCAGACCGGCAAAGTCCTGACTGAACGTGATGCTGTGCCCGCGCGTGGGACGGATGCGGTTGTCCCGCATGTCATAAATTAGCGAATAGCCGATCGACGACGTGGTGCGCTTGCCGATGGCATCGCACAGATACTGGCTTGCGCGCAGAGGGTCGCACTGGAAGTTGCCGGCCTGCTCACGGTCGGAGTAATAGTTGGCCTTGTCCAGCGTCACGTCCTCGAACGAGAGGCCATAGCGCAGCGCCAGCGAGAGATATTCGGTAATCGGCAGACCGGCGCGCAGCTGGAAGCCGGTGCGGACCTGGCTGTACAGCGTGTTGCGGTCATTACCGGACAGGTAGTTGAACGAGTTCGTATCCTGCCGGAAGATATCGCCGCCCAGCGCGATGTTCTTGTCCAGGAAGTAGGGCTCGGTGAAGCCGACGTTCACGGACTTTGAGTAGCTCGAATAATTGACCGAAGTGCGCAGTTCCTGGCCCATGCCGCGGAAGTTGCGCTGCGTGACCGATGCCGAGAGGATGAAGCGCTCAAGGCTCGAGAAACCAGCGGAAAGCTGAAGCTCACCGGTCGCCTTTTCCTCGACATTGGTTTCCAGCACGATGCGGTCGGGCGCGGAACCCGGCTTCTGGTCGATCTCCAGACGCTCCTGGAAGAAGCCCAGCGAGTTGATCCGGTCCTGCGAGCGGCGGACCTGGAAGGTGTTGAACGCGTCGCCCTCGTGCAGACGGAACTCCCGGCGGATCACCTTGTCCTGCGTCAGCGTGTTGCCGTTGATATCGATCCGCTCGACATAGACGCGCGGCGCGTTGGCGATGCGGAAGGTGATGCCCATGGTGAGGTCTTCGCGGCTGCGATTGAACTCGGGCTGCACGTCGGCGAAAGCATAGCCGAACAGACCGGCGGTCTGGTTGAGCTGCTCGACCGTGTCTTCCACGGCCTTGGCGTTGTACCAGTCGCCCTTCTTCATCCGCAGCGAGCGGGACAGGCCCTCGGAACTGAGGTCGCGAATATCGCTCTGCACGGTCACGTCGCCGAACTTGTAGCGGTCGCCTTCCTCCACCACATAGGTGATGATGAAGTCCTGCTTGTTCGACGTCAGCTCGGCAACGGCCGACACGACGCGAAAATCGGCATAGCCCTGCGTCAGGTAGAACTGACGGACCTTCTGCTGGTCATAGGCCAGACGGTCGGGATCGTAGGTAGTGCCGGACGAGAAGACGCGGAACCAGCGCGACTGCTTGGTCGCCATCTCGCTGCGCAGCTGCCCATCGGAGAATTTGTCGTTGCCGATGATGTTGATCTGGCGGACCTTGGATTTCGGCCCTTCCGTGATCTCGTAGACGATGTCGACGCGGTTCTGGTCCAGCTGCACCAGCTTGGGATCCACGACCGCCGCGAACCGGCCCTGGCGACGATACAGCTCGATGATCCGGGCGACGTCCGCACGCACCTTGGAGCGCGTGTAGATCTGCCGGGGCGCCATGCGGATTTCGGGAAGGATCTTGTCGTCCTTGAGGCGCTTATTGCCCTCCAGCACGATACGATTGATGACCGGGTTCTCGGTCACCTGGATGGTGAGCGCGCCCTGATTGTCGCGGATCTGCACATCCGAGAACAGTTCGCTGGCGTAAAGCTCGCGCAGCGCCTCGTCGAGCGTCTCGCGGGTGTATTTGTTGCCGATCCGCAGCTTGGTATAGGAGAGGACCGTGTCCCCCTCGAGGCGCTGGGCACCTTCCACCGTGATGGCGGAGATGGTGCGCTCTTCGGCGGTCACCGGCTGAACCGCAGGCGCGGAGGGCAGCGCGGGGGCCGGCTGCGCTGTGGCGCTTCCGGTGGCCTGTGCCATCGCCGGCACGGACCCGAAGCCTGCCAGGATGGTGCCACACAGGAGCAACGGCGCGAGGCGGCCCTGTGTCGATGAAATGCGTGCTGCTTCGCTCAAACTCAGATTCCTCGACATGTCCTGAATGCACTTCATCCGGGGAAGCCGCATCCGCGCTGCCTCCCCTGCCCCAACCCGATCAGCCAATCAAGCCGCTCAGCCCTCGCCAGACGCCAAACGACGCCAGATCGTTCAAAGTCACGAAGATCATCAGTCCCAGCAAAAGCGCGAGGCCCGACCGAAACGCCATTTCCTGAAAGCGTGGACTGACCGGCCTGCGCTGAATAGCTTCTATTCCGTAGAAGAACAAATGACCCCCGTCGAGCATGGGAATTGGCAAGAGATTGATGAACCCCAAGTTAATGGAGACCAGCGCAACGAAGGCAATCAGCGCCTCCGGCCCCAATGCCGCCTGCTCGCCGGAAATCTGCGCGATCTTAAGCGGCCCGCCCAGTTCATCGACTGAGCGTCGCCCGGTGACGATGTCGGCGAGGCCGCTCGCCATCATGCCGATCAGCTCGCCCGTGCGGCGCACGCCGACCCAGGGCGCCTCGAGCAACCCGACAGGGCGCGAAACCGATTCAAGGCTACGCACGCCGAGCGCGCCATAACGGAACTCGTTGCCGAATCGATCGACTTGAACGACCTCGCCGATCTTCACCGGAATCTGGCGCGCTGCCCCGCCACGCTCGACGGTGAGAGTGACCTCCTCGCCGGGCAGCTTGGTCACGATGATCTGGCGCAGCTCGCCAAACAGCTCCACCGGCTTGCCATCCACGCCGCGAATCTTGTCCCCGGACAGGATGCCGGCGCGGTCCGCCGCGGAATTGGCTTCCACCGCCGTCACGTCGGCCGGGGTGACATTCTCGCCATAGGCATAAGCAAAGCCGCCCAGAATGATCGCGGCGAACAGCAGATTGATAAGCGGCCCGGCCAGCACGATCAGCGCGCGCTTGCCGACCGACTTGGACTGGAAGGTGCGGTTGCGCTCATCCGGCGGCAGTTGCAGCCAGCTCGGGTCGGACTGGCTGGCCGCGTTCATGTCTCCGGCGAACTTGACGTAGCCGCCGAGCGGCAGCGCCGCGACGCGCCAGCGCGTGCCGCGCTTGTCATGCCAGGCGAAGACCTCCTTGCCGAAGCCGATGGAAAAGGTCTCGGCATGAACGCCGAACCAGCGGCCGACGAGATAATGTCCCAGCTCATGAACGAACACGAGCGGGCCGATGACCAGCAGGAACGCGAGGATCGTGAAGAAGAAACCGGGGTTATCGGTCAATTGATGAGCTCCGCCGTCAGCCGCTCGGCCATTGCACGCGCCGACCTGTCGATGGCCTGAACATCCTCGAGCGTAGCGATGCGGCCGGCGTCGCTGCGGGCTAGCACGTCTTCGACGATCCGGCCAATATCAAGAAAGCCGATCCGCCCATCGAGGAACGCGCCAACGGCGATCTCGTTGGCGGCATTGAGAATGGCCGGTGCGCCGCCGCCGGCCTGGATCGCCTCGCGCGCAAGGCGCAGCGCGGGGAAGCGCTCCTCATCGGGCGCCTCGAAGTCGAGCCGGCCAAGCGTGGCCAGATCGAGCGGTTCGCAGGGCGTCTCCATGCGCTGCGGCCAGGCCAAAGCGCTGGCGATGGGGATGCGCATATCCGGGCAACCCAGCTGCGCAATGGTCGACCGATCGCGATATTCGACCATCGAGTGAATGACCGATTGCGGGTGAACGAGGATCGAAAAGCGCTCAAGGCCGATGGGGAAGAGGTGATAAGCCTCGATTAGCTCCAGCCCCTTGTTCATCATCGTCGCGCTGTCGATGCTGATCTTGCGGCCCATCGACCAGTTGGGATGCTTGACCGCCTGCGTCGGCGTCACCGTGCGCATGGCCTCGCGGCTGAGCGTGCGGAACGGGCCGCCGCTGGCGGTGAGCGTGATCTTGCGCACGGCGTCGAGGCCGCCGCTTGCGAGGCACTGGAAGATTGCGTTGTGCTCACTGTCGACCGGCAGCAGCGCGGCGCCACTGCGGGCGACCGCCGCCATCATGACGTCACCGGCCGAAACCAAGGCCTCCTTGTTGGCCAGCGCCACGGTCTTGCCCCCGGCGACCGCAGCAAGCGTGGGAGCCAGTCCCGCGCAGCCGACAATGGCGGCCATGGTCCAGTCCGCGCCCATTTGGGCCGCCTCGATCAGTGCCTCGCCGCCGGCGGCGGCCTCGATGCCGCTACCGGCCAGCGCAGCCTTGAGCGCGCCATAACGGCTCTCATTGGCGATGACCGCGCGGCGGGCGCGGTGCGTGATGGCGATCGCGGCGAGCTTGTCGACATCGTCCCCGGCGGTCACGGCCAGAACCTCGAACGCCTCCGGCTCGCGCGCAATGAGATCGAGCGTGGAGGTGCCAACCGACCCGGTCGCGCCGAAGACGGAAACGGTGCGCGGCACGATCATCCCAGCATTCCTCCTGCGCTGGCCAGAGCAGCCAGAATGGCGGCCAGCAGCAGGCCGTCCACCCGGTCGAACATGCCGCCATGGCCGGGGATGAGATTGCCGCTATCCTTCACGCCCGCCCGCCGCTTCATCCAGCTTTCGAAGAAGTCGCCCACCTGGGCCACCACAGCGATGGCTGCGCCGAGTAGCGCGCTGACCAGCACGAAGCCGGGCTGCAGGCTCACACTGGCGACAACCGCCACCAGCAGCCCCGAGGCGGTCATGCCGCCGCCAAGACCCGCCCAGGTCTTGGACGGACTGATCGCCGGTGCGATCTTCGGCCCGCCAATCGTCCGCCCGGCGAAATAGGCGCCCACATCCGTCGCGATGACGATGCCGATCAGCAGCCAGCGCGTCGCCGCGCCCAGAGACAGCAGCGCTAGCGCCGCACCGCCGATATAGATCAGCCCGAAGAGCAGCCAGAGCATCCGGGCGAGCGTGCCATCGGGAAAGCGCCGGACGAGGCCGCGCCATTCCCAGAAAACGAGGGCGCTCACCAGCGCCACCAGCAGGATCAGCACCGCGCCATCGGCCCATAGCGCGAGCCCGGCGCCGACCAGCAGCACGATCGCCGAGCCGGTGCGAACCGCCAGATCGGAGCGAGGCGCGCGTTCGGCCATCATCGCCCTCCGTACCGGCGTTCGCGGCAGGCGTAGCTTTCCACCGCAGTTGCCAGCGCCGCCTCATCGAAGTCCGGCCACAGCGTCTCGGTGAAATACAGTTCGGCATAGGCCGCCTGCCAGAGCAGGAAGTTGGAGAGGCGCACTTCGCCAGAGGTGCGGATCAACAGATCGAGCGGCGGCAGGTCAGCGGTATCGAGCTGCGCCGCGATGACGGCGGGCGTGATCGCTTCGGGTGCCAGCGTGCCGGCCTGCACCTGCTGGGCAAGAGCGCGCATGGCGCGAGCCAGTTCGTCCTGCGATCCATAATTGAGCGCCACTACCAGCGTGGACGCGGTGTTGGCGGCGGTGCGCGCCACGGCCGCATCGACCATGGCCGCCGCTTCCGGCTCGAAGGCATGGTGATTGCCGATGATCTTCAGCCGGATGCCGGCCTCGTGCAGATCATCCACTTCCGAGCGGAGAAACTGCTTCATCAGGCCGGTCAGGTCGGCAATCTCGTCCTCAGGCCGCTTCCAGTTCTCAGACGAAAAGGCATAGAGCGTCACGCATTCAATGCCGAGCTTGGATGCAGCTCGCAGGGTACGGCGCACGGCCTCGGCTCCGGCGCGATGACCGGCGACGCGTGGCAAGCGACGCGCCTTCGCCCAGCGGCCATTGCCATCCATGATGATCGCGACATGGCGCGGCACCGCCCCTTCCCCGCCGGTCTGGACGGGGGTCGGCGCGGCCTTGCGCGTCATCCTGGACCTCAAAAGGCTCATAAATGGCCCTGGCCTCTCCCTCGGCGGTCGAAGGACGGATTATTTGCCAAGGATTTCCTTTTCCTTCGCCTGCGCTGCCGCATCGATATCCGCTATGGTCGAATCGGTGAGCTTCTGCACGTCGGCTTCAGCGCGCTTGCGCTCGTCCTCGCTGATCTCGCCCTTCTTCTCGTCGGTTTTGAGATTGTCCATGCCATCGCGGCGGACGTTGCGGGCGGCGACGCGCGCCTTCTCGGCATATTGGCCGGCCAGCTTGGCGAGTTCCTTGCGGCGCTCTTCGGTCAGGTCTGGAATCGGCAGACGGACGTTCTGCCCGTCGACAATCGGATTGAGGCCAAGGCCCGCCGAGCGGATCGCCTTGTCGACCGGGCCGACATTGGACTTGTCCCATACCTGCACGGAGAGCAGGCGCGGCTCCGGCGCGGAAACGGTCGCGACCTGATTGAGCGGCATCTTGGCGCCGTACACCTCTACGGTGATGGGATCGAGCAGGCCCACATTGGCCCGGCCCGTACGCAGCCCGTTCAGATCGTGCTGGAGCGCGTCGACGGCGCCTGCCATGCGGCGCTCCAGATCAGCCTTGTCATATTTTGCCATCTTGCCTCTCCGATGAACCTAGCGACCGCTGTCGACCAGGGTCGAAACGCCCTCGCCGCGCAGCACGCGGGCAAGGTTGCCCTGCTCGCGAATGTTGAACACGATGATGGGAATGGCGTTATCGCGGCACAGCGCCACGGCGCTGGCATCCATCACCTTGAGATTTTGTGTGAGCACCTGATCGTAACTCACGCGATCGAAACGCTTTGCAGAATCGACGAGCTTAGGATCGGCATCATAGACGCCATCCACCGACGTACCCTTGTAGAGCGCGTCGCAGCTCATTTCGGCCGCCCGTAGCGCCGCGCCGCTGTCCGTCGTGAAATAGGGATTGCCCGTGCCGGCGGCGAAGATCACCACCCGGCCCTTCTCCAGATGCCGCTGGGCGCGACGACGGATATAGGGTTCGCAAACGCTGGCCATGGGAATGGCAGACTGCACCCGCGTGGCGACGCCCAGATGCTCCAGCGCATCCTGCATGGCGAGGGCATTCATAACGGTCGCCAGCATGCCCATATAATCGGCATTGGCGCGGTCCATGCCCTGCGCCGCGCCGGCCATGCCGCGGAAGATGTTGCCGCCCCCGATCACCAGACAGATCTCGAAGCCGAATTCCTTGGCCTCCTTCACTTCCCCGGCCACGCGCGCGACAGTGCCCGGATCGATACCGAAGCTCTGAGCCCCCATCGCGGCCTCGCCCGAGAGCTTGATGAGAATGCGCTTGGGGGCGGTCGTGGTCATGAATGCCTAACAAATTCCAGAGACGGGAGCGGCGCGGACCTTAGTAAGCCCGCGCCGCCATGCCAAGCACCGAGCGCGCCCGGTGCGTAATAAATGAAGGGAAGGATCAGGCGCCGACGGCGGCTGCGACTTCTGCCGCAAAATCCTTCTCTTCCTTCTCGATGCCTTCGCCGAGCTGGAAGCGCACATAGTCCTTGAGGACGATGGTCGTGCCGGCATCCTTCGCGGCCTTGGCCACGACGTCCGCGATCGGCGTCTTGTTGTCCATCACGAAGATCTGCGAGAGCAGCGCCTGCTCCTTGGCGAACTTCGCCACGGCGCCGTCGACCATCTTGGCGACGATGTCGGCGGGCTTGCCCGACTCGGCAGCCTTCTCAGCCGCGATCTTGCGCTCGCGGTCGAGAATTTCGGACGGAATGTCCTCAGCCTTGAGCGCGACCGGGAAAGCCGCCGCGATGTGCATGGCGATCTGCTTGCCGAGAGGGGCGAGCACGTCGGCACCGGCCGGGCTCTCCAGCGCGACGAGCACGCCGATCTTGCCGAGCGAGGGCGCCACGGCGTTGTGCATGTAATCGATGACCAGACCCTGGTCGACCGACACAGCCTTCACGCGACGCAGCTGCTGGTTTTCGCCGATGGTGGCGACATTGGTCACCAGCGCATCGTTGATCGTGCCACCGGCCGGGTGCGGCGCGGCCAGCAGGGCCTCGGCGTCGCCGATGGCGTTCTTGAGCGCCACGTCGCCCGCCGTGCGGACGAAGCCCTGGAACTGATCGTTCTTGGCGACGAAGTCCGTCTCGCTGTTCACTTCGACGGCAACGCCGCGCGTGCCATCGACAGCCACGACCACGAGGCCCTCGGCTGCGGTGCGGCTCGACTTCTTCTGCGCGGCGGCAAGGCCCTTGGCGCGCAGCCAGTCGACTGCGGCTTCCACGTCACCATTGGTTTCGGCAAGCGCCTTCTTGCAGTCCATCATGCCAGCGCCCGAGCGCTCGCGCAGTTCCTTGACGGCGGCTGCGGTAATCTCTGCCATGTCTCTTGTTCCTCAAATCTCGAATTCAATATTGCCAGATGTCAGGCGGGCGCCAGGATCGTTCCCGATCCGGCGCCCTGCCCGCACATTGTTGCGTGCGTTTGACGGCGCCGATCAGGCCTGCGCGAGCGCTTCCTCAGCCGGCGGCTCGTCCATGGCGCCAAGGTCCATGCCGGATGCCGCTGCGGCGTTCTGGTTGCCGCGCGTGGCAGCCTGGGCCAGAGCCTCGCAGTAGAGACGGATGGCACGGCTGGCGTCGTCATTGGCCGGAACCGGGAAAGCGATGCCCGACGGATCGACGTTCGAGTCGAGAACCGCGACCACCGGAATACCCAGCGTGTTGGCTTCCTTGATCGCCAGCTCTTCCTTGTTGACGTCGATGACGAACATCACGTCCGGAATGCCGCCCATGTCGCGGATGCCGCCGAGTGACAGCTCGAGCTTGTCGCGCTCGCGCGTCATCTGGAGCACTTCCTTCTTGGTGAGGCCGTGGGTGTCACCCGACAGCTTCTCCTCAAGCGTCTTGAGACGCTTGATCGAGCCGGAAATGGTCTTCCAGTTGGTGAGCATGCCGCCCAGCCAGCGGTGATTGACGAAGTGCTGACCCGAACGACGGGCGGCCTCGGCAATCGGCTCCTGCGCCTGGCGCTTGGTGCCGACGAACAGCACCTTGCCGCCAGCGGCGACCGTCGCGGACACGAAGTCCAGCGCGCGGGCGAAGAGGGGAACTGTCTGCGAGAGATCGAGAATGTGGATGCCGTTCCGCTCGCCGAAGATGTACGGCTTCATGCGGGGATTCCAGCGGTGCGTCTGGTGGCCGAAGTGCGCGCCGGCCTCGATCAATTGGTGCAGGGTGACGACGGGTGCCGCCATAATATATCTCCTTCCGGTTGAGCCTCTGGGATTCAGTGACCGCGAAGCGGCACCGGTATGTGGCGAATCCCATGTGGGTTAGACGCGCGCCCTTAGACCAAGCCCGACAGGAGCACAAGCCTGCACATCACGCTTGACAGGCGGCGAGAACAGGAACAAATAGTGAACATCAAGCCATGGCGATGCTGTGGACACAGGAAAGGGACGACGATGTTCTATATTCTGGGATGTGCCTTGTTTGCGGTTGCGGCGACTTTGGCAGCGACGATCATGGTCCATGAACTGCGGCTGCGCCATGGCGCAATGATGCGCGCGCTGCGCACGCTGGATCTGGAAGGCTGGACGCCCGAGCGCGCCGGGCAGCGGCAGACGGCACAGCCCGTCGCCGCGACGGGCCTCAGCCTTGCGATAGCGATGCAGCCACGAGCCGCCGCTTGACCCGAGCGTAGCTGACCAGTCCGATCGGCAGGAGCGTGATGTACGCCAGCGACAGCAGAAGCAGGGCGTGCCACGGCGCAACCATCAGGCTCGCGGCGAAGATGCCGGCCAGTAGAATGGCGAACAGGCGCCAGGCCGGCGGCACGCGCAGCCCCTTCCAGCCCAGCGTCGGCAGGCTGGAGATCATCAGGAAGGCCGAAATGACGATCCATGGGGCGACAAGCCGCCAGTCGCGGAACACGTCCAGTCCGGTGATGAACCAGGCATAGAGCGGCAGCAGGGCAATGCCGGCGCCCGCCGGTGCGGGCACGCCGGTGAGGAAGCCGGCAGCCTTGCGCGGCTGATCGATCACATCGAGGCTGGCATTGAAGCGCGCGAGGCGAAGCGCGCAGCTGAGCGCCAGCACCAGCGCGACGATCCAGCCAAAGCGCGGCATGGACTGCAGCGACCAGAGATAGACGAGAAGCGCTGGCGAGACGCCGAAGGCAATCGCATCCGAGAGCGAATCGAGTTCCGCGCCGAAGCGACTGTCCGCCCGCAGCAGGCGCGCGACACGTCCGTCGACCCCATCGAGCACGCCGGCAAAGATGATCGCCGCGACGGCAAGCTGCCATTCACCGGAAATGCCATAGCGAATGGCGGTGAGACCAAAGCAGAGCGCCATCGCCGTAATGGCGTTCGGTGCAACCTGACGCAGCGTGATGCCGCGGCTCATCCGGGCGATGGGACGCGGTCGCGCCATTATATCAAATCCGAAACAGGCGCGGGGCCGCCAATGGGCGCGCCAAGCGAGCAAGGCCTCATTGCAGCACAGCCGTGGCGGACTGGTTCTCGCCCAGATGCGCCAGGATCGTTTCGCCGGCGACGGTATGCGTGCCAAGCGCGACCTGCGGCGCCGTGCCGGCAGGGAGATAGACGTCCACGCGGCTGCCGAAGCGGATCAACCCGACGCGCTGGCCTGCCGCGACGATATCGCCGCGCTTGACGAAAGGAACGATCCGCCGCGCGACCAGCCCAGCGATCTGCGTGAAGCCCACCCGCACGCCATCGCTGCGCTCGACCAGAATGTGCTGGCGCTCATTGTCTTCGCTGGCCTTGTCCAGGTCCGCATTGACGAACTTGCCACTGATATAGACGACATCCTTGATGGTGCCGCTGATCGGGGTGCGATTGATGTGGACGTCGAACACGCTCATGAAGATAGAAACCCGTGTCATGGGTTCGGTTCCAAGCTTGTCTGGTCCGAGCATCTCCGGCGGGGGCGGAACGACCTGAATCAGGGTCACCAGCCCATCCGCCGGCGCGATGATTGCGCGCTCGTCCTGCGGCACGGCGCGGATGGGATCGCGGAAGAAGGCGAACACCCAAAGCGTCACGCCGACCATCAGCCAGGCCAGGATCGACCAGCCCATCAAGGCAAAAATGAGGGTAATCGCAGCGGCAATCGCCCCAAAGCGCCGCCCCTCCGGGTGAACCGATGGGAAACTCCACTTGACGCTTGTCCGTGAAGGCGCGACCGGCTGCGTGCCCGAAAATTCTGTTGTCATGGGCTCTGTTTAGGGTGAGCCGCCGCCCGGCACAATCCCCGCCGGCCCAAACAGGCCTGCCACGCGGCATAAATCGCCCGACATCAGCCTCTCATGCGTGGCCAGGGCAGTTGATCATCGCCGCGACCTTCCCTAGAGGCATGCTGAAAGGCCCTGCCGCGCGCGGTCGCGGCGGCCCCAGCGACATCGAACAGGGAACATGGCACGCATGAGCAAGATCAAGGTGAAAAATCCGATCGTCGAGATCGACGGCGATGAGATGACCCGGATCATCTGGGAATGGATCCGCGAGCGGCTCATCAAGCCTTATGTCGACGTCGACCTTCACTATTATGATCTGAGCGTCGAAGAGCGTGACCGCACCAACGACCAGATCACCATCGATTCCGCCGAGGCAATCAAGAAGTACGGCGTCGGCGTGAAGTGCGCCACGATCACGCCGGATGAGGCGCGCGTCGAGGAGTTCAACCTCAAGCAGATGTGGAAGTCGCCGAACGGCACGATCCGCAACATTCTGGGCGGCGTCGTGTTCCGCGAGCCAATCGTCATCAAGAACGTGCCCCGCCTGGTGCCGGGCTGGACCGACCCGATCGTGATCGGCCGTCATGCCTTTGGCGATCAGTATCGCGCCACCGACTTCCTCGTGCCCGGCCCCGGCAAGCTGCGTCTGGTGTTCGAAGGCGACGATGGCAAGGTGATTGACCGCGAAGTCTTCCAGTTCCCCGGCTCGGGCGTAGCCATGTCGATGTACAATCTCGACCAGTCGATCATCGATTTCGCCCGCGCATCCATGAACTATGCGCTCGACCGCAAGTGGCCGTTATACCTCTCCACCAAGAACACGATCATCAAGGCGTATGACGGTCGCTTCAAGGATCTGTTCCAGGACGTTTTCGACCGTGAATTCAAGGACAAGTACGCGGCTGCTGGCATCGAATATCAGCACCGCCTGATCGACGACATGGTCGCGGCCGCACTCAAGTGGAGCGGCAAGTTCGTGTGGGCGTGCAAGAACTATGACGGCGACGTTCAGTCGGACACCGTGGCGCAGGGCTTCGGCTCGCTCGGCCTGATGACCTCCGTCCTGATGTCGCCCGACGGCAAGACGGTCGAGGCCGAAGCCGCGCACGGCACCGTGACCCGTCACTATCGCCAGCACCAGCAGGGCAAGGCGACCTCGACCAACCCGATCGCCTCGATCTTCGCGTGGACCGGCGGCCTCAAGTTCCGCGGCAAGTTCGACGAGACGCCGGACGTCGTCCGCTTTGCCGAGACGCTGGAGCGCGTCTGCGTGCAGACGGTGGAAAATGGTGAAATGACCAAGGACCTCGCGATCCTTATCGGGCCGAATCAGGCCTGGATGACCACCGAGCAGTTCTTCGAGGCGATCCGCCGGAACCTCGAAGCTGAAATGAGCAACTGGTCCTAAAGACCTGAAGGGGGCGCTTCGATGGGGTCAACCACGCTCGAAGCGCCCTCCTCCCTCCCTGCGGCACGCCCGCACCCTGGCCTCCCGCCCACTCGCCCGAGCGGACTGATCCGATGATCCACGGCACGTTCGGCAGCCAGACCTTCAACGAGGCGCTGGTCATTCTCGGCGCGGCAGGCCTCGTGATCCCCGCCTTCGCGCGCTTCCGCATCAGCCCGATCATCGGCTTCATCCTCGTCGGGCTGCTGGTCGGCCCCTTCGGTCTCGGCCGGTTCGTCAGCGCCTATCCGGCGCTCGCCCATGTTACGATTTCGCGGGAATCGGCGATCACCGCCTTTGCCGAACTCGGCATCGTCATGCTGCTTTTCTCTATCGGCCTGGAACTGTCGTTCAAACGCCTGTGGTCGATGCGCAAATTCGTCTTCGGCATCGGTGCGGCGGAACTGCTCGGCAGCGCCACGCTGATCGGTGGCGGGATGCTGCTGCTCGGTAGCAGCCTGTATGCCGCCATCGGCCTGGGCCTTGCCCTCTCCCTCTCCTCGACGGCGCTCGTCATGCCGATCGCCGGCACCCATTCGGCGGTTGGCAAATCCGCGTTCGGCATGTTGCTCTTTGAGGATCTGGCACTCGTGCCCATCGTCTTCGCGCTTGGTGCCATGGCGCCCAATGTTGCGGACGATGGTTGGGAAAATCTTGCCACCGTCCTGTTGACCGGGGGTCTCGCCGTGCTCGCCTTGCTGATCGGGGGGCGGTTCATGCTGCCGCGGCTGTTCGCACAGGCGGCGCGCGCCAAGCGGCCCGAGGTCTTTCTAGCGGCAAGCCTGCTCGTGGTGATGGTCTCCAGCCTGCTCACCACAGCGGCAGGCCTCTCGCCCATCGTCGGCGCGCTGGTCGCGGGCATCCTGATCGCGGAAACCGACTATCACGGCCAAGTCGAGGGCATGACCGAGCCGTTCAAGGGCTTGGCGCTGGGCGTCTTCCTGATCACCGTGGGCATGGCGATCGATCCCGTGGCTCTGGTCGCGCAATGGGATGGGTTGCTGCTCGCGATCACCGGCGTCGTGCTGGCCAAGGTGGCGGTGACCAGCCTGCTGCTGCGGCTTGCGGGCGCGCGGCGCGGGGTGGCGCTGGAAACCGGTATCCTGATGGGCAGCCCGTCGGAAACGACGCTCATCGTGCTGGCGAGCGCCGTGACGGCCAATCTCATCAGCCCCGGAACGGCGGCGTTCTGGCAAATGGCCACCGCCATCGGCCTTACGCTCACGCCCATCCTCGCCAAATTCGGGCATCGCATGGCCCGGCGGGTCGAGCGGGATGCGCTGGAGCCGGATAGCACCGACACTGACGACAATGCGCGCGCCGCCATCATCCTCGGCTTCGGCCGCGTCGGCCGCACTGTTGCCGATCTCCTGCGCGTGCATGAGGTGCCCTATGTGGCAGTGGAGAATGATATCGATATTGTCGCGCAGGCCCGGGCGGAGGGCTACACCGTCCAGTTCGGCGATGTGTCGCGCCCGGACACGCTCGATCGCCTGAGACTCGGGCGCGCGCAGGCGCTCATCATCACCATGGACGACCCGGTGCTGGCGATGCGCGTCACCAATCGCGTGCGGGGCTGGCTGGACGATCTGCCGATCATCGTGCGGGCACGGGACACCACCCACGCCGCGCAACTCTATCGGGCCGGCGCAAGCGACGCTGTGCCGGAGACGCTGGAAAGCTCACTGCATCTCGCCGAGACCGCGCTGGTGGACCTCGGCCTGCCCATGGGGCCCGTGATCGCGTCCGTGCACCAAAAGCGCGAAGACCTGCAGAATGAGATCAAGGCGGCGGCGGAACTCGACGTCGCGCCGCGGCTGCGGAGTCGACGGCTGGGGGAAGCGAACGGTCCCGCCTGAACGCAGGCCGCCGCTAGCGCGGCTCGTGCTCGGTTCCGCTGCCCGGGGTGATGAACAGCAGTTCCACCTCTCCGGCAGCATCCGCAGTGTGCCAGACATTGGCGGGGTTGATCGCATAGTCGCCGGCGGAGAGCGCAACATGGGTTTCCGTCCCATCCTCGCCGCGCTGCCGCAGCGTCACGGCACCGGCGATGCAATACACGATTTCGTCGCCGAGCGGATGCCGCTCCCACATCGACCAATTGCTGCTGAAACGATAGGCGCTGACCAGGCAGCCATCTGCGCCATCGCCGCCATGGCGTGCGTCATAGGCGGCATACCATGCCGGATCGGAGGTCATGGCCGGCTGTGCCACGGCCTTGCCGCCCCGCGCGAGGTGGATGGGATATGTAATGAGCGACTTCGGCGTCATGGATCGTTTCCCACACAGGAGCCGGCCGGACCGAGAGGTCTGCCCTCCCCCGTTCAGCGCCCCGTTAGCCCTGCGCGATGCGCGCCTTGATCGCCTCGATCGCCGCCGGGGCAGCCGAACCGTCCGAGCCGCCACCCTGCGCCATATCCGGGCGACCGCCGCCGCCCTGCCCGCCCAGCGCAGCCACGCCGAGACGAACCAGATCGACAGCGCTGAACGTGCCGGTCAGATCGTCTGTCACGCCGGCCGCGATGCTCGCGCGCCCGTCATTCACCGCGATGACGACGGCGATGCCGCTGGCAAGCCGGCCCTTGGCGTCATCCACCAGGCCGCGCAGCCCCTTGGGGTCGAGCCCATCGAATTGCTGGGCGAGAACCTTGTAGCCATTGACGATCTCGGGCGCAGCCTCAGCCGAAGCGCCGCCGCCCGATGCGCCGGCCAGTGCGAGCGCCTTCTTGGCTTCGGCCAGCTCGCGCTCCAGCTTGCGGCTCTGCTCGGCCAGCGCGGCCACGCGGGCCGTCGCATCCTCGGGCGTCGTCCGCAAGGTCGTGGCGATGGCGCGCAATTGCTCGTCGCGTTGCGTGAGCCACAGGCGCGCGGCCTCCCCGGTCAGCGCCTCGATCCGGCGGACACCACTGGCAACCGCGCTTTCGCCCACGATCTTGAAGAGCGCGATGTCGCCCAGCGCGCGCACGTGAGTGCCGCCGCACAGCTCGACCGAATAGGTGCCCTCGTCGCCCGTGCCCATGGAGAGCACGCGCACTTCGTCGCCATATTTCTCGCCGAACAGCGCCATGGCGCCGGCGGCAATCGCATCGTCCGGCGACATGAGGCGCGTGCTGACCTCGGCATTGCCGCGAATTTGCGCGTTCACATCGGCCTCGACCCGCGCGATCTGCGCCGGCGTGAGCGCCTCGGGATGCGAGAAGTCGAAGCGCAGCCGGTCTTCCGCGACGAGGCTGCCCTTCTGGGTCACATGCGGGCCGAGCGTCTTGCGGAGCGCGGCGTGCAACAGGTGGGTGGCGCTGTGATTGGCGCGCACGCGCGCGCGGCGGGCGGCATCGACCTCCATGTGGACGATATCGCCAATGGCGATTCGCCCGGCATCGATGCTCGCCTGATGGGCGTGAAGACGGCCCAGGGGCTTGGCGGTGTCCGAGACAGTCGCGGACAGCCCATCTGACTTGCTGATCCGACCGGTATCGCCTGCCTGGCCGCCGCTCTCACCATAAAAGGGCGTCTGATTGGTGACGATGGTCACGCTCTCGCCAGCCTGCGCCTGCTCGACACGGGCGCCATCCCTGACCAGCGCGACGACGCGACCCTCACCGGCTTCGCTCAGATAGCCTGTAAACTCGGTCGATCCTTCGCTCTCGGCGATATCGAACCAGACGTCTTCTGATGCCTTCTGCCCCGAACCCTTCCACGCAGCGCGCGCGGCGGCCTTTTGGGCAGCCATGGCCGCGTCGAAGCCGGAGCGGTCGACGGTGAGGCCCTGGGCGCGCAGCGCGTCTTCGGTCAGATCGTAAGGGAAGCCGTAGGTGTCATAGAGCTTGAACGCTGTGTCACCGGGCAGCGTCGCACCTGTCGGCAAGCCGGCCACGGCTTCGTCCAGCAGCTTGAGCCCCTTGTCGAGCGTCTGCCGGAACCGAGTTTCCTCGCGCAGCAGTGTTTCCTCAATCAGCGGTTGGGCGCGGATCAATTCCGGGAAGGCCGCGCCCATTTCCGCGCTGAGACCGCCAACCAGGCGGTGCATCAGCGGCTCGGCGGCGCCCAGCAGATGCGCATGACGCATGGCGCGGCGCATGATCCGCCGCAGCACATAACCGCGCCCCTCATTGGCCGGCAGCACGCCATCGGCAATCAGGAAGCCCGCCGAACGCAAATGGTCGGCAATGACGCGGTGGCTGGCGGCCTGCTCGCCTTTTGCCGACGTCTTGGTCAGCGTGGCGGACAGATCGATCAGAGCCCGGAACTGGTCGGTATCGAAGACGCTATGCACGCCCTGAATGACCGTAGCCGCGCGTTCGAGGCCCATGCCGGTGTCGATGGAGGGACGCGGCAAATCGCCGACGATTTCGCCGCCCAGCTGCTCGAACTGCATGAAGACGAGATTCCAGATCTCGACGAACCGATCGCCATCTTCATCGGGCGAACCCGGAGGCCCACCGGGCACATCCGGACCATGATCGTAGAAGATCTCGGAACAGGGGCCGCATGGGCCATCATCGCCCATCGACCAGAAATTGTCTTTGGTCGCGATGCGGATGATGCGCTCGTCCGGAAGGCCGATCTTCTTCCAGTAACCAAAAGCCTCGTCATCGGTGTGATAGACCGTGACCAGCAGCCGATCCTTGGGCAGGCCGAGTTCGCGCGTGACGAACGTCCACGCCAACTCGATGGCGCGTTCCTTGAAATAATCGCCGAACGAGAAATTGCCGAGCATCTCGAAGAAGGTGAGGTGCCGCGCGGTGTAGCCGACATTATCGAGATCGTTGTGCTTGCCGCCCGCCCGCACGCATTTCTGAGACGAGGTCGCCGTCTTGTAGGGGCGGCTCTCAAGTCCCGTGAACACATTCTTGAACGGCACCATGCCGGCGTTCACGAACATGAGCGTGGGATCGTTATTGGGCACGAGCGGCGCGGAAGGCACGATCTCATGACCATTGGCCCCGAAATAATCGAGGAACGCGCGGCGGATATCGTTGGTCGACGTCATGGACGAGCGATTAGGGGAAGCCGCAGCCGCCGACAAGCGGTGAGTGAACGGAAAATCGCGACCAAAATCCGATCGCCAGTCGCAAGCGCAGCTTCACGATCGCTCGAACTGCACAGCGCGTCCCTCATGCGACGCCACCGCAGACGACGACCTGACCGCGTTTGTGCACGATCAGGTTCCCAAAAAGATCAATCCTCGCTTGCCTCGTCACTGTCCGGCCCGGTCATCATGCCCTCGGCCACAGCCTCAGTGCGCGCGCGGATGGTGCGCTCCAGCTTGTCCATCATCTCGGGATTTTCACGCAGGAAGTTCTTGGCGTTCTCACGTCCCTGCCCGATCCGGACGGAATCATAGGAGAACCACGCGCCCGACTTCTCGACCACGCCGGCCTTGACGCCAAGGTCCAAAATCTCGCCGACCTTGGAAATGCCTTCGCCATACATGATGTCGAACTCGACCTGCTTGAACGGCGGCGCGACCTTGTTCTTGACCACCTTCACGCGCGTGGCGTTGCCGACGATATCGTCACGATCCTTGATCTGACCGGTCCGGCGAATGTCGAGGCGGACAGAGGCGTAGAACTTCAAGGCATTACCGCCCGTGGTCGTCTCCGGATTGCCGTACATCACGCCGATCTTCATGCGCAGCTGGTTGATGAAGATCACCATGCAGCGCGAGCGGCTGATCGAGCCGGTCAGTTTGCGCAGCGATTGCGACATGAGGCGCGCCTGCAGGCCGACATGGCTATCGCCCATCTCACCCTCGATCTCGGCGCGAGGCACCAGCGCCGCGACCGAATCGACGACCAGCACGTCGATGGCGTTGGAGCGCACCAGCGTATCGGTGATCTCCAGGGCCTGCTCGCCGGTATCCGGCTGCGAGACGATCAACTCATCGATGTTCACGCCCAGCTTGCGAGCATAGACCGGATCGAGCGCATGTTCGGCGTCGATAAAGGCCGCCGTGCCGCCCGTCTTCTGCGCCTCGGCGATCACATGGAGCGCCAGCGTGGTCTTGCCCGAGCTTTCCGGGCCATAGACCTCGATCACGCGACCGCGCGGCAGGCCGCCGACGCCAAGCGCGATATCAAGGCCCAGGCTGCCGGTGGAAATCGCCTCGACCTGCATCGCCTCCTTGGAGCCCAGCTTCATCGCCGAGCCCTTGCCGAAGGCGCGATCGATCTGCGCCAGTGCTGCTTCGAGTGCTTTCTGCCGTTCCATGGTTCCCACGTTCTTCTCGCCGTCGATAAGCTTCAAGCTCGCCGTCATGTGCCTGCTCCCCATGGAAGTCAAATCCTCGTGAACCGAAAGTCACAAGAGCCATGTATCCTATTTGTTCTTATGGAACAAGAGGGGAACGAAATTTAAGAACGCAGGTCAGGCGAACCGGCGCGGACCTTCCGCCGGGACCGGCACGACCGCAACCTTGGCAGCGGCGAGGGAAGCCCCCTCCTCCGCCGTCAGCAGTACCGGACCGCGCAAATCCGGCCGCTTGCCGGGCACGATGCAGCGCGTGGCGGCGCTGAGTTTCTCGACCGGCACCTCCGGAGCTTCCGGCGCGGATGCGACCTGGGCGCGGATGCTGAGGTCTGCCGACCAGAGCCGCCGAACGATCGCGCCGGCCACGGCCAGCGCCGAGGGACGTTGCGCATTCACGTTCATACCGTTGGTGAACAGCGAGACGATCAGCCGGTCGCGGATTTCCTCGGAATGAAAATCGAACAGGATGCCGATCCGGCGCGCCGAATAGCGCACCTCGCCGCGCAATATTCCGACATCCGGCAGCACGATCTGCACCCTTTCACCCACCGCGAAACCGCTCGGCGCATCGAGATGCAGGCCGATGCCCGAGATGGAGATATCCCCCCTTGAGGCGCTGAGCATCTGCCCGTTGTCGCCGATCAGCGTCACCGTCTGGCGCAGGTCGAAGCGCTCCTCGCCGCGCACACGCGGCTTCTCCAGGCACATCATCGCCACCAGCAGCAGCATCACCATGTTGAACGCCAGCCAGAAGGCCACGACCGGCAGCAGGCCATCCTGCGTGACAATGCGATAATCGGGCAGCATGTTGATGGCGAGGCTGGCCAGACTCGCCGCCATGAGGGTGAGCGACGCGAACAGCACATAATCGCCCGGCCCGCGCTTGCCGCCCTTGGAGCCGGAGCCCTTGGGCGTCACCTTGAAGGTCAGCCCCTTCGGCGCGATCAGCGTCTTGAGCGCGGCAGGCAGGATGCGGAAGGTCTGGAAAACGGACAGGATCTGCGCCGCGAGCGGATAATAGCGGCCCGGGGCCAGCATGCTGATGCCACCGAGCAGCGCGACGATCATCGGCAGAAGGAAGAAGATAATGCCCGGCAAATCGACTCCGACCATCGGCGCCAGATTGAACAGCGCGAACAGAATCGGCGCGAGGATTGTGAAGACCGATTGCAGGCCCTGCGTCACCCACGCGGAGGGAAGGAACAGCAGCCGATAGCGGAGCTTCAGCGTGCCCCCCAGCGGGCCATGGTTGAGATAGAGAATCTGGATCGCGCCCTGCGCCCAGCGCTGGCGCTGGACGAAGAAGGCAGCGGTGCTCTCCGGCGCGAGGCCATAAGCCAGCGGCTCGTTGAGATAGCGCGTGATGTACCCCTTGCGCAGGCTGGCGAGGGTCAGCAGCATATCCTCGGTGATCGAGCCCTCGGGCAGGCCGCCGCCGATCTCGTCGAAGATCGCCCGGCGCGTCACCGAGTTGGAGCCGCAGCAGAAGGAGGCATCCCAGCCATCGCGGCCCGGCATGATCGCCTCGAAGAAGAAGCGTTGATCATCCGGCATAGCCTGCTGCAGGCCAAGATTGGTCTGCATGGGATCGTGATTGTAGAAGCTGTGCGGAATCTGGACGATTCCGATCTTCTCATTCTCGAAAAAGCCCATGGTACGGATGAGGAAATCGCGCTGAGGCACGAAGTCGGCATCGAACACGGCGACGAACGGCGCATTCGTCTGGGTGAGGCCATGGTTGATATTGCCAGCCTTGGCGCCCTTGTTGTCAGGCCGGGTGATGTACCCGGCGCCCTTGGCGAGGCACATATCCTGCACCCAGGGACGCCGCCCGTCATCCAGCACCCAGACGCGCGCCTCCGGCCAATCCATCGCGAGGCAGCCGAGAATCGTCTTCTCTAGCACCTCGCGCGGTTCATTATAGGTCGCGATGAAGACGTCCACGGGGGGCAGAAGATCGGCGTTCTCCGCCCATAAAGCCCGCAGGCGGGCTTCCCCCGCATCGGCTTCAGCCGAGCGGTCCGTCGGGCGCGAGAGAATCGCCAGAAGAATGCCGGCGTCGAACAGCGCCAGCACCTCCACGATCAGGCAGGAGACCGGCCACCAAAGCTCGCTGAAGCTGCCGCCCCAGGGGATCGTATAGAAAATCCGCCAGTGCAGATAATTGACGATAGCCGCGGCAATCGTCGCCACGATGCCAACGCGCGACGGCCATAGCCCGCCAAATATGACGAAGGCGCCCAGCACCAGCGCCAGCGAGGCCCAGGGCGCCGTGAAAGCGACGTCGGTCATAGGGCTTAGAGGCTGCGGCTGAACCGCACCTCGGCCAGACGCCCCACATCGCATTTGCGCGCGGCATCGGCCTTGGCCGGCACCTGCTCGGGCAGCGCAACATCGACGATGATCTCGCGCGCTTCCGGCAGGGAATAGGTCGATGCGGCGAGCAGGCCTTCCTGCCGGCGACCGGCGGCGCCGGTGATCGCGATGACCCGGCCCTTCATCCACTCGCTCGCGCCAATCATGCGGATGTTCGCGGGCGAGCCGGCGTGGATCACCTCCGCCTTGCGCTCGGGCAAGGCCACCTGCACGAAGCGTCGGCGGCAATCGACCAGATCGACAACCGGCTCACCGGCTCGAATGGAGGTGCCGGAACTGGCGGTGGTCGCCCAGACCAGCGTGCCAGCCGGGGCCACATAATTGGCGCGAGCCTGCGCATCCTTCAGCCGAAGCTGCGTCTGGGTATATTCGGCATTGGCGTCGGTGAGCATCTTTTCGATGGTCTGGCGCTGGAGCACCACCCGGTCGGCCTGCTGCACGGCATAGGGCGCGTCATTATAGCTGTCGCCCAGGAACACCCCGGCGCGCGCGGCGTTGCGGGCAATGCCGATGGACTGGATCTTGGCCCCAAGGCCGCTGCACTCGCTGTCCTTCGCGGCGAGCAAGGCGCTGGCCTTTTCCACGCCGGAGGCAGACATGAAGCCCTGCTCGGAGAGCTGGCGCGCGCGGGCGAGACTGGCGCGAAGCTCCGTCCGCTCGGCCTGGCAACCGGACAAAGCAGCGCCAGCGGCAGATTGATCCTCGGAGAGGCGCGCCGTCGTGGCGTTGGAGAACACCGTGGCCCGGCGCCCCAGCCGGACCTCCTGCGCGGTCAGCTCCCCGAGCTGGCGCTTGGCGAGATCGATCTGCGCGAGGGCAATTTCGGCCCGGGCCTTGAGTTCCGCGACCTCGCCGGTGTCCTGCGAGAGATCGAGCAGATGCACGGGCGTCGGCTTCATGAAATACTGGCCATCGGCGGGCAGCGCCGCCACTGTTCCGTCCGCCGCCGCGGTCAGGCGGATGATCGGCGCGTTCACCGCCGCCTGCGTCGACACATCGTTGAACACATAAGGCGCAAAGCCGATAGCACCCGTGCTCAGCAAGGCCACCGCCAGCGCAATGCGCGTGCTGCGCGCCCGCAGGATCGTTTCAACGCGACTCATGAATACCATCACCCCTGAAAGATACCGGGCGTCTGCCCGGCGCCCACGGAGCGGGACTAGCAGTGGCGTGGTTACGATATCGTTAGCCGAAGGACGGCTAAGGCCGTGTTATGCGCGGGCGGTCGCATCATCCTGCGGATCGCCCTGGCGGGCGCTCGCCAGCACATCGCGCGCGGCCTCGGCGAGTTGGGAGACCGAGAAGGGCTTGGGCAGGAAAGCCACATTCTCGATGTCGATGGACTTGCGAAGCTGCTCCTCGGCATAGCCGGACATGAACAGCACCGGGATGTCAGGATGGCTCTCCCGGACATGGCGGACCATGGTCGGGCCATCCATCCCCGGCATCACCACGTCGGAAATCAGCAGATCGATTCGCTCTGCTTCGGCAAGCCGCGCCAGACCCTGCTCGCCATCGGAGGCGGTGACGACGGTGTAACCCTGCCGGGCCAGCGCACGCTCGGCCACGTTGCGCACCATGTCCTCATCCTCGACCAGCAGGATGGTGCCGGTGCCCCATGTCTCGCTGACCGCCGCCTTGCGCGGGGCCACGGGGGACGACATGCCTTCCGAGGCGACCGCGTGCACCGGCAGATAGATGTTGAACGTGGTGCCGTGCCCCACGGTCGAATCGGAGAAGATGAACCCGTTGGACTGCTTGACGATGCCGTAGACGGTCGAGAGCCCGAGCCCGGTGCCCTTGCCGACCGACTTCGTGGTGAAGAAGGGCTCGAAAATCTTGCCCAGCACCTCGGGCGGGATGCCGGTGCCGGTGTCCGAGATGCTGAGGCCCGTATAGTCGCCGATGGGCATGATCTCGTTCTTCATCTCGCGCACATCGGCGGCAGAGACGGGGAAGGTGCGGACGGTCACCGTGCCGCCCTCCGGCATCGCATCGCGCGCGTTCACCACCAGATTAACGATGACCTGCTCGAGCTGGCCGGGGTCGGCACGAACATGGCCGAGATTGCGGCCGTGGAAGACCTCCAGCCGGATATTCTCGCCGAGCAGCCGCTTGAGCAGGCTGGAGACCTCGGACACGACATCGGGCAATTGCAGCACTTGCGGACGCAAAGTCTGCTGGCGCGAGAAGGCGAGAAGCTGGCGCGTCAGCGAGGCTGCGCGGTTGGAATTGGCCTTGACCTGCTGGATGTCGTCATAGTCGCTATCGCCGGGCGTGTGGCGCATCAACATCAGATCACAATGGCCGATGATCGCGGTCAGGATATTGTTGAAATCATGCGCCACGCCGCCGGCAAGCTGGCCGACCGCCTGCATCTTGGTCTGCTGGGCGACCTGACGCTTGAGGCGCGATTCCTCGCTATTGTCCTTGAGGCTCAGCAGCACGGCGGCCTCGCCCAGCCCCCTCACCCCGGCAAGGCTCAGGGACACCGGCTCGTCCGGCGCACCGAGCAGGCCGACCTGCATATCGCCGGACATTTGCGGGCCATTGGCAAAGCGGCGGATGGTGTCGGCCACGGCGGCGCGATCCTCCACCACCACGATATCGCCCGGATAGCTCGGCTTTTCGCCGGGAGGGATGCCGGCAGCGCGACCGAAAGCCTTGTTGAAGAACAGCAGCCGCCCTTCCCGGTCGGCCATGCCGAGGCCGAAGGGCAGCAGCGAGAGCAGGGCTTCGACATAAGCGAGGCTGGAAATGCCCTCCACCGCCGAGACGCTCTCATCCACCATGACCAGCACGATCTGGCCGGAGGGGTCGTCCGGGCGCAGCGGCACCTGGATCATGCGGATCGGCACCGCCTGCTTTTCTTCCTGCGCGAAGTAGATGCGGCCCTCGGCGTCAACGCGCATATAGCCGGCGAAGTCGCGACCTTCGATGATGCTGTCCGCACGCCCAGTCGCGCGCAGGATGAAGGCGGGATTGGCCGCGCGGATGCGCCCTTCCCCACCGATCATCACGCACATCACGCCGGAATCGGACAGGCGCTCGCCCGCCTCGCCCGCCATGATGCGGCCGAAATCATCGACGATGCTGGCCTGCTGAACGCTCTCGAACCGCCAGAGCAGATAGTCATCCGCCCGCCCGGTGCGCGTCACCTGCAGATCGAGATGGAGGCTGCCGCGCAATATGCCGCGCACGGTGATTTCGCCCTCGCGCCAGGCCGCCTGCCCGGCTTGCGCCACGCGGTTCAGATCGCTCGGGGAAATGTCGATCTCGGCGGGCGCGGGATAGCCACCGAACCAGTCGCCATAATGATCATTGGCGCACACCATGCGGCCCGTCCGGTCGGTCAGGGCGATGGCGCAGCCGGCTGCATTTGCCGCCGCGCGGATCAGCGTCCAGTCCGGGTCCGCAGGGAGAGCCGGCACGACCGGCGCGAGGCTGCGCTGCGTCACCCAGAGTAGCGCGGACACCGCGAGCACGGACGCCCCGAACACGGCGCCCACGGCTGGATCGCCGAACAGCCATAACAGCGGCGCGCCCGCCAGCAGCGCGACCAGAGCGACGAGCAGCAGCAGGGGGAAGCGCGGTTGATTTGCCGTCAGATTGAGCAAATCGCCATTGCGCGCATTCGCTCCCCCATCGCTCACGAAATCTGCCCTCCCAGCGGCAAAATCCCGTCGCCTCCGGTCTCAGTGCTTTCGGAGCGGCCCGCCTGACGCCCGCGCCACTTCCGCCCGATGCGGCTCTTCCACAGCCAGGAGGAGACGAAATAGCCGATTGCGGCCGAGACGACCGACACGACGAACAGGCCGAACAGCAGCACCGGTGCTGTCGATGACAGCAGCCAGGCCGTCCATTCCGCCAGCCCAGCCTCGTGATGAATGAGCGCCATCACCTGACTGACATCGCCGGAGCGCCCCAACATGGTCGCGCCGACATAATAGGATGCAGCGAGGATGAAAGGCGTCGTCGCGGGATTGGACAGGAAGGTCATCGCAGCGGCCAGCGGCACATTCGCGCGGAACGGCAGCGCCAGCAGCGCCGCGCCGGCAATCTGCAGCCCGGGGATCAGCAGGAAGATGCCGACGAGCAAGCCCAACGCCACGCCGCGCGGCACGGACCTGCGGGTGAAGCGCCACAGCTCGGGGGCCAGCACGCGATGCGCCACCGGCTTGACGAACCGGTTTTCCGCCAGACTCTCCCGGCTGGGCATGGACGCGCGGAAAGCCTTGATCAGCCGGCGCTTGGGCATCAGCCCCGCTCCCGCATGATGCGGCCCTGTTCGCGCTTCCAGTCGCGCTCCTTGGCGGTTTCCCGCTTGTCGCGGACGTTCTTGCCCTTGGCCAGCGCCAGCTCGACCTTGGCCTTGCCGCGCTCGTTGAAATAGACGCTCAACGGCACCAGCGTCATGCCCTGCCGGGCGACGGCGCCGTGCAGCTTGGCAATCTCCCGCTCGCGCAGCAGCAGCTTGCGGGGGCGCTTGGGCTCATGATTGAAGCGGTTGCCGTGGCTGAACTCGGGGATGTTGCTGTTGATCAGCCAGATCTCGTCGTCCTTCACCTCGGCATAGCTCTCGGTGATCGAGCCATCGCCAAAGCGCAGCGATTTGACCTCGGTCCCGCGCAGCATGATGCCCGCTTCGTAAACGTCCTCAATCGCGTAATCGAAACGGGCGCGCCGGTTCTCGGCCACGGTCTTGACCTTGTTGAATGTCGCAGGGCGCGGGCGAGCCATCGGAATCTTTCTGTAATGAGCGCCAGATTTAGGCGATGTGACCGGCCTAAACCAGCCCCGCGATCTCAAGAGCGCGGTCTACCGTCGCACGCGAGGCACCTGATGGCCATGTTATCGGCAGCCGCAGCTCGCACGGCATCTCCGGTCGCACCCGCGACAGCGCATATTTGATGGGCCCCGGTGAAGAATCGGTGAAGAGCGCATCGTGAAGCGGATAGAGCCGGTCCTGCAGCGCCAGCGCGTCCTTCCAGCGATCCTCAAGGCAGGCATTCTGGAAATCGGCGCACAGACGCGGCGCGACATTGGCCGTGACCGAGATGCAGCCCCGGCCACCCATGGCGTTGAACGCCAGCGCCGTTTCGTCATTGCCGGACAGCTGGCACCAGTCCGCCCCGCAGGCGAGGCGCTGGGCGGTCACCCGGCCGATATTCCCGGTCGCATCCTTAAGGCCCACGATGCTCGGAAATTCCTCGACCAGCCGGTGCAACACCGGCACGCCGATATCCACGATGGAGCGGCCCGGAATATTGTAGAGTACGATGGGCAGATCGCAGCGCGACGCCAGATAGGCGAAATGCTGGTACAGCCCCTCCTGGCTCGGCTTGTTGTAATAGGGCGCGACGACCAGCGCGGCATCGGCGCCGGCGGCCTGCGCGGCGAACATATGTTCCAGCGCGATCCGGGTGTCGTTGGACCCGGCCCCGGCAATAACCGGCACGCGCCCGGCGGCCTGCTCGACGCAGATCCGCACGACGCGATTATGCTCCTCGATGGTCATCGTGGCGCTTTCACCGGTCGTTCCGCACGGCACGAGGGCGCTCGATCCCTCCTCGATTTGCCAGTCCACGAAGCTGCGGAATGCGTCCTCATCCAGCTTGTCATTACGGAACGGGGTGATCAGTGCCGGAATCGAGCCGGAAAACATATGAAAAAACTCCTTCAAAGCGCGCGCTCGGACAGGCATAGTGGGGCAAATGCACGCGCCCGTTCACCGTTCGATCATCGAGGCTCTGCCATAATGCTTCCCATGGGAAAAGACCTTCGCTTATCTGCTATCGTTCTTGTTGCGGCCATGGCCTCGGCAGCGACGACCGCTTCGTCCTCGCAAAGCACGCCGACCGTCACCTGGCAGGCCGTTCAGGAGCGCCTCGCCGCTGGTGCCAATGACGAAGCGCGCACCCGCGACGCGATTGAAAACTGGCGCCGCATTGCGTCGAGCGACAGCCACGATTTCTCGGTCTACGCCAACTTCCTGCTCGCGAATCCCGGCTGGCCCGAGGAATCCAAACTGCGCTCCTATGCCGAGCGGCGTGTGGATGCGGACGTCAACGAGCCGTCGGTCATTCTCGCCTTCTTCGCCAAATATCCCGCACGCTCCGCCCAGGCCAAGGCCATTCATGCGCTGACGCTGGCGCGGATGGGCAAGCAAAGCGAGGCGCAGAAAATGGCGCGGGACGCTTGGGCGTCTGGCGCCATGGACGCCAAATGGGAGGACCGGCTGCGGATGCAGTTCGCATCCGCCCTCACACCGGAAGATCATTTGTGGCGCGCGGATTCAGCTTTGTGGCAACGCCGCCCGGAGATCGCCGAACGCCTGCTCGCCTCCGTGCCGGTGACCCGTCAGGCCGTTGTTGCCGCGCGGATCGCCTTCCAGCGCAAATTGCCCGATGCCGCTGCCCTCATGGGTCCGGCCGATCCGGTCGGGATGCTGGACGCCGGCTATCTCGCCGACAAGGCACGCTGGCTGACCGATAGCGGCAACAGCGCCGCCGCTCGCAGCCTGCTCGGCAACCGCACGGCGCTGATGCAACGCCCGACCGACCCGGAAAAATGGTATGAGGTGCTGCTGGCGCAGGCCCGCGCCGCGAACACGGACAATCAGTTCAGCACCGCCTTCGCTATCGCTTCCAAGGTCGACGATGCCTTCCCCCGCGGGACGGACATCAGTGCGCAGTCGCTGGGCGTGCGCGATGATTATACCAGCCTCACATGGCTGGCGGGCATGATCGCGCTCAACAAGCTGAACCGCCCCGTCGACGCCGAAGCGATGTTCGATCGCTATGCCAATGGCGCCAAATCGGGCCAGACCAGCTCCAAGGGCCATTATTGGGCCGGGCGCGCTGCGCTGGCCGCGGGCCGGCAGGCGCAGGCGACCGCGCATTTCGAAAAGGCCGGGAGCTATCCCGATCAATATTATGGCCAGCTCGCCCTCGAGCGTCTCAAACGCCGCGTCAATCCCGATGCGCTCGCCAGTGCCGTGCGCCCCAGCGCCAGTGAGCGCGCCGCATTCATGGCGCGACCGGTCGTGCGCGCTGCCAGCCTGCTCGGGCGCAACGGCCAGACGCGCGACCAGTCACTGTTCATCCGCGCAATCGCCGACAATGCGCAGACGGACACGGAGTTGGCCCTCGCCGGCGAACTGGCGCAAGTCCTCGGCCGCCCGGATCTGGGCGTCATGGCCGCACGCAGCGCCGGCCGCAATGGTCTGAGTGCCGCGCCGGACTACAGCTTCCCCCGCATGAATGTGCCGCTGAGCGACCGCTCCAATTGGACGATGATCCACGCGATCACCCGGCAGGAAAGCCAGTTCGACCGGGCCATCGTGTCCCACGCCAATGCGCATGGACTGATGCAGCTGCTGCCCTCTACCGCGCGCGAAGTCGCGGGCAAGATCGGCATGAGCTTCAACCAGAGCTCGCTCTACGACCCGAACTATAACGTGCAGCTTGGCAGTGCCTACTTCCAGCAGCTGCTGCGCTACTACAACGGCAGCTACCCGCTCGCCATCGCCGCCTATAATGGCGGCATGGGCCGGGTGAACCGCTGGCTGCAATCCAATGGCGACCCACGGCTGCCCGGGGTGGACATGGTCCAGTGGATCGAGGACATTCCCATTTTCGAAACGCGCAATTATGTGCAGCGTGTGCTGGAGAATGCAGTGATCTATGACATGCTGAGCCCCGTGCAGAGCACCGCCGACTTGGCGCCGCTCAGCCGGTTCCTGGGCAAGTCCTTGCCCGGCTGAGGACCGTCCGCATCCAGCTAATCCGACCTTTCGACCCAGAACAGAATAGAGACCATGACTGAAAGAGAGACGAGTTCCGCGCCCGCATCGACGTCCATTTCCGGACCTGCCGACGCCGCCGAGACCGACGAGAAGCGCGGGACCAAGGCCTTCTGGGCCGGCGTCGGCATCGGATCGGCGGCGCTCGCTGCAGCCCTGATGTATGCCAGCAAGCGGCCGAAACGCCGGGGCAAATGAGCGCGCTGCCTCGGCCGAACTACATCACGCCGGGCGGTTTTGCCGCGCTGCGCGCCGAATATGACCAGCTTCTCGGGGAAGAACGGCCCAAGATCGTGGAGATCGTCAGCTGGGCCGCCGGCAATGGCGATCGCAGCGAGAATGGCGACTATCTCTATGGCCGCAAGCGGATGCGGGAGATCGACCGACGCCTGAAATGGCTGGCGCAGCGGATGAAGCTCGCCAAGATCGTCGAACCCGCGCAGCAGCCGGACAAGAGCCGCATCTTCTTCGGCGCGACGGTCACGCTCGCCGATGAGGAGGACAATCAGCGCAGTGTTACCATCGTCGGCAATGACGAGGCGGATGCCGGCGCCGCTCGGATCGGCTGGGATACGCCGCTGGCGCGCGCCCTGAGAGGAGCTGCCGTGGGCGACCTGCGCCGCGTCGACCTGCCGGGCGGCAGCAAGGAATGGGAAATCCTCGCCATCAGCTATCCGCAATGATCGCGCGGACGGCCTTGCTGGGGATTGCGCTGCTGGCCGGCACTGCGCCGGCGATGGCCGAAGACTGCCCGACCGGGCTGTTCATGGCCGATGCCGGGCCGGATGCAGCCTCAGCACTGGAGATCGCCCCGGATGGTCGCTTCCGCTACATGTTCACCGCAGGCGCTGTCGATGAATCGGCCGCCGGTCGCTGGGAATGCGCGGACGACGGCACCCTGCGCCTCACCACCGAGCCGACCCCCAAGCCGGCAGCCTTTGCGCTCGCCGATGTAGCTAGCAACGGAAACGAGCCGTTCACCCTGCTGGTCACCTGGCCCAACGGAGCGGGCGTACCCGCCGTCGATTTTGAGCTCACCCTCGATGATGGCGACACCATCGCCGACTACACCCAAAGCGACGGCTGGACCGGCGATTTAGGCAAACGCCGTCCGCGCTCGATTCAGGTCTCCGAAGTGTTTTTCGGCACCAAATCCGAGGTGATCCCGCTGCCCGCGCAGGAGCATCTTCGCGTCCACATCATCCTCACCCCCAATGACATGGGCGTTGCCGCTTTCCGCGATGCGCTGGTGACTCGCGAGGACGACGGGCTGGTTCTCCACTGGCGCGACGGCACGATGCGCTACGCCCCTGCCGCACGGGATTGAGCGCCCCGCATGATGAACATCCGCCCCGCCTCGGCCGCCGACTGGCCGGGCATCTGGACCGTTTTCGAGCCGGTCATCCGCGAGGGCGCGACCTTTCCCCTCGCCCGTGATCTGGATGAAGCGGGTGCCCACGCCTACTGGACCGCGCCGGACAAGCAGGTGTTCGTCGCGACATCCGACACCGGCATCGTCGGCAGCTACACCTTGCGCGCAAATTCGACCGGCCCGGCCGCCCATGTCGCCAATGCCGGATATATCGTCCGGCCCGATCAGCGCGGGCAAGGCATTGCGCAGGCGCTGTGCCGCCACTCGCTGCAAACGGCTCGCGCGCTGGGCTTTCGCGCAATGCAGTTTAATCTGGTGATTTCCACGAACGTCCGCGCCGTGCGCCTATGGCAGCATATGGGATTTAGCGTGGTCGGGGCGCTTCCCGGCGCGTTCCACCATCCGGTTCACGGTTATGTCGATGCGCTCGTCATGTACCGCAGCCTCATGGATCAGGCCTGAGCCGCTCACTCCTCCGGCTGATAGCCGAACGCCTCATGCGCCAGTTTCACGACGGCGGGGTCGGCGTCGGGCATCTCCATCGAGACATGCTTTTCCAGCCGGTCGGCGATGCAGGTAAGCGCCGCGATCCGCGCAGCTTTGCGATCATTGCCGTCGATCACCTGCCAGGGCGCCTGCTTGGTGTCGGTCTTGGCGAACATGTCCTTGATGGCATCGAGATAATCGGCCCGCTTGTCGCGATTGCGATAATCCTCCGTACCCGTCTTCCAGCGCTTGAAGGGATCGTCCAGCCGCTGGGCAAGCTGCTTGTCCTGCTCCTTCTGCGTGATGTGGACGAACAGCTTCACGATTGCGGTGCCGCTGTCGATCTGCTGGGCCTCGAACGCATTGATCTCGTCATAGCCGCGCTTCCACTCGGCTTTTGTGCAGAAGCCCTCCACCCGCTCGACCAGCACGCGCCCGTACCAGCTCCGGTCGAAGATCGCGATGTGCTTGTCCGCGGGCAGCTTGGTCCAGAAGCGCCATAGGAAATGGCGCCCAAGTTCGTCCGGCGTCGGCGCCCCGATGGGCCAGACGTGGAAATAGCGCGGATCGAGCAGCGACGTCATTCGCTTGATGATGCCGCCCTTCCCGGCGGCATCCCATCCTTCCAGCATCACCACGCTGCGGCGCTTGTGGATGATGTGGGCGACCTGGATCTTCTCCAGCCGCTTCTGGAGCTTGAGCAGCGCCTTGTCGAAGTCGCCGTCGAAATCGGCGCCCTTCTCATAATCGGAGAGCTTGATGGTCATGGCCGCACCCTATCGTGCGGCCAGCCATTGTCGAGAGTTCAGCTCTTGTGCGGCTCGACGACGCGGATGTGCAGTTCGCGCAGCTGCTTGAGCTCCGCGTTGGAGGGTGCGCCCATGAGCAGATCCTCGGCGCGCTGGTTCATCGGGAACAGCGTGATCTCGCGCAGGTTCACCGCGCCGCAGAGCAGCATCACGATGCGGTCCACGCCCGCGGCCATGCCACCGTGCGGCGGCGCGCCATATTGGAAAGCGCGGTAGAGGCCGCCGAAGCGATCTTCCACATCCTGCTTGCTCAGGCCAACCTTCTCGAAGGCCTTAACCATCAGCTCGGGCGACTGGTTGCGGATCGAGCCGGACGCGATCTCGAAGCCGTTGCAGACCATGTCGTACTGGAAGGCCTTGATCGAAAGCGGATCGGGCCCGTCCAGCGCCTCCATCCCGCCCTGCGGCATGGAGAAGGGGTTGTGCGCGAAGTCCAGGCTCTTGGAGTCCTCGTCATATTCGTAGAACGGAAAGTCCACGATCCAGCACAGGTCGAAGCGGTCCTTGTCGATCAGGTCAAGCTGCTCGCCGACGCGGATGCGGGCAAGACCGGCGAGCTTGGCGGCTTGCGCCTCCTTGCCGGCAGCGAAGAACACGCCGTCATTGGGACCAAGGCCGAGCGCTTCGATCAGCTTGGCGGTCGCCTCAGGCCCGTGATTCTTGGCGATGGGGCCGCCCGGCTCGCCATCCTTGATGTTGATATAGCCAAGGCCCGAGAAACCTTCCGAGCGCGACCAGTTGTTCATCTCATCGAAGAACTTGCGGCTGCCCGCGCCAGCGCCCGGCGCCGGAATGGCGCGGATGACGCCGCCGCTCTCGACGATGCTCGCGAAGATGCCAAAGCCCGAGCCGACGAAGTGATCGGTCACATCGGTGATGATGATCGGGTTGCGCAGGTCCGGCTTGTCGCTGCCATATTTCAGCATTGCCTCGGCATAGGGAATGCGCGGGAAGCTGCCGGCCGGCGTCACCGGCTTGCCATCGGCAAAGGTCTCGAAGACCTGCGCGATCACCGGCTCCATGGTGTTCCACACATCTTCCTGCGTGACGAAGCTCATTTCCAGATCGAGCTGGTAGAACTCGCCCGGCAGGCGGTCGGCGCGCGGGTCTTCATCGCGGAAGCAGGGCGCGATCTGGAAATAGCGATCGAAGCCCGCGACCATCAGCAACTGCTTATACTGCTGCGGCGCCTGCGGCAGCGCGTAGAACTTGCCGGCATGGATGCGGCTGGGCACGAGGAAGTCGCGCGCGCCCTCCGGCGAGGAGGCCGTCAGGATGGGCGTCGAATATTCGGTGAAGCCCGCGCCTTCCATGCGGCGGCGCATATCCGAGATGATCTTTGTGCGCTTGACGATGTTGGCGTGCAACGTCTCGCGGCGCAGGTCGAGGAAGCGATAGCGCAGGCGGATATCCTCGGGATATTCCTGCTCGCCGGCGACCGGGAGCGGCAGCTCCTGCGCGGCGGAGAGCACGACGGCCTCAGCCGCACGCACCTCGACCTCGCCGGTCGGCAAGTTCGGGTTCACGGCTTCCTTGGCGCGCGCCACGACCGTGCCGGTGATGGTGACAACGCTCTCAGCCTTCAGGCTCTCGATCACATCGAACACCGGGCCGCTGACCTCGGTGACGATCTGCACCATGCCATAATGGTCGCGCAGGTCGATGAACACCAGATCGCCATGATCGCGCTTGCGGTGGACCCAGCCGGACAGCCGAACAGTCTCGCCGGCATTGGCGGCGCGGAGCTCCCCGCAGGTGTGCGTGCGATAGGCGTGCATGGTCTAACGGCCTTTTATTTTCACGCGCCTCATTGCGAGGGCGCCAATTGGATGACAAAGACGACTTGTGGGGGATATGGTGATACGCTCAAGCGTGCCGCCGGCCCCCAATCCGAGGACCGGCCAATAATAAGATCACCTGCCATATGCAAATCCATCCATTGATCACTGACAGCTCTTCCCTCGCCGCGCTGTGCGAGCGGTTGTCCAAGGCCGACTTTGTCGCCGTGGATACCGAGTTCATGCGCGAGAACACCTATTGGCCGGAGCTGTGCCTCTTCCAGATCTCCGACGGGAAGGAAGCCGCGGCGATCGACCCCAAGGCACCCGGTCTGGACATGGGGCCTTTGCTCGACCTGCTGGTGAACAATGAGGATGTGCTCAAGGTCTTCCACGCCGGCGGGCAGGATATCGAGATCGTCTTCAACCTGACCGGCAAGACGCCGCACCCGCTGTTCGACACGCAGATCGCCAGCATGGCGCTGAGCCAGGGCGAGCAGATCGGCTACAGCAATCTGGTCGACAGCTGGCTGGGCATCCATCTCGACAAGGGCGCGCGGTTTACCGACTGGGCGCGCCGTCCGCTGGACAAACGGCAGATCGATTATGCGATCGGCGACGTTACCCATCTCGCCGCAATCTTCCCCATGATGCTGGAGGAACTGCGCAAGACGGGGCGCGGCGTGTGGCTCAATCAGGAAATGGAGCGGCTCGCCGATCCCGGTAATTATGAGGTCAATCCGGCCGAGGCGTGGAAGCGCGTGCGCATTTCCAGCCGCAAGGCCGATGTTCTCGGGCGCCTGAAGGCGCTCGCCGCATGGCGCGAGACCGAGGCCAAGGACAAGAACCTGCCGCGCGGGCGCATCGTCAAGGACGAGACGCTGGCCGACATCGCCTCCCATCCGCCGCGCAAGCAGGAGGATCTGGGCAAGGTGCGTGGGCTTTCGGCAAGCTGGAAGGGCAATGACATCGGCGCGCGGCTGATGGCGGCGGTGGAGAATGCCGGCCCCCTGCCCCGCGACGAAATGCCTGAGCGCGATCCGGGTCGGCCTGGCCTTGGCAAGGAGGGCGCGCTGGTCGCCGATCTGCTCAAGCTGCTGCTCAAGATCCGCTCGCGCGAGATCAACGTTGCCTCGCGCCTGCTCGCCCGCGCCGACGATCTGGAGATGCTGGCAGCCGGCGTGCGGACCAACCTGCCGATTCTGGAAGGCTGGCGGTTCGAGCAATTCGGCCGCGACGCGCTGGATCTGGTGGAAGGCCGCATGGCCTTCGCGGTGCGCGACGGCAAGCTGCTGATGACCCGCACGGAAAAGCTGGCCGAGCCCAACGACTGATCGCCTGCCGGATGACCGGCGCAAGCGCGCATGCTAGCTTGGCCTTTTGAGGAAAGGCCCGGCCCATGCGCATGATCGCTCCCCTTCTCGCTCTTGCCCCGCTGACAGCCTGCGCCACCGCCACGACCAGCATCGGCGAACCGCCGCTTGCCGGCAATGGCGCCTGTTCGGCGGACGGGCTGCAAAGCGCCATCGGCCAGCGCGCAACCGCGACTCTGGGCGCCGACCTCCTCGCCAAATCCGGCGCCCGCACCCTACGCTGGGGCCCGCCGCGCTCCGCCATGACGATGGACTATCGCGAGGACCGGCTGAACATCAGTTACGATGACGCGATGATGATCGAGCGGGTGAACTGCGGGTGACGGGCGGTTGGGCCGAGTGGGAAATTCGCGGGCGCGACATTGTAGAGCCGTGCTGATGGCGGACTGTCCGGACGCGACGTCGTGCGAGCCCTCCTTCTCCCCTTGAGGGAGAAGGATACGGAGCCTTGTCGCCGTGAGGCGGC
Source organism: Sphingobium sp. B2D3A (assembly GCF_025961795.1). Taxonomy (NCBI): domain Bacteria; kingdom Pseudomonadati; phylum Pseudomonadota; class Alphaproteobacteria; order Sphingomonadales; family Sphingobiaceae; genus Sphingobium; species Sphingobium sp. B2D3A. The sequence goes on along the minus strand of NZ_JAOQOI010000001.1, from coordinate 2,137,116 downwards.
TAGGCGCAGTTGGATGAGGGGTGCGGATCTCAGATCCGCTCGATCCTCCGGATCGACACCCCTCTCCCAGCTTCGGCTAGGCAGCAAGCTGCCAAGTCTGCGCATCCCTCTCCCTCAAGGGGAGAGGGTTTGGAAGACACCCCAAACCGCCCACGTCAGGCATCGAGCAGATAGCCCATGCCCATGGCCTGGCCGAGCTGGCGGAGGCGGCGGTCGATGGATTCGCCGGCGAGTGCCGCATGTTCCGGGTCGAGGCGCAGGATGACCGTGCCGTCGCGCACGTCGAGCGAGGAGCCGTCCAGCGGGCCTTCCGCGCCGCCGGAGAGGCGCTGGCACAGGCGGATGGCAAGGCCCCACTGGATCGCGCGGCGCAGCAGCGGCTCGGGAGCAAGGCCTGCGAGCAGCGCGGGTATGCTGGTGCCGCCGCCAAAATTCGCGTGCAGCGCCTGCCCCAGCGCGGCGCGCTCGGCGGCATCCACGCCGACCCAATTGCCCTGCAAGGCGAATTCCATGCCGCGCTCGGCGCGAAACTCGGGATTGGCGCGCCAGCCGACATCCGCCAGCAGACAGGCCGCAAAGCGGATGCGCGCCCATTCCGGCGGATCATCGTGGAACAACGGCGCGATCCAGCCACTGATCGTATCTCCATGGCCGACAAAGCGCCCCTGCGCCTCACCCTCGATGCGGGCGGCGACCAGGAGCGGGTCCTGATTCGCCATATCGCGCGGCAAGGTCTCGTAGAGCAGCCCTTCCCGCAGCCCGAAGGCCGAAACGGTGAGATGGGCGGAGCGCAGCCGCTCCACCACCGCGCACAACAGATGCGCTGCATCCGGCAGGGTCGGGAAGCGCGCGCTGGAGACGCCGACTGCCTTGAGGTCCGCCTTCTGCGCGCTTTCCAGCCATTTGAGCAGCTCGGCCGGGCGATCCGGCGTCATTTCGTAATGATGCAGGATCGGCAGCGAATAATTGGTGAGGTGCATGTCCAGCCGCGCCAGCGCGCGCCAGCTGCCGCCGATCAGATAGAAGGGCAGGCCCTGCTCGATGTCTCCAAGGCCCTGCGCCTTCAACAGCCCATCGAGATGCTGGACCAGCCCCTTGCGTCCCCGCGCGCGGACGTCACCGATCCGAAAAATGCCGAGCGGCAGGGAAACGGGCATCTCCACGCCCTCGGGCCGCACGCGCACCAGTTCGAGGCTGCCGCCGCCCAGATCGCCCATGATCCCGTCCGCACGCGGCATGCCGGAGAGCAGCCCGTGGGCAGAGGCCAGCCCCTCCTCCTGACCGCTCAGCACGCGGACCTCCAGGCCGATCTCCGCCGCGCGTTCGATGAAGGTATCCCGGTTGGACGCATCGCGCACGGCAGCGGTGGCGACGCAGGTGATCTGGTCCACCTCCATCTCCACGCACAGCCGCGCGAAGCGCTCCAGCGCCACCAGCCCGCGCTCCATCGCCGCCGCGCCGATCCGCCCGGATGTGCCGATCTCCGCGCCCAGGCCCGCCAGCACCTTCTCGTTGAACAGCACGAAAGGAATGCGCCGAGGCCCATCATAGACAACGAGGCGAACGCTGTTGGAGCCAATGTCAATGATCGCCGTCCGGCGGAAATGCGGCCCGTTGAGCGTCGCCTTCATCGAGCGGCGCGTCGTGCGATCCAGCAGGGTCACGGCTGAACCCCTCCCCTCAGCCACGCTCGGAGAGCGAGAGCTTTGGCACCGCGCGGGCGGAGCGCCGCGAGGCACCGCGACCGGAAAGGGACGGATTGGTCATGAAATAATGGTGCAGGTTGAACGGCTTCTTCCCCGGCTTGAGGCGTGTGTAGCTGCCATCGCTGCCCAGCGCCCAGCTCTGCTCGTCATCGAGCAGATTGGCCACCAGCACCTGATCGAGCACCTGATCATGGACGGTCGGGTTCTCGATCGGCAGCATATACTCAACCCGCCGGTCGAAATTGCGTGGCATCCAGTCCGCCGAGCTGATGAACAGCCTGGCGCTATTGTTGGGCAGGGACTTGCCATTGCCAAAGGCCCAAATGCGGCTGTGTTCCAGGAACCGCCCAATCACCGACTTGACCGAGATATTCTCTGACATGCCCGGTACCCCGGGCCGCAGGCAGCAGATGCCGCGCACGATCAGTTCCACCTTCACGCCCGCATTGCTGGCGGCATAAAGCTGCTCGATGATCGCGGGGTCCACCAGGCTGTTCATCTTCGCCCAGATGGTCGCGGGGCGGCCAGCGCGGGCATGCTCGATTTCCGCTTCGATCAGCGCCGCGAGCTTGTCGCGCATGTGCAGCGGCGAGAGCGTGATCATCTCCATATGCTGCGGCTCGACATAGCCGGTGATGTAATTGAACACGGCGGCGGCATCGCGCCCGGCCCGGGGATCGGCGGTGAAAAAGGATAGGTCCGTATAAATCCGCGCGGTGATCGGGTGGTAATTGCCGGTACCGAAATGGCAGTAGGTGCGAAAACCGTTCCCCTCGCGCCGCACGACCATGGAAATCTTGGCGTGGGTCTTCCAGTCGATAAAGCCGTAGACGACCTGCACGCCGGCGCGCTCCAGTTGCGCGGCCCAGAGCAGGTTCTGCTCCTCATCGAACCGCGCCTTGAGCTCAACGACGGCGGTGACGGACTTGCCTGCCTCGGCCGCGTCGATCAGCGCGCGGATGATCGCGCTCTGCTTGCCGGCGCGGTAGAGCGTCTGCTTTATCGCCACGACATCGGGATCGTCCGCCGCCTGCTTGAGGAAGGCGATGACGACATCGAAGCTCTCATAAGGGTGGTGGACGACGATGTCCTTGGCGCGAATCGCGGCGAAGCAATCGCCGCCATATTCGCGGATGCGCTCGGGGAAGCGCGGGGCGTAGGCCGGGAATTTGAGATCCGGCCGATCTTCCTCGACCACCTCGGCCAGGTCGGCGATGCCCATGAAGCCATCGATATCCACGACCATGGCCTCATGGCCCTGCATCATCGTCTGCAGCTTGGTTTCGACCGGCTCGGCCACGCCGCTTTCGATTTCCACGCGGATGATCCGGCCGCGCCGGCGCTGCTTGATGGCGCTGCGATAATAACGGACGAGATCCTCGGCCTCTTCCTCGATCTCGATGTCGCTATCGCGCAGGATGCGGAACAGGCCGCTGTCCCGCACGATGAAGCCGGGGAACAGCAAGGCCGAATAGCGCCGCACCAGCGCCTCAATGGCGATGTAGCGCGCGTTCTTGCCCGGCACGCGAATGAAGCGCGGCAGCGTGGCCGGCAAAATCACCAGCTCCTGCACCACTTCCTTGTCCGATTCGCGCAGCAGGTCGAAGAACAGGCTGAGGCCCTTATTGGGGATGAACGGGAACGGGTGGGCGGGATCGAGCGCCTGGGGCGTGAGGATGGGGAAGATCTGCTCGAGGAAATGCTGGCGCATCCAGCTGTCCGCGCGGGCATCCACCGGCTCGGGACCGATCACGCTGATATGCGCGCTGCGAAGCGCCGCATGAAGATCATGCCAGACGACCTGCTGGGCGGACATGAGCGCCTCGGCCCGGTCGCCGATCGCCTCCAACTGCTGGGCCGGGGTCAGCCCATCGACCGAGCGCATTTCGACGCCTTGGAGCTGCTGGCCCTTGAGACCGGCCACCCGGACCATGAAAAACTCATCGAGGTTGCTGCCGGAGATGGAGAGAAAGCGCAGCCGCTCCAGCAGCGGATGCGCAGGATTGCAGGCTTCCTCCAGCACGCGCTGGTTGAAATTGAGCCAAGACAACTCTCGATTGAAGTAGCGCGCTCCGTCTGCGGCGCCCGCGCCCGTGATCGAAGAAGTGGGATCGGCTTCAGACACGGTCAGTGGTTCCCTCATGCGGTGCGGTCTCATCCGCTCCGTCTAGCAGCGCATTGTTACGGAGCGCTTGCCGCGCCAGCGCAACCGAGAGTTTCTGCCCCCGCGCTAGAGACAGCGCGTTCAGCTCCGCGACCACGCTATCGATCGCGGCATAACAGCGCGCGGTGCGGCGGGCGAGAAAATCCGGGAGGTCCGGGGCGAAGGCCGAGCCGGCCCGCTCGAGCCCATGGGCGATCAGCGCCGCGGTAACGGCTTCATCCGGCGGCAGAATGCGCGCGACGGCGGCGGTCGCGAGGCGCGTGCGCAGATCGGGCAGCGCAATCGTCCATGTCGGCGGCGCTTCGCTGGCGACCATGAGCAGCGGCCGGTCCGAATCGCGCGCCTCGTTCCAGAGGTGGAACAGGTGGGTCTCATCGGCGCGGTCGGCATCATCGACCAGCACGCCACCGCTTTCGCGCAGAAACACCTCGGCAATGAGCGAACGGCCGGACCGGGATGGGCCGACGAGCAGTGTGCAGGGCGAGGGCCAGCGCTGCCAGTCGCGTATCAGCGCGAGCGCGTCGGCATTGGCATCGTGGACCAGCAGACTTTCCGCTCCGCCATGCCGCGACCAGCCGATGGGCAGCGGCAACTGGGTCATTGCCCGCCCCCGCCTCCGCCGGCTGGTGGACTTGCGCTCCGACGGGCGATCCGCAGCGTGTTGCCAGATACGGCGACCGAATATCCCCGTCCTTCAAGCTGCGCGCGCAATTGCTCGATCGTGCCGCTGAAGCCGACCTGCATGACCGACGTCCCGCCGAGTGCCAGGCTTGAGGTCGAGGCCGCGCTGACCCCCGGAATACCCCGCAGCATCGCCTGCGCTTCCCCGACCGAGGCCGTGGTGGGCGTCTCGATCTGAACGCTGAACGAGGCGGCACCGGGCGTATCGGCCGGCAGGACACCGAGGATCGCCTCCAGCCCAACCGCATTCTCGATCTCGACCGCGTTGACCGGCTCCTCGATCACCAGCGAGGGGTCGAGCCGCAAGGTGCCGTCCGCCAGCGCGCCGGCGTAAAGCTGGTCGATGCGCGCGACGGCATCGCTCATCATCTTGGGCAGGTCGGCGGGCGTGGCGGCGCGCAGGGTGAAATCCCCGATGAAATTATTGTCCGGCCCATAGCGCGCGCTGAAATGGCCGGTAATCGGCCCGCCGGGAAAGCTGCGCTCGATCCGCGCGATAGGCATGATCACATCCGCCGCACCATAAAGATCGAGGAGGATACGCCACCAGTTGCGCCCGCGCCGGCCAGTCTGACCGGGATTGAGCAGCAGCGAATCCGGGCCATCGCCAGCGGTGCGCACATAATCGATCGGGCTGTCGGAAATGCGGAATTCCGCCCACGCCTTCTGCCAGGGCGTCACCCGCTCGAACGTCATCGGCGTGCCCGAATCCCAGAGAACCGGGATCACCAGCAGCGGCGGCGAGCGGCGAATCTGCCCGGAAACGCCAAGCGCCTGCCCGGCCCTAGCTCGATCGAACATCACCGAGAGCGTGGCGATATAACGATTGGGGCCGATCTGCTCCTGCTGCACCTCGATGCCGGACACCAGCCCGTCCAGCACACCGTCGCCAAGCGCAGGGCCGTTGCCGCCATGCGTGCGCTTCCACAGCGATCGCCAGGCGAGGCGCTGGGCCAACCGCCAACCGGTCGCCCGCGCCGCATCGGCATTGGGCCCGGCGACATCGACGCGAATATCCTTCACCTCGAAATCGCCCTGCGAGGCCAGCGGCGCAATGCCCCGCTCACCCTCGATCTGCGCGACCAGCACAGCCGCAAAGGCCGCCAGAACCAGCGCGAACACGACGTGAATGGGGCGCAAGGATGGCAGAGAGAGCGTCACGGCGCCCTTTTGGCGGCATTGTTCTGGAAAACCAAGCCCGATTTGGTAAGGGCGGGCCATGGACTCCAAGCACAACCAGCCCGAGGGCTACACCTATGCGCAGGCCGGCGTGGATATCGCTGCCGGAAATGCGCTCGTTCGCGCCATTGCTCCGCTCGCCCGCGCGACGCGGCGACCGGGGGCCGATGCCGATCTGGGCGGATTCGGCGGCTTCTTCGACCTGAAGGCGGCGGGCTTTACCGATCCGCTGCTCGTTGCGGCGAATGACGGCGTCGGCACCAAGTTGAAGCTCGCCATCGACAGCGGCAAGCACGATACGGTGGGCATCGATCTGGTGGCCATGTGCGCCAACGACCTCATCGTCCAGGGCGCCGAGCCGCTCTTCTTCCTCGATTATTTCGCGACCGGCCGCCTCGACAACGGCGTGGCCGAGCGGGTGATCGCGGGCATCGCCGAGGGCTGCAAGCAGGCCGGCTGCGCGCTGATCGGCGGCGAGACGGCGGAAATGCCTGGCATGTATGCCGATGGCGATTATGACCTCGCCGGTTTCTGCGTCGGCGCGGTCGAGCGCAACGAAGTGCTGACCGCCGACAAGGTGGCCGAGGGCGACGTGATTCTGGGCCTCGCCTCCTCGGGCGTCCACTCCAACGGCTATTCTCTGGTGCGGCGCTTGGCGGCGGACAAGGGCTGGAAGCTGGATCGCCCTGCGCTGTTCGATCAGGAAGTGCTGCTCATCGATGCGCTGATGGCGCCGACCCGGATCTATGTGAAGCCGCTGCTGCCGCTGGTCCGCAAGGGCCTCGTCCATGCGATGGCGCACATCACCGGCGGCGGCCTGTTGGAGAATATCCCCCGGATTCTGCCGGCCGGCCTGCACGCGCATATCGATGCGGACCTTTGGGCGCAGCCGCGGCTGATGGCGTTTCTGCAAGCACAGGGCAATATCGAGCCGGGCGAGATGGCGCGCACATTCAATTGCGGGATCGGCATGGCCGTCGTCGTGGCGCCCGCCGATGTGGACGCGGTGAGTGCGGCGTTGCGTGAGGCGGGCGAGACCGTCCACCGCATCGGCGAGATTCGCGCTGGCGAGAAGGGCTGCACCGTGCGCGGATCGCAAGAGACGTGGTGCGCCATGGCAGACTGGAACGCGGTCCATCTGGGGTAATAAGCCTGAACGGATTGGGGGAACTGACGTGTCCAAGGCCAAAGTCGCGGTAATGCTCTCCGGCACGGGGACGACGATGACGTCGCTCCTCTATGCCTCGCGCCTGCCGGACTGCCCCTATGAGATCGTGCTCGTCGCCTCCAACAAGCCGGGAGCGCGCGGGCTGACCGTCGCGGCGGCCGAGGGCGTGGCCACCTTTGCCCACAGCCACAAGGGCATGAGCCGCGAGGCCCATGAGGCGATCATGCTCGACGCGCTGCGGGCATCCGGCGCCGACTATGTGGCGCTGTGCGGCTATATGCGCATCCTCACCGCCGATTTCGTGGGCCAATGGGCCGGGCGGATGCTCAACACCCATCCGTCTCTGCTACCCAAGTTCAAGGGGCTCGATACGCATCAGCGGGCCATCGATGCTGGCGACAGCCATGGCGGCTGTACCGTCCACCTCGTCACGCCGGCGCTGGATGACGGCCCGGTATTGGGGCAGATCCCGGTCGCGATCCTGCCCGAAGATACTGCCGACACGCTCGCCCAGCGCGTGCTCTATGCCGAATATCAACTCTATCCCCGAATGCTGGCCAGCTATGTGGGGCGCGAGATGGACCCGGACTGGCTTATCGACCGCGTCGGCCAACTGGCGCTCGCCTTGCCTGAGACGCATGCCCGCGACTCGCACGGCGCGGCGGGCTGGCGCGTGGGCAGCGAAGCTTCGGGCAAGTTCTTCGCGTATGTCTCGGTGCGCCACCATGGCGAGGATGCCGTGGCGCTGCTGGTCAAGACCTCCGGCGCCGACGAGATGGCCGCGCTGATCGAGGCCGACCCCGACATCTACTACCGCCCGGCTTATTATGGCGCGAGCGGCTGGATCGCGATCCGCCTCGACCGGCCCGGCGTGGACTGGGAGCATGTGCGCGGCTGGCTCGAAAAGAGCTGGCGGGCCGTGGCTCCACGGCGCCTCGTCTCGCTGATGACCGTCGCGGACAGCTTCTAGGCCCCAAGAGTTAGGGCGCTGTCCCGTTCGCCATCCAATCCGATGTCGCCGACCTTCGTCTCACCGGCAGCTCAGGCCTTGTGGGTCATAACGGGACTATCGGCGGCGTTAACCAACCACCGACGCAAAACCTTCATGATCCGGCAATCACGGCGTCAAATTCTTCCCATAGGCGCTGCTGCGTTAACCATGTGGGGAGATTTTTATGACGCGTTTTTCGATTTCGACCATCCTGCTGGCCGCCGCTGCGGTCATCGCTCCCGTGACGGCGCACGCCGAGGTTCGGATCACGGAATTCATGTACAAAGGCGCCAGCGACGGCAATCGCGAGTTCATCGAACTGACCAACATTGGCAGTGCCGGCATCGACATCACCGGCTGGTCCTACAATGACGATAACACGAACAATCCAGTCACGTTCGGCAATGCCTTCGGCCTGCTGGGCGCCAACGAATCGATCATCCTCACCGAGATGACGGCCGACGCCTTCCGCAGCTACTGGAACCTGGACAGCAGCGTGCGCATCTTCTCGATTGGCGGCAATTCCAACCTCGGCAATGGCGACACGATCAACATCTATAATTCCGCGAGCCAGTCGCTCGCCACGCTGGTTGACAGCGTGACCTATCCCGCCGGCACGACGGCCGGCGTCTCGCGCAATCGCCCCGCGAGCCTGACCGGCACCGCGACCAACAGCCAGTTCGTCTATTCGGCTACCGGCGATGCTTTTGACTCGGCCTACGCCTCGGGCGCGCAGTCCGACCTCGCCAATCCCGGCCGCTTCGCAACCCAGACGGCCGCAGTGCCCGAGCCGGCCACCTGGGCGATGACGATCGCGGGCTTCGGCCTCATCGGCCTGCGCGCACGGCGCAGCCGCAGGGTGGCTTTCGCCTGATCCATCGCTATGAAACTACGAACCCCGGCTTCCTTGGAGGCCGGGGTTTGTTTTTGTCGCAAGAGACCCGGCGCACGCTCCCGAACATCTTGACCGTATCGACACATAGGCATAGGGGGTATGCCTATGTCGCACATGTTGGAAATCAATCCGCAGCTTCTTGCCCGCGTTCGGCGCATCGGCGGGCAAGTCAATGCCATCGAGCGAGCACTGGAATCTGACAAAAGCTGCACGGACATCCTGCATCTTGTGGCAGCCGTGCGTGGCGCGGTGAACGGGCTGCTCGATGAAATCATTGCCGAGCATCTGGAGGCGCATGTCGCGCGGCCTGGCCTGAGCGATGCCGAGCGCCAGCAAGGGGCGGACGAACTGCTGGCGGTCATCCGCCGCTACGCGAAGTAGGACCGCGTGATGCGGACACTGGATATTGACGGCCTGACGCCGAGCCACGACTTCCTCGGCGCCTCGCACGACCAGAATGCCCGACGCACTTATTGGGTCATCCTGCTGACCGTCGTGACCATGGTCGGCGAGATCATCGCTGGCTATTGGACCGGGTCGATGGCGCTGCTGGCGGATGGCTTCCACATGGCGACCCATGCCGGCGCGCTGTCCATCGCAGCATTCGCTTATGGCTACGCGCGCAAACATGCGCAGAACCCGGCCTATAGCTTCGGGACCGGCAAGGTCGGCGATCTGGCAGGCTTCGCCTCCGCCATGGCGCTGGGTCTCGTCGCGCTGGCGATTGCCAGCGAGTCGGCGGTGCGCCTGTTTGAACCGACGAGAGTCGCTTTCGGCGAGGCGACCTTCGTGGCGGTGATCGGCCTGCTGGTGAACATCGCCAGCGCGCTGGTGCTGATGGGCGGTGCGCATGGGCATGGACATGATCACGCGCATCATCATCACGCCGCCCATGACCACGGCGCGCATGACCATGATGGCCATGAGCATGGGCATGGGCATAGCCACGGCCATGACAATAATCTGCGCTCAGCCTATTTCCACGTGCTGGCGGACGCGCTGACCTCTGTCCTCGCCATCGGCGCCCTGCTGGCCGGGTGCTATCTGGGCTGGGTGTGGATGGACCCGCTGATGGGCATCGTCGGCGCGCTGGTCATCGCCCGCTGGGCTTGGGGGCTGATGCGGGACACCTCGGCCATGCTGCTCGACCGCAGCGACGAGGTGCTGGCCGGCAAGGTCCGCGCGGTGGTCGAGGAGCAAGGAGATGTGCGTGTGGTCGATCTCCACGTCTGGCGCGTTGGTCCGCAGGCACATGCCGCGATCGTCAGCGTCATCGCGCAACCGGAGGTCAGCAGCGACACGATTCGCGGCCGCATGGCCGGACGCTGCACGCTCGCGCATCTCACGATTGAAGTGCGCTAGCCGTCCCCCTCGGTCGGGACGGCCCGAGACCTTAGCGGAAATTGTCGGCGTAAGCCTGAATCTTCAACGTCTTGGGTGGCGTTCTCACGACGTGATAGGCGATGCCATAGCGCTCGGCATAAGCACGGGCGGCGTCCTCGTCGGGGAAACTCAGCTTGACCTGCTCCTGCGTGTCGCCAGAGCCGGCCCAGCCCATCAGCGGATCGGGCTTCTTGGCTTCTGCCGGGGCGAACTCCAGCATCCAGGTGCCGGTGCGCGCCCGACCGGACTGCATGGCGTTCTTGGGTATCTGGTAGATCCGGGCGGACATCGGTGCTTTCCCCATCGTGCATATGCCCAACATGTGAGCGCTTTCGCCGTCGCGCAAAGCGGGTGGCCCTGTCAAGATGATTGGAGGACTGAGGCGACCTGTTCGTGTCGAGCGAAGTCGAGACACGGCATGATCGTGCTTGGGTGTCTCGACTTCGCTCGACAATAACGGAAGTTCATCCGGAACAGGATCACCGACGGGCATCAGCCTTCTTGGTCCGCAGCGTCGCGCTGGCCGCGGCGGGATCATCCGGCCACGGATGCCGCGGATAGCGCCCGCGCATCTCTTTGGCGACGTCCGCCCAGCTGCCTTTCCAGAAGGCCGGCAGATCCCGCGTCGTCTGGATGGGGCGACCCGCCGGCGATGTCAGGGACAAGACGAGCGGGATGCGCTCGCGCCCGATGACCGGATGTTCCGACCGGCCAAAGAGCGCCTGCACCCGCAATTCGACGGTCGGGCCGGCCGGCGCCTCATAGTCGATGGCGTGGGTGCTGCCGGCCGGGCTACGGAACTCGGCGGGCGCCAGCGCCTCGATACGCTGCGTGGCATCCCATCCCAGGCGCTGCGTCAGCAGGCCATGCAGTGCGCCACCGTCGATCGCTGAAAAGCGCCGGGCATTGGCGGGGAGCAGCATCTCCAGCCAATCCTCGGCATCGGCGAGCAGCGCCGCATCGCCGATCTCATCGCCCACGCCCGCAAAGGCAGCCCGCGTCCGCAACGCCTGCGCCGCCTTGCCCCAGGGCAGCAGCCCCAGTCCCTCACTGCGCAGCGCCTGCGCCAGTGCGGCAATGATGGCGGACCGTTCGGGCGCGTCATCCGGCCCGCTACTGAGACGGATTGCGCCCAGATGCCGCTCGCGCAATGCCTCCACGCCGGCCAGATCCTTCCGCCAGCGCACCGTGCGACGATCCACGACGCGATGCCCGGCAGCGACCATCACATCCTCCTCCTGCACGGCTAATGCGGAGAGGATGCGCGCGCTGGCGGCGCTGCCCTGAATATCGCCCACTGCCAGCCAGTCTGCGCGCGCCAGCGGATCGGCGGGATCGAGCCGGAAGCCGCGCCCGCCCGCGCTGATCCAATGTTCGCCGCTGGCATCCCGGCGCCGGGCGATGCGGTCCGGGAAGGCCCGCATCAGACAGCGGGCAAGCGCCGCATCGTCGATGAAGCCTCGCGACGAGCCGGACGCGACCAACCCCAGCCAACGCCGCCCGAGGCCGCGCGCCGCTTCGGCCCGCTGCCCTCGCTCGCGCTGCCAGAACGCATGACGCCGGGCGAGGTCCGCCGATGGGCCGCCCAGCCCGCGCTCGGTGAGCAGCACCGCCACGTCAGCCGCCGCACCGCACTCCCCCGCCTCAGCCGAGGCAATGAGCATATGCGCGAGGCGCGGCTCCAGCGGCAGATCGGCGACCGCGCGGCCATGCGGCGTCGCCCGCCCCTCCCCATCCAGCGCTCCGAGCGCCTCGAGCCGGCGTCCGGCTTCGGCCAAAGCAGCCGCCGGTGGCGGATCGAGCCAGCGCAGCGTGGTCGGGTCGGTCACGCCCCACACCGCGCAATCGAGGAGCAGGCCGGTCAGGTCGCTTTCCAGAATTTCGGGCGGATCGAACGGCGGCAGACCGGCGGTCGCCGCTGCTTCCCACAAGCGGTAGGCCACGCCCGGCGCCTGACGACCCGCGCGGCCGGCTCGCTGGGTTACGGCGGCTTGACTGGCGCGCTCCGTCACCAGGCGCGTGACGCCGGCGGCAAGATCGTGCCGGGGCCGACGGGCGAGCCCTGAATCGACCACGATGCGTACGCCGTCGATGGTGAGGCTGGTCTCGGCGATGCTGGTCGCCAATATCAGCTTGCGCGTCCCTGCCGCCGCCGGCCGCAGGGCCGCGCGCTGCGCTGCCGGGTCGAGCGAGCCATGAAGGCGATGGAGGGCGATGCTCTCGGACAGCCCCATCAGCCGCTCGGCCGTGCGCTCGATCTCGCCGACGCCCGGGAGGAAGGCCAGAACATCGCCCTGCGGCTCTTCGGCCAGCGCGCGACGGATCGCCGCCGCCATGCCATCCTCGATGCGCTGCTCTGCCGCGCGGCCAATATGCCGCAGATCGATGGGGAAAGATCGGCCCGCGCTCTCGATCACGGGGGCCGGCTTGCCCTCCACCGCCATGAGCGTGGCGAAGCGCGCACCATCAAGCGTGGCGGACATGGCGAGCAGGCGCAAATCGTCGCGCAGGCCGGATTGCGCATCGAGCGCGAGGGCCAGCCCGAAATCGCCTTCCAGGCTGCGCTCATGAACCTCATCGAACAGCACGGCGGCGACGCCGGTCAATTCCGGATCGGCCTGAATGCGGCGCCGGAAAATCCCTTCGGTCACGACGAGGATGCGGGTGCGGGCGGATTGGCGGCTCTCCAGCCGAGTGGCATAGCCGATGGTATCGCCGGGCTTTTCACCGGCCAGATCGGCCATGCGCTCGGCAGCGGCGCGCGCGGCAAGCCGGCGCGGCGAGAGCAGCCAGATCTGCCCGCCCGCCACCCACGGCTCGCCCAGCAGAGCGGGCGCAACGCTCGTCGTCTTGCCCGCCCCCGGCGGCGCCACGAGCACGGCGTTCGGTCCTGCGCGCAAGGCGGCGAGCAGGTCGGGCAGGACCTCATGGATGGGGAGCGCAGCGGTCACGTCATCCGCTTATGCGTCGTCGCCGCCAATGCCAAGGTTGGCGGCGTAAAGGGATAGGAGCAAAGCCTGACCGCCGCAGCGTCATCCGAGGATGGAGAACATGGTTAATGCTTAACCCCCGCCATGGATGCAATCTGCTCCTGCGATTGCACCCGCACGGCTCGAGTTCCGTGCACTTGTTCACTTAAGTCACGGAACTATCTACCTTTTGCCGCAACGCCCGAACGCTCCGCCTCTTTGCCGCGAAGAGGTATTGCTCTGTTAACCGTTCGAACCCATCCATGGTCTCGCTGAGGCGCAAGGCTTCGTAAAAATAGAAAGCTCGTCTGGCCCGGTTGGGCCTTTTGGGGGTCGTCCAAGTGCATGATCATGTTGTGTCCGCCTCTTTGGCGGAACCGCACGGCGGGCTGCTGTCCGTGCGCCGTATCCCGTCTGCCTGTGGCCAGCGGCTGCGCACCATCGATGTCCGGCTGGCCGATCGGCCGGACCTGCGCCAGCAGGCGCATGATCTCCTGAACCGCATGTATGGATCGCGCGGTTATGGAATGGCGCATCTCCTCCCCGACAATGGCGATCACCAGGCCGTCTTCACGGCAGCGCTGGAAGATGCCGTAATCGCCACGCTCACCCTGACGGTGGACTCACCAGCCGGCCTTTCGACCGACCAGACATTCCGCATGGAACTGGATGCCTTGCGCGAGGCGCCCGGTGGCCGCCTTTGCGAACTCACCAAGTTCGCGGTCGACCCGATAACCAAGTCCCCCTCCGTCCTCGCGGGGCTTTTTCATGTCATCTTCATTTACGGGATGCAGCGGTTCGATTGCACGGATCTGGTGATCGAGGTGCATCCACGCCATGTGCGCTATTATGAGGCTATGCTCGGTTTTGACCGGCTTGGCCCGCCGAAGATGGATGAGTCCGTCTCCTGGTGGCCCAAGGATACGCCGGTACAGCTCATGCGCCTTAAGGTCTGCGATGTCGCCGACCAGATCAATCGCTTTGCCGGCCGCGCCGACAAGATCGGCCGCTCGCTCTACCCCTATTTCTTCTCGCGCGATGAGGAGCAGGACGTCGCACGGCGCGTCGCGCGCTTGTGGGACAGGGATGCGGGTTGCGCAGAGCCGCGCAGCCGCAATGGCATGAGCGGCACATTCTGGCGCAGCGCCGCCTGAATGGGATCATTCGCTTTCACCGCATGAAAATGGAGATCAACGGCTGCACCCGTTGATCCCCATTCTTTATCGAGGCCGTCCCGTGGGAGATGGCCAGGATGATCAGGCGAACTGGACCCGTGCGCTCGTGCGACGTGCGCGGCGCATCGTGTAGCCAAGGCTGCCGAAGCCGAGCAGCATCAGTGCCCAGGTGGCCGGCTCCGGAACCGGCGCGCTCACCGGCGACGGCGTGAAGGTCAGGTTGCCGCCATAGGAGCCAAGACCCGCGGACGTGCCGCTGATCACCAGCTCGTTCAGCATGCCGGCCATGATCGGGAAGCCCGAAATGCCAGCGGATTCAACGTCGGTGCCCTGACCGAAGATCGGGACGTCCTTGCCGTTGATCGTGACAGTCAGCAGGTCGATGTTGGTCGACAGGCCCGACAGCGTCGTGATGATGCCGCCGCTGCCGACGCCATCAACGTCAACGATGAAGCGGTAAATGTCGGTGAAGATGCCCGAACCAATGTCGGTGCGGCCGATGGTGGCCGAAACGGCTTCGGTGATGGGGGGGATGGTGTCGCCAGACGTGGTGAACTCGTCATCGCCAGGCGTGAACGTGCAGTTCATGGCAACGCAGGTGGCGGCGTTGGCCGCACTCGGCGCAAATGCTGCTGCAGTGGCCAGCGCGGCCAAAGATACCAGTTTCCTCATGGATAGCTCCTTTGTTTGTTCGGTTTTTGAGCTGGCTCATCATGCTTCTCCCACACCGCCTGAAAGGCGAACATTCCGAGTAGATAATGAGGCGACCGCTCGAGCAGAGAAATACTGATCGGTTAACGGATTATCAACGAATTCCTCATATTTTATTGCTGTATTTCAGATACTTAATCCGGCCAACCAATTTGCCGGGTTCCCAAAGTTCCCAACCGTTAACCGCAGATTTACCCCGCTATGGCGGACGGTGCGGTCGCTTCATCGCAACGCACCACCGTTCCCGCGCAGTGCAAAATTATTTGGGTCGTGGCCGATATACCCCGTGTCCCGAAAATGGACGGGAAGGGACTGGCGAGAAGAGGGGATGTGGCGGCCTGCCGCACCGACAAGCCCCGATTCGAGACCGGCTAGGCGAGGCGGCCGCCCGACCCAATCGGGCAGCGCGGCGCGTCATCTCGCTATGGGTGTCGGTACAACGTGGGAGGCGCGGGCGCCTGCCGGAAAGCGGGATCAGTAAGCCCGCGCGATGGCGAATTCGACGGCTTCGACCAGCGCAGACTTGGCGGCACCCTTGCCGTACATGCCGATGGCGTCGATGGCGCGCTGGCCATAATGGCGCGCCCGCGCCATGGTGTCGTCGATCGCGCCGGTTTCGCGCAGCAAATGCTGGGCATGGGCGAGATCGGCATTGTCGCCATGGAGGCCGGACATCGCTTCTTTCCAGAATTTGCGATCCGCCTCGCCGCCGCGCGCATAAGCCAGGATCACCGGTAGCGTGATCTTGCCGTCGCGGAAGTCATCGCCAGTATCTTTACCCATCGTCGCGCCGTCCGAGACATAGTCGATGGCATCGTCGACGAGCTGGAAGGCAATGCCGAGATTGCGGCCATAGGCGTCCAGGGCCAGTTCCTCCGCCTCCGGGCGCTCCGCAACCACGGCGGCGATCCGGCAGGCCGCTGCGAACAGGGCTGCGGTCTTGGCACCGATGATGTCGAGATACTGGTCCTCGTCGGTCTCCACACGACGCTGTGCGGTCAGCTGATTGACCTCCCCCTCGGCGATCACCGCAGATGCGTTAGAAAGGATCTTGAGAACCTTGAGGCTGCCATCCTCAACCATCAACTCGAAGGACCGGCTGAACAGGAAATCACCGACCAGAACCGAGGCATTGTTGCCCCAGATCATGTTCGCGGTCTGCTTGCCGCGGCGCATGGCGCTGCCGTCCACCACATCATCGTGCAGCAGCGTGGCGGTATGAATGAACTCCACCGTCGCAGCCAGCTTGTGGTGCCGGGTGCCGGCATAATCGAGCAGCCGCGCGCAGGCGAGCGTGAGCATGGGCCGAAGCCGCTTGCCACCGCCGGCGATGAGGTGCCCGGCCAGCTCCGGGATCAGCGGAATGCGCGATTGCATTCGCGCGAGGATGACTTCGTTGACGCGGTTCATATCCTCCGCAACGAGGCTCAGCATCGGCTGGAGGGATGGCGCGCCCTGGCGGGGCAGGTGGTGAATGGTGGCGCTCATGCGCGGTGCTCTGACCAGATGACCACGCTTTGGCAAGCAAATTGGCTTGCCTTGTGCGCCCGGAGCGGCAAGTGATGCGCCGTTGCGGGCGCTGCCCGGCCCCTCATCAGCCTGGTTCGCCCCAGCGAGATCAGGCCACAGGAACAATGCCCCAGAAGCTCAGGGAGACGACCCGGAATGGACGAAACGCTCAGGCGCTACCGCGAAAGCATCGACAATATCGACGCGGCGCTGGTCTTCATGCTGGCAGAGCGCTTCAAGATCACCAAGGCGGTGGGTGAGCACAAGGCCCAGTCCGCGCTGCCCCCGGCCGACCCGGATCGCGAGGCCCGGCAGATCGCCCGCCTGCGCACATTGGCTGTCGACGCCAATCTCGACCCGGATTTCACCGAGAAATTCCTGCGCTTCATCATCGATGAAGTGATCCGGCATCACGAGCAGATGCGCGCCGACGAGGCGGATGCCGCTGGCGCCTGAAGCGCCCGAGGGTAACGCCGCCAGATTGTTCCCGCTGCGTTAACCAGGTAACAACCTGCGCCGGGCCATGATGGGCCATGGGGCAAAGCCAGCGCCAAATCCTTTACGCCTTCATCCGCCATGCCGGCCTGCCGGTGCTGGCGGGCCTGGGCTATTTCGTGATTTCCTACGCGACAATCTCGCTCAAGACCACGAATGGCATGGTCGCGCCCGTCTGGATCGCCAATGCCTTCCTGCTGGCCATTGTGCTCGCACGGCCCGCGCGGCAGGCCCCTGCCCTCATCATGGCGGGCATGGTCGCCAATGTGCTGTCTGGCCTGCCGGCTGGCAATAATCTCCAGACGGCGTTGGTCTACGGGTTCGCCAATGGGCTGGAAATCGCCGTCGCGGTGGCCGGGCTCAAGCTGCACAGGAATGGCGCCCACGCCTTTTCGGACCCGGAGGCTCTCCCTCATGTCCTGATCTGGGCCGGGCTGGTCGGTCCGGCTTGCGGCGCATTTCTGGGCGGAATCGGCGCCTGGGCCAACAATGCCCATCCGCTCAGCGAAGCCTATGCGCGCTGGTTCCTGGCGGATGCTCTGGGCCTGTTGATCTTCACGCCGGTCTTCCTCGCCATGTTCAACGGCGAGATGAGGCGCAGCCTCGCCAGCCAGACCCGGCGACGCAGGCTGGAAGTCGCGGCGCTGCTCGCTCTCACCGCCGGCGCGGCCGGCGTCGCCTTCTTCTCGACGGAATCATCGCATCTGCTGCTCGTCGTTCCGCCCATGCTGCTCGTTCTACTGCGCAGCGGGTGGATGGCGACGAAGATCGCCCTCGCCATCGTCACCGTCATCGGCGGCGCAGCGATGATGGGCGGCTATGGCCCGCCGGTGATGCACAGCCATCATGCGGTTCATCACCTCTACGGCATCCAGATGTTCATCGCCCTGCTCATCGTCGTGCAGGTGCCGATCTCGGCCATGCTCGCCAGCCGCCAGGCGACGATCGAGCGAATGCGCCAGAACGAACAGTCGCTGAACCTGCTCGCCTCAGCCTCTCCGGTGCTGCTGCTCGCCTTCAACCTCGAAGGCGTCTGCACACGGGTCGTGGGCACGCGCGAGCTGCTGCTCGACCGCCCGTTCGACGCGCTCGTCGGCGCAGGGCTCTCCGACATTTCGGAGGAAGGCCAATATGACCTGACCCGCGCGCATAGCGCGGCGCTTGAGGATGTGAGCACCAGCCAGATTGCCGAGTTTCGCACCCTCAAGCTGCGTGACGCCTGGATGGAGGCGACATTCCGCGCCCATTTCGATGAGTGCGGCCGGTGCATCGGAACGATCGCCACTGTGCAGGACATCACGCAGCGCAAGAAGCAGGAACTGTGGCTCTCCCGCACCGCCACGACGGACAGCCTGACCGGTCTGCTCAACCGCGCCGGCTTCCATCAGCGGCTGGAGCAGGCGCTGGTGAAGGCGACACCGGGCACGCTCAGCCTAGCCGTGATCGACATCGACCGGTTCAAGCTGATCAACGACAATAGCGGCCACCAGATGGGCGATACCGTGCTGCGGGAAATCGCATGTCGCATCTCGAGCCAAGTCCGGGCGAGCGACGCGGTCGGGCGCATGGGTGGGGACGAGTTTGTGGTGCTCCTCGCCACCTCGAATTGGGATCGTGTGCAGGAAATCTGCGGCCGGATCGTCTCCGCGGTCAGCAGCGAGCCCATTGCCCTGCCCTCGGGCAACAGCCTGCGGGCTGCGATCAGCTGCGGCGTCGTGCGCTACCGGCAGGGACAAAGTGCCGAGGATTTCATCCATGAGGCGGACATCGCGCTCTACCAGGCGAAGCGCGGCGGTCGCAATCGGGTGGTCGCCGCCTGATCCGCAGGTCGGCCGCGAAATGGCGACATTTTGTGACATTTGCGTCTGCCCGCGACAAAGTCTCGCGACAAGTCCCCGCTATATCATGGCCATGGCGCTACCCCCCGGCGCCGGCAGACTAGGAATTCAAGTCTATGAAACGTCTCACCGCAATCGCGCTCTCCAGCGTCGGCCTGCTGTCCATCGGGACCATGGCAATCGCTCAATCGGCACCGCAGCCGCCCCAGCGCGGCGAAGCCCGTCCCCCGATGGATCGCGCGTCTCTTGAAAAGCGCCTCGCGACCATGTTCGATGCCGCCGACACCAATCGGGACGGCGTGCTCTCGGTTGAGGAGCGCAAGGCCCATCAGGCGCAGAATCGCGACAAAATGCGCGATGCGATGTTCGCCCGCCTCGACGCCAATAAGGACGGCTCAATCTCGAAAGCCGAATTTACGGAAGCCGGCGCGATGGCCGGCGGCCATCAGCGACGCGGCCATGAAGGCAAACGGCGTGGCCATGGCGGCCCCGGCATGGGCGGCGGCATGATGATGATGGGAGGCGAGCTTGCTGCCTATCGTGACAAGCCGATCCCCCGCGCCACCTTCATCCAGGCAGGCCTTGCTGGCTTCGACCGAATGGACACCAACCGTGACGGCAAGATTTCCCCCGAGGAACGGCAGGCCGGCCGGAAAGCCATGATGGAGCGCCGCAATACCGATCAACGGCCCGCGCAAACGCCCCCGGTGCGCTGAGCCCCTTGGCCGATCCGGCGGAGACAACTCCCATGCCGCCGGGTCGGCCATCCCTACTGCCCTCGGTCGCCTGCCCCTTTCAGGCGGCTGAGGGATGGACCTCAAGACCCAAGCAGGGCAGAGAATTGCATCCCTCCGATTTTGCGAAAGCGCTTTGATGTCCGCACGGCCCCATCTCCTCCTCGTCGACGATGAAGCGGCCATTCGCGAGCCGCTGGGGCAATATCTCCAGCGCGCCGGCTTTCGCGTCTCCGATGCCGGGAATGCGGCCGACGCGCGCAAGATCCTCGCCGGCAGCGCCATCGAACTGGTGGTGCTGGATATCATGATGCCGGGTGAGGATGGCCTCAGCCTTTGCCGCTCGATCCGCGAACAGGGCGAGCTGCCGGTGATCCTGCTCACCGCCCGCACTGAAGAGACCGACCGCATCGTCGGGCTGGAAATGGGCGCGGACGATTATGTGCTCAAGCCCTTCTCTCCACGCGAGCTTGTGGCGCGGATCAAGACGATCCTGCGCCGCACCGGCAACGGCACCGCCCGCGAACCGCAGGCAAGCGCATCCCTCTACCGCTTCGAGGGCTGGACGCTCAGCGCTGACGACTGGACGCTGACCGGCCCAGACGAAGTCGCGATCCCGCTCAGCACGGCCGATTACCGGCTGCTCCATGCCTTCGTCACGCATCCGCGCCAGGTGCTCAGCCGCGATCAGTTGCTCGATCTCACGCAAGGCCGGGAAGCCCACGCCTTCGACCGTTCCATCGACAACCAGATCAGCCGCCTGCGCCGCAAGCTGGAAGATGACGCCCGCTCGCCAACGCTCATCAAGACCGTGTGGGGCGGCGGTTACATGTTCGCCGCCGATGTGGCGCGCGAATGACCCTCAGCCTGCGCACTTTCACCGGCTGGCTGCGGCCGAGAACGCTGGCGGGGCAGACAATCCTCGTCGTGGCCGCCTCCTTGTTTGCCGTGCAGCTCATCGGGTTCAGCTTCTACTATATGATGCAGCGCAATCAGTGGGTGACGATTGCCGCCGCCCCGGGCGTCATCCGCATCCTCGAAGCGCTGGATCAACGGGACGCGCCATCCCCCTGGCATCGCGCGCGAGCGGCCCGCGGCATCGTCGTCACCGACGCGCCGCCCCGCCGCGAAGGCGCCGACTCGCCGCGCGTGGCCGTGCGTGCCAACGAGCTGTTTCGCTCGGCCGGGCTGGTGCCGCTCGCGGTCCGGGTCGCCATTGCGGAAGCCCGGCCCGGCGCGGATGGGCGCGAGCGGGCGCGCGATCTTCTCCAGCCGCCCAACCGGCGCGCACCACGGCTGCAGGTGCAATTGAGCGTCCAGCTCCAGCCGGACCGCTGGATCACCGTCTACACGCGCGCCGCACCGGTGGCCCAGCCGATGCTGCGTCAGATCGTGATGCAGTCGCTGTTCCTCTACGGCATCGTGCTGATGCCCCTCGTCTGGTTCACCCGCCGCCTCGCCCGGCCGCTCCACGCGCTCACCCAGGCCACTGCACGGGTCGGCACACCGGAGGGCGCCGCGCCGGTCATCGAGTCCGGCCCTGAGGATTTGCGGCGCCTCGCAGCGTCCTTCAACGCCATGCAGGACCGTATCCGCTCCATGCTGGAGGAGAAGGACCATATGCTCGGCGCCATCGGCCATGATCTGCGCACACCCCTCACGGCGCTGCGGGTGCGCGTGGAATCGGTCGCCGAGGGGGCGGATCGCGAGCGCATGGTCGCGACCATCGAAGACATGCAGAAGATGCTCGACGACATCCTCTCGCTGGCGCGCGTCGGCCGGGACCGCGAACCACCGCAGCGCATGGACCTGGCCGCGCTGGCCGACGCGACCATCGACGATTTCGAGGATATGGGCGTGCCGGTAGAGCGAAGCGACATGCCGCGCGCGATCGTCAACGTCCATCCCCGCGCCGTGCGGCGAGCGCTAACCAACCTGATCGAGAACGCCGTCAAATATGGCGCACGCGCGCATGTTTCGCTTCGGATCGAAGGCCAACGCGCCACGCTCTGCGTGGCCGACGAAGGCCCCGGCATCCCGGAAGACCGCATCGAGGACATGCTGCAGCCCTTCACCCGCATGGAAGCCTCCCGCAGTCGCGACACCGGCGGCACCGGCCTTGGCCTGGCCATCGTTCGCGCGGTCGCGTCGGCGGAATCGGGCCGATTGAAACTGCGCAATGGGCCTGAGGGGGGGCTGGTGGCGGAGCTGAGTTTCCCGCTGGCGTGAAGACTGGCTCGTATGGTTATCCGTCCGCCACAGACGCACTAATGACCGATAAATCGTGGTCGGCTATGTCCTGACGCCCCTGCTATCGGCGCCGATTCCTACCTGCTGGGAACATGTCCCAGAACAGGATGCAACAGGGAAGCCAAAGTTAACAAAATGGAAACGGCCTCTGGGGGGCGGTATGTTTGCATCAGCGACATTTGAGTCGTGGGAGGCAGATCGGCTTGGGGCATTGTCGGTTTGCAAGATGCAGAGGGCACTTCCATGGGTAAGTTTTTGACAGTGGCGCTGCTGGCATGCGGAACCTCATTTGCGGCCCTGCCCGCCAATGCAGCCGTCGTGGTCAGCGGGTTCACGCTCAACACTGGTACGTTTGGCGCGCAGACCGGCGTTCATTCGTCCGGTTCGCAGTCTGGCTCGACCTTGAACGGTTATGTCAATCAGGACGGATCGGGTGTCACGTTCAGCACGAGCACGGGCTCGATGAGCATCACCGGCAACGGAGAAGCCACCATCAATGGCGATCCGCTGCTTGAAGATCTGAGCGTCCTCTTCGCCAAGGGCTGGGACAATGTGACGTTCAATTTCGCCGGCGACACCGGGACGTTCAACCTGCTGGTCAATGGCTCGGCGCTGTTCTCGAGCCCCGCGTGCAACATCTGCACGATTGGCAATGGCAACAACCAGTTCACGCTGAGCGGCACGAGCATCACCAGCCTTGCTTTCACGTTCAATCCCGGCGTCACGAGCACGCGTCAGTTCCGCGTGGAAGGCGTCAGCCAGGCACCCGTGCCTGAACCCGCGACCTGGGCGATGATGATTGCAGGCCTTGGTTTGGCAGGGGCAGCGATGCGCCGTAAGAGTGCCAAAGTGCAGTTCGCCTGATCCCGCCGGGGAAGCTGCACAGCGGTTTCCCCGCGCTTCGGATAGCTGTTTGAAAGGGCGCCGTCCCCGGCGCCCTTTTTGTTTGACCGATCTGCCGATCGGTCGCGTCCCACTCTACCCATGATCGCAAACCGGGCGGAACCGTGTGGCGTGAAGCGCACCCTCACCGCATCAATGCTGGTCCATCAGCCCCGTCGTGCGGGCTGTAAGATCGGTCTTGCCCGGCGGGGTGTTGGAACTGCGCTTGGGAATCGAGTCCGCATTGATCACCGTCGCGCCTTGGGGCAGCGCGGTTCGGCCGAGGTCCAGCTTGCGCACTTCGGATTCAGCCATAGCGACGCGCTGATCGCGCACGAGGATGCGACGGTCGATCCTGGCCTGCTCGGGGCTTTTGGGAGCCGGCGCCGCGGGCTGCGCGCCTGCGGCATTGGCGACCGCCCCCCCGGCGGGAGAGTCCTTGCTCCACGCCAGAATCACCGACATGCGCCGATTGCGCGGATCGTAGCGGTTGTCCGCGACGAACGGCTCGCGATCCGCCACGCCTTCGATGCGCGCGAAGCGATCCGCTCCGATGCCGCCCTGTGCGAGCACGGCGCGAGTGGCTTCGGCGCGGGATGACGAGAGCAGCCAGTTGTTCATGTTGCGCCCGGCGGCATAGGGCAGCGCGTCGGTGTGACCGCGCACGATCACATCGTTCGGCACTTCGGACACCGCCTCCGCGACCTGCGAGAGCAACGCGCGGGCTTCCGGCACAAGCCTGTCCGTGCCGATGGCGAACATCGCGAAATCGGCTTCATCCACCAGATCGATGCGCAGGCCCTCCAGCGTCTCGGTAAAGCGCACATGCTTGCGGAGCTTGCGGAGCGCTTCGGTGCGCTCGAGCTTCTGCTCCAGCTCCTGCTTGAGCTTCTCGAACTTCTGGCGATCCTGGTTCTTGAGATCCTCGCCGCCGACATCTTTGGTGCCCGTGGCGTCGCGCGGGATGGTGATGGCCAGATTGCCCTGCCCGCCCGTCGTCGGATAATTCTCCTTGCTGACGAGACTGTCGCCACCGAACAGGCCACTGGAGCCGGCGCTGTCCATCTTCATCTGCACCAGTGTGGGCGTGAAATAGTCGGCCAGCCCCTTGCGCTGCTTCTCCGTTGTCGCGCCGAGCAGCCACATGAGCAGGAAGAAGGCCATCATCGCCGTCACGAAGTCGGCATAGGCAACCTTCCAGGCGCCGCCATGATGGCCGCCATGGCCGCCATCGATGATCTTCTTGACGATGATTGGCCTGGGTTCAGGCTCGTTCACCGGTTTCTTTGCGGCCGATGCCATGGCTTAGCCCTCAGCGCCCGCGCATGCCGTCGAACACTTCGGCAAAGGCCGGCTGGTTCGCATGGATGAGGTTGGAGCGCGCGGCTTCGATGACCAGCGGCTGCGGGTGGCCGTGGAGCGAGGCGATGATGATCTGCTTGACGACATGATACATGGCGCCATCCGCCTCGATCACCTGCTTGGCGCGACTGGCGAACGGCCCGACCATACCATAAGCCAGCAACACGCCGAGGAAGGTACCGACGAGCGCCGAGCCGATCATGCCGCCCAGAATTTCCGGCGGCTTGTCGATCGAGCCCATGGTCTTGACCACGCCGAGCACGGCGGCGACGATGCCGAGCGCCGGCAGCGCGTCCGCCAGGCCCTGGAGATTGTCGGCAGGACGAACCGCCTCATGATGGTGGGTCTTGAGCGCATTATCCATCACATCCTCGACCGCGTGCGGATCGAGCGTGCCGGATGAGACGACCACCAGCCGCAACGTATCGCAGATGAGGTGGATGAGCGCGCTGTCCGCCATCAGCCGGGGATATTCGGCGAAGATCGCAGAGGATTTGGGGTCTTCGATATGCGGTTCGAGCGCGACCGGGCCTTCGACCCGCAGCGTCTTCATCAGCTTGCTGACGAGGAAGATGCAGTCGAGATAATCCTGCTTCTTGAACTTGGGGCCTTTGAAGACGGTCATCACGCCGCCGGCCAGCGCTTTCAAGTCCGCGCCGCTATTGCCGATGATCAGCGCGCCTGCCGCCGCGCCGCCGATGATAAGCATTTCGTGCGGAAGCGCATGAAGCACCGGACCAATGGCGCCACCGGTGAGCATGAACCCCCCGAAGACCATGACCAGCAGAACGACAAGACCGATACCAGCGAACATTCTGATCCCCGCATGTTCATAAAACGGGACCGCGCACAGCTGCTTTTGGCCCCTTCATCCCTTCCTAGAACGGCTCTGCTGAAACAGGGTTTAGCGACAGGGTTAGCGAAAGATGACGATTACGATTTTTCGAAATTTCTGCCGGCGCGAACAAGAAAAACGGCCCGCAGCCAAAAGCCTGCGGACCGCCAGATTTGCCTCTCTTCGAACAGGATCAGAAAAGATCGAACAGCGACTTTTGATTGATCCGCGCGAAGGCCAGTTGAGCGGCTTCCAGCGTCAGCAATTTGCTTTGCAGCTTCACGCTGGTCTCGGTGATGTCCGTATCTTCCAGCGCCGAGCGACGCTCAGTCAGCGCCAGATCGGAATTGGTGAGCCGGCCACCAATGTCTTCCAGCCGCTGCGAGCGAACGCCCTGGACGGACTGGGCGACAATGACATGATCGAGCGCGGTGCGGGCATCCTGCAGGGCAGCGGAGCGGTCTGCCTCTGTGCCGGTGCGCACCACACTGATGATGTCGGAGATCACCTGATCGATCGACCGGCTGCCCACCGCATTCTCCATGATGCTCGCGCGGGTCGGCACCGCTTCCACGTTCAGCCCCGCGCCGAGCGGAATCAGCACGGCGCTGGGATGATCGAAGACCGGCGTGCCCTGATAATCGGTCTGATTGAGGAGATCGTTGATCGTCGCGCGAATGCCTTCCAGTTCCTTGGCCACCGCCTCGCGCCCGGTCGATCCGTCGGCGGTCGAGGTGGACGTGACGATCAACTCGGTCACGCGCGTCATAAGATTGTTGACCTCATTGAGATTGGTGCTGGCCTGCGTCGCGCGGGATTCGGCGAAGGTCAGATTGCCCTTCCACGCCGCGTTGATCGACTGGCGCCGCCCGACCTGCGAGATCTGCACCCAGTCATGCGGATTGTCCGAGGGCTGGTTGATCTTCTTGGTCGTCGAAATCTTGGTCTGCTCGCCCGCAATATCCGCAGCGAGCCGCTGCTGGCGGGTAATCTCAGCCGTGATGGACTGCGTGGTGATGAAAACCATGATGGATTGCCCTTATTGCGTCAGAATGCGGAAATGAGTGTCTGGAACATTTCCCGCGCGACCTGGATCACGCGGGACGATGCCTGGTAGGCCTGCTGCAGCCGGATCAATTCGGCCGCTTCCCGGTCGAGATTGATGCCGGCCACATCGGCGCGTGCCTGCTGCGCCATGGTGTTGCGGCTCTCGGCCGCGGTCTGCTCTTTGGTCGTGCTGTTGGCGATGCTGCCATGGGTCGCAATGATGCCGGTCCATTCATCCTCGATGGACCCGCTGCCGCGCAGGGCGGTCATGGCCAACAGATTGCCGTTCGCGGTGCCATCGGCGGAGAAGCGCGCGACGAGAGCCGGCGAGCTGATCAGCACCGAGAGCGAGCTGGCATCCGCCCCCATGCTCAGCAGTGTCTGGCCCGCGACACCGGGGGATGAATAGCCGCTGGTGTGCCAATCATTCATTTCGCTCACATAGCGGCTCGCGAGATCGTCCAACGCGTCGATCCTGTCCCGCACGACGCCGGCACTGGTGGCGATGCCGCCTAGCGCGCCGCCTGTCGGGGTAGCAATCGCCGTGCCGTCCGCCAGCCCGAAGCTCAAAATGCCATCGGCGGCCTGACTGACCGTCAGGGTCTTCACCTGATTGTTCTCGACGAGCGTCTCGCTGCCGTAACTGATGTTCGCGACGCCATTGGCGCCGAAGGTCACCGTCACGTTCAGCCTCTCGGCAATCTCGCTCAGGGCCTGATCGCGCGAATCCAGCAGGCTCGCATGGCTGGCCGTCCCCTCGGGCACGCGGCGCAGGCCTTCATTGGCATTGCCGAGCTGGCGCAACGCGTCATTGAGCGAATCCACCTCGTTGGTGGCCGTGTTGCCGATCGAACTGCGGATCGAGACCAGATCATTGTGGCTCTGCTGAAATGCAGCATTGATCTGCTCGAACGAGAACAGCACATCCGCCTGTAGCGTCGTGTCTGTGGGGTTGGAGGCGAGCCGCTCCACCGCCGCGAACATGCCGGTGAAGCGCTGGCCAACGCCCAGTTCGCCATCGTTGAGGGCGGTCTGGATGTCCGACATCCAGCGGGCGCGCTGATTGACGCTGCCCAGCGCATTGGTCGTCTGACGCGCTGCCGCTTCCAGATATTGGTCGGATGCGCGCACCACGCCGCCGATCTGCACGCCGTAGAAGGAGGCGCTCGATTTGTAGAGCAGCATCGGCGAATTGCCGGCGGCGGACTCGCTGAGCGCAATCGTCCGGCGGCTGTAGCCGGGCGTCTCCGCGTTGGCGATATTGTCGGCAATCGCTCCCATCGCAGCCTGATAGGCGCGCGTGCCGGAAGCGCCGATCTGGAGAAGATCGCTGCTCACGGTTTATGGTCAAGCTGCTGGAGGATCAGTTCGGCAATGCCAAGGCCGCCCTTGGTGGCGAGCCCCTCAGCCATATGCGCGTCCTGCATCTCGCGGAACTGGTCGAGCCCGCTGCCGCCGCCAATCTCTTCGCCCAGACTCGCTTGGCGCATGGAGGAGAGGAGCTGGCGGGTGAACACGGCCTCGAATGCCTTGGCGGCCTTCTGCAATGCGGCGTGATCGTCGTTGGCCTTTGGCGACGTCGGGGCTTGCGCCTGCGCGCCCTGCGTGGCGGCGGCGAAGGCCGCCTGACCGGAGCCGATCCCTGAGACCTGTGTCATATCACCTCCAGCTCCGCCCGCATGGCGCCGGCCTGCTTGAGCGCGCTCAGGATCTCGAGAAGGTCCGAGGGGGAGGCACCCACGGCATTCACCGCCTTGACTATATCGGCCAGAGACGCGACACCTTTAAACAGGAACATCGGATTCTTTTCCTCATGGGCGGAAAGCTGGCTGGATTCCTCCACCGCCGTCACCCCGCGCGAGAGCGGCGCAGGCTGCACGATGCGCGGCGCTTCCGTCACGGTCACGGTCAGCTTGCCATGGCTCACCGCGGCCGGGGTGATCTGCACATTGCCGTTGATGACCACCGTGCCGCTGCGCGCGTTGACGATCACCTTGGCCGGCGGATCGGCGGGCTTGACCTGGATATTCTCGATGAGGCCCATCATCATGACGCGGCTCTCGGCACCCGGCGGGGCATCGATGGCGATGGAGACGCCATCCACGGCACGGGCGCGCTGGTCGCCGAACGCGAGGTTGATCGCGTCGGCCACCCGCAGCGCGGTCGTCACGTCCGCCTCCGCGAGGTTGAAATTGATCGTCGGGCTAGTCTCGAACCCGGTGGCCACGGCGCGCTCGACAGAGGCCCCCGAGGGGATGCGGCCGGCTGAAGGCACGTTGACGGAAAGCTGCGAGCCATCGGCACCGGAGACGCCGAAGCCGCCGACGGCCATATTGCCCTGCGCCATCGCATAGATCTCGCCATCGGCGCCGCGCATTGGGGTCAGCACCAGCGTGCCGCCGCGCAGCGACTTGGCCTTGCCGAGCGCGGAGACGGTCACGTCCAGCCGCTGGCCGGGCTTGGCGAAGGCCGGCAATTCCGCCGTCACCAGCACGGCTGCGGCATTCTTGAGCGAGGGGTTGACGCCCGGCGGCAAAGTGAGGCCGAAGCGCGAGATCACGCCCTTCACGCCCTGTGTCGCATAATCGAGGCTGTCATCGCCCGTGCCGGCGAGGCCGACCACAATGCCATAGCCGACAAGCTGGTTGGACCGCAGCCCCTCGAAGGTGCCGATGTCCTTGATGCGCTGGGCATGGGCCGAGGTGGCGATCATGAGGCAGAGCCCGAACGCCAGCAGGGCGAGGGAGACGACCAGCCGACGAAGCAAGGAGGGATAAGGCCTGATCATGGCTGAAAGCTCCATCAGAACGGGCTGATCATGGAGAAGAAGCGCTGCAGCCAGCCCTGACGGCTGGCGCGGGCGATTTCTCCCTTGCCGGTGTAGGTGATCCGCGCATCGGCGACGCGCGTCGAGAGAATGCGGTTGTCGGGCCCGATGTCCGCCTGCCGGACGAGGCCGGAGATCTGGACATATTCGTCGCCGCGATTGAGTGTCAGCGCCTTCTGCCCGCGCACCAGCATCGTGCCATTGGGATAGACCCGCGCGATGGTGACGGTGATTTCGCCGGAGAGCGCGTTCGACTGCGCGGCGTCGCCCTTGCCGGTGAAGCCTTGCGTGCCGCCCGAGGCAATGTCGCTACCGCTGAACAGCTTGCTGAACGGCCCCGTGCTGGGTGGCGTGAGGCCGATGCTCCCGGCGCGGTTGGTGTTGGCGCTGGTGCTCTTGCTCGCCTGCGTCCGCTCGACGAGGAGGATGGTGATGACATCGCCCACGCTTGCTGCCCGCGCGCCGTTGGTCAGCGCGGAATAGCCGGCCGAGGCCTGAAAGATGCCGCCATTGGGCCGCACCGGCGCGGCGCTGCCCGCATCGCCCGGATAGGTGACCTGATAGGCCGGGTTTTCGAGCGGCTCCTGCTTCTTGCCGAACAGACCGGCAGAGGCCGGTGCAGCGAGGCTGGTCGCCGTGAGGGCAAGGATCAGGATGGAGACGCGGCGATACTGCATGATCATGCTCAAAGCTGCTGGTTGACGTACTGGAGCATCTCGTCGGTCGCCTTGATCATCTTGGAGGCGATCTCATAGGCGCGCTGGGTCTCAATCATCGTGACCAACTCCTCGACGGTGTTGACGTTCGATTGTTCGAGCGCGCCTTGGCGGATGGTGCCGCGGCCTTCGAGGCCTGCAGCGCCTACCTGCGGCGCGCCGGATGCCGCCGTCTCCAGCAGCAGGTTGCCACCGACAGCCTGCAGGCCAGCGGGATTGACGAACCGCGCGGTTTCGATCGCGCCAAGCTCGACCGGCTCCTTTTGACCGGCGACGGTCGCCGAGACGGTCCCGTCATTGCCGATGGTGACGGCACTCACGCCCTCGGGAAGCTGGATCTGCGGCACCAGCGGCAGACCATCCGGCGAGACCAGCAGGCCTTCCGCATTGGTCTTGAAATTGCCAGCCCGGGTATAGGCGATCGTGCCGTCGGGCTGCTGGAGTTGGAAGAAGCCGGCCCCCTCGATCGCGAGATCATAGGTGTTGCCGGTGGTGTTCATCGTGCCCTGCGTATCGATACGCTCGGTGCCGGTGAGTTGCACGCCGGTGCCGAGGTTGAGGCCGATGGCGAGCCGGTTCTGACTGTCCGCCTGCGTGCCCGCCGCAATCACCTGCTGATAGGCCAGCGTCTCGAAATTGGCGCGGTCGCGCTTGAAGCCGACCGTGTTCACGTTCGCCAGGTTGTTGGCGATGACGCGCATCTTGACGTCCTGTGCGTCAAGGCCGGTGCGGGCGACATGAAGTGCGCTGCTGGTCATTGGTCTGGTCCCCTATCTGTCCGTCAGTCGAGCCGCATGAGGCTCGCGCCGCCGGAGTCGATCTCCTTGGCGGTGTCGATCATCTTGATCTGGTTTTCCCACGCGCGGCTCGCCTCGATCATCTGGACAAGCGCCGTGGTGGCATTCACGTTCGAGCCTTCGAGAGCGCCGCTGGTCACGGTCGCCATCGGGTCTTGCGGCAAGGCGCCGCCATTCACTTCGCGGAACAGCGTGTCGGTGGACTTGGCGATCGTCGATCCCTTGGCGTTCACCAGCTTGATGACATCGACCTGCTGCGGCTGATCGATCTGGCCGCCCTGCGGGACGATCCAGATGCTGCCATCCTTGGCAATGTTGACGCTATCGGCGGGCGGCAGGGTGATCGGGCCGCCCTCCCCAAGCACCGGATAGCCATCGCCCGTGGTCAGCAGGCCGCTCTCGTTCAGGCGCAGGTCGCCGCGCCTTGTATAGGCTTCCGACCCGTCATTGGCCTGCACCGCGATGAGGGCCTCGCCATCCACCGCGATGTCGAGCGTATTGCCGGTCTGCACCGCCGTGCCGGCCTTCATGTCCGCCGCGATGACCTGCCCCACCTGCTCCGCGCGGCTCTGGAACGCGCCGCCGCCGACCCAGCGGGTCGAGGCGTTGGCGATCTCGGCGCGAAAGCCGCTGGTGTTGACGTTCGCGAGATTGTTCGCGACCGCCGCCTGGCGAGCCATCGTGCCGCGCATCGCGGTGCGGGCAATGGTGGTGAGACGATCCATGGTTCAGCTCCGGGTCCGGTCGATCTTCGCGATCAGGTCCGCATGTTGATGATGGTCTGGGTCATGGCGGTGGCGGTCTCGATCGCCTTGGAGTTCGCCTGGAAGTTGCGCTGCGCGGAGATCAGCGCCACCAGCTCCTCGGTGATGTCCACGTTCGAGCGCTCCAGCGTGCCCGAGCGGACAGCGCCGACCATGCCGCTATTGCCGGCGCTGTAGCTCGCCTCGCCGCTGTCGCCCGAGGAAATCCAGTGCGAATCCCCCATCTGCCGCAGCTCTTCCTGCGCGGGAAATGAGGCCATGGCCACGACGCCGAGGTTACGCACCGAGCCGTCGCCGAAGGTCGCGCTGACGACGCCGGTGGCCGAAATCGCGATGGCGGTGAGCGGAATGCTGGCATCGTCCGGATGGGCGCTGGGGATCTCCAAATCGGAGAGATCGCCGGCCGCCGTGCTGGTCGGCGTGCCATCGCCGGTCGCAGAAGTCGGCAGGACCTGCAGACGGGCGCCAGTGGAATCCACAATGAAGCGGTTCTTGTCCATCGTGAAGGCACCGGCGCGGGTGTAGCTGATCGTCTGGTCAGGCGAGGCGCTCTTGACGGTGAAAAAGCCTTCGCCGGTG
Source organism: Sphingobium sp. B2D3A (assembly GCF_025961795.1). Classification (NCBI taxonomy): domain Bacteria; kingdom Pseudomonadati; phylum Pseudomonadota; class Alphaproteobacteria; order Sphingomonadales; family Sphingobiaceae; genus Sphingobium; species Sphingobium sp. B2D3A. The sequence continues at coordinate 2,105,459 of NZ_JAOQOI010000001.1, read as the reverse complement.
ACGGCCAGATCCAGCGTCTTGTCGGTCGTCTCCAGCGTGCCCTGCGTGAACTGCTGCTTCACATCGACGAGACGGACGCCATTGCCGCCCGCGCCGACGCCGCCGCTCGCATAGATATCGCCGAAGGTTGCCTTGCTCTTCTTGAAGGCGAGCGAGGACACGTTGGCGACGTTGTTGGCGACGACACCGAGGTCGGTCTGGGCGCCCTTGAGGCCGGAAAGCGAAATGTAGAAGGACATGGTCGATGCTCCTTGTGAAGTTCAGGGATCAGCCGAGACGCAGCGCGTCTTCGGGCGAGAAATTGCCGAGGGCGGTCATGAGCTGGGCGTTGCCGCCGCTCGCGGGGGACTGGACGGCGGCGATGCTGGCCCAGGTCGCGATGCCGGCCGGCGTCGCGCCGCGCACCTTGACCTGCAGAGCCTGCCCGCCAATCACATTGCCGGCGTCATCCCGGCCGTCCCAGAAGAAGGGCACATTGCCCTTGGATTGTGCGCCAAGATCGAAGCTCTGGACGACCTTGCCGCTGGCATCGACCAGATCGATCGAAACGTTCGAGGCGTCGGCGCCCAGCGCGATCTCGCCGGCATAAGCGCCGGTGCGGTCGGGCGTGGCGATGTTGCTCTCGACCAGCATCGACTTGCCGATCCAGCCCGCCGCGTCGGAGAGGCGCGCGCCGGACACGGAGTCCGCGATCTGGCTGAGCAGGGATGTCGATTGCGACTGCGAGGCCAGCGACGACATTTGCGCCATCTGCGTGACCATCTGATTGTTGTCCATCGGCTGGAACGGGTCCTGATGCTGCATCTGCGTGGTGAGCAGGCGCAGGAAGCCGTTCATGTCGATGGAGGCGTTGGACTTCGCGCTCGTCTCGGCAAGGTTCCGGTTGGTGAACGCCGTGTTGGTGTCCACCGCCCAGGGGCTGGTGTTGGTCGTCACTGCTGTCATTTGCCGAGCCTGATTGTTTCGAGGATGAGGGATTTGGCGGTCTGGAGGACCTGCACATTGTTCTGATACATGCGCGCGCTCTCAACCATTTCGACGAGTTCGGCGCTGGTATCGACGCCGGCTTCCCACACATCGCCATTGGCATCGGCTAGCGGATGGCCGGGCTCGTGCCGCTTGGTGGCGGGCGTGTCGGAGGTCACGACGTTATCGACCTTGACGGTGGCGACGCCCGGCTTCTCAACCACGGTGGAAAAGACCGGACGGATCGCGCGATAGGCCTTGTCCTCGCTGCCCGTGACCGACCCGGCATTGGCGAGGTTGGAGGCGGTGGCGTTGAGGCGCACGAGCTGGGCGGACATGGCGCGCCCGGCGATGTCGAAAACGTTCATGGGCTTGTCCATGCTCATTCTCCCCGCAGCGCGCGCGTGATGGTGTTGAGACGGCCCTCGAGGAAGGAGAGCGTCGTGCGGTACTTCACCGCGTTTTCCGCGAAGAGCGTCTGCTCCGTCGACATCTCGACGGTGTTGCCATCGCCGCTCGCCTGCAGCGGCACGCGATAGCCCATCGCCGTTTCCAACGCGCCGGTCACCGAGCCCTGCTGGCTGGTGGCGCTGGCGAGCGCCTTCTCGAAATCGATGTCGCGCGCCTTGTACCCGGGGGTCGAGGCGTTCGCGATATTGGAGGCAAGCAGCTCCAGCCGCTGCGAGCGCAGCGCCAGTGCCTTGCCATGGATGCCGAACAATGCGTCGTCGAACGACATTTTTTCGTGCCTTCCCTAAAAGTCCGTGGGCCGCATCCGTTCTGACCGGTTGAAACTGGTCCGGTTCCGGCACGACCCATGCCCACGGGTATGGATTGCAAATGCCGTGCCAAACCAAATTGCCGCCGGCTGAGGCCGCGCGGACATGAGGATTTCCACGCCTTTTGCGCAGACGGGCGGCAAGGGTGGCAATGTTTTGCCGGTTGGCGGCAGAGTTTTGCCGGTGCGCACGTGCGCCCGGCAGCATGGGGGATGAGCGGGACCATGTCGGATGTTGTGGGGTTGGATATTCTCGGCCACGTCTTCGCGCCGCTGCCCCTGCTGATGGTGCTGGGCGGCGCGATCATGATCGCACTGGCGCAGGTCGGGTTCGGCACGGGTTTTCGCGCCCTGGCTTCCCTGCGCCCGCTGCTGACCGCGCGCCCGGATGATGAACGCGACAATGCCCGCGCCCTGCTGTTCAAGGTCGAGGCCGTCGCGCAGCTCAAGGGCCTGGCCCGCGCCGACCGGCTGGAAAGCACCCACTCCTTCGTCAACCAGACCCTCACCACCCTCGCCAATGCCGCAGATGCCGAGCATTTCGCGCTCTGGGTCCATCAGGCGATCCATGATCGCCGTGCCCGTCACGAGCGGGTCATCGCCTTCTGGAACGCGTTGGCCGATGCCGCGCCGGCCGTCGGCATGGCAGGCACGATCGTCGGCCTGATCGGCATGTTTGCGCAGATGAGCGACCCGGCGGCTATCGGCCCGTTCATGGCGCTAGCGCTGATGACGACGCTGCACGGCCTGATCCTCGCTAACGCCATTGCCGGGCCCATCGCCAACCGCCTGTCCGCACTCTCCGAGCGGGAGATTGGCTGGCAGCAGGCCATGGCGGACCGGATGATCGCTATCGCCCGTCGGGAAGCCAATCCGTTCCAGCGTGCCAGCATTCGCGAGGTCGCCTGATGTCGGCGCAGCCGCGCCAAAACCGCGCGCGCTGGGCGCTGAGCTTCGCGGACCTGTGCCTGCTGCTGCTCGCCTTCTTCGCGCTGCTGCAGTCCAACCAGACCACGCGTGAGACGGCCCTGGCCGGGATTGGCAGCTATTTCGGCGCGTTCGAGGCGCCGCGCCAGGCCGATCTCGTCGCGCAAGAGCTGTTCGAGCCGGGCGAGGCTCTGCTCAACCCCGCCGGTCGCGCCGCTCTGCTGAAAGCGGCAGAACCCATCATGCACGAGAACAAGATTGTGCGAATTCAGTCGATTGGTCTCGACTCCGGCGATCATCGCTTCGACGCCTGGGATCTGGCGGCAGCGCGCCTCGGCGCCGTCGCCCGCACCCTCGTCGCCGCCGGCGTGCCGGAGAAGCGCCTGCGGATCGCGGGCCTCGCCGAACGCGCCGATGACAGCGCCCCCGGCAAGCAGACTATCAGGATCACCGAACTGGCCGAAACCGACCGGTAACATGCGTCTGGCACGGACCTTGCTGTGTTTGTTCCGACCATGCATCGGAGCAAGTGACGTGACGATTGAACGCCTGACCTTCCCCAAGCGCGCTGCCCTCATCGCAGCCCTGCTGCTCGGCGCGATCGCGCTTACCAGCATCCACGCGCCGGCGAAGGCGCAGAGTTTCGAGAATCTGGACCGGCTGGACAGCTTGGTTGCGGCCAGCCTCGGCGCCAATCTCGGCCAGCCGGGCGGCCCACTGGCGCCCATCGATCGCCGCCTGAAACTGGCACCCTGCCCGCAGACACCGACGGTCGAAACCCCGCAGATGAACGCCGCGACGGTTGCCTGCCCCAGCCTCGGCTGGCGCATCCGCGTGCCGCTGCTGGTTAACCGGCAGGCCGGCAATCCTCAGCAAAACGGCCGTTTTTCCGAGGCCGCGAGCGGCGCGCCGGTCGTCAAGAAGGGCGATCCAGTTCAGCTGGTCGCGGGCAATGAGAGCTTCAGCATTTCCCGCATGATGATCGCGGATGAAGACGGCGCGCCCGGTGCGCTGATCCGCGTGCGGGAAGAACCGCGCGCCACGCCTGTCATGGCCCGTGTCGAGCGGACGGGTGTTGTTCGTATTCCCGGCATTTAAACTTTCCTGAACTGATCCGTTTATAGTACGGATTGGACAGAAAGGACGTTGGAATGATCAAGTCTGTTGGCCAGGCGACGAGCGCCGCAGTAGAGGCAGCCAAGCTGCGCGATGCTGCACAAGCCCGCTCCGCTGCGCCAGTCAGCGCCGAGCCTGCGCCTGCGAAGGCGGCGGAATCGGCAGCCACCCCCGCCGCGCGCATGGCCGCGCAGGGCGCCCCGGTGGACATGGACCGGATCAACCGCGTCAAGCAGGCCATTGCTTCGGGCCAATATCCGGTCGATGCCGACAAGATCGCCGATCGCATGATCGACCTCGATCTTCCTCATCTGCGCGCCTGAACGTGCCCCAAATGAACCTGTCCATCATCGAGAATTTCGCGGCCGCGACCGGTTCGCTCCGGGTTGCCATGCAAAGCGCCGACCCGCAGGCCATCGAAACGGCAATGGACCTGTTCCGCATATCGCTCGATGCGATCAAATCCATCGAGACCTGGGAGCGTGATCCTGCGATCAAGGCGCGGTTTAGCGACCTGATCGAGGAGCTGGATTCTTCGCGCATGCTCGCCTGCCTGCTCGGCGATATGACCACGCAGATGCACGGCGCGATCGCCGATCGCGATCTGGACGTGCCCCAGCCGCTGTACCAGCGCGCCGGCTGAGCTTCGGCTCGACCCGGATATCCCGACTTTCACGTTAAGCCCGCTGCGCCCTGTGGGCGTGTCGCCGCGCGTCTTATCGTCCCAAAAGTCCCGATCCGCCGTTAACCAATTCTGGCACGCATCTTGCTTTTTGATCCTCGGTACCAACGGGAGATCATTAGTCGCCATGTCCGTGAATGGACTGACCACCAACTCGGCCCAGGGCAGCAATGCCGCCAGGGTGACGCAGGCCATTGCCAAGGCCAGCAGTCGCACCGGTGTGGATTTCAATTATCTGATGAGCCAGGCGCATGTGGAAAGCGCGCTGAACCCGACGGCGCGCGCGCGCACCTCCAGTGCGACAGGCCTCTACCAGTTTATCGACCAGAGCTGGCTTTCCATCGTCAACGACCATGGCGCGAAATATGGCATGGACTGGGCGTCCAACGCCATTGAGCGCACGGCGAACGGGCGGTACGTGGTTTCGGACCCGGCCCTGCGCCAGCAAATCCTCGACCTGCGCAATCATCCCGAGACGGCCTCGATCATGGCGGCGGAGCTGGCCACCGACAATCGCGCCTATCTTGAAGAGCGCATCGGCCGACCGGCTGAGGCGGTCGATCTCTACCTCGCCCATTTTCTGGGGGCAGGCGGCGCAGCGAAATTCCTCACGACCATGGCGCAGGCACCGGATGCTTCCGGCGCCGCTCTGTTTCCCGCCGCCGCGCGGGCCAATGCCTCGGTGTTCTTCGACCGGCAGGGCAATGCCCGCAGCCTGACGGACATCCGCGCGAGCTTTGCCCAGAAGCTGGCGGCGGGCGGACAGGCCGCCGGCAGTGCGGCAAGCGATATGGCGATGGACGGCACGCAGACCGTGATGCCCGCCGACTATGTCCGCATCGCGCAGGAGCGGCTGACGATGAACCAGACACTGAGCGAAAAGCAGCCCTATCCCGAATTCGCGCCGCGCGCTGAAACCGCGCGGCTTGCCTACCTCATGCTCGCCACCCTCGGAAGGTAATTGCCAGCCATGACGCGCAACGACATCAACGGCAGCATCTGGAAGAACTCGGCACGCGGGGCAGCTCTGCCCTTCGCCATCCTGCTGCTCGTCATGTTCATGGTGGTGCCGGTGCCGGTGCTGCTGCTGGATATCGGCTTCGTCGGCAACATCATGATCAGCCTTGCGGTGCTGATGATCGCGCTGAACGCCGCCAAGCCGCTCGATTTCTCCAGCTTTCCGACCGTGCTGCTGCTCGCCACGCTGCTGCGCCTCGCGCTCAACGTCGCCTCGACGCGCATTGTGCTGGTCAACGGCCATAATGGATCGGACGCGGCCGGCCATGTGATCGAGGCGTTCGGCAATTTCATGATCGGCGGCGACTATGTCGTCGGCATCTTCGTGTTCGCGATCCTGATGATCATCAACCTGGTGGTGATCACCAAGGGCGCGGGCCGCGTGTCGGAAGTGTCTGCCCGCTTCACCCTCGATGCCCTGCCGGGCAAGCAGATGGCCATCGATGCCGATCTCAACGCCGGCCTGCTGACCGCCGAGCAGGCCAAGGTCCGCCGGCAGGAAGTCGCGACCGAAGCTGACTTTTACGGCTCGATGGACGGTGCCTCGAAGTTCGTGAAGGGCGACGCCGTCGCCGGCGTGCTGATCCTCGTCATCAATATCCTCGGCGGCATCACCCTGGGTCTGGTGAGCCATGATCTCTCCATCGGGCAAGCCGCGCAGACCTACATCCTACTGGCCATCGGCGACGCGCTCGTGGCGCAGGTGCCTGCACTGCTGCTCTCCATCGCCGCAGCCGCGATCGTGACCCGGGTCACGTCCGAGCATGACCTCTCCGGCCAGATCTCCAGCCAGTTCGGCCACAGCCGCGCCTGGGTGCCGGTTGCCGGCATTCTCACGGTGCTCGGCATCGTGCCGGGCATGCCGCACCTCATCATCCTGCCTGCTGCCGGCCTCGCCTGGTTCATCGCGTGGAAGCTGCGCAAGGCCGCCAAGGCCCGCAGCGAGGCACCGGCGGAACCGGCGGTGGTCGAAAATCCTGCCCACATCGAGTGGAGCGACGTTTCCGACGGCGCCGCGCTTGGCCTGGAGATCGGCTATGGCCTGATCTCGCTGGTCGACGAGCGCAAGGAGGCGCCGCTGATCGGCCGGATCACCGGCATTCGCCGCCAGCTCTCGCGCGAACTGGGCTTTGTGGTGCCGATGATCCGGGTGAAGGACAATCTCGCGCTTGGCCCGAACCAGTATCGCATCACCATCGCCGGTGTGGTGGTTGGCGAGGACGAGATTTTCCCCGATAGCCTGCTGGCGCTCGACAGCGGCGACATCACCCAGCGGATCGAGGGTCGCGCTGCGCAGGACCCGACCTTTGGGCTAGACGCGGTGTGGATTCCGATGGAGCGGCGCAGCGAAGCGGTCGTCTCCGGCTATACCGTCGTCGACCCGTCGACGGTGATCGCCACGCATATCAATCATCTCATCCTGCAGAACGCCGCTGAGCTGTTCGGCATGGACGAGGCCAAGAAGCTGCTCGACACACTGCGTGAAGTGACGCCGCAACTTGTCGAGGGCCTGACGCCCAATCCGTTGAGCCTCGCGCAGATCGCCGCGCTGTGCCGCGGGCTGCTCATTGAGGGCATTCCGCTCAAGGACTTCCGTCGTATCGCCGAAGCCATGGTGATCGTTGCGCGCGGGGACATGTCCACCGACGCGCTTATCGAGGCGGTCCGCCAGCGCATCGGCTCGCTGATCATCCAGAGCATCGTGCCAGTGAAAGCGCCGCTCCCGGTGCTCACGCTGGATGGCGAGCTGGAAGGCCTGCTCGCGCAGGCCATGCGCGTCGGCGCCGATGCCCATCACCCCATCGAACCAGCGCTGGCCCAGCGCCTCATCGAACAGGTGAGCGAGGCGGCCCGTCCGCTGATGGCACAGGCCCGCAACTTTGCGATCGTGACCTCACCGGTGGCGCGTCGCGCCCTCTCCCGCCTGTTCCGCCCGCATCTGCCCGACGTTCCGGTGCTCTCCTTCCTGGAAATCCCGGACGGCAAGGCGGTGGAAGTCGTCGCGGTGGTTGGCAACGAGACGCGCATCCATCAGGTCGAGCGGCTGCAGGCGGCATGACGATATTGCGCAGCATAATCCGCACACGCCTCCGCCCTGCTCGGAAATTCCCGGTTAAACCTTTCAGCGTAGATGAGACCCATGCACAGCGCACAGCTTGAGGTTGCAGCCCTGACTTACGGTCGCCGGCCCGGTGCCTCACCGGATCAGCTGGCGCAGCAATATATGCCGCTGGTGCGCAAGATCGCCTGGCATGTCCACGGGCGCGTCTCCAGCGCCATCGAGATCGAGGATCTGCTGCAGATCGGCATGGTCGCGCTGGTCGAGGCGGCCAACAGCTTCGAGGATCGCGGCTTCGGCTTTGCGACCTATGCGCAGATGCGCGTGCGCGGCGCGATGATCGACCATCTGCGCCGCCATGCAACCCTATGTCGCTCGGCGATGGCGCGCCGCAAGACCATTCAGGATGCCCGTCGCGCGCTGGAGCAACGCTTCGGCCGTCCGCCCGCGGATAGCGAAGTGGCCGCGCATCTGGGTCTTGATGCCGCTGGCTGGCGCGAGCTTGCCGACGGGACGGATATGGCCCAACACCAGAGCATGGACGAGGTCTATTCGGACCAGTCGATGTGGTTCGCCGATGCAACCGAGGGCGCCGAGGAAGTGCTGGAGCGGGAATCCCTCAAGCGCGCGGTTTCCGCCTGCATCAAGGAATTGCCCGAGCGCGAGGCAATGGTGCTGCAGCTCTACTTCGTCGAAGAGATGAACCTTGAGGAAATCGGGCTGACGCTCGATATCGGCGCGGCCCGGGTGTGCCAAATCAAGAAATCTGCGCTCGACAAGCTGCGGGGACGCCTCAGCGCCTTCCTCTGACCGGAACCGCGCCGCGCGATGATCGTTTCTCCGCCATCAATCAGGTGGAGGATGACATGGCCGAAGAACCCAAAACGGTAATCGTCGAGCGCTCGAGCGGGGGCAGCGCAACCGCGATCATTGCGATCGTGGCACTGCTGATCCTCGCGGTGGGCGGCTACTTCCTGCTGCAGAGCCAGGATAACAAGAACGACGCGGTGTCCACGGCGGCGCAGCAAGTCGGCGATGCAGCGCAGGATGTGGGCGATGCCGCGCAGGGTGTTGTGGACAAGGAGTAGAGGTTCGACCGTCGCCGTGGGTGGCAATCATGTAACCTAAGCCCCTCCTCTTCAGAGGAGGGGTTGGGGTGGTGCGACAACGTCGCGGCCAATCAATAAGGTTGCGATGCTGCGCATCGCCACCACCCCCGGCCCCTCCTCTGAAGAGGAGGGGAGCATATTTATCCCACGCGCCCGCGCAGCCTAGGCTAATCGAAGCGCTTGCGCTAAAGCGCGCCCATGTCCGCCACCTACACCCTCGATACGGCGACCAGCCGGGCGAACCCCACGCCGGCGCCGATGCGTCGGCTGACCATTCCCGCCATCCGCGCGCGCAAAGTCGATGGGGTGACCGACTCGCCAATCGTGATGCTGACCGCCTACACCGCGCGGCAGGCGCAGTTGCTCGATCCCCATTGCGACCTGCTGCTGGTGGGCGACTCGCTCGGGCAGGTGATCTACGGCCTGCCCTCCTCCGTGCCCGTCACGCTCGAGATGATGGCCGCCCATGGCGCTGCGGTCGTGCGCGGCAGCTATCACAGCGCCGTCATCATTGACATGCCGTTTGGGAGCTATGAAGCCTCGCTTGAGCAAGCCTTCGCAAGTGCCGCGCGCCTGATGAAGGAGACCGGCGCTGCAGGGGTGAAGCTGGAAGGCGGCGAGGCCATGGCGCCGACCATCGCCTTCCTTTCCGAGCGCGGCATCCCGGTCTGCGCCCATGTCGGGCTCACGCCGCAGGCGGTGAACGCGCTCGGCGGCTATGGACCGCGCGGCCGCGATGCAGCCGAAGCCGCCAAAATCCGCAATGATGCCCGCGCCGTCGCCGCCGCCGGCTGCTTCGCGATGGTGATCGAGGGCGTCATCGAAGACCTCGCCATCGAGATCACGGGCGACGTGCCCTGTCCCACGATCGGCATCGGCGCCTCGGCAGCCTGCGACGGGCAGGTGCTGGTGACCGAAGACCTCCTCGGCATGTTCGAGCGCACGCCGCGTTTCGTGAAGCGCTATGCCGATCTTGCCGGGACGATCAGCGATGCGGCGGCCCAATATGCGCAGGAGGTGCGCGCGCGCAGCTTCCCCGGCGAGGCCCAGCTTTATGGCGCCAAAAAGTGATTTGCGCAGAGTTCATCCGCCGCTAAGGTCCGCGGCCACAAAATCCCTTCATGCGCCCCTGCGCTTTTTCAGCCGACTGGAGATAGAGACTTGGCCCTGACGCCACATCAGAACGAGGCCCTGCTCCGCGAGATCGACGATGCCGTGCGGCAGGACGATTTGCTGTCCTTCTGGAAGAATTACGGCCGTCTGGTCATCGCTGTCGTCGTGCTCGGCCTCGCTGCTTTTGGCGGCTGGCTCTACTGGCAGCACCACCAGACCCAGAAGGCCGAGGCCAATGGCGAGCAGTTCGCCCGGCTGATGAGCGCAGCCCAGCGGGCCACGCTGGATGACGGGGTGTACAAGCAGATCATGGCCGAAGGTGGCCCGGGCTATCGCGCGCAGGCGGAAATGCTCAGGGCCGCACTGGCAGGCGGGCGCAATGACGCCAAGACCGCGCTTGCCGCCTATGATGCCGTTCTGGCCGACGCGCAGGCGCCGGCCGCGACAAAGGACGCCGCGCTGATGCGCCGGACTGCCCTCGCCTTCGACAGCATGAAGCCGCAGGACGTGATCGCCGCGCTCAAGCCGCTGGCGGTGCCGGGCAATAGCTGGTTCGGCAGCGCCGGTGAACTCACCGCCATCGCCCACCTCAAGGCCGGCCAGCGCGATCAGGCCGGCAAGATCTTCAACGAGATGGCCAACGATCCGCTGGTGCCTGAATCCATCAAGCTGCGCGCCGGACAAATGGCCAGCATGGTTGGATCGGCGACGACGCCCAAGCAAGCCGGGCCGACCGCTGACACGCCTGCCTCCTGATTCCATTGAAAGAGAAACCCACGAGGATGCGTAATCCCACATCATATCGCGCCGCCTGGATCGGCATTCCTGCGGCCCTGCTGCTCCTGACCGGATGCGGCGGGAAGAGCGGCCCCAAGACCCCCGTGCATGGCGACCGCACTTCCATCCTCGGCAGCAACAATGTGCTGGCCGTGGACGACGCCGTGGCAGCGCAGGTGGTAACGCTGCCGCCGCCGGTCGTGAACCCGGCATGGGCGCAATCGGGTGGCAATGCCGCCAAGGCCATCGGCCATGTCGCGCTCGGCGACAATATCCAGCAGGCCTGGTCGGCGTCGGTGACCGGTGGCGGCTCGCGCAGCCGGCTGGCCGCCGCGCCGGTCGTCGCAGGCGGCAAGCTGTTCGTGATCGACACCGATGCGACCGTCTCCGCCTTCGACGCCAAGACAGGCGCGCGGCTCTGGTCGAAGAGCATTCGCTCGCCCAACCAGCCTTCGCAGGTGCAGTTCGGTGGCGGCGTCAGTGTCGAGGGCGACCGTTTGTTCGCCACGTCCGGCGCCGGGTCCGTTGCGGCGCTGAATGTTGCCGACGGCGCCGAGATCTGGAAAGTGCAGCCAGGCGGCCCGCTCCGCGGTGCGCCCACGCTCTCCAACGGCAATGCCTATGTGATGAGCCAGGACAACCAGCTCTTCGCGCTCTCGCAAGCAGACGGCGCGGTCGTGTGGACGGACAGCGGCACGCTGGAAGCCACGGGCGTGTTCGGCGTCGGCGCTCCGGCGGCGGCGCAGGGTTCGGTCATCGCCGGCTATAGCTCGGGCGAACTGACGGCCTATCGCTACGAGAATGGCCGCGCTTTGTGGGGCGATGCGCTCAGCCGCACCAGCATCTCCACCTCAGTCGCCATGCTGACGGACATCGACGCCGATCCGGTGATCGATCGGGGCCAGGTGTTCGCGATCGGCGAAGGCGGCCGCATGGCAGCCTATGAGCTGGTGAGCGGGCAGCGCCTATGGGAGCTGAACATCGGCGGCATCGCCACCCCGCTGGTGGTGAGCGACTGGGTGTTCGTGGTGACCGACAAGTCCCAGCTGCTCGCCATCACCCGCGCCACCGGCAAGATCCGGTGGATCAGCGATTTGCCGGCTTGGCGCAAGCCGAAGAAGAAGACCGGCCCGATCCGTTGGCGCGGCCCGATCCTCGCGGGCGGCAAGCTCATCCTCGTCTCCACCGAAGGCGCGATGGCGTTCGTCGATCCGACGAGCGGCAAGGTGCTGCAGGAGCGCGACCTCAAGCAGGGTCTCACCCTGCCGCCCATCGTCGCGGACAACATGCTTTACGTGCTGACGGACGAGGGACGCATCCTCGCGTTCCGCTGATGGCAAAAAGACAACGCCCAGACCGCGACACACCGCCCGGAAGCCTTCCGGTCGTCGCCATCGTCGGCCGCCCGAATGTGGGCAAGTCCACGCTGTTCAACCGGCTGGTGGGCAAGAAGCTCGCGCTTGTCGATGACCAGCCCGGCGTCACGCGCGACCGGCGCGAGGGCGATGCTGAACTGCTCGGCCTCAAGTTCCGCATCGTGGATACCGCCGGTTTCGAGGAAGACGACGCGCAGACCCTGCCGGGCCGAATGCGCGCGCAGACCGAAATGGCGGTTCAGGGTGCCTCGGTCGCCTTGTTCATGATCGATGCGCGCGCGGGCATCACGCCGCTCGACGAGCATATCGCCCGCTGGCTGCGCGCCGGGAATACGCCGGTGGTGCTGCTCGCCAACAAGGCCGAGGGCCGCGCTGCCGACCCCGGGATCATGGAAGCCTTTTCGCTCGGCTTTGATGAGCCTGTGGCTTTCTCCGCGGAGCATGGGCAAGGTCTTGCCGACCTGTTCCAGGCGATCCGCCCGCATGTCGAGGCGGACGAGCCAGACCTACCCGTCGAGGGCGACGAGGATGATGTGGGAGACGAGGACGAACTGGACGACAGCGCGCCACTCAAGCTCGCCATCGTGGGGCGGCCTAATGCCGGCAAGTCAACGCTCATCAACCGCATATTGGGCGAAGAGCGGCTGATTACCGGGCCGGAAGCCGGCATCACGCGCGATAGCATCGCCGTCGACTGGACCTGGCACGCGCCCGACGGCGTGGCGCGCGCGGTGCGGTTGATCGACACCGCCGGCATGCGCAAGCGGGCCAAGGTGCAGGAGAAGCTGGAGAAGCTCTCCGTCGCCGATGCGCTTCATGCCGTCGATTTTGCGGAAGTCGTGGTGCTGATGCTCGATGCCACGCTTGGGCTTGAGGCGCAGGATCTGCGCATTGCCGACAAGGTGCTGAGCGAGGGCCGTGCGCTCGTGATCGCGCTCAACAAGTGGGACGTGGCCGAGAATGGCTCGTCGCTGTATCAGGGCGTCCGCAAGGCGCTGGAAGACGGGCTTGCGCAGGTGCGCGGCGTGCCGCTGCTCACTGTATCCGGCGCCACCGGCAAGGGCATTGACGATCTGCTGCAAGCGGCATTCGATACCCGCCGCCGCTGGTCGCAGCGCGTGCCGACGAGCCTGCTTAACCGCTGGTTCGATGAGGCGCTGGAAGCCAATCCGCCGCCGGCACCGGGCGGCAAGCGGATCAAGATGCGCTACATCACCCAGGCGCGCAGCCGGCCACCAACGTTCGTGGTGTTCGGGTCGCGTCTTGATGAGGTGCCGGAGAGCTACAGCCGCTATCTCGTGAATGGCATCCGCAAGGCGCTCGACTTTTCGGGCGTGCCAATCCGGCTAAACCTGCGTAGCGCACGGAACCCATTTGACAAAAAGAAGTGATCCGGCGCGCATCGACGCCCGGGGGCTGAAATGCCCGTGGCCCGTCCTGCGCGCCGCTCGCGCGATGCGCGACCATGATTCCGTATTGCTGCTGGCCGATGATCCGGTGGCGAAAATTGACGTACCGGCCTTGGCGCAATCCAATGGCTGGACGATTGGCGTTCACGAGGCCGAGAGCCATGTGGAGTATGCGCTGAGCCGCGAGGGCGCAGAGGAAACATAAGCGAATGAGATGCGGCCGTTTTGCGGCTTTTCGTTGGCAGGAACCACCTGTTCTGCCGCACTGACAGATGATGAACGGTCGGCAGGGCCATTCTGCCCTTCCCCCTCACCCCTCCCCACCCTATAGCCGCCCGATGCTTGCCGATCCCGCCGCCCTGCTCCGAAGCGTCTTTGGCTTCGAGGCTTTTCGGGGCGTGCAGGCGCAGGTGGTGGACCGGGTGCTGGCGGGCCGCCCGACGCTGGCGATCATGCCGACCGGGGCCGGCAAATCGCTCTGTTATCAATTGCCTGCGCTCGCGCTGCCGGGCTGTTGCGTTGTCGTCTCGCCGCTGATCGCGCTGATGCACGACCAGTTGCGCGCGGCGCGAGCGCTCGGCATCCGCGCGGCGAGCCTCACGTCGGTGGACGCCGACTGGCGCGAGACGCAGGACAGGCTGGTCGCCGGCGAGTTGGACCTGCTCTACGTAGCGCCAGAGCGCGCCTCGGGAGACGGGTTCCGCGCGCTGCTGGAGCGGTCTCGCCTCAGCCTCTTCGCGATCGATGAGGCGCATTGCGTCTCGGAATGGGGCCATGATTTTCGTCCCGATTACCGCCTGCTGCGTCCGCTGCTCGACGCCTTTCCCGATGTCCCCCGGCTCGCGCTCACCGCGACCGCCGATGCCCACACCCGCGAGGATATTCTCACCCAGCTCGGCATTCCGGCCGACGGGCTAATCATCTCCGGCTTCGACCGGCCCAATATCCGTTACCTCGTGCAGCCGCGCGATGGCCTGCGTCGTCAGCTCACCGATATTCTGGCGGCCAATCCCGGCCCCGGCATCATCTATGCGCCAACCCGCGCGGCGACCGAGCAGCTTGCCGAGGCGCTCGGTGCCAAGGGGCGCCCGGTGCTGGCTTATCATGCGGGACTGCCCGGCGAGTTGCGCGCCGCCAATCAGGCCGCGTTCCTCGCCAGCGAAGAGATGGTGATGGTCGCCACTGTGGCCTTCGGCATGGGCATCGACAAGCCGGACGTGCGCTTCGTCGTCCATGCCGGCCTGCCCAAGTCCATCGAGAGCTACTATCAGGAGAGCGGACGTGCCGGCCGCGATGGCGATCCGGCGACGGCGACGCTGCTGTGGGGCGCAGAGGATTTCATGCGCGCACGCCAGCGGATCAGCGAGGTGGAGCCGGAACGTCAGGCCGGCGAGCGCACGCGGATCGCTGCGTTGGGCGCGCTGGTCGAGACGGCACGTTGCCGCCGCGCGGTGTTGCTACGCCATTTCGGCGAGAACCCGCCACCCACCTGCGGCAATTGCGACAATTGCCTCTCGCCCCCCGCCAGCATCGATGCGACACTGACCGCACAAAAGCTGCTCTCGGCTGTCCACCGCACTGGCCAGAGCTTTGGCCTCGGTCACCTCGAAGCCGTGCTGACCGGGCGGGGTAATGACCGGATTTCCCAGCGCGGGCATGATCGCCTGTCGGTCTTCGGCATTATCGAGGGCGACGAGGCCGCGCTCATCAAGCCGGTCGCCCGCGCTCTGCAGGTGCATGATGCGCTGACCACCACCGACCATGGCGGGCTGGCGCTCGGCCCGGCGGCGCGCGGCTATCTCAAGGGCGAGGAGCGCGTCGAGCTAGTCATTCAGCCGAAGAAAGAGCGCCGGCGTGGCCGCGACAAGGGGGAGAACCCCGTCAACGACCCGGTTTTCGATGCGCTACGCGAGTGCCGCCGCACGCTGGCGCAGGAGGCCGGGGTGCCGCCTTATGTCATCTTCCATGACAGCACCTTGCGCGACATGGCCGCGATCCGCCCGAAGTCCCTGCGCGATATGGCGCTGGTCAGCGGCGTCGGCCAGCGCAAGCTGGAGGCATATGGCGAGGCCTTCCTCGCCGCCCTTCGCCGCTTCGGCTAATTCATCAGCCCGTTTCGTCGGCGTCAGTGAGCCGCGCGGCCATATCCATGAAATTGCGGGCGGCCTCGCGCTCGGCGGGGTCCTTGAACGCGACGTCCAGGTCCGGCGCGCCACCGAGCATGTGCAACAGCGCCCACAGGCCGAACCGCCGGCCCGGATCCTTCTCCAGCCCGAAATCGACGCGCATCCGCTCGATTCCGGCGCCCATCGCGTCGGGAGGCAACTCTTCCAGCTCGGTCTTGCCGAAATAGCGCAGCATCAGGTCATGAAAATCCATGGCCGCCAGCATAAGGCAGGCACGGCCAAGGCGCAGCCGAAATCGACGGCGCTCACCGCAGGATCGTCACGTTCCAGGTGTAGCCGCGATACAGCGCACGGCAGGACAGGTCTGCGCCATAGGTCGCGGCAAGGCCGTGGGCCACGGCAAAGAGCGGCTCGCGCGGCGTGACGTGAAAGCGCCCGAGCCAGCCCTGCAATGCGGCGCGGAACCAGCCAGGCAAGCGCTCCTGCTGGCCGAAATCGACGATATGGAGCGACCCGCCCGGTTCGACGACCGAGAGCGCCTGCGCGAGCGCCGCCTCCCATTGCGGGATCATCGAGAGGCTGTAGCTGATGTAGACCCGGTCAAAGCCCGGCTCGCCGAACAAGGCCTGCGGATCGAACCGGGCGGCATCCGCGCGCTCCAGCAGGGTGCGCGAGTGCGCGCCGGCATGGGCGATATTGCGCTGCGCCGATTTGAGCATCTCCGCAGAAATATCGAGCCCGAAGAGCCGCGCCTGCGGATAATGCCGGGCGACCAGCGCGAGATTACGCCCGGTGCCGACCCCGATCTCCAGCACCGATCCGCCAACCGGCACGACCAGATCGCGGATGAGCCGGTCCCGCCCCAGCAGATAATATTTGCGGGTGATGTCGTAGGTGTGGCGCTGCAGCGCATATTGCGCGTCCATCGCGCGCGCATGGCGGTCGCTCGCCGCGCCGATGCGGTCCATGTGCGACACAGCCTAGCCCTTCAAACTGTAGAGATGCACGCCGCCATAAATGGACGAGCGGTCGGCGCGGGTGAAGCGCAGCGAGTCTTCGCCATGATAATGCCATCGCTCCAGAATCTGATCAGGCACGCGCCCCGGCAGCAGGCTTGGCTCGGCCGCCGTGCGGAAGAGCACCCGCGCACCGGGGCGGGCTGTGCGGGTGATCTCGTACCAGAGCGCAATCAACTGCGCGTCGTTCATCCAGTCCTGCGCATCCAGCAGCACATAACGATCCACGCTGGCATCCGGCTGCTGGGCGAGCCAATCAGTCATATTGGCGTGACGGATATCGACCCGGTCGGCGCGCGCCTTCACGGCCTCATAATGATCCTGCTGGAGATAGGGCGGCAGCGGCGCATCCGCATGGCGGCCATAGCCGCGCCCGAAGGCCTGCCAGGCGAAATAATTGGCCTTGAGATCATAATCGCAGGCGAGGCGTTCGAGGCGCTTGCGCAGCACCGCCGCCATTTTCTCATCGCCGGCAAGCGCATCATATTGCGCGGGCGGGATGCCGAGGCCGAAGAGCGAGGCGGGCTGATCGGTCAGCCAGCGGATGAATTTGCGCTCGAAGATCGGCGCCAGTCGCGCCTCGAAGATGCGGCGCTGCTCATCCATGTCCCGGGCGGCCAGCAGTTCGCGCGGATCAATGCGGTACAGCCGCGCCACCAGATGCGCCGCGCCGATGAAGCCGCCGAGCAGCCCGCGCTTGTAAGCACCGGAGCGGAACATGCCGATGCGGCGCCGCCCGACCAGATCGCGCCCCTCCCAATAGCGGCGCGCCGTCTCGTCCAGATGCGGGCGGATATAGGCCTTATAGGCCCGAAGATTCTCCGCGCTGTCGGCCTCGGCAAAGAAGCGGCGAAAGCTCGCATAATCGGGCAATTGCTGCGCCGCGACCTGCTTCAGCCGATTGAGCGCTATATGCGCCGTGTTGAGATCGACCGCCGTGATGCGGGCCGGATCGGCGGTCAGGTAGGAGAGCACATTGCAGCCGCCGCTGGCGATGGTCACGACATGGCTCTCCGGCGTGATCGCCAGCGCCTCCATGTCCACCACTGGGTCTTCCCAGATCTGCGCATAGACTAGGCCCCGAAACGCGAAGGCGAAGGCGCGTTCGAGAAAGCCCTCGCGCGTGGTCGCCTCATGATTGATGACGGCGCGATCGATGACATGCGGCATGAACGGCTCCCCTGTTGGTCCACCTGACGCCCCGCTAGGCGCCATGCATGTCAGGCCCGTGACCGCGCGATGGCAGATTGGTGACGAGGCTGCGTGCAATGGTCTTGGCTCTGGCGGAGCGCTCACGCTAGGATCGGGCATGGCAGGGTCATCACCCCATCTCGATCAGATCTGGTACGCGCTGGAATGGCTCATCCGCCTCGGCGCGCTCGCGGTCGTGCCCTTGCGGCGGACACCTGCGGCGGCGCGGGCGTGGCTGCTGCTGATCTTCTTCCTGCCGGTGCCCGGCCTGCTCTTGTTTCTCGCCATCGGCAGCCCGCGCTTCCCGGCGTGGCGGCGCGAGCGGTTCGACGCCTTGCAGCCCTTCTTCGCCGCGACCGCCCAAGCGCAGCAGTGGCATCAGCCCGCGCTTGGCGATGCGGAGCCCATCGCGGCGCTCGCACGCACTTTGGGGCATATGCCCGCCACCGACGGCAATGCCATCACGCTGATCGACGCTTATGATGCGGTGGTGGACCGGCTCGTCGCGGATATCGATGCCGCCGAACAGTCCGTCCACCTGCTCGTCTACATCTTCGCCGACGATGCCGTGGGCCAGCGCGTGGCCGCTGCGCTGGGCCGGGCGGTTGAGCGCGATCTGGACGTGCGGGTGCTATTCGATCCGGTCGGCTCGCGCCCATGGCGGCGCGGGACGCAGGCGCTGTTGCGCGCCAAGGGGGTGCGTGTGTGCGAAACGCTGCCGTTGCGCCTCATCCGGGCGCGAACCCGGCGCGACATGCGCAATCATCGCAAGCTCTTCGTGATCGACGACAGGATCGGCTATGCCGGCTCCCAGAACATCGTCGCGCGCGATTTCCGGCCCGGCGTGGTCAATCGCGAACTGGTCGCGCGGGTGACGGGGCCGGTGGTCGCCAGCATGGCGGCGCTGGTGCGGGCCGACTGGTCGCTGGAGTCTGGCGATCCGCCCGGCGCCTCCCCTGCCCCGAAGGACACTGCCGGGACCGCCTGCCTGCAATTGCTTCCGAGCGGCGCGGACTATCCGCTGGCCGGGTTCGAGACGCTGCTGGTCTGGCAATTGCATCAGGCGCGCCAGCATGTCGTCATGGTCAGCCCTTATTTCGTGCCGGGCGAGGACGTGCTTGGTGCCATGGGCGCAGCGGTGGCGCGCGGGGTCAAGGTCGACCTCATTCTCTCGCGCGTGGCGGATCAGCCGCTCGTTCGCCTCTCGCAAAGCTCCTTCTATCAGGAGCTGCTGGACGCCGGCGTCTCGATCCACCTGTTTCCAAACGAACTGCTCCACGCCAAGACGCTCAGCATCGATGACCGACTGGCGGTGGTGGGATCGAGCAATGTCGATCTGCGCTCGTTCCAGCTCAATCAGGAGGCGAGCCTGCTGATCTATGACGCCACCTCGATCGCACAGGTGTTGGCAATTCATGACGGCTATCTGGCTGCCTCCACGACGCTGACACCGGCCGCATGGCGCGCCCGCTCGCGCACCCGGCGGCTCGCCGAAAACATCGCCCGGCTGGTGGATTCGCTGCTGTGAGCCTCAGCCCGCCCGGTCGGCGAGCTCCAGCAGGCGGGTGAACGTCTCCCGGTCGACATTGCCGCCCGAGAGGGTAACGAGCGTCGCATCGGTCACCGGCACCTTGCCCGCCAGCACGGCAGCCAGCGCCGCAGCGCCGCCGGGCTCGACGACCAGATGGAGCTTCTCGAAAACCAGCCGCATGGCCTGCGCGACCTCCATCGGCGTCACGGCGCCGCCACCGCTGGCCCGGCCTTGCAATACCGCGAAATTGATCGGGAAGGTGCGCGGCGTCTGGAGCGCGTCGCAATCGGTGGGGAAGGAAAGGTCGTCCACCGACTGAATTTCTCTGACCGCCAGGGAGCGAAGCAGATCGTCATAGCCCTCCGGCTCGGCCAGATAGAGCGCCGCATCCGGGCAGGCCAGCGCGAGACCGGCAGAGAGACCCCCGCCCCCGCAACAGGCAACGATGCGGTCGGGTCCGCGCCCGAGCTGCGCCTGCATTTGCGCCGTCGCCTCGATCCCGAGCGTGCCCTGCCCCTCGATGATCCAGGGATCACCATAGGCATGGACGAGCGTCGCGCCGGTCTTCGCGACCAGATCGGCAGCGATGCTGTCGCGATCCTCGCTCGCGCGATCATACAGATGGACCTTGGCGCCCAGCGCCCGGGTCGCCGCCAGCTTGGCGCGGGGCGCGTTGCTCGGCATCACGATGGTCGCGGCGATGCCGAGCCGCCGGGCGGCCCAAGCCACGCCCTGCGCGTGATTGCCGCTGGAGACGCCGACCACCCCGCGCGCCCGCTGCTCCGCCGTCAGATCGCTGAGCCGATGCCAGGCGCCCCGGATCTTGAAGGCACCGATCGGCTGGAGCATGTCCGCCTTGCACCAGATCGTCCGCCCCTCGACCTCCAGAGGCAAAAGCGGCGTGGGCGGCAGCAGCGCGGCAATCTTGTCCGCCGCGCGCAACACGCCTTCGCGGCTCGGCGCACGAAGCGGATCGAGCAATTCTTGTTCTGTCACAGAGCCCCCCTATATGCAGGCGCTTGTCGATTCGACTTCATGGAGACTAACAGATGAGCAAGGTGCTGGTCATCGGCGCAGGTGGCGTCGGATCGGTCGCGGTCCACAAGATGGCGATGAATGTGGACATCTTCAGCGACATTCACCTCGCGAGCCGCACGGTCTCCAAATGCGATGCGATTGCCGCCTCCGTGAAAGAGCGCACGGGCGTTGCCATCAGCACCTATGCGCTGGATGCCGACGACGTGACCGCAACGACCGCGCTGATCAAGCAGATCGGCCCCAAGCTGGTCGTGAATCTGGCCCTGCCCTATCAGGACCTCGCGATCATGGATGCCTGCCTCGCGGCCGGCGTCAATTACATGGACACGGCGAATTACGAGCCGCGCGACGAGGCGCATTTCGAATATAGCTGGCAGTGGGCCTATCAGGACCGGTTCAAGGATGCCGGCCTGATGGCGCTGCTCGGCTCCGGCTTCGATCCGGGCGTCACCAGCGTGTTCGCAAGCTGGCTCAAGAAGCATCATTTCGAGCGGATCGACACGCTCGACATTCTGGACTGCAATGGCGGCGACCATGGCCAGCACTTCGCCACCAACTTCAATCCCGAGATCAACATTCGTGAAGTGACCGCGCCCGCGCGGCACTGGGAGAATGGCGAATGGGTCACGACCCCCGCCCTCTCCTACAAGCAGAGCTTCGACTTCGAGCAGGTCGGGCCCAAGAACATGTACCTCATGTATCATGAGGAGCTAGAAAGCCTCGCCAAGCATCTGCCCGAGATCAAGCGCATCCGCTTCTGGATGACCTTCGGCGATGCCTACCTCAAGCATCTCGAAGTGCTGCAGAATGTCGGCATGACGCGGATTGACCCGGTGATCTACAATGGCGTGGAGATCATCCCGCTGCAGTTCCTCAAGGCCGTGCTCCCCGAGCCCGCCAGCCTTGGCCCGACGACCAAGGGCAAGACCAACATCGGCGACATTGCCACCGGCCTTGGCAAGGATGGCAAGGACAAGACGCTCTACGTCTATAACATCTGCGACCATGAGGACGCCTATGCCGAGACCGGCAATCAGGCGGTGAGCTACACCACCGGCGTGCCGGCGATGATCGGGGCGGCGCTGATGCTGCAAGGTCTGTGGTCCGGCGCGGGTGTGTTCAACATCGAGCAGCTCGATCCGGATCCGTTCATGGACATGCTGAACAAGCATGGTCTGCCGTGGCAGGTGAAGGAACTCGACGGACCGCTGCCCTTCTGATGGGCGCTCTGCGCATCCGCATCGGGCTGGCGAGCGTTGCCTTGGCGCTCGCTCTGGGCGGCTGCGCGCCGCAGATCGGGCTGGTCGATGGCGTGCCCTCCTCCGAGCTGAACAGTTGCGCCCGCCAGGGTGGCTCCTTGCAGGCGCGAGGACGCGCACAGACAGTCATGTGCGTGGTCCCCTATGCCGATGCAGGCAAGAGCTGCACCGCGAAAAAAGACTGTCAGGGCCGCTGCCTCGCCCAGCCGGGCAAGAACGGCGCGCTGCCGCTCGACGAGCAGAAGGCGCCGGGCCGCTGTCAGGCCGATAACAAATTATTCGGATGCTTTGCCGAACTCGACGGCGGCAAGGTCGTTCGGTCTATGTGCATCGACTGATCGGTGTATCGACGAAGGCGTGGCTACCAGGGCCGCGCCGTGACATGATTTGAGCGGAGCTGACCCCATGGAAACCCGAGCCGGCGACCCCGGCGCCTTTGCGCGCTTCGATCTCAATCGCGTGCCCTCGCCCGCTTTCGTGGTCGATGCGGCCGCTATCCGCCGCAACCTGACGATCCTCAAGGACGTACGTGACCGGGGTGGCATCAAGATGTTGGCGGCGCTCAAGGCCTTCTCGATGTGGTCGCTCGGGCCAACCGTCTCGGCCTATCTCGACGGCGTCTGCGCCTCCGGCCTCTACGAGGCCCGACTGGGCCGCGAAGAATATACCGGGCTGGATGAGAAGGGCGAAGTTGCGACCTATTGCGCCGGCTACAAGGCGGCAGACCTGCCCGAGATCTGTGTGCTTTCCGACCATATCATCTTCAACTCGCCCGGCCAGCACGCGCGCTTCCGGCCCCTTCTCGACGCGCAGCGCGCACAGGGCATGAGCTTTGACGTCGGCTTGCGGATCAATCCGCTCCATGCCGAAGGCGAGGTGGCGAAATATGATCCCTGCCAGCCCAACAGCCGGCTCGGCTTCCCCATCGACCAGCTACTCCCTGAGCATCTTGAGGGCGTGGACGGCATTCATTTCCACACGCTGTGCGAGCAGGATTTCGTCCCGCTCGGCCGGACATGGGCTTCGGTCGAGCCGAGCCTCAAGCGCTTCTTTCCTCAGCTCAAATGGCTGAACTTCGGCGGCGGCCATCATATCACCCGCGCCGACTATCAGCGCGATGAGCTGGTCGCCTTCCTGCAGCAGGTCCGCCGTGAGACCGGGCTCGACGTGTATCTGGAACCTGGCGAGGCCGTGGCGCTGGACGCGGGCATCCTCGTGGGCGAAATTCTCGATGTGATCGACAATGGCATGCCTGTGGCCATCGTGGATATTTCCGCGACCTGCCATATGCCCGATGTGATCGAGGCGCCCTATCGCCCGGCGATGCTCGGCGAAAACACCAGCGGCGATCTGGTGCGGCTGGGTGGCCCCTCCTGCCTCGCAGGGGACATCATCGGCGACTATGGCCTGCCCGTCCCCGCCGAGCCGGGCCGTCGCATCGCCTTCCTCGATCAGGCGCATTATTCGATGGTGAAGACTAACACCTTCAACGGCGTGCCGCTGCCCTCCATCTGGCTGTGGGACAGCGAGACGGACGAACTGCAAGAAATCCGCCAGTTCAGCTATGAGGACTTCAAGGGCCGGCTGAGCTGACATGGAAATGACATAAAACTGTCACAATAACCCCTTGAATTCCCTCGCCTCATTCGAACTGGATAACCAAAAGTTTACCGTCCGGCTTCTAGAGGCGTGGCATGATGCATGCGGCCTCTTTCCAGATCGACGGACAGGATGACGAGGACGCTGTCGCCCGGCTGCGGGTGCCGGGCAGCGCGCAGATCAAGGCGCGGCAGGGCGCCTCGTCCATGGAGATTGTCGCGCTGTTTCGCCAGCACATGGGCTTGCGGCTTCTCCCGCTGGTCGATGAGGCGGATCGCCCCATTGGCGCCATCTATGAGGAGGATGTCCGCAATATCCTCTTCAACCCCTATGGCTATGCCCTGCTGAGCAATCCCGGCATCACCATCGCCTTTGGCGAGCGGATGCAGCACTGCCCGGTGGTCGAGATGGACCGGGGCCTTGCCGGCCTGCTCGCCGTCCACGCGCGCGACGGTGGCAAGGAAGCGATTATCGTGACGCGCGGGGGCCGCTATGCCGGCTTCGTCCCGAATGCCGCCATTCTCGGGGCGATCAACGCGCAGGAGGTGCGGCAGCGTCGCGCGCGCGACGCGGAACTGGCGCGACTGCGCGCGGTGAGCGCCGCCTTCGAGCAGGACATTCAGAGCCTCTCAACGGCGCTTGGCGATATGGCGTCGCTGCTCCAGGGCACAGCCACCGGCACCGCGACCCGCAGCCAGGACAATACCGACCACGCCCTGCACGTGCTCACCGCCGCCGGCCAGACCGGGGCGATGATGGACGAGGTGGCGCGTTCCAGCGCCGCATTGGTGCAATCGCTCGGGCGGCTCGACCAAGAAACGGAGCAGGCGCGGGCTGTCGCCGCCGAAGCTGTTTCCCGCGTCGATGCCAGCGCGGCGCAAGCGCAGGCACTCGATCAGGCCACGCAATCCATCGAGGCGATCACCGTCACCATCGAAACGCTGGCCCGCTCGGTCAAGCTCCTCTCGCTCAACGCCTCGATCGAAGCGGCGCGGGCTGGAGAAGCCGGGCGCGGCTTTGCCGTCGTCGCCAATGAAGTGCGCGCCCTTGCCCAGAAGACGGGCGCCGCTGCGCAGGATATTCGCACCCATGCGCTGACGGTTCGCGGCACGGTCGCGGCGGTGACAGGGGCACAAGCGGGCCTCGAGCGCGTCATAGCCAGTGTCAAGCAGATCGCCGATGGCGTCACCGCGACGGTCAGCGCGCAGCGGGCCCTCTCCCTCCATCTCGCCGCCGGCACCGAGCAGGCAGCCTCGGCGAGCAAGGACATCGAGGCGCATATCGTGCGCATCTCCGGCAATGCGCGATCCGCTACCGAAGGTGCGCAGGATCTGGCGCGGACGGCTCATGATCTGAGCGACTCATCGAGCAGCCTCTCGCGGCGGGTGGAGCGGTTCCTGAGCGACATCGCGATGCGCGACGGCGCCGCTGATTGAAGCGCATTCGGGAGAAGATTCGACTCGCCGCAACCGCGCCACCCGATCCGGCGGGTTTGCGACACGTCCGATCTTGCACCGAAATTGCGCCATCGCTGCAGCGCAATTACGAAAAAGCCAGACTTTCCGGCACTTTCCAGCGCCGCAGCGCGTGACTCAATTTTGACCCCCGATCTTTACAGGGGGGGCCGCAGGTCATATATGCGCACCCCTGCTGCCCCATGGGACTTCCACCGCAAGGCAGCTCTTTTCGACTGTAATCCACTGGAGGTCCCTTGAGTTGTACAAGCATCATAGCGCGCTGGGGGTAGCTCTCTCCCTCAAACCGGCAGCACCGGTAACGCTTATTCGCCCGCAGGCAGCTGCCCGCGCAGCTCGATACTTCTCGACGAAGTTCCCGGGGCGCTCGCTCTATGCCGTCAAGGCCAATCCCTCGCCCGCATTGCTGGAAACGCTGTGGGCGGCTGGAATCACGCATTTCGATGTCGCGTCCATTGCCGAGGTTCGGCTGGTCGCGCGGACGCTGCCGCAGGCCAAGCTCTGCTTCATGCATCCGGTGAAAGCCGAGGAAGCCGTTCGCGAGGCCTATTTCAAGCATGGCGTGCGGACCTTCTCGCTGGATTCGCTCGAGGAGCTGGAGAAGATCGTGCGGGCCACCCGTGGCGCGCCGGACCTTGAGCTGTGCGTGCGCCTGCGCGTCTCCTCCGAGCACAGCAAGCTGAGCCTTGCTTCCAAGTTCGGTTGCGATCTCGCCGATGCGCGCGAGTTGCTGCAGGCGACCCGTCAGGCGGCCGATGCGCTGGGCATCTGCTTCCATGTCGGCAGCCAGGCGATGTCTCCCCACGCTTATGTGCAGGCGATCGAGCGCGTGCGCGCCGCGATTGTCGATGCATCGGTGACGGTGGACATTGTGGATGTGGGTGGCGGTTTCCCCTCCACCTATCCCGGCATGGAGCCGCCGCCGCTCGGCCATTATTTCTCGGCCATTCACCGCGCCTTCGAGAGCCTGCCGATTTCCTATTCGGCCGAGCTGTGGTGCGAGCCCGGCCGGGCGCTGTGCGCGGAATATAGCTCGCTGCTGGTGCGCGTGGAAAAGCGCCGCGGCAACGAGCTGTTCATCAATGACGGCGCCTATGGCGCGCTGTTCGATGCAGCACATCTCGGCTGGCGCTTCCCCGTGCAGTTGCTGCGCGCCGAAGCCAATGAGGCGGATCAGGAAGCCTTCAGCTTCTACGGCCCGACCTGCGACGACATGGACCATATGGCCGGCCCGTTCATGCTCCCTGCGGACGTGCGTGTGGGCGACTATATCGAGATCGGGATGCTCGGCGCTTATGGCAATGCCATGCGCACCGAGTTCAACGGCTTCGGCGCGGAAAGCGTCGCGCAGGTTGCCGACGAGCCGATGGCGAGCCTCTACCGTGAGGAAGAGCTGGCCCCGCAGCAGTCCAACGTGGTGCAACTGCGCCGCTAAAGCGGATTGCCAAGCCTGGCAGAATGAGACAGCCTCCCCGGACAAGTTTCGGGGAGGCTTTTTCATGTCGGTCAATCTGCTGCTGCCGGTGTTTGCGCTGGTGCTTTGGTCCATCGTGATGCTCATCTGGATGGTCGCGCTGCGGCTACCGGCGCTGAGCAAGCTCAAAATCTCGCCAGAGCAGGCACGCGGCGGACGCGGGCAGGATCTCGACCGGATGCTGCCGCGCGAGATCAACTGGCCGGCGCACAATTATGCGCATCTGATGGAGCAGCCGACGATCTTCTACGCGACGGCGATCGGCCTGGCGCTACTCGGCCAGGGCACGACGGCCAACATCGCCCTCGCCTGGGCCTATGTGGGCATCCGCATCGTCCACAGCGTGTGGCAAGCGAAGGTGAACACCATTCCGGTGCGCGCCAGCCTGTTTTTCCTCTCGTCGATCCTGCTGGCGGTGCTGGCCGTCAACGGCCTGCTCGCCGCGCTACGGCTCAGCGCCTGAAGGTCGCGACCAGCTCGACATGGGTCGACCAGCGGAACTGGCCGACGGGCTTGACGCGCTCGATGCGGTAGCCTGCCTCGACCAGCATCACCGCATCCCGCGCGAAGCTGGCCGGATTGCAGGAGACATAGACGATCAGCGGTACCTGTGAGGCCGCGATCTGCGCCACCTGCTCGCGCGCGCCGGCACGAGGCGGATCGAGCACGACGGCATCGAAGCGGTTGAGTTCCGCTGGCGTGAGCGGGCGGCGGAACAGGTCGCGATGCTCCGGGAAGATGCGGCCGGGCAGGCGATTGCCGCCGCCGCGCAGGGCCATCACCAGATCGCGGGCGGCCTCCGCAGCATAGACCTTGCGCCCCGGCACATCATTGGCGACGGACAGGGCGAAGGTGCCGAGACCCGCGAACAGGTCAGCCACCATGGCTGCGCCCCCCAATGCCTGACGCACCTCGGCGACCAGAGCCGCCTCCCCGTCCTGCGTCGCCTGCAGGAAAGCGCGTGGGGGGTAGCCAGTGAGGACATCGCCGAAGCGCACCGTCACCGGCTCCGGCTCCCAGATGGTCATCGGGGCATCGTCGTCGATCAGGATGAGCCGGGCGAGTTGGTTCTCACGGGCAAAGTCGAGCAGCGCCTCGGTTTGGGCAAGGCCGTCGACCCGCAGGCCTGAGAGGACCACATCCACGCCCTGATCGACCAGCGTCAGATCCGCCTCGCCGGGCTGGCGATCCGGCAGCATGGTCGCAAAGAGCCCGCGCAGGGGGGCGACGAGCGCGAAAAGCCGCGCGTCCAGCACCGGGCATTCGCGAAGATCGATGAGCTTGTGACTGCCCTGCTCCGAGAAGCCGAACTGGATGCGCTTGCCGAGCCGCAGCGCCCGCAGGCTGGCCCGACGACGGCTATGCGGCGGCGAGACATAAGGCGCGGCGGCCTCCTGCGCGCTCAGCCCCTGCCCGGCCAGCGCGCCGGCCACGCGATCGCGCACATAGTCGGTGAAGGCCCCATCCGACAAATGCTGGAGCTGGCAGCCCCCGCATTGCGGGAAGTGCCGGCATGGCGGCGTGACGTGATGCGGCCCGGCCTCGATGCTGCCATCGGTGCGCAGACGGTCGCCCGGCGCACTCAGCGCCACATGGCGGCCATCCGCCGTCACGCCATCGCCTCGCGCGGCAATGCGGACGATAAGATCGGGATCGGGGCTGGTCATGAGGCACTCGCAAGGGCAGCAGGAAGGCAACCGACAAGATCGTCGGCAATGAAGGCCGCGCCGGCACGGCGGCCAGCCTCGCCATGCAGCCAGACGGCCTCACAGGCAGCGGTGAAGGCATCGCCCGTAACCGCCAGACGGCTCGCGCACAAGCCGGCCAGCACATCGCCCGTGCCGGCGGTGGAGAGCCATGACGAAGCCGGCGGGGCGACGACACAGCGCCCATCAGGCGCGGCGATTACGCTGTCCGCGCCTTTATAGACGACGACAGCGCCAATATCGGCCGCCGCCGCGCGGGTGCGGTCGATCTTGTTGCCCGATCGTTCCCCGAAAAGCTGGCGGAACTCGCCCTCATGCGGGGTGACGATGGCAGGGGGTGGCGCTTCCGGGGGACCGCGCGTGCCCATCAGCCACAAGGCATCTGCATCGGCGACGGTCGGAACGCCTCCATTCAAGGCTATGAGGAGCGTGCGCCAGGCCGCATCATCGCGCCCGAGGCCAGGGCCGACAAGCAGCGCCTTGGCCCGATCCACCTCGAAATGCTCGCTGCACACAATGGCGTGGCTGTGAAAGCCGGCCGGCGCGGCCTGCCCGATCAGCCGTACATAGCCAGCACCGCTGTGCGCCGCCGCCTCCGCCGCCAGCGCGGCCGCGCCCGGCATCGCGCCGGCCACAACGCAGACCAGACCACGCAGATATTTGTGGGCATCACGGGCCGGAGGCCGGATCGATGGCGGTTGAAGAACCCGCGCGGCATCCGCCGGCGCGTCGATGCCGATGTCGACAAGCCAGCGCTGCTGCGCGAAGCCGAGCGCCGGCATCAGCACATGGGCGGGCTTCCAAGCGCCCAGCGAGAGGCAATGGGTGAAGACCGGCACTGGGGAGAGCGCGAGCGCGGCATCGCTCTCCACGCCGCTTGGGACGTCGATGGCGTAGCTCAGTTGCGCGGCATCGACCAAGGCGCCGAGCCGCGCCGCCAACTCCGGCGACAGGCCGCGCGTGAGGCCGATGCCGAACAGCGCATCCACCAACTGCGTCGCCGGTTCGGCAAGCATGATATCCTCGACCGGGCCGCCCCAGTCGGCGCGCGCCTTGCGGCTGCTGTCTGTTCCGCTCTCGCCCAATGCCGCCACGCGGACGGGCACGCCCAGATCGCGCAGGGTACGGGCGATGACGAAGCCGTCCCCGCCATTGTTGCCGGGGCCGCAGAGCACCAGCACGTCGCGCATCGCGCCTGCGCGGAAGATCACCTCCGCCGCGCCCTCGCCGGCCGTGCACATCAGGGCGTAGGGATCGATGCCGGCATCGAACAGCGTCTGCTCGGCTGCGCGCATCTGGGCGACGGTGAGGATGGGCGCGGCAATCATTTGCGGCTGCATCGCGGAGAGCGTAGGTTTCCTGATCCACCACTGTGTTCCTGCGAAGGCAGGAGCCTAGGGCGATCAGAACCGTCGCATGCGCCCTGGGCTCCTGCCTTCGCAGGAGCACAGCGTTGAGCAAATAAGCCTCGGTGGCGCCGCAACTGACGCGGGGATGCATCAGCCCAGGCCCCTCTCCCGAGGAGAAGGGCCATGGGATCAGATATCAGCGAAGACATGCTTCTCCGCTTTGGCGCCGGGATGCGTCACCGCGCCCTGCCAAGCTGGGCCGACATTTTGGGCATAGCGCCAGAGGGCACCCGCCTGATAGTCATTCTGGCGCGGCTGCCACTTCGCCCGGCGCTCGGCCAGCACGGCTTCGTCGACCAACAGGTCGATCGTGCCGGCCTCGGCATCGATGCTGATCGTATCGCCATTTTCGACCAACGCGATGGGACCGCCGTCCGCTGCTTCCGGGCCGACATGGCCGATGCAGAAGCCGCGCGTGCCGCCCGAAAAACGCCCGTCCGTGATGAGCGCGACCTTCTCGCCCAGACCCTGGCCGTAAAGCGCAGCGGTGGTCGAGAGCATCTCGCGCATGCCGGGACCGCCCTTGGGACCTTCATAGCGGATCACGACGACATCGCCGTCCACGATCTGCTGCGCCTCGACAGCGGCGAAGGCCTCTTCCTCGCGCTCGAACACCTTGGCGATACCGGTGAACTGCAGGCGCTTCATGCCCGCCACCTTCACGATCGCCCCTTCCGGCGCCAGGCTGCCCTTGAGGCCAACGACACCGCCGGTCGGCGTGATCGGGGTCTTGGCGTCGTAGATGACCTTCTGGTCAGGGTTCCACGTCACTTCGTCGATGTTCTCGCCCAGCGTCTTGCCGGTCACCGTCATGCAATCGAGGTGCAGCAGGCCGGTCTGTGCGAGCGACTTCATGAGCATGTAGATGCCGCCAGCGGCATGCATGTCCTTGGCGACATATTTGCCGCCCGGCTTGAGATCGGCCATATACGGCGTCGTCTTGAAAATCTCGGCAACGTCGAACAGCGAGAAGTCGATGCCGCATTCATTCGCCATGGCCGGCAGGTGCAGCGCGCCGTTGGTCGATCCGCCAGTCGCCGCGACGATGCGGGCGGCATTCTCAAAGGCTTCGCGCGTGCAGATGTCACGCGGGCGCAGGTTGATCTTGAGCAGCTCCATGATCTGCTTGCCCGCCGCGACAGCGATTTCCTGACGGCTCTTATAGGGCGCCGGCACCATGTTGCTGTTCGGCAGCGACAGGCCGATGGCCTCGCCGACGCAGGCCATGGTGTTGGCGGTATATTGGCCGCCGCATGCGCCATGGCCCGGGCAAGCCGCCTTCTCGATGGCGGTGACTTCCGAGAGCGGGCAATTGCCGGCGGCGAAGCGCCCGACAGCCTCGAACACGTCGATGACGGTCAGATCCTCGCGATCCTTATACTGGCCGGGAAGGATGGACCCGCCATAGACGAAGATGCTAGGCACGTTGAGCCGCAGCATCGCCATCATCATGCCGGGGAGCGACTTGTCGCAACCGGCGAAGGTCACCAGCGCGTCATAGCAGTGGCCGCGCACCGAGAGTTCGACCGAGTCCGCGATGACCTCGCGGCTGACGAGGCTGCTCTTCATGCCCTGATGGCCCATGGCGATGCCATCGGTCACCGTGATGGTGTTGAACCGGAACGGCGTGCCGCCCGCCGCCATCACGCCCTCGCGCGCCCAATTGGCCTGGGTATCGAGCGTGGTGTTGCATGGCGCGCTGTCATTGCCGGCGGAGGCGAGACCTACGAACGGCTTGGCAATATCCTCTTCCTTCCAGCCCATCGCATAATAATAGCTGCGGTGGGGGGCGCTCTCGACGCCAACGGAGACGTAGCGGCTGGGGAGTTTGGATTTGTCGAAGCTGTGGGTCATTTCATTCACCTTCCTGCGGGCAGCGCTCTAGGCCCGTTGCGGGGCGGCTTGCAAGCATGGAGGGCGCAAAAGTCGGCTGTTGCGAGCCGCTCTCAGGAAAAAGCCGCGTGGCAAGCGCGCAGCACCGGGCCGATGATGCCCGCCAGCCGTGCCTGACCGGCGCCGTCGCTCACCAGATCCTGCCGCATCTCAATGCCAAGATAGGGCCGGCCATGCGCCTCGGCGTGGCGGTTCATCGTGGCATTGAGCAGCTTGCCCGAATAGGGTTCCTGATCGCCGACCACCAGCCCGGCGGCGGCCAGCAGCGGGATGGCAATGCGCGCGCCGCGATCGTCCTGATTGTAGAGCACGCCGATGTTCCAGGGCCGCGCCTCCTCGGGCCGGCTGCGCAATTGCGGCGTAAAACTGTGCAGCGAGAGCAGGAAGGGCCGATGCCCCTGCCCGGCCAGCGCAGCGATCTCGGCATGATAGGGATCGTAAAAGCGCGCGAGACGGTCGGCGACTTCGGCGGTGCTGTTGCCCTCGATATGGTGGCCATCGCTATGCACCGGGACCAGCCCGGCCGAATCCGCCTCACGATTATAATCGATCACGAGGCGCGAGACGCCGCCCAGGATGGCGCAGCACCCGCCCTGTTCCACCAGCAGCCGCGCGACCTGCGCCACGCCGATGTCGATCGCGACATGCTCCTCAAGCACGGCAGCGGGCAGACCGAGGTCGATATCCTCTGGTACATGGTTGGAGGCATGATCGGCGATGATCAGAATCGGTGCGGACGGATCGCCCAGGATTTGAAACGCAGCAGTCATGTCCAAAGGCCTAGCGCAGTTTGCGGCCGGCCAAAAGACCACGTGTTCAGCGCAGCAGGCTGGTCATCACCCACCAGTCGGGATGGTCGGCGATGATGCGGTCTGCGGCGGCATCCCGCTCGGCCTCGCTCGCGAAGACGGCAAAGCAGGTCGCACCGGAGCCGGACATGCGGGCAACGTGGGGAAGCTGCGCGCGTAGCACCGCCAGCACGTCCTCGATTTCCGGCACCAGAGCCATGGCGCTCGCCGTAAGATCGTTGCGGCCCCGCGCCCATGCCAGCGGGTCCAGCGCGCCCCGGTCGATGCCGTCCCATCCGCCGAACACAGGCCCGGTCGGGCAGGCGATCAGCGGATTGACCAGCAACACGGGCGTCTCCGCCAGATCGAGATCGATCGTCTCCAGTCGGTCACCCACGCCCGATCCAAAAACGGTGGCCGAGCCCAGGCATGCAGGCACATCGGCACCCAGTGCCGACGCAATGGACGGGAAATCGATCTCCATCGGCCGCACATCCCACAGCCGCACCAGCAGCCGAAGCGCAGCGGCGGCATCGGCCGAGCCGCCTCCGATGCCGGAAGCCACCGGCAGGCGCTTCTCGAGCAGCAAATCGGCGCCCAGATGGCTGCCAATCGCGGCTTGCAGGGCGTGCGCCGCGCGCATCACCAGATTGCGCTCATCGATCGGCAAGCCATCCGCGAACGGCCCCTCGATGCGTAGCGCGATCTCGCCGTCCTCGCGGAGCGTGCCGCTCAGCCCATCACCATCCGCGCAAAAGGCGAACAGGCTTTCCAGTTCATGATAGCCGTCGGCGCGGCGCGCACGGACATGAAGCGCGAGGTTGAGCTTGGCGTGAGCGGTTTCTGTAAGCACGGCCGCGCTCTTAGCTCCTCTGAACGCCGCTGTCTCGCCTGCATATGCTGGCTGCGTGATAAGGGCACGCCGCGCCCTCCGAGGGCGACGGGAACCATTCCGGTCGCCGACCGTCTCCCTATCGTCAAAACATTGTGTTGAAAGGGACCTCCATGCTCTGGACCATCATCGGTATTCTGATCGTTCTGTGGCTGCTTGGGTTCGTCCTGCATGTCGGCGGCGGCTTGATCCACATTCTCCTGCTGATCGCGGGCGTGGTGTTCGTATTCCAGCTCATCACCGGTCGCCGATCTCTCTGATCGCGCCAATGATCGATGAACAAACGGGGCCTTGATCGGCCCCGTTTTTCTATGCGTCAGCGAGGGTATAGGCGCAGCTACATGTTCGGATAAGTCGGCCCGCCGCCGCCCTCGGGCGCCACCCAGTTGATGTTCTGGGTCGGGTCCTTGATGTCGCAGGTCTTGCAGTGGACGCAGTTCTGCGCGTTGATCTGGAAGCGCGGATTTCCGGCGCCATCCTCCACCACCTCATAGACGCCCGCAGGGCAGTAGAGCCGGGCCGGCTCGTCATAGAGCGGCAGATTGTAGCGGATCGGCACGTCGGGGTCCTTGAGCTGCAGATGGACCGGCTGGTCCTCCTCATGATTGGTGCCCGAGAGGAAGACGGACGAGAGCCGATCGAAACTAAACACTCCATCCGGCTTGGGATAATCGATCTTGTGAACGGCATCCTTGCGCCAGAGCTTGTTATGATCGGCCTTGTTGCGCAGCGTAAACGGCAGCCCGATGCCGAGCGAGCGCATCCACATATCGATGCCGGCAAACAGCGTACCCACGACATTACCGAACCTGGCCAGCGCCGGGCCGGCATTGCGCACCAGCTTCAGCTCCTTGGCGATCCAGCTTTCGTCCAGCGCGGCTGGGTAGGCCTCCAGCACATCGCCCGAGCGGTCCGCCGCGACCGCATCCGCCACGGCGTCGGCCGCCAGCATCGCGGATTTCATCGCTGTATGCGTGCCCTTGATGCGCGGGACGTTCACAAAGCCGGCCGAGCAGCCGATGAGCGCCGCACCAGGCATCACCAGCTTTGGGATGGATTGCCAGCCGCCCTCATTGATAACGCGGGCGCCATAGGAGACGCGCTTGCCGCCTTCCAGCACCGCGCGGATGTCCGGATGCTGCTTCCAGCGCTGAAATTCCTCGAACGGGCTCAGATACGGGTTCTTGTAGCCCAGCCCGACCACGAAGCCGAGCGCCACCTGACCATTCGCCTGATGATACAGGAAGCCGCCCCCATAGGCATCGGTCAGCGGCCAGCCCTGCGTGTGGATCACCCGGCCGGGCACATGCTTGGCCGGATCGATGTCCCACAATTCCTTGCAGCCCAAACCATAGGTCTGCGGATCGCTCTCCGCTTCCAGATCGAAGCGGGCCTTGAGTTGCTTGGTGAGGTGGCCGCGCGCGCCCTCGGCAAACAATGTGTAGCGGGCATGAAGCTCCAGCCCCGGCTGATAATCCGGCTTGCGGCTGCCATCGCGGGCCACGCCCATGTCGCCGGTCGCGACGCCCTTCACGGCGCCATTTTCATCGTACAGGATCTCGGCGGCGGGGAAGCCGGGGAAGATTTCTACGCCCAGCCCCTCCGCCTGTTCGGCGAGCCAGCGACAGAGCGAGCCCAGCGAGCCGGTATACGTGCCCTTATTGTGCATGAATCCCGGCGTCAGCAGATGCGGCACCGCGAATTTGCCCGAGCGGCTGAGCATCCAGTGATGGTTCTCGGTAACGGGCACTTGCGCCAGTGGGCAATCGCTGGTCCGCCACTCCGGCAGCAGCTCATCGAGCGCCCGGGGATCGATCACTGCGCCCGAGAGAATATGCGCGCCGATCTCCGAGCCCTTTTCCAGCACGCAGACGCTGATCTCGCTGCCCGCCGCCTGGGCGCGCTGCTTGAGGCGGATCGCCGCGGTCAATCCTGCAGGGCCTCCGCCTACGATCACCACGTCATAGGGCATGGATTCCCGTTCGGACATGTCTACCTCCCTATGCGGCGGACGCTCTGGAGTTCCGTCCGGTCGCCGCAATATTTTCACGCTTTACAGTCGCCAGCGATGCGGCAGAGTTGACCGCGCCGTCAACCTCTGTCTCTGTAAACCCATGGGTGAGCAGGACATGATGACGCCGGAGCAGGCGGCCTATGCCTATGCGCATTGGTGGCGGGAAGCGGGGCTGGACTGCGCCACCGACGAGGCGCCCCGGCGCTGGCGGGATGGCGAACCTGTTCCATTCTGGCGACGCTCTTCCAACACAGCCAGTGGCGCAGCAGACGTTGCCGCGCGGCCGGCCATTGATGCGCCTGCTGAAGCCCCCGGGCCGGCGCCGCAGCCCGCCCCCGTACAGGCCCGCACGCCGGATCAGGCGCCCAAGACGATGCCGGGAGATTTACCGGGCTTCCTCGACTGGATTGCGCAGGATGCCGGCCACGCAGAAGCCGATTGGCATGGCGAGCGGATCGCCCTCCCCGCCCTGCACGCGCCGCGCCTCGTTCTCCTCGTCGAGATGCCGGCCGCCGGAGCAACCGATCTGGCCCAGCTTCTCGAGCCGCAACAGCAGCGGTTCATCGCCTCGATGCTCGGCACGCTCGGCCTTGAGCCCACACAGGCGCCGTGCCTGCCGCTGGCTCTGCGCCGTCCGCCGGGCGGTCATCTCGACGCCGCCTTGCTTCCCCTGCTCGCCGCGCGGATGAGCCGCTATCTCGACCTCGTCCAGCCGGGCGCGATCATCCTGCTGGGTGACCGGATCGGCCGCGCCATACTCGGCGAGCGCTGGCGGCCGGGCCTGGTGGGGCTTGAAAAGATTGACCTGCCGCATGGCAGCGTGGATACGGTCGCCCTCGCGGGGCCTGATCTGCTGATGAACCGGCCGCTTGCCAAGGCCAGAAGCTGGCAAAGCGTGCGTATGCTCCATGGATTGTTGACGCAATGAACAGGTCCCCTTCCCGATCCCGTGTGCGCCGGTCGCTGCTCATTGCCCTGTCGCTGTGCGCGCTCGCCGGCCCGCTGGCGGTAGCCCAGCCGGCGGCGGCGGCTTCGGCGATCCCGACGCCGAGCCAGGATGAGCAAGGCCGATATGGCGCCATTCTCGCCATGCTGGAGGGCAAGCGCTGGGACGAGGCGCGCAGTGCCATTCTCGGCCTCTCCGAGGCGGACAGCATGCGCCCGCATCTGCTAGCCGAGTTGTATCTCGCCAAGGATAGCCCCCGCGTCGAGCTGTTCGACCTGCTCGACCTGCTGCACAAGACGCCTAACCTTCCGCAGAACGACCGCATCGCCTCGCTGGCCCGCAAGCGGGGCGCGCAGACGCTGCCGGACCGGCCGGCCACGCGCCAACTCATGTGGACCGGCACCTCACCCCAGCGGCAGATGCTCCGCTCGGTGAAGGGCGATGCCGCAGCCGATCAGCTGCGCGGCACGCTGCTCCAGTACATCAAGGACGATCAGCCCAATCAGGGCGAGGCCCTGCTCGCCTCTGCCGAGGCCGGGCTCGGCATGGATGGCCGCACCGAATTGCGTCAGCGCCTCGCCTGGTCCTATTTCATCTGCGGCGATACCGCCAATGCCCGCCGCATGGGCGCACTGGCCGTCAATGGCGGCACCGGCGAGTTCGTGGCACCGTCTTACTGGGTGATGGGCCTCGCCGCCTGGCGCGAGAAGCAATGGGCCGCCGCCGCCGACTCTTTCTATCATGCCGCGATGAGCACCTCCGATGCGGACCTGCGCAGCCGCAGCTATTTCTGGGCGGCGCGCGCCATGATGGCCGACCGGAAGCCCGAGCGGGTCAATGCCCTGCTGCGCAGCGCGGCGCGCGATGAAGAGAGCTTTTACGGCCTGCTGGCCCGCGAAACGCTCGGCCTCGGCTTCAGCACCGCGCTCAAGCGGGAGAATGTGTCGTCGCAGGATTGGTCACTGCTCGCGGGCAGCGGCAATGTCCGCAACGCCGTGATCCTCGCCACGCTGGGCCGCAGTGCGCAGGCCGATGCCGTGCTGCGCCATGAGGCTGCGCTGAGCGACGACACGCGCTATAGCGCGCTGGTACATCTCGCCAGCGACCTCTCGCTGCCCACCACCCAGCTCTGGCTGGCGCAACGCTCGCCAAGCGGGCGCAAGTCGGCGGCCTATGCGCGCTATCCCCGCCCGGAATGGTCACCGAGCAATGGCTGGCAGGTCGAGCGCGCGCTGGTCTTCGCCCATGCCCTGCAGGAATCCCGCTTCCAGACCGATGCACGCAGCCCGGCCGATGCACGCGGCTTGATGCAGGTCCTACCAGGCACGGGCGCGCAGCTTGCCCGCTCCAGCGGCATGGCAGTAACGCCCGATCAGCTCTATGACCCCGCCGTCAGCCTCGCGCTCGGCCAGGCCTATCTGCGCAAGCTCAGCCAGATGCCGGCCACGGGCGGACTGCTGCCCAAGGTCGTCGCGGCCTATAATGCCGGCCCCACCCCCATCGAGCGCTGGAACGTGCAGATCCGCGATGAGGGCGATCCGCTGCTCTTCATCGAATCCGTGCCCTATTACGAGACCCGCGCCTATCTGAACGCGGTGCTGCGCAATTACTGGATCTACCAGATGGACGAGCAAGGCGGCCGCTCCCCCGCACTCTCGGCCATGGCGCAGGGCCTGTGGGTCCGCTTCCCGGATGGCAGCAAGGACGTCGCCGTCCGCGTCACCCCGCATGGGACCGCCGCCGGTGCCTATTGACGAGAGCCGCGTCTTCACCCCGGTTCAGATCGCCCTGCTCACCATCTCCGACACGCGGACGCTGGCAGACGACCGATCCGGCGATACGCTCGCCGAGCGGGTGACCGCTGCCGGCCATGTGCTGAAGGCCCGCGAGATTAGCAAGGATTCGGTCGAGACGATCCTTGGCCATCTGCACCGGTGGATCGATGACCCGCAGATCGATGTCATCCTCACCACCGGCGGCACCGGTGTGACCGGGCGCGACGTGACCCCCGAAGCACTGGAAAAGGTGAAGGACAAGGCCATTCCGGGATTTGGCGAGCTATTCCGCTGGCTCAGCTTCCAGTCGATCGGCACCTCGACCATCCAGTCCCGCGCCTGTGCCTGTGTGGCGCGCGGCACCTACATCTTCGCCCTGCCCGGCTCGACCGGCGCGGTGAAAGATGGCTGGGACCAGATTTTGGTCCACCAGCTCGATAGCCGCTTTCGGCCGTGCAACTTCGTGGAATTGATGCCTCGGTTGCTGGAGAAGTAGGCTCAGGAAATCCACAGAACCGTTCGTGTCGAGCCCTTCGTCTGCCCGGAGGGCGGGCGCTCGGGATAGATTTCAGCCTTTAGCTGAAGTCGAGACACCAAAGCGCAGTGCTGGGCGTGTCTCGACTTCGCTCGACACGCACGGGCAGTTGAGGGGCGGTCTGATTTTTCCGCCCCTACGCCTCAATAAGCGCGGCCGACCAGAACCCGCTCCAACGCCTTCTCACCCGTAAAGATGCACGTCCCGCTCGCCGCCGGCGCATCCATCGGCACGTTGCGCAGCGTCAGCTTCTCGCCCTTGAGCCAAGCGACCACCTTGTCCAGCGCCGGTCCCGTGGGCTTGCTCCATTCCACCTCGACCCAGCCGGGCTTGTCACCGCCGAATGCACCCGCCAGCGCCGTCAATTCGCTCACGTCGCGGCGGATGTTTGCATCCAGACGCGCGCGCGCCTCACTGTGCAGCGTGTCCTGAACCCCGCGCAGCATATCCGCGACCGCCGCCACGAAAGCATCCCGCGCCATGACCTCGCTCGCCAGCTTGCCTGCCTCATTATAGAGCCGGTCCCGCCGCACGACCGAAACATTGCCGCCCGCCACATCGCGCCCGCCTACCTCGACGATGATCGGCGCGCCCTTCTTCACCCAGCCCCAGCGCTTGGGGGCGGCCTTGATCGGCTTCTTGTCGAACAGCACCCGCAGCGGCTCGCGGAACACGTCAACCGCGCCCAGATCCTTGGCGAGCGCGGCGCAATAATCGATGACCGCCGCATCCTCGTCCGTGTCGCGCAGCATCGGCACGATCACCACCTGATGCGGGGCGATCATCGGCGGGCAGCGCAGTCCGTCGTCATCGCCATGGACCATGATGACGCCACCGATCATGCGGGTCGACACACCCCAGCTCGTGGTGTGGCACAGGGCCTGCTGGCCATCCTGATTCTGGTACTGAATGCCCGCCGCCTTGGCGAAGCCCGTGCCCAGATAATGCGAGGTGCCGGCCTGCAACGCCTTGCCATCCTGCATCATCGCCTCGATGGAATAAGTCGCGACCGCGCCGGGGAAGCGCTCATTCTCCGGCTTTTCGCCCGCGACGACCGGCATGGCCAGCTCTGTTTCCGCAAAGTCACGGTACATTTCGAGCGCGCGCATCGTCTCGGTCCGCGCATCGGCTTCGTCGGCATGGGCAGTGTGCCCTTCCTGCCAGAGGAACTCGCTGGTGCGCAGGAACATGCGGGTGCGCATCTCCCAGCGCACGACATTGGCCCACTGGTTGGTGAGCAGCGGCAGATCGCGCCAGCTCTGCACCCAGCGCGCCATCGCCTTGCCGATCACCGTCTCGGACGTGGGGCGCACGACCAGCGGCTCCTCCAGCTTGCTGTCCGGATCGGTCTGTAGCTTGCCGTCGATGTTCTTGAGGCGATGGTGGGTGACCACCGCCATCTCCTTGGCAAAGCCTTCGACATGGTCGGCTTCCTCGGCGAAGAAGGACAGCGGGATGAACAGCGGGAAATAGCAGTTCTCCACCCCAGCTGCCTTGATGCGCGCATCCATCAGCTTCTGGATGCGCTCCCAGATGCCATAGCCCCACGGACGGATGACCATGCACCCGCGCACGCCGCTTTCCTCGGCCAGATCGGCCTCGCTGATCACGGCCTGATACCAGGCAGCGAAATCCTTGACTCGGGTGACGGGCAGCGCGTGCTTGATGTTGGACAATGTCTGGCTTCCGGGATCTGGATTGGGAATTGCGGCGGTGTTTATTTGGCGGTCTTTAGTGGCGGCGGGGGAAAATACCAAGGTGTTCGCGCAGGAACGCCCGGCGACGAACGGGAACTTTCCCTGACCTCACTCGTCCCGTCTCCAATGGCCCACTTCTCGTCGATAATTCGCACTATGCCCCGCCGCACCCGGATCATCGCGATGATCGCGGCCGCGCTGCTGGTTCTGCTTCTGGCCCTGTTGGTACTAGCTGCAACCTTCCCCGCTTCCTGGTTCAAGGATGCCGCCGAGCGGCGCCTGTCCGACCAGATCGGCACCAAAGCCACCATCGGATCGATGACGCGGGAAAGCGCATTTTCGTTCAGCCCCGTGATTCAGGTGCGGGATATCCGTGTGCCCCAGCCGGCCTGGGCCGGCGAAGGCGATCTGGCGCGGATCGAGGCGTTGCGGTTGCGTCTGCCCGTGATCGGACTGCTGCTCGGGCGCGGCGGGCCGCAGTTGCTCTCCGCCCGTGGCGTGCGGCTGACGCTGGTGCGCGACGAGAATCGCCGCAAGAGCTGGGACGCGCTCGGCAGCAAATCGAATAAGGACGACCAGGGCAGCTCGGAAACGCCTTTGGTCCGTGTCGATGACGCTGTGATCGATTATCGCGATGCCTTCCAGAAGCGTCAGTTCAAGGTCAATCTGTCGGTCGATCCGCAGCAAGGCCTGCGTGGCACCGGCACCGGCACCGTCGAAGGGGAACCGGTCACGCTGCGCCTCACCGGCGCGCCGATGCGCGCTGGCCAGAGCTGGCCCTTCGATGCGCGCATCATGGGGGACGCCCTCACCATGCACGCGCGCGGCACGATGGCCGGACCGATGCGCACGGACGACATGACGTTCAAGGTCTCCGCCCGTGCCGGCACGCTCAAACTGGTGGACCGGATCATCGAGGCGGGACTGTTCGGCACGCAGCCGGTCGATATCGCTGCCAATGTCCAGCGGCGCGATGGCGTGTGGAGCGTGGCCGATCTGGGCGGCACCGTCGGCCGTAGCCGGTTCACGGGCGCGCTCACGGTTCGCAAGGTGGATGGCCGCACCAAGCTGGATGGCGAGGCGCGCTTCAGCCAGCTCGATTTCGAAGATCTGGCCGACGACAAGGGCAATGCGCAGGCAGTCGCGCTAGAGCGAGCGCAGGGCCAGCGGCTGGTGCCCAACACGCGGATCAACATCCGCAAGATCGACAAGACGGACGGGCGCATATCGGTGCGCGTCGACCGGATTTTGGGCGGGCGGCGCCCCTCCTCCCTCACCAATGCCAGCGCGGTGCTGAATCTCGACAACCGCATCCTCACCGTCGATCCGCTGCGCATCGGCTTGACGCAGGGCGTGATGACCGGGCGGGCCGTGGTCAATCAGCGGGATGGCCAGCCCAAGCCGACGGTCACGCTGGCGCTCGACATGCGCAACAGCAGCATCGCGGCGCTGGCGGGCGGGGACGGCAACAGCGAGGGCGACGTGCAGGGCCGCGTCGACGCCCGCGCGCGCCTGACCGGCGTGGGCGACACGATCCGCGAGGCTGTCGGGCAATCGAACGGAACCGTAGGCGCGGTCACCCGCGGCGGATCGATGCCGGCGCGGTTGGCCGGCCTGCTCGGCTTTGACATCGGCAAGGGCCTGTTTGCGGATGAGGACAGGCGGGAAGCGCTGCGCTGCGGTGTGGTCCAGCTCGATATGCGGGGCGGACGCGGCGTGGTGCGCACCTTGGTCGTCGACACGCCGGTCAGCCAGTCACGTGGCACCGGCACAGTCAGCTTCCCCGCCGAACGTCTCGAGCTGACCCTCAAGGGCCTCGCCAAGAACGAACATGCGCTGCAGCTGCCCGGCAATGCCCATCTGCGGGGCACATTGCGCAATCCCGATCTGGTCGTGCCGGAAAACACGCGCTCGGTAGGCAACATCCTGAAGGCAGTCGGTCGAGCGATCGGTGGTCGCGCGGAAACCGCACCGGATGCCAATTGCGCGGCGCTGATCGCTCGGACCGTGGGCCGTTAAGGCGCAGCCATCCCGACCGCGCCAGATTGGTCAGCCGCCCAGCTTGTCAATCTTGGCGTTGAGCGCGGCGAGTTGTGCCTTGAGCTCGGACACTTCATCGGCAGAGTCGCCAGCCTTCGCGGGTGCGGCAGGTGCAGCGGGCTTGAAGGCGTTCGCTGCGGCGTTGAGCATTTCCATGTTGCGCTTGGCGATCTCGGCAAAGGGTCCGCCGGCGAATGCGCCCTGCATGGCTTCCTGGAATTGCTGCTGATTCTTGCGGAACGCTTCCATGCTCGCCTCGAGATATTGCGGCACCATGGACTGCATCGAGTCGCCGTAGAGCGAAATGAGCTGGCGCAGGAAGCTGACCGGCAGCATGTTCTCGCCGCGCTGCTCTTCTTCCATGATGATCTGGGTGAGGACATTGTGCGTGATGTCTTCGCCGGACTTGGCATCGACCACCACGAAATCGCGCCCCTCGCGCGTCATCTGCGAGAGCAATTCAAGTGTGATATAGCTGGAGGTTTCCGTGTCATAGAGACGCCGATTGGCGTACTTCTTGATGACAATGGTCCCTGATTCGCCACCTGATTTCGATCGTGCCATAGATGATGCTCCACCCTCCGTTGGGCGCAACATAGCATCGTTTCTTTCTGCACCGCAACATGGGCCGCGTCCGCTGCCGCTGTTTCTTTCCATATTATGGCAGGTTACGGGGCAGGATGCAGGGTTGCGGCGGCAAGCGCTGGCCGGATTGCGCCGTTTTCAGACAGCGCAGCGGCCCGCGCAGGGTGACCTGCCGGAAATTGCTGCGCAAAATGGCCGTGCGGCTTTGCTCACGCGAAACGGCAACGCACAACGCAGCATAAGCGGGGCGGACGGAGACCGTGCGCCGGTCATCCTCATCCCGTCACTCATCAACCCGCCCCATGTTCTCGACCTCGCCGAGCAGCGCTCCCTGCTGCGCTATCTCGGGCAGCAGGGCCATGATGCGCTGCTACTCGACTGGGGCACACCGGATGAAAGCGAGCGCGACGCCGATCTGGCCCAGCACGTCGAACGCCTGCTGCTCCCCTTGTTGCAAGGGCTGGATCGCCCGCCCCTGCTCGTCGGCTACTGCCTGGGCGGCACGCTCGCCATCGGCGCAGCGGCACGCCTGCGGGCACTGGGCGAGCCGGTCGCCGGCGTCGCGACCATTGCCGCGCCCTGGGACTTTTCCGCCTATGACGCACCCTTTCGATCCCAGCTCGCCGAGATCTGGGGCAAGGCCAAGCCCGGCTGCGAGGCGCTGGGGCTGGTGCCCATGGAAGTGTTCCAGACCGGCTTCTGGTCGCTCGATCCCGATCGCACCATTCGTAAATATGCCGCCTTCGCCGGGATGGAGGCCGACAGCCCAGCCTTCCATGCCTTCATCGCGCTGGAAGATTGGGCCAATGAGGGCGCGCCGCTGACATTGGCGAGCGGGAAAGACCTTGCCGAGCGCTGCTATGGCGCCAATATGACAGCGAGCGGCCAATGGTCCATCCACGGCACCGTCGCGAACCCACAAGCGCTGGATTGCCCGACGCTCGCAATCGCCTCGACCACGGACCGGATCGTGCCCGCCGCCGCCGTGCCACCTGCGGCGGAACGGATCGACATTGCGCTCGGCCATGTCGGCATGATGATCGGCAGCCGTGCGGAAGCGCAACTTTGGAGAGGATTGAGCGACTGGCTTTCGCGCTGTGGCGGCTGATGCTAGAGGCCCGGCACGAGAGAGCAACCTGCGCCCCTGGCGCCGCAATCGAGGGACTTGCCAATCCATGACCGATATCGTCATCACCGCCGCCAAGCGCACGCCGGTCGGCAGCTTTCTGGGCAGCTTCGCCAACACCCCCGCGCATGAACTCGGTCGCG
Source organism: Sphingobium sp. B2D3A (assembly GCF_025961795.1). NCBI lineage: Bacteria > Pseudomonadati > Pseudomonadota > Alphaproteobacteria > Sphingomonadales > Sphingobiaceae > Sphingobium > Sphingobium sp. B2D3A. Next base: position 2,061,872 of record NZ_JAOQOI010000001.1, on the reverse strand, counting down.
TCGCCATCGTCGCAGCACTAGAGCAGGCCGGCGTCTCGCCCGATGAGGTGAACGAGCTGATCTTCGGCCAGGTGCTCACTACCGCCCAGGGCCAGAACCCCGCGCGGCAGGCGGCCGTGAACGCCGGCATCCCGATCGACCGCACGGCGATCACCATCAATCAGGTCTGCGGCTCGGGCCTGCGCGCCGTCGCGCTCGCCGCGCAGGCGATCCGCTGCGGCGATGCCAGCATCATGGTGGCCGGCGGTCAGGAGAATATGTCCCTCTCGCCCCACGCCCAGATGATGCGCGCGGGCACCAAGATGGGACCGATTACGCTGATCGACACCATGGTGAATGACGGCCTGACCGATGCCTTCAATGGCTACCACATGGGCATCACGGCGGAGAATCTTGCCGAAAAGTACGGCATCACCCGCGAAGAGCAGGACGCGTTCGCAGCGGCCAGCCAGAACAAGGCGGAAGCCGCCCGCGCCGCGGGTCGCTTTGCCGACGAGATCGCGCCTGTCACGGTCAAGGGCCGCAAGGGCGACACCATCGTCGATGCCGACGAGTATATCCGCGCCGGCGCCACCGTTGAGGCGATGGCGGGACTGCGCGCTGCGTTCAAGAAGGACGGCACAGTCACCGCCGGCAATGCCAGCGGCGTGAACGATGGCGCCGCGGCGCTGGTGCTGATGACCGCCGAAGAGGCCGCCCGTCGCGGCGCGCCGGTGCTGGCGCGCATCGCCAGCTGGGCGACCTGCGGGGTCGACCCCTCGATCATGGGGATCGGCCCGGCCCCGGCCAGCCGCATCGCACTGGACAAGGCCGGCTGGTCGCTCGCCGACCTCGACCTGATCGAGGCGAACGAGGCCTTCGCGGCGCAGGCGCTCTCGGTCGGCAAGGAACTGGGCTGGAACCCGGACATCGTGAACGTGAACGGCGGCGCGATCGCGCTTGGTCACCCCATCGGCGCCTCGGGCGCGCGCGTGCTCACCACGCTGCTCTACGAACTCGCCCGCCGCGACGGCAAGAAGGGGCTCGCAACGCTCTGCATCGGTGGCGGCATGGGCATCGCCATGTGCGTCGAACGCTAAGCCATACATATCCTCATTACAGGCGCCACCTCTCGCACGGGCTGGCGCCTTTTTAATGGCCACGGCGCCTGACTGAAGATGCTCCAACCGACGGTCAGCGCCGCGCCCCGACAGCTATAAATCGTCAGCGAAGGCCGAAAATTCGGCGCTTTCGGGTTGTCCTCATGCCGCATTGTCTGGATAAGGTGGGCAGACCTTTTGAGGATCGCCAGATCCTGATCGCCATCGGATCGTCAATCACCTGCCGACGCATCACGGGAGCCGCGGATTTTTGTTGCTGATACTCGCCTTGCTGCCATTTGTTGGCGCGTTGCTGTTGGCGATACTCAGCGGCACTAGCCGAAACCTTCAGGCCTGGATCGCCGCCGGCACGACCGGCGCGGCGCTCGCGATCCTCATCGCGCTCATGCCGGCCGCTCTCGCCGGGCAGACGCCGACGATGCAGATCGACTGGGTGCCGGCCCTCGGCCTGTCCTTGGGGTTCTTCCTCGATCCGTTGGGCGCGATGTTCGCGGGGCTGATCCTGGGCATCGGCCTGCTCGTCATCGTCTACGCCCGTTTCTATCTGGCAGCGGAAGATCCCATGGGGCGCTTTCTGGCCTTTCTGCTGCTGTTTCAGGGCGCCATGCTGGGGATCGCGCTCTCGGACAATGTGCTGCTACTGCTCGTCTTTTGGGAGATGACCAGCCTTTCCTCCTTCCTGCTGATCGGCTTCTGGCGCGATAGAGCCGAGGCCCGGCAGGGCGCCCGCATGGCGCTGGTGGTGACGGGCGGCGGCGGGCTCGCGCTCATCGCCGGGCTATTGCTGCTGGGCAGCATTGCCGGCTCCACCGATATCCGCACCATACTGGCCAGCAGTGACCTGATTCAGGCCTCGCCGCTCTATCCGGTCGCGCTGGTGCTCATCCTGCTCGGTTGCTTCACCAAGTCGGCGCAATTCCCTTTCCACTTCTGGCTGCCGCACGCCATGGCGGCACCGACACCGGTCAGCGCCTATCTCCATTCCGCGACGATGGTGAAGGCCGGCATCTTCCTGATCGCGCGCCTGTGGCCGGCGCTGGCGGGTACGGATCTGTGGTTCTATCTCGTCGCGACGACCGGCCTTGTTACCATGCTGATCGGCGCCGCCATCGCGCTGTTCAAGACCGACCTCAAGGCCATCCTCGCTTATTCGACCGTCAGCCATCTCGGGCTGCTGACCATGCTCTTCGGCTTTGGCACCGGCACGGCGGCGATGGTCGGCGTTTTCCACATCCTTAACCACGCGATCTTCAAGGCGGCGCTGTTCATGAATGCCGGCATTGTCGACCATGAGGCTGGCACGCGGGATATCCGCCGGCTGGGCGGCCTCGCCACGCTGATGCCGATCACCGCGACGCTGGGCATGATCGCTGCGGGATCGATGGCCGGCCTGCCTCCCTTCAACGGCTTCCTATCCAAGGAAATGATGCTCGACGAGGCGGCGCATACCGCCTGGCTGGGGACGGGCTGGCTGGTGCCGGCCATCGCGGTGATCGCCGCGACGCTCTCGGTCGCTTATGCGCTGCGTTACGCTTTCCATGTCTATCTGGGCCGCCAGCGCGATGACTATCCCCACGCACCGCATGATCCCCCGTTCGGCCTTTGGGCGCCCTCTGGGCTGCTTGTCCTTCTGGTCATCCTTGTCGGCCTGTTCCCCGCCACGCTGACGACTTGGCTGGTGCAGCCGGTCGCCGATACCGTCACCGCAGGCCGCGCGGAGACATTTGCGCCTGCACTTTGGCATGGTGTGAATGCCGCGCTGCTCATGAGCCTGTTCGCCGTGGCGGGCGGCGCGCTGATGCTCTGGCGGTTCGGCCTCGCCGAGCGCACCTGGCAAGCGCTCCCCCTGCCAGAAGCCAAGCGCCTGTTCGACAGCGGGATCGCGACGCTGGTGGAAGTCGCCCGCGGCTTCATCCATGCCGTGCATAACGGCTCACTGCAGCGGCAGCTCGCGCTGATCTTCGTGCTTGCCATTGCGCTGGCGGTCGAGGGCGTGCTGGTCGGTGGCGGCAGCGGCACCGGTCCGCGCGCAACGCTGCCGGCCTCGCCGCTCGCTATCATCGGCTGGCTGCTGCTGGTCGGCGCGACGGTGGCGGTCGTCATCTCCCAGCGCGAGCGTTACCTCACGCTTGTCTTTATCAGCGTCATCGGCCTCATCGTCTCGCTGGGCTTTGTCTATCTCTCCGCGCCCGACCTGGCCCTGACGCAGATTTCCGTCGAGACGGTCACGATTCTGCTGCTGCTGCTGGCGCTCAACCTGCTGCCCAAAAAGCCCGCCCGGCTCTCCAGCAATGGACTGCGGCTGCGGGACGGCTTGCTCGGCCTGGTGGGGGGCACCGTGGCCGGGCTCGGGGCGTGGGCCGTGCTCACCCGCGAGCCCAATCAGCCCATCTCGACCTTCCACTGGGAGAACAGCTATTCGGGCGGTGGCGGCACCAATGTCGTGAACGTGACGCTGGTGGATTTCCGCGCCTTCGACACCTTCGGCGAGATCATCGTGCTCGGCATTGCCGCGCTGACCATCTTCGCCCTGCTGCAGCCCGCGACGCGCGGCGCGGCCGGCGCGCGGTTGCGGGCCTGGCTCCCGGACCTCATTCGCTCGCCCGAACGGCACCCGATGATGTTCGTCGTCGCCACGCGCCTCCTGCTGCCGCTTGCGATGATGGTCGGCATCTACATCTTCCTGCGCGGGCATAATCTGCCGGGCGGCGGTTTCATCGCTGGGCTGATCATCTCCATTGCCGTGCTGATGCAATATATGGCGTCGGGCTTCGAATGGGCCGAACAGCGCCGCAAGTTCGACGAGCATCTGATGATCGGCCTTGGCGTGATCATCGCCGCGCTCACGGGCATTGGCTCGCTCGTCTTCGGCGCGCCGTTGTTCACCAGTGCCTTTGGCTATGTCACCCTGCCCGTCATCGGCACCTTCGAGCTGGCGACCGCCATGCTGTTCGACATCGGCGTGGCGATGACCGTGATCGGCGCGGTCATGCTCGCGCTGGCCGAACTCAGCCACATCGCCCAGCGCGCCGACAAGGAAGATCATAGCGACGACGCGCCCATGGATGTCGACCCCGCGCGCAACCGGGAGGCGAAGGCATGATCAGCATGGAAATGCTCGTCGCCAGCGCCATCGGCATCCTCACGGCGGCCGGCATCTACCTGTGCCTGCGCGGCCGCACTTTTCCGGTGGTGCTCGGCCTCGCCATGCTGTCCTACGCCATCAACGTGTTTCTATTCGCGATGGGGCGGCTGGTCGTGGACCGCCCGCCGATCTATGAGAAAGGCATTACGGATTATACGGACCCGCTGCCGCAGGCGCTGGTCCTCACCGCCATCGTCATCGCCTTTGGCATGACGGCGCTGGTGGTGGTCCTTTCCCTGCGCAGCTTCCTCGAGACGGGCACGGACCAGGTCGACGGCAAACCGGATGACGAGCCGGAGGACATCGTGCCATGACCGCGCTGATCGCCGCCCCCTTACTGTTGCCCGCGCTCATGGCCGCAGCCACGCTGATCTTTATGCGCCGCCACCGCTGGATCGGCGCCGCTATTTCCATTGCCGGCGCGACCGGCCTTCTGGCCCTCGCTGTGTATCTGCTGAGCGTCGCCAGCAGCGGCACAATCTCCGTCTACGCGCTGGGTGACTGGGCCGCGCCCTTCGGCATCGTGCTGGTGCTGGATCGGCTCTCGGCGATGATGCTGCTGATTACCGCCCTGCTCGCCCTGCCCGTGCTGTGCCACGCGGTGCTGACCGGGCTGGACCGCAAGGGCTGGCATTTCCACCCGCTGTTCCAGTTCCAGTTGCTCGGCATCAACGGTGCGTTTCTCACCGGCGACCTGTTCAACCTCTTCGTCTTCTTCGAAGTGCTGCTGATCGCCTCTTACGGCCTGATGCTGCACGGCCAAGGCCCGGAACGGCTGAAAGCCGGCGTGCAATATGTGATCGTCAACCTCATCGGCTCGACCCTGTTCCTCTTCGCCATCGGGCTGCTCTACGGGATTACCGGCACGCTCAACATGGCGGACATGGCCGCGCGCATTCCGGCCCTGCCGGCGGCCGATCAGGGCCTGCTGCGGGCCGGCGCGCATCTGCTGACGCTGGTCTTTGCGCTCAAGGCCGCCCTGCTGCCGCTGCAACTCTGGCTGCCGCGCACCTATGCGGGCACCTCCGCGCCCGTGGCGGCTTTGTTCGCAATCATGACCAAGGTCGGCGCCTATGCGATCATCCGCACATCCTCGCTGATCTTCGGCGATCAGGCCGGCGCGGCGGCATGGGCGCCGGAGGTGTGGATGATGCCGGCCGCACTGGCGACGATGGTGATCGGTTTTGCGGGCCTGCTGGCAGCGCGCTCCCTACGCGATCTTGCCGCATTCGGCCTGCTCGGCTCCACCGCCACATTGCTGGTCGCCATTGCGGCGTTCGACCGCACGGCGCTGGCGGCGGGACTCTATTATCTCGCGCACACGACGTTGGCCGCCGCCTTGCTGTTTCTGGTCGTCGATCTCATCCGGCGGCGGCGCGGTCGCTACGGCGACATGATCGTCCCCTCCCCACGCTTTGCCGGCATCGAGCCACTATCCGCGCTCTATGTGCTGGCGGCCATGGCCCTGGCCGGCCTCCCGCCGCTTTCGGGCTTCATCGGCAAATTGCTGATCCTGCAGGCGACATTGGCGGACCCTTGGGCTGCGTGGATCTGGGCAGTCATTCTCGGCACCACACTCCTCGCCATTCTCGGCCTCGCCCGCGCCGGCAGCGCCATCTTCTGGAAGAGCGCAGCGCACCCCGACAATCCCCAGGAAGATGCCGCGACGGCAAAGCCCGATGCCCGTCTGATGGAGATGTTGCCTGCCACTGCCTTGCTCGCGACGCTGGTCGTGCTCACCGCCGCGGCGGGGCCGGTCACGCGCTACATGGACGCAACGGCCCAGCAGCTTTTCGCGCCGACGCACACGATCGAGGCTGTTCTCGGCCCGGCGACGGGAGGGTGAGGCAATGCTGACCAAGCTCTTCCCCCATCCCGGCCTAACGGTGATGCTGCTCATCGTCTGGATCCTGATCCAGAACAGCCTGACGGCCGGCGGCTTCCTTCTCGGTCTCCTTCTGGCCACCGTCATTCCGGTCTTTACCGCGCCATTCTGGCCCAATCGCCCACGCCTGCGCTTTGGCTGGGCGATGCTCGATTATCTCGGGATCGTGCTCTACGATATAGTCGTGGCGAACTTCCATGTCGCCAAGCTCATCCTGTTCCGGCGCAACCGCGATCTGAAGTCCCGCTGGATGAGCATCCCGCTCGACCTGCATTCGGCCGAAGCCATCACCGTGCTGGCCGGCACCATCAGCCTCACGCCCGGCACCGTCTCTGCCGACGTCTCGGCGGACGGACGCTATCTTCTCGTCCACACGCTCGACACGGGCGATGTCGCGCACGAGATTGCCCATATCAAGGCGCGCTATGAGACCCGGCTGCAGAGGATTTTCCGATGATCGCGCTCGCGCTGACCTTCGCTTTCGCCTGCATCGCGCTGGCCGTGCTGCTCAACCTCTACCGGCTGCTGCGCGGCCCGACGCGGTGCGACCGGATATTGGCGCTGGATACCATGGTCATCAACGCCATCGCGCTGATCGTGCTGTTCGGCATCTACGAAACCAGCACCACCTATTTCGAGGCGGCGCTGCTGCTCGCGATGGTCGGCTTCGTCGGCACGGTGGCTTATTGCAAGTTCCTCCTGCGCGGCGACATTGTGGAGTAGGCCATGGCAGTGATCGCAGAAATCCTGATCGCCGCTCTCATCGTCCTCGGTGGCGCCTTCGCGCTGATCGGCAGTTGGGGCCTTGCCCGGCTGCCCAGCCTGATGACGCGGCTGCACGGCCCGACCAAGGCAACCACCCTCGGCGTCGGAAGCTGCCTCGTCGCATCCATGGTCTACTTTCCGTTCCGGGACGGCACCTGGTCGGCCCACGAACTGCTCATCACTCTGTTCCTGTTCATCACGGCGCCGGTGTCCGCCAACCTCATTGCCAAGGCGCATATGCACCGGCAGCGGACCAATACCGACGTGGAGCAAATGGACGGTGTACGGGATGCCTTGCCTGAGCCGGGCGGCGACACCGAATGGGCGACGTTCGGCGTCGATCGGCCGGAGGGGCGCTGAGCTATGGGTTTCGCTGCATGAACCCTGATGACGAGACACCCAGCGGCCTTCTCCACTGGCTGCGCGAGCGGCTGCATATCGTCATCGGCACGGGCGGCCTGATCGCCTGGCTGGTCATGCTTTGGTTGATGTTCGGCGACGTCCTTTGACCATCGATCCGGCGCGCCCCTAGCCCCGGGCGGCCAGTTGGTCTAGCATTAGGCCATGACAGGACTCTCACCGACCGAAATCGGGATCGTGGAGCATCTTAGGAGACGACAGGCGGACATGGCGACGCAAGTCGTCGACTGGGCGCAGGTCAACTCAGGCAGCCGCAATCTCGCCGGGTTGGAGCAGATGCGCCAGCGCATCGCGGCCCGGCTGACGCAGATCGCCGATACCGTCGCGACCGTTCCTCCAGAACCCGCTGAAACGCTGGATGAGGCAGGCCGCACCGTTGCGCTCGCCCATGGCGCCAATCTGCTCGCCCGCAAGCGTGTCGCCTCCGCCCGCCGCATGATCCTCACCGGGCATATGGATACGGTCTTCCCGCCCGATCACCCCTTCCAGACCTGCCGCCTGATCGATGACGACCGCCTCAACGGCCCCGGCACCGCCGATATGAAAGGCGGGCTCCTCGTGATGATCGAGGCGCTGGCTGCGCTGGAGGCGGCGAATGCCATTCCCGATTTCGGCTGGGATGTGGTGGTCAATGCCGATGAGGAAGTGTCCTCGCTGGGGTCGGCAACGCTGCTGCGCGAGACGGCGCGGCGCTGCCAGACGGGCATGACCTTCGAACCTTCCGTCACGGTGGATGGCACGCTGGCGAGCGCCCGGCGGGGCAGCGGTAATTTCACCGTCGCTGTGACTGGCCGATCCGCCCATGCCGGCCGCAATCCGCTGGATGGCCGCAATGCCGTGGTGGCCGCAGCCGATCTCGCGGTACGACTGGATGCGCTCAAGCACGACATCGAGGGGCTTTCCGTCAATGTCGCGCGCCTGTCCGGCGGCGGCGCCAACAATGTTGTGCCTGATCGGGCGCTGCTGAGCTGGAACATGCGGCCCGTGGACCTCGCCGGCCAGCAGGCGGCCGAGCAGGCCATCACCCGGATCATTGCACAGGTCAGTGCGGATCATGGCGTGACGATCGCGCTCGCAGGCAGCTTTGCGCGACCGCCCAAGCCCTTCAACACGAAGCATCAGGCGCTGTTCGGCTTGGTCCGGGAGACCGGCGCGGACCTCGGCCTCGCCATCGACTGGCAGCCAAGCGGCGGCGTTTGCGATGGCAACAACATCGCCGCCCAGAATGTCGCGGTGGTGGACACGATGGGCGCGCGCGGGGGCGCCATCCATACCGATGAGGAGTTCATGATTCTGAGTTCACTGAGCGAACGCGCCGCGCTGGCTGCCATCACCATGCTGCGGATCGCACAAGGACGGCTCGACCACGCCCTCAATTCCGCGCCGGATATGGCAGGGGTCGCCCATGACTGACGGCTCTTTCAACGACTGGTTCGTCCGCCCTGCGACAACGGCGGATATCGACGCCATCTACACGCTGGCCGGCCAGACCGGGCCGGGCTTCACCAATCTGCCCCATGATCGCGAGGCCCTGTTCGCGCGGCTCGAACGATCCCAGCGCAGCTTTGAGGCTCAGTTGAGCCAGCCCGATGACGAGCTTTACATGTTCGCGCTGGAAGAAGCCGGCACCGGGCGGATCGGCGGGACGGCGCTCATCTTCTCCAGCGTCGGCACCAAGAAGCCCTTTTATTCCTACAAGCTCACCCGCCTCTCGCAGCACTCGCGTCAGCTCGACCGCATCGTCACGACGAGCGTACTCAATCTGGTCAACGACTTTGCCGGCGCGAGCGAGGTCGGCGGCCTGTTTCTGGTGCCCGAACTGCGGCGCAGCGGGCTTGGCGTGCTGCTCGCGCGCAGCCGCTATCTGTTCATGGCGATGCACCGTGCCCGTTTTGGCCAGCAGGTGCTCACCGAATTGCGGGGCTGGCAGGAGCCCGAAGGCGTCTCGCCATTTTGGGAAGGGCTGACCCGGCGCTTCTTCGACCTGGAGTTCGCCGATGCCGACCGCTTCCACGCCCTCAACGGCAACCAATTCATCGCCGATCTGATGCCCAAGCACCCGATCTACACCACCCTGCTGCCACCCGAGGCGCAGGCAGCTATCGGCAAGCCGCACGCCAGCGGCGCTGCAGCCATGAAGCTGCTCGCGGCAGAGGGCTTCCGCTATGATGGCTATGTCGATCTGTTCGACGCCGGGCCAACCATGCAAGCCGACGTCGATGATTTGCGGGCGGTGAAGGAAAGCCGCGAGGCGGCTGCCTTCAGCGATGCACCTGCATCTCAGACCCAGGCCCGCCCGATGTTGCTGGCCGCCGGAGATTTGCTCGATTTCCGCGCCTGGCGCGCCGCCGGGCAGATCGACGCCGAAGGAGAGCGCCTGACCCTGCCAGCGGATGCGATGGCGCTCGGCAGGCTGAGCGAGGGCGCAACGGCCCGTTATCTGACGACCGACTGACCGAACAGACCAGAGACGAAACGAGCGGAAGAGCCATGACCGACCTGATTTCCACCGACCCGTGCACGGGAGACGTCGTCTGGCGGGGCGTTGCTGCGGATGCCGCGGCCGTCGATGCCGCCGTCGCGCAGGCCCGCGCCGCCCAGCCCGGCTGGGAAGGCACGGCGCTGGAAGAGCGCATCGCCATTCTGCGCGCCTATGCCAGCGCGGTGAAGGCCCATGCAGATGACGTCGCGCGGGTGATCTCGCGCGAGACGGGAAAGCCTTTCTGGGAAACCAGGACCGAGGCGTCGAGCGTCGCTGCCAAGGTGGAGATTTCCATCGCTGCACAGGCGGACCGGGCGGGCGAGACGCTGCGAGATGGGGACGGGTTCGCGCTGGCGTTGCGTCACCGGCCCCATGGCGTGCTGGCGGTGCTCGGGCCTTATAATTTCCCGGCGCATCTGCCCAACGGGCACATCGTTCCGGCGCTGCTGGCGGGCAATGCCGTCGTCTTCAAGCCCAGCGAACTGGCGCCTGCCACGGCGGAATTGATGGGCCAGCTGTGGCGGGAAGCTGGCCTGCCCGACGGCGTGCTGCAGATCGTGCAGGGCGGTGGCGAAACCGGCAAGGCAGTGGCTGCGCATCCCGGCACGGATGGCCTGCTGTTCACCGGCAGTTCGACCACCGGCAAGCTCCTCGCCCGCGCCTTCGCCCATACGCCGGGGCGCATTCTCGCGCTGGAGATGGGCGGCAACAATCCGCTGCTCGCCTGGGAGATAGCTGAGGCCGACATGGACGCTGCCGTTGCGCTCATCGTCCAGTCCGGCTGGCTTTCCGCCGGGCAACGCTGCACCTGCGCGCGCCAACTGATCGTGCAGGACGAGATCGCGGATGCGCTCATCGAGCGGGTCGCGGCGACACTGGACAGGCTGATCGTCGGCGCGCCCTTTGACGATCCGCAGCCCTTCATGGGACCGGTGGTAGATAATCGCGCCGCCGATCTGGTCGAGGCGCGCGTCGCGGATCTGCTTGCGCTCGGCGGACGCCCGATCCGTCCGCTGGTCCGACGAGATCCCGGCTTGCCCTTCCTCTCCCCGGCGCTGATCGACATGACCGGTATCGAGACCGCTCCTGACGGGGAGATTTTCGGCCCGGTGGTCCAGCTCTGGCGCGAGACGCATTTCGACCGGGCCATCGCCCGCGCCAACGCCACGCGCTTTGGCCTGTCCGCCGCTATGCTGGGTGGGAGCCGGGCACAGTTCGAGCAGTTTCGCGCCGCCACTCGCGCCGGCGTCGTCAACTGGAACCGGCCCACCAACGGCGCCAGCTCTGCCATGCCCTTTGGCGGCATCGGCGACAGCGGCAACCTGCGCCCCAGCGCTTATTATGCGGCGGATTATTGCGCCTTCCCCGTCGCGGGCATGGAGGCCCCGGCGCTGGAGGGCGCGCTTTCCACCGGACTGCGCGCATGAGCACCGCGCCCGCCTTTCGCGAGGTCAATTTCGATGGGCTGATCGGCCCGACCCACAATTATGCAGGCCTCAGCCTCGGCAATCTGGCCGCCACGCTCCATGCCGGCGAGGTCTCCCAGCCCCGCAAAGCGGCCTTGCAAGGCATCGCCAAGATGCGCACGCTGCACGGGCTGGGGCTGGGACAGGGCTTTTTCCTGCCCCATGATCGCCCGAACGCGGGCTGGTTGCGCCAATTCGGCTTCGATGGATCGGGCGCGCAGGTTTGTGCCCGTGCCTGGACGGAAGAACCGCTGCTGTTCGCCCAAGCCGCCAGCGCATCCGCGATGTGGGCGGCCAATGCGGCGACCGTCTCCCCCGCCCCGGACACGGCGGACGGGCGGACGCACTTCACCGTCGCCAATCTCGCGACCATGGCGCACCGCAGCCATGAATGGCCCGAAACGCTGCGGCAGTTGCGGCACATCTTCGCGGATGAACGCTATTTCGCGGTCCATGATCCGGTCCCCGCCCGCTTCGGCGATGAGGGTGCCGCGAACTTCATGCGGCTGGCCTCCCCTATGAACGGCCCCGGCGTCGAGGTCATGGTCTATGGCGAACCGGGCGGGCGCTTTCCTGCCCGCCAATCGGCCGAAGCCTGCCGCGCGATCTTCCGTCGGCACGGCATTGAGGACGGCCTGACCGTACAGCAATCCGCCGAGGCCCTCGCGGCCGGCGCGTTCCACAATGATGTCGTGGCCGTCGCGCACGAGAACATCCTCCTTGCGCATGAACAAGCCTTTGCGGACAAGGCGGCCTTCTATGCCGCGCTGGCGCAGCGCTGCCCGGATCTGATCATCCTGGAGGTGCCGGCCAGCCAGGTCTCGCTGGAAGCCGCCATCGCCTCCTATTTGTTCAATTCCCAATTGGTGACACTGCCGGACGGGCAGCGAGCGCTAATTCTCCCGATGGAGTGCCGGGAAACCCCCGCCGTCAAAGCCTGGCTGGACAGCAATGTCGGCGCCAACGGCCCGATCCACACCGCTCATTTCGTCGATGTACGCGAATCCATGCACAATGGCGGTGGCCCTGCCTGCCTGCGCCTGCGCGTGCTGCTCTCGCGTGAGGCGGAACTGGCGGTTCACCCTGCCCATCTGCTCGACGAGCGCGGACTGGACCGCCTGGAGACGATCGTCGGCAATCACTGGCCCGAGCGCCTCGCCCCGTCCGATCTCGGCCTGCCCGACCTCTGGGCGCAGGCACAGGCGGCGCGGACGGCCTTGCGCCATGCATTGGAGCAAGCCTTCCCATGACCCGCTTCGTCGATCCTGCTGACATTCGCCTTGCCTTTTCGGAGGCGATGTCCGCGATGTACCGGGCCGAGGTGCCGCTCTACGGCACGCTGCTGGAGATCGTCGCCACGAGCAATGCCCGCGTGCTGCAGGATAATCCCGCGCTGAACGAACGGCTCGCAGCGCAGGGCGAACTCGACCGGCTCAGTGCCGAGCGCCACGGCGCCATCCGGGTCGGCACGCCAGAAGAACTGCACCTCATGCGGCGATTGTTCGCCGTGATGGGCATGGTGCCGGTGGGCCATTATGATCTGGGCGTAGCCGGCCTGCCGGTGCATTCGACAGCGTTTCGGCCGATCGACACGGCATCGCTGAACCGCTGCGCCTTCCGTATCTTCTGCTCGCTGCTGCGGCTTGAGCTGATCGAGGATGTTGCGTTGCGCAAGCAGGCCCAGGCGCTGCTCGCCCGACGCAGCATCGTCACCGACGGCGCGCTGGCGCTGATCGACCGCTTCGAGCGGGAGGGCGGTCTGGGGACCGAAGAGGCAGAAGCCTTCGTGCTGGAGGCGTTGGAAACCTTCCGCTGGCATGGCGAAGCGCTGGTGGACCACGCAACCTATGAAGCCTTCAGTCGCGCGCACCGGCTGATCGCCGACATTGTGTGCTTCCGCGGCCCCCACATCAATCACCTGACGCCCCGCGCGCTCGACATCGATGCGGTTCAGGCCGAGATGATCGCGCGCGGCATCAAGGCCAAGGCCGTGATCGAAGGCCCGCCGCGCCGGTATGTCCCGATCCTGCTGCGCCAGACGAGCTTTCAGGCGCTGGAGGAGGCCATCCTGTTCCGCGATGGCGACGAGAGCGTGGCCGGCGTCCACACCGCGCGCTTCGGCGAGATCGAGCAGCGCGGCATCGCGCTGACGCCACATGGCCGCGCGCTGTACGATGCAATCCTCGCAGAAGCCGAGCAGGCCCGCAGCCTGGGCGGCAAAGGCTATGAAGCGCGCCTGGCGGAGATCTTCCAGCGCTTTCCCGACGATCTGGATGCGATCCGCGAACAGGGGCTGGCCTATTTCACTTACGCACCGACGCCCAAGGCCGCTATGCTTCCTGCGGGACGCCAGCTGCCATCCGGCGCACCAGACGAGCTGGTCGCCGATGGTTGGCTGGAAGCGAGCCCGATCACCTATGAGGACTTCCTGCCGGTCAGTGCCGCCGGCATCTTTCGTTCCAATCTCGCCGATGCAGAGACTGGATCCCGCGCAGGCGCCTCATCGCAGGATGAGTTTGAGGCCGCGCTCGGCGTCCCGTGCCTCGACCCGTTCGGATTATATCTCGATCTGGAACAGGCCTCGCTCGAGATACTGGGATAGCAGGGCGTTCACGCCGCAGCCGAACTCTCGCCGCTCAAGGCCCGGGCGCGGAGCATGAGACGGCTCACAATGGCCTGATAAAATGCTCGATCCTCGGCGCTCGCCTCGCTCCAGAGGCTGGCATCGCGCACGGAGGCCTCGTGGTGGAGCGCCTTGTACACCACGGCACCGGCCTCGGTCGGTTGCAAGACGATATCGCGGCGACGGGTGGGCCTGAATCGCTCGATCAGCCCGCTCTCTTCCAGCGCCGAGACCGTCCGCCCGATCTGGCTCTTGTCCCGCCCCATCGCCTTGATCAGCTGGGCCATCGGCAGCGGCGCGTACAAGCCGATGAGCGCGAGAACCTGGCCCTGAAAGTTCGACAGGCCGTGCATCCGCTGGCAGGAGAGCATGGCGCTGCGCTTGAGATAAGCGACCAGTCCGACCAGCTTGGGCGCGATCAGATCCGGCGGCGGCTCGATCTTCTTGCCCTCCGGTCCCACAGGCCATGAGGGCGTGCCGGCCCCGCCCGGTGACGCGCCGATGATCCCGGCCTCGACACTCAGGCAGCGCTCCTGATTGTAGATACGGGCGGCCTTTTGCGCCAACTGGTCGGTGAGCAGGCCGAAGCGTTCGAGCTCATCCCGCCCCAGACCGCTTACCAACTGGCCGTCACGGGCGCGGACGATGGCGCGAATCTTTTCGAACAGCACCCGCCCCGCCGGGGAGAGGGTGAGCTTGGCGCGCAGCTTCTCGCGCACGATCAGCCCGTCCCGCTCCAAGGGCTTGATCGCGCGGCTGACCTGCGCCTTCTCGTAGCCGGCAAAGCCGACGATGTCCTGAGAGGTCATGCCGCCGGAGAGCCCGAGCAGCAGCAGCAAATGGCGATGGATTTCCTTATAGCCCACCTCCGCCTCGAACAGCGGCAGGCCGCCCTCGCGGATCGCGCGCATGAGCAGCATGAGGCGCATCCCCAGAAGCCCGGCATCGAGCTGGGCGGGACCGATATCCGCCTCTTGCGTCACGATATTTTTGCTCCTCGCCCCTGGCATGCTGTCATCTGCATGATAAAGCCCATCGAACCCGATCAGGCAACCGGCGCGACGATATCGTGTGAGTCTTGCGACAGAGCTGTGATCGCGACGCGACAGGTCATCGACCGCTCAGGAGACACCATGCTCAGGATTTTCCGTTATATCGCCCTGGTGGAAGGCATCACGACCCTCGCGCTGTTCCTGATCGCGATGCCCCTCAAATATGGCTTCGACAATCCCGCGCTGATCCGTCCGGTCGGGATGACCCACGGCATCGCGTTCCTGCTCTACATCGGCGCGATGCTGTTCGTGCTGCCGGGCAAGGGCTTTGGAGTCCTGGGCTGGCTGCGGACGACGCTGGCGGCATTCTTCCCGTTCGGCACCTTTCTCAACGATCCCTATCTCAAGTGGCAAGAGGCCACCCTCACCCAAGGACGCGCACGCTCCGTCTAAGCCTGCGCGCCAAAGAGGCCGCGAAGATCAGGCCTTGAGGCGTTCGGCGTGCCAGCGGATATGCTCGGCCATGAAGGTCGAGATGAAATAATAGCTGTGGTCATAGCCGGGCTGCATGCGGATTGTCGCGGGCTGACTGGCCTTGGCACAGGCGGCTTCCAGCAGATGCGTGCGCAACTCCTGCTCGAGGAAATTGTCCGCACCGCCCTGGTCGACCAGCAGGTCGGGCAGTCGCGCACCGCCTTCGATCAGCGCGACAGCATCATGCTGCGCCCAGGCCGATGCATCGTCACCCAAATAGCCGCCGAGCGCCTTCTGGCCCCAGGGCACCTGGCTCGGCGCAACGATGGGCGCGAAGGCGGAGACGGACCGGAAGCGCTCGGGATTGCGCAAAGCGATTGTCAGCGCGCCATGGCCGCCCATGCTGTGCCCGGTGATGCCCTGCCGCGCCATATCGACAGGGAAATTTGCGGCGATCAGCGCTGGCAGTTCCTGCTCGATATAGCTTTTCATGCGATAATGGGTCGCGAAGGGCGCCTGGGTCGCATCGACATAGAAGCCGGCGCCCAGGCCGAAATCATATTTGCCCTCCGCATCGTCGGGCACATCTTCGCCGCGCGGGCTGGTATCCGGCGCCACGAAGATGATCTTCTCCGCCGCGCAGGCCGCGCGATACTCGCCCTTCTCCATGACGTTCGCATGGGTGCAGGTGAGGCCGGAGAGGTAGAAGAGCACCGGCAAGGTTTCGCCCGGCTCATGCTCGGGGACGAAGACGGCGAATGTCATCGCCGTCCCCGTCTCCGAAGATGTGTGCCGGTAGACGCCCTGGACGCCGCCATAGGCCTTATTCGTCGAGAGCGTCTCCAGCGTCATCGATCAGGCGCCTTCAGGCAGCTGGCAGAAGACGCAGATCTTGTTGCCGGTCGGATCGCGCAGATAGGCGCCATAGGCATTGCCCGGCGCCTGCGGGCGCTTGCCCGGCTCGCCTTCACTGGTGCCGCCATTGGCCACACCGGCAGCATGGAACGCGTCGACCTGATCCTTGTCGGCAGCGGCAAAGCCGATGGTGCCGCCATTGGCATGGGTGGCCGGCTCGCCATTGATCGGCGAGATGATGCCGAAGGTGCCACCATTGTGCGAATAGAAAGCGCGATCGCCGATGTTGTGGCCAGCGCCAGCGCCCAGTGCGCCGAGCACGGCGTCATAGAATTTCGCGCTCTGCGCGAGGTCCTTCGCGCCAACCATGATATGCGTAAACATTGTAACTCTCCTCTTGGTTACTCAAAATCCTGCGCGCGCCGGAGCATCACTGGGGTTCGTCCCAGGCCGCGCAAAGCTTGTTGCCATCCGGATCGCGCAGATATGCGATCCAGATGCCCCGCCCGGTGGCGGGAGAAATCCGGTTCTCCGGCTCTCCCTCGCACGCCTGGCCGCCATGCGCCAGGCCGGCTGCATGCCAGGCCTTCACCGCCTCCGGTGAGGGCGCCAGAAAGCCGACGGTCCCGCCATTGGCATGGGAGGCCGGTTGGCCATCGATGGGATGGCCAACGATAAACAGACCCCCGCCATCCCGATAAAGCAGCCGCCCCTTCGCATCGGCCTGCGCCGGCGCGATGTCCATCGCCGCGAACGTCGCATCATAGAAGATGCGCGCCCGCTCGATGTCGTTGGTGCCCAGGACCAGATGCCTGAACATGGATGCCGCTCCCGAGCGCAACCGCCGCCCTGCGGACCTTAGAACACCACCACGGAGCGGATGCTCTTGCCGGCATGCATCAGGTCGAAGGCGGTGTTGATCTCTTCCAGGCCCATGACATGGGTGATCATGGGATCAATCTCGATCTTGCCGGTCATGTACATGTCGACGATCTTGGGCACGTCCGTGCGGCCCTTGGCGCCGCCGAACGCCGTGCCGCGCCAGTTGCGCCCGGTAACGAGCTGGAATGGCCGCGTGGCGATCTCCTTGCCCGCTTCCGCTACGCCGATGATGATGCTGGTGCCCCAGCCACGATGGCAGGCTTCCAGCGCCGTGCGCATCACTTCGGTGTTACCGGTCGCGTCGAAGGTATAGTCCGCGCCGCCGTCGGTCATCGCCACGATCTTCGCTACCACATCCTCGCGGCTCATGCCCTTGGAATTGAGGAAGTCGGTCATGCCGAACTTGCGGCCCCATTCCTCACGATCGGGGTTGATGTCGACGCCGATGATCTTGTTGGCGCCAGCCAGGCGCGCGCCCTGGATGACGTTGAGGCCGATGCCGCCGAGGCCAAAGATCACGACATTGTCGCCGACCTGAACCTTGGCGGTATTGATGACCGCGCCCACGCCGGTCGTCACGCCGCAGCCGATGTAGCAGCTCGTCTTGAACGGCGCGTCTTCGCGGATCTTGGCGACCGCGATCTCGGGCAGAACGGTGAAGTTCGAGAAGGTCGAGCAACCCATATAATGGTAGATCGGCTGGCCCTTGTAGGAAAAGCGCGTCGTGCCGTCCGGCATCAGGCCCTTGCCCTGCGTCGCGCGGATCGCGGTGCACAGGTTGGTCTTGCCCGAGAGGCAGGACTTACACTGGCGGCATTCCGGCGTGTAGAGCGGGATGACATGGTCGCCCGGCACCACGGAAGTGACGCCCGCGCCGACCTCGCGCACGATGCCCGCGCCTTCATGGCCGAGCACGCTGGGGAAGATGCCTTCGCTGTCGAGGCCGTCGAGCGTGTACGCGTCGGTATGGCAGATGCCCGTCGCCATGATCTCGACCAGAACTTCGCCCGCCTTGGGCCCTTCCAGATCCAGCTCGACGATCTCCAGCGGCTTCTTTGCCTCAAATGCTACCGCAGCCCGCGTTTTCATGCCCCATCTCTCCAGCAAGGAACGGCGCTCGCGCGCCAGTTGCCGCTTGTTGGAACCTGAGACTGATTCTTGCAACCCCGCCCAAGCCGGTCGAACGCTTATTTCGCGCGGCACAGGGCCAGCAGGCCGGCCTCCCCGGCACCGAGGCTGAGCAGCGCGCAGAGCAGGATCGCGAGGGCAGCGAGCGTCCGCACGCCGGGCTTGCGGGCCAGCCCGGCCAGCATCGTGGCGCCGCCCTGCACCGCGAGCAGCGCCGGCAGTGTGCCGATGCCAAAGCCCGCCATGACCAGCAGTCCGCCGGTGAGCGACCCGGCAAAGGCCGCATATAGCAACGCACCGTAGACCATTCCGCACGGCATCATGCCCCAGCCAAAGCCGGTAGCAACCATGCGCAGGCGCGGCGGCAGCATCGATCGCGCCGCGCCTGCGACGGAAGCCGGCACATGCACCTGCCCCCGGATCGCGTGCCCGACCACAGCGGGGCTCGGCATGAGACCCAGCATCGAGAAGCCGACCCAGGCGAGACTCATCGCCGCCGCCCAGCGCAGGAGCAGATGGCCGAGTGTCGCATCCAGCCCGCCCAGCGCCAGTGCACCAAGCGCGCCCGCCGCGCCGCCCATCACCATATAGGCACCGATGCGACCGGCATGGAGCCGCGCTGCGAAGACCGCAGGATGATCGCCCTCCGCCCGCGCCTGACCAAGCAGCAGCGCGATGCCGCCGCACATGCCTACGCAATGCAGGCTGGAGGCAAAGCCCAGCAGAAATCCGCCGCCGAAGGTCCACGGGTCGGCCATCGCTCAGATCGCGCTACTGAACCGCTGCTGGGATAGGGCGCGATGCCGGTCGAACAGCACCGCGACGGCGCGCCCATAAGGCCGGCCCTGTTCGGCAATGCGCAGGCTGTTGCCCTCCAGCGTAGCGAGGCCCCGATCCAGGAAGGGCACGAGTCCGGCACGCAGGTCCGTCCGGTGCAGATCGGTGCCGACATCAGCAGCCCGGCCGCAGAGCAGATCCTCGATGATCGCGCCGCGCCGCTGATCATCCGCGTCGCGCAGGATGCCGCGCTCGCCGGTCAGGCGGCCGGCGCCGGCGCGCATCCGGTAGCGGCCGCTATTCTTGTCATTCTGCACGATGAGATGCGGAAACTGGCCGATGGCCGTCGCGCCGATGCCGATCAGCACATCGGCCCGATCCTCGGTGAAGCCCTGAAAATTGCGGCGCAGCGTGCCCTGCAGCTGCGCCTTGGCGAGATCGTCATGGGGCAGCGCGAAATGATCAAAGCCGACCGGCACATAGCCCGCGCTCACCAGCCGATCATGCCCCAGCGCCGCCATGGCGAAACGCTCGGCCTGATCAGGCAGATGGGTGGCATCGATCCGCTTCTGGCGGGGCAGCATATGTGGCACATGCGCATAGCCGAACAGGGCGATCCTGTCCGGCCGCATGGCGATGGCCTCGTCCAGCGTCTGCTCGAGCAACGCGCGATCCTGCCCCGGCAGGCCGTACATCAGATCGAAATTGATGGACCGCACGCCGTTGCTGCGCAGGCGATCAACCGCGCTGACGATGAGATCGCGCGGCTGGACCCGCCCGATTGCGGCCTGGATGGCCGGATCGAAGGTCTGCACGCCAAGGCTGGCGCGTTTGGTGCCGGAGACGCCTAGCGTCATGGCCCAGCGCTGGTCGAACCCGCGCGGATCGATCTCGACCGAGAGCACCGGCGCGCCGCAGTTGAAGGCCAGCATCATCTCATCGACCAGCCGGGCAAACTCCAGCGGCGGGATGGCATTGGGGCTGCCGCCCCCAAAGGCGATGCGCTCGACGCGGGCGCGTCCGCCGAGGCGCTGTGCGACAGTGCGAATTTCGGCATGAAGCGCATCAAGATAGCTGGTCAGCCGCTGCGCCTTGTTGGAGCGCCCGGTGTTGCACCCGCAATACCAGCAGATCTCCTCGCAAAAGGGGATGTGCGCATAAAGCGAGACGGGTTGCCCCGGCTGCACCGCATCCAGCGCATGGCCGAGATAGGCCTCCCCCACCCGGTCCGTGAATTCGGCCGCCGTCGGATAGCTGGTGTAGCGCGGCACCGGCCGGGCGAGCAGATCGGGATAATAGGACCACATGGAAATGGCTCTACTTTGTCGGGCCTTGGCTGCCCTTGACCTCGATCAAGCCAAGTCTTGCGCTGGGTCAATGAGCGGCGCCCACCCCAATCCTAATGAGCGATGCAGGTTCAGGGAAAGAAAGGAAAGAACCCATGAATGCTCGTTTACTCAGCTGTGTCGCCGGTCTTGCGATGCTCGCTGCCCCCGGGGTCGCGCAGGCGCAGCAAGGCAAGGTGCAGGTCAAGCTGATGGCAACCGGCGTACTGCCGAATGGCAAGATCGACACGGTGAAATCCGCCACGGTGACGCTGCCCGCCGGCACGGACACCGCCGCCAGCGACAATTGGGTGCCGACCGCCGCAATCGAATATTTCCTGAGCGACGCCGTCTCGGTGGAGACGATCTGCTGCATGACCGCGCACCATGTGGATGGCGCGGGCGCGATCAAGGGCGTCAACCGGCTGCTCGATGACATCAAGATCGTGCCGGCGACGGTGACGCTCAAATATCACCTCAACGCCGGCCCCATCAAACCCTATATCGGCGCCGGGCCGAGCTACTTCTGGGTGGTGGACTCCAAGGTGGGCGCGGGCGGCACCGCCGCGCTGGGCGCCGCGAGCGCCAAGCTCAAGAGCAAGGTCGGCTTCGCGCTGCAGGCCGGCGTCGACATTCCGGTGAATGATACCGGCCTTGGCATCTCCTTCGACGCCAAGCGCTACTTCGTCCGGCCGACTGCCGAATTCTACAATGCCTCCGGCGCCACCGTCCTGGCGACGCGGCACGAACTCGATCCCTGGGTGGTCAGCGGCGGCGTCAGCTACCGCTTCTAAGCCCAGTTCCCGGCGAGCGCCGGCAAGGCGGGTCTGCTCCTCCCTCTCCCGGAGCAGGCCCGTTTTGTGCTCGTACCCCTAGTGCAGGATCGGCAGCTCATTGGGGTTCGCCCCTCCTCTTCAGAGGAGGGGTTGGGGTGGTGCAGCAATGTTACCGTCAAAATCCACCAGTTCAGCGATTCTCGCGCATCGCCACCACCCCCGGCCCCTCCTCTGAAGAGGAGGGGAGCATCTTCGCGGTATTCTCAAGTCGCGTCAGTCCGACGGCTTATCCTGATCCTCGATCAGAATGCGCATGGCGGCGCCGTCCGGGTCGTCGAACTGGCCATTACGCAGCGACCACATGAACGCGACGAGGCCGGTCAGGCCGAGCAGCAGGGCGACGGGGATGAGGAAGATCAATCCGTTCATTTGACAGCCCAGCGCAGACGGAGGGAATTGGCCACCACGATGAGCGAGCTGCTCGACATCGCGACGGCGGCAATCAGCGGCGTGACATAGCCGGCAATCGCCAGCGGCACAGCCAGCGCATTATAGCCGATCGCCAGACCGATATTCTGCCGCACGATGCACATGGTGGCGCGCGAGGCCCGCACCGACTTGGGGATACCCGAGAGGCTGTCGCCCAGAAACACGATGTCCGCCGCCTGCTGGCCGACATCGCTCGCCGAACCGGGCGCCATCGAGACATGCGCTGCAGCAAGTGCCGGACCGTCGTTCAGTCCGTCGCCCACCATCAACGGCTTGTGGCCCGCCTCGGCCAGCGCCTGCAGCCGCTCCAGCTTGTCGGCCGGGCGCATCCCGCCTTCCGCCGGCACACCGAGTTGATCGGCCAGCGATTGGACCGCCTCCTCCCGATCGCCCGACATGATTGCCGGCGGGAGGCCAAGGGCGCCCAAATCCGCCAGCGCCCGCGCCGCATCCGGACGCAGCGCGTCAGCGAAGTGGATAATGTGGCGGCGCCCATTCCCCAGCTCCAACGCCACAGCCATGGTCGGATCGTTGCTCGCGCCGCCCTGGTCAGTCAGGTCCTGCGGTGCCGGCTTGCCCATCGCGACAGCCTGCCCCTGCCAGAGCGCGCGCACGCCCTCGCCCGGAATATCCTCGACGTCAGTGAGAACCGCCGGGCCGACATGCTCGCCGCCCAGCGCCTGCCGGAGCGCCACTGCGAGGGGATGGCGGCTGGTCATGGCCAGCGCGCGGGCAATGCTCCGCTCCTCCTCGTCCAGCGCCTCGACACCGAAGGCGCGCGGGCGGCCGAGCGTGAGAGTGCCGGTCTTGTCGAACAGCGCCTGATCGGCCTGCGCGAGGCGTTCCAGCGCGCTGCCATCCTTGACGAGGAGCCCGGCCCGCATCATCGCGCCGCAGACCACCACCTGCGCCACCGGCACAGCGAGGCCCAGCGCGCAGGGGCAAGTGATGATGAGCACGGCAATGGCGACCAGCAACGACTGGTGCCAGCCCGCTCCCGCAATCATCCAGCCGATGAAGGTCACCGCGGCGAGCAGATGCACGACCGGCGCATAAAGCCGCGAGCATTTGTCGGCGAGGCGGACGTAGCGGGATTTGGCCTGGCCGGCGCTTTCCATCAGCCGGGCAATCTCGGCAATCGCCCGCCCCTCGCCTACGGCGGTCACGCGCAGCGTCACCGGGCCGTCGAGATTGAGCGTACCGGCGGTCGCCACGTCCCCCGCACGCAGCGTGACAGGCGCACTTTCGCCAGTCAGCAAGGAGAGATCGAACCGGCTGCTGCCCTGCTCGATTATGCCATCTGCCGCGAGCCGCTCGCCGGCGGCAACCAGAACGCGGTCGCCTACGGCCAGCGCCTCAGCGGCAACCCACTGGCTCGCGCCATCCTCGGCCAGCCGCATGGCACCGGGCGCGGTGCGGCGTACCAGCGCTTCGGCTCCGCTGGCGGCGCGCGCGCGCATCATTTCATCCAGCACCCGGCCGGCGAGCAGGAAGGTGAGCAGCATCAACGCGCCATCGAACCAGGCATGGCGACCGCCGATGATCGTCTCGTAGAGGCTCATCGAGGTCGCCAGAATGACGCCGATGGAGATCGGCACATCCATATTGGTCGTGCCCGCCCGCAGCGCCTTGAAGGCCGAGCGGAAGAAGGGCTGTCCCGCATAGCTGACCGCCGGGATGGCGATCAGCGCCGAGATCCAGTGGAACAATTCGCGCGCGCTGCCATCCGCCCCGGACCAGACCGAGACCGAGAGCAACATGACGTTCATCGCCGCAAAGGCTGCGACGGCAAGAGCGCGGATCAACTTACGCAGCGCCTGGCTGCGCTCATGCGCCGCCGCGCTGTGCAGCGGTTGCGCCTCGAACCCGATCGCGTCGAAGGCGCGCAGCAGGTCAGGCTCGGCCAGATCGGCGGCATGCGAGACGATCACCGTCTTGGCCGAGAAGTTCACGCGGGCGGCGTGGACTCCCGGCTGCAATGGCAACAGCCGCTCGATCTTGGAGATGCAGCCGGCGCAATGCATGTCCGGCACGGCGAGGCGGGTTTCCACCGCATCCGCCGACCAATCGGGCCTTGGCGCCACATAGGTCATGACAGATCGACCACCCGGTTGATCTCCCGCCCATGGGCGCGGGCCCGCACATGGACGATCCAGCGGCCCTGCGGCAAGGGCTGGAGGCTCTCATACACGCCATCGCCGAGCGCCCGGAACTGCAGCGCGATATCCGGCTTGCGGCCAAGCGGGTGACGGGCGGTCGCGGTCAGCGCGACATCGTTCATGGGCGCATTCGCACTGCGCAGCGTCGCGCTCAGCCGTGTCTCCGCAGTCCGATTCAGCGTGAGCGCCCAGCCCAGCGCATTTTCGGCGCGGGCCTGCGCCAGCCATTTGTTGAACTCCTGGCTGGCGACGTAACTGTTCTGCACGACCAGCCCGCCGAATGTAGAGCTTGCGAGGAAGGCCATGGTGAAATTGACCGCCATGACCACGCCGAAAAAGCTGACGAGAATGACGGTGATGTGCCGTCCGGTGAACTTGCGGGTCATTGGCCTACCTCCGGTCGAACAAAGCTCTCATCATCCTGCGCCGCCTCTTTCTGCTCGTCGAGCGTGCGCAGCGTGAAGGCGAAATCCTGGCGGGCAATGCCCTGCGCCGGCGCAACCACATGCACGCGTTCCTTGAGCACCTGATCGGGCGGCACGTCGATTTGCAGGGTCCGGCTCGCCTGATCGCGGGTCTGCCCCTCACGCCACATCAGCGCGCCGTCCAGCCCATCGAGGCCGATGGCCATAGGGCGCGCGCGGCTCTGCATGTTGCGCACCTTGATCAGATAGCTGTTGCGGATCGACCCGTCGGACAGGCGGACATAGACCGGATTGCGCTCCGCATTGGCCGCGATGTCGATGCGCGAACGCACGCCCAGCGCGAACAGCATGGCGAGGCCAATGCTCGCCCAGATCGCGAAATAGGCAATTGTGCGCGGACGGAAGAGGCGCTTGCGCACGGGCGCCGGCGCCTCACCCTTCATCTCGGCCTCGCAGTCGATCTCCGTGGCATAGTCGATCAAGCCGCGCGGGCGGCCGATCTGCGCCATCACCTTGTCACAGGCATCGACGCACAAGGCGCAGGTGATGCACCCGATCTGCGGTCCCTCGCGAATGTCGATCCCGGTCGGGCAGACCTGCACGCATTGCAGACAGTCGATGCAGTCCCCGGTCGGCAGCCCTTCATCCTGCGCCTTCTTCAGGCCCTTGGTGCGGGGCTCGCCGCGCCAGTGCTTGTAGGTGACGATGAGCGATTTCTCATCTGTCATCGCGGTCTGGATGCGCGGCCAGGGGCACATGTAGATGCACACCTGCTCGCGCATGAAGCCGCCGAAGATGAAGGTCGTCATGGTCAGCACGAAGGTGGTGCCATAGGCGACGAACGGCGCCTGCCCGGTCCAGAACTGGTGTTGCAGCGTCGGCGCATCGGCAAAGTAGAAGATCCACGCGCCGCCGGTGAGGAACGAGATGACCAGCCAGACCGCCCATTTGCGCAGCCGCTTCCAGACCTTCATCGGGGTCCAGGGTGCTTTCTCCAGCCTGATTTGCGCGTTGCGATCCCCATCGAGGAAGCGCTCGACATGCTGGAACAGATCGGTCCAGACCGTCTGCGGGCAGGCATAGCCGCACCAGGCGCGGCCGACGGCGGAGGTCACCAGAAACAGGCCGACGCCCGCCATGATGAGCAGGCCGGCGACATAATAGAATTCGTGCGGCCAGATCTCGATGCCGAACATGAAGAAGCGGCGATTGGCGAGGTCGACCAGCACCGCCTGATTGGGCGCGTGCGGCCCGCGGTCCCAGCGGATCCAGGGCGTGGCCCAATAGATCGTCAGGGTTACGGCCATCACCAGCCACTTGAAGCGGCGGAACGGCCCATCGACCTGCTTGGGGAAGACCGACTTGCGCTTGGCGTAGAGGCTTTCCGCTGGCGCGGTAACATCATTCACGGGGGACATGGCAGCGTCCGTTGTTGGCGTCTTCGGCATCAGATTGCCTCCGATCGATCTTCGCTTAGGCGCAGTCGGCTCAAACGACATTGAGCAGGATCAACGAAATGAGCGGCAGCCGGCCCTCCCCCGACGCGCGGAGGAAGGGCCGGCTCCGCCTTATGGTGTCGCGGCGTTGGCCTGCGTCTCCGGTGCCCCGGCAGCCTCAGCGGCAATCTGCGCTGCGACCGGCGTCGCCTCGCCACCGCCAAGGCCGTGGACGTAGACGGCCAGCATGCGTATCGTCGCCTTGTCGAGCGCCTGGCCCCAGGCGGGCATCACACCCCGGCGGCTGTTCGTCACCGTCTGGGTCAGCGTCTCGCGATCGCCGCCATAGAGCCAGATCGGGTCGGTCAGGTTCGGCGCACCGAATTCACGCAGTCCCTTGCCCGCGGGGCCGTGGCACACCGCGCAGTTCTGCTGGAACAGCACGTCGCCGCGCCGTGAGGAAGCGCTGGTCTTCTCCTGCCCGCTGATCACGCGGACATGGCTCACCACATCCTGAACCTGCGTGCCGGTGAGAATGCCGTCCTTGCCGAAGGCGGGCATCAGGCTCATGCGGGTCTGCGGCTCATCCGGGTTCCGCACGCCATGAGTGATCGTATATTCGATCGATTGCAGGTCGCCGCCCCACAGCCAGTCGTCATCCACCAGATTCGGATAGCCCTTGGCGCCGGCAGCGCCCGAGCCATGGCACTGCACGCAATGCACCTTGAACGCGGCTGCACCACCCTGCATCGCCGCTTCCATGAGCTTTGGCTGGGCGACCAGCTTCTCGATCGGCGTGGCAGCGATGGCCGAGAAGATCGGCGTCCGGCGCGCGGTCTCGGCATCCATCACCTGTTGGAGCTGCCCGCGGCTGGACCATCCGAACAGCCCCTTGCTGGCTTCATGCGCGAAGGGAATAGCGGGATAAACCACCACATAGCCGATCGCGAACACGATCGTTGCGTAGAAAGTCCAGACCCACCAGCGCGGCATGGGGGTATCGAGCTCCTCGATCCCGTCCCATTCATGGCCGACGGTCTGGGTACCGGTCGGCGCGTCGATCCGTTTCTTCTCAGCCATGGTTGTTCTTCCTGTCATGGGCTGCGGCCTCGCCATCTTCGGCGAAGATCAGGTGCGCGGCGTCCTGGTTGCTCCGGCGCGAGCCGGGACGGAACGCCCATGCGCACAGGCCGAAATAGAGCACCACCATTGCCGAAAGCCCGTAGCTGTCGGCGAAATGGCGCAGATCATTATAGCTCATCGCTCCACCTCCTGCGGGGCGGCGCTGTCCAGATCGACCAGCGTGCCGAGCATCTGGAGATAGGCGACGAGTGCGTCCATCTCGGTCAGCTTGGACGGGTTTCCGTCGAAATCGCGGGCCTGCGCCTTGGGGTAGCGCTTGAGGAGATCGGCGGTGTCGGCCTCGGGATCGGCCTGCGCCAGCAGATCGGCATTCGCCTTCTCGATGTCCTCATCGCTATAGGGCACGCCCACCCGGCGCTGCGCCGTGAGATGGGCCGTCATGTCGCCCGCTTTCAGCTCACGCTTGGTGAGGAAGGCATAGGTCGGCATAATCGATTCCGGCACCACGCTGCGCGGATCGATGAGGTGCTGGACGTGCCACTCATCTGAATAGCGCTTGCCGACGCGGGCCAGGTCCGGCCCGGTCCGCTTGGAGCCCCACTGGAACGGGTGGTCATACATACTCTCGGCGGCGAGGCTGTAATGGCCGTAGCGCTCCACCTCGTCGCGGAATGGGCGGATCATCTGCGAATGGCAGTTGTAGCAACCCTCCCGCATGTAGATGTTCCGGCCCGCCAGCTCCAGCGGCGTGTAGGGACGCATTCCCTCCACCTTCTCGATCGTGTTGTCGATCCAGAAGAGCGGTGCGATCTCCACGATGCCGCCCACGGTAACCGCGGCGAAGGCAGCGACGGCAAGGAGCGTGACGTTCCGCTCCAGCTTCTTGTGCTTCTGTGCAAAGCTCGACATGGTTTTCCGTCCTTATTCCGCGGGAACCGCAGCAGGTTTGTGGGTGATCGGCCGGTCCTTGGCGGCGTCATAGGCAGCGTCGCTCATCGGCGCTTCGACGCGCTGGTGGCCGAGGATGGTGCGCCACACATTGATGGTCATGCACACGGCGCCCGAGAGGTAGAGCAGTCCGCCGAAGGCGCGCAGCACGTACATCGGGAACATCGCACGGACGGTGTCCGAGAAGGCGTAGACGAGGTAGCCGTCTGCCCCATATTCCCGCCACATCAGGCCCTGCATGATGCCGGCGACCCACATGGCCGAGGCGTAGAAGACGATGCCGACGGTCGCGAGCCAGAAGTGCCAGTTGACCATGCGCAGCGAGTAGAGCCGGTTGCGGCCCCACAGGCGCGGCGTGAGATAATAGATCGCCGCGAAGGTGATCATGCCGTTCCAGCCGAGCGCGCCCGAGTGAACGTGGCCGATGGTCCAGTCCGTATAGTGCGAGAGGCTGTTCACGCTCTTGATCGACAGCATCGGCCCTTCGAAGGTGCTCATGCCGTAGAAGGCGAGCGCCATCACCATCATGCGGATGATCGGATCGGTGCGCACCTTGTCCCATGCGCCGTTCAGCGTCATCAGGCCGTTGATCATGCCGCCCCAGCTCGGCATCCACAGCATGACCGAGAAGACCATGCCCAGCGTCTGCGCCCAGTCGGGCAGCGCGGTGTAGTGGAGGTGGTGCGGGCCGGCCCAGATGTAGAGGAAGATCAGCGACCAGAAGTGGATGATCGACAGGCGATAGCTGTAGATCGGCCGCTCGGCCTGCTTGGGTACGAAATAGTACATCATCGCCAGGAAGCCGGCGGTGAGGAAGAAGCCTACCGCGTTATGGCCGTACCACCACTGGGTCAGCGCATCCTGCACGCCAGCAAAGGCGCTGTAGCTCTTGGAGCCCAGCAGGCTGACCGGCATCGACAGGTTGTTGACGATGTGGAGCATCGCGATGGTGAGGATGAAGCTCAGGTAAAACCAGTTCGCCACATAGATATGCGGCTCGCTGCGCTTGACGATCGTGCCGACGAACACCGCGAGATAGGCGACCCAGACGATGGTGAGCCACAGGTCGACATACCATTCGGGCTCGGCATATTCGCGCGCCTCGGTGATGCCGAGGAGGTAGCCGGTCGCGGCGAGCACGATGAAGAGCTGGTAGCCCCAGAAGACGAAGCGCGCGAGCGAGGGGAAGGCAAGCCGGGCGCGGCAGGTGCGCTGCACGACATAGAAGCTCGTCGCGATCAGCGCATTGCCACCAAAGGCAAAGATCACCGCCGAGGTGTGCAGCGGCCGCAAGCGCCCGAAGCTGGTATATTCAATCCCCAGGTTGAGCGCCGGAAAGGCCAGCTGCAAGGCGATGTAAAGCCCGGCAAGAAAACCGGCCATGCCCCAGAACACCGTGGCAATGACACCCCAGCGCACCGGATCGTCATCATAATGCCCTTGGTCGGGCATACGCAGGATACCCCGCGCCATGCCGCCCCAATCGGCGGAGCGAAGCGTCCCCATCATGGCGAGCAGCGCCGCAAGCGACGCAATGACCATGTGGATGGCAAATCCGGAATCCACGGCGAGCGCGGAGGCGAGCATCGCGAGAATGGCGAGCAGGAGCCAGCCTCCCGCCTTCATTGTTAGACCGGTCATAGAAACCCCTTGAGCAGCACAGTCCTGGGACTGTGCTGTCGCTGTGGATCAGCGAGGGCTCGGCATCATTGACATGGGTCAACGGGAGGAAGGCGGTCTACGGGGTGGCCGGCGCGCCACGATGCGCGCCGATGAGGAGCGCGGTGCTCAGCCGTTGCCGGCTTCGGCCTCCATGGCGTCATGATCGAGGATGACGACGGTCCGCCGATCCGGCAGATCGATGATCCCGGCCTGGCGGAGCCGGGTGAGCTGGCGACTCACAGTCTCAATGGTGAGGCCCAGCAGATCGGCCATCTGCTGGCGGGTGAGCGGCAGTTCGAAGCGCTCGACAAGATCGCTGCCGCTACAGCTTGCATCGGCCAGCCTTTGCGCCATTTCGAGCAGGAAGGTCGCGACACGCTCTCCGGCGCTCTTGCGCCCGAGCAGCAGCATCCAGTGGCGCGCGCGATCCAGTTCGGTGAGGGTCCGCTGGAGCAGCTTGTGCTCTAGCTCCGGATGCGTGCGGGCAAAATCGTCGAACGAGGAGCGCGTGAACAGGCACACCTGCGCATCGCACAGCGCGGTGACGCTGTGCTGAGTCGTGCTGCCAAACGGACGCCCGATGAAATCGGACGGATAAACAACGCCGACGATCTGCTCGCGGCCATCCGCTGTCGAGGTGGACAGCTTGAGCACACCGTCGATCACATTGGCGACCAGCAAGCTGTCATCGCCTTCCCACATCAATGTCTGCCCGCGATGCACGGGCACGCGACGACCGATCTTGTTGAGTACCTCCAGCTCGGAGGTATCCAAAGATGAACAGATCGCGCGGTTCCGCACGACACATTGTTGGCAGCTAGTCACCGCGACTCTTTACAGCAGTCGTCGAGACTTTCCAACGGCCTAAGCAGTCCATGCATGCCAAAGACATATTGGAAGCCCCGCCCCTCGCCGTTCACGGATGACACCGCCGTCAGTAGCCGACGGTGAACCGCATGTTCTTGTGCTTGGGCGCTTCGATCTCGTCGATCATCGCGACGGCGAAATCCTCATAGCTGATCGAGCTTTTGCCATCCGGCGCCGTTAGCAGCGTTTCGGTGCCGAGGCGGAAGGTGCCGGTGCGCTCGCCCGGTCCGAACATCATGGCCGGCGACAGGAACGTCCAGTCAAAGCCCGGTCCTGCCTTCAGCTGGTTAAGAAAATCGCGCGCCGGCGCGGCCTCGACCTTGATGAAGTCCGGGAAACCCGGCGTATCGAGCAGCACCACGCCATCCTCGGTCTGCAGGCTCGCCGCGCCGCCGACCACCAGCAGCCAGCACCCGGCCTTGCGCGCCACAGCGAACACATTGTCCGCATCCAGCGACTTGAACGGCATGGAGAGAATGACCGCATCATGGCCGGCAATCTTGCTCGCCATGTCGTCGACATCATTGATGTCGGCCTTCACCCACGTCACGCCCTCGCGCGGCGCTTGGGTGTCTGCGCTGCGCGAAATGCCGGTGACACTGTGCCCGCGACTCACGGCCTCATCGACCAGACGCTGGCCTGCATTGCCAGTGGCACCCATGATTGCGATCTTCATGCCTGCATTCCTCTCTTATCGCGCACATCGCGCGCCTAGCCCGCGACACCCAAATTGACTTTGCCTATTCTAAGGGCCTGTTCTTAGGGTCAAGCCGGACAAAGGCAAGAGACCAGCGCCGGGTTTCCCGACGTCAGCGATCAACGGCCAGCTTTTCCGCCATGTTCGGGTCATCCGCAGCAATCTCGACAGCGTGGGAGGTGCGGAACGGCTGGTTGGAATGCGGCGCCGTCAGCAGCGTCCATTGCGCAAGATCGCAGTCGAGTATCAGCGGCCACTCCGGCAAGCCAGCGGCGGCAAGCTGGCTCTTGGTCAGCGCTTCCAGCTCCTGCGGACGGATGGAGAGATAGAAGATCTTCTGCCCCTCCGCCGCCAGTTTCTGCACCGTCTCGATCGCCACCGGATTGGGCTTCACTTCCTCGAAGCCGGGCTTGAAAAACAGCGACCCCTGCTCGAACAGGAAGCCGTCGACGCTGATGAAGAACACCCGGTGGCCCTGCAGATATTCGCGCCACTCGTGGACCGTCCCCCAGTCCTGATACTGCTTGATCCGCTGGATGCGGAACACCGAGCCCTGCATCGCCAGATAGCCGATGATCTCGGAGAGATAGAGCTCGCCGGCGGACAGGCGCGGCTGGCCCATCAGCTCGTCATAGGCCGTCAAAAACTCGCGCGGGCTAGAGAAATAATAGCCGCCGACGCTGAACAGATCGGAGATGACCTGCTTTTCGCGGAAATTGACGATCACATCTTCCTGATCGACCTGAACATAGCTCTTGTTCTGCGGATTGACCTGGCTGAAGCTGCTGAGCGACGCGACGCACACATAGTTGTACGTCTGATAAAGGTGCGGCACCTCGAAATAATTGTCGCTGTCCTTCACCATGAAGGGCTCGTCGATGCCGCTCTTGAGCAGCGTCTGGGCCACCGTCTCGGACTGGCTTCGCGTCGGCTCGTCCAGAATGACGCAATTGACCTTCTGTCCGAAGGCGGCGCGCAGACCTTCCTGCGCCTGAAAGCGCTCTTCATGCTCGCGCAGGATCGTGAAGATGAAATCATCCACATTGGCGCCGAGCCCCTGCACCGCCTTGAAGACCATCGGCAGGCCATCATTGTCGGGCAGCATCCACTTGGGCGCCATGTTGGGGAAGCGGGAGGAGCGGCCGGCGCAGGGTACGATGATCTTCATGGGTCTTCTCTCTCGCGTCAAAGATTGTCCAGGGCAGCGCGGCCGCATTCGGCCACCCGCCGGGCAACGAAGGCCCGGTCCTCGTTGGTCTTCGCATAAGGCAGGATGCGCGCGAAGGTGAGGCCGAGCAGGATGTAATGGCGCGCCGGATAAGCCGGGTCCAGCGCGGTCGCGGCAGCATGGAAGCGCTGCCGCAACCACCATGTCACGCCCCGGGCCAGAGGCCGGCCACGATGGGCGTGCCAAAGCCCTTCGCATTCCTGGAACAGCTTGGACCAGTCGATCCAGACATGATCGAAGGGCGATGTGATCGTATCGATCAGCCACAAGGCGCCGCGCCGGTCGACGAGGATGTTCTCGAAGGTCAGATCGCCATGCGCGGCCGTGGGCTTTTCGTCCGCCACCAGCACATCCATGCGCTGTGCCGCCTCCACCAGAGGGGCGAGCGCTTGTTCGTGCATGGCGCCAGTCTTGTCGGCGATCTGCTGCAGCTTGTCCACCAGCAGGCTCTTGCGCGGGGCGAGTGGCGGCTGGCTCACCGGCGCCGAAACCGCCAGGCGGCTCATCAGCCGCTCCACGCGGTCGGCGAAATCGGCGACATTATCAAAGGTGCCATTGGAGAGGAAATTGACCGCATCGCGCGACGGGATGAACGCCATGTCGAAATAGAACAGTCCGTCCTGCTCGCCCATGTCGAGCACCTCGGGCATCCCGGCACAGCCTTCCACCAGCCCAGCCAGCGCCTGCTGCCGCACCGCCTGATCGCGCAGCGACCCGTTGGCATCGACAAGATTGGCCGCCTTGCGCACGAAGGGCTGCCCCCCATCACGGACCAACGCGACGGTCGCGCCGGAAAAGCCGGAGAGCGGAATGACCTCGCGGAACATCCGCAAGGCCGGGTGGCTGTCGAGGGTCAACTCTGGTCCTGTCATGATTTGCCCGGCCGATGGATGACGCCAGCCTGGGTCACGTCGATGACAGTCATGCCAGCGGCAAGGCCGGACGCGATCCCGACCGGCGTATCCTCGAACACGAGGCAGCGTGCGGGCGCTACCCCCAGCAACGCCGCGCCGGTGAGATAAGGTTCGGCATGCGGCTTGCCTTGCGCCACATCGTCGCCGCTGACCACGGCGCCGAAATGGGGGCGCCACGCCATCGTTTCCAAGATCGCTTCGACGCCATCCCGATTGCCCGATGACACCAGTGCCATGGGGATCGTGCCGGCATAACGCGCCAGCAAATGCGAGGCGATGAGGGCCGGCGCCTTTTCCTGCCGCAGCACGGTCTTAAAATGCGCCTTCTTCTCGGCATGCAGGGTCGCAATCATCGCATCGTCGATCTCGCCCATGCCCGCCGCTGCGGCAAAAGCCGGGATCGCGATCCGGGCGGGCGGACCGACATTTGCAAGATAATCATCCATGGTGAAGCGATGGCCGCGCGCATCGAAGACCGATGCGTAGGCGAGCCCGTGGAGCGGCATGGTATCGACCAGCGTGCCATCCAGATCGAACAGCAGGGCGTCATAGGCGGAGAGGTCCACGCCGAGCGGCCATGGCTCCACGGACACGTCCGGCATCATTTCCTGCCCCGCGACTTAACTAAAACGACCATCGACCCTCAAATAACCCCCTACAATCGACGCACATCTATCGCGCTGGCGAGCATTCTCTCAGCTGGCCGTCATGCGAATGTGGAAATGGGTTGAATTCTTAATCCGAAATCTTGCTAGGTTAAACGCGCGCGCCATTGGCCATCGAGGAAAACCCGTGAAGTCTGTGAATGGAAAACCTGCAAGCGAGTTCCTCGACGATCGGCTTGCCGCAGCCAAAGAATTGACCGAGGCCTCAAACTATACCCCTGCCTTGGAGATTTACGAGGCAATATTTAAGGAGGGCATAACGGCCCACCGCGCCTTTGAGGGCGCCGGACGCGCGGTGACCGGCGCGCTGATCGACGAGGCTTTGCCGACGGACTGGGGTCGGGAGCGGCTGGACGATCTCCTCCGCATCCTCATCGTTGAGCGCGATCGCGACGGCACGCCCCCTGCCCTGTGCGCGCGGATCGCAGCAGCCCACGCGGGCAGCAATCAGGGCGTGCTCAAGAAGGCGGCCGAGCTTCTGCGGCCCGTTCTGACAGCTTTGTGGGATGAGGGCGCGCGCGACCGCGGCTTTTTGATCGCCGTGCTGCTGCTGCGCCACCCGCTGCAGGGCTGGCAGGATGAAGCCGCGATCTCGCGCTGGCATCTCGACCTGCTGCCGCAACTGGACCGACACGAACTCAGCCTGCCCTATAATGGCATGTTCGATGCGGTGCATTTTCAGCGCAACATCGCCGATCTGGCCGGTCTCGCGGAGAACACGCCCCCCGATGTGCTGGTGCGCCGTTTCCCCGCCTGGCAGTTGCTGCTCTTTCTGTGGATCACGGGATCACGCCGTGCAGACGCACAACTTGCCGCATGGCTGGCGGCCTATCGCAGCGCTTATCCGGGTGGCGCAACCGATGGGGATGAGGGCGCGGCGGTGCGCTCTCTGGCGCTGCGATGGGCGGTTTCGCCGGATGGTCCCGCGAGCGCAGCGGCAGTCACGACGGCCCTCGGTCCGGACCTGGCCGCGCTGGCGAAGCCGGGCCTCAAGCTGCGCTCGACTGCTGATCGCGCGCGGTCAAACGCAGCGCTTGCCCGGCTGGATTCCAGGCCGTGGCAGGCCGCCGCTTTCGTGGAGGACAAGGTCACGGAAAAGGCGCCTTTCCTCAAGATCGGGCGGCGCCGTCCGCGCATTGCCGTGTGCGTTTCGGGCCAGCTGCGTGGCTACCGCGCCGCCTTGCCGACCTGGCAGGCGGGCTTGCTACGTGACGCGGACTGCCTATTCTTCGTCCATAGCTGGAGCAAGATCGGGCGCTCGGGCGCAGAGCCGTTCCGCGCTTATCTGCCCTTCGCCGGCGAAGCCTTTTGCGAAGCGTGGCGCCTGCACGCCGGGCGCATCGGCATGCCCGGCATGGCCGAGCGCTACCCCGCGCTGTTCGCCGCGCTGGCGGATGGCGGGGTCGTCAGCAAGGCTGAACTCGAAGCCTGTTATAGCACCGAGCATGTGGTGCTGGAGGACGATAGCGACCCGGATTTTGCGGGTTGGTCCAACCCCCGCAAGATGCACTACAAGCTCAAGGCCGCGTCAGACATGGCTACGGCCCGAGGCGACGAATTCGATCTCATTCTGCGTATCCGCCCGGACAAGGTCATCGGCGCGAAAGCCTTCCGCTGGGTCGACGCCTTAGCCGCCTGCCGAGCGGCGCCCACGCTGCTTGCCGATGCGGCGATGGGCCATCAATATGGCACACTCATGATCGGGGATCAGGTCGCGCTCGCCAGCGCCGCGACCATGGCGGTCTATGCCGAAACGCTGGACATCGCGCCGCGCTTTCACGAGATGGCGCTCTATGATGCCAAGCCGGATTTGATGGGTCATGTCAGCCTTGCCCAGACGTGCTGGTATGCCGGCATCACCGTGGCCAGATTGCCGGCCCAGATGGGCAAGTTGATGGAAGCAGCGCCGATGGCGAGCAGCGCCATCTGCGCTGCGCTCGAGCAGGACGCTGCCGGCCGTCACGACGCTGTGGACAAGGCCTTGATCACAGCGGCGCGAACGGACAGGCAGATGCGCTGAACTCAGGAGCCGACGACCATCCCGCCATTGGGGTGGAGCACCTGCCCGCTCATATAGCTGGAATCCTCGCAGGCGAGAAACAGGAAGCACGGCGCGACTTCGTTCGGCTGGCCCGGGCGACCCATCGGCGTGCTCTCGCCGAAATGCTCGAGTTTCTCCTTGCTGGCACCGCCGAACGGGTTGAGTGGCGTCCAGATCGGCCCCGGCGCCACGGCGTTGACGCGAATGCCCTTCTCGATGAGGTTTTCGCTGAGCGAGCGGGTGAACGCCGTGATGGCGCCCTTGGTGCTCGAATAATCGAGCAGTTCCTTGGAGCCCTGATACATCGTGACGGACGTGCAGTTGACGATCGCTGCGCCCTCGCGAAGATGCGGCATCGCCGCCTGCACCACGAAGAACATCGAGTAGATGTTTGTCTGGAACGTGCGCTTGAGCTGTTCCTCGGTGATGTCTTCGATCGATTTGTCCGGGTGCTGCTCGCCGGCATTGTTGACGATGATGTCGAGACGCCCGAACGCGCCCACGGTGCGATCGATCAGGTCCTGACAGACAGCCTTGTCACCCAGATCGCCCGCGAACACGAGCGCGCGAGCGCCTTCCTGCTCGACCAGCTTTTGCGTCTTGGCGGCGTCTTCATGCTCGCACAAATAGGCGATGGCGACATCGGCGCCTTCACGCGCGAACAGCACCGCGACCGCCCGGCCGATCCCGCTATCCGCCCCGGTCACAACCGCGACCTTGCCTTTCAGTCGGCCCGATCCCGCGTAACGCGGCACGAACTCCGGCTGGGGATCGAGCTTATGCTCGTCACCAGGCAGATTGTCTTCGTGGATCATGTCGATTGTTTCAGTCATGGATCATTCTTCCGTTCAGCACGTCACTTAACGTGGTCCGGCTTGCCCTTGCGGCTGCCGGAGGCAAAATCCTCAAGCTGGCTCTTGCTCATCGAGTCATACATCTCGCGTGAGGCGCCCTTGAGGTCGGATTTGGTGCTGTCACCGCGTTTGGCAGACAAAGCTGCCCCGGCGGCTTTCTGCTGCGCTTTGGATTTGGCTGGCATGTAAGCCTCCAAATTAAAAGGCCGCCCGTTCGTGCCGGGCGGCCTGTGCCTGTCGATCAGACGAAGGGATAAGGGATCCCCCAATATCCGTAGACCTGCCGGCCGTAGCCATGGTCGTAGACGGGGTCTTCCTGCGCATATCGCGGCGCGCCTTCGAGACGGGATTTCTCGATGTCGACGACATAGCCGCCATATTCGGTATCATAATCGAGCATGTCCCACGGCAGCGGATAATAATCGCTTCCGAGGCCGAACAGCCCGCCGAACGACATCACGGCATATTCAGCCTTGCCGCTGCGCTTATCGACCATGAAGTTGCGCACCGTCCCGAGCTTCTCGCCCTGCCGGTTGTACACCGTCGTTCCCTCGACCTTGTCGGAGGAGATGAGGCGCTGAGTTTCGTCAATTGCGATTTCGGTAGCCATGAGCCTGGTCCTCTTCCTGTTGAAGGTGGGCCTCGATCCACGGAAGGGGTTTGCCGATCCAACCGGGACCAAGGTGCCAATGCCGGACTATGCCGGCCCTGGGTCTTGAGGCGGCGCGTCAGCGCGACGCCATCTGCCAAACCAACGGCCAGATAGCGCAGGGGTTCCGGGTAAAGCGGCAAACCGATCGACAGCGAGTCACGCCGTGGCGCATCGGCGGCCAGAAGGCCGGTTCGGTCAGATCATGGACTGCGGCTGCACCAGACGATCGAAGGTCGCCGCATCGACAAGCCCGAGCGCAGAAGCCGCCTCGCGCAGGCTCAGGCCCTGCTCATGGGCATATTTGGCAATCTTGGCGGCGTTGTCATAGCCGACCTCGGGTGCCAAGGCGGTGACCAGCATCAGCGAGCGCTCGACCAGATCTGCGATGCGCGCCTCATTGGGCACGATTCCTTCCACGCAGCGCTCGGCAAAGCTCTCCATTCCCATGCTCAGCAGATCGATGGAACGCAGGATCGCCGCACCGATCATCGGCTTGAAGACGTTGAGTTCGAGATGCCCCTGCAAGCCACCGACCGTCACGGCCTGATGATTGCCGATCACCTGCGCGGCAACCATCGTCAGCATCTCGCACTGGGTGGGGTTGACCTTGCCGGGCATGATCGAGCTGCCTGGCTCATTGGCCGGCAATTCCAGTTCGCCCAGCCCCGAACGCGGCCCCGAGCCGAGCAGGCGGATATCATTGGCGATCTTGGTCAGCGCGACGGCGAGTGTCGCCAGCGACCCGGAGAGCTGGACCAGCGGATCGTTGGAGGCCAAGGCCTCGAACTTGTTGGGCGCGGTCTTGAACGGAAGATCGGTCAACGCCGCGATCTGCTTGGCCACCGCCTCGCCGAACCCTTGCGGCGCGTTCAGGCCCGTGCCGACCGCCGTGCCGCCCTGCGCCAGCGGCATCAGCTCGTCTTCCAGCGCGCGGGAGAGACGGTTGCGGCAGTTGAGCAGTTGCTGAGCATAGCCGGAGAACTCCTGCCCCAGCGTGAGCGGCGTCGCGTCCTGCAAATGCGTCCGGCCGATCTTGACGATGCCGGACCAGGCCTTCGCCATCGCGCCGAGCAGATCGGCAAGATGATCGAGCGCAGGCAGCAGCCGTTCGACCAGCGCGCGGGCCGCCGCAATGTGCAGCGCCGTCGGGAAGCTGTCGTTGGACGACTGGCTCATATTGACATGATCGTTGGGATGGACCGGCGTCTTGCCGCCGCGCTGGCCGGTCAGCGCCTCGTTGGCCCGGCCGGCGATCACCTCGTTCACGTTCATGTTGGTCTGGGTGCCGCTCCCGGTCTGCCAGATGACCAGGGGAAACTGATCGTCCAGCTTGCCGGCCACGATCTCCGCCGCTGCCGTCTCGATGGCATCGGCGATGTCCGGGGCCAGTCCGTGCGCGCGGTTCACATGCGCGGCGGCGCTTTTCACAATGGCCAGCGCATGGACGATGCCGATCGGCATTCGCTCGGCCGGGCCGAACGGGAAATTCTCGATGCTGCGCTGCGTCTGGGCGCCCCAATAGGCCGCGTCAGGCACGTCGATGGGGCCCAGGCTGTCGCGTTCTTCCCGCATCTTCGTCACCGGTTTCTCCACTATCATCTGCCGGGCCTGTCTACGTGCGCCGCCGGCTGGCTCCAAACCCACAGCTTGCGCGTTGTGCGCTCGTCCATGTCCATGGACAAGTCCCGTGGATAGGCCCCGTGGATAGGCAAGGAGCGGCCCCGAGCATGACACACGCGCTGATTTTCGTCGACGACAGCATGCCGGGCATCCGCCGACGACCGAGTGGAAAACGCGGCTGGGCCTATTTCGATGCGGAAGGCCAACGTATCAAGGATCGCGCGGAGATCGACCGGCTCAACCGCATCGGCCTGCCGCCGGCATATACCGATGCCTGGTTCGCGCCCAATGCCCATGCCCATATTCTGGCAACGGGCATCGATGCGCGCGGGCGCAAGCAATATCGCTACCATCCCGATTTTACGGCCGAGCGGGACGCCCGCAAATATGAGGGTTGCGCCGCTTTCGGCGCCCTGTTGCCGCTGCTGCGCCGCCGGGTGGAGGATGATCTGGCGGGGCGCGGCCTGACTGCCGAGCGGGCCATCGCTTCGGTCGTCCAGTTGCTCGACAGCGGCCGCATCCGCGTGGGGAACGAGGCCTATGCCAAGAACAATCGCAGCTTTGGCGCCACTACCCTGCGCCGGCGCCATGCCAAGGTCACCGGCAGCCGCCTCACCCTGCGGTTCAAGGCCAAGTCGGGCAAGCTGAGCGAAGTCAGCATGACGGACCGCCGCCTCATTCGCTTCGTTCGCCAGATGCAGGATCTGCCGGGCCAGCACCTCTTCCAGTATTTGCGCGACGATGGCACCGCCTCACCGGTCTCCTCGTCGGATGTGAACGGCTATTTGCGCGAGACGATGGGCGCGGACTTCACCGCCAAGCACTTCCGGACATGGCGGGCGAGCGTGCTCGCGTTCGAGTGGCTGCTGCACGAGCAGGAGGTCTCCACCCTCACGGCGATGCTGACCCATGTC
This sequence comes from Sphingobium sp. B2D3A, assembly GCF_025961795.1. NCBI lineage: Bacteria > Pseudomonadati > Pseudomonadota > Alphaproteobacteria > Sphingomonadales > Sphingobiaceae > Sphingobium > Sphingobium sp. B2D3A. The sequence goes on along the minus strand of NZ_JAOQOI010000001.1, from coordinate 2,022,123 downwards.
TCCGAACATCTTGGCAATACGCCGGCCATCGCTCGCAAATCCTACATCCACCCCAACCTCATCGCCCTGGCGCGGGAGGGGCCGGGCGAATTCCGCAAGCAGACGCACCTGCCGCGCCAGACCAAATGGCTCAGCCGCCCCGAACGCGGCCTGATCGCCTGGCTGGAAGAGCAGCAGGTCGAGGCCGGCTGATCAGCGGCAGACGCCCCAGCTGACCCCGCCCCGATCCGCCTGATCGAAATGAAAGTGATCGGCATGCTGGCGGTTATAATCCGGCGAGAGCACGGTCGAAAACACGCGGCATGCCCCATCGCGCACGGTTCGCAGGAAGGCGGCCTCTTCGCCCTCCCCGTCCCAATCCCGCAGCACCGAGATCCGGCGGCCGTCGCTTAGCACGAAGCCGGCAATGTCCAGCGCATTGGCGGTAGCATGTTCGCTCCATGCGCCTTCGCCGCGCCCGTACATACGCCGGCAACTATAGCTGCCCAGATGCTCGATGCGGATAACCGACGCGCCAAGAATTTGCTGCGCGGCAGGCTGGACGACCTGCCAGGTCCAGAGCGCGGTGGCGGCCATAACGGTACAGGCCGGGGCCACGTCCGTCGGCGAAAGGGCGAGCATGTCCTGCCCAGCCGCAAGGCGGGTGGCGGTCGTGACTCGGCATTGGTCGCTGCCGAAAGCCGGCACCGCCGTCGTCTCCAACCCGGCGCGATGCAGCAAGGCGCGACATTGTGGCGCATCGTCCCGCAATCCCGAGAGCTTGTGCCGCGTGAACAAGCCGATGGGCTGATCGAGCGAAAGCGGCGTCCAGGGTAGATCCTGCGGGGCCGGGCGGAACAGTGCGAACGCCAGCAACGCTGCCAGAATCAGAGCGCCCGCCCAGACGAGCCAGCGGATCGCGCGATAAAAACCGGATGCCTTCATAGCTGCCTAACGCGGCAGGACGCGTTCCGCTTCCGACAGGGCCATGCAACTGCTGGCGCACGCAGGCGTTGATCGATCAGACGACAATGAAATCACGAAAGGATTTGAGATGTCGATGCCCGAAGACCCCAAGACGAAAACCGAGACGGACGAAAACCCCGAGGTCCGCGATGCTGGGCCGGATGCGATGAAGCACAAGCCCGCCCCGGGCAAATGGGACGAGATTGACGAAGCCTCGGACGAATCCTTTCCCGCCAGCGACCCGCCGGCATTCCAGCCGTCGATAACTTGACGATCAGGCGGACGCGGGCGGTGCCACGGCGCCTGCCCGCGCCACGTCGATCGTCGCGATTTGCCCATTGCGCAATCCGTAGACCACGAACACGCGCACCTGAATGCTCTCGCCTTGCTTGAGCGGCTTGACCACGAAATCGGGCGCGTCCTGCTGCGCTATGAAGGTGCTGGTACAGTCCACCGCAATTCCATTGTCGTCGATCACCAGCCCATGGATGGTGAGATCTTCCCGTACCGTCTGGAACATGGTGCGATAGAAATCGCAGATGCCATCGCGTCCGTTGATGACAGGCACTGAGGGTAGCCGCAGCACACAGTCCTCTGTGTAATAACGCCCTGCCCGCTCCATATCGCCAGCACTGAACGCCGCCGCATAGGCATGATAGGCTGCCCGCCCGCCCGCATGGGATGAGAGCATCGGCGCCTTGGTGACGCCCTGTTCCGCCGGCCAGGTCATGGAGCACAGTTCCTGGATTTGCCCGGCCTCGTTCAACAGATAGGTCACGAAGAACCGCACCGTCAGAATATCGCCCGGCAGCAAGGGCGCGAAGGGAAAATCGGGGCGCGGCGCGTGGCAGATGAAATCCATGTCCACATCCACGAACAGCCGGTTGCCCTCCTGCAGCACCAGCCTGGGCCGGATGATCTCGCGTACGCCGTCATGGGCCCAGTCGAGGAAATCGAGCAGGCCATCGCGCCCACGGCAGACGCGGGTGCTGCTGTACATCACACAATCCGGCGCGAACCACCGCTCGACAAGGCGATCATCCTGACCTTCGTTGAAGTCGGCGACATAATCGTCGTAATTCAAGGCTTTTTCCTCGCTGAAGGAACGCCTTCACGCCCCATTTGATCGGCCCGTTTGGCCATGCGCAGCAACATGCCGTCCAGGTCCGACAGTTCGGACTCGCTGAAATCGGCCGTCAACATGCTGAAGAACTTGCGCCGGTCCATATGGACCCGCTTGTAGCTGTCCTGCCCCTTTTCGGTCAGCACCAATAGGCTGCTCTTGCGGTTTCGGGGGTTTTCCTCGCGCCGCAGGAAGCCTTCTTCTTCCAGAACCCGCACCGCGCGGCTGACTTCCGCCCGGTCCACCAGCGCCGCGGCCGACACTTCGCTGGCACTTTTGGTGCCCATCACCGCGAGATGGGCCAATACGCGCCACTCCGCCAGCGAGACACCCGCATTGTCCCGGATGTGCTGGACCGAAAGCCGGTCCAGCATCTTGCCGAGCATCAGCAGACGATAAGGAAGGTGGCGGGAATCGAAGATGCGCCAGGCTTCTTCGAGAGGGCCCGCCGCCCCATTGTTGTTATCCTTTGCGCTCAATTGCGCTCCCCCTCTCCTCGGGCCGCCTCAGTTGCCCCGAGGCGGCACTATAATTCGCAGCGCGCCCTTAGAGGGCGACGCTGACCGCCTTGAGCTCGGTATAGGCCTCGACGCCGGCCTTGCCATTCTCACGGCCCCAGCCGGATGCCTTGTAGCCGCCCAGCGGCAACGCGGGATCGACGCCGCCCGAACCGTTGATGCGGATGGTCCCGGATTTGAGGCGCCGGGCCAGCTTGTGCGCGGTGGAGATATTCTGGGTGTAGATGGATGCAGACAAGCCGAACTCCGTCTCATTGCCCCGCGCCGCCAGCGCCGCGACATCGTCCTCATCATTAAAGCGCATCGCGCAGAGCACCGGGCCGAAGATTTCCTCGGCACGCACGCGCATGTCGGGCTTGGTATCCACCAGCACGGTGGGCTGGACGAAATAGCCGCCCTCATAGCCCTCACCGGAGAGGCGATCGCCGCCGGCAAGCACGCTGGCGCCTTCCTGGCGGCCGGACTCGATATAACCGGTCACGCGGTCAAGCTGCGCCGCGCTGACCAGCGGGCCGATCATGGTCGAGGCATCGAGGGTCTGGCCGACCTTCATGCCCCGCGCCATGTTCACCACGCCTTCCAGCACGGCATCGGCCACCTTCTCATGCACGAACAGGCGCGATCCCGCCGCGCAGACCTGACCGGCATTGAAGAAGATACCCATCGCCGCTGCCGGAATGGCCTTGGAGAGGTCCGCATCCGCAAAGATATAGGTGGGCGACTTGCCGCCCAGTTCGAGCTGCACGCGCTTGAAGTTCGTCTTGGAGGCTTCGATGATCGCCTTGCCGGTCACCGTCGAACCGGTGAACGAGACCTTGTCGACATCGCGGTGCGCAGCCAGCGCCGCGCCAGCGGTCCGGCCGAAACCCGAAACGATGTTGATCACGCCCTCGGGGAAGCCCGCCTCAAGCACCAGCTCGCCCAGCCGCAGCGTGCTGAGCGGGGTCTGCTCGGCCGGCTTGAGCACGACGGTGCAGCCCGCTGCGATCGCAGGGGCGAGCTTGCCCATCGCCATCACCAGCGGGAAGTTCCACGGCACGATCTGCGCGCACACACCAACCGGCTCGCGCAGCACGTAGGAGAGCCATTCGCCCGGTGCGCTGATCTCTGCGGTCTCACCGAAAATCTTGGTCGCCCAGCCGGCATTGTAGCGCAGCTGGCCAACGGCGCCCGCAACGTCGATCATCCGCGAGAACTGGATGGGGCGGCCTACGTCCAGCGTCTCCAGCAGCGCCAGTTCCTCGGCATTGGCTTCGAGCAGATCGGCGAGCTTGAGCAGCAAATTCGTCCGCTCGGTCGGCTTCACGCCCGACCAGGCACCCTCGAACGCCTTGCGCGCGGCGGCGACGGCCCGGTCCACATCGACCTCGCCGGCGCTCGCGACATTAGCGATGAGTTCACCGGTCGAGGGGTTGAGCGTTTCGAAGGTTTCGCCGGATGCGGCCTCGACCCACTGCCCGCCGATCAACATTTTGACCGGGCCGTTAGCGTAGCGCATACGCAATTGCTCAAGCAGACCGGGATTATAAGGCGCATTCATCGAAACAGACATCCTTTCCAGCAGCCGTCGGTACCCTGACGGCAGAGATCATGTTGAATCATCATGATCTCCTCAATAACAGCAGACATGCGTCCACGCCAACTCTAGCGCGCCGGAAGTCCATGGAGAGTGACTTTGTCCGAAAATTCCTTTGATTATGTGATTGTCGGCGCGGGGTCCGCGGGGTCGGTGCTCGCGGCGCGACTCACCGAGGACCCGAATGTGCGCGTCCTGCTGCTGGAGGCAGGCGGTGGTGGCGACGACTGGCTGATTCGAATGCCGCTCGGTTTCCTCAAGGCGCTGTTCAAGCCCGGCTACACCTGGCCCTATTGGACCGAGCCGGAGCCGCACATGAACAACCGCAAGCTGATCCTGCCGCGCGGCCGGCTGCTCGGCGGCTCCAGCTCGATCAACGGCATGGTGTTCATGCGCGGTCACAGCGCCGATTTCGATCGCTGGGCGCAGATGGGCTGCAAGGGCTGGGGCTATGCCGATGTGCTCCCCTATTTCCGCAAGATGGAGCGCAGCTGGCGCGGCGCGTCCGATCTGCACGGCGCAGACGGCCCGCTGAGCGTCACGCCGAACGCGACGAAATGGCTGCTGCATGACGAACTGATGGCCGCCGCGAAGAACGCCGGCTTCCCGATCACCGACGACATTCACGATGGCGATGAGGAAGGCGTAGGCCGCGTCGAGCTGACCATCGACAAGAATGGCCGCCGGGCCTCGACCTATGCCGCCTATCTCAAGCCCGCTATGGATCGGCCCAATCTGACGGTTCTGACCAACGCGATGACCCAGCGCGTGCTGACCGAAGGCAAGCGGGCGACGGGCGTGGAGTATCGCCACGACGGCATTCTCAAGACCGCCCTTGCCCGACGCGAGGTCATCCTTTCGGGCGGCAGCTACAATTCGCCGCAGTTGCTCATGCTCTCCGGCATTGGCCCGGCGCAGCATCTGCGCGAGATGGATATCCCGGTCGTGCATGACCTGCCCGGCGTCGGCGAGAATCTCTCGGAGCACCCCCGCACACCGGTGCTGTTCGAGGCCTCGCCGGTCACCTTCGTCAACGAGTTGCGCTTCGACAAGGCGACGCTCTCCGTGCTGCGCTGGTACTTCATGGGCACCGGCCCCTTTGCGCGGCAGGTGAACAGCGCCAACCCGGTGCTGCGCACCGACCCGCGCCTCGCCCAGCCGGACATTCAACTCTGGTGCAACCCGGTGACGCTGGATGCGCATTTGTGGTTCCCCGGCATCAAGAAGCGTCCGCCGCACAAGCTGACCGCCGACGTCATCCTGCTCCACCCGGAAAGCCGGGGCCGGGTATTCCTCAAATCGCCCAAGGCCGACGATCATGTCGGCATTTTCCTCAACCTGTTCAGCGCGCCGGCCGATTTCGCGACGGCGCGGGCGGGCATCCGCATTGCGCGGAAGATCTATGCCACTTCGCCGCAAGCCGAGATCACCGGCAAGGAAATCTCGCCCGGCGCCGAGGTGGTGAGCGATGAAGCGCTGGATGAGCATATCCGCGCCACCACGACGACCACGCAGCATCCGCTCGGCACCTGCCGGATGGGCACAGGCCCGATGGCGGTGGTCGATCCGCAGCTGCGGGTGATCGGCATGGAGGGCCTGCGGGTCATCGATGCCTCGGTGATGCCGGACGAGACCGGCGGCAACATCAATGCGCCCACCATCATGCTCGCCGAGCGGGCGGCGGACATCCTCAAGGGCAAGGTTCTGCCCGCTGACGAACTGGTTCACACAGGAGAGTATGCCGCATGACCCGCGAGGATTTCGAGCGCTATATCGGCGCCTTCAACGCCAATGATTTCGATGGCTTCACCAGCTTCTACGCAGATGACGTGGATTTTCAGCTTGGGGACCGGATGCACATCGTCGGCCGGGAGAAGATCGGCGAGTTCTATCGCGGCGTGAAGGCGCATTTCGAGGAGACGCTGACCATCCTCGATCTCATTCTCGCCGATGACGGCGCAGCGCTGCGGGTCCACACCCGCTTCGAGACGATCAAGGACTGGCCCGAGTTCGAAATGTGGCCGACCAAGAAGGGCGATGTGCGCGAGATCGAGAGCATCATCCTGTACCGTATCGCGAACGGCAAGTTCACCCACATCAAATCCGCCCGCTTCAAGGAACTCTGAGTCTTGGCCAACAGCTCCACGCCCGACTTCATCGTCATCGGATCCGGCTCGGCCGGCGCAGTCATCGCCGCCCGCCTGTCGGAAGATCCCAATGCCAAGGTCCTCGTGCTGGAGGCCGGACGCCGCGAGCGCGACATCCGCCTGACCATGCCGATCCTCTTCCCGTTCGTCATGGCCGATCCCAAGTTCAACTGGAGCTATATGGGCGAGCCGGAACCGTTCGCAGATAACCGCCAGATCCGCCAGCCGCGCGGCAAGGCGCTGGGCGGCTCCTCGATGATCAACGGCATGCTCTACGCGCGCGGCCATGCGCGGGATTATGACGAGTGGCGCCAGCTCGGCAACGAGGGCTGGAGCTATGACGATGTGCTGCCCTACTTCAAGAAATCGGAAAATCATTGGGGCCCTGAGGACCATTGGCATGGCAAGGGCGGACCGCTCAGCGTCAAGCAGCAGCCCAAGACCAACGATCTCTACCAGCGGTTCATCAGCACGGTGAAATCGCTCGGCTATGACGAGCGCGACAGTTTCCACCGCGCCGAGCAGGAAGGCTGGGGACCGCCGCCGCTCAACATCCATGAGGGCACGCGCGCCAGCACCGCCGCGCGCTTCCTCATTCCGGCGATGTCGCGGCCCAATCTGACGGTTGAGACCGGCGCGCTGGTCACCCGCATCGAGGTCGCCAACGGCCGCGCGGTCGCGGTCCATTATCGCGACAGCGAAGGCCGGGACAAACGGGTCGTCGCCGGACAGGAAATCATCCTTTCGGGCGGTGCCTATAATTCGCCCCAGGTGCTGCTGCTCTCCGGCATCGGCCCGGCCGAGCATCTCGCCGAGCAAGGCATCGATGTGGTGCATCACCTTCCCGGCGTCGGCATGAACCTGCAGGACCACCCTTCCGTCGCGATGGTCAATGCAGCGGCGCGCAGCGTGACGCTGACCGACAGCCTGCGCATCGACCGTTCCGCCCTTGCCGCGCTGCAATGGCTGCTGACGCGCGGCGGCATGATCGCGGATATGCCGGTGACCGCCAACGGCTTCATCAAGACCCGGCCCGAGCTTGAGCGGCCGGATGCGCAGTGCCTGTTCCAGCCGACGATGATCGGCGCGCAGACCTGGTTCCCCGGCTGGCGCAAGCCCAAGGCGGACGTAGTGGCAATGGCCTGCGTGCTGCTAAGGCCCGAGGGTCGCGGCTGGGTGAAGCTGCGCTCGGCAAACCCGACGGAAAAGCCGCGCATCCTCTCCAACGTGCTCTCCACCGAGATAGACCGGGCCTTCTTCCGCCGCCTCGTGCCGCAACTGCGCGAGATATTCTCCACCGCACCGTTGAGCGACGTTTTGCGCGGGGAGGTGATGCCCGGCCCGAATGTGAAGAGCGATGCGGAGATCGATGCCTGGGTGCGCAGCGCAATCAACACCGCCCTGCACCCGGTCGGCACCTGCGCCATGGGGCAGGATGACATGGCGGTGGTCGATCCGCGCCTGCGCGTCCACGGCCTCCAGGGCCTGCGCGTGGCCGATGCCGCCATCATGCCGCGAATCGTGGGTGGCAACACCAATGCCGCAAGCATCATGATCGGCGAGAAGGCTGCGGACATGATCAAGGCGGACAACGGCCTGCAGGCCTGAGGCGACCTTGCCGGTGACGTAACGTCAGCTCAGGGCGGCCCGGTCGAACGGGCTGCCCCGGCTTGCGTTCGCCCATTCATGGCGCGATAGGCAGGGCAACCTCAAAATTTGCAGGAGCCTTGCCTCATGCCTCGGCGTGTCCATCATATCGTTTCTCTCGCGGGCTGCACCGCCCTCCTCGCCCTCGCCGCACCGGCCGCTGCCAATGAAGGCATGTGGATGCCGGGCCAGATCAAGGACATTGGCGCCGCGCTCAAGGCCGACGGCCTGGCGCTCTCACCCGATCAGCTGGGACGGCTGGATGCCGCGCCGCTGAACGCCATCGTTTCGCTCGGCGGCTGCTCGGCTGCATTCCTCAGCCCCGAAGGGCTGGTCGCGACCAACCATCACTGCGTGCAGGGGTCGATCCAGTATAATAGCGGCGAAGGCCGGGATTATCTGACCAATGGCTTTCTCGCCAAGGAGCTGGGCGAGGAACTGCCCGCCGCGCCCGGATCGCGCATCTATGTGATCGAGGATCTGCGCGACGTGACCAGCGCGATGATGCGCGGCGTAACGCCCCGCCTGGATGGCCTCGCCCGCTACGAGAAGCTGGACGCCAATCGCAAGGCGTTGATCTCGGCGTGCGAGAAGCAGGCCAACCGCCGCTGCGACGTGCGGCCTTATTATGGCGGCGCGGCTTATTATCTCCAGCAGCAGCTTGAGATTCAGGACGTGCGCCTCGTCTACGCGCCGGCCGAAGGGCTCGGCAATTTTGGCGGCGAGACGGACAATTGGATGTGGCCGCGCCACACCGGCGACTTCGGCTTTTATCGCGCCTATGTCGGGCCGGACGGCAGCTCAAAGCCTTTCGCGAAGGAGAACGTCCCCTACCGCCCGAAATCCTGGCTGCGCATTGCCTCGCAGGGTGTGAAGGAAGGCGATTTCGTGATGGTCGCCGGTTTCCCCGGCACCACCAACCGCCTGCGCACCAGCGATGAAGTGCTGTTCAACTTCGCGGAATATGAGCCGCTCTGGCAGCGTCTGCTGAGCGACTATGCAACGCAGATCGACAAGGTCACGGCAGGCGATCGCGAGGCGCAGATCCGCTACGCCTCCATCCTCGCGGGGGCCGAGAATTACGAGAAGAAGCTCGCCGGCGACCTCGTCGGTGCCGACGCCATCCGCCTTGATGAGCGCAAGCCGGCCGAGGAAAAGGCCTTCCGCGACTGGGTCGCTGCCGACGCGGCCCGTCAGACGCGCTACGGGGCGGACATTGCGGCGCTGGATGCGGTGGTCATCGAGAATAACAAGGCTTCCCTCACCGGCCTGCGCACGTCCCTGCTCAACCGCGCGCAACTGCTCGGCGCAGCCCGCACCCTGTATCGCTGGGCCAAGGAGCAGGAAAAGCCCGACGCCCAGCGCGAGAGCGGATTCCAGCAGCGTGACCGCGAGAGCATTGTCGACCGGCTCCGTCAGGTCGAGCGCCGCTTCCTGCCCAAGATCGATCGTCAATTGTTCGAGGCTGCGCTCGTCGAATATCGCCAGCTCGACGCGGCGGATCGCGATGCCAAGTTCGAGGCCGCGCTGACGCAGATCGGCTTCGACCGGCTCTATAGCGAGACCAAGCTAGGCGACACGCCGACCCGGCTGGGCTGGCTGGACAAGCCCGCCTCCGCCTTCGAGACTTCGGACGATCCGTTCATCAAGCTCGCCATCGCGCTCTATGCCGGCGACATGGAAAGCGAGCAGGCCGCCAAGGCTCGCTCGGGTCGCACGCAGGCTGCGCGGGCGGGCTATATGAAGGGTCTGATGGCCTATAAACAGGCGGCCGGCCTGCCCCTCTATCCCGATGCCAACAGCTCGCTGCGCCTGACCTGGGGCAAGGTCATGGGCAAGGAGAAGGACGGCCAGATCTGGACCGCCTTCACCACCGCCGAGGGCCTTCTCGCCAAGCAGACCGGCAAGGGCGAGTTCAATGCCCCGCAGGGCGCAATCGATGCGATCAAGGCCAAGGACTACGGCCCCTATGCCGCGCCAGAGCTGGGCACGCTGCCGGTGGACTTCATGTCCAATGTCGACATTACCAATGGCAACTCGGGTTCCTCGACGCTGAACGCGCGCGGCGAATTCGTCGGCCTGGCCTTCGACGGCACGCTGGAAGGCGTGATCTCCGACTGGGCCTATGTGGCCGAGCGCAACCGCACGATCCATGTCGACAGCCGCTTCATGCTCTGGACGATGGACAAGGTCGACGGCGCGCAGCGGCTGCTCAAGGAAATGGGCGTCACGCCCGTCGCCAGCCGCTGAGGCACAAGGACGGGGCGGCGCGGCCGCCCTGTCCGCTGCTCTCTCACACGCACCAAAAGAGAAAGGCCGCTCCGGATGTCTCCGGGGCGGCCTTTCCTTATGTCAGCCTGATGCTGTCAGGCGCTCGTCAGAAGCTCTTGCGAACCGAGAGATACCACTCGCGGGGACGGCCCGGCTGGGCTTCCGTGGTGGGCTGGCCGAAGGGCACCAGATCGAAGATGTTGTAGTAGTACTGCTTGTTGAACAGGTTGGTCGCACCGACCGCAACGGTCAGGTCGCCCGCATCGTTCTGGTAGCTGATCCGCCCGTTGAACACGGCGCGGCCGGGGATCTGGGCGATCGGGCTGCGCGAGTTGAACGAGATCTTCGACTGATAGAAGCCGTCGATCCGCGGCGTGATGGAGCCACCCAGTTGCTCGACGGGAATCTCGTACTGAATGCCAGCCGAACCCGTCCACTGCGGCACATAAACCGGCGTCTGGTTCACCACGAGCGGATCGTTGCGCAGTTCCGGCGCATCGAAATGCGTGTAACCGCCCGCGAGGTTGAACGTCAGGCCATCGACCGGACGGGCCTCCAGCTCGACCTCGAAGCCCTTCACCTTGCCCGGCGAATTGACGTAGTTGGTCTTGGAGATGCAAGCCACGCCAATGCCCTGCGCGAGGTTGACCGCACCGTCCGTCGCCGGATTATAGGCGCGGCACAGCTCGTTGCCGCCGGTCACAGCCGGATCGACCTGCGTCCCGGCGAGCGTGCAGACACCGGTCGTGCCGTTGTTGATGCACTCCGAACCGCTCTGCGAGACGATGCGCGAGGAGTAGTCCGAATAGAAGCCAGCGATGTTGAGGCGCAGGCGACGGTCGAAGAAGTCACCCTTGAAGCCGAGTTCATAGGCGACCATTTCCTCGGCCGCGACGGGCACGAGCTGCGAGGCCTGGAACGGACGCGGGTTGAACGCACCGGGACGATAGCCCGACGCGACCGAGCCGTAGACCATGACGGAATCGGTCAGCTTGTAGTCCGCGCCGAAGCGGTAATCGATGCGGTCGTCCTTGACGAGCACAGGACGGATGATGCCGCCCTGGCCATTGTTGAACAGCGTGTCCTTGGTATCCTCCGAATAACGCAGGCCAGCGGTGAGCTGCAGGCGATCGAGCGGACGGACCTGCGCCTGAGCATAAGCGGCCTTCGCTTCGCTATCCACGCTGATGCGGGCGTTCTGCTGGAAGTTGAGGAACGGGATCGAGACGTTGGACGTCGTGAGGCCCTTGCCCTTGTAGTAGAACAGACCGGCGGTCACATCGAACAGCGGGCTCGTGTAGTTGAGGCGCGGTTCCACCGTCCACTGCTCATGGGTGATGATGGACTTGGTGGTCTGCAGGCTCAGCGGCGAGCCGTCGGTATCGTTCACGGCGGTCGTGAAGACGTTGCGGTAGCTGCCCAGCACGGTGAGCGTCAGGTCCTGGGTCAGATCGACCACGGCCTTGCCGCTGAAGCCGTAATTCTCGATCACAGCCTTGCGGTCGAAGCACTGGCCGCCACGGTCCGACCCACCGTTGTAATAAGTGCCGGCGATGTTGGTCCCAGCCGGGATCGGATCGCAATAGGTGGCATAGGTGGTGTAAGGGCTGTTGGTGAGGAAGCGGCTGTCATAGCTGACCCCCCACAGCGGCTGATAAACGGCCGTATCAAGAGCCTGCGTGGCTGCGCTCGGCACGATACGCAGCTGCTTGTTTGCCACCGCCGGGGAATCGTCGTTGGTGTAGTCAGCCGAGAGCGTCAGGTCGATGCCGGTGCCGGCGTAACGCAGCGCACCGCGCAGGGCGACGACGCTTTCACCGCCATAGCGGCCCAGTTCGCAATCGGTCTGCGAGGCGCCGGAGAGGAAGCCGTCCGAGGGATCGAGCGAGGGGAACCTGCCGGCGAGGCCAGGCGTGCCCTGACGCACCATATCGCAACGGAAGTCGAGCAGCTTCTGGTAGCCCTTGCGCTTCTTCGACACGCCCGAAACGCGGAAGAAGAGGTTCTCAGAAAGCGGCACGTTGAAGCCGGCGCGCAGGTCGGTGCGGTTGTAGCTGCCCACGGTCGCTTCGACATAGGCCGAAGGCGTCGCGTCAGGTGCCTTGGAGATCAGGTTGACGGCGCCACCAATGGCGTTGCGGCCGAACACCGTGCCCTGCGGGCCGCGCAGCACTTCGACGCGCTCAAGGTCGAGCAGATCGAAGGTCGAGCCGGCGAGCAGCGCATAATATTGGTCATCGACATAAAAGGCCACGCCCGGCTCGAACGCCAGATTGAAGTCATACTGGCCGATGCCGCGGATATAGGCCTGCACGGCGCGGCCAAAAGAGGCGTTCGCTGCCGCAAAGCTGGCGTTCGGCACGATGGCCGCAACGTCCTGAATGTTGTTGATCGCCCGATCGGTCAGCGCATTAGCGGTTACGGCGGTGATGGCCAGCGGCGTTTCCTGCAGGTTGGTGGCCGAGCGCGTCGCGGTCACGACGATCTCTTCGACACCGGCGCGCTGGGGCTGCGCCTGGGCAGCGGCATCGTCCTGCGCCTGTGCGGGCGCTGCGATGCTCATGGCAAAGACGGACGCACCCGCCATGCCCAGAAGCTTGTTCCTCAACGAAAACGACATTCCAAATCTCCCAAAACGCGGGCGCAGGCCCATTGATCGATGGGTGAATGCCTCGCCGCATCCCCGCGCCGCCCGGAGACAGCGCCGCCCGCGAACAGGCCAGGACACCACGCAGCTTCACCGCGTTATTGGAGTGATCAGCAGGGAGTGGACTTATGCGCCAAGACGAACGAGATCGCCTTTGCCTGTGAGCCGACCAGGCACGATGAGGGCCTGATCGAAGCCACGGGCTTCGCCTGTACTGCATCCTTCTCCCGCTGGCATAAGACCAGCCGAGCATCGCCAATACTCCGAGATATTGACTTTGCCCGATACTCCAGCCTGCGCCATTGGAAGAGCACCGATGAGAAAACAAGAAAATTTCTCATCGAGCAGGAAATATTGATGACTTTGTCAGAAAGTGTCGCATCCAGGCCACGATGGACCCTGGCCTGCGGGCCGGTGGCGCCTCTTGTTCCGATCACGTCGAAGCCGCGTCGCGCCCGCTCTTACGCGGCGCCCATGGGCGACATTGCTGCCCATCACAACCGCTAATCTGCAGCTTTGCCTTATAAGGATGTTGATTCCCCATCAACACCGTGTTTTGGTGCAATCCGATAAAAAGCCCGGCTGGTCGGCCGGATGGATGCGGGATGGCTGAATATGAACAGGTTTGACGTCGAAGACTTCATCGATCGGTCGCGGATCAGCGCCACCCAGATCATGGCGCTGCTCGTCTGCGTTCTGGTCTGCTTCATCGACGGGTTCGATATCTTCATGATCGGCAAGATCGCGCCGGCCATCGCTGCAGATTTCGGAGAGACCTCCGAGGCCATGACCAAGGTGTTCGTTTATCAGCAGATCGGCCTCGCCATTGGTGCCTTCAGCATCGCCCCGCTGGCGGACCGGTTCGGACGGCGGTTCATGCTCATGGTCTCCTGCCTCATCTTCGGCACGATCACCATCGGCAGCATCCATGCCCAGACGCTCACGCAGCTGGCTGTTCTGCGCGGCATTGCCGGCGTGTTCATGGCGGCGGGCCTGCCCATGGCCATGGCGCTGATCTCCGAGCTGACCCCCAAACGCAAACGCTCGACGCTGATCTCTCTGGCGCTTGTCGGCTTCTCGACCGGCAGTGCCGCCAGCGGCGTCGTCGCGGCGTGGCTGCTGGACAGCTATGGCTGGGAAAGCGGCTTCTGGATCGGCGGCCTTGTGCCGATTACCTGCGCGGTGCTGCTCTTCCTGATCGTGCCGGAATCGCTCAAGTTCCGGGCCGAGCGCAACCCGTCCGACCAGCGGATCGCGACCACGATCCGCAAGATCGACCGCAATGTCGACCTGCGGGGCGACGAACTGTTCGTGATCGAGAGCGGTGGCGCCAAGGGGCGCAAGGCCAAGCTGTCCGACGTGTTCTCCGAGGGTCGCCTGACCATGACGGCACTGGTCTGGGCTGCCTGCACCCTCAGCATGACCAACACGGCCCTGCTTAGCGCCTGGATGCCGACCTTCTTCCTCGAAATGGCGGGCGTCCCCATCCAGGATTTCGCGAAGGTCGCCATGATCGGCTATCTCGGCGGGGTCGCGGGCACGCTCTCCATCGGCTGGCTGATGGACCGGATGCGCCCTGCCCTGCTCATCGCCTGCTTCTATGTGATGCTGGCCGTGACCATCAACCTGCTGGGCTGGGTGCCCTTCTACTCCGCCTTCTTCGTGGTCGCGCTGCTCACCTGGCAGTTCTTCCAGACCGGCGGACAGTCCGGCCTCAACACGATGATCGCCCAAGTCTATCCGCCCCGGATGCGCAGCACGGCATTGGGCTGGGCCGGTGGCGCCGGGCGCATTGGCGGCATCGTGGCGCCGATTGCGGGCGGCTTCGCGCTCGCCCAGCACTACTCGCTGCAACTCACCCTCGCGCTGACGGCAGCGCTACCGCTTGGCACCGCGATCTTGATGTTCGCCCTCGCCTATATCCGCCGCCAGGAAGAGGCGAAGGATAGAGAGCCCGTCACCCTCGCGCATTGATATGCGCGCTCGACGGTTGCCGAGCGAAAGGAAAAGGGCGGCCTCGCGATGATGCGAGGGCCGCCCTTTCTGTTTGAGGTCCGCCCGGTCTACAGGAAACCGGTCAGCCGATAGGTGTAAGCGATCAGGCCGCCGAGCTGAGCTTCATATTATACTGGCCGCTCTTGAGCGTCTCCTCCGGCACCCAGGTGCCGTGGAAGGTCGAGCGGACGCGGACGGGCAGCTTGAGCAGCGCAACCGGCCCCGCCGCCAGGTTTTGCGCGTCGAGAATGGCCAGATCGCTGCGGTTCTTCGCACCGCGTGCGACCAGCACGAGCAGCCATCCATCGCCTTCCGGCGCATCCGGCGTGCGCGGCACGAACTGCGCCTCCTGCACGCTATCGCCCGGGCCGGGCTTCCAGATTTGGAACTCGCCTGTCTGGTTGTCGAACCGCGCCGTGCCGCTCGATCCATCCTGCGCGCGTGCGAGCAGGAAGCCATAGCGATAGGGCCGCCCCTGATAGCGATCGTCCGTGCGCGGCATCTCGCCCGGAATGTTCAGCAGACGCTGCGTGGTGAAGCTGTCCTCATTGCTGGCAAGATCGAACGTCATGCGCGTCAGGAATGGCGGAACCGGCGCCGTCTCCTCACCCTGCGGCGTGGTGAAGAAGGGGAAGCAGTTGCCATCATAATAGCACAGGTCGAGGTGGACCTTCGTGCCCTCGCGATAGGCATTCATCATGTGACCGGCGCTGCCGGTCGGCCCCTTGAACCAGCGAATATCCTCCGCCTTGCCATAACGCGGCACCAGCGCGACATGCACCGGCTGGTCGGGATGCCACTGATAATAAGGCCCGCCCTGCTTCACCACGTCGAGATCGGTGATGAGCGGGAAGAACGGCACGACCACCCATTCATCCGTGATCGCGAAATCATGGACGCAGGCCGCATAGGGCATCTCGAACCAGATCTCTGTCTTAATCTTGCGATCCGGCCCGAAGACGTAGAACACGAAGTCCTTGGTCGCGTCGCCCTTGGCCTGATAGCCGAACGCCAGCAACTCGTTGGTGATTGGGTCTACCTTGGGGTGCGCCGTAAACGTCTCGGACAATATCTGTCCGTCGAAATCCACGCGGCCCTTGGTTTCCAGCGTGTCGGGGTCGATCTCGTAAGGGAGGTCGTCCTCCTTCAACGCATAGAGATGGCCGGCATGGAACATCGCTGTGGTGTTGGCCGTGCCGAGATGGATGTCCTTCGCGCTTTCATCGGCCGTATAGCGGTTGCGATAGCTGCCGAAGAGCCCGCGACGGGCGGCTTTCTGCGCCTTGTAGCGATCCGTCTCGACCCATTTGACGACATAATCCGCCTGATTGTCCTTGAAGCGGATCATGTGCATCTGGCCTTCGCCATCGATGAAGATGTCATCGGTGCGGCCGGAGGGATATTGCCGGTCGGCACCGACGCGATACAGGCCGCCTTCCAGCCCATCGGGGATGGCGCCGGAAATCAGCTCCAGCCCACGCAGCTCGATATTGGCGCGCATCGGCTCGCCCCAGCCGCGATAGAGCTCGACGTCCGGAAATTGAATGGGTTCGACCATGGGGTCCTCCTGAAGAATCTGCCTCAGACGGTGGCGATGAAGTTCATGATGTGATGCTCAAGGTCGCTGTCTGGCGTCCCGATCTCGAGCACAGGTGACAGGTGGTTGTGGCCTCCCAGCCAATGCAGCCTTGGAAAGGCCTTGTTGGTTATGGCGTAGCGGGCAGCCAGGCTCGCGGCCTGCTGCTGGAACGGGACCGGATCGAACTCGCAGACCGAGAAAAACAGCGGGATCTTGCTGGTGAGCAGCCCGGCCACGGTGGACGCCTGCGCCCAGCCGGCCGGGTCCTCGCCATAATAGGATTTCTGGAACTGGTTCGGCTCTGCCGCGGCCACGTCGTAAATCCCTGAGCACATCAGCGCGCCGGCAATCTGTGGCGAGAAGCGCGCGACGCAATCGGCCACGTGCACCGCGCCGGCCGACTGGCCCATCACGAAGATGCGATCCGGATCGCCGCCAAATTGCGCCACATTCTCGCGCAGCCAGATGACGGCATTGGCCACGTCCTCACCGCCGGCCGGCCAAGTGGCGGCGGGCGCGAGGCGGTACGTCATGGTGACGCCGACATAGCCCTCATCCACGGCGAAGCTGCCGATATTGTCGTAAAAGGGCGAGCCTTCGGTGGTCTTGTCGCCCATCACGAAGCCGCCGCCATGGACGAACACCAGCACCGGCGCGCCGGAAAGCCCGTCGCGTGTGAAGATATCCAGCCGGTTGCGCGCATCGGGACCATATTGATGGTCGCGCGTCACCCTGGCGCCAGCCGGAATACCGGGCTGCAGGGCACGGTAAATTCCCTGCGTGCCGCCCATCATGTCCGGGGTCAGTTCCGTGCCGAATGCTTTAAGTTGTTTGCGGATTTCGGGAGTCATGCAGCATCTCCAACCTTGAGCACCGGCTTGATCACCGTGCCCGCCTCACAATCATGAAACGCCTTGCCGATCTCATCGAAGGCGTAGGTCTCGATCAGCCGATCGAACGGGAAGCGCCCTTGCCGCCAGTAATCGATCAGCATGGGCAGGAAGGTGCGCGGATTGGCGTCGCCGCCGAGGATACCGCGCAACTGCTTGCCACCGGCCAGCATGGGGAACATGGCCGGCGCCCACTCCCCTCGAGGCGCCGCGACGAAGCCAGCAGTGCCGTTCATGGCGAGGCATTCCAGCGCCATGGTGTGGACGGCCGGCACGGTG
The DNA here is from genome assembly GCF_025961795.1 of Sphingobium sp. B2D3A. NCBI lineage: Bacteria > Pseudomonadati > Pseudomonadota > Alphaproteobacteria > Sphingomonadales > Sphingobiaceae > Sphingobium > Sphingobium sp. B2D3A. The sequence continues at coordinate 2,004,506 of NZ_JAOQOI010000001.1, read as the reverse complement.
GTGGTGTTGAAGGTGAAATCCACGCCGCGACCGGTAACCGCGCGGATCTGCTTGGCGACGTCCTCGCCGTCCGAGCGGATCGCATCGGTCGCGCCCAGTTCGCGCGCAAGCTCCAGCCGGCCCGGGTTGATGTCCACCGCGACGATCCGCTTCGCGCCCACCAGCTTGGCGGCCATCACCGCCGAGAGGCCGACACCACCGACCCCGAAGATGGCGATGGTGTCCCCTGCCCCCACCTTCAGCGCCTCGATCACCGATCCGGCGCCGGTGATGACGCCGCAGCCGAGCGGGGCCAGCAGCTCCAGCGGAATATCCTTGTCCACCTTCACCGCCGTGCGCTCCGGCACGATGCTGTGGGTCGCGAACGAAGACTGGCCGAAGAAATGCGAGTGGATGCGCTCATCCCCGCAAGTGAGCGCCGTCGAGCCATCCAGGCGCTTGCCGCCGAAGTTCATCGGCATCGCGAGATCGCAATAGGTCGGACGTCCGGCCACGCAACTGGGGCACACGCCGCAGCTGCTGCCCGAGAGGAGCACATGGTCGCCCACCGCGAACCCGCGCACGCCCTCGCCCAGCGCCTCGACCACGCCCGCGCCCTCATGGCCGAGCACGATGGGATGCGGCGCGTGACGGCCGGGATGCTCATGCAGATCTGTGTGGCAGATGCCGACCGCGACCATGCGCACGAGCATCTCGCCCGGGCGCGGCGCTTCCAGCTCCAGCGTTTCAAGCACGGGCGCCGGCTGATTGCCGCGACTGACGGCAGCGGTGATCTGCATCACTTCTTCCCCGCGACCGGCGGAGCCTGATGGCTCGGCTTTTTCTTGAGCAGGATCTCGCCTTTCCACGGCACCTGATCGGCCGCCGTCCAGGCGTTGACGTGCAGTGACTGGAAGCGCCACACGCCTTCCTTCTTGGTCACATGGTCCTGCCGTGTGCCGATGCCGAACACGAAGTTGGTGTGGTAATCGGTCTGGAACTGGAGGATCTGGAAGAAACAGCGCACGTCCACCTCGCCCTGCTCCGGGCGTGGATCCATGATCAGCGTGTTCATGATGTGCTGGCGCCCGTACCACCAGCTCTGCCGGTCGTTCCAAAGCGAGCGCAGATTCTCGAGGATCGCCTCATGGCCCTGCACGCGGCCCTGCCAGAGATGATCGAACCATGCATCCTGCGCGAAGGTCGACATCGCCGTCTCTTCATCGGCGAGGTCGATGCCCCAGGCGTAGCGCGAATAAAGCTCCTGAATTTCGAGCCGGTCGAGTGCGCTCAGTTCCCATGCCATGTCAGTGTCCTCCCGGTTTTCCAAGATGGTGATCGTTCTGGATATCGGCCGGCTCGCCATGATTGGTGAGCAGAGCCTTGCGGCGCACATAGCGCAGGATCGCCTCGGGGCCGGTGCGCGAGCCGCCGCCCACGCCGGAGGCCCCAAAGGCATTGCTTCCGACCGTGCGGTTCTTGGCGAAGGTCAGGAAAGTATCCTGCATGAACACGGAGCCGGCATTGATCTGCAGGCCGATCGCCATCGCTTCTTCCGGGCTTCCGGCGACGACATTCGCCGTGAGGCCGAAGATGGTGTCGTTCGCCAGCGCGATCGCCTCGTCGACCGTCTTGAAGGGCATGACCGGCAGGATCGGCCCGAAGGTCTCGTCCCGCATGACCAGCATGTCGTGCGTAACACCGGTCAGCACCGTCGGGCGCATGTAGAGCCCGCCATCGATCTGCTCGACGGCCCCGCCGGTGAGGACTTTGGCTCCCTTCCCGACCGCGTCGGCGATGTGGCGCGTCACAATCTCTGCCTGCGGTGCGAAGGTGAAGGGATGGAGATGGCCGGCGCGCGGATCGTCGCTGTTGAGGCGCACCTTCTTCGCCTTCTCGACCAGGAGCGCGACGAAGGCATCGTGGATGGCCTCGGCGACGTAAATGCGCTCGACCGAGAAGCAGACCATGCCATTGGCGTGAACCGCGCCGCGCAGGACTGCGGTGGTCGCCCGCTCCAGATCTGCGGTTTCCGTGACGATCACCGGGTCCTTGCCGCCCAGTTCCAGATAGCAGGGGATCAGGCGCTCGGCGCACTGCACGGCGATCTTGCGGCCGGTGGGTACGCTGCCCGTGAAGCAGACGAGGTCGACCGTGTCGATGATCGCCCGCCCCGTCTCGCCATCGCCCTGAACATAATCGAACACGCCGGCCAGTTCCGGCACCTGCGCCACGGCCTCGAACAACGGCTGCACCCAGCGCGGCGTCACTTCCGAGGGCTTGATGAGCACGGCGCAACCGGCGAACAGGGCCGGAATGGCATCGAGCAGCACCAGCATCATCGGCGCGTTCCAAGGGCCGATCACGCCGACCAGCGGATAGGGCACGAACTGCGTGCGCACCTCCACCTGCGGCATGGCCTTGGAGGGGCCGGTATAGCTTGCCGCATCGAGCGCGGCCTGCGCGTCCTCAATCCAGCCGCCGATATTGCCCATGGTGATGAAGCCCTGGAGATAGGAGGTGTGGCACCCGCCCGTATCGATTGCATCAGCCTCGGCGATGGCACTGGCGCGCTTGGCGACCTCGCCCAGCCAGCGCTGCATGACACCGATGCGCTCGGCGAGCGGCTTGGTGCCCCAGGCCTGCTGGTTGCGCCGGAGACGGTCAGCCTTCGCCGCCACGTCCTCCGCCGTCGCAATTTCCATCATAAAGTCGATCGCGCCGCTGCGTGGGTTGCGCACGGGCACGCTGCGCCGTTCGATATCCGCCATGAACGTCCTCCCCAAAGGCGAGAGACTCGCCTCAATTAGTCAGACGTCGTTGTATATCGATGTTAGACGCGCAATCAACAGGATTGCGGCGGTTCATGATCCCAAGGGAAAAAGCCCGGATAGCGCAGGATCGCCGAGTGCGCGCGCACCACTGATTGCAAGGGCGGGAGCAGCGCTTCGAAGGCGCGCGCGGATATGTTGGATCGCACCGCATCTTCCGTTGCATCCGCGCTGGCTTGGAGACGGTCGATCTGGTGCCGGCCCTCCTCGGTGACGAAATAGAGCGTCTTGCGACGATCCTGCGGAGACGGCACTGCCTGCAACCACCCCCGCTGGGCCAGCTTCTTGAGGACGATCGCGCAGGTGGAGGGATCCAGGCCATAGACCCGCGCGAATTCCACCTGGCTCAGGCCGCCATGCAGATCGAGAATCACCATCGCGGAGAACTGGCGCAAGGTCACCGCCATCGGGGCGACCTGCTCGCTGAAATGCGCATGGAGGATCTGCAGCGCGCGGCGGAACAACATGCTGGGCACATTGGCCAGATAGGAGTCCTGCCTGTCCCACCGCGGCGCGCCGTCATTGCCGGCCTCCACCAGGCTGGAGAGCTGCGCCATGGCCACCGCGCGCTCATCATCGCTCAGCGGATCGAGCAGCAACGCCTGAAGCTGGGCGAAGGACGACCGGATTTCGTCCATGCGCGCTTCCCCGGCCGCCGTCAGCACGGGCAGACTGCGCCGCCGATCCCGCTCATCCTGTTGGCGGGCAATGAGGCCCGTCAGTTCGAGATTTTGTAGCACGATCGCCGTGGTCGAGGTGTCGCTGCCGCAGGCCCGCGCGAGGCGAACCTGGTCGCTCCCCGGACGCTCGGCAATCGCCAGCATCATTTCCGCCTGCGACAAGGTCTCGCCCCCGCAGGCCACCGATCCGTACAGGGCATTGGCGATCTGATCGATGCGGTTGAGCAGAAACCCCGGCTTGCGCAGGAACACCCGCATGACCTGATCGAGCGGAACACGCGGTCTTTCTACGGCCCAATCAATCTCAGGTGCAGCAATGGCAATTTGTTTTGCAGGCATCGTCACAAACAGGCGGACCCCGTGATGGGCAATGTTATCATGCGCAACAATCGGCCAGATTCCGGGGCTTGGCAAGCATATCGGTCGAGCAGATCGACGTTTTTCAGTTGAACCCAAGCGGCCACCCGCTTAGCTGTTGAAGAATCAACAACAAGAATTTTCTTGGAGCGCAGGATGACCGAGGACGACTATGCCGACTACATCGCCCGCTTCAATGCGAACGATTTCGAAGGTTTCGGCCGCTATTATTGCGATGACGTGGTGTTCAACCTGGGCGAGAAGCGCCAGATCATAGGACGTTCCGCCATTCTGGATTTCTACCGCGACGTGAAGTCCAAGGTCCGCGAAACGCTCGACATTCTCGCCGTCGCGGCCGGTCCGGACACCCTCGCCTGCCATGTTCGCACCGAATTCTATGGCCTGGAAGACTGGCCCGATTTCATCGCCGGCCCCTTGATGAAGGGGCAAACCCTCAACATCGAGAGCCTTGGCTTCTATTATCTGCGTGACGGCAAGTTCGCGCAGATTCTCGGCGCGCGGTACAAGACGCTGCCCGCCACAGCTGCTGTTTGATAGTCATCGAAAAAGGAGATTGCACTTCATGGTAACGCCCGAGATTGCCCCCCATCCCTTCGCGCCGAAGTTCGAATTCGCCTTCACGGTGTCGATCGACCTGACACCGGCGGTGTGGATTTCCCCCACCAGCATGGGCGCGACCCGCGCTGCCGTGTGGGCAGCCCAAGGCACCTTCGAAGGCCCCCGCATTCGCGGCCGGGTCATCCCGATGAGCGGCGGCGACTATCCGCTGTCCCGCCCCAACGGCGTGATCGATTTCGACGCGCGCTACATGCTGGAAGCCGATGACGGCACGCCGATCTATCTGCAGAGCCGCGGCTATCGCTGGGCCGAAGGTGACGCGATGGAGCGCATGGCCCGCAACGAAGATGTGGGACCGGAAGAATATTATATGCGGGTGAGCCCCAAGTTCGACGTGCCGGAAGGCCCGCACGAATGGCTGGGCAAGCACATCTTCGTCGGCGTTGCCGAGAAGATCCCGAAGGCCAACCGCATCCACTATTTCATGCTGCTCTGACGGCTGACGCCTTCCAAAGAAATCCAGCTGCCGCCGCCTTGCACTTTCCGCAGGGCGGCGGCAGTGCCTTATCCAGCCAAGAGGAGAGCATGCGATGAACGATCCGCAAGTCCCCGCCCATCTCGAATATGTGTTCGAGATGCGGGTGAATTTCCGCCCCGAACGCTGCACTGTCGGCCCGCTGCCGGGTGGCGGCTATCAGGGCTACACGCCCTGCGCCAGCGGCACGATCTACGGCCCGCGCCTGTCCGGCATCATCATCCCGGACAGCGGCGCCGATTACGCCACCGTCCGGGGCGACGGCACCATCGTCATCAAGTCGCACTATATGCTGCAGGCCGATGACGGCACCAAGATTTACATCAACAACAATGGCTATCTCATCCCGGCCAAGCCGGGCGAGGCGCGACTGGATGACGGCACGCCGCAACCGGCCTATTTCTGCTTCTCGCCCACATTCGTGGTGCCCGAGGGGCCGCATGACTGGATGGGCAAGACGCTGATCATCGGCACCGGCAGCCGCCGGTCCAATCCCGACCACTCGATCTTCACTTACTATGCGGTGAAGCAGACGCTCGACTGAGCATTTGACTGAACAAACGAAAACGCCGCCGCTGGAGCCCTCAGGCCCCGGCGGCGGCGTTTTTCATGCCGGTCAGATTATCCGATCAGGCCGCGTCACCCGCCTGGCGCTTTTCCGCACCGAAGACGCGGACGGGGTCCTTACGGCCCTCCACCACATCCTTGTCCACCACGACTTCGGTCACGCCTTCCATCGTCGGCAGATCGAACATGGTGTCGAGCAGGATCGCCTCGATGATCGACCGCAGACCACGCGCGCCGGTCTTGCGCTCGATGGCGCGCTGAGCAATCGCCGTCAGCGCTTCGTCGGTGAACGTCAATTCGACATCTTCCAGCTCAAAGAGCTTGCGATACTGCTTCACCAGCGCGTTCTTGGGCTCGGTGAGGATCTGCACCAGCGCGGCGATGTCCAGATCTTCCAGCGTCGCGATGACCGGCAGACGACCAACGAACTCGGGGATCAGGCCGAATTTGAGCAGATCTTCCGGCTCGGTCTGCTTGAGCAGCTGACCCGTACGCCGTTCGTCGGGCGCTGCGACATGCGCGCCAAAGCCGATCGACTTGCCCTCAAGCCGGTCGCCGATGATCTTTTCCAGCCCCGCAAAGGCACCGCCGGCGATGAACAGGATGTTCGTCGTGTCCACCTGCAGGAATTCCTGCTGCGGATGCTTGCGGCCGCCCTGCGGCGGCACCGACGCGGTCGTGCCTTCCATCAGCTTGAGCAGCGCCTGCTGCACGCCCTCGCCCGACACGTCGCGGGTGATGGAGGGATTCTCCGCCTTGCGGCTGATCTTGTCGATCTCGTCGATATACACGATGCCGCGCTGCGCCTTCTCGACATTATAGTCCGACGCCTGGAGCAGCTTGAGGATGATGTTCTCGACATCCTCACCGACATAGCCGGCTTCGGTCAGCGTCGTCGCATCCGCCATGGTGAACGGCACGTCGAACGTCTTGGCCAGCGTCTGCGCGAGCAGCGTCTTACCGCAACCCGTCGGGCCGATCAGCAGGATGTTGGACTTGGCCAGCTCGACATCGCCCGCCTTGCCGCCATGCTCCAGCCGCTTGTAGTGATTGTGCACAGCCACCGAGAGCACGCGCTTGGCGCGCTGCTGGCCGATCACATAATCGCTCAGCACATCGCAAATCTGCTGGGGCGTCGGCACGCCGCCTTCCTTGCGGCCGACCAGACCACCTTTGGTCTCTTCACGAATGATATCGTTGCACAATTCGACGCATTCATCGCAGATGAACACGGTTGGGCCGGCGATGAGCTTACGCACTTCGTGCTGCGACTTTCCGCAGAACGAGCAGTAGAGCGTGCTCTTCGAATCCGATCCTGTGAGCTTTGTCATTCAATCTCTTCCTTGGTCTGGCGCCGTCTCGCGCCAATTGCCCAGATGCTCTTTCCGTCGGTCATCCTAGACCGCCTTCTTGCAGCATCACAAGTGCCGAAAATGTCGCCAAATAGCGTAAACCAGACATTGCCGGCTCAAAAGCCATAATGGAAAGAAGATGGGAGGGCTGGCCCGGCTTTGCAATGGGAGATGCTGGCCGCCCCCGGCCAGGCTGCGAACAGAGAGATTTTAGCGGCGGAAACAAGCTGGCCGCTCACTCGACCACGGCACAGCCCAAAGTCCGGCGACGATGCACGGCGCCGCCGGGATGCAAAGGCCGACCGCGTGAGCGGCCGGCCCGACCCTATCAAGCCGGCGTTTCTTCGCTGGTGCCGGGACGCTTGTCGTACACCTTGTCCACAAGGCCGAACGCGAGCGCTTCTTCCGCTTCCAGGAAGGTGTCGCGATCCATGGCGGCCTCGATCTTCTCCAGCGGCTGGCCGGTGTACTTGACGTACAGATCGTTCAGGCGACGACGGATCCGGAGGATTTCCTTGGCCTGGATCTCGATATCCGACGCCATGCCCTGCGCGCCGCCAGACGGCTGGTGGATCATGATCCGCGCGTTGCTGAGCGCAAAGCGCATGCCCGGTTCGCCGGCCGCGAGCAGGAAGCTGCCCATCGATGCGGCCTGACCGATGCACACCGTGCCGACCTTCGGGCGGATATACTGCATGGTGTCATGGATCGCCATACCGCTGGTCACCACGCCGCCCGGCGAGTTGATGTACATCCAGATGTCCTTCTTCGGATTCTCCGATTCCAGAAAGAGCAGCTGGGCGACGATCAGCGAGGCCATGTGATCCTCGACCTGGCCGGTCACGAAAATGATCCGCTCCCGCAACAGGCGCGAGTAGATATCGAAGCTGCGCTCGCCGCGATTGGACTGTTCGATAACGATAGGAACAAGTGCCCCGAGCGGATCAAAATTATCGGTCATGATTCTCTTTCTTACTGGCCGTCTGCGGCCACTACATCGGACGTTTGGGCACTGACTTCAAGATGCGCAGGGTGGGCAACGGGTGCAGACAGGTGCGTTTCGAAAAGCGCGCGCCCAGGCCCTTCGATCAGTCGCCGGCTCAGAGAGGCACAACCCATGACGAAGATCAGAAAGAGGATACTGATCGCATCGCCGATCCAGACCCCGCCGCCGATGGCTTTCCCCGCCTGCGTACCGACCACCAGATCGACACCGGCATGACGCTCGATGACCGATAACAAGTTGAGCAGGCGGTAATATAGAAAGATGTGGATAAGGTAGATCGAATAGGAGAGCGCTCCGATTTCCACGACCTTAGGCCTTTTCAAGCACTCGCTCACCACCCCTTTTTCACGCGCAAACACGAGTACCGCGATCAAAAAGAGAAAGGGTGACAGAACGGACAGCCTCCCCCCTCCCAGGCAGGATATGAAGGCAAGCAGCGCAATCACCGTCACCAGTTCCAGCCCCTGATCAGCCCAACCAGGAAGCTGCATCGCCCTGATCCGATCCATGCAGCGCCAACCGACCAGGCCGAGCGCGAAGCCCATCGCGCAGCGCAGCAGCGCGTTCTGGTACATGATCGGACTGAAATCCGGCTGGCCAAGGAGCAGCAACGGAACGGCGACCGCAACGCCGAGACAAATTGGCACCAAGTGACGCCCAGCGGTTCGCAGCACCAATGCAAAGGCCAGATAAATCCAGACTTCCGCCGCGATCGACCAGCTGGGGAAATTCCACGCTGTCGGATCGCCGCCCGGGAAAATCTGGATTAACAGCAGGGCGTCGATCAGATTCTTGGGCGATTGCAGGCCCTCAAAGGCCGGCCTGCCTAACCTATCCCCACCGAAAACGAGGAGACACAGCTCGAACAGGACGAAGCAGACCAGCATGGAAAAATGCAGTGGATAGACGCGGGCGATCCGCTTGCGCATGAAATGGCCGACGGAATAGCCGTCCACGAGTCTCTTCCCGTAGCTCGCGCCGATGACAAAGCCGGACAGCACGAAAAAGAAATCGACGAAAAGGGACGCATGCTCAACCAGCGCTGCGTTCGATATTCCTCCCTGCGTCTTCACATGCAGCAGGACCACCATGCACGCGCAAATGCCGCGCAAGCTATCAAGCACCTTATAATGGTGCCGCGATGAACCGACCCCCTCCATACCTGCCCCCCCGAGCCTGTCGGGAAAGTTTATGGACTCAATTATTCATGATCAACTGGGTTAATGAAATTTAACGCGCCATCCCCGGCGCGGTATGCGCCAGATAGGCAAGGCGCTTCATTTCCTGCCGGCCGCGCGTCACCGTATCGAGGATGAGGCCGGTAAGCAGACACAGGGCGGACAGAACGCCCATCCCCACGATGGTGATGAGGGTCGGGAAGCGGGGCACAAGCCCCGTCTCCAGATAGGTCAGGATGACCGGCACGCCCATCAGTCCGGCAACCAGCGCGATCACCAGCGCAATGAAACCGAAGAACCACAAGGGCCGCTCCACGCGATAGAGCTGGATCATCGTGCGCAGGATGCGCCAGCCGTCGCGGAAGGTGTTGAGCTTGGAGAGCGAGCCCTCCGCCCGCGCCGCATAGGCGGTCATCACCTCGCCCACCGGCATGCGCAGCTCGAGGGCGTGGACGGACATCTCCGTCTCGATCTCGAAGCCCTCCGATAGGATCGGGAAGCTCTTGACGAACCGCCGGGAGAACACCCGATAGCCTGAGAGAATATCGGTGAAACTGCGCCCAAAAAGCTGCCGTAGCAGTCCGGTGAGCAGCAGATTGCCGAGCCGGTGCCCCGGACGGTAAGCCGCCTCTACCTCAGACTTGCGGGCCCCGACGACCATGTCGAGCGGCCCGTCCAGCATCGCGCTGACCAGCGCCGGCGCCGCGCTCGCATCATAGGTCGCATCGCCATCGGCGAGCACGTAGATGTCCGCATCGACGTCCGCGAACATCCGCCGCACGACATGGCCCTTCCCTTGCTGCCGCACGCTGTGGACGATCGCCCCGGCGGCGCGCGCGACGGCGACGCTGTCATCGGAGCTGTTATTGTCGAACACGTAGATGGCCGCCTGCGGCAAGGCCTGCGCGAACGCGGTGACGGTCTGCCCGATGGCGACCGCCTCGTTATAACAAGGCAGCAGGACGGCGATGCGCACGCCTGTCATCGGGCTGGACGGGTCTGGATGCATGGGACTGCGGGCTTATGGCAACAGATCGCATGGTTGCAATGGTCTTTTGCGGCCCCAGCGCCCTGCGGCGCCTTCTGCACTCGTCCGGCGCGTTGCATCCAAAGAAAAAGCGAGCCGGAACGGTACCCCGCTCCGGCTCGCTTCTGATCAGTTCATGCGATCTGCAGTCAGGTCTCAGGCCTCGGCAGCCTTGGCCTTCTTGGCAGCGGGCTTCTTGGCCGGCTTCTCAGCCGCGTCGCCCTCGTCCGCCTTGGCAGCAGCGGCTTTCTTGGCCGGAGCCTTCTTGGCAGGCGCCTTGGCCTCTTCAGCCGGAGCGGCTTCTGCCTCGGCATCAGCCTTCTTGGCAGCCGGCTTCTTGGCGGCAGCCTTCTTGGCCGGCTTGGCGTCGTGGCTGTGATCGTGGCCGCAATCCGGTCCGTGGACGTGACCGCCCTCTTCGCTCTCGATCGCCGCTTCCAGATCGGCGCGCGCAACGGTGCGCTCGCTCACATCGGCCTTCTCGAAGAGATAATCGACGACCTTGTCTTCGTAGAGCGGGGCACGCAGCTGCGCGGCGGCCATCGGCTCGTTGCGGACATATTCGACGAACCGCTCGCGGTCCTGCGGGGCGTACTGCTGCGCGGCCTGAGCAACGAGGCGGTTCATTTCCGCCTGCGTGATCTCCACGCCATTGGCCTGGCCGATTTCCGAGAGGAGCAGGCCCAGACGGACGCGACGCTCGGCAATCTTGCGATAATCGTCGCGGTCGGCTTCCATTTCCTTGAGCGCCGCCGCGGGATCTTCCTCGTGACCGGCTTCATGCTCAAGCTGCTGCCAGATCTGTCCGAACTCGGCCTCGACCATGCCCGGGGGCACCTCGAAATCATGGCCGGCAGCCAGCTGATCGAGCAACTGGCGCTTCATGTAGGTGCGCGTCAGATTGCCGTGCTCCTGCTCGATCTGCGCCTTGAACAGCTCGCGCAGCTTCTCGAGGCTCTCGAGACCGAGTTGCTTGGCGAACTCGTCGTCAGCGGGCTTCTCGACGGGGTTCTTGACCGCCTTGATGACGAGATCGAACGTCGCATCCTTACCGGCCAGCTCCTTGGAGCCATATTCGGCGGGGAAGGTCACGTTGATGGTCTTCTCGTCGCCGGCCTTCACGCCGACCAGCTGATCCTCGAAGCCGGGGATCAGATTGCCCGAGCCGATGGCGATCGCCATGTCCGAACCGGTGCCGCCCTCGAACGCCACGCCGTCGACCTTGCCGACGAAATCCATGACGACCTGGTCGCCTTCCTTTGCCTTGGCGGACTTGGGCGCGTCCTCATAACGCTGGCTCTGCGCGGCGAGACGGCCAACCGCCTCGTCGATCTGCTCGTCAGTCACGTCGACGACGAGCCGCTCCAGCTTGATGCCCTCGATCTTGGGCGCGGGAACCTCCGGCAGGATTTCCAGAGCGACCTTGACCTCGGCGTCTTTGCCGTCCTCATAGTCCGCCGTCAGCTCGACGCTCGGCTGCATCGCGGGACGCAGCTTGTTCTCGGCGATGACCTTCTCGACGCCCTCACGGATGGACTTGTCCAGCGCCTCGCGCTGCAGGGCCGGGCCGTGCATCTTGCGGACGAGGTTGGCAGGCACCTTGCCGGGCCGGAAACCGGGCATCCGCACCTGCGGCGCAATTGACTTCACTTCCTCTTCGACGCGGGCGTCGATGTCCTTGGCCGTGACGGTCAGCGTATAGGCGCGCTTGAGGCCCTCATTCAATGTCTCGACAATCTGCATATCTCTAACTCGACGCTTTCCAGGCTAGGATGAAATCTCTTGGAACGACCGGGGCCAGGCTGCGCAACTGGTGCGGGCGAAGGGACTCGAACCCCCACATCTTGCGATACCAGAACCTAAATCTGGCGCGTCTACCAGTTTCGCCACGCCCGCATCGGTCGCCGGTCGGCGGGCCATAGTGCAAAGCCTGGGAAAGGGCAAGGCTGTGCGCGCCTTGCCGTGTCGATCCGGAACGATCCCTCACGCCGCCCGTTGAAAAGAGCAACGAAAGGACGCAAAGCCATGGCCAGCCAGCCGGAAATTCCGCCCCCCGATACCATCACCCCGCAGTCACCCGACGAGCTTCCGCCCATGGAATCGCCGGACGAGACGCCGTTTCGCGAACCGCCCGAAATCGCGCCGGAAACGCCCAATATCGATGAACCCGGCCGCGGCCCCGACGAACTGCCGTCCATCGCGCCGCCACCCGACTGATCCCTGCTTCCCGGCCTCGCCTTCTGGGTGCGGCCGGGATCCGATCAGCCCAATGCCTTCTTGATCAACTCATTGACCATCTGCGGATTGGCCTTGCCCTGCATGGCCTTCATCGTCTGACCGACGAAGAAGCCGAAGAGGGCTTCCTTTCCAGCCTTATACTGTTCGACCTTATCGGCATTGTCCGCGAGAATCTTCGCGACGACCGCCTCGATCGCACCAGTATCCGTGGTCTGCTTGAGGCCGCGCTTCTCGACAATCTCGGCAGGCGCTTCGCCGGTCTCCAGCATGATCTCGAACACCTGCTTGGCGATGCTGCCCGAGATCGTGCCATCGGCCACCAGGGCGAGCAATTCCGCGCCGCGCTCCGGGTTGACCGGGCTGTCCTCGAGAGTCTTGCCGAGGCGATTGAGCGCACCGTAAAGCTCGGACAGCAGCCAGTTGGCGCTGGCCTTGGCCACCTCACCCTCGCTCTTCTTCTGGATGCGCGCGCTTTCCGCGAGCAGAGCCTCGAACCAGCGGGCCGTTTCCGCCTCCGCGGTCAACACGCGGGCATTGTAATCGGAGAGCCCCAGTACCTCGACATAGCGGGTGCGCTTGGCATCCGGCAGTTCGGGCAGCGAGTGCAGGCAATCCTCGATGAAGCTGTCCTCCAGCACCAGCGGGAGCAGGTCCGGGTCCGGGAAGTAGCGATAATCATGCGCATCTTCCTTGGAGCGCATCGACCGCGTCGTACCGGTATCCGGGTTGAACAGCCGCGTTTCCTGCACGATCCGCCCGCCACCCTCGATCACATCGACCTGGCGCTGGGCTTCATATTCGATGGTCTGCATGACGAAGCGCACGGAATTGACGTTCTTCGTCTCGGTCCGCGTGCCGAATTCCTCGCCGGGCTTGCGCACGGAGACGTTCACGTCCGCGCGCATGGAGCCCTCCTCCATATTGCCATCGCACGAGCCGACATAGCGCAGGATCGCCCGCAGCTTGCGCAGATAGGCCCCGGCCTCGGCAGGCGAGCGCATGTCCGGGCGGCTGACGATTTCCATCAGCGCCACGCCGGAGCGATTGAGATCGACGTAGGAGCGCGTCGGGTGCTGATCGTGCATCAGCTTGCCGGCATCCTGCTCGACATGGATGCGCTCGATGCCGATGGCCTTGTCGGCGGCAATGCCTGCCTTCTCGTCGGCTTCGATCGTCAGCGAACCTTCACCCACAAGCGGATGATAAAGCTGGGATATCTGGTAGCCCTGCGGCAAGTCCGCATAAAAGTAATTCTTGCGGTCGAACCGGCTCCACATATTGATCTGCGCATTGATCGCAAGCCCGGTGCGCACCGCCTGACGGATGCACTCGCGATTGGGCACCGGCAGCATGCCGGGCATCGCGGCATCGACAAGGCTCACCTGCGTGTTCGGCTCCGCGCCGAAGGCCGTCGCCGCGCCGGAGAACAGCTTGGCCTGGCTCACCACCTGTGCGTGAACCTCAAGGCCGATCACGACCTCCCAGTCCCCGGTAGCGCCACGAATGTGATAGCTCGTCTCAGTCATTCTTCAGTCCTTACAGTATTCCCGCGAAGGCAGGAATCCAGGGAAGTGCAGCCCTTGGCTGCCCTGGGCTCCTGCCTGCGCAGGAGCACGAAACATCTACCACCACGCCTCAGGCCGGGCGGTGAAGCCCGCCCGTTGCTCAATGGCGAAACCCGCGTTCAGCACCGCTTGCTCATCGAAGGCCGGACCGATGATCTGCAGGCCGAGCGGCAGCCCGTCCTTGCTGAGCCCGCCGGGCACGGACATGGCGGGGAGACCCGCCAGCGAGGCCGGCACCGCGAACACGTCGTTCAGATACATTTTCAGCGGATCGTCGACATTCTCCCCGAGGCCGAAGGCCGCGCTGGGCGCGGTGGGTGCGAGGATGACGTCGCAGGCCTCGAAAGCCTTGGCGAAATCCTGCGCGATCAGCGCCCGCACCTTCTGCGCCTGGGTGTAATAGGCATCGTAGAAGCCCGCCGAGAGCACATAGGTGCCGATGATGATGCGGCGCTTGACCTCCGGGCCGAAGCCGGCGGCGCGCGTCGCAGCATACATATCCTGCAGGTTCGCGCCATCGGGCAGATCACGCAGGCCGTAGCGCACGCCGTCATAGCGCGCGAGATTGGACGAGGCTTCCGCCGGGGCGATGATGTAATAAGCCGGCAGGGCATATTTGCTGTGCGGCAGCGAGACCTCGACGATATCGGCGCCGGCATCCTTCAGCCAGGCAATGCCATCGTCCCACACCCGCGCGACATCGGCATCGAGACCCTCGACGCGATATTCCTTGGGAATGCCGATGCGCTTACCCTTGAGATCGCTGGACAATCCAGCTTCCCACTGCGGCACCGCCAAGTTGAGCGAGGTCGAGTCCCTCGCGTCAAAGCCGGCCATATTCTCCAGCAGGATCGCGCAGTCGCGCACGTCCTGCGCCATCGGCCCGGCCTGATCGAGCGAACTGGCAAAGGCAATGATGCCCCAGCGCGAACAGCGGCCATAGGTCGGCTTGATGCCGGAAATGCCCGTGAAGGCCGCAGGCTGGCGGATCGACCCGCCGGTGTCCGTACCGGTCGCCGCCGGGCAGAGCCGTGCGGCAATCGCCGCCGAGCTGCCACCCGAGGAACCACCCGGCGCCAGCGCAGCATTGCTGCCGTCATTGCGCCGCCAGGGCGAAATCACATTGCCGAAATAGCTCGTCTCGTTGGACGACCCCATGGCGAACTGATCGAGATTGAGCTTGCCGAGCATGCCCGCGCCGGCATCCCAGAGCTTCTGCGAGACGGTGGACTCGTAGGTCGGCATGAAGCCTTCCAGCATGTGGCTGGCGGCGGTCGTCTGCACGCCCTCTGTGCAGAACAGGTCCTTCATGCCGATGGGCACGCCGGACAGCGGCTTGAGCGTGCCGGCGGCGCGGTCCTTGTCCGCCTGATCGGCAGCAGCCAGCGCATGCTCGGGCGTCTCGACGATGAAGGCGTTGAGCGCCTTGGCGGCGGCGACGTTGGCGTTGAACGCCTCGGCGACTTCCCGCGCGGAGAAGTCACCAGCACGGAAGCCATCGCGGATCTGCGCGACAGTGAGGTTGGTCAGATCGGTCATTATTCGATCACCTTCGGCACGGCGAAAAAGCCATGTTCCGCCTGAGGCGCATTGGCCAGCACCTTGTCGCGGACATTGCCATCGGTCACGACGTCCTCGCGCAGGCGCAGCGTGTTGGGGATGACGGCGGTCATCGGCTCGACGCCGGTCACGTCCACCTCGCCCAGCTGCTCCACCCAGTGGAGAATGCCGTTGAGTTCGGGCACCAGCGCCTGCGCTTCATCCTCGCTTACGGCGAGGCGCGCGAGGCTGGCGATCTTTTTTACGGTTGTCAGGTCTACGCTCATGGGAGCGCGCGCTAGCACTGGCTCCGGCGGTCATCAAGGCGCTTCCGCCGTTTCGGCACCATTGGCGGCCGTCGACAGCGGTTCGCCGACCGGTTCGCCACCGATGTAGAGTTGTCGCGCCATCACGGGGCGGAGGTCGACGGCGCCGGCGCGGATCTGCGCCACCATCCGGCGGGCGGCATCGCCCTGGGCGAGATAGCGGCTCTCATTGGTCCATTCGCCATTCTCCTGTCGGATGAGGCGCACGGTTGGGGCACAATCGCCGCATTCCGGGGCGGGCAGCTTCACTACGATCGCCAGATCCTCGCCCGGCACATAATGCAGCAGGCACGGGCCGGTCTCCTCGCAGGCATCATATTGCACCAGCCGCTTGCGCAGCGCTGGCGGCAATTCGACCGGGATGGGCAGGATCGTCAGCCGCTCGTCCAGCAATTCGCCACTGCGCGCGGCGACGACCATAGGCGGCATGGCCCAGCGGTCGGTCAGCTTCATCGTCTCGGCGGCATGACGGCGGATCGTCGCGTCTGCCGAGCCACTCGCCAGCCGTCGAATCGCGGCACGCCCCTCCGGCCCGAAATCGAACCACAAGGCACGGTAATCGAACTTGTCCGGCGCCACCTGCCCGCCCGCGAGGCGCTGGAGCTGGTGCGCAGTCGCGATCCGCTCGAAGCCGAAGATCGGCGTGGAGAGCAGTAGCGCAATACCGGCGATCACGAATACGAGCATGCGATTGGTCCGCCGCAGCCGCGCAAACCAGCCGCGTGCACCGAGGATGGCGACGGCATAGGCAATGGCGGTGATGCTCGCCACGACCAGAAAGGCCAGCGCCCACAGCCGTTCCGGCGTCAGGCCATGTTGATGGATGCGCAGTCCCGAGGAGAAGACCGCAATACCCACCATCGGCAGCAGGAACAGGCCGAGCGCCGCCGCGCTGGCACCCAGCAACACCGAGCGGGTTTCCTCAAGCGCCGTATCGCCCACCACCGCATTGGCGAGAAACAGCGCCAGCACCGCTCCGGCCAGCATGATCGGCGTCGTGCCGCCCGTCGCCCAGAGCGGAGCCAGGCCGGTGACAGGCAAGGCCGCCAGAAAGATGCCGATCGCCAGCGCCACCACCGGCGCCAGCACGCGCAGCACCAGCATGGCCACGCGCTGCAAGGCGGCGATGATCGCCCCGCGATCCTGCAACAACCCGAGCGCCGCGCCGAAAGCCGCCCCGCACAGCATGGCGACCACAGCAGACTCGCGCAGCGCATCGCGCAGGAAGGGGAGCTTCACCAGCATGAACATCTGCGCCAGCAAATGCGCGATGCCGAAGCTGAGCAGCATGAACAGCGCGCTGGCGCCGATCAGCAGCGCATTCGTCCACAAATGGCCGTGAACATCCTCATAATGAATAGCCTGGCGCGACCATGCCCGCACCGCGCGGGGCGACACGCCGGCCGGCGCAGAGGGCGCGCCGCCGGCCAGACTGCGGTCCTGCGCTGCCTGAAACAGCACCAGCAGCGCAGCCGCCGCGATGGCGCCGCAGACGAGATGCCAGAGATCGACGCTCGATCCGTGGCCGGGCACCCCGTTCCACAGAAAGACGCCGCCGCCAATGAGGCCGCAGATCAGTGCCACGACAAGAGCCGCGACCGGTCGCCGCCGGCGCCAACCGAGGCCAAAGGCGAGTGCGGCGGTCGAAAGGAACATGGGCAGCGCCGCGATCACCCGCCGCAGAAACTCTGGCTCGATGGGCGCGGGATCGGAAAACCGGTCGATGGCCAGACCGACAAGCGCGCCGAGCACACACAGCACCCAGGTGCGCAGCGGCCATACCGTCTGCGCCGTCGATGCGTTGCTGGCCATCATCCTGCTCCCCGCCGCGTCCGTTCCTGAACCGGTCCGACCTATCACGATCCGCCCGCAAGGCAAATTGGACCTTCGCCTGTTGGACCTTCGCCAGCTGCCTTCGCTTGCCTCGCGGAACCCAAGCGGGCATGAGCCATGCCACTACCCAGCTTGCCACAGAGATGGAGTCGTGCCCCTTTGGCCCGGAAGTTCCTGTATGTCGTCGCGTTTTTCACAGCCCTGGCAATCGCGGGAATGATCGCCTTCTCCTTCTTCGGCCCCCGGCTGATGCAGAGCGCACTGGTGCCGCATGTCGGGTTCAGCGAGCCGCCCGCCCTCCCCGCCAATTTCTATGCGGGCAGCGATGGATGGATCAGCCGGCCGGACGGGCGCCGCGACGATCCCGCTCGCTGGCAACCGGCCACGAAGCTTGCCGAGGCGGCGCCAGCGCAGAAAGCGGCGATCTTCTTCGTCCACCCCACCAGCTCGTTCGAAACGCTCCACTGGAACGCGCCGATCAACGACCGCATCGCAAAAGCGC
Source organism: Sphingobium sp. B2D3A (assembly GCF_025961795.1). NCBI lineage: Bacteria > Pseudomonadati > Pseudomonadota > Alphaproteobacteria > Sphingomonadales > Sphingobiaceae > Sphingobium > Sphingobium sp. B2D3A. The sequence goes on along the minus strand of NZ_JAOQOI010000001.1, from coordinate 1,986,412 downwards.
AGGCCGCGCGGTTCGTGCGCATTCAGGCCAGCGCTTTCGCGGCGGCGGGCGATATCTGGGCGCCGCGCTACCGGCAGGCCGTGTTCGGTGCCTTCCTCACCGAAAAGGCAGACGCCGCGCTGGCGCTGGAGCGAGCCTATGCGGACGTGAAGGCCGCCTTCGAACAGTTCCTCGCCGCCAATCCGCAAGGGCCGATCATTCTCGCCGCCCATAGCCAGGGCAGTCGCCACCTGCTGCGGCTCCTCCATGAGGAGGCCGGCAACACTGCACTCAAGGCGCGGCTGGTCGCGGCCTATGTCGTCGGCTGGCCAGTCTCCGTGGAGCATGATCTGCCAGCGCTGGGCCTGCCCGCCTGCACCGGCCCTGGGACGACCGGCTGCGTGCTGAGCTGGCAAAGCTTCGCCGCGCCGGCAGACACGTCGGCCGTGGAATCGTCGTTCGACCGCGAGCGTGGACTGGACAGGCAATCGCGCGCCGGGTCGGCCATGCTCTGCACCAATCCCCTGAATGGCGGCGCGGCGCCCGATGCGCCGGGCGATGCCAATCTGGGCGTGTTGCGCGGCGATGGCGAGGCGGCGTCGACCGGGCTGCTCACGCCCGGCGAGATCGGCGCGCGCTGCGCTGGTCGTGGCTTCCTGATGCTCGACAGCGCCCCCAAGCTCGGCACCTTCGTGCTGCCGGGCAACAATTACCACGTGTACGATTATCCCCTGTTCTGGGCGAACATCCGCGCCGATGCGCTCGGCCGACTGGCGGCATGGCAGCGCTGATGGTCGGGGAAACGCTGATCACGCTCGACAAGGCGTCCTTCGCGCAGGCCCTGCCGGCTGGCGGACGCCTGCTCGGCATGGACCTTGGCACCCAGACCATCGGCCTTGCCCTGTGCGATGCCGGCTGGAGCATCGCCAGCCCCGCCCATACGCACAAGCGCGGCAAGTTCAGCAAGGACCGGGACGTGCTCGCCCAGTTCATCGCCCAGCAGTCGGTCAAGGGCCTCGTCATCGGCCTGCCGCTCAATATGGATGGCAGCGAGAGCCCGCGCAGCCAGGCTGCACGCGCCTTTGCCCGCAACATCGCCGTGCTCGGCCTGCCCGTGCTGCTGTGGGACGAGCGCTGGTCGACCGTCGCTGCCGAGCGGGCGATGATCGCGCAGGACATGAGCCGGGCCAAGCGCGCTGAAAAGATCGACGCCCACGCCGCCGCCCTCATCCTGCAGGGGGCCATTGACGGCCTGACGATGGGCTGACCTGCGCATGACGGAAACGCACATCATCTGGGGCTGGCTGGTGCTGATCAACCTCATCACCCTCGCCGCCTTCCGCCATGACAAGCAGCGCGCCATTGCCGGGGGACCGCGCATGCGCGAGCGCGATCTGCTGACCCTGGCGGCGATCGGCGGGACGATTGGCGCCTGGCTCGCCATGCGGCTCTTCCGGCACAAGACCCGCAAGCGGGACTTCTCCCGCGCGCTGTTCCTCATCGCCGCCGCGCAGTGCGCGCTGATCATCCTGCTCGATCTCAACGTCTGGACGCCGTCCGCCTGATACATCAGCGCTTGAGTCCGCCCCGCCGCTCCACTAACGAGGCGCTTTAATGACAATATCGCCCTCTCCCGCCACCGGCCTCATCGGCCGGGACAATTTTCCGCACCGGCATCTGGTGGGAATCGCCAATCTGGCGCCGCATGAAATCCGCTTCTTGCTGGATGAAGCCGAGCAATGGGCCTCGCTCAACCGTGCCGGCAGCCGCAAGCATGACGGGCGCCTCGCCGGCCTCACGCAGATGAACGCCTTCTTCGAGAACAGCACGCGCACGCTGCTCTCATTCGAGGTGGCGGGCAAGCGGCTGGGCGCGGACGTGGTGAACATGCACGCCGCCCAATCGAGCGTGAAGAAAGGCGAGACGCTGATCGACACCGCCGTGACGCTCAACTCGATGCGCGCCGACGTGATGGTGATCCGCCATATGAGTTCGGGCGCCGTGCAGTTGATCGCCGACATGGTGGATTGCCCCGTGCTCAATGCCGGCGATGGCCGCCACGAGCACCCGACGCAGGCGCTGCTCGACGCACTGACCATAAGGCGGCGCAAGGGCAGCTTCGAGGGGCTGATCGTCACCATCTGCGGCGATATTCTCCACAGCCGCGTCGCCCGCTCCAACATGCTCTGCCTCACGGCTTTGGGCGCGCAGGTGCGTGTCTGCGCGCCGCCGACGCTGATGCCCCCGGCGGTGGAGCGCTATCGGGTCACGCCGTTCCATGATTTCAACGCCGCACTGGATGGCGCGGATGTGGTGATGATGCTGCGCATTCAGAATGAGCGGATGGATGGGGCCTTCATCCCCTCGGCCCGCGAATTTCACGCGCTCTATGGCCTCACGCCCGAGCGGCTGAAGCGCGCCAAGCCCGACGCGATCATCATGCACCCCGGCCCGATGAACCGGGGCGTGGAAATCGTCAGCAGCGTAGCGGACGATCCGGATCGCTCGGCGATCACCGAGCAGGTCGAGATGGGGGTCGCTATGCGCATGGCCTGCCTCGATGTCCTCACCCGCACAGCCCGGGGAGTCGAAGGATGGGCCTGACCGCTATCGTCAACGCACGCCTGTGCGATCCGACCGCCAGCGCCCTCTCCGAAGGCACGCTGCTCGTTGAAGGCGCGACAATCGCTGCCGTTGACGCCACAAAGGTGCCGGATGGCGCCGAAATCGTCGATGCCAAGGGCATGATCCTCGCGCCGGGCATCATCGATCTGGGCGTGTTCCGCACCGACAAGCCGGCCTTCCACTTCGCCGGCATCACCCGCGCCGCGCTGATGCCGGACCAGTCGCCCGTTCTCGACGAACCGGGGCTGATCCAGCACGCCGCTCGGGCCGGCAAGCCGGACTTCTGGGTGCATCCGCTCGGCGCCGCGACGCGCGGCCTCGAGGGACGCGAACTGGCGGAAATGGCGCTGATGAAGTCCGCTGGCGCCCGGGCCATCGCGACGGGCCGGCGCTGGATCGCGGACTCGGGCGTGATGCTGCGCGTGCTGCATTATGCTGCCGCGCTCGACCTGGTGGTCATTACCCATGCCGAGGATGGCGGCCTGACAGCCAATGCCGTGGCGACGGATGGCGAAACGGCCTCGCGCCTCGGCCTGCCCAGTGCCCCGGCCAGTGCCGAAGCGATGGCTATCGCGCGGGACATCGCGCTGGCGCGGGAGACGGGCGCACGCCTGCATGTCCGCCTCGTCACCACTGCGGCGGGCTTCGCCCTCATTCGCACGGCCAAGGCCGAAGGGTTGAAGGTGACCTGCGGCACCAGCCCCTCCTACCTCTTCCTCAACGATGCGGCAGTCAGCGATTTCCGTACCTTCGCGCGGCTCTCCCCGCCGCTGCGCGACGAGCGAGATCGGCTTGCCACGATCGAGGCGGTCGCGGATGGCACTGTCGACGTGCTGTGCTCGGGGCACGATCCGCGCGGCCCGGAAGACAAGCGCCTGCCCTTCGCGGACGCCCTGCCCGGCATCGCCGGCGCCGAGACGCTGCTGCCGCTGGCCCTCAATCTGGTGCGTGAAGGCAAGATCACTGAGACGCGGATGATGGCCCTGCTCGCGGCCAATCCCGCCGCGATCCTCGGCCTCGACGCGGGACGACTGGCGCCGGGCGCGCCGGCGGACCTCATCCTCGTCGCACCTGACACACCCTGGATCGTCGATTCGGCCAAAATGGCAGCTGCGGCCGGCAACACGCCGTTCGACAAGCTGCCGGTTCAGGGCCGGGCGCGGATGATCATGAAAGGCGGCGTGATCCGCTGAGCGGATCGCCCACCTGCTCCATCACCGCGATGCGAATTGCGACCCGCCGGCCGAGGCGCCAGCGCGCGCCATGCGCGATGCATTGCTGTCATCGCGGCGCACGTAACAGGCCTGCCCTTCGCCGCGCAGGGTCTGGCACAGCGAACCGGCCGCGCCCCGGCTGGCAAAGCCACCCACCGCCACGCGATGGAAGGTGCGCCCATTGACGCTCGCGGCGGTGACGATCTCGCGATAGCCAGCCACACGCGGGTTACGGCGCATATCTTGCCATTTCACCCGCGCCATCGTTGCGCTGTCAAAGGCGCCGAGCTGCATCACCCAATCGCCCGAAGCGTGACCCGGCCTGGCCGGCACCGCGCGAGACGCGGCGGCGATCTTTACCCCCATCGACGGGCTGGATGCAGCCGGCGCAAAGGCAATCTGAGCGATGTCGGGCGCCCTTGGCCCTGGCTGCAGGACCAGCAAAGGCGCTGCTGAGAGGATTTCGGCGGACGGTGCGCCAAAGGTTGGGTTCGCCGAGGATGCGATGGGAGGATTGGCTTTTGCCGGGCCAGCCGGGTCTGAGGACCGGCTCGGGGGCGGGATCGCGACCGATTGAACGGCGGGTGCTGCGCGCTCAGTATCGGCCGCTACCGCAGGTTCAGCCCCTTCAGCCCCTTCAGCCACCTTCGCTAGCGACGGGACGACAGCCTTTGGAGGTGCCAGTTCCGCAACGGCGGGAAGCTCGAAGCTGCGCAGCGCGAGGCGAGACGGCATCCCGGCATCGTCGGCACGGGGCGCAACCCCAGTCAGGGCAGCCACCCGCGCGCCGGGTTCAGCCTGCGCCACGGCCTGAGACCAGCGCCCGATGCGCTGCTCGGCCTCTTTGGCGGACAGATCCTGCCCGGCGATCAGCCGTGCCTGCCCCCAGGCGCCACCCAGCGCCAAGGCAAAGGCGAGGTTCTGCCGTGTCTGTGCCGAGGCGTCAGGTTGGCGCGCGGCGTAAACGAGCGCGCGCACGCCTTCCTGCACGTCGCCAGCCATGGCCATGGCGAGACCATAGTCCGAGGCGGGCAGCGTGGCAGCGTTGTCGGCGAGCAAAGCCTGGGCCGTGCTGTCATTGCCCAGCGCGGTCTCGCACAGGGCCAGGCTGATGATCGTGCGGACATCGCTGTTGCCCAGCGCCATGGCGTCCGTGAACGCCGCCTGCGCAGAGCGATAGCGGCCATTGGCAAGATAGGCACGGCCCAGCAAGACGCGATGGTCTGCAGCAGCCGGCTCGGCGGCGACCAGCGCCTCGGCAAGGTTGAGCGCATGGGCGAACTTGCGATCCGCGAGCGCTGACTCGATCTTGGGCGAAAGTTGCGCAACCGAGGGCGTCGCGCGCGCGCTATGGGACTGGAGACCCAGCTGTGCGCAGCCGCCCAGCGTCACGCTGGAGAGCGCCACCGTCACCAGCAGCAAAGGCATTTTTACGGAGAGCGCCATATGCCTCACGCCTCCAGGCCCGAACTGGATTCAATCTCTTCGGCGAGCGCCTGCACTTGCGCGTCGGCGGCAATCATCTGATCCAGCGCCTCGATGAGAAGCTGCTGGGCGGAGCGCTTCGAGACCGCGCTCAGCAAGCGCAGACGCAGGTGCCTCTCGCTATCGATCCGCAGCGTGAACGCGGCCTTGCGGCCGACGCCCGCCAGACTGGCCGGGCGCTTGGAAGTGACTTTCGGCGGCGTGACGCGCAGGCTGATTTGCTCGGCGAGAGCCAGCATCTGCTGCTTGGCCGGGGAGACAGGCGCCGGGTCGCTCTCAGCAGCCACGGACACATTGGCGTTGATGGGCACCGCAGCGTCCGTCCCGGTGGCCAGCGCTGGCATGTGGGGGACAGCGCCCTCCCCCATGTCATTCCAGCCAAGGTCATCATGGAGGGTCGGGGCGGTCGAGAGACCCGGCAGCGCCGGGCGACGCATGGCCGGGCGCGCAGTGCCCCGCCGCGCGAGCAGGCTCGCCGTCAGCGATGCCGCAGGGCGCGGCTCGGTCATCGAATTATCGCGATTCATCCCTGCACCACCCGACGACCGAAGCCCGTCTGGCGCGACATCGCCGCTGCGACATGCGTGGGCGAGAACACCGTCCGCCGGAAATTCCGCTCGAGCCGATCGGCCACATAGCTCCAGAGCTGCTCGACTTCCTGCGCCGAGCGCCCCTTGGGATCGAAGTCCATCACCGTGCGCCCATCGATCATCGAGGACGCAAAATCGGTGCGCTGGTGAATGGTGACCGGTGCCACCGTGCCGTGCTGCGAAAGTGCAATCGCGGCTTCCGAGGTGATGCGCGCCCGCGGCGTTGCCGCATTGACCACGAAGATAAGCGGCTTGCCGGCGCGTTCGCACAGGTCGACCGTCGCGCCCACGGCACGCAGATCGTGGGGGCTGGGCCGGGTCGGCACCACGATCAGCTCGGCGACGCCGATGACGCTCTGAATGGCCATGGTGATCGCCGGCGGCGTATCGATGACCGCCAGCTTGAACCCCTGCTGACGCAGCGCCTCAAGATCGCCGGCAAGACGCGCGACGCTCGTCTGGGCAAAGGCGGGATAATCGTCGCTGCGCTCGTTCCACCAATCGGAGAGCGAACCCTGAGGATCGATATCGATAAGGACGACCGGCCCCGCGCCAGCGCGCTGCGCCTGAACCGCAAGATGGCCAGACAGCGTGGTCTTTCCCGAACCGCCCTTCTGAGATGCTAGCGCCAATATCCGCACGACATTCCCCCGCTCGATCATGGATCGGACAAGGAAATCTCACGCTTCCCTCTAAGATTCGGTTAAGTGCGCTGCCCGGCCTGCATAGGCCGCGACCCGGCTAGCCCGTCACCCATTGCGCACGAGCGATGCCCAGGGCATGCAGAAGGACGCTGAGGTCACCCCGCTCGATGGCGGCATCGGCAGCGGCGCGCGTCTTGGGCTTGGCATGATAGGCAACGCCTAGCCCGGCCGCCTCGATCATCGGAATATCGTTCGCGCCGTCGCCAATGGCGATGGACTGCGCAGGTGCCAATCCGCCCTGCTCCGCCGCTCCGAGCAGTTCGGCGCGCTTGCGTGCGGCATCGACAATCGGTTCGCCGACCGTGCCGGCGAGCTTGCCGCCCGCGATGTGCAGGGTGTTGGCAATGGCGACATCGAACCCGATCTCCTGCGCCACCGGCTGGGCAAACGGCACGAAGCCGCCGGACACCAGGATCGTGCGCGCGCCGCGTGACCGCAGGGTCTGCACCAGCGCCCGCGCGCCGGGCATCAGCCGCACCCGCTCGGCGCGGCAGCGATCGATCATGGTCGCGTCCAGACCCTTGAGCAGCGCGACACGGCCGGTCAGCGCCTGCGCGAAATCCAGTTCGCCGCGCATGGCCCGCTCGGTCACCGCCGCGATTTCTTCCTTGAGCCCTGCATAATCAGCCAGCTCGTCGATGCACTCGACGGTGATCATCGTCGAATCCATATCGGCCACGAACAGCCGGCAATCGCGGTTCGCCCCCGCGAGCACGAACAGGTCGGCGGGCGGCGCCAGCGCTTCCAGCGCGGCGCGTGCGACGGCCCGGTCACCGGCAAAGGGCAGGTCCACAGCCTCGCCCGCCTCGATCCAGACCGGCGCGGCGACATCGAGACCCGCCTGCGCCAACGCATCGCGCGCGGCGGTCACGTCCCCCTGCCCAAGTCCGTCATGCGCGACTAAGGTCGCAATCATGTCCCGTCCGTTCGAAATGCCGCCAGCCATGCCTGATCCTGATTCCCTGCCCGAAATGCGCGACCGGGAGCGGCCGCCGGTGGCGCTTATTGCCGGGCCGACCGCCAGCGGCAAGAGCGCAGTCGCAATGCGGCTCGCGCGGGCGACGGGCGGCATCATCATCAATGCCGATGCCAGCCAGGTCTATGCGGACCTCAATGTGCTGACCGCCCGCCCGCCCGAGGAGGATCTCGCGCAAGCCCCGCACCGCCTCTTCGGCCATATCGACGGCATCGAGGATTGCTCGGCCGCGCGCTGGGCGCAGGAGGCCAAGGCGGAAATCGACGCCGCCCATGCAAAGGGTGTTCCGGCCATTCTCGTGGGCGGCACCGGGCTTTATCTGCACACGCTGCTGCATGGCATCGCACCGGTGCCGGCGATCGACCCCGCGATCCGCGAGGCCGTGCGCGCGCTGCCGGTGGCACAAAGCTATGCCGCGCTGGAACTGGAAGACCCAGTCAGTGCAGGGCGGCTCAATCCGGCGGATACCTCGCGCGTCGCGCGGGCGCTGGAGGTGGTCCGCTCGACCGGGACGCCGCTCCCCCAATGGCAGGCCCGGCGCGAAGGCGGCCTTGCGGGACACATGCGCATTCACGGTGCGGTGGTGATGCTCCCGCGCGAGGTGCTCGCCGAACGCGCTGAGCAACGGCTGGATCTCATGCTGGCGCATGGCGCCATCGAGGAGGTCGAAGCGCTCGTTCGCCGGGACATTCCGCCTGATCGACCGGTGCTTCGCGCACTCGGAGTCCGGGAACTCGCCGCGATGCTGGGGGGCCAAATCGACCGGGCGACAGCACGGGCGGCCATCCTCCGGCAGACCATCGCCTATCAGAAGCGGCAGCGGACATGGGCTGGGGGCCGGCAAGCCGCCTGGACGACCATCGATCCCCAGGCTGAGGTGACCATCGAAGACTTCAACATCATCGCGCCGGAGGCCCATTAACGGCCACCTGCTCGCCTGTGCCAAAACCGGACACGGCTTTCGACGTGCAAGATGAACGCTTCAACGCTCTGACAAATGGTATAAAGGCCGTTCATCTTTCGCCATCCCGCACCGACGGAGACCTGTTTCATGCTCAAGCGTTCGTCCCTTGCCATCGCGCTCGGCCTCGCCGCGTTTGCTAGCGCCCCCGCCCTCGCATCCGGCGATGCCGCTGCGGGCCTTGAAGCGCTCAAGAACTATAATCTCATCGTGCTGGGTGACGTGAACCTGAAGCATGATGTCGAGGGCAAGATGCTGGTCGGCGGCAACCTGACCGGCGCGAGCCAAGTCGGCATCGGCAATTCGAGCCAGGGCCAGACAAAGAATGCCGGTATTCCCGTTCTGACAGTAGGCGGCAATATCTCAAATTCCGATATCAAGGTGCATAACGGATCCAATGGCGGCGTCGGCACCATCGCCAGCGGCGGCAGTGCCTCGGTCGCCGGCAATGTCAGCAACAGCTGGCTGACGATGAACTCGACGCCCCGCACCGTGACGGTCGGCGGCAACTTCACGGGCAGCAGTCCCAACATCGGCAATGGCGACGTGTATACGATCGGCGGCAGCTTCTCCGGCGGGACGATCAACCAGAGTGGCGGCACGCTGAATGTCGGCGGCACGGCGTCGGGCAATTTCAACGGCGGCACGCGCAACTTCAATCTCGCCTCTGGCAATTCCGGCTATGCGGCCTCAGTCTCGGCACCCATCACGGCGACCGTGACCAAGGTCTCCGACGATGTGCGCGCGCTCTCGACGGCACTCGCCTCGCTCAACATGGCGAGCAACCCGAGCGGCTTCGACATCACCGGCACGGCCATGACGTTGAACGCCGTGGACAATGGCGCCGGCTATGCGCTGTTCTCCTTCAATGCGGCCGACTTCGCATCGATCAACAGCCTGAAGTACAACTTCTCGGGCACGACGCCGGTCATCATCAATGTGTTCGGCACCGATGTGAACCTGGGCTTCAACTCCAACGGCGCCAACCAGGCGAACAACCAGCAGGTCATCTGGAACTTCGTGAACGCGGAGACGCTCAACTTCTCCGGCAACATCTTTTATGGCTCGGTCCTGGCGCCCAGCGCCAGCCTGCTGATCCACACCCCGATCGAAGGTTCGGTCGTGGTCGGGCGCTATACTGATGGCAATGGCGGCGAGATCCACCTCGGCACCTTCAACGGCAACCTCAATCTGGTGCCCGTGCCCGAGCCTTCCACCTGGGCGATGATGATCATGGGCCTGGGCCTGACCGGTCTGGCGATGCGCCGCCGCGCGAAGACCGTCGCCTTCGCCTGACGGCCGCGATCTTCATCATCGTTGAAAAGCTGGAACGGCGCTGACTCTGGTCGGCGCCGTTTCCATTTGGGCAGCTGGCCGGAGCATTCCCGCTCAATAAAATGTTGCAGATTTTTCCATTATTGTAATTTTATTACTTAATATTGATTTGACACGGCATTTTATAATCCATAGAGGCACCAACCTTGTCAGGGCAGCTCCTTTCGACCAAGGGCGCTGCTAATGGTTTTCAAGGAGTTTCCCGTGGCCGAGAGAAGCGGCGCCGACATTCTGGTTCAATGCCTGCTCGATCTGGGGGTCGACACCGTGTTCGGCTATCCCGGCGGCGCGGTGCTGCCGATCTATGATACGATCTACGATCACCCGAAGATCCAGCACATTCTCGTGCGCCACGAGCAGGCTGCGGCCCACGCGGCCGAGGGCTATGCCCGCTCGACCGGCAAGCCGGGCGTCGTGCTCGTCACATCCGGCCCCGGCGCGACCAACGCGATCACCGGCATCACCGATGCACTGATGGACTCCATTCCGATGGTCGTCATCACCGGGCAGGTGCCGACGACGCTGATCGGTACGGATGCGTTCCAGGAAGCCGATACCGTCGGTCTCACCCGCCACTGCACCAAGCATAATTATCTGGTGAAGAGCCCGGCCGATCTCGCCGGCACGGTGCACGAGGCGTTCCACATCGCGACCTCCGGCCGCCCCGGCCCGGTCGTGATCGATATTCCCAAGGACGTGCAGGTTGCCACCGCCGCCTATGAGAAGCCCTCCCTGAACGCCCATCCCAGCTACCGGCCGCAAACCGAGCCGGATGCGGAGATGATCGACAAGGCCATTGCGCTCATTCTCGATGCCAAGCAGCCAGTCCTCTACACGGGCGGCGGCGTCATCAATTCCGGCCCCGCGGCCAGCGAAGCGCTGCGCGCGCTGGCCGACATGCTCGGCGCACCGGTCACCTCGACGCTCATGGGCCTGGGCGCCTACCCCGCCTCCTCGTCGCAATGGCTGGGCATGCTGGGGATGCACGGTACCTACGAAGCCAATTTCGCGATGAACAAGGCCGATCTCATCCTGGCGCTGGGTTCGCGGTTCGATGACCGCGTGACCGGCCGGCTGGATGCGTTCGCCCCGCTCAGCAAGAAAATCCATGTCGATATCGACCGCGGCTCGATCAACAAGATCGTGCCGGTGGACGTGCCCGTTGTCGCCGATGTCGGCCGCGCGATCGAGGCGATCATCGCTGGCCTCAAGGCGCGCGGGTTCAAGAAGCCCGATTACAGCGGTTGGTGGTCGCAGATCGACGAGTGGCGCGCACGCAAGAGCCTCGATTATGTCGAGACCGGCGAGGAAATCATGCCGCAGCGGGCCATCGCCGAGCTCTATAATGCGACCCGCGACCGCGACACGATCATCACGACCGAAGTGGGCCAGCACCAGATGTGGGCGGCCCAGCACTATCATTTCGAGGAACCGAACAAGTGGCTCACCTCGGGCGGGCTCGGCACCATGGGTTATGGCTTCCCGGCCGCGATCGGCGCCCAGCTCGGCAACCCCGATTCGCTGGTGATCGACGTGGCCGGCGATGCCTCGATCCAGATGAACATCCAGGAGCTTGGCACGGCGATCCAGTATCGCCTGCCGGTCAAGATCTTCATCCTGAACAACGAATATATGGGCATGGTTCGTCAGTGGCAGGAACTCACCTATGAGAGCCGCTATTCGCACAGCTACTCGGACAGCCTGCCCGATTTCGTGAAGCTGGCGGAAGCCTATGGCGCGACCGGCATTCGCATCGAGACGATGGACGAGCTGATCCCCGGCATCCGCCGGATGATCGACACGCCGGGTCCGGTCATTGTCGACTGCCGGGTGGCAAAGCTCTCCAACTGTTTCCCGATGATCCCGTCTGGCGCGGCGCATACCGATATGCTGCTCGAGCCCAGCCAGGTCTCGGGGACGATGGACGACGAGGCTAGGGCGCTGGTCTGATGACCCAGCCCGTCCGCCTTCGCCTCCATGTCAGCGAGCCGTTCGATTTCGAGCGGCACAATGAGAGTGCCGATCTGTTCGGCACTACGCGCGACCATGGCGACGAGGATGCGGGCGAGTGGGTGATCGAACTGGAAAGCCGGTTTCAATTCAACGAGCGGGATTATGACAGCGTTCTGGTGTCGCCCCGCTATGTTGGAGAGCCGCTGCGCCGGGTGTTCGATGCGATGCTGGGCGAACCGGTGCGCATCGCCCACCGCACGCCCGAGGGTTGGCATTATGCCATGACCGGCATGCTCTCGGTCGCGCCGCCCCTCAGTGATGGCCCGGCCGGGACGCCAGACGATCCAACCGGTCTCTGACCGACCTGATTTTGAACTCATTGCGATTTCTTGACGAGGACGAAGAGTGATGCACATCCGCCAGGAGGACAGCGAACGCCATGTGCTGTCCGTCACGGTCACCAACGAGGCAGGCATTCTCGCGCGGATCGCGGGTCTGTTTTCGGCACGCGGCTATAATATCGAGAGCCTGACCGTCGCGGACGTGAGCGCGGACCACAAGGTCAGCCGCATCACCATCGTGACCAATGGCCCGCCGCGCGTGATCGACCAGATCATTGCCCAGCTGGAGCGACTTGTGCCGGTGCACAAGGTGACCGACCTCACCGAAATCGGCCCCTTCGTGGAGCGCGAGCTGGCGCTGGTGAAGGTCGCCGGCACTGGCGAGGCGCGCATCGAGGCGCTGCGGCTGGCGGACGTGTTCCGCGCCAAGGTGGTCGATACCACGCTGGAGAGCTTCGTCTTCGAGATCACTGGGCCGAGCAGCAAGGTCGATACGTTCGTCGGCCTGATGCGCGAGCTGGGGCTCGTTGAAGTGGGCCGCACCGGCGTTGTCGGGATGCTGCGGGGCGCCGCCGCCTGAATTTAGACAGTCCACCCCGCAGAAAACCGCGACACCGGCTTGGCTTTGCCGGCTGAAAGGTGCAGGAGCGGTCCGCCGGCGGGGGCCGACACGAAATTTTTTTACATGGATGCCGACACAGGTCGGCCCGATGAACTGAAAGAGAAGGGTTCTGGGACATGCGTGTTTATTACGATCGCGATGCCGATATCGGCCTCATCAAGGGCAAGAAGGTCGCCATCCTCGGCTATGGCAGCCAGGGCCATGCCCATGCGCAGAACCTGCGCGATTCGGGCGTTGCTGAAGTCGCGATCGCGCTGCGTCCCGGCTCGCCCTCGGCCACCAAGGCAGAAGGCGCCGGCTTCAAGGTGCTCGCAAATGCGGATGCTGCCAAGTGGGCCGACGTGCTGATGATCCTCGCACCCGACGAACATCAGGCCGCGATCTACGAGAACGATATCAAGGGCAATCTGCGCCCCGGCGCCGCGCTGGCGTTCGCGCACGGCCTCAACGTCCACTTCGGCCTCATCGAGCCGCCGGCAGATGTCGACGTGATCATGATCGCGCCGAAGGGCCCGGGTCACACCGTGCGCGGCGAATATGTGAAGGGCGGCGGCGTGCCGTGCCTCATCGCCGTTCATCAGGACGCGACCGGCAATGCCCATGACATCGCCCTCTCCTACGCCTCGGGCGTCGGCGGCGGTCGCTCGGGCATCATCGAAACCAATTTCAAGGAAGAGTGCGAGACCGACCTGTTCGGCGAGCAGGCTGTTCTCTGCGGTGGCCTCACCCACCTCATCCAGGCCGGTTTTGAGACGCTGGTAGAAGCCGGTTACGCGCCGGAAATGGCCTATTTCGAGTGCCTCCACGAGGTGAAGCTGATCGTCGACCTGATGTATGAGGGCGGCATCGCCAACATGCGCTACTCGATCTCCAACACCGCCGAATATGGCGACATCACCACCGGTCCGCGCATCATCACCGAAGAGACCAAGTGGGAGATGAAGAAGGTACTGGAGGACATCCAGTCCGGCCGCTTCGTCAAGAACTTCGTGCTCGACAACCGCGCCGGCCAGCCGGAGCTGAAGGCCAGCCGCAAGGCGGCTGCCGCTCACCCGATCGAGCAGACCGGTGCCCAGTTGCGCGCCATGATGCCCTGGATCGGCGCCAACAAGCTGGTGGATCAGGCCAAGAACTAAGCCTTACCGGCATCGCCTAGATATGGGGCGGCGGACCGTTGGTTCGCCGCCCTTTCTCTTACGCGCTGCCATTCACCAGATCGGCCAGCGCCTGCCATGGCGCGATATTCCAGTAACGCCGCGCCGAGCCGGACGGCGAAGGCAGCACGAACAGCCGCGTCCTCCCAATGCGCTCACTCTGTTCGCCCAGCCCGATCCGGCCCGTCGGGCGATCGAGCAGACGGCTGGCGCCAGTCTTGCTGGTGAAGGCGAGGATAGCGGGCTGATAGCACAGCATTTTTTCGCGCAGCACCGCCCCATCCAGCGCGTCGGCCGGCAGCTCGGCATCATTGCCGAAATGACCTTTGGAAAGATCGGTGAGGCCGATGCCCAGATCCAGCAATCGCGGATAATCGCGCGGCGAGATCCGCTCCGGCGTCAGCCCGACCTCGTGCAGCGTGCGCCAGAACAAATTGGTCGGATTGGCATAATAAGCGCGCGCCTGCGCCGACTGGCGCCCGAGCGCCGTTCCGCAGAAGACCAGCCGCAAGCCCGGCGCCAACAGGTCCGGCACGGTGAAGTCATCCGGCAACGGACCTGATCTGGGCAAAACCATCATGCCCCTCATGTAGGCCGCAGAGGACCGCCCGGTAAGGGGATGAGATGAAAACGCCTCCCCGTCGTGCAGAGAGGCGTTCGGGATCGCGTCAGACGTTGTTGGCCTCGGCAGGCGGCAGCACCACCGGCTCGCCGCGCGTCTTCCACAAAGAGTAGAATACGCCGCCCGCCAGAATGACGAAGGTGACGCTGAGCGACACCACCGGCGGGATCTTGGCGATGCCGAGCGCATCGGCCAGGACGATCTTGGAGCCGATGAACACCAGCAACAGGCTGAGCGCATATTTGAGGTAGTGGAAGCGATGCACCATCGCCGCCAGGGCGAAATACAGCGCACGCAGGCCCAGAATGGCGAAGATGTTCGAGGTGTAGACGATGAACGGATCGGTGGTGATGGCGAAGATCGCCGGCACCGAGTCTACCGCGAACACCACGTCGACGAACTCGACCATCAGTAGCGCTAGGAACAGCGGCGTCATGTAGCGCACCGTCCGCCCGGTCGCGCCATCGGGCAGCTTCACCCAGAAGTGATTGCCGTGCAGCTCCTCCGTCACCCGGAAGCGGCGCTTGATCCACCGCAGCACGGGCGATTTGCCGACCTCATATTCGGATTCTGCATTGCGCCACATCTTGATGCCGGTGAAGATGAGGAAGGCGGCGAAGACATACAGCACCCAATCCCACCGCTGAACGGCCGCAGCACCGAAGCCGATCATGAGCGCGCGGAGCACGATGACGCCGAGAATGCCCCAGAACAGCACGCGGTGCTGGTACAGGCGCGGAATGCCGAAATAGGTGAAGATCATCGCGATGACGAAGACATTGTCCATCGCCAGGCTCTTCTCGACCACGAAGCCCGTGACGTAATTCAGCCCCGCCGTCGGCCCAAGCTGCCACCAGATCCAGCCGCCAAAGGCTAGGCCGAGCGTAATGTAGAAGGCGGACATGGCGAGGCTCTCGCGCACGCCGATTTCCTTCTCCTCCTTGTGAAGCACGCCCAGATCGAAGACCAGCAGCGCCAGCACGAGGCCCATGAACATGAGCCACATCCAGGCCGGCTTGCCGAGCCAGAGAATATCCAGAAATTCCATGCGTCAGGCCCCCAGTGCCCGGGGACCGGCCAGCGAGCGGCGCAAGCGGCTCATCAGCGCATCGCGGCGCAGACGCAAGCGCGCGACGAGGCGCCCATCGGGCCGCGCCTTGCCCCGTTCGCTGGACAGCGCATCATCGACGCGTTGCAGCAGGACCATCAGATTGAACGTGAAGATATTCATGAACGTCATCCTCCAAAGTGCGTTGCACGTGATCGGATGACTGGATGCCTGAGCCTGAAAAACCGAACCTGCACCGGTATCACCCGATGCGGTCCGACATCGCGAGGCGCTCATGTTTGAGCGCTGCGCCAGAGGGGCCCGGTCCGCAGGCGGCATTTTGGAGATAGCGCGGCAGGTTTCAAGAGGGCGACGCGAAAAAACTTGCGTCGAGCGGCGACCGAGGCGCTATGCCAGATGACATCGCGCCTGCCGGGCCGCGAAGCCCGAGGTCTCGATCCCCATGCCACTCGATCCCTTCTACATTCTTTGCGCGGTGGTCGCCGTGGTGATTTCCGGCCTCGCCAAGGGTGGCTTTTCCGGCGCGGGCTCGCTGGCCATGCCTATCCTCGCCCTTGCGATCGACCCGGTGCGGGCCGCGGCTATCCTGCTGCCGATCCTGATCGTGCAGGACGTTGTCGGCGTCTGGGCGTTCCGCCGCACCTGGGATGCGCATGTGCTAGCCGTGATGATCCCCGGCATGACCATTGGCGTGGCGCTGGGCTATTTCTTCTCCGCGCAGGTTTCGGCGGATGTCGTGCTCGGCGTGCTCGGCGCGATCTCGATCCTGTTCGGCTTGCAGCGCCTGTGGGTCGAGCGGGGCCATGCAATCACCCTGCCCTCCAATTCCCCGGCATGGCTGGGCGTGCTGTTCGGCGTCGCGTCGGGCTTCACCAGCCACGTCGCCCATGCCGGTTCGCCGCCCTTCCAGATGTGGGTGCTGCCGCGCAAGCTGCCGCGCGATACGCTGGTCGGCACCACCGCCATCGCCTTTGCGGTGATGAACTGGATCAAGGTGCCAGCCTATGCCGGGCTCGGCCAGTTCACCCGCGCCAATCTGCTCGCGACCGGCGTGCTGATCCCCCTCGCCCTCATCTCCACGATGCTGGGCGTGAAGCTGGTCCGCAAGGTCGATCCTGAGCGCTTCTATGTGCTGATCTATGTCCTCATGATCCTGCTCGGCGTGAAACTGCTGGCCGATGCGCTGATGTAAATCCGGCGCGCTCCGGGCTGCACCCCTGCAATCCCCTGATGACAGCGGCGAGCGGCACGCTATGCTAAGGCGTATCGTTCTCAATCCCCCTCGCAGACGATCAGGAGACACAGATATGCGCCTCATTCACGCTGCCCTTCCCGCTCTTCTTCTTGCCGGCATCACCGGCGGGCTGGTCGCACAGCCCGGCAAGCCGGACCCGGCCGCTCTTTCCGGCGGCACCTATACCGCCGATCCCGGCCACACGCTGGTGAAGTGGGAAGTCGATCATCTGGGCTTCACGCCCTATTTCGGCATTTTCGGTGACATCACCGGCACGCTCCAGCTCGACCCCAAAAACCCTTCGGCGGCCAAGGTCGATGTAACCATCCCCGTCTCCAAGGTCACCACCGCCAGCGCGGGTCTGACGGCTCACCTGCTGCGCGCCGGCAAGGATGGCAAGGCCGCCGACTTCTTCGGCCCGACGCCCGCCGACGCCCGCTTCGTCTCGACCAGCGTCGTCGTGGACGGCCAGGCCGCCAAGATCACCGGCAACTTCACGCTGAACGGCGTGACCAAGCCGGTGACGCTGGACGCGCGCTTCTATGGCGCCGGCATGGGCATGGGTAACAAGGAAAATATCGGCTTCACCGCCACCGGCTCGATCAAGCGCAGCGACTTTGGCGTTGCTTACGGCCTGCCGATGGTGGGTGACGAGGTTAAGCTCGAGATTGTCGCCGGCTTCACCAAGTAAGCGCTGAGACTATCCGGCCGGTGAGTCGATCACCGGCCGGTCACAGCCCATGCGCGCAAGATGGGCGCGCCGCGCGACGATCCCGTCATCCCCCTTGAAGATTGGCGAGAGCGGATAGACGCCGAGCGGCTGGAACTGCCGAAAATCCATCACCGCCACATCATAGCGTGCGCACAGGGCCGCCAGATCGGTGGCCTTGAGCATTTGCAGGGCCATCACCGCCGGCTTGCCGGGCGCACCATCGGCGCCGAAGCGCACAAGGTCGGTCATGAAATAGCCGCCGCGAATATCGACCAGCACCACATCGGCATCGGACGCGCGAATGGCGGCCATCGTCTTGGCATAGCCCCGCACATAACGCTCCGTATCGCGCGCCTGCCAGAGCGTACCCAGTAGCGCGAACAGAGCACCGGCCACCAGCAGCACCCGGCCATAGCGCGCATCGCGCGGCACGACGGCGTGCCAGCCCAGCCCGGCGAGGAGGCAGAGCGCACCGATCTGGCCATGCATATAGCGGAAACCCCAGCCATAGCCCTGATACAACGCAAGGCAGAGACCGGCGATCACGCCCAGCAGCAGCGGTACAGTCACCGGCACGTCACGCCACACACTCCGCCAGCGCACGCCCAACACTGCCAGGCCGGCGAGCGGCAGGAGCAGCAGATTGTTCCAGGCGATCAGCCGCGAAATGTTCAGCAGCGGCTGGAGATCATCGAGCCGGCCGAACAGGCTGATCAACTTGTCGACGATGCTGTTGGTGCGGTGGACATCGCTTGGCGGTGCCGGGCCGACCAGCTCGGCCAGTGCCATCGGCCAGAGCCGGGCCCAGATCACCATCAGCGCGAGCGCGACACAGATATGGAACAGCGCCGGACCCCAGCGGCGATTGGCGGCCATCCACAGGATGAACGGCGCGATAAACAGCAGCGGGAAGTGCCACTGATGCAGCCCCGCGGCCAGAACTGCGACCAATGCCGCCAGTCCATGCCCCAGCGCCCCGCCACGCAAGACCAGCGCCAGCCAGATCATGTTGAACGCGAAATGGCTCGTCATCGCATAAGGCGTCATGCCGGTGACGAGCAATTGCGCGGAGGTGAGCGCCATAACCATCGTCACCAGCGCAGCATCGCGCCGATCCGGGTTGAGGCGCCGTGCGATATACCAGAGCGCGACAAGGCCCGCGCCGAGGGTCAGCGGGGCGGCGAGATCAGCCAGCCCGACGCGCTGAAACAGACTGCGGATTGCGGCATGGACCGGAAGATAGATCGAGGTCCAATGCGTATCCGAGCCGTAGGGACTGTAGAATTCCGGCTGCATCGCATGGCGGACAGCATTCCAGGCTTCGGGAATCGGCCAGCCGATCATACCGTGGGCGAGCGCGCCCGCCGTCAGCTCGACCATCACCTCGTCGCGCGAGACGCTGTAGCCATGGAAGACCCAGGTCCGCCCCAGCCAGGCGAGCAGAACAACGATGAGGATGCCGACGGGAACGAGCGCCGTGCCGGTGAAGGTGCCGCCACTTGCGCGCTGGTCAGCCAGCCGACCGCCTCGCGCCCGGAGGCCGACGATAAAACCCGCGACCAAAAGGCCAAACGCCTGCGCGTCCAGCATCCACATATCCTGCCGGGCGAACAGATATTCGGAGATGCTCCGGCCGGACTGGCCGCGCAAATGCCACATCCAGGTGCCCCAGCTGAGCGCGAGGGACAGCAGTCCGCCCGCCACCAGCGCCGTTGCGAGAGCCAGCGGGCGCCCGTGCGCCGGATCAGACGATCGGGACATTGCCCTCACGCGCCAGATCTGCGCGAATGAACAGGCCGTCCATTTCCACCAGCAGCGGGAAATGGCCCTTGTTGTTGGCGAACACCGCATTGGGCACGAAGCCGCCGCGCTCCAGAAGCGCGATCATCGTGCGATAGTCCGTCGCGCCATCGTAGAGCGGCCGCACCGACAGTTCGGTCTGCGCGGCGGTGATCCGCCCGGCGACCGCGCTGGCCCCAGACCAGACCTGCGCGTCATGCCCCTGCGTATCCATCTTGAGAAGAATCGCCTTGGCATCGCGCGCCGGCTGCAGATCGGGCAGCAGCGTATCGAGCCGGGCGCAGGGCACATGCACGGTGCGCGTGACCTTGTTGCGCTCGGCAAAAATCTGCTCGAGGCCGTCCTGCGGGGCATTGAGCGAGCTGAACTGGTCGGCCGCCATCAGGTGGAAGGTCGCTTCGCCATCCCGATCCGACAGGGCGATATTGTGGACGTGCCACTGCGCATCCTTGCCGGCGATCTCCACCAGCTTCGCGCAGACCTCGGGATGCGGCTCGAACGAGAGGATCGTGCCGCGAAAGCCGACATCCTTGCGCAGCATGGTGGCATATTGCCCTGCATTGGCGCCGACATCGATCACGCAATCGATGCCGAAATGCGCGATCAGCCGGCGCAGCGAGACGATCTCGCCATATTGATGCTGGCGGCCGACAAGGCCCAGCCGCACGGCCAGCCAGCGGTCGCGCAGTTCGCGGCGGTAGCGGCGCAGGTCGATCATGCCGCGCTCTCCCCGACTATACGCCCCGTTCTGGCCGCGAAACGCTCACGGGCGGTCTGGTAGGCCTCTTGCGTCTGCGCGGCGGCGACATCCCATCCGGTCATCACCTGACCATGGGCGCGCGCGGCCTCGCCCGCCTCCTGCCGCCGCCGCGCATCGACGATGAGCTGGCGCAGGGCCACCGCCAGCGCCGGGGCATTGCCCGCCGGAAAGCGCGTCGCCACGGCATCGGGAAGGTCGCCGAACATTCCGGCATCGCTGGTCACCATGGCGGCGCCATAGCGCAGCGCGGAGAGGAAGGCACCGCTCGAATCGATCTCGCGATAGGGAAACGCCAGAATGTCCGCCGCGCGCAGATGCGCATCGAGGCGATGCTCGGTGAGGAAGCCGAGATCGGTCACCAGCCGCTCGCTAAAGCCGCCGCCATGAATGGCCTGCAGAAACGCCTCCACCGGCATGAACGGCTTGCCGGCAATCGCCAGCTCGAAGACGAGCCCGTCCCGCCAGAGATCGAGACAGGCCTGCACCAGCAAATCCAGCCCCTTGTAGGGCCGAATCGTGCCGAAGAAGAGAATGCGTGGCACAGTTCCGCGCGGGACGGCGGCCAGATCCTCCGCCGTTGCCTCCCGCAAGGTCATCGGCGGATGCGGCACCAGCGCGATGTCGGCAGGGTCGATCCCCTGCTTGAGCAGCGTATCGCGCGTCTGCTCGCCATGGACGATCAGCAGATCGAACTGCCGCAGCAGCGCCTCATAGCCGCGCCCCTGCACGCCCGACCGATCCTCGCCATGGAACGGGCGCGCATTGTGGACAGTGTGGACCAGTGCCGTCCGGCCGGCCAGCCGATCAAGCAGGATCTTGTCCACCATCGCCAGTGGCAGCCACTGGAAATGCGCCACATCGCCCGCCAGAGAGCCGAGGCGGCCGAGGCGGGCATCCAGCGCATAATCGGCGGCCTTGGCGATCTGCCCGACGCGGCCATCCCCCAGCACCGGCCGCAGCCGCTCGCCGATGCGGAAGAAGCGGGGCTCATAGCGGTAGCGCTTGGGCACAATGGCATCGGTTTCGCGCATCGGCCGGCCAATCAATGTCACGTCATTGCCGCGCGCGGCCAGCGCTTCACACAGCCCATCATCATAGCGCGGCGTGAACAGCGAGGGGTCGATCATCGAAATCTTCACACGCTGCCCCTTGCCTGCGCCTTTGTGCCCCGCGCTCCTGTCAGATGCATCAGCATACGCCCATGAACCAGCCCCAGCGAAACATGAACAGCGGCGTAGAGAGCCAGAAACCCGGCGGAGAGAGTCCAACCGAGGCTCTCATGCATGGGCATGGCGAGCGGAACCGCCAGCACACTGCCGAGCAACAGCAGCATCGAAGGCCGCAGCAAGGCCCCGAACCGCCCAAGTCCCCACTGCAAATAGACCGAGACGCAAATGAGACTGAGGCCGAAGAGTAGCGCAATCATCATTGCAATTTCAGAATATTGCAGGTCGAGATTGCCATCGAATATGATGTGAGCAACCAGTTTTCCCGCGATCAGCAGTCCGATGCTACCTGCCATCGTGGCACCCAGCGACCAGCCAAGGCAGCGCAGGACAGCGCGCCGCACGCCGGCCCCATCGCCCTGATAGGCCGCGCGGGTCAGGCCGGGCAGAACCGTCTCCGCAAGAGCGCGAATGACGGCGGACAGCGAGCGGGACAGCTTGAACACCAGATCGAAGAGCAGCAGCGGCCGTGGGTCCGGCGTCACCGCCACAATGGTGAAATAGGGTGCGTTATAGGCGCCGACATCACACAGCGTGAGAAGGCCGGTGCGGCCGAAATCGGAGAGATAATGCACCCGCACCGCCGCCAGCCCCGGCCCCAGCACGAACCAGTCGCGCCGCCGCATCGCCAATGTCGCGTGGAAGGTCGCAAGCCCGGCGCACAGCACCCCGAGCGCGACGACCAGTTGAATGAGCACCGACGCAAGGATCGGCAGCGGCCCGAGCGCGGCCAGTAGCAGCGCGAGGCCCGAGATACGGCGGATGCTGTCGAGCGCTTCCCACCAGAGATTGTGATCGACCGCCGCCAGCGCCCGCCGCGCCAGCAGGGTGAGCAGATTGAAGGCGGCGACGAGATAGAAGGTGATGAACAGCGCCGGATAGTCGGTCTTGAGCCAGCCCGTCGCGATGGCGCCACCGATAAGCACGGCACCCAAGGCCACGAGGCCAGCAAGAATCCACAGCAGGGCGACCAGCTCGGCGGGATC
The DNA here is from genome assembly GCF_025961795.1 of Sphingobium sp. B2D3A. Lineage (NCBI taxonomy): Bacteria > Pseudomonadati > Pseudomonadota > Alphaproteobacteria > Sphingomonadales > Sphingobiaceae > Sphingobium > Sphingobium sp. B2D3A. The sequence goes on along the minus strand of NZ_JAOQOI010000001.1, from coordinate 1,964,064 downwards.
GAACGCGCCCTCCCCGCTCACCCGCAAGCGCCGCAGCCGTGCATAGGCGATGGCGCTAAGGCCAAGCTCGGCGGACACCGTGAAGTTGGCGAACGCGACCAGCAGCAGAAAGCCGCGAAACTCCTCAAGGGGGAGAATGCGCACGAACACGAAGGTGACGACGAAACCCCACAGCATGGCGAGGGCCACATTGCCCAGCTTCACCAGCCCGAGCAGCCCGGAATGACGCTCAAGACGCCCCGCCAGCGCAATCAGGCCGGCCATCACCCCCGCAGGCTCATCATGCCGGACGACGGGCGCGGAACAGCGTATCGGCCAATGCCTCCCGCCTGACCGCTTCGGCCGGACGGGATGCGGCGTCGATCAATTCCACCTCGAACCCTGCCGCGCGGATGCGCTCGGCAAAGTCGCGGCCATATTGGCGGACATGATCCCACTGGCCGAAGCGCCGCTCCCGCTCGCGGCCGGAGAGATCCGGCGGGCCATCCTCGCTGGGGCGATCCCACAGCGGCACGAGCAGCCAGGCCTCGCCGCCGGGCTTGAGCGCCCGCAGCAGATTGCGCAGCACCACCGCGTCGTCTGGCACATGCTCCATCACATGGCTGGCATAGATGCGGTCGTATCGCGACTCGTCGGTCATCGCCATCAGGTCGAGGTGCTGGACGCCGGGGACGGCGTAGCGGGAGGGGTCGATATCGGCGGGCACATAATCGCCGGCATGGGCGCGGAACCGCTCGATCAGGCTCGCCTCGCCCGGCGCGCAATGCAGCACCGCGCTCCAGGCCGGCAGGGTGATGACGCCTTCATCGAGGAGATGGTGCATCAGCCGTTCGCGCGGCGATGCGCCGCAATCGAGGCACCCCCATTCCGCTTCATCGCCATAGCGGAAGAAGCCCACCACATCGCGCCGGCACGCCGGGCAGTGCCGGTCACGCGCAGCACCGAAGGCTGACCGCACGGCCAGTTCGGCTCTCGAGAAATGCTTACCTGCGGCCTTGCGCACGCGCTGCATGGTGATCATGGCGCGAGCCTATACAATGCTGCACCCCGAAAGCGAGAGGAACCGCACATCTTTGCGTGTGCGACGTCAGTCGCGGGACTTGGCGGGCGTCCACAGCGTGAAGGTCTGCCCGCGCATGGCGAGCAGCACGCCCTTCAAAGTCGCCATATAGGCCAGCAAAAGATCGAAGATCGCCGCGAGCGGCCCGCGCCGTGCCATCGCGCCCAGCATCGCCAGCACCAGCCCGGCCGCCACCAGCGCGACGGCGGCAACAGGCGTGATCCGCCAGGCCAGCGCCAGCGCCGCCAGCACCGCCAGAGCGATCCACAGGCCACCGAACCAGCGCACAATCTTGCGCGAGCCATATTTGAACCGGTCGAGCCGGCTCATCCGCCGCAATCCCGGCCGCAAATGCCGGTGCGTGTGCCAACTGCGGGCGGCGATCCGCACCTTGCGGCGATATTCGTCGGCGCGCTGCGCCACCATCGCCTCGCGGGCGATCACGTCCTTGGCCTTGATGAGTCGCTTACCGGCAAAGACCACGGCCATGGAGACGGTGAGATCGTCCAGCACGCTGTCGGGGAAATCAGGATAGAGCGCGCGCCGGATAGAGAAGATCGATCCGTCCGCCCCCATCACATTGCCGGTGCGCGACTCGAGATCCTTGAGATGCTCCTCAAGCCGCCAGTAGAGCGCGCCCACAGACGCCGAGGCACTGCGATCCGCGCCGTCATAATGCAGCGAGCCGAGCACGCCGCCGACTTGCGGATCGGCATAATATGGCAGCAGCGCATCGATGGCGTCTGCATCGAGCAGCACATTGGCGTCGGTGAAGACCAGGATGTCGCCAGTGGCCATGGCCGCCAGCTGCTTCATCCCGTGCGCCTTGCCGCTGCGGCCCGGACCGCGCAGCAGGGTGAGGACGCCCTGTGCCTGCGCCAGCAGATCGCCTGTGCCATCGCTGGACCCATCGTCGAAGGCGAGGATCTGTGATGCCGGATGCCGCGCTTTGAGCGCACGCAGATTCTCGATCTTCGTGGGCAGCGATGCGGCCTCGTTATAAGCGCAGAAGAGCAGCGAGACGGTGGGCGGGGCCGCTGCACCCGCTTGCTGGACCGGCTTGGTCGGCAGCATTCGCAGAATGAGCGGATAGATCAGGAACGGCCAGACCAGCAACACCGCACATAGCACGATGACGAGGGCGAGGATCACATCGACGGGCGTCATCGTACGTGTCCCCTCCGGGCTGCCTTGTTCTCCTGCGAAAGCAGGAGTCCAGGGCCGCCAAGTCCGTCCGCTGCGCCCTTGGCTCCTGCTTTCGCAGGAGCACTGCGACTTAAGCGCCCATCCTCAGAATGCATTATCATGCGCCAGCACCCGCAGCGTCGCGACGATGATCCGCAGGTCCCGCCAGATCGACCAGTTGGTCACATATTCAAGATCGGACTGGAGCCGGTTGATGAGATCCTCATGCCGGTCGGTCGGGCCGCGATGGCCACGCACCTGCGCCAGACCGGTCATGCCCGGCTTGATGCAATGCCGCGCCCAATAGCGCTCATCGACTTCCCAATAGAGGCTCTGCGCCGCCTTGGCTGCCGGGGCATGCGGGCGTGGACCGACGATGCTCATATCGCCTTTCAACACATTGAAAAGCTGCGGCAGCTCATCGATGCTCGTGCGCCGCAGAAAGGCGCCGATGCGGGTCACGCGCGGATCGTCCTTCTCGGTAAGCTTGTCCGCCTTGAGGTCGCTCAGCGCCATATGCATGGTGCGGAACTTGAGGATCATGAACGGCCGCGCATCGCGCCCCAGCCGCTGCTGGCGGAAGAACACCGGCCCCGGCCCCGAGAGCTTCACCGCCAGTGCGCCGAAAATGAGGATCGGCGAGAGCGCCAGGATCGCCGGCACGCAGATCGCCAGATCGAACAGCCGCTTCAACAGCCGGTCGCGGAACAGCAATGGCCCGCCGGCCACCACCAGCGTCGGATGATCGGCAAAGGCGCTCACTTTCGCGGGCACGAACTGGCGCATCTCAGGCACCAGGATTTCTCCCTTGGCGGACAGGGAGGTAAGCGCGATGCGCCAGTCCGCGATCCGCTCGGCGGGGCACGCGACGACCACGCGCTCGGCGCCGCCGACACCATCGGCGAGGCGCTCGGCCATTTTGGCATCCCGCGCCGTGGGATCGAAGCCGATCGCCTGCGCATCCACCCGCCAGGCATCGCGCGGTGTTTCGATCTCGACGCCATCGACCAGCAGCACCGTGATGTGCGGCACCGTGCCGACCAGCCAGATTGCCAGCCTGTCGATCAGCGGCCGCACCGCGATCAGCCCGCCGGCAGACAAAGCCAGGCCGACCATGAAGGTGAGACGCGACAATTGCTCGGCGATCTTGCCGAGGTAGATGATGAACAGGGTCAGCATCACCGCTTGCGCCAGCGACCATACCGCCTTGGCGGCGCTCGCGCGGCGATTGCCGATCATCCTTATCCCGTAGACGCCGCCATGCACGGCAATGAGCACGTAGACCGGCACGATCATCGCCGCCATCACCAGGCCATGCGGCTTGCCCGGCTCGCCGATGAGTGAGCCCAGAACCAGAAGATTCGCCAAAGCAAAGGCCAGCCCGAGCACCAGCATGTCGAGCATGATGCTCAGCAGATAGAGGCGCAGGCGTGCTGCTTCCTTCGACTGCGCTGGTTTGGCTGCCATGGCCGCGCGCTATGCCCCTGCGCGGGGGCCGTCAACGAGATTGTGCGTGGGCGGCGCGGTGGCATCCGTCGCAGTTCCAGCAACATATGTCCCGCGCCGGGGCAGGATTTCGGGATCATCGCTGGAATATCGTGTATGACCCTTTTATGACGGCCGCCCCAGAACGCCGCGGAGAGATGATGCAGCATAGCCCCAACAGACCAGCGCCAGCCGTGAACAGGATTCAAAACAACCTGCTTGCGGCGCCGGAGAGACGTCTGCTGAACTGGCTGTGCAGCATCATGCCCCGCTGGGTCACGCCCGATATGCTCACGACGCTGGGCGTGGTGGGCGGGCTTGCGACCTTCGTCGGCTATGCCGGCAGCAGCTTTGGCGACCAATGGCTGTGGCTGGCCATGGCGGGCTATGTGATGCAGTGGTTCGGCGACTCGCTGGATGGCAGCCTCGCCCGCTATCGCCACATTGAGCGGCCATCCTACGGTTACTTCATCGACCATAGCTGCGACGGGATCGTCACGCTGCTCATTCTGGGTGGCATGGGGTTCAGCCCCTATGTGCGGGTGGATGTCGCGATGTTCGCGGTCGTCGGCTATTTGCTGCTCTCCATCCACGCCTATCTCGCGGCGCGGGTGATGGGTGAGTTCAAGCTCTCCTACGGCATTGCCGGGCCGACGGAGCTGCGCTTCGTGCTGATCGGTATGACCATTGGGATGATGCTCACCGACCCCACCCGGGCACCGGCCATCTCGCCGTTCGACATGATTGTCGGCGGCGTGGGTGTGATTTTCGTGGTGCTGTTCGTCAGCCAGACGCTCGTTGCGGGCCGTCAACTGTCCCGGTCGGACAACGCCCGGCGCGGGTAAACGACGCCGCGCCGAACGGGGCCTGCTTTATTCGGCGGCCTCTTCCAGATGACCATGCGGCGCAGCCTGCATCGCCGCGATGCCGAGCTTGGCGAGCAGCGCGCCATCCTTGTCGTCGCCGGCATTGGGTGTGGTGAGCAGCTTGTCGCCGGTAAAGATACTATTGGCCCCAGCCATGAAGCAGAGCGCCTGACAGGCCTCGCTCATGCTCTCCCGCCCCGCTGAAAGGCGGACCATCGCCTGCGGCATGGCGAGCCGCGCCACCGCCACCGTGCGGACGAACTCGATCTCGTCGATCTTGGCGAGCGGCGTATCGGCGAGCATGTCGCCAAGCACGGTGCCCTTCACCGGCACCAGCGCGTTGATCGGCACGCTCTCCGGATGCGGCATCGTCGCCAGCGCGTGGATAAATCCGATGCGATCCTCGCGCGTCTCGCCCATGCCCACAATGCCACCGCAACAGACGTTGATCCCCGCGGAGCGCACGGCTTCCAGCGTTTCGATCCGGTCGGCAAAGCTGCGCGTCGTGATCACCTCGCCATATTTCTCCGGCGCGGTGTCGATGTTGTGATTGTAATAATCCAGCCCTGCCTCGGCGAGCATCTGGGCCTGACCGGGCGTCAGCATCCCCAGCGTCATGCAGGTTTCCATGCCCATCTCGCGCACGCCCTTCACCATCTCTATGAGCGCGGGCATGTCGCGGTCCTTCGGGTTGCGCCAGGCTGCCCCCATGCAGAAGCGGCCCGAGCCGGCATCCTTGGCCTGGGCGGCGGATTGCAGCACGGCGCGCACGTCCATCAGCTTGGTGGCCTTGAGGCCGGTCTCTGCATGGACGGACTGGTTGCAATAGCCGCAATCCTCTGGGCAGCCGCCGGTCTTGATCGAGAGCAAGGTCGAGAGCTGCACCTCATTGCGCGGATGATTGGCCCGATGCACGCCCTGCGCCTCGTAGAGCAGATCCATGAACGGCAGATCGAACAGCGCGGCGATTTCCTCGCGCGTCCAGTCGGTGCGGGGGGCGGTAGTCACCGGCGCGGCTGCGGATGAAAGCTGTGTCATAGCCTGCCCCTCTGCCTCAGGCCGAGCCGCTTGAAAAGCTACTCTTGCCATTGGCGGCATCCGCATAGCGCCTGAGCGCATCCGCATAACGCCCGACCAGCCGCCGCGCCTGTTCGTCGGCGGGCATCGCAGCAAGCGCCGCGCTGAGCCGCGCAGGCCATTCTCCCGGCAGATCGCAGAGACGCTCGCGGGCGATGCCGATGGTGAAGAGGATGGCGCCGCTCTCCGGCAGGCGCCTCAGCGTTTGCCGCTCGCAGCGGACGATCAGCGTCTGCCCGGCATTGTCCGGCGTGACATGCGCAAACGCGGCGGCCTCGTCCACGGTCGGGAGATAGCGCCACTCCATAGAAGGCACGATGAACCAGTTGGCCCGCGCGAATATCGGCCCCGCTTTCAAGCTTGCCATGAAGTGATCGACACCGGGCGCCAATTGCTCGGCATAGCCATGGATGGGCGCATGGATCTGCGCCATCGGTCGGCCGATCTTGTCCGCAAGGCGCCAGTCGGTCGGGAAGCCCACCGCAGCGGCGGTAAGGTGCCACGGGTCACCCGGCTCCGCCTGCTGCATGATGCACAGATCTTCCCAGCAGCCGCGCGCGATATCGCCCAGCTCTCCTGAAATGCCGATCATCGCGCCGACCTCGCGGACGGCGCCCTCGGCACCGGGCAGCAGCTGAACCGCATCCGGGTGCGCGTCGAATACCGCCGAGCGGGCGGCGCGGTCGAAGTCCGGCCAGAGCCAGTCCTCCTCCGGCACGCGGCGCAGGCCCATGGTCATCGCCCGGCCCATCCGCGCGGCGCCCATCAGATCGGGCACGGAGAAGCCGAGCGTCATGCCGCCCCGCCTCCGTGCCCTCCTGTCATCCTCAGAGCGCGTCCAGCGCCTGCGCCATGTCCGCGATAATGTCGTCGATATGCTCGATGCCAACCGACACGCGCACCACGTCCGGCCCGGCGCCAGCTGCGACCAGTTCCGCCTCTGACAGCTGGCTATGGGTGGTCGAAGCAGGGTGGATGATCAGCGAACGGGTATCGCCGATATTCGCCAGGTGGCTGAACAGCTTGACGCCGGAGACGAGCTTGATGCCAGCCTCGCGCCCACCCTTCACGCCGAAGGTGAACACGGCGCCGCCCTTGCCGCCCAGATAACGCTGCGCGAGCGCATGATAGGGATCGTCCGGCAGACCGGCATAGCGCACCCACTCCACCTTGGGATGCTTCTGGAGCCACTGCGCCAGCGCCAGCGCGTTATCGCAATGCCGCTCCATGCGCAGCGACAGGGTTTCCATGCCGGTGAGCGCGAGGAAGGCATTCATCGGCGCCAGCGCCGGCCCCAGATCGCGCAGGCCCAGCACCCGGCAGGCGATGATGAAGGCAATCGGTCCCACCGCGTCGCTGAGCACCGCGCCGTGATAGGAGTCGTTGGGCTGGGTCAGCGCCGGGAACTTGCCGGACTTCACCCAATCGAACTTGCCAGCGTCCACAATCACGCCGCCGATGGAATTGCCATGGCCGTTGAGGAACTTGGTGACCGAATGCACCACGATATCCGCGCCATGCTCGATGGGGCGGCAAAGCACCGGCGTCGCCAGCGTGTTGTCCACGATCAGCGGAATGCCGGCGTCATGCGCGATCTTCGCGATCGCCTCGATATCCTGCACCACGCCGCCGGGATTGGCGAGGCTCTCGATGAACACGGCGCGCGTGCGGTCCGTGATCGCCGCAGCGATATTGGCCGGATCATCCGCATCCACGAAGGTCGAGCCCCAGCTCATCTTCTTGAAGCTGTGGCCGATCTGGTTGAGCGAGCCGCCATACAGCTTCTTGGCCGCGACGATGTGATCGCCGGCTTCGAGCAGCGTGTGGAACGCCAGGAACTGCGCGGCATGACCCGAGGCCACGGCCAGCGCGGCGGCACCGCCCTCAAGCGCGGCAATCTTGCCTTCCAGCGCGCCGTTGGTGGGGTTCATGATTCGCGTGTAGATGTTGCCGAACTCCTGCAGCGCGAACAGGCGCGCGGCGTGATCAGCATCGTCGAACACATAGGATGCGGTCTGGTAGATCGGCGTGATCCGCGCCTTGGTCGTCGGGTCGGGCTCGGTTCCGGCGTGGACAGCGAGGGTATCGATCTTCTGGCTCACGGGATTGCTCTCCTTTGTATTGCGCGAAGCGTGACCGACAGCGGCATGGACCGCCATACAGAAAGGCTCCTTAGCGCCTCACCGGCGCAAAGCCTACCGCCAGCGCGTGCCCGCAGACCGATGATCCTCCACCTGCTTGCAGAGATCGCTCCCGATCGCCAACTAGGCACCACAAACAGGACACGCCATGCACATCCAGGACCCCACGCCCCGCCAGATCGCCGAGATCGGCAGCTATCACGCGCATATTTATTATGATGCCGCGACGCGCCCGGTGGCGGAGCGCCTGCGCGCGGGCTTGTCCGATCGATTTTCCGTTCGGCTGGGGCGCTGGCACGATCGGCTGGTCGGGCCGCACACGCAATCCATGTTCCAGATCGCCTTCGCCTGCAGCCTGTTCGACACGCTGGTGCCCTGGCTGATGCTCAACCACGGCGGACTGAGCATCCTCATTCATCCCAATACGCTGAACCAGCGGCGCGATCATCTTGAGGACGCGCTGTGGATCGGCACCCCGCAGGCGATCCTGGGAGACCGTCTGCCGACCGAGGGCGCAGAGCCGAATGATGTCGGTGAGATCAATTCCGCGCCCGTCGCCGGAGTCACCATCTAGCGAGGCAGCATTCCTGTCGCAGCGCCTCTCGGAGCGGCGCGACAAGCATAGAAAAACCCCGCCAAGTCGTTGAACCTGGCGGGGTTTTCCATGGTGGGCGTGGCAAGGATTGAACTTGCGACCCCTGCGATGTCAACACAGTGCTCTACCACTGAGCTACACGCCCACTTGAGAGGAGAGGCCCTTACGCAACGCACGAGGGCGGCGCAAGCGCAAATATCAGAGAAGGTTCTCCGCGCTGGTGCGATTGAACATGCGATCAACCTCCATCACCAGATCGCGCAAGTGAAACGGCTTGGAGAGAACCTTGGCTTCCGGCGCGACGCGCCCCGCGCGTAGGGTCACCGCCGCAAAGCCGGTGATGAACATCACGCGCGTATGTGGGGAGACGGAGGCGACATGCTGGGCCAGCTCGATGCCGTCCATTTCCGGCATCACGATATCGGTCAGCAGCAGATCGAAATGCTCGGCCTCGATGATCGGCACCGCCGCCGTGCCCCGGTCCACCGCCACGACCTCATAGCCGGAGCGTTCGAGCGCACGAACGAGATACTGCCGCATCGAGTCATCGTCTTCCGCCAACAAAATGCGAAACATGCGCGTGCCGAAGCCTCCGGGATACTCGTCGATCACACCGCCATAAAGCCTGATAGGCCTTGGCGTCACCCCTTGCTTTATGCGAAAAGCGATTAAGAATTTCCATCAGTTGCGGCCAATTGCGGAAAATTTCGCAGCCGCAAGCCCCCCTGTGGAGGACCATTGCGACCCAAGCCTGCCCGGAGTCACGACGCATTTCATCACTACGGCGTGGCCGGTGATCGCGGCCCTCTGGTGTTCGCCGTCCCTCATGCAGGGCGGGATTATTCCCCCGCCCTGCTCGCGCGGGCCCGCGTCTCGCAAAAGGCGTTGCAGGGGCTGGAGGACCGCTATGCCGATCTGCTGGTGGAAAGGCTCATCGAGCAAAGCCATCATGTGCTGATCGCGCGCCAGCCCCGCGCCCTGATCGATCTCAATCGCGACGAGCGGGAAGTCGATCTGCAAGGCATCCAGGGGGCGCCATGGAGCTTTCGTGGCCAAAGCAGCGCAAAATTGCGCGGTGGTCTGGGGCTGATCCCCGAGCGGCTGGCGGCGACGGGCGGTCTCTGGCGCGATCCCTTGCCCTACGCCGCCCTGTGCCAGCATATCGAGCAGGTCCACCGCCCCTACCACGCCGCGCTGGCGGCTGCGCTTGACGTGACGCGCCGGCGCTATGGCATCGCGTTGCTGCTCGACATTCATTCCATGCCGCCGCTCAAGGCAACCACAACCGACATGCCGACTCCGCGCGTGGTGATCGGCGACCGATTCGGGCGGAGCGCAACGGATCGGCTGACCGACCTGTGTGCGGACGTCATTCGCCGGCACCGGCTGCCGGTGGCGATCAACGCGCCCTATGCCGGTAACCATATTCTCGAGCGACATGGCCGGCCCGAGCGGGACGTTCACGCCATTCAGATCGAATTCGATCGGTCGCTCTATCTGGATGCGACAATGGCCGAACCCGGCCCTGGCCTTGCCGATGTGCAGGCCCTTCTCGTGACATTGGCCGAGCATCTCTCGCGCGAGCTGATTGACTTTGCCCGGCCGCTTGCGGCCGAATAGCGCAGCCCGAGCCATTTCCGTTTAACCATAAAAAACCACCCCGTGCGATGCACAGGGTGGCCCAGGTTCAGGGAGGAGACGTCCCGAAAGGGCGGGACGCCCACGCAACGGCTCGAAAGGGGGAACAAGCCATTACGTATTTTGAAGTTAAGGCACGGCCCGAGCCTTTTCAAGCCCGGGCCGCAAGAGGTAGATGATTTTTTCAACTTATCGCCTCGCCCCGCCGAAAAAATGGATCGGCTGGGCGAGCGGCGCGATTTAGCTGATCTGGTAAGCCGGCACCGGGCCGAGGCCGAGGGCGCGCTGAGCGAAGAACAGCTCACGCATGCCCTGCAGCGAGAACAGATGCGCATGGATGAGCGGAAGCGCACCGCTCTGGTTGAACTTGCGCAGCTGATCGCCGCGCAGCTCGCGCAGCTTTTCCTCGTTGACCATCTGGAAGCCGCGATAAACGAAGGGCTGCTCCTGATCGGAAATCTGGATGCTCAGCTCGCCGTCCATCAGAAGCTCCTGCTCCTGCAGTTCCTTGACGAACTGGCCGGTGCGCATCGCAGCTTCCTCAAACTGCTGGCAGAAAGCGAGCAGTTCCTTGGTCAGCTCGCTGGCCTCGGCATTTTCGATGAGCGGACGACCGTCCTCATACTCCCCGACGATTTCGCTGGTCGGATCGAAGCACAGCGACAGCTCGTCGGAATCCGGACGCAGGCGCACCAGCATCCAGGGGTAGCGACGGATATAGGCCGGAACATAGCCGTCCTCGCGGCGCAGCTTGCCCTCGCTATTGACCAGCGTGTTGACGCCCTCGTTGAGGCCCATCAGCGCCAGCGGCACGGGATTGGGGCCGCTGGAGAAGACGATCGGCAGGAAACGCTGGGCCTGCGCGAACTCGTCGAGCGTCAGCGGGACGGCGTGGACGCCCACGATATGCGGCGCGGTGTCATAGTTGCGCAGCGTGTACTTGCCGTGCTGCTCCACGTTGAGCGGCACCAGGTCGTTATAAAGCAGAGGCAAATTCTGGGCTTGTGGCGCGCTGGCCATGACATCGGTCTCCTGAAACGGACATGGATCAGCCCGTTCCCGATGGGCCGGCTGAATGACGCCCGGCCATAAAGGGCCGCTCGGGCCTAGGCAAGGGGCACAAGCTTGCCGGGATTGAATAGGCCCTGTGGATCGAACGCCCGCTTGATGGCCCGCACCGCATTCAGCTGGGCCGGTGGCGTAAGGCGCGCAAACTCCGCGATCTTCATCTGGCCGATCCCATGCTCAGCCGAGATCGATCCGTGCATCGCGACGACGATGTCGTTGACGAAGCGTGTCGCCTCTTCCCCGTGCGTGCCGAGCCAGTCTGCCCCCTGCCCCGGGCCAGTGCCGGCCGGCGCGCGGACATGGAAATGCACATTGCCATCGCCGAGGTGCCCGAAGGACGAAGCCGTCGCCCCCGGGAACCGCGCCTCGCACGCCGCTGCCGCCTCGATCATGAAGCGGGGCATGTCCGCAATCGGCACGCTCACATCGAACTGCAGCGCGGGGCCTTGCGCCCGCTCCGCCTCCGATCCGCTTTCCCGCAGTTTCCAGAATGCCTCAGCCTGCGCCTCGCTGGCGGCGATGGCTGCATCGACGACCAGACCTTGTTCGAAGGCCTCGGCCAGAGCGGCCTCCAGTCGGGCAGCCGCGCTCTCTTCCTCATCGGCCGCGTCCAGATCCACCTCGATCAGCGCGTTCCACGGCGTCCGGGTCTCGATGGGCGCGCGGGTATCGGGGATCACATCGAGCACATGGCCGAGCGTGTCGCGCGCCATCACCTCGAACCCCTCGACGACGGACCCGAGGCGCCGTTCGAGAAATCGCAACAGCGCCAGCGCCTGCGCGGGGTCTTCCACGCCGGCCCAAGCCACGGCCCGATCGGCAATCGCGGGCACCAGACGGAGGCTCGCGGCCGTCACGATCCCCAGCGTTCCTTCCGCCCCGATAAGCAGTTGCTTGAGATCGTAACCCCGATTGTCCTTCTTGAGCGCGGCAATCCCATCGTGGATCGAGCCATCCGGCAGCACCGCCTCGATGCCCTCCACCAGCGCGCGCATCGTCCCGTGCCGCAGCACCTGCGTCCCGCCGGCATTGGTGGAGACCAGCCCGCCCACGGTCGCCGATCCCTTGGCCCCCAGGCTCAGCGGAAACCGCCGACCCACCGCCGCTGCCGCCTCATGCAGCGTCGAGAGAATGACGCCCGCTTCGCACACGGCGAGATTGGCGGCAGGATCGATCGCGCGAATCCGGTTCATCGCGCGGAGCGAAAGGATGAGGGCGCTGCCATCGGCCGGGGGCGTCGCGCCGCCGACCATGGAGGTATTCCCGCCCTGCGGCACCAAAGCGACGCCATGATCGTGCGCGCAACGGACCATCGCGGCCACCTCCTGCGTAGAGCGGGGCGTCAAAATGGCCGCCGTCTCGCCATGATATTTGCCACGCCAGTCTCCCAGCCAGGGCACGATCAGATCGCGATCCTCTATCAGGCCACGGGGACCAGCAATCGCACGAAAGGCGTCCAGAACTGTCTCGGAGATCATGCCCGCCTATATGCCCGCTGCGCCGCCGCATGGCCACCATCTGCGCGCAAAAATGCTTGCGAAGCGCGCGCCTTCGTTGTTGATCATACAATTAATCGGCTGTTCAAGCGGTAAGGGTTAGGGCATTTTCCTCCCCTGGGGTCAGTTCATTGCCAGCATCGTCGCCAACCATTTTGCTGCCGCTCCTGCTTTTGGGAGCATCGCAGGCCGTAGAGGCCGAGCAGCGCGTGGCGGCCCCGGAGATGAGCGGGATAGCGCGCATGGAACAGGTGCAGCTCGCCCAGCTCTCCATCGAACAGCGAGTGATCATCCGCATCCCGACGATGCCGGCGCAACCCCGGACAGCCGCACCGGCGCCGCCGGTGATCCAGTGGAAGGAAGGCCGCGGCCCGCGTTGCCTGCCGCTCAACCTGATCCGCGCGGCGGTGGTGACGCATGCCGATGGCGTGACGATGGTGGTGAGCAACACCGAGCGCTACCGCGCCCATCTGGGGCGGGCCTGCCGGGCGGCGGACTTCTATTCCGGCTTCTACATCTCGCCCGACAAGGATGGGGTGCTGTGCGCCGGGCGGGACATGCTGCATGCTCGCAATGGCTCTGCCTGTGAGATCGAGCGCTTCTCCCGCCTCACGCCCCAGGTCGTGCACGCCGAGCCTGACGACGAGCCAAGGCGCGCGCGGTCTGACCGATAACTGCCGACAAGCGGGGCAGAATTTCGCGTCCCGCGTTCGAGGCCAGAAACCATATCGCCGCCGCAGCATTATCATGACGGGGAGCCTCAAGGCTCGCGGACGTCGCGTCAATCGCGACAGGGGAGCCGTCGTTGCGACTAAGATTACTGAAGGCAGGTTTGGAGCCAAGCACGCAGAACTTTGGAAAAGCCTGGCGTGGAAGCTTGCTGGCGAGTGCCGGGATGCTGTGCCTGCTCGCCCATCCCGCACAGGCCCAGACCCCAGCGACCGAGCAGACGCAGCCGACGCGGAGTTCAGACGGGGCTCCTGTTGAGCCGATCATTTCAGACGAAGAGTTCGACGCCAGCATTCCGCCGATCGATGAAAGCGCGCCCCTTGGCAGCGTTCAGGCATGGGAAGCCGAGGCAGACCGGCGCGCGGCCAGCACCGGGCGCGATGCCAGCGTGAGCGCCGAGCCGACCGCCAGCGAACAATCGACGGCGGATGAGGGCCTGCCTGCTCCGCCGGAACTGGATGAAGAGCTCGACCGGCCTCTCACCCCGCTCAACGCCTTCGATGTCGAAACCTTCGACGAGAGCCAGTATACCGAGGCTGACGAGGGGCCCGCCCCTTCGCTGCGCTACAGCTACAAGATCGAGGGTCTCTCAGCGCTGGACGGTGCCGGCCCGGTGCTGCCCGTCGATGGCAAGGACATTGTCAGCCAGTTCAAGTCGCTCTCCGCGCTCGAGGATGGCGATGGCAAGGCGGACAATGGCGCCATGATCAATGCCCGGCTGGAGGAAGACCAGAAATTGCTGGTCGATATCCTCTCCTCGCAGGGCTTTTTCGATGCCACGGTGCGGGGCTCGCTGGAGCTTCCCGAGCAGGACAGCAAGGGGCCGATTACGGTCATCCTGCAGGCCACGCCCGGCCCGCGCTATCATCTGGGCGAGATCCGGTTCGATGCGCCGCCAGTACAGCCCGAGGACCTCATTACGCGCGCCTTCCGGCCCCGCAGCGGCGACCCCATCGTGGCCGAACGCATTCTCGGCGCGGAAGCCAATATCGCCGTGACCTTGCCCGAGAACGGCTATCCGTTCGTGAATGTCGGCCAGCGCGATATCGTGCTCGATCCGGAAACGGAGGCCGGCGACTACACGCTGCCGATCACCCCCGGCCCGCGCAGCAGCTTCGGCGACATCGTGGTCGAGGGCGAGAAGCCGGTGTTCGAGGCGGACCATATCCAGAAGATCGCCCGCTTCCGCAAAGGGGAGTTGTATGACAGCCGCAAGATCGATGATCTGCGTCAGGCGCTGATCGCTACCGGCCTGCTCTCCGTGGGATCCGTGACGCCCCGCCCGAGCGGCGAGCCCGCCGGCGACGGCACCGACTATGCGACCCTCATCGTCAATCAGGAGGCCGGCCCCGCCCGCACCCTCGCCGCCCAAGCCGGATATGGCACGGGCCAGGGCGTCAAGGTCGAGGGGAGCTGGACGCACCGGAACATGTTCCCACCCGAGGGCGCGCTCATTGTTCAGGGCACGGCCGGCACATTGGAGCAAGGCCTCGGCGTCTCCTTCCGTCGCTCGAATGCCGGCAAGCGGGACCGCAGCGTGGAACTGGGCATCGATGCGCGCCACAGCAATTTCGACGCGTTCGAGGCGTTCACGGGCCGTCTTTATGGCCGCATCGCCTACGAAAGCACGCCCATCTGGCAGAAGCGGCTGACCTACAATTTCGGCTTCGAGCTGCTCGGCTCGAACGAGCAGGATTATAATTTCGACGCCGGTGAGCTGCGCCGGCGGACCTATTATGTCGCGGCGCTGCCCGGTCAGGTGACGTTCGACACATCCAACTCCCTGCTCGACCCGACCCGTGGCTTCCGGATCTCCGCCTGGCTCTCGCCGGAGGCATCGCTCGGCAGCGGCGCGCAGACCTACGCCCGCGCCCTGCTGGAAGGCACGGGCTACTATCCCGTCTCGGACGGCTTCGTGCTGGCCGGCCGCGCGCGCGTCGGTATGATCGGCGGCGCGGCGCGTGAGCAGATCGCACCCTCGCGGCGCTTCTACGGCGGCGGCGGCGGATCGGTGCGCGGCTTTGGCTATCAGGAACTCGGCCCCAAAGACCCCGATGCCCGCCCCATCGGCGGTCGCAGCCTCGTCGAGGCCGCGGCGGAAGTGCGCTATCGCTTCGGCGATTATGGCATTGTCGGCTTCATCGATGGTGGGCAGGTCTACACCAGCCAGGTGCCACGCTTTGACGACTGGCGCTTCGGCGTCGGCATAGGCGGGCGCTTCTACACCAATTTCGGCCCGATGCGGCTCGATGTCGCAACGCCGATCAACCGCCAGCCGGGAGAATCCCGTATCTCCGTCTACGTCTCCATCGGGCAGGCTTTCTGATGGCTGATCCGACCCCACCCCCCGCGCCGATCGCCTCGGATATGCCGGAAGAGACGACTGCCGACACCGTGATCGTCCGCCGCCGGAATTGGCCGCGCCGCGTGCTGATCGGCCTTGGGGCGCTGCTCGCCTTGCTGCTGGCCGTCATCATTGGCGGCTATGCCTGGCTGAACAGTGACAGTGGGCGGGGGTTCGTCACCCGCCAGATCACCGGACTCAAGTTCGAGAACGGCATGTCGATCGGCATTGGGCGGATCGATGGCTCGATCTTCGGCGCCATGCGTCTGCGCAACGTAGAGGTGCGGGATACAAAGGGCGTATTCCTGAGCGCGCCGCTCATCGAGATGGACTGGCGGCCGCTCGCCTATGCGCGCAGCCATGTCGACATCCGCTCCCTGTTGATCCCCGCCGCCCGGCTGTATCACTCGCCGGAATTCAAGCCGACGCCATCCAGCGATGGGCCGCTGCTGCCCGATCTCGACATTGACGTGAACCGGCTCGACATTGGCCGCCTGCAGATCGACACCCCGGTGACCGGCCGCAAGCACCTGCTCGGCCTCGCCGGTACGGTCCACATTGCGGACCGCCGCGCGCGAATCAAGGCGGACGGGCGCGCCATTGTGGCGCCGGGCGTTGCGGGTGGTGACAGGCTGGCGCTGCTGCTCGACGCGGTACCGGAATCCAACCGCCTGGCGGTCGATCTGCGCGTGACCGCCCCGGCGCAGGGCTTGCTGGCGAGCTACACCGGCATCGCCGAGCCGACAGCCATCGCGCTGGCGGGCAAGGGTGACTGGCAGAGCTGGAGTGGCAAGCTGACGGGCCGCATGGGCAGCGAAAGCCTTGCCAATGTCGCGATCACGGGCCGCGACGGCACCTTCACGGTGCGCGGCCCCTTGCGGCCCGGCCTGTTCCTCACCGGCCCGGCTCGCAACATGCTCGAGCCGGTAACGCAGATCGACATGACCGCTGCCCTCGCAGACCGCCGCGCCCAGATTCGTGGCGGCCTGGCCAGCGACAACTTCACCTTCGGCGCCCAGGGCCTCATCGATCTGGGCGCCAGCCGCATGGAGAATCTCGATCTCGCCTTCCGGCTCACCAAGCCCAGCGTGATCGCCGAAAACCTGCGCGGCGCGGACATCGCCCTGAACGCCACGCTCAACGGCGCCTTCGTTGCCCCCACGATCCGCTATGGCGTGAACGCCCGCCAGATTGGCTTCGGCGCCACGCTGATCGAAGGCCTCGCCGTCTCGGGCAGCGCGACGCTGGACAAGGACCGCTGGATGATCCCCGTCGAGGGACGCGCCCAGCGGATCAGCGGCGTCAATGCCAGCATCGAGCCACTGCTCACCAATGTCAGCCTGGACGGCGACCTGGCTTATGCCAATGGCCGCATTCTCTCGGACAATATGCGGCTGCGGTCTGACCGCATCGATGCCACTGCGGTGATCGTGGCCGACCTCAACACCGCGCTCTACACAGGCGCCCTCAATGGCCGGGTGAATGGCTATCAGGTCGAGAGCGTGGGCATCTTCAACCTTCAAACCGACATGGACCTCAAAACCGGCCAGAACGGTTCTTTCCGCCTCGGCGGCCGCGTCACGGCGCGCTCGACACGCCTGCTGAACGACGGGCTGCAAAACTTCCTTGGCGGCAACGCATTGATCGTTGCGGATGTCGGCTATGACAGCAATGGCGTGGCCAGCGTCGAGCGGCTGAACGTCTCGGCACCGCAGTTTCGTATGACCGGCGCGCGCGGTCGCTACGGCGCTGATGGCAGCGTGCGCTTCTCCGGGCGCGGAAGCTCGGATCAATATGGCCCGGTGGGCGTCGAGGTCACAGGCACGGTCAATCGGCCGCTGGTCCGGCTGGCAGCCGAGCGGCCGGGCCTTGGCATCGGCCTCGCCAATGTAACGGCGACCGTGCGGGGCGACAACGGCACCTATCTGGTGCAGGGCGAAGGCGCCTCCGACTACGGTCCGCTGGACCTCAATCTGGCTGTAATGACTGCGCGCGGACCTTTGACCGTCGATGTGCGCCAGGGCACGAGCTTCGGCGGCGTCGGCCTCTCCGGGCGCGTCTCGCAAAGCCGCGCCGGCCCGTTCGAGGGCACATTGCTGGCCGATGGGTCCGGCATCAATGGGCGGGTTGCGCTTTCCGCGCAGGGCCCCGTGCAGCGCGCGCTGGTAGATGCCACCGCGCGCAACGCCAGCCTGCCCGGCAAGGCCGGCCTTACTGTGGAGCAGGCGCTCATCAAGGCGGACATTCTGTTGACCGAGCAGCCGCAGGTCGTTGCCGATGCGCAGCTTGCCGGCACGCGGATGGGCGATCTCACCATCGCGGTCGCGCGCGGCACGCTGAACTATCGCGACGGGGGCGGTCAGGCGAAGCTGCTGGTCGAGGGGCGCACGCGCTATCCGTTCCGCCTGGCTGCCAACGCCCGCATGGCGCGGGACCTGTGGCAGCTCGCGCTGGACGGTCGCTTCAACGGCGTCGACGTCAAGACAAGCTCGCCGATGCGCATCGTGCCATCGAACGGACGCTATACGCTCGCCCCGACGCGGCTCACGGTCGGCGGAGGCACCTTGCACCTTGCCGGCCATTATGGTGACGGCATGGCCGTGCAGGCGCGGATGCAGGATCTCAACCTCGCCATCGCCAACCCCTTCATGCCCGGCCTTGGCCTGGGCGGAAAGGCCACCGGCAGTCTCGATTTCACCCAAGCCAGCGAGACGGCCTTCCCTGCCGCCGACGCCCGCCTGACGATCAACGATTTCACCCGCACCAGCCTCGCGGCCGTCTCCGAGCCGGTCGATATCCAGTTCGCCGGCCGGCTGATCCCGCAAGGTGGTGAGGCGAATGCGCTCATCCGCCGGCGCGGTGCCGCGATCGGCCGGATGAAGGTCAGCCTCCAGCCGCTCGGGCCGGGCGCCGGCAGCTGGTCGACCCGCCTGCTCGCCGCGCCTCTGTCGGGCGGCTTGCGCTACAACGGGCCGGCCGACGTGCTCTTCTCACTCGCCGCGCTGCCAGACCAGAGCCTCAAGGGTCCGGTCGGTGTCGCAGCCGATTTCAGCGGACGGGTCCGGTCGCCGCAACTCACGGGTGTCGTGCGGGCCAGCAACCTCACCTATGAGAACACCAGCTACGGCACCCGCCTCACCAACATGGCCGTGCGCGGGCGCTTCACCAACGACCGGCTGGAGGTCGAGAGCCTCACTGCCAATGCCGGCAATGGCACGGTCAGCGCCGGCGGATCGGTCTCGCTCAATTCCGATCAGGGCTTCCCCATCCAGCTCGGCATCGACATGAACAACGCGCAGCTGGCGCGTAGCGATGGCCTGCAGGCGCGGGCGACCGGCCAGATCCAGGTCGTCAACGGCCCCAATCAGCCGCCGACGATCACCGGCCGCCTCACCCTGCCCGAGACGCGCTATCGCATCGTCTTCCAGGGCAGCGCGGAAATCCCGACGCTAACCGGCGTGCGGCGCAAGCCGACACTCAAGCGGGAGCGCATCTCCGGCGCGCCCGAGCCAATGAAGACCATCCCCTCTGACTGGCGGCTGGACCTGCGCGTGCAGGCGGATAACCAGATCTATGTGAGCGGCATGGGCCTTGAGTCCGAATGGGCGGCGGATTTGCGCGTCGCTGGCACCAGCGCGGCCCCGCAGATCACCGGCGGCGTCAACCTCGTGCGCGGAACGCTGGGCTTCGCCGGGCGCTCCTTCGAGCTTCAGCAAGGCCGGATCACCTTCAGCGGGCCGGAGATGACCAACCCGCAGCTGCGCATCGTCGCGAGCGGCGAGGTCGAGGACGTGACGATCACCATCACGATCACTGGCAATGCGCAGGACCCGCAGATCGCGTTCACCTCGACGCCCAGCTTGCCGCAGGACGAGCTGATGGCGCGCATCCTGTTCGGCAATTCGGTGGGCGAGCTGAGCGCCATCCAGGCCGTGCAGCTGGCCGCCTCGCTCAACTCGCTGCGCGGCGGCTCGGGCGGCCTCAATCCGCTTGGCGTGCTGCAATCGGCGGGTGGCATCGACCGGCTGCGTCTGCTGGGTGCCGACGAGGAAACAGGCCGGGGCACTTCGCTCGCCGTGGGGCAGTACATCAGCAACGATGTCTATGTGGAGATCATCACCGATGCGCGCGGCCATACCGCCACGCAGCTGGAAATCAGCCTCTCGAAAGCGCTCTCGGTGCTGAGTTCGGTCAGCAACTTCGGGGGATCCGGGGTGAACCTGCGCTACCGGAAGGATTATTGATGCGCGCGGTAACGATCCTGGCGATGCTGGCAGCGCTCGGGCTGGCGGGGTGCAGCAAGGAGCCGAGCTTCGATGAGCGCTACGCTACCGAATCCAACCGGATCGAGGGCATGGCGGCCAATATGCAGGCGCAGCTCGACGAGCAACTCAATGCCTCTGCCGCGGCCGGCCGCCTCGCCGTCCCCATCGATGAAAATGATGTGGCCGACAACGCCACGGCCCAACCATGACCAGCCAGACCGACACCGACCAGGACAAGGAGGACCGCCCGATCTCTGCCCAGGAACTCGAGGTGCTTGCCGAAGAAATCCCCGGCGCAAAGGGCGATTCGCCGCTCTCTCTGCCGCCCAAAGCGTGGTGGGCGATCCTCAAGCGCATCTACGTGATGATCGGCTTCCATAATCTCAGCCTGCTCGCCGCCGGGGTCGCTTTCTTCTCCTTCCTTGCTTTCGTGCCGCTCATCGCCTCGATTGTTCTGCTTTACGGCCTCATCGGCGATCCGCAGATCGTCGCCAGCAACGTGAACCTTCTGCGCGGCTTCGTGCCGCCGGAGGTGCTCACCATCCTGGAAGAGCAGCTTCTCGCCATTGTGACGACCAGCAAGGCAGCACAGGGCTTCGGCCTGGTGCTGGCCCTAGCCTTTTCGATCTATGGCGCCATGCGCTCGGCGACGGCGATGATCGCGGCCCTCAACATCATTTATGAAGAGCATGAGACGCGCAATTTCTTCCGGACCACTGGCGTGGCCGCCGGCATCACCGTCGGCATGGTCGCGGTGGGTGTGATCGGCACCTTGGCGATCTCGCTGTTCACTTATGCCGGGCGCGTGCTCTCCGATTATATCGGCAGCGGTTCGGCGCTGATCATCCAGTTCGCGACCTGGATCTTCGCGGGCCTTTTGATCAGCCTGACCTTCGCCGTGTTCTATCGCTATGCGCCGGACCGCAGAGCCGCGAAATGGCGCTGGCTCTCTGTGGGGTCGGTGCTCTCCACCCTGCTGTGGGTGGGGATCACGCTGGGCTTCGGCTTCTACGTCGCCAATCTGACCAATTATAACGCGACCTATGGCTCGCTTGCCGCCGTCGTCATCTTCCTCATGTGGCTGTTCCTCTCCGCCTTTGCGGTGCTGATCGGCGCTGAGGTCAACAGCGAGATGGAGCGGCAGACGATGGTCGATTCCACCATCGGGCCGGATCGCCCGATCGGCCATCGCGGCGCGGTGATGGCAGACAATCTGGCGGTCAATGATGCCAGCCGCATATTGCTCGAAAAGAAGCGGCGGCGCGACGCCGATCGGGCCGCCAACAAGGCGCATTGAGCGGGGTCGCCGGGGACGCTGCCAATCTTTTCGGGAACGATCCGCTTCCCTCTCGTGTTCGCTCTATATCCGTAAGCAATGGGAGTAATGCCGTGACTGCAAGGATTTACGCCGTGGCCGCAATCTTCACGCTGGGTTTGGCAGCCTGTAGCAGCCCCGATCACACGCAGAACAACGCCGTGCCGGCCGATAATGTTGCCGACAATGCCATGATGGGCAATGCCACGGGCAATATGGCGAGCGGCGAAAGCGCCACCGCGACCCTGCAGACGGCGCAGGGCGCGCCGGCCGGCACCGCGACCATCCGCGCCATGGATGGCGGCTTGCAGATCATGCTCGCCCTGCAGGGCCTGCCTTCAGGGAGCAAGGGTGTCCATGTGCATATGACCGGCAAGTGCGATGCGCCCGACTTCACCACGGCGGGCGGTCACTGGAATCCTGCCAGCACCAAACATGGTCTGGAGAACCCGCAGGGTCAGCATGCCGGCGACATGCCGAACATCGACATTGGCGAGGATGGCCGGGGTACGCTCGAATACACGCTCAAGGGCGCCACGATGGCCGGCTTGATGGACACCGATGGCTCGGCGATCGTCGTGCATGAAGGCACGGACGACCAGCGCACCGATCCGTCTGGCGATAGCGGCGGGCGCATTGCGTGCGGCGTCTTCCAAGCGGGCGCCTGACCGCGCGTTTAGGTGATTTTCTCGAAGCCGGGGCTGATCGCGAGATCAGTAACCGGCTTCGACAGCCAGTCGGATGGCATCCGCTCCGGTTCGGACGCCCAGCGCCTGAAACAGCGCGGCGCGGTGCATTTTCACGGTCCGCTCACTGAGACCAAGGTCGAATGCGATCTGCTTGTTGAGCTTTCCGGCAGACATCAGCACCAGGATTCGCCTTTGCCGTTCGGTGAGTGCCGAGACGCGTGCGGTGGCCATGCCCTTGCGGCTGTCCGGCCCGGCGGATGCCACGGCCGCAACCTCGACCTGAGACCCCAGAAAATATTCCAGCCCGCCATCGGTGTCGAACATCGGCGCGATCATCACCGCATTGCGGAACGGCGAGCCATCCTTGCGATAATTGGTGATCTCCACAATAGCCGGCTTCTTCTGCCGGATAGCCGAGCGCAGCAATTCGCTTGATGCGGCTTCCGTTTCGGCCCCGTGCAGGAAGCGGCAATTCCGCCCGAGAATTTCCGCGCGGCTATAGCCGGTAAGACGCAGAAACGCCTCATTGCAGGCGATGATGGGATTATCGGGCAGCCGGGGATTGCTGATCACCGCTGCGGTCGAACTGGCATCGATGATGTCGCTTATCGCCATGCCAACAGCGATATCAAAAGCGGTACGCACCGCCAAGGTCCGGCGGGAGAATGGCGGTGTCCGAGCGCGTTTTCTTGCGCGGCTGCATGGCAGCCATGGCTCTCCGGCCCCCTCGCCCCCGGCCCCTCCTCTGAAGAAGAGGGAATAAGCTGTGAGCCTTCCTCAGCCCTCCGGCCGGGCGTGCCGATCCAGAAAGGCTACGAAAAGCCCCAGCCACTGGCGGACCGGCAGTTGCGGCCAGCCCAGCCCGAAGCCGTGGCCGCCTTCCTCGAAGAAATGCGCCTCCACCGGCCGCCCCGCGACACGCAGCGCCTGCAGCATCTCCAGACTGTTTGAGGGCGGCACCGCCGGATCGTCGAGCGCGTGCATCAAGAACGTGGGCGGCGTCTGCGGCCCGACATGGGCGGCCGGCGAGCGCCGGGCGACCGATGCGGGGTCGGGCTTCTCGCCCAGCAGATATTTGCGCGAATCCGCGTGGGTATCCGGCATGCGCATGCTGATGACCGGATAGATCAGCCCGGCAGTGCGCGGCCTCGCATCGAGCCGGTCGATGGCATCGCGCGGGGCGTAAACCGGCTGCGCGAAATCGGTGATGAGCGTCGCCGCCAGATGCCCGCCGGCCGAGAAGCCCAGCACCGACACCTGATCGGGATCGATGCCGTAGGTTCCGACCATCGACTTGATGAGGCGCATGGCGCGCTGCGCATCCTGCAGCGGCACGTCGAACCGGTTGGTCCAGCCCTCCCCCGGCAGCCGGTGGACGAGGACGAATACCGTATACCCCTGCGCCGCAAGCGCCTGCCCGACCTCCGCCCCTTCATTGTCGATGGAAATGAAAATGTAAGCACCGCCGGGAATGACCAGCACCGCACGGCCATTGGACTTGGCCGGACGGAAGACGCGCAGATAGGGCTTGTCGACATTGTGCATGAAGACCGGCGGCGCCTTGTCCATCGGCAGAGGACGTGCAGAAAAGCCGCTCTCGGGCGGCGCGCCCGTCCACAGGTCGATGGTCGGCGCGGCAGTCCAGGAAGGCGGAATGACGCGAGGCGGCATCCCGGCTGGCGGCTGGGCAGCGGCGATCGGCACGCTTGCTGCACCGGCCACCGCTGCCGCGATCCCCGCTGCCGCCAGAAAGCCCCTGCGATCCAGTGCGCCGTCTTCCTTCGCCATCAGTCCTGTCCCATCATCGTCGCCGGCTGAGCCGGCTTATGTTCACATCGCCGCAGACACTAGCGGTAATCGATTGCATTGCAAGCCGCCCGGCTAGTGCGAGCCGCCCGGCAAATCTGCCGACGCTGAGCCAATCGACATTCCGAAAGCAATCGATTACAGCCATGCCCTCATTCGCCGCGCGTTTGCTGCGGAATGATAATCTGCATGCAGCCTGGTTCGACCGACGCTGCGATGGAACAATAAGGCCGAGAGGATCGCGAAGTGACGGAACGCCCCCACATCCAGCCGAGCAACGCATCGGCCCTGCTGAAATGGCTGGTCTTCCTGATGTTCGCGATGTTCGCGATGACTACCGATTCGGTTGGCACGGTGATTCCGCAGATCATCCGCGAGTTCAATCTGGGCATGACGGCGGCCGGATCGTTCCAATATGCGACGATGTCCGGCATCGCTATTTCGGCCATTTCGCTCGGCTTTCTGGCAGACCGCATCGGCCGTAAGGCGACGATCCTGATCGGCCTGACGCTCTTTGGCCTCAGTTCTGTCGCCTTCGCAGCCGGGCATGACTTTCTGTTCTTCGTCGCCTTGCTGTTCATCTCCGGCATCGGCATCGGCATCTTCAAGGCCGGCGCGCTCGCGCTGATCGGCGACATCTCCCGCTCGACGCGCGAGCATTCGACGATCATGAACTTGGTCGAGGGCTTCTTCGGCGCTGGCGCGATTGTCGGCCCGGCCGTCGTCGCTTGGTCGCTGCAGGAAGGGCTCAGCTGGAAGTGGGTCTACTTCCTCGCCGCCGGCATCTGCGCCCTGCTCGTGCTGGGCGCATTCGGCGCGCGCTTCCCGACCCCGGTGCGGGCCGATGAAAAGCCTGCCGATCCGCGCGATGCTGCCCGGATGATGACCGATCCCACCGCCATGTTCTTCGCCACCGCTCTGATGCTGTATGTCGGCGCGGAAGCCGCGATCTACGTGTGGACGCCGACATTCCTCGCCAGTTACGAGGGCTCGAACGCGTGGCTCGCGGTCTATGCCGTCTCGATCTTCTTCGTGCTGCGCGCGGCCGGTCGCTTCCTCGGCGTGTGGCTGCTGGCGCGTTACGATTGGACCGCCGTGCTCGCCGTGTGCACCGTCGCAATGACGATCCTGTTCTGGATCGCCGTGCTGGGGGATCGGGGCGTCGCCATCTACGCCCTGCCCGCCACCGGCCTGTTCATGTCCGTGCTTTACCCCACGATCAACTCGACCGGCATCAGCTGCTTCGAGAAAGCGCGGCACGGCTCGGTTGCAGGGCTGCTGCTGTTCTTCACCTGCCTCAGCGCTGTCATCGCCCCGCTTGCGATGGCGCTGATCGGCGACGGGCTCGGCGACGCGCGCTACAGCATCGCGCTCGGTGCGCTGATGGCGACGGGCCTTGCCATCCAGTGCATCTGGAACTGGCGCAAGCAGCCGTTTGCGAGCCGTCTGGCCGAGCGCAACAGCGCCGATTACCGCAAGGAAGTCATCATCGGCGACACCGGCCCGACCGCCTGACGGGCCCTCCCGGCGCGGACGCTGCGGCCCGCGCCGGAAAAATGCTTTGGCAAAACCCGCCTGCGCCCTAGAGATGC
Organism: Sphingobium sp. B2D3A; assembly: GCF_025961795.1. Lineage (NCBI taxonomy): Bacteria > Pseudomonadati > Pseudomonadota > Alphaproteobacteria > Sphingomonadales > Sphingobiaceae > Sphingobium > Sphingobium sp. B2D3A. The sequence continues at coordinate 1,938,713 of NZ_JAOQOI010000001.1, read as the reverse complement.
CATTTGTTTGGCCTTTGGATGCGAGAGGACACAGGAGCGTTGAAACCCAAGCAGGTTCGGACAATCTACGATCTGGCAGAGCTCGCCGGTGTCTCCGCCGCGACCGTCTCCCGCGCGCTGGCCGGCAAGGCCGTGGTCAATTCCGAGACTGCCGAGCGCATCCGCAAGCTGGCGCAACAGCATGGTTTTCAGCCGAGCCCACTGGCCCGCAACCTGCGCACGCGCAAGACCGGGGCCATCGGCGTGGTCATCCCGCTCGGCCATGAGCGCGCCCAGCATATCTCCGACCCCTTCTTCATGACGATCATCGGCTTCCTGGCCGATGAACTCACCGAGCGCGGTTTCGACCTGATGCTCTCGCGTGTCATCCCGGACCGGGACGACTGGCTGGAGGGCATCATCAAGACCGCGCGAGTGGATGGCCTCATCATCATTGGCCAGTCCGACCAGTCCGCCGTGCTCAACGCCGCCGCCGGCCATTATCTGCCGATGGTCGCCTGGGGCGCATTCACCCAGGGCCAAAGCCATTGCTCGGTCGGCACCGACAATTTCCTCGGCGGCCAGATGGCGATGCGCCATTTGATCGAACGCGGGTGCAAGCGCGTGGCGTTCCTCGGCAATCCCCGCGCCATCGAGATCGCCCAGCGCCTGCAGGGCGCACGCGCGGTGCAGCAGGATCATGCGGCAGAGGTGATGCTGACCGAAGTGCCGACCCACCTCGCGCCGGAGCTCAGTGCGCCGGACATCAACGCCTATCTCGATCAGGTCGATCAACTGCCTGACGGCATTTTCGCCGCTTCGGACATGATTGCCCTCGCCGCTGTCCAGACCGTCATCAGCCGGGGTATGTCCATCCCCGACGATGTGCGAATCGTCGGCTTCGATGACCTCCCGATTGCGCAAAGCATCGTGCCGCCGCTGACCACGATCCATCAGGATATCGCCAGCGGCGCCACGCAGATGGTCGATTGCCTGCTCAAGCGCATCGAGGGCCGACAGACCGGTTCGATCATTCTCAACCCCGCTCTAGTGGTGCGCGGCTCCACCTGACGGACCGATTTTCCGCTGCGACAGCCCTGTTCCAAAATGGTTGTAATCGATTGCCAATGGCGTATTGGTTGCGAGGACTTGAGGAACGGGGACAATGATCGAAATTCAGGCGCAATCGCGCGCATATTTGCAGCATGGCGCGAGGGGTCAATGGCCTTGCAACACAGTTGCGGACGCCTCCTTTCCGGACATCGCCTGCCCCGGCCTCCTGCGCACTCGCGCCCTCTTCTTTCTCTGACCTAACTGGCTCTCCATGAACGATATCAGCACGACCCGCTGGACGGTCGAACAGCTTAAGCACCTCAAACTGACCCCATCCTGCGTGGCGCCGCTCATCGGCGAGGCCGATGTGGCTCGGATCAGTGACGATGTCTGCGTGTGGGACGCCTGGCCCATCCTGAAGCGCGACGGTTCGCCGGCCCCGGCCGATCTTTGGATGGCGCTGGCCTCCCCCTGGTTTGCCGACCCTGATGAGCGTCACGGCCACGCCCGCATCCATTTGTTCGAGCGAAGGGGTGAGGATTGGCGGCATTATGGCCCGGTGATGCCGGACGGCTTCTCGCCCGGCAGCCGGGAATGGTCTGGCTCGGCCTATCTGGAGAATGACGGGCGCCGGTTGACGCTCTATTTCACTGCCGCCGGCTTTCGCGGCGAGAGCGAACTCAGCTTCGAGCAACGCCTGTTCGAGGTCGAGGCCGATCTGGTTAGCCAGGATGGCGGCTGGTCCGTCGAGAATTGCCGCAATCTGCGCGAATCCTTCCCGCGCGACCAGCGCTTTTATGCCGATCCGCTGTCGGCCGGTGGCGGCCTCGGCACCATCAAGGCCTTTCGCGATCCCGGCTATCTGCTCGATCCGGCGACCGGCGAGCATTGGCTGCTGTTCACCGGCTCGTTGGCCACCTCGCAATCTGCCTATAATGGCGTGATCGGCGCAGCGCGGGCCAAGCCAGACGCCATCGGCCAGTGGGAGGTGACCGCGCCGATCATCAGCGCCGATGACCTCAACAACGAGCTGGAGCGCCCGCACATCGTGCTGGCCAATGGACTTTACTATCTGTTCTGGTCCACACAGACCCATGTGTTCAACCCGGAAGCCCCCCGTGCCCCGACGGGCCTCTACGGCATGGTGTCCGAGCAGATCACGCACGGGTGGAAACCCTTGAACGGTTCCGGCCTCGTCATCGCCAACCCGCCGGAAGCGCCGCGTCAGGCTTATAGCTGGCTGGTGCTGCCGGATCTCTCCGTCACGGCCTTCGCGGACGATTGGGGCCGTGGCGAGGCTGCCGAGGGTGCTAAGCGCTTTGCCGGCACTTTCGCGCCGTTCCTTCGTCTCGCCTTGGATGGCGAGACGACGCGGATTATCGACTGAGCCATGTCGAGCACGCGCCTTGCCGGGGTCGAGCTGGGTGGGACGAAGACCTTCGTCCTGCTCGCTCAAGGTGATCGCATCGTCGAGCGGGTTCGCATTCCGACCACCCAGCCGGACGAGACGCTGGCCGCCGCCAACGCACAATTGCGCGCCTGGCACGCGGATGCGCCGATTGCCACGATTGGCATCGCATCTTTCGGCCCCATCGCTCTGTCCCGCAAATCCGATAATTTCGGCCATATGCTGCCCACCCCCAAGCCCGGCTGGGCGGGCGCCGACATTGCCGGCGGGCTGACGCGCAGCCTCGATTGCCCGATGGCCATCGATACGGATGTCAACGGCGCGGCCCTTGCCGAGCATCGCTGGGGTGCCGGTCGCGATCTCGATTGCTTCTGGTATATCACCATCGGCACCGGAATCGGCGGCGGTCTGCTCGTTGACGGCAAGCCGGTGCACGGCGCCATGCACCCGGAAATCGGCCACATCCATGTGCGGCGCGCGGCGGGCGACAGCTTTGCCGGTGCCTGCCCCTTCCATGGCGACTGCATCGAAGGACTGGTGAGCGGCCCCGCCCTCGCCGCCCGCTTCGGCACCAGCCCGCAGGACGTCGCCGATGACGATCCGCGCTGGGGTTTCGTGGCGGCCGATCTCGCGCAACTCGCTGCCACGCTGTTCCTCACCACGGCGGCCGAGCGAATCTTGCTGGGCGGAACCGTCGCCACCAGCCGCGCTGCGCTCCTGCCAGCCGTGCGCACCACATTGCTGCGGGATCTGGGCGGCTATCTGCCCTTCCTCACGCAGGAGACGGTCGAGCAACGTCTGTGCCTCGCAGGTCTCGGCGACGAAGCCGGCCCACTGGGCGCGATCGCGCTCGCCATGGCCGCGCTGCAGGACTGAGCTTCCGACGGAGCGCTTGCGCCGCGCAATGACGCTGGCGCTGCGTTCGCCTGCCGCATTGGCGCTTCACATATGAACTGATCTGGAAAATATGGCTGGGGCGGGAGGATTCGAACCTCCGCATGGCGGTACCAAAAACCGCTGCCTTACCGCTTGGCTACGCCCCAGCATCGCGCGCTGCGAGCGGCCCATATACAGGGCCGGGCGCAAATGCCAAGCCGGAGAAACGGTGGTTTGGCGATCTCTTTAGGCGAATATGCTCCCCCTGTGCGCCTTGCTTGCGAAAGGGGTAATCGGGCTGCGGAACGAAGTTCCATCGCCTGCCCACAGGCCTTATGAAACGGCGCATGAGCAACGCCCCATCCAGTCCCGCAGCCTCCCCCCTGTTCCTGCGCGAGGAGGAAATCCGTCGCGGGATCGAGCTGCTGCAATTTGGTCATATGGCGTTCGCACAGGCCATGGACCCAATTCTGGATGAGCATCGGCTCGGCCGCGCGCATCAACGGGCGCTCTACTTCATCGCGCGGCGGCCCAATCTCAGTGTGTCGGCGCTCATCGCGCTGCTGGGCGTGACCAAGCAGTCGCTGGGGCGCGTGCTCGATGAGCTGATCGAGCGCGAGTTGCTCGTCGTCAACAAAGGCGACCGCGACCGCCGTCAGAAGCTGCTGAAACTGACGCCTGGCGGGCAGGCCATCGAGCAGGCGTTGTTCGATGCCGTGCGCGAGCGGTTTGCAGCGGCCTATTCGGCAGCGGGGCAATCCTCCGTCACCGGCTTCTGGCGGGTGCTGGAAAGCCTGCTCGATCCTGAAACGCAGCGACTGGTCGCCGCCCTGCAAATCGCGCGCTGACGGTTCAGCTGGCCTTGGTGGACAAGGCAGCGAGAACTGCACCCCGGTCCCGCGCAGCCTTCAGCGTCTCCATGACGAGCGGAGCGAGGCCGTCAGACCGATCCAGCACGTCCAGCCCTTCGCGGGTCATGCCGCCCTTGCTTGCCACCGCATCCGCCAGATCGGCGGGCGGGCGATCCGCCGCCGCTGCGCTCAACGCGGCGCCTTCCACGGTCTTGAGCGCCATGCGCGCGGCCGCATCCGGCGCGAGGCCGAGTTCGGCGCCGGCGTCAGCCAACGCATCGATGAAGCGATAGACGAAGGCCGGGCCGCAGCCTGCGAGCGCTGTCGCGGCATCGAACAGTTGCTCATCGTCCAGCCATTCGACCAGACCAAGGCGACTGCACATGGCACCGACCAGATCGCGCGCCCGTCCGTCAGCCGCGTCTTCCACCTTGAGAATGCTGACACCCTTGCCGACCCGAACGGGCAGATTGGGCATGCACCGGACAATCGACTGGACGGCCGGGAAAGCACCCCGAATGCGCGCGATCGGCACGCCGGCGAGGATCGAAAGCAGTGCCGTCTCAGGCCCAAGAAGCGGTGCCGTTGCCCCGGCGACGTCCGCCAGCTGCTGCGGCTTGCAGCCGAGCATCACCAGCGTGTCACCCTCCACCGGCCCATCGAGCGCGGTCAGAACCCGCACGCCCGGCGCAACCGCCTTGCCGCTGGGGCGCACGACCGTCACGCGCTCCGCGGGCAGGCCCTCGTCGAGCCAGCGCAGCAGCATGGCCCCGGCCATGTTGCCGCAACCCAGCAGAAGAAGGTGCGAAGGCCACATCGGGCCAGCCTCAGGCTTCGCCATGCGTCTCGATCAGGCTGGCGGCCATGGCTTCAGCGGGATTCTTGCCGCCCCACAGCACGAACTGGAAGACGGGGTAGAAGCGCTCGCACTCGTCGATTGCGCTTTCCACCAGCAACTGCGCCTGATCGAGCGTCAGCGATCCGCTGGGGCCGAGCAAGGCGCCATGACGGAACAGCAGCGTGCTACTCGCCGACCACAGCTCGAAATGGCCCAGCCAAAGCTGCTCGTTGATAAGGGCGATGGTTTCGCAGATCGCCAGACGCTTATCATCGGCGACGCGAATGTCCGGCAGCACGAGAAGCTGCAGCACCATGTCATCGTCACGCCAGATCGCCCGGACCTCATATTCGGTCCAGCTGCCGCGATGCCGCGCGACCAGCTCGTCCTCGCCGACATGCTCGAAGGGCCAGTCATGCGCCTCGAAATAGGCCGCGAGCATATCGATCGGCTCGGCTTCCTGCTCGCCGCCTGTAAATTCATCCCGGTCGATCATACTCAAAAACCGTCAGTCCACTTCCTGTAACGGCCAGCGCCGTCCTGCCCCTGCTGGACAGCCCTTCGTAGCACGACACGGCGCGAGCGGAAAGGCAGGCGGCAGCGAAGCCGTGCCCAACCTGTCCGGAATGCGATATGTTGCTGTGAATAAATTGTGGATAAATGCGGGATAGCCGGTCGAAAACTCAGCTTGCGGCCTTGTCCGACGGCTTGCCGGCCTTTGACGCACCGCCCTCCAGCGCAGCCAGCCGCGCCTCGAGTGCTTCGACCTGCTCGCGCGCCTGCGCCGCCATGGCCTTGACCGCCTCGAACTCCTCGCGGCTTACGAAATCGAGCCCGCCGATCCACTCGCGCGCGCGCTCCCGGGCGTTGCTTTCAAACTCGCGACCCACCCCGGCCACGGTGCCGGCGGCGCCGTTGATGATCTTGGACAGGTCGTCGAAAAAGCGGTTTTCACTTTGCATGGGTCTGATCCTTCGCCGCCGCTGATGGCGGCCATCGCCTAGATTTGGGTACGCACGGCGGCCGGAACAAGGGTTTCGGCATCCGGGTTCATCCGGTCGATATCGAAGGCGAGCCCGCTCGCAAAGCCCAACCAGCAAAGATAGGGCACCATCAGCCACGCCGCGACAGACCGAATCCGCCCGAACAGGATGGTGGTGATCGTGGCCAGCACGAGAATGACGAGGATCAGATAGAAAGCCAGCGTCGCCTGATGCGCGCCGAAGAACAAGGGCGACCAGACGAGGTTGATGCAGAGCTGGACGATGAAGAGCGTGATGGCAAGCCCCCGCCCCCTCGCGCCGCGCGCGTGAAGGATCATCGCCAGCGCCAGGGCCATGAGCAGATAGAGGGTCGGCCACACCGTGCCGAACACCCAGCCGGGCGGCACCAATGCCGGTTTGCTCAGCGCATCGAACCAGCGATTGTCATAACCGCTGTTGGACAGATAGCCCGACACAAAGCCGAGAAACTCGATGGCGGGGATGGTGACAAGCGCCCAGCGGAGGAAGGACATCCGCAACTGACTTCGCGATGCAATCTGGTTCACGCGCGCTCCCACTTCATGCCGAATCCCCACAGCGTTGACATGACTTTAACGATGGCGTTGCGCCGCGCCAGCCCTTCCCGCATGCCGATTGCACGGGAGAGGATCGCGCCTGCTTCATCCTGGCACGCGTGCGCCGGCAATCAGGAACTCCACATTGCCTTCCGGCCCCGTGATCGGGCTGGTGGTGAGGCCGGTGACCTGCCATCCCGTTTGCGCCGCCAGCCAGGCCTCCACTTCCGCACAGACGCGGGCGTGAACCTCGGGATCGCGCACCACGCCGCCCTTGCCGACCTCTTCGCGCCCCGCCTCGAACTGCGGTTTGATGAGCGCGACGAGCCGGGCGGCTGGCGCCGCAAAGGTCAGCGGGCGCTCCAGCACCTTGGCGAGACTGATGAAGCTGGCATCGCAGACGATGATGTCCATCGGCTCGGGCACATGGGAGGCCGTCAGAATGCGCGCGCTGGTCTGCTCGTGGACGATGACGCGGGGGTCTTGCCGCAGCTTCCACGCAAGCTGGTTGGTGCCGCTGTCGATGGCGTAGACCCGCGCTGCGCCACGGGTGAGCAGAACGTCGGTAAAGCCGCCCGTGGAGCTGCCTACGTCCATTGCCACCAGCCCGGTCACATCGATGCCAAACGCCTCCAGCGCGTGCGCCAGCTTGAGGCCGCCACGCGAGACCCAGGGGTGATCCCGCCCCTTGAGGACGATCTCCGCCTCCTCCGGCACCGCCTGCCCCGCCTTGTCCACAGTCTTGTCGCCGACCAGCACATTGCCGCTCATGATGAGCGCCTGCGCGCGGGTGCGGCTCTCGGCAAGGCCGCGCTCGACGAGCAATTGATCGAGGCGCTTCTTGGCCATGGTCAACGTTTCGCCAAAGCGGTGAGCGTGCCGGATGTCAGCACTTGCGGGAGGACCTGCGGCGTCGCAGCGCCGGGTGCATAGAAGAGGTACAGAGGTACGCCCGAGCGGCCATGTGCTTCGAGGAAGCGACTGATCGCCGGGTCGGCATTGGTCCAGTCGCCGACCATAGGGGCAACCCCGCCCGCCTCGAAGGCCTCGCGCACCGCCTGCGTATCGATGGCATTGGCCTCATTGACCTTGCAGGTCAGGCACCAGTCCGCCGTGAAATAGAGGAAGACCGGCTTGTTCTGCGCCCGCAGCGCGGCCAGCCGGGCCTCGCTGAACGGCTCGCCCACCAGCCCTTCGCCCGCTACGGGACGATCCCCGCGCACCAGCGCAGGCGCGGCGATTGCAGCGCCGCTCAACAGCACGGCGACCAGCCCACCCAAGGCCCAGTTGACGCCACCGCCGGCGCGCTGGCGACGCCCCAGCAGCAGCAGGGCCAGGATCACGCCGCCCGCCAGCAGTACGCCTAACAGCACACCGCCGGCACCAAGCTGCCGCGAGAGCAGCCAGAGCAGTGCCAGCGCCGTCAGCCCCATCGGCACTGCCATGATGCGCCGGAAGCGCGTCATCCACGCGCCCGGGCGCGGCATCAGTCGGCGCAGTCCCGGAACCCAGGCAATGGCGATGAACGGCGATGCCAGACCAAGGCCGAGCCCGGCGAACACCGCCAGCGCCAGCGGCCAGGGCAGCACCAGCGCCGCGCCCATGGCGGCGCCCATGAACGGCCCGGTGCAGGGCGTCGCAACGAAGGCGGCCAGCGCGCCGGTCCAGAATGCGCCCGCCTGCCCGCCTTGCCCGGCCCGCCCCTGCCCGACCGAAAGCGATGCGATCTCGAACCCGCCGAGAAGATTGAGCGTAATCGCCACCATCAACATCAGCAGCACCGCGATCACGCGCGGGTCCTGCAACTGGAAGGCCCAGCCAACCTGCGTACCGCCGGCCCGGATCGCCAGCATCAGCGCCCCGAGCGCGAGACAAGTGACGAGAATGCCGGCAGTGTAAGCCAGCGCATCGCGCCGGGCCTGCCGCTCATCCCCGCCCGCCTTGGCGAGACTGATCGCCTTGAGGCTGAGGATCGGGAACACGCACGGCATCACATTGAGGATCAGCCCACCCAGAAAGGCGCCACCGAGGATCAGCAGGACCGCGCCAAGGCCGGTCTTCGCGGCCGGCTGAGCCGTTGTGGCGCCATCGGGCGCCACGGTCAGCCGCTCGCCCCCTTCGGGCACCGCGCCGGGCGTGGCCCTGATCGCCAGCGCGACGCCCGGCGAAACCGCCAGCACGCCCTCGACCGCAGCCGGCACGGACGCGTCCTCGGCCAGCCCCACCTCGACCACCAGCCAGTCGCCTGCCCGACGCACGGTCTGCGGTTGCGCATAGCGCACGACGTCCTGGGTCGTCGCAAAGAACCATGGCGCGCCCATCGGCGCCGCTTGCGGATAGGGGACGGCAATGCTCAGCGTCCCGCCGGCCACCGCATAACGGGCGGGTTGATCGAGCGGACGGGGGAGTGCCGCGCGAAATCCGTCGAAGACCTTGCGGGAGGCTGCCGTCGTGGCGCCATCGCCAATGGTCAGCGTGGTCGCGATTTCGCCCTGCTCCGGCACGCAGATCGCGTCCGTGCAGGCCAGCCACCGCGCCTTGCCGCGCACCGGCAAGACGGTGCCAGCCGACAGGCCCGCGGGCACCGCAAGATCGACCAGCACGGCATAGTCATGCTCATAGACATGGTTCATCAGCCCGGCGATCAGCAGCCGATCCGGCACAGGATAGCGGAAATCGCCGATCTTCAGGCCGGTGCCTGTCGGCAAATCCCAGGCGACCTGCATCCCCTGCCCGGCATCGCCTGGATTGCCCCAATAGCCATGCCAGCCGGCTTTGGGTTTCATCACGATAGCGAGGGTGACGGTGCTCCCGGCCGCCGGGCGGTCCGTCTCGGCGATAAGGCTCGCGGTGATATTCGGTGCCCCGCGCTGCCCGAACGCACCGCCATCGGCTGGGGCCGCAGATTGCGCAAAAGCGGCTGGGCCAACCAGCAATGCTGCCAGAAGAACCCCTAGCGTCATCAAAACGCCATTGAGCCGGCGCACAGGAAAAGCCATGAAACGGATCATTGGCCGTTCTGTAAGCGCGCGCCGCCCCGACCCCAAGGAGAATCTATGCGTTTCCCTGCTTGCCTGTGCCTTGCCGCAACGCTGGCCCTGAGTGGCCCGGCGCTGGCCCAGCCCGCGCAGACTCCAGCCGCGCCCGCTACTCCCACATCCGAGGCGCCGCAGAGCCCACCCAAGCTGCTCGTCGTCATCTCCGTCGACCAGTTCTCGACCGACCTGTTCGGCGCCTATCGCAGCGCCTTCACCGGCGGCCTGGCTCGCTTGCAGCAGGGCATCGTCTTCCCCAATGGCTATCAGGGCCACGCTGCCACGGAGACCTGCCCCGGTCATTCGACCATCCTGACCGGCAGCCGCCCCGCGCGCACCGGCATCATCGGCAATGACTGGATCGACCAGAAGATCGCCCGCGCCGACAAGACCGTCTACTGCGCCGAAGACCCCGACGTGCCCGGCACGAGCTCGCGGGATTATGCCCCGTCCGTGAAGATGCTCCGCGTGCCGACTCTCGGCGGCTATATGAAGGCGCAGAATCCGGCGGCCAAGGTAGTGTCCGTCTCCGGCAAGGATCGCTCGGCGATCATGATGGGCGGGCCGGTGGTCGACCAAATCTGGTGGTGGGGCGGCAATGGCTTCACCAGCTATCGAGGAATGCCGCTGACGCCTCTGATCGAGCAGGTGAACGCCGGGGTGCGCAAGACCTTCGACCAGCCCCGCCCGGCGATGGACGTGCCCGCCTTCTGCAAGACCAATGACCGCGCCGTCCGCCTAACCGACACGCTCAGCGTCGGTGACGGGCATTTCGCCCGCGCCGGTGGCGATGTTCGCGCCTTCCGCACATCGCCGGAAGCCGATGCCGCCGTTCTGGCGCTCGCCGTCAAGCAGCTGGAGGCGCAGCAGCTCGGGCGCGGCGACACCACCGACCTGCTGATCGTCGGCCTCTCGGCCACCGACTATATCGGCCATAGCTACGGCAATCGCGGCGCCGAGATGTGCATCCAGATGTTCGCGCTGGACGATGCCCTCGCCAGCTTCCTGGATCGGCTGGATGCGACCGGCCTCGATTATATGGTGATGCTCACCGCCGACCATGGCGGGCCGGACATCCCCGAGCGGCTTCGCGAGCAGGCCATCGCGGATGCCGAGCGCGCGGACCCGGCCCTGTACCCGAGTGCCGTAAGCGCCGCGATCAGCGCGCGCACCGGCATTACCGTCGCGCAGGGCACGCTGCTGCTCGGCACCAATCCCTTTGGCGACATCTATGTGAATGCCGCGCTGACCGCCGCCCAGCGCACCCGCGTCATTGCCGAGGCCAAGGCCTTCTACGCCAGCCACCGGCAAGTGGAGGCCGTCTTCACCCGCAAGGATATCGAGGCCGCGCCGGCCCCCGCCGGATCGCCGGAAAGCTGGTCACTCGCGACGATCGCCAAGGCGAGCTACGACCCCGAGCGGTCGGGCGATCTCGTCCTTCTACTCAAGCCGCGCATCATGCCCATTGCCACGCCGGCGCCGGGCTATGTTTCAACCCATGGCAGCCCATGGGGCTATGATCGCCGGGTGCCGATGCTGTTCTGGCGCAAAGGCCTGATGCACATGGAGCAGCCCCAGGCAGTCGAGACGGTGGATATCCTCCCGACCCTCGCGGCGCAGATCGGCGTCACCCTGCCGGCCGACCGGATCGATGGCCGCTGCCTCGATCTCGATCCCGGCCCGGCGACCCGTTGCCCTGCCCCGCAGGATCGCTAGACTGGCTCTGAATCGGTCGCAACAAGCAAGACCGGAAAAGGAGAGGCTAAACGCATGTCAGGCAAGATCGTCATTACCGGTGCCTCGGGCCAATATGGCCGGGCCGCCACGGATCGGCTGATCGAGAAAGGGCTGGCAGACCGGCTCATCCTCATCAGCCGCTCGCCGGACAGACTGGCGGACCGTACCGCGCAGGGCTGCGAGGTGCGCTATGGCGATTATGACAAGCCCGAAACGCTGGCCGCCGCCGTGCAGGGCGCGGAAAAAATGCTGCTCATCTCCGGCACGCGGGTCGGGGCCCGCGTCGTCCAGCACAAGGCGGCGATCGATGCGGCAGCGGCCGCCGGCGTCCGCCATATTCTCTACACGAGCTTCATCGGCATCGATGACCCGAACAACCCGGCGGAAGTGCGCCACGACCATATCGAGACGGAACAGGCGATGCGCGCCTCCGGCATGGCGTGGACGGCGCTGCGCGACGCGCATTATGCCGACGCCATGATCCTGATGGCCGGGCCGAACGTGCTGGCCACCGGCAAATGGTTCAGCAATGCCGGCGAGGGGCGCGAAGCCATGGTTTGGCGCGACGATTGCGTGGACTGCGCGGTCGCCGCGATGACGACGCCCGGCCATGAGAACAAGATCTACAACATCACCGGGCCGGAACTGCAGACCTTTGGCGAGGTTGCCGCGCTCATCACGCAGATCACGGGCTGCCCGGTGGAGCACATTCCCGTCGACGACGCGCAGCAATATGCCATCTTCGACAGTATGGGCATTCCCCGGCGCCCGGTCGATGACCAATATGTGAGTGGCATTCCCTGGAACAGCGACGACATGGTCACCTTCGGCCGCGCGATCCGCGAGGGCTATCTGGAATTGCGCACCGATGACGTGCAGACGTTGACCGGCCGCCCGGCCCGCTCCGTCCGCCAGATGGTCGAGGAAAATCGCGCGATGCTGGCCGAAGCAGCTCGTGGCGCTGCGGCGGCGCAACCGGCATGAACCGCGCCGATTACGAGCGCTATCTCGCGGCGTTCAATGCCAAGGATTATGACACGGTCTGCGACTTTTACGCGGAGCCGATGGACATGCGCTTCTTCGGCGTCGCGCTGCAATCCCGCGAGGACATGAAGCGCTTCTACAGCTTCCTCCACGCCCATGTTCATGAGAGCGTGCGGGTGCTCAATTTCGCGTCGAGCGACACCCTGACGGCCGTCGACGCCATCGTGCGCATCGAGGCCTATCGCGACCTCGACCGGGCGACGCTCGATGCCAATGGCGCGGGCGGGCTGTTCCCGATCAAGGCCGGCGAGGTGCAGGAGATGCGGCAGTTCATCTTCTACACCCTGCGCGATGGGCTGATCGCCGACGTGGCCTGCGCGCTGGCGCCACCGCCCGGCTGACCGGCGCGGCGACCCGCTTTAGCGATAGGGCGACTGCGTGCGGCTCACATAGAGCGGCGAGCGCGCGACCGGGCCGCTGACGACCATCGCCTTCATGCCTTTGCGCACCTTGTCGGCATCGATAACATTGTTGAGAACCGCGCGGGTCTGGCCGCTGGGCAGTGGCTCGACCACCGAAAGGCCGATGCCAGCCTTGGCACAATAAGCCAGCACATCCGCTTCCGGGGCGGCGAGGATGACGACGCGGCTCATGCGGCGAGGCTCCCCTGCTGCGCGAACACCGCGCGCATGGCCGTGGCCGAGCGCAGACGGTAGGGATAGGGATGCGCCTTGATGCGGGCGGACACAGAGCATGCGGCTTCCCGCGCGGCATGATGGCGCTGGTTGCAGCCGGCGAACTGGGCATCGATCAGCGCGCGCTGCTGATCGTGCAAAAGGCGATTGAAATCTTCCATGAGCGTCTCCCGACACGGCAAGCGGGAGCACGACGGTCTCTCAGTTATCGCGACAGCTTGCGAGCAGGGTTCGCGCTAATGGCGTCGCCCTAGCAGCTAATGTGTCATCTGTCGCACGCAATCGCCCCGGCAACGGCCCGGCGCACCGCGCGTGGATCAGGTCAGCGCATAATAGCGCACCAGATTGCCGTCCGGCTTGCGCTCACCGACGCCCACGAAGACATGGCGGGTCATCCAGTCATATTTGCCCTTGCTCGTCTCGAAGGTCGGCTGCGCGCGCAGATAATAATCCTCATGCGCGACCGGCTCGCCGCCCTCGAAGGCCCAGGCCCGCAGCCTGGCCATGGAGTCCGGCTTGCGACCCCAGAGATAGCCCTTGTTCTGCATGTAGATGATCTCGCCATCGTCCGTCTCCAGCAGATAGCGGGCATCGAACACGGCGGTATCGTCATCGCGGAAATGGGCGTAATCGCCGCCGGAATTGGGCACCGCCCGCCCCCGCAGCCGTGGCCCCTCGAAATGCCCTTCATCCACGAGCACCGCCGAGCGGAAGCCGCCATTATGGACATTGGGCACGCCGAAGACCCGCGTGAACATGAGGCGGCACTCGAAGGCGAACTCAAGCACGGGCTGGTCGAGGGTCGAGAAGGACATTGCGGCTCCTTGGACGATCAGGCGGCGCGGGCGCCCACCTCCGGGCGGGCATCCCACGGGCTGGGCATATGATAGGGCACAGTGATGAAATTCGCTTCGATCTGGCAGATCATGCCGTGATCGATCTTGAACAGCTCGGCGAGATAGTAGCTATGCGGCCGGCGGATGTGCGAGCGGACCTGCGTGCCGTCGGTCAGCGTGTAATGATCAAGCCGCCCGCAATGATCGATGAAGCCATAAGCCAGCACCAGCCCCCGCTCCTCGTCCACCAGCGGAAAGCGGCGGCCGCGCAGGCGATCGTCATAACGGTAATTGCCGGTGCGGAACTGCGCCTCGCACGGCAGTCCGGCGACCGGCACCAGCTTGGCGAACTCGGGATTGTTGGTGGTCTGCACGCCATTTTCGACGCGGTTGCAATCGGGGTGGAATTTCGTGCGGATCGTCCCGTCATTGCGCTGCAAGGTTTCGAAATAACCATCTGACAAGGCGATCATTTCTGCGCGGGAGACTGGCTCCTCGACTGCAGCATTCAGGATAGGCTTGTCATAGAAGCGCTGGTTCTCGAACACCGGCGAGCTGTCCACCTGCCGCACCACGATGGTCTCGGCCTCCGCTACCCCGCCCCCCTCGTCCAGCCCGAGGCGCACGGTGTATGCGCTCTCATCCAGCGGCTCGACTGCCGTGCCGAAATAACCGACCTGTCGCGTCTGTTCATCGGCGAACATCAGGCGATAGTCGCCCAGCCGCTCGATGGTGCCCCACAGGCCATCGTCCGGTTGGAGGCGGACATTATTCTCGGTGATGAACGCGTTCGGCGCCCAGTTCACGGCGCCGGGGTCTTTGCGCCCCAGCGCCGCGAGATAGGCCTCCGCCGCGTCATATAGCGCCGCGCGGCTCATCCCCTTTTGGCTCACGCCGCGTTGACCGGCGCGTCCATGTACATGGCCTTGACCTCCAGATAGGCCATCAGCCCGTCCACACCGCCCTCGCGGCCGATGCCGGACTGCTTGTAGCCACCGAAAGGCAGGCCCCAATCGACCTTCAGCCCGTTCTGGCCGATGCCGCCGGTGCGGATGCGCCGGGCGACGTCGAACGCGGCCTGCGCATCCTTGGTCAGCACTGAGCCCGAGAGGCCGTAATTGCTGTCATTGGCGACGGCGATGGCCTCCTCCTCATTATCCACCGGGATGATGCTGAGGACCGGGCCGAAGATTTCCTCCTGGGCGATCTTCGACTTGTTATCGACATTCTTGAACAGCGTTGGCTCGATGAAATAGCCCTGGTTGAGATGCTTGGGGCGGTTGCCACCGGTCACCAGATCGGCCGTCTTCTTGCCTTCCTCGATGTAGCTTTCCACGCGCTCGAGCTGGCGCTTCATGGCAAGCGGACCGAGCTGCGTCGTCGGATCGTCCGAATAGCCGATCTTCACCTTCTGCATTTCCGCCGCAATGGCGTCGGCAATCTCGTCCTGCCGGCCGCGCGGGACGATCAGACGGCTGAGCATCGCGCAGACCTGCCCGGAGAGCAGGCTGATCGTCTGCGTCATCAGCTTGGCGGTCTCCTCGGCGGAGAAATCGTCGCGCACGATGGCAGCGGACTTGCCGCCCAGCTCCAGTGTGCAGCGCGCGATCCGCTCGCCGCACACGCTGGCTATGCGCTTGCCGGCCACGGTGGAGCCGGTGAAGCTCACCTTGTCCACGCCGGGATTGCAGACAAGGTGATCGCTCGCCTCGCGATGCCCGCAGACGAGATTGACGACGCCTGCCGGCACGCCCGCCGCCTCGCACGCCTCGGCAATGATATAGGCCTCCAGCGGCGTCTCGGGCGAGGGCTTCATGATGACCGTGCAGCCCGTGATGAGCGCATTGGCGACCTTGGAGGCCATGATGCCATAAGGCCCGTTCCACGGCGCGATGGATGCGACCACGCCGACCGGCTCATAGACGAGATAGGCAGCGGCAGCGGCCTGCGTCTCGCGCTGCTGCACATATTGGAAGTTGGCACCCACCTCGCGGGTCTGATCGAACTGCATGGTTGCGCCGGCGACCATGCCGGGCGCGAAGCTCGCGAGGCCACCCATCTGCGCGGTCCAGGCCTTGGCCAACTCGCTCGCGCGGCTCTGCAGATGTGCGGTGATCTTCTTCATGATCTCGTTGCGCTCGGCAACGCTCATGCGCGGCCACGGGCCATGGTCGAAGGCAGCGCGGGCGGCGGCAACGGCAGCGTCCATGTCCGCCTCATCGGCTTCCGCCACGGCACCGACGACCTGCTCGGTGTTCGGCGAAACCAGCTCGATGAACCGCCCGCTGTTAGGCGCGCGCCATTGCCCGTTGATCCAGACCTTGCCGGGCTCCTTCACGAACACGCCTTCGGGATTATGTCCTGCCACGCTCTCTCTCCTTCAATTCATAGCCCGGCGCCGCCGCCTTCTGGGGAGCGGACTGCCCGGATTCTGGCGACCTGCACGCCGCCGGATTCGATGGCGCGGATGCTAAGGATTGCGGGCGGGTGCGCAAGGGGAAAGCGGTGATGGATGAGCGGAGAGGTTGACTTTGTCTGGAAGAATGTAGCGCGGCCCTTACAGTGGTTCGCGGTGTCAGGCGTCAATCAAAAGCTGCCCCCCTAACACCGGTTCGTCCTGATCCAGTCGAAGGGCTGCATTTCATTGGCCTAGAGTGATACTGAAAGGCCTTTGAAATGATCCACCGGAGAAACACAAATGGTCTTTGCCCCTTTGATCCTCGTGGGACTGTTCTGCAACGCCATCTACTGCGCCGTTAAAATCCATCGAGACTTCCAAAGCGGACACGCCGCATTTGGCGTTGTCGGACTGATTGGTGTCGTTGGATCGACTGGCATAGCAGCTACAGCAATCGCGGCGATCATTTTGATCAGTGAGGGCCAATTGACTTAGAGGATCCCGCGGAGAGGAGACCGCCGCGCTGCGACGCGCCCATCAAGTCGACGACCGGCCCATACGACATTGCCGGCATTCCTTCCGTTTGGCAGAGTGGCATTGTGACCGTCAGATCCTTCAATCGCTGCTGGGCGCTTCTGTGGTTAACCGCAGCATTGGCTATCGTGGCAGTTATATCCATCGAACCGATGCGCTGGAGCTTGCCCGCCCGCTATCTGCTCAAGCCATTGGACATCTACCGCATCGGTGCGATCGACTATCACATGTGCATGAGGGTAGAATTGTCGCCTGAGGAAGCCGACGATTTCGTACGTCGGCGCTTTGATCCAAAGGATCGGATTGTCCGGCCAGTTCCATCAGACCAACATTTGTGCGGCGCAACTTTCTGGCCGACGACCTTCAACAATGAGACAAGTGGCTATGCTGAAACCCAGTGGTCCAATGGGATAATCGAAGGTTCAACCGGAGCTGTTTACGAGCGGAATGCTCTCTACTTCTGGTCTTGGACCCAATGAGAAAACGACAACTTATCAGTCTCTCACAGCGCTGCTTTTTTCTCCTCCTGTGAAGAGGAAGGGCTTTTGAGGGGCGCTTCTGGATTGGCAAACCATGGATCATTGCTGCGCATCATGGCGAGGTTACTGCTGGCTTCCCGCGTGCGCGGGAATGACGGGGGCGTGCACGAAACACCAAGCCCTACAATGATTGCAAAATCCAACCATATTGACTCGATCCTGTAACCGGCTCACACTCCGCGCCGATAACCGCCGCAGACTCAAGCAAGCACAGGCGGGAAAGACGAGAGAGGATGCCCATGATCACCGTCAATCAGCTTCATCCCCTGTTCTTCGGCGAGATCGTCGGGGCGGACCTCAAGGCCGAGCCGACCGAGGATTTGCGCCAGGCTGTGCAGGATGCGATGGACAAGCACATCGTCTGCGTCGTGCGGCACGCGCAGATCACGGATGAGGAGCATATCCGCTTCGCCCGGCTGTTCGGGCCGCTGGAATATCCGCCCAATTATGGCAAGCGCCCGGCGGGCCGGATCGCGCCGGAGTTGTTCTCGGCCGGCAATCTCGATGCTGATGGCAATATCAAGCCGCTGACCCCGGCCAATGCGAACATCGCCAAGGGTGCCGAGCGTTTTCATGCCGACAGCTCGTTCAACCCCCTGCCCTCTAAATGGTCGATGCTGCGCGGTGTGGAGTGCCCGCCCTCGGAGGTTGGCGGCGACACGCTATTCCTCGATTTGCGCGCGGCTTATGACGATCTGCCGCAGGCGAAGAAGGACAGAGTGGATGGCATGACTGGCATCCACGATTTCTGGCGCGGCCGCCAATATGCGGGGCTTGAGGTTACCGAGGAAATGAAGGCCGCGATGCCGATGCCACCGGTGCATCATCCGCTGGTGCGTGAGGCGCCGCTCGGGCGCAAGGCACTGTTCGTCGGCGGGCATTGCGTGGGCGTGGTCGGCATGAGCGACGATGAGGGCCATGCCTTTGTGGAAGAGCTGTACGCTCATGTGACGCAGCCCAAATATATCCACCGCCATCAGTGGACGGTCGGCGACATCGTGATTTGGGACAATCGCTATGCCCTGCACGCCGCGACGCCGCTGGAAACCGACCAGTATCGCCGCGACATGCGCCGCGCGACGCTCAATGAGAGCGGCGAGGAAGGCGACACCTACGAGTTCCGCCGGCGTCAGGCCGAGGCCGCGCACTGAGCGCCTGTGCGGTTCTCAACTGGGCGTTGAGTGGCGCCATGGCCTCAGCGCGGCAGATAATCCTCCGCCATCGCCGCCTCGATGCCGGCATGGCGGGCCTTCACCGAGCCAATGAAGGCCGGGTGGGTGATGACATAGAGCTTGCCGGTGAGGATCGCGTCCACGGTCATCTCCCCAACAGTCAACGGGTCGAGCCAGAAACCCGGCGCCGTCGGCGGCAAGGCGCCGGGCGGCGGCGTTTCATCCCGGTGGCGGAAGGGTGTATCCACCTGAAACTCCGCCGGGCGGTGCTGCTCGGTTTCCTCGATATTGGTGCGCACCGGGCCGGGGCACACGACCGTGGCGCCGATCGCGCCGCCTCCCATGCTGCCCTTCGCATCCAGCTCCAGCTTGAGATGCTCGGTCATGGAAATGACCGCCGCCTTGGTCGGCGCGTAAACGCCGCGCGTGGCCCGCGCCTGCATGATCGCCCCCTGCGAGGCGGTGTTGACGATATGCCCGCCCAGCCCATGCGCCTTGATGCGCGGCAGGCCCGAAACGAGGCCGTTGACCACGCCCATCAGATTGACGCCGATGGCCCAGTCCCAATCCGCATAGGTCGCTTCATCGACCGGGCCCTGGATGCCGATGCCGGCGTTGTTGATGAGAATCTGCAGCGGGCCGAGCGCGGCCTCGGCCTGGTCCATCGCGGCAGCAAAGGCGTCCCGGTCGCGCACATCGAGTTGGAGCGCGCGGAAGCGATCCGCCCAGCCCTCGTCCGCCGCGACCTGCGCCGCCTGCCCCAGATGATCGGGGCGCACATCGCACACCGCGACCTTGCCGCCCTGCGCCGCCAGGGCGCGCGCCATGCCAAGGCCGATGCCGCTCGCACCGCCGGTGATGAAGGCCATCGTGCCTGCTACTGTCTTCATGCCTCTCCTCGCCTCATGGCTACCACTCTTATTATGGGGATTTACAACCAATGACCGTGGACCTCTATCATGGCGAGCCGGCTTCCAACAGCCTGAAGGTTTTGCAGGCCATTCATGAGAAAGGCGTGCCCTTCACCAGCCATTACATCAACCTGATGAAGTTCGAGCAGCATGCGCCGGCCTATGTCGCGATCAACCCAGCCGGACAGGTGCCGACGCTTGTGCACGACGGCCGGGTGCTGACGGAATCGACGGTCATCAACGAATATATCGACGACGCCTTCGATGGCCCGCCGCTTAAGCCGGCCGATCCCTATCTGCAGGGGCAGATGCGCATCTGGACCAAATATGTCGATGAGGTGTTCCGCCCGTCCCTCTCCTTCCTCGCCTGGCATCGGGTGATCCCCGGCATGGCCAAGGCGCTGCCCGAGGGCGAGTTCGAGGCGCGACTCAAGCGCATCCCGCTCAAGGAAAAGCGCGACAAATGGGAGCTGGCGGCCAAGGGCGGCTTCTCCGAGCGAGAGCTTGAGGGCTGGCGCGCCAATCTGGAGGACGTGACCGACCGGGTGGAAAGCGCGCTCGCAGGCCATGACTGGCTGGTCGGCGGCATGTTCACGCTGGCCGACATCGCCGTCTTCGCCATGGCCGTCTCCATGCCGCGCAGCTACCCCGACCTGTGGAACGAGACCCACACGCCGCAAGCCATGGCGTGGATGGCGCGGATGAAGGCCCGCCCAGGCGTGGCAGCAGCGCTTGCGATGCCGGACCACACCGGCATGGTCTCCCGCAAGGATTGAAGGCACGCCGCCGCCTCTTCTGCTGCGGGTCACCGAGCCTTTTTGCACATTTTTGGATCGCGAAAGTTCCCGTTAGGCTCCGGTTAAGCTAATTCATGCATGAGAGCGATGGCCTTGTCCGTCAGCCCGGCCTTCCCGGCCGTTTTCGTGCTGCAGCGATACCGGATTGCCCCGGCTGACGGACAAGCGATCTCCCCAGACAGGCCCCAAGCGCAGGCGCTCAGGGCTCCAGAACGCAGCCCGAATAGCCCGGCAGATCGCCCTGTCCTGCGCCGCCGACCTGCATCAATGGCGCCGCCCGACCGAGCCGCTTGGGCCAAGGCGTAGGCTCAGCCCCCAGATTGAACAGGCAAAGCCGGCGCTGCTCGCCAAAGCGCCGCTCGAACAGCAGCACCTGCTCATCGACCTGCAGAAAGCGGATGGCGCCCCAGCGCAAAGCGGGCTGCCCCTTGCGGAAGGCGAACAGCGCGCGGGTGAGATGGAGCAACGATCCCTCCTCTGCCTCCTGCTTGTCGACAGCCAGGGCCGGATGGTCAGCCCCCACCGGCAGCCACGGCTTCACGCTCGAAAAGCCGGCATGAGGCGCGTCACCCTTCCACGGCATCGGCGTGCGGGCGCCGTCGCGGCTGAGGGTCAGCGGCCAGTTGGCGATGGCCTCGGGATCCTGCAAATCCTCGAACGGCACATCCACCTGCGTCAGTCCCAGTTCCTCACCCTGATAGAGGAAGATGTTGCCGCGCAGGCAGGTGAGCAGCAGCAGCTTCATCGCCGCGAACCGCGCCCGCGTCTCGGCGCCCACCTCGTCCGCCAGCCAGCGAGTGACGGCGCGGGGCGCATCATGGTTCTCGAATGCCCAGCTCGGCCAGCCCATGCCGGTGCGGTCCGGCCACTGGCCGATCGCATCCGCCACCACGCGCGGGGTCAGCGCGTCGGCATAGAGAAAATCGAAACCGTAGCTAGTGTTCAGCCGGTTCTCGCCGCTGGTGTAGAGCTTCATCTCGCGCAGCGCCTCGTCTCCGCCGATCTCGGCGACGGTGAACCGGTCATCATAGCTGTCCATCAGCGCGCGCACCCGCTCGATGAACCGCGGAATATGGCGGTGCCCTTGATTGTAGCGGCGCTGCTGATAGTCGAACGGCCGCGTGCGCTGCCCAGCCTGGTTCGGGTGCGGCGGATTGGGGCGCAGGCGCGGATCGTGCATCAGGAAGTTGAGCGCATCGAGCCGGAAGCCATCGACGCCTCGGTCCAGCCAGAAGCGCGAAACGTCGAGCAAGGCCTGCTGCACTTGCGGATGATGCCCGTTGAGCTGCGGCTGCTCGCGCAGGAAGTTGTGGAAATAATATTGCCGCCGCCGCGCATCCCAGGTCCAGGCAGGGCCGCCGAACACGCTCTGCCAGTTCGATGGCGGCGCACCGTCCGGCTTGGGATCAGCCCAGACATACCATCCGGCATGATCGCCCTGCCGGTCAGCCCGGCTGGCCTGAAACCAGGGGTGGCGATCAGAGGTATGGGCAAAGACCTGATCGATGATCACCCGCAGTCCCAGCTCATGGGCGCGGGCCAGCAGGGCGTCAAAATCGGCGAGCGTGCCGAAGATCGGGTCGACATCGCAATAATCGGCAACGTCGTACCCGAAGTCCCGCATCGGCGAGGTGAAGAAGGGCGAGAGCCAGATGGCGTCCACGCCCAGGCTGGCGACATGATCCAGATGCGCCGTGATCCCCGGTAGATCACCGACGCCGTCATCGTTGGAATCAGCAAAGCTGCGCGGATAGATCTGGTAGATAGCCGCGCCCTGCCACCAGGGCAGCGTCTCGGGATCGCGCTGGCTGACGGGAAGGCTGGTGGCGGCAGGCTGGTGATTCTCGCTCATCCGCGCCAAACTGCATGGGAAGTCGTGCGCTGGCAATTGCGTCGGATAGCCGTCAGCCTGCAAGCCACCCGGAACGAGGGACGAATGCGAACAAGAGCTGGGATTTGCGCCAAAAAGAAGCGCTATGCCACCGAAGCGGACGCCCGCGCGGTGGCGCTCCGCGCAACGATTACGCTCCGCCCCTATCGCTGCGCTCTCTGCCGCCAATATCACCTCACCAGCCGGACCAAGGGGATGCAGGTGCTGAAAGTGGTCGAATGAAGGCGGTCAATGCTCGCCGAGGGATAGCCTCAAATCCCTCATTTGCCTTTCGCCCTCATCCGTTTAGGCTCCGGACAAAATCAACGGGAGAGAGCGATGCGGTTTCAGGACAAGGTGGTGCTCGTCATTGGCGGCAACAGCGGGATCGGGCGTGCTGCTGCGCAAGGATTTGCTGCCGAGGGCGCACATGTGTTCCTTACTGGGCGGTCGCAGGCGACCATCGACGAAACCGTGGCGGCGATTCCCGGCGCGCAGGGTTTTCAGGCGGATATCGCGCAGATCGACAGCAATGATGCCGTGCTGGATACCATCCGCGCGGCCCATGGGCAGATCGACATATTGTTCGTAAATGCCGGAATCGGTGCTTTCGCTTCCGTGGAAGAGGTGACGCCGGCGCAGTGGGACGAGGTGCACAGCGTCAATCTGCGCGGTTGCTTCTTTGCCGTTCAGAAGGCCCTACCGCTGATGGGGCAGACACCGGGCGGCGCCATCGTCATCACCGGCTCGATCGGGTCGGTCGCAGCAGTGCCTGGCAATGCCATGTATGCGGCGGCGAAGGCGGGGCTGCGCGCGGTGGCGCGTACGCTCGCTGCTGAGCTGATCGGGCGGGGCATTCGCGTCAACATGGTCAGCCCCGGCCCCACCGAAACGCCGATCATCAACCGCTCCGGCCTGCCACCCGAGGCCATGGCGGGCATGCGCGCGATGATGATCGACGCCATCCCGATGAAGCGCATGGGCACGCCGGAGGAAATCGCTCGCCCGGTGCTGTTCCTCGCTTCGGACGAAGCCAGCTTCATCACCGGCATCGACCTGTATGTGGACGGCGGCTGCGTCGAGCTTTAGCCTCGGGAGTTGGGCCTTCGAGCAGGATCAGGCCGACAGGTCAACGCTCGCGCTTTCCATCGGCCAGACCGAAGCGGCGGTTCCGTGCCTATCTTTGCGCCCTGCCCCGTGGAGCCGGGCGAGAAGAAAACGCCCGAACCCCCAGCCCCCCAGGCCAGACGCCGCGTTGATGTGGCCGACCGCGCCGGCATCGGCAAAGCGGCTGCCCCAGAACTGGGCGAGACGCCTTGCCCGGTGGTATTGGATGTATGGATCGTCGCGGCTCGCCACCAAAATCGAGGGGAAAGGCAATGGCGCGCGCGAGGCTGGAGCGAACGGCTCCAGCCGCTCATCCAGCGGTGCCAGATCCAGTTCGGGCGGCGCAACGAGCAGCGCGCCGACAACCGGATAGCCGAAGTCCGGCCGCTCCATCGCAGCCCAGGCAGCGACGGCGTGGCACCCCAAACTGTGCGCCGCCAGAATGACCGGCCGGCCCGCGCTGCGGATCGCCAGATTGAGCTTGCTCACCCAATGCGTGCGGTTGGGCCGCGCCCAATTGCCGAGGTCGGCACGGACGCACTCCTCGCTCTCACGCTCCCAAATGCTCTGCCAATGCGCGGGGCCGCTGCCGTCCAATCCCGGTACGGTGAGGACCAGCGGGGTCGACAATGTGGATGTCACATGATCCATGATCAAAACTCCTGTTCTCAGGGCAGATCAGTCGGCTCGGTCTACGTCCCGATCGTCTCACGGTCTAATGTCTAACGTTTAAGTTGACAATATGATTGCGGTGGAGCGTGCGCTGATGCGGCCACGTGGTTCCCCCATGAACGATGCCGTTACTGATTACACCGGCAGTCCCACATAATTCTCGGCGATGCTGGTCTGCGCGGCGACGCTGCCGGCGATATAATCCAGTTCGGCAACCTGCATGGCGCGCTCGAAGGGGCCGTCTTCGGGGAAGCGGTGCATGAGGCGCGTCAGCGACCAGCTGAACCGCTCGGCCTTCCAGACGCGGGCCAGGGCCTTGTCCGAATAGCCGGCGACGGCATCGGCATCGTTGCGCTTGAATAAGGCGCTGAGCGCTGAGGCGGCATAATGCACGTCGCTGGCGGCAAGGTTGAGGCCCTTGGCGCCGGTGGGCGGCACAATATGGGCGCTGTCGCCGCAGAGCAGCAGGCTGCCATGGCGCATCGGCGCGAAGACGAAGGAGCGCAGTGGCGCGATGGACTTCTCCAACGCCGGGCCCCGGGTGATGTGCGCCGCGGCATCCGGCCCGAGGCGGATCGCCAACTCGTCCCACACGCGCTCATCCGGCCAGTCCTCGATCTTCTCGGTCAGCGGCACGTCGACATAATAGCGGCTGCGCGTCTCGCTGCGCATGGAGGCCAGCGCGAAACCGCGTTCGTGATTGGCGTAGATCAGCTCGTGATTGCAGGGCGGCACATCGGCGAGGATGCCGAGCCAGCCGAAGGGATATTCCCGCTCGTAGGACTGGCCGGCGCTGGCCGGGATCGCCTGACGGCTGGGGCCATGATAACCATCGCAACCGACGATGATGCGCGCATCCACGCGGTGTTCGCGACCGTCCTTGCTATAGGTAACATAAGGCGTGTCGCTCTCGATCTCGTGCAGGGCGACATCGGCAGCGCCATAGACGACCTCCAGCCCGCGCTCGTCACAGGCATCCATGAGATCCTTGGTCAGCTCGGTCTGGCCGTAGACGACGACATGGCCGCCGGTGAGCTTGGCGATATCGATGCGGATCAGCCGCTCGCCATCGGCCAGGTTGAAGCCATCGTGCACAAGGCCCTCGGCCTTCAGCCGCGCATTGAGGCCAAGTCGTTCCATCAGCTCGACGGTGACGCGCTCCAGCACGCCGGCGCGGATGCGGCCGAGCACATAATCGGGCGTCTGGCGCTCCAGCACGATACAATCGATGCCCTCAGCCCGCAGCAGATGCCCTAGCAGCAGACCCGCCGGCCCAGCGCCAATGATGCACACCTGTGTCATTCCATCCTCCTCGCGGACTCTTGGCCGCATATCCGCATGACGGCGCGCATTTGGGAAGGGACAGTTGCGACAAGCTCTGGTATTTTCCGGACATGACTTCCCTCCCCCATCCTCCACACCATTCCCGCGAAGCGATCATCCCAGCTTACGATCTCTATGGCGAGGACAAGGCGGCACGGCGCGAGGACTTTTTCCACGCCGAGACGATTGCCGTGCGCAGCCGGCGCTATGACTGGGAAATCGCGCCCCACACCCATGCGTCGCTCACGCAGATGCTGTTCGTGGCGCGGGGCGAGGTGCGGCTGCATCTTGCGGGTGAGGATCGGCGGGAGGCCGGTCCTTTGCTGGTCTGCGCGCCGAGCGGAATTGTGCATGGCTTCGGCTTCTCGCCCGATGTCGAGGGATTTGTCGTGACGGCCTCACAGGATTTTGTGGACAGTCTCACGCGGCAGGATGCGCTGGGGCAACATCTCCGGACGCCGGCGATCCTGCGACCGGACGCAGCGCTGACCGCGCGTCTGGAGGCGCTGGGCACCGCGCTGGTCGAGGCCGAGCAGGACCGGTTCGCACCCAATGGCCAGCGGCTGCATCATGCGCTTGCCGAAGCCTGGCTACGCACGACCCTTGCTGCCGGCGCACCGCCGGATACCGCGCGGTCTACCCTAGCCGAGCGGTTTCGCGTGATGGTCGAGGCGACTTATCGCGAGCATCGACCGATCGAGCATTATGCGCAGCGGCTGCATTGCACGGTCCGCACGCTCTCGCGCCAGACACAGGCCAGCTTCGGCATGACGCCGCTGCAGATCATCAACCGCCGGCTGCTGTTTGAGGCGCGGCGGTTGCTGCGCTTCACCAATGCCGGCTGCTACGAGGTGGCGGCGGAGCTCGGTTTTGACGACCCATCCTACTTCTCGCGCTTCTACAAGCGGATGACCGGACGGGCACCAGGCCTGGAGAAACGGCGTGAGAACGTGTGAGACGTACCGGTCAGGCGGCCGCCCGCTCCGCCCCGCTCTCCTGTCGCGCCAGCTTCTCGACCAGACGATTGAACAGGGTCACGCCGCGATCGTGCACGGTGGGCATCACCTGCACCTCTGGCGTATCGTCGATCACGCGCTGCTGGGCCTCGATCATCACCTTGTCCTCGGCGAAGGCCTGATCGGCCATGCGCATCAAAACGTCGCGCAGCGCCTCGTCACCATGGCTGCGATGCGGCCCCCAGGAGAAGAAATAGCGCGCGCTCTTGTCGCGCATCGGCGTCACCGCCTGGCTGGTGAAGGTGACGCCGCTCACCGCCTGAGAGAGATCCGGCTGGCCATAGTCGCAAGCCTTGGCGGTACCGAGCGGGAAGACACCGCCGGTCATCAGCAGGATGCCAGGAATGAGGAAATCATAGCTCATGAAGCTGTCCATCGGTTCTGGGCTGCGGCGCGAGGCCGATCCGATGGCGTTCTCCGTCCAGCGCTCATAGCGGATGCCCCGCTCAAGCGGCGTGATCCGCGCCGGCGTCTCGGCAAATTGCGGCCCGGAACCGAAGCTCTCGGCATGGACGAAGGTCAAATGGCTGAAATCGAGCAGATTGTCGTTGATGAGCCGCGCTTCCGCCGCATAATCGAGGTGGCCATGGCCGAGAATGTAATCGGGGTGGTCCAGCCCCACGGCGGGCGGAATCAGGCGCTCATCGGCCGCGTCGACATCGCCCATCCAGACCCACAGCCAGCTGTGGCGATCCACCACGGCATAGCGGCGCACGCGGGCCTGCGGCGGGATCTGCGCCTGGCCGGGGATCTCGACGACCTGCCCGTCTGCATCGAACAGCAGGCCATGATACATGCAGCGCAGCCGCTCGCCTTCACAGCGCCCCAGCGAAAGCGGCGCGAGGCGGTGGACGCAGCGATCTTCCAATGCGTGGAGCGCGCCGGACGCCGTGCGCCAGATGACGATCCGCTCGCCGAGGATCGAGATGGCGAAGGGCTTCTCCGCCTCCAGTTCATGCGACCATCCCGCGACATACCAGGCATTGCGAACATAGGCCATGACAGGCGCCTCTCCAGCTTCAACCACTGCACGCAAATTGACTTAACGCTGTTAAGGAGTCAATGATCCTCTATGGCTTCCCCCATCTCCGTTCCGCTGGATATCGAGCGCTTGCTGCACGCGGCATTTGCCCAGTTGGAGGCCGACGGGCTGGACGCGCTGAGCATGCGCAAGCTGGCCGCGCGCCTCAATGTGCAAGCCCCGGCGATCTATTGGCACGTGAAGGACAAGGCTGAGTTGCTGGGTCTGATGGCCCGCCGCATTCATGGCCGGGCTTATGCGGACGTTACCCACGCCGAGGACTGGCGCGACTGGCTGCGACAGTTCGGGCGGGCTCTGCGACGCAGCTTCCTTGCTCATCGCGATGGCGCGCTGCTCTGCGCAGTCTCTCGCCCGCCGGCGGAGGCCGACCCAGCGGTCCATGCGCACCGCATCGCCGCGCCACTATTGGCGCTGGGCCTGCCGCAGCAGTACGCTCTTGCCCGGCAGGCCGCAGTCATCTCCTTCGTGCTGGGCTGGTCGGCCTTCGAGGCGAACGGGCCGATGCACAGTTTCCTCGATCGCATATTGGACTTTGAAGGGAGCTTCGAGCCGGGGCTGGATGCGCTGGTGGCTGGCTTTCCGGAGGTAGCCAGCCAGGCTTAGCCGGCAAGCCAGCGCGACAAGCGGCTCTGCGGAGCGCTCATAAGGGTATGCGGATCGCCCTGCTCCACGATCCGGCCATCCAGCACCAGCGCGACCTCGTCGGCAGCATCGGCGGCATCGCGCACATCATGGGACACGAGGATGATGGGAATGTCCGAGCGGGCGCGCAATTCGACCAGCAGGCGATGGAGCGCCCGGCGGGTCGGATGATCCACGGCAGAAAAAGGCTCATCGAGCAGCAGCACCTGCGGATCGCGCGCGAGCGCCCGGGCCAGCGCGACGCGCTGCTGCTGACCGCCGGAGAGTTCACGGGGGCGCCGGTCTTCCAGCCCGCCCAGATGGACCTGCGCAAGCAGCGCATCCGCGCGCCCCTGCCGCTGCGTCGCCGGGATATCCAGCAATGCTTCCATCACATTCTGCCGCGCGCTCATGTGCGGGAACAGGGCGTAGGATTGGAACACGAAGCCGACATGCCGGTCCCGCGCGCGCATCTGCACGCCGGCGTGGGTATCCAGCCAGCATTGGCCGTTGACGCTGATCCGTCCGCTAGCAGGCGCCAGCAGCCCCGCAATCGCGCGCAAGATGGAGGTTTTTCCGGCACCCGAGGGACCGACGAGCGCCAAGGTCCGCCCACGCGCCAGAGTGAGCTCCACGTCCAGCGCGATGGGCGCATGATGGCGCAGATGCAAAGTCACGCCCTCCCCGCTCGCCTCAGCCATGTCGGCGCCCCCTCTGCCCCAGCAGGAAAACAAGGCTGACCGCCACCAGCGAGACCGCCATCAGCAGCAGCGCCATCTCATTGGCAGACGCCATGTCGAACGCCTGCACGCGATCATAGAGCGAGAGCGCCAGCGTGCGCGTCTTGCCGGGGATCGATCCGCCGACCATCAGCACCACGCCGAATTCGCCCAGCGTATGAGCGAAGGTCAACACGGCGCCGGTGAGGATGCCCGGCCAGGCCAACGGCAGTTCGATCCGCCACAGGCTGTGCCAGAGCGAATGGCCGCAGGTCGCCGCGGCATCGCGCAAATCGGCATCAATGCTCTCGAAAGCCCGCTGCACCGGCTGCACGGCAAAGGGGAGATTGACCAGCACTGATGCGAGCAGGATCGCCTCGAAGCTGAAAGCCAGCCCGCTACCGAACAGCGCACTCCATACCCGCCCCGCCCAGCTTTGCGGCCCCATGGCGGAGAGCAGGTAAAAGCCGATCACCGTCGGTGGCAGCACCAGCGGCAGCGTCACCAGCGCCTCGATCACCGCCCGCCCGCGAAAGCCCGCCAGCGCCAGCCAGCGCCCGAGCACCAGCGCCAGCGGCAGCAGGATCGCGACGGTGAGCGCGCCGAGCAGGAGCGAGAGATTGAGCGCTTGCCAGTCCATCGCCGGTCAGAGTGCTCCGGCCGGCAGGGTGAAGCCGTATTTGGCGAAGATCGCCTTGGCAGCAGGCCCGGCCAGATAAGCATAGAAGCGCTCGGCCACCGGCCCCGCCGTCTTCATCAGCACCATGCGCTGGCGCAGCGGCGTGTGCCAGTCGGCGGGGATCAGCACATAGGCCGCCCTGCCCTTCACAGCAGGATCGAGCACCAGCGAATGCGCGACGATGCCGCCCTGCGCCCCACCTTCCGTGGCGAACTGCAGCGCCTGCGACACATTTTCCCCCAGCACGAGCTTATCTTGAAGCGGTTTCCACAGGCCGGCATGATCCAGCGCCTCCTGCGCACGGCGACCATAAGGCGCATGTTCGGGATTGGCGATGGCAAAGCGGCTGATGTCCCCGCGCGCCAGCGCCTCACGCAGACCGGCAAGCTGCGAATCGAGCCTAAGTGGCGAGCCCTTAGGCGCGATCAGCGCCAGGCGCCCGATGGCGTAGAGCCGGCCTTCGTCGCGAGTTTTGCCGGCCTTGGCGAGCTGCGTCACATAGCTTTCATCGGCGGAGAGGAAGAGCTCGAACGGCGCGCCCTGCTGTAATTGCCGCGTGAGATTACCCGAGGCACCGAAGTTGAGCACCACCTTCTCACCGGTCTCTTTCTCGAACGCCGCCGCCGCATCGGTCAGCGCGAGGCGCAGGTCGGCAGCAGCCGCGATCTGCGGCGCCGGCTCGGGCTTGCCGCACGCGACCAGCGCCAGCAGGCCGAGCAGCACGGCGCAACGGCGCAGCAGATGAGTCATGAGGTCCGCCCTTCGATCGATGTATAACATTGCGCACATCGACGTCTGCGGGGCGCTGTGTCAAGTGTCCTGCATGCGCACGGAGGCGCGCAGAGGAGGTCGGCAAGGCGTGGGTGAGGACGGCGGAACGACGCTGAAGATCAAGGCGCAGGTGATCGCCGATGGTGTGATCGCCATCGGGCCGGGCAAGGCGCAGTTGCTCGCGGAAATCGCGCGCACGGGGTCGATCGCGGCGGCAGGCCGGGCGATCGGAACCAGCTATCGCCGCACCCGCGACATGGTCGATATTCTCAACACAGGATGGGGCGCCCCGCTAATCGAAACCGCCAAGGGTGGCGCCAGCGGCGGCGGATCGCGCCTCACCGATCATGGCCGGGCGGTCCTGGAAGCCTATCGGCAGCTCGAAACGGCCGTGCAGGCGGCCGGAATGGCCCATGCGCAAGACCTCATCGATCTGATGAACGGCCCCGCAAGGAAATGAACCGGGCGCGACATTGTGTCGCGCCCGATCCTTTGTCTGTCTTCAGAAGCTCGCAGCGAGCACGGCCCGCGCGGCGTGGGACTGGCCCTGGTCGGCAATACTGCCGGTGTAGGTGACGCCTAGGCTCAGGTTGCGCGTGGCCGACCAGCGAATGCCCGCATCGACCAGCGCCGCATTGCGTGCGAGCGGCACGCCCTCGATGCGCAAGTCCTGCCCGCCCGCCACGAAGGCGAGATCGGACGCGACCGACCGGCCGGTCAGCGCATGTTGCCAGCCCAGCTTCGCACCGATGCTCACCGGCGATCCAACATTGAGCGGAACGCTGGCCTTAAGGCCGAGCGTGGCCCAGGCGCGGCGACGCTCCTTCTCTTCACCGGTCAGCGCGAGCGAACCACCTGCCTCGGTGAACGCATCGTTCTTCAGCCAGATCGCGTTCACGCCAACGAACGGCTCTACCGTGCCGATGCCGAGCGGAACCGCCGTGCCGGCTTCACCGAATGCCTGGATCGCGCGGCCGCCATAATTGGCGGTCAGCGTTTGGGCGATATCGCCAACCACAGCAGTACGACGCGTCTTGAAGTCGTAGTCGCTATAGCTTGCGCCGGCCCGCAGGGCGAGGCGGCCGAAGTCGCCGCCGGCATAGATTGCGCCGCTGACGGTTTCGGTATCCGCCTGGGACTGGCGCGCGCCGATCGAGGCATCGCCATTCGCATAGCCGCCGGCCACGCCGATGCGCAGGGCGCCCATCTGCGTCTCCAGCCCGACCTGGAAGCCATAGGCATCGCTCGAAACGTCCGCTACGTTGCGGTTGCCATAGAGCTGGTTCCAGGAGCGGTGAACGTCCGTCCACAGCGTCAGGCCTTCTCCGGCAGGCGCCGCCATGCGGGAGAGCAGCGCCCGCCGCATCTCGTCCGCCTGCTGCGCGACCACGGTCAGCGTGGAGGCATGGACCTCGCCCGAGAGGCTGTCGAAAGCCGCCTGCGCACCCTGAGCGGACTCGCCGACCAGTTCCAGATAGACCGGGGTCGCGGCGGAGAAGCTGGTGCCGAGGGCCACCGCGGTGGCCCGCTGGTTGGCCGTCACGGCGACATCGGCGAACTGGACATCGTTGCGGGTCAGCGTCAGCGTCACGGCATTGGCGCCATAGGTCAGGTTTGGCAGCAGGAAGGCGAGGTTGCTGGTCACATCCTCAAACTCGCCGACAACGCCGCCAGCCGCCGTGAGGATCTGGTAGCTGGTGTGCGGGCGGTAATCGCCATTGGCGGCCAGCACCTGCACGGTGCCGCCTTCCAACGTAGCGACGCCCGAGGCCACAACACGGTCGCTCGCGCCTGAGGCATCAACCTCGACCTCGAACACCGAGCCCTGCTCGAACAGGACAGTGGTGGCCGCTTGAAGCTGACCGATCGAGTTGCCAGGCGCTGCCGTGGCGTTGGTGCGCACGATGAGGCCGCCCACCGTGCCGTTGCCGCCGATCGATCCGCCGCTCTCGACGATCACGCCGGAGTTGGCGATGGAGCCATTCACGGCCAGCCGGCCCTCCTCCACGATGGTCGCGCCGGAGTAGCTGCTGGTGCCAGTGAGGTTCAACTTGCCCTCGCCCGTTTTGACGAAGCTGCCGGTGCCAGACACCGCGCCACCGAAGCTGCCATCGACAGACTGGTCCATCATCAAGGTGCCGGCGTTAAGCACATTGCCGGTGCCGATCGTCGTGCTGCTGGCCTGCAGCGTGCCGGCTGCGATCGTGGTGCCGCCAGTGTAGCTGTTCGCACCGGTCAAAGTCAGGGTACCGCTGCCAGTCTTGACGAGATTGCCGTTGCCAGCCACCGCGCCACCGAAGCTGCCATCCACAGACTGGTCCATCACCAAGGTGCCGGCGTTAAGCACATTGCCGGTGCCGATCGTCGTGCTGCTGGCCTGCAGCGTGCCGGCAGCGATCGTGGTGCCGCCGGTGTAGCTGTTCGCGCCGGTCAGCACGAGCGTGCCACTTCCGGTCTTCACGAAGCTGCCGCTGCCGGTGATTTCGCCGCCCATCGAGACGTCGTTGGCGCCCGTATCAAGGGCATTGAGGCCAGCCATAAGGTTGACGGGCACATTGACCGTGCCGTCCGCCCCGAAGCGCAGGCGCCCCTGCATCAGCACCACGCCGCCAGTGCCCAGCGCATCCGCGCTGGCGATCTCGACGGTGGAGCTGTCGGTGATCACCGTGCCGCCCTCAAAAGTGTTGGTGCCGGTCAAGGCGAGCGAGCCTTGCCCGGAAACGATCAGCCCGCCGACACCGATGATGGTGCCCGCAAACGTGCCGCTATTGCCGGCCGTATTGATAAACGCCCCATTGTCGGTGATCGAAACGTCCGCCGTCACCAGATTGGCCGGATCGCTACCACCGGTCAGATCCAGCGTGCCGCCATCGAAGCTGATCGTGCTGCCGGTCGCCGCGCTGTCACCTAAGTTGAAGCTCGGCTGACTGTCATCGATGACAGGGGTGCCGCCGACTGGCGGCAGGTTGGGATCAATCTGGAAATCACCGGCGACGAAGCCAATCATCCGGTCTACCAGCGAGCGCAGAGCCGGCGTATCCGTCCAGGCAGCCGCCTGGAACGTGTTAACATCAAGATAGCTTAGCAAACGACCGGCAGGCGCATTAGCCAGCGACCCGGCGCCAAAGGCTAGACCGGTGCCAAATCCGGTCCCATTCGGGCCCGTGGTTGTGAAGAACGTTCCGGTGCCTGGACTCGTGAATGCGCCCGCCCAGGGCACAAAAAACTCCGTGACTGCATCAGCTACGATCAACCCACTGCCGTTGAACAGATCGGTTACATACTGGTTTGTCACATCAGTGGCGTCGACCGTGACATTGCCGCCACCGGCAGCACTGATGAAGCTTGAAATGGAATTGTTCCGCAGGGCCTGACCCGGGTTTTCACCCAGAAGAAAAAGCCCGCCCGCGTTACTCAGGTAGGTCAAATAATCGGTCTGCTCGCCTCCCGAGAGCGCGGCATCGTAACGCACGTCCCATACCTGCGCGATCGGGCTGCTGCCGTTGATGTTGGCGGCGTCCTGCTGGATCGTGACCGAGTAGCCAGCCGCCTCCAGACGCTCTTTGAGGCCGTTTGATGCACTGACATTCGGGCCCGTGCTGTTCGTAACGATAATGACGTCACCCGACGACGCCATCGCAGTGGTCGACGCGGAGGCGAGCAGAAGCGCTGCTGCCCCGAAGGCAACATGTTTGAAATTGTTTAGCAAATCCCCGATTCCCTTGCTGGTATGGTGATCCCGCAAGTGGAGGCCGGAGGTTAACAGAAGTTAAAAATTCTTTCCGTTATTAGGGTTATGCGACGAACCGCGCACGCCCCTTTCCTCACGCCTCGATCAGTATCGAAACAGAGAGTGCTCTCCGCTCAGTCGATCCTATAAACCGAAAGCCGCACCGTCGGGCCGACCTTGCCGCCTGTCGCGACAAACAGGGCGCGGTTTACCCAGTCGTACCCCCCATGGCCCGTCTCCAGCCGAATAAAAGATCGCATGTAATAGTCGGACGGCGTCACCTGTTCGCCGGACGCGATGCGGGCCGCGACCTCGGGCGAGGCATGGCGGATGCCGACGCCCACGATCTCGATGACCGCGCCGTCGTGCGTTTCCATGGCATAGCGGGCATCGAGTTGCGCCACGCCGCCGGGTTGCACGGTTTGCCAGTCCGCGCCGACGTTCAGCAGCGTGCCATTGAGCAACGGCCCTGTCACCGTGCCGCCGACCACCGGGATGATCCGCCGTGTGCCAGCCGGTGTGATGCCCATCTCATGCGGAGGATCGAGCCGGATCTCGAAATCGCAGACGTGCGAGAGGCCCGGCGCGGGCAGCGTCATGCTGCGACCTCTGCGACCAGCGCGCCCGGCTCAATGGTGGGCGGCGCGGCGTTGAGCGTATCGCGCGCGAAGCCAGCCGCCTGCTGATAGGCGAGCATGAAGGCAGAGCGCTCGGCTGCCGGCAACACATCCTCAATGTCCTCAAACGCACCGCCGCAGCGCTCCTCCACCAGTTCCAGCAGCCCGAAGGGGCCGGAGCCGCGATTGCGCATGGCGACCTGCCCGATGGGACCGCAGAGCTTCTCGTCAAAGGCGCGCAGCGCGGCCGGCGTTACGCCATGCGCCAGCAATTCACGGCCGATCACCCGCGCATCGACGATGGCCTGCGATGCGCCGTTTGAGCCGGTCGGATACATGGGATGCGCGGCATCGCCCATCAGCGCGACGGGACCATCGACCCAGGTGGGCAGCGGATCGCGGTCGATCATCGGATTTTCGTAAGCGACATCCGACTTGGCCAGCAGCTCCGGCAGGTTCAGCCAGTCATAGACGAACCCGTCGAACTCATGCGCGAATTCGGCGAGTTCGACCGGGCGGAACCAGCCGGATTTGCGCCAGTCATGATCGGTATCGTAGGTCTTCTCGGCGATCCAATTGATATCGGCCAGCCCCTCCTCGTCGGGATGCGAGATGGGGTAGATCACCACGCGGTGGCGGCTGGTGCCAAGGCCCACGAAGGACGAGCCGGTGCGGATCGGCACGCCGCGCGCGGTGCCGCGCCACATGATCGTGCCGCCCCAGTGGATCGGCGGCTGATCCGGGTGCATCTGTGCGCGGACGCTGGAATGGATGCCGTCGGCTCCGAACAGCAGGGTGCCATCGACCTCGACCTTGCCGCCGCCGGCGAGATCGACCAGCGCGGTGACGCCACCCTCCGCCCGCTTGCGATAGCCGGTCACCTTATGGCCAAGCTTCAGAGCCTCCGGGCCGAGCCGCTCAACCACCTTGCGGCAGAGCATCAGGTGGAAGGCGCCCCGGTGGACGGCATATTGATGCCAGTCATAGCCGGCGACCTTGCCGCGCGGCTCGGAATAAATCTCGCGGCCATTCAGCCCGACCAGCGCCCATTCCCGCGCCGGAATGCCGACCTGGTCCAGATCCGCCTCGCTTATGCCGAGGTCTTCCAGCTCGCGAATGGCATTGGGCTGGATGTTGATGCCCACGCCGAGCGGCTTCAACTCGCGCACGCTCTCGAACACTGTGCAAGGCACACCGATCTGATGAAGCGTGAGCGCCAGGACGAGGCCACCAATGCCGCCACCGGCGATCAAAACATGGTCGTGCGTCATCGAGAATATTGCCCTTTCCGTGCGGGCCTAACCCAGGCGTCCCGCGCCGACGCCTCATCTGCCCGAGGGGAGCGCTGTACCGTCGTGGGGGCGCAGTGGCAATGTGGTGGGATCAATCGTATGCCGGCTGCTGCGGGGTGGCGGCGGTCAGAAGTAGGACGCGATGGTCGGGCGGCTGAGCCCTGCGATCCTGCCTGCGCAGGAGCACTGGCTTAACGTTGTTGCTGAACCTTGCCGTGTTCCTGCGAAGGCAGGAACCCAGGGCGCAAGGCCACTGCGGCTGGGCCCTGGGCTCCTGCCTGCGCAGGAGCACTGAAAGAAGCAGGACCGGCGCGGCATTCCACAGCACAAAGCCCGCCGTTCGTGTCGAGCGAAGTAGAGACACGGCTCTCACAGGTCTTGGTGTCTCGCCTTCGCTCGACACGAACGGGAATGAAAACGGTAAGCCAAACGAAAGAAGCCCGCCCCTCCCTCTCGGAAGGCGCGGGCTCCTTGGCGCTATGATCGCACCCCGATCAGATCGGGAAATGGCCCGGCTGGGTTTCCACCGTTACCCAGCGCAGCTCGGTGAAGCTGTCGATGCCGGCCTTGCCGCCGAAGCGGCCATAGCCCGAACCCTTGACGCCGCCGAAGGGCATCTGTGCTTCGTCATGCACGGTCGGGCCGTTGACATGGCAAATGCCGGACTGAATGCGCCGCGCGATGCCGAGGCCCTTGGCGATATCCTTGGTGAACACCGACGCCGAGAGGCCATATTCGGTGTCGTTGGCCAGTTCGACCGCATGCTCGGTGTCGCGGGCGCGAATGATGCCGACGACCGGCCCGAAGCTCTCATCGCGGAACAGCTTCATGTCCTGCGTCACCTTGTCGATGACATGGGCGGGCATGAGCACATTGTGCGTCGTCTCGCCGCCGGTGAGCTGGGTCGCGCCCTTGGCCAGCGCGTCCTCGATCAGGCTCTGACAATGCGCCACGGTCTTGGCGTCCACCACCGCGCCGAGCGGGGTGTTGCCCTGACGCGGATCGCCCACGGGCATGGAGGCGACCTTCTCCTTGAACTTGGCGGCGAAGGCGTCGGCAACAGCATCGACCACGATGATCCGCTCGGTGGACATGCAGATCTGGCCCTGATTCATGAACGCGCCGAAGGCCGCGGCCTTCACCGCTTCATCGAGATCGGCATCTTCCAGAATGACCAGCGGTGCCTTGCCGCCCAGCTCGAGCAGAACGGGCTTCAAATGCTCGGCAGCGCGCTTGGCGATGATCTTGCCGACGGCGGTGGAGCCGGTGAAGTTGATACGGCGGACCTGCGGCGCATCGATGAGCGCGCCGACGACATCGGCCGCGTCTTCCGGCGCGTTGGTGACGACGTTCACCACGCCCTCGGGGAAGCCGGCTTCAGCAAAGGCCTCGATGATGAGCGCATGGGTGCGCGGGCAGGATTCGGAGGCCTTGAGAATGACGCTATTGCCGCAGGCGAGCGGCACGGCGATGGCGCGCACCCCGAGGATGATCGGCGCGTTCCACGGCGCGATGCCGAGGATGACGCCAACCGGCTCACGCAGCGCCATGGAGAGGCAGCCGGGCTTGTCCGAGGGGATGACCTCGCCATTGATCTGGGTGGTGAGCGCGGCAGCCTCACGGATCATGCTGGCAGCCAGGCCGAGGTTG
Source organism: Sphingobium sp. B2D3A (assembly GCF_025961795.1). NCBI lineage: Bacteria > Pseudomonadati > Pseudomonadota > Alphaproteobacteria > Sphingomonadales > Sphingobiaceae > Sphingobium > Sphingobium sp. B2D3A. Next base: position 1,901,403 of record NZ_JAOQOI010000001.1, on the reverse strand, counting down.
AACATCGCCCAGCCCGCCGTCGCACCGATCTCGCCCATCATCGCTTCGACGAAGGCATCCTTCTTCGATTCCAGTGCCGAGGCGGCTTTCATCAGCACAGCGCGGCGCGCATTCGGCCCCATGACCGACCAGCTCTGGAACCCTTCCGCGGCCTTGGCGGCGATCGGCGCGATATCGGCGGCCTTCATCGCAGTCGCCGAGGATGCGACCTCGCCCGTCATCGGATTGTTGCGGCTAAACTCCATGGCGTTCCTCCAGTTCTCTCTCTCAAGACCAGTGTCGCGCGCTCGCATGAGGCCGGATGGCAATGATCAGACCAAATGCTTGCGGCGGCGCGGCTCCCCTCTGCCTTGCGGAACCGCCGGATGCAATTGTCTTGCGTGCCCCACGCTCGACTTGCGCCCAGAAATGAAGGAACAGGGGTCGATGCTCGCGCGTTGTGGCGCATAACTGGGAATAGACGGCGGGTTCGAGACGTGCAGGCATCCGAAGACCTCAGGGCAGCATCGTTGGAGAGCTATCGGCAGTTGGTCGAAAGCATCACCGATTATGCCATGTGCATGCTGGATCGCACGGGCCACATCACGAACTGGAACGCAGGCGCGCAAAAGCTCAAGGGCTTCCGGCCGGAAGACATTATCGGCGTGCATTTTTCGCGCTTCTACACAGCCGAAGACGTGGAAAAGGGCATGCCGGCGCGCGCGCTGGAGATCGCCGCGACGCAGGGCAAGCACGAATCCGAGGGCTGGCGACTACGCAAGGATGGCTCGCGCTTCTGGGCCCACGTCGTCATCGATCCGGTTCGCGACGCACACGGCGCGCTGATCGGCTATGCCGGGATCACCCGTGATCTTACCGAGCGCAAACTCGCAGAGCAGGCGCTGCGTAAAAGCGAAGAACAGTTCGCCCTGCTCGTCCAGTCCGTCACCGATTACGCCATCTACATGCTGGACCCTGAGGGCATGGTTTCCAGCTGGAATGCCGGTGCGGAGCGGATCAAGGGCTATCGCAAGGACGAGGTGCTCGGGCAGCATTTCTCGCAATTCTATCAGGAAGAAGATCGCACGGCCGGCGAGCCGCAACGCGCCTTGGAGACCGCGCGGTCGGACGGTCGTTTCACGGCGGAGGGCTGGCGCGTCCGCAAGGGCGGCGAACGCTTCCGCGCGAGCGTCGTCATCGAGGCGCTGCGCGATGAGACGGGGGCGCTGGTGGGCTTCGCCAAGATCACCCGCGACGTCACGGAGCGGGAGGCAGCCCAGCGCGCGCTGGACGAAGCGCGCGAGGCGCTGGGCCAGGCTCAGAAGATGGAAGCGCTTGGCCAGCTCACCGGCGGCGTGGCGCATGATTTCAACAATCTGCTGATGGCGATCAACAGCAGCCTCATCCTGCTGCGCAGACGCATTCCGGAACAGGCCGAGACGCAACGCCTGCTCGACAATGCCATGCAGGCCGTCGATCGGGGCGCGACGCTCACACAGCGCATGCTCGCCTTTGCACGGCGGCAGGAGCTGTCCATCGGCCGAGTGCATATTCCCGAACTGCTGCGCGGCATGACCGAACTGGTCCAGCGCACCATCGGGCCAGAATGGCCCGTCAGCATGATCATTCCACTCGGACTGCAGGCGGTGAAAGCCGACGCCAATCAACTCGAAATGGCCATCCTCAACCTCGCCGTGAACGCGCGCGATGCCATGCCGGACGGTGGCGCGATCATCATCAAGGCGAACCGCCAGACCGTGCGGAGCAACGAGATCTCCGATCTGGAGGCGGGGCATTATGTGGTCCTGACCGTGGTGGACAGCGGCATCGGCATGGATGCCGAGACGCTCAGGCGCGCGACCGAACCCTTTTTCACGACGAAGGGCGTCGGTAAGGGCACGGGCCTTGGCCTCCCCATGATCCATGGCTTTGCGCGCCAGATCGGTGGCGCGTTCACGCTCACCAGCGCGCCGGGCAAGGGGACATCGGCGCAATTGTGGCTGCCGCAGGCCGCCGAGCAGTCACAGGCCACCACGCCCGCTGCGAAGGAACCGCCGCTGCCGCCGCAAGCCAAATGTCGTGTCCTAGCGGTGGATGACGATGCACTGGTTTTGATGAACACGGTCGCGCTGCTGGAGGATCTGGGGCACGAGGTCGTCAGCGCAGTCAACGGCGCTCATGCCCTTTCAAAATTCAAGGATGGCGGCTTCGACTTGGTCATCACGGATCAAGCCATGCCCGGCATGACCGGGACGGACCTCGCCGCGGCCATTACCGCCGTGCAGAGCGACATGCCGATCATCATCGCAAGCGGATATGGCGAGGGGCTGGTGTTGCCAGAAGGGCAGATTCATCGCCTGAGCAAACCGTTTGGCGAGCACCAGCTCGCCAAGGCCATTTACCAGGCCTGTTGCAGGGAGGATCGCCCCACCCCTGCGGTTTAAACGGACTTGCGCCCCATTTGCCGGGTCCGCCCGCTCAGGCGGATCGCCCGGCGCAGTAACGATGCGAAGGTACGCAGGACCGGCAGGCGGTCATAAAAGCGAACATCGTGGATGTCCGTGCGCGAGAGGCGCTGGTGCCCAAGGTCAGGGTTGGCGACATAGGTGCGCAGTTCCGGATGGCGGTTGCGCAGGACAGACAGCGCCCCATCATAATGCATCGGCTCGCCATCCGGATGCCGCCCGCCTGCGGGGCGCTCCAGCATCGCTGCCAAATAGTGAGCGGCAAAACCGATCGTGTCTCCACGCACCGCGTAGAAATGGCATCCGGCGAGCCCTTTGCCGGGTGGGATCAGCTCAAGCGGGCGCTCGGTCGCTTCATATTGCCCCGGCAGAAGGCTGCCGAAAAAGATGTCCCATTCCACCTCGCCCAGCTTGGCCAGAGCGGCCGGCAGAACCGTCTCGATCCGGTCATGGAAATCGAAGTCATCCTCCAGCACCAGAACGGATCGATGCCCCGCCTCCGCCGCCTCCCGCAACACGCTCATATGGCTATCGAAGCACCCTCGCGTTCCCGGCGTCGGAAACCCTGCGGCATCCGAAAAGCGCTTCGCCGTGAAGAACGCGATTTTCGGATGATCGAGGTCCAGCCCCAGACGCCTGAACTGCGCGGCCATCTCGCGGCGCCGGTCGGCCCGATGGGGAAGATTGATAATCCGGATGACATCGAACGCATCGAGCAGAGCATGACCGGCGGGGGTTGGGCTTACCATCGGCTGCGGTCCTTCTCGACTGGATAATGGATGATCAGCCGCGACTCGCTCCGGCCCTCAACGGGCCTATAGACTGGGCTTCTCCCTTTAAGGAATCGCAAAGGCGCCCGAGCCGAGCCAGCGCTTCAGATCACCTTGCCCGGGTTGAGAATATTGTTCGGGTCCATCGCGCGCTTGAGCGTGCGCATCAGCGCCAGTTCCTCTGGTGTACGGCAGTGGTGGAGAAAGTCGCGCTTGATGCTGCCGATGCCATGCTCGGCGGTGATCGAGCCGCCCCATTCCCCGACCGCCTTGTAAACCAGCGCCTCCATCTCATGCTCGGGCATCGGGTCGCGGGGGACGCGCGCAGAGAGGTGGAGGTTGGAATCAGCGAGGTGGCCGAAGAAAACGGTCACGCAGTCCGGCCAGCGCTCCAGCAGCAGATTGCGTACATAAGGGATGAAATCGCCGATCTTGCGCGTCGGCAGGCTCACATCGAAGGCCACTTGCGGCCAGTGCACGCCCTTGTGCCACTCGCCAGGGCAATCGCGCACCGCCCAGATCTCCTGCCGCTGCTTGTCCGACTGGGCGATGACGGCATCCTTGACCAGGCCAGATTCGATCATGCCGCCCAGCACTTCCTCGAACCGCTCGGGATCGCGTTCCGGGTCGGTCCCAAGCACCTCGACCAGCGCATAGACGCTGTAACCGTGCGGCAAGGGCGGCTGGCGGCCGAGCGCCGTCGTGCCGATCTGGTAGAAATCCGGCCACATCACCTCAAAGGCGGACAAGGTGCTCGCGAACGCCGAATTGCATTGTTTGAGCAACTCCAGCGTGGCCGCATAATCGTCGACCGCCACCACGGCGGTGCAGGCGCTGCGCGGCTTGGGGAACATCCTCAGCACCAGCCGGGTGATGACACCAAGCGTGCCCTCGCTGCCGATGAAGAGATGCTTGAGATCGTAACCAGCGTTGTTCTTAATCATCACATTGAGCGACGAGATGATCGTGCCATCCGGCAGCACCGCTTCCACACCCAGAATGAGATCGCGCATCATGCCATAGCGCAGCACGCGGTTGCCGCCAGCATTGGTGGCCGCATTGCCGCCGACCTGCGCCGTTCCGCGTCCGCCAAGATCGAGCGGGAACAGGAAGCCGGCCTCGTCGGCGGCGCGTTGAACGGTCTCCAGCACCGTTCCCGCCTGCACGGTCATCGTGCGGCCAGCCTCGTCCAGTTCCTCGATGCCCCGCATTCGTTCGAGCGACAGCAACAAGCAGGGTCGATCCGCGAGGCCGCCTGCGCACAGGCTGGTCAAGCCGCCCTGTGGCACGACCGGCCAGCGCTCCTCATTGCAGATCGCCATGATCTGCGAGACCTGCTCGGTCGTGCGCGGATAGGCGATGCCGGGGAGCGGAATGTCCGCCGGCATGACATTCGTGAAATCAGAGACATGGCGCGCGAAATCGCCGTCCGTCCGATCCTTCACGATATCAGCGCCCAAGGCTTGGCGGAGGCGCGCGATGACATTGGCACCGCGCTGGGCTTCGTCCGCGAAGCCTTGTCCGCGCTCGTCCAGCGTTGCTTGGGTCATCAGGCCTCTCTCCTCTTGCAGCCACAACATAGCGCCCGGCGGCGCCCTGCATAGGCCAAGGCGATAGAACGAATCATGAAATCGGCCGCGAGCGCCGCCTCTGTTTCACCGTGAGACGGCCGTCGATTAGCGAGGCCCGTCAAAATTCTGTTAAGTATCTAAATTTCTGTGATTTTTAGTGGAATTGCCACGCAAGCGGCTCCTTAAGTGCAAAAAGGTAAACTTGGTTTACGTCTTGTTAACCATAGTTTATTGTCCTCGAGGTCGGGTGATCCGACCAAATACAGGAGTCGTCGATGGTAAACGAAGTGATCGTTGAAGAACTCAGCGAGCAGGAAATCGATCTGGTTGCGGGCGGTGATCCGAGCCACGAATCGAGCGGTGGCATTCGCGGCTGATTTGTCAGTCGCTTCTGGTCGCCACGATCAGATTGATCCTATGGCCGGGTGGGCGCGCACGAAAATGCGATCGTCCGCCCGGTTTTTCTTTGCCATGACCTGACACGGCATTTTTTCATCGCCTCGGGTCATGAGAGCATCCTAAAAGCCGCCCGGGGGGACCGGATGCCACTCTTCAGGCGACAAGCACTCGATCATCACAACCGACTGCATGGGGACATCTTTCTGGTTCCGCCATTGCGCTGGCAGGCAATCGGCTGGCTGCTGCTTGGCCTTGTTTGTGCTGGCGGCGCCTGTCTTGCATTCGGCAGCTTCAGCCTCACCATCAAGGCCGAGGGAAGCCTGCACATGTCGAATGCGATTGCCCCCGCCCGGTCCAACGCATCCTCCCGATGGACGGCCCGCGTGACCGTCCCGCTCGCACAGATCGATGATGTTCATCAGGGCCAGCAGGCGCGGGTGTCGCTTGCGGGCGCAGACGCTATGGCGCTGAGCGGCACCATCACGGCGGTCGCGACACACATGGAGCCGGGCAACATATCGGTCCCGGTCGAGATTCAACTGACGACGCAAGGCGCTGAGCCACGCAACGGCAGGGTCACGGCAATTGACGGGCAACCTGTCACGGCGACCATTCTCGTCGAACGTGTCCGCCTGTGGCGCTGGCTGTTCGGCCCCGTGCTTTCCCGCAACGAGCAATAGATGAGCGCCCTGATCGCAAAGCTTGTGGGTCGGCGGCGCATGCGCCCGATCCTGCAAACCGAGGCAGCGGAATGCGGCCTCGCCTCGCTGGCGATGATCGCCAACTGGCACGGACATGAGCTTGACCTCAATGCCCTGCGCCAGCGCTTCGGCGTGAGCGCGCGCGGCATGACCCTGCGTCAACTGATGCAGACCGCAGACGACATGCAGTTGCTGGCGCGCCCGCTAAAGCTCGATCTGCCCGGGCTGCATCTGCTCCATCTCCCCGCCATTCTGCATTGGGATCTCAATCACTTCGTCGTGCTCGAACGGGTCGAGCCGGGCCGTGCCTATGTCGTCGACCCGGTCGGCATCGCGCGTTGGTACAAGTTTGACGAGCTTGGACGCCATTTCAGCGGTGTCGCGCTGGAACTGCGCCCGTCCCAAGACTTCCAGTCCGTCCGGGCCAGACGGCGGCTGCGCTTTCGGGATCTCTGGAGCGGCATGACCGGCGCCCGCCGCACCTTTGCGCAGACGGTCATCCTCTCGATCGTCATGCAGGCCTTCATTCTCGCCAGCCCTTTCTATCTGCGCACCGCTGTCGATGAGGTTTTGCCGGCACAGGATGGCGGCCTGTTGTTGACACTCGCGCTGGGGTTCGGCGCGCTCGCCCTCATCGGCGCCGGCGCCGCGCTGCTGCGAAAATATGTGCTGCTGTCCTCGGGCGCCCTGCTCTCCTTCGGCATTACGTCCAACATCGTCCGCCATCTTTTCCGCCTGCCCATCGCCTGGTTCGAGAAGCGCAAGGTGGGAGACATCCTCACCCGTGTGCAATCGGTGCTGCCGATCCAGCGCTTCCTGATCGAAAGCGCGCCGCTCGCGCTGATCGATGGCACGCTCTCCGTCCTCACCCTGGTGATGATGTTCCTGATCGCGCCCGAACTCGCGCCGATCACGCTGGTCGGCCTCATCCTTTATTCAGGCGTTCGGCTGGCCTTGCTCGCGCGCGAGAAGCAGCGTGAGGCGGAATATGTGAAGGCCCTCGCCCGCGAACAGGGGACGCTCATCGAGACATTGCGCGGCATGGTCACGCTGCGCCTCGCCGGCCGCGAAGCGATGCGCCACAGCTACTGGCAGAACCGCCTGACCGAGGCGCTCGGCGCGCGCTACCAGCACGAGCGCGTCAAGGCCTGGCACGAGACCGCCAAGACGATGATCCCTGCGCTGGAACTGGTGATCGTGATTTTCGTCGCCGTACGCGCCAATATGGATGGCGCCCTCACGCTCGGCACCCTGTTCGCCTATCTCGCCTTTCGCACGCAATTTGTGCAGGCCGGCCAGTCCCTTCTGGATGAAGGTGTCAAGCTTCGCCTGCTCGAACTCCACCTCGATCAGCTCGCGGACATTGTGCAGAGCGAGGAGGACGCAGGCTTTGCCGAACCGCTCAACCATGCCGACTTCTCCGGCCGGATAGAACTGCGCGATGTGCATTTCTCCTATGGCCCGCACGATCCGCCGGTGCTGCGGGGCGTCGATCTCGTCATCGAGCCGGGCGATCATGTCGCGATCACCGGCGCTTCCGGCAGCGGCAAGACGACGCTTGCCAAGATCATCCTCGGGCTGATCGATCCGACCAAGGGGGAGGTGCTGATCGACAGCCAGCCACTGCCGCAGTTCGGCCGCCGCGCCTTTCGCCAGCATGTCGCTGCGGTGCTGCAGGACGACGTGCTCTATGCCGGGTCCATCGCCAATAATGTCGCGGCATTTGGGGAGATCGACTCTGATCGCCTGCGGGATTGCCTCAAAGCCGCCGCCATTCTCGAGGACATCGAGGCGATGCCGATGCGGACCGAGACGCTGGTCGGGGATATGGGCTCAACCCTGTCTGGCGGACAGAAACAGCGCATCTTCCTTGCCCGCGCGCTCTACCGTCAGCCGGCGCTGCTGCTACTCGATGAAGGCACTGCCCATCTCGACCTGGAGCATGAGGCCATGGTTAATCGCGCCGTGGCTGCATTGGGCATCACCCGGCTCATTATCGCCCATCGGCCGGAGACGATTGCCGCCGCCGACAGGGTGATCAGGGTGGAGAACGGGGTGGTTACGAGCGATAGTCAGCCGCGGTCGACGACAGGCTAGAGCAAGCATAACGCAGGTTTCATATCGCAGACGGTGCGCTAGCGCGTCGCGACGAACAGTCGGCCCAAGCTATCGAAGACCGCTGCCGCACCTCCCTGCCTGCCCCTCACACAAGCCTTTCCATCTCTTGTGAACAACTTGTTCATAGTTTCCTGACATTGACGTCCACTGGCGACTGAACCGCCCGAGTGTGGACCAATGTTGCGATTGCGCCTCCTTGCGAGACTGACCCGGTCGGCTCGCAGCCTCATCCTCGCCGCGGCATGCCTCATTGGCATGATCGTGATGATGAGTGGCGCCGGCACGTCGCTGGACAATTTGACCCGCACCGAGCGCTACCAGCACTTCCCCAAGAAGCCGAGCGGCGAGCTGGTTATCGTTAAGATCGACACGCCCAGCATCAAGGCGCTGGGCACTTGGCCCTGGCCGCGCGGGCGCCATGGCGAGCTGATCGATGCCTTGAATCGCGCAGGCGCCGAGCGCATCGTCTCCAATATCATTTTCGACCAACCCGCAGCGGACCCGGCGCAGGACGACCGGCTCATCAAGGCGCTCGCAGCCTCGAAGGCCGATGTCTATCTGGCCGCGCTGCTGGAAAATCGCTCCAATGGGCGGGCAACCTACGAGGCGCTGCCGACGGAGGCGTTGCTGCCCTACGTCACGCCCGTCAACGTGTGGCTGCATAGCGATCCCGACCAATATTATCGGCGACTGGTGCTCAATGCTCCGGTCCTGGGTACGGAATTGCGCGATATTTCCCAGGCGCTTGCCGGCACCAACTATCCGGGTGAAGGCTCCTTCCCCATCGACTGGTCCTATTGGTGGAACCAGATCGACCATATCTCCTATTCGGACGTGCTGGCGGGCAAATTCCCCAAGGACTTTTTCAAGGGCAAGAAGGTCCTGGTCGGCATCGACGCCTTCGGCTTCGGCGACCAGTTCAATGTCCCTTATCATGAGAAGCTCTCCAGCCTTTATGTCTTTGCCGCCGCAGCAGAGACGCTGATCGCCGGACTGCCGGTCGAGGTCGGGCCGTGGCCGGCTATGGTGCTCGCGCTGGCGCTGATCGGCCTCTCCTTCCTGCTCAAGCCCCGCTTTCGCTATCCGCTCTATCTGGCCGGGACCATAGGGCTGGTGCCCGCGCAGATTTACACGGAACATCTGACGCTCTGGCGGCCGGATGTCGGCCCGGCGATCCTTACGCTGGTCGCGGCGCTGGTCGCACAGTCGCTCCTCAGTGTCGCGCAGGCCTTGCTGGATCGCAGCACCAAGTCGGCCGAAGCGGGGCTCCCCAATCTGGCCGCCATGGTTCTCAACGAGGGCGAAGAAGGCGTGACGATCGTTGTCAGCCTGCGCAATTATGTGGAGACGACGGCGCTGCTTGGCCTGGCGGCGCAGGGCACGCTGCTCGCCAAAATCCGCGACCGCCTCATCCTCGCCGCAGGCCACGAGCGGATCTACCAGATCGACAATCACAGCTTTGCCTGGCGGAGCCGGGAGGATGTGCCTCAGGTGGTCGACAGTCTCGAGGGTCTGGAAGCGCTGTTCGCGCCGGGGGTTCAGGTCGAACAGCTCACGGTCGACATCACCTTGCACGCCGGCTTCTGCGACAAGCCGGACATGAGCGTGTCCGAAGCCATTCCCAAGGCAGTCCTCGCGGCGACCAACGCTACCAATCGCGGCATACTGTGGGAGCGCTACGAGACCGAGGAGGACGAGCTGTTCTGGAAGCTCTCCATCCTCAACGAGTTCGAGCAGGCATTGCGCCGCGGCGATGTGTGGGTTGCCTATCAGCCCAAGCTGGACCTGCACGGCAATCGCATCACCAGCGCCGAAGCGCTGATCCGCTGGATCCACCCCGAGCGCGGCTTCATCCGGCCGGACCGGTTCGTCCGCGCCATCGAGGACGCGGGGCGGATCGAGCGGCTGACGCTCTATGTGCTCGAACGCGCCATTGCCGACTTCGCGCCGCTCAATCTCTCGGTCGCAGTCAATCTCTCGATGCGCATGGTCGGCAAGAACAAGCTGGAGGCGCCGCTTCGCCTGCTGCTGGATACCTACGGAATGCCTGCCGAAAATCTTACGCTGGAGATTACAGAATCGGCCAGCATGGCGGACGAACAGGGCATCGCCGAACTCGAGTCGCTCCGGGCGATGGGCGTGCATATCTCCATCGATGACTATGGCACCGGCCAATCGACCCTGTCCTATCTCAAGCGCTTGCCAGCCTCGGAACTCAAGATCGATCAGAGCTTCGTGCGGCAAATCCTCACCAGCCGCAGCGATGCGGTGCTGATCAATTCCACCATCAAGCTGGCCCATGAACTCGACATGCAGGTGGTTGCCGAGGGCGTGGAGGACGAGAACGTCCTGCAGGCACTGGCCGCGATGGAATGCGACATCATCCAGGGCTATCATATCGGTCGCCCGGTGGCGCTTCCCGACTTTCTCGCCAATCTGCAGGCGGCGAACCGCAAGGCTGCGAGCCGGGCCCGCAAGAGCGCCCTTACCGCAGCATAACAGGCAACGAAAGAGGCGCCGGATCGAAGACCCGGAGCCTTTTTCGCGTTCATCTCAGTCTATTTACCGTACCGAACCGCGACGAACCAGATTGACGATCGCGAGCAGCACAATGGCGCCAAGCAGCGAAACGATGATCGAGGTCAGATTGATCACGCCCGACGTGATCGGGGCGGCGCCGAGGATCGGCGACAGCAGGAAGCCGGCAAGAACCGCACCGACAATACCGACCACGATATTCAGCAAAATGCCCTGCTGGGCATCGGTGCGCATGATCAGGCTGGCAAGCCAACCAACAATGCCACCGACAATAAGAAGAATGATAAGGCCCATATTCCGTCTCCCTCAGTGATGTTGAAGGCAAAACAATTGTCTGAGGAATTCGTTCCGTTCTTGCTGAACGGATAGTTGACAAAGGCCGTCATCTTGAATGGAGTGCAGGGCGCGACATGGGCCGATCGTGCGGCCGTAACTTTACACAAGTTACAGGCCCAATTGCGCCTCGATCACGCGCCGCAAGTCTTCGAGGCGATAGGGCTTCTTGAGAATGGCGACCGCGTTCCGATGCTCCGCCCCGTCCATGGCGTCACCCGCGCCGGTGGCGAAGGCGAACGGGATGCCCCTGTCCGCGAGACGCGCCGCGACGGGAAGGCTGTCTTCCTCATCGCCTAGCTTGATATCGAGCAGCCCGAAATCGAACGCGACCTCGTTCACGAATGCCAGCGCCTCGGCGAGGTTGGCGGCCACCCGCACATCCGTGATGCCCAGGTCTTCGAGCAGGGCTTCGGTATTCATCGCGATGATCGGATTATCTTCGACCAGAAGAACGGCGTGGGGGCGTGGCGACAAGGGCGAGCCTGTTAGCAAGGATTGACGGGATGACTATGCGCACCCGCCCGAGGCGATCCACAGCGTTGCGATGGACCGAACCAAGTGCGGGTCTTTACGCTTGTTTCGAGGTTAAAGGCTGGCGACCTTGTCGAGATCCGCCAGCATTTCCGTGTGGGAGACGGCGCGGCTCTTCGAGCGCCCGCCCTTCTCACCCTCGTCGCCCAGCATGTCTTCCAGGCTTCGGCGAGCGCGGGCGACGCGGCTTTTCATCGTGCCGACCGCACATTGGGCGATGTCCGCGGCTTCCTCATAGCTGAAGCCACCCGCCCCGACGAGCAGCAAAGCCTCGCGACGTTCGGGCGACAGGCGCATCATTGCGGCCCGAAGATCGCCCATGTGCAGGCCATCTTCCTGCCCCGCGGGCTGGCTCAGGAGCTTTTCGGCAAGGTCGGGATCATAATCGCCGCGGAACCGGTTGCGTCGCGCTTCGCTCAGATAGACGTTGCGCAGAATGACGAATGTCCAACTGCGCATGCTGGTGCCGGGCTGGAAGGAATCCCGCGCGGCCCAAGCCTTGAGCATCGTCTCCTGAACGAGGTCGTCGGCATAGTCCGGGCGACCGCACAAGCCTCTCGCGAAAGCGCGAAGGTGCGGAAGAACGCCGGTCATCTCCGTACGAAAATCATAATTTTTCGGGATGTTACTGGCTGTCACCGCTTTTATCCAGCTTCTTGAGGAGCGCCACGAAATCGTCCGGCAGTTGCTCGTCGACGACTTCATCGTACATCCGCCTCAAGCCTTCGGCCCAAACGGGTTTTGCGCGACCACTGCGCTGCACGGAGTTCTTTCCGGGCTTTTCAGGCGTGCTGGACATGCCCCTACTTGCCTCGCAGAATATAGAATTGTTGAGATGTGACTGCACAACCGTTCCCAAAACCTCTGAAATCCAATTCCCGCCCCCTCGTAAAGTGACTGATGTGCGTTCCGGAGCGCAGCTCACGCCGCGACAGCGCGCAACATCCAGACATTTTCCTCATGCTTTCCGATGCGAGCTGTCAACATGTCTGCACTAAAGACATCGTCGCCTTCTTCGGCGACCGCGACAGCCTCACGAAGACGCCGGGCGACCGCTTCGTTATCCTTGATCAGCGCATCAATCATCTCGGCGGAGGACTGGACCGTCTTGCTGCTCTCCACCACGCTGCGCTCGGCGTAGTCGCCAAAGGCTGCAGGAGCGATGTGGCCAAGCGCCCGAATGCGCTCCGCCAGCGCGTCGATGGCCAGCGCCAGATCCTCATATTGGGCTTCGGTCAGCTTGTGCAGACCAAAGAAGCTCGGCCCGACGATGTTCCAATGTACACCCAGCGTCTTGAGATACAGCGAGAAACTGTCAGCCAGAGCATCGGCAAGCTTGTCGGCAATCGCATCGACATTCTGCCGATCGATCCCGGTGTTGAAGGCCGCATCTTTCGGTTTTGCATTCAGGGCGCTATTCGCCATCACTGATCTCCGCTGGGGGCGTACGAGTGGGGGAACGATCCCAAGGGGAAAGAGTTCCGATCTAACGGATCACGGCGCTTTGGCACCTCTTTGGTAATTTGGGTTCATGGTGAATTGGGATATTGGCAAACGTGCCAAGCGACGCTTCGATAGCTGGTTAAGAGAGTATCCCCGGGCGACGCCGATCGGGGTCTTCCTGTTTTCGCTCACGCTTGTTGGGGCCAGTGCCTGGTCCGTCGAAGTCGCGTCCGAGCGGACGCGGCGAGCGGCCGCCGTCATGCAGGCCGGGGAGATCGTGGCCGCTCTGCAGCGGCAGGCAGCCGCCAGTTCCGCCTATTTCCAGGCCACCAGCGCACTCTTTCTCAGCGCAGACGGGGTCAGCCCCGAGTTCTTTCGCGACTTCATCACCCGCCTCCGCCAGGATTATGATTTTACGGGTGTCGTGGCCATTGGCTGGGCGCGCCACACCACCGCCGCGGAATTGCCGGAATTGACCTCAAGAATGCGGGAAGCGGGATATGAGAACTTTGCCGTCAACCCGGCCCCCGCGCAATCCAAGCAGCCGATGTATATCATCACCATCGTCGAGCCCAATTCCTTGGCCAATCGCCGCGTTCTCGGCTTCGATATTCACAGCGACGCACGGCGCGCTGCTGCCATCGACCGGGCTCTGCGCACCCGCTCGATGGCCGCAACAGACCCGGTCAAGCTGAAGGTCGACGAGAATGCCGACCACAACACCGGCATCGTCGTTCTGCTCCCGGTCGCGCAGAATGATGAGGGCCCAGTCAATGGCTTCATCTATGGCGCCATTCGGGTCGAGGAATTCATTCGCGCTGCCGTGAAACCGTCCCTGCTGGAAACCGGCAGGATCGAGATTTTCGATACCACCCCGGATGGGCAGGAGCGCATCTTTGCAGCCGGCGACAGCGAGCGAGTGGAAAGGCCGCTTGAGCAGCGTTTTTCCCTGTTCGACCAGCAATGGTCCGTGCGCTTCTATCCGGCCGGCGAGCACTGGCTCTACCCCCTCACACTGGTCGTGCTGGTCGGCGGCGTCTCCTTTTCGATGCTGCTGCTCGCCTACATCCTGCTCGTGCAGCGCCGCAACGAGGATCTCGTCGCGCTCGTCAATGCGCAGGCCGAGCGCGAGGCGGAACGCGCCGCCTTCGTGCGCGAACTCAACCACCGGGTGAAGAACTCGCTCTCCAACGTCACGTCAATCATCGCCCTCACCCGTCGAAACGCGACCGACATCAATAGCTTTGCCGACAATCTGATGGAGCGGGTGCGCGCGCTGGCTGCCAGCCACTCATTGCTGGATGGCGCGCAATGGGGGCCAACGGACCTTAAGGCGTTGATCGAGACGCAATTGGGATCGCATGGCCACGCCCGCGGTCGCATCGTGTCCGATGGCCCCAATGTGCTGATCTCGCCCAACGACGCGCTGTCCATCGGCCTGGCACTGCACGAACTGCTCACCAACGCGACACGATATGGCGCCTTGTCCGCCGATCAGGGCGAAGTGCATCTGCACTGGTCGGTGGGCGACGAGAAGATCTCGGTATCATGGGAAGAGCGCGGCGGTCCGCCGGTCGTCGAGCCGGTCAAGCGCGGCTTTGGCTTGAACCTGATCGAGCGAGCTTTGGCCCACGAGCTGGGAACGCCGATCCGCATCGACTTTTTGTCGAGCGGCCTCATGTGCACGTTCGACATCCCCCTGCGCAAACCGAAATCGTTCCAGTTGCGCAGGAAGGATGGCGCCGCTTAACGCAGCGGCGCCGTGGACCCGAAGAACGCAACCTGCCCGATCGTCGCGCGAACGAAGTCGTCGCTAAACGGCTTGGTGATCAGATAGGTCGGCTCGGGGCGTTCGCCGGTGAGCAGGCGTTCCGGGAAGGCGGTGATGAAGATCACCGGGACCGAGAACTTGCCCAGGATCTCATTGACCGCATCGATCCCCGAACTGCCGTCCGCCAGCTGAATATCGGCCAGCACGAGATCCGGCCGGTGCTGATCGAACAGCGCTACCGCCTGCGCGTGCGTCGCAGCGGTGCCCACCGCGACATGGCCGATGGAGGTCACGATCTCCTCGATCTGGAAGGCGATGAGCGGCTCATCCTCGATGATCAGCACATTCAGACGGCTGCTGGAATCGATATCCGCCAGCGCGCTGTCGATCATTTCGCGAACGTCGTCCTCGGGGCAGTCGAGAATCTCAGCGATCTCGCTTTCCGAAAAATCTTCCACGGCGTTCAGCAGCAGCGCCTGACGTGCCAGCGGCGTGACCAGTTCCAGCCGATTGCTGGCAGCCGTTCCCTCATCCGAACCAAGGCCGCCGCTCATCGACAGCTCAGCACCGGCGGAAGCGTAAATGCGCGAGAAGGCACTGAACAGCCCGGTACGCGATGTGGAGATTTGCTCGCGCAGGCTGGAATCGGCCAACGCCGCCTCCAGAAGCTCCCGCACGAAACTGTCACCCAGCGACTGAGACCCCGTCAGAATTCGAGCATATCGCCGCAGATAAGGAAGTTGCCGCGCGATAAGGTCGGATAGAGCCATATGAACGTGTCTCCTGCATTTCAGCCAGCGCCCACAACCAAGAACACCGCATGACGCGGTGGAGCACCAAAAGTACGCGGAATGTACGGTTTCGACAGGGTTCCCCACAAGAAATTTATTTTTGCAAACCTCGGGAACCAACGCGATTCAGGTGCATTTGAGGATCAGCATTGACATTAGTCTGCCCCCGATAATGTCAGCGTCACTTGACCGGTTTCCGCTCCTCCTCACCCCCCAAAGTGCGGAAACCGGTCAACCACCCCACATTATCTCTTCTCTTCTTTGCTGATCCCGTGCCCGCGCGGCGAACAGGAACCATCCGTCCGAACCACCGTTGGGTTCAGGAAGGTTATCACGAGGAGTTAAGCATGCACATTCGCACAAACCGTTCCACGCCTCTGGAAGACGGCCGCGACGTGATCATAACGCTTCGCTCCCGCGCGGAGGATATTGCCGAGCGTGGTCTTGCCAGGGCAACAACGCTGGCGGACGAGGCCGGCCGCCGGGCATCCCGGTTGGGGAAGGACACAGCGCGCAAGGTTTCGAAGGGCTCGAAATCCCTCGTTGAGAATGTGCGCGATCATGTGCCCGGCATGAAACCCTCAGGGCTCGCGGCTTCGCCGGCCGCCCGGTTCGTCCGCCGCCACCCCGCCCTGCTCGTTGCCGTCGGACTGACCGCTGCGACGGTGGGATATCTCGCATGGCGCGCGCAGCAAGACACTGAAGAATCAGACGATTCTTCAGAGGGTTAATAAGCGAAAACCATTCTCTGCCAAATTAAGCGAGAAAGTTTTCGAAGGCCGGAACGAACCCGTCTATGGCTCGTTTAACGGGCAGATCTGGCACCATCAGGCTATTTTAGATGCTGCTAGCCCGGTGGTGCCAGATCCCCTCCTTCGCCTCGGACAGGCCAGGGTCGCGCAGACGCGGGCCGTGACAAAGCCTCGAAGAGCGCCCGCATCCCTAGAAAATCTTGACATCCGCGCCCGCCTTCATCATGGCGCAAGCGGTTGCCCGTGTGATCCACAAGAGTCACGCGCCCTCTATTCACGGAATTCTGATGCCCTTTGCCGATCTCGGCCTTTCGAACGAATTGCTGCAAGCCGTCGGCGAGGCGGGGTATTCAGAGCCGACTCCGATTCAAGCGCAGGCAATTCCCTCCGTCCTGATGATGCGGGACATCATCGGTATCGCGCAGACCGGCACCGGCAAGACGGCCAGTTTCGTCCTCCCGATGATCGACATTCTGGCTCAGGGCCGCAGCCGCGCCCGGATGCCGCGCAGCCTCATTCTCGAGCCGACGCGCGAACTCGCGGCGCAGGTCGCCGAGAATTTCGAGAAATACGGCAAATACCACAAGCTCTCGATGGCGTTGCTCATCGGTGGCGTCTCGATGGGCGACCAGATCAAGGCGCTCGAAAAGGGCGTCGACGTGCTGATCGCGACGCCTGGTCGCCTGATGGACCTGTTCGAGCGGGGCAACATCCTGCTGACCGGCTGTTCGCTGCTGGTCATCGACGAAGCGGACCGGATGCTCGACATGGGATTCATCCCCGATATCGAGAACATCTGCACCAAGCTGCCCGCGAACCGGCAGACGCTGCTGTTCTCGGCGACGATGCCGCCGCCGATCAAGAAGCTTTCGGATCGCTTCCTGAGCAATCCCAAGTCCATCGAGGTAGCGCGGCCGGCAACCGCCAGCGCCAACATCACGCAGATGCTCGTGCCCGTCGCCGAGCGGGCCAAGCGCGAGACGCTGCGCTCGCTGCTCCGGAGCGAGAGCGCCGAGAGCGCGATCATCTTCTGCAATCGCAAGACGATGGTGCGGGAGCTGAACAAAAGCCTCAAGCGCCACGGCTTTCGGTCTGGCGAAATCCACGGCGATATCGATCAGGCCGCGCGCATCGCGGAGCTGGATCGCTTCAAGTCCGGCGAGATCAACCTGCTGGTCGCCTCCGACGTTGCCGCGCGCGGGCTCGATATCAAAGGCGTCAGTCACGTCTTCAACTTCGATGCACCCTGGCATCCGGACGATTATGTGCACCGCATCGGCCGCACTGGCCGTGCCGGCGCGACCGGTAAGGCGTTCACCTTCATCACCAACAGCGATGCCGAAGCTGTCGAAAATATCGAGAAGCTGATCGGCACGAAAATCCCGCGCCTCGACATGGGCACGCAGGCCGTCGACGATGGTGAGGACGAAGGGCGCGGACGCGATCGTCGCGGTGGCGCGAAAGGCGCATCCAAGCGTCCGGCGAAGGCACCGGCTCGGCGCGAGCGTGGCGCCGACGCCAAGGGTGATCGTGAAACCGAATCGCCAGCTCGCGAGGCACGCCCCGCCCGTGAGGATGCGCGCCCTGCGCGTGAAGATCGCCAGCCCCAGCCACGGCGTCAGGATGCACGGTCTGACGCTGAGCGTCCCAAGGCCCCGCAGCAACGCAATCGCGCGGATCAGGAGCCGGATGACGGATGGAACGGCCCCATGCCGGATTTCCTCTCCGTAGGTTTCGACAACTAAACCTGCCGACGATACAGACGGGAAGGCTCGGGGACGCGGCAGCGCGCCTCCATGCCTGCCAACTGGCGGTGCGCGAACCGGCGATTTCGGTGCTATCCGACACTCAGGTCGCTATCGAGACGCGACCCGCCACCAACACGCAAAACCCGATTGCAATCGGCGCGGGCCTTGCCTATAGGCAGCCCTCCCTGGGGGCTGTAGCTCAGTTGGGAGAGCGCGTCGTTCGCAATGACGAGGTCAGCGGTTCGATCCCGCTCAGCTCCACCAGGGATTTTTCTTCCAGCCACGCTATCGCTCCCTCCCCGGCTTAAGCCGCGCGGGGGAAGACGCATTTTCTGTGAACCGGTCCGCCTTTTTGGGGTTGCCACTCCGGCCATCCCACGGCATAGGCGCCGGACCTGATGACGGCTCCGCAACGGACCGACATGGATGGCCCCTTCGTCTAGCGGTTAGGACGCGGCCCTTTCACGGCTGAAACACGGGTTCGATTCCCGTAGGGGTCACCAACAAGCCCTCCCAGAGGGTGCCAGAAGATGCCATAAATGGCTGCTTTCTGGGATTTTTTCGTGGTATAAGCATCCCGATCGGATCGGCTGGATACCACCAGATACCAACATTTTGATGGTATGTTCGATGGTAGCTCGCCGGCCCCGGATCGGGAGATACCATCATGGCCCTGACCGCCCTCGCGCTCAAAAGCGCCAAGAGTCGCGCCAAGCCCTACAAGCTAGCCGACAGCGACGGCCTCTATCTGCTGGTGACGCCCTCGGGCGGCCGCTGCTGGCGGATGAACTATCGCCATCTCGGCAAGCAGAAGACTCTGGCATTCGGCACCTGGCCCGACACCAGCCTTGCCGACGCCCGCGAGCGGCGCGATGCCGCGCGCAAGGTGCTGGCGCGGGGCGACGATCCGGCCGAGCAGATCAAGCTGGAACGCATGGCCGCGACCGTGACGGCATCCAACAGCTTCAAGGCGGTCGCCGACGAATGGCTGACCAAGGCCGAGAAGGAAGGCCGTTCGGCGGTCACGATGAAGAAGCTGCGCTGGCTGCTCGACTTCATCAATGAGTCGATCGGCAAGCGCCCTATCGCCGCGATCTCCGCGCAGGAGCTGCTGATCATGCTGCGCAAGATGGAGGGCAAGGGCAAGTACGAGACGGCCAAGCGGCTACGCAGCACATGCAGCCAAGTGTTCCGCTACGCCATCGCCACGGCCCGCGCCGAACGCGACGTTGCCGCCGACCTGCGCGGCGCGCTGATCGCCCCCAAGCCGGTCCACCGCGCCGCGATCACCGGCCCCAAGGAAGCAGGCGGCTTGCTCCGCGCCATCGAGGCGTTCGAAGGGCATCCCAACACAAAGGCGGCGCTGCGGCTCTTGCCGCATGTGTTCGTGCGGCCCGGCGAGCTGCGCCATGCCGAATGGAGCGACTTTGATTTCGACAAGGCGCTTTGGACGATCCCGCCGCACAAGACCAAGATGCGGCGGGCGCATACCGTCCCCCTCTCCCACCAAGCGCTCGCCATCCTCAAAACCATCGAGCACGACGCGGAGTATAGCCGTTTCCTGTTCCCCTCCCTGCGGTCAGTGGATCGGCCGATGTCGGAGAACACGATCAACGCGGCGCTGCGTCGCATGGGCTTCGCTCAGGACGAGATGACCGGCCACGGCTGCCGGGCAATGGCGGCGACGCTTTTGAACGAGATGGGCCTATGGCATCCTGACGCGATCGAGCGGCAGCTTGCCCACTGCGACAACAACGCCGTCCGTCGAGCCTACGCCCGAGGCGAATATTGGGACGAGCGCGTCAAGATGATGCAGCACTGGTCCGACCATCTCGATTTCCTCCGCGACGGCGCGAAGGTGCTCAAAGGTAAGATCGGGAAAGAAAAAAGGCGATAAATGCCGGCGGCTAATGGGCCATTAGTGGACTGGTAGGTATGGGAAAAAAGTTCGCGGATAGTCGTCGGAACGGGAACACGTTCACGGGGCGGCGGGCGGTTCACGCAAGGATTGAGTCTGCGATAATCACTCTATCGGATGAGGCCTGAGACACCTATCTTCCCGCTATGACGAGCGGAGAAATTCCATTCAGATTTGATCTCGTTGACCTACTTGGACGAGCCCGTCGGCAGGTCGCGGGGAGGATCGGCGATGTCACGTTGAACCTGCCGTTCGTCAGCATTGCCGTCAGTCCGAAAGACCGCGAACGCCAAGTCGCTCGCAGAATCGTTCTGCGGCTGCGCGACCGCCGGGTGTTGTCGGCCTGGGAATGCTGCGATGATTGCATCGAAAATGCGCTGGCCTCGCTCAACGAGATACGGCAGCTCATCGTCGATAAGGAGGTTGAGCTTGCCGATCTCCAGGACGGACCGCTCTTTCTGCTTCTTGACGCAATGGCTGCCGGGATTCGTCAGTTTATGACGTACGAGGAATTGCTGCGGCGTGCGGACGACGCCCCCCCTCATCCGCGTTTTGCGGATTTTCATCGACCGGAAGATGTGCGCCAAGGATATTTCGATGGCCTAGAAATCTTACGCGGGCATTTAAGCCGCTGCCTCGGTCAGATCGCTGTGATTGCGGGTATGCCCGTCCCGAGCGACGGCATCATCGCGAGCTATCAGGGTGCATGGCAACTCGACGCTTACGAGCAGCCACCTCAGCTCATGGCGCCGCCAGCGCACGACCCGGCCGTGACTGTCATAACTGAAAATCCGGCTCGTCTATCCCCATCAGAGAAAGAGGCCTTTGCCGCGTTCGTCGCAGCCGCCGGAGAGGTCAATCCTGATACGCTGCCCGGACTCGTCGATCGCGCTGCCGCGCTGGTGATGCTTCGTCAGGGTGATACGATCATCGGCACCGCGGCCATCAAGACGCCGTTCACCGCGCATCGTCGGGGTGAATTCGAAAAGGCAACGGTTTCGCAGCAGGCAGACGCTTTTCCGCTCGAACTTGGCTGGATCGTCGTTCATCCGGACCATCGTCGACAGGGGCATGCCCGCACACTCGTCGCCGCGGCCGTCGAGGCCGTGCCCACCAGCGGGCTCTACGCCACGACGAAGACCGATCAGATGCAGCCGATCCTGGAGGAGAATGGCTTCATCGTGCAAGGCGAGCCTTATCAGTCGCTGCTCAATCCAGCCGTCATGCTCACCCTATATGGTAGATCTCCGACCACCTATGCGGGAGGAGGCCAATGAAATTGGAGCCGATCGGTCGAGCAATCGAATTCGCCCTCAAGCCGGGCAGCATCTATCTCGGCGTCGCGTGCAAAAGCTGTGGGTCGCCGGTTCCCTTTGCGGTCCTCGAACACGGCATCACGCCACCGAAGCCGCTCCTAGGCACCTGTTTTCTAATCGCTTGTGCAGATGCGGACTGCAGAACTCAGCACAGCTATTCACAAGCAGATATTTTGCGGTTCCGATGGCCGGGAAGGAAATAAGCTCGACCGGCTGAAGGGGCCATGCATCTGCCATCAGATGCAGATTTGCACAGGTCGCCGCTGTGTCGAACGTCTCCGCTATGCGGTCCGCTTCATAGGGGAACACAGTATTCAAGTCGCGCACGGTTTTCGTGGCGACCCCGGCGAGAAACTGAAGCGTCTCGGCGTTGAACAGATCGTGCTTGCCCGGAAGGTCGGCAAGAATCGGCCCGGCAGCGGACGCGGCGCGAAGGGCCGAAACACAGTCTTTCCACGACCGCCGCACATGCCATGCGACCATGTCGGCAGCTTGCAGGGGGAGTTCGTCCTTGTCATCGGCGTGCCGCGGATCATCGGCCAGAAACGCCTCGAGGTCAGGCTGCATATTCTTTTTCATCGCGACGAAGGACTCGCGCAGCGCAGCCTCATGCTCCAGCTGCCGGTCGAACACGAAACTTGCCCTGTGGGTGAGTCCGAGCTCGTTACGCAGCTTATAGGTGGTGGCGATGATCAGATGGAACAGCATCTGATAGGGCCGGTCCATCCACCGCATCATGCGCCCTTCGAAGATCTGCCTATATTCCTCATGCCGAACGGTCACCGAGATGGTCGCCAGCGCATGCTTGCGAATGACTGCCGCCAGAGCCACCAACTTGGCATCCCGATCCTCGGTGCTCATTCCCTTGAACGCGCCGCGCCTGGCGTTCGCATCTTTCATCTTGAGGTGTGGAATTGCTGGATGGGTCGCCAGGACCATCGCCCAATCGTCCGCGAAGGCCGACCAGCCCTCCTGTCGTCCGATCACGCCGCCAAGGACAAAGACCGGCGGGTCGTTCTTCCCGCTGTCGTCGATGAAGATTTCGATAGTCACACTCTAAGCCGGGCGCGTCACGCGCCGCCTGGATCGCCGCGCTTGCGCCTGCCGTCTCGGCAAACGACGCCGGGACGGTGCCGGTCGCGCCCGAAATCGGCTGTCGATCTCCTCCAGCGTTTCCATTGCCGCGTAGGATTCGATTTCGATCAGGAGCTCGAACAGCGATGTTCCAACATCCCGCGTTTCCGGTCCCAAACGGTGAAGCGTGACAGCCAGATTGACGAGGTCAGCAGCGGCAAAGGCCGTGCTTGTCTGAATATTCCCCAGATCATCGCGCCAATGCTCGATCAGACGCTCGGACACCCGCGCAATCAAAAGCGCCTGGTGCGGAAGTAGCGAGGCGAGGCGCTCCACGACAAATGTGGCGTCGACCCGGGCTTCGCCCGTCAGGCGATCGGCGATCGTCGTCAGAAGAGCGGCCGTCTCGGCATCGGGCGAAAGCTCGTCTACCAGCCGGAACACGTCAAATACCGCCGGCCAGACCGCAGCGGGACCGCGCTCCAACCCACGAACGAGGATCGGGTTCGCGCGCGATCGATGTTTCGGATCGGCCCACAGATTGGCGGCCGAATGCACGGCTCCGACCCGCGCATCCTCCATCGCGACGTTGTCGAGGAGAATCTCGAGCCGCGCTTGCGCCCAATCGAGTGTCGGCTGCACAACAGCGGCGATAGCCACAATCTCGCCATAGGCCATCCGCGCACGACGGCTGCCTGAATCCCGCCAGCGGTCAAGCTGTGCATCCACGAACACAGCTTCATTCCAATGCGCGTTCGCGAGGTAATGCGCTGCCATCTTGGTACCCACGAGGCCCGGCACTTCGTCGAACAACCGGCCCAGAAACGCCGTTCGCCGCGCCGGATCGGCTGTTTCCACATGAGGCAGGAACGGCAGCAAATGATCCCAATTCTCAACGCCCTTGTCACAGGCCAGATACCGCTCCAGCGTGTCGATAAGTCGGTCGCCCTCCTTACGGGCTAAGCGAGCCCGAGTGAGCGCCTCGGCAATCGGATATGAACCGCCCGGGACAATGGACAGACCGCCATGCCCCCAGACCAGGCTCTCCAGAAGGCTGTCGCTGTCGCCATCGGAGTCGGAGGTCTCGGTCAGCTCATCGACCGCGCTATCGAAGATGTCCTCATTGTCCGCCGCATGACCTTCATCCCCGGCGTCCTTTGCCGCTGGCTCCACGAGCCACCGTTCGAGCAACTCCAGAATGGCATCGGGGACCGGCACTCTGCGCCGCACCAGCTTTTCGATGGCACGCGCGGCCGACCCGCGAAATTCTTCCCCGTCAAAGCCGCGATTGGTGACATCCTCCAGAAGCGCGATCACTGCATCACCACTGGCGCCTTCCGCGATCGCGTCGAGTACATAGCCGGCGGCACGGGTGCCGGTTTCGGGTCCAAGACGATCGAGGATACGGCGCGCGCGGGCCGGGTCCTGCGCGGCAAAAGTCGCAAACTCGCGCGACAGCTGAATGTTACCCCCAACCATGAAACTGCGCGGGTGATCCCACCCCGTCACGTCTGGCAGCGCTTCAAAGGCTCCGACGATGTCGTCGTCGCTGGCGCGCGCGATCACATCGGCATCCATCGGCGAACCGATCATCCGCGCTTCGGTGAAGCGAGAGCCAATGTCACGGCTCCCAAAAACACGTTGCTCTTCGGCGACGCGCTTACGTGCGGCAGCACTCATCTGGTGTTTCGGAAGCGCTCGCAACAAGTCGAGCTGGACGCGGCGAAGCACACGTCGCCAGGACCGGCGTTCTTCCGGTGTCGCCTGGTCCGGCGGCGGCGGCGCAAAGCTGGTCACCGCCGCTTCGAAGCGGGCGACCTCCTCTGGTGTCCAATGAGGGGCCGACGCCGCGACCAGGCCTTTTGTGGTGCTGCTCAACGTTCCGGCAGTGCCAAGGCAGAAACGGCGCCGATCAGCGAGAAGATAGACCAACGCATCCTTGGCGTAGAGCACGGGGAGATGAGCGAAAGCGTGGGCAACGAGGCGTTGCACAGGCGCGAGCGCGATCCCCATTTGCACATTTACCCAGGCAAGAAAGGCCTCCTTGTCAGCTGCGGCCCATTGCTCAACCGCGACGCGAAGCGCGTGCAGCAGCGCCGGTTCGGGCAGGCCATCGGCCTGCTCCTCATCAAAATGGAAGTGACCCTCGCTGGCTAACGGATAGCCGAGATAGCCTTCCCGTCCCTCGGCAAAGCGGGCGAGCGTTTCGAACGTCGAGCGGAACCAGGGCCAGAGCGTATCAAGAAAGACAACCGGAGACTGCTCGGCCAGTGCGGGCAGGCTGTCCCACTCCTGGCGCTCCTCGATCAGCTTCTTGATCGGGTCCTTGGGGTCATTCTTGATGAACCACGCAAAGTGCTCCTCATGGTTGTCGAATTTGGGCTTGGGGACCTTGGCTTTCTCGGTCGCCTCGCTCTCTGCGATTCGAAGTTGCCGTTCAAGCCGGGTCCGGACCAAGCGCAATGCGTGTTCGGGATGGTCGATCCCGATCGTCGCCACTACATGGTCGATCATCATTGGCGCGATGTCGGTTCGGTCGACCACAGTGCAGGCAATGTCGGTGACCTGATCGGTCCAATCGGTCGCGTTCTGAACGACCACCCAAGCGCGGGCATCATAGGCCGGCTCCGGCAGCCATCGGTCCGCGACCAGATCTGCCACCTTCGCCGACGCAAATGGCCAAGCGCGCGACAGCACTTCCATCATCCGGTCCGCCGATCGATCGTCCGCCGTCATCGCCTCACTGATGAAGCTATGCGCAAAGCGCTCGAACCAGCCGCGGCTACCACTCAGCGCGCGAAAGGCGCGCCAGCGTTCGGCCGGGAGCGCGAGCGCCTGCTCCATCAGCAGCGCCTCGCGATCCGTCGGCGCTGCCTCATGGCCGAGAAAGTCGATTAACAGGAAACGGAGATGCCGGCGCAGGTCCGGTGCCGTCCAGATCGCTTCGAGCTCGACTTGATAGGCGTTGCGATCGACGCCACGCAGATAGGTAAGGCCGGCCCATAGCTTCGGCCGAAGGAACAGCGAACTCTGCCGCTCAAGCACATATTTTGACAATCGCCCGGGCTCGCGCGCGAAGCTGCGCGCAAGTGCAAAATCGAACAACGTCTGATGACTGAATCCGACACTGCCATCGACGGCAGTCAGGATTCCGGCGGCTTCGAGTGCCTTCAGATCCGCACGGTGATCATCAAACCGGGCGGCCGCCAGCCACAGGCTTTCCTCTTGGGCCATGTGGTCCGCGATATCGGCGAGCAGCCGGGCACGGCGCGGGCCGTCTTCGCCGGCCAGGACCCGCTCTTCCCAGAGCCGCTCTAACATCGCCTGGTAGCTGTCGAATGGCTCGGACTCGCGGCTGCTGCGAAGCTGGAGGTAGATCGACAACGCCTGCGGCGTGCGTATCAACTCCTGTGCATCGGGCGGCCAGCCGCCGGCTTGGACGCCATGCTGATCGAGCAGCTCAACAACCTTACTCCAGGGCGGAAGCGCCAGCGCCACCTGCTCGGCCTGCACAGCGCGCAGCCGGGTGTCGTGATTGAACTCGAACAGACGCGCCGAGAGGATCACGTGGACATTGTCGAGCCTGCCGACCCGCCGCACGAGATTGAGTAACAGGCTGAGCCGCGCCGTCCGAATATCGAGATAGCCAGCGAGAGCATCGAGTTGGTCGATGATCACCAGGATGGGCCGGAACGATGCGACCCGTTCGACGACGGTGCCTGCTGACGTGTCCAGTCCGAGCCGATCCCGCAGGTCGTCATCGGTTGCGATATCGGGATCGAGCGCATCCGCCTTGATACCGAGGACCGGCCATCCCCGTTCGACATAGCGGTGGGCCAGCGCTGCCAGCAGCGCCGATTTGCCAGCACCTGGCGGCCCCAGCACCACGCTGGTGCTCGACACCTGGCCCTCGACGCGTTCGACCAACGTCTCCAGTTCGGGGCGCTCGATCCATTCGCCGTCAGGGAGCGTCTGCGGCCACGCCATGAGATCGGCTGATGCCGCCACCAGGTCCGCAATCGAGGCGTCGAGCGCTTCTGCGTCGGCCGCCGACATCATGCCGATCAGCTCGACGTCGGTCTTCGCCAGCAATCCTTCCCGCAATTGTGCTCTGTTGACCGCTCGAAGCGCTCCGGTTGGGTCAGCGACGTACAACCGCACCGAGCCCGCCGCCGCTCGAACCACTAGGATATCGTCCGTGCCGCAAATTTCTCGCAGCGCCGTCTGCAGCGTTGCGATCCACTCAGGCGTCGCCTCTTCCATCCTCGCGTTGAGGTTGATCACCACATCCGCGCTGACCGGTGGCGCCGCTGTTGGCGTGGAAGGCTCGGCTTCCGGTTCCGTGACCGCGACGAAGGGCGTGACATCAGCCGCGACCTCCACGATCTCGCTTGGTGCCGTGGCGAGGGTTTCCGGCGCACCGAGCTGCACCGGCGCCGGATCACCGCCACCGGCCGATCGCGGATAGATCTGCCCCCAATGGCTCAGCATCTCGAACGCAAAGGCTGCCGCATGCGCCGCTGCAATCGGTTGCCGAAGCGCGTCGTCCTCTGGAGACTTTCCCTGCGTCATGTCCGAGACGCCGCGCACCACGATGCTCGGCGTCCGTTCCCGGCTCGCGGCATAGACCGCGCCATAGCCTTCCATCTCGACGACGTAGGTATCGCCATAATCCTCGGCGATCAGGGCTTCGAGTTCGCTAGTTGGATCGTCGAGCACCGCTTCGATCGACGCGATCGGCTTCACCAGGCCGATCGGCGGATAATCGACCGGATAGGCATCGCGCGCCGGCAGAACGCATTCGAGCGGATCCCGAATCCGGTTGGGCCAGCCCTTCCGTTCCCGCCGCACTTTCTTGGCGATGCCGATCAGGCGACTGTCCGGTTGGAACGAACGAGGCCGACTGGATCGACCCTTCGCGCCATATTTCGCGCTGTACGGCATGTAGACATGGTCGGAAGCGACCACGCTCCCGATCGGAGCCTCCTCTTTGCGGGAGCCGCCGACACCCACCAGAATCATGACCTCAAACGGTGCGAACGCGCGATGAGCGTAGCTAACGGCGCTGAGTGCCGCATGGGTGCCCTCACCGGTTTCGGTGACGACCACCAGCCAATCCTGACCGAGATCGGAGAAAACCCCGCATTCGTAGACGGCGCCATCCTCGCCGCTGACAGAGCCCAGATAGTCGATATGGCTTTGGACCGCCTCCATCTCGAGCATCATTGCCGTCACGACAAACGCCCGACGCATGCCGCGCCGGTCAGCTTCCTCGAGAATGTCGGCAGCGGTCCTGTAGATCATGGCGAGGGCATGATCCTGCGCATGAAGCTGTCGAACAGCGGCACTGTGAAGGCGGTATCGCCATGCGCCGGGCTGTACAGCATGCCCTTCGCGATCAGGGTGTTCCGGATCGGGGCGACCGTTGTCACCTGGCGCCCCAGTTGCGCGGCCACATCGCCGGACCTGTGCGGCCCCGGGCCGAGCTCTGCCATGGCCCGCATATAGCCTTTTTCAGCCGGGGTCAGCCGGTCGAACCGCACCCGGAAGAAACTTGCGTCCAGATCGGCCAACGCTTCATCGGTTGCCCGGCGGGCGTCGTCCCCATCGATCGGAGAATCGTCCGCCACGTTCCAGCTGTGCTTGCCCCATTCCTGAAGGAAATAGGGATAGCCGCTGCTCTTATTGAGAATAATGCCGACCGCCTCATCGGAAAACTCAACGCCCTCGCGAAGCGCCGGGAGGCGGAGTGCATCGCGCGCGGCGTCAGCGTCGAGTCGGTCGATCGCTATGAACTCGAACAGCCGCTCCGCGTAGGACTTGGCACGGCCCATCGACCCCAGCAGCTGCGGAAGGCCGGCGGCCACCATCGTAATCGGCAGTTGCGCCTGGTTCGCGCTGTGCAGCGCCATAATCAGTGCGGCGAGCTGATCTTCGGGTACATATTGCAGCTCATCGGCGAACAAAACGACGGCCGTGCCTCGCTCGGCGGCGGCTTCTGCCACCGCGGCGATCAGGTCAGTCAGATCCGTGTCGAGATCACCACTGTCGGCGAGGCCGTGCTCAGGATCGATGTCGAGGCCAACCTCGATATCGGCATATTTGATCTTCAACGCGCCCGCGAAGCCAGCCAGGGCCTTCATCGCCCGTCCCAAGCCCGCTTTCGCGGCATCAATCCGGCGCAGCCGGAAGAGCGCGGCCCGCAGCGCAGGGGCGAGAAGCGCGGGCAGTGATCGTTCTTCCGGTGCCTCGATCCGCACGCTGGCGATCCCGCGGGCTTCGGCGTCGAGCCGGATCCGGTTCAGCAAGACGGTCTTGCCGACCCCGCGCAGTCCATAGAGCACGACGCTCCGTGCCGATCTCCCCGCGCGAATACGATCGAGCGCAACTGCTGCGCGCTCGATTATTTCGTCCCGCCCTGCCAATTCGGGCGGGGGTGTACCGGCGCCTGGCGCATAAGGGTTGAGACGAGCGTCCAATTCGAGGAACCTTAGGAGAATTTATCTGATTTCTATAATATGTGATAAGCTCGCCATAATCAATGGCCGGGGGCCACCGTGTCGGGAAACAGGTTGAGCGAGCGCCGTACCGTCGCGACGAGCGCTTCGATGAAAGGGGCTGGTTCTGCCACCGACCACATCACCGTCGTGCAATGGTTGGTATCGAAATGCGTTTTCGCAGCATCGAACTTCGATTGCTCGCATAGATAGATCACCGGCTTGCCGAGCCCTTCGGCATATCCCGCTTCCCAATAAGCGCCGGCATTGTCGTGGGTCAGATCGACCAGCACGAAGGCCGCATCACGAATCTGTGCCCGCAGGATGTTGTCGATGACGCCTGCCCGCGAGACATTACGCAGATCAACAAGATCGAACCCGATCGCATCGCGGATTGCGGGTTTCACCACGGCTTCCACGAACGGATCCAGCACCGCATCGCCGAATTTCATCGCGATGAAGCCGTAGCGGCCGGCAAACTTGCCGCGCTTCTCGGTTTCGTATCGCTCCCACCCTTCGAGCGAGAGACCGAAAAGTGTGCCCTGAAGGACGCCGACATCCCGCGGGTTCGGCACGCTCGTCTTGCCAACCGCTGTGACCAACCCGCGTTCGCGAACTTCTTTCAGAAGAGCGTCGAACATGGTCCGGTTGAACGCCCCGACGAGCGGCGTATCGACGACATCGTCGATGAAACATCCTTCGCCGGTCTCCGCCACGGCATCGCCAATATGCGCGATGAGATTGGCGACTTGCGTCGCCGGCGTCGGCAACCTCGCGCTTGGCAAGAAGCGCTCCATCCAATCGGTAGTGATCATCAAGGGCGATGTCCCACGCGACGCCGTTCGCAACGCATGACTGAGCGCCGAGCGTTGGAGCGCAGTAAGGCGATGACGGTCGGGCTCGAACCATGTAACCAGGGCCGTCCGGCTAATCTCGAACGCGCCACAACCGTCGCAATCGAAGGCAGACGCATCCCGAGGTGTCGCGCGCTCTCGGCATCGGCCGAACGCCCCTTGGCACACCGGACAGGTCGTCAAACCCTGCATCTACACTCCCTCTCATTTCAAACGGGTGCTCGTTCATCGTCATCATGCCCTGGCACGCTGCGGGACTGCTATCGGTACTTATCGTCGTGACCGGCAGTTTCAGTCAGCCGTGGCCGCAGCCACTTCAATGTGGCATTTCACAGCGTTTTTAGATTGCGCGGCGCGGGTACGACAACCCGCCAAGGCCTCAGCATTATCCTCCACCATCCTCGCCGCCACATTCAAAGCGCGCAACTGGTGTGGATCGGCGACCTGCAACAGCCGCATCCCGGCGTCCCATTCACTACGCTGGAGTAACCGCGCCGCCCTCTGCTCCGGCCAATGCCAGCTCTCCGGCACCGACTGCGCGATCCTCGTTGGAACGATCATCCCGAACGCAAATCCCATCACCAGCGCCGTGATCGCGGCACCGATGATCCAGTGCCTCTGCGTGTCGGCCTTCATCGCGGATGCCGTCACATCGTTGAGCGACTGGATCGCAGCGCCAAGCTCACGATTGGCTCTGGCCCAGGCCTGATGATCGGCTGCGCGCACCCCCTCGCCAGCCTTCGCGATCTGCGGTGCAAGTGTTTCCGGCGTCAACGCAACGCCCGGTTTCGCCGCGAGCTTGTTGATCGCGGCGACCATCTCGCCCGACAGGGAATGGATTTTGGCCAGGTCCGGGCCGTAGTCGCGCGAGTGCAGTTCCTGCTGGCGCGCCGCGAACCCTTCGACGGCGGCCGTCAGGCCCGCCAGCCTGCGGCTCATCGCTTCAAACGCCACTTCCGGATCGTCGGTGTGGTCGGCGGGCTGAATGGTGTTTTCCACGTTCATAGCCCGATTCCAAGATTGCGCCCTCGCTCGATCGAGAACGTCAGTTGCTGGATGAACGATCGTGTGCGCGCCTGATCGCCGATCGCCGCGCCGATGCCGCCGTCGCGGCTTCCCGGCGACCATTCCGGGGACCACTGGCGACCGAGCAGCTCGCTGCCGCGGCGGCTAAGCGCAGCGCCGAGCGCAGGATCCTTTTCGAGCCCCTTCGTCATGGCGCGCATGCGGTGTTCGACTGCACCGCGCGCGTCCTCGTTCTGCCAGCCGCCGAGCTTGTCGCGTTGCGCGCGGAGTTGCTGCCAGGTCTGGACGAAGCGATCGGCGCGCAGCTCTGAATTGGTGCGCAACTCGGTCTCGAGCTGCATCTGGCGAATGGCGTTGGCCGTCCGGCCGTTGGCGGCCTCACTCACCAGGCCCGGCTCGCGCGCGAATACCGCTTCAAGGTCATGCGCACCGTGCTGCTGCATGGCGTCGAGCGCCCGCGCCGCCTGCACCTTCGCCACCTTCTGATATTCCAGCGGAGACAGCCCTTGCTCGGTCATGCGGCCGATGTCCTGCACGGTCCGAGCATATTGCTGGACCACGTTTGCAAGAGCGCCCGCCCGCTCGGCCGCCCTCCGCTCGGGCGGCGCCTGAAGTTTGAGCCCGTCGAACCGGCTGCGCGTCGGCACGTCGGCGGCATCTGGAACGCGCAGCCGAAGGCCATCGAACCTACCGCGCCGTTGCTCGGGCGCCGTGTGGCTACGATCAACAAGCCTATCGCGCGCGAGCGTGTCGAGGATTCTCGAGCGGTCGAACCCGCGCCGCTCGGCAAAGCGGGTCGCGCTCTGCTCATAGTCGAGCACACTGTCCTTAGGCCGGTCGCGCGACAGCGTCCGTGCGAGCCGGTCGCTGTCCGCGAAGTCATCCCGGCCGTAATGGAGATGCAACGCGTCGCGGTGCCTCGACAGCGCGACATAGGCGGCGTGGCGATCGAGCCCCGGCGTTGCCAGAACATGCGCACGGTCGACCGTGACGCCCTGCGCCTTGTGGATCGTGGCGGCATAACCGTGGGTGACATCGGAATAATCCTTGAGCTCGAACGCGACGTGCCGTCCATCATCGAGCCGCACTGCCATGCGGCTTCGATCAACCTGTTCGACGGTGCCGAGAGAGCCATTCTTGACGCCCAATTCGCGTTCGTTCCGCAGGAACATGATGCGGTCTTCGGCCGCAAACAAGCGCTCTCCGCGCGTTGTTTTGACAGCAATATCAGTGACTAACGTCCCATTACGCTTCATCCGATCCCGGGCCAGCCCATTCAGTTCGTCGCATTCTTCGTTGGTATGCGTCAGGATGATGCGCGAGCGCGCCGGATCGTCGAACCGGTCGCGGTTCCAACGGTCGATCAGTGCTTCGCGGGCCTCCGCGCGCGTCTCCGATTCGACCACCATCCCGGCTTCGCGATAGGCATTGAGCGCCTCCGGGGTGCGGCCGGTGGCGAGCTGGCGCGTGGCGTCGCGCTGCCAGTCCTCCCGCTGGCGACGGACCTCAGTGATCTCGATGCCCCCGTGCCGCTCGGCGATCGAGCGGAACGCGGTGCCTGCTTCGATCGCCTGTAGCTGTTCGGGATCGCCGACCAGCACGACCTTGGCGCCGCGCTTCTCGGCTTCCGCAATCACGCGCTCCATCTGGCGCGACCCAATCATCCCGGCTTCGTCTATCACCAGCACATGGTTCGCAGAGAGAAACTCCCGCCCCCGCGACCATTGGTGTTCGAGGCTTGCGATGGTGCGCGAGGCGATGCCCGAGCCGTTCTCCAGATTCTCGGCAGCAACGCCGGACAGCGCGAGCCCCTGCACCTGATAGCCGGCATGCTCCCATGCCTCGCGCGCGACGCCGAGCATCGCGGATTTGCCGGTTCCAGCATAGCCGATCACGATGCCGAGATCCTTGGCGTCGGTGACATGCTCGAACGCCGAGCGCTGCTCGGCGGAAAGTGCAAGACCGCGCCGCTCGGCACCCGTGATAGCACGCCCTCGATTCCGCTCGCCGACGCGGTGGTGCTGGCGCTCGGAGAGCGCCTGCGTCTCGCGCGCGAGACGCTGCTCGGTCTGGATCATGCCCCGGCTCGTGAACCGGTCCTCGCCGCGACCATCCTTGCCGAGTGCGACCAGTTCGGGTGACGCGCGCACCGCCGCCATCACCTGGTCGAACTGATCCTTCCCCTCACTATGCCGGTGCGCGAACATGGCAAGGTCGCGCGTCGTGAACGTCGCCTGGGTGCGGGTGATCGCGTCGAGCGCGATGCGCGGCTCGGCCAGGATCTTCTCGCCGTTCGAGCGCGCGATCTCGCGATGCTCATCGACGCGTTCGAGCTTGAGGCCTTTCGCCACCATGCGCGATGCGGCTGCGCCGATCTTGTGCTGCGGCTCGAGGTCGATCCCCTGCGCTTCGAATGAGCGATGATCGATCAGCGCATCGATATCGAGTGCGGCCAGACGCTCGTTGACGTGATCGGCCCAGGCCTCACGCCAATGGTTGAGCAGGTCCGTGCGATTCCAGTCGCGGACCTTCGCGCCGAAACCGTCCTCTCCGACTTCGCGCATCGTCAGCATCACATGCGCGTGCGGCTTGGGCTCGCCGTCCGCGCCGACATCCCAATGCACGTTGACGTCGGCGATCATCCCCCGATCGACGAACTCGCGCCGGACAAACTCGCGCACCAGGTCAATTCCCATTTCAGGGGATAGCTCGCGCGGGATCGCGAACTCGATCTCTCGGGAGAGTTGTGCGTCCTTGCGAAGCTCGGCTGCCTCGACCGCATTCCAGAGGGTTTCGCGGTCGCCGAGGTGCTCGGGCGCGCCATCCGTCAGCATCACCTCGGAGTGGACGACGCCGGCCTTATTCGAGAAGTCGTGATGGCGATCGAGCCGCTGGTCGTGCAGCTTCGAAGCAGAGCGGTAGGCTGCGGACGCCAGCGCCGACGATCCGTTCGCGCGGCTGATGATCTTGGCGGAGAAGTGGTAGATCGCCATGGCGGCAATCCACTTACACTTCAAAGCGTACGTCGGCACGACGTATAAGCGCGCCCTCACAAGAAAACTTCTCGTGATGGACCGGGTAGGTTCAGACAGCCCCAGCTACTCTGCAGCATTATTCCTGCCGTTCCATTATCATGAGCGCATCGCTCAGCAATGGAGACTGTGATGCGCAAACCCAAGGACTTCGATTCGGAGCTGAAAGCGCTCTCCGACAAGGTGAAGGTGCTCAAGGAACGCCGGGTGCGTCAGCTCGGCGAGCTGGCTACGGCAACCGGCGCCGATGCGCTCGACGCTGACCTGCTAGCGGGCGCGCTGATCAGTGCGGTGGCTACAAAGGACGCCGCGACAAAGGAGGGCTGGCGCAAGGCGGGTGCAGCCTTCTTTCGCGTCACACGCCAGTCTCGCCGCCGCCCTCGCGCGGAGCCGGAAGGCGGAGCGGAGCGCGAGGGCGGCGGCGCATCGGCTTGAGGCCAGGAAGGCACGAACCGACATGCGCAAATGGGTTGTCAAGCGCCGGGAACGCACGCGGCACCTGATCGAGCTGGGCGGCTTGATTGTGAAGGCGGGGCTGGTCGAACTGACCGGCGATGATCGCGCCACGCTCTATGGCGCGTTCTTGTCCATCGCGGGCAATCTGCAAGGTGAGGAACGCGATCACGCGCGCGCCCTGTGGGCGCGGCGCGGCAGGCGCGCGTTCGAAACCGAAGCACAAGCGAAAAGCGATGCTACGGCTGCCTTACCATCGCCGCCTGCCCCACCACCGTCTGCGGCGTAATCGTCCGCCCTGCAGCGCACAGTGGAGGCCGTAGAGGGCATCGGCCATTCTGCGTTCGACCTGTCGCACGCCGAGGCCGGTGATCTCGGCGATCTCGGCATAGCTGAGATCGTCGATCCGATGGGCCAGAAACACTTCGCGGGTTAGACGCGGCAGCGTCAGCAGGGCTGCCTCCATCCGTGCGAGTTCCTCGGCCGTCGCCATCACCTCACGGGCGGAGGTGGGATTCACGGTCGCTCCGTAGGCAGCCATAGCGCGCCCCTTCATCACCGTAAGCGATGCTGCCAACCACGTGGGCGCGGATGACCGGTCACCTGATGCACGCGTTCAAGCAGCGCGCGGGTCAGCATTCGGAGTTCCTCCGTGGAGAAAGGAAAGTCGGGGGCTACGTCGCGCGGAGTCGCATTGCGCCACTTGCCGTACGGTGAGAGGATCGCCGCCAGCAGTTCCATATCGGTTGTTTTGAAACCGAGACCCGTCGCATTGGCGTGGGCGAGCGATCTAGCGACGTTCAAGCCAATATGACGGGCGCACCACGCGTCGGCGAAACCCACATCGAGTAGATGCGCGCTCAGCCCAAGCTGGAGCACAATTCCGATCTGATAGAGCCTGTCGGTCGGATGCCGCACAACCCCTTTCTCTATGCCGAGAAAGAAGCTCTCGGCGTTGTGGTAGCGGAAGCGGCTGAGGCTCCGCCCCGCCTTGGTGCGAGCAAGGGCCGGCGGTTGATTGGCATACTGATCGTGAAGCGTCGCCAAGGCCTTAGCCCAGGGCGATGTGGCCGGGGCAGCAAGCACCGGGACGCCCGTCAATGCGCCAAGGAGCGCGCGGCGTGAAGTGGAGGCAGCCATATGAACCTTCCATTCCGCATCCTGGGCGGATGAAGCGGATGCAACGGAGCGGATGCGGCACGATCCCGTAGCTCCCGCGCGATTCGCGGTGCCGGAATCGCCGCAGGCCGATTTGCTCAATGCCCTTGCCACGATATACGCCACCGTTTATCCAATAAACGATGGCGTATATTCAAATAAACGGTTGCGTCAACCTGTTTGGCTTGGAGTTCGCAGACATGGCCGATAGCCAAGAGGCGATGGGACGCCCACCGCTTGGAATGAAGCCGACGACGGTCAGGCTATCGGCTGAGACGATCAGCCGAATTGAGGCGCTGGTGGGCAATCGGCGGGTTGCACTGTTCATTCGCGAAGCAGTCGAGAATGAATTGCAGCGCCGGGAAAATCCTGAGCCGCCAAAGGGCTGACCCGCTTTATGCGTCGGTGCCGCGGGCGAGTCGGCATCCGAGGGGATGGGTGGATAGCGCCAAATCCGTGCCGGCACGGTCGATTTGCTCGTACCGGGACGGCATGGGAAAATTTCTTTTCACCGCGCTTGGACGACAGTGGCCGCCACGGGACGCCAGAGTCCGCCACCGCACACCGGCACCGTTTTTGGCACTCTTGCACTTCGTCCCATGGCTATCGATCCTGTTCCGGGGAGCTTCGATAACCCCGAGTATGGAAGTACAGCCCATGTCCAACATCGAACGGATCATTCGTCTCAAGACCGTCCTGGCCCGCACCGGGCTTTCCCGCACGACCCTCTATCGAAAGATGGGTGAGGGCACCTTTCCCCGGCAGGTCAAGATCAGCATTCACGGCGCAGGCTGGCACGAGTCCGCCGTCAGCCGCTGGATCGCCGATCCGATGGCCTATCGAGGTGATATCGCAGAATGATGTCTGCTACCGCGCTCTCCCGGGGCGAGAGCGCGGCTAAGACGTCGGCCGAGTGAAGGCGGCTTCGCGCCTCATTTTCGGCCATCTCGCTCCGGTTAACCGAATTCGCAAAGCGGACTGCGCGCAGAGCATCATTCGCTGCAGAGGATTGTCACGTCGATGCCCACGGTTTCTTTCACGTAGGTCAGACCAGCCGCTAAGACCGACGATTGCGGTTTGGTTCGCTTGGATTTTGACAAACCAGGCTGCGCGATCAAGATTTCTGTCCCGATCGGACGGAACCGATGGAGTTTGACGATCCGGTTGAGATCGGTTGCGTCCCCTCTTAGAAAGCGGGACGGGCGGCCACCGCGTTTTGCCGGTTCGTTCCGCGCCTTGAGATGTTGCACGAGTTGCGGGAATTTTCCGACCCAGCGAGCCGACCGCAGCGCCTGCGACGAGACCTCGATCACATCTTTCACACGCTCGCCAGGCATGGAACCGCCCGAGAACTTACAATGCACGAGCGCCATGCGGATGGCGTCCTCAGTGACCTTCAGGCAGACGAGATCGGCCGCTTCGCCGCTGTCATCGTCGTCGAAGACTACGTCGAAATCCTCTCCCAGATATTGCTGCGCGACGTGCCATTGAATGGAGTCCTCGCGAACCGCGCCGCCCTTCCATATCGACTCTTTCGTGTGGTCGACGTCTTTCCACGTCCACACCTCGAACCGGTCATCTTCAATCGTAAGATCGTAGGGCGTTTGCGGCACGATGTGCAGGTTCGCGTCGAGCTCCGAGAGGTCGACGAACCGGAAAAGCGGAGGGTATTCCGAGAAATATGCCGCCAGCGGCGCGGAGAGCTTGCCGATTGTGATCTCAAGGGGATTGCCCGAAATCTGCTCGACCTTGAATTCCTCGGCCCCGCCCAGTGTAAATCGGAACGATGCCCAACTCCCAGAAGTCGCTTCGATCATCTCAAAATCGATCGTGTTCGCCGACACGTCAGATCCCGTAATGCAAAGCTCAAACATCGTTTGCGTCTGTTCGCGCGCGCCGTCGCTGAACCCGACTCGCTCCTCCGCCTGGCTCAGAATTTCGTAGGGCCATTCGATGCTCAGCAATTCAATGGCCGGTAGCGTCGTGACCTCGGTCGGCAGCAGCACATTGTCGATCAGCTTGGATGTATCGATTGAGCTATCGAGCAGCTTGTCACCCACCGCTTCGCACCATTCATTGAAGCGCGGGATCGGACCTTGTTCGCGCGACCACACCCGCCCTTTCGCCGAGCAACCAATGGTGATTTGCTTTCCACCCTCCCAGCCGATGCCGCTCAACAGCGCCTTGAGCGAACCGCTCTTCTCCGCTTGGCTGAGGGCGGCGACCACTTCCGCGCCGGTGT
Organism: Sphingobium sp. B2D3A; assembly: GCF_025961795.1. Lineage (NCBI taxonomy): Bacteria > Pseudomonadati > Pseudomonadota > Alphaproteobacteria > Sphingomonadales > Sphingobiaceae > Sphingobium > Sphingobium sp. B2D3A. The sequence goes on along the minus strand of NZ_JAOQOI010000001.1, from coordinate 1,863,920 downwards.
AACTGGCGTAGGACAGGTTACGACGACCGTGTTTCTTCACGCCCAGATTTTGGAAGACCAGCCGGGTGATCCGACCCATTGCCCGGAACACCACGTCCCCATTGATGATTTTTCCAGCCCCGACCGCCGTAGCTAGGTCTGGAAACGCCGAGCTTTTGTCCGAGGAGGAGAGATAGAGAAGATTTCGCGCCGCATCGTAATGCAGCACGAACAGCGTCCACGTTCGATCTTTCACGGACTTCGACCGGCTCCATTTGACTGTGGGTTCGGAGCGCGTGACGAAGAACAATGTGTTTGAAGGCGAGTGCAGCCAAACCCGATATGGAACCATCGAGGACGGAAGCCCGCCATGGAATGCCTTCGGGGTGAATTTGTCAGCCTGATAGAACAATGTGCTCATGCCGGGCTTGAGCAGCTTATGTGAAATCGGCACGTCCTCATCGTCTGGGCCGCTGTCCAGGCGCTTCGCTTCGTTGAGAAATTTGACCAGCCGGGCATGTTCCCGGGCCGCGGCCGAACTTAACTCGCTCAGCAGCTCGTTCCAGTCAGCGTCCTCGCTGTAAAGCCGCTCGAGCGCTTCTGATACGTTGGGCTCGGCGATGTTCGCAATGACGGTCGCATTGCCGATATTCGCGGCAGCGCTACGCGTGAACCGGCCGGTGAACTGCAGCAAAATCGCCAGGCTCTTGTGGAGGTCATGGACCGCCGCGACTTTGAGCTCCGGCAGGTCGAACCCCTCGCCAAGCATGTTGACGCAGACGACGATCCGACTGTCACCGGCCTTCAAAGCATCGATCGCCGGCTGGGTATCGCCCATGTCTGAGTGAACAAGCAGCGGTTTCAGATCGGGCGCTAGGGCCTTGTAGATATCGAACACGGCCCGAGCCCGCTCGATGCGCGAGCACCGGGCCATCATTAGATGATTGAGACCTTGGCTCAAATCTTCCCGCAAGCGGGCCACCGCCGTTTCGGCGATCGCCTGATCGGCGTTGGCGGCCAGTGTCTCATAGACCGGCTCAAAGGTGATGGGCTTGAAATACTTATCCTGCTGCGCTCGATGCAGCGGGTACGAGTAGATGACCTGCCCATCCACCAATTGCCCATCGCGGCGGAAGGGCGTGGCCGTGAACTGTAAGATCGGTTTGCCAGAAAATGCCTCGCGAAAACTCGTCCAGCGTTTGGCGCTGATATGGTGGGCCTCATCGATGACGAGCGCACCGATCCGCTCGATAATTTCCGGCCAGACACCTTCGGCCGCGCTATCCGCTAGCGAGTCCATCGTCCCGACGATCACGTTGCAGCGGTCAAAAATCTCCAAGTCTTCTGTCGTTTTCGGCACTTTGCGTACGAGGCCGACGATCGGGTTCGGCACGTCGTCCGGCAGCACTTTCAAGAAGCGAAGAAGGCCAAAGGTGAGAAACGTTCTCGCGGTCTGAGACCGCAAGGCGTCGGACGGCACGACTACCAGCAATGGCTTGCGCAGGTAGGCCGCTTGCGCCGCCAGCATCGTCTCGGTCTTGCCGGTCCCGGTCGGCATGACGATGGTCGCCGGCTGCATGTTGATGCTCCAGTGGGCCCCAATTGCGTGCAGTGCGCCGAGTTGCGGCGGCCGAAGCCCGCGCTTATCCTCGTCGACGCTACCATCCTCGTTCGGTTGCTCCGCGCGAAATGAAAAGCGTCCGTCCCAATGCTCAGCACGCCTGCGGACAAGCGCTGGCCAGCCATGCTTCGCAGCTGCGCCCTCAAGTTCTTCAATGAGACGGTGGTGCAACCACGAGAGCTTGCCGCTCTCGCTCTGCAGCAGAACGCCGTCGGCTTCGCTCGGACGAGCGATGTTCTCGCGCGTCGTGACCACCAGCCGCTCACCATCAACGATCTGGTAGATAGGCTCCTTCAAGCGCGCTGAGACGAGGACTTCGCCGACACGCTTTGCTTCAACGGTGGAAGCCGGGCGCAAAATTGCTTCAACGACACCAATTGCAACGCGCACCGGCCCGTAGCGGACCGCCGGAAGCTCCAGCGTGCTCTCCTCAGCAAATAGATCGTCCTGAGCCATGTTCCCCGACGATTTTTCCAAATGGATAGTTACGGTACCAATTTTTTCTAGGTCAGCGCCAGCATTCACCCACAAGGGGCATTGAAGCACAAAGCCGTTACGGGCCAATCAGGTGTAAAAGGCTAGTTGATCCACGGTGAGTAGCACTTGGAGGGCTCTCGCCTTGGTGAAGGTAGTCGCGTCAGCAGCGCCATGACCGACGGCATGGCGCGAGCCAGCATGGGTTGCCCCGCCGGCCGGATCGAATTGCGCGAAGGTGTATCCGTCAAGGTAGCGAGCAAAGGCTTCGGGAAGAAGCAGCGTGTCGCCAGCCCCCGATTTGCTAACCGCGGACTCGATCGCAAAATCCAAGAGGTGACGTATTTTCGCCTTGGGGACAGACGCGTTCATATAGGCTGATCGCAACACGCCCTCGATCTCTGTGATGGCGATCTTAATCGCAGCGATCGGCTCGTCGGCCTTGAAGTGCTTCAGGGCCGCTTCGAGCAGCGGCATCCTCGCCGCGAAATGCGGTCGGGCACGCCAACGCTCTAATAAGTTATTCAATCGGGCGTCCGTGAATGCCGCAAGTAGCGCATTTTCTGCCTCGTCTATCGCGAAGCCAGCAGCACAATGCTCCGCCAAATTTCTGAATTCGTCGCCGAGGATTTCCACGAACGGAAACCAGCCTCGCTCGATAAGCTTTTCGACAATGGCAGGGTCAGCCATCGTCTCGTAGAGATGACGATAGGCAAGCACGCGATACAGCCGTCCGAGCTGGTGTGAGGCGACTTCCCGATCCAACTTCTTTTCCGGGTTGAAATCAAAATACAGCCCGAACCCCCAATCCTTTCGGAAGAGCACCACAAGGGCGTCCGTGTCACGGATCTCCAGGCAAGGAAAATCCATGCCGACGATATCCGCAATATCCGACTGAAAAACAGCTTGGCCAGCTTTGATTGGCCGCTTAGCGATTACGTTGAGGGACGTTGCGGCGGTATCGACCCACAGTTCGGCCGATCTGTCCTCGCGGATCAGCAGCACGATCATTCCTGATCGGTCCAACGAGAAGGGGGATCCCGCAGCGCTGGCATGGCTCACGAGGATACGGCCGAGACCCTCGGCGATCGTATGAAAGCCCACTTCTCCAGAGGAGATCGCCAACCGAACGAAGAATTTACCGCTGGCACCGGCCGGCACAGCTTCCGCCGCCACCCCGTCGATCAACACTTCCGGCAGCAGGATTGGCTTTCCCGCATTTCCGGCGATCATTCCAGGCAGGGGTGACGATTCACTCATGCTCGACGACCGCGATGGATCATGACGCGCGGTCCAAAATGCGTCGCTAACGACCGCACTCCGTTATCGACGTGCCATTCGGTCAATCCCCGCAGCCGCCATTTCACATCATGCAGAATGCCACGCTCGTCGAGCGCGCCACAGCCAATTTGCGTCTTGTAGTCCTGAAGCTCGCACACGATTCCGGGCAGATGCCTTTCGGCGATTGCCTGTACTTTGACGAGCCGCTCTTCAGGTGTTCCCGTAAGTTCCGACATGGGTCTATCTCCCCTATTGTCGGAAATACCATGTTCCTGATGCGTTCTCAAATCCTAACGCGAACTTGAGCACGGAAGCTGGGTCCTAGACACCGCCCAAGGGCGTCCTTGTCGCCGGGAGCCCGTTCCGCCTACTAACGACGGCAGGTGAACGTCCCATTTTATCGCACAATGTCTATAAAAATTGATGGTATGTGTGATGGTATCATACTCATCGCAAGAGCCATTATCACTATCTATCAATTACTTACCTGCAGTTTGCCGCTTCCGTAGGGGTCACCACTTAGACTTTCCCACATTATCAAGCGCAGCATCCCACTGGTCGCGCCACCGTCACTCCGCCGGGGCCATGGCGGTCGATGGACCATTTGCCTCGTCCAGCGCCGCCAGATCGCCGCGTGCTCGTGCCTGCCGACCGTAGACCAGTTCAAACAGCGGACCCGCCATCACCGTCGTGACGATGGCCATCAGCACCAGCATCGCGAACAGCGTCGGACCGATAATGCCCTTTTGCAGGCCGATGTTGATGATGATGAGCTCCATCAGCCCCCGGGCATTCATCAGGGCGCCGATGCCCAGCGCCGTGCGATGATCCTCCCCCGCCAGCCGCGCGGCGGCCCAGCACGCCCCGAATTTGGCGATCACCGAAACGAGCAGAATCGCCAGCGCTGTCAGGAGCAGCGGCACGGAGTTCACCATGTCCATCCGCGTGTTCAGGCCGGAATAAGTAAAGAACATCGGCAACAGCAGCACCACCACCAGCGGCTCGACCTTGCGCTTGATTTCCAGCGCAATCAGCCCGCGCGGCATACAGGCGCCGAGCAGGAAACCGCCGAAGATTGCGTGTATGCCGATCGCGTCCATGAGAAACGCCGACAGGCTGAACAGCGCAAGGACGATGGCGAGCACCGTCATGCTTATGCCGCCCTCCGCCTCAACGAAACGCCCGAGCGGGACGAGTAGCCGAGGGCTCCAAATCAGCATGAACCCCGCATAGAGCAGCGCGCCGACAATGGCGATCACCGCGACCCCCGGCCCGGCGCCGAAGGTCGCCAGCACGACCGCGAGCACGCACCAGGAGGCGGCATCGTCAAAGGCGCCCGCCGTCAGCGAGAGCGTGCCCAGCGACGTGTTGGCGAGGCCGCGCTCGTTGATGATCCGCGCCAGCATGGGAAAGGCTGTGAGCGCGATGCACGCGCCGAGGAACAAGGTGGCGCTCCCCCGCCCCACCCCGGCCGTGAACAGCCCGTCGATCGTCAACAGCCAGGGGGTGACCACCGCCGCCAGCATGAACGGCACGGCGATGCCCGCCGCCGACACCGCGCCGGCCGCCCGCGCCTTTGAGCGGACGTGATCGAGCCGGAGCGTCAAGCCGACCAGAAACATATAGAGGCCCACGCCAAGCTGCGCGCCGACATAAAGGACGTTGCTGGTTTCCTTGGGGAAAACCGCGGCTTGCAAATCCGGCGCGAACAGGCCGAAGAGCGACGGGCCAAGCACGACGCCGGCGATCATTTCCCCAACCACCTGCGGCTGCCTAAACAGGGTGCGGCCGAGCCATCCAACCACCCGGCAGGTCACAAGGATGACGGCGATCTGCAGGAAGAAATGCACGCTGTAGTCGGATGGCGTGAAGCTCACAGCGGATTGAACGGCGGGGCCGTGGGGCGTCAAGACACGGCCCAGTTCACCCCAAAGCGATTGCTGCATCGCGCCCTGCTCCATGTGTCCTCCCCGATGGCCCGCTTGTCCCGCGCTTGGTCGGAGGCTAACATGGTAGCGTTATCATTGGAAGCGGGGACTGCAGCACCTGTGAATGGCCAACGGACGCGTCTGGCCCAACAAAAAAGCGGCTATGCGCTGCCTATGGATTGCCCGGCGAGCTGGGGAGGCATCGGAAATTCGGCGATACAAAAACTTCCCGAGCGCAGCCGCGCCCCGTTGCCTTTGCGCGCCCGGCCTCATATGTCGGAGTAATAAAGGGAGTCTCTCATGACCGAATTCCGCTCGATCACTGCCGAAACCGGTGCGCCTCATGGTGACCCGCTGCCCGTTCACGGCCCGCAGGATGTCGCCGCCGCCTGCGCGGCCGCCGAGGAGGCCTTCGGGGTCTATCGCGCGACGAGCCGCGAAGATCGTGCGCGTTTTCTTGAGCGTTGCGGCGAGGAGATCATGGCGCTGGGCGATGGCCTGATCGAAACCGCCATGCGCGAGAGCGGCCTGCCGCGCGCCCGGCTCGAAGGCGAGCGTGGACGCACCGTGGGCCAGCTGCGCATGTTCGCCGATGTCGTGCGCAAAGGCTGGTGGCAGCAGTTGCGCGTCGACCCCGCCATGCCCGAGCGGCAGCCCCTGCCCCGCCCCGATCTGCGGATGCGGATGATCCCGCTCGGCCCGGTGGCGGTGTTCGGTGCCTCCAACTTCCCCCTCGCCTTCTCGACTGCCGGTGGCGACACGGCCTCTGCGCTCGCGGCGGGTTGCCCGGTCGTCGTCAAGGGCCACCCGGCCCACCCGATCACGGCCTCGCTGATGGCGCAGGCGCTGACGGCGGCGGTGAAGGCCTGCGATCTCCCGGCAGGCGTGTTCAGCCAGATCATGGGGCCGTCGCACGAACTCGGCGCCGCGCTCGTCCAAGACCCCCGCATCACGGCGGTCGGCTTCACCGGCTCACGCGCCGGCGGCCTTGCGCTGGTCAAGTTGGCGCAGGCCCGCCCGGTTCCGATCCCGGTCTATGCGGAGATGTCGAGCATCAATCCGGTTCTGCTTCTCCCGCAGTCCCTCAAGGCGCGCGGCGCGGCGCTGGGCACCGCCTTCGTCGGCTCGCTGACGATGGGCGCCGGCCAGTTCTGCACCAATCCGGGCCTGCTGATCGCCATGGAGGGCGACGGGCTCGATGCCTTCATTGCCAGCGCGACCGAGGGCGTGGCAGCGGCCGCGCCACAGACCATGCTCACCACCGGCATTCGCGATGCCTATGGGAAAGGCGTTGCGGCGCTAACCGATCATGAGGCCATCGAGACATTGGCCAGTGGCGATCCCGGTGAGGGCACGAGCGGCGGCGCCATCTTGTTCCAGACCAGCGCGCAGGCTTTCCTCGCCAATCCCGATCTCGCCGACGAGGTGTTCGGCGCGAGCGGCATCCTCGTGCGCTGCGCCGATGAGGCCGAGGTCATGGCGATCCTCAAGGCGCTCGAAGGTCAGCTCACCGCGACGCTCCATATGGACGCCGAGGATGAGCCGCTTGCTGCGCGGCTGCTGCCGGTGCTGGAACGCAAGGTGGGGCGTATCCTCGCCAATGGCTGGCCCACGGGCGTCGAGGTCTGCCACGCCATGGTCCATGGCGGCCCCTTCCCGGCAACGTCGGACGGCCGCACCACATCGGTCGGCAGCCTCGCCATCGATCGCTTCCTGCGGCCGGTGAGCTACCAGAACCTCGCCCAGTCGGTGCTGCCAGAGCCGCTGCGCGATACCGCACTGGGGGATGGCATCCCGCGCCTGTACGATGGCACCTTGCTTGCCGGTCGCTGAGGCCGGCAATCCCCGACGAGAAAGCACGAACCGGCGCCCGCGCGGCGCATGAGGAATGGAAGAGGACGTCCAATGGCGACGCGTTTGCTGCAACATCAGGCACCTTCTGGCGCGCGATCCGTGATTCTCGCCGTGGATGACGAGGCTTGGCTGCTGCAGGGCAGCAGCAACATCCGAGCGCTGGCGCAGGACGCCCTCGCCCGGCGCCAATCGTTGCTGGAGACCGTGCAGCATTATGCCAAAGGTGCCTCTGTGGATCTCGCCGCCGCCTTCTCGGCCGGCGAATTGCTCGCGCCGATCGATCATGAAGACCCGGCCCATCTGCTGATGACCGGCACCGGTCTTACCCATCTCGGCTCCGCGGAAGGGCGGGACAAGATGCACAAGCAGGCGCTGCAGGCCGAAACGCTGACAGACTCGATGCGCATCTTCCTGGAAGGGCTGGAAGGCGGCAAGCCAGCGCCCGGTCAGATCGGCCAGCAGCCAGAATGGTTCTATAAGGGCGATGGCTCCCAGCTCCTCGGCCCGCACCAGCCCCTGGACATGCCAGCCTTCGCGCAGGATGGCGGCGAAGAACCGGAACTGGCCGGCATCTACATCATCGATGCAGACGGAAAGCCGTGGCGGCTCGGCTTCGCGCTTGCCAACGAGTTCAGCGATCATGTGACCGAGCGGCACAATTATCTCTGGCTCGCCCACTCCAAGCTCCGCAAGGCCGCGCTCGGGCCGGAATTGCTGCTCGGCCCTTCCCCAACCCATATCGAGGGGACCAGCCGCATCCGCCGGGGGGATGACGTGATCTGGGAGAAGCCCTTCCTCTCGGGCGAGGCAAACATGTCCCACAGCATCGCCAATCTTGAGCATCATCACTTCAAATATGCGTTGTTCCGCCGGCCGGGTGACCTGCACGTGCATTTCTTCGGCACGGCCACTTTGTCCTTCAGCGATGGCGTGAGCGCGCAGGAAGGTGACGTGTTCGAGATCAGCGCGGCGCCCTTCACGCTGCCGGTCTCCAACCCGCTCACGCGCATGGCAGAGACCAGCGTCAGCCCGGGCGCGCTGTAATGAGCGCCGGCCCCATTCGCATCGCGCTACAGGGCGTGGGCAAGATCGCGCGCGACCAGCATTTTCCCGCCATCGCCGCCAATCCCGATTTCGCCCTGACCGCGACCGTCAGCCGCCATCCCCCCGGCTTGGACGATATCCCCCATTTCAGCGACCTCGAGGCGCTGATCGCCCATGGCCCGGCGGTGGATGCGATCGCGCTCTGCACACCGCCGCAGGTGCGCTATACGCTCGCCGCCCGCGCTATCGAGGCCGGTTTGCATGTGTTCCTCGAAAAGCCGCCCGGCGCCACCCTGTCGGAAGTCATTGCGCTGCAAGGTCTGGCGGAGGCGGCAGGCGTAACCCTCTTCGCCTCCTGGCATTCGCGCTATGCCGCCGGCGTCGAGCCGGCGCGCCAATGGCTGGCCGAGCGGCGGATCGAGCATGTCTCGATCATCTGGCGCGAGGATGTGCGCGTGTGGCATCCGGGGCAGGACTGGATCTGGCAACCCGGCGGCCTCGGCGTGTTCGACCCCGGCATCAATGCGCTGTCGATCCTCACGCAGATCCTGCCCAGCCCGGTGTTCCTCAAGGATGCCACCCTGCAATTCCCCGAGAACCGGGCTGCGCCGATCGCCGCCGATCTGCGCTTGTCCGACACGCTCGGCACGCCGATCCACATGGATCTCGACTGGCGCCAGACCGGACCGCAGAGCTGGGACATCATCGTGGAGACCGACGCCGGCACTGTGCATCTGGCCAAAGGTGGCGCCGTGCTCTCCCTGCCCAAGGGCACGGTCGAGAGCCCCGATGTCGAATATCCCGGCCTCTATGCTCGCTTCGCCGAGCTGGTGCGCGATGGGCTCAGCGATGTTGACACCGCGCCGCTCTGCATTGTCGCCGACAGCTTCCTGCGCGGTCAGCGCGTGCAAGTGGAAGCCTTCGAGGATTGAGCCTGAAAATCTGACTGTAAGGGGTTGCCGAATCCTGATCGGCCAATCATGATAACGCTACCAACAAAGAGTGGGGAGAGGACGATGAGCGTTTGCGGCGCGCGGCGGGGCTTGGGATATGCCCGACCTGTTCTGGCGCTCGGCTGTCTGCTTACGGCCAGCGGCGCATTGGCCGCCCCTCAGCTTTCCCCGGTCTGGACGGATCAGGCCGTCATCCAGCGCGACGCGCCTATTGTCATCACCGGTACCGCAGCCCGAGGCGAGACAATCCGCGCGACCCTCGGCACTGAACAGGCCACAACCACTGCGGATACCACTGGCGCCTTCAACCTGCGCTTCCCTCCCCGCCCGGCCAGCGAAACACCGCTGACGCTTCAGCTCTCGGGCGCAGATGGCAGCGCCGTGACAGTGCGCGATCTACTGGTCGGCGATGTGTGGCTGTGCTCGGGCCAGTCCAACATGGAGTTTCCGGTCGCGCGAGCATTGAACGGCCCGATGGTCGTCATGCAGTCGGGCGACCCCGGCCTGCGCCTGATGCAAATTCCCAAGGCGACAGCCAGCCTGCCCGCAACGCGCTTCGGCAGCCCGACGGCATGGACAGCCGCGACGCCGCAATCGACGCCGGAATTCTCCGCTGCCTGCTACTTCATGGGCGAGGCGTTGCGGGCGCAGCAGCATATCCCGATCGGCCTCATCCATGCGAGCTGGGGCGGCTCGCGGCTGCGGCCCTGGCTCACGCCGGATGCCGCCGAAGCGCTGGACGGCAAGGACGATCTGGCAATGCTGCGCCAACATGCCACCGATCCGCTCGGCGCCATCACCGCCTTCGCCCCGCAATGGGAGCGCTGGTATCGGGACGAAGCCGAGAGGAGCGAGCCCTGGCGTAAGCCGGATATCCTCAGCTGGCAGGATGTGCCCGCCATCGGCGTTTGGAACGACTGGGCGGGCACGCCGCTCGCCAAGGATGCCACCGGCACCGTCTGGCTGCGCCGCACCGTGCGGCTGACCGGCGCACAGGCCAAGGCCGGCGCGACGCTGGAACTGGGCATCATCGACGATATGGACATGACCTTCGTCAATGGCCACGCGGTGGGCAATACGTTCAGCTGGGACGAGGCGCGCCGCTACGCCGTCCCCCCTGCGTTTCTCCACGCGGGCGATAATGAGATCATGGTCGCGATCAGCAACAGCTGGGACAAGGGCGGCTTCACCACCGGCACGGAACGGTTGAAGTTGGCCATCGCCGGCGGTGCTGAGATCCCCCTCGCGCAAGGCTGGCGCTACAGCATCGCCCCCGTCCCCAGCTTCCCGCCGCGCCCGCCATGGGACGGCAATGGCGGCCTCGGCATCATGCACAATGCCATGGTCGCGCCCCTCGGGCAGATCGCCCTGCGCGGGGCTGCCTGGTATCAGGGCGAGAGCGACGTCGACGTGCCCGGCTATGCCCGCCGCCTCGCCGCGCTTGCCGCAGGATGGCGTCACCAGTTCGGCAAGGACATGCGGATGCTGGTGGTGCAGCTTGCCAATTATGGACCCACGCAGCTGGCGCCGGCGGCGTCCGGCTGGGCGACCATTCGCGAGGACCAGCGCGCGTTCGTCAGCGGTGACGCCAATGCCGCGTTGGTGACCGCCATCGACATCGGCGAGCGCACCGATATCCACCCTGCCAACAAGGCGCTGCTCGGCGCTCGCTTGGCCATGGCTGCGCAGGGAACGCCTTTGCCGATGCCCATGCAAGCCTTGCGCACGCAGGGGCGGATCAGGATCAGCTTCTCAGGGATCGAGGGCAGCCTCGCCGCGTGGAGCACCTCTGCGCCCATCGGCTTCGAGCTATGCGGCGATGCGCAGGAGAGCTGCCGCTATGCGCAGGCTCGCATCTCGGGAGCCGACGTATGGCTCGAGGACGATGGCCACGCCGCCAGCCGGGTGCGCTATGCGTGGGGCGACAGCCCCATCGTCAATCTGTTCGATGCCCGCGCGCTGCCTGTTCCCGGCTTTGAACTGCCGATCCGCAGCGAGGCGCAGCCCTGACAAAAGATCATTCGCACTGAAGACATTCAAATAGGGGAGAGAGACTTTGAGATTTGCAACATTGGCCCTGCTGGCCACAGCCATGAGCATCCCGGCTTTCACCGCCGCGACCACGCCCGCCGCCGCGCAGGCTCGCGCCGGCGATCCGGTCGAGGTGCGGATCGACGCCACCAAGCCGGGCGCGACGATCAGCCGCGACATCTTCGGCCAGTTCGCCGAGCATCTTGGCACCGGCATCTATGGCGGCGTGTGGGTCGGCAAGGACAGCAAGATTCCCAATGTCCGCGGCATCCGCACCGATGTCGTCAACGCCCTGCGCGCCATTCGTACCCCGCTGGTGCGCTGGCCGGGCGGCTGCTTTGCGGACGAATATCATTGGCGCGACGGCGTAGGCCCGGCCAAGAACCGCCGCAGCTCGATCAATTCCAACTGGGGCGGCTCGGTCGAGACCAGCGCATTCGGCACCGACGAGTTCATGGATTTCGTCGGCCAGGTGGGCGCTGAGGTCTATCTCAACGTCAATGTCGGCTCCGGAACGGTGAAGGAAGCGGCAGATTGGGTCGCCTATATGACCGCCGATCCCACCACATCGGCCGGCAAGGAGCGTGCCGACAATGGCCATCGCGAGCCTTACAAGATCAAATATCTCGGCCTCGGCAATGAGAGCTGGAGTTGCGGCGGGGCGATGCGGCCGGAATTCTATGCCGACCAGATGAAGCTCTATGCGCGCTTCGTGCGCAACTATCACCCCGAACAGGGTGAAGGAAAACCCGATGCCATGCTGCGCGTCGCCGTCGGACCGGGCGATGACAATACCGCCTACACCGAGGAGGTGATGAAGACCTGGAAGCAGCACGACTGGGCCTGGTCGATCGAGAGCCTTTCGCTCCACCGCTACACGACCGGCGGCTGGCCGCCCTCCTACCCCAGCGACGCCTTCGATGAGGGCGCCTATGCCCGGCTGGTCAAGGAAACGCTTGGGATGGACGGCTTTATCAAGGCCAATGCGGCGGTGATGGACAAATATGATCCTGAGAAGAAGGTCTCGCTCGCCGTCGATGAATGGGGCGTGTGGCTCAAGCCCCTGCCCGGCACCAATCCCGGCTTCCTTCAGCAGCAGAACTCGCTGCGCGACGCCATTATCGCGGCGCTCAACATCAACATCTTCGCCCGCCATGCGGACCGGGTGAAGCTGACCAACATCGCACAGATGATCAACGTGCTGCAGGCGATGATCCTCACCGATGAAGAGAAGATGGTGCTCACCCCCACCTATCACGTCTTCAAAATGTATGTGCCGTTCCAGGATGCGACCTTCATTCCGGTCAGTTTCCAGGCCGGAACGTACCAGCATGGAGACATCACCCTGCCTCGCATCGATGCCGTTGCCGTGAAGGACAAGCAGGGCAAATACTGGCTGGCACTGACCAATGTCGACACCCAGCGCGCCGCGCCGGTGACGGTCAACGTCGCGGGGCTGAACGTGCGCTCGGCGCGTGGCGATGTGCTGACCGCGCCAAAGGTGGACAGCATCAACAGCTTCGCCGCCCCCAATACCGTCAGCCCCAAGCCGATTGCGGGCAGCGTGCGCGGTGGCAAGCTGACGATCGACATGCCAGCCAAGTCCGTCGCGGTGATCGCGCTGGAACCCTGATGAAGAAGCCGCGCGGGCGCGCATGATCGCGCCCGCGCCAGCCCTCCTGTTGCCACAAGGCCCCAAGTCCCGCTAATTGAGCCTCCAGCAACGTCCAGACGATCTGGCGGCAACAGGGGCATGACTATCAGCACGCAGGACAACAGCACGGCCGGGAACGGAGGTTTAGGCGACACCCCGACCGGGCTCCCCCGCTCGGCCAAGGGGTCAGGGCGCCGGCTCCGCGGGGCTGTGGCCCATTATCTCGGCTCGGCCATCGTCTCCGGGCGGATCGCGCCGGGCGAGCGGCTGACGGGCGAGATTGAGAATGCCGAGGCGCTGGACGTCTCCCGCAGTGCCTATCGCGAAGCAATCCAGGTGCTGACCGCCAAGGGGCTGGTGGAAAGCCGCCCCAAGGCTGGCACGCGCGTATTGCCGCGCAGTCACTGGAACCTGCTCGATCCGATGGTGCTGGCTTGGGCCTTCGGCGGCGAGCCGGATGTGAATTATGTGCGCGACCTGTTCGAGCTGCGGGCAATCGTCGAACCGGAAGCCGCGCGCCTCGCCGCCAAGCGGCGGGATCGCAATGATGTTGCCGCGATGAAGGATGCGCTGACCCGGATGCGCCGCTTCACGCTGGCGACCGAGCAAGGCCGGGAGGCGGACCGGGATTTCCACAGCGCCTTGCTTGCCTGCACCGGCAACGCCGTGTTGATGACGCTCAGCGCCAGTATCGGTGCGGCCGTCAACTGGACGACCCAGTTCAAGCAGCGGTCCGTCGGCCTTCCGCGCGACCCGGTGCCCGATCATATGCGCGTCTATGATGCGATTGCCGCCGGGGACGCAGATGCGGCGGCGGAGGCCATGCAGGTTCTCGTGCAGCTCGCTCTCGATGACACACGGGCGGCGATGCAGCGTCCTGCGGACGGCGAGCCAGGCGACCTCCCCTGACGCTTCCGGACGCAGATCGGCCCCGCCAACCGCCGGCTCGACTGAGCCAGAGATGGACGGGGCCGGAGCAATCCTGACTTAGGCGCCGTCGACCGCCTTGCTGACCAGCACATGGACTTCCACGCGACGGTTCTGGGCCTTGCCTTCCGGCGTGGAGTTATCAGCGACCGGATCGGAGAGCGACATGCCGGCGGGGGCGAGCATGCGGTATGGCTTCCACTTGCAGGTCTGCTGCAGATAATTGAGCACGCTCGCCGCGCGCTTTTCGCTCAGTGTCTGGTTGAATTCCGGGTCGCCGGTCGAGTCCGTATAGCCGACCACCAGTAGCAGGGCATTCTCGGTCGCCTCAGCCTGCGCGGCAGTGGCGCAGAGGTTCTGCTTGGCCATCGGCGAGAGCACCGCCTTGCCGGTGTCGAAGTTCACGTTGGTCGTGCTCTTGATGTTATACTTGTCGATGTCGCCCATGCGGGCGCGCAGGGCGTCCGTGGCGGCCGTCTGCTCCTCGAAGCGCTGCGAGGTGCCATTGCGGATCATTTCGGCCGTGCGCAGATCACGGTTCTTGAGGTCGATCTTGCTGGCGACCAGACCGCCGCCGCCCTGCAGCGTGTCGACCTTGACCGGCAGGCCGTTCAGGAGCTGATCGGCACCCAGCTGATCGCGGTTGAGCCCAAGGAAGCCGCTGCTGGCCGTAATGCGGGTCGAACTGTTAACGGTAACCGTATTGCGCGTTCCATCGGTCGAGGTGATCTGCAGCTGGTCGCCATTGCGCGCAGAGATAATCCCCTCGATCTCCGGACCCGCCGTCATCTGGGCGGAATCGGTGTAAACGGTCGTCGAGACATCCGCCTCAGGCGCGGTTTCCGTCTGCGCGAGCACGCTGCCGGACGCCACGCCGGTCATCAAAGCCAGCGTCATAAGAAGCTTGGAACTGGTGGAAAGGGTATTCATTGCGTTTCTCCTACTCGTCGATCGGCCGGGGTCTGCAGGATCGCAGCATCATCCGACCGCCGCTCGCGAGGTGCGTATTCGACTGTCAGAAACCCCTCCGTCATGAACTCTCCGAACCTTTCAATGCGGCGCAGGAAGCACCACGAGTTCCTGCGTGTTCAGGGGAACCTTGCGCATAGATGAACGGTTCCCCTCCCCCCACGTTAACCACCGGTAACCAGAGTGGATCATGCGGCAGGACGACTTTGCGCCGACTCAACTCGGCGATGCAGGCGCACAGAAATGCGATGACCGACGAACGTGCAACAGGGTCCGCCTCGCTCGGCGAGGACAGCGAAGGCATGCCTCATGGCAGCGTGTCGGCGCCTATTCCATCAGCGCCGCATCACCCCAGGTCACCGGGTCGGGAAAGCGCTCAGCCTGCGCCGTCCGGGCGACCAGCTCAATGATGCGGACCCCGTCAACGGGGACATCGAACGACTGCGCCGCTTCTCCCGCTTGGGCCGGCCTGGAGCGCGCGAGCAGCTTGCCATCGCCGTAGACCAAGAATGTCACCGGCTGCTGGCGGGAGCGCGCGGAGTCATCCACTCCCACGGAGGCGACGAAGCGCCGGAACCCTTCATTGCGCACCTCCACCCGCGAATTGGTGAGAATGCCAAGGCCGGTCTCGAAATGCGTGCCGGCAACGGATAGCGCCTGCCCGAACGGCGTCTGGTCCAGCCGTGCCCCGCCCCAGCCGCCATATTGCGTGCGCTCGCCGCCACCCTTGGTCCCGCGCCAGGGGAGCAGTCCGCGATACACCTGCGGGTCCGCCTCCGGCACGACCACGCCATCCTCCGCAGGATTGACCCGTGACGGCTGCTCGGAAAGATAGAGCCCTCCAACGAGCCGCCGCGCGCCCTTTGCGCGAAAGATCAGCGTCTCATACGGCGCGAGGTCGAGGGCTTGCTCGCCCGTGAACTGACGGTCTGCGCCCTGCCAGAGATCGGTGAGCCTGACCGGCGCACTGGTCGCGAACTTCAGATGATCCGCCGTCAGCACCGCCTTGGCGGGCGCTGCCGTGCGGTTGAAAACCGCGACCGCCTTGTCGCCATCGGCAAGCGCCTTCACGAAGATCTGCACGTCCTGCGAATCGAAGGCGAGCACCGCCTGATTGCCTGCGGGGTCCTGATTGAGCGCGACGATCCGCTCATTGCCGAGGATCGCCAGCATCTGCGGCGAGGCCTTGCGCAGATCATAGCCGATGATCAGCGGGGCATTGACCATGGCCCACAGCGCCATGTGCGAGCGCGCACGGACGGGGTTGGTCATGTCGAAGTCCCCGGTGCCGACGAACAGCATGTCGGGGTCGTTCCAGGAGCCGGGGTGAGCATAAAGCGGGCGATGCGCGACGCTGTCGAGATTGTGCAGCATCCGGCTCCAGGTGGGGAAGATATCCTCGCTGGTGCGCGACATGTTGCCGACCGTTCGGGACCATGCCCGCGAGTCCGCCGATCCCCACAGGCACAGCGAATAAACATAATCCTGGTCGGGATTATGTCGCTCCAGCGCCTGCCGCACCTCGTCATACAGCGCCTTGACGGCCGGAATGTCGGTACGCCCGAGCGACTCCACGTCGATCAGCGGATGGAGGCCGCGATATTGCCCTGCCTTCACGCGCGGGTCGCTGGGTGGCAGCCCGCGAATACCGCAGGCGTCGACCTTGATGAGGTCGAAGCCCCATTCCTTGAAGTAGAGCGCGATGTCCTGATCGACATGGCCGTAAAGGCCCACTTCGCGCTCCAGCACCGTGCCTTCGGGCTGGTTGGGGAAGGTCGATGTGAACACCTGCCCGCAGGAATTGCGGCCGATATCGGAATAAATGCCGGCCTTGAGGCCCATGGCGTGCAGCTTGTCGGTGAGCGGCCGAAAGCTGTTGCCGCCGCCTGCGATCGCCGCCGAGGGAAAAGTCTCGGTCCGGATCAGCATCCGCCCATCCGGCTGGCGGCGCTTGAGCCACCAGCCATCATCGATGTTGATGTAGCGATAGCCTTTTGCGGCGAGGCCGCTCTCCACGATTACCCGGGCCGAGGCCATCAGCTTGGCTTCATCGATATCACTGGTGAAGGCGTTCCAGCTGTTCCAGCCCATTGGCGGCAGCGGTGCATGCCCGCCGCTGTAGATGCTCCAGCGCCCCGTGGGCGCCAGCGGATCAACCATAGCGCTGCGGGCGGCATCCGGCGACGCGGCGGGGGTTGTCTGGGCGCCAGCTTGGATCGCTGCCAACGCCGCCGCTGCCGCCCCTACCGCCAGCCACAGACGGGACGCATGTCTGAGGGTCATCGGGCCGCGCCGGCTTTGGCAACCAGATGCGTACTGAAGAACGGCAGCACATGGTCCTGGAATCGGAACGCGACATGGCTGGTATGCGTGCCCTCGTACAGGGTGAAGCTGTTCGCGATGCCGTAGGAATCGAGGACCTTGTGCAGCGTCTCGGTGTCGGTCTTGAGACTATCCTGATCACCGACGTCCATCGCGATCGCGGCATAGCCTTTGAGCGCACCGATATATTGGTCGACAAAGGCCAATGGCGCATTGGCCGCCCATTTTGCCAGAATGGCATTGCGCTGCGCCTCATCGCCGCTTGGGAGATCGAGATAGAGCGGCGGCTTCTTGGGGTTGGGCGACCAGGCCGCGCCGACCGCAAGCTGCGCCCGCAGCGGGAATGGCAAATTCGCCGAGTCAGCCGGTGATTTGATCGCCGCCACCTGCGCCAGCCCGGCCGCATCCAGCGCGAAGGCGTCGCGCGCGGACAGGCAGCATGGGCTCATCAGATAGAGCGCGCCAAACTGAGCGGCGTGCTTCATCCCGATCCGCGCCGCGCCATAGCCGCCCATGGAATGGCCGACGAGGCCCCGGCTCTGCGGACTCGCCAGCGTGCGATAGTGGCTGTCGATATAGGCGATGAGATCGTGCGAGATGAACCGCTCAAAGTCGCCGGTTGTCGCCGAGCTTGAGTACATCGAGCCATTGTGGATGGTCTTGCTGTCCGGGAAGACCAGGATCATCTCCTGCGCGCCCTTGGCCAGCGCACCCTCGATCACTTGCGGCACATGGATTTCGCCGATCCACTGCTCAGCGCCGATGGAATAGCCGTGCAGAGCGTAGACGACCGGATATCGCTTGGCCCGATTGGCGGCATAACTGGGCGGCAGGACGACGATGACATCGCGATCGGCAGACTCGCCTTCCAGATTCCCTGCGATGGCCGGGGAATGGACCTTGATACGCTCGAGCGTCACCTTCGGCGCGCCCGGCACCGGCGCCGGCGCGTTGGTGGCAACCTGCGCCAGAGCCGGCGCGGCAGGCATCGCCAGGCACAGACCTGCCAGCAGGGCCGCGTGAATTGCGCTTGTCTTCATGGTCATCCCCATCCTCCTGTTTTGGTGATTATCAGCGGCGCCAGTCAGCCGCCGCGCAATTGCTGCATGACGAGCGCCCGGATGCGCGCGTAATTCCCCTGCCGCAGCGGCCCCAACAGTCCGCGCTGCGCCTCCGGCAGATGGGCAAGCGGATGCCCGTCGCGCTGAAAAACATAATGATCGAAATAAGCGCGCCATGCTTCCCGCTCAGCCGCCGGACGCTCGGCGATGGCGATCATTGCCAGCATCATCGCCGTCATCGGCGCATCCGGGCCGGCGGAGAAGGCATCCCACCAGTAGTTGACGAGCATGTTGAACGGCGCTGTCGCCTCCACCTGATGCCACCATAATTTGGGGAGGTAGAGCGCATCGCCCGGCAGAAGCTCGACCGTAACGGCCCGCGCGCGGGCCTGCGCCATGCGGGGGTAACGGGGATCGCCCTCCGGCGCCGAAGCAGCGAGACTGACGGGCGGACCGGACAAGGTGTGGTCGATCGGCCCCACATACAGGTCGCCAATCGCATCGGGCGGATACAGCGTGAAGCACCGCCGGCCCGCCACCACGCAAGCGAGATTCTCGAACGTGTCGTAATGGCAGCTCACATGGGATGCGTTGCCCAGCCAGATGCGCGGCACCACGCCCTGCGGCATGAATGGCAGGGCATTGTCCGCCTCAAAGCCCGGCACATAGCTGCTGGTCGGCAGCGAGCCCATATACACCGTGCCATCGCCGGAGGTCTCGGCGCGCGCCAGGATCTGCCGCAAGCCCTCGCGCAGAGGCACCTCGCGCCGCTCGAAATTGAAGCCCTCCAGGCCATCGTCGTAAAAATAGCGCCCGGCAATGTCCGGCGCGCCGACGAAGATTTCTCCCGGCCGGTCCGTGGCGAAACGGTCCAGATAGTCCGCGAGCGCACCGTCCGCCCGCGCCGCCGCACGGACGACGGGCCAATCGGCGCACAGGCCGCGAATGACCGCAGGCCGGCAGGGCTCGACCAGCAGGCGCCGAAAAGCGCCGGCGTCGGTGAGTGCCTCCTGGTCCAGTTCGGCAATGGCGGCGGCCATCGAACTTCTCCGATCAACCCGCCCGGGTCAGCATCTGGTTGCGACGCTCGGCCAGCACCGGGACCTGTTTGAGCGACGCCGCGACGCAATAAGCCAGTTGAAGATCGCCATTGCGGAACAGCGCCAGCACGCTGGCATCGTCAAGATCGTGCAACCGATCGAGGCTGACCGTGTACAAGCCCGCCAGTTCAATGGTTTCGCCATCGTCGAACCGCAGCGAGATATCGATCGGCTGAATGATGCCCAGGCGATTGAGCGTGGCGATGAAGCGCTCGGCCTCCTGCTGGCCGGCGACAATCTGCCCAAGCAACCGCTGCATATGCCGCGTGGTCGATGTCGCCCCGCCATCCTCATCGAACAAAGGCTCGCCGGACACTTCGCTCAGGCGCGGGCTGGCCCGGTCGATCGCGATATTCTCGCCGGAGACGAAAAAGGCCTCACGCTGCTCATCGAGCGAGCGGAACGGCGCCTTGCCGGAATGCGAGTCGACCAGCAGATTTTCGCCTTCCTTGAAGCCGAACAGGGCACCGACATAGAAAGCGCCGGTTTCCGGGTTCTTCGCAAAGAGAATCGGGCAGACCGCCGCAGCCGCCGCAAATTCCGACGGCAGGACCGGCACGAAATTGCGCGTTTCCGCCGAAATTGCGCCCAGGCGCAGGTGCCGATGGGCCCGCGAATCCAGAATTTCGAGTGCTGCTTCCATGCCATCCCTCTCCTCATTTTTATTGCGATGGCGGGAGCGCGCTTCTTGACGCCGTTCTCCGCACCGCAATTCCAATCGCTGCAATCCACCGCAGGAATCGGACGTTTCCGGTCAATAATCCAGCCCTTTGGTGGGCCATATATACACCGAAAATTTGAGCTTGATAGCGCTACCTTTTCGCACTAACGTTCAAGCATAGAAAAACACGATGTCTGGAGAGGGTGTAAGCGTGACGTGTCACGCCGACAAGGGACCACTTTATCCGCATCATGTGAAAACCGGCGGCAGCAATGCCGTTTCGTGGCGTCTTCTGTCCGGGAAACCGGCCAGCGGAGCCGTTCGATGATTACAAGTGGAGGGGGTTATGAAAGGCATTCAGCCTAACTTCGATTATCTCAATCGTCCTGCAATTCTTAAGGCGGTCCTGCTCGGCGCCCCCAGTGCCCTGGCGCTGATCGTCTCGGCACCGGCGATGGCCCAAAGCAGCGCAGCGCCCCAGAGCGCATCGACTGAAGACATCATCGTCACCGGCTACCGCGCCTCGCTCCAGCAGAATCTCGACATCAAGCGCGAGTCCGCCGGCGTCGTGGAAGCGATCTCGGCCGAGGACATCGGCAAGTTCCCCGATCCTAACGTCGCGGCTGCCCTGCAGCGCCTGCCCGGCGTCTCCGTGCAGCGCAACGGTCGCCGTGGCGAGGCGGACGGCGTCACCATCCGCGGCTTTGGCGGCGACTTCATCGACACGCTGGTCGATGGCCGCCACATTTCCACCGCCATCGGCAACCGCGGTGTCGACTTCACGACCATCGGCTCGGACTTCGTCGGGCGGCTGAACGTCTACAAGACGCCCAATGTCGAACTCTCCACCAGCGCCATCGGCGGCTTCATCAATGTGGAGATGCCCAAGCCGTTCGACCGTCCGGGTTTCCAGGTCATCGGCCGCGCCTCCGGCTCGTACCAGTCGCGCAGCAAGGATGTGACGCCGTCTGCCGGCCTGCTGATTTCCAACACGTTCGCGGATGACACCATCGGCATTCTCGGCAACGTCAACTACAAGCGCACGGACACCACCTCTAACCGCGTGTTCGTACCGGGCTGGATCGGCGCCAACTTCGCACCCTGTCAGGCCGGCCCGAACGTGCCGACCTGCACGCCGACCAGCGATGCGACCAGCGCCGCCTGGGCGACGCCCTCAAATCGCAATTCGGTGCTGAACTGGTTCCCGCAGCAAACCGGCATCGAGCAGATCCATACCAAGGACGAGCGCCTCGATGCGCGTATCGCCCTGCAGTGGCAGCCTTCGGACAATCTGCTCATCACGGTGGATGACAATTTCAGCCGTCAGACCGTGCACAGCAATGCGTTCGGCTATGCCGCCTGGTTCAACGGCAGTGACCTGCGCAACGTCAAGTATGACGAGAACGGCACGGTCGTCGATTTCTCGCAATTCGGCACACCGATGGACTTCAACGCAAACTATACCCGCACCATTCTTGAGACGAACACCATCGGTGCGAACGTCAAATGGGATGTCAGCGAGAATCTCAAGCTGGACGTTGACGGCTTCATTTCCCGCAGCACCCGCAATCCGGGCCGGAACGGCTATAATGACAGCATGGACATCGGTTACGGTGGCACCAATGCTGGCGGCACCACCATCTTGGGAGCCAATACCGGCGTCACGATCCTCGGGCCCAGCAAGGACTATCTGCCGCAGATCCACGACATTGGTCCGGCAGGCAATGTCTCGCGCTTTACCGACACGAGCGTGATCGGTTCGCACGTGATTGTCCGTGGCGCGCCCTACAATGCCGACACCGTCAAGCAATTGCGGGCCGTGCTCCGCTGGGATCAGGACAATGTGAAGTTGGCCTTCGGTGGCCAGTATATGGAAGACAAGCTGTACGGCGAGAACACCAGCACGTTCAGCAATGGCGTGTTCGCCAGCCGCTCGGGCTATGGCACGCCTTCCGGACGCCCCGGTGGATCAAGCGGCGGCATCGCGCCACTGCCGGCCAGCGTCTATCAGGGCATCATCAGCACCGCGAACTGGATCCCCGGCTATCAGGGCAATCTCGGGCCTTCGGTCATCGTCTATGATCCGTATCAGGTTTACAAGCTGCTCGAAGCCTCGGGTGGATCGGTGGCACCGACGCTCGATCCGGCGAGCGTGTATGAAATCCGCGAGAAGACCTATGCCATCTTCTTCCGGGCAACCTTCGACACCGATCTGGGCGGCATGCCGTTCAGCCTGACGGCCGGTCTGCGGCATGAAGGCACGCATCTGACCTCGAACGCGATCGGGCGCCGTCTGCTGGGCCTGTCCATCCCGTCGGGCGATCCGACCCTCATCCAGCCGAACCCGGCTTTGGGGACCAACGGCTTCTCCGATCCGACGACCATCTCGCGCAGTTCCAACTACACCTTCCTCCTGCCCAGCCTCGATGCGAAGCTGGAGGTGATGCCCAACCTCCTGCTGCGCATGAGTGCTTCGCGGACCCTCACCCGCCCGGGCCTCGCCGCGCTGCGTCCTACCGTCACGTTGGGAACGTTGCGCGTGGGCAGCCTCTCGGCCAGTGGCGGCAACCCCGATCTCAAGCCGTATCTCTCCGATAACTTCGATGCGGCAGCAGAGTGGTACTATCAGCGGAACTCCTATGTTTCGGCCAACTTCTACCTCAAGCACATCACCAACTTCGTGGTCGGCGGTGTGTCGGTGCAGTCGATCGACGATGCAATCGATCCCAGCACCGGCCGGATTGCGCGCTTCAACGTGAATAGCCAGGTCAACGGGCCGGAAGCCACCGTGAAGGGCGTGGAAATCGCTGTGCAGCACGTCTTTGGCGAGAGCGGCTTCGGCTTCCAGGCCAATGCCACCTTCCCGTGGAGCAATCGCAACTACGATCCCACCAGCACGGACGGCTCGGCCTTCTCGATCACCGGCCTTGCCAAGTCGGCCAACCTGATCGCCTTCTATGACAAGGACGGTTTCCAGATCCGTGGCGCCCTCAACTGGCGTGACGAATATCTGGTCCGGCTCGGTCAGGATCAGGGCGGCACCTTCGGTGCGGAACCGGTCTATGTCGATCAGCAACTGCAGATCGATGCCTCGGCCAGCTATGACGTCACGCCTTTCGCGACGGTCTTTGTCGAGGCGAACAACCTCAACAATTCGACCTACAGCACGCACGGGCGGTTCAGCAATCAGACGCTGGATGTGTTCTCCTACGGACGCCGCTTCTCGGCCGGTGTCCGCGTGAAGTACTGATCGGGTTGACTTCTTGCCGGGGGAGCGCACTCCTGCGCTCCCCCGCATCGTTCATGTGAGTGGTCATGGTTCATCCGGTCAAGAATATCGTGATCGTCGGCGGCGGTACCGCCGGATGGTTGACGGCTGGGATCATCGCGGCGAGACATCGTGGCCGCATCCCGCACAGCTTCACCGTTACGCTGGTGGAATCGCCGAACACGCCGATCATCGGGGTTGGCGAAGGCACCTGGCCCACCTTGCGCTCGACGCTCAAGACCATGGGCGTATCCGAAACCGACTTCTTCCGCGAATGCGACGCGGCCTTCAAACAGGGCGCGCGCTTCAACCGCTGGACCACCGGCGCGGCCGACGACGGCTATTATCACCCGCTCGTCCTCCCGGAGGGTTTTGCCCGGGTCAATCTCGTCCCCCACTGGCTCGCCAACGGCAAGGGCCAGAGCTTTTGCGACACGGTGTGTCCGCAGGGCGTGATCTGCGACGAGAATCTGGGGCCTAAGTCCATCACCACGGCGGAATATGAAGGCGCCGCCAACTACGCCTATCATCTCGATGCCGGAAAGTTCGCGCCCTTCCTCCAGCGCCATTGCTGCGAGACATTGGGCGTGCGGCATGTGCTGGCCGATGTGCGGCAAGTGCTGCTGGCGGAGGATGGCGACATCCGCGCCATCGACACCGAGCAGGCCGGCGAAATCGAAGGCGATCTGTTCATCGACTGCACGGGCTTTCGCAGCCTGCTGCTCGGCGATGCGCTGGGCGTGCCATTCAAAGACTGCGGCGACATCCTGTTCTGCGACACCGCGCTGGCCGTGCAACTGCCCTATGAGAGCGAGAGCAGCCCGGTCGCGACGCACACGATCTCCACCGCACAAAGCGCCGGCTGGATCTGGGACATCGGCCTGCCCTCTCGCCGTGGCATCGGCCATGTCTATTCAAGCCGCCACATCACGCAGGACGAGGCCGAGCGCGAGCTGCGCACCTATCTCGGCCCGGCGGGCGCGGACTTTCCGTTGCGGAAGATCGACATCCGCTCGGGTCACCGCGAAATCTTCTGGAAGCGCAATTGCGTCGCGGTCGGTCTCGCCGCCGGTTTCCTCGAGCCGCTGGAAGCCTCCGCCATCGTGCTAGTGGAACTCTCCGCCAAGATGATCGCCGAGCAGATGCCGGCCTGCCGCGAGGTGATGGACATCATCGCCCGGCGTTTCAATGAGACCACCAGCTATCGCTGGGGCCGGATCATCGATTTCCTCAAGCTACATTATGTGCTGACCAAACGCACCGACAGCGCCTTCTGGCGCGACAATCTGCTGCCGGAGACCATTCCGGACCGGTTGCAGGACCTGCTGCACCTCTGGCGCTACCAGTCACCTTGGTTCCATGACGAGTTCGATCGCATCGAAGAGGTCTTCCCCGCCGCGAGCTACCAATATGTGCTGTACGGCATGGGCTTCCGCACAGAAGTCGCACCGGAAACGCTGACGCCCGAGGCCGCCGTTGCCATGCAGGCGATACGCGAGAACAGCCGCCAGACCGACCGGCTGCGCACCAGCCTCCCGCGCCATCGCGATCTGCTGCGCAAGATTCGCGACTACGGCCTCCAGCCCGTCTGAGCTTTTGGGGGCATGAGACAGGCTTCCGGCATTCGGCCCCACGTCCCACGCTTATTGGGTAGCGCTACCTTTCTTCCACCACTTCGCGTCCTGATCGCATTGATCTGCGGATGGCCGTGCGTGGTCGCCGCGCAATTGCCGCCTACGCCTATCATCCCCGCGATGCCTGCGCGGGGCGCACCCAATTCGGAAGATGCCTTCGCCAATGTGCAGATATCCCCGCGACCGGAGGCCAAGCCGGTGGTGCTGCATGTCGCGCCGATTGGCGCAGAGACGGGCGACGGCAGCGCCGCGCGTCCGTTCGGCACGCTGGGGCAG
The DNA here is from genome assembly GCF_025961795.1 of Sphingobium sp. B2D3A. Taxonomy (NCBI): domain Bacteria; kingdom Pseudomonadati; phylum Pseudomonadota; class Alphaproteobacteria; order Sphingomonadales; family Sphingobiaceae; genus Sphingobium; species Sphingobium sp. B2D3A. The sequence goes on along the minus strand of NZ_JAOQOI010000001.1, from coordinate 1,838,883 downwards.
GCGCAGGCGGCGGTGCGGCGGCTGAACCGCGACAGGCCGGTCACCGTCCAGCTCGCCGACGGCGTCTATTCCCTCGACGCGCCGTTGCACTTTGGCGCGGAGGATGGCGGCCATGCCGGCCATATCGTCCGCTGGGAAGCCGCGCCGGGCGCGCAGCCGACGCTCTCCGGCGGGTCGATCGTGCAGGGTTGGACGCTCGCCGACCGCGATCGCAACATCTGGACGGCGTCGATCGGCAAGGGCAGCGATCCGCGCCAATTATGGGTCGATGGCCGCCTCGCCCATCGCGCCGCTGTCGAGGCGCCCCGTAGCGCCTTCGCCTTTTTCGATTGGGGCATCCAAATCGTCGATCCGGCGTGGCGCTTTCTCGCCAGCTTGCCGGACCAGAGCCGCATGGAGGTGGAGAACACCGGCTTCTTCACCGATCGACGGGCCGTCATCGACCGGATCGAGGGCGACCGCATTCTTCTCAAGCAGCCGGGCTGGCGGAACAATCTGATCGGCTACGACACCTTTGCCAAGCCGGTCTCCGGGAACAAGGCCCGCTTCTTCATCGCCAATGCACTCGCCTTCATGCGCGCATCCGGGGACTGGTACGCCGATCCGGCGAAAGGCGTGCTCTACTACAAGCCGCAGGATGGCCAGTCGCCCGAGGCCCATGAGATCGTGGTGCCGCGACGGGAGGCGCTCATCACGATCGCCGGGAGCGCGGAGGCGCCGGTGTCGGACATTCTCTTCGAGGGGCTGGCCTTCCGCCACACAAGCTGGCGCGGGCCGAGCAGCGCCGAGGGCTATGCCAGCCAGCAGAGCGGGAGCTATCTCGCAGGCGAAATCTTCAATTATCCCGCCGATCCAATTCGCGATTGCAGCTGGGGCTGTGCCGCGTTCGAGGCGCAACGCAACCACTGGCGCCAGCAGCCCGCCGCCGTGCAGATTTCCGCCGCGCGCCGCATCACGTTCCGCAATGTCACCTTCGCGCAACTGGGGCAGATCGCGCTCGGCATCGGCAACAACCCGGAAGCCAATATGCGCGGCCCCGGGCTTGCCGCGCAGTCGATCGAGGTCAGTGGCTCGCGCTTCGGCCCGCTGGCTGGCGGGGCGATCATGGTCGGGGGCACGACCGTCGATGCCCACCATCCCTCAAGACCGGATCTGGCCGTCCGCGACATCGTTATCCGCAACAATCACATCGAGACGGTATCGCAGGATTATCGCGAGCAGGCCGCCATTCTGGTTACTTACGCCTCGGCCACGCTCATCCTGCATAATGATGTTTCCGATGCGCCTTATGATGGCATTGATGTCGGCTGGGGCTGGGGGACCAATGATCCCGGCGGCAACACCGCCTATATGACGCGGGCGCGCGGTTATTATGACCAGCCCGGCAATCGCATCTATGAGACGCCGACGATCCTGCGCGACACGGTGATCTTCGGCAACCGCGTTCACGGCGTGAAACGCTGGTTTCCGGACGGCGGCGCGATCTACCATCTCTCCGCCGATCCGGGCGCACTGATTGCAGAAAACCACATTTATGACGTGCCCGGCGGCATCGGCGTCTATCTGGACGAAGGCTCGCGCCACGTCACCGTCCGCCATAATGTCATCGACGGCGTCGGCCTATGGGTGAACCTCAATGCGCAGGACGACGCCCGGCCGCGCCGAACCAATCTGAACAATCTTGCGACCGGTAACTGGTTCAACAGCGGCAAGGCCAATGGCAATTGGTCAGCCTATCTGAACAACCACCTCGCCGATAACATTGCCGTCAACGGGCAGGCCTGGCCGCCCGAGGCGCGCGCCGTCATCGCCCGTGCCGGGGTCCAGATGGACGGCACCGCGCCATGACCGCCCTTCCCCATCCTTTCGCCGATTCAGACGCTGGAGACAGATCATGACCGCCGCTCCCTCCCTACGCGCCCTCATTCTCGCCGGTGCTGCAGCGTTCGCCTTGCCGCTGGCCGCTCAGACGGACGACGCCGGCACGGTCATGGCGCAGTCGGAGCGGCAGGCGGCGGAGATCGTGGCGGAGCTCACGCCGCAGGAAAAGGCGGACCAGCTTCTCAACGTGGCGCCCGCGATCCCGCGCCTTGGTATTCCCGGCTACAACTGGTGGACGGAATCGCTGCATGGCGCGATGGGCACGCTGCCGACCACCAACTTCCCCGAACCGATCGGCCTCGCCGCCACCTTCGATGCGCCGCTGGTCCATGATGTCGCCAACATCATCAGTGTCGAAATGCGCGGCCTGCACACGCTGGCGCGGCAGACCGGACGCCTGGGGCGCATCGGCACGGGGCTGGACACATGGTCGCCCAACATCAACATCTTCCGCGATCCGCGCTGGGGGCGCGGGCAGGAAACCTATGGCGAGGATCCCTTCCTCACGGCCGAGATCGGCAAGGCGTTCATCACCGGCATGCAGGGGCCGGCCCCGGCACGGCCCAACATCATCGCGACGCCCAAACATTATGCCGTGCACAGCGGCCCGGAATCGACGCGCCATCACGCCAATGTCTACGTCTCTCGCCATGATATGGAGGACACCTATCTGCCCGCCTTCCGTGCCGCCATCGTGGACGCCCAAGCGGGATCGATCATGTGCGCCTATAACCGCGTGAACGGGCAGCCGGCGTGCGCCAGTGACGAGTTGCTCAAGACACACCTGCGCGATGCCTGGGGCTTCAAGGGCTATGTCGTCTCCGATTGCGATGCGGTGACCGATATCAACCGCAATCATCATTACGCGCCGGATGCCGCCACCGCCGTCGCCGCCGCGATGCGCGCGGGAGTCGATAGCGAGTGCAATGGCGCGACGCTGAGCGACACCGCCGGGCTTGGACAGCCCTATCTTGATGCCTTGAACCGCAATCTCATCACCCAGAGCGATGTCGACACCGCGCTCGTGCGGCTGTTCTCCGCACGCCTGCGCAATGGTGACCTGCCCGGTCTTGCGCCGCGCCCGGCCATCGCACCATCCGTCATCTGCGCGCCGGACCACAATGCGCTGGCGTTGAAGGCCGCCGAAAAGAGCCTGGTGCTGCTCAAAAATGATGGCGCGCTGCCGCTCAAGCCCGATGCCCGCATTGCCGTCATCGGCCCGCTGGCGGATGCCACCCGCGTGCTGCGCGGCAATTATTCTTCTACGCTCTCCGGCCCGCCGATATCCGTGCTGGAGGGGCTTCGTCAGGCGATGCCGGGCGCGACGATCCACCATGCCCCCTTCGCCGAGACCTTTACCGACGGCGACCGCGTACCGACAACGGCGCTCGTCGCGCCGGATGGCAAGCCGGGGTTGCTGGCGCGCTATTATAATCCCACGCAGACGCCGCCGGCCCGCTTCGCGCCGGGCACGTTCGACAGCGCAACCAAGGCGATGACCTTCCAGACCAAGCCGGTCGTGACCCGCAGGGAGGCCGATGTGGCCGGGCGCAGCCTCGATCTGGCGAACGTCTCCGACCATCACCGCGTGGTCTGGACCGGCTTCCTCGTGCCGCCGGAGAGCGGCACCTACCGGCTCGGCCTGTCCGGCTCCAACGGCGAGATGCTGCTCGTCGGCAAGCCGTTCGTGGACCTCAAAAACTCGCGCTGGAACAGCCTGCCGACGATGAAGACGCTGACCTTGGAGAAGGGCAAGCGCTACCCGATCGAGATCATGATGACCTCGCACATCAATACCGGCATCGACCTGATGTGGAAGCGCGTTTCGCCCGATGCCGATGCGGCGCTTGCCGCTGCTGCGGCGCAATCGGACGTGATCGTCGCGGTCGTCGGCCTCACTTCTGATCTCGAAGCCGAGGAAACGCCGGTGAAGGTGCCGGGCTTCGAGGGAGGCGACAAGACCACGCTCGATCTGCCTGCCGAGCAGCTTGACATGCTGGAAAAGGCCCGCGCGCTGGGCAAGCCGCTGGTCATCGTGGCGATGAACGGCAGCCCGATCAACCTCGCCTGGGCGAAGGACCATGCGGCGGGCATCGTGGAGGCCTGGTATCCGGGGCAGAATGGCGGCCTCGCGGTCGCCAATGTCCTCTCCGGCAAGACCAATCCCTCCGGGCGCCTGCCCCTCACCTTCTATCGCAGCGTGGATGAGCTGCCGCCCTTCGGCGATTACAGCATGGCCGGCCGGACCTATCGCTACTTCACCGGCACGCCGGTCTATGGCTTTGGCTATGGGCTGAGCTACACGCAATTCGCATATGAGCCGCTGCGGGTGCAGACTTCCGGCGATGCCGCGCAAGGCGTGCGGGTCTCGGCCACCGTGCGCAATAGCGGGCAGCGAGCGGGCGAAGAGGTGGCGCAGCTCTATCTCGATTTCCCGGATGTGCCCGGCACCCCGCGTATCGCCTTGCGTGGCTTTCAGCGCGTGGAGCTAAAGCCCGGTGAATCCCGCCAGATCAGCTTCGATCTCTCGCCGCGCGATTTGAGCGCGGTCTCTCTGGAGGGCGTGCGGCAGGTCTTCCCCGGTGCGTATCGCGTGTCGGTCGGCTCGGCTCAGCCCGATAGTGGCCTGCCGGTGCAAAGCGCGGACTTTGCCATCGCCACCGGCGTCACCCTGCCGAAATAGGCGGGAGGCCCAGCCAGCCGCTCACGTCGACCTGCTGTGGGCGGCTAGCCGTCAGCCGCACGATCACGCGCTGGCTGCCGAAGCGGACGGTCCGCTCAGCATCGATCGCGCTGGTGAGTGTGAGCGTGCGCGGCCGGGACTGCGCCCAGCTGAAATCGACGCTGCAGGCGCCCCGCGCCCGCAGCCCCCGCACCGCGCCGGTCGGCCAAGCCGAGGGCAGAGCCGGCAGGAGATGGATCTCGTCGCCCCGGCTGCGCATGAGCATATGCGCGATGCCAGCGGTGCCGCCGAAATTGCCGTCGATCTGGAAAGGCGGATGGGCATCGAACAAATTGGGATAAGTCCGCTCCGGTCCGAGAAGAAAGCGCAGGATGCGGTGGGCGCGGTCGCCATCGCCAAGCCGCGCCCACAGGTTGATCCGCCAGGCCGTCGCCCAGCCCGTTCCGAGATCCCCGCGCAATTCCAGCGAGCGGCGCGCCGCCGCCGCGAGCGCTGGCGTGTCGTCCAGATCGATCTGCTGGCTCGGGAACAGCCCGTAGAGATGCGAGACGTGGCGATGGTCCGGCTCGGGCGCCTGCGCATCCCAATCCTGCTGCCATTCCTGCAACTGCCCTTGCGCGCCGATGCGATCCGGCGCGAGACGGCGACGCAAGGCGCGAAGCTCCGCCGCGAACGCGCTGTCGATGCCGAGCAAATCGGCGGCCTGCGCTGTCTGGTCGAACAGGTCGCGCAAAATCTGCTGGTCCATCGCCGGCCCGGCGCAGATCGCGATGTCGCCATGATGGGCGTTCTCCGGAGAGAGCGACGGGCTGGTAACGAGAGCGCCGGTCTCGGGATCGACCTGCAGCGTATCGACAAAGAACAGCGCCGCCCCGCGCATGAGCGGATAGACATCGCGCAGGAAGGTCTTGTCCCGCCCATAATCCCAGTGATCCCACAAATGGGTGCACAGCCACGCCCCGCCCGTCGGCCACAGGCCCCAGCGCGCGCCATCCACCGGCGCGGTGGCGCGCCAGATGTCGCTGTTATGATGCGCCACCCAGCCGCGCGCACCATACATCTCCCGCGCAGTGCGGGCGCCGCTCTCCGCCAACTCCCGCACCATCCGCACCAGCGGCTCGGTGCATTCGGGCAAGGCCGTGATCTCGGCCGGCCAGTAATTCATCTGCGTGTTGATGTTGATCGTGTATTTCGATCCCCAAGGCGGATCGATGCTCTCATTCCAGATGCCCTGCAGGTTCGCTGCCTGGGAGCCGGGGCGCGACGAGGCAATCAGCAGATAGCGCCCATAATTGAAGTAGAGCGCCGCCAGGCCGGGGTCATTGCGGCTCTGCGCGGCGATCACGCGCTCATCGGTGGGCAGCGCGCCGGCGCTGTCATCGCCAAGGTCGATCTCGACGCGGCGATAAAGCTGACGGTGAGCGGTGACCGCTTCGCTGTGCAATTGATCGTAACTGCGTGCCATCGCATCGACCATCCAGTTGCGCACGAGCGCATCCGGGCCGCCTGAGACATCGTCGAAACGGCGAAAGCTCGTCGCTATCGCGATAAGCACCGTCACTGCCCGCGCGCCACGCAACGCCAGATGATCGCCCTGCGCGGTGAGCGAGCCGCCTTCCGGGATCACGCGCACCAGCCCTGCCAGCTTCAGCGCACCGTCGACGCCATGCGCGCCACGATTGCGCCCCCGGATGAGCAGCAGCCCGTCGCGAGCCTTCACCTGCGCCTCCTGCGCCGGCGCAAAGCCGATATCGAGATCGAGCGACGCCGGGCCATCAACCTCGTGGCGCAGCACGATCATCTGACGGACAGGGGACGCGAAGACCGTGCGGCGGTGACGCGTGCCCGCCAGCGTGAACGTCGTCGTTGCCGTGGCGCTGTCGAGGTCGAGCACGCGCCTATAATCGTCAGGGACTGTAGCGGACGCGGCGCCCGGCAAGCTGAGCAACAGATCGCCGAAGCTCTGATAGGCCATCTGCTGGACCGGCTGGCCGATCAAGGTGCGGTTCGCGAGGTCATGCGCCTGCGCGTAATCTCCCTGCGCGATCAGCCTGCGCACCTCCGGCAAGGCGGCACGGGCAGCGGGATTGACCGGATCATAAGGCCCGCCGGACCATAAGGTATCCTCGTTGAGTTGCAGCCGCTCGGTGCCGACGCCGCCGAACACCATCGCGCCGATCCGGCCATTGCCGACCGGCAGGGCCTGCGTCCATTCTGTCGCCGGGCGCCGATACCAAAGCCGGTCGCGCAAGGGTCTGTCGCTCTCGGACGCGGCCACGGCGGCGCCCGGCAAACAGGCATTGGCGGCGAGCAGCAGCGAGCCTTCGAGCACATCGCGGCGCGTGACCATCGCTCAGCGGTCCTTTCGGCTAGCGGGTCCAGACATAAGGCCCCACGATGGTGCCGGTGAACCCGCCGGCATCCTGTGTGCTGAGGAACCGGGCATCCAAATCCGCCGCGAGCCGGCCCATGCCCCCTGCCCCGGCATAGTGGAAGGACATGGTCCCCCCGTTCGCGCGGATCGTCAAAGTCATCGGGCTCCGGTTGGCGATAGGCGCGGAGGCGACCAGCTGCTCCTTCCCTTTGGCGCGAGTATACAGCGTGATCGCATCCTGGCCGTTCAGGCGCGTAAGGCCGAAGAACAGCCAGGCATCGTCGCTTTGCATCGCGGCAAGGCCGGCGCGGTCGCCTTCCTGCTCCGGCGAGAAGGTCACGACCGTGCGCATCGTCGCGACATGATGCTGCTGGCGCCGCCCGAGGAAGGCGGGCGTTCCGGCCTTGTCACCGAGCGGTGCGGCGCTGGCCAGCACCAGATCGCCACGCTCCAGCCGATAGAACGGGTGATCCGGCGTGCGGACGCCAACCCATTGCATGGCCAGCTGGTCGCCCTCGAAGCTGTCGGCATACGCGAAATCGCCGCTGGTCGGCAGCGGCGGCCGGACCTGTGGAGACAGCGCGGGCGCCTTGGGCGCGAACGGAATCGTCTCGCCATGCGGCAGGATGACCGGCCAGCCGTCTTTCCACTGGACCGGCAGCAGGAAGGTCTCGCGGCCGATATTGTAATAGTTGTCGGCATAAGGCCGCACCGCCAGAAAGGTTGCCCACCAGTCACCTGCCGGGGTCTGGACGAGCTTGGCGTGGCCGGCGGAGGTGATCGGATCGAGCCGCGCGGGGTCGAGGTCGCGCTGGGTGAGGATGGGGTTATCCTTGTGCGGCACATAAGGTCCGCGCAGCTTGCGGGAGCGGAACACCACCTGCGAGTGATCAACGCTGGTGCCGCCTTCGGCCGCAGTCAGATAATACCAGCCATCCTTGCGCAGAATATGCGGCCCCTCGATCCAGATCGGCTTCTTGCTCAGGTCCACCCCGCCATTGACGAGCTGGGTGCTCGGCCCGACCATCTTGCCGGCCCGCCAGTCATATTCCTGAATCCAGATCGCGCGGTGCCCCTCATAGCGCGGCGTCTCATCCGGCCCGCGATTGTTGACGATATAGGCCTTGTCGCCTTCCCAATAGATCGACGGGTCGATCCCCTCGAACGGTAGCCAGATGGGGTCGGACCAGGGGCCGGCAGGGTTCTTGGCGGTGATGACGAAATTGTCCCGGCATCCCACGCAGGTGTTGACGATGTAGAAGGTGCCATCATGAAAGCTGATGTCCGGCGCGAACACGGCCTCGGACACGCCCCGGCCGGCAAGGTTGAGCTGATCTGGCCGGTCGATCGCATTGCCGATCTGCGTCCAGTTCACCAGATCCTTCGAATGCCAGACCGGAAGCCCCGGAAAATGCGCGAAGGATGAGGTGACGAGATAATAATCATCCCCCACCCGCGTGATCGAGGGATCGGGATAATAGCCTGAGAGGATGGGGTTGCGGTAGGCGCCGGGCTTGACCGTTACCTGCTCGATGGACTGGCCGTCATAATCGAAGCTGGCAAAGCGGGCCTCCGGCCCTGCCCATGCCGCCGCGGGCATCAAGGCCAGCGCTGCGGCCATCCACCCACGCGCCCACAGTCCCGCCGCGATCTCCATTGTCCCTCTCCTTTTGGCGCCACGCTGATCCTGTGCGGATTCGCTGCCCTGAGCCATAATGGTAGCGCTCCCATTTCTTCTTGCCCAGCCCTGTTTATCTGCAGGAGCACCTATCCTCTTTCAAACAGGACAAAATCATGCGCGAGCGGAATCCATTTGACCGCCCTACATCCATAATGGTAGCGCTACCTTAACGACGCCACATCGTCATAAGCGGCGCGCAAGATAAACGAAGGAGAGCCCCCTTGTCGAAAGTCCCGATGTTCCGGACCAGCTTTGTCGTGCTTGGTCTCGCCACCGCCCTTTCCGCCTGCTCCTCGGATGAACCGGCCGCTGCAAACAATGGCGCGACTGGCGCGGCCCATGAATCGGATGGCATCTCAGCTGACGGCAAGCGCTTCCTCTCCCAGCCGCTCGTGACGGAGATTTTTACCGCCGATCCTTCGGCCCATGTCTTCAACGGCAAGATCTACGTCTATCCCAGCCATGATGTCGACGCCGGCATCCCGGACGATGACCTGGGCAACCAATATGCCATGCATGACTATCACGTGCTGGAGATGGACAAGATCGGCGGCCCGGTGAAGATCGGCCCGGTCGCGCTGGACGTGAAGGATGTGCCCTGGGCAGCCAAGCAGATGTGGGCACCCGACGCCGCGTTCAAGAATGGCACCTACTATTTGTACTTCCCGGCCAAGGACAAGGACGGCATCTTCCACATCGGCGTGGCGACCAGCAGCACGCCCATGGGTCCGTTCAAGGCCGAGCCCAAGCCGATTACCGGCAGCTTCTCCATGGACCCCAATGTGTTCACGGACACGGACGGGACCAGCTACATGTATTTCGGCGGCATCTGGGGCGGCCAGCTGCAGAACTGGGCCAAAGGCAAATATGATGCCGCGGTCGGCGTGACCGACCTCAAGGCCGACGACCAGCCGGCCCTCATGCCCAAGGTCGCTAAAATGTCGGCCGATATGAGGAGCTATGCCGAAGCGCCGCGCGATGCCGTGATCCTCGACGAAAAAGGCAAGCCGCTGCTTGGTGGCGACCATGATCGCCGCTTCTTCGAGGGCACATGGATGTACAAGCGCGGCGACACTTACTACCTGACCTACTCGACCGGCGACACGCACTTCCTCGTCTACGCCACGGGCAAGACGCCTTATGGTCCGTTCACCTATCGCGGCAAGATCATGGAACCGGTGCAGGGCTGGACCACCCACCATTCCATCGTGGATTGGGGCGGCAAGACCTGGCTCTTCTATCATGACACGCAGCTGAGCGGCAAAAACCACCTGCGCAACGTGAAGGTCACCGAGCTGACCTTCAACGCCGACGGCACGATCCAGACGATCAATCCGTTCCGCGACTGACCGGCATGTTCCTCGGCATCGACATCGGCACCTCCGGCGTGAAAGCGGTCGTCATCGACCAGCATGGCGCCGTTGTCGGCCAGGGAACGGCAGCGCTCACCGTGCAGCGGCCGCAACCGCTCTGGTCCGAGCAGGACCCGGCCGCGTGGTGGGCTGCGACCACCGCAGCGGTGCAGGCCATCGACCCCGCCGTGCGGCGCGCCGTGCTGGGCGTCGGGCTCGCCGGCCAGATGCACGGCGCCACGCTACTCGGCGCCGGCGACCAGCCGCTGCGGCCGGCAATCCTGTGGAATGACGGGCGCAGCCACGCCGAATGCATCGCGCTGGAAGACAAGACCGACGCATTCCGCACGATCGGCGGCAACATCGTCATGCCCGGCTTTACCGCGCCCAAGCTCGCCTGGGTCGCCCGGCACGAGCCGGAGACCTTCGCCGCCACACGCACCGTGCTGCTGCCCAAGGACTATATCCGCCTGCAAATGACCGGCGACAAAGCCACGGATATGTCCGACGCTGCCGGCACCTTGTGGCTGGATGTCGCCGGGCGGCGCTGGGCGGAAGCACTGCTGGACGCGACCGGCCTCAGCCTTGCGCACATGCCGGCGCTGTACGAGGGCACGGAGCTGACCGGCACGTTGCGGGCGGATGTCGCTCAGCTTTGGGGCATGTCCCCCGTTCCGGTTGCCGCGGGGGGCAGCGACAATGCCGCCGGCGCTGCGGGCATCGGCATCGTCAGCGATGGCGACGGGCTGCTTTCCCTCGGCACATCGGGCGTAATCTTCATCGCCAACGACCAGTTCAAACCCAATCCAGACCGAACCGTGCACGCCTTCTGTCACTGCCTGCCTGCACACTGGCATCAGATGGCCGTGCACCTGTCGGCGGCGTCGTGCATAGACTTTGCTGCACGCCTCTCCGGTGCAGCCGGCGCCGCCGACCTCTTTTCCCGCGCGGAGTCCGTTGGCCCCGCGTGCGGACCGGAACTCTTCCTCCCCTATCTCTCAGGCGAACGCACACCGCATAACGACCCGCAGGTGCGCGGCGCCTTCCTCAATCTCGATCATGATAGCGGGCCGGAGCGGCTGGCGCAGGCGGTGCTGGAGGGCGTTGCCTTTGCCTTTGCCGATGGGCTGGATGCGCTGCGCGACGCCGGCAGCGATGTGCAGGAACTGGCCGTGATCGGCGGCGGCGCGCGGTCGCGCTATTGGGGCCAGATCATCGCCGCTGCACTCGGCACGCGCCTGAATTACCTCAAGGGCGGTGAAGTCGGTCCGGCGATGGGCGCGGCCCGCCTGGCGCAGATCGGCGTAACCGGCGGCGCACCCGCCGACATCTGCACGACGCCGCCGATCGCCCATGTGATCGAGCCCGACCCGCTGACCGCCGAACGACTGGCGCCCAAGCGCGAGGCCTTCCGCCGCGCCTACCCGGCCATTCGCGCCGCACAGAGCTGAGATTCTTGAAACCGACAGGGAGCGCCTGATGGCCACCGACTATTTCGCAGACATTGCCCCCATCGCCTATAAAGGCCCGGATACCGACGACGAGCTGGCCTATCGCTGGTATGACAAGGATCGCGTCGTGCTCGGCAAGCGGATGGAGGATCATCTGCGCTTTGCCGTGTGCTTCTGGCACGCATTCTGCTGGCCGGGCTCGGACGTGTTCGGCGCCGGCACCTTCAACCGCCCCTGGCATGCTGGCGCCAATGACAGCGCGGCCGCCCATCAGAAGCGCGCGGTCGCCTTCGATTTCTTCAAGAAGCTCGATGTCCCCTTCTACTGCTTCCACGATGTCGACGTGATGGCGCAGGCCGAAGGCGTGGCCGAGCATCGCCGCCACCTCGCCGAGGCCATCGATCATCTGGAGGAACTGCAGGCTTCGAGCGGGCGCAAGCTGCTGTGGGGCACCGCCAATCTGTTCGGCCATCCCCGCTTTGCTGCCGGCGCCGCGACAAATCCGGACCCGGAAGTCTATGCCTTCGCCGCCATGCAGGTGCGCGATGCGCTGGAGGCGACGCATCGCCTGGGCGGCGTCAACTATGTGCTGTGGGGCGGCCGTGAGGGCTATGAGACGCTGCACAACACCAACTTGAAGCGCGAGCTCGATAATTTCGGCCGCTTCCTGACGCTGGTGGTCGAGCACAAGCACAAGATCGGCTTTTCCGGCACGATCCTCATCGAGCCCAAGCCCCACGAGCCCACCAAGCATCAATATGATTTCGATACGGCCACCGTTTACGGCTTCCTCAAGCGCTATGGCCTCGAGAATGAGGTGAAGGTGAATATCGAGGCGAACCATGCGACGCTCGCCGGCCATACCTTCGAGCATGAGCTGGCCACGGCAGCGGCACTGGGTGTCTTCGGGTCGATCGACGCCAATCGCGGCGACCATCAGAATGGCTGGGATACCGACCAGTTTCCCAACTCGGTGGAAGAACTGACCGTGGCGATGATCGAGGTGATCCGCGCCGGCGGCTTCACCACGGGCGGGTTCAACTTCGATTCCAAGGTCCGGCGCCAGTCGATCGACCCGGTGGACCTGTTCTACGGGCATATCGGCGGCATCGACACGGTGGCGCGTGGCCTGCTGAATGCCGCCGCGATCATCGAGGATGGCCGCATCGATGCCCTGCGCAATCAGCGCTATGCGGGCTGGGATGGCCCGCTCGGCAAGGAGATCGCCGCGCTCGACCTCGCCGGGATCGCCGATCTGGCCGTGACCCGCGCGCTCGACCCCAAGCCTGCCTCCGGCCGGCAGGAGCGGATCGAAAATCTCGTCAATCGCTTCATTTGAGCCATGCCGGACCCGGGCGCTTCCTCTTCGCCGGGTCAGGTTACTGATGAGGTGGTCGCTCCGGCGGCCACCTCTTTTTTTGCTATCTTGTCGCCCAGGCGCTAACGAAACCGAAATTGCCGTGCCCCTAGATCGGTACGACGAGACGATAACGACGCGGAGCCAAAGCAAGATCGCCCCCTTCATCTTATCTGTTGCGGTGACCGCACGATATTGGGAGAGGTCTCGCCCGGTTCCGGATAGGAAGGCGAACAAGTCAGGCGATGGTCACCAACCGCAGTTCCCGCTCGTCCCGTCGGCAGAGCTCTGGCCCCAAGATCGAGGATGTCGCCCGCCTGGCCGGCGTTTCGCCGATGACCGTGAGCCGCGTGATCAACAAGGGCACCAACGTCCGTGAGGACAAACGCCTGGCGGTCGAGGCCGCGATCGCGGAGCTGAACTACGCGCCCAATATCGCCGCTCGCACGCTTGCCGGCGGGGAGGACACGCGCATCGGGCTGCTCCACTCCAACCCGAGCTTTGCCTATCTCAGTGAGTTTCTGGTCGGCATATTGGCGGAGACCAGCCGCACCGGCGCGCAGTTGATCGTCAAGGAGTGCAATGAGGAAGGCGCAGAGGACAAGGCCATCGAAGCGCTGCTCAAGGGCCGGGTGGATGGGATCGTCCTGCCCCCGCCGCTGAGCGATTCCCCCTCCGTCCTTGCCGTGTTGGAAGGCGCCGGCGTGCCGGTCGTCGCGGTCGCCACCGGGCGCGCGCCGGACTGGGCGCTCTCGGTGAGCATCGATGACAAGGCGGCGGCCCACGCCATGACCGATCACCTGATCCTGCTCGGGCATCACCGCATCGGCTTCATCACCGGCCACCCCAACCAGACGGCCAGCGCCGAACGGCTGGAGGGCTATCGCTCCGCGCTGGAGAAGCACGGCATTGCGCCGCAGCCCGAGCTGATCGAGCAGGGCTTCTTCACCTTCCGCTCCGGCTTGGAGGCAGCCACGCGCCTGCTCGACCTGCCCGAGCCGCCGACGGCGATCTTCGCTTCCAACGACGATATGGCCGCAGCTGCGCTGACCGTCGCGCACCGGCGCGGCATCGATGTGCCGCAAATGCTGACCATCTGCGGCTTCGACGATACCGCTCTGGCGCTCACCAGTTGGCCGGAGCTGACCACGATCCGCCAGCCGATCACCGATATGGCGCAGCAGGCGGTGGCGCTGCTGACCCGGGAAATCCGGATGCGCAACGCCTCATCGAAGGGCGTGGACCACCCGCATGTCGTGACGCCCTACACGCTGATTGCGCGCGAGAGCGACGGCCCCCCGCCCCAGCCCAAGCCCTGAAAAGCGAACAGCCCGGCGACGCCTAAGCGTGACCGGGCCGAGCGTGCTGTCGGGTGAGCGATCAGCCTTCCATCTGCTCCAGTTCCCGTCCCTTGGTCTCGCGCACCATGGCGCGGACGAAGAAGAAGGAGACGGCGGCAAAGAAGGCATAGCCGAAATAGGCCACCGCAAGGCCGGGGCTGATGACCAGCGAGGGGAAACTCACCGAAACGAGAGCGTTCGCCAGCCACTGCGCCAGCCCCGCCACCGCGAGGCCCGAGCCGCGGATCTGGTTGGGGAACATCTCGCCCAGCATCACCCACATGATCGGCCCCCAGCTCAGGTTGAAGAAGATCACGTAGAGATTGGCCGAAATCAGCGCGATGATGCCATTGCTGCCCGGCAGCACCACGCCGCCATCGGCGCCCGTGACCGCCGTGGAGAAGGCATAGGCCACGATCGCCAGCGTGACGGCCATGCCCGCCGATCCAAAAAGCAGCAGCGGCTTGCGGCCGATCTTGTCCACCAGGAACATGGTGGCGATGCAGGCGCCGATGGAGAGCACGCCGGAGAGGATGTTGGTCTGCAGCGCATAATCCTCCGAGAAGCCGACGGCCTCCCACAAGGTGGCGCCATAATAGAAGACCACATTGATGCCGACGAACTGCTGGAAGATCGCAAGGCCGATGCCGGTCCACACGATCGGCCGGATGCGCCCGGTCGTCTTGTCGATCAGGTCGGAAAGGCGGGGGCGATGGTGATCGGCAGCGAGGCTGTCGCGGATCTCACTCACCTTGCGCGTCGCTTCCTCGGGGCCGAACAGCCGCGAGAGAACCGCATGGGCGCGCTCTTCCTTGCCCTTGACCACCAGATAGCGTGGGCTTTCGGGAATGATCAGCAGCGCCAGGATGTAGATGGCCGCCGGGATCGCCTGCAGCAGAAACATCCAGCGCCACGCCGGCAGATCGAACCACAAGGTCGCCGTCGAGCCGCCGGCATAGCGCGCCAGCACGAAGTTGGCGACGAATGCTCCGGTAAGGCCGGTGATGATCATCACCTGCTGAATGCTGGAGAGGCGCCCCCGGATCGAGGCTGGCGTCACCTCGGAGATATAGACCGGCGAAATCACGCTGGCCGCGCCGACGCCGAGGCCGCCGATGATCCGCGCCACGATGAACATCGCCGAAGACCCGGCCGCACCGGCCAGAAGCGCGCTGATGAGGAAGAGCAGGCCGGCCAGCATCATCACGCCGCGACGGCCAATGAGGTCGGACATGCGCCCGGCGAGAAACGCGCCCAGCGCGGAGCCGACCAAAATGGCGCCGACATTGATGCCGATGCCCAGCGCGCCCAGGTCAAACGCGGATTCCAGCCCCTTCTGGGTGCCGTTGATCACGCCGGAATCATAGCCGAACATGAAGCCACCAATGGTGGCGATGGCCACGATGGCGAATATGAACCCGATGTTGGTTCGCCCGATGGCGTGCGTTTCAGCGCTCATGCCGAGCCCCTCCTCTCTCTCAAAAATTCTGCCGACTCCAGCCGAGGCCGGGACGGCGTTTCTTCTGTCAAATATCTGCCGGGGTAACCGGCAATCCTGCAACCTTGGGATCGAATGCGAAAACGTGGCCGGCCAACGGCTGTGCCTCACGCGCGGCAGCATCCAGCCCCTTGTGCGCGGTGGTGGCATAGGCCGTGCGCAGATCCGGCCCTCCAAAGGCTATCTTGGTGACATTGGCGACCGGGAAGGAGATGGTCTGCATCAGCCGACCCTGCGGATCGTAGCGCCGCACGCCCCAGCCGCCGAACAAGGCGACCCACAGGCAGCCCTCACTATCCAGCACGGAGCCGTCGGGCCAGCCCGCACCATTCTCGATGGTGATGAACAGCTCGCCCGCGCCGACCGTGCCGTTCTCATCGACCGGGACTTTCCAGATTTTCCGGCCAAGCGTGTCGGTGTGATAAAGCGTGCGCCCATCTGCGCTGATGGCAGGGCCATTGGTGATCTCGACAGCAGGCACGACCGTGGCGGCGCACTGCCCGCCGGCGAGGCAATAGAGGCACCCGGTCTGGGCGGCTTCGCTGTCGTCCATGCTGCCGAACCACAGCCGCCCTTGAGTATCGGTGGCGGCGTCGTTCAGCCGATTGCCGGGCAGATGCGGCTCGGGATCGTGGAACAGCGAAAATGTGCCACTTTGCGGATCGAACCGATGCAGGCCGGTGCGCACGCCGGTCATCATGTCGCCGCTGCGCGTAGGCAACGCCCAGCCGATCTGGTCCGGCGCATCCCATACCGCCAGCGCGCCGGTGGTCGGCACATGGCGATACAGCCGGTGCCCTTTGATATCGACGAACCACAAGGCATCGTCCCACCAGACCGGCCCTTCGCCGAGCGTCATGCCCAGGGGAAGGATCGGCTCCGGCTGCATCTCAGCGCCAGCCTGCGTCGACGAAATATTCGTGCCCGCTGCACAGCGCGCCGTCATCGGAGGCGAGGAACAGCGCCAGCGCGGCGACATCGCGCGGCTGGATGCGGCGCGGGAGGCATTGCGCCTGCAGGATCTCCGCCTCACCTTCCGGCGTATACCACTGCTTCTGGCGGGGGGTATCGACATTGCCCGGCACGATGGCGGTCACGCGGATATTGTCGCCGCCCAGATCACGCGCCAGCGCGCGGGTCATGCCCTCCACGCCGGCCTTCGCGGTCTGGTAGAGCACCAACTCGGACATGCCGAGATGCCAGCTCACCGAGCCCAGATTGATGACGGCACCGCCGCCCCGCGCCCGCATCGCCGGAACCACGGCTTGCGCGGCGAAGAACTGGTGGCGCAGGTTGGTCGCCATGCGCTCGTCCCAATAATCGGCGGTCACCTCGTCATAGCGATGGCGGTCGTCATTGGCGGCATTGTTGACCAGCACGTCGAACCCGCCCATCTCGCTCTCCAGCGCGCGGACGGTCCGCTCCAGCTCGGCGACGTTGCGAAGGTCGCAATGGCGAAAGCGCGCGCCGCTCAGCGCACGCGCCAGATCGGCGCCGGCAATGTCGTTGAAGTCGAGGAAGGCGACATGCGCGCCCTGGCCCGCAAACGCCGCGACGATAGCCGCCCCGATCCCGGTCGCCCCACCGGTGACCAGCACGTTCTTGCCCGCCAGGCTGGGATAGACGGCGTATTGTGTTTGCTCAGACTTGTTCATGCCGATTCCAGAAGACCGCGCCGCTGCAGATTTGCGTAGAAGGCGCCAATACCCAGCTGCCAGGGTGGTGCATCGCGCGAGGTGACGACCCGATTGACCAGGCGCCCGAGCTTATCGGACGCGATGGTGACAACATCGCCCACCTTGTGGGTGAAGCCACGCCCCGGCTCGTCGCGGTCCTGCACGGGCGCGAATAGCGTGCCGAGGAACAGCGCAAAGCCATCGGGATATTGATGCTCGCTCAACGTCTGGCGCACCAAATCGAGCGGATCGCGGCTGATCTCCGCCATGTTGCTCACGCCTTCGAGCACGAACCCATCCTCTCCGGCGATGGTCAGCCGCACTGCGGCACGGCGCACATCATCGATGCTGAAGCTGTCATCGAACAATCGCACCAGCGGGCCGATGGAACAGGAGGCGTTATTGTCCTTGGCCTTACCGAGCAGCAGGGCCGAGCGGCCCTCGAAATCGCGCAGATTGACGTCATTGCCCAGCGTCGCGCCGACGACGGCGCCGAGGCTGTCCGCCAGTAGCACGATCTCCGGCTCGGGGTTGTTCCACGCAGAATCCGAACGGATGCCGATCACGGCGCCCGGCCCGACAGTGGAGAGCACCGGCGACTTGGTGAACACCTCCGCATCCGGGCCGATGGCGACCTCCAGATATTGCGACCACAGCCCGTCCTCGATCAGCGCCTCCTTGAGAGAGGCGGCTTCCGGCGTACCGGGCTGGACGGAGCGGATTTGTCCGCCAATGCGCGACTCAAGCCGCTCGCGGATCGAGGCCGCCCGGCTCCAGTCGCCCCGCGCCCGCTCCTCGATCACCCGCTCGATGGCGGACAAAGCGAAGGTCACGCCGCAAGCCTTGACGCATTGCAAATCGACGGGGCTGAGCAAGCGCGTGGATGCAGGATCGAAACGGCCCAGCGACGTGCCGCCAGCGCCTGAAAAATCGCCGCTTTCTACAAGGGCCGAGACGGTCGGCCAGACGTGCGCCATATCGAGCAGTTCGCCCTGGCGGACGAGCACGGGGCTCGGGCCATCGCCAAAATCGGCTCGCCCCAGAAACATGCCCTCTTCCCAATCGACGGGCAGCATCGGGCCGGACTCTTCTGGATGTATCACTTCCTCTCCCTCGCCCCCCGAGGGCGCCCCTGTGTGTTAGCGCTATCAAGAGCTATTGCGCTTGTTTGTCAAGAGGGGCTACTCCTGTGCCTCTAACGCGTTGACAAGAGACACGATGACACCCGGCCCCATCCTCTGTTTCGGCGAACTGCTGCTCCGCCTCTCCGCCGTACCCGGCGAGAGCCTGTTCCAGAGCGAGCGGCTGGATGCGCGATTCGTTGGCGCGGAAGCCAATGTCGCAGTGGCGCTGGCGCGGCTGGGCGTGCCGAGCGCGTTTCTCACCGCGCTACCGCCGGGGCCGGTCGGCGATGCAGCGCTGGACGCATTGCGCCGGCCCGGCGTGGACGTGCGCCATCTGCAGCGCGCGCCCGGGCGGATGGGGCTATTCTATCTCATGCCGGGGAGCGGCCTGCGCGCACCCGCGATCAGCTATGATCGCGCCGGCAGCAGCTTCGCGATCACCCCCGCCGAGCGTTGTGACTGGGCCGCGGCGCTGGAGGGCGTGGCCATGCTGCATCTTTCCGGCATCATCCCCGCCCTTGCGCCTGAGGCCCACAAATTGTCCTTCGCGGCGATGGCGGCGGCAAAGGCTGCTGGTATCCCGATCTCCTTCGACGGGAATTTCCGCGCGACGCTGTGGGAAAGCTGGTGCGACAATCCCGCGCCGATCCTCGCCCGCCATGTCGAGATGGCCGATCTGTTCTTCGGCAGCGCGCGGGACATTGCGATGCTGCTCGGCCAGTCCTTCGATGCGCAGGACGTGGACAGACGCCGCGCCGCAGCCGAGGCAGCCTTCGCGCGCTTCCCCAATCTGCGCCACATCGCCTCCACCCATCGCGTGGTCACCCATGCCGGGCTCCATCACCTTTGCGCCCGCCTCGATACACCGGATGACAGCTTCGAGACGCAAGTTGTTGAAGTCGCTGGGATCGTCGACCGGATCGGCACCGGGGACGCATTCGCCGCCGGTGTGATCGCGCATATCGATGCCGGCATCGCCACCGCAGCCGAGCGCGGTCTGGCGCTCTGTGTGCTCAATCATTTCGTTCATGGCGATTTCAGCCCGATCAGCGCGGAGGAACTCGCCGCATTCCACCCCGGCCAAACCGGCGACGTCCGCCGATGAGAAAGCGAGCATCCCTGTGACACAGTGGTTCGATCAGATCGCCGACATGCCGCTTGTGGCGATCCTGCGCGGCCTCACCCCCGAGGAGGCGCCCGCCATCGGGGCGGCGCTCATCGAGGCGGGCCTGCGCTGCATCGAGGTGCCGCTCAATTCGCCCCGCCCGCTGGAGAGCATCGCCGCCCTCGCCCGCCTGCCCGGCGGCGCGCTGATCGGGGCCGGTACCGTGCTGAGCGTGGACGCGGTCGTTCAGGTCGCGCAGGCGGGCGGGCGCGTCATCGTCTCGCCCAACATGAACCCGCAGGTGATCCGCCGCACCAAGGCGCTCGGCCTGCTTTCCATGCCCGGCATCGCAACCCCGAGCGAGGCCTTCGCCGCTATCGATGCTGGCGCCGATGCGCTCAAGCTCTTCCCCGCCGAGATGCACAGCCCGGCGGCGCTCAAGGCAATGAAGGCGGTGCTGCCCGCCGACATTCCGGTGCTGGTGGTGGGCGGCATCGGGCCGGACAATATGGCCACATGGCGCAGCGTTGGTGCGGCTGGGTTCGGCATTGGATCATCGATCTATCAGCCCGGGCTGGACGCAGCACAGGTCCGCCAGCGGGCCGATGCCATGGTGGCAGCTTGGCGCGCGCTCGAGAACTGAGCGCCTGTGGGGGGCGTGTCACGCAAGCGCTGACTGACAGATAACTGCTGGGTTTGACACCCCACCCCCACCCCGGGCTTGACCCGGGGTCCAGCTTTCTTTCCAGACCGACCTCCCGCCACGATCTTGCCGGGCGAAACGGGCGCCCCAAAAATGTTAGCTGGACGCCGGGTCAAGCCCGGGGTGACGGTTGAAGGGCGGTCGGTCTCAGCCCTGATTACCGCTCCGGGTTCGCCAACTCATGCGCAGCGTTCGCCAGTTCGATAAATCCTGCACCGGCGGAGATCACATATTCATTCTGTCCCCAGAAGAACGGCCAGTCCTCATGGTTCTCCGGAAAATCCGGTTTGATGATCAGCGCACCCGGGACCACGCCGCCGGCGATGAAGCTGAAGTCCGCACGATTGGTGCCATAGGCCACTTCCTTGGATCGCGCGCCCACCGCCGAGACGAAGGAGATGTCCGAGCCGGAATGGTTGCCGAGCAGATAGTCGATGCTGCGGAACACCGCATCGGGCTTCACGATCGCTGGAAAAGCCTTGTGCAGCGCATAAGCGGCGAGGCCATAGTCGATCACGCCTTCATTCCCCGCCCAGCCGCCTTCCGAGATCGGCACGCCATAGGGATTGGCGGCGGCGATCTTGTCGCTCTGCGCGGCCCATTGCCGCACGAGCGGCTCCATCGCCGTGCGATAGGAAGGTGGCATGAACGGCAGGGCTTCTGTCGCCAGCGCGGCCTGAAAGCCGAAGAATTTTGAGACGGACGGCCACAGCGCCTCGATCTGTGCCACGTAGCGCTTGTCGCGCGTGGTCTTGAGCAATTGCACGGCGGCCGCAAACTGCTCGGCTTCGAGCGGCCCGCCGGTCGTATTGCCATGCTGGAAGACATAAGGCGGATGGCTCTGCTCCTCGGCCCACACCCGCGTCGCGATGGCCAGTGCCTTGGCGGAGAGCGCCGGGTCCAGCGTCTTGAGGGCGCGACTGGCCGCAGCCAGCGCCGCGATCGAGCCGTAATTGAGCGCCGAGGACCGGCTGGTGAACGCCCAGCGATCATCGGGCGTGCCGCTGCGGTCTCCCTTCACCTCATAAGGCTTGAGCGCCGGATCATAAATCTTGCCGTCGGTCTTGGTCACAGCGTCGCCAAGATGCGTGTACTGCCCCACATCCGGCTCCACGATGCCGTGGATCGCATGGCCCACCGCATCGAATTGCGCGACGAGCTGGAGCGTGCCGTGGCGGATCTGCTGAAGCAGGTCGGGCTGACCATCGGGCACATGGATTTCGACGCGCCGTGTGGCATCGTCCACGCTCATCGTGTCGCGATCCAGCCCGAAGCTCTCCCAACTGCGCACCATGGAGCGGATCACGGCATATTGGGTCTGCGTGCGGATGTCATAGTCGCCGGCATCGTACCATCCGCCGATGTTAAGGCCGGGAATATGCTCGCCGGGCTTGAAGCGCGTATCGGTGGTCGGCCCCTGCGCATAGAGGTCGATATGCTCATGATTGAGCGGCGCCTGCCGCGCATCGTCCTTGTGGGATTCGCCGTGCCAGACCCGATAGGCCTCGTTAACGGTCACATGGTCCATCGCCACGGGGAAGTAGACGTCGAGCGTTGGGTGCCAGGCATCGGCGAACAGATCCTGCGCGATGCGGAACGGCGCCGTCTTGCTGTCGCCATAGGCCAGCCGATAGAGGCCCGGCGCGCGCACGGTGCTGAAGTCGAAACGCAGATAGCGATAGCGCAGATAATCCCCCGCTTCAGTCGGCGTGCCGCTGAGAACGGGCACCTCCTGCCCCGAAGGCTCGACGCGCAGAAGGGTCGCTTGGGCCCGACGGGTGTCGGCGCGATCGATCTCGATCGTCGCGACCTTCGCCTGCCCCGGCGTGTAGCCTAGCTGCGAATGGCCGATGGACGGCGGCCGCAGCCAGCCGGGCGTGCTGGTCGGCGAGAGGGTCCACTGCACCACCACGCCCGTCTTGCCCGCCGGCAGCAGCGACCGCAGGACGAACCAGCCATTCTGCGCCTGATTGCGCCCATCATACAGCGCGATAGGCGTCTGCGAGCGGAGGCGGACCCGGCGCGCGGCATCGGACGGCGCGAGGACGATGTCACTGCCCTGAGTCAGAGGGAGCGGTTCGGCACCGGGGCCATCGCTGCGTCCGCTCGCAGGATTACGCTCCGGCGTCCGCACCATCGCGCTGGCCGGATAACGTGGGAAGGCGCCGGCCTTGCCATCCACCATGAAGGCATTGTGGTAGTAAGCCGAGGGCAGGAACTCCAAATTCAGCCCCGCCTTGCCCACCAGCGCCGCCGGCAAGGCGCGCGGCAATTCGACGGTCAGGAGAAGGTCGGCGCCGCGCGGAACGGCGCGGATGATGTAGCGGAAATCATGCTCGGGATATTCCAGAACGGCCTCGATGGTGCCGGTCCGCGCATCAACCTTGCGTTCGATCATCCGCCCGATGGCATTCCACTGGCCCGGCGTGGCGGAGAGGCGGACATCGCCATTGGTGGCGATCCGCTTGTCCTGCTGGATGATCTCGACCCCGCTGATCTTCGAGTCGGCGAACAGCCCGTCATACCAGTTGCTGAACACCAGCACATTGGCGGCCGGCGCCTCGAAATAGCCGGAATCGCCAAGTCGCAGGGCCGGTTCCTCGCCATGCGCAGCGGGCATCATCGAAGCCATAAAAACTACGACAAAAGATCCAAGCAAAGTCGCGCGCCGCATCCATCCCTCCTGATTTTGTTAACGCTAACATAATGATGAAATTTTCAGATTGGCAACAAAATTGCGCAATAACTTGGGCTTACAGACCGCCCAGCACCGCTCAGCGATTGAAACTACGCGCTATTTTTGTCTGACAAGTTGACGTTTGAAGAAATCGACGATTATCCTGCCGCCGTCGCATCGGGGGACTCGCAGGTTCGCCGCAATGTCGTATCGAGAAGCAGGCAGGCGGTCGGCCTATCGACCGCCGCTGAACCGGGGAGGAAAGTCTTGAACATCTCGATTCGTCATGCGTCCGTTCGCACCGTGCTGTCCGCGCTGGCTCTCGCCGCCTTGTTTCCTGCCACCCTGTCTCCTGCCGCCGCGCAGGATGCGACCGTTACCGCCATTCCCGCGCCGGCCGAACCCGGCGCCATTCCGCTCGGCACCGGGCCGGTCAAAGGCGCCACCGCGGCTGAAAGCTGGTTCCGCCAATATGGCGTGCCGATGGCGCGCAATGTCTCCACCGCCACGCTCACACCGGTGCTGCCGGCACCCGGCAAGGCCAATGGCACCGCCGTCATCGTCGCGCCGGGCGGCGCCTTCCTGCTGCTCTCGATGGAGAATGAAGGCTGGCGGGTCGCCCGCGCTCTGGCCGACCGGGGCATCACGGCTTTCGTGCTCAAATATCGGCTGAAGCCCACGCCGCCCGCGCTTGCCGATTTCGACCGCCAGTTGCGCGCTGCCTTCGCCAATGTCGGCCGGGCTGAGACGCGCTCGAGCCCCGACGAGGCCGTGGCCGGCCTGCCGGAACAGATCGCCGATGCCGTCGCCGCGATCACGCTCGTGCGCGCACGGTCCGCCGAGTGGGGCATCGACCCCAAGCGCGTCGGCATGATGGGTTTTTCAGCCGGGGCCATGACGACGATGGTCACCACCCTCGCCCGTCCCGATCTCGATCTTGCATTCATCGCGCCCATTTACGGCTCGATGGAGCGGGTGACCGTGCCCGCCAACGCGCCGCCGCTGTTCGGCGTCATCGCCTCGGATGATCCGCTGTTCGCCAAAAAGGGCTTCGGCCTGCTCGATGCCTGGCAGGAGGCCGGCAAACCGGTCGAATTCCACCTCTACGAGCGCGGCGGCCATGGCTTTGGCCTCGGCAAGGAAGGCACGACCAGCACCGGCTGGCTGGATGCCTTCATAGCATGGCTGGACATGCACGGGCTGCTCAAACCGTCCTGACCTGCCCCGCAGGTCTCTTTCCGGGCTGCACGCTCCGCAGCCCGCCCCATGAAGGAATGACCATGATCGCGTCCAAGGCCATATCCCATGTGCGTTTCTGCCTCGCCCCGCTGGTCCTGTTGGGCACCCTGCAGGGTGTCGCAAGCGCGGCGGAGGGCGCGGCCACCCTCGCGCCCTATTTCACGCCAGCCGGACGCGTCCCGGCCAGACCGGATGGGGACGGGTTCATCCGCCGCTGGCTGATCCTGGAGCCGATCAACAAGCCCAACCGCACCAATTC
Organism: Sphingobium sp. B2D3A; assembly: GCF_025961795.1. Lineage (NCBI taxonomy): Bacteria > Pseudomonadati > Pseudomonadota > Alphaproteobacteria > Sphingomonadales > Sphingobiaceae > Sphingobium > Sphingobium sp. B2D3A. The sequence goes on along the minus strand of NZ_JAOQOI010000001.1, from coordinate 1,814,483 downwards.
GGTCTTCACCGGCAGCTATGTGCGCAAGACGCTGACCGCCTATCCCTTCCCCACCCAGACCGCCGGTGTTCCCCGCGCTGGTGAGACCGTGACCGTGGAAGGGCAGACGCTCACCTGGCACGCGCTCGATGCCACCGCGTTCGACGTCAAGCTGTTCAATTTCGCCCAGTCGCTGGACAAGACCAAATATGGCGTGATCTTCCATGTCGCGACCGTGGTGGACAGCCCGCGCGACATGGAAGTGCGCATAGCCGTCGGCTCCAACTCCGCCTCCATGTGGTGGGTCAACGGGGTAGAGACGGCGGTACTGTTCAACGATCGCCGCATGGTGATGGATGATGTCGTCTCGCGCCGCATCACACTGAAAAAGGGCCGCAACATCATTCGGGGCGCGGTCATCAACGGGCCGGGCCTGAGCGACTATTGCGTGCGCTTCATCGATGCGGCCGGGCACGGCGTTACCGATCTGGCGGTGACCACGCTGTAACCGGGCCGCGCCCGAGGCTCTTCCCCTTTCCTTTTTGATCCTTCCGAGGTGATCGCATGAACCGCACCATCGCAGCCACCGGCCTCGCCCTTGCTCTCCTGATCCAGAGCCCCGCCAGCGCGCAGCTTGAAGGCGAGCCCTATATCCACGATCCGTCCACCATCACTCTCTCGGACGGCAAATATTACACGTTCGGCACCGGTAAGGACGGCTTGGTCTCCGAAGATGGCTGGACGTGGCACAGCGGCGGCAATCGGCCGGGCGGCGGCGTGGCGCCGGATGTCATCAAGATCGGCGATCGCTATTATGTCTCCTACGCCGTTGGCGGCGGCGGCATGTCCGGCGGCCATGCCAGCGACGTGAAGATCATGTGGACCAAGTCGCTCGATCCCGCCTCCCCCGATTTTGGCTATCATGAGGTGGGCACGGTCGCCTCCAGCGATGGCAAGGAAAATCTCGACGCCATCGATCCGGCTTTCCTCTATGTCGATGGCCGGCTTTGGCTGAGCTATGGCACCTATTTCGGCGCGATCCAGATGATCGAGCTGGACCCGGCCACCGGCGCGCGCAAGGCCGGCAACAAGGCGGTGGATATCGCCATCGACATGGAAGCGACTGCCCTGCTCCACCGCGATGGCTGGTATTATCTGCTCGGCACGCACGGCACCTGCTGTGACGGCCCCAATTCCACCTACCACATCCGCGTCGGCCGCTCGCGCGATCCGCTTGGGCCTTATGTGGATCATATGGGCATTCCCCTGCTCAAGGGCGGCGGCAAGATGGTCGTCAACGCGCGCGGGCGGGACATCGGCCCCGGCCACTTCGGGCAGATCGACCTGGGCGAAGGGGTCGAGAAGTTCTCGATGCACTATGAGATCGACATGAACCGGGGCCGCAGCGTGCTCGGCATCCGCCCCCTGCTGTGGAAGGATGGCTGGCCCGTCGCGGGCGACAATATCGCCGAGGGCACCTACGAGATCGAGGCCGAGCGCAGCGGCTATGCCCTCCAGCTTGCCGCCGACTTCGTGCGGATCGATTTCGACGCCCGCCGCAGCTTCTTCGCCCCGCCCGGCACACCGCCTGTCAACGTACCCGACCAGACCTTGGTGCAGGTCGAACCCGGCTGGCCGGACGGAGCCGTGCCCGTCGATATGGGCGACTATATGGTCCGCCCCCAGCAGCTTTGGACGGTCGCCCCCGTGCCGGGCGCCGGCGGCGTAATGGGTGCGCCTTATTACAAGATCGTCATCGCCGGCACGCAACGGGCGCTTGCGGCGACGGCCACAGGTGAGGTGGAAGCGGTGCCGGCCTTCACCGGGGCGCCCGAGCAGCTCTGGCGGATCGACCAGCTCACCGACGGCACTTACCGGATCATGCCGAAGGCGACGCCCGGCACGGGCGAAGCACGTGCGCTCGTTGCCATCGGCGGTACTACGCCGGCGCTGGTCAAGTTCGATCCCGAGAGTCCGGCCGGCCGCTGGACGTTCAAGAAGCCCTGAAGATCAGCGTCAGGCGACCCGACGCAACCTTAAGCCATCATGATCCGTTGGAGGAGACCGGACGCTCTCGTCCGGCTTCTTCAGGAGGCCCCAATGGCTGACATGACGCTCGATGACCTGTCCGAGAAGATGGGCAAGATCGATTTCGGGATGCTCTCCACGCGCACGGAGGGCGGCGCGCTGGCAAGCCGGCCGATGAGCAACAATGGTGAGGTCGCCTGGCGCGGCGACAGCTTCTTCTTCACCTATGAGGCGGCGCGCACCATCGCGGATATCGAGCGCGACCCCGAGGTCGGCCTCACCTTCACCGGCGCGGTCGGCCTGCTGGGCGGACCGCCGCTGTTCATCGCCGTCGAGGGTCGCGCGGAGCTGATCCGGGACAAGGGGCGCTTCGCCGAGCATTGGAACAAGGATCTCGAACGGTGGTTCGAGCAGGGCATCGACACACCCGATCTGGTCATGATCCAGGTCCGCGCCCGTCGCATCCATTATTGGAACGGCAGCGACGAGGGGGAAGTCCCTCTCTGATCTAAGCGGGCGCCGCGGTCTGCCCGCGACGCCCGTTCCCGCTGCGTTTAGCTGAAAGCGAGTGCAACCTTGCGCCGCCGCATGGTGCTGCCGATCAGCGCGAAGCCGCCCAGCATCATCGCCCAGGTCGCCGGCTCCGGCACCGATCCGGCATAGCTGAGCTTCACGAGATAGGACTGGTTCGGCCCATCACCATCGTCGCTCACAAGGTAGATGTTACCGGCATCGTCGAGGGTCAGGCCCTCGAACTTGCCGCCCTGATTGGCCGGGTCGACCAGCGACTTGAAGCCGGAGAGATCATAGCTGCTCACGATCTGGCCGGCCTGCGTCACCTCGAGCAGGTTGAATGAGCGGCCGCTGAGGATGAGCAGATTGTCGCCGAACGGCGTCGCGGAGAAGATGCCGTTGGAGAGCACCGCGATGTCGGAAAGCCGATCGAGGCCCGGCAGCGCCGCAATATCGAACAGTTCGGTGACCGTCGCCGTCTCCGTGCCGAAATTGGCGCCGGAGATCTTCCAGATCGTCTCGGGGCTGCGTTCTTTCACGCCGAAAAAGTCGCCAGTCACCTTGTTGTAGGCAATGCCCTCCAGGCCGCTATTGCCGGCATCGGGGCCGACGCTGATCGTCGGCGCATCCGGATAGGCGGTGTAGGTACGGGTTGTGCCGTCCACGCCAGTCTGGCTGAGCAGCGCGATATCCTGATAGCGCTCTTCGGCGACGACATATTGGCCGTTGCCCACATAAGCGAGGCCCTCGGCATCGCATTGCGAACTGCCGAGCGAGAGGCAGCCGGAGAGGCTGATCGTCGCGGTCTTGTTGCCGTTCAGATCATATTCGCCCCAGATGTTCGTGCCGTCATCCTCTTCCTCATCATTGGTGACCATCAGCGTGCGCGTGTCCCAGTTATAAGCAACCGCGCTGGCTTCCTTGGTGTCGATCGCTTTGCTGAAGCCGACGACATAATTGTCGAGCAGGCCAGCCGCGTGGGAAGACGCAGCAGAAAAGGCGAACATCGCAATGCCCGCGCGCAGAAACATCATCTTCATGGCAACCTCCGAATCATGCCCTCCCCCATGGAGGTCGCCCGCCTATCGGAGGCGCGAATGACAGGATGATTACATTTCATTAACCATGATGCTGGCGGCGGAAGAGACCGCACCAGATCGGGACACCCGAAGGTGATCGAAAGGCTGCATCACAAGCAGCGATCAAAATTGTGAGATTTTGGTGCACCCGACTGGATTCGAACCAGTGGCCTTTGCCTTCGGAGGGCAACGCTCTATCCAGCTGAGCTACGGGTGCGTGGAAAGGTCCGCTATCAGTTTTGATGCAGCCGGCCAAGAGCAAAGGTAGGCCGCCCTCCGATTATTGGCGGGCGATGATTGGGGCGCGATTATTGGTCGCTCGGCGCTGCCTCTTTCTCCATCAGCCACCGGGCAGCGACGGCGGGGGCAACCGGGCGATCCGGGCGGTCGACCATCAGATTGGCCGCGCGCATCCGCTCGACCGGAATGGCGCCGATCAGCGGTTTGAGCGCCGCCATCAGCCGCGCATCCGTCTCGCGGCCAGGCGCCACCATCACGATCGCGTCATAGGGCGGGATGCGCTCCAGCGGGTCTGCGAGCACCAGCAGATTGTCCGCTGCGATGCGCCCGTCGCTTGAAAAGGCGGAGATCACATCGACATCCCCATCCTTCACCGCGCGATATAGGAAGGTGGATTGATACTCACGCGTCCGTGCGAAGCGCAGGCCGTAGCCCTCGGTCAGCGACGTCCAGTCCGGCCGCGTGAAGAACTCGAAATCGCCGCCCATGACAAAGCGCGGGGCGTAGGGCGCGAGGTCGGCAATCGAGCGGATGCCGAGTTGCTGCGCCTTGTCGGCCCGCATCGCCAGCGCATAGGCATTCTCAAAGCCAAGCGGACCGACCAGCGTCACGCCATGTTCGCGCTTCAGCCATTCCGCCATCTGGGCCAGCATCGCGGCGCGCCCGGGCTGATCGGTACGGCCCATCACATTGGCCCAGACCGTGCCGGAATAATCGACATAGACGTCCACATCGCTCTGCGCGAGTGCCCGGAAGACCACCGCCGATCCCAGCCCGCTGCGCACGGTGGCCGTGCCGCCCTCATCCGCCAGCCGCTGGCCGATAAGATCGGCCAGGATATATTGCTCGGTGAAATTCTTGGCGCCGATGACGTACCCGCCCTTCGTTGCCGGGGCGAACACGCTGGCCGCGGCCGTCGCGATACCGAGGCACAGGATCAGCGCGCCCGCCCAGATGCGCCGGCGCGCGCGGCGGGCGATCCCCGTCTCAATCAAGCCGAGCAGTTGATCCACGGCCAGCGCCAGCGCCGCAGAGACGCCGCAGCCGAACAGCACCCACACCCAATTCTCGGTCTGGAGGCCGGAGAAGATATAATTGCCGAGGCTCGTCTGCCCGACCGGCGTTGCCAGCGTAGCGGTGCCGATCACCCAGACGGCGGCGGTCCGCACCCCCGCCATCGCGACCGGGGCGACCAGCGGCATCTCCACCTGCCAGAGGCGTTGCTGATCGGTCATGCCGACGCCATGCGCCGCCTCGATCAGCGCCGGATCGAGCGTGGTGATGCCGGTGACGATGTTCCGCACGATCGGCAGCATGGAGTAAAGGGTCAGCGCCAGCAGCGCCGGCAGGAAGCCGAGCGCCGAGAAGCCCTGCCCGGTCAGCCGCAAAGAGAGCAGGGAGAGCGCCAGCAATAGGGGGTAGAACAGCGCCATCAGAGCCAGCCCCGGTATGGTCTGCACGAGGCTGACGAAGGAAAGGACCGGCCAGCGCAGTCGCGCGCTGCGGCTTGCGGCGATGGCCAGCGGCAGGCTGAGCAGGATGCCCAGCCCCAGCGCGGCCGCGCTCAGCAGCACATGAAAGCCCAGATATTCCGGGAGCACGCGCAGCGCGCTGGAGAGGGAGCTGTCCATCGCTCAGCCGGTCCCGTCCGGCCCGACGGCGATCAGGCGGCGGACCTGTTCGGCCTGCCGCATAGGCATCGCCATCAGCGCGCGCACGGCCTCGTTGGGCGGATCGGTCAGCAGCCGGTGCGGGGTATCGTCGGCAATGATCCGACCGCCCTCCAGCATGACGATCCGGTCGGCGAGCAGCACGGCCTCGAAGACGTCATGGGTCACCAGCACGGTGGTGAGGCCCAGCGTCTCGTGCAGGCGGCGGCAGGCGCGGCCGAGCGTGTCGCGGGTGATCGGGTCGAGCGCCCCGAACGGCTCGTCCATCAGCAAGATGCCGGGCCTTGCCGCCAGCGCTCGCGCGATCCCGACCCGCTGCCGCTGACCGCCCGAGAGCGCATCAGGCATGCGCACGCCATAATCCTCGGGCAGTTCGACCAGCGCCAGCAGCTCGGCCACGCGGCGGGCGACATCCTGCGCCGGCCAGCCGAGCAGGCGCGGCGTCAGGCCGATATTCTCGGCGACGCTCAGATGCGGAAACAGGCCGATGCCCTGAAACACATAGCCGATCTCCCGCCGCACTTCATAAGCGGGCCGGTCATTCACCGGCTCGCCGTGGATGCGGACGATACCGCTGTCCGGCTCGATCAGCCGGTTGATGCATTTGAGCAGCGTCGTCTTGCCAGAGCCGGAGGCGCCCACGAGCGCCACGAAGCTGCCCGCTCCAATGTGCAGATCGACATCGTGCGTGGCGAAGGTCCGACCGCCATCGAAACTCTTGGCAACGCTCTCCAGCGCGATTGCATCGGCTTGGCTCATCGGGGCATGATGGCGGCGCCTGGCGAGAATAGAAAGCGAACTTTCCCCGGCCCGCCGCAAATGCGGCGCGATGCCAGCATCCCACAAACGAAAACGGAGGCCCTTAGGCCTCCGCTCACATCATCCCGCGGGATGATCGCTCGCCATCGCCTGATGGCTTTGGGCGCGTCACCACGCCCATAAGGCTTATGCCTCGTCGCGGGTGTCGCGACGCTCGGCGATACGCGCACGCTTGCCGGTGCGGCCACGCAGATAATAGAGCTTGGCGCGACGCACGACGCCCTTGCGGACGACCGTGACGCTGTCGACGTTCGGCGAGTAGAGCGGGAACACGCGCTCAACACCCTCACCGAAGCTGATCTTGCGCACGGTGAAATTGGAGCCCATGCCCTTGTTCGAACGCGCGATGCACACGCCCTCGAAGTTCTGGACGCGGGTGCGGTCGCCTTCGACGACCTTCACGCCCACGCGCAGCGTGTCGCCCGGACGGAAATCCGGAATATCCTTGGAGATAGCGGCAATGTTTTCCGCCTCGATGGTCTGCAGCAGGTTCATCTGTCCTGTCTTCCTTCGTCTGCGTCGCGCGCCAGAGGCAGGTCAGTCCCGAGCGTTCCTGTAACGCTCCCAGAGGTCCGGCCTGCGTAACCGTGTGTCATCCTCCGCCCGTTGTTTCCGCCAGGCGGCGATCTTCGCATGATCCCCCGATCGCAACACTTCAGGGATCATACACCCTTCCCACTCAGCAGGTCGGGTATATTGCGGATATTCAAGGAGGCCGTTCTCGAACGACTCCTCGACACCGCTAGAAGCCGCGCCCATTACGCCGGGAAGCAAGCGAATGCAAGCATCCAGCAGCATGAAAGCGCCGATTTCTCCGCCCGAGAGGATGATGTCGCCCATCGACACCTGCTCGATCGGCCGCCCTTCGAACAGGCGTTCGTCAAAGCCTTCGAAGCGCCCGCACAGAATCGTGACGCCCGGCCCCTCGGCCAGCGTACGAACCCGCGCCTGCGTGATCGGCGTGCCGCGCGGCGTCATTGCCAGCACCGGCAGATCCGGGCGCGCATCGAGCGCATGATCGACAGCGCGTGCCAGCACATCGGCGCGCAGCACCATGCCTGCCCCGCCGCCTGCCGGCGTATCGTCCACGCTCTTGTGCTTGTCCGTCGCGAAGTCGCGGATCTGGATGGGTGCGCAGGACCACGCCCCCTCCCCCAGCGCCCGACCGGCAAGCGAAATGCCGAGCGGCCCCGGAAACATCTCCGGATACAAAGTGAGGATCTGTGCGGTGAAGGTCATGATTGAAAGGCGATCAGCGGGATTTGGGACGTGCGGGACGATCGGCGATGCACACCAGAAATTCGGCCTCCCCGCCGCCCAGAAGCGCCGAGAGGAGAGACTTGACCCGCAGGAGACGTTTCGCGACCGGCCAGCGCCTTGTGCGCAGCCCCCGCGTCCGCATGATCTCTTCCGACGCGCCCACCATGAAATTGAACTGCCGCGAGCTGGGCTTGGCAAAAACCTTGGCGGACCGCAGGCCATTGCTGACCGCGAGTTTTCTCAGGGCGCGTCTGGTGAACAGATGCAGATGCCGGGGAGTCTCCAACCCCCGCCAATGTTCGCCAAAATGGCGGTGCCCCAGCGCATCGACGTTCGGCGTGATCATCACTAGCCGCCCGCCTGGTGCGAGCAGTTCACCGCACCGCGCAATCGTGCGACCGGGCTCGGGGACATGCTCGATGACATTGTCGAGCAGGATGCCGTCGAACCTCTTCCCATCAAATCGCGGATCAAAAATATCGGTCGCGAAGACCTGTGCGCCGCGCACCTGCGACGCCACGGCTACCGCCTGTTCATCGAAGTCGATCCCGACGGCGCTCCAGCCCGCCTCGACAATCGACCGCAGGAACCCGCCGGACCCGCAGCCGACATCCAGCATGACGCCGGGCTTGCGGTGCGCGAAGTAATTGAGGCCCGACTGGTAGTGATGCTTCCACCAGGGCAGCAGGCCCAGAAGCCGATAGCGCAAAGCCGGCGCATGCGAGGCGGCCCCCTCCGGCGCCACGATCACCGGTGCCTGGTCATGGGTATGGTAGGATTGATAGAGCGTCGCCAGGCTCTGCGGCGTGGGCATGGGGTCGATCCACCCAGAGCCGCAGTGCGGATTGCGACAGATCCTCAGCCCCCAGCGTCCCGGCGCGCCGAACATCGGATCGCGCAGATCGCGATAGTGCTGAGTGCCCGATTCGCCGCACAAGGGACAATCCGGCGCGGGCAGGCAGCCAATACCCTCATTGTCCAAAACAATCGCGTTCATGCGGCCCTGCGCTCTTGGAGGTGATCGATCGAGACCGATCCATGTGGGCAAGCAAGAGGCCCGTCCTCATTCGCCGAAGCGGAATGTCCTGTCAGTCTGCAAGGAAAAGACTGCTCAGGACAAGTCTTTCCTCGTTCCAGTCGAGCACCGCTTCCGGCAGCATGGGGACCATGAACCGTTTTCCGCCGGGCTTCTCGATTTCGATGACGTCACCGGCCCCGAAATTCTCGACAGCCACAACCGTCCCCACCGTTTCAGCCGATTCGGCAACGCATGGCAGGCCGATCAAATCGACATGATAATATTCGCCGGGTTCGAGCGGGGGCAGCGCTGAGCGCGGAACGGTGAGTTCCACGCCGCGCAAGGCTTCGGCGGCATTGCGATCGGTAATTTCCGCAAAGCGCGCGACGGCGCCATTCGAGCCATCGCGTACCGTCTTGAGCGTGAGGGTGCGACCGCCCGCCTCGAAGCTCTTGTAGCGCTTCAAGCTCTCCGGCCCATCGCCGAAGAGCTTGAGACGCACTTCCCCCGTCACGCCATGCGCGCCGATGACAGCCGCGAGCGTGACGGGACGATCCACGGGCAAGATCAGCCTTCGGCCTGCTCTTCAGCGGCAGCCTCGGTAGCGGGTGCTTCCTCGGCGGGGGCTTCAGCAGCCGGCTCTTCAGCCGGAGCATTGGCGGCTTCTTCCGCAGCCTTGCGGGCTTCCTCGGCCTCGGCCAGCTTGGTGGCCTTGTCCTCGGCGCGGTCCTTGGCCTTCTGGCCCGGCTCTGCCTTGTTGGGGTTGTTGCGCGCGGCGCGCTCCTTGACGCCTGCGGCATCGAGGAAGCGGGCGACACGGTCGGTCGGCTGGGCGCCGACGCTCACCCAGTGCTTGGCGCGCTCGGTGTCGAGCACGACGCGCTTCTCGTCATCCTTGGCGAGCAGCGGGTTGTAGCTGCCGATGCGCTCGATGAAGCGGCCATCGCGCGGTGAGCGGCTGTCCGTCACCACGATCTTGTAATAGGGGCGCTTCTTGGAGCCACCGCGCGACAGGCGAATGCTGGTTGCCATCTGTAACTTACCTTACCTTTCTTCTGAACTCTGAACCTGAAATTCGTTGCGTTACTTCTTGAGAAAATTCTGAAAACCCGGCGGAAGCTTGGGCATGTCCGGCATCCCCGGAAGTCCCTTGAGGGCGCTGAGATCGCCCTGCCCCGCTCCCGGCGCACCGCCGCCACCGCCGAGCAAACCGCCCAGCCCGCCGCCGCCACCGCCGCCCGCGAACATCTTGGCCAGTCCCTTGAGACCGCCCATTTTCTTGATCTTCTTCATGGCGGTTTCCATCTCCTTGTGCATCTTGAGGAGACGGTTGACGTCTTGCACCTGAAGCCCAGCGCCCTTGGCCACGCGGATCTTGCGCTTGGCGTTGAGCAATTCCGGACGCTCACGCTCCTTGAGCGTCATCGAGCCGATGAGTGCATCGAGGTGAACGAGTGTCTTGTCGTTGACGCCGGCATTGGTCATCTGCGCCTGCGCCTTTTTGAGGCCGGGGATCATGCCCGCCAGCATGCCGAGGCCGCCCATGCGCTGCATCTGGCTGAGCTGGGCGCGCAGATCGTTGAGATCGAACTTGCCGGCAGCCATGCGCTTGGCCAGCTTGTCGGCATCTTCCTGCTGGATCGTCTCCGCCGCGCGCTCGACGAGGCTGACGACGTCGCCCATACCAAGGATGCGCTGCGCGACCCGCGCGGGATGGAAGGGCTCGATGGCATCGAGCTTTTCGCCCGTGCCGGCGAACTTAATCGGCTGGCCAGTGACGGCACGCATGGAGAGCGCCGCACCACCGCGCGCGTCGCCATCCATGCGGGTCAGCACCACACCGGTGAGCGGCACCTGCTCGGTGAAGCTCTTGGCGACGTTGACGGCGTCCTGACCGGTCAGGCTGTCGACGACCAGCAGGATTTCTGCCGGCGTGGCCACGTCCGCGACCGCCTTCATCTCGTCCATCAGTGCCTGATCGACATGCAGGCGGCCGGCCGTGTCCAGCATCAGCACGTCGAAGCCCTGCAGCTTCGCGGACTGGAGCGCGCGGCGGGCGATATCCACCGGCTGCTGGCCGGGCACGATCGGCAGCGTCGCGACATCGGTCTGCGTGCCGAGAACGGCCAGCTGCTCCTGCGCCGCCGGGCGATTGACGTCGAGCGACGCCATCAGCACCTTCTTGCGCTCTTTTTCCTTGAGGCGCTTGGCGAGCTTGGCCGTGCTCGTGGTCTTGCCCGAGCCCTGCAGGCCGACCATCATGATGACGGCCGGCGGCGTCACGTCGATCAGCAGCTCGCTGGTCTCGGCGCCCAATGTCTCGGTCAGCGTGTCAGAGACGATCTTGACGACCATCTGCCCCGGCGTGACCGAGCGCAGAACGTCCGACCCCACCGCGCGCTCGGTCGCCTTGTCGACGAACGCGCGCACGACCGGCAAGGCGACGTCGGCTTCCAGCAGGGCGATTCGGACCTCGCGCATCGCAGCGCGCACGTCCGCCTCGGTCAGCGCGCCGCGCCCCCGAAGCTTCTCGAACACCCCACCGAGCCGATCGCTCAGACTATCGAACATCACCACCTCATTGCGGCAGAAGCCGCTGAAAAACCAACCAAAACGCCACAACGCACAAAGCGCCGGTGGGCGAAACCTCGCCGACCAGCGTCTATCCTTGGACAGTGAAAATCCAGGACTGTCAGGGCGCCCGGGCAGTTGGACAACCGCGCCGGAACAGCGGCTCCTTAACGAAATCCGCCGGTTAAGACAAGAAGGCAGGCATCCGGGCCTGCGGTGGACGCACGGAGAAGCCGAACCAGAAAGGCTTTGACAGGAATTTGCCGCTATGGCGCTTGCAGTTTGGAAATCCGCTCTTAGCTGCTATTCTGCGCGACAGAGCCAAGGAATGAGGGTGCAGTGGCAGCGGACGACGTAAATTCAGTTGCGGTAGAGAGCGAGCCTACCCCGGGCACACTTAGCCGTCGCCATCTCCTCATGGGCGGCGCCATGCTGGCCGTCAGCGGCCTTGCCGTCGCGCGCGAGCCGCAACAGCGCTATCGTGATCTGTCCGACAAGCAGTTCGAGGCCCTGTTCCCCAAGGCGTTCGGCGATTGGAAGACGCTCCCGGTCAGCGAGCTCGTGTTGCCGCCCGAGAGCGACCTTGCCAACAAGCTCTATCAACACATTCTCACGCGTACCTACGTCAATTCCAAGGGCGTGGGCGTGATGTTCCTGGCGGCTTACAACAGCAAGCAGTTGAACAACGTCCAGCTCCACCGCCCCGAAATTTGCTATTATGCTGGGGGCTTCGCGATCGAGCATAGCGAACCCATCAGTCTTCCGGTCGATGTCGCCGGCCATCAGACAGTCATTCCGGCTCGGTCGGTGACAGCGGTGCTCGGCTCGCGCAACGAGAACATCCTGTACTGGACGCGCATCGGTTCCGACTTCCCGCAAAGCTGGCTGATGCAGCGCATCGCGATGACCAAGGCCAATATCGCCGGCTATCTCGCCGACGGGTTGCTTGTCCGCATGTCGGTGATCGACAAGAACTACGATGAGTCCCTGCACAACATGCAGAGCTTCATCGCAGACATGCTCAAGCATTCGGGCGAACCGACCCGGGACATGGTCGTCGGCGACGCCTGATCCCGACGTCGTTAGAGCCGGCCTTCCAGCTCGGCGATTCCGGCGACCAGCCCGGCCGCGAAAAGCCCGTTGCGAAACTGTGGCAGCATTACCGTGTCGATGATCGCCTGGCAGTCATCGTCCGGAATGGCGGCGGCAAGGCCCTGCCCGACCGCGATGCGGACCAGCTGTTCCCTCGGCGCGAGCAGAATCACGATGCCTTCCGCCCCCGGCGCACCCACGGCCCAGCGATCCCCAACCTCGCTTGCATAGCCGGCAATGTCCTGCCCATCGAGGGACGGCACCGTGACGACGATGGCCTCCCGCCCGGTCGCGGCCTGCAGCCCTACCAGCCGGCGCTCGATCTGGTACCGCTGATCGGGCGTGAACAGCGCCGCGGCGTCAGTCACCCAGCCATCGCGCGCAATCGGCAGGCTTGATGGGAGAACGACCTGAGCGGTCTCGGTCGGTTCACCGGCCGCAGCGGGCGCACCCATTAGCCCCGCCGCCACACACAGGGCCGCGATGCCAAGGGCGGAAAGCCCGCGTGTCAGGATCACCCAAGCACTTTCGCGAAGGCGGCAACACCGGCGCGCGGCCCATCAGGGTGGTTCCACACCGCGCCACTCACCGCGAGAAAATCGGCGCCAGCCTCGACCAACGGCTCTGCATTGTCGGCAGTGATGCCGCCGATAGCGACACAGGGAATTTCAAAGATCGACGACCACCAGCGCAGCAGGTCCGGTTCCGCATGGTGGCTGACTTCCTTGGTGGTGGTCGGATAAAAGGCCCCGAACGCGACATAATCAGCCCCGGCCTCGCCGGCTTCCATCGCCATGTGGCGGCTGTCATGACAGGTCACGCCGATCTGAGCGGACGGGCCGAGCATGCGCCGGGCCTCGCGAGGATCCCCGTCCCCCTGGCCCAGATGAACGCCATCGGCGCCAAGGCGCTGGGCCAGCGCGACGCTGTCATTGACGATGAAGGCGACATCCCGCTCTGCGCAGAGGCGCTGGAGCGGCTCGGCCAGCCGCGCGACTTCTTCCTCGCTCACGCCCTTGAGGCGAAGCTGAAACGCGGCGACATCGCCGCAGTCCAGCGCCTCGGCAAGGCGAGCGGCGAAATCCTCGCCGATCACCGGCGGGGAGATCAGGTAGAGCTGGCAGGGCGGAAGGCTGAGCGCCTGTGTGGTCTCGGTCATTCCGCCCCCATAAGCCCGGTGGCCGCGCGGTCAACCGGCGGCAGCGGAACCCGACAAGGCCGCCTCGATCGCAGCGACGAGGTCGCCATCGTCCGGCTTGGTATCCGGCGAGAAGCGCGCGAGCACCGTGCCATCACGCCCGACGAGGAATTTCTCGAAATTCCACAGCAGTTCCGGCGGATCATTCGGCGTGCGATTGCCGCTGCTGAGCCGCTCACGAAATGCGCCATCGTTTCGCGCTTCCGGCTGTGCCTGCGTCAGCGCGGCGAAGAGCGGATGCTTGTCCGGCCCGGTGACGACCACCTTCTCGAACATAGGGAAGTCCACACCGAAATTCGTCGTGCAGAAGCTCTCGATCTCCTCGTTCGACCCCGGCTCCTGTCCCGCGAAGTCATTGGCGGGAAAGCCCAGCACGACGAGGCCATCATCCTTATATTTGCGGTAGAGCGCTTCCAGCCCCTCATATTGCGGAGTGAGGCCGCATTTGGAGGCCACGTTGACGATCAGCATCACCTTGCCGGCATAATCGCCCAGCGACGCATCATCGCCCTTGATGGTCTTGAGCGGAATTTCGTCCAAAGCAGTCGTCGTCGCGGTCATGGTCATCCTCCAGATGAAAAAGGGCAGCTCGCCCAAGATAGGGAGCCGCCCTTCCTCTGTCATCGGGTGGAGACCGCAGGCGGCGCAATTGGGCGCCGCCCCGTCGTGTCGCGTCAGGCCGCGACCTTGTCCGTCGAGGCTTCGTAGATCTCGTCGATCGCGCTGGCGAGCGAGGCGTTGAACTCCTCATCGCTCATCTGGTGACGCAGATCCTCCAGCAGAGCCCGGCTGAAGCTGGCGATCATGCCGCGATTCTTCGCCAGTTCGGCGCACGCCTCGGGACGCTTGTAGCCGCCCGAGAGCGCCACGACGCGCAGCACTTTGGGATGATCGACCAGCGGACCGAACAGGCCGGCCTTCTCGGGAATCGAGAGCTTGAGCATCACCTGCTGGCCCTCGGGCAGTGCATCCAACGCCTTGAGGATTTCCTCCAGCAGGATCTGATCGGCCTGCGCGCGCTCGGCGCTCTTGATGTTCACTTCCGGCTCGATGATCGGCATCAGGCCCGCCGCCAGCACCTGCTGGCCAATCTCGAACTGCTGCTTGACGATGGCGGCAATCCCCTCGCGGTTGGCGAGATTGACGACCGAGCGCTCCTTGGTGCCGAACACGCCAAGGCTCTTGGCACGCTTGAGCAGCGCGTCCAGTTCCGGCATCGGCTTCATCATCTGCACGCCGTTGGCCTCATCTTCCAGGCCCTTGTCGATCTTGATGAACGGCACGACGCCGCGTTCGATGAGCGCGGCCGGCGTCGGCTTGCCGTCCACGGTGCCGTCCATGGTCTTCTCGAACAGGATGGCGCCCAGCACCTTCTCGCCGGTGAAGGCGGGCGAGGTGATGATGCGGCTGCGCATCTGGTGGATCAGGCCAAACATCTCTTCATCGCCCGAATAGGCGCTTTCTTCGATGCCGTAGCCCTTCAGCGCCTTGGGCGTGGAGCCACCGCTCTGGTCGAGCGCGGCAATGAAGCCCTGCCCCTTGGCAATCTTCTCGGTCATGTCGGAGTCCTGCATCATCCTGTCCTGTTTTTCGAAGTGGTGCCAAAATCGGCGGTGCTGTGTGGCACGCCTATGCCGCGCCTGCGCCGCATATTGCAAGCCGGTCAACCATCTTGACGGGCGCACTGCCCGGAACGAAAGATGGTTGGAAGGGGGGACGATCCATGCGCTCAAAATTCGCGGCCGTTGCCGCACTGATTGCGATCATCGGCATGAGCGTGGCCCGGCCAGCCCACGGTCAAAAGATCAAGGTGGGCGACCTAGCGCCAGCGTTCACGCTGATGCTGGCTGATGGAAGCTCGGTTTCGCTGGCCGATCTCAAAGGGCAAGTCGTCGTCCTCAATTTCTGGGCGACATGGTGCGGACCATGCATCAAGGAACTGCCGACGTTGGACGCCTTTCACGACATCCTGAAGGACAAGGGGCTGCGCGTTTTTGCCGTGGCGACAGAAGATTCCGTGCCGCTCCCCAAGCTCAAGAAAATGCTGGCCGGGATGACCATCCCGATGGTTCGACGGGTGAAAGGCCCCTATCGCCATCTGGGCGCGCTCCCCACAAACTTCGTGATCGGGCGCGACGGACGCGTTCGTTATGCCGCCACCGGCGCCTTCGACCTCGATCAACTCAACCGCGTAATCATTCCGCTGATGAACGAGCGGGCGCCAACGGCTCCCGCTCGCTCGCGTTGATCAACCGCGCGTAAGCGCCGCGACGCCCGGCAGTTCCTTGCCTTCCATCCACTCGAGGAAGGCGCCGCCTGCGGTCGAGACGAACGAGAAATCCGCAGCCACGCCAGCATGATTGAGGGCAGCGACCGTATCGCCGCCACCGGCAACCGATACCAGCGAGCCTTCCGCCGTCAGCGCCGCGGCCGTGCGGGCCAGCGCAACGGTGGCGGTGTCGAAGGGCGTCAGCTCAAACGCGCCGAGCGGGCCGTTCCACACCAGGGTCTTGCAGGTCTTGAGAACGTCCGCCAGAGCCTCGACGGCGGCCGGTCCCACGTCGAGGATCATTTCGCCATCGGCCAGCTCGTTCACGTTGCACACGCGGTAGCTGGCCGGATTGGCAGCGAATTCGGTCGCGACGGCGACGTCATAGGGCAGGTGCAGGGTGCAGCCCGCTGCTTCGGCCTTCTCGAAAATCTCGTTGGCCGTATCGACCAGATCATGCTCGCACAGCGACTTCTTCACGTCGACGCCGCGCGCCGCGAGGAAGGTGTTGGCCATGCCACCGCCGATGATCAGATGATCGACCTTGGCGACGAGGTTCTCGAGCACGGCGAGCTTGGTCGAAACCTTGGCGCCGCCCACGACCGCCGCAACCGGCTTTTCCGGCTGGCCCAGCGCAGCCTCAAGCGCGTCCAGTTCCTTCTCCATCGAGCGGCCGGCAAAGCACGGCAGGCGATGCGCAAGGCCCTCGGTCGAGCAGTGCGCGCGATGAGCAGCTGAAAAGGCGTCGTTGACGTACATGTCACCGAGCGCGGCCATAGCATCGGCGAGCGCCGGATCATTCTTTTCCTCGCCCGCATGGAAGCGGGTGTTTTCCAATATGGCGATGTCGCCGCCGCGCATCACCGCAATGCCGGCAGCCGCCGCTTCGCCCTGGCAATCGGGAATGAACTGCACGTCGCGGCCCAGCACCTGGCTCAGCCCGCGCGTGACGAGGCTGAGCGAGAGATCGGCAGACTTCTGGCCCTTGGGGCGTCCGAAATGCGCGAGGATCAGCACTTTGGCGCCCCGGTCCGCCAGTTCGAGCAGCGTCGGCACGGCGGCCCGCAGGCGCGTGTCGTCGCTCACCGACCCTTCCGACATCGGCACGTTCAGATCCTCACGGACCAGCACGGCCTTGCCGGCGATATCACCCATGTCGTCCAGCGTCTTGAAGGGTTTGGCCACGTCGTCACTCTCCCGTTCGTAAATCGGGCCGAGCGTGTGTGAACATGCCCGGCCCGAAGAAATGTCAGCGGTGTTCCGCAATCCTCAGATCAGGCCAGCAACAACCTTGCTGGTGTCGATCATGCGGTTCGAGAAGCCCCACTCATTGTCGTACCAGCTCAGCACGCGCACGAGCTTGCCGTCGATGACCGCCGTCTCGAGGCTGTCGACGGTGGAGCTGCGCGGATCGCCATTATAGTCGATGGAGACCAGCGGCTCATCCGAATAGCCCAGCACGCCCTTGAGCGGGCCGTTGTCGGCAGCAGCCTTGAGCAGGCTGTTGACCTCTTCCTTCGTCGTGTCACGCTTGGCGATGAACTTGAGGTCGACGACCGACACGTTCGGCGTCGGCACGCGCACCGAGGAACCGTCCAGCTTGCCCTTGAGCTCCGGCAGGACCTCGCCCACGGCGCGGGCGGCGCCCGTCGTGGTCGGGATCATGGAGAGCGCAGCGGCACGGGCGCGGCGCATGTCCTTGTGGATCTGGTCCAGCGTGTTCTGATCGTTGGTGTAGCTGTGGATCGTCGTCATGAAGCCGCTCTCGATGCCGACCGCGTCGTTCAGCACCTTGGCGAGCGGCGCGAGGCAGTTGGTGGTGCAGCTCGCGTTGGAGATGACGATGTCGTCGGCGGTCAGCGCATCGTGGTTCACGCCGAACACGATGGTCTTGTCGACGCCCGTAGCGGGCGCGGAAATGACGACGCGCTTGGCGCCGGCGGTCAGGTGGGCGCTGGCCTTGGCTTTGTCCGCGAAGATGCCGGTGCATTCGAGCGCGATCACCACGCCGAGCTCGGCGTGCGGCAGATTGGCGGGGTCACGCTCCGCCGTCACCTTGATGCGCTTGCCGTCCACGACGAGGCTGTCGCCGTCGACCGAGACCTCGCCCTTCCAATTGCCATGCACGCTGTCCCGCTTGAACAGCAGCGCGTTCGACTTGGCATCGCCGAGGTCGTTGATCGCGACCAGCTCGAAATCATGATCGGTGCGCTCCAGCAGCGCGCGCGCGACGAGGCGCCCGATCCGTCCGAACCCGTTGATTGCTACCTTGATCGCCATGTCCTGCACTCCTTAGCTCAAAGTCAAACCAGCGCGGCGGAAACCCGTGCCGCGACACTCTGGGCGTTCAGCCCGAAATGATCGTAAATTTCCTGCGCCGGCGCCGAGAGGCCGAAGCTGTCGATACCGATATTGATGCCATCGGTTCCCGTAATCGTCGCCCAGCCGAAGGTGGTGCCGGCCTCGATCGAGACACGCAGCGCGCCCTGCGGCAGCACCGAAGCCCGGTAGCCCTCTTCCTGCGCCAGGAAGCGCGACATGCTGGGCATGGAGACGACATTGGTGGCGACCCCCTGCGCTTCCAGCAGCTTGGCTGCGTTCACGGCGATCTCCACTTCCGATCCCGTGGCGATCAGCACCACCTTGGGCGCGGTACCGCTGGTCACGAGGGTGTAGGCCCCCTTGGCACAGAGATTTTCAGAAGCGTCGGTGCGCAATTGCGGCAGGTTCTGGCGGCTGAGCGCCAGCAAGGACGGTGTGGACTCCTGCTGCAAGGCAAGCGCCCAGCACTCGGCTGTCTCAATGGTGTCGGCGGGACGGAAGACCTCAAGATTGGGGATCATCCGCAGCGACATCACATGCTCGATGGGCTGGTGGGTGGGGCCATCTTCGCCCAGGCCAATGCTGTCATGCGTCATGACATAGACCACGCGCAGCCGCTGCAAAGCGGACATGCGGATGGCATTGCGCGCATAATCGGAGAAGACGAGGAAGGTGCCCCCATAGGGGATCATGCCGCCATGGAGCGCGATGCCATTCATCGCGGCGGACATGCCGAACTCGCGGATGCCGTAATAGACATAGCGACCGCTGTAATCGTCGCGGCTGAAAGCGACCTTCTGGTCCTTGGACTGGGTCAGGTTGGAGCCGGTCAGGTCCGCCGAGCCGCCGAACATCTCGGGCAGCTGCACGTTGATCGCATCGAGCGCCATCTCGCTCGCCTTACGCGTCGCGACCTTCTTGGGCTGGGCGATCAGGCCATCGAGATAGGACTGGATGGAGAAGCCGGCCGGCAGCTTGCCCGCCATGCGCCGCTCGAATTCATCCTTGTCAGAATGGCTTGTAAGGCGGCCCTGCCAATCGGCATGAGCCTTCTTGCCGCGCGTGCCGGTTTCTGCCCAGGCGGCCTTCACATCATCGGGCAGCTCGAACGGCGGCAGATCCCAGCCCAGCGCCTCGCGGGTCGCCGTGATTTCATCCTCACCCAGGGGCGATCCGTGCACCTTGTGCGAGCCGGCCTTGTTGGGCGCGCCCTGGCCGATGCGGGTACGACAGGCGATGAGTGAGGGCCGCGGATCGGCCATGGCCTCATCCATCGCCCGGCGGATATCGCCGAAATCATGGCCGTCGCAGGCCGTCACGTGCCAGCCGGTCGCGGCATAACGGGCCAGGACATCCTCGCTGGAGGAGAGGCTGACAGCGCCGTCGATGGTGATCTTGTTATCGTCCCACAGCACATTCAGGCGCCCGAGGCCCAGATGACCGGCAAGACCAATTGCTTCGTGGTTGATGCCTTCCATCAGGCAGCCATCGCCCGCGATCACCCAGGTGCGGTGATCGACCAGCGGATCGCCGAAGGTCGCATTGAGATGCCGCTCGGCCATTGCCATGCCGACGGCCATGGCCAGCCCCTGACCCAGCGGACCGGTGGTGGCTTCAACGCCCGCCAGTTCGAAATTCTCGGGGTGACCTGCGCAGGGGCTGCCCATCTGGCGGAAATTGCGAATGTCCGCCATGGTCGGTCTGGCATAGCCGGACAGGTGCAGCAGCGAATAGATCAGCATGGAGCCATGGCCGGCCGAGAGCACGAAGCGGTCACGGTCGTGCCAGCCTGGCGCACTCGGATCGAACTTCAGATAATCCTTGAAGAGCACCGTCGCGACATCGGCCATGCCCATCGGCATGCCTGGGTGGCCGCTATTGGCGGCCTGCACGCCGTCCATGGAAAGGACGCGAATGGCGTCGGCGAGCCGCTTTTCGGTGACTGACATGGGCGAGCGCCCCTTCTTCTTTATCTGGCCCGCAGGCGTGTTGCTCCAGAGCGATCAAGGACCGAAGATGGTCGATGAACGGCCGCGCCGGCGCCGAGAGAACGGGCCATGAGTCGCCGCGCGGTCTCCATGTCGTCTAGCGGCCCGAGCGTCAACCTGCGGGGCGCCCCACAGCCTCAAAGGCACGGTGATTCTGGCACCGTCACGCTCAATCCGCAGCTGCGCAACGAGTTTTTGCATTCGCTCGGGAGCGTGATAAGGGTTCGCTCATGGCAAGCAAGGCGATGATGCAGGCGATCGAGCGGCTGGAACGCGCCGTGACGCGCGCCGAGGGACTGGCGCGGGAATTGACCGAGGCGCGTGCGCAGGAAATCGAGGCGCAGCTCGCGGCCGGCAGCATCGAGGACGATGGACCGCCGGTGGATATCGACCCCTTCTCGCGCGACAAGGCGATTGCAGCGCTGAAATCGCTCGATGCGCTCATTGGCGATCTTCAAAAGGCCAGGAGCGAAGCCTGATCTATGGCAGAAGTACGAATCATGGTCGGCGGGCGGCAATATGCAGTGCACTGCCGGGATGGCGAGGAAGCGCGCCTGCACGAGCTGGCCGCATTGATGTCCGAGCGGGTCCAGCAGGTCAGCAGCGGCAGTCCCGGGCTGACGGAGGTGCGGCAACTGCTGTTCGCGGGCCTGTTGCTGGCCGATTCCCTCACCGACAAGGCCCCCGCCCCGGCAGCCGCGCCGCCACCACCAGCCGAGCCGGAGGATGAATCCGCGACCTTGGATGCGCTCGATGCGCTGGCCCAGCGGATCGAAGCCTTGGGCGACAGCCTTGCAGCCCAGCTGTCCAACGCCTAAGTAAGGCGGGACGGGTACTGCCCGGTGCGCGCATTAGCGAACATCCCTGAGGCGATAATCACATCCAAGGGGGCTGTCCCTGGCCGGACCCAGGTCCGAACTACATGGTCCCCACCTGACGTTGAGGCGTCAGAGGATTTTCCGGCAAACGGCCATGGCGGTCCCGTCACCCCGCCGGCATCTCGGACAGGACCCAAAGAATGACCGATACTGATCGCGCCAAACTGCGCTCCTCTTTGCTCGCCCGGCGCTCCGCCTTTGTCGCCGGCCTGCCGCCTTCGGTGCGCACGCTGGCCTTCCGGGTTCTCCCTTCCCCCGTGCTCGCCCGCATGCCGCCGGGCTCGCGGGTCGCCATCTACCGGGCCATGGGCTCGGAAGCGCCGACCGAAGCGCTGATCGACTTCCTCCACGAGCGCGGCTTCAAGCTGTGCCTGCCACGGCTCGGCAAGACCACGGCCGAGGACATGGAATTTGCCGATTGGTCGCCGGACGACATATTGGTGCCGGGTCAGCTCCGCATCCCCCAGCCCGCCCCGCAGGCCGCCACGGTCACGCCGGACGTGGTGCTGACGCCGCTCGTCGGGTTCGATCCCTCGCTCAATCGCATCGGCCATGGTGCGGGCTATTATGACCGCGCTTTCGCCAAGCTGCCCAACGCGCTGCGAATCGGGATGGCGTGGAGCTGCCAGATGGTCGATGCGCTGCCCATCCAGCCGTGGGACGTGCCCCTGCACATGCTGTTCACCGAGCAGAGCGTCATCGAGGGAGAGGCCGCGTGAACGACGCGCCGCAACCGAGCTGGCGCAAGCCGGCGGGCATGTTTGCCATCCTCGGCATCATCGCCGTCTGGGCCGCCATCATCGGCTCCTTCTCGGAGCAGATCGCGCGCTGGCCCGGCGCCCTTCAACTCGTCTTCTATGTGATCGTGGGGATCATCTGGATCTTCCCGACCCGGCCCATCCTGGTGTGGATGGAGACGGGCCGCTGGCGCGCCTGAGCGCCAGTTCCAAATCCATTTTCCAGGGGCTTATCCCGCTCCGTTAAGGAGGGGGAAGCCAGCGCGATGCCATTCTCTTCATTGAAGAAAATGGCGCGAGTGACGGGGCTCGAACCCGCGACCTCCGGCGTGACAGGCCGGCACTCTAACCAACTGAGCTACACCCGCGCTTGGCTGAGGAGGGCGCAGGTATAAGAGGGCGCCGGCCCTGTCAACACGCTTCGCGCGATCAATTGCGATATTCTTCCTGCGGGTCCGATGGCACGCTGGTGAGCGTTCCGGACTCGAACAGGAAACCGGCGATATCCGGCTTACCGGCTGCCGCCAGCACCGTCTGGATGATGATCAACAGCGGCACCGCCAGCAGCGCGCCTGCCGTGCCCCACACCCACGTCCAGAAGCTCAGCGAGACGAGAATCATCAGCGGACTGAGCTTCAGGCGCTCGCCGAGCACCAGCGGCGTCACGACATTCGCCTCGATAAGGTGCAGCCCGGTCATGATGATCGCCGGCATCAGCGCCCAGCCGACCGTGGAAAAGGTCATCAGCCCGCCCATCGCCAGCAGGATCGCCGCCACGAAGGGGCCGAAATAGGGAATGAAGTTGAGCAGCGCGACGAATCCGCCCCACATGAACGGCGTGGGCATCCCGAACAGGCTGAGCGCGATGGCGACGGTGAAGCCCAGCAGCACATTGATGAGCGCGATGGTGAGCACATAACGCGACGTGGCATCGACGACGTTCTGGATCACCCGGGCAATGGTCAGCGCGCCCGAGAAGCTGCCCCGCCCCTGAATCGTCCGCCGGCGCATGCGCGTCCAGCCGGAGAGGAAGAAGAAGATCACCAGCAGCCCGAACACGACATTGATGACCACACTCGGCGCGGCGGTGGTCAGCATGTCCAGTAGCGAGCCGGGGCGCGGCACCTCGCCGGGCACCATCGGCGCCCTGCGGGTTTCCGTGACCAGCTTGAGCAGCCCGTCGATGAAACCCTGCGCCTCGGTATAGAGGCGGATGACCGGCTCCAGCGTCGTCTTGATCTGGCCGATCCGCTCGGGAAGCTGGGCGATCCAGTCGACCGCCGGCACCACGATGAGCACCAGCGCGGCATTCACAGCGAACAGGAAGGACACGAGCGCGATCAGCGCGGCCAGCGGCGACGGGATGCGCCGCCGCTCGAGCCACTCGAGGAAGGGCACGAGGCAAATTGCGATCACCAGCGCGACCGTGAGGGGAAGAAAGAAAGCACCGCCGGCGCGAAGCACGAACGGCAGGGCCAGCAACACGCCCAGCCCCGCGAACAACGCGATCGAGGCAACCAGCCGGTTGCGCTCCCAGGTGCTGCGGTCAAAGCGCTCGGCGGAGGGCTGATCGCCCGCGCCGTGCTCTGTGGCCAGATTTTGCTCCTCCAGCGGCACCGACAAGCCCCTTAGACCGCGACCGGGGCAGCGATGCCGCGTTGCGGCGCATAGTCCTCGACCACGAAGTCCTCGATGCGATGCGCGAAGATGGTGTTCGGTCTGCGCAGGATTTTCAGCTTGGGCGCTCCGGACGGCCTCCGCGACAGCTGCTCTTCGACCAGATCGGCGTGATTGAGATAGAGATGGACGTCCCCGCCCTGCCAGACGATCTCGCCGGCCTCCAGATCGCACTGCAGCGCCAGCATCCGCGTCAGCAGCGCCAGCCCGAAGATGTTGAAGGAAAAGCCGAGCCCCAGGTCGCAGCTGCGCTGGAACAAAAGGCCGTTGAGGCGCCCGTTCGAGACATGGAACTGATAGGTCATATGGCAGGGCGGCAGGGCCATGCCCTCCAGCTCATCGACATTCCAGCCAGTGAAGAGCAGCCTGCGCGAGCCGGGATTGTTGCGAATGGCATCGACAAGCGTCGCGATCTGGTTGTGACCCGTCGCCGCGCGGCGATAGAGCCCCTCCCCGGCCTCCGGCGCCAGCTCATAATGCGGCCAGTTGACCCACTGCCGGCCGTAGACCGGGCCCAGATTGCCCCACGCCTGCGCGAAGTCATCATCTGCCAGAATGCGCGCCTCGAAATCCTCCATGGAGATCATGTCGCCGGTTTCGCGCCGGTAGCGATCCAGCGGCCAGTCGGTCCAGATATGGACGCCCTGTGCCACCAGAGGGCGGATGCTGGTGTCCCCCGAGAGAAACCACAGCATCTCCCGCGCGGCGACCTTCCAGTAGACGCGCTTGGTCGTCAGCAGAGGCACGGCGTCACCGGCGAGCGAGAATCGCATGGTCGCCCCGAAAATCGACCGCGTGCCCACGCCGGTGCGGTCCACCCGTTCATCGCCCGCGTTCCAGATATGCCGCATCAGATCGAGATATTGCTGCTCATAATGGGGCAAAGCGCTTGTTGGCGGCGCAGACTCGGCGAGGGAGGCAGATGAAAGCATGGATCGAGCTTAACCGCGCCGCCGCGCGAGCGCCAGCACATGCCATCTGCCACCCTGATAAGCGCGACCAAACGATCCCGCAGCCAACGGTTACCGCGCTGTTTGACGATTTCTCGATGCAGCGCTTGCCAGCACGCCAACCCCTGACTATAGGGCAGCGCCTGTCTTGCCGGCGCTTCAAGCGTCGGCCCGGTCGGGGAGTAGCTCAGCCTGGTAGAGCACTGTCTTCGGGAGGCAGGGGCCGGAGGTTCGAATCCTCTCTCCCCGACCATTTAATTTCGCCGTCGGCCTGAGATTAATCGGGCGGCGGACACAATCACATCGCGAAAATCAGCACGAAAAACGGCGTGACCCGCAAGCCACGCCGTTTTGATAGACAAGTCCGATCCGCTTAAGCGGCGGCCTGACGCTTCTTGCGCTCGATCTCGATAAGACGGTCGGCCATCTGCTGCCAGGCGGCCTCTGCGCGCAGGCAGCGCTCGCGGACATTGGCCAGATCGGCCTTGCTGGCGGCATCGGCACTTTCCGCCGCGCGGGCGAGATAGAAATCACTGGTCGCTGACATTGCACGCTCCTTGCCGGCTGTGCGCGGGGGCCGCGGCGGCCCCAGCGTGAACTCTGATGGGAAGACTGGCGTTTTGCCGTCTCCCCTGCCCCGCCCGGAAATCCTTGCGAGAAATCCTTGCGAGGCACACCCCCGACTGGACGAGCCAGCCAGGGGCGAGCGTGCTGCTCAGGCTTCTTCGAGCTGCGTCGCCGAGGCGCGGCCGCGCTGGTCGGTCGTGATCTCGAACTTCACGCGCTGATTCTTGTCGAGCGTGTGCATACCGGCTTGCTCGACCGCGCTGATATGGACGAAGCTATCCTCACCGCCATCGTCGGGCGCGATGAAGCCATAGCCTTTGTCGGCGTTGAAGAATTTTACTGTGCCAATGGGCATGGGATCATTCCTTTTACATAAGAAACCCACCGAAACGCGTGCTCCGGTGGCGCTGGCCGAAGTATCAAAGGAAGAATCCGCTGCAATGGCATCAAAATCCGTCGAGGTGCGACGTTAGCGGATATTAGATGGTGCCGATTGCCCGAAATGTCAATATTTTGGCATTTTTGCTTGATAACTTTAGCTATTTTATCGTCATATTTCCCTTCAAACCGCGCTGGGTGCCAACTCGACTTTGCAAGTCGAGCGCGGCCACCTCATGCCAGCCATGTTCACGCCAGCGAAGCGATGATAGGTCGGGCGACCACTCATCATCGCGAGCGAACGGCACCAGCGCATGACGGATCTTTCCCGCACCGACCTGAAGCTTCTCCACGAACTGCAGCAGGACGGCCGCATCACCAATCTGGCCCTCGCGGAGCGCGTCGGCATGTCGCCCAGCCCGTGCCTGCGCCATGTGCGGCGGCTGGAGGAAGAGGGCATCATCACCGGCTATACAGCGATCGTCGATCGCAAGCGGGTGGGCCTTGGCATCCTTGCCTATGTAGAGGTGAAAGTACCCCAGACGCCCAGCGGCGCTGCCAAGGGCTCCTCCAGTTCCTCGATTATCGAACAGTTCAAGCAGGCCGTGCTGAACGAGCCGGCGATCGTGAGTTGCGTCATTACGGCCGGGCAGTTCGATTTCCTGTTGAAAGTGCTGGCGCCGGATATGGATGCCTATGCCGAACTGGCCCAGCGCGTGCTCCTCAAACTGCCGGGCGTGCGCGACATGCGCACCACCTTTGCGCTGGACGTCGTCAAGGACAGTCCGGGGCTGCCGCTCAATGTGGCGTAATCGACCGCGTCCAGTGCTCCGTTTGCCCATATTCACCCTATAATCTGAAAATTTCGGTGCATTAAGATCATTCATGCCCGCATAAAGGTGATAATCGTTCCTTATGAGCGCTACCGCGATTGAATATGGAGAGACCTGATGTGCGATGACCATCCCTGGCCCCAGGAAGGCCGCACCCGCATGATCGTGCCTGCCCCGGTGGGCAGGATCGGCACCGGCATGCCTGACCCGGAGCCGGACCTCATCCGGCAGATGGACGAGAATCACGTCTTCATGATGGGCGACAACCCCGCGCTGCCGCGCATGCCGAAACAGCCCAAGCTGATGGATTTCTTCAAATATCGCTTCAACGATATTGCCATCCGCCATCTGCTGACCAGCGCCAAGCGCGCGCTGGATGATGGGCAGGAAGAGAAGATCGTCCTTGCCTGCTTGCTGCACGACATCTCCAATGGCTGCTTCGTGCGCGCCGACCACGGCTATTGGGGCGCGCAGATGATTGCGCCTTATGTCTCCGAGGAGATCGCCTGGGCCGTGCAATATCACCAGCCGCTCCGCTATTTCGCGGATGAGTCGGTGGGATATGAATATCCGGAGAGCTATGATCGCTTCTTCGGGCCGGACTATGTTCCGCCCGAATATATCCAGCGCGATGCCGAATATGCCCGCAACCACAAATGGTACATGAGCTCGCGGCTAGTCACGATCTACGATTATTACTTCTTCGACCAGTCTCCGCCGATCGATCCCGAAGAGTTTACCGACATCATCGGGCGGCACTTCCGGGAGCCAGAAGAAGGCCTGGGCTTCGATCGCTCACCCACCGCGCACATGTGGCGCACGATGATCTGGCCGAACAACTTCCTATGATCGGTGCGCAGAGCGGCTAGGTGGCATGGGAGGGGAAAGCCGACATTGTTAAACCCTCTCCCCTTGAGGGAGAGGGATGCGCAGACTTGGCAGCGTGCTGCCTTAGTCGAAGCTGGGAGAGGGGTCAGCGATCCGCTGGATCGCGCGGATCAACGATCCGCCACCCCTCATCCAACTGCGCCTAGCCGCCTATCGGCGGCAAGGCTCCGTATCCTTCTCCCTCAAGGGGAGAAAGTGAAGGTCCGGAATGACGCCCGCCTAATCCCACCTAGCCACAGCGCACACCGCCAAACAGGAGCGGCGCCCTTCCCCGAGAAGAAGAGCGCCGCTGTGTCAGCCTGCCCTTATAAGGCAGTGCCAGTGGTGATCAGAAGTTGAAGCCGACCGAGAAGATCGCCTGCCGGGGCGCGATGTACGTCTCGAATCCTTGCGAGCTGCCGTAAGGGTCGGAGAAGCGCGAGTTCACGCCGGTCGTATCGAACACATTGGTAACCGAAGCGCTGAAGTACACCGGCGCATCGTCCAGCGCATATTTCACGAACAGGTTGACCGTGTCGTAGGACGGCGTCTTGTCGTAGAAATCGTCGTTGAACACACGATAGAAGAACTGGCCGCGATAGAGATATTGCGCCCGCGCCGTAAGTTCGCCGGCCCCGAGCTGATCGGTGTAGGTGACCGCAATCGAGCCCTGGAACTTGGGCAGCTTGGGCACCCGGTTGCCGTTGATATTCTCGCGAGCCGCTTCACGCGCCAGCACGGCGGGGTAGAAGTTGCTCCAGAACAGCCAGTCGGGATAGCCCGCCGCCGTCTGCGCTTCGTCGGCCTTCACCGGATCGAGGGCGAGATAATCCTCGTCGAACTTGCCGCGCAGGAAGGAGGCGGATCCGTCGATCTTCAGCTTGCTGGTGACCGCCCATGCCCCTTCCAGCTCCAGTCCGTAGATATGCGCGCCGGGGGCGTTGGCCGTACCTTCGCCATACAGGATCGCATCCTCGTCGAGGAACTGCATGTTGCTGTAGTCATAATAGAAAGCGGAGGCGTTGAAGGTCAGAGCATTGTTGAAGAAGCGGTTCTTGGAACCGATCTCGAACGAATTCACCGTCTCGGGCTTGTAGGTCGGTTGAATGCCGGTCGCAAAGCCCAGCGACGAGGAGCTGTTGCCTCCTGCAGCCGAACTGTTGATGCCGCCCGGTTTGAAGCCACGGGTGAAGCTGGCGTAGAGCAGATTTTCCGGCGTGATCTTGAAGTCCAGCGCCACCTTGCCTGTCCATTCCGTCGTGCTCAGGCCGTCCGTGGGGGTCGGCTGGAGAAAGGCGCCGGACGTGTAGCTTGCGGTGTCGCTGTTGCTGGCTCCCTGACCGCTATATTTGTCGCTGTTGTAACGGATGCCTGCCGTGAGGCTGAGCTGCGACGAGAAGTCGTATGTGCCCTGCACGTAGGCCGCCCAGGCTTCACGCTTGATCGACGACAGTTCCGCATAAGTGAGATTGCCGACCAGCGGGTCGTTATAGGGTGTGGTAACCGGCAGGACAGGCGGAACGAGATTGTCGTCACTGCCGCGATATTCGAGAATATACTGGTCGTTGGTCGACTGCAGATACACCGCACCAGCGATCCACTGGAACGGCCCCTCGTGCGTGGAGGAGATATTGAACTCCTGCGTCCAGCTCTTGGTGTTGCTCTCCCACATGGCCACGTGGTCGTAGCGGGTGCCGCCAAAGGTGAGCGGGCTGTAGGTCAGTGCCTCGAAGAGGTCGGCCGTCAGGCCGTCCGCATCCCAGCTCTGCTCGCTGTGGACCTTCTGGTAGCTGGTGATCGACTTCACTGTCGCGAAGCCGGCGTCGAAAGCAACCACACCGTAGTAAAGCTCCGTGTTCACCACCGACCGACCGGGATAATCCTGCGTGAGGCGCCGCGGATCGGTCTCGGGATCGAGCACGTTCTTCTGCGCCGTGCCATGGGTATTGCTGCGGTACTGAATGGTGTTCAGGCTGACCGAGATGCTGTCAGTCGGCTCCCAGAGCAGGGCCGCCTTCCAGCCGGTCTCATTGGCGTCATCCAGTTCATATTGGCCGAAGCCCACGACATCAGTCGCCACGGCATAACCGTCATGCTTCTGGTGCTGCCCGGCGACGCGCAGGGCGAGCGTATCGCCCAGCGGCACGTTCACGCCGGCATTCATCTTCAGCATGTTGTAGTTGCCGATGCCGATCTCGCCGTTCGCGCTGGATTCGCCCAGCACAGGCTGGCGGGACACGACGTTGATCGTGCCGCCCGTCGAGCCCTGACCGAAGGTCGTGCCCTGCGGGCCGCGCAGCACCTCGACCTGGGCGACGTCGATAAACGCCGCATTGGCGGCGATGGAGTTGAAGATGTAGACGCCATCGACATGATAGGAGACGCCCGGCTGAGTGTTCGTGTTCTCCGGCGTTTCCGAGCCGATGCCGCGGATGGTGATGATGCGCTCGGCGCCGCCGCTCTTGGCGACCACGAGGCCGGGCACCGAGCCGTTGAGGCCGGTCACATCCGTGACGTTGGCCATGCTCAGCGTCTCTGCGGTCACGGCGGACACCGAGAGGTTGGCGCGCTGCAGGCTCACATCCACCTTGGAGGCGGTGATGACGATCTCGTCGCCATCATGTGCGCTCGCGCTATCCGCAGGCGCTTCCTGCGCGAAACCTGCGCTGGTCATCAGCGCGGCCATCGCCGCACCCGCCATGAAATATCCGTATGTCTTTCCTAGTCTGTCGCTCATTGTCGCGGTCCCCTTCTCGGCCTGACCTCGCGGCTCCTCTCCGGCGATTGTTCCGGCCCCGGTTTTCCCTGAGTGCCGCTGAGCCTGCATTGAGCCAGTTTTGGGGAACTTAATCTTGAGGCGGGGCGCAGAACTTGTTGATGCAAATGCGCCATGCTGCATTGCAGCACAGTCCGGGCGAGTGCTTGGCCCGCGCGCCCTATATAAGAAGCATCACCACCGGCTGGTCGGCGCGAATGACCGCGATGCGCTCAAGCGTGCGTTTGATTCGCGCACCGGACACTAATTTTGCATGTGCTGCCAAGACGGGAAGAAAGGGACGCTTTAGTCAGGCAGGATCAGACCCAGACGACGATAATGGCCTTGCAAGAGGAGCCGCGCTGACCATGTCCACGACGACGACCATAGCCCTGGAACCGGTACGGACCGACGCCGCCTGGCGCGGCGATACGCTGTCCCAATCTCAGGATTGGATCTACCGGCTCTCGGAGGATCAGGTTGCGGAACTGGAAACGCTGGGCACCCGGTTCGTAGAGGCCAATCCTGACCTGCGCTTCGTCTCCAAGCAGGATTATCCGCTGGTTGCCTGCGCCGACGCTGCCGCCGAATGGGGCCGCGATGTCGATTACGGCCGGGGCTTCGTGCTGGTGCGCGGCCTGCGCACCCATCTCTACTCGGACGCGCTCTCGGCCGCGATCTACTATATTCTGGGCCTGCACATGGGCGACCCCATCCGCCAGAACGAAATGGGCGACCTGATCGACCATGTCTATGCGACCTCCGACAAGACGATGGACGATCCCACCGCCCTCTCCTCCAAGGTGCGGGACAAGCTCGTCTACCACTCGGACAGCTCGGATATCGTGGCGCTGATGTGCCTGCGCCCAGCCAAGGAGGGTGGCGCATCCTGTCTCGTCTCGGGCGCGCAGATCTACAACGAGATCCTCGCCCGCCGGCCCGACCTGGCGCCCCTGCTGCTCGAGCCGTTCCATTGGGACTGGCGGCGGCAGGACCATAATGCCCCGGCGAACACCTACACCTCGCCCATTATCAGCATGGAAGAGGGCGTGTTCAGCATGTACGCCGGGTCGCTCTATATCCTTACCGCGCAGGATTATCCCGAAGCACCGCGCCTGACGCCCGAGCAGATCGAAGTGCTCAAGCTGTTCGACGACATCACCTATGAGCCGGGCATGGCCATCGAGATGGATTTCCGCCCCGGCGACATCCAGTGGCTCTCCAACTACGCCGCGCTGCACGCGCGCACATCGTTCAACGATTTCCCTGAACCGCAGCGCCGCCGCCACCTGCTTCGCCTGTGGCTGCACCGGGATTCCGGACGGCCTGTGGTCGAGAATTTCGGCAAGAATGGCGTCGTACAGCACCGCGAAAAGCCGCGCGACGGCGGTGAGGAGCATCCGGACGCACGATTCACCGTCGGCGCGATTTCCGTCCCCCGGCTGCTGTCCTGACCTGCCTGCTTCTCCCGCAAACATGAAGAAACCCCGGAAAGCACTGCTTTCCGGGGTCTTTTATTGCCGAGAGACGGGACGATCAGACCGCGGGAAAGCCCCCTGCAAAGGCGAAGTCGGCCACGGGCTTGCGGTCAGAGGGCTGCTCGCGCTCGCGCAGACCTTCGGGCAAGGTCGATGCATCGCCAATGCGCCCTACCGCAACGGCCGCCTCGATGCGAAAGTCTTCCGGCACGCTCAGCTCACTGCGGACCTTGTCGAAGTCGACTCCGGTCATGCCGTGCGTGTAAAGCCCGCTGAGCGTAGCCTGCACAGCGAGCATGCCCCATGCCGCGCCAGCATCGAAGGAATGGCTGTGCGATGCGGATTTCGGCGTGCCGTCCGGATTTCGCATCTGCGTGTCGGAAAGGATGATGATCAGCGCGCCGGCGCTTTCCGCCCAGCTCCGGTTGAACGGAATCAGCAGATCGAGGAACCGCGTCCAGTCCGCCCCGTCGCGCACGGCGTACAGGAACCGCCAGGGTTGCGCGTTGAACGCCGACGGCGCCCAGCGCGCGGCTTCGAACAACCGCAGCAACTCGCTTTCCGCCACCGCGCTGCCATCAAAGGCGCGCGGAGACCAGCGGCGGGTGAAGATGTCATCGATCTCGTGGTGGGTCGTCCTCGAGCCAGCGTCAGTCATATGTCAGCGTCTTCCTTGCTTTACAGCATGTTGATGATGGACGTGCTCTTACGCACGTCCGCGAAATTGAGGCGCAGGTTGAGCAGCGCCGCCTCATGCTCCTCATCCGTCACGGCGGCCATCGCGTCCAGCGTCGCAATGACCTTGTAGCCGCGCATATATGCATCGCGCGCGGTACTTTCACAGCAGACATTGGTCAGCGTTCCGGCGATGACCAGCATCTCGATGCCCCGCTCGCGCAGCTGCGCCTCAAGCTGGCCAGCCGGGCAGGCGAAAGCGCTATAGCGATATTTGTCGAGCACCACATCGCCCGTCTCCACCGCCATAGCCGGATGCAGGCCATGCGCCGGATACCCGGGGGTCAGGGCCTCCATGGCGGCCTGCACATAGGGATCGGCCCGAGCATATTGCCAGGGCGCCATGGCGAGCGGGGGATCGTCCGAGACGCTCTGCCGGGTCCAGAGGATCGGGCAGCCGGCTGCCCGCATCGCTATGGCGAGGAGGTTGACCGCCGGGATGATGTCCATCCCATGCGGATTGCCGAACACCGCGCCGGGGGCCAGGAAGGCCGTCTGCATGTCGATCACAACCAGCGCAGTCCGCTCCGGAACGATCGCCGAAAAGCTGTTCAGATAGCGCCCGCGCTCGATGGCCCATGCCGGCAGGCGGCTGTCATGCATCGGCGCTTGCCATCTCCTCGGCCGGGTAGGCGATGGAGAGGGAATAGTCCTTCCAACGCTCCATCTCTGCGCGCAGCAGATCGGTCTGCCCTTCGGCATAATGCAGCGCATCCTCACCCAGCAACAGGTGCATGGGCGGCTGCGGCGCGTCCAGCGCGGCGAGGATTGCGGCAGCGGCGCGGATCGGATCGCCCTTCTCCTTGCCGACGCCTTCCTTGAGCGACTGGCGGGCGAAATGGGCCGAGTCCTCATAATCGGCGATCATCCGGTCAGCGAGACGCAGCGATCCGCCCGCGAAATTGGTGCGCAGGCCACCCGGGGCGACATTGGTGACCTTGATGCCGAGCGGCGCGACCTCCTGCGCCAGCGTCTGCCCGATGCACTCCAGCGCATATTTGCTCGCCCCGTAGATGGACGTCCCCGCCCAAGGCGCGAGGCCACTGACGGAGGTGATGTTGACGATATGCCCCGCCTTCCGTGCGCGCATCGCCGGCAGCACCGACTGGATCATCGCAATCGCACCGAAGAGGTTGATGTCGAACAGCGCGCGCGCGTCATCCAGCGTGATTTCCTCGACGGCACCGATCAGCCCGTATCCGGCATTGTTCACCAGCCGGTCGACACTGCCCATGGTTTCCTCAGCGAGCGCCACGAGCGCGGCCGGCGCGGCCGGATCGCCGAAATCGAGGCCGTGCGCAAAGGAGCGCCCCGGCGCCAGCGCCGCGAAACGGGCGCACGCCTCGCCACTGCGCGACGTGCCGAAAACCTGGTCGCCCCGGTCGAGCGCGGCCTGGGCCAGCGCTTCGCCGAGACCGCCGCCAATACCTGTGATCAGCCAGTTCACCATGCGTCATCTACCTTGTTGAGAGTTGCTGCGCCCTGTGTACGCCCGTGGCGGCGCAGCGCTTTGCAAGGCAGACCGCAATTGTTGTCAGGGAGCGCACGCCGGCGCGCGGCGCATTGTGACGCGGCGCCGATCATGGTTGGGAGCGAGGCAGTTCAGAAGGAGGCCGGCATGGCGGTGGTGGTAGCAGGATCGATCAATGTGGACCTGATCCAGTCCGTGGATGCCCTCCCCCGGCCCGGCGAAACGGTGCTTGCCTTGCAGTCCGAGCGCCTGCCCGGCGGCAAGGGCGCCAATCAGGCCGTCGCCGCAGCGCGCGCAGGGGCGCAGACGCGCATGATCGGTGCGGTCGGCGAAGACGAATCCGGCGTCTGGATGACTGAGCAGCTCTCCGCCGCTGGAGTCGACACCCTCGCAGTGGTCGCCGTCGAAGGAGCGGCGACCGGCACAGCCTACATCACCGTCGACACGTCCGGCGAGAATCAGATCATCGTGGCGTCCGGCGCCAACGCCGCCTTGGCGCCCGCCATGGTCGATACCGTGGCAGACGCCGATATCCGCGTGGCTCAGCTCGAAGTGCCGGTCGAAACCGTCGCGGCCTTCTTCGCCGCATCGCCGGGAAAGCAGGCGGTGCGAGTCCTCAATGCGGCCCCTGCGGTGATCGACGCCAAACGCCTGTTTGCCTCCACGGACGTGCTGATCGTCAACCAGCATGAGCTGGCCGTCTATCTCGGCCGGCATGAGGAGCGAGCGACGCCGCAGGCCGCGCTGGCCGCGCGGACGTTGATCAGCCGCGACGATCAGCTCGTCATCGTCACGCTCGGCGCATCCGGTTCGGTAGCGGTGCGGGCGGGCAGCGCTGTGCATGTTCCGGCCTTTCCGGTCGTGCCGCGCGACGCCGTGGGCGCGGGCGACTGCTTTGTCGGCGCGCTGTGCGCCATGCTCGATCGCGCCGGCGACGCTCGGCCAACGGACGAGGCCCTGCTGATCTTCGCCAATGCCGCGGCCGCCCTGTGCACGCAAAAGCCCGGTGCCGTGCCCGCCATGCCACTGCGTAGCGACGTGGAAGCCTTCATCGCCGCCCATCCGAACGAGGGCCGACCAATATAATATGCGCGAATGATCAAGAACGGATCGGTCCGCGCGATAAGGTGGGCGTGCCAATAAGGTCACGGGATTGAGATTATGAGCGAGATTACGCCGACGCCCTTCGGGTTGCCCTCCGACACAGGAGGAAAGGATTTGGGCGTGTTCCTTCCCATCGCCAACGGCGGATGGATCCTCTCGAAAAACAAGCCGCACATCGATGCGTCCTACAGCTACTGCCGCGATGCGGCGGTGCTGACGGAAAAGCACGGGCTCGATTTCGCGATGGCGATGGCCAAGTACCGCGGCTTCGGCGGTGAGACCGAACATTGGGACTATCAGCTCGATTCCTACCTCACCATTGCCGGCGTGGCGGAAGCGACCAGCCGGGTGAAGGTGTGGGGCACGGTTCACACGCTCCTGCAGAATCCAGGCGTTGTCGCCAAGATGGTCGCCACGCTGGACCAGATCAGCGGGGGCCGCGCCGGCCTCAACATCGTCACCGGCTCCTATAAGGACGAGTTCGCGCAGATGGGCGCGTGGCGCGACGATGTGAACCATGATGAGCGCTATGACCTCGCTTATGAATGGATCCAGGCGATCAAGGCGCTGTGGACCGGCGAAACCGTCACGAAGGAAGGCAAATATTTCTCGCTGGAGGATTGTCGCTCGCTGCCGACACCCTCCACCCGCCCCTTCCTCGTCTGCGCCGGCACCTCCGGCAAGGGCATGCGCTTTTCGGCTGACGAGGTGGATGCGATCTTCCTCTCCGGCGGCACCCCGGAAGAACTCAAGACCGCCAGTGAGAAGGCCAAGGCCGTCGCTGCCGACATCGGCAAGCCGATCCGCACCTATTCGATGATGACGCCCGTGTTTGGCGAGACCGATGCGGAAGCGGAAGCCTTTGCGCAATCGATCCGCGACGGCTTCGACGAAGGCGCGTTGCACGGCATGATGCGCGCCTACGGCTTCCTCGACAGCGAGATCGGCAAGGAAAACGACTTCACCCGCAAGAGCCGGGCCGGCTTCATGACCCCCCATGTCATCGGCACGCCCGAGACGGTGGTCGAGAAGCTCACCGAACTGTTCGAGGTTTCCGGTACGGACGGGCTGATGCTGATCTTCCCGGATTACATGAAGGACATCCCGATCTTCGGCGAGCGTGTCCTCCCGGTCCTGCGCGAGCGCTTCCCCGGCAAGGTTCCGGTCCATGCCTGACGCGGCGCTCGTGGACATTCCCCACGTCGCCGCCGGTGATCTGGCCGGGATGATCGCGCCCGAGCGCACCGCGCTCGTGCTGGTGGATATCCAGAACGACTGGGCCGCCCCCGAGGGCCTGCTCGGGCAGCATGGGGTGGACCTCTCCGCACCCCATGCTGCCATCGACAAGGCCGAGGAGCTGGTCGCCGCGGCGCGTGCCGCTGGCGTCACGCTCGCCTTCGTGCGGGTGGTGACGACACCCGAAACCGATTCCGAGGCACTCAAGACCTTCTACACGCGTCGCGGCGAACCCGGCGGGCAGGTCATCTGTCGCAAGGGCTATGGTGCTGACTATTATCGGCTCTTGCCCGAGCCGGGCGATATCGAGGTCGAGAAGGTCCTCTACGATTGCTTCTACGGCACCGACTTCGAGGCCCAGCTCAACGAGCGCGGCATCGACACGTTGCTGATTACGGGCCTGAGCACCGATTGCTGCGTCGACGCCGCAGCCCGCTCGGCCTTCCACCGCAATTTCAATGTGTTCGTCGCGTCGGACGCCACTGCCGCCTATGAGCCCGGCCTGCATGAAGCGACGCTCAAGGTGCTCAGCAAGAACTGCGCCCTGATAGTCACCACGCAAGCTGCCAAAACGGCCTGGACGCAATGACCGCGCAGCCGGCGATCGCCCTCGACGCCGCGAACGGCCCTCTCAGCGAAGCGCCCGCACTGAACAAAAGCAGGACCGGCGTGCTGATCGCCGCCACGGCAGGCAATGCGCTCGGCAAGACCGCCACGGTTCATGCGGTTTTCGGCACCTTCCTCGTGCCCCTCTCTCAGGAATTCGGCTGGGCGCGGTCCAGCATTTCGATGGTGCTGGCGATCCTCGCCGTCGTGAGCGCCTGCATCTATCCGCTCGCCGGTCGCTATGCCGATCGGCATGGCACCCGCAACATGGTGCTGTTGGGCAATGTGCTGTTCGCCGCTTCGGTCGCCTGCCTTGCGCTCACGAACGGCAATTTAATGCTGTTCTACCTCAACTTTCTGGCCATCAGCCTGTTCGGCTCGCTGCCCGCTACCTCGGTCTTCTCGCGCCTGGTGGCGGAATGGTTCGACACCAATCGGGGCACCGCGCTTGGCGTGAGCGCAGGGCTCGGCAACGGCATCGGCTCGGTCTGCGTGCCGATCATGACCGCGCTGATCGTCTCCACCGCGGGCTGGCGCGCGGGCTATCTGGGGATCGGCGCGCTGATCCTTTGCGTCGGCTTTCCGATCTTTTTCTTCCTGCTGCGCGATGCACCGCGCCCGGCAGCGCCGAGCAACCCATCGGAGACAGCCTCCCACATCGTGGACGGCATGACCTTGCGTGAGGCCATCGGCACCGCACCCTTCTGGCTGATGCTCATCGCCATCGCGGCCGGTGGCGGGACCATGATCGCCGTGCTGAGCCATGTCGTGCCCATTCTGGCGGACCGTGGCTATGGCCTTGGCACCGGCACCGCCATCGTCAGCATCTTCGCGCTCACTGGCTCGCTCTGGCAGATCTTCACCGGACGCGTGCTCGACAAGAGCCGCGGGCCGCGCGTGGTCGTGCCGATGTATGCGCTGGCCATTCTCGGCCTGCTGCTGCTCGAATTTTCGCCCTTCGGCGCCCTTCTGCCCGTTGCCGGCCTGTGCCTTGGCATTGCGCTCGGCGCCCAGTTCGGCGCGCTGCCTTACTTCATCGCCCAATATTTCGGGCTGCGCAGCTTTGGCGTCATCATCGGCGTCATGTATTCGGCTGTCATCGGCGCGCAGGGCATCACGCCGGTGCTGATGGATCTGAGCTACGACATGATCGGCCATTATCGCGCGGCAGTGGTCGTCGCGGTCGGCGTCATGGCCGTCGGCAGCCTGCTGCTTTTTCTGCTTCCGCCCTACGCCGCCAGCACCAGGTCGTCTGCTCCCGCCGAATGAGACGGACGGCGGCTCGCCAAGCGAGAGGACGCCCCACGTCAAGACACCGGCACACCCAAACCGGCATCTTCCAGGCACTTACTCCAGATAGGCGAGTCGCTGCATGACCTATGAAGGACGGAAAAAATACCTGGCGCTGACGGCGTTCTGCCTGCTGTTTTTCATGCTCAACGCCTTCACCTTCAACGGGCTTGGCGTCGTGCTTCCCTATATGGTCGAGGAGATGGGCTGGCCCTGGGCCGTCGCCGGCCTTGGCTTCACATTCCTGGGCGTGGCGTGCGGCTTGTCCAGTCTTGCACCCGCTATCTCGATCCGGCGCCTCGGCGTTTCCCGCACGATGATGATCGGCGGCGCGCTTCTCCTCATCGGCTTCACCTGCCTGGCCGTCACCAGAACGGCGATGGTCTACTTCATCGGCACGGCGTTTGCCGGCGTCGGCTTCTCGATGTGCGGGACCACGGGCGGCGTGAACGTCATTTCCCACTCCTTCGAGAAGCGCTCGACCGCCATGGGCGTGTACTTCACCGCGGGCGGCATGGGCGCGGTTGTCGGGCCGCTGATCGCGTTTTCCACGCAGGCGATCACCGGCGAGTGGCGCCATTACTGGTGGACGGCCGCCATTGCCGCCGTGCTGCTCTCGATGTTCGCCGCCCTCGTCACCAGCGACCGGCCCGGTGATGCCGAGGTTGCGCCTAAGCCCCGGAAAGCCATGGCCACGGACGGCTGGACGGCACGGGCCGCGATGCGCACCGCGCAATATTACATCGTGGTCGGCGTCTACACCTCATTCCTGCTGATCAACACCACCGTCCACGGCTTTGCGGTGAAGCATCTGACCGAGACCGGCCTGACCATGGGTGCGGCCGCCACCGTGATGAGCGGCATTGCCCTCGTCAGCGCCGCCGGATCGATGATCGCCGGCATGGCGGGCGAGAAAATCGGCGCGCGCGAGCTCACCTTGCTCTCCATCACCTCCACCTCGCTCGGCGTGCTGGCGCTGATGATCGGCGGCAATCTGTTCGTCGTCTCGCTGGCCGTGATCGGTCTGGGTGTCGGCTTCGGCTTCAGCTATGTCAGCACGGCGATGTTGATGCTCAACCTGTTCGGCAAGCGCGCCAATCTGGAGCTCTATTCCACGATGAGCCTGATATCGACTGCAGCCGCCATCGGCCCGGCGCTGGGCGGCGTCATTCGTGACGAAACGGGCGGGTTCTCGCTTGTATTCCTCGGCTGCGCCCTGCTCGGCTTCATCTTCGTCGGAGCCTTGCTCTTGCTCCGCACGCCGGAGCTTCCCCAACAAGACACAGCGGAGGATGCCGAGCCCGCCTTGGCAGCATGACATGACCCAAGCCCAGCCCAAACCCGCTCCGATGTTCGCCAATCCCGCCACGGCTCCCTATCAGGTGACCGAAGCCGAGAAGGACGCGCTCGCCGCCGCCATCGATTCCGATGAGTTGGTCACCCTCGCCCTTGAACTCGGCAACATTCCGAGCCGCTCACGTGAGGAAGCCGCCGCCGCGCAATATGTCTATGAATGGATGGATCGCGAAGGCTTCCAGCCCCGCCGCGCCGGCGCCACGCCCGAGCGACCCAACATCATCGGCGAATATGGCGGCTTGGGTACGGGCGCCAACCTGCTCTTCACCGCCCATCTCGATACGGAAAGCCCGAGCGGCGACCTCTCGCAGGACAAGTTCCGCTATCGCGAGACAACGATGCGCGATCCGGAATGGACGCAGTGCTGGCTCGATGAGGATGGGCGCCTGCGCGGCTTCCCCATCTCCAACGATCGCGGGCCGATGGCCTGTTTCCTGATGGCGGCCAAAGCGCTCAAGAAGGCGGGCATCGGCCTTGCCGGCAAGGCCTGGCTCACCGCCTGCCCCGGCGAGATCGGCCCGGAGCCGATCGAGGAATTCTCCGGCATCGACTATCTCGGCAAGGATATCGGCGCGCATTATCTGTTCCACCATGGCGGCGTCGCGCCCGATTACGCCATTGCCGCCGAAGGCACGGATTTCGGCCTGACCTGGCAGGGCTGCGGCTATGCCCTCTTCCGCGTGCGCATCTTCGGCACCGGCATGTTCACGCCGATCCTGGAGACGCCGGAGACCGTCGCCCAGCACCTCAACCCCATCTATAAACTCGGCCCGGTGATCGACGCGCTGCACCAGTGGGGCCGGCAGTGGGAAGCGCAGGGCGTGTTCGAGACGGCTGGGGGCCTCTCCCTTCCCAAGACGCAGATCGCCTCAGTGCGCGCCGGTGCACCGACCGATTATGGCGCCGGCACCGAAGTGTGCGCCATCTATGTGGAAGTGTGCCTCGCGCCGGGGCAGAAATCCGCGCAGGCCTATCATCAGATCGTCGCGGCCATGCGCACGCTCGATCTCGACAGCTTCGATGTCGAGCCAATGGTCGTCCGCCACGGTTTCGTTGCCGACGCGGACGAAGTCGCGCCACTCGCCGGCGCGGTGGATGCCGCTACGCGCCTCGCCCGGCAGGCGCCGGTGGAGCGCGCGCATCCGGTCTATTCCAGCATGTGGCGCGACCATAATGTGTTCAACATGCAGGGCATTCCCGCCATCACAACTGGCATGCCACGCTGGCGCCCGACGCCCGAGGATCTGCACTCGAGCGCCCTCATCTACGCGCTGACCATGCTGGCAGTGTGCGGACGCTCCGAGCACGCACCGAATTCTGCTGCGATTTCATCCGTTTACGGAGGCAGGGATGACCCATTCTGAAACAGCCGCCGCGTGATGGATTGACCGGGCTCTCTCAGGCGCGCATCTTGGCGGGCATAAAGACCCGGGAGAGGCGCACCAAAACATAGAGAACCGCCGTTGCGCTCGACTACAAATGCCTACCCCAAGGAGCAGCGACTCAGCGCATGGAGCTTTGCGCTCAAGCGCCTTTCGATCACGCTGGAGGCCGCCGACGAGGCCACGCTCTACGGCGAGCTTATCCAGTTCACCAGCAGCAACGGAATCGTGTTTGTGCGCCTGCTGGCCACCGCTCAGGAATATACCGTTGATTTTCGCGACGAGCCGGGCTGCTTCTGGCTGGCCGTGACGCTCGATGCGCCCAGCATTGCGCGCAACGCCACCACCAGCTTCACCCTCGATGATGGTCACATGGTCTGCGCGCGCAGCGAAATGCCGATGTCGCTGCAGTTCACCGGCGATCACCGCGTGCTGCTGCTCAAGATTCCGCCGCGCGCGCTCGATCAGCGCCTCAAGGCCCTGCTGCCCGAAAAGCCCCGGCACCTTTCCGCCGACAGTGGCCCTGCCCGCCTGCTCTCGACCGTGCTGCGCTCGCTGGCGGACATGGGCAATGACGTGACGGACGAGGAACTGCGCCCCGTCGAACTGGCCCTCCCCGAGTTTCTGCTGGCCAGCCTGCTCAACGATGCGCCCGCCCGCGCGCTCGGTGGCGCGGCGGGGATGCGCGCCGCGCTGCTGGAGCGGATCTTCCAGACCATCGAGATGCGCCTCTCGGACCCCAATCTGAATTACCAGCAGGTCGCGGCCGAACATGGCATTTCCCCGCGCTATCTGCAGAAGCTTTTTGAATCGATCGACGACAGCTTTGGCCATTATGTGAAGGTGCGGCGGCTGGAGCGCTGCCGGCTCGACCTGCGCAGTCCGCTCCACGTCCAGAAATCTATCTCGGACATTCTGTTCCAATGGGGCTTCAACGATTCCGCCTCGTTCAGCCGCGCCTTCCGCGAGCAATATGGCATTTCCCCGCGCGACTATCGCAAGATGCCGGCCGTGGACGAGGCCGATCATGGCCCCGACACGCTGCGGCGCGGTCGGTCGACGGCCAAGCGGGCGGTCAACGACGAAGCCGCCGTCGCGCCGGTCGAGGAGTTGGACAGCGGCGAGGCGGAAACAGACGGCGTCGAGGCCAATGTCATCCCGGCGATCGGCGATGAAGGCACGGTGCGGCATCATCATCTGCCGGTGAGCCCGCGCACGGTCCATTGGGGCTATTTCAGCTCGGCGATCAAACCGGCGCTGATGGTGCGCTCGGGCGACTTCGTGACGGTGGAGACGCTAACCCACCACGCCAATGACGATCCCGAACGCATGGTCGAGGGCGATCATGGCGCAGAGAGCGTCTATCGCTGGGACGAGACAGGCCGGGCTATCGAGCGGCGCGGTGCTGGCCCGATGAGCGCCAGCGAGTTCGGGCGCGGCCCCGGCGAGGGCTTTGGCGTGCACATCTGCACCGGGCCGATCGCCATTCAGGGCGCGGAGCCGGGCGACATCATCGAAGTACGCATCCTCAGCCTGGAGCCGCGTCGGAGCGGCAATCCGCGCTTTCAGGGCAAGTCCTTCGGCAGCAATGCCGCAACCTTCTGGGGCTTCCACTATAACGATCTGCTCACCGAGCCTAAGAACCGCGAAGTGATCACCATCTACGAGGTTGAATCCGGCGGCGAACGGCGGCCCACGGCTCACGCGGTCTATTCCTATCATTGGACACCACAGACCGACCCCTCAGGCACCGTCCACGAGCGCTATGATTATCCTGGCGTGCCGGTCGATCCTGAGACGATCGAGCGCAATTACGACATCCTCCAGAATGTCGAAATCCCGATCCGCCCGCATTTCGGCGTCATCGCGCTGGCGCCGGCCCATGCCGAGCCGGTCGATACCATTCCGCC
The DNA here is from genome assembly GCF_025961795.1 of Sphingobium sp. B2D3A. Taxonomy (NCBI): domain Bacteria; kingdom Pseudomonadati; phylum Pseudomonadota; class Alphaproteobacteria; order Sphingomonadales; family Sphingobiaceae; genus Sphingobium; species Sphingobium sp. B2D3A. Next base: position 1,772,227 of record NZ_JAOQOI010000001.1, on the reverse strand, counting down.
CAGCGCCTTTGGCGGCAATATGGACAATTGGCGGACCGGCCCCGGATCGAGCGTGTTCCTGCCCGTGCAGGTCTCGGGCGGACTGCTTTCGCTAGGCGACCCACATGCCTCGCAGGGCGATTCCGAACTATGCGGCACCGCCATCGAATGCTCGATGACCGCGCTCATTCAAGTGATCCGCCACCCCGCCGGCGAGCTGACCGGCAAGCTGCGCGACCTCGATTACCCTATGATCGAAACCGAGACCGAATGGGTCATCATGGGTTTCAGTCACCCGGATTATCTGAAGGAACTGGGCGAGGACGCGCAGAGCGAAGTCTACAAGCGCGCATCCATCGATGCCGCCATGCGCGACGCGTTCCGCAAGGCGCGGCGCTTCCTGATGACCACCAAGGATCTCTCGGAAGACGAAACCATCTCGCTTCTGTCGGTCGGGGTGGATTTCGGCATCTCGCAGGTCGCCAACGGCAATTGGGGCGTCCACGCGATCATTCGCAAGGAACTGTTTACCGCCTGATCGCTGGCTCCTGCTCGGCAAGCACGGCCTGCGCTGCCTGATCGACGAGGCCCCGCAATCTGATCGTGCGATCCACCAAGGCGGGGCCGACCAGCACATTGGTCATCACGATGGCGACCAGATTTCGGCCGGGATGGACGAAGAAATAGCTGTTGGCAGAGCCCGACCAGCCGCCGGCGCCGGCCGGCATCCCGCCGCGCTGCTCGCTGACCGCATCGCCGAGGCCCAGGCCATAGCCGAACAGGACATTCTCGTGCGGCTGCCCGCCAGTCTCCAGCCGGGGCTGGAACATCTGGTCCACTGTCTCGGGCCGGAGGAGGCGCTTGCCGTGCCATGCCCCCCGATTGGCCAGCATCTGCGCGAAGTTCAGATAATCATGCAGTGTGCCGGCCAGCGCCCCGCCGCCGTCGAACGGCCGGGCGGGGTCGCGATATTCGGACGTCGCCGCCGGCTCGATAGCCTGCAGGCCGCCGTCCACCGCCGCATAATTGGTGACGAGCCGCGTGGCGCGCGCATCGTCCACCACGAAGCGCGTGTCCGTCATCTCGAGCGGATCGAAAATGCGGGCTTGCAAGAACGCATCGAGGCCCTGCCCCGTGACCCGCTCGATCAGCGCGCCCAGAATGCCGGTGGAATTGCCATAAGAGAAGCGCGCGCCGGGCTGATGCAGCAGCGGGGCCTTGGCGAGGCGCGCGATCAGCTCGTCCATCGTTCTGGCTGGAGGCGCATCATCGGCATTCTGCCCGACCCCGCCAGCGCGCATCACGCCATGGCGGCGATAATATTGCTGCACCGGGCCGTTGCCGGTGAAATTGTAAGTTACCCCGCTGCTGTGGGTCAGCAGATCGCCAATGGTCACCGGGCGGTTCAGCGGCTCGGTCACCATCGCATCGAGGCTGCCGCTCTTGTAGACCCGCAGATCCGCGAATTCCGGCATGTAGCGGCTGAGCGGCGCATCGATGGCGATCATGCCTTCTTCCACCAGCATCATCACCGCGACGCTCGTGATCGGCTTGGTCATCGAATAGAGCCGGAAGATCGCATCGACGGGCAGTGCGCGGTCGGCTTCGAGGTCCAGCTTACCGATCGAAACGCGAAGCCGCTCCCGGCCGTCCTTGACGATCACGGCCTGCGCATTGGGCAGCTCCCGCGCGTCGACCATGGCCTGCAGCCCCGCACGCAGGGCGGACAGTGCATCGGCCGGCGCGACGGCCTCCGCTGTAGCACCGGCCTTGGCGGCGAGCGGCGTGGCCGTCAGCCCCAGACAGGCCAGCACGCCAGCCGCCAGTCGGGCGGCGGCCCGCATCAGTACGGCCGGTCGCCTGCGATCGTCACCCGATAGCCCGAGCGTGTTTCCGGGAAATAATCCCAGGTCGCGAAATGCTGAGTGCAGCGATTGTCCCAGAAGGCGACCGAATGCGGCTGCCAGCGGAAGCGGACCTGGAAATTCGGGTTCTTAACATGCTCGGTGAGGAAGCGCAGCACCGCATCTCCTTCCTCGACCGAGAGGCCGTTGATCTTGATCGTCTTCGACTTGCTGATGAACAGGCATTTGCGCTTGGTCACCGGATGGGTGCGGACGACAGGGTGCGTGTTGCGTGGGTAGACCTTGTCCACATCCGGGAACAATTCGCGATAGATGTGGTTGGAATCATGGACCGCCGTGAGCGGTTCCAGAAAGGCCTGCATGGCTGGCGACAGCGCATCATAGGCGGCATACATGCTCGACCACAGCGTATCGCCGCCCGTGGGGGGCACGGTGTGCATGTAGAGGATGCTGCCCATGGGCGGTTCGGCATCTTCGCTCAGGTCCGAATGCCAGTCCTCGCCGGCGATGAACTTGCTGTTCGCATCCGCATGGATCGCCACGATCTCGGGATGTTCGGCAAGGCCGGACACACCGCTGTGCAGCGCCAGCTCGCCGAAATAGCGGCCCAGGCGCTTGTGATTGTCGTGCTCCAGATTCTGGTCGCGGAAGAACAGCACCTGATGCTCCATCAGGGCGTCATGCAGCTCGCTGACGACCTTGTTGCCGAGCGGGGCGTTCAGATCGACCCCGAACACTTCGGCACCGATCCGCCGGGTGACGGGGCGGATATCAAGAACATCATAGGACATGGCGAACAACCTCGACTGAAACGTAACCCTTGGCATGTGGGCTGCGCGATCATGCGCCAGCGGCGCACACACGTCTTGTCAGCCCGCGAAAGCTCGATTGTCCGGCAGCGCCTGCCGCGCATTGGCGCGGGTCTGGCGCGGCGCCTCCTCGAAGCGCTCGCGATAGGCCCGGCTGAAATGCGCCGACTGGTTGAAACCCCAGCGGAAGGCGATCTCGGAAATGCTCAATTGCGCATGGAGCGGATTGACGAGATCGGCCCGCGCGCGCTCAAGGCGGCGCCCCTTCACATAGCCGGTCACTGTCTGCCCTGAGCGCGCAAAGAGCTGCTGGATATAGCGCACCGACACGCCCTCGCTGCGCGCAACGGACTGCACCGAGAGGTCCGCGTCGGTCAGATTGGTTTCGATCGTGCGGCAGATCCGCTCGAACTGTCGAGCGCGGTGCGCGGCTGCACCGCCCTTGGCCTCTACGCCGCCGGCATGGGCGATCACCGGCACGAGCAATTCGATCAGCGCCGTCTCAAGCGGCGCGAATTCGCGGGCGCGCCCTAGCGAGAGCGAGTCGGCAGCGCTGCGCAACAGCGCCAGCAGCGCATGGGCCACCAGACTGTCCGGCTGGATGACTCCGATGCGCCGCGCCAGCGGTGCCAGCATCCGCGCATCGATGGCAACGCTGGGGATGCGCACGAAAAACTGGCGAAACTGCGTCTTGAACCGAAGCGCGGCATCCACGCCCGTCGCGCCGTAGATGAGGCAGTCGCCGGTGAGCGCCATCACGCCTTCATGCGTCTCCAGCGAGGCCTCGCCATCGATGAGCAGACCCAGCCACAGGCCCGGTGCGGCCCCCGGCGTGCGGCCCGCGATGGTGAGGGCGCCGCCCGTCACCACCGCGAATTCGAAGCCCATCGGCGAGGTGATGGCGAGCACCGACCCGCCTGCCTCTGCCGTATTGGGAAACGGCATTTGCAGGCGCTGCATGGCGGCGGCCCAGGCCGGGGCGCGCTCCGCCGCCGGCAGCGACGCGACGTCGAAGGACCAGGCGTCCGGACTGGAGACTGCCTCCCCCGGCCGGGCCGGATCAGCGGGGATCGCGGACACTGCCCTTGTTCGGGAACATGCCACGGTCGATCCGCACATGGATGCCCTGCGTGCCATCGACGACCTGCGTCACACCGAAGTCGGCGCCGACGCTCATCAGCGAATAGGCGTCCGTCCGCGACAGGCCCTGATGCTCGGAGAGCAGCTCGATCATGTCCATGGCGGCATTCTTCATCGCCGCATCGAGATCATCGCCAAAGCCGTGGACGATCCAGTGATTGGGCGTTTCCAGCAACGGCGATGGGAACTTGAAATCCTTACGCAGGATGATCTGGAACAGCACGTCGAGCGAGGCTTCGATGGCCGTGCCGCTGATCTCGCCATCGCCCTGGCTGACATGCGGATCGCCGATGGAGAACAGGCCGCCCTTGACCTGCACCGGATAATACATTCGGGCATTGGCGCCGATCCGCCAGTTATCGATATTGCCGCCATGCAGGCCCGGCGGAATGGTGCTGACCGGCGCATCGACCGCAGGCGCGACGCCGGCGGTGCCGAGATGCGGGCGGGCAGGAATGGTTACGCCGGGCAGCGCCGGTTGCCGGTCGCAATGCGGGCAGTTGGTGATGCGGCCAGGCATCGTGTAAACCCCCTCGACATCATAGGCGTAAAGCGCGGTGGCAGTGTTGGCGTTCGGGTCCAGCTCGTAGATCGTCACGCGCTCGGTCTCGCCGAACTCCTTGTAGAGATGCCCCCAGTTCGCCTGCAGGTTGGAGCCGTAATTGAAGCGCGGCGTCATCTGGAAATAGCGCACTTCCAGCATGTCGCCGGGCTCTGCGCCCTCGACATAGATCGGCCCGGTCATGATGTGACAGCCCGGTGCGCGCGTGCTGGGATCGACCTCGGTAAAGATGCGCTGGATGTGCTCGTCGAACATCAGCTCGGGATCATCGCCGGCGTGGTGCGTCACCGCCTGCGCCTGGATGAGATCGCCGCTCTTGACGGTCAGCGCTGGTTTCAGTTCCGGTGAGAAGAAGCCCCAGTGCACGGTCTCAGGCGTCGCCCGCAAATAGTGCAGCGCTCCGGGCTGCGTTTCGCTCCGTCGCATTCCATGATTGCAGATCAGCGCCATAATTCCCCTGCTCGTCAGTCAGTGTTGGGTTTGTGGAGGCTCAGGAAGCCCCGATGAGAATGCTCGTCATGCCGAGCGATTTGTGATGGATAAAATTGGGGTGCAGCTGCGCTTCCTCACCCGGATGACGCGCACCCAGCACATAGAGCAGCGGCCAGAAATGGTCGGGCGTCGGCACCGAGAGGCGGGCATCGTCGCCCAGCGCCGCGAAATCGATGACGGTCTGCGGCCGATCCGCGACCACGGCATCTAGCATCGTGCTGTTGAACCGGTCAGCCCACGGATAGGGCTCGGCATCCGGGTTGTTCCAGTCCATCGCCGGCAGATTGTGGACGATGTTGCCGGTGCCCATGATGAGCACGCCTTCGTCGCGCAGCGGGCGGAGCATCTGGCCGATCTTCCAGTGCTGCTCGGGCGTGGCATTCACGTCCATGCCCAGCTGCACGACCGGAATATCGGCCTCGGGATAGGCGTGGACGAGCACCGTCCAGGTGCCATGATCCAGGCCCCAATTGGCATCCATATGGACCGGCACCGGATCGAGCAGTTCGGCAACGCGCCGCGCCAGGGCGGGATCGCCGGGCGCCGGATATTGCATGTCGAACAAGGCCTGCGGAAAGGCGCCGAAATCATGGATCGTGCGGGGCTGCGCCATCGCCGTCACGGCCGTGCCGCGTGTCAGCCAGTGCGCCGAGATGCACAGGATCGCCTTGGGCTTGCCGATGCTCTGTGCGATGCCCTGCCAGGCCTGCGTGGTGCTGCTCTGCTCGAGCGCCACCATGGGGCTGCCATGACCAAAGAAGATCAGCGGCAGGCGGCTCATTGTCCGGCTCCTGTTGCGCAGGCGCGCCTTGCGGACAGACAGGGTTGAACTTGTAGGCTCATGGTCGCTTTTGCCTCATGCTTGCCGCTCGGGCCGTTGCATTGGATGACTGGAGGCTATGGGAAGGGTTGCGGCCCGGTCTTGCAGATTGGCGCACAACATGTTGTTCCGCCAACCCGCCAGCGGGCCGCGCGCACCCCTCATTCCTTGGTGAACGTCTCGGGAATCTGCGGATTTTCGCCCGCCTTGCCCCACAGCAGGATCTCATTGCCCCAGGGGTCGACAAAGCAGTGGTTATAGCCGTTGAACTCGGCCCAATAATGGTCGCGCCACAGCAGCGTCGCGCCCAGTTCCTGCGCCGTCGCCAGAATTCGATCCGCCGAATCATCGTCGCTGATCAACACCCAGATGCGCGGCTTGCGGCCATCGCTGGCGATATGGCGCGGCGCGGCGCCTGCCGGGTCGGGATGCGGGCGCATATTGTCGACCTTGGCGATGCCCATGTGGAGATTGCCGATCTCGCTGTCCGTCCCGTCCTTCTTCTTGAAGAAGCCGCCCGGCACCATGCGGTGATAGACGCCCATCGGGCGGGGATCATTCTCCCAGCCGAACACCTGCGCGTAGAATTCGCCGGCAGCATTGGGATCGTCGGCGGGAATATCGAAGAAAATAAGCGAATTGGTCATCATCACCTCTGACTGGACACAAGCCTTTCGGCCGCCGCGCCAGTTAGGCAGCGCGGCGGACGCGAAGCTGTGTCTCCTGCGAACAATGTCTTGATTTAGCCTTCAGGCCGTCGCGCAATGGCTCAGGAGGTCGCGTGCAGCCGCGTGACAGGCGCAGAGGGGCCGCGACGACGGTCCCACTCCTGCTGGTAGCGGTCCACCAGCCACACATTGAGCTGGCGCTGCGCATCTTCCTGCCAGCTGTAGCGCCCGCGCGGGGCGAAGCGGGACGAGAGGCCCTGCTGCACCAGCAGGTCGACATGCAGATCCTGCGCGACGATATCCGCCGTGTGCTCGTCATTGATCCGGCGCTTTTCCTCGAACTCCGGGTCCTCGAAGGCGCTGGGATGATAGAGGCTGCCGAAGGTCAGGCCGTGCGTGGTCGGCGAACGCGCATCCATGATGAGGTAGATCACCACATCGTTGAGCACGACCAGCGAGAGCGTCGGCGGCAGGTTCACGAACAGCAGCCGGCTCTGCTCCTCCTCCGTCAGCTTGGGGAAGACCGGCAGCAGCGCCTTCTCGGTGGGGTTGAAGCTCGCATTGGGATGCGTGGAGCCATTGAGGCGATAATAGCCGGCCGTCTCACGCGGCACCTCGGGGAAGCTCGCCAGCGAACTCGGCACGAAATCGTGCAGCCCCTGGTGGAGCCGGCTGGCATGATAGCCATCATTGTTATTCTCGAACTGGACCTTCCAGTTCCACGGATATTCGTGGGACAGCGGCTCGGGGCCGCGCAGGCTGGCAAACTCGTAATTCGCCACCACCGGCTCGATCGGCCCCATGCGCGAGGCCAGCGATTCCGCTTCCGGATCGAAATTGACGAAGATGAAGCCGTGCCACAGCTCCACCTTGAGCTTGGGCAGATTATACTGCGCCTTGTCGAAATTGCAGGTGCGGCCCATCGCCGGTGCGCCGACCAGCTTGCCGTCCAGATCATAGGACCAGTGGTGATAGGGGCAGGTGAAACCGCGCGTATTGCCCTTGCCTTCCGCCACCAGCATGGCGCGGTGCTGGCACACGGCAGACATGGCCTTGATCTCCCCGTCCCGCCCGCGCGAAATGATGATCGGCTCATTGGCGTGGCTGGTCGTGAAGAAATCCCCGACATCCGCGATCCACTCGTCCCGCCCGACGCACAGCCATTCGCGATAAAACAGCGCGTCCTTCTCGAACTCGTAGAACTCCTGACTCGTGTAGATCTCCGGCGGCAGCGTCTCCGCCTCTTCCGTGGGCTTCACCGAGGAGGCAAAGCTGTCGAAGAACTTGTCGGTCAGAAGAGTCATGTCACATCCTCGCAATTGGCGTCCATGCCGCGCCGCGCGTCCAGTCCCGACCCTCGGCCAGAACCGCCATGCAGCGCGAAGCACCCCAGGCTGAGAAGATGTGTACCAACCGCCGCCACGACTGGCTTTGCGCCGGGCGACCAACTTTTTGTCGAGAGAGGCAGGGTGGACCGGGTGACGCGAAGCTGCGGAGCCAGGTCGGTCGCCGTTAAGAAAGAGCTGAGGATGCGTTCCGGACGCTTCAGACGCAGCGCTGGCCCGACGTCGCACATTCACGACGGGGCACGCTCTATGGCGCCCAACAGGTCTGCGATGAGGGGAATGGTGGAGCCGAGGGGGATCGGTAAAATTTCCACCAAGCATTGGAAAATAAAGACTTTTTCTTAGAGCGCCGGGACGTTTGCACTAGCCCTTTGTACTAGAAAGGGCAATCAAACTTTCGCGTTTCAAATGCCTGTGGATAAATTCGACCGGACTATTGCTTTGTTCCCGAACTGTTCTAGGCTGTCGTCAAGCCTGCAATTTATGCAGCCGACCAGTTTGGAGCAATCAAATGGGACCATAGCTACAAGGTAGATTTTGCTCATTGAGTGACGTCAGAAATTGCAGGCTCCTTGATCCCTAGGCGCTGGTGGCGGCAAAGATTGCAGAAGTATAAAGATAACGGCAACGATAACTGCATGTGCCTCAGGCGCTAACAATCACATACGACGCGATATCTCGAACAAAACTCAATGAATTTGGCTCACCCCTTACAAGGAGGTGAATATGCCGAACGAAAATCCCATGTTCCACATGGATCAGAACTATGACTGGCGGTGGTTTATCACCGACCAGCATGGAAATCTGGTCCTAATGTCGGCGCATTCCTTCTTCAACTTTGAAGATGCGAAACGGGACTACGAACTGGCGTGCTTGCTAATGCCGCAAGTCGCCTAAACTAATTTGAAATTGCAGGTTGGGGCGGTTTGGTCGGGCCGCCCCATTCTTTTGCCAGATGTAGTTAGGCGCGCTCCTGAGCATCATTAGCGGCATTCTTTCCTGCGGCAACGCGCGCCGGGAACACAAACAGAAAATCACCAAGTGCTTTTGCAAACTCAATTGACTGCTTAGCCTCTGCCTCAGTTGCATGAGGATCGTCTAAGTCCGAATGACGCGGCTTATTTGCTTCCAAACGAACGACATGCGCCCACTCAGCCATGTCTGCAGTCAAAACACGGTCGTCGACCGCGATTTTAATCCGCTCGTACACGCTGCCTTTATCGTATCCTTTCTCTTTCAACATAGCATCAACCGCCGATCCGGCTAGCATCACTGCGCCGTCTGGCGCAAATTGTGTGCTGACTGCTTGTTTCAGATAACGCGCCACCTTGTCCGGCAATTCGCCAACTTCAATGCCACCATCCGGTATCATACGATAGGCTGTCACATTATTGCGGTGCAAGTACGCAACGGTATCAGTACGGTTTGCGAAGACCTTCCATAGAGGGGTCCAGAATGCGATTACATTATAGCAAGATGAGCACCGATAAACGAGCCAACCCGGCCCCTCTCCTGAATGCGACTGCCTCGCGTCTACGTAATTATAAAGAAACTCAAGAGTAGGTTTGTACACTTGGCAGTGAGGGCAGCGTTCTAGTTCTGAGAGTGGCTCAGAAAGTCTAATAGACATCAATCCTCCTCGACCTATTTTTATCATTCTTATACGAGCCGGTCACTTAAACAAGAGTGTGCTTATTGTCCCCATAGGGGCCTCGCCCTGCCCTCCTGCATTTCTGAATGTATCGTAATCGACCGAATTTGATACACCTTGCTGGCCTGTATCAGAAACTAGCTTGACAGGCATTGTGATACACTCCAGCTATTGATGCACGTATTCGATACAGGAGCATCAAACATGGCTAGGACATTTGCATACTGCCGCGTCAGCACAGCGGACCAGACCACAGACAATCAGGTGAGAGAGATAGAGGCCGCTGGCTTCTCTATTGATCCTAAGCGTGTGGTCACTGAGACGGTATCGGGGTCGCTGCCAGCTATGGAGCGCAAGGGCTTTGCCAAGCTCCTAGATCGACTGGAGACAGGCGACGTACTGATAGTGACCAAGCTAGATCGCCTAGGCCGCAATGCAATGGACGTGCGGGCTACTGTGGAGATGCTGGCTGGTGAAGGTGTGAAGGTGCATTGCCTCGCACTCGGCGGCACTGATCTGACCAGCGCAGCGGGCAAGATGACAATGGGCGTTATCGCTGCCGTTGCCGAGTTCGAGCGTGATCTATTGATTGAGCGGACACAGGCCGGGCTTAGCCGAGCTAAGGCTGAGGGTAAGATTTTGGGCAGACCGGCAACGCTAACCGATGCTCAGCAAAGCGAGATAGCTGCTAAGCGTAGAGAGGGCGTGAGCTTAGGTGCATTGGCCAAGCAGTACGGTACGAACAGGTCTGCCATTCAGCGCGTTGAAAAGCGCTTACTGATGCCAGAACGATAAATGCCTACCTATTAGCAGAAGGAGCATCTATTCGCATGGTGTATTATTCAAATAGTACAGTAGGTGAATGCAGACACACTTACATATACCCGCTGTTATGTCCGTTTGGATTGAGTGATTTAGTACAGTCAAGCATACCGACGGATGAATTGGTACATACACGCACAACCGCATTTGAATTGGTACACTAATCCAATACCCGCATCTGATTTGATGCATACAAACACAGAACCAAGTCTGATTTGGTACATTAACGCATAACAGCATTTAATTTGAATGCAGACACACTAGCACAGAGCATCGGCCAGTACGGCCTCACAACCTATCATAACGCAGCGTCTGTAAAGCCAGCGCCGGGACCGGGAGGTCTATAAACATCATGACGCATGTAGGCCGTAAGGCTGAGGGCGCATTAGATGCCCTAGGGCTTCTAGTGTGAGCGTCAAACGAGACGGGCAATACAATCCAATGGCTGACCTATGACGGATCATACCAAGGATGTATCTGCTGTTTCCCAGATTTACGTAGGTTCAGCAAAAGCTGCATCTATATGTAAGAGAGGGGAACGAGACGGGATACATCCAATAACTACCTAATCCGGATCATATTATTAACTACTGATATTAGATCGATTAGAGATATCCCTACTCTATGGCTTGTCCTTGAATAAGCCCTGCATGTCATTCCCTGAGAGTGACTATCCCCATCCTTCAGATTGCTCAGTGCCCATCATGCCCATGCTTTTATCCGGGCTGGTATGGTGAGTGACATAGGGTCGGCTAAGCCTTGTGCCTAAGCGCTGAGCATTCTGAGGGATGCCTATGCTTTTGGACTTCCTGTCCAATCCCTCGCCGCTTCCGTGCCTCCAGTTCCGACGCATCCATGAGCGGCATCTCTCTCACTTATTTGGACAACCTGTCCGCCATGAAAGGAGCCTTATGGCTACCCATATTGATGAGGCTGTCCTGCGCACTCCGCAGATTGCTTCCTACCTATCTACTGCTGATCGCCGGATTGTATCTGGCTTCCGCATGGCGCTCGAATTGCTCGGCGTCCCTGTGCCTGAGGCTGCACTGCGCAAGCCAAATGGGCGACCTTCCATAGCTGCCGTCATGGCCGTGTATGACCGGGATAACCGTAGCACCAACACCTACCGGGATGAGCGGCGCAAGGTGGGCATCTTTGCTCCTAAGCCCTCAGCCTGAAACTCCCCATTTAAGGACTTTGCCAATGACTATGAATGCAAGCTCGGCTGCTATCGCGGCTGAGATCGAAACCCTGCGCGCTGATTTGCGGGCTGTGAAAGCTGCTATCGATGTGATGGGTAAGCCCGCTATCGCTAAGGCTGCTGAGATTGAGGCGGCTATTGCTGAGGGCCAGGAGCGCTATGCAACTGCGCTGGCAGATGAGGCTGAGGCGGCACGGACCAAGCGCCTTGCTGAGTTCTCCGATATCAGTGTGACAGTCAGCTATCCCAGCAATGCCGATGGCAATCTGCTGCGCGCCAATTTCACCATAGACTATACTAAGCTGTCTTATGATTACCGACTGAGGGAGGCTGTCCCGACCCGCCACCGCTGCAATGGCTTCACGGCTCTTGCTGATGATGCCTATGAGTATCTTGTGTTCATGCGGCCCGAGGCGATCCCCGCTGATATCATGGCACTGGCTCCCGGTGATCCCCGCGCTGCCTTCAATGAGTATTTCACAGGGAAACGGCGTGGCCTGTTCCGGCCTGCAATGCGGGTGGACAACTGGGCTGGCATCTACACTGCGCCAAGTGCGGCAGCCTGATTGTGGCCGCTCTTTCAAAGGGGCAGGATCGAGCTGCCATTGAGGCAAGCCGCGCCCGTGCCAAGAAGCGCAGACCGCTAGAGCGAGAACGGCTCAAGGCCAACAAGGCCCGCCGTGCGAAGTATGTGGCAGACAAGAAAGCGGCTGCGCTCGTTGCCTCAGAGAGCAAGCCTGCCATTGGCGTCAGGGATCGGTGGCTTGAGCAGAAGGCCAGTCAGCGCCAGCCGATGCCCAAATGGCCTGCCTCGATTGAGCAGCTAACATCAAGTTGCGGGCCTTACGGGGACACGGTTGCCGCCGTTGCAAAACTAGCTGCTGCCCAGCGATGGGCTTGTAATGGCCTGACCGCACCGGGCCATGCTTGCTCAAACCCTGAGGCTGTCATTTATACCAGCCTTGTCCTGTACAGGGCACAGCTATGGAAGGATGCCGGTGTTGAAACCCGTCGCATCCCTGCAAGCCAAGACGTTGCAACCCTACTCGACGACCTGTCCCCAGATAGTCGGTTCGAGGCACTGCTTGTGGTCAACGAGACGATTGCGGAGTGGGAAGCTGCTGGCAGCCCCGGCCTCGACCAGCCTACGCTTTACCTCGCCTATAAGCATCTTGTCGGACGCATATGGAGCGGCGAGCTAGCCCCCTTCAATAGTTGCCCTACCGATCCTCACATTTAATCATAGGAATAAGAACATGACTGCACTGACACCACGTCAGCGGGTCAAGGCCAATGCTGCCTTGTCGTTGATCGCCCTGCATGGGCATAATCCCCGCGCTGTCCAGAATGCCGCTAAGGCTCGCATGGCTGAGGGCTACCCTGCTGCTATTGCTTACACCAAAGCCCTTGAAGCCTTCGCACTCAACGTCCCCTCCATGCGCAATACCCTTGAGATCGCGCTGGAGCTTGTGGGCAAGAGTGACGATGCCACCCTGAGCAAGTATGACGCCGCCCTCAATCACTACAATGCAACCGGGGATGAGGGGCAGCTAGAAGGCCTTGCACCTATGATCGTTGAGGATGCCAAGGCGCTCGCAATCCGCAATGGCGATGCGACCGAGGCCGATACGCTCTATTGGGATATCCAGTCCGCCTTGGGCGTGACGGAGGAAGCATTCTCAGCCGAACCGTACCAGCCTGAGGCACAGGCTCCCGCAGAGCCAGCCGCGCCGCAGCCAAGTTCATTCCAGTTCGGCAACCCGTCCCAGATCGCGCCCACGGCACAGCCTCAGCAGGCCGCACAGGCCCCTCTAGGCTACCTCCAGTCTGAGATGGGGTATCGGCCCCGTCCGACCGGCGAGCAGGCCCGTAGAGAGGCTGGCGTCCCGCTGGGTGGTATCGAATATATCAAGACCGAGATGGGCTACCGAGCGGTCCCGACTGGCGTACAGGCGCGGCGAGAAGCTGGCGTGCCGATAGGATCGGATGCCTGACACTGACAGGCCTTCGCGATGCTAGAATTTTTTGGGGGGGAAACCTGAAAAGGGTTTCACCTCACAATCATACGCTATCATACGCTCCATATCCGGCCTTCCGGTCCACATAAACACGCGCTGACCTGTCCTCCGGTTGATCGTGTCGATAGTCTTCATGCCAGCTACGACATCAAGGTGTTCAAGAGAAATAGTATCCTCATAAAACCTGACAATGCGCGTTCGGAAACAATCACCTTCGCACCAGCGCAGCGAATTTCCATCAATGCGCAGATGCTCAACGGCTCCCACGGGAGGGACGTTAACAGGAGTTGCAAGCGTAACGGTACAGAGAAGGTCAACGCTTGCAATTAGTCCTGCTGCGATAGTTGACATCATTACCCGCGTTCCTTGGTGTTCGTTCGCTAGGATATCCACCTATCATCGCTGAAACCGTGCTGCCAGCTTCTCAGAATTACCCGGTCTGTATGAAGGCCTCAGAAGCTCCACGAAGTCCAACGCCACGAAACGGCACTCGGACACCGGAACATTACAAGAACACATCTGCTAGTCTGCGCAGCGCAATTTAGAGGGTGTTTGATCCTGCTACCCCCGGCAGTTTCAATCCCGGCACTCTGTAAGTCATCAATGCGACCGTGAGGGCGTGGAGATCGTACCCACTCCCATACCCATCGGCTACGTCCTTGCCGGAATGCCCCATCAACTGGCGCTGGATACCTTCCGCGATGCCTGCACGACGCATGTAATCCTTGAAGGTATGTCGGAAGGAGTGAAACACCTTACGGCTATCGGTGACGCCACAGACCTTTCGCAGATACGGCCCAAACCATTCGCCCCACTTGGCTGTAAGGCGTCCATAAATATTCGGCACAAGGTCGGGGAACACCCTGCCCCCTTGATCGCTGAGGCCAGTCACGTAATCGATAAAGCCTAGGCGCTCCAATTCTGGATGCACAGGCACTAGCCGTTCGCTGGCGGCATTCTTGATCCTATTGGCCTGCCCACGCTCATCTGTGCTTTCTGTGATATGTAGGAACCAACCGGCCAGCATGTTGCCATCCTGATCGGGATAGTCATGCTTCTGCACATCGGGCACCCTAAGCTGGCCAATTTCCTCAAGCCGCGCACCTGTGAACAATGCGAGCAAGGGAAGCCAATAAGCCGCTTCCCCCTTCCCTCGCTTGGGGCGCAAGCCTTGGGCATAGACGGGGCTGGCAAAAATGGCCTGTAGCTCTGCAAGAGAGAACGGTAGCCGCTTGTTCTTACCGGCATCTGCGACCTTCACGCTAATACCATCAGCAACGTTCGCAGGCGTTAGATCATTCTGGTATGCCCAGCCGAGCAAGGTGCGAAGGCGCGATAGCTTCATGTTCGTATTGGAGACAGACTGACCTTCGCTCAGTAGCTTATCCTTGAAAGCTAACACGTCCTGCCTAGTGATAAGCTCAACGGACTTACGCTCTGTCCGGGCATAGAACCATTCAGCCACGGACTTATGAGTATCCTTGCCCTTGGCGACCACGCCACGCTCAGCGGCCCAGCGGTCCAAAATGTCGCCATCTAGGAACAGGCCCTTGCCGCTGGTGACAGGCCCCTTCTCTACGGCCTGATTTTGGCTTTCCGATGCGTGCCGATTTTGAAGCTTGAGACGAAGCTCAGCCGCCCCATCCAAGCGGGCAAGCGCAACCTGCTCCTGCATCTCAGCGAGCAACCTAGCCCCCATTGGCTCTAAGGCTAGGCGCTTCTCATATTCGGCAAGCTCGTCGGCCTCACCGTCCAAGCGGTCAAACTCAGCAGAGCGCAGCCCATCCTGCCCCTGCTCATACTCCCATTCCTCCCGCTCACGATCAGTTTGAGCTTGGGATTTGGGCGGCGTTGGCTTTGGGGCAGGCGAACTGGCAGCGTTAAGAGAAGCCCGAGCCTTGCCCAACATGCTCAGCGCGGCCTTGGTATGATCGGGGATCATCCCTTTCGCAGTGTCACGGTCCTTAGTCCCCAGCGACACCTTAAGCTCGCGCTTGCGATCCATATACGGACGCAGTTCCACGGGGACGCCCATGCGGAAATAATAGACCCCGTGGGCCGCGCGGTGAAGATATGAACACATGGCTTTCGTCCTGTACGTTTGTACTAGACGCTCGTTAAAAAGCCTTAAATTCCAATAATTTCTAGGGTTTTCAGAACCCTAGTACAAATGGTGGAGCCGAGGGGGATCGAACCCCTGACCTCTACACTGCCAGTGTAGCGCTCTCCCAGCTGAGCTACGGCCCCGATCATTGCAGCGGCGACGGTGGGTCCGTCGCGGCGAGGCGCTGCCTTTAGGTCAGGCTCTGCCTCGCTGCAAGTCCATTTTTTATGGCGCGCAATCTTTCCTGCGCGCTCAGTTTTCTTCGTCGTTATCGTCGCCGGCATCGACGCCGAGATCGTCATCGCCGCCGAGATCGACGTCGTTGTCGGGCGAGCCTTCGGCCTCATCGACGTCGATGTCGATGTCCAGATCATCGTCCGCCGTGCTTTCCGTATCCGCACCGGCCGCGACCTTCTGCGGCGCTTCCTCGAAGGGCAGCGGCTGCTTGGACTTGAGCACGGGCTCGGGCGTCCAGACGTTGCCGCATTCGATGCATGTCACGGGCTCGTCCTTGCCCAGATCATAGAAGCGCGTTGCGCATTTGGGGCAGGTCCGCTTCGATCCCCATTCAGGCTTCACCATGTGCCGCCTCATCCTTCCAGAGAGTAATAGCCAAGTGCGCGGACAGGCAGGCCTGCCGCGAAGTGTGGGGCGCCTTGCCATAGCGGGCGGGCACTGTCAAAAGCAGTTCGCCATTTTTATTGCCCGCCCTCCTGCTCCGCGCAGCGACGGCCATTTTTCGGACCTGATTTTCATGACTGACATTGCGCGCAACATGCTCTTCGAGCCTGGCGCTCCGCTGCGTGGCACGGTGACCGTGCCCGGTGACAAGAGCATTTCCCACCGATCCCTGATGCTGTCCGCGCTGGCGGTGGGCGAGAGCCGCGTCTCCGGCCTGCTGGAGGGCGAGGACGTGCTGGCGACGGCGGCGGCGATGCGCGCGCTCGGCGCGCAGATCACGCGCGGCGAGGATGGCGTGTGGCGCATTCATGGCGTCGGCGTCGGCAGCCTGACGCAGCCCGCAACCGCGCTCGACATGGGCAATAGCGGCACCTCGACCCGCCTGCTGATGGGCCTGCTGGCGAGCCATGATCTCACCGCGACCTTCGTGGGCGATGCCTCGCTGAGCAAGCGCCCGATGGGCCGCGTCACCACACCGCTCGGGCTGATGGGCGCCGAGTTCATGACCTCGCCGGGCGGCCGCCTGCCTCTCACCATGCGCGGCATCGCCCCAGCGGTGCCGATCGAGTACCGGCTGCCGGTCGCCTCGGCGCAGGTCAAATCGGCGGTGCTGCTGGCCGGACTCAATACGCCGGGCATCACCCGCGTCATCGAGCCGGTGCCGACGCGCGACCACAGTGAGCGGATGCTGCGCGGCTTCGGGGTGGACCTGACCGTGGAGACCGAGGCGGACGGCACGCGGATCATCTCGCTAACCGGTGAGGCGGAACTCGAGCCGCAGACATTGGTGGTGCCGGGCGACCCCTCCTCCGCCGCCTTCCCCGTGGTCGCGGCGCTGATCACGCCGGGATCGGACATCACCGTCACCAATGTCGGCATGAACCCGACCCGCACCGGCCTGTTCGCCATGCTGCAGGCGATGGGCGCGGACCTTACGCTGACCAACCAGCGGGAAGTCGGTGGCGAGCCGGTCGCGGATATCGTCGCGCGCCACAGCACGCTCACAGGCATCGACGTGCCGCCCGAGGTCGCGCCGAGCATGATCGATGAATTTCCGATCTTCTTCGTCGCGGCGGCCTGCGCACAGGGCACCACCCGCACCACCGGGCTGGACGAGTTACGCGTAAAGGAATCGGACCGACTCGCCCTGATGGCGCAGGGCCTCGCCCGCCTCGGCGTGTCGGTAGAGGAGACACCCGACGGCCTCATCATCCACGGGCGCGGTGGTGAGCCGCTGGACGGCGGCAATGAACCGCCGACGATCGGTGCCGATCTCGATCACCGCATCGCGATGAGCTTCGCGGTCGCCGGTCATCACACGCGCGGCGGCCTCATCATCGACGATATGAGCCCGGTCGCGACGAGCTTTCCCGGCTTCACCGACATGCTGGCCACGCTCAAGGGCGCGGCATGATCATTGCCGTCGATGGTCCCGCTGCCTCCGGCAAGGGCACGATCGCGCGGGCGCTGGCGCGGCATTACGGCCTGCCCCATCTCGACACGGGCTTGCTGTATCGCGCCGTCGGCGTGACAGTCGCGCGGCAGGGCGGGGACGCCGACAATCCGGCCGATGCCGCAGCAGCCTGTGCTTTTCCGGATAGCCTGCTTGCCGATCCGGCACTGCGGTCGGAGGAAGCCGGCCCGCTTGCCAGCCGCGTCTCGCGTCACCCGCAGGTGCGCGCGGCGCTGCTGGAGCGGCAGCGTGCCTTCGCCGCACAGCCGGGCGGCGCGGTGCTCGACGGGCGGGATATCGGCACGGTGATCGCGCCGGATGCCGACGCCAAATTGTTCGTCACCGCCAGCCTTGCGGTGCGCGCGCAGCGCCGCCATGCGGAGCTCACCGCCCATGGCCATCCCGTCGCGCTGGAGGCTCTCTCCGCCGACCTCGCCGAGCGTGACGCGCGGGACATGCAGCGCGCCGATGCGCCCCTGAAGCAGGCCCAAGATGCGGACTTGCTGGATACCAGCAATTTGAGTATAGACGCCGCCGTTCAGCATGCGATCGCGCTGGTGGACGCTCGCCTGAAGAGTCGCCATTAGACGGCTTGGATGAGGCGCTTCGCGTTGCGAGGCGCCCTTTTGCTTTTCCCAAAGCACGAGTGATCGCCTTCGCGCCGCCTGGTGAATGCCCGGCCGGCATGAGGTCGTTCGGGCAGTTTGGCCAAAGACCACCGGAGACAACCGGTTGGCCAGCAACGACTTGAAGGAACTCTTACATGGCCTCTCAGGCAAACCCGACGCGCGATGATTTTGCCGCGCTTCTCAATGAATCTCTTGGTGGTGCAGACGGCGGCTTTGAAGGCCGCGTGGTCAAGGGCACCGTCACCGGCATCGAAAACGACCTCGCCGTCATCGACGTGGGCCTCAAGAGCGAAGGCCGCGTGCCGCTGCGCGAGTTCGCCATGCCCGGCCAGAAGGCCGATCTGAAGGTTGGCGACGAAGTCGAGGTCTATGTCGACCGTGTCGAGAACAGCAATGGCGAGGCCATGCTCTCGCGCGACCGCGCCCGCCGCGAAGCCGCGTGGGACAAGCTGGAATCCGAATTCGCCGAGAGCGCCCGCGTTGAGGGTGTCATCTTCGGCCGCGTCAAGGGCGGCTTCACCGTCGATCTCGACGGCGCCGTGGCCTTCCTTCCCGGCAGCCAGGTCGATATCCGCCCCGTGCGCGACGTCACCCCGCTCATGGACATTCCGCAGCCCTTCCAGATCCTCAAGATGGACCGTCGTCGTGGCAACATCGTCGTGTCGCGTCGCGCGATCCTGGAAGAGACCCGCGCCGAGCAGCGCAGCGGCCTCATCCAGACGCTGAGCGAAGGCCAGATCATCGAGGGCGTGGTCAAGAACATCACCGATTACGGTGCGTTCGTTGATCTGGGCGGCATTGACGGCCTGCTGCACGTCACCGACCTCAGCTACAAGCGGATCAACCACCCGAGCGAGATGATCAACATCGGCGACACGGTGAAGGTGCAGATCATCCGCATCAACCGCGACACGCAGCGCATCAGCCTCGGCATGAAGCAGCTCGAGAGCGATCCGTGGGAAGGCGCATCGGCCAAGTACCCGATCGGCGCCAAGCTCTCCGGCCGCGTCACGAACATCACCGAATATGGTGCGTTCGTCGAGCTGGAGCCCGGCATCGAGGGTCTGGTCCACGTTTCGGAAATGTCCTGGACCAAGAAGAACGTCCACCCCGGCAAGATCGTTTCGACGAGCCAGGAAGTGGAAGTTCTGGTGCTCGAGGTTGATGCCGAGAAGCGTCGCATCAGCCTTGGCCTCAAGCAGGCCCAGTCCAACCCCTGGGAGAGCTTTGCCGAGCGTCACCCGGTCGGCAGCCAGGTCGAGGGCGAAGTCAAGAACGCCACCGAGTTCGGCCTGTTCATCGGCCTGGACGGCGACGTCGACGGCATGGTCCACATGTCCGACATCGCGTGGGGCATCTCCGGCGAGGACGCGCTCAATCTGCACCGCAAGGGCGAGACCGTTCAGGCCATCGTGCTTGACGTGGACGTCGAGAAGGAGCGCATCAGCCTCGGCATGAAGCAGCTCGAAAAGGGCGCGCCGGCAGCTGGCGCGGTGCGTGGCACCGGCCTCAACAAGAACGAGACCGTGACCGTGACCGTTCTGGAAGTCCGCGACGGCGGCCTGGAGGTTCAGGCTGGCGACGACGGCGTCACCGGCTTCATCAAGCGCAGCGACCTTGGCCGCGACCGCGACGAGCAGCGCCCCGAGCGCTTCCAGGTCGGCCAGAAGTTCGACGCGCTGGTGATCGGTTTCGACCGTTCCAAGAAGCCGAACTTCTCGGTCAAGGCGCTCCAGATCGCCGAAGAGAAGCAGGCTGTCGCGCAGTACGGTTCGTCCGACAGCGGCGCGTCGCTGGGCGACATTCTGGGCGAGGCGCTCAAGGCGAAGAATTGATCGCCGGGGCTTTTCCCACCCTCTAATAATTGCGGCAGTGGGCCGGTCGAGTAATCGGCCGGCCCGCTCCGTTTGCGGCGTTCTGCGGGGATTTTTCTTGATTGCACGCTGATGTTGGCGCATCGCGCGAGTCACGGAAAACGCAACGAAGGGGGACTCGGGGCACTTCCGGATTATGGGGGACGGCTTCGGCCTTTTCGGAAAGTAGCAGAGATGATTCGTTCTCAGCTCGTTCAAAAGCTTGCGCTTCTTCATCCTGACCTCAGCGGGCAGGAAGTCGACCGCATCGTGGATATCGTTTTCGACTCGATCACCGCGCGCCTGGCCGAAGGGGGCCGGGTAGAACTGCGCGGATTCGGTGCTTTCACCACCCGCGCCCGAGACGGCCGCACGGGGCGCAATCCCCGCACCGGCGATTCGGTGGTGGTGCCGCCCAAGCGCGTGCCGCACTTCAAGCCCGGTAAGGAAATGCGCATTCGCCTGAATGCCGGCGACTGAGCACCCTCACCTGAGCCTTTGACAATCCGGCAGCCCGGCCATGCGGCAGCGCATCGGCCGGGTTGCGGTCGTTCTGCGCACGGCATGTCCTTCACCCGGCGCTTGATAAGGGCTGGAACCGTCCTGCCGTGCATGGCATGGGCGTTCGCGCATCCCCATGTGCTTGCGGACGTGGCGAAATCGGTAGACGCAGCAGACTTAAAATCTGCTTCTCATCTGAGAGTGCGGGTTCAAGTCCCGCCGTCCGCACCATAGCGAATGCGATGGCGCCCCTTTCAAGCGCAGCCATGGTTGGACGAATCGCGTCGGCAGGCTACGGCCTCCCTGTAACGTCGATGGATTCTTGTCCGAACAGGGAGTGAAAGGCGATGGGCACCCGCCCCGCGCGAACCTGGGTCCGCCCCCTCCTGGCATTGGCCGTGCTCGCCATGGCGGGATGCAACAGCCCGCGCGATAACCGCACCGTTCGGGTGGACGTGATCGGCCAGAGCGAGGCGCTCGCCCAGCCGCTGCGCCACGGCAATGCACCGGCAGCCCGGCTGATCCTCGCCTCGACCGCACAAGGGCTGCTCAGCTTCGACGCGCGCGGCGACATTGTCGGCGCGCTGGCGGAAAGCTGGATCGTCGAGGATGGCGGCCAGAGCTACATCTTCCGGCTGAAGCGGCTGCACTGGGCGGACGGCAAGCCGGTCCATGCCGATGAGGTCGCCCGACTGCTGCGTGAGCGGATGCGCGCCAATCCGCTGTTGCTGGCGGGCCTTACCCCCGATGTGCGCGCGATGACCGACCGGGTCATCGAAATAAGGCTCGACATGAGCCTCCCCGCCTTCCTGCAATTGCTCGCCCAGCCGGACCTTGCGGTAATGACCCGCTCAGGCGACGGCACCGGCCCCTATCGCCGCGAGCCGGTTGCCAAGGGCGGACCGGTCGTCCTGGCGCCCGCGACAGCCGCGATCGAGGAGCCGACCGAGGGCGAGCCCGAGAGCGAAGCCGCGCCCCCGGTCGAGCGACGGGAAGTGCGCGCCGAGCGCGCGTCGCTGGCTCTCGTTCGCTTCCGCGCTCGCCATACCGATCTCGTGCTGGGCGGGCGCTTCCAGCACCTCCCCTTGATCGCCGCGGCCGGCCTCAACATGGCTGACGCGCAGGTCGACCCGGTCGAGGGCCTGTTCGGCCTCGCCTTTACGAGCACCTCGTCCTTCTTGGCAGACGCACCGGTGCGCGACGCGCTCGCGCGCCTTGTCGACCGGGACAAGCTCGCCGAGGTTCTGGGCCTGCCGGGCTGGCGGACCGCCACCTACCCGCTCCCGGCCTCTTACGAACTGAACCGCCTGCCGAGCGCACCGGCATGGTCCGGCCGCTCGCGCGAGGAGCGCGTCGAATCCGCCCGGCGGATCATCGACCGCTGGCGGGCGGACAAGGGCGATCCGCCGGTTCTACGGATCGCCTTGCCGGACGGATCAGGCGCCTCCGTGCTGTTCCTGCGCCTGATTCAGGACTTTGGACAGGCCGGATTGCAACTCGATCGCGTGGCCATCGATCAGCCCGCCGATCTGCGGCTGATCGACGAGGTCGCGCCCTTCGACAGCGCGTTCTGGTATCTCGCGCGCCTCGATTGTTCGGCCGGGCTCCTGTGCGATCCGCGCGTGGCCAGCCGCCTCGCCGAGGCCCGCAAGAACCAGAATGACGAGGAGCGCGCTCAATTGCTGGCAGAAGCCGAGGAAGCGACGGTGGCGTTCAGCGGGTTCATTCCGCTCGGTCGCCCCATCCGCTGGTCGCTCGTCGGGCAGCGGCTCACCAACTTCAAACCCTCCTCGCGCGGGGTTCATCCATTGAATGCGCTGATCACCGTCCCCAACTAATCCTTCGCGCTGCCAGCAAAGCAGCCTGCAAAGGAACGTGAATGGCCCGGGCGAGACCGCATAACGCCGCTGAAGAGATGGCGAGACAGTTTGAGAGCCTCGCCGGTTCGCGGCTTGGCCGCGATCCTCATGCGGTGCGGCGGCGCATCGAGATGATGGAGCAGGTGCTCGAAAATGCGATGGTCGTCCCCGGAACGCGCATCCGCGTCGGGCTAGACGCCATGCTCGGCATCATTCCCATCGTCGGCGATCTTCTCGCAGCGGCCATGGGCGCATGGATTGTATGGGAGGCCCGTAATCTCGGGATGCCGCGCTGGCAGTTGCTACGGATGAGCGGCAATGTCGCCTTCGACACCGCAATCGGCGCGGTTCCGCTGGTCGGCGATGCCTTCGACGTCATGTTCCGCTCGAACACGCGCAACCTGCGGATCATCCGCAAGCATCTCGACAAGCACCATCCCCAGACAGCGATTATCGAAGGCTAAACAAGCAGGCGTTGTTCGTCGGCGCCGTGAGCCTAAATGTTGCTGAAATCGAGGCCGATATCCGCCGCTGGCGCCGATTGGGTCAACCTCCCGACGCTGACATAATCGACGCCGGTGCTGGCGATGGCACGGATGGTCTCCAGCGTAACCCCGCCAGAGGCCTCCGTGGGCACGCGCTTTCCAACCAGCGTGACAGCGCCGCGCAGAACGCCCGGCGACATGTTGTCGAGCAGCAGATGGGTCGCCCCGGCCGCGATGGCCGGCTCGATCTGGTCGATCCGGTCGACCTCCACGATTACCTCGGCAATCCCGGCGGCAACCGCGCGACGGACGGCCTCTTCCACCGAACCGGCGACGGCGACGTGATTGTCCTTTATCATCGCCGCATCCCACAGGCCCATGCGGTGGTTTTTCGCGCCGCCCATGCGCGTGGCATATTTCTCCAGCACTCGCAGGCCGGGGATGGTCTTGCGCGTATCGAGCAGCGTCGCCCCGGTGCCGGCGATGCGGTCCACATAGGCCCGCGTCATCGTGGCGATGCCGGTCAAGTGCTGGACGGTGTTGAGCGCCGACCGCTCCGCCGTGAGCATCCCGCGTGCGCGGCCCTTCAGGCGCATCAGGTCAGTGCCGGCCGGCACCTGATCACCATCCGTGACGAGCAGCGTGATCTCGACATCGGGATCGAGCGCACGGAAGAAGGCTTCGGCCAACGGCAGGCCCGCAACCGTCACCGCGTCGCGACTGTCCATGACGCCGCTGAACACCGCATCGGCGGGAATGACGCTCTGCGACGTCACATCCCGCCCGCCCCCGTTTACAGGACCATCAAGGTCCTCGGCGAGGGTGGCGGCGACGAAGGCGTCGAGGTCGAAGCGGTCAAGTGTGAAGGGCATGATGCGCTCGCTTTTTCATCGCCGCCTCGAAAGCGCAAGAGCGTTCCTCAAGCTCGGCGAGGGAGGGACCGGCCAGCGCGATCCGCGCCTGCGCCATCAACCGCTCGCCTTCCAGCCGCAGCGCCTCCCGCCGGGGCTGCGAAGCGAGGCCGGAGGAAATGCCCAGCAGACAATCGAGAAACTGCGCCGCGGCAATAGGGCTGGTCGCGGCGGCCGAGCGCAGGGAGCCGAAACCGCGCCGCAGGAAATGATCGAAATCGTCATCGAGCGGAATGACACGCTGCCAGTCTTCTTCTTCCTCTCCCGGCCTGCTGCGCAGATCGCGCCGGGCAAGTTCGCTCATCGAAGCGCCGAGCCAATGCATCGCGGTCACCGCCGTGAAGGGATCGTTGATGCCAGGCGACAGGGCGCGCAAGCCAATCTCGACCAGCTCGTCGATCAGAAATTCGATGTCCTGCGCCGGAGACCGAAATCCAGCGAGGGAGAAACAGTCCCGCAACTGCTCGGCCATCTCATCATCCACATGACAGCCGTGGACGGACATCAAGCCAATCTCGGGATGGACAAAATCGCCGGGACGCAGGCGCATGACCACGCGGCATTTGTGCTCGCGGGCAACGTCAGCCAGGCCCGAGAAATCGACGATCTGGATGTAGCCGCGGCCCGTCGCCGGCACGATCTGCCCGTCGGACAACGCCATCATCTCCACATCGTCGCCCTCTTTCGGAAAGCGCTGGCGCACTTCCTTGGTCAGGCGCCGTCCGATCTCCTCAAGTACGGAATTGATGCGGATGCTGGCGGGCACATGATTGAGGAAGAAGACCAGCACGCCGATGGAAATCAGCATCAGGCCGGTGGCGATGACCAGCGAGAGTTGCGGCACGAACCCCACATCGACACTGGATTCCGCCGCCTCCCGGACGACCCGGAGGACCATAACGGCATAGACGAACGTGCCGATGAACGTCGCCAGCGAGAGCTGGTTGCCGCGATCTTCCATGAAATTGATGAGCAGGCGCGGGCCGTAATTACCCGAGGCATAGACCACGGCGGCAATGGTGATCGAGAAAACGGTCGACGCCACGCCGATCATCGATCCGGCAATCACGTTGAGGACATTGCGCGCCCCCTCCGGCCGCGCGGCATCCACGAACTTGACGAGATGGGCGGCCTGCCCCGAGCGATCGATGGCGATAGTGACGATCGCCAGCGCGAGGGCGAGCATCGTGAATAGCGCCGGATAAAACCAGTAGCTCGCGTTAACGTTCAGCCAGAGCGAGCGCAGGCGGACGATCACCGGGGCGGTTCCCCGCTCACCGAGCTCCCACGTCGCCCTGCCCGACCGTATCGCTGGCAAGATCCAGCATGCGATCGAGGCTCTTCTTCGCGGCGACCCGCAGCTGCTCATCCATCTCGATGCGCGGCTGGAGATCGCGGAGCGCGATGTAGAGCTTCTCCAGCGTGTTGAGCGCCATATAGGGGCAGACGTTGCAATTGCAGTTGCCGTCCGCACCCGGCGCGCCGACGAAGCGCTTTTGGGGGATCGCCTTTTCCATCTGGTGGATGATGTGCGGCTCGGTCGCAACAATCAGCGTGTCGCCCGGCATATCCTTGGCATATTGCAGGATGCCGCTGGTCGAGCCGACATAATCGGCATGATCGATAATAGCCGGCGGGCATTCCGGGTGCGCCGCGACGGGCGCGCCGGGGTGCATGGCCTTGAGCTTGAGCAGCTCGGTCTCGCTGAAGCTCTCATGCACGATGCACACGCCCGGCCAGAGCAGCATCTCACGCCCCAGCTTGCGCGCTATATAGCCACCCAGATGCTTGTCCGGCCCGAAGATGATCTTCTGGTCCTTGGGGAGCTTGCTCAGGATTTTCTCGGCAGACGAGCTGGTGACGATAATGTCGCTGAGCGCCTTCACCTCCGCCGAGCAATTGATGTAGCTGAGCGCGATATGATCGGGATGGGCCTCGCGGAAGGCCTTGAACTGCGCGGGCGGGCAGCTGTCTTCCAGGCTGCAGCCGGCGTCCATGTCCGGCAGGATCACGATCTTCTCGGGGCTGAGGATCTTCGCCGTCTCGGCCATGAAGCGTACACCGCAAAATGCGATCACGTCCGCATCCGTCTCCGCCGCCTTGCGGGACAGCTCCAGGCTGTCGCCCACAAAGTCGGCCAGGTCTTGGATCTGCGGCTTCTGGTAGTAATGCGCGAGGATGACCGCGTTGCGCTCCTTGCGCAGGCGATTGATCTCCTCCAGCAGGTCCAGCCCCGCAAGACTTCCGCCGATCCCGCCGCGTGCATCCATCACCGAATCTCCTTTGTCATGCGGGGGAGATGGCCACGAAGCGCCCGGCGATCAACCTCTAACCGCGCTCAGGGGAAGAAGGCCCGCATATCGCGCATCGCGCCGGGTGTCCCGGCGACCATATCGCGCGTGATGGCAAGGCCCATCGGGCTGTAGGCGATGGCATCGGCCACGAGCTGACTGCCAATCAGGATGCCCGCTCCCCACAGCCATGCAGCGTGGACCCGTCCTTTGCGCCGCCAGTCCCACACCATGCCGGCCAGGATAAACATCATGGGCGCCACGACAGCCGCGACCCACCAGCCCCAGGGGATGAGGAACGGCATCGGCAGCAGCCGCCCGAAGCCGGGGCCGGTCAGCCCGGCCATGGCGCCGCACATCAGCCGCCGGTGCCAGTCGGGACGCGCGCGCATGACGAGCGCCGCACCCACGGTGAGCGCGAAAGCCAGCAGGCCGATGCTGTTGCCGAAGAGAAATTCATTAGTATCGAAGAAAGGAGGCCCGCCGATTGCGCGCACCGAATGACGCGTCACCGCCAGACCCAGCACGACCATGACCGGCACCCAGAGCAGCGCGAGCAGACCAAGTCGCCGGTGCAGGCGCACCGAGCCGCTAGCCGCCAGAAAAGATTGGGCGACGAAAAGAACCAGCCAGCCGAAGAAAACCAGTGCGTGGACATGAAGCAGCAGCGGCGCGGCGAAGGTCGAGCGGCCGGCGGCGACATTGAATGAGAAGCCCGCCACAATGACAAAGGCCATCGCCAGCGCCAATTTGAGGAAGAAGCTGCGCTCGCGCTCGATCTCGGATCTGATGCCTGAAGCAAGTGTTGCCATGACGGTCCCCCCACCGTTGCCTGGACGGCGGGGAAGCTGATCCTGTTCGCGCCTTCCGTCAAGCGCCTAAATCAGCACCCTCGCCCAGACCCCGTCAGCACTATCCTCTACCAGCCCCCGCCGTTGCAGATCGATGAGATGGGCCAGCACGGATCGTCCGGCGGCGCCATGCAGGCGCGGATTGAGGCCCACATACATGCTCGCGACGAAATCCGGGATGGTGACAGCGCCCTGCCGCTCCAGAATGCGCAGGATCTGCCCTTCCCGCATCCGCCGATGCCCCAGCATGCCGCGAGCGAAGCGCTGGGGCTGCGTCACCGGTTCGCCATGGGCTGGATAATAGATGCTGTCCGAGCGGGCGACGAGACGCTCCAACGAGGCGAGATAATCGCTCATGTCGCCATCCGGCGGCGAGACGACGCTCGTAGACCAGCTCATCACATGGTCGCCGGTGAACAGCGCCGCTTCTTCCTCGAGCGCGTAGCACAGATGATTGGAGGTGTGGCCGGGCGTCGCCAGCGCCGTAAGAGTCCAGCCCGTGCCCACGATTTGCTCGCCCTCCGCGAGCACCCGGTCGGGACTGTAATCGGGGTCGAATGCCGCATCGGCGCGCGGCCCGTCATCCTCCAGCGTCAGCGGCGCGCAGCCGATGATCGGCGCGCCAATGCGCTGTGCCAGCGGCCGCGCCGCCGGGCTGTGATCGCGATGGGTGTGGGTGCAGGCGATAGCAATGACGGGGCGACCGGCAACCGCCGCTTCCAGTGCATCCAAATGGGCGGGATCATCCGGGCCGGGATCGATTACGGCAAGGTCGCTGTTGCCCACCAGATAGGTCTGCGTCCCCTCAAAAGTGAAGGGCGAGGGATTGGGTGCCAGCACGCGCTGCACCAGCGGCGACAGGCGCATGACCCGGCCGGTGTCGGCGGCGAGACTGGGGGCAGCAGGCATCATCTCTTCCATGTGTCACGGCCGCCGCCCATTGCAAGGCGCAAGCGAAACTGTCGGAGCGCTTTACAGGTCGCAACCTCTTGCCCCGCCCTTAACCAGCGTCGCCGCCCGCTTCCCTCACCCGGAGAAACTGGCACGGCGCTTGCTCTTCTTGTCGACACACCCGCTTTGGGGGACGGGCACCCGGTCTTCTTGCCTGTCCCCCAATCCTTTTGTCTCCCAATCCCTCCGAACTCCGGCGCCCGAACGCAAAACGGGCGCCGGGCTTTTTGCCCCGCGCCCGCTTGAAGAACCAAATGGAATCCGATCAGGCGGCGATGACGCCCTGCTCTGTGAGAAGCTGCTTGAGCTCGCCCGCCTCGTACATTTCCATCATGATGTCCGACCCGCCAAGGAACTCGCCCTTTACGTAAAGCTGGGGAATGGTCGGCCAGTCGGAAAAGCTTTTGATGCCCTGGCGGATCTCCTGATCCTGCAGCACATCCACGCTCTCGAAGGGCGCGCCGAGCCGTTCCAGAATGGCAATGGCGCGGCTCGAGAACCCGCATTGTGGGAACAAGGGCGTGCCTTTCATGAAGAGCACGACATCGTTCTTGCCGACGATATCGGCGATGCGGGCGTGGACGGGGTCGGTCATGTCTGGTCTCCGGGCAGCAGTGCGGCGCGATGCCGGCGCTGCGCTATCAGTTGGGAACGGCCGTGGTCAGTTGCAAGGCGTGAAGCTCTCCGCCCATGCGCCCGCCCAGCGCGGCATAGACCGCACGCTGCTGGGCAATGCGATTCATCCCCCGAAAGCTCTCGGAGGTGACCCGCGCCGCATAATGGTCGCCATCGCCGGCCAGATCGGTGATCTCCACCGTCGCATCCGGGAAAGCCGCGAGGATCATCGCCTCGATATCGCCAGCCGCCATGGGCATGTCAAAAGCCCCTCAATTCTCTTCCTGCATGAACTGGCGACGCGCCTCGGCGGCCTTGTCGCTCAGCGCCGCGCGCACGCGCTGCTCGTCCATGTCCACACCGGCCGATACGAGATCGCCCATCACCTTGCGGATCACGTCCTCATCGCCGGCTTCCTCGAAGTCCGCCTGGACGACCGCCTTGGCATAGGCATCGGTCTCTTCCTTGGTCAGCCCCATCAGGCCGGCCGCCCACTCGCCCAGCAGGCGGTTGCGCCGGGCAGCGACCCGGAACGCGAGTTCCTGATCCATGGCGAACTTGGTTTCGAACGCCTTCTCGCGATCGTCGAATGAACTCATGAAAGACGCACCTTCATCTGGAGGTAACTGAATAGAGGTTCTACTTAGGAAGCAGGCGCTCCCTTGGCAACGCGCCGGAAGTCCCGCCGCGTCGAATTCAGGCGGCCGCCGGCACCAGCCAGGGCCGCGTCTGCGCATCGCGCGCTTCGAACATGCCGATGGTATCGCCCTGCGCCATCGTCAGGCCGATCTCGTCGAGCCCGCCCAGCAGGCAGCTCTTGCGGAACGGGTCGATCTCGAAGGTGAAGCGGTCCTGAAACGGCGTCGTCACCGACTGGTTCTCAAGGTCGATGCTGATCGGATCGGTCTTGGCGACCTCCAGCAACCGGTCGACCGCTTCCTGCGGCAACACGACGGTCAGGATGCCGTTCTTGAAGGCATTGCCGGAGAAAATATCCGAGAAGCTCGGCGCGATGACGGCCCGCACGCCCATGTCGATCAGCGCCCAGGCGGCATGTTCGCGGCTCGACCCGCAGCCGAAATTGTCGCCCGCCACGATGATCGGCGCACCGGCATAGCGCGGGTCGTCGAACACATTGCCCGGCTCCTTGCGCAGCGCCTCGAACGCGCCTTTGCCCAGGCCCGTGCGGCTGATGGTCTTGAGCCATTCGGCCGGAATGATGATGTCGGTATCGACATTCTTCAGGCCGAAGGGATAGGCGCGACCTTCGACGGTGGTGACGGGTTCCATGCTGGTCCTGCTGATGACGGGCTGTTTGACCGGTCAAGTGGCGGATGTGCGCGCTTGCGTCAAGATGCCGACCCGATATGCAGGCGGCCGACGGCGATGTGCGGAGGAGATGAGGCAATGGCAACAAGCGGCACATGGCGGCCGATGCGCGCCAGTGACATGGCGGCAGTCAAGGCGATCTCCGATGCGGTCCATGGCCACTATACCGAGGATGAAGCGATCTACGCCGAGCGCCTCGGCCTGCATCCGGCGGGCTGTTTCGTCTTCGAGGATGCCGGGCGCGTGCTCGGCTATCTTGTCGCCCACCCTTGGGAAGGGAACAGCGTGCCCGCCTTCAATGCCCCATTGGGCGCCATTCCCGAGAACCCCGGCAGCTATTATCTGCACGATCTTGCCCTGCTGCCCGACGCGCGCGGCAGTGGCGCCGGGCGCACTGCGCTGGCGCTGGTCGTTGCGCAGGCGCGTCTCGAGGGTGTTGATGAAATCTGGCTGACGGCCGTCAATGGCGCAGACAGCTTTTGGGCCTCGCAAGGCTTCGAGGTGGTCGAAGCGCCCGATCCGGCCGGTTATGACGAGACTTGTCGCCGCATGAAGCTGCGTGTTTCGATGGCCTGACAGCGCAGATTGAGAAGTCCGCACCCGTCTAACGTCGTCCTCAACTCAGCGCGCGGCCGGCTTTTCCGCCTTTGCGGGCACAGCGACGGACTGGCCGAGGCCCATGGCCATGGCGGCGCTGCCGAGAGCACCGGCGACCAAAATCCAGAAAATGACTTTCATTGCGTCCCCTTACGCTTGCTCGGGCACCATTAGTTCGCGAACGTCCGCAAGTCGACCCCTGATCGCGGCGGCGGCGGCCATCACCGGCGAGACGAGATGGGTGCGCGCACCCGGCCCCTGCCGACCCATGAAGTTGCGGTTGCTCGTAGAGGCACAACGCTCGCCACTGGGAACACGATCCGGATTCATGCCCAGGCACATGGAGCAGCCCGGCTCGCGCCATTCGAACCCGGCCTCAATGAAGATGCGATCCAGCCCCTCAGCCTCGGCCTGATGCTTGACCAGACCGGAGCCGGGCACGATCAGCGCCTGCTTGATGCCGTCGGCAACCTTGCGGCCCTTGAGCACCGACGCGGCCGCGCGCAGATCCTCGATGCGGCTGTTGGTGCAGCTGCCGATGAAGATATGCTCGACCGGCACGTCTTCCATGCGCTGGCCGGCGTTGAGGCCCATATAGGCGAGCGACTTGGCCGCAGCTTCCCGCTTGGAGGGGTCCTCGAAGCTCTCCGGATCGGGCACGACGCCGGTGATCGGCACCACGTCCTCGGGGCTGGTGCCCCAGGTGACGGTCGGTGCGATCTCGCTCGCCTCCAGCCGCACATGCTTGTCGAACACCGCGCCTTCGTCCGTGACCAGCGTGCGCCAATAGGCGACGGCGCGATCCCAATCGGCACCCTGCGGCGCCATCGGGCGGCCCTTGATGTATTCGAACGTCTTCTCGTCCGGCGCAAAGAGTCCCGAGCGCGCGCCACCCTCGATCGCCATATTGGCGACGGTCAGCCGGCTCTCGATGCTCATGGCGCGGAAAGTCGAGCCGCGGAATTCCATGACATGGCCGGTGCCGCCGGCGGTGCCGATGCGGCCGATGACGGCGAGGATCACGTCCTTGGCGGTGACGCCATAGCCCAGCTCGCCCTCGACCTCGATGGCGAGCGTCTTGCTCGGCTTGAGCAGCAACGTCTGCGTGGCGAGCACATGCTCGACCTCGCTGGTGCCGATGCCGAACGCCAGCGCGCCCAGCGCGCCGTGCGCGGCCGTGTGGCTATCCCCGCAGACCAGAGTCATGCCGGGCAAGGTGAAGCCCTGCTCGGGGCCGACGACGTGGACGATGCCCTGATTGATATCGGTCGCGCCGAAATAGCGGATGCCGAACTCGGGCGCATTGCGCTCCAGCGCGGCGAGCTGCTGCGCGCTTTCCTTGTTGACGATAGGAATGCGATTGCCCTGCGCATCCACGCGGGCCGTGGTCGGCACGTTATGATCCGGCACAGCCAGTGTGAGATCGGGCCGGCGCACCTTGCGCCCGGCAAGGCGGAGCCCCTCGAACGCCTGCGGGCTGGTCACTTCATGGACGAGGTGGCGGTCGATATAGATCAGGCACGTGCCATCGTCGCGCTTCTCGACGACGTGCGCGTCCCAGATCTTCTCATAAAGGGTGCGGGCCTGGGTCATAATGGGGCTGCCCTACATCTGTCGCCGTCGGGGGGGAAGCCCCAATATCGGGCGGTTGAACTCCGTTTCAATGCCGCGCGCGGCGCTCCTCCTCTCGTCGGCGCGGACTTGATCCGGGCGTTCCGCTGCCTGGTGCGCGATCGCTGAACAAGAAGCGTCATCCCGGATCAAGTCCGGGATGCGGAGTGTTGGCGGGGCAGCGGAGCGCTCGGAACCGCCCCTCCTCCGAAGAGAAGAGGTGACTACCACGCGCTAACCCGACGCCCTACGAAACGTAATGCGCCGTCGTCTTGGCCGCGACTTCCTCAGCGGTAACACCCGGCGCCAGCTCCACGAGGCGGAACGGCTGATCGTGCGAAGCGCGCTGGAAGACGCAAAGATCGGTAACGATCATGTCCACCACGTCCCGGCCGGTGAGCGGCAGCGTGCATTCCGGGATGAACTTGGGGCTGCCGTCCTTGGCGGTGTGCTCCATGACCACGATGATCTTCTTGACGCCGGCGACGAGGTCCATCGCGCCGCCCATGCCCTTGATCATTTTGCCGGGGATCATCCAGTTGGCGATGTCGCCCTTTTCGGAGACTTCCATCGCCCCCAGCACGGTGAGATCGATGTGGCCGCCGCGGATCATCGCGAAGCTGTCCGCGCTGGAGAAATAGACGCTGCTCGGCAGTTCGCTGATCGTCTGCTTGCCGGCATTGATGAGATCGGGATCGACCTCGTCATCATAAGGGAACGGGCCGATGCCGAGCATGCCGTTCTCGCTCTGCAGCGTCACCTCCACGCCCGGCGGGATGTGATTGGCGACCAGCGTCGGGATGCCGATGCCGAGATTCACATAGAAGCCGTCCTGCAGCTCCTTCGCGGCGCGCGCGGCCATTTCATCGCGTGACCAGCCCATTATGCGGCCTCCCTTTCGCGGACAGTGCGGAATTCGATCTTCTTGTCATAGGGCGCGCCGACGATCATGCGCTTCACATAGATGCCGGGCAGATGGATGCTGTCCGGATCGAGGCTGCCCACGGGCACCACTTCCTCGACTTCCGCGACGCAGATCTTGCCGGCGGTGGCCATCGGCTGGTTAAAATTCCGCGCGGTCTTGCGGAAAATCAGATTGCCCGCTTCATCGGCCTTCCAGCCCTTGATGATGCACAGATCGGCATAGATGCCGCGCTCGAGCACATATTCCTGCCCATCGAAAATCTTGGTTTCCTTGCCCTCGGCAACTTGCGTGCCCACACCGGTCTTGGTGTAGAAGCCCGGAATGCCCGCACCGCCGGCCCGGCAGCGCTCGGCCAGCGTGCCCTGCGGACAGAACTCCACCTCCAGCTCGCCTGCCAGATATTGCCGCTCGAACTCCTTGTTCTCGCCGACATAGGACGAAATCATCTTCTTCACCTGGCGGGTGCGCAGCAGCTTGCCCAGCCCTTCGCCGTCGATGCCGGCGTTGTTGGAGGCGAAGGTGAGATCCTTCACGCCAGAATCGCGGATCGCGTCGATCAGGCGCTCGGGGATTCCGCACAGGCCGAACCCGCCGGCGCAAATGAGCATTCCGTCGTGGAGCAGGCCATCGAGAGCGGCTGCAGCATCGGGATAGAGTTTCTTCACGCGTGTCTCCTTGGCACGGATGGAGCGAAAGCTGATCCGCCCATAAGAGCGCGGGACCGGACGGTCAAATGCCCGGATTGCACGAGGCGGTAGGGAAACCGAACCGCACCGGGTGATCGGTGCCTGCTCGGACATAAACAATGAAGGCCGCACTCGCTTCTGCGAGTACGACCTTCATCAAAAACGCTTGAGCGTTACGGCTTGGGGTCAGACCCGGTCGCCGAGGGCTCCCTTCACGGAGCCCTTGAGGCCTTGGCCCTTGCCCTTGAGCTCCTGACCGAGACCTTCCGCCTGCTGATCGGGATCGTTGCGCTGCTTGCCGATCTCCTGCTTGGCCTTGCCGACCGCCTCGTTCGCGGCGCCCTTGGCCTTGTCGATCAATTCACCCATGATAGGTCTCCAATCGCTGAATTTTGCTACGGCCGGACGATCCGACCGTCTGAAAATCAAACGAGTTGGGAGGCGGCTGGTTCCGACAAATACGACCAGCGGTTGGCCGCGCTTGGCTCAGATCAAGCCAGCGAGCGGACTTGAGGGGTCGGCATACATGCGTCGCCCCATGCGCCCGGCGAGGTAGGCCATGCGCCCAGCTTCGACCGACGCCTTCATCGCGGCCGCCATCAGCACCGGGTTCTTGGCTTCTGCAATGGCGGTGTTCATCAGTACGCCGGTGCAGCCCAGCTCCATCGCCACCGCTGCATCGGAAGCCGTGCCGACGCCGGCATCGACCAGCACCGGGAGCTTGGTGCCTTCCACGATCAGACGGATGGTCACCCGGTTCTGGAGGCCCAGGCCCGAGCCGATGGGCGCGCCAAGCGGCATGATCGCCACCGCGCCCGCACTCTCCAGCTGCTGCGCGGCGATTGGGTCGTCGGTGCAGTAGACCATCGGCTTGAAGCCCTCCTTGGCGAGAATTTCCGTCGCACGGATGGTCTCGACCATGTTCGGGTAAAGCGTGCGGGCTTCGCCCAGCACTTCCAGCTTCACCAGATCCCAGCCGCCCGCCTCGCGCGCAAGCCGCAGCGTGCGGATCGCGTCTTCAGCCGTGAAGCAGCCGGCGGTGTTCGGCAGATAGGTGATCTTCTTGGGGTCGATGAAGTCGGTGAGCATCGGTGCCTTGGGGTCGGACACATTCACCCGGCGCACCGCCACGGTGACGATCTCCGCGCCCGACGCCTCAACCGCGGCGGCGTTCTCGGCGAAATCGCGATATTTGCCTGTCCCGACGATCAGCCGCGAGCGGAAGGTGCGCCCGGCCACGCTCCAGCTATCATCGGCGATGTTGGTCATTTTAGTCATCTTGTCGCCTTATTAGGATAAGATCGCATGATTTCCATGCATTGCTCTGTGCTCGTCGCATAAGCAGTTACAAGCGCCTCAAGCGCCAGACGTCCGTTCAATTCCACCAGATAGGGCCGAGGTCCGAACAACCAACTCAGCACACCGGCAGATCTCATTTCGTGACGCACCGTAACTAGGTTTACACTCGCCAGATTGATTTCAATGAAGTCCTGATCACTCCGCGAAAAACCGAACATCGTTCTGGCGACAGCCTCTTCGGCGTCTTCGAAAACCACATCTGCAAATGGCCAGCGCTCTCCAATCAATGCAAGCGCGCCCGCCTTGTCGACCTCTCCCAGATCAACGGGTGGCCCGGAGAGATTGCAATTGTAAGCCTTAATCATCCCCATCACCCCCCGCCGACGAAGTGCACGATCTCCAGCTCATCGCCATCCTCGACGATCACATCGGCCAGCTTCGCGCGGGGCACCACCTCCAGATTGCGCTCGACGGCGACCTTCTCGGGCGCCAGCCCAAGCTCATTGGCCAGATGCGCGATGCTGTGTCCGGCGCGCACGCGGCGATGCTCGCCATTGACCCGGATGCCGATCGTTCCGTCCGCGCTCATGCCGTGTGTTCACCTTTCGCTTTGAGAGCCGTTCGCCACGCCATATAGGGTGGAGCCCAAGGCTCGCAACCAACAAGGACCGGATGGCCCCATGACTGCCGCGCGAAAAATCTATGTCCTCAATGGCCCCAATCTCAACCTGCTCGGCACGCGCGAGCCGGAAATCTATGGCTATGATACGCTCGACGACATTGCCGACCGCATGGAAGACGAGGCCCGGCGCGCCAGCGTGGAGCTGGATTTCCGCCAGTCCAACCATGAGGGTCATCTGATCGACTGGCTGCATCAGGCCAATGCGGAAGCAGCGATGGCCGTCATCCTGAACGCCGGCGGCCTCACGCACACTTCCGTGGCGCTGCACGATGCGATCAAATCCATCACCGTGCCAGTGATCGAGGTTCACCTCTCCAACCCCGCCGCGCGGGAGAGCTTCCGCCATCATAGCTATGTCGGCATGGCCGCGCGCGGATCCATCGCGGGCTTCGGCGCGCTCTCCTATATGCTAGCGCTGGAAGCGGCGCTTGAGATGGATTGAACCAGACAGGGCGTGCAAACGGTTGCCTTATCGGGCGAAGGGCAATAGGCCCCAGCCCCACTCCAGAACAGAATAAAGCTTTCTCAAAGGGAAGACCAATGGCCGACAAGACCAACGAAGGCTCGATGCAGGTGGACGTTAAGCTGGTGCGCGAACTGGCGAAAATGCTGGACGCGACGAACCTCACCGAGATTGAGGTGGAAGACGGCGACCGCAAGATCCGCGTCGCCCGCACCCCCGCCGCCCAGAGCGCGACCTATGCGCCGATGGCCGCGGCGCCCGCACCGGCGGCCCCGGTGGCTGCTGCTGCGCCCGTGGAAAGCGCTGCACCGGCCCCCGCGGCCGGTCCCGCCGCCGGCACGATCAAATCGCCGATGGTCGGCACCTGCTACCTGACGCCTGAGCCGGACGCCCCCGGCTTCGTCAAGGTCGGTGACGCGGTGAAGGCGGGCCAGACCCTGCTGATCGTCGAGGCCATGAAGGTCATGAACCCGATCACTGCGCCCTCTGCCGGCACGGTCCAGGCTGTGCTGGTCGAAAACGGCCAGCCGGTCGAATATGACCAGCCGCTGATCGTGGTCGCCTGAGGACACGCCAGCCATGAGCATCGAGAAGCTGCTGATCGCCAATCGCGGCGAGATCGCCCTGCGCATCCACCGAGCCTGCCATGAGATGGGCATCAAGACGGTGGCCGTGCATTCGACCGCGGACGCGGACGCCATGCATGTGCGCTTGGCCGACGAAGCCATCTGCATCGGCCCCCCCGCTGCGAAAGACAGTTATCTCAACATTCCCGCGATCATTTCCGCCGCCGAAATCTCGGGCGCGGATGCGATCCATCCGGGCTATGGCTTCCTGTCCGAAAATGAGCGTTTCGCGGAAATCGTGGAAGCGCATGACATCATCTTCGTCGGCCCCAAGCCCGAGCATATCCGCGTGATGGGCGACAAGGTGGAAGCCAAGCGCACCGCCGGCGCGCTCGGCCTGCCGCTTGTGCCGGGCACCGACGGCGCGATCGAGGACATTGCAGACGCCAAGCAGCGCGCGAGAGAGATCGGCTATCCGGTGCTCGTGAAAGCGGCCTCCGGCGGCGGCGGGCGCGGCATGAAGGTTGTCCCCACCGAAGACGAGTTCGAGAGCCTGATGTCCCAGGCCAAGAGCGAGGCCAAGGCGGCGTTCGGCGACGACACCGTCTACATGGAAAAATATCTCGGCAATCCGCGCCATATCGAGTTCCAGATTTTCGGCGACGGCAAGGGCAATGCCATCCATCTGGGCGAGCGCGACTGCTCGCTGCAGCGCCGCCACCAGAAGGTGCTGGAGGAAGCGCCCTCCCCGGTCATCTCATCGGCTGAGCGCAACCGCATGGGCACGCTCGTGGCCAAGGCGATGGCCGACATGGGCTATCGCGGCGCGGGGACCATCGAGTTCCTGTACGAGAATGGCGAATTCTACTTCATCGAGATGAACACCCGCATTCAGGTGGAACATCCGGTGACGGAGATGATCACCGGCTTCGATCTGGTGCGCGAGCAGATTCGCATTGCCGAGGGCAAGCCGCTCTCGGTGACGCAGGACGAGCTGGAATTCCACGGCCACGCCATTGAGTGCCGCATCAATGCGGAAGACCCGGTGACGTTCATGCCCTCCCCCGGCAAGGTGCAGATGCTCCACGTCCCCGGCGGCATGCATGTGCGCGTCGAAAGCGCGCTCTATCAGGGCTATAGCGTGCCGCCTTATTATGACAGCATGATCGGCAAGCTGATCGTATACGGCCGCACCCGCGAGGGCTGCCTGATGCGCCTCAAGCGCGCGCTTGAGGAGTATGTCATCGAGGGCATGAAGACGACCATTCCCCTGCACCAGAAGCTCATCGCTGACCCGGACGTGCAGAATGGCGATTACAGCATCAAGTGGCTGGAAGAATGGCTGGAGCGGCAGAAGGTCGATTGAGCGGGCAACCGCCACTGCGCATCCGTCCGGTCGCCCCGGCGGATGCGGAGGCCATCACGGCGATCTACGCCCATCATGTGCAGCATGGCACAGCGACCTTCGATACGCAGGCGCCCACGGCCGAGCAATGGCGCGAGAAGATCGCGTATCTGGCGACACGGGGCTGGCCCTTCATCGTCGCGGAAGATGAGGACGGCGCGGTGATCGGCTATGCCTATGCCGCGCAATTCCGCGACCGCCCCGCCTACGCTCATGCCTGCGAAGACAGCGTCTATCTCCATCCCGCGAAGACCGGCCAAGGCATCGGTAGAGCGCTGCTGGCGGCGCTGATCCCGGCCGCCGGCGCGGCAGGCTTCACCCAGATGCTCGGCGTGATCGCCGGCGGCGAGGACGCCTCGGTCGCGCTCCACGCCGGCCAAGGCTTCCGCCACGCAGGACGCATGGAGAAGGTCGGCTATAAATTCGGCCGCTGGCTGGACACCATCTACATGCAGCGGGCATTGCCCGGCGACGACCAGCCGGCCTGACGGACGGGCAAACGAAAAGGATCAGGCGATGAAGGCGACCATCTACCACAACCCCCGCTGCTCGAAATCCCGCGAGGCACTGGCGATCCTGCAGGAAACGCCGGGCGTCGAGGTGGAGATCGTCGAATATCTCAAGGCCCCGCCGAGCCGCGACACGCTCGCTGCCCTCTATCAGCGCGCGGACCTCACCCCGCGCGAGGGCCTGCGCAAGGCCGAGGACGGCGCCAAGGCCCTCAAGGACGCGGACGACGCCGCCATCCTCGACGCCATGGCTGCCGACCCCATCCTGATCGAACGCCCGCTGGTGGCGACCGAAAAAGGCGTGCGGCTGGGCCGTCCTCCGGAGGCGGTGCGGGAGATCCTGTAAGGCGACCGCTCAGCCGACCTCTACGCCTTTCCAGAAGGCGATGCGGTCGCGGATTGCTTCCGCCTCGGGCTTGGGATCGGGATAGTACCAGGCGGCATCCGGATTGTCGGCGCCGGCCACGTGCAAGCTATAATAATGCGCTGTACCCTTCCACGAGCAGACTGTCGTGGTGTCACTCGGGCGGAGGACGGCGGGATCGACGGCATCGGCGGGGAAATAGTGGTTCCCTTCCACGACGACCGTGTCGTCACTGCGGGCAATGACGGCGCCGTTCCAGCGGGCTTCGACCATGCGGTGTCTCCTTAAGTGTGATCGGGAGGCGCAACCAGGCAGTTAAGCTCGAGACTTGTTAGAACAGGCAATCAGTTAGCAGGGGCGCAACGATACTCCCGGGCATAATTGACACTTTTCAATCCAGAGACCGCCTTTTTGCATTCGCCACTGTCATCAACGTAGCCAAAGATTAAGCCGGTGCGTTCCCATTCACCGTCCATGTTCTTCATCTCGATCCAGTAGTCCGTATCCGTTCCTACGCGATTATTCTGCACCTGCCGTATCAGGCCGTCCTTTCCGGAAACTCTATCGCCGCTTCCACAAGCAGCGATTGAGAAACACAAGAAAAGCAGTGCAAATTTCATACAGGGCATGTCCGTAGTTGGACCCCTTTTCATGAACGAGCTAGGGGGAAGAAACCTCCTCCCCCCATCCTCTCCTCAGACCGCCAGATCTGCAGGGACCACGGGAAGCGAGCGGATGCGCTTGCCAGTGGCGGCGAAGATGGCGTTGATGATCGCCGGGATCACCGGCGGCAGAGCCGGTTCGCCGAGGCCGGTCGTATCATTGTCCGAGATCACCCATTCGACCACCACGTCCGCCGGTGCATCGACGATGCGGGGCAACGGGTAATCGTGGAAGTTGGTGCGGTTGGCCGCGCCATCCTTGATCTCGATCTTCTGGCCGGACAGCGCCTGGCCCAGCCCGTCGATCACCGCGCCCTGCGCCTGATGCAGCGCGTTGATGGGGTTGATGATCTGCCGGCCGACATCGCCCGCAACCCAGACCTTGTCGACGCTGACCTTCCCGGTCTTGGCGACGGTCACGTCCACCACTTCGGCGAAATAGCCGCGATGGCTGTAATAGAAGCCGAAGCCCCGGCCCTTGCGCACGCCGTCCCCGGCATCCCCGCCGGTGCGGCCTTTCCAGCCCGCCATCTGGCAGACCTTGTCGATCACCGCGCGGGCACGGCCCGTGTTGAACTCGGGCACGCTGCCATCCATGCCGGGGCGGTTGCCATGCTTCATCAGCCGCGCCTCGCCCAGCGTGCGGCGCATCAGTTCGGGCAGGTCGAGACCGCCGGCCAGTGCCACCTCATCGAGGAAGCTCTGGAACGCAAAGGCCAGTGCATTGGAGCTCGGCGCGCGCAGATAGCCCGTCGGCACGTTGCTCTCGACATAGGAGACCGAGAGATCGACATCCGCCAACAGCGGCGCCGGAAATTCCGTCGCGGTCATGGCGGCACCGGTGTCCGGCTTGCCATCCTTGCCATAAGTGATGAAATGGTCGGTGAAGGCCACGAGCTTGCCCGAGCCATCGATGCCCGCCTTGAAATCATGCCAGCCGCCGGGCCGGAAGAAATCGTGACGCAGATCGTCGGTGCGGGTCCAGATCATCTTGATCGGCCGACCGGGCAGCGCCTTGGCGATCTGCGCGACCTGCGCCATGTAATCGTTCATCAGCCGCCGGCCGAAGCCGCCACCGATGCGCGTCATGTGAATGGTGATCGCCTCCGGCGCGATGCCGAGCGCCTCGGACACCACCTTGCGCCCATCCGCCGGGAGCTGGGTGGGTGCCCAGAACTCGATCTTGCCGTCCTTGAACAGCGCGGTGCAGTTCTGCGGCTCAAGCGTTGCGTGGGCGATGTAGGGATATTCATAGCGCGCCGTAACGGTCTTTGCCGCGCTCGCCATGGCCTTGGCGGCATCGCCGGCCTTGTGGATCGAGCCTTCCGGCGCAGCAGCCATCTTGGCTTCGGCCGAAGCCTTGAAAGCCGCGCTGGAGAAGCGCTTCTGCGCCTCCATGTTCCACACAGGCTTCAGGGCCGAGCGCGCCTGATTGGCGCCCCACCAGCTTTCCGCCACGATCGCCACCGCATCATGCGGCCCCTTGGGATTGTAGCCGCTGTTGAGCGGCACCACGGCGATGATGCCGGGAAGCGCCTTCACCGCCGCCTCATCAAAGCTGGTGAGCGTGCCGCCATAAGCCGGGCACGCCTCGATCGCGGCATGGAGCAGGCCGGGCTTCTTCACGTCGATGCCGAACAAAGGCTTGCCCGCGACGATGGCCGGCGTATCGACGCCAATCTTGGACTTGCCGATGATCTTGAAGCTCGCCGGGTCCTTGAGCGGCACGGTCTTGAGGTCCGGCGCCGCGATTTTCGCTGCTTCCGCCGCCAGCTCGGCATAGGTCACGCTGTGTTTGGCCGTCGGCGAACCGGACGTCTGCGAGACGCGGCCGCCGCCGGTGGAGAGCGTCGCCTCCGGCACGCCCCAGCGCGCTGCCGCCGCCTTGATGAACATCTGACGCGCCGCTGCGCCGATCTGGCGCATGGGCATATAGTTCATCGGCGTGGTGAAGCTGCCGCCAGCGACCTGCATGCCGTAGGTCTTCTCGTCGGCAATGGTCGTCTCGGCTGTAACCTGCGCCCAATCGACATCCAGTTCCTCGGCGATGAGCATCGGCAGCATCGTCTTGACGCCCTGGCCGATCTCAGGGTTCTTGGAGCCGATAACGAAGCGGTTGTCCGGCAGTACGCGGATATAGGCGTTGATGATGACCGCCTTCTCGCCCGGCGCCTGCGCGAAGGCGAAGCGCGCATCGAAGGCCAGCACCGCGCCGCCGACCAGCGTCGCCTTGAGCAGCCCGCGGCGGTTCATGTTGAGGGGCGCGTTCATGCGGCGGCTCCCTCTTCGATGCCGGCGGCCTGCTTGATGGCCTTGCGAATGCGCAAATAGGTCGCGCAGCGGCAGATATTGCCGCTCATCGCTGCATCGATCTGCTGATCGGTGGGCTTGGGCGTCTTGGCGAGCAACGCCGTCGCGGAGACGATCTGCCCCGCCTGGCAGTAACCGCATTGCGGCACGTCGAGCTGGGTCCACGCCTCGCTCACGGCCTTGCCGACCGGCGTGGTCGCGACATGCTCGATGGTCGTGATCTGCTTGCCTGCCGCCGTGCCAACCGGCGTGGTGCAGGAGCGCACGGCCTGCCCGTCGATCATCACCGTGCAGGCGCCGCACAGCGCCATGCCGCAGCCGAACTTGGTGCCGACCATGTCCAGATCTTCACGAAGCACCCAGAGCAGCGGCTTCTTGGGGTCGGATTCGACCTGCCTTTTTTGCCCGTTGACCATCAGTTCGGTGGCCATGCCGCTTCTCCCTCCGCAATGTCTCGATGAACAGCGACATTGCCGTTGCTCTCGCCCGGTTGTCAATGTCCGTAGGCTTGCAATAATGAGGCTGGCGAGAGATGGCAGCGGCTCCCCTGCCCCCACCCCGATACAGGACGAGCGCTTGAACGATATCGATGCCATCATCGCCGCCGCGCGCGACTGGGCCGGCCAGCCCATGGCGCTCGCCACCGTCGTGGAAGCCTCCGGCTCCGCGCCAAGGCCGCGCGGCGGGCATATGCTCATTGCGGCAGATGGACGCTTTGCCGGATCGATCTCGGGCGGCTGCGTGGAATATGACGTGTTCGCCATGGCCGAGCGCGCGCTTACGAAGGGCGAGACCGGCCTGCGCTATTTCGGCAGCACCGACCCCAGCATATGGGAGCCCGGCCTGCCCTGCGGCGGGCAGATCGGCGTACTGGTCCAGCCGGTGAGCGAGGTGGGCTTTGCGCCGGCGCTGTTCGAGGCGATCGCGCAGGCGCGCGCGGCGGGCAAGGCGGTTGCGATCTCCACTGACCTTGCGACTGGCAAGGCCCGGCTGGGGACGCAGGCGGGGCAGTTCGTCAATCTCTATGAGCCGGCGCGCAAGCTGCTGATCGTCGGCGCGGTGCAGATCGGCCAGGCGCTGGCCGCCATCGCGCAGACGCTCGGAATGGCGGTGACGGTCAACGACCCACGCGAACGCTTCCTGAGCGCCGAGCGCTTCCCCGGCGTGACGCTGAGCGACGCCTGGCCGGACGATGCCGTCGCCAGCTTCGCGCCGAATGCCGCC
Source organism: Sphingobium sp. B2D3A (assembly GCF_025961795.1). Lineage (NCBI taxonomy): Bacteria > Pseudomonadati > Pseudomonadota > Alphaproteobacteria > Sphingomonadales > Sphingobiaceae > Sphingobium > Sphingobium sp. B2D3A. The sequence goes on along the minus strand of NZ_JAOQOI010000001.1, from coordinate 1,729,038 downwards.
TGCGCGGTGGTCACGCTCAGCCACGACATCAAGATCGATGACCCGGCCCTGATCGCCGCGCTGGCGCAGTCGACCGGCTATATCGGCGCGCTCGGATCGCGTGCCAATCATGCGCGGCGGCTGGAGCGGCTCGCGGCGGCGGGGGTAAGCGCGGACGAGCTGCGCCGGGTGGACGGGCCGGCCGGCCTGCCGATCGGCGGCCTTGGTCCGCAGGAGATTGCCCTCTCCATCGCCGCCGGCATGGTCGCGGCCTTTCGCGGGGCCCGCTGATGGCGCTGCCCGGCCTCGCCGTGGCGCTGCTGGCGGCGGGGCGCTCGATCCGCTTCGGCACGGCGGACAAGCTGGTGGCGGACCTCGGCGGACGCGCATTGATCGGCTGGGCGGCTGAGACCGGGCTGACGGTAGAGGCGACCCATCATCTGCTGGTGGCGCCGGCGGGCGTGGACTGGGGAAGCCATGCACCGAAATATCGGCTGGTCGTCAATTCTCGGCCAGAAGTGGGGATGGCGCACTCTTTGGGTCTGGCGGCGGCGGCGGCGCAGGAAGCCGGAGCCTCGGCGTTGATGGTGCTGCTCGCGGATATGCCGTTTGTCACGGCCGAGCATCTGGATGCGGTGCTTGGGCAGTTTGCGACGGATGGAGCGTCCGCTGTCTTCTCTTGTTCGCCCGAAGGCGTTGCTCAACCGCCCGCGCTGTTTCCGGCGCGGGCTTTCGCTGATCTCCAAGCGCTTGAAGGAGATCGGGGTGCGCAGGGGCTCGCCACAGGGTCTGCGCTGGTGAACGCCGACGCACGGCTGCTGCTGGATGTCGATACGCCGGAAGACCTCGCGTGGGCGCGGGCGATGGTAGCGAACACGGAGAGCAAAGCTCCGGACTGAGCGCACTCTCAAAATCCCGGCAGCATCACCCTCCCCGTGCTCCTGCGAAGGCAGGAGCCCAGGGCGTTCGAGAACCCCCGGCAACGTATAGAGAGAGTTCGCGAACAGGCCGAGCGTATCGGGTTCAAGTCGGCTGATTGATGGAAGCGCTTCGCCGCCCTGGGCTCCTGCCTTCGCAGGAGCCCGAGAGAAGGTTTCGAGTTGCGGAGCGATGCCCCTCTCGACGCCACCCCCTAAATCTCCAGCTGGCTCCCCAGTTCGATCACACGGTTGGTCGGCAGGCGGAAAAACTCCATCGGGCTTTCCGCGTTGCGCAGCATCCAGGCGAAGAGCTTTTCGCGCCAGATCGGCATGCCGGGCCGGGCGGCCGGCAGCAGGGTCTGGCGCGTGAGGAAGAAGCTCGTCTCGATCATGCGGAAAGGCTGGCCGCAGCCTTCCACCATCGCCAGCGCGGCAGGCACATCGGCCTCTTCCATGAAGCCGTAATGGATCAGCACCCGATAGAAACCGCGCCCGAGATCCTCGACCTGATAGCGATAGGAGGCATCGACCGTCGGCACGTCGAGCACCTTGACCGTCAGCAGCACGACCCGCTCGTGCAGCACCTTGTTGTGCTTGAGATTATGCAGCAGCGCATGCGGCACGCCGTCCGAGGTGGAGGTCATGAACACGGCCGTGCCCTGCACGCGCACGGCGCTGTTGGCAGCCGAGGCGACGAAAACCGGGATCGGCATGGCCGCTTCGCTCAAGCGATCGACCATCAACCCGCGTCCCTTGGCCCAGGTGGTGAGCATGGTGAAGATCACCAGGCCGACCAGCAGCGGGAACCAGCCGCCATCCGGCACTTTGGTCAGATTGGCGCCGAAATACGCGATGTCGACGATGAAGAAGATCGCCAGCGCGCCATAGGCCAGCAGGCGGTTCCATTTCCACAGCGAGAGCAGCAACACCGCAAGGAGGCAGGTGTCGATGAACATCGCGCCCGTCACCGCGATGCCATAGGCCGCGGCGAGATTGCTGGAGGAGCGGAAGGACAGCACCAGCAGGATCACCATCACCATCAGGCCCCAGTTGATTACTGGGATATAGATCTGGCCCTGCGCGCTGGCGCTGGTGTGCTTGATCTTGAGGCGCGGAATGAAGCCGAGCTGGATCGCCTGCTGGGTGAGCGAAAAGGCGCCGGTAATGACGGCCTGGCTGGCAATGATCGTCGCGACAATAGCGAGGATGACGAGCGGCAGGCGGAAGTTTTCCGGCGCGAGCAGGAAGAAGGGATTGCGGATCGCGTGATCAACCTGATCCGCCGGCAGAGAGAGGATGAACGCCCCCTGCCCCAGATAATTGAGCATGAGGCCGGGCAGCACGAAGAACAGCCAGGAGACCCGGATCGGATTGCGGCCGAAATGCCCCATATCCGCATAGAGCGCTTCCGCGCCGGTGACGGCGAGCACGACGGAGCCGAGCGCGAGGAAGGCCAGCAACTTGTCGGTCAGGAAGAACTGGAAGGCATACCAGGGATTGAGCGCCAGCAGGATCGCCGGATCGGTCGCGATATGCATGATGCCGAGGCCCGCAAGCGTCGCAAAATAGACCAGCATGATCGGCCCGAAAAGCTGGCCGACCCGCGCCGTTCCGCGCGACTGGATAGCGAACAGGCCGATAAGGATCGCCACGGAGATCGGCAAAACCAGTGGCGCGAAATGCGCGTTGACGGTGATGAGACCTTCCGACGCGGACAGCACGGACATGGCCGGGGTGATCATCGAATCGCCGTAGAAGAGTGCGGTCGCGAAGACGCCGAGGATCACGATCGGCCCGGTCCAGCGCTTGCGGCCGCTGCGGCGGTTCACCAGCGCGAGCAGCGCCAGACTGCCGCCCTGCCCCTTGTTGTCGGCCCGCATGATGATCGAGACATATTTGATCGTCACGACGATCATCATCGACCAGAAGATCAGGCTGAGCACGCCGTAGATATGCAGCGCATCAGGCGCGAGCGGGTGGTGGCCGGCGAACGTCTCGCGGAAGGCGTAGATCGGGCTGGTGCCGATATCGCCAAAGACAATACCCATCGCCGCCAGCGCCATCTTGCGCAGGCTATCCGGGCCATGCCCATGACCAGCGGCCGCCGGATTCCCCGCCGCAAAGTCTCGTGGCTGATCGGTGGGGCTCACTTGCCCGCCTGACTCGCAATCATCAATCGCGCTTCCCTTGCCCAGGCCCTGCCCTGAACGCGCGGCGCCCTAGCACTTCGTCGAGAGGCACGCAACGCACCATCAGGGGCCGGCATTTCCGCTTTGGGGCGCCCCAGCCTGCGGGGCATCGCCCTGAGATGGGCCACCCTGCGCCATGGCATCGCGCCGCTCGATGAGCGCATTGAGCAACGCCACGTTGCGGATCAGTTCCTCACGCAGCTCGAAATCCTCCGGCAGGCGCGCTGCCAGCTTCAGCCAGACATCGCGCGCGCGGTCGAACTGACCCGATTCCGCCAGGGCAAGCCCATAGAAATAATTGGGAGAAACGCCGTCCGGCTGGAAATGCAGGGCCTGCGCGAAGGCATAATCCGCCGCAGGCGTCAGCGTGCCATTGCCATGCGCGACAAGGGCATTGCCCAGCCCCACCCAGATGTTCGCGTCATCGGGATATTCCCTCAGGCCCGAGAGCAGCACATTGGCGGCGCCGGCGGTGTTGCCCTTGCGGGCGAGCGCATCGGACACGACAAGCCATTTCGTCGCACCCGTCAGCCGCTCGCCGATTTCCGAGCGCTTCTTGGCCAGCGCCTCGTCGAACTTCACGCGCGAGTCGTTCGCCGCGACCGGCTTGTCGGCCAGACCCGGACTGCCCTGCCAGGCATAGCCGGCGAGGCCGAGCAGCATCGCAGTGGCAACCGGCGCGGCATGGCGGAGCGGCAGGCGCGCACCCAGCATGATGCCGATGCCGACCATGAGCGCGATGCCCGCTGCGATCAACAGGCCGGTCATGCCTTCGCTCCCTTGCGGCGGCGCATCCGCCCATATGCCAGCGCCCCGCCCGCGCCCAGCAGCATCAGCGGTGCCGCCCAGAGCGGCCAGAGAATGGGATCGGCGGTCGGCTTGTAGCTGATCCAATCCCCATAGCGCTCGATGAGCCAGGCGCGAATGGCCTCAGGGTCTTCGCCCGCCGCGATGCGCTCGCGAATGATCGAGCGCAGGTCCGCCGCCATGCTCGCGTCGCTGTCCGCAATGGACTGGCTCTGGCAGGTCAGGCAGCGAATCGTGTGCATCAGCTCCGTCGCCTTAGCCTCCAGCGCCGGATCGTCGAGCTGGCGATTGGCATAGGGTGCGGGCGGCAGTGCGGTCTGCGCGAACACAGGGGCTGGTAGGATGGCGAGCAACGCCGACAGGATCAGCGCGCCTCTCATGACCGCGCCTCGCGCAGCTTGGCGAGGATCATGTCCACATCCTGCGGGCCGATCACGCCGATATGCTGGTAGCGGATGATGCCCTTGCCATCGACCACGAACGTCTCCGGCACCCCGGAAGAGCCCATATAGAACTGCAGGGCACTGCGCTCGTCCAGCCCGATGCGCTGATAAGGATTACCGTGGCGCGTGAGGAAGTCGTCCACATCGGCCCGGGCATCGCGGATCGCGACGCCATCGATCGGCACGCCGCGCTGGGCGAGTTGCAGGAGCACCGGCGCCTCGGCGATGCAGGGCACGCACCAGCTGGCGAAGATGTTGAGCAGCCGCGGCTGCCCGTCCGCCATCGCCTTGGTGGAGAGCGTCGGGCGACTGGAGGCGCCGGCCGGCAGGTCCATTGGCGGCACTGGCTTGCCGATCATCCGCGATTGCACCACCGTCTGCTGCTCACGGTTGAGGCCGAGCGAGGCCACGCCGAGGAAAATCACATAGGCGATCAGCGGAACCCACAGGATGAGCGAGCGCTTGCCGAACGTCATGCCAGCGCCTCCTGCGGATGCTCCGCAGCGGCGCCAGATGCGCGCGCGATCCGCGCCTGCTTGCGCTCGCGCCGCACCCGGCCGACCAGCGCCAGCGCGCCACCCAGCGCGATCAGGCCGGCGCCGCCCCAGATCAGCGTGACGAACGGCTTCCACCAGATGCGCAACTGCCAACGGCCATTTTCGAGCGCTTCACCCAGCACCAGATAGAGTTGGCCGTTCCAGCGGGTGAGCTGGACGGACTCGTTGGTCGGCGTCGGCGGATCGGTAAAATAGCGGGCCTGCGGCCGCGCGGTGCCGATCACCTTGTCGCCCCGCCGCACGACAAGCTGCGCTTCCATGGCCGTCCAGTTCGGCCCGGCATAGGGCCGCACCCCTTCCATGGTCACGGTGTAGCCGGCGATCTCGAAAGAGTCCCCCGGCGCTGCAGCCGCCAGCCGCTCGGATGAGAAGGCCGATTCGCTCGCCATGCCGGCCAGGCTGACTGCGCAGCCCAGATGCGCGATCACCATGCCATAAGTGAACATCGGCGTGCGCCGCAGATGGCGCTTCCAGAGCGGCGCAACGCTGGCCACGGCAACGGCGGCTGCCATGACCAGGCCCAGCAGCGGCAACCAGCCGATCGGGCGGTCCGCAAACAGCAGCACGGCGATCAGCGTAACCACGGCAGCGCCAATCGCGGGAGCCGAACGCCGCAGCGCCGCGCCCGACTCGTCCCGCCGCCAACGCAGCAGTGGTCCCACGACCAGCGCGGCCATCAGCACCAGCGTGATCGGACCGATCACCGCGTTGAAATAGGGCGGACCGACAGAGACGCTCTGGCCCAGCATTTCGGTCAGCAGCGGATAGAGCGTGCCGATGAGCACCAGCCCCAGGATCACGCACAGCAGCAGATTGTTGACGACGAGCAGCGCCTCGCGGCTCAGCGGATCAAACCGCGCGCCCTCGTTGACCGTGTGGACCCGCATAGCGAACAGCGCGAGCGCGCCGCCGATATAGAGGCCGAGCAGAATGAGGATGAAGCTGCCGCGCGTGGGATCGACCGCGAAGGCGTGGACGCTGGTCAGGATGCCCGAGCGCACGAGGAAGGTGCCGATCATCGACATTGCGAAAGCGACCACTGCCAGCATCACCGTCCACGCGCGCAACGCATCGCGCGCGGCGAGGACCGAGGCGCTATGGAGCAGCGCCGTCGCCGCCAGCCACGGCATGAGCGAGGCATTTTCGACCGGATCCCAGAACCACCAGCCACCCCAGCCCAGTTCATAATAAGCCCAGTAGGAGCCGGCCGCGATGCCGATGGTCAGCAGGACCCAGGCACCCAGCACCCACGGCCGGATCGCACGGGCGAAGCGGGCATCCACCTGCCGGGTGAGCAGCGCGCCCACCGCGAAGGAGAAGGCTACGGACAGGCCGACATAGCCAAAATAAAGCGTCGGCGGATGGAAGGCGAGACCGGGGTCCTGCAACAATGGATTGAGCCCCTGCCCCTCGACCGCCGGGGGATTGAGGCGCTGGAAGGGATTGGAGGCAAACAGCAGGAAGGCATAGAAGCCAAGGCTGATCGCCGCCTGCGCGCCGAGCGTCGCGAAATGGGTCGCGCGGTCGAGACTGCGCTCGAACAGCGCCACCGCGCCGCCGGCAAGGCTCATCACTGCCACCCAGAGCAGCATCGAGCCCTCGTGATTGCCCCAGGCGCCGGCGAATTTGTAGATGAACGGCTTGAGCGAATGGCTGTTCGCCGCGACCAGATAGACCGACATGTCGGAGATCAGGAACAGGACGATGAGCAGCGCCATGGCGAGACCCGCCAGCACGCCCTGCGCGACCGCCAGCGGCCGGATGAAGCGCGCCGCATCGGCATTACCGCGTGCAACGGCCAACCAGGCGAGCAGCAATTGCAGGCCGGCGAGCGTGGCCGCGAGCCACAGGGCGGCAAGGCCGGCTTCAGCGATCATTGGCCGCTTGCATCCACCTGATGGGTCTGCGGATCATATTTGATGCCCTCCATCTCGCGCGGCATGTAGCGCTCATCATGCTTGGCGAGGATGTTGGTGGCTCGGAACACGCCGTCTTCCCCAAAGGCACCTTCCGCCACCGCGCCGCTGTTCTCGGCAAAGAGGTCGGGCGTGATGCCGGTGAAGGAAGCCGGCACGGTTGCCTTGCCGTCGGTCAGGCGGAAATCCACCGTCGTTCCGTTGGCGTGGCGCTTGATACTGCCCGCTTCGACCATGCCACCCAGACGAATCGCGCGGCCCGGCTCGACCTTGGCGGCCAGCGCTTCGGCGGGCGTGTAGAAATAGGCAGCCTGCGAGCGCAGCGCGGACATGGCCAGCAGCACGCCCCCGATCATCGCGGCCAGCGCCAGCACCACGAGGATGAGGCGCTGATGCTTGCGCTTGGGGCCAGCTTTGTTCCCTGCTCTGTTGGATGACACCGCAACCATTTCAATCCCGCTCCAGCAAATCCCGCGCCCGGCGCTCCGCCTGCCGCGCGCGAGCCCAAGCCCACAGGCTGGTCGCAACCGTCGCAACCAAGGTGAGGCCATAAGCCGCAATCACAAAAGGCCAGGGATTCATGATATACGCCCTCAGCCCCGCGACATCCGGCGCAACCGCGCCTCGATCCGATTTTCCGCCAGCATCGCCCGCATCCGCAGCAGCACGATCGCTGTGAACCAGAGGGTAAAGCCGAGCACCGTCAAGCCAAGCGGCCAGAGCATGGAGGGCGCGATGCTGCTGCTCATGCCGACCACGCTGATGCTCTTGGCCTGGTGGAGACTGTTCCACCACACGACTGAATAATGGATGATCGGCAGGTTGAGCGCGCCGATGAGCGCATAGATCGCCGTCACGCGGCTGACACCGCCAGCATCGCCCCGCTCCACGCTGGCGCGCGCCAGCGCGATATAGCCGATGTAGAGGAACAGCAGCAGCAGCATGGAGGTCAGGCGTCCGTCCCACTCCCACCATGTCCCCCAGGTAGGCCGCCCCCAGATCGATCCGGTGGCGAGGCACAAGGCGGTAAAAACCGCCCCCGGCACAGCAATGGCGCGGCCGGCAACGCTCGCCAGCGGGTGACGCCAGACGAGCTGCATGATCGCCGCGATGGTCAGGCCACTCCAGCCGCCCATGCCCAGCCAGGCCGCCGGCACATGAATGTAGAGGATGCGGAAGCTGTGGCCCTGCAGATAATCCGCCGGCGCCATGAACAGCCCGGCCCAGCACCCGGCGAGAATCAGGAGGATGCCGCCCCAGAAGCACCAGGGCGTCGCAGGCACGGCAATCGCCAGGAAACGTCGCGGGTTCGCAAGGACGTGCATCCCGCCCCTTTAGAGGCAGCGGGGCAGGCGCGCCAGTGGCTTTGGCCAGAGAATGTGACGCCGCATGTGACCCCGCGCCGCGCTCAGCGCAGATAGGGGTTGGCGCGCTTGCGGGTCTTGCGGTCGATGCCCATCAACAGCCCCAGCGAGATCATGATCGAGAGCATCGCGGAGCCGCCATAGGAGACGAGCGGCAGAGGCAGGCCGACCACCGGCGCGAAGCCGACGACCATCATCATGTTGATGGAGATGTAGAGGAACAGGCTACAGGTCAGTCCCGCCGCCAGCAGCTGGTCGAAGCGGCTGGCCGCATCCCGCGCGACATTCATGCCCCAGAGCAGCAGCAGCCAGAACAAGGCGATGATGACCGTCGCGCCGAGCAGCCCCCACTCCTCGGTTATGGCCGGAAAAATGAAATCGGTATGCGACTCAGGAAGATAATGGAGATGGCTCTGACTGCCTTGCAGATAGCCCTTGCCGAAGAAGCCGCCCGAGCCAATGGCGATGACCGACTGGGTGATGTGATAGCCCGCGCCCAGCGGATCGGCCTCCGGGTTCATGAAAATCGTCACGCGCCGCTGCTGGTGCGGCAGCAGGAAGCTGTAGATCACCGGGATCAGCACGATCGCGGCCGCGCCCGCCGCCGCATAGAGCCGCAGCGGCAATCCCGCGAGAAAGGTCACGACCGCCACAGACAGCACCAGCATCATGCCGGTGCCGAGATCCGGCTGGAGCAGGATGAGCGCGAAGGGCACCACCGTGAGCGCGACCGGTGGCCATAGCGCCGTGAAGGAGCGCGTCGCGGCGGGCGGCAACATCTCGTAGAATCGCGCGACCATGCCGATCACGGCCAGCCGCACGAACTCGGAGGGCTGCAACTGCATGAAGCCGAGATTGAGCCAGCTCCGCGCCCCGCCCCCCACGATGCCCATCATCAGCACAATGATGAGCAGCGCGAGACTCGCCAGATAGGCCGGGAAGAGCAGCGGCTTGAACTGCTCGGAGGGGATGTAGGAAATCACCAGTGCCAGGATCAGAAACAGCGCAAAGCGCAGCAGATGCGCACCGGCCCACGGCACCATCGAACCACCAGCCATGGAATAGAGTGCGAGCGCGCCGACCACCGCCAGCGCCGTTACGATGCCGATGGCACGCCAGGACTGGTTGGCGATCGCAGGCGGGACATGCACGAGCATCATGAGGCGGGATCTTGAACCGGAGTTTGGGAAGGCGACGTTGCCCTCCCCGCCTAATGCCTTTCCGCCTCCAGTGAAAGCACGCGCTTCACCCCTTCGCCTCAGGCAAGCGGTCGGCAGATCGAGCGAGCTTGCCACGCCCGATCTGCCGAAGCCATGTTTCCTCCCATTCTCATCCCGGCAGGGCGTAGGCGATCACTTCATCGCCAATCGGCGTCTCCATGAAATGGTGCCCGCCCGCCATGATGACGAGATACTGCTTGCCGTTCACCTCATACACGCTCGGCGTCGCCTGACCGCCCGCCGGCAGCGTATCCTGCCAGAGCGTCTTGCCCGTCTCGATGTCGATGGCGCGGATCAGATTGTCCGTCGCTGCGGCGATGAAGGCCACACCGCCAGCCGTGACCACCGCGCCGCCATTGTTCGGCGTGCCGATGTTGACGGGAAGCATTGACGGAATCCCCCAGGGGCCATTGCGCCGCGCGGTGCCGAAGGGGCGATCCCAGATCGTCTGGCCCGTCCGCATGTCGATCGCGCGGATACCGCCATAAGGCGGGCGCTTGCACAGCAGGCCAGTCAGCGACAGCCGCCAGCCGGCGTTCACCGAGATGGCATAGGGCGAGCCGGCCTGCGGGTCTTGCGAGCCATGCCCGCCGCCCTCGCTCATGCTGCCGCCCCGCGCCTTCTCATCACCACGCGGCGCCGGGAAGCCCCGACGGTCCGCCTCGGCGCGCGGCACCAGGCGATTATAGTTGGGCATATTATTGTAGTTGGCGAGGATCACGCCGCGTACCGGATCGATGGCGAGGCCGCCCCAGTCCGTGCCGCCATTATAGCCCGGATATTCGACGAAGTGCTTGTCCGCCGTCGGAGGGGTGTATCGCCCGCGATATTCCGCCTGCCGATATTGGATGCGACACACCATCTGGTCGATGGGGGACATACCCCACATGTCGCTTTCCTTGAGGTCCGGGAAGGCAAGCGTGTGGTAGGTGGAATAAGGCTGGGTGGGGCTGCGCCGCTGCGGCTCCACGCCGGTGCGCGGCACCGCCCGCTCCTGCACCGGAAAGATCGGCTGGCCGGTGCGACGGTCCAGCACATAGATTTCGCCCTGCTTGCTCGGCAGGATCAGCGCCGGCACCGTGCCGGAGCCATTGGGGAAATCGACCAGCGTGGCCTGCGCGCCGAGATCATAGTCCCACACGTCCCGATGCACGGTCTGGAAGCGCCAGCGCGGCTTGCCGGTCGTCACGTCCAGCGCAACCAGCGAGGAAGAAAAATTGTCCTCCTGCGGGCTGCGGCTTCCGCTCCAGTAATCCACCGCGGAATTGCCCATCGGCAGATACACGAGGCCCAGCGACTCATCGCCGCTGGCGATGGTCCACATATTGGGCGTGCCGCGCGCATATTCCTGCCCGGCCGGCGGATCGCCCGCCCAATCCGGATTGAGCATGTCCCAAGCCCAGCGCTTCTCGCCCGTGACCGCATCATAGCCTTGGATGACGCCGGACGGCGCATCCCGCTTTTGCCCATCCAGCACTTGGTGCCCGGTCACGATGACGCCTTGCACGATCGTGGGCGGCGATGTGATCGAGACCATGCCCGGCACCACCTTGCCCATGCCGCGCTTGATATCGACCGCGCCGTTCTCGCCGAAGTCGGCGCATGGCCGCCCGGTCCGTGCATCCACGGCGATCAGGCGGCCATCCAGCGTACCCTCGATGATCCGCGTCGCGCAGGCCTGCCCTTCCGTGGCTTGCGGCACAGCATAATAAGCGACGCCCCGGCACGCGGCCGTGTAGGGAATCCACGCATGATCGACCTTGGGATCGTAGCGCCAGCGCTGCTGACCGGTCGCCGGATCGAGCGCGATGAGAATATTAGTGGCCGAGCACAGATAGAGCGTATTGCCGACCTTCAGCGGCGTCGTTTCGGCGCCATATTTGTTGTCGGCCATATCCTCGGGCAGATCGCCGGTGTGGAACACCCAGGCGCGCTGCAATTTTCCGACATTGGCCGGCGCGATCTGGCCGAGCGGAGAATAACGCTGCGCTGCGTAGCTGCCGCCATAAGCCGGCCAGTCCGTCCCGGGCCGCAATAGCGAGGGATCGGCCACCGTCGAGGCAAGCCGCGCCGGCATCGTGCCGACGTCAGGAAGGTTGAGGCGGGAGATCACCACGCCACCCACGGCCAGCACAAGCACGGCTGCCACGCTCGCCATAATCGGCAAGCGCCATTGCCAGCGCTCGGGCTGGAGCACCGGCAAGGTCAGCAGCACAAGGATCAGGAGCACCGTCGGGCCGACGGTGAAGGGAATCAGCGCCCACCCATCGAGCCCGGCCTCCGCCAGCCCCCAGATGATCGAAAGTCCATAAGCCGCGAGATAGACCCAAACGCCCAGCACCCGCTGTCGGATGAGGAGAAAGCCCGCCAGACCGAGGAGCACCCCGGCAATGAGGTAATAGAGGCTGCCACCCAGCACCGCGAGCCATGCGCCGCCGATAGCCAGCACAAGGCCGACCAGCGCGATAATCGCGCCGACGATGGTTGCGAAGAGGGAGCGAGCACGCGCGCGGGACGTCCAATCAACCGGCATGGCGATCTCCTTTTGCAAGGGAAACAGCCTCCGGGTGGCATGGTTCCGAACTTTATGCCCTTCGCCAATTTTGGCAGCTTCACGGGCTTATGGAGGGTCTGCCTTCGCCCAACCCGGGGCATTCACCACCTTTCTTGCGACAATGGGGCGACAAAGCAGTTTGACGCTCCTATATGGCCGGCAACGAGGATCGCGACGCGGCGGGAATCGCACCCCGTCGGCTATGAGTAGAGCCATGCTGACCACGCACCCATTTGATGACGACAAGCTGCGCGAAGAGTGCGGCGTTTTTGGCGTATATGGCGCCGACACAGCCTCCGCCATGGTGGCGCTGGGCCTTCACGCCCTGCAGCATCGTGGGCAGGAAGCCGCCGGCATCACCAGCTGGGACGGTGAGGAGTTCCACACCCACCGGGCCATGGGCCATGTCGCGGGCAACTTCGACAAGGACGATGTGATCCGCCAGCTCGCCGGCCATGTCGCCTGCGGCCATGTGCGCTATTCGACCACCGGCGAGACCGCGTTGCGCAACGTCCAGCCGCTCTATGCCGAGCTGTCCTCGGGCGGCTTCGCCATCGCTCACAATGGCAACATCTCCAACGCGATGAACCTGCGCAAGCGGCTGGTGCGCGATGGCGCGATCTTCCAATCGACCAGCGATACCGAAGTGATCATCCACCTCGTCGCCAAATCGCGTTACCGGACCCTGCTGGATCGCTTCATCGATGCGCTCAAGCAGGTCGAGGGCGCCTATTCGCTCATCTGCCTGACGCGCGAGGGCCTGATCGCCTGCCGCGATCCGCTCGGCATCCGTCCGCTGGTGATGGGCCGGCTGGGCGATGCGATCATCTTCGCTTCCGAGACTGTGGCGTTCGATGTGGTCGGCGCGGAATATATCCGGCAGGTCGAGCCCGGCGAGCTGATCGTGGTGACGCAGGGCGGCGAAATCCGCTCGCACCGCCCCTTTGGCGAGACGGCGCAGGCCCGCCCCTGCATCTTCGAACATGTCTATTTCTCGCGGCCGGATTCTATCGTCGACGGCAGCAGCGTCTATTCGGTCCGCAAGGGCATTGGCGCACAGCTGGCCATCGAGAGCCCAGTCGATGCCGATCTCGTGATTCCCGTGCCGGATAGCGGCGTGCCTGCCGCCATCGGCTATGCGCAGCAATCCGGCATTCCGTTCGAGCTGGGCATCATCCGCTCGCATTATGTTGGCCGCACCTTCATCCAGCCGGGCGACAAGGTTCGCCATCTGGGCGTGAAGCTCAAGCACAACGCCAATCGGGCGCTGATCGCCGGCAAGCGCATCGTGCTGATCGACGATTCGATCGTGCGCGGCACCACCAGCCTCAAGATCGTGCAGATGATGCGCGAGGCCGGCGCCAAGGATGTGCACATGCGCATCGCCAGCCCGCCGACCCGGCATAGCTGCTTCTACGGCGTCGATACGCCCGAGCGCGCCAAGTTGCTCGCGCATCGCATGGACGTCTCGCAGATGTGTTCGTTCATTCATGCCGACAGCCTCGCCTTCGTGTCGATCGAAGGCCTTTACCGGGCGATCGGCGAGGCCCGCCGCAACGATGATATGCCGCAATATTGCGATGCCTGCTTCACCGGCGATTATCCCACCACCCTCACCGACTTCGACGATCAGGCCGAAGTGAACCAGCTCGAACTGCTGCGCGAACGCGTGGTCTGAGCCGGAGCGGAGACAGCATGACCGACACGACCGACAACCGGCCCCTGGCCGGGCGCCTTGCCCTCGTCACCGGCGCCAGCCGGGGCATCGGCGCGGCCACCGCTATCGAACTCGCGCGCGATGGGGCGCATGTGGTTCTGGTCGCGCGGTCCGTGCCGGATCTTGAAGCGGTGGAAGAGCAAATCCACGCCGCTGGCGGCAGCGCCACCATCGCCCCGCTCGACCTGACCGACGGGGAGAGCATCGGGCGCCTGGCCACGGCGATCAGCGGGCGCTGGGAAGCGCTTGACGTGCTGGTGCTCAATGCTGCCACGCTGGGCACGCTTGCCGCCGTGACGGCCATCGACACCAAGGAATTTGCCCGGCAGCTCACGCTCAACATTGCCTCGACCCAGGCGTTGATCGCGGCCTTCGACCCCATGCTGCGCAAGAGCAGCGACGCACGCGTCGTAGCCCTCTCCACTGGCGTCGCGACGGCGCCCCGCGCTTATTGGGGCGCCTATGGCGCCTCCAAGGCGGCGCAGGACGTGCTGGTGAGCGCCTATGGGCAGGAAGTCACCAAGATTTCCAAGGTCCGCACTCACATCGTCAACCCCGGCCCCACCCGCACCACCATGCGCGCACGCGCCTATCCGGGCGAAGACCCGGCCACGCTCAAGACACCGGACGTGGTCGGTCGTGCGATTGCCGATCTGGTGGTCAGCGATACGGCCGACGGCACGCGGGTCGATCTGCCGCGGTAAGAGTGGCGGCCGGCGTTTAGGGCCGGGCTTACTCGATCAACGATTTGGGGCAGTGCTTTTGCGCCCTGGGCTCCTGCATGCGCAGGAGCACAAGGTGGTGTGGAGCATCACCGCGTGGACGTTTGATCGGGCGTACAAGTGAGCCGTTAAGCCCAAGCTGTGCTCCTGCGCAGGCAGGAGCCTAGGGTAGCAGAGCTCCACGACGGCGGATTGACCAGCGCTTTGACAAGCGCTCCGACAATCCCGCCACCCGCTCAGATCACTCCGTCAAATCGCTCCACACATTCTTGATCTTGCTGAAAAACCCGCTGGACTGCGGGCATTCCTCGCCCGTCTCGGTGGCGCGGAACTCCTCCAGCAATTCCTTCTGCCGGGCCGAGAGTTTGGTGGGCGTTTCCACCTCGATCTGGATGACCAGATCGCCCCGGCCGCGCGCATTCAGGACCGGCATACCGGCGCCGCGCTGGCGCAGTTGCTTGCCGGATTGAATGCCGGCGGGAATGCGGATTTCATGATCCTCGCCGTCCAAGCCCGGTACCTCGATGGTGCCGCCCAATGCCGCGAGCGTGAAGCTGATCGGCACGCGGCAGAACAGGTTGGTGCCGTCCCGCTCGAAAATCTGGTGCCGCTTCACATGCAGGAAAATATAGAGATCGCCGGCCGGCGCGCCGCGCGGTCCGGCCTCGCCTTGCCCGGTGAGGCGAATGCGTGTGCCTCCGTCCACACCAGCCGGCACCTTCACGTCCAGCGAACGGCGCTTGTCCACACGCCCCTCCCCGCGACAGGCGCGACAGGGCGACTTGATCCGCTGGCCCGCGCCATGGCAGCTCGGGCAGGTCCGCTCGATGACGAAGAAGCCCTGCTGCGCCCGCACCTTGCCGTGGCCACCGCAGGTCGGGCAGCTTTCCACGCTGGTCCCCGGCTCCGCGCCGCTACCATCGCAAGCGTCGCACTGGGTGGAGACATCGATCTCGATGGTCGTGTCGCGGCCATGGAAGGCATCTTCCAGCGAGATTTCCATGTCGTAGCGCAGGTCCGCGCCGCGCCGCGTCTGTTGCCGGCCACCGCCGCCAAAACCATCGCCGAAGATCGTCTCGAAAATATCGGAGAAATCGGAGAAGCCGGCCTGTCCGCCCCGTCCGCCGCCCATGCCGCCCTGCTCGAAAGCGGCGTGGCCGAAGCGATCATAAGCCGCGCGCTTCTGCTCGTCCTTCAGGCAGTCATAGGCCTCGTTGATCGCCTTGAACTTGGCTTCGCTCTCCTTGCAGCCCGGATTGCGATCCGGATGACACTGCATGGCCAGCTTGCGATAGGCCGACTTGATCGTCGCGCCATCCGCCGTCCGCTCGACTTCGAGCAGCTCGTAATAATCGATTTTGCTACTCATGCCCCGCAGCAGTCCCAAGCAATCGCCCGGCCGGCCAGTTCACGGGCCGGCCGGGCGTCATTTCCGTTCAATCAGGCTTTGTTGTCTTCGTCGACTTCCGAGAACTCGGCGTCGACGACGTCATCATCAGCCTTCTGGGCCGTGCCTTCGGCGCCCGGAGACGCGGCCGCAGCCTGCTCCTTCTCGTAGATCGCCTGACCGAGTTTCATGGAGACCTGTGCCAGTTCCTGGGTCTTGGTCTTCATGGCCTCGACATCGCCGCCCTCGACCGCGCTCTTGGCCGCGGTGACAGCCGCCTCGATCTCGCCCTTAAGCGCCTCGTCCACCTTGTCGCCATGCTCGGCGAGCTGGCGCTCCGTGGTGTGGATCAGGCTCTCGGCGTTGTTCTTCGCCTCGGCGCCCTCACGACGCTTCTTGTCTTCCTCGGCAAAGCGCTCGGCATCCTTGACCATCTGGTCGATGTCGGAATCGCTCAGACCACCAGAAGCCTGGATCTTGATCTGCTGCTCCTTGCCGGTGCCCTTGTCCTTGGCAGAGACGTTCACGATGCCGTTGGCGTCGATGTCGAACGTGACCTCGATCTGCGGCACGCCGCGCGGCGCCGGCGGAATGCCGACCAGATCGAACTGGCCGAGCAGCTTGTTGTCCGCCGCCATTTCACGCTCGCCCTGGAAGACGCGGATGGTCACTGCCTGCTGATTGTCGTCAGCCGTCGAGTAAACCTGGCTCTTCTTGGCCGGGATCGTGGTGTTACGATCGATCATGCGGGTGAACACGCCACCCAGCGTCTCAATGCCCAGCGACAGCGGCGTCACGTCGAGCAGCAGCACGTCCTTGACGTCGCCCTGCAGCACGCCGGCCTGAATGGCGGCGCCCATGGCGACCACTTCATCCGGGTTGACGCCGGTGTGCGGCTCTTTGCCGAAGAACTCCTTCACCACTTCGCGCACGCGGGGCATGCGGGTCATGCCGCCGACGAGCACGACGTCGCTGATCTCGCTGGAGGAAACGCCTGCGTCCGCAATCGCCTTCTTGCAGGGCTCGAGCGTGCGCTTGATGAGCGCCTCGACCAGCCGCTCAAGGTCGGCACGGGTGATGGTCTTGACCAAGTGCTTGGGACCAGTCGCATCGGCGGTGATGAACGGCAGGTTCACTTCCGTCGTCTGCGCGCTGGAAAGCTCGATCTTGGCCTTCTCGGCGGCTTCCTTCAGGCGCTGCAGCGCCAGCTTGTCGCCGCGCAGGTCGATGCCTTCGTCCTTCTTGAAGCCATCAGCGAGATATTCGACGATCTTGGAGTCGAAGTCCTCACCGCCAAGGAAGGTATCGCCATTGGTCGACTTCACCTCGAATACGCCATCGCCGATCTCGAGGATCGAGATGTCGAAGGTGCCGCCACCAAGGTCATAGACCGCGATGGTCTTGCCTTCGCTCTTCTCAAGCCCATAGGCGAGCGCCGCTGCGGTCGGCTCGTTGATGATGCGCAGCACTTCAAGGCCCGCAATCTGGCCGGCGTCCTTGGTCGCCTGGCGCTGCGCGTCGTTGAAGTAGGCCGGCACGGTAATCACGGCCTGCGTCACGGTCTCACCGAGATAGCTCTCGGCGGTTTCCTTCATCTTCTGCAGGATGAAGGCGGAAATCTGCGAGGGGCTGTAGTCCTGCCCGCCAGCATTCACCCAGGCGTCGCCATTGGGACCCTTGGCAATGTTGTAGGGGACCAGCTCCATGTCCTTCTTGGTCAGCGGATCGTCGAACCGGCGACCGATCAGGCGCTTGACGGCATAAACGGTGTTGTCCGGATTGGTCACGGCCTGACGCTTGGCCGGCTGGCCAATGAGCCGCTCGCCATCCTTGGCGAATGCCACGATGGAGGGCGTGGTGCGCGCGCCTTCCGCATTCTCGATCACTTTCGGCTTGCCGCCGTCCATCACGGCGACGCAGCTGTTCGTGGTGCCGAGATCAATACCGATAACCTTAGCCATATTTGCCCTCTTGTACCCCATGTGTAGTTGAGCGCCCGGAATTGGGCCGCTGCCGGGGCGGCTCCGCACTCAGGCCGAAACCACCCCGTTGACCGCGCCGATATAGGAGGGTGTTTTCGCGCAACAAGTCCCGAGATGATTTAGCTGCCCCAAGCGCGCACGGCAGGCCCGGCCGGACAGGTCAGGAGATGCTCGCCCGAGCAAGCCGGCCCTGTTTTGCTTGGCGGCGTAGATCGCCGGGTCTAAAGCCGCGCGAGATAACAAGCCTCCCGGAGACCGCACATGCACAAGCCCTCCTCGCTCCTCGTCGCAGCCGCGATGCTGGCGACGCTCGCCGCGTGCAGCGACCCGCCGCCGCTGGATGTCGATGGCGGCTTCCTGCGCCTTAACCCCAATCCCAATGCCCCCTCTGCGGCCTATTTCACGATCCACGGCGGCGCCGATGATGTCGTGCTGCGCGACGTGCTGACCGACGAGGCCGTGCGTGTGGAAATTCACGAGAGCAGCACCAAGGACGGCGTCGCCTCCATGCGCCCAGTGAAGACTGTGGACGTGCCCGCCGGCGCGACAGTGAAATTCGAACCGGGCGGCAAGCACCTCATGCTGTGGTCGATCAACCCGCAGGCGCTTGAGGACAAGAAGATGACGTTCACATTCATCTTCTCCAACGGCCAGCGCATTCTCGCCGACGCCATCGTGCAACAGCCGGACGCGGAGGGCGCGATGGCCGGCATGGAAGACCATAGCGGCCACTGAGCTGGGCTTAGCCTGTCCAGGAATATGATGGGGAGATGGGCATGACGGCCCTGCGATAGGGGGCGCAGGCACGGACTGAACGTGCGCCCCGTCTGATAGCGAAACGATCTCCGACATTAGAACGGATTTAATACTTGCCGAGCTAGAGACTTGCTGCCGCGCACGCTCGCTTTATGGGGCGGCTGGGCGGAGAAATGTGGTGAGGTCGGTTGATGGAAGACGTGGCAAGCAAACCGTCGGGCGGCTTGCTCCTTATCCTGCCCCTTCTCGTTCATCAGTACGAAGGCGATGTCTTCATTGAGCAGCAGGCGGCGAATGGCCTGCACCAGTGGATTCGCCATTTCGGCCAGATGACATTGTGCGTGAAGGTCGTGAACGCTCCCCCTCCTGCGGACAGCGTTTCGATCGCAGGGCTTGGCTTGGGACCAAATCTTGCCGTTGAGCTGATGCCGCGAGCGTGGACGCCACTTTCCTTTGCCAAGGCCTATCCAGAGATGCGTGCCAAATTGTCACGCCTGATCGACAGCCACGCGTTCCTCCATTGTGCCCTTGGCGGGGCATGGGGAGACTGGGCCGCCGTTGCGGCGCTGATGGCCGCTCGCCGAGGACGGAAGGTCGCCGTGTGGACGGACAGGGTCGAGTCGGAAGTCATGCGCATCGACGCCCTCAGAGCGTCGGGCGTCCGGCGCTTTGTCAGGCTTGTGAATGCGGGCCTCGCGCGATGCCTGGAGCGTCGCGCGATTGGTTCGGCAGCGCTTGGCCTGTTCCACGGCAATGATTGCTACCAGACTTATCGTGGGTTCAACGCCAATTCGTTTCTTGTGCACGACATCCATTTGAAGCCGCACGACAAAATCTCGGACGAAAGCCTGAACCGCAAAATACGCGACGTCGAGCAGGGCCCTCTGCGTCTGATCTACATTGGGCGGTTTCACCCCGATAAAGGTGTCATGGACTGGATAGAAACGCTCCGTCTCGTCAAAGAGGCCGGCGTGGCGTTTCATGCCCAGTGGTTTGGCGATGGCCCGCAACGGGAAGAGGCACGCGCAAAAGTGCTGGCGCAAGGGCTTGAGGAACAGATCGAATTCCCCGGCCTCCTTGTCGATCGATCGGAGTTGCTGGATAAGTTGCGCGCGGCGCATCTGATGCCGTTTTGTCACCTGACACCTGAATCTCCGCGAAACCTGATCGAGGCGCTGGCGTCTGGAACACCCATAGTCGGTTATGGGTCAGCATATCCTCAGGATTTGATTTCCGGCCACGGTGGCGGC
The DNA here is from genome assembly GCF_025961795.1 of Sphingobium sp. B2D3A. NCBI lineage: Bacteria > Pseudomonadati > Pseudomonadota > Alphaproteobacteria > Sphingomonadales > Sphingobiaceae > Sphingobium > Sphingobium sp. B2D3A. Next base: position 1,709,275 of record NZ_JAOQOI010000001.1, on the reverse strand, counting down.
GTGCTCACCCCCATGGATCCTCAGGCTTTAGCGGCTGAACTGGTCCGGCTGGGGCGCGATCGGGCTGCCCTCGCGGCGTTGATCGGCCGGGCGGCTCAGGATGGTGCGCACATGAACGACGAAGCCGTGTTCGCTCATCGGGCATCGCTGATGAAGCTATATTGTCGAGCCGAACCTCGGGGCGTCGAAGCTCCCATCAGCGGGACAGGCCTTGAGGGCGCGCGCCGTGACAGCGATTTCAAACCCTGCGCCTAGTCTGGCCGGATAGAGGCGACCGACGGCCTGCCCCCGAGCATGTGACAAGTGCCATCGAAAATCACTCCCAAGCTATCCTTGGCCAGGGGCAAGGTGCTGATCGTCGTCGATGAGGGAGCGAAGATCGGCGCCGCATGTATTCGGCTTAGAGCCCGCAAACCGGCGTGAAATGCTGTACGGGATTTGTACCGATCAGCCCACGGAAGAGACCTTTGTTTTTGGTCTGCCCCGGAAAAGCGGTTTTTTCATTCGCTCGGAAATGTGCATTAAAAGCCCTTGAAATCAGGGCTTTTAATGGTGGGCGCGGCAAGGATTGAACTTGCGACCCCACCCGTGTGAAGGGTGTGCTCTACCACTGAGCTACGCGCCCGGCGATCCAATCGCGGAGGCGAGCGCTTTGGCGATTGAGGGGCGGCATGTCAAGCCGCTGTATCGGCCTGCCGTGCGATTCCTCGGGACCACCAGCGCGACACCGCGCTTCGCCTCAGTGCTTGGTTTGCGTCATCCGGTCGACATAGGCGATGCCGATGGCGGATATGATGAAGAGGCCGTGGATGATCGCCTGCCACATCACCCCCTCGCTCGTCACGCGAGCCGCGGGCGTGCCCATGGCGCCGGCCTCAATGAAGGTGCGCAGCAGGTGGATGGAGGAAATGCCGATGATCGCCATCGCCAGTTTCACCTTGAGCACGCCGGCATTCACATGGCTGAGCCACTCCGGCTGGTCGCGATGGCCCTGCAGGCCGAGCCGGGACACGAAGGTCTCATAGCCGCCAACGATGACCATGATCAGCAGGTTGGAGATCATCACCACGTCGATCAGCCCGAGCACCATCAGCATGATCTGCTGCTCGGTGAACTCATAGGCGTGGAGGACGAGGTGGATCAGCTCCTTGATGAACAGGAACACATAGACGCATTGCGCGACGATGAGGCCCAGATACAGCGGGAGCTGAAGCCAGCGCGACCCGAAGATCAGCAGCGGCAGCGGACGGAGCGGAGCGTTGGGATCGGCAGGTGTCATGGCGGCGCCAGATAATGGGCTGCCCGAGCCCTGTCATCCCCGATTCTGGCGCCCGCGCCGCTATCATCGGATACCGCGCGTGTTCGACCGACCGGCTGCCGCTTGCATGGCCGGTTCCCCTCACCCATATCGCGGCGCATGGCAGACACCCCGCACAGCGCCATGCCGGTCTGGCACGGCACCACCATCCTCTCCGTCCGCGCATCAGGAAAGGTCGTCGTCATCGGCGATGGCCAGGTCTCGATGGGGCAGACAGTCATGAAACCCAATGCCCGCAAGGTCCGCCGCCTGCATGATGGCAGTGTGATCGGCGGCTTTGCCGGAGCCACCGCCGATGCCTTCACGCTCTTCGAGCGGCTGGAGAGCAAGCTGGAGCGCCACAACGGCCAACTGATGCGCGCCGCCGTGGAACTGGCGAAAGACTGGCGGACGGACAAATATCTGCGCAATCTCGAGGCCATGATGATCGTGGCGGACAAGGACACGACCTTGATCCTTACCGGCAATGGCGACGTGCTGGAGCCGCTGGAAGGCATCGCGGCGATCGGATCGGGCGGCAATTACGCGCTCTCCGCCGCGCGGGCGCTGCAGGATTATGAGAAAGACGCCGAGACGCTGGCCCGCAAGGCCATGAAGATCGCGGCGGAAATCTGCGTCTACACAAATGACAGCCTGACTATCGAGACGCTGGACAGCGCCACCTGATACCTCGCCCCGCCTCACCCCGTTCGTCTCAAGCGAAGTCGAGAGACGGACAGACCGGCCTCAACGTGTCTCGACTTCGCTCGACACGAACGGATTTCAAAGCACCCTTATGAACGATAATCTCACTCCCAAAGCCATCGTCACCGCGCTGGATGCGCACATCATCGGCCAGGCCGAAGCGAAGCGCGCTGTCGCCGTGGCCCTGCGCAATCGCTGGCGGCGGCAGAAGCTGCCCGCCGAGCTGCGCGACGAGGTGACGCCGAAGAACATCCTCATGATCGGCCCCACGGGCTGCGGCAAGACCGAGATCAGCCGACGCCTCGCCAAGCTGGCCGATGCGCCGTTCATCAAGGTGGAAGCGACCAAGTTTACCGAGGTCGGCTATGTCGGCCGCGACGTGGAGCAGATCGTGCGCGATTTGGTGGAGGAAGCCGTGCGCCTCGAACGCGAGCGCCGGCGCGAGGCCGTGCGCGGCGCGGCCAGCGAGGCGGCGATGGGCCGGCTGCTCGATGCGCTCACCGGCAAGGAAGCCAGCGAGGCCACCCGCCTCTCCTTCCGCCAGCGGATCGAGAGCGACCAGATGAACGATGTCGAGGTGGAAGTCGAGGTGACCGACGCTCCCGCCGCGCCGATGGAAATCCCCGGCATGGGCGGCAATATCGGCATGATCAACCTGTCGGACATGATGTCCAAGGCGCTCGGCCAGCAGCAGAAGAAGCGCCGCAAGATGCGCGTGGCCGATGCATGGGACAAGCTGGTCGAGGAGGAGCAGGACAAGCGGCTCGATCAGGATGATGTCGCCCGCGTCGCCATTGCTTCGGCCGAGCAGAACGGCATCGTGTTCCTCGATGAGATCGACAAGATCGCGGTCAGCGATGTGCGCGGCGGATCGGTGAGCCGCGAAGGCGTCCAGCGCGATCTGTTGCCGCTGATCGAGGGCACGACGGTCGCCACCAAATATGGCCCGCTCAAGACCGACCATATCCTATTCATCGCCTCGGGCGCCTTCCATGTCGCCAAGCCGAGCGACCTGCTGCCGGAACTGCAGGGCCGCCTGCCGATCCGCGTGGAGCTGAAAGGCCTGACTGAGGAGGATTTCGTCGCGATCCTCTCCGACACCAAGGCCTCGCTGCCTGAGCAATATGCCGCACTTCTGGCCACCGAGGGCGTGACCATCCAGCTCGCGCCGGACGGCATTCGCGCCATCGCGAAGATCGCCGCCGACGTGAACGAGCAGGTCGAGAATATCGGCGCCCGCCGACTGCAGACCGTGATGGAAAAGCTGCTGGAGGATGTGAGCTTCGAGGCTGACACCCGCGCCGGCGAGACAATCACCATCGATGCCGGCTATGTCGAGCGCCAGCTTTCGGGTATCGCCAAGAACACGGACCTGAGCAAATATATCCTCTGAACCGGAGGCGTTAAGGGAGCGATTGCGCATGAGCTATGAGACAGTGCTGGTCGAGCAGCGCGGCGCCGTCACGCTGGTCACGCTCAATCGCCCCCAGGCGCTCAACGCCCTCAACAGCCAGATGCTGGCCGATCTGATCGCGGTATTCGAGGGCTACGATGCGGACGACGCGCAGCGCTGCCTCGTCCTCACCGGCAGCGAGAAAGCCTTCGCCGCCGGCGCGGACATCAAGGAGATGGCCGATAAGACCGGCGCCGACATGTACCGCGCGGAGATGTTCGCGCAGTGGACAAGCCGCATCGCCGCGACGCGCAAGCCGTGGATCGCGGCGGTCGCCGGCTTCGCGCTCGGCGGCGGATGCGAACTGGCGATGATGGCGGACTTCATCATTGCTGCAGACACGGCGAAGTTCGGCCAGCCGGAAATCACTTTGGGCGTGGCGCCCGGCATGGGTGGCTCTCAGCGCCTTACACGCGCGGTCGGCAAGGCCAAGGCGATGGACCTGTGCCTCACCGGTCGCCGCATGGATGCAGAGGAAGCCGAGCGGGCTGGCCTCGTCGCCCGCATCGTGCCCGCCGATGACTTGCTGGACGAAGCCCTAAAGGCCGCCGAGGCGGTCGCCAATATGCCGCCGCTGGCCGTCATGGCCAACAAGGAGCTGGTCAACCTCGCGTTCGAAACCACACTCACCCAGGGTCTGGTCAGCGAACGGCGCATCTTCCAACTCCTCGCATCCACGGAAGACAAGGCGGAGGGCATGGCTGCCTTCGTGGAAAAACGCCGGCCGGAGTGGACCGGGCGTTAAGCGCGTCACCATGCGCTGTGCCGATGAGGCACGGCACAACAGGTCGCCAGAAATAATAACAACTTTAAAGATTTGGAGACGTTTCACCCTCTAGGTGGAGCGCTCACGGCGAGCGGCGCGACTTGATGAGACGAGCCCTCCGTGGTTGACCGAAATAAGATGTGAGATGTGAGGGTGGGTAACATCAAAGGCCGAGGCAGCCCCCTGCGTCATCACCCCGAAGCGGTTGAAATCGATCTGATTCGCGGCCTCTTTCACGCCTTCGCGCCGGCACTGGTCATGACGATCAGCTTTTTGTCTGCGGGGCTGGTCATCCTGAACCGCACCGGGGACAGCATCCTCCTCGTCCTCCTCATCCTGGGCGCAGTTGCGTCCGTTGCCCGCCTCGTGTCCGCGCATCTGATCGCACCGGTCATCCATGCCGAAGGGGTGACGATCGAACAGGCGAGATATCTCGAGCGGCTCTTTGCGATTCCCTATCTCTGCTTTTCCCTTGTGCTTGGCCTCTTCGGCTTTCGCCTGCTCCAGCTCCCCTCGGCGGACACCCATATGGTGGCTGCGGCCCTTTCGCTCAGCTATTGCGCCGGCGTCGCTGTCGGCATGGGATCGCGGATGTGGATCGCCGTGCCGAGCATGATCTTGGCGCTCGGGCCAGTCATCGCCGCGATGCTGCTGCAACCCGACTTTCTCTATAAGCTCAGCGGCGCCGTGATGGCGGCGATCCTGCTCAGCGGCATCCAGAGCCTGCGCGGCAAGCAGAACCGCTCGGCGGACGACATTGCGCTGCGCATCGCCTTCTCGCACCTCGCCCGCAAGGATGCGCTGACCGCCCTCCCCAACCGCATCGCGCTGCGCGAGTGGTGGGAGCAGGTCGTCGCCTCCGGGGCGGAGAACAAGCTGGTCGCGGTCCATTATCTCGACCTCAACGACTTCAAGCCGGTCAACGATCGCCATGGTCATCCGGTGGGCGATGCCCTGCTCGCCGCTGCCGGCAAGCGCATCGCCCGGACGATAAGGGACAGCGACATCGTCGCGCGGCTCGGCGGAGACGAATTTGCGGTCATCCAATATGACATCGTGAACGCCGACGACGCCGCCCAACTCGCCGCCCGCATCCGGGAGGCGATCACCCAGCCGTTCAGCATCGGCGCGCTGACCCTCAAGATTTCGACCGGCCACGGCTTCGTGGTGTCGCGCGGCCGGGACGAAGCGCTCGAAGACCTGCTCGCCCTTGCCGACAAGGCGCTCTACACCAGCAAACAGGGCGGCGAAATTTCCCAATATGAGGCCGTCGAGACGATCACCCGCCGCGTCGCCTGATCAGCACGTCCATTCTCCGCCCCGCCCGGTAGCCACTTGGGTCAACAAGTGTGACGCGCGGGTCAAGCCAGCGGCGTTGGATTCACGCGCCTTGTGCGGCATAGCCTGAAGGCGCGGCCCCACCTGCTCATCGCGCGCAGGCGGCCGAACGTCGGGAGAGGATATGAAGACGCACGGGCTTGCTATTCTGGCCGCAACGGCGCTGCTGGGCGCCAGCGCTTGCCAGATGACGACCTCCACCACTTCGGTGGCGCCGGAAGCCGGCATCGGCCACGCGCAGATGGTGAAGGCCGACGATCAGCCCGGCCAATGGGCATCCTACAGCCGGACCTGGGACGAACAGCGCTACAGCCCGCTCAATCAGATCAATGACCGCAATGCCCATCGCGTCGGCCTCGCCTGGTTCGACGATCTCGACACCTATCGCGGTGTGCAAGCCACCCCGCTGGTGATCGATGGCGTGCTCTACAATGAGAATATCTTCAACGTCGTCACGGCCTATAATGCCAAGACCGGCGAGAAATTGTGGGTTTACGACCCCAAGGTCGGCAAGGAATGGGCCGGCCTCGCCTGCTGCGGCCCCTCCTCGCGCGGCCTTGCGGCCTGGGGCAACAAGATCATTATCGGCGCGCTGGATGGGCGGCTGATCGCCATCGATCGCAAGACGGGGGCCGAGCTCTGGTCCGCGCAGACCTTCGATCGCAAGGAGCAATATTCGATCACCGGCGCGCCGCGCGTCTATGACGGCAAGGTGATCATCGGCAATGGCGGCGCGGACTATGGCTCGCGCGGCTTCGTGGTTGCCTATGATGCCGAGACCGGGAAGCGACTGTGGAAATTCTACATCGTCCCGGGCAACCCCGCGAACGGGCCGGACGGCGAAGCCTCCGACAGCGCGATGAAGATCGCCGCGCCGACCTGGCACGGCAAATTCTGGGAGACAGGCGGCGGCGGCAATGCGTGGGACAGCTTCGCCTACGATCCCGAACTGAACCTCGTCTACATCGGCACCGGCAATGGCAGCCCGCAAAGCTGGCATCATCGCAGCGACAGCAAGGGCGACAATCTGTTCCTCTGCTCCATGGTGGCGGTGGATGCGACCACGGGCGCCTATAAATGGCACTACCAGATGGTACCCGAGGAGGACTGGGATTACACCTGCACCCAGCCCATCGTGCTCGCCGACCTCAAGATCGACGGCAAGCTGCGCAAGGTGGCCATGCAGGCGCCGAAAAACGGCTTCTTCTACGTGCTGGACCGCGCGACCGGCGCGCTGATCTCGGCCAAGAGCTATGTCTCGGTCAACACATGGGCCAGCCATGTCGACATGAAGACGGGGCGCCCGGTGGTGCTGCCCAACGCGCATAACACGACCACGCCGCACATCATGAGCCCGAGCTGGATGGCCGCGCACACCTGGCACCCGATGAGCTACAGCCCCAAGACCGGGCTGGTCTATCTCTCGGCGCAGGAGCAGGGGTCGATCTACGCCAACCAGCCGGACGGTGCGTATCAATATGTGCGCGGGCGCAACAACACCGGCTTCGATCATGCCAACCAGCCGGAGCTACGCAAGCAGCTGATGAACGAGATCATGGCGAGCGAGAAAGGCTATCTGCTCGCCTGGAACCCGGCAACCCAGAGTGAGGCCTGGCGCGTGCCCTATCCGCATCCGGGCTCAGGCGGCGTGCTGACCACGGCGGGTAACATCCTCGTGCAGCCGACGATCAACAAGACCGTCGCCATCTACCGGGCGGACAATGGCCGGAAGCTCTGGGAAATGAACGTCGATCAGGCCGGCGTCGCGGGCGCGATGACCTATATGATCGACGGCGAGCAATATATCGCGCTCAATGTGGGCTGGGGCGGCTCTCCGGTCTATAATCTCGCCAAAGATGGCCCCTTCCGCTTCGCCACCGCCAAGCTGCTGGTGTTCAAGCTGGACGCCAAGGGCGTCACGCTGCCGCCGATGAAGACGCAGGAAGAGACCGCCTATCTGCCCCGCCAGCGCATCCCTACCGAGGTCGCCGCGCGCGGCGCGGCTCTCTATGGCGAGACCTGCAATCGCTGCCATGGCGACAATGCCGTCGGCGGCATCAAGGATCTGAGGCGGATGAGCAAGGATGCACATGACGGCTTTCTCGACATTGTGCTGAACGGAACCCTGCTCCACAAGGGCATGCCCAATTTCAGCGGGGTGCTGACCAAGGCGCAGGCCGAAGACATCCACGGCTATCTCATCACCCGTGCCCAGGAAGACTGGTAAGGGCACGGGAACGGGCACCCCGCGCCGACGTTAGACCATGAGAGACAACAGGCGTGGGACGAGATCATGACGAGACAAGCGAAAACCGATAAGCCGAAATCCCCAGCCCCGCGCCGCGCGAGGACCAAGGCCGTGAACCCGCGTCAGCTGCCCGTGGTGGTGGAGCATGAGAAAAGCACGACGCAGGTCATTGCCGACAAGGCGGTCGAGACCGGCCGCGCCCTGGGCAAGACCAGCGTGCGCCTGGCGCAGCCGATCGTCAAATCGATCAAGCATGAGGATAACCGCACGCTCGCCAAGATGGTGGTCGCAGCGGTCACGCCGCGCCTCATCAACTACGGCCTTCGCTTTGCGGTCCGCAATCCGGTGCTGACCGTCGCCGGCATCTTAGTGGCCGCGACCATCATCGGCTCGCAGGATGATGGGGCCCAAGAGGAGAGCTGAGCTCTTCTCCGACAGCGGCACAAACGCAAACGCCGGGGCAAAACCCCGGCGTTGCTGTTTATGGCTGAGGGCGTTCGGCGCGCTTAGTGCGGCCCCTTCCCGTCCGACACGCCGCCCCAATCCTCATTGGCCCGCGCGATCAGATAGCCATGGATCGCCTCGGCATCCTCGGCCGAGATGAGGTCCGCAAAGCTCGCCATCCCCTTGTCGGCATAAAGACCCTTGAGCACGATGTCGTTGAACTTCGCGTGCGTCTCGCGGGTCATCATCCGCAGATCCTTGACGCCGCCGATGGCCTGCTGACCGTGGCACACCGCGCAGGTCTCGGCGAAGAGCTGCGCCCCGCGTGCGACCTGCGCCTCGCTGGCGCGGAGCGGCGGCGGCTCCGGCGCTTTCGCGGCCGGCTGGAGTGCAGGCAACTGCGCCGTGCCGCCCAGCTTGAACACGATCAGCCGGGCCGGCGCACGTGGCATCTCGATGCCCTGCCCGCGCTCGACCATGGCGGCGCCCCCGCCCCAACCAGCGTTGACGGCGACATATTGCACGCCATCCAGCGTATAGGTGATCGGCCCGGCGACAGGTGCGCTCTGCACCGGCATTTCCCAGAGTAGCTTGCCGTTGCGGGCATCGAAGGCCGCGAAGGTCTGGCGTGTCGTGCCCTCGAAAACAAGGTCGCTGCCCGTAACCATCACGCCGCCATTGCCGTGGCGGGGCAACGGGATTTTCCAGGCCGCTTTCTGCGTCACCGGATCCCAGGCCAGGAGATAGGCCTTGTCCATCGCCACGGCCTCTTTCATCAGCTCGCCACGCTTCTTCGCCGCCTCGCCAGTGTATCCACCCCAGCCCGCGTTGGAGCGGAACGGCTTGGGCTGGAAATCGGGATCGAGCGCCAACACCATGCCGGATTCGTAGAGGGGGAAATAAGCCAGCTTTGTGCGTGGGCTATAGGCCATGGGGAACCAGTTATGCGCGCCGCCCGGCCCCGGTTTCACCAGAAACGGATCCTGGCCATAATGCGCATCCGGGTTCATCTTCGGGCGGCCGGTCTTGGGATCGATGCCGAGCGTCCAGTTCGCCGGCGCAATCTGGCCGGCCGAGATGAACGCGCCCGTCGCGCGGTCCAGCACATAGAAATAGCCGTTCTTGGGCGCCTGCATCAGCACCTTGCGGTCGCGCCCGCCGATCTTCAGGTCCGCCGTGACGATGGATTGCGTGCAGGTGTAGTCCCAGTCCTCCTCGGGCACCATCTGGTAGTGCCAGGCATATTTGCCGGTCTCGACATTCACCGCGACGATGGAGCAGATGAACAGATTGTCGCCCTTGCCGTTGCTGCGATAATGCCAGGAGAGCGGCGACCCGTTGCCCGTGCCGATATAGACCAGCTTGAGCGAAGGATCATAGCCGATGCTGTCCCACGCATTGGCACCGCCGCCCAGCTTCCAATAGTCGCCGGACCATGTCTTGCGGATCATCTCCATGACATTGTCGGACGCGGCGCCATCCGGTCCCTTGGCCGGATCGCCCGGGGTCAGGTAGAATTTCCAGGCTTCCTTGCCGGTATCGGCATCATAGGCCGCGACGAAGCCGCGAATGCCCATGTCGCCCCCGCTATTGCCGACCACCACCTTGCCGTCGAACACGCGCGGTGCGCCGGTGATGGTATAGGGCATGTCCTTCGGCGTGCTCTGCACCGACCAGACCGGCTTGCCGTCCGCCGCATTGAGCGCGATCACCCGCCCGTCCAGCGTCGCGATGATGACCTTGCCCTTCCACAGCGCGAGGCCCCGCGCCACCGGCTCGCAGCAGGCATAGCGGCCGAACTCGCGCTGCACCTGCGGATCATAAGTCCACAGGCGCTTGCCGGTGCGGGCATCATAGGCAATCGTGATGTTCCACGGCAGCGTGTTGTAAAGCACGCCATCGGCATAAAGCGGCGTGGCCTCGACACCCCGGAAGGTATCGAGATCGTCATACCAGGCGATGCCGAGCTGGCTTACATTCTGTGCATTGATCTGGTCGAGCGGGCTGTAGCGCTGGGCGCTGTAAGTACGCCCGTCATGCAGCCAGTCCGTGCCGTCGGTCGCCTGCGCCGCCATCCGCGCGCTGTCGACCTCGGCCCGGCCGCTGGCCTGCAATTGCGCCATGAAGGCAACCATCAGCGCGCCCAGAACCAGCAGGGCTATGCCCACCGCACCGGCGGGCCGTCTCCACATCGCCATCATTGCGTTCAGTCCTTCGGCGGCTGGCCAATCGGCTGCGATCCATCGACCCAGCGACCGACCTTGAGCGAGTCCATCTGCGCCTTCGTGCCCGGCGGGCGGTGATAGGCGCCGACTTCATCCCGATCCGGTGTGAACACCTTGCCGGAGACCGGATTGGGATAATGGAACGGCACGATGTAATAAGCAGGATAGGTCAGGTAGACGACCGAGGGCGGCAGATCCGGCGGCGGATCGAACTTGTCCGGCCAGGTATTGTTCATCGCCCATTTGCCCCAGCCTTCCCAGCTTGTGTACATGGTGAAGGGACCGGTCAGGCGGCTGATCTTCCAGACGCCATTCTCCTTGCGATACTCATTCTCGTAGAGCGGCAGGCCCCAGCCGCCATTGCTCATCACAAAGGCCCGCGCCCGCACCCAGCCGGTCTTGCCGTCCGCGGAAATGTCCGGGATCGGCTGGAACTGCATGTGGTTGGCGAGCGCGCCCCTCTTGGTGCCGTCCGGCCCGAAGGCCTTTTGCATATATTCGAGCACGCGGGCCTTGCCGAGGAAGATGCCCTTGCCGCCGATCTCCAGCGTGGCATCCTCGGTGAACAATTCGGACAGCGGATGCCACTGGCTCTTGTCGACGAAATAGCCGTAGCTCCGCTGCAGCTTCTCGATGGCGTTGAGGTCTTCCAGTCGGGTGATGCGCTCATCCAGCGCAGCGAGGCGTTCGGCTGCGGTTTGCGCCGAGGCCTGCGCCACAGGAAGCAGGGCGGACGCGGCGATCAGGGCCGCGACGATGCGGGTCCGGTTCATCATGGTTGCCTCATTCCCTTTGCTGCGCTGCTCTCTTCGCGCTTGCCGCTCTCCATGCCGCGATCCGGGCGGCCTACGATGTCATCGCCCTCCATCGGCAGCGCCTTGAGCGACTGGCCGGTGACGGGATGATCGTAGCTGAACGCCGGGAGATAAGCGTTCGGGAAGGAGCGGTAGACCTCCGTCGGCGGTTTGTCCGGTGGGAACAAGGCGCTCGGCCCGTCCATCTGGATCGCATATTTGGCGAAACCCAGATCATAATCGGTCATGGCGGTGACGTAGAAGTGCAGCGTGTCGAACTTCCACACCCCGCCTTCCTTCACATATTTATTCTCGTAGATGCCGACGCCCCAACGGCCGTTCTCGCCGGGCCGGGCGAGCATCACCATGCCCTGCCAGCGGCCCGTCGCCGTGCGGCCATCCGGCGCGACGACCACAATGGGCTGCAGCATCATGTGATTATTGAGGCTGCCCGCGCTCAGGCCCTGCGGCCCAAAGAGCAGCATCGCCTGCCGGATGCGCGCCGAACCGATATAGACCCCTCGCTGCCCATATTCGAACTGCCCGCGCGCGGTGAACAGGTCCGCCGCCTGGTTCCACAGGCCCTTGTCGAAATAATAGCCGAAGGTCGCGGTGAGGTTCTCGATGGCGAGCTGATCCTCCAGCGCCTGCACCCGCTTCTGATAGGCGGCGACCTTGCCCCGCAGCGCCGCGTCACTCTGGGCCGCCGCGGGCGCAGGTGCCGTGATGACAAGGCCGCCAATCAGTGCGGCCATGATGCTGGTGCGGGCGCTCATTGCACGGTCTCCGACACGGGCTGGCCAGTCACGGGATTGGGCGCGTGGAATGGCGGGAGCGTGCGATCCGGGAAGGCCCGCGGGCTGGTCGATGGGCGATCCGGCGGCATGGCCTTGCTGACCGCGCTGCGTGTCAGCCCCTCACCGGGCTTGAGGCGTGCCCAGCCCTTTTCATAAGGCGCCACGAAATTGATGTAGAGGTGCAACCGCGCGATCTTCCACACGCCGTCTTCCTTCACATAATCATTCTCGTAAATGCCGTCGCGCCACTCGGCGTGCTGCTTGTGCTGGCCGAGCATCCCGAGGTCGCGCCAACGCGCCTTGGCGCTGCGGCCATCGGGCGCGACATCCACGACCGGCTGGAGCGTCACCCACTCATTGAGCTGGCCATAGATCAGCCCATCCTGCCCGCCATGCAGGGCCTTCAGATAATCGCGGATGCGGTCCTTGCCGATATAGACACCATCGGCGCCGATCTCGATGCTGCCCTTGTCCGCAAACAGGTCGGCGGCGTCCTGCCACAAGCCCCGGTCGAGATAATAGCCAAAGGCGCGCTGCAGCTTCATCACCGCGCGGGCGCCCTCCAGTTTCTCGACGCGCGTGGTGAGCGTGTCGATCTCGCGATCGATGCCCGTGTGCATCTGCGCCTGCACCGGCCCGGCCGCGACGAGCAGCGCCCCCAGCGCCAGCCCCAGTCCCAGCGATGCCGCACGCCTCATCGCAGCTCTCCCATCGGCACGGCCCGCAAGGCGAAGGCGCCCGGGTCCTGCCCCTTGAGGGCGGGATCGAAGAGGAAGCGGCCCTTGCTCTCTACCGCATAGGCAAAGCCATCGAAGTGGGTGACGCCGGGCACGCCGTCCATGCCATCCTTGAGCAGTTTCACGGTCACATCATCTCCTTCGATAGTGAGCAGGCTGATCCGCCCTGCCGGCCCTTCGGCCTGCAGGAAGCGATTGCCCCCGATGGGCCGCAGACCGTCCGGGCCGTTGAGCGGCTGCGAGACATTGAGCTTTGTCAGGCCGGCAAAGCTGCCATCCGCGCGCCGATTGACCCGCAGCATCGTGTTCTGCCGGACATTGTTGACGTAGAGCGTGCCATCCTCACCGAACGCGATGCCATCGACACCGCCGAGCAGGGCCTTATCCTCGACCAGCAGCGACACCGCCTCGGCGCCTGGTGCCAGCGTGAAGACGCGCCCATTGGTCGTCTCGGCGATATAGGCCGTGCCATCCTTGGCGAGCGCGATGTCGTTGCAGGCGCTGGCCGGGGCCGGCATCTCGTAGCGCTTCTTGAGATCGCCCGATGCGAGGTCGAAGGCGACGAGCGCGGACACCGCACCCGCCTGCCCCATCGGCACCGAGCAGGCCCACAGCGTATTGGTCCGCTCATCGGCGAGCACGCCCAGCACCGCCGCCAGCTTGTTCTTCTCGTCCGGACGGATCCAGGCGACGGCCTGCGCGCCACCCGGCACGGCCCGGTAGATATTGCCCTTGAAGCTGCTGATGTAGAAATTGCCTTTGGAATCGACGTCGGCATTCTCGGGGAACACGCCCTTGTCCGCGACGATGATGTCCTTCGGCAGCGGCTTCGCGAAGGGCGCGGGCATGAGATAGGGCACTTCGTTGGAGATCGTCTCGATCCGCGCGATGCGGCCATTGGCGATCTTGAAGATGCTTACGAAACCCACGGTGCGCGCATAATGGGCCTCAGCCGGGTAGCTCTGGCCGTCCCGCCCGGTGAACTGCATCTGCGCCCCGGAGAGGTCGCGATAGCCGATCGCAGCGACCAGCCCGCGTGCCTCGTCGACCGCCACGACCTCATGGCGCAGCGCCTCGACCTCGCCGAACAGACCGCGCGTCAAAGGCGCCGCGCAGCCGGCATCCTTCGCACTTTTGGTAGCCAGCAGCCCGGTCACCGGCACGCCATTCTCGATGGTCGTGCAGCCCTTGTCGAAGCTGACCGCCGGCCTTTCCCCATTCGCGGCAACAGAGGAGAAATAAGCGTCGACCAGCGCCCTCATCTGACCGCGCGGCAGGCGTGCCTTCGGGCTGAGGCTGCTCGTCAGGCTCTTGGCCGGCGCGTAGGTAACCGGATCACCGAAGGGCTGGCGCCCCTGCTTGCGCCGAATGACGGATTGCACGGCGGCAATCCTGCCGCCCTCCGTCGCCATGTCCATGGCGTAGAAGCCGGGCTGACCATGATCCTCGACAGAGCCGAACCAGACGACGCGGCCAGTCTGGCTGTCCGTCACCACCAGCGGCGCATCATCGACCGCCTTGATCGTGACCCAGGAGCTTTCGCCGATGCGCACCGGCACGCTGTTCTCGGCGTAGACCACCGGGTCGGACCAGGCGACGCCGACCGGATCGGCCTTGGCCATCGCGGTCATGAAGCTGGCGGCGAGCTGGCCGAGGCAGGCGGAGTCACAAGGCGTGGATGTCTGCGCCATGGCCGGCGCGGTGACGAGCGCGCAGAGCGCAGCTGCGGTGAAAAGCGCGCGCCTCATTCGCCCTGCTCCCCATGCTCGCGGCCGGTCGCCCAGGGATTGTGCATGAAATAGGGCACATAGGTGAACACGGCCTCGATCTCCTGAATCGCGCCGTCTCTCACGCGGAAGGCTTCCAGCAGCGTGATCGAGTTCGGCCATTTGAGCGCGGTCTTCATCTCGCGCCCGTCGGTCAGCTTGTAGCGGTCCACCTCATTGTCATGATCGAAGAAGCCGGAGGCAATGACGACGCCGCGCTCCTCGTCGACGAGAGGGAAGCGCCTCTCGCGGATGCGCTTGTTGATGTAGTAGATGCCGAGCTTGAACTGTTCGAGGCAGCCCGAGGCCAGCGAAGCCGCATTGCCATTCGCGCCCGGCTCGGCGGAAACGCCCTTGCCCGGCGCGGTGGTGCTGATGCCGTTCTCCAGCCGCCCGCAATCTTCCGTGAACGGCGCAAACACCGTGCCGTCATTACGCTCGACGGTGTTGAAGTAGCTCTGCGCCACCGCGATCAGCCGCGCCCGCGAGACGCGCTGATCGGGCGGCAGAACCTCGTTGAAGGCAGGGTGATGCGCGACCTTGTCCGGATCGCCAAAGGGCGCCGGCAGGCCGGTGCGGCGATGCACGACCGTCTCGATCTGGTCGATCTTGTCGTCCTGCACGCGCATCCGCATCGCATAATATGCGGGCTCGCCATGCTCCCACACGACGCCAAACCAGGCGACCTGCCCGGTAAGCGGATCGGCGGCTTCAAGGCCCGTCGGCGCGACCTTGCTGATCGAGCGCCACAGGCCCTTGCCGATCGGGATGACGACATTGTTCTCGGTAAACTGCACGTCCGCCGCGAGCTTGAGGGACGAGGGGTCCTTCTTCGCCAGCGCCGCCATGTAATCGCGCGCATAGCCGATCAGACAGTCGCGGTTGCACGTGGGAATATTGACCGCACTGCGCTCGCCAAAGGCCTGCGCCATGGCTGGTGTCGCCGTCGTTGCCAGAAGCGCGGCGCCTGCCGCGACCATCAGCCGCGTGTGCCAGCGGTGAACCCTGTTGCTCACAAATTTCCCCTCCTGTCGCCTTCCGCCCAGCGATGCCTGCACTGATCGCTTGTTACGGAGCGGGCCCACCATAAGGGGCGTTTCGCGCGCTTGTCACGCGCCGAAGGTTGGAAAAGCCGCGGATTTCCAGATCAGCCCGGCGAATGTCCGGCTCGATCAAGGTCGCCCTGAGGGGCCAGCGTCGACAGCGCGTCCGGCGGCGGCCTTCTCCCGTGAGGGCGAGCCCTCAAGTGCAGATGGTCGCGGTGAGGACCGGTATGCCGGTATACAAGATGCTGACCAGACCGGTGACGGCGCTGGCAAAGGCCAGCCAGGCGAGCAGGTCCATGCGGCTGGACTCGGGTCGAACCGGTTGGGGCCGAAAGACCCAGCACAACCATGCCGCCGCGCCGACCGAAACCAGGTAGATGACGACCAGCACCACCCGCGCGGCGCTCACGCTAGCGAGTCGGGCATCGTCCCAGCCCCAGGCGCAGGCGAGGCCCTGCACGGCATATAGCAGCGCAAATGCCGCCGCCCAGGCGATCAGCCCTGCCATCGCTCGGAACAACGCGGTCATGCCAGCAATCCGGGAAGATGGGTGCACATGAGCGTGACGGCGCAGACGACAATGGCATAATCCGCCCAGAGCCGCGCGATCCTGGGCTCGGCGCCATGGGTGGCGGCCACATATCCTGCCCGACGCCGTTGCCAGACGAACAGGCCGATCAGCAGAGCGAGTGCCCCATGCAGCATGGCATAGCCGAGCAGTACGGCCACCACCGCCCCATAAGCATGCAGCGTGGGCTCGGGGGCCAGCAGCCAGGCGGTCACAATCAACGCAGCCAGCAACGTCGCCAGTCCACCCCCGGCAATGGCAACATGGCGCAGGCGGCGGCCGAACAGCGTGGCCATCCCCGCCCCCACGATCCCCGCCAGAAAAATCGGGAGAGAAGGCAGGACGAGCGCCGGCGGGGGCCAGTTCGGGGCGATGATCCAGAGAAAGGCATGGCCGAACAGGAGCGCGCCGAAGAAGGTGCCGTTGGCGAACAGCAGGAACACGCTGCCCCACCAGCCGGGCGATCCGTCTATCTCGGCATGGGGCGGCGCCTCGACCCCATGTCCGATGGGCAGCGCGCCGCGAACCTGCTTATCGCCAAGGAGCCACGCCCAGCGCCAGCCAAGCGCCGCCAGCAGGATGAGCGGCACCGGCGTCAAGATGTAGAGCTTGAACAGCATCAGCAGGAAGAAGCTGCCGGTAACCATCGCCGTCCACAAAGGCAGCGTCGTGTTGCCCGGCAGGACGACGATGTGCTCCACCCGCCCGCTTGCCGTGTCGACGGCCAGCGTCTCGCGCCAACCATGGCGCGGCTCGGCGAGATAGCCCTCCCCGCGCGCTAGCGAAAGCGCAAGGTCGGGCGCCTTTTCGAGCGGCTCGCGGTCATCGACATGGGGCAGGCTCGCGATGTTGTAGGATGGCGGCGGCAGCATCATCGCCCATTCCAGCGTGCCCGCATTCCACGGATTGCGGCGGGTGCGCGGCGCGTGGAAAATCTGCAGCGCGATATCGATGACGAACAGCGCCACGCCGGTCGCCATCACGAAGCCGCCGACCGACGAGAGCAGATTATAGCCCGTCCAGCCGAGCCCCGCGGGATAGCTGTCGATGCGACGGGGCTGGCCGAGCAGGCCGACCAAATGCATCAGAAAAAAGGTCAGGTGAAAGCCGGTGAAGATAAGCCAGAAGGCCGCCTTGCCGAGCGTGTAGCTATACTGCCGCCCCGTAAAATGCCCGAGCCAGTAATAGGCCGCCGCCAGCATCGGGAAGACGAAGCCGCCGAACAGCACATAATGGAGATGCGCGGTGACGAAGGCGCTGTCATGCGCCTGCCAGTTGAACGGCACCATGGCGACCATCACGCCGGTCAGCCCGCCCATCACGAAGGTGACAAAGAAGCCGATCAGGTACAGCATCGGCAGCTTCATCTGCGGTCGGCCCGCCCATAGCGTGCCCAGCCAGGCGAAGATCTGTACGCCGGTTGGCACCGCCACCAGCGTCGAGGCGGCGGAGAAGAAAGCCAGCGCCATATGGGGAATGCCGACGGTGAACATGTGGTGGACCCACAGCCCGAAACTCAGGAAGCCGAGGGCGAGGATTGCCGCGACGATCCAGCCATATCCAAGGATGCGGGTCCGCGCCATGACCGGCAGGATGGTCGAGATCGCGCCGGCCGCCGGCAGGAAAATGATGTAGACCTCCGGGTGGCCGAACAGCCAGAAGAGGTGCTGCCACAGCAGGGAGTCCCCGCCGCGCGCCGCGTCGAAGAACGGCCAGCCGAACGCGCGTTCCAGTTCGAGCAGGATGGAGCCGAGGATGAGCGGCGGGAAGCCGATCAGCATCATCAGCGCCGTCACCAGCATGTACCAGGCGAATAGCGGCATCCGATCCAACGACATGCCCGGCGCCCGCAATTTGAGGATCGAGACGACGATATCGACCGCTGTCACCATCGCGGAAATCTCCACAAAGGTGATGCCGAGCAGCCAGAAGTCGGAATTGATCCCCGGCGAATAGGGTTTGGACGAGAGCGGCGTATACATGAACCAGCCCGCATCGGGCGCGATGCCCAGCAGCATCGCCACGATCAGCATCGTGCCGCCGAACAGATAGCACCACCAGCCATAGGCGGTGATGCGCGGGAAGGCGAGATCGCGCGCGCCCAGCATCTTAGGGAGCATGTACATCGCGAACCCTTCGAACATGGGGATCGCGAACAGGAACATCATGATGCTGCCATGCATCGTGAACAGCTGGTTGTAGATATCCGGCCCGACAAAGGCGCTGCCCGGCGTCGCCAACTGGGCGCGGATCAGCATCGCCAGCAGGCCGCCGATCAGGAAGAAGATGAAGGCGGTTACCATCAACCGCACGCCGATCACGCTGTGATTGACCGTCGAGATGGTGCCCCGCCAGCCGCGCGGCGCTCCCCAGATGCGCTCTAGGGCACGATGAAGCTGGAGCGCCTTCACTGCCCCTCCCCCGCCACAAAGCGCGCCCAACCCGCTGGGTCATGCGCGACGACGCGGAAGGCGTGACCCGTGTGCCCGGGGCCGCAAAACTCGGCGCACAGACCATGATAGACGCCCGGCACGCTGGCCTCGATGCGCAGGACATTGCGGTGGCCGGGGATGGCATCCATCTTGCCCGCGAGACGCGGCACCCAGAAAGCGTGAATGACGTCGAGCGTCCGCAGTTCGACATCGACCGGCTGGCCGGCGGGAATGTTGAGCACATCCTGGCTGACGACATCGCCGGTGCGGCCGGGCCGCGTGAAGGTCCACTGCCACCGGCTCGCTTCGGCGATGACGCGCAGGGCCTGCGCATCCTTGCGCGGCAGCAGCCGCTCGCCGATGACCAGACCATAAGCCAGCAGCGCGACGAGAACGACGGACGGGAAGATGAGCCCGCCGCCGATGATCCACCGCTTGGCCGAGGTCGGGCGCTCCAGTGAGCCGCGTCGAAAGGCGAGCGCGAGCAGCGCGCAGACCAGCACAAGGATCGCCACCGCCCCGGCCAGCATGACCCACCACAAGGATGCGATAGCATCCGCCGCCGGCCCTGCGGGCTCTAGCGTCGAGTAGCGGCCGGCACAGCCGCTGGAGAAAAACGCCGCGCCGGGCATTATGACCCGAGAGCGCAGACAGCGTAAAGGACGGCCATGCCCAGCACCGAACAGCGCGAAGATGCGCTGACCGACCCAATCAGCGCGAACCCCTCCTTCGATGACGCGGAATCGAAAATCGCCGTGTCCGGCCACCCCGTTCACGCCATGCTCGTCTCGTTCCCGATCGGCCTCGCGGCCTGCGCGCTGGGCGCCGATCTCTTCTACTGGTGGACCGGAGACGGCTTCTGGGCGCGCGCGGCGCTGTGGAGCACCGGCATGGCCTTTCTGATGGGCCTGCTCGCCGGCCTTTCGGGAACGGTCGAGCTGCTTAGCGTGCCGGGTATTCGCGCTCGTGCGGCAAGCTGGACGCACTTCATCGTCGCGATTACCTTGCTGTCTGTCCTCGGCGCCAATTGGGGTTATCGGCTGTCCGGCTATGAATCCGCCGTGCTCCCTTATGGCCTGCTGCTCTCCGTGCTGTCGGCCATTTTCGTGGCCTTTGCCGGGTGGCATGGCGGCAAGCTGGTGTTTGACTATCAAATCGGCACCTCGTCGACCGGCAATTGACGGCCGCGCGGCGTCGTCAGCCAGTCCGGCATGGGCAGGTCGATAGAAGGCTTGCTCAGCACGATCGCAAAGATCGCCGCGCACAGAAGGAGGGCGAGCAGCACGAGCGGCAGGATCGGCGAGGGCTGACGCTGATTGCCATGCTCGCCCATCCGCACGACGAGATTGCCGATCCAGGCGTGCAGCCCGACCAGCAGCCCTACAAACAGCAGCTTGGCGAACATCCAGGGCACGAACACTTCGCGCAGGAACAGCAGCGCCGTGCCGGCCGAAACCGCGACCACCGCAGCCGGCGTCAGCAAATGGGTATAGCCATAATGGGTGAAGCGGCGGATGCGCTGATACGCCTGCTGACCCTGCCCGCGCTCATGCTGCGCCAACAGCAGCGGCAAGGCGATCAGGCCGGCAGCCCACAACAGGATCGCGGCGATGTGCAATCCCTTGATGAGCGGAATCCACGCTGTCACGCGGGCGTCCACCGCCAGCCGTCGCTCCAGGCGCGCCGCGCGATCAATCCGGCGATCACGGCATAAGGCAGCATCGCCGGCACCCACATGATCAACCCGGCAAGCTGCTGATCGTGTAAGGAATCGATCCCATAAGCGAGGGGCGCGATGCGATGATGGGGATAAAGCACGCGCGGCGCGAAGGTGATCAGGGCGCCCAGCAGGCCCATCTGCCCGACCCCGGCGGCAAGCGTGACCATCGCGGCAGGCCATGCCGCACGCGCCGAAAGTATCGCGCGCCAGAACCAGATGGCGGTGCCGAGCAGGGAAATCTGCATCAGCCAGTACAGGGCATGATGATTGAGCGCTGCCGTGTAGAAAGCGGGGATGTGCCAAAGCCAGAGCGTGCCCGTGGATACAGCGAAGGGCAGCGCCGCGCTGCCGGAGCGCCCGCGCGGCAGAAGAAGCGCAAAGACCGGCGCCGCGCAGGCGACGAGCAGAATGTGGTGCACGGTTCTCGCGGAGAACAATGCGCTAGCGAGGGCACAGAGCGGCGACACAAACGCGACCAGCAGAATGCCGCAACCGGCAGCCACGAGACCGGGCCGCTGTCGGCCGATGGTCGCGAGCAGCAGGATCGTCCCGCCCAGCATGGCGGCCAACAACCAGGGATCGAAATTCCAGCTAAGGAGCAGCAGGCTCGGATCCGTTGGTGCGCCACAATAAGGGATATTCGTGACGATTATACTTCCCCGAAAAGGTCCCAGGAGGAGATGAGCAGCATCCCCGCCGCCACATGCCAGACCAATTGAACCAACGCCGCCAATCCATGAGGGTTCCCGCCCGCTGGAACTGGCAGCGCACTTGCGAGAAAAGGTCCCCAGGCTAACACTGGCGGCGTCACCCGGTACATCTGCATCTCGGAGGATTTATGGACATTTCTGAGGCCGGTGGTCGCACCATTGCGGCCGACATCGAAACCGCCTTCAACAGTACTGACCTGGCCCTGCTCGATCTGGCGCGGCTGACGACAAGCATCCTCGAAACAAAACGTACCACGGTGATTGAGCCGGCGCGCTTCCAAACTCTGTTGGATGATATGTCTGCCGCTCTATCAAATCTCGTCGAGGGACGTCGCAAGATGGTCGCGGTGCACAGAGCGCTCGTCTTGATCAAACGTGAAAGCAACCTGGCTGAGGTCGACTTCGGATGTTTCGGCATCGGAAAATACGTCGATAAACACAAAGCGGCCGGCAAGGAGACGCTCGATTCCGTGGGAAGTTGATACCGTTCAAGCCCGACTTTTCATGGCCGCTATTCGGCTGCTCATGCGTTACCCCGCGGCAGAGTCAGGCGCCGAGCGGCGTCGTTCGCAAATTGACGCTGTGACCAGCCTATGCCATAGGCGTCGCCGCCGCGGCGGTTGCCAAAACGATGCAACAGGTGCAGCCTGATCAGCGCGAAACGCCTGATTAGCGGGTGTAGCTCAATGGTAGAGCAGCAGCTTCCCAAGCTGACGACGGGGGTTCGATTCCCCTCACCCGCTCCAATTTCCAGAAATTCCTACCAGCATTAAGCCACCGAACCGGTTGAATTTTCCCGCTCGCACGGTGCATTTCAGGGTGGCCGCTCCACTGCGCTTGATCCACGCAGCGGAGGTCGGCAGATTCAGCGCGTGATGGCCGCTTCCTGACTGATGTGGCCCATTCGTCGGCTCGGGAGACAAAGAATGCGATCAGCGCTGGCAGCCCTCGTCATGATGATCGGCGCGATGTTTCTCTCGAGCGCAGCGACTGCCCAGCCGGCGCAGGCCTCGTCCGGGGGCGAGCAGTCTTCCGCTGCCTGCGTGAAAGACTCGAACGTGGACAGTTGCTGGCAGGCCGGCGTCGCGGCGGAACGGCGGGGCGATGCACGCGCCGCTCTCGTCGCTTACGAAGCCTCCTGCGACGCGGGTTTTCAGATGGGCGGCTGCTATGAGGCCGGGAAGATCTATTTTCTGAACACCATGCTGCGGGACTACCGCGCCGCGAAGGAGAAAATGGCGCGCGTCTGCGATTCATCCGACATCGGGATTGGCCCTTATGCCTGCAAATATCTGGGCATCATCTATCGCAGGGGTCTGGCCGGCGAACCACAGTTGGACAGGGCGTTCAACATCCTGTCCCGCGCCTGCTTCCTCCACAATGACAGCCCGTTCATCGACGGAAATGGCTGCGAAATCCTTGCGGACGACATTCCAGACGCTGATGTCATGGGCATCTCCGACGATGTGTGGGCGCCGGACTATATCGCTTATCTGGCCTTCGCGATGGGCTGCACCGACGACATGCCGGCGCTCTGCACCCGCGCGCTGACGATCCATGACCGCGCCGTCGCCACATCGGCCGGCTGGCTCGCGCGCTGCGCCGAGGATGCCGGGGCAGTCCATTTCTCGGGGCGTTGCGGGGATCTCGCGCGCGCCGCTACCGTCGACAATTTCGACCAGCGTCAGGCTCTTCGCCGGCGTCTCGTGCGGATGTTCGTTCGCGCGACGGAGTATGCGGGATAGAACTCGCCCCTGCATCACCGCCAGGCGCGGGCCGCCCTCTGTGCGTCAGATACCGCCGTCGACCGGCTGAAAACCCGCCGCGACCAGCGCCGCGTTGAGATCGTCCACGCAGGCATCGAGCCGCGCATGATCGGTGGCGCGGACTACGAAATTGGCCCCGACCTTGCCTTCGCGGAAGAAGGGATAGCTGCCGATCTGGCACCCCTCGTGCTGCCGCTCGATCTGGGCGAGCTGATCGGCAATCTCGCTTTCGGCGACATTGCAGCCAATGGTGCGCGAGAGCAGCGGCGCGCCGCCCTCGAGCTTGCCGGTCAGTTCCGCGAGCATGCCTGCCGTGATGTGCGGCACACCGGCCATGATGAAGATGTTGCCGACCTGAATGCCCGGGGCGCCGGAATAATGATTCGGGACCAGCGCGGCGCCCTCCGGCACGCGCGCCATGCGCAGCCGCGCCTCGTTGATGCCGCCGCGCGAGGCGTAATAGGCTTCCAGGATTGCACGCGCTTCGGGATGGACGACCACGGGCACGCCCAAGGCAGCCGCAATGGAATCGACCGTGATATCGTCGTGCGTGGGGCCGATGCCGCCCGTGGTAAAAAGATAATCGTTGCGCGCGCGCAGAATATTCACCGCCTCGCCGATCGCCGCCGCATCATCGCCCACCACGCGCACTTCCCGCAGGCGGATGCCCTGCACGTTCAGCCAGGTGCCGATCTGCGCCACATTGCGGTCCTGCGTGCGACCAGAAAGAATCTCGTCGCCGATCACGAGAAGGGCGGCAGTCCAGATGCGTTCGCTCATCGCCCGGCTTTAGACCCGGCGCCGCATCGCGCCAAGCGAGACCGGAAAATTTCTGCCCTGCGCTGTCATCCGCCGCCAGCCGCGCGCTGGACGATGAGCGCCTCAAGGCGCGAGAAACGGTCGGGCGGGAGGAGTTCCGCCGGATTGTAGGTAGCCTCAAAGCACGGGATATCCTCGGGCAGCGCCGTCCATGGCATTTTGCTGGCGGTGAAGATCACTGCGTCCAGCTTCACCCGCGCGGGGTCGTCCAGCGTGCCGACCCGCACCCCCGCGCCGAGCCTGCCCAGTCGGGGATAATAGCTCCAGAGCGCCGTCCCGCATGCCGTGCAGCGGCAGATGATATGGTCGCCGCCACTGCCTGCCTTTACGACATGCTCGCTGAGCGTTCCGCTCAAGAGGCCCACGCTTTCGGCCTCCACGAACATGTTGACGACCGACGTCGACGCCGTCTGCACCTGGCAGCGCCGGCAGTGGCAATTGTTCACGAAGATCGGCGCGCGCGAAACGCGATAGCGCGCCGCGCCGCACGCGCAGCCTCCGCTGAGGTCCCCTCCGGCCATTTCGGCAGCGTCCTGCATTGCGTCCCCCCTTCCCCTGGCAAGCCTATCGCCTTTCCGCACGCCTCCCCCTATATGGAGCGGATGACGACCTATCTCACGCCGACCGCCGAAACCCAGAACGTCCGCACCTCCGCCATCAAGCTGCATGGCCCGGAGGGCTTTGCCGGAATGCGCAAGGCGGGCCGGCTGGCCGCCGAGATTCTCGATGCGATCGTACCACTGGTCGTGCCGGGCGCGAAGACCTCCGACATCGATGATTTCATCCGCCAGATGATGCTGGATGCCGGCGCCGTCCCCGCGACACTGGGCTATCATGGCTATGCCTATAGCTGCTGCATCAGCCTCAACAATGTGATCTGCCACGGGATGCCGGGCGACAAGCCGCTCAAGGACGGCGACATCGTCAACATCGACGTGACCCCGTTGGTCGAGGGCTGGCATGGCGACACCAGCCGCATGTACCTGGTCGGCGATGTACCGGTGAAGGCGCGGCGCCTGGTCGACGTGACCTATGACTGCCTGATGCTGGGCATCGAGCAGGCCAAGCCTGGCAATCATCTCGGCGACATCGGTCATGCAATCCAGAGCTATGCCGAGCGGCATCGCTATGGCGTGGTGCGGGATTTCTGCGGCCACGGCCTCGGCCGGGTGTTCCATGACGCGCCCGAGGTCATCCATGTCGGGCGACCCGGCACCGGCCCCGAATTGCGGCCGGGCATGATCTTCACCATCGAGCCGATGATCAATGCCGGCAAGCCGACTGTGAAGATGCTCGAGGATGGCTGGACGGCGGTCACGCGCGACCGCTCGCTCTCGGCGCAGTTCGAGCATTCGATCGGCATTACCGAGGATGGCTGCGAGATTTTCACGCTCAGCCCCAAGGGTTTGCACCGCCCGCCTTATTGAAGCTGGTCGCTATCCGGTGCTGGTGTTTCAATAGGCGCAGATCGGTGCCTATTATTTGGGCAACTGCTGCCCAAAATGCCCGAAATCCGGGCAATATCGACAAGTCGTCGCAAAGTGTCCAATGCTTCGCTGGTGATTCGCGAACGGGCGCTGTAGCGTCCGATTTCCTGCGCGGTCGCGCATGTCGCCTGGGTCGAAATCGTCCGGGCAGCATGCCGCGGTCCGCATTCAAACCGCGAAACAAAGGGGTGCGTTTGACATGAAGAAGGTGGAAGCAATCATCAAGCCGTTCAAGCTGGATGATGTGAAGGAAGCGCTGCACGAAGTCGGCGTATCCGGAATCACCGTCACGGAGGCGAAGGGCTTCGGGCGACAGAAGGGTCACACCGAGCTTTATCGCGGCGCCGAATATGTCGTGGACTTCCTGCCGAAGGTGAAGCTCGAAGTGGTGGTGGCGGACGAGATCGTCGATCGCGTGGTCGATGCCATCTCCAGCGCCGCACAGACGGGCCGCATCGGCGACGGCAAGATCTTCGTCATCCCCGTCGAAAAGGCCGTGCGCATCCGTACCGGCGAGCTCGACGAAGCTGCCATCTGACCGTTTCCGTTCGCTGACCGAAGACCCGCAACAACTCAGACCAAAGAGAAGGTAACATCCTCATGGCCAATACGCCCAAAGACATCCTCAAGATGATCGAGGAAAAGGAGATCGAATGGGTCGATCTGCGCTTTACCGATCCCAAGGGCAAGTGGCAGCACCTGACCATGTGCGCCGGTGTGCTGGGCGAGGACGAGCTTGAGGAAGGCCTCATGTTCGACGGCAGCTCGATCGAGGGCTGGAAGGCGATCAACGAGTCCGACATGATCCTGAAGCCCGATCTGGACGCGGTCTATGTCGATCCGTTCAGCGCGACGCCGATGATGATCCTGTTCTGCAACATCGTCGAGCCCTCGAGCGGCGAACTCTACGGTCGTGACCCGCGCTCGACCGCCGTGCGCGCCGAGGCCTATGTGAAGGCCGCCGGTTTCGGCGACACCGTGTATGTGGGGCCAGAAGCCGAGTTCTTCATGTTCGACGACGTCCGCTTCAACACGGACTACAACGAGTCCTTCTACAAGATCGACGACATCGAGCTGCCGACCAACACCGGCCGCGAATATGAGGCCGGCAACCTCGGCCACCGTCCCCGCGCCAAGGGCGGCTACTTCCCCGTCGCGCCGGTCGATCCCTGCACGGACATCCGCGCCGAGATGGTCACGACCATGCTCGAAATGGGCCTCCCCTGCGACAAGCACCACCATGAGGTGGCCGCTGCGCAGCACGAGCTGGGCCTCACCTTCGGCACGCTCGTCACCACCGCTGACCGCATGCAGATCTACAAGTATGTCGTGATGATGGTCGCCCAGGCCTATGGCAAGAGCGCCACGTTCATGCCCAAGCCGATCGCGCAGGACAACGGCTCCGGCATGCACACCCACATCTCGATCTGGGACAAGGGCAATCCGCTGTTCGCCGGCAACGGCTATGCGGGCCTGTCCGACATGTGCCTGTACTTCATCGGTGGCGTCATCAAGCACGCCAAGGCCCTCAACGCCTTCACCAACCCGACGACCAACAGCTACAAGCGTCTGGTCCCCGGTTTCGAGGCGCCCGTGCTGCTGGCCTATTCGGCCCGCAACCGCTCGGCTTCCTGCCGTATTCCTTACGGTTCGGGTGCCAAGGCGAAGCGCGTCGAGTTCCGCTTCCCCGATGCGATGGCCAACCCCTATCTGTGCTACGCCGCGCTGCTGATGGCCGGCCTCGACGGCATCGAGAACAAGATCCACCCCGGCGAGGCGATGGACAAGAACCTGTACGACCTGCCGCCCGAGGAGTTGAGCCAGGTTCCGACGGTTTGCGCCTCGCTGCGTGAAGCGCTGAACAGCCTGGAAGCCGACCACGACTTCCTGCTCAAGGGCGACGTGTTCTCCAAGGACCAGATCGACGCCTATATCGAGCTGAAGTGGCCGGAAGTGTACCGCTGGGAAATGGCGCCCAGCCCGGTCGAGTTCGACATGTACTACAGCTCCTGATCCCCAGGATTAAGCGAAACGGAAGGCCCGGGATCGAAAGATCCCGGGCCTTTTGTTGTGGGTGAATGCCGATGACCCACGCCGACTTCACGCATAGGGCGCGCGAATCATCGTCGCTTGTCATCCGCAGGGCCGCTCTCTACCCCTGAGCAAAGCTGGGGGAGGATCGCGCGACAATGAGCGGCAGAAGCGTCTCGATGACGGAAGGGCGGCTGCTCACGGTGCTGCTGCGCGTAGCCTGGCCGATCACCGTCACCAATCTCGCGCAGGCCAGCTTCGATATTGTCAATGCCTTCTGGGTTGGTCGGCTCGGCGAGGCCGCAATTGCATCGGTGACCGCCAGCGGCCCGCTGTTCTTCGTGCTGATCGGCCTGGGCTCAGGCCTATCGACCGCCGGCGCCGTGCTGATCGCGCAGAATATGGGTGCGCGGCGCATAGAGGCGCTCGATCATGTCGCGGCGCAGACCCTGCTGATGGTCGGCATCGTCGCGCTGGCCTTCACCCTCGCGGGCGCCTTGTCGGCGTCGGCCGTGCTCACCCTGATCGGTGTGGAACCGGCGATCCATGCGCGGGCAACCGATTATCTGCACGTCCGCTTCATCGGCATGGTGCCGATGTTCGGCTTCATGGCCATGCAGGCGATGTTGCAGGCCGCCGGCGAGGTGCGCTTTGCCATGCGCGTGCAGATCGGCAGCGTCATCGCCAATGCACTGATCGATCCGCTGCTGATTTTCGGCATCGGGCCGTTTCCTGCGCTGGGTATTGCCGGGGCCGCGCTGGCGACGGTGATCGTGCAGATCGGCGCGCTGCTGGTGTTGCTCCACCACATGCTCTCGGGCCGATCCGTCCTGCATGTGCGAACTCGCCATTTCCGGCCAGACTGGTCGCATATCCGCCTGGCGCTTGGCCTTGGCCTGCCTGCCTCCATCGAGCAGGCGATCCGCACCTTCAGCTCGGTGCTGCTCATGGCCCTGGCCGCCAGCTTCGGCACGCTCGGCCTCGCCGCTTATGGCGTGGGGACGCGGCCGCTATTCTTCTGGTTCACGCCGATGCTCGGCCTCTCCATCGCGACCGCCGCCGTGGTCGGCCAGAATATCGGCGCCGGCCTCACCGAGCGCGCGGAGCAGGCTGCGCGCCTCTCGGCCTGGCTCGGCTTTTGCGGGATGACGCTGATCGGCCTCATGAACCTGCCGTTCGTGCCCGCGATCATGGCGACACTGGCGCCGGGCGAACCGGATGTGATCGCCCTCGCCTCGACCTTCGCCTATGTCTACTTCCCCTTTCTGGGCGTACTCACCGTGCCGCAAGCGTTGCTCGGGGCATTCCGGGGCGCGGGCAGCCCGAGCCACTCCATGATCATCTCGATCATTATGCAATGGGGGTTCCAGATGCCGGCCGCCTATCTGATCGCCTATGCCACCCCCTGGGGCATCGCAGGCATCTGGTGGAGCTACCCGATTGCCAATGTCGCGGCGGCCTTGCTCTGCCTCTACTGGTTCCGCCACGGAAGCTGGCGCCGGCGACTGACCACACCCGTCCCGGCTCAATAATCCTTGGAAATTCGCGCCGCCGCGCTCTGCCGGCCGATGGTCGACACGGTAGAGATCAAGGCCAGCCAGCGGGTGATCTGATATTCGATGCTGGTGGCGCTATAGCCCTGCCCATCCGTAATCAGCTCGACATAGAGATGATCGCCGATGTTCTTGCCGGCGGCGATGGACGTTTGCCGCCCCGTCGTGGTGTCGGCCGCCAGCACACGCAGCCGCGAGAGACCGGTCGCGCGGCGGACGGCGTTGATCGGGTCGAGACCGCCACCCCCGCCCTGGAATGCCGCCACGGCCGAGGCGAGTTGCAACGCCTCAGGCGCCGAGAGATTGGCGATGGAGGTGCCGAACAGCAGGCGGGAGAGCAGTTCATCCTGCGCCATCGCCGGAATGCTGGAGAAGGCGATGATCGGCCGCATGCTGGTGCCAGTGACGTTGATCGTCGCGCTCAGATCCTGCACGTCCGCAACCGCGCGGATATCGAGGCGCGGATTGACCGGCGTGCTGCCGGTAAAGGTCAGGCGGCCCTCCTGCAGGTCGAACCGGCGCCCCGCGAAATCATAGGTGCCGCGCGTCAGCGTCGCCACGCCGGAAAAGGCCGGCGCGGTCGCCAGCCCGCCGATCTTGAGATCGGCCGACCATTCGCTCTGCATCCCTAGCCCCTCAACGATGAGCCCGCGCGGCGCCTTGGCGGTAATGTCGAGCCGCCAGGGCGCATCCGCCCGCGCCCGCTCCACCTGATCGCCCGAGCGGTTGATCTCCACCAGACGCAGACGCGGGATTTCCGTCGACGAACTGGCGCGCCCGAGCGTGAAGCGGCTGGAGACAGCCTCCAGATTGCCCGAGATCGTGCCCCCGCTGCCGGAGGAGACGATGCGTACGGGGCCGGTCACTGTCGCGCCGACATCGTCGCGGTCCATCAGCACTGCGCGATCTGCCTGCAGCGCGATATCCATGCCGATGCCGCGCTCGGCGGAGAGATCGAACACGGCCGTGCCGGTGACCTTGCCGCTGCCGGCCCGGCCCTGGAGGTCGGGGATCGACAGTTGCGATCCGTTGAACCGGCCACTTGCCTGCACATCGCGGATCACCATGCCGGTCACCGGGCTGGTAATGCGGCCATTGCGGGTAGAGAGCGTCCCCTCGATCCGAGGATCGGACAAGGTGCCGCCGGCGCTGGCGGAGAGGCGAAGATCGCCACCCAGCGAAACGATCTCGACATTGGTGAGCCGCCAGAGCGTGTCGGCATCGCCGGCATAGCGGAACTGGGCTTGCAAGGGCGAGCGGAACAGCCGCTGGCTCAGCGACCCGCTGCCGAGCGGCGTCACCAGCGCCTGCGCGCGGCCGACCACCTTGCCGCCACGCGCCACCACGGCGCGGGCTGCCAGCCGGCGCGTATCCAGCTCGGCATTAAGGCCCATATCGATCGGCGCTGAGCTGAGCGCCAGGCCAGAGCGAGTGAGGCCCTTGACGCGCAGGTTGAGCTTGCCGGTCGGCGGCCCGTCGACCGGCGCGACATAATGCGCCGTGCCGTCCATGGTGCCGCCCAATCCCAGATCGTCATTGGCGAGATCGAGCAGCAGCAGCGGCACGGCCTGCATTGTGGCGTCCAACTCCGTGCGCGTTCCGCCGATAAAGCCGGACAGGCGCAGGGCGCCGCGCTGCATCCGCAGGGTCGCTGGCGCCAGACGCCAGCCATCCCCTTCCCGGCTGAGCACCGCCGTTCGGTCGAGCCGGATCGCCGACTCATCCAGCGAGCCATCCAGATCGATGCTGATCCGGTTCGGCGCGATGCCGGCCCGCGCCTGCAGATCGAAGCTGCGCCCCGTCCGCGCGTTCATGGAGACGGTGGCCGTTCCTTCGCCATTGACCAGCTTGAGCGCGCCGGCGAACCGCCCGATCCGCACGCCACCAACGCGCACGCCGCGACCCTGCGCATTGGCGTTGATCGTCACCGCGCCAGGACGGAGCAGCGCTTCGCCCTCCAGCGAGCCACGATTGATGACGATGCCCGGCGAGCCTGTGAAATTGGCGCCGCTCAGGTCGACATCGAAGCCGATGCGCTGCACGCCATCGACCATCCCCAGCGTCACCGCGCCCTCGGCGGGACCGGAGAGCGACAGGGCGCCCTGCAAGCCGCCATCGACCGGCACCAGATCGCCGCGCACCGTGACGCCGCTAACCCCCAGATCCGCCACCGAGATGGTCGCGGCGCCACCGCGCGGCAGCAGGATGGCGCCGGTCGCGGCGAAGGTGCCGAACATCGAGCCGCCCTCGACCGTCACGGCATAGCCCTGATCGTCCGGGGTCAGCAGCGCGTGGACATTGGCGAGGCCCACGGCCGGCAGCGGGCGCGCAAGGGTGATGTCCACCCGGGGGCGATCCGGCTTCCCGGCGAGCGCCAGTTGCAGGGGACCGTAATCGCGATGCTCGCCCTGCCCGCGCAGATCGAGCTGGCCAGAGCCGTCGATCCGCCCTTGGCCGACAAGGGTGAGCGCGGGCGCCACCAGCCGCAGATCGCGCAGCGCGATGCCGCCGCCCGGCGCCAGCCCGACCTGACTGGTGATGATCGGCAGCCCCTCCCCGAGGCCAAGCAGGAAGCGATTGTCGAGCCGCCGCATCGTCGCGCGGGCCGTGCCGGAAAAGCTGCTCTGCCCTTGCGGAGGCCGGGCCAGCCGCAGCACGGCATCGAGATCGAGCCGGCCCAGTCCGGCAATCTCCAGTCCATTCAGACCGCCGCGAAAACTCGCGAGATAGCTCCCAGAGCCGAGATTGCCTTGCCCCTCGATCTGCCCGCGAAAACCGCTCGCCCGCACGTCCGAGCGATCCATGCGCAGATCATCGCCATTCTTCAGCAGCACGCTCTGAACGACGAGATTGCGCAGCCGCTCGTCCACGGCGCGCTGGCCGACAGTCAGTGCCTGCGCCGTCAGCCGGATGGGGAAGCGTCCGCGCGGGCCGTTCAGCCGGCCCTCGCCTTCCAGACGGATGTTGCGAAGCGCCAACCCGCCCTGCCGCAGCTCGGCAGAGGTCAGCAGATACCCCACCTCCATCGCATCGAATGCGCCGGATAGCCGGGCGCGCAGATTGACGGACTGGCCCGCAACGCCCTTCGCCAATTGGCCGGGCCGCGCGACCACCGCCGAAACGCGCAGCTCATCGAACCGATTGCGGCCGAAATCCACACCGCCATTAGCCGTCAGCTTGGCGGCCGGCATCGCCAGTGAGGCGGTGCCCGAGAGCAGCCGGTTGTCGAACCGCACGTCCGTCTCGATCTGCGCCTGCTGGCTGCCCAGCGCGGTCAGCGGTTCGAGCGGGCCGAGCAACGCCAGCGGCCCCTTCGCCTGATAGCGGCCCTCAACTGCGGTCAGTGCGACGTTCGCGGTGAGGCGGTTGGCGGTCAGCGCCGTCAGCCGGCCCTTCCAGCGGCGCCAGTCGCCATCGCCATGGATGCGAAGCGAAACCGGTTGCTGGGCGTCCAGCGTACTCGCGATCACGCCGCCCTGTGGCCCGACGACAATCGCATCGAGATCGAACCGACGATCGTCCGGGCGACTGTCCAGCGCCACACGCAGCACATCGCCCGTGCGCGGCGCGGTCGCCAGCAGGTCGATGACCGCGCGACCGGAGCGCACGTCGGCATTGCCAATTGCGCGGACCACGTGCGCCTCGCCCAACACCGCCGGGCCGATGCCCAGCCTGTCCACCCGCAGGTCCGCCAGCCGAATGTCGAACCCCGGCAGCAGCGGCTGCTTGGGCGAGGTCGAGGGCTTGAGCGCGGGCCGGCGGGAAAGGTCGGCCGAATGGATGTGCAGCCGATCAAGATCGAGCCGGTTGGAGAGCCAGCCGAGCGGATACCAGCTCACATCGGCGCGATCGACCCTGGCGAACTGCCCTTGCGTATCGAAAAAGCGCACATCGCGCAGCACCATGTCGTTGAAGACGCGCCCCTCAATGGCGCCCACGGTGATGCGCAGGCCGGAGGTCGCCTCCCACTGCGCGATCTTGCGGATGATGAAGCGATGGCCGCCTTCGCTATCCAGCCAGCGCACCCCACCCCAGAGCGCCACCACCAGCGCTACGATGAGCAGAATGACCGAGAGGCTGAACCCCGAGCGCAGCAGCGAGCGCTTGCGGCGGGGCGGCGGCGGCGCCTGCTCCGACGCACCCTCCGGCAGGGGCTCGTCTTGCGCGGCCATCAGAATGCCTGCCCCAGCGACACATAGACGCCGATGCGCGAGTCGCCCGGTTGCGGATTCAGCGGGGTGCCGACATCGATCCGGATCGGCCCGAAGTTGCTGTAATACCGAAAGCCGAGGCCGGCACCGACGCGCATCTCGCGGATCGTGGGCAGGGGATCGGGCGAGATCGTCCCGGCATCTATGAACGGCACGATGCCGAACTGGTTGAGACTGCCGAAGCGATAGCGCGCTTCCAGCGAGATTTCGCCAAGGCTGCGCCCGCCCACCGGATCGTTATTGAGGTCGCGCGGGCCGATGGCCTGATAGGCATAGCCGCGCACCGAGGCGCCGCCGCCGGCGTAGAAGCGCCGCGTCGGCGCAATGCGGTCGGCCGACGCGCCGACGATGGTGCCCAGACGCGCGCGCCCGGCGATGGTCAGTCGCTCGCCGACCGGAATATAGGTGCTGCCATCGATCTGCGCGCGGACATAGCCGAAGGCGCCATCCTGCAAAGAGAGCTCGGGAGACAGGCGCCCGCCGAGGCGGAAGCCCTTGCGCGGATCGAGCAGATCGTCGCTGCCATCATGAGTCAGGCTGGTGGGCAGGGCGAGAATGAGATAGCGGCGCCGCACCGGATCGGGCGACCCCTCATATAGGCGCCGCTCGTCGCTGACACGCAGCTCAAGGCCGGCGGACCACGTCCATTCCTTCTGGAAGATCAGGTTAGTGTGCTTTTCCAGGCTCGCGGCGATGCCTGCGGTCAGCGCATCATAAGCCGGCTGATCGACATTGGCGATGCTGAGCTCGCCATTGAGAGCCTGATCGCGCTGCCACAGATTGTTGCGCCGGAAGATCGCGGACGCGCTCTGTTCCTGCGTACCGATCACGCCGCGCAGCGTCACCGCCCCTTCCGGAGGCACCAGATTGCGGTGCTGCCAGCGCACTTCCACGCGCGCGCCTTCGCCCGTGCCATAACCGATTTCCCCGGCGATCGTCCGTGGCGGCGCGCGGGTCATGTTCACGACGATGTCCACCGCCTCGCGGTCGGGCCGCGCTTCGGGCGTGATGGTGAGCTGGGAGACCAGCCCGGTCGCGACGATGGCCCGGTTGAGATCGGTGAGTTCACTTTGCTTGAATGGGTCGCCCGGAGAAAAGCGGCTGATGACGGCCACGTGCCGCGCATCGAACGGGGCGCCGTCGTTTACACGGATCGAGCCGAAGCGAAGAAAGTCACCGGTATCGGCGTTGAGGCTGAGTAGGGCCTGACGCTGCTGGTGGTCGACAGTGAGCACCGGCTCGCGCACCTGCGCAAACGGATAGCCGCCCTCTTCAAGGCTGACGCGCAGCGCGCTTGTCGCAGCCAATATCGTGTCGGTGTCGGCCGGGTCGCCCACCTTCACGGGAAAGAGCGAGCGCAGCGGCTTGCCGTCCGCCATCGTCCCGTCCAGCCCGAACACCTCCACCGCGCTCAGGGCGAAGCGCTGGCCGGGCACGGCCCGCAGCGCGACGCGGACATAGGGATCACTCGCTCCACTCACCCCAAAGCGGGCGCGGCTCCGGCCCTCATAATAGCCCCGCGTGCGCAGCAGATCTTCGAGCAGTTCCTCATCGGTCTGCGCCCGGCGCCGGATCTGCGCGATGCTGGCACGGTCGCCTTCCCCCGTCCGCATCGCCGACAGTGCATCGAACCGGCTGTAGAACATGGGATCGGCGGCATCGCCCAGCCCTTCAAGATTGAGCTGGTAACGCAGCGGCTGCGTGGGATCGAGCGCAGCAAGGGCTGCCGCTTCGCCCGCCGTGCCGCCTAGGGGGTCCGGCTCAGTGCCGGCGGGCGCTTGCGTTGCAAGCGTTGCTGTCCCCTGCCCGCCAGCTAGCGCGGGCTCGGCCTCTCCTCCGGCGTCACTGCCCTCCACTGCCAGAGTTTCCCCCGGCTGATCGAGGTCAGGCCAGTCGAGGCCAATGTCGGGCATGTCATCGAGATCGAGCGCGTCCTGCGCGGAGTCGGGCGCTGGGGTGGCTTGACCGGGCGACGTTTGCGCCAGCGCGCGGTCGCACGTCAGCGCGCCCTGCGCCGCCAGCAGGATCGCCATGAAAGTCCCACCTGCACGGGAACACCTGCCCAAACGCGATCGCCGCAGCATCAGGCCTGTCTATGAGCTTGTCGCAGGACTGCAAGCAGCATTCGCGCGTGACGTACCGTTTTGCGGCGGGCTGTCCCGCCGGACGGCTCAGAAGGCCCGTTCAAGCCGCGTCAGCAGAACATGCGCCGGATTGATCGGCATCGCCGACAAGCGGGACCTGCGGGCCAGGAACTGGCGCTCGAGGCGGGCCACTCGCGCATAGAGCTCCTCGGAGCTGGCGATGAGCGCGCGCATCTCTTCGTTGAACTGGCACGAGACGTCGAGCGGCGTGAGGGCGGCCGGGCCAAGCCGATAGCGCTCCTCCTCCCGCACGGATTCGCGCATCTCGCCGTTGAAGATCGCGCGCTGCGTGAGCAGCCACGCGATGACGTGCATCAACCGCGTCGTCACCTTGATCGATTCGCAGGAGAAATCGACCCAGCCGATGCGGCCCAGCGACTGACGATGCTCCTCGGCGCGATCATCGAAATAGGAGCGCGCCTCATCAGCCAGCACCATGGCATCTACATACAGGGCGTCGACAAGCTGACGGTCAAGCACATGCGGGGGCATCGAGTCGTTCATGAGCCTGTGCTGCCACAAGCCGGGCGGAACGTCAGGTCGATTAACCTTCAATATACCATCTGGATGGGTGTTCCCGTCGATCCGGCGGCCGCTTATACCCGTGGGCGGTTAGGCGATAATGTCGGGAATCAGGCTGTTTTCCAGCATAGTGATCTCGTCGCGCAGGCGAAGCTTGCGCTTCTTGAGGCGGGCGAGCTGAAGCTGGTCGGGCAAGGAAAGCTGACCCAAAGCCGCAATCGCGCAGTCGAGATCGCGATGCTCGACACGCAAGGCTTCCAGCCGCTGCTCGATTTCCTCGATCGATAACACCGATTCGCCCCAGTTCTGAACGGCACGCCTACATGGCAGGGCACCCTTGGCGCGGCAATGCGCAACTGCGCAACAAAAGAAGGTGGTTAGCGACTTTTCTTTCGCCTGCCCGCAAGCTTCTGTCCGCGCACAGAAAGAATGTTTAACGAAAGAACGTGACACCGCATGACGGGTCTCGATTTATCGCAGCTTCGCGCAATTGCCAGAGACAGCGGGCGCGATTGGTGATCTACTGAACCTCCATTGAAGCAATGGCCAAGGAGGACATGATGGACACAAGCCACGTTTCCGCACTGCACGCCAAGCATGCCGGGCTGGAGGCCCGGATCAAGGACGAGATTACCCGTCCTGCGCCGGACAGTTACCGGCTCGCCACCCTCAAGAAAGAGAAGTTGCGCATCAAACAGGCACTCGCTTCCGCAGCGACCTGAGCGCCAGGGCTATGACAGCCAGGTAGGGGCGCTGGCCGCCCCTGCTCTGGCCAGCCCGGCTATCGTCAGACGACTGACGATCCCCCGACGACCAAGCTGAAAACGCCTGCCGGAGCCACATCGCGTGGTACGCTCTGTTGGCGCCCCATGGCGATGGACCCGATCAGTAAACGCGCTTCTTCGGCGCGATATAGTCGATGTCGTCGGTCAGCGTGTAGTCATGCACCGGACGGCTATCGAGCTTCACGCTGCCGCCCTTGCCACCCCAGCCCTCGAACCAGCCGAGGGTGTGCTTCATCCAGTTGGCATCGTCACGATCGGCATAATCCTCACGCGCATGGGCACCGCGACTTTCCTTGCGGGCAATCGCGCCGTGGATGGTGACGCTGGCCTGCGAGATAAGGTTGTCCAGCTCCAGCGTCTCAACGAGATCGCTGTTCCAGATGAGCGACCGGTCGGAGACCGCGATGTCGGTCATGCCCTCGTAGATCTTGCCGAGCTTTTCGACACCTTCCGCCATCAGCTCTTCGGTGCGGAACACGGCGGCGTGGGCCTGCATCGTGCGCTGCATGTCGAGGCGGATCTGTGCCGTGGGCGTGCCGCCCTTGGCATTGCGGAAATGATCGAGGCGACCCAGCGCCAGCTCGTCGCCGCTCTTGGGCAGCGGCTTGTGCGGCGTATCAGGCTTCACGATCTCGGCGATGCGCTTGCCGGTCGCGCGGCCGAACACCACGAGATCGATCAGGCTGTTTGAGCCGAGGCGATTGGCGCCGTGTACCGACACGCATGCAGCCTCGCCGACCGCGAACAGGCCCGGCACGACATGATCGGGATTGTCGCCCTTCCGGGTGACGACCTCGCCATGATAATTGGTCGGGATGCCGCCCATATTATAGTGGACGGTCGGCACCACCGGCAGCGGCTGACGGGTCAGGTCCACGCCCGCGAAGATCTTGCCGCTCTCGGTAATGCCGGGCAGGCGCTCGGCCAGCACCTTGGGATCGATATGATCGAGGTGCAGGTGGATATGATCCTTGTTCGCGCCGACGCCGCGGCCCTCGCGGATTTCCATCGCCATGGACCGCGAGACGACGTCGCGCGAGGCGAGATCCTTGGCGGAGGGGGCATAGCGCTCCATGAAGCGCTCGCCTTCCGAGTTGGTGAGATAACCGCCTTCGCCGCGCGCGCCCTCGGTGATGAGCACGCCCGCGCCATAGATGCCGGTCGGGTGGAACTGAACGAATTCCAGATCCTGCAGCGGCAGGCCGGCGCGCAGCACCATGGCGCCGCCGTCACCC
Organism: Sphingobium sp. B2D3A; assembly: GCF_025961795.1. NCBI lineage: Bacteria > Pseudomonadati > Pseudomonadota > Alphaproteobacteria > Sphingomonadales > Sphingobiaceae > Sphingobium > Sphingobium sp. B2D3A. The sequence goes on along the minus strand of NZ_JAOQOI010000001.1, from coordinate 1,671,676 downwards.
GTGCAGGTGTGGGCGCTGGTGGCCGAGAAATAGGCCCGACCGTAGCCGCCGGTGGCGAGCACGACGCAATGGGCGCGGAAGCGATGGATCGTGCCATCGTCCATGCAGAGTGCGATGACGCCACGGCAGACGGGGCCGTCCGGCGTGTCTTCCATGATCAGGTCGAGCGCGAAATATTCAATGAAGAAGTCCGCGTCATACTTCAGGCTCTGCTGGTAGAGCGCGTGCAGCATGGCATGGCCGGTACGGTCCGCCGCCGCGCAGGTGCGCTGGGCCGGCGGGCCTTCGCCCATATTCTGCATCATGCCGCCGAACGGGCGCTGGTAGATCTTGCCTTCCTGCGTGCGGCTGAACGGCACGCCGGCATGTTCCAGCTCGTAGACCGCCGCCGGCGCCTCACGCACCATATATTCGATCGCGTCCTGGTCGCCGAGCCAGTCCGAGCCCTTGACCGTGTCGTACATGTGCCAGGTCCAGTGATCCGGCCCCATATTGCCGAGGCTCGCCGCGATGCCGCCCTGGGCCGCGACCGTGTGGCTGCGGGTCGGGAACACCTTGGTGATGCAGGCGGTCTTGAGGCCGCTCTCGGCAATACCCATGGTGGCGCGCAGGCCCGAGCCGCCGGCGCCGACGACGACGGCGTCATAGGTGTGATCGATGATCTTATAGGCTTGCGTCATGATTAGAGCGCCCCTCCGGCCAAGGCGATTTTCGCGACAGAGAACAGGCTGACCGCGGCGCAGCCGATGACGAAGAAATGCAGCAGGATGAGCGTGGCAAACTTCAGCCCCTCATCATGCACATAATCCTCGATAAGCACCTGAAGACCGAGGCGGATGTGATAGAAAACGCTGACAATCATCAGCATCATCGGCACCGCGACGATGGGCTGGGTCAGCCAGCCGGTGATGGCCGCATGGTCGTGCGCCGGCAGCAGCGCCAGGCTGGCCAGCAGCCAGCTCACCAGCAGCAGATTGCCGATCGCCGTGAAGCGCTGGGCGATCCAGTGATGCGTGCCGCTCCGTGCCGAGCCGAGGCCACGCACGCGGCCCAGTCTGGTTCCGCTGCCCATCAGAATGCCCTCCCCACGAAGATCCACGCCCAGAAGGCTACAGTCGCCAGCGCCGAGGCGGCGAGAATGACCTTCGACCACCGCTTGTTCGCCGTCAGCTCAAAGCCCGCGCCCATGTCCATCACCAGATGGCGCAGACCCGAGAGCATGTGCTGGAAGAACGCCCAGGTCAGGCCGATCAGCACGATGCGCGCGATCACATTGGCGATCAGGCCAGCCAGATCACCGGCGTCCGCTTGCCAGACATAATATTGGAAGTTCGCATAGGCCGCCGGTCCGCTCGCCGCTGCATACAGCCACCAAGTCAGGCCGAGGCCGCCCAGAATCGCCATGCCATCCCCCGTCACGCGGTGGAGGATGGAAAGAAGCATATGCGGGCCCCACTTCCAGATGGTGAGGTGCGGGGAAAGCGGCCTTCGCCCGGATTGCGCCATGATCGAGCAGTCCTGTTCGTGAAAGAATGCGCCCCTTTAGCGCAAAGCTGCTGCACTGCAAACGCTCGCTGGCGCCATGTCACCAATGTGCAGACTGAGGTCCCGATGAACATGGAAAACAGAGGGTGTTAGCCCTCGATTAACGAAAGGCCGATATCACGCCACCCCATACGACCCGGCAAATGGCAGGACAAAAGGGGCACCGAGGCCATGATCGCAGGAAAAAGCGACACGATTTCAATGGCTGAACGGCTGCAGGAGTTCGACCCCCAAGCGACATTGCCGGGGCGGGCGCGTCAGATCCTGGCTTATCTCGGAGACCGCATCGACGAACTGGGCGACACCGCGATGGCGGTGTACCTCCCCTGCATCGACCTTTCGGCGGTCGGCCCGGCGGAGCTGGAAGCCACGCGGCAGGGCGCAAGAACCTTCCATCGAACACTGCTCAGCGATTTCGCCGGAGAAGAATGGACGGAGATGGCGCGGACCGGCGTCATGAAGATGCTGGCGCGCGATGTCTCCATCCGCACCCAGATCGTCATCATCAACCGCGTGGTCGACAAGGTCCGTGATATCCTGACGGAGCTCGTGGCCGATCGCGACGAGCGCTCGGAACTGTTGGCCGCCATGCGGTTCATCTCGCTGGTGCAAGCGGAAGTGTGCTGCGCCTTTTACGCCGACACGATCCGCGAGCAGGACCGGATCGAGCGCCAACGCCAGCGCGACAAATTCTCCGAATTGCTCAACACCCAAATCGATCTGGCCGCGCAACTGGGCGAGCGCCTGCGCGAACAGGCCCGCGAATCTTCGAACGCCACGCGCGGGATGCTCGATAAGGCTTCCGAAGTCGCCGCCGCTGCCGAACAATCGGCCATCGCTATGCGCGAAGCTGCGCACACCAGCTCCGGCCTGATCCGCGCCATCGAGGAAGCCCGCACCGAAGTGGACCAGGCGGCGGAAGTCGCCGCCCTGGCCTCCGAGCAGGCCGGCGAGGCCGTGAATGTCTCGACCGCGCTGAGCGATCACGCCCAGTCCATCGAATCGATCCTCGGCCTGATCCGCGATATTGCCGGGCAGACCAATCTCCTTGCCCTCAACGCGACCATCGAGGCCGCGCGCGCCGGCGATGCCGGACGCGGCTTTGCCGTCGTCGCGCAGGAAGTGAAGTCGCTTGCGAGCCAGACCGCCCACGCCACCGACGACATCGCGCAGAAGATCGCCGCCATCCAGAACGCCACGCGGCATACGGTCGAGACCAACGAACGCATCCGCGAAACCGTGCTCAACGTGCAGACCATGGGCATGCGCATCCGCACCGCGATGGACGCGCAATCGCAAACCGTAACGATGATTACCGCTGCCGTGGACGAGACGGCGCTTGCCGCCGACTCCATGTCATCGAACATTTCGGCGATCCGGCAGGATACGGAGATCGTCGCCTCGGAGATCGACGAGCTGGAAAGCGGCTTCACCGAAGTCCGCAACCTGCTCGGCGCCCTGCGCACGCGCTCGGCCAATTTCGTGGTCTCCATGGCACCGGCGACCGACGCCCAGGCAGAGCCGCAGCCGGCTTATCCGCCGATCCGCCGCGCCGTCTGACAAATCCGCTTCGGCCGAGCGGCACGGCCCATTCTCTCTCCCCTTGCCGTCCAAATCGGCTAGAGAGAGGGCATGACAAAGCGTTCCTCCACGTCCAGCGCCGCGCCCGCGATGCCCTGGCAGATGACCTTTTCCTGCACGCGCGCGGTCGCCGAACGGTTCGAGCTTGAGGCCGAGCCGCTGTTCATCGACTGGCCCTCGCCGCCCGCGATTCTGGCGAGCGAGCCGGACGAAAGCCAGCCCGATGCCTGGCAGCTCGACATCATCTTCGAAACCAAGCCGACGCGCGCGACCATCGATGCCATTGCAGCGCTGATGCCCGATGGCGCGGCCACCCCCTACACGCTCGCGCGATTGCCGGACACCGACTGGGTGACGCAGAGCCAGGCCGGCCTGGAACCGATGACCGCCGGGCCGTTCCATGTCCGCCATGACAGTGCGGACAGCCCGCGCACCGACCGCATCGATTTTCTCATCCCCGCCAGCCGCGCCTTCGGCACCGGCCAGCATGAGACGACACGCGGCTGCCTGCTGGCGCTGGCCGACCTCAAGGCGCGGGGTATGCGCTATGGCAATATTGCGGACATCGGCACCGGCACCGGCCTGCTTGCATTCGCCGCCAACCGTCTGTGGCCCCGCGCTCATGTGCTCGCCTCGGACATCGACCCTGTCGCGGTAGACGTTTCGGCCGAAAATGCCGATTTGAACGGTGTTCCGCTCGGGGTCGGCGCGGGGGCGTTGCGGCTGGTCGCCGCGCCGGGGGTCGAGCATCCGCTCATTCAGGGCCTTGCGCCTTATGACCTGCTCATCGCCAATATTCTCGCCGGGCCGCTGATCGAGTTGGCGCCAAGCCTCTCTGCTCAGGTCGCCGAGGGTGGCACGCTGATGTTGGCGGGCCTGCTGGATAGTCAGGCCGGCCGCGTGCAGGCTGCCTATCGCGCGCAGGGCATGGTGCTGATCTGGCGGTTCGATCACGGCGATTGGCCCACGCTGGTGCTGCGCAAGCGCCATCGCTTCGGCTGGCGCCGCACGACGCGCTGGCGCGCGGGCGATCATGGCGCCGCGCCCGGCTTCGGCAGCTGGTAAGACCGGCTGCGCATTGACAGGGCGCCCGCGCCGACCGACCATCCCCGCCTGACGCTGCGAGGGAGAGATTCGGCATGTGCGACAATGACATCCATCAGGGCCTGGTCGAGGATTGGAGCGTCACCCGGCGCATGTTCATGGCTACCGGCGCCGCCGTCGGCTTCGCTGGCGCGGCGACCGCGCAGGCCGTCGCCAACGTCACCGAGAAGAATGTGACCATCAAAACGCCCGACGGTTCTGCCGATGCCGCCCTCTTCCACCCCGCCGGCACAGGCCCCTGGCCTGCCGTGCTGATGTGGCCGGACATAATGGGCCTGCGCCCGGTGTTCCGCGAGATGGGCCGGCGCCTGGCGGCCGAGGGCTATGTGGTCCTCGTCCCCAACCCCTTCTACCGCAATGCCGTCGCGCCGGTGATCGACGGGACATTCGACTTCAGCAACCCGGAGTCGCGCAAGATCCTGTTCGGCTATCGCGCCGCGATGAGCGATGCCGCGGTCGATCATGACGCGGCGGCCTATCTCGCGTTCCTCGACGCGCAGCCGCAGGTCGACAAGGGCCGTAAGGCCGGCGTGCAGGGCTATTGCATGGGCGGTCCGCTCTCCTTCCCCACCGCCGCTGTGGCTTCGGCACGGATCGGCGCGGTCGGCAGCTTCCATGGCGGAGGCCTGACCACCGACCAGCCGAGCAGTCCGCACCTGCTCATCCCCAAGACCGATGCCACCTATCTCGTCGCGGTGGCGCAGAATGACGATGCCAAGGAGCCGGAATCCAAGACGATCCTGCGCAAGGCATTCGATGCAGCGGGCAAGACCGCCACGGTCGAGGTCTACCCCGCCGACCATGGCTGGTGCGTGCCCGGTAGCCAGGCCTATAACCATGACGCGGCGGAAAAGGCCTGGGCCGCGTTGCTTGCGATGTATCGCACAGCGCTGGCCTGACGCGGAGGCGCCCTAGCCGGCGCTCCGCACGATCTCGGTCCAGGCGGCCTCGTCGATCACCTCGATCCCGAGGTCGGCGGCTTTCTTGAGCTTGGAGCCGGCGCCCGGCCCGGCCACCACCAGATCGGTCGACGCGCTGACCGATCCGGCCGACCGGGCGCCCAGCGCCTCGGCCTGCGCCTTGGCTTCATCGCGGCTCATCGTCTCCAGCTTGCCGGTGAAGACGATGGTCTTGCCCGAGACGGCGCTGGCCTTCACATCCACCACATAAGGCGGCGGCGAAACCTGCGCGAGCAGGTCGTCCCACGCCGCGACATTATGTTCCTCATGGAAGAAGTCGCCGAGCGCCTCGACAACGGCGCCGCCGATGCCTTCGATGGCGGTGAGCGTGGCCTTGGCCTGTTGGACAACGTCCCCGTTCGGGTCGAGCGACGTCGAGACCCGTTCGCGCATCAGCATCTCGACTTCGCTCGATGCGAACGGAAGCCGGTCGGCATTGGCAAGCATCGACCACGCTTGCAGCACCGGCAGGGTCGCGAAGGCCTTCATCAGATCGCGCGCTGTTACCGCGCCGACATGGCGAATGCCGAGGCCGAACAGCAGCCGCGCGGCATCGGGCGCGCGCCGGTCCTCGATGGCCTTGAGGAGATTGTCGACCGACTTCTCCTTCCAGCCCTCGCGGCCCAGCAGATCGGCGCGATGCTGCCTGAGCCGGAAAATGTCCGCCGGGCCATGCTCCAGCCAGCCGAGCGCGAAGAACTCGCGAATGGTCTTGTCGCCCAAGCCATCGATATCCATCGCGCCGCGACTGACGAAATGGTTGAGCCGCTCGATGCGTTGGGCCGGGCAGATGAGGCCCGCCGTGCAGCGCACATCTACTTCGCCTTCCTCCGCCACCGCCTCGCTGCCGCATTCCGGGCAATGATCGGGGAAGACATAGGGCGCCCGCTCCGCATCGCGCGTCAGATTGTCCACCACTTGCGGGATCACATCGCCGGCCCGCTGGACCAGAATCCGGTCGCCGGGCCGCACGCCCAGCCGCGCGATCTCGTCGCGATTGTGTAACGTGACGTTCTGAACCACCACGCCGCCCACCGTGACCGGCTTGAGCCGGCCCACCGGCGTCAGCTTGCCCGTGCGGCCGACCTGAATGTCGATGGCTTCCAACGTCGTCTCGGCCTGTTCGGCAGGGAATTTATGCGCAATCGCCCAGCGCGGCGCCTTGGCAACGAAGCCGAGCCGCGCCTGCCAGTCCAGCCGGTCCACCTTGTAGACCACACCGTCGATGTCGTAATTCAGGTCCGCGCGCTGCTGCTGGATGGCGCGATAATGCGCCAACATCGCCGCGCTGCCATCGCAAAGCACCAAATGCCGAGACACCGGAATGCCCCAGCCCTCCAGCGCCTTCATCACGCCATATTGCGTATCCGCCGGCAGGCCGTCCTCGCTGACCACGCCCCAGCCATGCGCGAGGAACCGCAGCGGACGACTGGCGGTGACGCTGGCATCCTTCTGGCGCAGCGATCCGGCAGCGGCATTGCGCGGATTGGCGAACTGGCGCACGCCCTCGGGGTCGAATGCCTCACCGCGCGCCTCGGCCGTCGCGCGCGCCTCGTCCATCAGTTCCGCATTGAGCGCGGTGAAGGCGGCCTTCTCCATATAGACCTCGCCGCGCACCTCCAGGATGGCCGGCGCGTCGACGGGCAGGGTCCGGGGAATATCGCCGATATGCGCAACATTGGGCGTGACATCCTCGCCCACCTCGCCATCGCCGCGCGTCGCGGCGCGAACGAGCTTGCGGTCCTCATAGCGGATGGAGAGCGACAGGCCGTCGATCTTGTCCTCCGCAGTCATCAACACCGGCTCGTCCTCACCGAGCGCCAGATAACGCCGCACGCGCGCAACGAATTCCGCCACGTCCTCGTCCGCAAAGGCATTGTCGAGGCTCATCATGCGCTTCTCGTGGCGCACCTTGGCGAGCGCGGACGTCGCCACCGAAGCGCCCACCTGCCGATTGGGGCTGTCCGCCCGGATCAAATGCGGGAAGGCCGCCTCCAGCGCATTATTCTCGCGCACCAGCGCATCGAAGGCGGCATCCCTGATCTCGGGCGCGTCATGCGCGTGATAGAGCGCGTTGTGCCGCGCGATTTCCTTCGCGAGCCGCATGAGGCGGTTTGCGGCCTCGGCTTCGGTGAGGGTGTGGGAGTCGGTAACAGCGTCAGTCACAACATTTGCTCGCATATTCGATGCCGAACCACGAATTCCCGAATGTCCATCCCGCTTGTCACATAGCCAATCCGGCACACCGCTGACTTTTTATCCGGATATCGTATGATGATCTCGCCGCTTGCATCACCGCCAGTCCATTTAGCCCAGTAAGCGCCATCGACGTTCTTCATCAACCTTGCAGCGTTACCGTTGAGCACCAACTCTCCGCCGATGATCGTTTCATCGACATCCACCCTGAACATGACTGGCCCAGCACAGCCAGCAAGTAAGGCGACGGTCAGCAAGCTCGGCAAAAATACTAACCGACAGAAATAAACCGCGGTCCTCACACCCCCTCCAGCAGCCGCTCGGCCTGCGCGCGCGCTTCGTTGGTGATCTCGGCGCCGGAGAGCATGCGCGCGATTTCCTCGCGGCGTTCGGCGTCGTCGAGCGGATGGACCCCGGTGCGGGTGATGGTGCCTTGCGAGGATTTGGCGATGAGCAGATGCGCCGCGCCGCGGGCGGCCACCTGCGGGGAGTGAGTGACGACGATCACCTGCCCGCCGCCGGAGAGCCGTGCCAGCCGCTCACCAATCGCGCCGGCCACGGCCCCGCCGACGCCCCGGTCGATCTCGTCGAAGATCATCGTGCCCGCGCTGCCCTGTGCGGCGAGCGCGACCTTGAGGGACAGGATGAAGCGCGACAATTCGCCGCCCGAGGCGATCTTGGTCAGCGGCGCGAAGGGCGCGCCGGGGTTGGTGGAAATCATGAACTCGACCCGATCCTTGCCGGACGCGCGCCACTGCCCTTCCGGCAGCGGCTCGACATCGGTGCGGAAGCGCGCGGCATCCAGCTTGAGCGGGGCCAGTTCGCCGGCCACCGCCGCGTCCAGCCGGGCGGCGGCCTCCCGGCGGCCGTCACTGAGCGCCTGCGCCGCGGCTTCATATGCCTGCCGCGCGGCCGCGACATCCCGTTCAAGATCGGCCAGCCCCGCCTCGCCCGCATCGATCCGCGCGAGCTGATCGGTCATCCGCGCCGCAAGATCGGCCAGATCGTCGGCCGCGACCTGATGCTTGCGCGCCAAGGCCCGCAGATCGAACAGGCGGGTCTCAATCGCGTCCAGCCGTGCGGGATCGACGGACAGCGCCTCGCCGGCCCGCGCGAGATGCTCCTCGGCTTCACTGGCCTCGATCACGGCGCGATCAAAGGCCGCCAGCGCCTGCGCCAGCAACTCATGCTCCTCGCCGATCCGGTCCAGCCGCCGCGCTGCCTGCCGCAGCTTGGCCAGGGCGCCGTCCGATCCGCCGAGCAAATCGTCGAGCGCGGCCATGTCCTCGGTGAGGCGCGCGCCCTTCTGCATGTCGGCGCGTTCGGTGGCGAGCGTCTCCTCTTCGCCCGGTTCGGGCGCGAAGGCCGTCAGCTCCGCCACAGCATGGGCGAGATAATCGCGTTCACGGGCAGCGCTCTCTAGCGTCTCGCGGGCCTCGGTGAGCCGCGCCTGCGCAGCCTGCCAGACGCCGTGCGCCGTGCGCACCGCCGCGGCATCCAGTCCGCCGAAGGCATCGAGCAGGTCCATATGCCCGCGCGGGTTGATGAGGCCGCGCTCGTCATGCTGGCCGTGAATCTCGACAAGATAGCCGCCGACATCGCGCAGCAGCGCCGCCGAGCAAGGCTGATCGTTGATGAAGGCGCGGCTCCCGCCATCGGCCTTGAGCGTGCGGCGGATCAGCAACGGCTCGCCCGGCTCCTGCGCGACGTCGCTTTCGGCCAGCAGGATGGCCAGGGCCGAACCGGGCGCCGGCGGATCGAATGTCGCGGTCACGCTGGCCTGATCGGCACCGGCGCGTACGAGGCCGCTATCGGCCCGCATCCCCAGCGCCAAGCCCAGCGCATCCAGCAGGATGGACTTGCCTGCGCCGGTTTCGCCGGTGAGCACAGTCAGCCCCCGCTCGAACACGAGATCGAGCGCCTCGATGAGCACGATGTTACGGATCGAGAGGCCGGTCAGCATATGCGGTGCAGAGCTAATCCATTGCCCTCATGCTGTCACCCGCCTTCGCCAGCGCAACGCGCCGGAAAGAGATCAGGCGCTCGGAGCGTGCTGCGTCATCAGGCGGTAGGAGCGCTGATACCAGTCCGAATCGGGATAGTTGGTCTGCAGCACGGCAGCGGCCCGCTTGGCTTCTTCCGGCATGCCGAGCGCCAGATAGCTCTCGACCAGACGGTGCAGCGCCTCCGCGGTGTGGCTGGTTTGCTGGTAATTGTCGACGACCTGCCGGAAGCGCATCGCGGCGGCGATCCATTCGCGGCGGCGCTGGTAGAAGCGGCCGACTTCCATTTCCTTGCCGGCGAGATGGTCGTTCACCAGATCGAGCTTGAGCCGGGCGTCCGACGCGTAGCGCGAATCGGGGTAGCGGCGGACCAGCTCGTTCAACGCATCGCGGGCCTGAAGCGTCAGCTTCTGGTCGCGCGTAACATCGCTGATCTGCTCATAATAGCATAAGGCGATCAGATAATAGGCATAGGCCGCGTCGCGGTTGCCCGGATGGATCGAAAGGAAGCGCTGGGCCGACTGGATCGACTGGCGATAATTGCGCGCGGCATAATAGCTGAACGAGCTCATCAGCTGCGCGCGGCGAGCCCAAGGCGAATAAGGATGCTGGCGCTCCACCTCGTCGAACAGCACGGCGGCCTCGGCAAAGCGACCATTGTCGAGCCGCTGCTGGCCCGCCAGATACAGCGTGCTAACGTCGCGCGCGACATAGCGCGTATCAACGCGGTTCGAACTGCGCGCGCAGCCGGCCAGCAAGGCGAGTGAGATCAGGCTGGCGGCAATCAGCCGGCCACGACGCAGCGGTGTAACGGTCATGCGCAGCCTCTTAACCGAGCAACCGGACCGCGCCAAGCGAATGATGAGCGCTTTGCGCCACGGGCAGAAGACAGATGATGCATGGCACGCGAAACAAGGACCGGCCCGTTGAACCGACGCTGAACGAGAGCGGCTGAATGGGCGCTTGCCCCTCTTTTCCCATGCGAGCGCACTGCCCGCAAACCGCGCCGCCGCTCTCTGTGTGGGAGGTGGGAAGCGGCGACGCGGCCTGCACCTTGCGGAGCAGAAAACGGTCGACGCCCGACCCGAACCGGGGAATGCGCACGCCAGCGTGGGGGATGGCGGCACACGGTTCAGGCCGGTCGTCGACCTGCGAAGCTGTCAGACGTCCGGGTGGTCGCTGACATAACTCCGCATCCTCGCGGACCCGAGGGGCGTTAGCCCGACCGTCCGCCGCTCGGGTTCTTCACCCGCAACGACGGCCAGCCCCGCTTGGACCAGTTTATCGATCACTGCAGCGGCCTCAGCCGGGCTGAGCATGTTGCCCACGGCCAGGGCCGTGTCGCTCACCGGACTGGACTGCAGTTCACCGACGAAAAGAGAGAGCATCACGTCCATGGCGCGATCGGCCATGACGGGCGTGTAGAAATGCTTGCTGCGCAGACGGCCGAGCATATGCATGCGGCCGGCCTTGGCCCGCAGAACGCTCGAGGCCTCCGCGGTGCGAGGATCAGCCGGCGGGTCCGGCCGGGCTGCGGCGTCGCGTTGCACGATATTGGGCACGTCAAAAAACTTTCGATTCGGCATCGCACTACCCTCGCCGCGCGGGAAACACCCCGCGCGCGAAAGATGCGCCGCCGCTGTGAGAAGAGGCGGCGGATAGACCACCGCCCCTGCCGGCGCATGTCCCGTAACCACCAGACAGGAGGAGCCTACCGTCACCAGCCGCGCTCACTGGCCGGGAAGACCGGGCCGAGCGGCGGGAATAAGACCCGTGAGGTGGTCGGGTTGACCGCTCATTGTCCAATACCGCGATGGTCGCCGAGATAATTACGCATTCGCGCCGATCCCATCGGGGTCAGGGTGAGCGCACCGTCTTCCCCGACAGCAGGCCCGCCCGCTCCCGCCGACCCGGCGCGGACCAGACCTGCCTTGATCAGCGATGCAACCACCTCGTCTTGCGGATCGCTGCACAGATCCTGCGCGCCGTTCAACGATGCCCGGGAGACCGTCCGCCCCTCGCTCTGGGCAAGGAACAGCGTCAGCATGGCCGCCATGGCGCCATCGGCCATCACCGGCTCTGGAAAGAGGGCACTGCGCTGGCCCATGAGGGCCTGCAAACGCCGCGCCCGCTCGATCACCGGGTCATCCGGCAGACAAGCGCGCGCATCGTCGTCCACGCCCGGTGGGCGCGACTTATTGGCTGTATCGAACATCACGATCCGTCCCTGGGATATTCGCGGGGTTCACGCTGAACCCGTGTCGCCTCACCTATCCCTGCCTCAACATCATTCTCAAACGCGTGGCAGTCAGCGGCGGTCCGTCATGTCTTGAAGTCGATTGTCATCTGGTGCGACCCTGCAATTTTAGAAGCCTTTTTGGCTTTCTAAGGTAACATTATGTTATGCGAGCTTCACTTTGTGCGCCGTGATCACGGGAAGTCAACCGCTAAAGGACGGGCCGATGGAGCGATGCGATGGGGTCCCACCTCATCTGTCCCGTTTTGATTCGTTCCTGCCGGAATCAGCACCAAAACGGCACGCTTCGAGGATGTTGGACAGCGCCGGCAGCATTGCCGCGCGAAAGGCATAGCTGCGGCGGCCTGTCTCGATCGCCGATCCGGCGAGGCCTTTTTCGTTGAGCGCAGCCCGCAGCGTCGAGATGTGAACCTTGATCGCCGCACGCGACATCGCACCGCGATCCAGGAGCAACGCAAGTTCATCGAGCGGGATCAGCCGGTCAGGCTCGGCAATCAGACGCAGGAGCAGGCGCGCACAGATATGGCCCCGCAGTGCCAGGGCCGCATTCAGATGGGCAACCGCCATAGGCTCGTTCGCGTGGCTGAGCAGCCCAACCGGCAACGCGCCGTCGGCAAAGGGCCTCGCACCAGCCCCTTCCGCAACCTCCTGCTCCATCTCAAGCAGATGGCGCGCGGCCTCGATTCGGTCTGCAGCTTCCTGAATCAGTCGGGCCGCACGATGACGGCGCGCTTGGCCGGATCGATCTGGCTCCGTCACCCCGCCCCTCCACGGTCAACGGGGACACGTCATTGGGCGGCTTGCAATGGCGCGGTGCGGCACCGGTCTTATGCCCTGCAAGGTGCCGGAGCGTGGCATGGGTTCCTTCCTGTCGATCAAGCGGGAGACGCTAACCCAGTCCGCCCCCGGCATTCCATCAATTGCCTCCATTTCGGAGTCGAAAAGGCGCGGCGAGGTTAGCACCGCTGCCGGGCGCGCTTCGTCAGCCCGCGGCTCGCGCGGAGCCCTGCCCCTTTCGCCCTTTGGCTCCGCCACCAAGTGCCGATACGAGCGCGGCAAAGCATATTGCCGCCTAGATCAAGACAGCACGCCGCGCGCTACCGAGAGAGAGACGGGATGGGATGGAGAGGTGAGCCTTGCAATCTGAACAGCTTTTGAGCCTGCGCAATGTCCGCGCGGTGCGCATCGGTGCCGGTCTTCTGCCGGCCTGCGCAACCGATGTCGTCGCGTCCGGCGCCGAAAGCGCGCTGATCGTCTCCGGCAGCCCCCTGCGTGCGCTCAGCGAAGCACTCGCCTCCGAACTGGCCAAAGCCCGCTGCGCCGCCACGATTTTCGACGCCATCGCCGGCGAGCCGACCTTCGCTGATTTCGAGGCTGCCATGGCGACGGCGCGCGAGAGCCAAGCCGGCTTCATCATCGGACTGGGCGGCGGCAGTGCGATGGACGTCGCCAAACTCGTCGCCGCGCTGATGGATGGCGCGCAGAGCATCGATGACGTCATCGGCACAGGCCTTCTCCAAGGTCGCGCCATTCCGCTCGCCTGCATCCCAACCACCGCCGGCACCGGCAGCGAAGTCACCCCCATCGCCATTCTGGAAGACGTGGCGGCGGAACTGAAGAAGGGCGTGGTCAGCGATCATCTGGTGCCGGATTTCGCCTATCTGGATGCCGAACTCACCGTCTCCATGCCCCGCGCCGTCACGGCCGCGACCGGGCTGGATGCGCTTACGCATTGCATCGAGGCCTATGCCAACCGCTTTGCCCATCCCGTCGTCGATGCCTGGGCGCTCGAAGGCATCCGCCTGATCGCCGGGCATCTCGAACGGGCCTGCATGGACGGCACCGATCTGGAGGCGCGCGATGCCATGCTGCGTGCGGCGCATCTTGGCGGCATGTGCCTTGGGCCGGTCAACACCGCGGCAGTGCACGCTCTGGCCTATCCGCTCGGCGGCGAATTCCACATCCCCCACGGCGTCGCCAACTCGCTGCTGCTGCCGCATGTGCTGCGCTTCACCCTGCCCGCCGCCCCCGCTCGCTATGCTGAGGTCGCTGCCGCCCTAGGCGTGGCGCGGACCGGCAATGACGAGGCGGACGCGCTGGCCGGCATCGCGCAGATCGAGCACCTTTCCGCTGCCATCGGCGTCGAGCGGCACTTGTCCGCCTTCGGCATCGGCGCCAACGCGGTGCCCAAGATGGCCGCCGCCGCCATGACCGTGCAACGACTGCTCATCAGAAATCCGCGCGAGGTCACCGAATCCGATGCGCGCGCCATCTACGAAGCTGCGCTATAGGACCGACACCCCATGAAAGCCGACCTCTTCTCCTGGTATCGCGGCGCGGACCGCAAAACCCGCCGCGTGTTCTGGACGTGCAGCGCCGGCTGGGCGATGGATAGCGCGGATGGGCTGGTCTATCAGTATCTCATCCCGCTGCTCATCGTCGGCCTTGGCATCTCGCTGACCGAGGCCGGGACCATCGCCAGCGCCAATTATTTCGCGGCGGCGATCGGCGGCTGGATCGGCGGCTGGTTGTGCGACCGCTATGGCCGCGCCCGCATCCTGCAGCTCACTATCCTGTGGTTCTCCTTCTTCTCCTTCGCCTCCGGCTTTGCCCAGAATTTCGAGCAACTGCTCGTGCTGCGCGTGTTGCAGGGCATCGGCTTCGGGGCGGAATGGGCGGTGGGCGCGGTGCTGCTCGGCGAAATCGTCTCACCCAAGCATCGCGGCAAGGCGCTGGGCACGCTGCACAGCGGCGCGGCAGTCGGCTCCGGTCTGGCCGCGTTGATCGCCGGACCTTTCGCCTCCGCCTTCGATCCCGAGATCGGCTGGCGCCTCGCCTTCTTCGTCGGCATCATTCCGGCCGCCTTGATCTTCTTCATCCGGCGTGGGTCCGACGATTCCGACCTGTTCAAACAGGCCCAGCAGCGCGCCCAGGAAACCGGGCAGCGCACCAGCCTCACCAGCATCTTCCGGCCCAAGGTCGTCCGCATCACCATCTTGGCATCGCTGCTGGCCGTCGGTGCGCAGGGCGCGGGCTATGCGGTGAGCAGCTATCTGACGGTGTTCCTCGCCAATGAGCGCGGTATCGGCATCGCGATGGCCGGGCTGTGCGTGATGTTCAACAGCGTCGGCGGCTTCTTCGGTTTTCTGTTCAACGCCGCGATCAGCGACTTTGTCGGGCGCCGCAACGCCTTCCGGCTGTTCGGCCTCGGCTTCGTGATCTCCGCCGCCATCTATCTGTTCGGGCCATGGGGCGGGAATGTCTGGTTCCTCGTGCCGTTCGGCATCGTCTACGGCTTCTTCCAGTTCGGCATCTATGCAAGCTTCGGCCCCTATTTCACCGAATTGTTCCCGACCGAACTGCGCGGCACCGGCCAGGCCTTTGCTTATAATTTCGGCCGTGCCGCGAGCGCTCTGTTCATCATGACGGTGCCTTTAGTGGCCACCATCATCCCGCTGGGCGCGGCGATGGCCATCGTCGGAATGGGCGGCATCCTGTGCGCCCTCATCGCAACGCTGATGCTGCCCGAGACCGCCGGCCGCGCGCTGCAGTCACTGGATGACTTCGGTCGGGACGAAGCCCCCCAACCCATTGAGGCAAAGGCAACCGCTCCATGAGCCAGCAGCCCATCGCGATCGTCATCGGCGGCAGCCGCGGCATCGGCGCCGCCATCGTCCGGCTGCTCGCGACGTCCGGCTACCATGTCGTGTTCAGCTATGCGCGGGACACAGCGTCGGCGCAGGCCGTCGCAGCGAGCGTCACCACTGCCGGCGGTCAGGCCCACGCGGTGCAGGCAGACAGCGCGCGCGAAGCCGATCTGATTGCGCTGTTCGACCAAGCACAGGCGCTGGGCCCGATCGGCGCGCTCGTCTATTCCGCCGGGATCACCGGCCAGGCCTCTCCCCTGGCGGAGGTCTCGGCGGAAACCCTCGAGCGCGTCATGGCGGTCAATCTCACCGGCGCGATGCTGGCCGCGCGTGAGGCCGTGCGGTGCATGGCCCTCTCGCGCGGCGGTGCGGGCGGCGGCATCGTCTTCATCTCGTCGCGGGCGACCGCTTATGGGTCAGCCGGGGAATATGTCTGGTATGCCGCATCCAAAGGCGGGCTCGACAGCCTGATGACCGGACTGGCGCGGGAAGTCGGCGGCGATGGCATTCGCGTCAACTGCGTCTCCCCCGGCCCGGTCGCCACGGACATGCTGAGCGCCGAGCGGCTGGCCGCCGGCGCCGCCCGCGTGCCGATGCAGCGCGCAGCCCAGGCGGACGAGATCGCGCAGGCGGTCCGTTACCTGCTCTCGCCCGACGCCTCTTTTGTGAATGGCGCGAACCTCGCCGTTTCCGGCGGCGTGTGACGATGGGAAACTTGCAAAGCGCCTTGAAATGGTTGACCCTGAAGGAAAGCGGCCGGGACGCCTCGATAGAAGGACAGAGGGCACGCGGAGAGGATAAGCATGGAATCCTACAGCACTGAAGCCTTCCCCATATCGACGCGCGCGGCGGCATGGACAAAGCTCTATTCGCAGCAGCTCAATCGCGTGAACTTCACGCCCGCGGACCGGCATGAGTTTGCCGCGCGGCTCAGCCTCAGCCATTTCGGGCCGATCCAGCTCGCCAGCATCGCGGCCAACCGCAGCCATATCGAGCGGACGCGCAACCACATCCGCCCCGGCGCGCCACGTCTTTATTCCTTCCTGATGCAGGCGCGCGGCAACAGCGTGCTCGACCATTGCGGGCATCAGGCCCAGCTCGATCAGGGTGATTTCGTGCTGTGCGACAGCGCGGCGCCGCACAGCTTCACGCTCGGTGACAATTCGATGATCATCATGCTGCGCGTGGATGCCGGCCTCATCAAGAAGCACCTGCCGACGCCCGAGCGCTTCTGCGGCCTCAAGCTCGATCACGAGGTGGGGCTGACCGCGGTCATGTCCGCCATGCTCGAAAATCTGAACACGCAGGTGCAGAGCGGCTTCCATTCCGATCATGATGGCCGTTTCGCCCGCCACGTGCTGGAAATGCTCTCCACGGCCTATGCGATGGGCTTTGACGAGCAGCCGGAAGGCTCGGCGGTGATGCTCGGCCGACAGAGCGAAGTCATTCGCTACATCGAGGACAATCTGCGCGACCCGGAACTGACGCCCGCACGCGTCGCCGAGGGGCTGCGCATCTCGCCGCGCTACCTGCGCACGCTCTTCGCCTCGCGCGGGGAGAAGGCGTCGAGCTACATCGTGCGGCGGCGGCTGGAGGAGTGCGGCAAGCAGCTGCGCAACCCCGCCTGGGCCGGCCATACGCTGACCGAGATCGCCTTTGCCTGGGGGTTCAACAGCGCGGCGCATTTCACCCGCACCTTCCACGAACATTTCGGCATGGCGCCGCGCGATTACCGGCGCGCTGGCTCGAACTGACCAGCCGCGCGGGCGCCTTCCTGAGCAAGTCATCCTGCCCGCCCGGGCAAGCGGCGACGCAACCTCTATGTCAGCCCGGTCTCCACGCCGACAGGCGAGACATGGAGGACGGAAGACGCAATGGTTGCTAGGGAAGTGCTTGATCTGAACCAGATATTGTCGCTGCAGCTGACCGAGTATTGGCACGAGATCGATACCAACAAGGGGCGCAAGGCCTCGGATTATTATACCGAGGACGCCGTCTTCCACGGCCAGTTCGCCTCCTATAACGGCCGCGCGAAAATCCAGCAATTCTACGATTGGCGCGCCGAACGCGGCGAGCGGCTCGCGGTCCATGCCTTCACCAACTTCCGAGCATGGTTCACCGGGCCGGACAGCGCGGAAGCGACCAATTACCTGTTCCTCTATGCCGCCGATGGCGTGCGTCCCCTCCCCACCCATCCGCCGGTGACGATCTCGCTGGCGACCGACCGCTATGTTCGCGGCGCCGCCGGGCGCTGGCTGTGCACCTATCGCCGGTTCGTGCATTTGTTCGAGAGTGATACCCCCATCACAAATCCGAACCTGGACGATCAAGAAGCAAAGTGAGCAGGCCCATGAGCAGACAGCGCGGCGAACTCGACGAGAAGGATCTTCTGCTTTCCAAGGCCTATGTGGCCGGTGAATGGGTGGATGGCAGCGGCGACCCCATCGCCGTCGACGATCCCTATACGCTCAAGACCGTGGGACAGGTGCCGCGCGTCAGCGAAGCGCAAGTGTCTGAGGCCATCGATGCCGCGAACCGCGCCTTCCCGCAATGGGCGCGGCGGCCTGCCAAGGAGCGCGGCGCGATCCTGCGGCGCTGGTATGAGCTGGTCATCCAGCACAAGGAGGACTTTGCCCGGCTCATCACGCTTGAGAATGGGAAGGCGCTCAAGGAATCGCGCGCCGAGGTCGACTATGGCGCCGGCTTCCTCGAATTCTACGCCGATGAGGCGGCCCGCTCGGTGGGCGAGATCATCCCCGCCCCGGTGACCGGCCGCCGCCTGATGGTCGAGCGCGAGCCGATCGGCGTGTGCGTGGCGATCACGCCATGGAACTTCCCGCTCGCCATGCTCACGCGCAAGGTCGGGCCGGCGCTGGCGGCCGGCTGCACCATCGTCGCCAAGCCGGCCGAGCTGACGCCGCTCACGGCACTGGCCTTTGCCAAGCTGGGTGAAGAAGCAGGCGTGCCGGCGGGCGTTTTCAGCGTCGTCACCGGCAATTCCAAGACTATCGGCCCGGTGATGACCGGATCGCCGATCGTCCGCAAACTCTCCTTCACCGGCTCGACCCCGGTGGGCGCGATGCTGGCGGAAGCCTGCGCCCCGACGATCAAGCGGCTCGGCCTCGAACTGGGCGGCAATGCGCCGCTGCTCATCTTCGATGATGCCGACCTCGACACCGCAGTCGAAACGGCGATGGTCGCCAAGTTCCGTAATGGCGGCCAGAGCTGCGTCGCGGCGAACCGCATCTATGTGCAGAATGGCATCCGCGACCGCTTTCTCGACGCGTTTGGTAGCAAGGTCGCGACGATGAAGGCCGGCGACGGCTTTGAAGACGGCATCGATGTGGGCCCGATGATCGACGATCGCGCCATTGCCAAGATCGACGAGCATCGCGAGGATGCGCTGCGCCATGGCGGACGTCTGATTGCCGGGGGCGCATCGCCGGGCGGGCGCATCGCGGTGCCGACGCTGATTGGCGACGTTGCATCGGATGCGCTGCTGACCCGCGAAGAGACCTTCGGGCCGCTGGCCGGCGTCATCGGCTTTGCCAGCGTGGAGGACGGCGTGCGGCTGGCGAACGATACGCCATTTGGCCTCGCCGCCTATCTCTGCTCCAGCGATCCGGCGACGATTGCCCGCGTGGGCCGGGATCTGGAGAGCGGCATCGTCGGCATCAACACCGGCCTCATCTCGACGCCTTATGCGCCCTTTGGCGGCGTCAAGCAGTCGGGCCTCGGGCGCGAGGGCTCGCACCACGGCCTCGCCGAATATCAAAACCTCAAATATCTCTGTCACGCAGGACTTTAGACCCGCTTATGCGCAAACACGCCAAGGTCATCATCACATGCGCGCCGACCGGCTCGATCCACACGCCCTCCATGTCGCCGCATCTACCGGTGAGCGCGGACGAGATTGCGGAGGCCGCCATTGGCGCGGCCGAGGCCGGCGCGGCGATCCTGCACCTGCATGCCCGTAACCCGGCAGACGGCAGCCCCAGCCCCCGCGCGGCGGATTTCATGGCCTTCCTGCCCCGCATCCGGCAGGCGACGGACGCGGTGGTGAATATCTCCACTGGCGGCAGCGCCACCATGTCGCTGGATGACCGGCTGGAAGGCGCCAAGCAGGCCCGGCCCGAGCTGTGCTCGCTCAACATGGGGCCGCTGATCTTCGATTTCTCCGGCGCGGCCAAGCGGGTCACCCAGTGGCAGCACGACTGGGAGCAGCCCTATGTCGAAGGCGCGCGCGGGCGGATCATGTACAATGACAATGCCTATATCGAGCGCATCATGCTGGAAGTCGGCCGGGAATTCGGCACGCGCTTCGAGTTTGAATGCTATGATATCGGCCATCTCTACACGCTCGCCCATTTCGCGGACCGGGGCCTGATCGACCCGCCCTTCCTTATCCAGGGCGTGTTCGGCATCCTGGGCGGCATCGGCGCCGACCCACGCAATCTGGCGCATATGGTGACGATTGCCGACAGCCTGTTCGGCGAGAACTATGTGTTATCCGCCTTCGCGGCAGGCCGGCATCAGCTCGCCTTCTGCACCCAGAGCGCGCTGCTCGGGGGCAATGTTCGGGTCGGGCTGGAAGACAGCCTTTTCATCGGCAAGGGCGAACTCGCCACCTCCAACGCGCAGCAGGTGGAGCGTATCCGCCTCGTGATCGAAGCCCTGGGCCGCGAGATTGCGACACCTGCCGAGGCCCGCGCGTTGCTCGGCCTCAAGGGCGGCGACGCCGTCGGCTTCTGAGCCAGAGCTTCGGCCTCCCTTCAAACTCCATCGATTTTGGGTGCCCGCCCGGCCTGAATGGCCGGGTGGGCATTTCGACAGAGGAAAGCCGGGCCTCCTTTCGGAAGCCCGGCTGGCATCTGCAGCGCTGACGTCAGATCAGAATTTGACCCGCACGCCGGTCCGGAAACGCGCCCCGAAGGTGTCGAAATAGACCGGGTTGGTCGGATAGTTGGAGCCACCCAGGCCGCCGCCACCCGGCGCAATCGGCGGCTTCTTGTCGAAGATATTGTCGATCGCACCGAACACCTCGATGCTGTTCCCACCATTTCCGACTGGGATCGCATAGGACATGGCGAGGCCGAAATAGCTCGCTCCCTTCACGCGGTTGGTGTTGATGCTATTGCGCAGCGTCGGGTCGTAGCCTTCATCTTCCGGCCCAACCCGCTCGACATTGTAGATGCCCGAGCTGATCCGGCGCATGCTCACCGTGGCGTTGAACGGCCCGCTGTCATAGCTCAGGAACGCGTTGACGATCCACGAGGGCGCGGGGTTGAAGTTGCCGCCGCTGCTCACCGGCCCGGTCTGCCCGGCATAATCGATCACCGGCGTCGTCGGATCGGCCTGCACCTTGAAGTCATATTGGTGGTTGGCCAGCACGCGCAGGTTGAGCGCCCCGCCCCAATCGGCCGAAAGGTCGGACAGGCGCAGCGTATAGTCGAACTCGAAATCGAGGCCACGCACGGTCATGCTGCCGAGGTTCACCTGGCGGGCATCGATGTACGAGATGTTCGTCGGCGAGACGAAGGTGATGCGGTCACAGAAGATGTCGAACTGATCGCAGAAATCGACGATCTGCTGGCCGCCGAGCCGGCTGACAGCATCCTCGATCGCGATCTGATACCAGTCGACCGACATGCGCAGACCCGGGATGAAGCTTGGGCGGAACACGATGCCCGCCGTTGTCGTATCCGCCTTTTCCGGCGTCAGCGCGAAGCTGCCGCCATTCAGGATCGGGGTCGGATCGTCATTGCCCACGCCCGCGATGTTCGGATTGTCGACGATGCCCTGCGATGAGCCTTCCTCCGTTGCCACCTGCCGCTGGAACAGCTCGCGGAAGCCCGCAGCGCGGATGTCGCGCGAGCGAGAGCCGCGCAGGCGCACACCGCCGCCGATTTCCCAGATGCCGCTGAGCTTGTAGCTCACCGCCTCGGTCGTCTTCTCCTCGCTGGTGAACGCATCCGACGCCTTGTTGCGCGTCCAGCGTACGGCGCCGTTGAGCTCCAGCGTCTCAAGGAACGGATGGTTCGCCAGCAGAGGCACGCTCACTTCGCCGAAGGTTTCGAGAACCTCTATGGTGCCGCCATAATCGAGGCCAAAGGTGAAGGCGTAGTCGGTGTAATTGGGGATATCGCCATGGGTCACATCGCCCTTTTCCTTGCGATATTCCACACCCGTGGCTGCGCCGACCGGCCCGGCGCCAAAGCCATCGAACAGCGAGCCGCTGATTGAGGCGGCAGCGACATGCTGGGTATAAAGGAAGTCCTCCACCACCGGGCGGTAGGCGTAGTCGATGGCCGCCTGGCTGAGATTATCGAGACCAAACAGGTTCATCGGTACGCAGCCCTGCGCGCGCGGATTGGGATTGGCCTTGAGCAGTTCCCGGCAGACGATCTGGTTGGTCGCCGGATTGACCACGGCGTCCAGCCCATATTGGAACTCGGTGTTCACGCGCGAATAGCGGGCCGACTGGTGCCGCTTGTTGCGGCCGTACTGATAATAGACGTCCCAGTTCCAACCGCCACCGATCTCGCCGGTGACGCCAAACACCGCGCGCCAGACATCTGCGGTGACGGAGTTGAGCGCCGGGATCTGCGCATCAACATCCTTGCCGAGGCTGAACTGGGTGCCGGCTAGCAGCGTCTTGAGCGAGGCCGGGAGGAAGGCATTATCCGGTTGGACGAAATAGGTCGAGCGCGGCCCGGCTGTCACGCCGCTGTTGGAGGCGGAGCGATGCGCGTAGGTGACTTCGGTATAGGCTTCGACCGTGTCCGACAGGTCGTATTTGCCGGAGAGATAGCCGACGAAGCGCTCGACCGGCGTCTGGATGTCGGAATCTGCATAGGTCGATTCGCCGTCACCGCCCTGGCGCGGACCGGTCTGCGACGATTGGACGTATGTGCCCGGATCGAACTGCACGATGCCGGTGCCGTCGTCATTGAAGCGGATGTTGCGCGCCGCCGGCGCGGCGGGCGCACGGTTGCGAACCACGCCGCGCGCATCGTTAAACGCCTGCTTGGAATTGGGGCCGATGATGAAGTTGGGCAGACCATAGCCCGGCGTGCCGGGACGATCGAAGCCCGAGAGCGAGCCGTTGGCCAGCACATTATTGGCATTCACGAAGACGTCGTAGCTTTCCGCACACCAGTCGCGCGAAAGCGAGCAATCGCCGATGCCGTCCTTCTTCTCATATTCGCCGCCGATGACGATATGGCCGCGGCTGCCGACGCGTGTGCCATAGACGAGCGATCCATGATGCCCCTTGCCATCCCCCCGGAAGGTCTGGCCATAATCGACCTGCCCGCGCAGCCCCTCGAGCTCGGTATCGAGGATCAGGTTGACGACACCGGCAATCGCATCCGACCCATAAGCCGCCGATGCGCCGCCCGTCACCGTCTCCACGCGCTTGATCATCGCGGTGGGAATGAGGTTGAGATCAACCGCACCGCCATCCGATGTCGGCACGAAGCGGCGGGAATTGACCAGCGTGAGCGTGCGCGTGCCGGAATCCGGGTTGAGCCCGCGCAGGTTCGCATAGGAAGCGCCGACATTCGCGCCCGCGGTGATGCCGGCGGTTGCGTCCGACTGGAACGCCGTGTTCTGCGGGATAAGCTCGACGATATCGCCGGCATTCACGATGCCCAGCTTCTCAGTCTGCTCGATGCCGAACACCGTGGCGGGCGTCGGCTCGTTAAAGGCGTTGTTGCGGATCCGCGTGCCCGTGACGACGATGGATTGCTCGCTCGCGCTCTCCGCCCCGCTGCTGTCCTGCGCCTGAACCGGCATTGACAGCAACGCCGCCGCCGGCAGTGCCGCCCACAGCAGATGCGACGCGCCCCCGCGTCCTTTCACTTTCAAAGTCATTCGTACGGCCTCCCCATTATGTATATTTTGCGCGCACGACCTTTGCCGGGCGCGACCTCATGCGGACCATCGCATTGCGCAACGGGCCGCTTCTTATCTCCAAGTGATCCAGCTTATGCCGAATTCGGCACAAACAGAGCCGGACGACGGCATCGCCCGGCTCCGATGTCATCGGTGTGCTGCGGTGCTCTTACGCCCAGTTGAGCGCGCGCTTAATCGTGCCGCCCAAAATCCACTCCTTGTCACTCTGCGAAATCTCATTGGTGTGGAGAAGGCTGTAGAGCGCGTCCGCATAGGGCTTCCAGTCCTTGCGGAGCGGGAAGCCATTGGGACCCGGCGGCGTTTCCGTGCCCCAGCGCTGCCGGGTCATGTCGCTCGCCCACAGGCACCGTTCCGGGCCGAAGGCGTGCAGGATCTTGTGAATGTATGGCCAGATGTCGTGATAGGGATAGGCCTCCTTGGAGATGATCGGCATCCCGCACAGCTTCACATAGACATTGGGATAGCGCGCCATGTCGAGCAGCTTGGGAAGGTTCGCCCAGCGATCCTTGGGCGGCGCGATCATCGACTGGGTGACCCCGTAGTGATCGATGATGATCGTCATGTCCGGGTGACGCTCGGCATAGATCGCGGCCTCGTGACCGAACTCATGGGCACCGACGAACATCGGGATCTTATACTTGGCGCCATAAGCGAAATAGCGGTCGAACGCGCCCTGCTTAACCAGCGGACTGACCGCGATCTGCGCGCCCGGCTTGCGCCAGACCTGCCCGTAATTGGTGAACAGCACGCGCGTGGCGAGCATCCCCGGCTTCTTCTTGAAAGCTGCCATCTGCTGCTCCAGGTCCGGCGCCGCATGGTCGAACACTTCGACCGCTCCGAACCGGTCCGGATAGTAGCGCACCGCGGCTTCATTAAAGGCCCGGCCCGCATAGATAATCGCCTTGTCGACGCCGACGCAATCGATCGCCTCGCGCGCCAGCTCGACGTTGATGAACTCTTCAAGCTGCGGCGTGATCGTCTCGCCTTCGGGCTTGGCGGCGCGCATACCGCCGCCGATATGGGGTTCGTGGATCTGACCGTCGATGATCTGCATGTACCTTGTTCCTCTCGCCTATGCTTGATGGTCGGTGGCGGGCCAGCGCCCGCCTTCCGGTCAGAACCGCTTGTTCAGGGTGAGATACCACTCACGCGGGGCGCCCGGCTGGCCGTTGATCTGCGGATAGCCGATGGCCTGGTAGATGAAGTAGTTGCGCCAGTAGAACTGCTTGAAGACGTTGGTGACGCCCGCTGCGATGGAGAAATCATACTCCTTGTTCGCGTAGGTCAGGCGAGCGTTGACCAGCGAATAGCCGTCCTGATTATACTCTACACGGTCCGGGCTGTAGACCTGGCTGCCGGTGTAGAACCAGTCGACACGCGGCGTGACCGTGCCCTGCAGAGCCGGCGCATCGAACTCATACTGGATGCCGGCATTGGCCTTGAGCTCCGGGATCGCCACCGGGCGCCGGTTCTGGCCGGCCGGGCGGGCATCAAGATCGGCCGACGAGAATTTGTGGTAGCCGATTGAGCCGCCGACCGCCAAGCCCTCGACCGGACGGAAATCCAGCTCCAACTCGAAGCCTTTCACCTTGCCCGGCGTGTTCTGGTAGAAGGTGCGACCGACGCAGGCATAGCCCGGGGTCCCGGCGTTGATCTCCGCTTGCGTCAACGGACGGCAGGTCGTGAATTCGGCATTGACCGGATTTGGAATCTCTATGAATCCGCCCGGCAAAGGCTGATCGTTCGCCCCGAGCTGATACTCCTGACCGGAGACGCTTGTCGGCCGCGTCTTGTAGTCCGTATAGAAGGCCGCAGCGTTGATCCGCAGCATGCGGTCGAACAGATCGGTCTTCACGCCCAGTTCGTACGACTGGGTTTCGTCACCCGGATATTGCGCGACCTGGCTCGGCTGCAGCGGACGGGCATTGAAGCCCGGCAGCCGCGCGCCGGTGGCCACGGACGCGTAGATCATCGTGCGCTCGCTCAGCTTGTAATCCGCGCCGACCTTCCAGTCGAACCGCTCATCCTTGATGTCGAAGTTGAAGACGGTCTGGCCGGTGGGCGAGATGGTGAACTGCGTCGAGGTGGCCGTCGTGCCATCCAGCACGCTGCGATAATCGACACCCTTCTTGTCCTTGGAGAAACGCCCACCGAGCGTCAGGCCAAAGCGATCGCCGAAGGGCCGCAGCGTGGCGTTGGCGAAGACCGCCTTGCTCTCCGGCGTGTAACGGCTCCACAGGTAACGCTGCGTGTTGTTGAACGGCGACGTGCCGGAGAAGCGCTGTTCGCCATCCGCCCAATAATAGAAGGCGCCGACGACCCAATCGGCCCAGCCGGTCTTGCCGATCAGGCGGATTTCGCCGGTCCAGTCGTCCTGGAACACATCGTTGCGATTGTTTTCCATGGCGACGGGCGAACCATCGACATCGAACCCGAAGACGCCATCGTAGCGGCGATAGCCGACGATGCCGACAACATCGATATTGTCGCTGATCTCATACTCGATCCGCGCATTGCCGCCCCAGTTCGTCTGCGGAACGTTGCTGGGGTGCGTAATGCCGCCGCGGAAGGGCGAGCCATTGTAGAATGTGTTGCCGGGAATGGCCGTGCCGGCAGCGATTGGATCGGCAAAGGTCGCGAAGGTTGTGTAAGGGTCGCCGGTGATGAAACGGCTATCATAAGCAAAGGTCGGGCCGCCCGGTGCCGTCCAGCGGTTGAACAGCGTCGAGACCGCGGAGCGGCCGGCTGCGACGGCCGGATTGATGGCGACGACGCTATCCATGGCCGCCTCTGAATTGTCCTGGAGATAATCCAGCGCGGCGGTGATCTTGAGGCGCGGCGTGGGCTCCCAGTAGATCTGGCCACGGATGGCCTGCACATCCTCACCACCCAGATGGCCGATGGTGCAATCCTTGGGCGGATTGATGTCGGAATTGTTGAGCAGGCCGGCATCCGCAGTCGGGAACAGCCCGGCCAGCTGAGGCGTGCCCCGGCGGATCATTTCGCAGCGGAAATCGAGCTGCCGCTGGTAGCCAGTCATCTTCTTGACCAGACCGGAGACAGAGAGCGACATGGTCGATCCGAGCGGCAGATTGATACCGACGCGCATCTCGCGGCGGTCATAGCTGCCGACTGTGAACTCGCCATAGCCCGAAGCTTCGCCCAGCACCGGGCGGCGGGTAGTGAGGTTGACGGCGCCGGCCAGCGAGTTGCGGCCGAACAGCGTGCCTTGCGGGCCGCGCAGCACCTCGACCCGCTCCAGATCGAGCAGATCGAACATGGAGCCGAAGACCAGCGGATAATAGACATCGTCGATATAGAAGGCGACGCCCGCCTCGCCCGACAGATTGGTCTCGCTCGAGCCGATGCCCCGGATGAAGGCGCTCATGCCGGGGCCGAATGCCGCCTGCGACTTCTCGAAGGAGACGTTGGGAACGACCCGCGACATTTCGGCGACGTTGGTCAGCCCCTGCTCCATCAGCGCGTCTGCCGGCAGCGCCGAGATGGCAATCGGCGTATCCTGCAGGTTGGTCGCGCGACGGGTCGCCGTGACGACAATGTCCGCGATCCCGGTGCCACGCTCGGAAACGCCGTCCGCCTCAGAGACCTGCGCATGGCCGGTCTGCGCTATACACAGCGCCAGCGCGGACGCTGAAAGCTTGCCGAAAGTCCTCTTCATCTCATCCCCTCCCGAATTGGTGCAGCCATGTCTGGCCTCGGGGGGAGCACTAGAGGGGCTCCATCATCCAATCTTGCCGGATGCGGCACTGAACGACGCCTTGCCCGGCATATGCCGTTTA
The DNA here is from genome assembly GCF_025961795.1 of Sphingobium sp. B2D3A. Taxonomy (NCBI): domain Bacteria; kingdom Pseudomonadati; phylum Pseudomonadota; class Alphaproteobacteria; order Sphingomonadales; family Sphingobiaceae; genus Sphingobium; species Sphingobium sp. B2D3A. The sequence goes on along the minus strand of NZ_JAOQOI010000001.1, from coordinate 1,644,667 downwards.
CGAACCCGCGTTCATCACGCGAACTGCTGCAGTTCCGGATAAGGCAGCGCCGGTCCCTCTCCGATGCGGAAGGTGCAGTGACCGGTATAGACCGCGGCATCGCCATGCGCGCGCACGGGCCGGCTCATGAGGTAACGGCCGTTGATCAGTCGGACGGTGCCGTTTTCGTAGCGCGCCACGACGTCCTTCTGCGCGACCCGCACCTGCCGACCGGCGAACAGCGCCTCCAGCGCATCGGTATCATCATGGATGCCATCGGCATGGAGCACTGGCACTTCGGCGGCCTGAAGAGCGGCGGGCACCATGGCCGCGCCGACGATGGCGCCGCCGCTCGCACCGATGAAGCCGCGACGGGAAAGCTGGGTGTTGGTCATCATGGTCTCCAATCAGGAAAAATAGAGCTTGAGTGCAGTCCGGCAAATCTGGGCGCGCTGGGCCGGATTGGGCACCCAGCGGCGGTAGCTGGCCAGCACCTGCTCGTAGCCGATGCGGCGTTCGTAGCCGACGAAGGGCGCGTCACTGCCCCACAGCAGGCGATCGGTGCCGACGCGCGCCACCAGATGTTCCGCGACATGCTGGGCGAGGCTTTCGAGATCGCCATCGGGGTCGTCCCGCCACGCTTCCGGCCCCGGCAGGCGGAAGCCGCCAGAGAGCTTGACCCAGGTATGTCCCTTGTCGACCGCATCGAGCATCGCGCGGAAGCCGACGCAATCGAGCGGCGCCTGCGGATCGGGATGGCCGAAATGGTCGATCACGATGTCGACCCCGCTCTCCACCAGCGCATCGAGCACCGGCGGCAGGTTCTGTCCCTCGATGGCGACATGGACATGCCAGCCAAGATCGCGGGCGCGGCGGAACAGCAGCCGATATTCGTCGCTGCGATAATCGGCATGATATTCGGCGCGGGCGAGCTGCAACCGGATGCCGATGATGCCATCGTCGCGCATCCGCTCCAGCACGTAGAAATCCGTGCCCGGCGGGACGATGGCAGTGCCGCGCAGCCTTTTATGGCGGCGCAGTTCGGAAATCAGATAGTCATTGTAGCTGCCCGAAATGCTGAGCGCCGAAATCACCGCGAAATGGATGCCATGCGCGTCCATCCGCGCCAGCAGGTCATCCGCCGTAAAGGCATAGTCCGGCGTGATCCACGCGCCGCTGGTGACGGGCATGTCCGCCGAAAAGATGTGGGCATGGCAATCGATGATAGGATTGCGCACCGCGTCATCGGTCAAGGATGTCATCTCGTCCCCCTCCTCGACTGCATCATTGCGCGCGCGGATACTCATCCGCGTTCAGCACCCAGCCGGGCATGTCCGAGAAATCGGCACGCGGGGGCGAGAAGATATCGACCAGCACGTTACGACCGGGCGCGGACGGCGCGGAGGTGTGGATGACGCGGGGCGGAATGACGCACACCGACGGCGCGCCGCAGCGCTCATGCTCGTCGTCGCGCCAGTCATGCTGGTTAGCCGTCCATGGCCAGCGCAGATGGTGCATATAGTCGCCCTGCAGCGCCAGGGAGCACTGCTCGAAATCATCGTGATGATGCGGCGAGAGCTTGGTCACATCGCGCGGCCCCTGCGGCGGGAAGACGTTGACCATGAAGGTGGTGCATCGCCAGATCTTGCCGAAGCGCCCCGGCTCGTCGGGCACGTCCAGGCTGTAGCTGCGCAGCTTGAACCCATCGACCGGATCTGGCCACGGCTGGAACGGCGGAATCTGCGGATGCGGCCCGGCATAGGCCTGCGGATTGACGACCCGCGCAAGCAGATCTTGCGCCTCCAGCGAAAACAGCCGGACGATCTGGCCAGCCGAGCGGACCGTGATGCGGCTATCGCCCGGCGGCACGAAGTTGATGCTGTTGCCGGCAATCTCGTGCGCCACGCCGTCGATCTCGATGGTCAGCGCGCTCTGGGCATCCGGCAGCAGCAGGACATATTCGTCGATCTGGCCGGCTCGCTCGAACACCGCACCTTCTTCCGCCTGCGAGTAAGCGACGACGAAATTCTGCCCACGCGTGAGCCAGGTCTTGAGGCCGGGCGCCGTCTCCTGTGGGGCTTCTTCATAGAAGCGGGCGTAAGTGGAGGCCCCGAAGGCGCTGGCCGGCGCGGCTCCCCCGGCTGCGGCAGTCGAGAGGCGGGAACGGGGATCGTCGGATTCGTACATGAATTACTCCGTGGCGGCGGCGCGGCGGCCGTCCGACCAGTGCAGGAAGGTCTCGGGAGCGCGGCCGCTCACCGGATTGGCGAAATGGAAGCCCATCGGGGCGATGGCGGGATAAGGCGCGAAGGTGACGCCGCGCAGCGGGCCATCCGGCGGGTTCTTGGCAACATCCTCGGGCTTGGGGCGATAGCGCTCGCTGGCGCCCGGCACGATCGCGGCCCAACCGCCGGCGTAATCGGCGAGCCAGACATAATCGAGATCCATGCCGTGAATGCGCCAGACGCCGTTTTCGAGCACCGCCTGATTCTCGTAGATGCCCGAAATCCACGACCCCTGCCCCTTGGCGGCGCTGTTGAACTGGAACAAGCGCAGGCGGATATTGGCGCGCATCCCGTCTTCCGAAACGGTCACATAGGGCTGCGTCTTCTGGTGGATGGCCATGAACGCCGCCGAGCGCCCGGCATTGCCATAGCGCCCGAACAGCGACCCCCGCACACGCTCCCGCCCGACATAGGTGCCGATATAGGAGAGCTCTTTCCAGCCGTCGGTCGCGAAGAGATCGGCCGTGTCGTCCCAGCGGAACTCGTCGATATAATAGCCATAGGCATCGGCGATGTTTTCCGCGCCATCGAAGGCGGCCGCGCGGGCGAGCAGTGTCGCTGCGTCTCCGGTGCTGGCAAAGGATGGCGCAGGCGCGAGCGCATCGGCAAAGCGCGCCATTGCGGGTCGATGGCCGGGATAGGAGGCGTCGGCCAGTTGCGAGGGCCGGTCCGGTCTCGCCGCAGCCACGCTCGGCAAGCCAGCCGCAAGCGGCGTCTGCCAGCCTTTTGCATAAGCCGCGCGCATCACCGGCACGCGGCGCAGCGCCGTGATACGCCAGCGGCCATCGTCTCCGCGCGCGCAGGTGAAATCCTGAATCGTCGCCGACCAATAGGTCTCACCGCCATGCTGACCGGTCATCCCGATCTCGATATTGCGCACCGTGGCGCTACGTCCGCCCGCATCCATCGTCACGACCGGCATGAGCTGGGGACGGTCGTTCAATTCGCCGGTCTTCAGACCGGCCTCGCCGAACAGCGCGAGCGCACGGCGGACGCCGGCATGGCCCACAAACTGCCCGGTGCCGGCAATGTCGACAAACGCGTCCTCGGTGAACAGATCAACGATATCGTCGTCCATCTTGCGGTCGAGGTAGAAGCCGAACGCGGCCTGAAGATTCTGCACCAGCCCCTGCGAGACCAGCAGATCGGCCTGCCCTGCGATCTCGCGGACCGGCAGCGGGCTCGGTGCGGCACGCTTAGCGCCCCACGGATTACCGGCCTGATCTGGCGTATAGTGGAACGGCACCATCGGCACGCTGGGCGCAACATGCGTCCAGCCCTTGTCATAAGGGCCGGCAAATTGCGGGTGATAGTGCATCCGCGCAATCGCCCAGCCACCCATGCCGCCAGCGTCGCCGGAGACGCGGACATAATCGATCACGTGAATGCCGCCGGCCCAGCCAGCCGACTGGCCGTCCACGCCCGTCATCGCCACCTCATGCCAGCGTCCGCGCGCGGACTGGCCGTCGGGCGCGAGGGTAATCACCGGGCTGAGGAACAGGCGCAGATTGAGATGCCCTGCCGGCAGTCCGCGACTGTCGCCGCCCATCGTGCTGCGCAGATGCGCCTCGATGGGTGTGCGGCCTGTCACGGATTGCGTGCCGTCGGTCCATAGGCCGTCAGCGGCGAACAGACGCGCCATGTCGGGCCACTGGCCGGCTTGCGCATAATGCGCCCAAACATGCTGGAGGCGTTTGATCTCGCGGATCGCGCGGACATCCGCGAGGCACGCAGTCAGATCCGCAGCGTCACTGCCCGCCCCCGCTGACGCCATCCGTGACGTTGCGCAGCCCGCCAGCAGCGTGGCCGCACTCCCGAGCAGGATCGCGCGTCGCGAGAGGATCATGCGCCCCGGCTCGCTCACGTCGTCGGCTCCAGCGCCAGCGCCTCTTCGTAGACGCTGCGGTCGATCAGCCTCGCAAGCTGTGCACGCGACCGTGCTGGCCGCTTGTCACGCTCTGCCAGCCACTGTTCTTCCTCAGTCATGATATCGAGCAGGTCGGCAGGATAATCAGCGTTGAAGGCGTGGTGCTTCCACGCCGTCTGCACTTCCTCCACCGAATGGCCACCCCGCTCCACCACCAGGGCCTGCGCCGCTGCAGGGTCCTTGCGGAGCGCCGCCGCCGCATCGATCACGGCACGGACGAAGCGGACGATCTTCTTGCGCTTGATCGGATCGGCGAGATTTTCAGCTGTGCTGTTGAGGTTGAACTGCTCGGCATAAACGCCATCGCCGCTGAACTCGATCAGGTCGTTACCCAAGGCGCGCGCGCTGTTCTCGCTCTCCGGCTCCCAGATGATCACGGCATCGACGCGCCGCTCGGCGAGCGCCTTCGTCATTTCGCTGAGCGGGCCGGGCGTGCGGACGACCTCGATATCGTCATAGGACAGGCCAGCCTGGGCCAGCATCTTGTGAAAGAAATAGCCCGAGGACGTCTGCGGGATCGACGCGACGCGCTTGCCCTTGAGATCGGCCACGGTCGCGATCCCCGCCGATTTCCGCGCAACAATGCGATATTGCCCCTCGGTCACCTGCAGGATGATGCGGAGATTGGGATGCTTGACCGAGTAGCGCAGCGCCTGCGTTTCGGCATGCGTGGCGACATCCGCCACGCCTTCCTCGCCGAAGCCGGCAATGATCGGCTCTCCGACGAGATTGGGAATGCCGCCCATCTTCACGGTGGCAGCATCGGGATAGAAAGTCTTGGCCGCCAGGAGCACGGGCGCGATCTCGAAAGTCTGGATATTGCCGTACACGGCAATCGGCCCCAGCTTCTCCTCATCCTTGGCTGTGGCACTCGCGGGAAGAAGCGCGCCGGCTGCGAGCATGGCCGCCATTGCGAGAGTGTTCCTGATTGTGCGCACCGTCGTCCCTCCTCAACACCGCAACCTGCTGGCCCGGCCCTATTCATTCACGCTAGGCGCGCACGCTGGCGGGCCGCAATTCAAATGCGCGTTGATGCCGCGCGAGGAAAAACTGGCTTCCGTCGAGGACAAATAGCGCAGGCCGGGCTGCGCCTCGCTCGCCTCAATCCAGCCCTTCCCGTACCGCCTGCACCGTTTGCGCTGCCGCGTGGGCGAACATCATCGCATCATTGCTCACCATCACCAGCGAGAAGCCCATCGCCAGATAGGGCGCGGCTTCCTGCGCGGTGCCGACGGCCACGCCAGACAGCAGGCCCGCCTGCTTGGTCGCGGCGAGCATGGCGGCGGTGAGCGCCTCAACATCGGGATGCGCGGCCGATTTGCCGCTGGAAAGAAACAGGTCGCCATGGCCGATGAAAATGCCGCCCACATGCTCGACCGCCGCGAACTCAGCCGTCCGCTCCAGACTGGCCCAGTCCTCAAGCTGGATCATGCGCAGGCACTGCCCGTCGCCCCGCGCGACATAGTCCGGGATCGGCGCCAGGCCCCAGCGACCGGCGCGCGAAGTAAGGCCGAGACCGCGCTCCCCAGCCGGACTGAACACCATTTTGCGGCACACCGCGCGGGCATCTTCTGGGTCGATGATGCGCGGTACCAGCAGGCCGTCCGCGCCAGCATCCAGCAGGGGCTGGACCGGCGATCCGCTATGATCTGGCAGTCGCACCAGCGCGGCCATGCCCATCGCCTGCGCAGCTGCGATCAGCGTGTAGGCCCTCTCGAGAGTGTGCGGGGCGTGCTCCATGTCGATCACTACGACATCGAAGCCGGCATGGCCGATCAGCTCCAGCGTCTCCAGTGACGGCAGCTTGACCCATGTTCCCAACAGGCCCCGGCCCTGCGCGGCCCGCTCCAGCGCATAGTTTACGAAATTCTCCACTGACCGCCCTGTTCGATCCACTGCACCGGTGCGCAAAAAGCCACTGTGCGCAGGCCGACGGCGCCCGCTTGTCTCGAACGGCTCGGAGTCTTTGCAGAGGCGTTAAGCCCGATCGGATCGCAGACATGAAAAAAGCCCCGCATCGCTGCGGGGCTTCTCTCAATCTCGCTTTGAAGGCGATCAGTCGTCGTCGCGCTTCAAGAACGCAGGGGCGAACTCGGGCGCCGGGCCGTCATCATCGCTGCGCTCGCGGCGGGGGCCGCGTTCACCACGCTCGCCGCCACGGTCACCACCGCGATCCCGACGGGGACCACGGTCGCCACGGCCACCGCCGTCACGACGCGGACCACGGTCGCCGCGATCACCCCGATCACCCCGGTCACCGCGCGGTTCGCGGGCAGGACGGGTGTCCTCCAGCTCCTCGCCGGTTTCCTGGTCAACGACGCGCATGGAGAGGCGCACCTTGCCACGCGGATCAATCTCGAGGACCTTGACCTTGACTTCCTGGCCTTCCTTGAGGACGTCCGCCACCTTCTCGACCCGCTCGTTGCGGATTTCCGAGACGTGGACGAGGCCGTCCTTGCCGCCCATGAAGTTCACGAACGCGCCGAAGTCGACCAGATTGACGACCTTGCCGTTGTAGACCTTGCCGACTTCCGCTTCCTCGACGATGCCGAGGATCCAGGCCTTGGCCGCCTCGATCTGGTTCACGTCGGACGAGCTGATCTTGATCAGGCCCTCATCGTCGATGTCGACCTTGGCGCCGGTCTCCGCGACGATCTCGCGAATGACCTTGCCGCCCGTGCCGATGACTTCACGGATCTTGCTCTTGTCGATCTGCAGCGTCTCGATGCGCGGGGCATGAGCCGAGAGTTCGGTGCGGACTTCGCCCAGCGCCTTGCTCATCTCGCCCAGAATGTGGGCGCGGCCGTCCTTGGCCTGACGCAGCGCGACCTCGAAGATCTCCTGCGTGATGCCGGCGACCTTGATGTCCATCTGCATCGTGGTGATGCCTTCGGAGGTACCGGCGACCTTGAAGTCCATGTCGCCGAGGTGATCTTCGTCACCCAGAATGTCGCTGAGGACCGCAAAGTCCTTGCCTTCCAGGATCAGGCCCATGGCGATGCCGGAAACCGGACGCTTCAGGGGCACCCCGGCGTCCATCATCGAGAGCGAACCGCCGCAGACGGTGGCCATCGAGGAGGAACCGTTGGACTCCGTAATGTCGGAGAGCACGCGGATCGTGTAGGGGAACTCGTCCTTGCTCGGCAGCACCGGGTGCAGCGCGCGCCAGGCGAGCTTGCCATGGCCGACTTCACGACGACCTGGCGCGCCGAAGCGGCCCACTTCACCGACCGAATAGGGCGGGAAGTTATAGTGCAGCATGAAGTTCTCGTAGGAGAGACCGGTCAGACCGTCGATCATCTGCTCGGAATCCTTGGTGCCGAGCGTGGTCGTGCAGATGGCCTGCGTCTCGCCGCGCGTGAACAGCGCCGAGCCGTGCGTGCGGGGCAGGAAGCCCACCATCGCCTCGATCGGGCGGATCTGCGTGGTCGTGCGACCGTCGATGCGCTGGCCGTCCTTGAGGATGGCGCCGCGCACGATTTCCGCTTCCAGCTTCTTCATGAGCTTGTTGGCGACCATCTGGGTCTGCGCGCCCTCAGCCGCGAACGCTTCCTTCGCCTTGGCGCGGGCTTCGTTCAGGGCACCGGACCGCGCCGACTTGTCGGTCAGCTTGTAGGCTGCGGCAATGTCCTTGCCGATCAGCTTCTTGAGCTTGGCCTTCATGTCCGCCGTATTGTCGGAGAGGTCGATCTCCCATGGCGACTTGGCGGCCTTCTCGGCCAGCTGGATGATCGCATCGACGACCTTGCGCGAGGCATCATGCGCGAACATGACGGCGCCGAGCATGACGTCTTCGGAGAGCTCCTTGGCTTCCGATTCCACCATCATCACGGCCGTGTCGGTCGCGGCGACGACGAGATCCAGCTCGCCGGTCTTCACCTCATCGAGGCTCGGGTTGAGCTGATACTCGCCATCCTTGTAGCCGACGCGCGCGGCGCCGATCGGGCCCATGAACGGCACGCCGGAAATGGTGAGCGCAGCAGAAGCCGCGATCATCGCCACAATATCGGGCTCGGTCTCGCCATCGAAGGAGAGAACCTGCGCGATCACGTTGATCTCGTTGTAGAACCCTTCCGGGAACAGCGGACGCACCGGGCGATCGATCAGGCGGGAGACCAAGGTCTCCTTTTCCGTCGCGCCACGCTCGCGCTTGAAGAAGCCGCCCGGAATACGCCCGGCAGCCGAGAATTTCTCCTGATAGTGAACGGTGAGCGGGAAGAAATCCTGCCCTTCCTTCACCGACTTGGCGGCGGTGACAGCGCACAGCACAACCGTTTCGCCATAGGTCGCGAGCACCGCGCCATCGGCCTGACGGGCAATACGACCCGTTTCGAGCTTGAGGGTCTTTCCGCCCAGCTCGATTTCTACTGTCTTTACATCAAACATTGGTTTTCCTTCCACCCACCGGCCCTATTGCGCGGCGGGGCTGCAGTGCGGGCTAAGCCGGCCCGCGGCGGTTCGGGACTAGTCTTGCGTCCCACAAAGAGGTTGGCCGAAGTGCCATCCCCTCCTCGTCACTCCCGCCAAAGCGGGAGTCCAGTTCTGTCATCTCAGCCTTGGACGGCGCTCCCGCGCCTGTCTCGTGCTGGATCCCCGCCTGTGCGGGGATGACGCAATACGTAAACGGCCCGCCGAAGCGGGCCGAACGATTGGGTCACTTGCGAAGGCCGAGCTTCGCGATGAGAGCGGTATAGCGCCCCGCATCCTTCTTCTTGAGATAGTCGAGCAGCGAACGACGCTTGTTGACCATCATCAGCAGGCCGCGGCGGCTGTGATTATCCTTGTGGTGGCCCTTGAAGTGCTCGGTGAGGTTGGAAATGCGCTCCGTGAGGATCGCAACCTGCACTTCCGGCGAACCGGTATCGCCCTCTTGCTGGGCATTGTCCTTGATCAGTTCCGCCTTGCGTTCAGCCGTAATCGACATCGTCATTCCTTTCCAAAATCAGAGATTGAAGCCCCGCACGACCCGGATTTCCGGGCCCAAAGCCTCCACCAGCGCCACAGGCGTATCGCCCTCGGCTGCCAGCATGAGCCCTTGCTTGCGAGGGTCCCCGGGCAGTGTCCGGCCTTGTCTCAAGGCCATCGCCTGCTGCGAGGTGACGGGGAGAGCCGGGATGTCGTCCAGCCCTGCCGTCAATGGCAGCATATGCTGCGCAATGGCGCGCCCTTTACCAGCATCGCTCAGAATGTCCAGTGAAATAGCCCGATCCAGGGTGAACGGACCGGCCTTCACCCGGCGCAGCATCGTCACATGCCCGACCGTGCCGAGCGCCAGCGCGATGTCCCGCGCCAGGCTGCGGATATAGGTGCCTTTCGAAACATGGGCAGTGAGGGTGACGACTTCAAGGGTTTCGCCCTCGTCCGCCATTTCTCCTCGTCCGCTCGCATCGAGCGAAGTCGAGATGCCCGCGAGCGACGCAGCGGTGTCTCGACTTCGCTCGACACGAACGGAGGGGGCGGCGTTGACCGAGAGAGCGTGAACAATCACCGCCCGCAGTTTCATCTGCACCTCTTCGCCCGCCCGCGCGCGATCATAAGCGCGCTGGCCGTCCACCTTGATCGCGCTGTAGACGGGCGGAGCCTGCTCGATCGGGCCGGTAAACTGGGCCAGCACCGCTTCCACCTGCGCGAGGGTGGGCCGCACGTCGGAGGTCGCGATTACCGCGCCCTCCAGATCGAGCGTGTCGGTCTGCGCGCCGAAGCAAATCGTGAAGTCGTAGATCTTGTCGCTGTCCAGCATTCGCCCGGCCAGCTTGGTCGCCTCCCCCACCGCCACGGGCAGCACGCCTGTCGCCAGCGGATCGAGCGTGCCGCCATGGCCGACCTTCGCCTTGGGCAGGCCAGCCTCGCGCAGCGCGCGCTTGACGGCGCTCACCGCCTGGGTGGAGCCAAGGCCCAGCGGCTTGTCGAGGATAAGCCAGCCATGCAGCGGCTTGGGCCCGGTGTCAGGCATAGTGTCGGGATCGTTCATCGGCTGCCCATAGCGAGGCATATAGCGCCTGTCAGGCCCCGCTGGCCGCAAGGGCCGGCGCGCGTGCCTTGATCTGTTCATATTGTAGCCATAGGCATGCTTATAGGCGCAAGGGTGGGTTGCGCCCCCGCCCGCCACGCCCAGTCCGGTGCCAATGCAGTTGAGGTCCGTTGATTTACAGCATCCGCTCCGGCTTCCAGCGTCTGACCGGACGGGCCCGGACCCGATTTGGCGAGCGCGCGACGGCGTTTCTCCTCGCATTAGCGGTGGAGGGGCTGATCGTGCTGGCGCTTATCGCCTTTGCTCCCTCCCCTTTCGAAGCCCGCGAAGCGCCCGACAAAAATGTCCTGACATTCGACGTCGCGATCCCGCCCGACCCTGCGCCCGAACCTGAACAGACCGAGCCGGAGCAGGCTGAACCCGAGCCCGTTCCCGAGGAGGCCCAGCCCGAACCAGAACAACAACCCGAACCGGTCCCCGACCCACCGCAGCCGCCCAAGCAGCCCGAGCCAAAGCCGATCGTCACACCGCCGGCGCCGCGCAAGCCCGCCTTCATCGAGATGAAGCCGGACCAGATGGCGGCTGTCGATCTTCGCGCGATCCGCCCGGCCGCCCCCGCCCCGCCGGCCCCCGCCCGCCCGGCAACGCCCATGGGACCACCGAACACCGGACAACCAGCCGATACACCGCTGGTCGACGGCACTGGCCCCAATGGCGAACCGCTCTACGCGGCAAGCTGGTATCGCGAGCCCTATCCCGAGGAATTGCGTGGCTATCTCTCGACCGCGCGTAGCCAGGGCTGGGGCATGATTGCCTGCCGCACGGTTGCCGACTATCGGGTGGCCGATTGCGTGCCGGTGGCAGAATATCCCAACGGATCGGACATCAACCGCGCGATTCTGGCCGCCGCATGGCAGTTCCGCGTGCGCCCGCCCCGTGTCGGTGGCAAGGTACTGGTCGGCCAATGGGTGCGCATCCGAATCTCATACGAGCAGCGTCCTGCCGGCGCCGCAGGCAGGCCGTGATCGACCGGAAATGACTCTGTCAAAAAATCTTGCGGACGCCACCAGCGCCTTGTCTTGCAGCGCGTGAAGCCTCTACAAGGCGCCATTCCTTCCACAATCCAATATAGGCGAGTGATCCATGACCGGCACCCAGCAGACTGCTTCCCAGATCTCCGATGACATTGCCCGCGTTTTTGCCCTGCAAAAGGCGAACCAGTGGAATGTCAAAGCCACCACCGCTGCCGAGCGTCGCCTGAAGCTGACCAAGCTTAAGGACGCGGTCGCGTCCCACGCGGACGAGATCGTCGCGGCGGTGCTGGAAGATACCCGCAAGCCCGAGCCGGAAATCCGCGTGACGGAAGTGCTGAACATCCTCGGCAACATCCAGCTCATTCTCGACAATCTCGATGACTGGATGAATCCGACCGAAGTCACGCCCTCCAAGGTGGAGACCGACCGCGCCCAGATCATCTATGAAGCGCGCGGCGTCTGCCTGATCCTCGGCCCATGGAACTTTCCGCTCGGCCTCGTCTTCGGCCCGCTTGCCGCTGCCGTCGCGGCCGGCAATTGCTGCATCCTCAAGCTCACCGATCTGTGCCCGGCCACCGAGAAGGTCGCCGCCAAGATCGTGAAGTCGGTCTTCGAGGAGAATGAGGTTGCCGTGTTCGAGGGCGATGTCAGCGTCGCCACCGCACTGCTCGACCTGCCGTTCAATCACATCTTCTTCACCGGCAGCACGCGGGTCGGCAAGATCGTGATGGCCGCCGCCGCCAAGCATCTCGCCAGCGTCACGCTGGAGCTAGGCGGCAAGTCGCCGGTCATCATCGATGAAGGCGCGGACGTCGAGAAGATCGCGGCCGATCTCGCCGGCGCCAAGCAGTTCAACGGCGGCCAGGCCTGCATCTGCCCGGACTATGTGTTCGTGAAGGAAGACCAGAAGGCCAAGCTGGTCGAGGGCTTCAAGGCGAACGTCGAGAAGAACCTCTATGAGAACGGCCAGATCAAGAAGGAAGGCATCGCCCAGGTCGTCAATCAGGCCAACTTCAATCGCGTGAAAGGCCTGTTCGACGATGCCGTGGCGCAGGGCGCCACCGTTGCCGCGGGCGGCGTGCTCGAGGCGGAAGACCGCACCATCCACCCGACCATGCTGACCGACGTCAATCCGCAGATGAAAATCCTGCAGGAAGAGATTTTCGCGCCCATTCTGCCGGTGATGACCTACGACAATCTCGATCAGGCGATCAGCTACATTGAGGAGCGCGACAAACCGCTCGCTCTGTATGTCTACAGCAATGACGAAGCCAATGTGCAGAAGATCCTCAACCGCACCTCGTCAGGCGGCGTGACCGTGAACGGCGTCTTCTCGCATTATCTGGAGAACCGCCTGCCCTTCGGCGGCGTCAATGGCAGCGGCATGGGCAGCTATCATGGCTATTTCGGCTTCAAGGCCTTCAGCCACGAGCGCGCGGTGTACATCCACCAGACGGCCGCCTGAAACGCGGGCTGAACATTTGTGCGGAGCGGAGGGGCAGCCCCTCTCCGCTCCCGCATCCCGCGCCGACGGACTAGCGGGCTTACTTCTTCTTCGGCGGCGGCCCGCTCTCGACCAGCGATTTGAGCGGGTAGCGCGTGCCAGCCACGACAATCGCGCCGAACCGGTCGAGCCGATCGAGGCCCTTGGTCTCGAAGCCGATGGATTGGGCAAAGGGCAGGTCCGGTGCGCCGGTCATCAGCGTCGCCAGATACCATTGCCCGCCACTGGCCTGCACATAGATCTGATCGTCACTGACCGCCTGCCAATCGCGAATGCCGCGCTGGTCGACAAAGGGGATCGACGCTTCCTTGCCGGCGCCGCCCGGCGCGGCCGGCTGGGCAATGACGGGCGCGCCAGCCAGCAGCAGCGCGCTTGCCAGCATCGCTTTTCTGAAATGGGTCATGGCGTGCATCCTTCCGATAATGATGTGAGTCCGGATCATGGCGTTACGATAGCATGACGCGCGTGAAGCGGCGATGAACCGTTCGGCGCTGCGCGATATCGCTTCATCGCAACTTTAGAATCGCCGCATCGCATCGCTGAAATGCCGCCGGCACAGCGCGACATAGCGATCATTGCCGCCAATCTCCGTCTGCGCGCCTTCCCGCACCGCCTCGCCGCGCTCGTCCACCCGCAGGTTCATCGTTGCCTTGCGTCCGCAGTGGCAAACCGCCTTGAGCTCGACCAACGTATCGGCAATGCCGAGCAGCACCGCCGAGCCCGGGAAAAGCTTGCCCTGAAAATCGGTGCGCAGCCCGTAGCACAGGACGGGAATGCCGAGCTCGTCGGCCACCCGGGCGAGCTGCCAGACCTGCTCTGGCGAGAGGAACTGCGCCTCGTCCACCAGCACGCAGGCAATCGGCCCTTCGAGATGCGCCGCCTGGATGCGCCCGTGCAGATCGGTCGTCACATCGAAGCTGTTGGCGGCAGCGCGCAGCCCAATCCGGCTGCCGATGCTGTCCACTGCTTCACGATCACCCTCCCGCGCCGTCCCCTGCGCCGTCCAGAGCATCGTCGCCATGCCCCGCTCGCGATAATTGAAGTCCGCCTGCAGCAGATTGGTGGACTTCCCCGCATTCATCGAGGCGTAGTAGAAATAGAGCTTGGCCATGCCATAGCTTTGCCTGCGCGGCGCCTTCTCGACAAGCGGGGAGACGCCGCGCAGGCCACGCCCGGCCATGACCGGCCCTTTCGCTTTCTATTCCAACGCCATCGTGCTACACCATACGGGCTTAACGTCGCCTTTGACGGATATCGGACCGCTTCAGCGTCCCCCTTTGTCCCCATCTAGCCTCACGAAGCCGGGACGCGCGAATGCATCGCGCGTGCCCGATTACCATTTGGGAACAAGGATACCCAATATGACCATCGGAACAGTCAAGTTTTTCAATGCCGACAAGGGCTATGGTTTCATCGCGCCGGAAGACGGCGGCAATGACGCCTTCGTGCACATCTCGGCCGTCGAGCGCGCCGGCATGCACACCCTGCAGAAGGATCAGCGCATTTCCTACGAGCTGGAAAATGACAAGCGCGGCAAGGCTTCGGCCGTGAACCTTCAGGCTGTCTGAAGAAAAGGGCTGCCCGACGACCGGGCAGTTTAAGATACAGGGCCGGGCGGCATCGTCGCCCGGCCTCCTCGCCCAAAGTGGCGGAACGGAGCTGAATTCTACGCATGAAAAAATACAAAGAGCCGGACTTTCAATCACGCATTGCTGCCGCAGCCGATGCCCGCAACGAAGTGATGGCAAAATTGCGCACGCGCGCGCCGGTCGATCCGGAAGTCGCTGCTGCCCGCGCCGCCGCCGCACAGGCACAGGAAGCTGCCCAGCAGGAAAAGCATCGCCTGGCCCGGCTGGCCGCGCAAGAGCGCAAGGCCGCCAAGCAGGCCAAGGCTGAGGAAGCCGCCGCTGCAAAGGCAGCCAAAGAGGCAAAGAAAAAGCCCGAACTCACCGAAGCCGAACGCAAGGCCGCCCGCGACGCGCGCTACCTCGCGCGCAAGAACCGATAAGATGTGGGCCTGCGCGGTTCCGCTCCGCGCAGACTTCACTCACCCCCCTTTCCGCCGGGAGCCGATAATGAGCCGCGAGACGATCAAACCCTTCCTCATCACCAAGGACGATGGCGGCAATTTCCGCCTGACGGTGCGCGAGACGCGCTATAATTCGCAGGGCTATCCGCTGGTCACCTCCACGCTGCAGGACGAGACCTTCACGACGGCCACGCAAGCCCGCGCCTTCGCGCGTGACACGTTCAAGGCAGAGCCGGGGCAATACGCCACCAAGTGACGGCGTCGCCCGGCTCAGCGAGCCGTGGATTGCCTCTCGAACACCGCCCGCTGCGACGCGAAGGCACGCTGGAAGGCGGGCCGCGCCTCGCCGCGTGCGACATAGGCTGAGAGAGCCGGATAGCCCTTCAGCAGATCCGAGCTGTCGAGCCGCCGCAGCACCGTTATCATCATCAGATCGCCCGCGCTGAATGCACCGTCCAGCCACGCGGCCTCGCCGAGCCGCGCGGAGAGGTCATCCAGCCGCGCCCGGATACAGCCTTCCAGCATCGGCAGGCGCGCGTCATACCAATCCTTGTCGCGATCGACATGCCCGGCCGTCTCGCGCTCGAGGATCGGCGGCTCCACCGTGCTGAGCGCGGCAAACATCCACGCAATCGCGCGCGCCCGTCCGTCCATATCGGTCGGCAACAGACCGACATGCCGCTCGGCAATGTGGAAGACGATGGCGCCGGATTCGAACAGAACCAGCCCATCCTCCTCATAAGTCGGGATTTGCCCGAACGGCTGGCGCATGCGGTGCGGCGGCTGCTTCATCGCCGCGAAGGAGACGAGGCTCACAGCGTAGGGCTGCCCCACTTCCTCCAGCGCCCAGCGGACCGGCATGTCGCGCGCTAGGCCACGGCCGCGATCCGGCGAACTCTCAAACGCAGTAATCGTAATGGTCATGGCAATGCCCCCGGACGGACGCATGATGCCCGTGCAAGCGGCGCTCGACAATATCAACCGGATCAGCCCGGCGCGCGAACGATCAACGGATCATCACGCCGGGCTCTCACTCCTCTTCGTCGACGATGTCCTGCGCGACCTTGGGTGAGCGCAGGATCGCATCGATGTGGCTGCCTTCCTCGAAGCTCTCATCGCTGAGGAATTTGAGCTTGGCGGCGAACTTCATCTTCACGCGCTTGGCGACCTCGCGCTGCAGATAGGCGGTGTTGGTGCGCAGTGCCTTGAGCACCACCTCTTCATCCCGCCCCAGCAACGGCTTCACGAACACTGTCGCATGGCGCAGATCGGGCGACATGCGCACTTCCGTCACCGTCACGACGTGACTGGCGAGTACATCGTCATGCACGTCGCCGCGCTGGAGCACGTCCGCCAGCACATGGCGCACCTGCTCCCCAACCCGCAGCAACCGGACGGAAGGTTCCCCCGAACCGCGCATGACTTACCTCCTTCGCGGCGCGCCGGACGTCAGAGCGTCCGTGCGCGTTCCTCGACTTCGAAGAGCTCGAGCGTATCGCCAACCTTGATGTCGTTGGTGTTCTCGAGCACCGCACCGCACTCCATGCCGGCCCGCACTTCGGACACGTCGTCCTTGAAGCGCCGCAGCGAGGCGATGGTAGTTGCCGAGACGATGACATTGTCGCGCGTGAGGCGTGCGTTGACGCCCTTGCGGATGACACCATCCTGCACCAGCAAACCGGCCGCCTTGTCCTTCTTGCCGGCCGGGAAGACCTGAAGGACCTGTGCGGCACCGATGACCGTCTCGATGCGCTCCGGCGCAAGCTGGCCGGCCATTTCGCGCTTCACTTCCTCGATGAGGTCGTAAATCACGTCATAATAACGCAGCGAGACCTTGTCGCGCTCGGCAAGCTGACGCGCCTTGGCATTGGGACGCACGTTGAAGCCGATCAGCGGCGCACGGCTGGCGGCGGCCAGCGTCACGTCGCTCTCGGTGATCGCGCCCACACCGGAGTGGAGCACGCGCACCTTGATCTCATCCGTGGAGGCGCGGGTGAGCGATCCAATGATCGCTTCCACCGTGCCCTGCACGTCGCCCTTGATGACGACCGGATATTCGATGACCTGCGTGTTGAGCGCCGAGAACATATGCTCGAAGCTCGTCGGGGCCGCCGTGGTGCGCTTGCGCGTCGCCAGCTCCTGACGATAGGCCGCGACCTCGCGGGCCCGCGCCTCGCTCTCGACCACACTGAGCTGGTCGCCCGCCATCGGCACGCCGGCAAGGCCAAGCACCTCGACCGGAACCGAAGGCCCAGCTTCCTTCACCTGCTGACCCTTGTCGTTGACCATGGCGCGGACTTTGCCCGAATGCTCGCCGACGACGAAGATATCGCCGACCTTGAGCGTGCCACGACCCACGAGGATCGTCGCGACCGGACCACGGCCCTTGTCGAGCTGCGCTTCCACGACCGTGCCTTCAGCGGCGCGCTCGGGATTGGCCTTCAACTCCAGCAATTCGGCCTGCAGCAGGATCTTGTCGATCAGGTCATCGAGGCCGGTACGCTTGAGCGCGGAGACTTCCACGTCCTGCGTGTCGCCGCCCATATCCTCGACGATGACTTCATGCTCGAGCAGACGCTCGCGCACGCGCTGCGGATTGGCGTCCGGCTTGTCGACCTTGTTGATCGCCACGATCATCGGCACGCCGGCGGCCTTGGTGTGGTTGATCGCCTCGATGGTCTGCGGCATCAGCCCGTCGTCCGCCGCGACCACCAGGATCACGATGTCGGTGACGTTGGCACCGCGTGCGCGCATCTCGGTGAACGCTTCATGGCCCGGCGTATCGAGGAAGGTGATGATCTCACCGCCCTTGGTCTTCACCTGATAGGCGCCGATATGCTGGGTGATGCCGCCCGCTTCGCCCGCCACCACATCGGTGCCGCGCAGGGCATCGAGCAGCGAGGTCTTGCCGTGATCGACATGGCCCATGATCGTGACGACCGGAGGACGCGTGACCAGCGATTCCGCAGCATCGACGTCGCTCGCGGTATCGATCTCGATATCGGAATCGGAGACGCGCTGGATGCGGTGGCCGAATTCCTCGACCAGCAGCTCGGCCGTATCCTGGTCGATCGTCTGGTTAACGGTGACCGCCATGCCCAGCTTGAAGAGAGACTTGACGAGGTCCGCGCCCTTTTCGGCCATACGGTTGGCGAGTTCCTGAACGGTGATCGCCTCCGGCACGATGACATCGCGCGACTGCTTCTCGCGCGGCTGTGACGAGCCAGAGAAGTGCGAACGACGCTCCTTCTCGCGGGCACGGCGCAGCGCGGCAAGGCTGCGCGCGCGGGCGCTGTCATCATCGGCGAGCGCACGGTTCACGGTGAGCTTGCCAGCCTGACGACGATCGTCCCCACCCTTCTTGCGCTCGACCTTGGCCGGTTCCGGACGCTTGATGACCGGCGCGGCCACAGGCGTGAAACGACGGGGCGCGGGACGCTCGGGCGTCGCGCCAGTCGCGGCCTTAGGAGCCTCTTCGGCAGGTGCCGCGGTCTCTGCAGCCGCAGGTGCCGCCGGAGCAGGCTCTTGCGCGGGCGCCTGGGCCGCTTTTGCTTCGACTTCCTGGCGCTGGCGCTCGGCTTCTTCCTCCGCGCGGCGGTTGTCTTCAGCGCGGCGCTTCTCTTCCTCGGTCGCGGCAAGACGGGCGGCCTCTTCACGGCGGCGCGCATCTTCCAGCGCGGCCATGCGGGCTTCCTCGGCCTCGCGCAGCAGCTTGGCCTGCAGTTCCTGCCGGCTCATCAGGCTATCCGTGGAGGAGGCGCGCGGTGCCGGCGCCGGGGTCGGCGCAGGACGGGCGGCGGGCGGCGGCGGCGGTGCCGGCGGCGCGACGGGCGCGGCCTGCTCGGGCACGGCGCGCGCCGTCTCTGCCTCACCGGGTTTGCCGATGACGCGACGGCGCTTCACCTCAACGACGACCGTATTTTTCCGGCCGTGGCTGAAGCTCTGCTGCACCTGGCCGGCCTCGACCGTCCGCTTGAGACCAAGCGGTTTACGGCCCAGAGTCGGCTTGTCTTCCCTATTGTCACTCATCGACGCAATCTAACCCTTCATCTTCCATCCGGCGCACCCCCGCAGAGGTGACCCGAGTCGTTCGTCCTCACGCCAGAGGCGCGGGATCATCGTCCATATGCCTGACGACTGCCGAACCGGAGCTCGGCGCCGCGTTAGCGCATCCCAGATAGTTTTGCCAGCGACCGAGCAGACCGGAGAGGCGGCCTGCCGCAGCAGCGTTTGTCACCGCGATATGGACGACATTGTTTCTGCCCAATGCCATAGATAGGGCGTCGCGGTCCACCGGCAAGCGTGTACCGGCAAATTCCTCGCCTTCCCGCTCCTCGCCAACCCGCCAGGCCTGATCCAGCTTGCGCACCCCGTCATCGCCGGCATCCGCCGCGTGGAGCAGCATGCGGACCTGTCCGCGCCGGGCCGCGACATCGATCTTGTCGAAACCTGTGGCGAGATTGGACGCCTTGGCCTCCAGGCCCAGCCGCGCCATGAAATCATCGCGCAACGCAACCGCGATCCGCTCGGCCAGATCGTCGGGCACGGTAAGCGGCTCACCCTTGAACGCCCGCGCCAATGCGCCGCGCAGCCGGCCCTTGACCATAGCCTCCTCAAGCGTCGCGCGATCGACACCCAGCCAGGCGCCGCGCCCCGGCGCCCGCGCGCGGACATCCGGCAACACGTCGCCATCGGGCGAAATGGCCAGGCGGATCAGCGCCGCGGGATCGGCGTGGGTGCTGGAGAGAATGCAGCGACGCTCAGACATGGGCACCTCCTGTGAGTTGCCCGTCTAAGACCATCGCCTCCAAACTTCCGTTCGTGTCGAGCCCTTCGACTGCCCGCAGGCGGGCGCTCAGGATAAACTTCAGCCGAAAGGCTGAAGTCGAGAAACGCGAGCGCAGTCCTATCGTGTCTCGACTTCGCTCGACACGAACGGGATGGATGAGCATTTTCTCGTTTAGCGTAGCCCAGCCCCCCGCTTCCGCAGGAGCAGCCGGGCGCGCAGCGATGATTGGAAGCCTCAGCCTCTCATTGGGAGGAATTCGCAGCATCGGCGACCTCCCTTTGCGCGGCTTCCCGCTCGGAAACGAGGATGCCCGCAGCGCCCCAGTTGTCCGCCGACACCTCATCGATGACGACGAACACCTGCTCGGGCCGCTTGCCGAGGCGATCCACCAGCGAACGCGTAACATCGGCGACCAGAGCCGCCTTCTGTTCGCGCGTCACGCCTTCTATCACCTCGATCTTCACATAGGGCATCAGGCGTTGCCTTCCACTTCATCGTCAGCGGCGGCGTCTGCAGCCGGCTCGTCCTCGAACCAGTGCGCGCGGGCCGCCATGATGATCTCGTTGCCCTGCTCTTCGCTCAGGCCATATTCGGCGAGAATACCGCCCTTGTCCTCGGAGACTTCGCGGCGACGCCGCGGGTCGTTGCGCTTCTTGGCCACCAGCTCGTCGGTGGCGAGGTCGGCGAGATCGTCCAGAGTCTTGATGCCGGCCTTGCCCAACGTGACCAGCATGGCCTCGGTGAGGTGGGGCATCTCGGCCAGCGCATCGTCGACGCCAAGAGCACGGCGCTCTTCGCGCGCAGCGGCCTCGCGGCGGTCCAGCGCTTCCTGCGCGCGGCTTTGCAGCTCCTGCGCCAGCTCGTCGTCAAAGCCCTCGATGGAGGCCAACTCGTCGATGCCGACATAAGCGACTTCCTCAAGCTCGGTGAAGCCTTCGGCCACCAGCAGCTGCGAGAGCGTCTCGTCCACGTCCAGCTCGTTCTGGAACATTTCGGAGCGCTGCACGAACTCGCGCTGACGCTTCTCGCTCGCGTCCGCCTCGGTCATGATGTCGATGGCCTTGCCGGTGAGCTGGCTGGCAAGACGGACGTTCTGGCCGCGACGACCGATGGCGAGGCTGAGCTGATCGTCAGGCACGACAACCTCGATGCGCTCTTCCTCCTCATCGATCACCACGCGGGCGACCTGGGCGGGCTGGAGGGCGTTGACGACGAAGGTCGCCGTGTCCTCGCTCCAAGGAATGATGTCGATCTTCTCGCCCTGCATTTCCTGCACGACGGCCTGCACGCGGCTGCCCTTCATGCCGACGCAGGCGCCGACCGGATCGATGCTGCTATCGCGACTGATCACGCCGATCTTGGCGCGCGAGCCCGGATCGCGGGCAGCAGCCATGATGGTGATGATGCCATCGTAGATTTCCGGCACTTCCTGCGCGAACAGCTTCTTCATGAAGTCGGGGTGCGCACGGGAAAGGAAAATCTGCGGGCCACGGTTCTCGCGGCGCACATTGAGGATCAGCGCACGGACGCGATCGCCGACGCGAACGACTTCGCGCGGGATCTGTTGGTCGCGGCGGATCACACCCTCGGCACGGCCAAGGTTCACGACCACATGGCCGAACTCGACCGACTTGACGACGCCGGTGATGATCTCACCCACGCGATCCTTGAATTCCTCGAACTGGCGCTCGCGCTCGGCATCGCGCACCTTCTGGAAGATCACCTGCTTGGCGCTCTGTGCGTCGATGCGACCGAGGTCGACGGGCGGCAGCGGATCGACGATGAAATCGCCGATCACGGCATCCTTCTGGAGCTTCTGCGCAGCCTTGAGGTCGACCTGCTTAAAATAGTCCTCGACCACCTCGACCACCTCGACGACGCGCCACAGGCGCAGGTCGCCGGTCTCGGGATCGAGCTTGGCGCGAATGTCGTTCTCGGCGCCGTAGCGCGCCCGCGCGGACCGCTGGATCGCGTCTTCCATCGCCTCGATGACGATGGCCTTGTCGATCATCTTCTCGCTTGCCACCGAATTGGCAATGGCAATCAGCTCGGCCTTGTTGGCGGAAATGGCGTTGGCCATGAGAGTCAGTCTTCCTGTTCCTGGGTGACGATTTCGTCCGCGCCCTCGGTGGAGAGCGGGACAGTAGCAGAAATCAGCGCATCGGTCAGCATCAGCTTGGCGCTGTCGATATTGGCAAAGTCCACGACGATGCGGCCGGCCTTGGGATCATCGACCAGCACCTGCTCGCCCTCGATGCCCGCAAGAATGCCGCGCACCTGCTTGCGGCCATCCTCCATGGGCGTCACGAAATGAACGCGTGCCTCATGCCCGGCCCAGTCGCTGTAGTCCTTGAGGCGGGTGAGCGGCCGGTCGATACCCGGCGAGCTGACCTCCAGACGATAGGCGTCCTCGATGAGCACATCGCCCGCTTCTTCCAGCGCATCGAACTTGTCCGAGATGCGGCGCGAGAGGCTGGCGCAATCATCGATGTTGAGCTGGCGCGTATCGGGCCGTTCAGCCATGATCTGCAGCGTCCGGTCATCGCCCTGGCCGAAGAGCAGCACGCGCACAAGATCGAGCCCCAGAGCCTTCGCCTCCGACGCCACAACCGTCTCGATCCGCGCAATATCGCTCATTCGCACTCCCTATGCCTGCGCCTCGTCCGGACATGGACACGCGACAGGGTTTCGCCGCCGGCCCCTCTCGGCGCCGACCCCAACTTCGCAACGATGTCAGGAAAGCAAGGGCCATATAGGCGGAGTCGCAGTTGAAGGCAAGCTGCATGGATCTGCTCAGCACTCAGATGAGACGCTTTCCCTCATCAGTCTCTACGCTATCGAAAACCGTGCCTGTTCTGGCCTTCGGCAGAAAAAATCCGCGCCCGACGTCTTTAGAAGAAAGAGGGTCTTCGCGACTGTAAACAACAGAATCCAGCAAATCGAACGATTTAGGTTGGCCGCACGGCCCCACCAGCCCGCTCCACTCAGGTGGAACTGTTCAATTTCGGGTCACAATTGATGGTTAACCGATCATCAACATCTTTGACAGGACTGAAACGGAAAAGATATCTCCAAGACCTCAGGTGGGGTGACCTTTGACAGATGCAAAGCGCCAGATGGGCCCGGATTACCGGACTCCCGTCATGGGCGCACGCATTTCCGGGGCAAAACCTGAAAGTTAATATCTGTGGGAGTTATAGATCATGTTTCACAAGTCTTTCAGGAAAGCCGTACTGCTGTCGGCTGCGACCATTGCCGCGACGGCGATGCTGCCGGCGTCCGCCTCGGCAGCCACCTTCTTGCTGACCAGCGGCGGCAATAGCGATGGCTCCATCGGCAACGTGCGCACCTATACCGGGTCGGACGGCACCAAGCTGGAAGTCACGGCTTACAGCCTCAACGACACGACCCTGTCGAAGGCTGCCGTCGGCGCCTACACGCCTGGCCTCGGTGTCCTCAATGGCCCCAACGACGACTCGCACACGGTCGACAATAACGGCTATACGGACATCCTGGTGTTCCAGTTCGACAAGATGGTCACCGTCGATAAGATCGGCCTCGTGAGCTTCGGCGACACCGACATCAATTATGCTATCGGCAGCACCAACGTGGCCTTCAACAGCACGTTCACGATCGCGAACTATTCCACGTTCACGTCGCTGTTCGGCACCTCGATTTACTCGAGCGGCAACGGTCAGGACCAGAACCGTGATATCAATCCGAACAATCTGTCCGGCAACCTGTTCTACGTGGCTGCCGCCTTCAATGACAGGCAGAGCAACGACAGCTTCAAGGTCAACGGTATCACTTACGCCGTCACGCAGACGTCGGCTCCGGTTCCTGAGCCGGCCACCTGGGGCATGATGATCTGCGGTCTGGCCGTGACCGGCTACGCCATGCGTCGCCGCAAGACCAACGCGACCATCAGCTTCGCCTGATCGTTCAGGAAAAGTCGATATGAGAAAGGGGAGCTTCGGCTCCCCTTTTTTGTCAGCATCTCGGGCGTGGGTGAGGCCCGCCACTCAAGCTGCGTTCTGGCGGGCGGCGCGCGCCAAGCTCTTGTTATAGAACGGTCTACCGCCAAGCCGCTCTTGTCGCTATGGTCGGATATCCCACCCTTCGCCGGAGATCCGCCCCATGAATGTCCGTAAGCTCGGCCTGACCTGCGCCGTCAGCCTCGCCATTGTCGCCTGCGGCAGCGCGTCCGCGCCCGATGAGGTCAAGGCGGCAAGCGGCGCACCGTTCCAGACCACGGAAGTCGCGCAGTTCGCCTCGCCATGGGCCATGGAGTTCCTGCCGGACGGGCACATGCTGGTCACGCAGAAGGAAGGCGCGCTGATCCTGATCGACCCGCAAAGCGGCCGCAAGCAGACGGTGAGCGGCACGCCCAGCGTGAAGAGCGACGATCAGGGGGCGCTCATGGATGTGCGGCTCGCGCCGGATTATGCGACCAGCAAGACGATCTATTTCAGCTTCTCGGAAGCCGCCGAGGGTAAGAAAAGCCGCGTTGCGCTGGCGACTGCGAAGCTGGACCCGACAGCGGCTGCGCTGAGCGATGTGCGGGTGATCTTCCGGGGCGATGATCGCTCGGAGAAGGGCGGCCATTATTCCGGCCGAATCGCCTTCTCGCCGGACAAGACCCATCTCTTCTTCACCGCTGGCGATCGCCAGTTGATGACGCCGGCGCAGGAGCCGGGCACGACGCTCGGCAAAGTCTTGCGCCTCAACCTTGATGGCAGCCCGGCAGCCGGCAATCCGCTCGCCGCCAAGGGCTTCCACCCAGCTGTTTGGTCCTACGGCCACCGCAATCTGCTCGGCATCGCCTTCGATGCCGATGGGCGCCTATGGGAAATGGAAATGGGGCCGCGCCACGGCGATGAGATCAACCTCATCAAGCCCGGCCTCAATTATGGCTGGCCCAATGCCTCCATGGGCAATCATTATGACGGCAAGGCCATCCCGGACCATGAGCCGGGCGACGGCTATGAAGCGCCGAAGGTCTTTTGGGTGCCGGCCATCTCGCCCGGGGGACTGGATTACTACAATGCCGACCTCTTCCCGCAGTGGAAGAACTCGCTGTTCATCACCGGCCTCTCCGGCAAGTCGCTCGACCGCATCGCGCTCGATGGCGAAACCGCGACCAAGGCCGATCACTGGGACATGGGCGCACGCATCCGTGCCGTACGCGCCGGGCCGGACGGCGCGATCTGGCTGCTGGAGGACGGAGAAAATGGCCGCCTCCTCAAGCTGACGCCCGCAGCCTGATCCAGCCGCGCGCCGCTTCGCGCTCGGTCAAGGCGCGCGCGGCCTCGGTCATTGCTCCCGGCCGGCCCACCGCTTATGGGCCGGCGGAACAAAAGACCGACTGGAGAAGAGCGCCTATGTCATTCCGTCCGCACCGCATCGCCCTGAGCGCGGTTTTGACCCTGGGCGTCGCGTCGCCCACGCTCGCCCAGACCGCCCCTGCGGCGACGCCGGCGGCCCCCGGCCCGGCCAAGGTCGATCTCTCCCAACTGCCCTTCACGATCACGGAGGTCGAAACCTTCGATTATCCCTGGTCGATGGCCTTCCTGCCGGATGGGAAGCAGCTGGTGACCCAGAAGCGCGGCGCGATGGTCCTTTTCGATCCGCGCACGGGCGTCAAGACGGTGCTGCTGGGCACGCCGACTGTCGTCAGTGAGGGCCAGGCGGCATTGATGGACGTGGTGCTCGCGCCGGACTTCGCCGCCAGTCGCCAGATCTATTTCAGCTTTTCCGAGCCTGGCGAAGGCAAGGAAACCGGCACCGCGCTGGCGACCGCCACGCTCGATGAAGCCGGCGGCGCGCTCAAGGACCTCAAGGTCATCTTCCGCGCCACGCCCAATATGGCGAGCGGTGCCCATTATTCGGGCCGCATCGCCATCGCGCCGGACAAGCGCAGCCTGTTCTTCACCAATGGCGAGCGCGCCAAGTTCGATCCGGCGCAGGATCCCAAGTCCACCCTCGGCAAGGTGCTGCATCTCAATCTCGACGGGACACCCGCCGCCGGCAATCCGCTGGCGGCCAAGGGCTTCCATCCCGCCATCTGGACCTATGGCCAGCGCAATCTGACCGGCCTCGCCTTCGATGCGAATGATCGTTTATGGCAGGTCGAAATGGGCCCGCTGGGCGGCGACGAGCTGAACCTCGTCAAGGCCGGCGCCAATTATGGCTGGCCGATCCGCTCCTATGGCGACCATTATGACAAGCGCCCAATCCCGGACCACAGTGCCGATGACGGGTTCGAGAAGCCCAAGCTCTACTGGAACCCATCGCTCGCGCCATCCTCGTTGGCTTATTACAATGCCGACCTGTTCGCGGACTGGAAGAACTCGCTGTTCATCACCGGCCTGTCGGGGCAGGCGCTGGTGCGGATTTCGCTCGATGGCGAAACGGCGACCAAGGCCGACCATTGGCGCATGGGCATGCGGTTGCGCAATGTGAGGGTCGGGCCGGACGGCGCGCTTTGGCTGCTCGAGGACAGCCCCAAGGGCCGGATGCTCAAGCTGACGCCGAAAGGCTGAGCGAGCCTGAGGGCGGTCGCTGGCTCTAGGCGTCCGCCCAGCGGCGCAGCAGATTATGATAGACGCCGGTCATGCGGATCACTTCGGCATGGCCCTGCCCCAGCGTGACGGCCAGTTGCTGGATGCTGCTGTCGAGATCGAACAGGATTTGCCGCTCGCCATCGTCGCGGATCATCGATTGCAGCCAGAAGAAGCTCGCCACCCGGCGGCCGCGCGTCACCGGCTCCACCCGATGCAGGGAGGATGAGGGGTAAAGCACGGCATGGCCGGCCGACAGCTTGACCTGTTGCACGCCAAATTGCGTCTCGACTGTCAGTTCACCGCCATCATAAGCCTCGGGCGGCTCGAGGAAGACCGTCATGGACAGGTCCGAACGAACGCGAAAGCCGGTGCCGGCCTGGATCCGCACGGCATTATCGACATGCACGCCAAAGGACTGGCCACCCGCATAGCTGTTGAACAAGGGCGGAAAGATCTTGAGCGGCAGCGCTGCGGCAATGAACAAAGGATTGCGGCCCAGTGCGTCGCGGATGATCTCGCCGGCCTGTTCGGCCTGCGGCGCCTCCTCTGGCAACTGCAGGTTGTTCTTCGCGAGTGCCGACTGATGGCCCGAGGTGACGTTGCCATCCACCCACGTGGCGGAATCGATGAGATCACGCACCTTGGCGAGCGTCGGCCCGTCGAGCACCTCTGGAATGGGGATCAGCATGAAGCGCCTTATGCGTTGTCTTGGGGTTGAATGACGAAGGGGATTTCCACCACGCCCTTCACGAAAACCGGCTGGCCATCACGCAAGGTGGGCCGCCAGCGCCAGCGCTTGACGGCATCGAGCGCGGCCTTGTCCAGCCGAGTGAAACCGCTGCTGCGGGCGATCCTGATATCTTCCACGCAACCATCGAGGCCCACGGTCAAGGCAAGCAGGACCACGCCCTGCTCCCGCTTGCGGCGGCTCTCAATGGGGTAACGCGGTGCCTTGCCGGCCACCATTTGCGTGCCCAGGTCGCCGCCGTTGGTGACCGAGGGCACTGAGATCGGCGCGGCAGCCGGGCGGGGCGGCGCCGGCGGCCCCGGTGCTATGACCGGGACAACTGGAATATCCGGCCTTGCGGCCACCATCGGCGGATCAATCCGTGGAATGTCGATCTGTGGCCGCGGTACCACCACCTCGGGCGCGCGGGGCGGTGGTGGCGGCGCGTCGGCGGGCGGCGGAGGCGGCGGCGAAGAGATCAGATTGACCGTGAAGACCTTGGGCGCCTCGCCGACCTTGAAACTGGGCCCGAGGCGGGTGACAAGCGCGAACAACCCGGCATGGATCAGGATGACGAGCAGCACGACCAGCGGATTGAACCGCCTGCCCTGCCCATAGCGCCCCTGACTTGCCGAGTGTGAAATGTTCACCGCGGACACCCCTTTTCGCCTGCCGCTATCGACGACCAGGCCCATTCCGTCAATAATGCGAATCAATATTACCAGACGTGCGTCGGATCATTGATGTGGATCAGGGGCGAACCGCTTAGGGTCGGTTCGCCCCTGCCCCCCACACTCAGTAGCTGTAGGTCAGGCTGAACACGGCGGACCGCCCCACCCCCGGCTGCGCCCAGCTGTTGTTCACATTGGTCCGCACGGTGGTGACATAGTCCTCATCCGTCACGTTCTGCACGTTCACCTGCGCCAGCAGCCGCTCGGTCACCGGATAGGCCAGCATGATCCGATGCAGCGTATAGGCCGGCACATAATAGACCGGCGTCGCGGTCGGGTTCATCGAGTGGCGACCCTGATAGGTCAGGCCATAGCCCACTTCGAGACCGAACGGGAACTTGTAGGTGGTGAACAGGCTGCCGGAGTGCTTGGGCGTCGCCGAGAGGGCCGTGCCGGCCGTCGGATCGGGATTGGCCACCGTGTTGCCGCAGCTCACCGGATTGGCCAGACAGAAGTCGGACACGCCCTGGATCAGCTTGCTATCCAGATACATGTAGTTGGCGAAGATCGACCAGGATTTGGTAATGTTGCCCGTGGCGCTCAGCGACACGCCGTTCACCCGCGAGCGGCCATCGAGCACCTGATCGGGGATCGTGGGATCGCCCGAGGCCACGCGATACTTGTCGCGCTCATTGCGGAACACCGCCGCTGCGAGTTGCAGCTTGGCGTCGAACAGATCGGCCTTCACGCCAATTTCGTAATTCTTCGCCGATTCCGGTTCGACGTTGCAGGTGTTGACAGCGCAGCTGCCATCAACCGAACCCTTGGACGGTGTGCGCGAATTGCCGACCGCCACATAGGCGCTGACGTTTGGCATCGGTTTGAACACCGCACCGACACGCCAGGAGAAGAGATTGTTCTTCGCCTCGAACGGGCCGGTCACCACGCCGGTGGTCACGTTGCGCGTCTGGGTCGATCCCTCGAACCGCTCATAGCGCACGCCGCCGTTGATCTCGAACATGTCCGAAAGCTTCATGGTATCGAACAAATAGGCCGCATAGCTGGTCTGCTCGCCAACATTGTAGCCGGTCTGAATGTAGTTCTGGGGGCCAGTGTAGATGTTGCTGCCATAGACGCGCGCCAGCGTTCCTGCCGGTGCGACCGGTCCCGTGAGTACGGCGCCGGGGTTGGCGATGTTGGTGAGCGGATAATAATTCGGGGCGGCATAGGGATTGCTGCCGTCGGCAGCGCGCAGGATGCTGCCATTGTTCAGCGTATAACGCTCCCACAGCAGCGATCCGCCGAGAACGAGCGTGTGCTCGATGCCGCCCGTCGCGAATTCGGCGCTCAGGTCGAGCTGGTTATAGGCGGTTTCGTTGCGAATGTGGCGCGCCGTGCCGCGGCCCCCAGTCGGCAGATAATAGCCTGCCGGGACGACCAGCGTGCTGCTGCCAATGGCGACGGTGCAGGCACTACCATCCGGCTGCAGGCCGTTCGCGAGACAGAAGGTGCCCGTCGGCTGGCTGGTCACGGTGTATTGGCTGACATTCTCATAGCGGGTGAGATTGCGCACCTTCACCGTGTCGCTCAGTTCGTGCGAGAAAATCGCCTGCACCGAGTCCGTCACAGACTGTTGCGTGTCGACATTGGCAAAGCCGTAATAAGCGCTTTGGTTGAAGTCGGGCAGATAGCCGCCCTGAGCCGCATAATAGCGCAGGCCGTATTGCGGCATGCCCTTGTCGTCGAGATGCTCATATTGCAGCGTCAGGCTGGTCGGGCCATCGATACCGATGGTGACAGCCGGCGCCACACCCCAGCGCTCGTAGAACTCCACGTCCCGCCCGGGCACGTCGTTCTTGTGGTAGACCGCGTTCAGTCGCACGGCGATCATGTCGCTCACGCGCTTGTTGAGATCGACGGTGCCGCGATAATAATTGTCCGTGCCGACGCCGGCCTGAACCGACATCTTGTCGTCCGCCAGCGGCTTCTTGGTCACCAGATTGATCGACCCGCCGACCGAACCCGCGCCGCTGAACACCGAGTTCGCGCCATTGGCGACCTCGACCTGCTCGATATTATAGGTCTCGTTGCGGTTCATGATTGCGCCGCTGCGCACGCCATCGACCGAGATGTCGTTGTTGGCCGAATAGCCGCGCAGGTTGATGCGGTCGCCATAGCCGAAGCCGCCCTCGCCGGCGCCAAAGGTGATGCCGGGCACGGTGCTCAGCACTTCGCGCAGCGTGAGCAGGTTCTGCTGCTGCAGCGTCTTGGCGCCGATCACCGTCACCGTCTGCGGCGTATCCAGCAGCGGGCGCGTATATTTGGGCGACTCTGCCCGCTCGACCTTGATCTCGGACTCATCGATGGCCGTGTCGGTCACGGTCATCCCGCCCAGACGGCGCCCCTGCTCGCCATCCTGCGCGACAGCCGGCGCTGCAAACGCGACGGCGCTGACGCAGCCAAGCGCGAGAAAGGAAGTGAGATTGGCGGATTTACTCATGCGGCGTTCCCCAGTTGGTGTCATCGATCGCTATTGCGAGTCGGTCGCACCAATTAGGATATTGCGAGTGATTTGCAACACATGATTTGCGGTCAGTGTTGAGATTTACAACTTTTGGGTTCTGCAACGTGGATGACCGCGACTTCCCTTGCGTGTGCTGAATCGGCAGTCCTTACGCGCGCTTGGTACCGCAGTTGGGCCGAGCGGCGACTGGTCTGTGATCAGAAACGACGCGGGAGTTGGCAGCCTTGGGTCTGACCCGGCCACCAACTCCCGTCTGTGATCTGCAGTCTAATCTAGCGAGGAACGAGCGTCTGCCCTTCTCGCCTCTTAGGCGTCCGCCAAGGCCCGCTTCGCGTCTGCCTCCAGCGACCGCCCAGCGAGCAGGAACATCACCCCCGCCAACAGCGCCGTCACGACGATGACCAGCATCGAATAGCGCACGGCCACATCACCCAGCGTGGGGTGCAGCACGTCATTCAGATAGCCCACGACCAGCGGGCCGAGCGCCTGCCCGATCAGCGCAGCGCTGAACAGCAGGATGGACGTTGCGACAGCGCGCATCCGCAGCTTGGCCACGCTCATGACCGCCGCGAACACCGGGCCCTGATGGATCAGCAGGAGGAACGCCGAGGCCGCATAAGCTGCCAGCCAAACCGCCGTATCCTCGGCGAGCAGGAAGATAAGCTCAGCAGGCGCGGCAAGCAGACAGCTAATCGCCGGCAAGGTCATGCGCCAGTGGCTGGCCTTGCGGCTCAACCGGTCGATCAGCAAACCGCCCAGCACCACGCCGGCCACGCCGAACACGCCCCGGATCGGGCCGATGGTGGCGGCCACTTCCACCAGCGTCAGGCCATGGACGCGCGTGAGGAAGGTCGGCGTCCACACACTCGCCGCAAAGACATTCAGCCCCATCAGCGTGGCGCCGATCACCAGGAAGACATAGGCACGCTGCTTGGCGAGAAAGGCCATGCTCGCCTTGAAGCTTTCCCGCGCCGCACGCTCGATGCGCTTGGCTTCGGACGCACCGCGTTCGGGTTCCTTGACGGTGAGGAAGAACAGCAGCGCCAGAAATACGCCCGGCATGCCCGCCACGACGAACATCGCGCGCCAGCCATATTCATGGCCGACCCAGCCCACGATGGGGAAGAAGAGAATCGATGAGATCGAGACGGCCGTGCCGAAGATCGAGAAGGCCAGCGGGCGCCGCTCCGCGCGAAACAGGTCGGATATGATCGAATTCGACGGCGCAATGCCGCACGCCTCGCCCGCGCCCATGAGGAAGCGCGCGATGGCGAGCTGCCAGATGTTGGCCACCCAGCCGGTCACCATCGTCATCAGGCTCCAGAAGGCGAAGCCGACGGCAATGATATTGCGCCGGTTGTAGCGATCCGCCGCCCAGGCGATGGGCACGCCGAGGATGGAATAGAACAGGAGGAAGGCCAGGCCGGACACCAGCCCCAGAGCGGTGTCCGAGACGTGCATCTCCGACTTGATGGAGGGCAGTGCCAGCCCCAGCAAGGAGCGGTCGAGATAGTTGAAGGCCGAAACCAGTGTGAGGAATCCGAGGCCGTAGACGGCGCTGAAGTTCCAATCCTTCACGCCCCCCTCAGGGCCAGAGCCAGGCCCGGTCGGGGGCGCCGTCGTTTCGGCCATCGCATCTCTCCCAGTTTATCGTCGCCCAGTTTTATCGTCGCCCGGTTTTACAGCCGGGACGCGCGCGTTTCCTTCGCGGTTATGAATTCGATCAGCGCCGGTTGCCCCGCCTCGATCGCGGCCAGCGCGCGGTGAATGGCCGGGACAATCTCTTCCGGGCGCGTGACGCGCTCGCCATGGCCGCCAAGCGCCTTGGCGAAATCGGCGTAATGGCCGGAGATATCCGTGGCGCGATAGCGCTCGGTTGCCACCGGCATCACCGGCAGCTCGATGGCCATGGCCTCATTGTTGAGCAGGATTGACAGGATGGGCAGGCGCTCGCGCACCGCCGTCTCGAAGTCCATGCCGGTAAAGCCGATGGCGGCATCACCCCATACGTTGATGCACAGCTTGTCCGGGCAGGCGAGCTTGGCGCCCATGGCGAGGCCAAGACCATAGCCAAGCTGCGTGGACTTGCCCCAGCCGATATAGCTGAGCGGCGTGATCGACTTCCAGTAGGGCGTCAGCTGATCGCGCGGGCTGCCGGCATCATGGGTGATGATGGTGTTGGCGACATCCACCGTCTTCTGGAGATCCCAGAGCACCCGATAGGGACTGATGGGCGCATCGTCGCTCTCTAGCAGCGGCAGCCATTTCGCCAGCCAGTCCTTCTCGATCTTGGCGATTTCCGCAGCCACCGGCCCGGCGTCGCGTGGCGCTGACACCAGCGCGCGGCACGCCTCGAGCAGCATCCCCAGCGTCAGCTTGGCATCGCCGGCCAGCGCCATCTCGCAGGGCACATTCTTGTTGAAGTCAGCCGGATCGAGCGTCGAATGGATCACCCGCTTGCCCTGCGGCATCTTCACGCCGAACGCCGTCTCGCTGAAGCTGCAGCCGATGCCGAAGATGAGGTCCGCCTCATCGAGGAAATGCCGCAATTGGCCCGAAATAGCCGCACCGCCCGAACCGAGCGCCAGTGGATGCGTCTCGTCGAATGCACTCTTGCCTTCAAGGCTGGTGGAAACCGGGATGGCCAACAACTCGGCCAGCGCCTTCAGTTCCTCATAGGCCTCGGCCCAGTGCACGCCCTGCCCGGCGTAGATCACCGGGCGCTTGGCGGCGACCAGCGCTTCGGCCGCGCGCTTCACCGCGTCCGGCTCGGGCGCGTAGCGGGTGGTGACCACCGGCTGATAGCTCTCGGGCGCGTCGATTTCTTCGCCCAACACGTCCCAGGGCATCTCGACCAGCACCGGACGCAGACGGCCATTGCGCAGCTGCGTGAAGGCACGGCGCATGATGTTCTGCGTTTCTGCCGCAACCGTGATCGGCTCGGCATGCTTGGTCACATCCCGCATCGATACGCTGGCATTGAAATTGTCCGGCACGAAGGCGATGCGGCGGGCATAGCCCTGCGGCAGCACCAACACGGGCACGGATTCGGAGTAAGCCTGTGCCACCCCGCCATAGGCATTTTCCGTCCCCGGCCCATGTTGCATGGCGAACACGCCCATGCGCTTGCCCCGCGTCAGGCGGGACAGCGCATCGGCCATGTGAACGCCCGTCCGCTCCTGGCGGACGATGACCGGGCGGATGCCGATTGCGGCGGCATCCTCCAGCACGGCGTTGCGCGGATAACCGAAAATGACGTCTACACCCTCACGCTTGAGGATGTTGGCGATGGCAGCACTGACTTTCATGGGGTAATTTCAATCCTTCCTGGGGCCTTTCGGGCCGATCGGCCTCTCGCCCATGACCGTCGTGCGGATGAGATGCCGACGTTCGTACTTGAAATCATGGACGCCACGATGAAGCAAGAAACGATTGTCCCAGACAATCAATGTGTCCTTCTTCCATTTCACGCGGCAATGATAATGCAGGTGCTGGGCAAGGCTCTGGAGATAGCCGAGCAGCGCCTGACTCTCCGCCTCCGTCCAGCCAACGAAGCGCTTGAAATAGGCCGTGGTCGCGAACAGGGCCTTGCGACCGGTGACCGGGTGAACACGCACCGCCGGGTGGATATTCTCCAGCTCGTCTTCGCTGAACCCGTGCGACTCACGCAGGCGCAGGCGCTTCTCGGGCGGCAGCTTCTCATTGCGCGCCCAGATTTCCTTGCCTGAGTAAACGACCTCGAGCCCGTCGAGCAGTTCCTTCATGGCATCAGAAAGATGCTCATAGACGAGGTAGCCGTTCGAGAAGGCGGTATCGCCACCGAATTTGGGCACTTCCAGCGCGCGCATCACCACGCAGAGCGGCGGCTGCAGCAGGAACGGGCTGTCCGTGTGGAAGTGCTCGAAGGAGGGAACGACGTTCTCCGGCTCATGCGCTTCTCGGCGCACTTCCTGCATGTCCTGATGCTCGCCATAGGTCGGCGCCTGCGGCAGTTCGGTGATCGGACCGAAGTAGCGCGTGAACGCCTTGTGCTGCTCGGGCGTCAGATCCTGGTCGCGGAACACGATGACCAGAAAATGCTCGAACGCCTTCATCACTTCGGCGAGCGTCTCGTCATCCAACGGCTCCCGCAGGTCCACACCGCTGATCTCGCAGCCGCACGCGCCGGAGATCGGCTCGACGGTGATCCGCTTGAACTCGGGCATGGGCAAACCCGCCACGATCGTGCCGGTCGCCTGATCGGCGGCCTGCCCCTTGTGAGACACTTGGATGTTCATCTCGAAGCTCCTCTTCCAAGACCCCGGCGCAAGACCGGCCGGCGTCATCATCTATCAGAAATTGCGCTTGATGGTGACAGCCCATTCCCGCGGACGCGCCGGGCGCCCCTGGATGGACTGGGTCGATCCGCGATTGTCGAACAGGCCGTCATAATAGAGCCGATCAGTCAGGTTGGTGACTTCCAGCGACAGCTGCCAATCCTCGGCCACATCGCGATAAGTGAGGCGCGCATTCACGATCGTGCGCCCTTCCACCTGGTTGAACGGCGCGCGGTTGATCGCCGTCGAGAAATAGGGGCTCTGCGAATTCACGTCGATGCGCGGGGTTAGGGAGCCGGCATCACCCAGCTCGATCTTGTACTGCCCGCCGACGCTCCAGCGCCATTCCTGCACGAAGGGCGCGTCCATATCGAGCGTGATGCCAGCGCTCTGGCCGATGGCGGAAATCGACTTGTAGTCGAAGTCCAGATAGCCGAGCGAGGCATCGATCAGCAGGCCGCGAACCGGGCGCAGCGTCGCCTCGACCTCGAAGCCCTTCACATCCGCCTTGCCGGCGTTGAGCGGCAATGCGCAGGGCGCGGCCGGCACGGTTGGACAGGTCGAGACGCTGACGAGAATGTCGTTATACTTGTTGAGGAAGCCGGAGACGTTCAGGCGTAGCAGCCGGTCGAACAGGTCGCTCTTGAAGCCAACCTCATAGGCGGTCAGCGTCTCGGGATCGTGCGTCAGCGCCTGCGCCGGGAAGAACGGCCGCGGATTGGCGCCGCCGCTCTTGAAGCCCGTCGCGATCTGCGCATAGGTCATGAAGTCGGGCGTCCAGCGGTACTGGACGACACCGCGATAATCGAGACGATCGCCCTTGAACGTCCGCACCAGCCCATCGAGCGGGGCAAGCGACGGCGGCGCATTGCCGCCATAGATGTTCCCCGGATTGCCCTTGCGCGCATATTGGAAGCTCTTGGTAATGTCCGTGTAGCGCAGGCCACCGATCAATGTGAGCTTCTCGGTCAGATTGAGTTCGGCATTGGCGAAGGCCGCAATGGTCTGGGATTCGACATGGTCGTTCTGCCGGAATTCCAGCGTGGGAAGCTGAACGCGCGACCCGCCGTCGCTGGTGCCCTCGAAATAATAGCCGCCCACCGTATAGTTCAGCAGCGTACCGATCGCACCGCTGGCGCGCAGTTCCTGGCTGAACTGGTTGTGGTTCACGTCATTGGCCGTCAGCGCAATGTTGATCGGCGAGGACTCGGCCGATGTGAACACCGAATTGTAGCTGCGATAGGCCGTGATCGAGGTGATACTTAGATCGCCGACATCGATGGTGATGTTGCCTGAGAGGCCCCAGGTGTCGAGCGAGTTACGCGCTGGCGCCGCATAAGGCGCCGTGCCATCACGCGGGGCATAGTTGAGATAATTCTCATAGCTCACGAACGGGCTGGTCGTGAACGTATCCTGCGCGAAATTGCCGTAAGGCGAATAGCTGATGAACGGCGAGCCGGTGGCCGTACCATAGCGGACGCCGTCAATGACATAAGGGGCGGTCGCGCTCGACCCCGGCCCCGTCAGCGTGCCGACATAGAGCAGCGTGGAGGGCGCGGACTCGCTGTCGTCGCGGGTGATGTCGCCGATGATCGAAATGTCGATCGCGTCATTGGGCGTCCAGCGCAGCGTGCCGCGACCGGCGACATAGGACTTGCCGCCCTCCGTGCCGAGCTTGCAATTATCGGAAATCGCGAAGGTCCGCACCGGCGAGGTCGGGTGAGTGCAGCGATAATCATAGCGCGTGACGTAGCCGTCCTTCTTCACGCCAGCGCCGGAGACGCGCAGGAAAAGCTGATCGGGCACGACCGTCAGGTTCAGGCCGCCGCGCACCTCGGTGCGGTTGAAGCTACCGTAGGTTGCCTGGACATAGCCGCCGCCCGAGCCATCCGGCTTCTTGGAATAGAGCTTGATCGCGCCGCCGATGGAATTTTGCCCGGCAAGCGTGCCCTGCGGCCCGCGCAGGATTTCCACCCGGTCGAGGTCCAGCAGATCGAGCATCGAGCCCTGCAGCGTCGAGTAATAGACGTCATCGACATAGAGGCCGACGCCCGGCTCCAGCGCGAACGTCGAATCCGATTGGCCGACGCCACGAATGAACGCTTGGATCGACGGGCCGTAGGTGGCCGGCGCTTCGGCGAGATTGACGTTGGGTGCCTGTGCGGCAACCTGAGCGATGCTCGTTTGGCTGCGCGCTTCCAGCATGTCGCCAGAGACGGCGGTGATGGCCAGCGGCGCATCCTGCAGACGCTGCGAGCGGAACTGCGCGGTCACCACGATGTCATCGGCATCGGCCTTCTCGGGAGCGCTTTGCTGGGGAGCGGGGGCATCCTGCGCCATGGCGGGTGTCGCCAGGGTTGCGGCGCCCAGCGCCAGTGCGCTCGCGGCCTGCAACAAAAGATCTGCCTTCTTCATCATCGCTCTCCTCCAATGTCAGAACGCCCGTGCCTCGGGCTGTTATGGGGCGGGACCATGGCGACGCTAGGCGTGCATGTCAAATTTATTCCATATTGCAGAAGTCTTGTTCCGTATTTTGGAACTTATGGGTTGACTTGTAGCCGCACCACCGTAGCTTCCGCCCAAGAAAAATGAGGAGGGATGAATGGCAGAGTTCGATCGACGGCAGCTTCTGGCGGGCGGACTTGCCGCTGGCGGCGCCATGAGCGCAATGACCGGCACCGCAGCGGCGCGCACGATGCGGCCGCCCCCAGCCGCCGCACCCGCGCGACGGATTGCCGTGGAGGAAGCTTGGACGATTGCCGAGCATCAGGACGCGCTGGCCGACCTTGCCACCGGAACATGGCCCAATCTGGACGCGCAGCTGATTAACCCGCTTGGTTCTCGCGGACCGGACCGCCTCACTCGCCGCCTGCGCGACGTGACGGAGCGGCTCGCGGAAATGGACCGCCTCGGTGTCGACATGCAGATCCTTTCGCTCACCTCGCCGGGCGTGCAGATGTTCCGCGCCGATCAGGCCGTCGCCATGGCCGAGCTTGCCAATGATCGCCTAGCCGAAGTGGTCCGCGCCCACCCGAAGCGCTTCGCCGGCCTTGCGTCCTTCGCGCCGCAAGACCCGGCCCGGGCTGCCCAGGAAATGGAGCGCGCCGTCAATAAGCTGGGTTTCAGCGGCTTCATCGTGAACTCGCACACCAATAACGAGTATCTGGACGATCCCAAGTTCATGCCGATCCTGGAGGCCGCCGCCGCGCTCGACCGGCCGATCTACATCCATCCCCGCTGCCCGTCAGACGGCATGGCGGAGCCGTTCCGCGATCATCGCCTGCAATCGGCGATCTGGGGCTATGCTGCCGAAACCGGCACCCATGCCATGCGGCTGATCCTCAGCGGTGTGTTCGACAAGCTGCCCAACCTCAAGATCGTGATTGGCCATATGGGTGAAAACATCCCGTTCCACCTGTGGCGCACAGATCATTGGTTCGAGCGCCGGCGCGATGCCTATGGCAGCAAGCTCAAGCCCTCCGAGGTGATGAAGCGCAACGTGTACATCACCACCAGCGGCGTGGAGCATGGCCCGGCCTTGCGCTACGCGATCGACGTACTGGGCGTAGACCGCGTGCTTTGGGCGATCGACTATCCCTATGAGGAGATGGAGCCCTCCGTCACCTTCATCAACCACGCGCCGCTGGACGGAGAAGAACGCGAGGCGGTCTGCCATCGCAATGCCGCGCAGGTCTTCCACCTCCCGCCAGCCTGATCCCGCCTAACCTGACGATCCGCCTTGGCACCGCCAGGGCGGGCGTCAGGCCTCGGCGGAGGCGTGGCCGAAGGTAGCGCTGAGCGTGCGCGCTGCCGCCATGACGTCGCTCGCCATGCGCTCGCGGTCCATCGTGCCGAAGCGCTTGGCCGGCATCGTGAGGCCGATCGACCCAATCACCGCATTGCCGCTGCGGAAGACAGCCGCCGCGATGCCCGCGACATCGGCCTCCTGACTGTAGAAGATTGCGCAGCCCCGCTCACGAATAGCGGCCAGTTCCTCCACCAGCACCTCGGGCGGAGGCGTTGGGGCGCCGGTCAAAGGCCCCACCGGGCTCTGCGCGAGCGCCGCCGCCAGATCCTCCGACTCCAGATGGGCGAGAATGGCGCGGCCTAGCGAACCCCAGGTCAGCGAAAGATCAGTATAGGGCTCCAGCACATGACGCAGCGTGTGCGGCGTGAGGATTCGTTCCGAGACGATGGCGCGGTGATGGGGGGCATCATAGGTGCAGAATACCGCCGTCTCCTGCCAACCCGCCCACAGAGTGCGGAGGAACGGGCGCACCGCCGCGACATAATGGCTGCGGCTCAAGATGTTGGCGGACAGCCTGAACAGTTCACGCCCGGCCCGATAGGATGTGCCGTCGCCCCGCTCCACCAACCCGCCGCGGATCAGCATCTGCAACAGCCGATGCACGCTGCTGGCCGGCATTCCCGTGCCGGCGGCGAGATCCTTGAGCGCGCAATCGCCGTCGCTTTCGCCGATCAGTTTGAGCAGCGCAATCATGCGGGCGCCAGAGCCGCGATCGGTGTTGGTCGATGAATCCATGAAAAAGAAGACGCTCCGCCCCAAACCCCGCGCTGCCGGGGGAGCGTCTTCTACGAAATCTTCAGCGCTGACGCCATTGCCGAGTTCTGCCGCGATCAGGCAGCAGACCGCGCTGCCAGATGCGCGAGCGCAAGCGCGCCCGCCCGCTCGCCGAGCTGTAACGATCCGCCCGTGCCCAACGTGGCCCAGGCGCGCGGATCGGCAGAGACAGCCCGCCCGGTGACGAACAGCCCGCTCAACTCGCGGGGGCGCAGTGCCGCATCGATGAGCGCACTATCGCTCTTCAGTGGCGCATCCTCAACGCCGAGCACATGTGCGCCCACGACATGGCGAAGGCGCGCGGCCTGCATGGCACCCGCGACGTCGATCAGAAAGCTCGCTTCGAGTCCAGGCAGGGTCCGCAGGAGCGGCAGGATCTCGCGGATCAATGTCCGCGCCCGCGCCTCCTGCGCGCCCAGTTGCGCGACGCTGGTCGCCCCATCAACCTGCATGGATGGCCCGCGCACATAGGCCACGCCCCTGCCCCGACCCGCTGACGTTATCCCATAGAGCACGAGTCGGTCCGGCTGATCGGGCGACAGCACGCCCCGCGCCTTCGCCTCGGCGAGGCGGGCAGGCCATGTCGCTTGTCCGTCCAGCACCGCATCGAACGCGACGCCGCCAATCCGGTAATTCATGGCGATACTGGCGGGCTCGTCCAGCCCGCGCATTGCAGCGCCCGCCCGCATCGCCAGTTCGCCATCGCCGGTGGCGTCGATGACCACGCCGGCCGGCACAGCGAAGCGCCCGGACTTGTTTTCGACCATCGCGCCCCGCACGACGCCCTTTTCCACAATGGGATCGGCCGCCCAGCTGGAGAGCAGCAGTTGCACCCCCGCCTCCTGCGCGAGATCGAGCAGCGCATATTTGAGCGCCTCGGCATCATGAACCAGACCATCGCCGAGAAGGTCCGGCCCGGCTTCGCCGCTTCGCTCCAGCTGGCTGACCAACTCGGTCCCGATGCCCTGTGCTGCGGGCGCGAGGGCGATATCGAAGGACAAGGGGCCATTGCCGCCCAGTACGACGTTGCGCTCCACCAACAGCGTGCGCGCCCCGCCCCTCGCCGCCGCCACAGCTGCCGCTACGCCGGACAATCCGCCGCCGCACACCAGCACGTCGACCGCGCGATAAACCGGGGTTCGGCGGCCCGGCAGCATGATCTCACCGCGCGTTGCGCCCGCTGTGCGTTCCATGATCGTCGTGCTCATCCGCTTAATCCCGCACCATATTGTGGATCTTGGCCTTGCCGATGTCGATCGCGCCATCGGCCAGGTTCTGGCCCTGCGCGATCAGCAGCGCCTGCAATTCGTCGATGGCGACCTCGCGCAGCGTCACCCCGTCCCGGCAAGCCAGCGCCGCCGCCGTCCCCGCCGCCTGACCGAAGGCCATGCAGTCAGGGATCTGCCGACAGCGCGAATGGGCCTCATAGCTCATCGACACGGTCTTGCCGGCAACCAGAAGATTCTCGATGCCCTGCGGCATCAGGCAGCCTAAGGGCACGCCGAACACCGACGTGACCATCTTGGCGTTAGCCAGCCGCTCGCGAAAGGCCGCCGTCGTTTCGCTGCCATCCGAGGGGTGACGCACGAAGCCAAGCGTGTCAGGCAGGCGGTGGTAACGCTTGAAGATGTCATCCGCGTGGAAGAGGCCTTCCAATATGTCGTCGCGCGTGAGCGTGTAGTCGCCCAATATCCGCCGGGAATCGCGCACCCCGATCATCGGCGCTGCCTTGATGAGATAGGCCTCCTCGAATCCCGGCACAGTGCGCAGGAACGGCATGAACGCGCGCACGCCCTGCCGGGCCCGGACCTCCGCATCCGTCAGCTCGTCGGCATCATAAGGGTCGCGATGCAGCACACGGACGCCGTAGATATAGCCCATCTGCCCCGCCCGTGTGGAAGGCGCGATGCCGAAGTTGGAGAAGTTGTCGAGATAGACGTCGTCCAGCAGAACGCCTGCAGCCTTGGCTGCCTTCACCATCTCGGTGCGGCCCTTGCGATCCTGACTGTGGCGATAATCCACCCCGCCGATCTGGAAGAGCATGACCATCGGCTGCGGGTGATTATACTCCTGCATCGGCGCTCCGGCCCGAGCCGCGACATCGGCATCGCCGGTCGCGTCAATCACCACGTCGGCCAGCACGGCCTGCCGCCCGCCCTTGTTCTCAATGACAACGCCGCGCACAGCGCCATCCTCGACGATCGCATCGGTGACCCAGGTCTGCGGCAGCACACGCACGCCGGCTTCCTCCACCAGTTCGGCGAGGACAAATTTGAGGATTTCGGGGTCGAACGGCACGGCGAAATGCCCGTCCTCCAGGTCCGGATCGGCGCCGCCATTGGCGCGTAGCCGCTCGATCACCTCTTTCATGATCCCGCCGGTGAAGAAGGCTTGATGATATTCCGTGACGAACGAGCGCGGCCCGGTGCCGCCCAAGGTTGTATCCCGCTCAATCATCAGCACGTCCGCGCCGTTGCGCGCGGCGGCGACAGCCGCAGCGACGCCGCCAGCGCCTCCTCCGCACACGAGCACCGCGGCCCGATCAACCACCGGCACCGCTTGCGGCTGCTCCTCGATCCACTCCTGCTCGTCCACGGCTATCATGCGTCACCCCTTGCTGTCGCCGAACGGAACTATATAACTATAATATTCTTTGCAAGCGGCATCGCGGCTTGCGGCTCAAACCATATGACTATATTATTTTTTGCATGGAGAAGAGATTCGGGGCTCCCACCGCACGGGAAACCATCACCGAGGCCGCACGGGAGATCCCGGTGGCACGGCGCACGCAGGTTCTGGTCGTCGGTGCCGGCGCAGGGGGATACCCAGCGGCGATCCGCGCCGCACGCAATGGGGCCGAAGTGCTGCTGATCGAGCGCAACGCCGTTGTCGGCGGCACCGGACCCATGTCGTTCGTCACTGAATTCCTAAGTTGCGAGAATATCAGCGGCATTTTGCGCGAGATGCAGCAGCGCCTCGCCGCGCATGATGCTGCGGCAGAGACCTTCCTGCCGGAATATTTCAACCTCGCCTACGATCCCGAAATGCTCAAGCTGGTGGTGCTCGACATGCTGGTGGAAGCCGGCGTCGATCTCCTGCTCAACACCAATGTCGTCGACGTGATCCGTGAGGGGGATGCGCTCAAGGGCGTCATCATCGAGAACAAATCCGGCCGGCAGGCCATTATCGCTGACGTCATCATCGATGCCAGCGGCGATGCCGATGTCGCCGCGCGTGCCGGCGTCGCCATGCATCCGCGCGAGGACCCACAACCCATGATGATGTTGTGCCGAATGGGCGGCGTCGACTGGGAGCGGATGCAGGCTCACGCCCGCGCGAACCCGGACGATTTCTCCAAGCTGTGGGGTACGCCCGCCAATTCACTCGATGGTGCCCAATATGTCCACCTGACCGGCTGGAAGTCGCTGGTGGCCCAGGGTAAGGAAGAAGGCGCCCTGCCTGGCACATTCGGCCATCATATCTCGATCTTTGGTGCTACACCGGCCAATCTGCGCCATGGCATCGGCTATCTCTATGCCGTGCAGGTGCTCAATCGGGATCCCACCGATGCCGCCGATCTTACTGGTGCGGAGGTCGAAGGTCGCCGCCGGGCGCGCGATTTCCTGCCGTTCGTCAAGCGCATTCCCGGCATGGAGGACGCCTTCCTGATCGATATGGCGCCGCAAATCGGTGTGCGGGACAGCCGCCGGATCATCGGCGATTACACGCTCACCCGCGACGACATCTTCGACGGCGCCACCTTTGCCGATGAGATCGCGCTCAAGGTCTATCGCGGCCCGAATGTGAAAGGCTGGGTGCGCCACAAGCCCGATGGCAGCGAGGGCGGCAAGGGCCATGACCTCACCGAGATGCCGATCTCGGTGGTCGTGCTGGGCCTGCCTTATCGCTGCCTGCTCCCGCAGGGCATCGAGAATCTGCTGGTG
Organism: Sphingobium sp. B2D3A; assembly: GCF_025961795.1. NCBI lineage: Bacteria > Pseudomonadati > Pseudomonadota > Alphaproteobacteria > Sphingomonadales > Sphingobiaceae > Sphingobium > Sphingobium sp. B2D3A. The sequence goes on along the minus strand of NZ_JAOQOI010000001.1, from coordinate 1,601,822 downwards.
GCGGGCAAGACCGTTTCATTCGACAATGAGGCCCATCAGCGCGTGCGGTTGATGCCCGAATGCATCGCCATGGGCGAGGCCGCGGGTGTGGCCGCCGCCGTGGCAGTGCGCGACGGCGTTTCGCCGCGTCTGGTCGATACGGATGCTGTGCGCGCCCTGCTGAGCGAAGGCGGCATGAATCTGGACCGGAGCAAGGTCCGGGTGCAGCAAGTGCGGGAAACCCTCGCTAGCCGGGGCTTGAACGTCCTGATGGATTGAGACCGGCGCCCTCCCCGCGCCCCTTGCCCAAGGCGGGGACGCGGAGCAGGTGAGGTTCGGCGCTTGAACGCGAGGCCGCTCACTCCTCGCGGCGATACCCGCCCAAGCCGGGCTTGAAGGACTTTTCGTCCAGAAACTGCGTCATGCCCTTGCGGCGCCCACGCTCGGTATCCTGGCCCGCCGCCGTCGCAGCCATCGCGCCGAGCATCGCCTCGGACGTGTCCCAATCCAGCCGCTCGACATATTTGAACGCGGACTTGGCGTGGCGCAGGATGGTCGGGTTCTTGGAGAGTAGCTTGCGCGCCAACGCCTCGGTCTCCGCCCGTAGATCGGTCAGCGGCACGGAGCGGTTGACCAGCCCCATTTCCGCCGCCTTGCGCCCGTCGAACGGATCGCCGGTCATGATATAATAAAGGCTGTCGCGGTGGTTCATCACCTGCGCCACGGCGCGCGTGACGTTGCCCGCCGGGATGATCCCCCAGTTGATCTCGGACAGGCCGAAAGTGGCCTCGTCGGCGGCAATCGCCAGGTCGCAGGCGACCAGCGGCGTGAATGCCCCGCCGAAGCACCAGCCGTTGACCATCGCAATGGTGGCCTTGGGATAATGCGTCAGGCGCCGCCACATCCAATCCGTCGCGGCGCGGCGAAAGCGGGCCTGTACAATGGCGGATTCGCCCTCGGTCTCCCGGAAATATTCCTTGAGGTCCATGCCGGCAGAGAAGGCCTCTCCCTCGCCGGTCAGCACGACGACACCGACATCGTCGCGCACCTCCAACTCATCGAGCACCTGCCACATCTCACGATTGATCGTGGGATTCATCGCATTGCGCTTGGCCGGGCGGTTGAGGGACACCCATGCGATGCCGTCATCCAGCGTGACCTTCACGGCCTCATAGGTGTTTTCACTTGTCATCGATGGATTGTCCTTTCGCTTCCATGGACACGACCAGGCGGGTGAGCAGATCGAGCAATGTCTTGCGTTCTTGCTCCGCTAGCCCGGCCGTGAGTTGCTCTTCCAGCCGTCGCGCATCGGCGTTGACGGCTTCGAACCGCGCCTGTCCCTCGGGTGTCAGGCTGATGAGCGAGATCCGGCGGTTGAGTTCGCTGGTCTCGCTGGTGATGAGGTTCTTCTCGCGCAATTGGGCGAGTTGCTGGGTGGCGGCCTGCGGCGTGACCCGCTGCACCCGCGCCAGCTCCGCCGCAGAACAGGGGGCGAGGCGTTTGAGGAAAGAGAGGATCGTGAAATCGCTGGTCGTCAGCCCGTGCGCGCGCACCACCTCGTCCAGCTCCAGCTTGCCGGCGGTGTAGCCGCGCTTGAGCAGATAGAGTAGCCGCCGCGGCCTTCCCTCATCGGATCGCGACTGCGCGCTCATGCTCCCCCTCTCCCGCTGACCTACAGTCGGGCAAATTGACAATCTACTTTATATAAAGCTTCTTGATAATTATCCCGCTGACTGTCAACCGGCTTCGCCTTCGCCGCACCGCATGCGAAAGGGCGGCACCTGCCGATGCCGCCCCTCAGAAATCATATGCTGTAGTGAGCGTGGCGGCCTCAGCCCCAGACATCCTCCGCCACGCGCACGACCAGCTCCAGCTTGGCCTTTTCGTGCTCGATATCCATCATGTTGCCGCCGATGCCGCTGGAGAAGCCGCATTGCGGGGACAGAGCGAGCTGACTGATATCGGCATATTTCGCCGCATCCTCGATCCTTCGCTTAAGCTCGTCAGGGCTCTCCATGGTGCCGCGCTTGGTGGTGACCAGGCCCAGCACCACCGTCTTGCCCTTGGGCAGGAAGCGCAGCGGCTCGAAGCCGCCGGCGCGGTCGGAATCATATTCCAGGAAATAGCCGTCGATGTTCATCTCGTTAAACATGACTTCGGCAACCGGATCATAGCCACCCTCGGCAACCCAGCGGCCGGCGAAATTGCCCCGGCAGACGTGCATGCAGACGGCCATATCATCGGGCTTGGCGGCAATCGCCGCGTTGATGAGCTTGGCGTAGACGTGCGGCAGTTCGTCCGGATCTTCCCCGATGCTGGTCGGCACCTGCGCGCGCAGGGTGGGATCGCAGAGATAGGCGAAGTTGGTCTCGTCGATCTGCAGATAGCGGCAGCCGGCGTCGATCAGATCGCCGATCTCCTCGGCGTAGACCGCCGCGAGGTCCGCGTAGAACTCCTCCATCGTGGGATAAGCCTCAGCGTCGATCGCATCGCGCCCGCCGCGGAAGTGCATGATCGAGGGCGAGGGAATGGTGATCTTGGGCGTTTCCTTCGTCACCGTCTTGAGGAACTTGAAGTCCTCGACGAAGATCGGCTTGGGGCGGCTGAGCTTGCCGGTGATGCGCACCGTATGCGGCTTGCTCTCGACCGTGCCCTGCTCGTTGCGGAAGGTGGTGCGGTGGCTGGACTGCCAGGGTTCGACATTGGCGAAGCGGAGCAGGAAATCGGTGTGCCAGCTGCCGCGATTATACTCGCCGTCTGTGATTGACTTGAGGCCGACGCCTTCCTGCAGCGCCACGACCTCGCGGATGGCGTCCTGCTGGATGATCAGCAGCTCGTCGGCGCTGAGCTCGCCGGCGGCCTTCTTGTTCCGGGCTTCGATGAGATAGTCCGGGCGGATGAGGCTGCCCACATGGTCGGCTCGGAACGGCGCTGGCTTCATGCAAAACTCTCCCTTGGGCAACAACAGAATGCGGGTTTGATGATCGTCATTTGAGACAATCCCTGCCCCCCGCCAATAGCACGATTCCTTGCAGCAGCCACAATTTTCGTTATCAATGACAACAAAATAAGCTGCCACAGATAGGAGATTTCATGGTCAGTCCGGCGCAACCTGTTTCTGCCCCTGCGGAGACGGCGGATATCGACGCCCCCATGATCGAGGCTTCGGCGGGCGAGATCTTCCTGCGGCGGCTGGCGGCCAATGGCATCGAATATCTGTTCGCCAATGGCGGCACGGACTTTGCGCCGGTGATCGAGGGCTTTGCCCATGCGCAGGTGGCGGACTTCAAGGTGCCCACGCCCATCCTCATCCCGCACGAGACCGCCGCGCTCGGCATGGCGCATGGTTATTATCTGGCGACCGGACGCCCGCAGGCGGTGATGGTCCACACCAATGTGGGCCTGGCCAATTGCGTGATGGGCGTGCTCAACGCGGCGTCCGACCAGGTGCCGATGATCCTCGCCAGCGGCATCACCCCGCATACGGAGCACGGGCCGCTCGGCCACCGCAATTCGCCGATCAACTGGGGCCAGAACATGCGCGACCAGACCGCGATGGTGCGCGAGCCGGTGAAGTGGGACGCCACCCTCTCCCGCCCCGAGCAGATCGCCCCGCTGGTCGACCGCGCGGTGGCCATCGCCACCTCCAGCCCGCGCGGCCCGGTGTATCTCGGCCTGCCGCGCGAGGCGCTGTGCGAGGTGACGACCTATCGCGACAGCAAGCCGCGCAATGCCCCCGCCCGCGCCGCGCCGCATCCGGAGGATCTGGCGGAAGCCGCGCGGCTGCTCGATGCCGCCGAGCGCCCGCTGATCGTCGCCTTCCGGACGGGTGCGCGGGGTGGCGGGTTCGACGCGCTCACCGCCTTTGCGGAGCGCCACGCGATCCCCGTGGTCGAGTTCTGGCCCTCGCAACTCTCCATCGACGGCGCCTCGCCCATGCATGGCGGGTTCGACCCCGGCGAGGACCTGGCGGCGGCGGACGTGGTGCTGGTGCTCGATGCCATCGTGCCCTGGCTGCCGCACCGCCACGGCTTTGCCGAGCAGGCGACGGTGATCCAGGCCGGGGCCGATCCGCACCAGCTGGAAGTGCCCCTGCGCGGCTTTGCCACCGATCTGGCACTGACCGGCGAATCCGCCCACATCATCGCCGCGCTGGACGAGGCGATGCAGGCCATGACGCCCCCTCCGACATTGGCGCGGGACCGCTCCGCCCGCTTCGCCCGGCTGGCCGAGCGCCACGCCGCGCGGCGCGCGCAGCTGGACAGCGCGGTGCGCGCCGGGCCGCCCATGTCCGCCGCCTTCGTCACCCGCGCGGTGGTGGAGTTGATCGGCGCGGAGGGCTGCATCGTCAGCGAGCTGGGCGCCAAGCCGGAATTCGTCACCGGGCTGCGCGGCGACCAGTTCTTCCAGAACCCGATTTCCGGCGGGCTCGGCTGGGGGCTCCCCGCCGCGCTGGGCGTGCAGCTGGCGGACCGCGACCGGCTGGTCGTCGCGACGGTGGGCGATGGCAGCTACATGTTCGCCAATCCGGTCGCCTGCCACCAGATTGCCGAGGCGCACGGCCTGCCGCTGCTCACCATCGTCTATAATAACGGCATCTGGGGCGCGGTGCGCGGATCGACCCTGGGCATCTACCCCCAAGGCCACGCGGCGCGTGCCAATGTGATGCCGATCACATCGCTCGAGCCGCTGCCCGACTTCTGCAAGATCGCCGAAGCCTCACGCGCCTGGACCGCGCGGGTGGCCGACCCGGCCGCGCTGGCCGACACGCTGCGCGAGGCGGCGCGGGTGATCCGGGAGGAGAAGCGGCAGGTGTTGATGGAGGTGAAGGTGGGGCGGGCTTGAGGTAACAGTCCCATATCGCGACGCCCGCAGGTCCTGAAAACGTTATTTCTATGTTTACTACAATTGGACAAAATGCTACTTAAGATACATCCCAACCGTTAATTCGCGCGGGAGTAGATAGTTTATACCGTCAACAGAAATTTTCAGAATAGTTAGGTTCATAGTAACCTCGCTGATGAAGATGGAAGCGGGATCGGACCAGACGAAAGTCTGAACGACCTCAACGACAGTATAGTACAATTCGTTCGAATAGGTCCCCACAGAGTGCCATGAACGCTCGTCAGATAATAGTGCTGGGGGAAGAACGCTCCTATTAAGGAAATTCCGCAAGGGACGCGGATGTTCTTCCCCCCTCTCGTGGAGTAGATGTGGTCGACTGGTCTCCGACACTCAAGCATTATCCACACTTCGATAAACCGATACGACCACGCGATATCGAAAAGTTGGTGCGCAACCCCGAAGCAGTTGCTCGCAACAGCTTCTATCCGTTCATGCGGTTCGAAGAAAAGTGGCAGCCCTTCCGTGATAAACAAGGCGGCAAGCCTGACAAGAAGGTTCGGCCGCTGCGGTTCGCGAGCAGGCGTGACGCCTATATCTATTCTTATTACAGACACATTCTCAGGTGCCCATATGAAGCGGCCCTAGCGGATCGCGGCCTTTCCGATAATGTTATCGCTTATCGAAAGCTTACCAGTCCGGAAGGTAAGGGGAAGTCGAACATCGACTTCGCGCTCGACGCCTTCAAAGTAATCCGAGATTTCGAGGACGCTGCTGTAGTAACACTTGATATCAGTAAGTTTTTCGAGAGTATTGATCACGAAATTTTGAAGGAAAAGTGGTGCAGCTTGCTGGGATGCAGCGAACTTCCTCCCGATCATCGCGCAGTCTTTCGCGCTATCACCCAATATGCGATCGTCGATCGCGATGCCGCCTACGAACGCTTAGGATATCTAACGTGGCAGCAAAAAGGTTCTGGAAAAGTCCCCGTTTATAATATCGGGTTTAAAGACATGCCTCGGCAGCTGTGCACCAACGAAGAGTTTAGAGAGAAAATATGCGGAAAGGGCGGTAAATTCACGAGTCTGATTGAGACTAACAAAAATGACTTCGGAATCCCCCAGGGTTCGCCCATTTCTGATATGCTAGCAAACATATACCTGATAGACTTCGACAGCATCGTGAAAGACTATGTTCAATCTATGAAAGGAGTCTTTTACCGATATTCTGATGACATTATTATAATTGTTCCAGGGGGCGAACCCGAAGCCTTCGCTGCCAGGGATTTCGTAATGACGGAAATAAAAAATCACGGACCGCAAATTGTCATTAAGGCAAGTAAAACTTCCGTGCTTAGATATTTCCCGGGTCCCGGTGGACAGGGGTTTGTCAAACTTCACGGCGAACAAGGCAGAAACGGATTAGAATATCTCGGCTTTCGGTACGACGGAAAGGCAGCATATCTGCGAGACGCTACTTTATCACGGCTGTACAGAAAGGTAACAAAGTCGATCCGAGCAGAGGCACGTGCCTTAGTGCGGCGGTATCCCGGCAAAGATCAAACTTACATTGAACAGCGATTCAACGCCGCTAGCTTCATGCAACGATACGGCCGGGTCGCTGATTTCGATCCGCATGGCAGCTATGACACTTGGACATTTTGGACATACGCAAAGCGCGCCATGGATGCCTTCGGCCCTCTCGGAAAACCAATTGGTGGCCAGTTGAGGAATTATGAGAAAATTGTCCGTACGAGGATGGGACATGAGATCAGAAAGGCGCTTGGGTAGCTTTTAGCAACTGAGGAATTTGTCCAAAATTTTTGTCTTTTATGCTTGTTCCTACCCCAACTCAGATTTTGTCCTGACTTGGCGCCCGCTCCCGCTTTGCCTTATGGAGCAAGGGCAGCATGCCCTCTGGCCGAGCCTTACCGGCGCGGCACTTGAGGAAACCGGATGCCGCCTCGACCACGCCAATCTTCTGGGCGATCGCAACGGAAATCCAATGGTTGAGCGACACACCGTCTTCCTTGGCAAGGCGCTCGGCGGCGGCTCTCACCGAGGCGGGCAGTCTGAGCGGATAAGATGCCTTGCTCATAATCTCCTTCCCTCGCCAGATTCGCGGGCCGCAACTTCGGCAGGAAGATTACCCCGCCACCCGCAAAATGACGCAGCTTTTAGGGGAAGTCGAGACAGAACGGCGCTTTGTCGGAAGTGTCTCGACTTCGCTCGACATGAGCGGGAGGCGATGTCAGGCGCTGTGGTGTCTCGACTTCGCTCGACACGAACGGGGACGGGTTCCGGCGCGGGGGCTTTAGCCCCCTCACCCCGCCGGCCGGCTCACCACCTGCAGTTCCTGATAGGCCCGTATCCCCAGCACGCCATGCTCGCGGCCGTAGCCGGAGTCCTTCATGCCGCCGAAGGGCACGTCTGACTCGTTGAGGCCGTGGCGGTTGATCCAGACGGTGCCGGCCATCAGTTGCCCGGCGACGGCGCGGGCGCGGGTTTCGTCCGTGCTCCAGACGGAGGCGCCGAGGCCGAAGCGGGTGGCGTTGGCGCGTTGTACGGCTTCATCCTCGCTGGTGAAGCTGAGCACGGGCATGACCGGGCCGAACTGCTCCTCGCAGACCAGGGGCACGCTCTCATCCAGCCCGGCGATGATGGTCGGCTCGATGAAATATCCCCCCTCGCCGTGCGCGCCGCCCTGCGCCCCCCCGCTAGCGCTCCCGCCCGTCAACAGCTGCGCGCCGGGACGGGCGACGGCGTCTTCCAGATAGGCCTTCACCTTCTCATATTGCGGCAGGTTCTGGATGGGCCCCATGTCCATGCCGGGCTCGCTGCCGGGGCCGACCTTGAGCGCGCGGACCTTCTCGACCAGCTTTTCCAGAAAGGCATCGCGCACGGGCTCGGCCACATAGACGCGCTTGATGGCCATGCAGATCTGCCCGCAATTGTAGAAGCCGCTGCGGGCGATGCCGGCGGCGGCCTTGTCCAGATCCGCATCGGCCAGCACCAGCGTCGCATCATTGCCGCCCAGCTCCAGCGTGATGCGCTTGAGCGTGGCGGCAGCGCTGGCCATCACCTTCTTGCCGGTGGCGACCGAGCCGGTGAAGCTGATCTTGTCGATCCCCTCATGCGCGGTCATCCAGGCGCCCAGATCATTGCCGCCGGCGAGGACGTTCATCACGCCGGCGGGCAGCACATCGGCCGCGAGCGCACCCACCGCCAGCGTGGTGAGCGGCGTGTAGGGCGAGGGCTTCAGGATCAGCGTGTTGCCGGTGTAGAGCGCCTGCGCGACCTTGTGCATGGCGAGCGCGATGGGGAAGTTCCACGGCGCGATGGCGCCGACGACGCCCAGGGGATGGTAGCGCAGCTCCACCTTGCCGCGCGCATCATCGCGCAGCACCTCATCGCCGATCTCCAGCGCGGCGAGTTGCTTCATGTGATGCGCGGCGACGGTCAGCTCCATGCGCGCCTGCTCGATGGGCTTGCCATGCTCGCGGGTGAGCAAGGGGGCGAGGCGATCGGCCGCGGCGGCGATGCTGTCGGCCAGGGCGTGGATGCGCGCGCGGCGATGCTCCGGCGTGCGCGCGGCCCAGGCCGGGAAGGCGGCGCGGGCGGCGGCGACGGCGGCATCGAGATCGGCCTGCGAGGCCTCCGGGCAGAGCGCGAAGGGGCGGCCGGTGGCGGGATCGATCACCGCGAAGCTGCGCCCCCCGTCCTCGAAAGCGCCCTGCACGAGCCTGCCGCCAATGAGATGCGCGTCCGCGCCCGCCACGCTCGCCGGCCGCTCCAGCACTGTTCCCTCGCCCATCCATCATCTCCTGACTCGTTTGCGCAGGAGCATGGATATTGTTGTTTGAATCTACAACCCCGAAATCGTGCCGCGCGAAACGCTCAGGGGTTTTCGGCGAGGTAGCGGCCGAGCATGTCGTGCAGCTTCTGGGCGAAGGCGCGGTCCAGCATCATGGCGCCGTCGCTGCGGGTCTCCGGCGCGGGGGCGCTCTCGATGCGGGGCACCTTGCCCAGCGCATCGACATCCTCCACCACCCCGCTCACGCGCTTGAGCTGCTGATCCAGCTGGCCGAGAAACGCCAGAAAATCATCGCTCTGCTTGCGGGTGAAGGGCATCTGCAGCACCTCGTTGAGGCGCAGCGCGAGGGCATAGGTCTGCTCGTGCACGGTCTTGCCATGATCGGTGAGCTGGAGCAGCACCGAGCGGCTGTCCGACGGATTGGCCTGCTTCTCGATAATCCCGCGCTCGACCAGCGAGGAGACGACGCGGCTGGCATAGCTCTTCTCCAGATGCGCATCCGCCGCGACCTGCTTGAAGGAGACCGAACCGTAACTGGCGGTGATGCCGATCACGCGGCATTCCGGCAGCGAGAGCCCCAGGTGGCGGCGATAATATTCCTCGGAAATCCCTTCGGAAAAGCGCGCCACCATATGGAGGCGGAAGGTCATCAGGTTGCGGAAGCTCGGCCGATCCACCGATGCGCCGGCCTTCTTTCTGGCCACAGAACAGGTCCCCCTTGGTTTCGAACGGACCGGTATAAGGGATGCCGCTGCCCGCGCACAACAAAAAGGCCCGGGCGGCAAACACGGGCTTGACGCACTTTGTTGTCTATGACAACGATTTGGCAAAGACGAAATGAGTCCGCGGGCGCCCCCACGGATTCCCGGCAGATGACCAAGGAGGGATGCGCCATGCTGGCTGCAGAACAGAATGAAAAGCTGGCCCGCGTCGGCCCCGGCACGCCGATGGGCGAGCTGCTGCGCCGCTACTGGCACCCCATCGCCGGCGAGAGCGAGTTCGAGACGCGCGCCACCAAGCCGGTGCGGATCATGGGCGAGAATCTGGTGCTCTACAAGGATCTCTCCGGCCAGTTCGGCCTGATGGACCGCCACTGCCCCCACCGCCGCGCCGACATGGCCTGCGGCATGGTCGAGCCGGATGGGCTGCGCTGCAGCTATCATGGCTGGATGTTCGACGCGCAGGGCGCCTGCACCGAGCAGCCCTTTGAGGACACTGCCAATCCGCAGGGGCGCTACAAGGACAAGGTGCGGATCAAGGCCTATCCGGTCCGCGCCCATGCCGGGCTGCTCTGGGCCTATATGGGCCCCCTCCCCGCGCCCGAGCTGCCGGACTGGGAGCCCTTCTCGTGGAAGAACGGCTTCCGCCAGATCGTCATCTCCGAGCTGCCCTGCAACTGGCTGCAGGGGCAGGAAAACTCGATGGACCCGATCCACTTCGAGTGGATGCACGCCAATTGGAGCAAGCGCCTGCGCGGCGAGACCGGCCCCTATGGCCCCAAGCACCTCAAGATCGACTTCCGCGAATATGATTATGGCTTCACCTACAACCGCATCCGCGAGGACACGGACGAGACCAACCCGCTGTGGACCATCGGCCGCGCGTGCCTGTGGCCCAATGCGATGTTCACCGGCGACCATTTCGAATTCCGCGTGCCCATCGACGATGAGACGATGATGAGCGTCGGCTGGTTCTTCACCCGCGTGCCGCGCGATGCCGAGCCCTATGTGCAGCAATCCATCCCGGTCTGGTTCGGCCCGATCAAGGACGAGCGCGGCGAGTGGATCACCAGCCATGTGATGAACCAGGATTTCGTCGCCTGGATCGGCCAGGGCACCATCTCGGACCGGACGCAGGAAAATCTCGGCCTCAGCGACAAGGGCATCGGCATGATGCGCCGCCAGTTCCTGCGCGACATGGAGAAGATCGGCCGCGGCGAAGACCCCAAGGCGATCATCCGCGACCCCGCGATCAACAAGGCGATTCCCTTGCCGACCATCCACCGCGACGCCGTGATGGAAGGCATGACCGCCGAGGAAATCGAAGCCGGCGGCGCGCTGCACCTCAAGCGCTTCATCTTCCAATATGGCCAGCCCGCGCATGTGCTGAAGCTGCAGCAGGAGGCGATGCGCATCAGCCAGGACAATAAGGGCTATGTCGACGCCTGAAGGCGGCGGACGACACGCGAGCGATCAGCCGACCTCTCTCGGCATCAGACTGGCCCGGCTGGCGTGATCTGGCCGGGCTTTTTGTTGGGGGATGCCGCATGGCTGCGAGGTTCGTCCGGTGCGCCCTGGGCTCCTGCCTGCGCAGGAGCACTGTGGGTATTGGGCGAGCGTGAAGCTTGGATCTCATCCTCCGTGCTCCTGCGCAGGCAGGAGCTCAGGGCGGCGATAAGCTGAGTAAGCCGAGCGCTCCGTCCGCCCGATACCCAACCGCGCCCTCCCCGTCCTGCCACGTCCGCGCCCTTGGCGCCCGTTGAACGGCTGATCTCAAAACGCGGTGGTCCGCTGCGATGAAATGCGCAGGCATCACGCATTGTTAACCCGATCTCGGACAGGAGAGCTTTAAGATCGGATGAATCATGAATCTGCTGGACATCGACACGCTGCAGCTCTGCAGCCTCGTGAATACGAGCGCTTTTGGCATCGTATTTCTGCTGCTTTGGCGTGGCCGAAAAGCGGATGATTATCTGCTGTTCTGGTCGGCAAGCGCGCTTCTCTACGGCGGTGTGATGATCGGCTTTGCCTTGTGGGGTGAGCGCGGCATGGGCGCTGCGTCGGTGCTGTTGATGATGCTCGCCTTCAGCAACACGGTCTCCGTCATGGGCGTTCGCCGGTTCGAGGGCCGGCCCGTGCTCGCGCCGTGGATGGCGCTGCCGGCGCTGGTCATCGGCGTTGCCCATCTTGGGCCGCTGTTGCTGATGGCCCAAGGCTGGCTCCCGGCAGACTCCCAAATCCCCCGGATCGCCGATGTCCTTGGCCTGACCGCAGCCATGGCGATCAATGGGACAGCCATGATCTCGGGCCCATTGCGCGGGCAGCGGATCGCAGGCGCAGGCCTGCTCGCCTACATCCCCATATTCCTGATTTCGCTGGTGGGCGATCTGGGCGTGCTCTCGGGCGATCACTCGCTGGGCAGCCTGCCGCTGCTCGCAGATCAGGCGTTGCTCGGCATCATCAATCTTGGTTTGCTGGTGCTGCCAATCGATCAGGCGCAGGACGCGCTGCGCGCCGCAGCGCTTCGCGATCCGCTGACCGGCGTGTGGAACAGGGCGGGCCTGGAGGTGCAGAAGCAGCGCCTGCTCGCGCCTGGCGCGGCCGTCGTCGCGATCGATGTCGATCATTTCAAGGCCGTCAACGATCTGCACGGGCATGAGGCAGGCGACGCCGTCTTGCGCGGCATTGCGCAGGAGGCAGGCCGGATCGCACAGGCTCAAGACGGCGCTCTCGCACGCATTGGTGGCGACGAATTCATCCTGCTGCTGCCGGCGAGTTGCGAAGGGCAACGCCTGATCGTCGAGGCGCTGATGAACCGATGCCGCGCCGCTGGCGCCGCACCGGGATCATGGAGTGTCAGCATAGGCTTCTCGCAGGTGACAGCGGCCGAAACAGCGTTCGAGCCTGCCGTCGTCCGGGCCGACAAGGCGCTGTATCACGCCAAGGCGGAGGGACGGGATCGCGTTGCAGGATTGGCGGCGTGATAGCCAGCGGGTGACTGATAGCACGGCACGGCTGACCCCACGCGACACATCATTGGGTGACGCCGTCCACCGCGACGCCGTGATGAAGGGGTCGACCGTCGAGGACATCGAAGCCGGCGGTGCGATGCACCTCAAGCGCTTCATCTTCCAATATGGCCAGCCCGCGCATGTGCTGAAGCTGCAGCAGGAGGCGATGCGCATCAGCCAGGACAATAAGGGCTATGTCGACGCCTGAAGGCGGCGGACGACGCGCACGCGATCAGCCGACCTCTCTCGGCATCAGACTGGCCCGGCTGGCGTGATCTGGCCGGGCTTTTGTTTGGGTGGGACATGTCCACGCTTCGACCGCTCGAAGGTGCCCTGAAGTCCGTCTTTTGTTGAGGTCGAGGCTGTGGCATCGTTCGATCCACCGACATTGGGACAAACTGTCGTTCCAATGCCATAGCTTGAACATCTGCTCTTGCCAGAAGCTGACGTTCAGTTCCTATTCGAACAGCGCCGTGTAAAGACCGAGGTGGACGGTCGGGCGGACCGACGACATTCAATGGCCGCTATGTCTCGCAGAAATCTCCCGTCGCTTAATGCCGTTCGCTTTTTAATCACACCGATAGATTACTCAAAAAACCCAGCCGCTTCGATCGAAATTCCGCATTGATACAGAAATGTTCAGCCGAACATTTCCTTTGGCCATAATAATGGTGGCCGCTTCCAAAACAATCCTGTGCAGACATCGTCACCATAAGCTCCTGCGCTACGCAAAACCCGTTTATAAGCCTCATACTCGAGGCGGAGATAATGGAATGTGTCACGATACAAATGGAATCCTTGGGGGCCGCAAGAAAGCTCATTTGTGATCTGGATCGTCTGATCTAAATAAAAGTGAGCACTGTCTATTACGGAGTGCACAGAACTGGGTAGTTCTCCCTTGTGAACAATTGCGTTCCTAGTCCGATAAATCCGACGAATTTGCCACTCTACCCGTTGCTCATGAGACTCTATGAGAGATAGCGCCTTTGTAGGTTCAGCTAGATTTCGGCGCAATCTATATAGGCGGTGCCTCAGGAGCTCATTCGTCCCCAAATCCTGAAATAGAGCATTGACCGCAGACTCATCGGCAGCGAGTAGCAGCCGAGCTAAATACTCTGCGAGAGACCTTTCCGGACCTGGGGCTGGCGCTTTCAGGTGCTGTAGGGCCGCCTTACGATCCCACGTGATTAGATCGGTGGCCGCTCCCGCCATGGTGCGTTCCAAGTAACGCAATCCCAAACAGGGAACGATTGCGTTTACGACACTGTCTATCTTAGTCTTACCCACCCGGCTAGGCGAAATCGTCTCAAGGCCGATCCACAGATTGATTATTTGGTTTTCCAAAGAAGAGGCCTCAAGACTCATCGCGTGAAATCCAGCGATGCTGTAGAAGCGACGCTTGTCTGCCCCTCGACTAAATGCGGAATTGCGAAGTAAATTGTCGAGGCGTCTAGCAGCCGCGCCGGGCCGGTCATCTGCAACATGCAACATGACCTTATCTGTATCGTCAACCAGGACTATTTCGCTTTCGCAGCACTGCTTGACCATAGCATGGCGACTGAGCTGGAAGTCCTGTTTATGGTGGTAAACACGAAACATGTTATGGATAAGGCCCACCTTTTCTCGAGCCGATTCCACCGCAGAATCTCGGTCAAAGCCCTTGAATCCGGCAACCCTGACAAAACGTTCCTTTTCCTTACGCTTCATGAAAGACTTGGCCGCCGGAGCCATCTTAAAGTCATCGTCCAACTCATCTTGTATCTGAATACGAAACGCTTCGAAATTCTCGTTCTTTAGCTCATCGACGAGAAGACTTGCTTTGAAAAACACGACAAACTCGTGCTGATATAAAAATATTAGCTTGAGGAACGGCGCGAGATCAGATATGGATCTTTTCTCAACTCCGACATCATCGTACCAGTACCGAACTGTTGTTCGGTATATATACCGTCTACTCATCCCTGCATTTTGAAGGGTTGCCACAAGTTCTGTTACGAGAAAGTCGATATCCATTTTTTTGTTCGAAGGCACTGTAGACAGTACCAACTCGAATGCTTTGGATATGTATGCCGGGGGAGAAAGTTCTTTAGTGAGAACCTGAAGAAGTGACCGGAGTGAAGACCGATCATTATTCGAGAGACCGTTTTGAACGTCTCGGCCTTGCGAAATCAAAGATTGACTGATGATGTTATCTTTTAAACGATCCGCCAGTTCTTTTACAATGTAAGCAGCGGCGCCAATCCCCTCATCGCCAGTTGCTTCGATTGCATCTAACTGATCTAAAGCTTCTTTGATTAAAACAGGGGGGTTTGCGGGTGGGGCTTTATAGCTGTCGAGTGAGTACTCGTAGGTCAACTCCTCTAAACGCTCCACAAAGTATACTAACCCAGCCTCTTGCGACGGATTTTTAAAATTCGCCTGTCCCCGAACTTGCATTCCATACTCCTGTCATTGCTGGAGAAGGGATAGCGCCTAGGAAAAGGTCACACGACTCAAAATTAACTTAGCAGTAAAGAGATGCTTGGTGTAAAAATGAACCTCGCCGGGTCTGCCGGGGCTAATAAGTTGAGGTCCGCGATAGAATTACCGTCAGCGAACGGCTCGCCTTCACCAGTAGCTTATATTCGCCCGGCATGTGGTCGGATGACCGCTTTCGGGATCGGAGCGACGGAAGTCCAACGTTTAGAGATACGACGCACAGCCGCCCGGCCGGTTTGTTCGACCCCGATGGCGGGTCCTGGCAAACGCCGACGCTCACATCAGCAACGCCAGATGTCGTGAGCGGGGGCGCGAGCCGACGCCAACGCATCGAATGTCCTATCCCAACTTGCTAATCTGCGTGCCCGCGATCCGAAGGAAAGGCTCCAGTCGAAATCCCCCCTCAAACCTCCAAATTAAACACCTTCCGCGCATTATCCTCAAAAATCAGCTTCTTGTCGGCGTCGCTCAGGAAGTCGAATTTCTGGATGAAGGGGGCGATGTGGTCCATTTGCTTTCCGGTGGCGGGATCGATGGTGGAGCCGACGCCGGGGCATTCGGAGCCGAACAGGCAGCGCTCGGGGCCGACGGTTTCGATGAGCAGGCGCAGGGCGCCTTCGGTGTAGAGCACGGTATCGAAATAGAGCTTGGCCATGCGCTCGGAGAAGAGGTGCTTGGTGCGGCGCGACTGGGATTCGAAGCGGCCGAGCTGATAGGGGATTGCGCCGCCGCCGTGGCTCACCACCACCTTGAGCTGCGGAAAATCATCGAACACCGATGAGGTGCACAGGTTATAGGTGGCGATCGTCTCTTCATTGATGAAGTGCAGCGAATAAGGCGAGCGCTCGGACTGGGAGCCGGTGGCGTGGATATGCGCGGGCAGATCCAGCTCGCACAGCTTCTCGTAGAGCGGATACCAGTAACGGTCGCCCAGCGGCGGGGCTTCCTCGGCGCCGTTCTCATAGGGGTCCGGGTTGAGCAGGAAGCCCTTGAAGCCCATGGCGACGCAGCGATCCATCTCCGCAAACACATTCTCGATGGGCTCGCCCGCCACCTGCGGCAGGCCGGCGACCGGGATGAACATCTCCGGGATGAGCGTGCACTGGCGGTGGATGAGGGTGTTCACCTCCTCGCAGAACCAGTGGACGACGCGCGCGGGCTTGGCCGAGTTCATCATCTGGAACGGGCGCGGCGAGATGAGCTGCATGTCCGTGCCGTGATTGTGCAGCAGCTCGATGTGCCCGTCCGGCCAGGTCTCCTTGTGGTGGGCGGCGGCAATGATCTGCTCGTCCGTCACCTTGACGCTCCCGCGCCCGTGCGAGCCGCGATGCGCGAGCAGGCTCGCCTTATAGGCCCAAAGCTCCACCGGAGCGCTGACGTGACCATGGCAGTCGATAATCATCGGCTGATCCCCTTATTTCTGACGTGTCTGAAGGCTGTGATATTTGAACTGCGCGCGGGCCTCGTCGAGGCGCATGCCGGTGCGGCAGGCGGCGCGGATGCTCTCCTCGGCGGCGTGGATCTCCTCGGCGGCGGCGAGGACGGCCTCCTCATGCGCCTGCGGGATGACGATCACGCCATCGGGATCGCCGCGCAGGATATCGCCGGGCGCCACGCGGGCGCCGCCGATGTTGACCGGGCAGTTGGTGACTTCCACCTGCACCCGATCCTTGCCGGTGCGCATCCAGTGGCCCTTGCTGAAGACCGGATAGCCGAGCGCGCGGCAGAGCGAGACGTCGCGGCTGATCCCGTCGATCACGGTGCCGGCGAGGCCGCGGCGATGCGCGATCTCGGTGAGGATATCGCCCCAGATGGTGGCATCCTCGCGGCCGCCATTGTCGATGACGACGACATGGCCGGGGGGGACATCATCGATATAATCGCCCACCGTGCCGGGCGGGGTCGAGGCCGGGCCGCAGAGCATCGTATAAGCCCGCCCCGCCATGCGAAAATCAGGATCGCGGCCGGCGATCTGGTAGCACTGGCCGACGATACCGAGCCGGTCGAGCGCATCGCTCAAGGTTGCGGTATCGAGCGCGGCGGCGCGGGTGACGTTGCGGTCGTCGGTCATTGTTGGTCGCCCTTGAGCATATATTCGTAATTGGCGCCGAGCACGGCGCTGGCGCTCTCGCCGGTGGCGAGGCGGCGGGTCATCTCGCCCTCGCGGCGGACGATATCCTCGGCGGCATCGAGCACGCGGGCGATGTCGGCTGGCGCGATGAACACCGCCGCGCTGGAATCGCAGATGACATAGAAACCGGGTTCGATGGTGAAATCGCCGACTGTGACGGGGACGTCCGTCGCATCCTCGTAGACGCGGTTGCGGGCCGTACGGGCGGTATAACCGCGACAGAAGACCGGAAAGCCGATCTCGCGGGCTTCATCGACATCGCGGGCCAGGCCTTCGCAGATCACCCCGGCGACGCCCTTGTGCTGCGCGCCGCGCGACAGGATGCCGCCCCAGCAGCCGGCATCGATGCCGGTGCGCTGCTCGACCACGATCACATCGTCCGGGCCGCTGGCGTCGATGGCGGCGGCGCCCAGATGCACCGGGGGACGGTCGGCGGGCGCGTTGCCGGCCTTGAGCTTGACCGTATGCACCCGCCCGGCAATGCGGCGGCCCGGCGAGGCGGAGCGCAGCCCGGTCACACAGCCGGCGAGGCCCAGCTTGTCCAGCGTGTCCGATACCGCGCAGGCATCCAGCTGGCGCAGCCGCGCGACATGGGGGTCTGTTGCTGTCATCATCCGTCCTTTGAAAACGCGTGGGCTATTGCCAGGCGACGAAGCCATTGGCGGTGCCGGTGCCGGCCTCCGAGCGGTAGCAGGGCTCATAGCCGACCACGTCGCCGGTGAGATCGGTGTCGAACAGCGCGCCGGCGGCGGCGATCCAGGTCTTGAGCTCGGAGGTGCCGGACTGGAGGTGCTTGTCCTCGATGGCGCAGAGCGTCTCCGCGTCACGGGTGCGCAGCGCCTCGAAGAACATGCGGTCGAAATCCTCGTCGATGACGAAATGGCTCATGCCGCCCGAGCCGAACACGGCGACGCGCAGATCCTGCTTCCAGCTGCGGATCGCCTTGCCGACCTCGCGCCCCAGCTCGAAGCAGCGGCGGGCGGTGGGCTGGTTGGGCGGAAAGAAGGTGTTGATGAGGATCGGCAGGTTGGGCACGACCGCGTCGCGCATGATCTGGCGATAGATGAAGCCGAGCGAATGCGGCGCGCCGCTCGACCAGTGGCCGGCGGGCTCGGGCAGCTTCTTGGAGACGGCAAGATCGAAGCCCTGCGGCACCAGCGATTTGCAGACGTGCATGCCGAGCTCGGGCTGGCAGGGATAATCCCGGCGCTCGGGCGGGCTGTGGCCCCACTCCGCCTCGTGAATGCCCGGCGGCATCCGCGCGGCCTGCTCGGGGGTGGCGGGCTGGTCCCAGATCGTCTCGCCGAGATAGACGGTGATCGCGGGCGTCACGTCCTCCAGAAACAGCTCGCGCTGGTCATTGCCCATGATGACGGCGACATCGATCTGCGCGGCGGCGAAACGATCGGCCATGTCGGTGATCGCGCTCTGGCAGGCGGCCGAGCGGCGCTCGCGCTCCGGCAGCGTGCAGGCCTCACCCAGCTTCTCGTGACTGCGCAGCTTCACCAGCTCATCGAAACTATATTCGGCGCCGCGGAAGGGATGCTGGCGCTTGAGATCGGCCGCGACGCGCAGGGTCCATTGCTCGGGCGTGGTCGAGAGGGTCGGCCCGTGCGATGTCCACATTCCCAGCACGATCTCCGCCATGATTCCGCTCCGCTCCCAGATTGTTGCCGCTCGGGCATATAATTGTAGACTCAGTAAACAATATCGATGCGGTTAGCAACCGATGGCGGGCGCTTTCGGCAAGACCGCTCAGAGAAAGCGCGTCGGCATCATGATGGTGCGCCACATGTGCGCGGAGGGGCTGTCATCGAAGCCAAGCCCTTCCTCCGGCTGGCGGAAATGGCGGCCGATGATGTCCGTAAACTCTTCGATATCCACGACGACATTGGGGTCGAAAGCGTAGAAATCATTGAGCGTGACGAGCCGCGCGCTCATATACCATTTGTGGTTGCGGGCGCGCTGATAGGCGCGGTCGATATGGGGATCGGGCCGGTAATCCGCGCCGAAGAAGCGGATATAGGCCTCGGGATAGTCGTAGCCGACCGATTCATCGGGATAGAAGCGCACCACCTGATGTTCCCGGACGGCCCAGCTGACTTCGGGATCGACATAAGGCTCGATCAACTGCGCCGCCCAATAGCCATGATCGGCGCGGATAAAGCCGGTGACGGCGATGTCATGCAGCAGGCAGGCGAGCACGATCTTCTCGTCATGCCCGGCATCGCGCGCCAGCTTCGCGCTTTGCAAGACGTGCGCGGATGGGCCGAAGCGATAGCGGAAGAAATCCACCAGCGTCGGCTTCTCCGGCATCGGCGGCAGGCGCGGGTCCGGCCCCATCAGGAACGGCAGCCGACGGGGATTGTCGATGGGCGGGCGCGGCAGGCGCGGATCGACATCGCCGGACTGGTAGAGGGTGGACTTGATGATGATCGCGTCCAGCGCCTCGCTCATCTCCTCCTCCAGCGCGTCGGCCTGCGCATGGAGGCTGTGCAGATCCGGCGCACTCATAGCGCGGCGGAGGGCTTGGCGGTGGCCGGCGGCGTTGCCATCCCCGCCCCCTCGCCCACGCCGGTCTGCGTCGCGGCCCGCAGCCGGTCCCGATAGAGCGGCCGCACGAAGGTGAGCAGGAACGCCGCGAAGAACGCCATGGCGGCGAACAGCGCGAAGCCCCAGACATAATGGCCGTTCACATCGTAGATATAGGCGAGCGTCACCGGGCCGATGGACGAGCCAAGCGCGAAGCAGCCGGTGACGATGGGCAGAACCTTGTCCATGTTGCGCGGCCCGAAGACATGCTTGGCCAGCACCGGCCCCTCGCACACCAGTCCGCCATGGGCGAGACCCAGCGCGCAGATGAAGATGATCGCGGTGGAGAGGCTGGAAACCTGAAAGGCGAGCAGCACCATCGCGGCGATGAGCAGATACCAGGCCGCAATGCCCTTCACCGAATAGACATCGAAGAACTTGCCGGCGATGAACTTGGAGGCAAGGCCGATGGCCGAGGTGAGCGAGAGCAGCCACGCCGCCGTCTCGCGGGTCAGACCGACTTCCTGCACGAAATAGAGCTGCATGTTCTGGAACAGGCCCTGATCCACGCCCGCGATGATCAGCACGCCGACCATGATGCCCCAGAACATCGGCTTGCGCACCAGTTCGGCATAGCTCATCGGGATGTCCGCCGCGCGCGTCGCCGCCGCCACCTCTGCGCTGGGCAGCACGCCCTTGGCATTGGCGGTCTCCGGCAGCAGATCCTCTTCCGACGGGTTTTGCTTGACGAACAGGACGAGCGGCACCGAGACGGCGAGGATCGACACGCCGATCAGCGCATAGGTCATGCGCCAGCCGATCTCGGGAATGAGCGCGGCAATGACGATGGGAAAGACCACGCCGCCGGCACTCGACCCGACCAGCGCCAGCGCGCCGGCAAAGCCGACATTGCGCATGAACCAGCGCGCCACCATCAGCTTGATGCAAAGCAGCACCGCCCCCTGGCCGAGGCCAATGAGGAAGCCGGCGAGAAAGTAAGTGGCGATGGAGCTGACGTTGAGGAAGGTGAAGAAGCCCAGCGCCTGGATGATCAGCACGGTGAGGAAGACCGGTTTCAACCCGAAGCGCTGCACCGCCGGCCCGATGACGAGAATGGCGACCAGCGCGCCGGTGAGGCCTTTCCAGGCATAGATGCCGGTGGCCTCTGCGCGGGTCCAGCCGAACTCCGCGATCACCTCATTATAGAGGAGCGACATGGAGTAGGTCGGGCCACCGAAGGAAAAGAAGAAGATGATGAATCCGGCAGCCACCACCCACCAGCCGGGATAGTATTTGCCTGTCGCGGGTGTCGTGGCCATCGCCTGTCCTCTCCGTAGCCAGCCTTGCCGATTCATGCTTTTTTTATCGGCTCAGCTTCCCATGCATCCTATCGACCTGTCAACAACTCCGTTGCTTGAAACAACAATATCGGGCGCGGTCAGCCGCGGCCCAGGAATGGCATATTGAGCGGCAATATGGTGCCATCGACGAAGTTCACATGATCGGGCAGATCGGCCATGGCCAGCACCGCGCGCGCCGCGACATCGGCGCTGATCCGGTCGCGCGGATCGCCCTCCTGCATGTTCTGCACCAGATTGGTGCCGACAATGCCGGGGTGGAAGATGGACGAGGCAACGCCATGATCGCGCCCATCGATGGCGAGGGAATGGTTCATGCCCGCCAGCGCGAACTTGCTCGCGGCATAAGCAATGGTGTTCGGGCGAGGCACCTGCGCGGAGAGGCTGCCGATGTGGATCATTCGCCCCGCCCCCTGCCCTTTCATGATCCGCAGCGCCTCCCGCGCGCACAGGAAAGCGCCGTTGAGATTGGTGTCGATCACTTCCGACCAGCGCGCGAAGGAGAGTTCATCGGTCGGGGTGTGATCGGCGATGCCGGCATTGTTGATGAGAATATCGATGCGCCCGAACCGCGCGAGGCCGGTGGCGAACATCTCCTGCACAGCGGCCTCCTGCGAGACATCGCACTGCACGGCGAGCGCCTGCCCGCCCTGCGCTTCAACCTCGGCCGCGAACGCATCCAGCGGTGCCTTGCGGCGTGCGCCGACGATCAGTGAGGCCCCGGCTGCGGCAAATTCGGTTGCGATGGCCGCGCCGAGACCCGAGCTGGCGCCGGTGACCAGCGCGACCTTGCCCTTGATGTAACTCATGATGCGTCCTTCTCCCTTGCGCCCGGCGGATGCACCGGCCTGCCATCTCCCCTCGTCATTCCCGCGAACGCGGGAATCCAGGTCCACGCCTGCGCCGAGACGCAAGGTCCAAGCTGGATTCCCGCGTTCGCGGGAATGACGGGGGGGCTGCCAATTGCCGTCACGTTCTGCCTACGCCGCCTAGCCTAAGCAGGCGTCATCGCTCTGGCCATTCAAAAGAGGATCGGACGGGGAAGTCTCAGGCCGGTTCGAACAGCAGCAGGTGGCGACCATCGGGCAGCGGGTGCCAGTAGGGCTTCACCGCCAGCCCGGTCTTCAGATCGGCTTCGCTGCAATGGATGATGTTGCTCATCACATTCACGCCTTCCTCCAGCGTGACCATGGCGACGACATAAGGCTCCTTGTCGCGGAACGGCGGGCGGGCGCGGCGGACGATGGTGTAGCTGAAGATCGTGCCGCGCCCGGAAACCTCGCGCCATTCCAGAGTGTCGCGGCGACCGGTGTAGATGCTCGTGGGGCGCGGGTAGAATTGATAGGCGTCGGCCACGCGATCATATTGGATGAGCAGCTTCTTCTCGCGCGTCGCTTCCCAATAGGGGCGCGAAAAGCTGCGCTCGGGCGGCAGCGGGCGATCGATATCGAGGAGATCGTTGAGATCGGCCATGCGCCTCAGCCCTCCGACGTGAGGATGAGGGCGGTGCTGGTGTTCCAGTTCCGCCCATAGGGGATGCCGCCGATGCCGGTGACGAGCGCATGGCGGCGGTCCTTCACCTGCCGCGCGCCGCCATCGCCGAACAATTGGCGCACCGCCTCGACGAGATTGGTGCCGCCACCCGCCAGACCGCATTGCCCGGCGGAAATCTGGCCGCCGCCGGTGTTGAGCGGCAGATCGCCGGAGAAGAGGAAATCGGCCTCGTGGATGAACGCCGCTCCCTGCCCGTGCGCGCAAAAGCCGAGCATTTCCAACTGCATCATGATCGCAATGATGAAGTCGTCATAAGGATGGAAGGAGCCGATATCGCGCGGGGTGAGCCCCGCCTGCGCAAAGGCCCGCTCCCCGGCCTGCCGGTGGCCGGTGACGGTGGGATCGACGATGGCCGAAGCGGCGCCGAGATTGGTGCGCTCGCCATAGCCGCGCAGCACCGCGCAGCGCGTGAGGCCACGCTGCTCGGCGCGCTTGCGGCTGGTGACCAGCACCCCGCTGGCGCCATCGCACGGCATGACACAATCGAGCAGGCGGATCGGGTCGTTGATCATGCGCGACTGCAAATAATCATCGACCGTGATCGGCTTGCGCAGCTTCTCGCAGGCCTTGTCGTTGCGCAGGGCGTGCTCGCGCTGGGCCACGGCCAGCTTGCCCAGCGCCCGCTCGTCCAGGCCGAACTTGTCATGATAATAGCGGCTCAACATGCCGAAGGCGGCGGGCGCGCCGAGATAGCCATAAGGCGTGGTCCACTCCGCGCCATAGGAGCGCGGGCGGCCATTATTCTCGGCGACGGCGGTATCGGCGAAGAGGCAGAGGACGGTGGTGCAGAGCCCGGCATCGATGGCGGCGGCGGCGCGTGCCACCGCGCCGACCGGCGAGGAACCGCCAATGTCTACCGTCTGGCAGAAATCCAGCTCCAGTGCGAGCTGATCGGCCGTGGTCTGCGACCAGAAGATGTTGCCGGCGCCGGTGGACGAGGATGAGAGGATCAGCCCATCAATCTCGCCCTTCTCGAAGCCGGTCTGCTCCAGGACGCCGTCGAGGATCTCGGCGCCCAGCTCCCAGACATCGACCTCGCTGCGCAGGACGATCTTGGTCTCCGCATAGCCGACAATGGCATTGTCCCGCAGCGCCATGGCTCAGCCTTTCGCCGGGTCGGAAGGCGGCGCGGCGACCTTGTTCTCGCCGCGCTCGACAAAGGCGCGGATGCGGTCGGTGCCCTCGCTGCTGCGGGCCGATCCGCCGATCAGCCCTTCGAAGAACAGCCCGTCGCTGTGGCTCATGTCGCCGATGCGGGGGAGAGCGGCGCAGACCGCCCAATTGGTGTTGGGCGCATTGCTGGCGATGCTCGCCGCGAGTTCCTTCGCCTTGGCCATCGCCTCGCCCTTGGGCACGACATATTGGCAGAGATTGGCGCGCTCCCCCTCGGCGGCGCTCAGCACGCGGCCGGTGAGCATCATGTCGGCCATGCGGGCATAGCCCATCAGGCCCTGAATGCGCACGGCGCCGCCGCCGCCCACGAAGATGCCGCGCTTGCCCTCCGGCAGGGCGAAGAAGGTGCTCTCGTCGGCGACGCGCACCTGACAGGCCGAGGCGATCTCCAGCCCGCCGCCGATGCAGGCGCCCTCCAGCGCGGCGATCCACGGGATCGGCCCGCGCGCGACGAGATCGAGCGGGACCGTCCAGCGGCCGCGCTCCCAGGGCTTGGGCGGATTGGCGCCGCTCATGCGCGAGGCGGCTTCCGCCAGATCCAGCCCGGCCGAAAAATTGCCGCCATGGCCAAAGAGGATGCCCACGCGCGCTTCCGACGCGGCGCGCTCGAACGCCGCATGCAGGCTCGCCATCACTTGCGTGTTCACCGCATTGCGCTTGGCTGCGCGGTTGATACCGACGATGGCGATCTCGCCATCCAGCTCATAGGTCGCCAGCGTCTCGCTCATGGTTCAGTTGCCCTCCGCAGCGGTGATGATGAGGGCATCGACGGCCGTCAGCCCTTCCCCTTGGGGATGCACGAAGACGGGGTTGAGGTCGATCTCCTCGATCTGCGGCATGGTTTCCATCAGGCGGCCGATCAGCGCGGCGGTGTGGGCGACCGCCTGCACATCGACCGGGGGTGATCCCCGGAAGCCCTTGAGCAGCTTGGCGCTGCGCAGCTTCATCAGCTCGACGACGATATCCTCCTGCGCCATGTCGACCGGGAGCAGGCGCACATCGCCCAGCGCCTCGACCCAGATGCCGCCGAGGCCGACCAGCACGACCGGCCCCCATTTGGCATCGCGCTTGGCGCCGATCATCAGTTCCAGTCCCTTGGGCGCCATTTTCTCGACCAGCACGCCATCGAGCACCAGTCCGGGCTGGGCGCGGGCGACATTGGCGTGGAGATCGTCCCAGGCGCGGCGTAGCTCGTCGGCGTCACGAATGCCGAGGATGACGCCGCCCGCCTCGGTCTTGTGCGCCAGCGCGCCGGCCTGCGCCTTGATGGCCAGCGGGTAGCCGACCTTGGCGGCGGTCGCCTCGGCTTCCTCCAGTGTCGTGGCGAGGCCACCGGCGGGCACGCGGATGCCCATGGCGGACAGCAGCTGCTTGCCGAGCCATTCGGGCTGCGGGCCACTGCCCAGCGTCGGCAGATCGGCAAAGGGCGTGTGGGTGACCGAGCGCGCCGAGCGCGCCAGCGAGCGGCCATGGCGTGTGACGCGAGACAGCGCCGTCATCGACCGCTCGATGGAGCGGCTGAGGATCAGGCGGTTGGCGCGCACCGAGGCTTCGAAGTCGGCATCCATTTCGGGCGCCGGGAAGGCCATGATCGCCGGGCGATCCTTGCCCTTGAGGCTGTCGATGAACATCGGCCCATAGCCGCGCTGCGAGGCCGCCGTGCCGCTGTTGATGGCGATCAGCACGCTGCCGACATTGCCATCCGCCATCAGCGCATTGGTGCCGAGCGGGATCAGCTCCGGCTGGAAAATCGCCTGCGTGCCGAGATCGAGCGGGTTGCGCGGCGGGATGAAGACGGGGAGTTGCGGCGCCAGTTCGCTGCGGGTCTGCTCGGTGAGGGCGGGCATCTCCATGTCCAGCGCCTCGAAATAATCGTGCGCAATGGCGCAGAAGCCGCCGGAGAAGGTGAGCACACCGGGGCCCTTGGTGGGCGCGACCGGATAGCGCGCCAGCAGCTCGATCACATCGACCCACTCCTCCAGCGTCTCGACCAGCACCACGCCGGCGCGATCGAGATGGAGCTGCATGGTGGCATAATCGCCCGCCAGCGCGCCGGTGTGCGACTGGATGGCGGCCTTGCCCTTCTCGCCCCGGCCCGGATGAATGGCGACCAGCGCCTTGCCGGCCGCCTGCGCGCGCCGGGCCGCGGCGAGGAAGGCCTGCGGATCGCGCACTTCCTCGAGATACAGGGCAATGACCTTGGTCGCCTCATCCTGCGCGAAGAAATCGATGAAGTCTGGGATACCGATGCCGGCCTCGTTTCCGGTGGAGACGGTATAGGCCATCGGCAGATGCCGTGCGGCGAGATTGGTGCTGGCATAGGCCATCAGCCCGCCGCTCTGCGAGACCATGGCAATGGCCGGATTGGGATCGTCCGGTGCCAGCTTGGCGACCTTGCGGGCATTGGCAAAGCCGATGGGCAAGCCCTTCACAAGGTTTGTGTAACCGAGGCAGTTCGGCCCGAGCAGCGCGACATTGCCTTCATAGGCAATGCGGACCAGTTCATCCTGCCCCGCCCGATTACCGGCCTCGGCAAAGCCCGAAGAAAAGACCGTGACGGCTTTGACGCCGCGCCTGACGCAGGCCTCCAGCGCATCCTTCACGCCCGCTGCGGGCAGGGTGAACACCGCCAGATCGACGCCCTCAGGCAGATCGTCGATGCTCTGCGTCACGGGATAGCCGTCAATCTCCCCCTCCGCCCGGCCGACGACATGGACATCGCCATCAAAGGCGTTGAGCTGGAGATTGGCGAGCACCGTCCGCCCCGCCGTCTTGGGCTTGGCCGACACGCCGATGACCGCAATCGAGCGGGGGCGCATGAACAAGGCGACCGCATCGGCTCCCCGCACAGGTTTGATCCGGGGGGAAAGATCGGTCGCAGACATAGGATCACCATTCATGCTGAGGGGGCCATGAAAAAGGGCGCGCGAGCGCGGCCCCCAATATGTAAGTCAAGGCAGCGGCCGACGCGTGGCCGGCCGCTGCCGAAGCGATCAGAAATTGAAGCGCACGCCGACCTTGTAGGACCGGCCGATACGATCATAGAAGCCGGCCAATTGCGTGTTCGGAAAGGGCGGCTCCTTGTCGAGCAGGTTGTTGATGACAGCATAGAGCTGCACCTTCTTGCCGTTGCTCTCCATCAGATTGATGTTGCCGGACCAGTTCAGATACAGCCGCGAGGCAACGTTCATGTTGCCGACCGAAATCGGCGAAGCGGAATTATAATCCGGGTCGCCGGGCTGAACGAGGGTTGCGTCCACGATACCGCCGTCGATCCAACGCGCGTTGAGCGTGGTGCCCCAATCATCCGTCTCATAGCCGAGGCTGGCGTTGATCTGCCAGTGCGGTACGCTCGTGGCCCCGGTATTGAGGCCGGAGGTGAACCCACCGAGCTGGCCGGCCCGGTTGATCCGGCTGCCCCGCGTCTGGATGATTCCAGCGGCATTGCGAGTGGGCGCGACGCCCAGCCCATCGTCCGAGATCAGATCCTTCACATAAGTGCCGAACAGGCGCGTGGTGACCCGGCCCGGACCAGCATTGAAGCGGTACTGCATCTCGAAGTCCACGCCGCGCGTCTCCAGCGAGGCGAGGTTGAGCAACTGCACGGTCACCGAGTTGATTTCCGTGGAGGTGCCGGTGCCGGAAAGGGCCGTCACGGCGCAGAAGGCGCCGCGCGAGCCGCCCTGGATTTCCGCATAGCAGTTGTCGACAATCTGCTGGGCGGGGAAGCTGGCAATCGCGCCGTTGATCTTGATATTGTAATAATCGATCGAGGCGGAGAAGCCCGGCAGGAACGAGGGGGACACCACCGCGCCGACGGTGAAGGTATCCGCCTTTTCCGGCGCCAGCGTCTGGCTGGGCGCGAAGACCACCGTGTAGGACCGCGACACGCCGTTGAACGGATTGCGCAGCGTTGACTGGGTGGAGGTCACCGAGAACAGCTCAGCCGCATTGGGCGCCCGAATGTCCCGCGAGCGCGTTCCGCGGAACCGCAGCCCGTCCAGCACGTCCCACGTCGCGCCGATCTTCCAGGTGGTCACGCCACCCGACACGTCATAATCCGTGTAACGCACCGCACCGTTGAGATCGAGCGCCTTGAAGAACGCCGTGTCGCGGGCCAGCGGCACCACGACTTCGGCATAAGCTTCCTTGGTGGCGAACGCGCCCTGATAAGGCTGCGGATTGGAGAAATTGTAGCGCCGTTGCGCCGCCAGTGAGTCAACGACGCTCAGCGCCGTATCGCGGCGATACTCGGCGCCCGCCGCCAGAGAAACCGGCCCTGCCCAGGTGGAGAAGGGCTCACCGCGAAGGTTGAGCGCGCCGACAAACTGGGTCGTGGTGATGCTCTGGAACTGGGTGCCATTCACATAAGCAATCGCCTGCGGCGACATGGCGCCCACCCCGAACAGGTTCAACGGGACGCAGCCCTGCGCACGTGCGGTCGTATCGCGGCAGACGATCTGGCCGCCCACATTGATCGCATCATAGGCCCAGAGGAAATTCTGCTGGATGCGCATGTTGCGGATCTGGGAGTCGAGCTTGTTCTCGCCATACTGGACATAACCGTCCCACGCCCAGCCACCGCCAAGATCACCATTCAGTCCGGCAGCCACGCGATAGGTGGAATTGAAGTTCACGATCTGTGTCGAGGAGAAATCCGGGTTCGACCGTCCCATGACGAACGACGTGATGCCGTTTGCGTCCATGATGGATGCCACGGCGGCCGGGAGAAAGGCGTTGTCGCGCCGAATGATAACGGCGTTGGCGCCGCTCACGGCCGTATCGCGCGGAATGGGGCCGGAATAATCCGAGCCCGACCGGCCATAGCTGCCTTCCACGAACATGCCGATGGCGTCGCTGAGTTCATAATTCAGGTGCGCGCGGACCACGTAGCGATCCACCGGCAGCACCAGCGTATGGCCAAGGCGGGGCGCCGTGCCCTGCGAACTCGACATATTGTAGGAGGAACCGCCCGACTCCTGCCCGTAGGTGAAATTGCCGACCTGCCCCGGCGCTGGGAACCAGATGCCGCGCAGCGCATCGACGCCATTGGCCGGGTTGGTATCGGCATTGTTGCCGAGGATGACACCGCCGATGAGCGAATTGACGAACCGCACGCCGCTCTCGAACGACCGCGACGGGGTGCCCGCCGGACGCGTGGCGGCGAAGGAAACGGACTCCTCGTAGCGCCGCCCCCAGGCCCGATCATCGAAGCCGCCGATGCCATCGGACTTCACATATTCGCCGCCGATCACGAAGTGGCCGCGACCCTCGGCAAATGGGCTGCCGAAAGCCAGACCGATGCGGCGCTCGAAATTATCGCCCTCCTCGGAAAGGCCGAGGGAAAGATCACCCTTCAAGCCGGTCAGTCGGTTGTTCATGATGACGTTGACGACGCCGGAAATCGCGTCCGAGCCGTAGGCGGCCGAGGCGCCGCCCGTCACCACATCGACCCGGTCGATCATGACGGTGGGCATGAGATTGAGATCCACCTGCCCGGTGGGCGCGGTGGGCACATGTCGGCGGCCATCGACCAGCACCAGCGTACGGATGTTCCCCAGCGCGCGCAGATCGGCGAAGGTCGCGCCGGAGAGGTTGGACGATTGGGTGTTGGTCTGGTTGCTGACGCTCGGACGGAAGGACGGCACCTCATTGAGATAGTCGCCGACATTGGCCGCGCCGCGCTCTGCAATCGCCTCGGAGGTCACGACGACCAGCGGCGTGGGCGCCTGGAAGCCATCGCGCTTCACGCGCGAGCCGGTGATGATGATATCGCGCACCTGCGCATCGTTATCCTGCGCCTGGGGCGCCGGCCCATCCTGCGCGAGCGCCGGGGCAGACCCCAGGGCGACAAATGTGCAAGCGGCAGCAGACGCGAGCAACCATGTTCGACGAGACATATCCCCTCCTATTTGTTGCCGCAGGTTTGCGCCTGCCGGCCTTTCATTGTGCCCGAGACTAAGCGTCATAAAGGCTGTGTCAACAACAATGATACTATATTATCTTTTGGGGTCGCCGGGTTTTAACAGGTGCTTGGATGACGGCCCAATGCCCCGGAAACCGAGGCTTGCCGGCGGCGCCCTCGATGCAAACCGCGCAGCCTTCTGCCCCGATCCGGTGACGACTCAATTGTTGCGCAAATCGATGCTAATGACAACAACATTCTCCAGCCGCTTTATATAAAGCTACTTGATATTATCTGCGAGCGCGCGATGATGGGAAGGAGAAGGAGAGGACAGGCATGTACACGCAAAGCGAGCAGGCTTTTGCCGAAGAGGTCCGCGCATTCGTGCGGGCGGAGTGCCCGGCGGATGTGCGCGAGAAAGTGACCAACGCGGTCGGCATCACCGCAGCGGAGCGGCTCGCCTGGCACAAGGCGCTGCACGCGCGCGGCTGGGCGGCGCCGCACTGGCCGGTGGAGCATGGCGGCACCGGCTGGAGCCCGGTCCAGACCTATATTTTCTCCGAGACGCTGGCCGAGGAAGGCGCGCCGGACCTTGGCTCCTTCGGCCTCAAGATGCTCGGCCCGACGCTGATGCATTACGGCACGCCGGAGCAGAAGGCCCATTATCTGCCGCGCATCCTCTCCGGCGAAGACATCTGGTGCCAAGGCTTCTCCGAACCGGGTGCCGGGTCCGACCTCGCCTCGCTCAAGACTCGCGCCGTGCGGGACGGCGACCATTGGGTGGTCAACGGGCAGAAGATGTGGACGACCATGGCGCATGAATCGACCATGATGTTCGCGCTGATCCGCACCGATCCCGATGCGCCCAAGCCGCAAATGGGCATCTCCATGCTGCTCATCGACCTCAAGACGCCGGGCATCGACATTCGCCCGATCATCCTGCTCAACGGCGCCCACACCACCAACGAGGTGTTCTTCGACACTGTGCGGGTGCCCGCCGAAAATCTGGTGGGCGAGCCGCATAAAGGCTGGACCTATTCGCGCGTGGTGCTCGGCAACGAGCGGCTGTCGATCGCGCGGATCGGCCTCAACCGCCGCCAGCTGGCGCGGCTGAGGCAGATCGCGGCCGAACAGGGGCTGGCCGGCGCGCCGCATGTCCGCGCGCGCATCGCCGAGGCGGCGATCGAGCTGGATGCGCTGGAGGCCATCGCCACCGCCATGCTGGACCGCGCCCGGGCCGGGGTCGCCCCGGGGATCGAGGCCAATATGCTCAAGATCAAGGGATCGGAGCTTCAGCAGCGACTGACGCGCCTGCTGGTCGAGGTGGCGGGCCGCAGCGCAGCGCCGTTCGCCCCCGACGCCGCCATGGACGCTGGCGATGCGGACAAGCCATGGCTCGGGCGCCTGTTCAAGAGCCATTTCGATACGCGCGTCGTCAGCATCTATGGCGGCTCGAACGAAATCCAGCGCAACATCATCGCCAAAACGCTTGGCCTGGGGGCAGCCCGATGAACACGACCGTGATGGACGCCGCGCCGGCAAACGGTGCCGAAGAGACGAACATTCGCGACCTGCTGCGCAACTCACTCGAAACCGTGCTCGCGCGGCACTACAGCTTCGAGCAACGCCGCGATGCGCATGAGAGCGCCGCGCGGGAATCGCAGGCGGCCTGGGCGGCTTATGCCGAGCTTGGCCTGCTCGCCCTCACCCTGCCGGAGGGGCATGGCGGCTTCCCCGGTACGCTGGGCGATCTCGCAATGGTGGCCGAGACGATGGGCGGCGCCATGGTGCTGGAGCCCTATGCGGCGGTGATGATCGGTGCGCGACTGCTGGCGGCGGCCGGCAGCGAGGACCAGCAGGCGGCATGGCTGCCCGCCATCTGCAGCGGCGCAGTCCGCGTCGTGCTGGCGCATGAGGAAGCCGATGGCGGCTACGGCCGGCCGATCACTGCCCACGCCACGCCCGATCCGCATGGCTGGCGCCTCTCGGGGCGCAAGGTTGCCGTGGCGGGCGGGGATACCGCAGACCTGTTCATCGTTTCGGCGAACACGGCCGGGGGTGTGGCGCTGTTTCTCGTCCCGGCGGCGGATCTGGCCGTTCGTCCGACCCGCTGCTTCGACTGGACCGGTGCCGCCGACGTCTTGCTGGATGACGTCATCGTCCCCACCGCCGCGCGGATGCCGGGCGCCGAGGCGGCACTGGCCCGCGCGCTCGATGAAGCCACCGCCCTCGCCTGCGCGGATGCCGTTGGCGCCTTGCGGGCGGCGAATGCCCTCGCTCGCGAGCATACCCACACCCGCCGGCAATTCGGTCGCCCGCTGGATGCCTTTCAGGTGCTCCAGCATCGGCTGGTCGACATGGCCATCGCGCAGGAACTCGCCGCGCCGATCGCGGCCGCCGCCATCGCCGCCTGCGAGGCGGACGACCCGATGGCGCGCGCCCGGGCGGTCTCGGCGGCGAAAGTGAAGGTCGGCGAGTCGGCCCGCTTCATCGGCGAGCAGTGCGTGCAACTCCATGGCGGCATGGGGCTAGTGCAGGAATATCCGGCCGCGCATCTGTTCGCCCGGCTGGGCCTGTTCGAGCTGTCCCATGGCGACCGCGACGCCCATCTCGAGCGCTACGCGGCGCTGGCCCTTTAAGCGCTCAGCTTAAACCCTTAGCGCCGGCTCTGGCTCGGCGAGCCGCCGCCGGTGGGTGGCGCGATACCGTTGATGCGGGTGCCGCCACTAATCGAGCCCGTGGCACGCCGCGCAAAGTCGGCGGGATAGGTCAGCGCGGGAGGCCCGGCGGCATCGAGCGCCGCCAGATCCTCGGCCGACAGGGTGATGCGGCTCGCTGCGGCATTCTCGACAAGCTGATCGGCATCGTTGGCGCCCAGCAGGATCGTCATCACCCAGGGCTGCGCCTGCAGCCAGGCCAGTGCGATCTGCGCGGGGCTGGCGCCGTGGCGCTCCGCGACCTGCAGCACCACGTCCACCACGCGCTCGGCCTTCTCATCCAGAATGCGGGCAAGGAACGAACCGCGCCCTTCGGCATCATGATTGCTGGCATCGCCGCGCCGGTAGCGGCCGCTCAGCGCGCCGCTCTTGAGCGGCGACCATGCCGCGATGCCCATGCCATAGGCCTGGGCGAGCGGTACATGCTCGATCTCGATATTCCGCTCCATCAGCGAATATTGCAGCTGCAGGCCGATCACCGGCGCCAGATTGCGCCACTGCGCCAGCCAGTGCGCCTCGGCCACTTTCCACGCCGGAATGTTGGAAAGGCCGACATGCAGCACCTTGCCCGCCCGCACCAGATCATCGAGCGCGCGCATCGTCTCGTCCATCGGCGTCAGCGGATC
This sequence comes from Sphingobium sp. B2D3A, assembly GCF_025961795.1. Classification (NCBI taxonomy): domain Bacteria; kingdom Pseudomonadati; phylum Pseudomonadota; class Alphaproteobacteria; order Sphingomonadales; family Sphingobiaceae; genus Sphingobium; species Sphingobium sp. B2D3A. The sequence goes on along the minus strand of NZ_JAOQOI010000001.1, from coordinate 1,568,984 downwards.
GACAATGTGCATCCAGAGCAGATCGACCCGGTCGGTCCTGAGCTTGCGCAGCGAGGCTTCGACGCTTTGCAGGATGGACTTGCGCCCGCCCCCGCCGGCATTGGGATCGCCATCGCGGACATTCGAGCCGAATTTGGTGGCGATCACCAGCCGGTCGCGCAGGCCGGACTCGCCGGCGAGATACTCACCGAGGATCGTCTCGGCGTCGCCGCCGCCATAGCTGTTCGCGCAATCGAGGAAGTTGCCGCCGAGGTCGCGATACTGCGCAATGAGGCGCCCGGCAGCGGTGGCGTCCAGACTCCAGGGCTGCGCGCCGCCGAAGTTGAAGGTGCCGAGCGCGTAACGGCTCACCCGCAGGCCGGACCGTCCCAAGGTCACGAAATCGTCAAACATTCCACCCCTTCCCGATTGCTCAAACTATACTACTATATTATCTTTATGGCGTATCGCCGGATGTGAGCCAAGCGGAGACCAAAAGCAACATGAACGATAGCCTGACCGCGCAAAAGCCCTTGCTTGCCCCACCCGAGCTTGCCGCTGGCATGCTGATCGACGGGGAGATCGTGGCGGGAGAGGCGTTCATGCCGGTGATCGATCCCGCGACCGGTGCCGCCTTTGCGCAGTCACCGGACGCGCAGCGGCACGATCTCGACCGGGCGGTCGCCGCCGCGCGCCGCGCCTTCCCCGGTTGGTCGGCCCGCGATGTGACCGAGCGGCGCGCCGTCATCCACGAGATCGCGGCGCGGCTGCGCGAAGTCGCCGACCCGCTGGGCGCACTGCTCACCGCCGAACAGGGCAAGCCGTTGCACGACGCCATTGGCGAGGTGCGCCGTGCGGCCGATCATATCGAGGCGTTGAGCGCCTTCGATGTCGCCGGCGGCGTGCTCCGCGAAGATGCGCGCGAGCGGGTGGAAATCCGCTATCGGCCGCTCGGCGTGGTGGGGGGCATCACGCCGTGGAACGTGCCAGTGATGCTGGCCACCGTGAAGATCGCGCAGGCGCTCTACACCGGCAATTGCATCGTGCTGAAGCCCTCCCCGCTCACGCCGCTCTCCACGCTCGCTATCGGCCAGGCGATTGCCGACATCGTGCCCCCGGGCACGGTGAACATCCTGAGCGGCGGCAATGATCTGGGCGTATGGCTGACGACGCATCCGGATGTGGACAAGATCAGCTTCACCGGATCGGTGGCGACCGGCCGGCATGTGATGGCCAGCGCGGCAGGCACCTTCAAGCGCATCACGCTGGAACTGGGCGGCAACGATCCAGCCATTGTCCTGCCCGATGCGGATTTGGAAGCCACCGCCGAGGGCATTGCCCGCAGCGCCTTTGCCAATTGCGGGCAGGTCTGCATGGCGATCAAGCGGGTGTTCGTGCATCGCGCGCTTTACCCGGCGATGGTCGAGGCGCTGGCCCGCCGGGCGGCGGCCATCCGCGTGGGGCCGGGCACCGATCCGCAAAGCCAGATGGGGCCGATCCAGAACCGGATGCAGTTCGAGAAGGTGCTGGCGCTGCTCGACGGCGTGCGGGCAACCCCGGGCGCGCAGATCCTCACCGGCGGCGAGCGGCTGTCCGGCCCGGGCTATTTCGTCATGCCGACGGTGGTCGCCGGACTGGATGACGCAGCGCCGCTGGTGCGCGAAGAGCAGTTCGGCCCGGTGCTGCCGGTGCTGGCTTTCGACGAGATCGAGGATGTCATCCGCCGCGCCAACGCCACCGAATTCGGCCTCGGCGCATCGGTGTGGACGGCGGACACAGACGGCGGCGGCGCGATTGCCCGGCAGCTTGAGGCCGGGATGGTCTGGGTCAACCGGCACGGCGGCAATGGCCGCGACGTGCCGTTCGGTGGCGCCAAGCATTCAGGCTATGGGCGGGAACAGGGCGTCGCGGGGATGCAGTCCTATATGGAAATGCAGGCGGTCACGATTCCTCTTGGGTGAAGAAGCCCGCCGGGACGGAGGTGCTCCGCTCCCGCTCAGCCAAGCGGATCAATGACTGGCGCAAGGGGATGGTCCGGCACTTGTCCGGGTCGGCCTGTCTCATCATGTGATCGTCCGGACATGATTGTTGCCTCACCTCGTCATTCCCGCGAACGCGGGAATCCAGTAGCAACGTTGAAATGACGCGCGAAATCGATCCCCAAGTGTATCTGCTGGCGTCGCATCGCAACGGTACGCTCTATCTGGGCGTCACTTCCAACCTCATCGAAAAGCAGATCAAGAAATGGCGCAGAACCTGGAAGCTCGATTTGATCGAGCAGGCCAACCCGATTGGCAGGATCTTGCCGTCACCCTGGGATTGAACTTGCGAGCTTGACTGGATTCCCGCCTTCGCGGGAATGACGCAGGATAGGGAGCAAACGCGCCGCTCAACATAGGGTGACAGCGCATAGTCAACGGCTGGAATTTGTTTAGGCAGCCATTAGCCATCGGCTGCGCGTTCTGACCCGCTATCCTGCAGGGCCCTAATCCGCAGCAGATAGGCCGGGGTGACGCGCGCCATCAGCAGTGCGGCGACGATCGTCAGGCCGATGAACACGCCAAAGCCGACCAGATAGGTGCCGGTGCGATCGTACAGGTTCGCCAGCACGACCGGCCCGAAGGCCGAGCCCATGGTGTTGAAACCGGCGAGCACCGGCAGCAGGCGGTTCATGAGGCCGGGGCCGTAGACATGCTTGGCGACGACCGGGCCATCCACGGTCAGCCCGCCATGCGCCACGCCCAGCACGGTGGTGAAGACAAGCGCGGTGAACAGCCCCTGCACCGGCAACGCCAGCAGGATGGCGAGGCCGAGCAGCAGGTTCCAGCCGGCGACGCCCTTCACCGAAAAGCGATCGAACGTCATGCCCGCGACGAATTTGGCGCCGATGCCGATGAGGAAGGTGAGCGACCAGGCCGAGGCCGCGACGGTGCGCGAGAGGCCGATCTCGTTAGTGAGATAATAGATGCTGTGCTGGAAGAGCGCCTGATCGATCAGCGCCGAGAGGAACGTCGCCAGCGCGATCAGCCAGAAGGCGTGCTGGCGCAGCATCGTGCGGAAGCTGATGCCGAGATCGGCCGCGCGCAGCCGGGCGCTGCTGACCTGCTCGCTCGTCCGCACCGCCTCGGGCAGCACGTCCGCCTCGCTGGGGTTGAACCGCACCGACAGCGCGAGCGGAATGGAAATGCAGAAGATGCCGATGCTCAGACAGGCAAAGGCGACGCGCCAGCCATAAAGCGGAATAAGCTGGCTGGTCATCAGCGGGAACAGCACGCCGCCAAAGCTGGTGCCGATGACCGCCACGCCTGTCGCCAGCCCGACATTGCGCATGAACCAGCGCGAGACGAGCAGGCGCAGCGAAATGATCACGGCGCCCTGGCCGATGCCGATCATGAAGCCGACGACATAATAGCTCCACAGCGAGTGGACGAACAGGAAGCCCGCCAGCCCGATGGCCTCGGCCGCCATGGCGCCGACCAGCACCAGCTTGAGGCCGATCCGCTCGACCAGCGGGCCGATGATGAAGATCGCCATGATCGCGCCGGTGAGGCTCTTATAGGTGTAGATGAGCGTCGCCTGGGTGAGCGTCCAGCCGAACTCCTTCATGACCTCGGGATAGACGAACGGCATGGTCAGCGGCGCGCCGAAGGCGATGAGGAAGATGAAGAACGCCTTGGCGACCACCCCCCAGCCCGGATAGCGCCAGGTCGCGCGGATGATGGCGATCTTGTCTGTAAGGCTCGCTCGACCTGCCATGCCCTCGCTCCCGTCCTGTCTCTTGCCGCCCTCGCCCGATCAGGCGGCCAGGCCGGGCGCGCCGCGCTGCGCCTGACCGGTCAGCACGGCGATGGCCGCTTCCGTGCCGCCCGCCCGACAAGGGACGCCCGCGAAGGCCAGCGCGGCTTCCGTCGCGGCGACGGTGCCGAGCACCAGCGCGTCGCTGAAGTCACCGAGATGGCCGATCCGGAACACCCGGTCATCGAGCTGGCCGAGGCCATTGCCGAGGCTCATGTTGCAGCGCTCCAGCGCTGCCTCGCGCACCGCATCGGCGGAGAGGCCGTCCGGCATCCGCACGGCGGTGAGGACCGGCGAATGGGCGGCGGCATCCCGGCATTGCGTCTCGAAGCCCCATTGGGCGACCGCCGCGCGCGTCGCCTGCGCCGCCCGCTGGTGACGTGCGAAGACGGCATCCAGCCCTTCCTCCTGCATCATGGCAATGGCCTCGCACAGCCCCTGCAGCAGATTGATGGCCGGGGTGTAGGGGAAAAAGCCCCGGGCATAGGCCTCCAGCATCTCGCCCCAATCCCAATAGGAGCGCCTCATCCCGGCCGATTTCGACGCCGCGATGGCCTTTTGCGACAGGGCATTGAAGGAGAGGCCCGGCGGCAGCATCAGCCCCTTTTGCGAGCCGCCGACTGCGACATCCACGCCCCAGGCATCATGCTGATAATCCACCGACGCCAGCGACGAGACGAGATCGGCCATCAGCAGCGCGGGGTGCCCGGCTTCATCGATGGCGCGGCGCACGGCGGCGATGTCTGAGGTCACGCCGGTGGAGGTCTCGTTATGGACCACGCAGACCGCTTTGATGCGATGGGCCTTGTCCGCGCGCAGGCGCTCGCCAATGGCTGCGGCATCGACCGGGCTGCGCCAGTCGCCGGGGATCAGCTCGGGCTCCAGGCCGATCTTGCGGGCGAGGCGGCACCAGAGCGTCGCGAACCAGCCAGTCTCGTACATCAGCACCGCATCGCCCGGCGAGAGCGCGTTGACCAGCGCCGCCTCCCACGCGCCGGTGCCGGACGAGGGGTAGATGATGACCGGGCCAGCGGTCTTGAAGATGCCCCTTATCCCGTCCAGCACCTCGACCGTGAGATCACGGAAGTCAGGCCCGCGATGGTTGATGGTTGGACGCGCAATCGCCTCCATCACCCGTTGCGGCGTGGTCGTGGGACCGGGCAGTTGCAGGAAGTGCGCGCCGGGGCGATGGGAAGAGGTGGCAGGCATGAACGGTCCTCAGGCTGGCGCGGGCGCAAGGCGGCGCTTGCGGTCCACCGGCTCGGCGGTCCCCTTGCTCCAGACCGCGCGGCGCGCATTGTAGAAATCGAGCCAATCCTGCTCGGGTGGCAGCAGCGCGTAGCCGGCGCGGACATTATGGTAGCAGGCCGGATTATCGACGCCCGGCGGCACCACCCCGTCGTCCCGCAACGCCGTCGCGACCCATTTGAGCCGCCGGCGGGTGAGCACGATCATCCGGTCGCTGGTGCCCAGATGCTCCATGGTGCGGTCTACCACCGGCCCCATGCTCTCGGTGACCGCCTGATCCTGCACCGGGATCGCCTCGATGCCGCTATAGCTCTGCGTCGACTGCGCCTCGCGCGAGATCAGATGATCGTTGCGCGGATTGGCATCGATGCGGAAGCGGCCGAGCCAGTCGGTGCTGTTGGGCAGGAAATTGATCGGCGAGGTGGTGCCGGGGATCGGCTTGCCCGCCTTGGTCAGCGTCGTGGCGCCGGTGCGCGGACCGCCGATGGTGACGAGCATGGCATGATGGTCATCCAGCGGCACCCATGCGCGGGCGCGGATATGGTCGAGCGGTTCGGACGGCGCCATGGTCCAGAAAGGCAGCGCGAACTGGCCGATGCGGTGATAGAGATTGTCCCCGGCCGGGCGATAGGCGCAATACATGGTGCCGTAATCGGTCTCCAGCGCCTCATATTTCGGCGCAAGATTCTCGCGCATCTGCCTGTAATAATTGATCGAGCCTTCCTCGAACTGGTCCGGCGTGGCCGCGCCCAGATGCAGGAAGCCGACATGGCAGGTGTCGATATCCCCCTCCAGCGCCTGCAGCCAGTTGCACTCGCGCATCATGAAGGTGACGGTGAGCGGCTGGCCCGCCTCTACCTCGTCCCAGTCGAAATGCGGCAGCGCGGGCGGCTCGGCGCGGGTGCCCATATAGACCCAGGCGACGCCGTAGCGCTCGACCACGGGCAGCGCGCGGATCTTCACCTTGTCCTTATAGTCGGTCTCCGGCGGCTCGCTCGGCATCTCGATGCACTGGCCATTCCGATCGAACTTCCAGCCATGGTAGACGCAGCGGATGCCGCCCTCCTCATTGCGCCCGTAGAACAGCGACGCGCAGCGATGGGCGCAGCGATGATCGACCACGCCAAGCGAGCCATCGGGCGAGCGGAAGGCAAGGAAGTTCTCCCCGAGCAGCCGTAGCCGCAGCGGCGCGCCGCCAGCCTTGACTTCGTCCGGCATGAAAGCGGGGATCCAATATTCCCGCATCAACGCGCCCATGGGGGTGCCGGGGCCGGTCTGGGTCAGCAAGGCATTGTCTTCCGGCGACATTCCGCCCTCCCCCACACTTGAATGGATCAAACTATAATATAGTTATTCTTTTTCATCCGATGCGGCGTGGCTTGTCAAGCAATGCCGGGCGGGGCAGGATTGAAATCATCATATAGAATGACCGATCGCCCGCCCCGCGCGGACGATGCCAACATGAGAAAGCCTGTTCCCTTGGCCGAATCCGACACCGTTTTCAGTTCCGTGCGCAGCCAGTCGCTCGCCTCGCGCATCGTCACGCAGGTGATCGACGCGCTGTTTGCCGGCCAGTTCAAGCCCGGCCAGTTCCTGGGTACCGAGGCGCAGCTGACCGAGACCTTCCAGACCAGCCGCGTGCCGATCCGCGAGGCGCTGGGCCGGCTGGAGGCGCTGGGCGTCGTGACGATCAAGACCGGCGCGGGCGGCGGCGCGACGATTGCCGAGGGCAAGCCGGACCAGTTCGCCACCGCCCTGGCGGTGCAGTTCATGCTCGTGCAGGTGACGGCCGAGGAGATTTTCGATGCCCGCATCGGGATCGAATGCCGCGCCGCAGAGCTGGCTGCCGAGAAGATCACCGACGACCAGATCGAGGCGCTGCGGCTGCTGCTGGAGCGGATCATGGAACCGGACCTGCCGCGCCGGGAGTCGGTCGATCGCATCCTTGCCTTCCACCGCTTCATCGTGGAGGCTTCGGGCGCGCGCACGCTGGTGACGCTCATGCATGCGCTGGAACATGCGCTGCTCAACCTGTTCACGGCGCTGGAAGCCTCGCCGCGCAACAGCCGCATCGGCTACAAGTCGCTGCAGGGCATTTTCGACCGGATCGCCGCGCGCGACAGTGAGGGCGCCTTCACGGCGATGCGCCTCCATCTGCTCGATCGGCGCAAGTCGATGCTCTACCGGCTCAAGGAGCTGAGCGATCAGGCGGGGATTGCGACGCCCGCCAGCTAGGCGGTCCACGCCGTCGGCTCAGACGCTCGTCCCGACCAGCCGCCCGATCCCGGCTGTCAGGGCCATGGCAAGCGCGCCCCAGAAGACCACCCGCGCCACCGGCCGCCAGGGTTTGGCCCCGCCAGCGCGCGCGCCAATGGCGCCGAGCAGGCCGAGGAACAGGATCGATCCTGCTGCCTCGCCCCAAACCATGCGGTCCATCGGCAGCACGGCCGCCAGCACCAGCGGCAGCGCCGCGCCAGCCGTGAAGGTCGCGGCGGAGGTAAAGGCCGCGACCACCGGGCGCGCCGCCGTCGTCTCGGTGATATGCAGCTCGTCACGCGCATGGGCGCCGAGCGCATCATGCGCCATCATCTGCTCGGCCGCGCGCCGCGCCGTCGCTGGATCGACGCCGCGCGCGACGTAAATGTCGGTGAGTTCCTGCAGCTCGGCCTCGGGCGCGGTGGCCAGCTCTTGCGTTTCGCGCGCGAGGTCTGAACGCTCGGTGTCGGACTGCGAGCTGACCGAGACATATTCGCCGGCCGCCATCGACATCGCCCCGGCCACCAGACCGGCAGCACCCGCAACGATCAGCGCCGACCGATCCGCCCCTGACGCCGCCACGCCGAGGATGAGGCTGGCCGTGGACACGATACCGTCATTGGCGCCCAGCACCGCCGCGCGGAGCCAGCCGATACGCGAAACAAGATGATATTCCCGATGCGCCCTCATGGATGATCCCCCTCACAGTTCGGCGCAACTTTATCAGAACCGGGCCTGCGCGGCGATTGGGGAAATCTGCTCTTGGCCGGACGGACGGCCCGACGTCATTCGGGTGATGGGACGATCATCACTCTGATGACGGGCGCCTCGCTGCCGCTAGTCTGCAGGATGTGGCGCCCGGCCTTGAGGCGGAAATCGACGATCTTGCGGATGCCCGAGCAAGCAGGCCCATGGCCATGCGCGAGGGAGGTCACGCGGGCGCCGTTGGTCACCATGTCCAGCCAGGCCGCTGCGCCCAAGGCGACGCGATAGACGCCCTCGCGCGGGGCGTCGAACGCCAGCATCCCGGCGTGGGTGCCGGGCTTGGCCGCGCGCTCGGGTGCGGCAGCGAACGTGACAGACGACGCAGGCGACAAGGCGAGATCGACGGCCTGGCCGGGCTTGAGCTGAACGGCTGCTTCCGTCGCGCTGGCAACCCGCTCGGCGCTGCGCCAGGCCGCAAATTCAGGCGGCAGAGTTGCATCGTCCGCGCAGGCGGGTGCATCCGCAGCGGTCGCCTGAGCGGCAACCGGCACCGGTGCCAGCGCCATTGCGAGAGCCATCATCACACGCATTGTCCGCTTCTCCTCTGGACGGTCGGTCCTTTCGATGTATTCGCGTATATACATCGAATCACGAACAAGAAAAGGGGACCCATTGATGAGAGCGACACTGGTGCTGGGCGCCGCAATTCTGGTCACGTCCGGCACGGGCCGCGCACAGGCGCCGGAGAGCGAGGCCGGCAGTTTCGGCCTCGGCCAGATCATCGTGACGGCGCCCGCCGGACCTGACCGGCTGCTCGGCACGGACACGCTCGACCAGCAGGCCATGGTCCGCTTCAACCGCGTGCAGCTCGACGATGCGATCAATCTCCTGCCGGGCGTGTCGGCGGGCAATAGCGGCGGCTCGCGCAACGAGCGGCTGGTGTTCGTGCGCGGGTTCGACCGCTTTCAGGTGCCGCTCTCGATTGACGGCATCCGCGTCTATCTCCCGGCCGACAACCGGCTGGATTTCGGCCGCTTCCTCACGCCGGACATTGCCGAGGTGCAGGTCGCGAAGGCCTATGCTTCCGTGCTGGATGGTCCCGGTGCCATGGGCGGTGCGATCAATCTCGTCACGCGCAAGCCCACCAAGGCTGTGGAGGCCGAGGCGCGCGCCACGCTCAATCTCGACCGCGATGCGGCCTATGGTGGCTACAGCGTCTTCGCGCTACTCGGCACGCGGCAGGACCATTGGTACGCGCAGGCGAGCTATGCCCGCAATTTCACCGATCACTGGACGCTTGCCGGTGGTTTCCACCCGGTCAGCGCGAACGAGGACGGCGGCGCGCGCGACTTCTCCCGCACATCAGATTGGCGCGTGAATGCCAAGCTGGGCGTCACCCCCAACGCCACCGACGAATATGTGCTGAGCTACACACGGCAAGAGGGCAGCAAGAACGCGCCGCTGCATGTGAGCGACACGAGCAATGTCTCGCTGCGCAACTGGAGTTGGCCCTATTGGACCATCGACACGCTGTCCGTCCTTTCGACCACCGCGCTCAGCAATCAGGCGACGCTCAAGACGCGGGCTTATTACAGCCGCTTCGACAATCTGCTGCGCTCCTGGGACAATCGCAGCCAGACCAGCCAGACGCTGGGTCGGTCCTTCGACAGCCCTTATGCGGACACGGCCTATGGCGGATCGGCGGAACTCGGCGTGGACCTGCTGCCCGTCAATCGCCTGACCCTCGCCTTCCATTATCGGCATGACGAGCACCGCGAATCCCAGACCAGCCGGCCGGGCCTGCCCGGCAGCATCGCCGAGCCGGTGCAGATCAGTGCCGAGCGCAACTGGAGCATCGCGGTGGAGAACCGCCTCGCCCTGCTGCCCGCCCTGACGCTGACGCTGGGCGCCTCCTATGACTGGCGCGATCTCGACCGCGCGGAGGACTATGGAGTGCCGCAGGGGCAGACCGGCGCCAACCGGCTCTACAGCTTCCCGCTGCGCAACGTCGATGCGCTGAACGCGCAAGGGCGGCTGGATTGGCGCGGCGAGCATGGCAGCGCGGCGCATCTCTCGCTCTCGTCTCGCGCCCGCTTTCCGACCCTGTTCGAGCGGTTCAGCAGCCAGTTCGGCACCGCCGAGCCCAATCCCGCCCTGAACCCGGAACGGGCGACCACGCTGGAGGTCGGCGGCGCGCGTCAGCTGGGGCCGCTCCATGTCAGCGCAGCGCTCTTCCACAGCTGGGTGAGCGACGCGCTGGTTTCGGTCCGCACGCCGGCCAACCTCAATCGCCGGGAGAATTATGGATCGGCCCATTATTATGGCGGCGAGGTCGCGGTGGATGTGAAGCTGAGCGACCAGATCGAGCTGGGCGGCAATTACTCCTACATCCAGCGGGACTTCAGGGTCGGCACGGCGCCGGCGGGCAGCCTGATCCGTCCGTTCCAGCTCACCGATGTGCCGGGCCATAAGGGCTTTGCCTATTTTGGCTGGCGGCCCGTCCCTGCCCTGCGCATCGCCCCCAATCTCGATTTTGCCTCGCGCCGCACGACCGTCACGCCCGCCTCCGCCAACGGCCTCGCGCCCATCTATTACAAGACGGGCGGCTATGCGCTGGCCGGGCTGAGCATCGAATATGCGCTGACGCCGCAGGCCACGCTCAGCGTCGGAGGCCGCAATCTCTTCGACCGGGATTATGTGCTGACCGATGGCTTCCCCGAACCGGGCCGCTCGCTGTGGCTCAGCCTGAGCGCCCGCTACTGACGCCTTTGCCCCCACAATTAATAATACTGTCTTTCTATATGATCTTTATCGGGATATGCTCTCGCCGAATGATAGGAGCGAAGGAGAGCGCATGGCCGTCCAGAGGAATAACGAGCGGTTTGTGGCCGCGCTGGCGCCGGCGAAGGCGATGGACGTCGTTGTCGTGGGCGGCGGCCCTGCCGGCTGTGTCGCGGCGCTGAGCGCGGCGCGCAATGGTGCGCGGGTGATGCTCATCGAGCGGGTCGGCTATCTGGGCGGGATGATGACCGGGGGCGGCATCGGTGGCATCGGCATCAATGGCTATATCATCGAGAAAGGCATCGGCACGCCGGTGGTCAAGGGCATTTCGCTGGAGATCCTGCACCGCATCCAGGCCATGGGCGGCGCGCCCGAGGGTAGCCCGATCGCGCGGCACCCGACCGACTCCGTCATGATGACCAGCCTGCTCGACGAGATGATGGAGGAGGCCGGGGTCGAAATCCTGTTCAACACCGTGGTGTTCGACACGCTGGTGGAGGACGGGCGCGTGACGGGCGTCGCCATCGGCAACAAGTCGGGCGGCCAGGTGGTGCTGGCCGATGTGGTGATCGACGCCTCGGCCGATGCCGACGTGGCCGCCTGGGCCGGCGCGCCCTTCCACCATGGCCGCGAGGAAGACGGGCGCCATCATGGCGGATCGATGGACATGCAGATCGGCGGCATCGATGTCGACCGGCTGATCGACTATCTGCGCAACCAGCCGCTGCTGAGTGAAGAAGAGCGCGCCGAGCTGGACCGCGAGCGCTCCGCGCTGATGGGCGGCGGGCGGCCGGTCAACACCTACAAGTCACTCAAGGGCGAGACGCTCTACGCCGAGCCCATGGCCCAGCCGACCGACTGGGACGAGGTGGACCGCATCCGCGCGGCCGGCGGCATCCCCAAGTTGCGCCTCTCTCCCGCAGCGGGCGGCCCGATCCCGGGCAAGGCGACGGCACCCAAGGTGGATGGCAAATATGTGCCCCTCCCCGCCGGGCTGGACCGCGAATGGGTGGAGTATATCAAGGCCGGCAAGGTGCCATTGCTCTATGGCGCGACCGAGCCGGTCTATCCGCCGCCGCGCTTTGGCAGCATCGGCATCTTCCGCCACGGCAAGATGCGCGACGGGCAGATGATGTCCGGCGTGTACGAGGTCTGGTACGACCACACCAATGAGGAAGAGGTGAGCAAGTCGCTGATCTATCGGCGCAAGCTCAACCGGGTGTATCTCAACTTCCTGCGCGAGCGCATCCCCGGCTTCGAGGAGGCCTATATCGTCATGGAATCCCCCACCGGCGGCGCGCGCGAAGGCCGGCGGATCGTCGGCGACTATATCCTCACCGAGGATGATGTGCTGGCAGGGCGGCGCTTCCCCGACGTGATCGCCAAGGGCGGGCCGCGCGGGCCGGACCTGCATTCGGTGACCGGCCTGTGGGGCGACGGCGTGGCCTCACCGTTCAAGGCGCCGTACGACATTCCCTATCGCATCCTGCTGCCCAAGGGCGTTGAGGGCCTGCTGGTGGCAGGGCGCTGCGTGTCTGCTACCTTCGCGGCGCTCGGCGCGGTGCGCGATCAGGCGACCTGCATGTCCATGGGCGAGGCGGCGGGTGCGGCGGCCAGCCTTGCGGTGCGCGCGGGCGTTACGCCGCGAGAGGTGGACGTGCGTGCCGTGCAGCAGCGCCTGCTCGATCAGGGCGCGCTGCTTTACATTGGCGATGAGCAGCCGCTGGAGAGGGAACCGGCCGAGTGATCCGGCAGGATGCGGCTACTCTCCGCGTCTGATGAAGTCCGCAGCGCGCTCGGCGACCATGATGACCGGAAGGTTGGTGTTGCCGCCGGGCAGGCGCGGGAAGATGGAGGCATCGACCACCCGCAGCCCGTCCACGCCATTCACCCGCAGGCGCCCGTCGACCACAGCCTGCGCATCGCTGCCCATGCGGCAGGTGCCGCTCGGGTGATAGGCCGTCGCCGCTGTCTCGCGGATATAGGCCATGACCTCCTCGTCCGACAGCAAAGGCCGCTCCGGCCGCCGCATCTGCCCCACCACCTTGGCGAGCGCCGGCTGACGGATGAGCGCCTCGAGGCCGCGATAGCCGCCGAGCATGGCGCGCTGGTCTTCGGGATCGCTCATCAGGTTGAAGGCGATGCGCGGATGGGCCAGCGGATCGGGCGAGCCGAGCTTCAGCCAGCCACGGCTCTTGGGATAATTGAGCGACCACATCGCCCCCATGCGCGGCCCGAACGGCCGGGCCACGCCGGGGAACCAGACCCGCGAGAACATGGAGAGCGGGATCAGCAGGAAATGCATGTCGATCACATCCGGGTCGGCACCGGTCGCAACATTGGCGGAGGCGGCGAGCGGCGGCGCGCCCATGATGCTCTTGCGCCCTGCCACCCAGCGCAGGAACGAGCCGGTCAGCCGGTCGAAGCGCAATTCCCGGTCGAAGGCGAGCGCGGGATCGAGATCGAACTCCATGCCGGCGCCGGGATGATCCTGCAGATGGGCGCCGACCTCGCCGCTCTCCACGGCGACATCCAGGCCCATCTCCTGCAGATGGGCGCCCGGCCCGATGCCCGAGAGCAGCAGCAATTGCGGCGCGTTGATCGCGCCGCCGGCCAGCAGCACTTCGCGCTCGGCGAGGATTTCTTCCCGCCGCCCGTCGCGTGAAACCTCGATGCCGATTGCCCGGCCATCACGCAGCAGCACGCGCGTCGCCACGGCGCCGGTGCGCACCTCCAGATTGGGTCGGCCGAGCGCAGGGCGCAGATAGGCCTCGGAGGTGTTGGCGCGGCGACCGTTGCGCGTCGTGAAATCCGGCATGCCGAAGCCGTCGGTTCGCGGGCCGTTGAAATCCTCCGTGATCGGGTAGCCGAGCGACCGGGCCGCCTCCAGCACATTGGCCATCAGCGGGCTGGGTGCCGGGTGCGGCTCGACACTCAGTGGCCCGCTGCCGCCATGTTCGGGCGTATCGCCGCGCCAGTGCCGCTCCAGCTTGCGGAACCAGGGCAGCACATCGTCCCAGCCCCAGTCGGTGAGGCCGGTATCGCGCCAGCCATCATAATCGGCCTTGTGCCCCCGGATCGCCATCATGCCGTTCAGCGAGGACGTGCCGCCGAGCATCCGCCCACGCGCGACCGGCAGACGGCGGCCGTCCAGCTCCGCCTCCGGCTCCGACATGAAGCCCCAGGTGAGCGCCGGATTGGGCCACAGCTTGGAGACTGCCAGCGGCAGGCGCACGTCCAGCCGCCGGTCGCTGCCGCCGGCTTCCAGCAGCAGCACGCGGTTGCGCGGATCTTCGGACAGGCGGGCGGCGAGCACGCAGCCCGCCGAGCCGGCACCCACGACGATGTAATCGAACCGGTCCACGCTCAGACGACTTTCCAGAACCGGAAAATGGAGCCTTCCGGATTGCGCTGGCCGACGCCGACGAAGATCGTGCGGTTCAGCCAGTCATAGGGGCCGGCGGGCGCCTCGAAGCGCGGCGTCATGCGCATATAATAGCTTTGCGGATCGACCTGCTCGCCCGCCAGCAGGGCCTTGACGACCTCCGGCGGGGCGCTGCGCACGCCGGTGCTGCGCTTGAGGATATGGGCGCCGTCGTCCGTCTCCAGCAGATATTGCGATTCGAACCGCCCGCCGCCATCGGGGCGCACGAGCGGGAAATCGCCGCCGCTGCCCTTGACGATCCGGCCCGAAAGGCCAGGGCCGGAGAAGCTGCCCTCGCCGATCAGCACCGCACCGCGCGTGTAGCCCTGCGCGACTTCGATATGCATGCGCGGACCAAGGCCGATGCGCATTTCCAGAGCGAATTCCAGCCGCATGGTCAGACGATCCTCTCGATATTGAGGACAGGGCTGCCCTCGGCCTGCTCGGCGACGAACGCCAGCCGCGCCAGATGGGCGACGCCGCCATCCTCGGCCGCCTCGAACAGCAAAGCGAGCCGCAGCCCCTCGAAATCCGGTGCGCGGGTGCGATAGCCATTGCCGAAGCAGCGGGCGAAACTGCCATCGCTGAAGGCGACATAATAAGAGGCTTCGACCACCGTGACGCCATCGGCGCGCAGCAGATGCATCTCGCTGCCGCCGACCAGCCGGCCCTCAAGCCCCTCGCCTACGAAGGTGCCCCCGCCGATGGACACATAGCTGCGCTGACCACCGGTCGCGATCTCGCCGACCGTGACCGGGAAAGCGCGCATGGGCGTCATGCGGAAGGCGGGCGCGAAGCCGGGCACGGGCGCGCTGCTTGCCTCAGCCATGATCGCGGGCCTGATGGTCGTGCGCGATCGTCACGGATTTGAGTTCGGTATAGGCTTCCACCCCGGCTCTCCCATTTTCGCGGCCGAAGCCGGATTGCCTGACGCCGCCCGCGGGCATCGCAATGTCGCCGGCGCTGCTGTTCACCCGCACGGTCCCGGCCCGGAGGCGACTGACCATGCCATGCGCCCGCGAGAGGCTGCCCGTCCAGACATAGGCGGAGAGGCCATAGCGGCTCGCATTGGCCAGCGCGGCGATTTCGTCGAGATCGTCGGTGTCGAAGGGGATCGCGCACAGCACGGGACCGAAAATCTCCTCATCCACCGCCGCCATGCCTGCCTGAACGGAGCCGAGCACCGTCGGAGCGACATAATAGCCTTGCGCCGGCAAGGCGATGTCGCCGCCGGCGCGGCTGGCGCCCTGCGTGAGGGCGCCCTCGACAAAGCCCATGATCCGCGCCCGCTGCGCCTGCGTGATGACAGGGCCGAGCTGGGTCGCGGGATCGAGCGGATCGCCGATCGTCATCGCCGCGCCGATGCGGGCGATCTTCTCCACCAGCGCATCGGCGACGGATCGATGCACGAACAGGCGCGAGCCGGCCGAGCAGGTCTGCCCGCTGTTGAAGAAGATGTTCATGGCAATGGCGCGCGCGGCGGCATCGAGATCGGCATCGGCAAAGACGATGACCGGCGATTTGCCGCCCAGCTCCACCGTCACCCGCTTCATCTGCCGCGCGCAGTCGGCCGCGATCTGGGTGCCGGTTGCCGTCGACCCGGTGAAGCTGATCTTCGCGACGCCGGGATGATCGACCAGCGCCGCGCCCACGACCGGACCAAGGCCGGTCACGACATTGAAGAAGCCGGGCGGCACGCCGCAAGCCACAGCCAGTTCAGCCAGCTTGAGCGCGGAGAGCGAGGATTGTTCCGCCGGCTTGAGCACCACCGCGCAGCCCGCCGCAATCGCGGGGCCGAGCTTGAACGCAGCGCCCATCAGCGGATAATTCCACGGGATGATGTGGCCGACCACGCCGACAGGTTCGCGCAGCGTATACGCCGTCGTCTCGCCGGGCTGGGAAAGCTCCATGCTCTCCCCGGTGAGCTTGGTCGCCCAGCCAGCGAAATAGCGCAAGGTCGCTGCGGTGCCGGGCACGTCGACCCGCCGGCTGTTGCTGATCGGCTTGCCGGTATCGAGCGTTTCGAGCAGCGCGAACTCCTCGGCATGGCGCTCCACCGCCTGCGCCAAGGCCAGCAGGGCATCCTGCCGCTGGGCTGGCGTCCAGCGCGTGCGTCGGGCCGCGACCATCGCCGATTCGGCCGCCTGCACGGCCTGGTCGATATCCGCTGCAGTGCCCGCACCCACCTCGGTAAAGACCGCACCGGTCGCGGGGTTTTCCACCGGCAGCCGGTCGCCCGCCGCAGGGGGCGTCCACGCGCCGCCAATGAAATGACGCGCCTCGGCGGCAAGGGGCAATGGCACTTTCAACGTCATCTCAAATACATGTCCATGATGCGGCTGAGGCCCCTGCTATCAGCGCGCTTGCGGGCAAACTTGTCTCGCGACGCATCTTTCTGACCAGCGCCGCACTGGAGACAAAATCAACAGTGTGGCGGTCTGCTGGACAGGCCCCGATATGGGGTCTAGCGTGCGCAAAAGCCGGACCGAGGGCGCAAGACCCCGGCCAGGATGCGAGAGGAATGACGGGGATGCACATCTTCACCACTAAGGCATCGAGCCGCGTCGAGCGCAGCCGGCAATGGTGCGCCGTCACGCAGGCGCCCCACATCGAATTTGCGGACGATCGCGAGGCATCGCTGCGCGGCGGCGATTTCGGCGCGCTTCGCTTCTGCATCGTTTCGCTGGGCAGTCACCGGCTTGTCCTGCCCGACATGGCCGACCGGCGATCGCCACCGACCATGAAGCTGCTGTTCCAGGAGGAAGGCGCCGCCCGGATCAGCCAGGGCGGGCTCTACAACGATGTGCAGGCCGGCCAGTGGTGCGCGCTGCGCAAGGATGTGCCCTACACCATCGATGCGCCGGACCAGTGCCGTCAATTGGCCGTGACGGTGCCGTGCAGCCTGCTCGCTGCACCCCGCTGGAGTCTGGACCGCTGGCGCAAGCCGCGCAGCTTCCTGCGGGGGCCGGCCCAGATTCTTCATGCCAGCGTCAGCGCCTCGGTGATGACCGGCAACACGTTGCGGATGCAGGACCGCGAGCTGCTCGGCGACCAGATCGCCCATCTGGTCAACATGACCATCCATGCCGATGACGTGCTGACCATGCCCGACCCGCGCGAAAGCCGGCGGCGCGCGATCCTGGAATATGTCGACCGGCATCTGGCCGACGCGGACCTCAGCATCGCGCGCATCGCGCGGGATTTCAGCATGTCGAGCCGCTCGATCCACAAGCTGTTCGAGGGCGAGGCCTACACCATCGCCCGCGCCATCTGGGACCGGCGGCTGGAGCGCTGCCGCGAGGAGATGGTCGACCCGGCCCTCGCCCGCCGCTCGATCACCGAGATCGCCCACCTTTGGGGCTTTAGCGATTCCCAGCATTTCAGCCGGGCGTTCAAACAGCGCTTCGGCCTTACGCCGCGCGATTATCGCAATCTCTTCTCGCTGCACTGAACGGCCCGGAAGGGGGATCGCGATCGCGAGCACGACCAGTCAGGTCCATGCGCTCCCATCCAATCGGCATGTCGCGCTGAGGGTCTATCCCGATAGGCCTGCCGCTCGATGCCTGCCGACCGCAGGCCTGCCACCCGGGAACAGATAAACGTGACCAGAAGACAGCTCACCGTCGCCCTGATCCTGCTCGCCTCGATCAACGCCTTCGGCTTCCTCGACCGCGTGATGATCGCGCTGATCGCCGAGAAGATCAAAGCCGAGTTCCTGCTCAGCGATCTGCAGATCGGCCTGCTCGGCGGCACGGCCTTCGCGGTGGTGAACGCCTTTGCGAGCGTGCCCATTGCGCGCCTGGCGGAACGCTACAACCGCGCGCGGGTGACCGCGTGCTTCCTGATGCTCGCCTCGGTGTTCACGGCACTGGCGGGCGCGACGGTCAGCTTCTTCCAGCTCTTCCTGTGCCGTTGCGGCATGGCGGCGGGCAACGCGGCGACCGAGGCGCCGCCGCACTCGATGATCTCCGACATGGTGCCGCCGGAAAAGCGCGCCTCGGCCCTGTCGCTCTACATGCTCGGCGTGCCGGTGGCGGCTCTGGTCGGATCGTTCGCGGGCGGCGCCATTGCCGAGCATTTCGGCTGGCGCGATACATTCATGTTCTTCGGCGTGATGGGCGGACTGATCGCCCTGCTGTGCTTCTTCTGCCTGCATGAGCCAGAGCGCAGTGTGCCCCCTGCCGCCGCCGGATCGGGCAAGCTCGGCACCTGGCAGGTGGTGCGGCTTCTGCTTGGCAACAAGAGCATCCGCTATGTGCTCGCAGGCCTCGCCTTCATCAGCCTTGGCGCCTTTGGGGTAAACACCTTCCTTCCCGCTTTCTTCTCCCGCAATTTCGGGCTGGATGCGGCGCAGGCGGGGCTGGTCTTCGGCGTCGTCTCGGGCATTGCCGCCTTTTTTGGCACGCTGCTCGGCGGCTATGGCAGCGAGCATATGGCCCGGCGCGATGCCCGCTGGCTGCTTGGCTTCCCGGCGCTCGGCACCGTGATCGGCGTACCGATCTTCCTGGCGGGGCTGAGCAGCAACATGCTGTTCATCGCCATTCCCCTGATGCTGGTCGGCTCCTTCTCCTTCTACACCGCGATGGGGCCGGCGATCGCGACGCTGCACGGCTCGCTGGACAGTTTCAGCCGGGCGACCGGATCAGCCGTGTTCCTGCTGATGGTCCATCTGTTCGGTCAGGGGCTGGGACCGCCCTCGGTCGGCGTGGTCAGCGATATGGCCTCCAGCTTCATCTATGGCGGCAGCCAGTTCGCCACGCAGTGCGCCGGGGCTGCCGGACAGGTTCATGGCTCAGCCTGCGCGGCGGCCTCGGCCCTGGGCCTGCGCTATGCCATCGGCCTGTTCGCCATCTTCTTCCTGGTCGGCGGGCTGATGCTGTATCTCGCGGCGCGGACCAACCACCGCGCGGCGCAGGCGACCGCCACGGCGCATTGACCGCGCCCTCATTTTGCAACGGAGATCCGCATGAGTCAGGCCATTACCGATCGCGACGACCAGCTTGCCTTGCTGGAGAGCGACGATCCCAAGCTCGCAGCCAACAAGCGCCTCGTCTGGGACATGTATCGCACCGTGCTGCAGGCGGGCCATGCCGACCGGGCCGCCGAATTCATCGCCGAGGGCTATATCCAGCATAACCCCAATGTCGCTTCCGGCCGCCAGCCGCTGGTCGACTTCATCAAGGGCTCGCGCCCGGTCCGCGAGATCGAGGAGCGGATCATGCTGCCGCTGGTCAACATGATCGCCGAGCGGGACATGGTAATGTGCGTGTTCGAGCGGCCCGAGAAGGATGCCGAGGGGCAGCCTTATGTGACGAGCTGGTTCGACCTGTTCCGCATCGAGAATGGCATGATTGCCGAGCATTGGGACCCGGCGCTCAAGAGCGTGGAGATGCTCAAATTCGACCCCAATAGCAAGCGCACGCCGCCCACCGACTGAGCGGCGAGCGGCAGCGCGCGGGCGACCTGGGCCGCCCTACACCTCCTTATAATGGTAAGGCGCGATCACCGGCTCGGGGTAGGATTCATACTCCATCGTCGGCGGCAGATCGGGCTGCAGCCCGTCGATCGAGCGCAGCAGCTGGACGCCGCCGCGATGCCAGCCCTCATCATATTCGGTGTAGATGTTCATATAGCCGTGCAGCTGCGCGATCCGCCACTTGCCGTTCTCGATCTTGTAGCTGTTCTCATAGGTCGCCTCACCCCAACGCGCCTCGCGCCCTACGCCGCCGACCATCATGAACGTGCGCCAGCGCGCCTTGGCGGTGCCCGCCGCACAATCGATGTGAACGACCGGCTGGAGCTGCATGTGATTGTACAGCACGCCAGGACCATAAGGCGGCAAGTGGTGGAGATATTCCCGCACTCGTTCCCGCCCGACATAGACGCCGCGCCCGGCCAGCTCGAGCGTGCCATCCTCGGCGAACAGCTTGGCCGCATCGTCCCAGCGGCCCTTGTCGACATAATAGCCATAAGCGCACTGGAGATTGCAGATCTCGACATAATGATCGGCCTTGTCGGCGCGGGCGGCGAGCGCCGTCAGATCGGACCGCAAACGCGCCAGTTCCTCGCGCAGGGCTGAGACATCATCGGACATGGGGGTGCTCCTTGGGGTCGGGGGATATTATGGATTCCACGTCGTCACCCCGGGCTTGACCCGGGGTCCCGCTGCCTTCGGCTTCGGCCAGCAGTAAAGCGGGACCCCGGATCAAGTCCGGGGTGACGAGTGTATTTGGATCAGGTGGCATCAGCTTAGGCCTTCGCCAGCCGCGGATCGCGCTCGTCCTGGGCCCAGGGCGAGCGCATCCGGTAGGGCACGAAGTGGAACACCGCCTCGACGGCGGAAATGGCATCGTCGCGGATCTTGAAGGCTTCCAGATAGGCGAAGCTGTGCGGGCGGAGGAAAAAGCCGGTGCGCGTCTCGCCATTGGTGAGCTGATAATCGCGCGTCTGCCCGTCATGGTCGATGAAGCCGCCGCAGAGGACCACGCCCTGTTCCTCATCCACCAGCGGATAGCGCCGCGCGCGGATCCAGTTGTCGAACCGGTAATAGCCGAGCAGGAACTGCTCCTCGCAGCCCATCCTGGCGACCGGCGCCAGATCGGGCTGGGGATTGTGCGTGGTCTGCACGCCATTTTCGCGCCGCTCGCAATCCGCGGTGAAGCGGGTGTGCAGCGTGCCGTCATTCTGCTCGAGCGTGGAGAAATAGCCATCGGCCAGCGAGAGCATCCGTGCCCGTTCGGTGCGGGAGGCGGGCGGGACCGGCTCGGTCAGTTCCGGACGCGGCGCGGGATCGGTGTTGAGGAAGGGGACGCCGCTGTCCGTCGCGCGCGCCACCAGCAGCTCGATCTCGGCGAGCGCGCCGGTCTCCAGCGCCGCGATCCGCAGCACGAACAGCGCCTTGTCGCCGCTTTCCTCCAGCACGCCGAAGCGCGCGGCATTGCTGGTGCGCACGTCCACCACATCCCAGCGATACTCGCCGATGCCGGTCACCGTCTTCCAGGCGCCATCGCCAAAGGGGAATTCGACGCTGTTCTCGGTGTAGCGCAGCCGGGGCGCGAGGGCCAAGCGCTGGGGATCATTGGCGCCCAGAGACGCGACGGTCTCATCCAGCAATGCCAGCAAAGCGGCTCTGTCCATGCGCAGACATCCTCTCCTTTAACGCCGGTCGGGCTTCCATATCGCTCGTCCGGTGACGCTCTCCGCCCTTAGCCGATTGTTTGCGCAGGAACTTGCCGGTGCGCGCACCCCGATGCGGCAGGGTTCAGAGATCGATCATCCCGGCAAGCGCCGCATCGGCCCGCCCCTGTTCGACGAACTGCGCGATCAGCCATTCAGCCGCCGGGCCGGGCGGCGTATCCCGGCGCCAGATGCCAGCAAAGCGGTAGGTTCCGCCCGGATGATCGGGCATGGCGAGGCGCACCAGCGTGCCGGCGACGAGATCGCTCTCCACCATCGGCAGCGGCATGTTGCCCCAGCCGACGCCCTCGCACAGCAGGGCGTGCTTGGCGCCGAGATCGGCCAGCCGCCAGGTCTTGGGGCTCAGCACCGAATAATCCTGCCCATCGGTGGCGCGGGAGCGGTCGGTGAGCACGAGCTGGGTGTAATCCCGCCCGGCGCCCGGCGGGATCTGCGCCATTTGCCCCAGCGGATGATCGGGCGCGGCGACCGGCACCAGCGGCACCGAGCCCGCCGCGACACATTCCACCCCATCGGCGCCGATGGCGAGCGGGCCGGAAATGCCGATCATCGCCCGCCCCTCCCGCACCATCGCGAGGACAGCACCAAGCGCCTCGACATGCAGGCGGAGCTGGACAGTGGGATATTCGCGCGCAAAGGCGCGCAGCACCGCGCCCAGCCGCTCGGCCGGCAGCATGACGTCAACGGCCAGATCGACTTCCGCCTCCAGCCCATCGAGCAGGCCTTTGACGCGGGCGCGCAGCCCGTCCACGCCATGGGCGACGGCACGGGCATCGGCGAGCAGCGCCCGGCCAGCGACCGTCAGCTCCGGCTTGCGCGTCCCTTCCCGCTCGAACAGCGTCAGGCCAAGCTGCGCCTCCAGATTGGCGATGCCATAGCTGATGACGGACACGGCGCGGTTGAGCCGCCGCCCCGCCGCCGCGAAGCTGCCGCTGTCCACCACCGCGAGGAAGATGCGCAACTGATCGAGCGTTGGCGTGCCGGGCGCGCTCACTATTCAACTTTCTCGAACATAATGGTCTATTTTATCCCACTGAACAGCAAAGCTCACAAGCCCTAAATCAGTCTCCAACGCCGGACAGAACGTCCGCGACCTTCCCTCTGACAAGGAGACACATGATGATCGACCTTCGCCCCTTTGATAGCCTCGGCGCCGCCAACCATGGCTGGCTGGATGCCCATCACCACTTCTCCTTTGCTGGCTACCATGATCCTGCGCGGGTCCACTTCGGCAGCCTGCGGGTGTGGAACGACGATGCCATCGCGCCGCAGACGGGTTTCCCGCCCCATCCGCATCGCGACATGGAGATCATCACCTATGTCCGCGAGGGCGCGATCACCCATCAGGACAGCCTCGGCAATGTCGGCCGCACGGAAGCGGGCGACGTGCAGGTGATGAGCGCCGGCACTGGCATCCGCCACTCGGAATATAATCTCGAGGATGTGACCACGCGGATCTTCCAGATCTGGATCATCCCCACCCGCGAGGGCGAGCCGCCGCAATGGGGCGCCAAGCCTTTCCCCAAGGGCGAGCGCTCGGGCAAGTTCGTCACCCTGGCCTCTGGCCATGCCGAGGATGAGGACGCCCTGCCGATCCGCACCGATGGACGCGTGCTGGGCGCGACCCTGTGTGCCGGCGAGACGGCGGAGTATCCGCTCGGCAAGGACCGCAAGGCCTATCTGGTGCCCGCCACCGGCGCGGTGCAGATCGAGGACGTGCGGGTGAATGCCCGTGACGGCGCCGCGATCAGCGATGTGGAGGTGCTGCGCATCACGGCCATTGAGGACAGCGAAATCGTCCTCGTTGACGTGATCTGACCGCAGGAACGCCGCGCTGCCGAACCCACCGGCAGCGCGGCGTTCGCTCGTCCGCGACGCCGCGCCTCAATCCGGCATCAGGCCATAGGCGCGATTCTTGACGACGCTCTCCAGCAACAGCCGCTCGACCGCATCCCGGTCCGCCTGCGCCTCGGCATCCCGCCGATGGAAGACGAGGCGCCAGTCATGCAGGGGGAAGAGCCGCACGATCCGGCCCCGCATATCCGGCGGGATCATCGCGGCAGGGAGGTTGGCGACCGCCTGGCCGCGCGCCACCATGGCGATGATCACATCGAAAAACTGTACCCGCGCCACGATGTTGGTGGGCTGCACGCCAAAGGATGCCAGCTTGCGGCGCAGGCGCTGCTCCGCCCCATCGTCCCGCCCGGACGGCAAGGCGAAGGGCAAGCGCGCCACCTCTTCCGGTGAAAGCGGCACCTCGCGGCCTGCGGCCAGTTTGCGGTTGCCGAAGATGCCGCCCGACACCCGC
Organism: Sphingobium sp. B2D3A; assembly: GCF_025961795.1. NCBI lineage: Bacteria > Pseudomonadati > Pseudomonadota > Alphaproteobacteria > Sphingomonadales > Sphingobiaceae > Sphingobium > Sphingobium sp. B2D3A. The sequence continues at coordinate 1,545,291 of NZ_JAOQOI010000001.1, read as the reverse complement.
CCCAGCGACCGCATCGCTTCCGCCACGGGCTCATCGGCAGGCTGGTGGATCAGCACGAAGTCATAGGTTCCACTGCTCGCCGCGAGCGTGGATTCATGGCTCGGAATGCGAGTATCGAACTCCAGAACGATGTGGGGATGGGCCGCCAGAAACCTGTCCAGCCTTGGCCGCACATAATGATCGGCGAGGCCTTGCCCCAGCAGAATGCGAAAGCGCACGATCTCGCGCGGGCCGGGCCTGCGCAGACGGTGTGCCGCCAGTTGATCGGCCGCGCTGGAAAATATCCTCAAGTCGGCGAGGAAGCGCTCGCCCTCCGGCGTGAGTTCGGGGCGCCGCCCCGCGCTGCGGGCCATCAGCGCGACCCCGAGCTGCGCTTCCAGCGCCTTGAACTGGCTGCTCACCGACGCCTGGGAAATGCCCAGCAATTCGGCGCTGCCGGCAAAACTGCGTGTCTCGGCAAGCGTCTCGAAGATCACCAGCTGGCGCAGGGTAAATGGCAGGCTTTGCAGGGCACTCATCATTCAGCCATAACCTGTGCGTTATAAATGCCATTGCCCGTACATCTGTTGCCTCGCCTGTTCAATCGCTGCCACATGAGCGAAAGTCAGACGGAGACCCAAGTTGACCGACCTTGATGTGACTCGCCGCAGTGTGCTCGGCCAATCTTTGGGCGTTATCGGCGCCAGCATGGTGGGGGCCGGTTCGACGGCGCGGGCCGCGCGGCCTAAGAAGGCATCGGGCAATCGGCGCAAGCAGCCGAACATATTGTTCATCATGACCGACGACATGGGCTATGCCGACCTCTCCTGCTACGGCCGGCGGGACTATGAAACCCCGGCGATCGACAGCCTCGCGGCCGACGGGATGCGCTTCCTGCAAGGCTATGCCAATTCCGCCGTCTGCTCGGCGACGCGCACGGGCCTTATCACCGGGCGTTATCAGAACCGCCTGCCCATCGGCCTTGAGGAGCCGCTCGCCCAGCGCCCTGTCGGCCTGCCGCCCGAGCATCCCACTCTCCCGTCGCTGCTGCGGGCGGTGGGTTATGGGACGACGCTGATCGGCAAATGGCATCTGGGCGCGCTGCCCAAATATGGCCCGCTCAAGAGCGGCTATGACCATTTCTGGGGCTTCCGGGGCGGCGGGGTGGATTATTTCACGCACAAGTTCGCTGGTCGGCACGACCTGTGGGACGATGACCGCGAGGTCTTCGAGAAGGGCTATCTCACCGATCTTCTGGCCGAGCGCGCGCTGGAGACGATCAGCACCGCTGCGCAGGGGGACAAGCCCTTCTTCATCTCGCTGCACGTCAATGCGCCGCACTGGCCCTGGGAGGGGCCGGGCGACGAGGCCGAGGCCATGAGGCTGGATGCCGATGGCAAGCCGACGGCGCTGATGCATTATGACGGCGGCTCGCAGCGTATCTATGCGCAGATGGTGACGCGGCTGGATATGCAGGTCGGGCGCATTCTGCAGCGGCTGGACGACCTTGGCATCGCGGACGATACCATCGTGATCTTCACCAGCGACAATGGCGGCGAGCGCTTCGCCGACACCTGGCCGTTCACGGGCCGCAAGACCGAGTTGCTGGAAGGTGGCCTTCGCATCCCCGCGATCGTGCGCTGGCCGGCCTATGTGCCTGCCGGGGTGACCAGCGATCAGGTGATGATGTCCATGGACTGGCTGCCGACCCTGCTCGCGGCGGCCGGCGGTGCGCCGGACCCGGCCTATCCCAGCGACGGCATCAATCTGCTGCCTTATCTCGCCGACCCCTCCAGCAAGAGCGAGCGGACCTTGTGCTGGCGCTACAAGAATCTGGACCAGCAGGCCTGCCGCATGGGCGACTGGAAGTATCTGAAAATCCTCCAGAACAGCTTCCTCTTCAACGTCGCCGACGATCCGATGGAGCGCGCGAACCTCAAGGACCGGATGCCGGAGAAAATGGCGCAGGTGAAGGCAGCCTATGACGCCTGGGACAGCCAGATGCTGCCGCTCGACCCGGATTCATCAACCCATGGCTTCACCGGCAAGGATCTGGCCGATCACTTCGGCGCCAAGATGGAGAATAGCGTCAAGCCGCGCTGACGGGCGTGGCGGGGTAGGCAGGCTCGGGTGTCCTGCGGCCCCGTCCGCTCAGGGTGCCCAGCCCTGCCCGGCCTCATAAGGCAGGCGCGTGAAGATCAGCTCGACCTCGCGCACCTTGCCGCCCCGCATGCCCAGCATCTCGCCGCTGAGCAGCGACATCGGCCCCCTCAGCTTGGCGGGGCAGGTGCGACCATAGCCCGGAATGTCGTTGCACTCGGTCCGCCCGTAGAAGCGCAGGGAAAACACGCCGAACAGCACCTGCTGCTCCTCATCCACCACCAGAGTGCGACGCGGATCGACCTTATCGAGCGTATCGAACAGGTGCGCCTCCACCTGCGCTTGGCAGCTCATGCTGCCGAAATGCGGCAGCACTTTGCCGGGAATGGGCGTGATGGGATAGGCCAGTTGCGGGTTGCCGCTCATCGGCATCCGGTTTTCGATCCGCTGGCAATCCGGCGCGAAATGATCGCCTTTGTTGCGCAGCATGTTATCGAAGTTCCGGTCGGCCAGTGCGATCATTTCGGCGCGGGACAGGCGCTCGCGCTTGGGCACGATGGTGCGCAGGCCTGCTCTGACCTCGGTCGGCATGGAGGGATGCTGCGGCGCGAATGAGCGGCCGATCACCGTCTCGGCTTCCGCGATCCGCCCGGCGACGATCTTGAGGCGCGTGGCATAGCCGACGGTCTTCCCGGCCTCCTTCACTTCTCCCAGCACCGCGACTTGGCCTGCGGCCACATCGGCGGCCCGTGCCTGGTAGCTGCTATAGCCATCCACCGTCTGCCAGAGCCCCTCGCCCGGCGCCACCGGCACGCCATTCTCGGTGGCGCGAAAGTCCGGTGCAAGGTCGAGTCCGGCAGGCGTCCCCTGCTCGACGGCGGCGAGATAGCGGTCCACATGCGCATAGAGGCAGGCGCGGTCGCACGCAGGCGCGACCTCCCGTGCCAGCGTCGGCAAGCCGGGGGAGAGCAGCAGCGCGAGGGCGGTGGCACGCCATGCAAAGCGGATCATCCGTCAGTCCTTTCCGTCGCGCAGATCGCCCAGCCAGCCGCTGTCGGCCTCATAAGGCGCGAATTTGAAGATCGCCTCGACCTCGTGAATCTTGCCGCCGCGCACGCCGAGGATCTCCGCGTTGAGCAATGAGACCGGCTGGCGCGGCTTGTCATGGCAGATCGTGCCATAGCCGGGGACCTCGTTGCACCGGCCCTTCTTGTACCAGCGCATGACATAGACGCCGAAGACGAGTTGCTTCTCCTCATCGAGCAGGAGGAAGCGGCGGGGCTCGACCGCGTCGAGCTGGTCGAACAGGTGCAGGCTGATCTGCTGGCCGCAGCCCATGCTGCCGAAATGCGGCTTGGGCACGCCGGGGATCGTGCCGATGGGATAGTTGAGCTCAGCATTGCCGCTCATCGCCATGCGGTTCTCGATCCGCTGGCAATCCTCCGCATAAAGGGAGCCGTCGGCCGCGAGCAGCGCGTCGAAATTGGCATTGGCCGTTTGGATCATCTGCTGGCGGGTCAGCCGCTCGGCGGGCGGAACGATATTGCGGAACGACGCGCGCGGCGCCGGCACGATCGACGAGCCGGGCACCCGCCCGCGCCCGAGAAACGTCTCCACCTCGGTGATCTTGCGATCCGCCACCTTGAGGCGCAGCGCGATGGTGACCTTGCCCTCCCCTTCCAGCACCTCGCCGATATAGCCGACGGTGCCGCTCACCGGATCGGCGAGGTCGATGCGATAGGTGCCGAGGCCTGTCGCCGTCTGCCACAGGCCCGCGCCGAGACGGACCTCCTGCGCATCCTCCGTCGCGCGATATTGCACTGCCATGGGCGCCCGAGCGGGCGCGCGCGCGACCATGGCGGCCAGATATTGGTCCATGATCTCGGTGAGGCAGGTGCGGTCACAGGCCGCCGGTGCGGCAGTTTCGGCAGCCATTGCCGGGGCGGCGAGCAGGAGCGCGGCCATCATGGCCAGCTCTCGGATCGGACGCGCGATCATGGCTGCACGGGACGCGGGCGGGGCCGGATGCGGGTGATCTTGCCGCATGGAATCTCGTAGAGCAGCACGCCGCGCAACCGCCAGTCATCGCCCGCCTTCAAGGGCCGTGAGCCAAAGTCCGGCCAGTCGCTGGTAGCCTGAAAATGCGCTTCCAGATCGACCGTCGCGCCCTGCGGTTGCACCTCGATGGCGTGCGGGGTGACTTGCTCCTGCAGCCCACGGGCATCGACGTCGCGATAGAAAGCGATGATGGCATCCCGCCCCTTGAGATCAGGCCATTTGCCGCCTTTCACCAACACGACATCGGCGTCGTAATAGCTGGTGAAGCAGGCATAATCGCTCGCATTGAAACAGAGGAAATAGCGCTCGAAATCGGCCTTGGTCATGCCCGGCGACGGGCAATTCTCGGCCGCCACAGCCGTTTGGGCGAGCGATCCGAACAGAGCAAGCATAAGCGCTTTGCCGACGGCTGACCTGAACCGCATCCCCTGTGACCTCCCCCTCATGACGCACATCCGCATGCAGCGGATAAATCGTGATACGTCGTTGTAGTTTATTCCGTCCTGCAGGTCTGCCTTGTCAAGCGAAATGCCCGGCGAGGAACCGCCTTTGCGATACTCTGTCGCAGGCGTGACGGAGCAATGATCGTTCGACTCCAGTGGCTTGGGCCGCGATCGGACAAGCTGCCGGAACGATCCCTTGACCCTGCTCAGAATAGGAACATAATAGGAACATATGAGACTCGCCCCTGCCCTTTTGTGCGATCACGCGATGCCGGATGCCCCCTCCCGAAAGGCGTTCGGCATCGCCGCGATCGATACGCTGCTGGGCGGCGGGCTGGCGCGCGGGCGGGTGCATGAAGTCTATGCCGCAGAGGTGGACGATGTCGCGGCAGCGGCGGGTTTCGTCGTCTCGCTGGCGACAGGTCTGAGCGAGGCCGAGGGCAAGGTGCTGTGGCTCCGCGAGCGACAGGCGAGCCGAAAAGGCGGCGTGGCGCAGGGCCATGGCTGGGCCGAACTGGGCGGCGCCCCCGGCCTGGGGCTGATCGGCACCGTCAGGGACGGCATGGACCTGCTGCGTGCGGCCGTGGATGCCTTGCGCTGCTCTGGCCTGAGCGCAGTCGTGGTGGAAGGCTGGGGGCCGATGCCCGCACTGGACCTGACCGCCAGCCGCCGCCTGACTCTGGCGGCAGAGAAATCCGGCGTGACGCTGCTGCTGCTGCGCCCTGACGCGCCGCCCGTGCCCAGCGCGGCACAGACCCGCTGGCAGGTGGCCGCCGCACCTTCGCTCGCGCTGCCGGGCAATGCGCCCGGACTGCCGACCTTCGATGTGACCTTGCTGCGCCAACGTTCCGGCCCTTGCGGCCTTTCCTGGCGGCTGGAGTGGGACCGTGACCGACGCTTGTTCCGTGAAGCGGCGCTATCTGGCGCTGTGGTTTCCGCTCCTGCCCACAGAAAGGCTGCGGATTCAGCAGGGTATCGACAGCGCGGGGACCGGCGGGCAGCCTGACGGGCCGCTGGTTCTCGTCGCCAAGATCAAGGGCGCATTGCGGCTGTGCGCCGTCGATGCGCAGGCCCGCGCGCTCGGTATCTCACCCGGCCAGACGCTGGCCGATGCCCGCGCGCTGCAGCCCGACCTCATCGTGGCCGACATGGACGAAGAGGCCGACCGCCACTGGCTGCAGCGGCTGGCCCGGCATTGCATCGCCTGGTCACCGCATGTCACCCTCGCCCAGCCCGATGGGATAACACTGGATATTGCGGGAAGCGACCATCTGTTCGGCGGCGAGGCAGGCCTGGCCGCGCAGGCCGAGGATGCCTTCGCCGCGATTGGCATGAGCGTGCGCATGGCCACAGCCTCTACCGCGCAGGGCGCGCAGGCGCTGGCCCGTCATGCCCGCCTGCCCGTCACCAACGAGCGGGAGGCGCTGCGGGCGCTGCCCGTGCTGGCGCTGGGGCTGGACGAAGAGGCGACGCTCGCCTTGCGCCGGGCCGGGCTGAAGACCATCGGCGATCTGGCGTCACGGGCCGCCGCGAGCATCGCCGCGCGATTTGGGGCGGACGCGGTGACCGCCTTGCGCCGCCTGCTGGGCGAGGAGCAGGCGCCGATCGATCCGCTCGCACAGCCCCAGCCGCTCCATTTCGAGCGCCGTTTTGCCGAGCCGGTCGCCTTGCAGGCCAGCATCGCCGGCTGTTTTCTCGACCTGCTGCGCGAGGCGGCCCGGACGCTCGATGAGCGCGGACTGGGGGGCCGGCGCTTCGTGCTGACATTGTTCCGCAGCGATGGGGCGCGTCATCGGCTGGCGATCGAGACCGGTCTGCCCACGCGCGATCCGGCGCCGGTGCTGCGCCTGTTCGACGAACGCATCGGGACGCTGGCCGATCCGCTCGACCCCGGTTTCGGCTATGACCGCATCACCTTGTTCCTACCCGTCACCGAGCCGCTCGGCACCAGCCAGCCGGCTCTGGATGGCAGCGAGCAGGATGCCGGCGCGCTGGCCGATCTGATCGACCGGTTAAGCACCCGCCTGGGGCCGGCCAGCCTGTGTCGCCTTGAGCCGCAGGACAGCCATATTCCCGAACAGGCGCAGCTTGCCTTGCCGGCGATCCATGCCCGCGCCCCCCTTCCATGGCCCACGCCGCCGGTGGGCGAGCCACCCTTGCGGCCGCTGTTCCTGTTCGATCCGCCGCAGCCGGTGGAGGTGATCGCGCAAGTGCCGGACGGCCCGCCGCATCGTTTCCGCTGGAAACGCAGGCTGCACGAGGTGCGGCTCTACGAAGGGCCCGAGCGGATCGCCTCCGAATGGTGGCGGCGCAAGGGCGGCGAAGCCCCCGGCAAGGCCGGGCTGACGCGGGACTATTACCGGATCGAGGACGTGCGCGGGCGACGCTACTGGATCTTCCGCCACGGGCTTTATGATGAAAAGCCCGATCCGAACTGGTATCTCCACGGGCTGTTCGCATGAACGACCCGCCCCCTTTCGCAGAGCTGGTCGCGGCCACCAATTACAGCTTCCTGCGCGGCGCCTCGCATCCCGCACATATGGTGGCGCAGGCGCATCATCTGGGCATGGCCGGGCTGGGCATTGCGGATCGCAACACGGTGGCCGGCGTGGTGCGCGCGCATGTGGCCTGGCGGGAGATCGGCGGGCCTGCCACCGGTTTTCGCCTCGCCGTCGGCGCGCGACTGGTCTTTGCGGATGGGACGCCGGATATCATCGCCTACCCCGCCACCCGCCTTGGCTGGGGACGGCTGACACGGCTGCTGACGCTGGGTAACCGCCGCGCGGAAAAGGGTGATTGCACGCTCGATCTGCCGGATCTGCTCGATCATGCCGACGACCTGCTGCTGATCGCCACCGGGCGTGACCGGAGCCTGTTGGAGCGGCTGAGGGAGGCGCGCCCGGGCGCGGTGTGGCTGGCGGCGACCATGCAGCGCAGCGGCGCGGATGCGCGACGACTGGCGCAAGCCCAGGCTCTCGGCGCGGCTTGCGGCGTGCCTCTGCTTGCCACGTGCGACGCGCTCTACGATCATCCCGACGCGCGACCGCTGCACGATATCCTGACCTGCATTCGCGAAGGCACGACCATCGCTGCGGCGGGTCGACGCCTGCTCGCCAATGCCGAACGCCATCTCAAGCCCCCTGCCGAAATCGCCCGCCTGTTCCGCACGTGCCCCGAAGCCGTGACGGCCAGCACCGACATCCTCTCGCGCATCGCCTTCACGCTCGATGACCTGCGCTATGAATATCCGCACGAACCGGTGCCCGAAGGCTGGCAACCGCAGGCCTGGCTGGAACATCTGGTGCAGGAGGGTGGCCGCGAATATTTCCCCGATGGCCTGCCCGAAAAATACCAAAAGGTGCTGGACGAGGAATATGCGCTGATCCGCAAGCGGAACTACGCTTATTACTTCCTCACCGTGCACGATATCGTGCGCCACGCCCGCAGCCTCGAGCAGCCGATCCTGTGCCAGGGCCGGGGCAGCGCGGCCAATTCTCTGGTCTGCTATTTCCTCGGCATCACCCCGATTGATCCGGTGCGGGAGAAGCTGCTGTTTTCGCGCTTCCTCTCGGAAGAGCGCCATGAACCGCCCGATATCGACGTGGATTTCGAGCATGAGCGCCGCGAGGAAATCATGCAGTATATCTATGCCCGCTATGGCCGCGAGCGGGCCGGCATTGCCGCCACGGTGATCCATTACCGTCCGCGCAGCGCGATCCGCGAAGTGGGCAAGGCGCTGGGCCTGACCGAGGACGTGACCGCGCGGATCGCCTCGACCATCTGGGGCTCGCCCGGGGGTAGCCGGGTGCCCTCCCCGCGGATCGAGGAGGCAGGATTTGATCCTGACAATCCCGAAGTCGGCCGACTGCGCACGCTGGTTGAGCGCCTGCTCGAATATCCCCGCCATCTCTCGCAGCATGTCGGCGGATTCGTGCTGACCGAGAGCCGGCTCGACGAACTGGTGCCCATTCACAATGGCGCCATGCCCGATCGCACCTTCATCGAATGGGACAAGGACGATATCGACGCGCTCGGCCTGATGAAGGTGGATGTGCTGGCGCTCGGGATGCTGACCTGCATCCGCAAGAGCTTCGACCTGCTGCGCACGCATGGCCTGGCGGACCTGACGCTGGCCACGGTGCCGCGCGAGGACAAGGCGACCTACGCGATGCTTCAGCGCGGCGACAGCATCGGCACCTTTCAGGTCGAAAGTCGCGCGCAGATCGCCATGCTGCCAAGGATGAGGCCGAAGGAGCTGTACGATCTGGTCATTCAGGTGGCGATCGTCCGTCCCGGGCCGATCCAGGGCGGCATGGTCCATCCCTATTTGCGCCGCCGCAACAAGGAGGAGGCCGTGGTCTTCCCCAGCCCTGCCCCGCCGAACGATCCCAACGAGCTGCGCGAGGTGCTGGGCAAGACATTGGGCGTGCCGCTATTCCAGGAACAGGCGATGAAGCTGGCCATCGTCGCCGCCAAGTTCACGCCGCCCCAGGCCGATGGGTTGCGGCGCGCCATGGCCACCTTCCGCCATCACGGGACGGTGCATAATTACCAGAGCCTGCTGGTCGAAGGCATGGTCGCGCGCGGCTATGAGCGGGACTTTGCCGAACGCTGCTATCAACAGATTGAGGGTTTTGGCGAATATGGCTTTCCCGAAAGCCATGCCCAGGCCTTTGGATGGCTCGCTTATGTCTCATCATGGCTGAAATGCCGCCACCCGGCCGCGTTCACCTGCGCCCTGCTCAACAGCCAGCCAATGGGCTTCTATGCGCCCGCGCAACTGGTGCGCGATGCGCAGGAGCATGGCGTGGAGATCCGTGCGGTCGACGTGAATGCCAGCGAATGGGATAGCACGCTGGAAGGACCGGCCGGCAGTGCGCTGGCGCTGCGGCTGGGATTTTCACGCATCGACGGCTTCCGGCAAGGATGGGCCGAGACGATCGCACAGGCCCGGCAGGACGGCGCGTTCGTCTCTATCGAAGATCTCGCCCGGCGGGCCAGCCTGCCTCCCCAGGCCTTGCGCAAGCTGGCCGATGCCGATGCTTTTGGCACGCTGGCGGAGTCGCGCCGCGATGCCTTGTGGGAGGTGCGCCGCACGCCGCCAACCCAGCTGCCGCTGTTCGCCTTTGCCGATGCGCCGGAACTTGGCCGCGAAGCCGATCCGCGCCTGCCCGCCATGCCGCTCTCCGAGGAAGTGGTGGCCGATTACCAGACCGCGCGCCTGTCATTGAAGGGGCATCCGATGCAGTTTCTGCGCGCTGCGCTGACCCGCGAAGGCGTGCGATCCTGCGCGGCCGCCAATGCGCTGCCCGATGGCCGCAGGGCGCGCGTCGCCGGCGTGGTCCTGACCCGGCAGCGGCCCGGCAAGGGCAATGCCGTGTTCATCACGATCGAGGACGAAACGGGGATCGTCAACGCGCTGCTCTGGGCGCGGGATCTCGACAAGCAGCGCCGCGCCGTGATGGCCGCGCGCCTGATGCTGATCGAGGGTGAAATTCAGAAGAGCAAGGAAGGCGTGGTCCACCTGATGGTCCGGCGGGTGATCGATCGCACGGCCATGCTCGATGACCTCGCCGATCATCCCCCCATGGCCCCGCAAACCGCGCGCGGCGACGAAGCCCGCAACCCCCAGCGCCCCCGCCTCAATGGCCATCCCCGCAATGTCAGGATTCTGCCAAAATCGCGCGACTTCCACTGAGGGCCCGTCTGGGGATGTGCGTGTGAAGTCCTGGAGGCCCGAGCCGGAATCGAACCGGCGTATACGGATTTGCAGTCCGCTGCGTCACCACTCCGCCATCGGGCCTCGGGGGTGGTCGAGGGAGCGCGGCTAGCTCAATTCATTCGGCAACGCAACTTGCTTTGCGCCATGACGGACGGGACAGGTGCGCAGACTGCGTAGGGGCATTAAAAAACTTTTCACTGTGCGGTGCAAAAAAGCTAGAGAGGCTGGCAAAGCCAATTACTGTATTGCTCATACAATACAGCCATGTCATCAGGGAGCTTATGACCGAGCAGACTTTCAAGGCGATGCGCCGTGCGATGGTGGAAAGCCAGTTGCGCACGAGCGACGTCAACGATCCTGTGATCCTCGAAGCGATCCTCGCCGAACCGCGCGAACTTTACGTGCCGCAGGAGCGGCGCAGCGCGGCCTATATCGATCGGGCCGTGCCGCTGGCCAATGGCCGGGCGCTCAACCCGCCGCTTGCCACCGCGCGCCTGCTGGTCGAAGCCGCCCCGCGCGCGGGCGAGAAGGTGCTGCTGGTCGGCGCGGCGACAGGCTATGCGGCGGCGCTGCTGGCGCGGCTTGGCTGCACTGTGGTGGCGATCGAGGACGATGACGCGCTGTTCGCCCACGCCAAGGCTGCTTTGGCCGGTCATGCCGGCGTTACGTTGCAGCAGGGACCGCTGGCCGCCGGCTTCGCGCAAGGCGCGCCCTATGATCTGCTGTTCGTCGATGGTGCCATCGAGGAGCTGGACAAGGCGCTCATTGCGCAATTGCGCATCGGTGGCCGCGCGGTGTTCGCCCGGCTGGAGCGCGGCGTGACGCGCCTGTGCATTGGCACGCGCACCACCGGCGGCTTTGGCGCCCGCGCCTTCGTGGACTGGGAGGCCGTGCCCCTGCCCGGTTTCGCCCGGCCCAAGACCTTCACATTCTGACCCGGAAGCCTCGACCGCTTATGCTCATCCGCCGGACCAAGCCCCTCGCGATGCTCGCCGCTCTGCTGAGCACCAGCACCCTCCCCGCCCAGGCCGAGACGCTGCAGGAAGCACTGGCCGCGGCCTATCGGGACAACCCGACGCTGACGGCGGCGCGGGCGGGCCAGCGAGCGACGGACGAGAATTTCAACATCCAGAAGGCCAATGGCCTGCCGGATGTGGGCGTCTCCTCCACCTATAACGAGTTCGCTCATGAGCGCCCGCTCAATCCGCTGGCGCCCTCCCGCTCGCTCACCACGCTGCTGAGCGTGAGCGTGCCGGTCTATTCCGGCGGCCGAGTGCGCAATGCGCTGGCCGGCGCCCGCGAGCGCATCGAGGCCGGGCAATATGATCTGCGCGCCACCGAGCTCTCCATCTTCTCGCAGGTGGTGGCGGCCTATATGGACGTGATCCGCGCGGAGTCCGTCGTGGGCCTCAGCCGCAACAATGTGCAGGTGCTCGAGGTCAATCTGCGGGCGACCAACAATCGCTTCCAGGTCGGTGATCTCACCCGCACGGACGTCGCCCAGTCCGAGTCGCGCCTTTCGCTGGCCCGCGCGGACATGCAGACGGCCGAAGCCTCGCTGATCGAGGCGCGCGAGCGCTACATCCAGTTGGTCGGCCACGAGCCGGTCGACTTGCAGACCCCGCCGCAATTGCCGGGCCTGCCCGCGACGCCTGACGAAGCCGTCGATATCGCCATGGCCCAGAATCCCGATCTGCTCGCGGCCCGCAACATCCGCGAAGCCGCGGCCTATGACGTGCGCGTGGCGAAAGGCCAGCGGCTGCCGACGGTCTCCGCCTTTGCCAGCGGCCAGCATTATACCGATCTCGCCTCCCGCGGCGCCGCCAACGAGGCGCAGGACAGCGGCCAGGTGATCGTCGGCGCCCGCCTTTCCATGCCGCTCTATCAGGGCGGCCGGCCCGGGGCGCAGGTCCGCCAAAGCCAGGCCTATCAGCAGCAGGCAATGGAAACCGAGACCGCCGTCGAGCGCAGCGTGATCGCGCAGACCCGCTCGCTCTATTCGAGCTGGCAGGCGAGCAATGAAGTGATCGCCTCCAATCGCGTGGCGGTGGATGCGAGCGGCCTCTCCCTGCGCGGCGTGCGCGCCGAGAACAGCGTGGGCACCCGCACTATCCTCGACATCCTGAACGCCGAGCAGGAAAGCTTCATCGCCAGCGTTCAGCTCGTTACGGCAGAGCGCAATGCCTATGTCGCGGCCTTCTCGCTGCTGGCCGCGATGGGCCGGATCAACCCGACGGACTTCGGCATCGCGCCCGAGCAGGTCATCAACCCGGCCGACAACTTCCAGCGCGTGAAGGGCAAGTGGTTCGACTGGGACGATGACGCCAAGCCGGCGCCCATTTCGTCCCGCACGGTTGACTCTGCCGCCCAAAACGCGACAGTAAACGCTTCAGACACCAACTGAGCGCAGGAACCATGATGGGGGCGATGCAGAACGAGCCGTCGATGGAGGAAATTCTCTCTTCCATCAAACGGATCATCGCCGAGGAGGACGGCCTTTCCGCGACGCCGCGCGTGCCGCGCCGGGCCGCCATGGCGAGCGTGAGCGCCAGCCTGGATGACCAGATTCTGGAGCTGACGGACGCGCTGCCCGGCGACAATGCCGACGGGGCCGAGAGCGACGACTCGCATGAGGAGCCGATGATGAGCGCCCCCGCCAAGCCCGCCCCAGCCGCTGTGGAGCAGAAAGCCGAGCCAAAGAGCGCCGAGTCTAAAAGCAGAGCCGCCGCCAAGCCGCGCGCTGCTGCGGCCTCCGCCGATGGTGCCCCCGCTGTATCCACGACGGCCGCCACGCTCGTCTCGGACGAGAAGGCCCGCGCTGCCCGCGATTCGCTCGTCAACCTCTCGCGGCTGCTCATCAGCCCGGAAGACAGCCAGCCCAACACGGTCGAAGGCCTGGTGCGCGAGATGCTGCGCCCCATGCTCAAGGAATGGCTGGACGAGAACCTGCCCGGCATGGTCGAGACGATGGTGAAGCGCGAGATCGACCGGATCACCGGCCGAGTATGATGGCCGGGCCGCGGCCCTCCATCGCAGCGGTTCGGCAGATTTGAGAGCGGCAATCCCGGCTCGCAACATCAGATAAGCGTCTGAGCGTCACGGGACGACTGCATTCCCTTTCGGATGGAACAAGCAGTGCTCCTGCGCAGGCAGGAGTCCAGGGCGCATGGCGCCGCCCTTCCCCGCCCTGTACTCCCGCTTTCGCGGGAGAACAACGTATGCGAGGTGGCGCAACGCCGCCTTCCCCTCCCCCCGCGCACCCACTGGCGCGGCGCGGCAAGACTGATTAAGGCCCCAGCCATGACGAACACGCCCATCACCGAGCTTGCAAAGACCTTCGATCCCGCCGCGATCGAGGCGAAATGGTATCCGCATTGGGAGCAGACCGGCCAGTTCCGCCCGGCGCGCCCGGATGCACAGCCCTTCACCATCGTCAATCCGCCGCCGAACGTCACCGGCAGCCTGCACATCGGCCACGCGCTCGACAACACGCTGCAGGACATCGTGATCCGCTACGAGCGGCTGCGCGGCAAGGATGCGCTGTGGGTGGTCGGCACGGACCATGCCGGCATCGCCACGCAGATGGTCGTCGAGCGGCAGATGAACGCGAAGGGCCAGAAGCGGACCGACTATTCCCGCGAGGGCTTTGTCGAGAAGGTGTGGGAATGGAAGCATGAGAGCGGCGGGACGATCACCGGCCAGCTCCGGCGCCTGGGCTGCTCGATGGACTGGAGCCGCGAGCAGTTCACCATGGACCCGCATTTCACCCGCGCCGTGGTGAAGGTGTTCGTCGATCTCTACAATCAGGGGCTTCTGTATCGCGACAAAAGGCTGGTGAACTGGGACCCGGGCCTCAAGACCGCGATCAGCGACCTTGAGGTCGAGACGCGCGAGGTCAAGGGCGGATTCTGGCACTTCAAATATCCGCTGGCCGATGGCGTGCGCCTCGATGGGCCGGGCGTTGAGGGCCAGGACTTTATTGAGGTGGCGACCACCCGCCCCGAGACGATGCTGGCCGACATGGCCGTGGCCGTGAATCCGGACGACGCGCGCTATGCCTCTGTCATCGGCAAGCATGTCATCCTGCCGATCACCGGCCGCCGCGTCCCCATCGTCGCCGACGAGCATGCCGATCCGGAACTGGGCTCGGGCGCGGTGAAGATCACGCCGGGCCATGATTTCAACGACTTCGAAGTCGGCAAGCGCGCCGGCATCGCGCCCGCGCAGATGCTCAACATGCTCGATGCGCACGCGAATGTCGTCCAGACGGCCGACGGCCTCGTCCCCGCCGACTTCATCGGGCTGGAGCGCTTCGAGGCGCGCAAGCTGGTGGTGGAGCAGCTGAAGGCGCTGGGGCTCCTCATCCCCCACGTCACCCGCGACAAAGAAGGCAACGAGACCGAGCACGACGCCGAACCGCGCACGATCCAGACGCCCTATGGCGACCGCTCCGGCGTGGTCATCGAGCCCTGGCTGACCGACCAATGGTATGTCGACGCCGCGACGCTGGCCAAGCCGGCCATCGAGGCGGTGCGCTCGGGCGCGATCGAGATCGTGCCGAAGAGCTGGGAGAAGACCTATTTCAACTGGATGGAGAACATCCAGCCTTGGTGTGTGTCACGGCAATTGTGGTGGGGGCACCGGATTCCGGCTTGGTTTGACGAGGATGGCAATGTCTTCGTTGCCGAGACCGAGGAAGAGGCGCAGGCCAAGGCCGGCAATCGCAGACTGACCCGCGATGAGGACGTGCTCGACACGTGGTTCTCCTCCGCGCTGTGGCCGTTCGCGACGCTGGGTTGGCCGGAAGGAAACCCCTCTCCCCTTGAGGGAGAGGGGGGAGCGCCTTCAGGCGCGGAGGGAGAGGGGTCCGGCGCGAACGCGGCGGCTAACGCCGCCGACCCCTCTCCCAACCCTCTCCCTCAAGGGGAGAGGGCTTCGTCCCTTCTCGCCAAACATTACCCCAACGACCTCCTCATCTCCGGCTTCGACATCCTGTTCTTCTGGGATGCGCGGATGGCGATGCAGGGCATTCATTTCATGAAGGAGGTGCCGTGGAAGCGGCTGTACCTCCATGGCCTCGTGCGCGCGGCGGATGGGCAGAAAATGTCCAAATCCAAGGGCAATGTGGTCGATCCGCTCGGGCTCATCGACCAATATGGCGCCGACGCGCTGCGCTTCTTCATGGCGGCCATGGAGAGCCAGGGCCGCGACGTGAAGATGGATGAGAAGCGCGTCGAGGGCTATCGCAACTTCGCCACCAAGCTGTGGAACGCGGTGCGCTTCGCCCAATCCAACGGCATCGGCGCGAGCGAGAGCGTTGCCGCGCCCGCCGCCACGCTGGCGGTGAACAAGTGGATCATCGGCGAAGTCGTCAGCACTGTCGCCGAGCTGGACAAGGCGCTGGCCGACCTGCGCTTCGATGCCGCCGCCAATGCCATCTACCATTTCGTGTGGGATCAGTTCTGCGACTGGTATCTGGAGCTGATCAAGGGCAATATCGACGCGGAGACCACGGCCGTCGCCGGCTGGGTGATCGACCAGATTCTCGTCATGCTCCACCCGTTCATGCCGTTCATCACCGAGGAGCTGTGGCATGCGCAGGGCGCGCGGCCCTATGACCTGATCGTGGCGCAATGGCCGGCGCCCGCCGCGCAGGTGGATGCGCAGGCCAGCGCGGAGATCGACTGGCTGATCCGTATGGTGAGCGAAATCCGCACCGCCCGCGCCGAACTGGGCGTGCCGCCGGGCGCCAAGCTTACGGCCATCGTGAACGAGGCCAATCCGCAGACGCGGGGCCGGGTCGAGCGGCTCACCCCTGCCCTCTCCCGCCTCGCGCGCATCGAGACTTGGCAGTTCGACGGTGAGGCGACCGGCGGCGCGGCACAGGTGGTCGTGGACGAAGCGACCGTCGTCCTCCCGCTCGAAGGCGTCATCGACATCGAGGCCGAACGCGCTCGGTTGACAAAGTCCCTTCATGCCGCGCAGAAGGAGGCCAAGTCGCTCGAGGGGCGCCTCGCCAACCCGGCATTTGTCGAGAAGGCCAAGCCCGAAGCGGTCGAGAAGGCGCGTGCCGACCATGCCGAGAAAGTCGCGGAATTCCAGCGTCTGGAGGCTGCTCTGACGCGTCTTGGATAAGGACGTGGGCACGAAGCGATGAGCGAGACTCCATCATGGGACGATTCGGGGGAGCGGCAACCGGCCGCAGACCCCGAGACGGAGGCGCTGGTCGAGGATAGTGGCCTCGTGCCCGGCCCGCGCCACATCCGTGGCGGGCGGGACCTGACGAGCGGGCCGATCTTCGGAACGCTGGTGCTCTTCACCCTGCCGACGCTCGCCTCCAACATCCTCCACACGCTCAACGGCTCGATCAACTCGATCTGGGTTGCGCATTTCCTGGGCGAAGCGGCGCTCGCGGCCACCGCCAATGCGAACATCATCATGTTCCTGATGTTCTCACTGATCTTCGGCTTCGGCATGGCGGCCAATGTCGTCGTCGGGCAGGCTTTCGGGCGCGGCGACCTGCGGGCCGCGCGCCACGCTTTCGGCTCGGCGATCGGCTTCTGCCTCGGCATGGCGTTCGTCATCGCCATCGGCGGTTTCCTGTGGTCGGACCGCATCCTCGCGATGCTCTCCACCCCGCCGGAGGTCTTCCGCCTCGCCCGCGCCTACCTGCACTTCGTCTTCCTCGGCCTGCCCGGCGCGATGATGTTCGTGATGCTGATGATGGGCCTGCGCGGCAGCGGCGATTCCATGACGCCCTTGTGGTTCATGATCCTGACCGTCTTGCTGGATATCCTGCTCAACCCGGTGTTCATCCTCGGCCTTGGCCCGGCGCCGGAAATGGGGATCGCCGGCTCGGCCTTCGCCACCGCCGTCGCCAATTACGGCGGCCTGTCGGCGATGATCGCCTATATCTACTGGCGCGACCTGCCGCTGCGGTTGCGCGGGACTGAGTGGGGCTATCTCAAGCCCGACTGGGCGCTGCTGCGCATCGTCGCCGGGCGCGGCGTGCCGATGGGCCTGCAGATGGTGATCTTCTCGCTCTCCACGCTGGTCGTCATCGGCTTCGTCAACCGCGAGGGCACGACCACCGTGGCCGCCTTCGCCGCCGCCCAGCAATTGTGGAACTACATCCAGATGCCGGCCATGGCGGTCGGCGGTGCGGTTTCCGCCATTGCCGCCCAGAATATCGGCGCGGGCAAGTGGGACCGGGTGGAGCGCACCACGTTGGTTGCCGTCGGCGTCAATCTGGCGATGACCGGCAGCCTCATCATGCTCGTCATGCTGTTCACGCGGCCCATCCTCGCCCTGTTCCTGGAAGGCGGCGGCGATGCCATCGAGATCGGCCGCCACATGATGAACATCGTCAACTGGAGCTTCCTGCTGTTCAGCGTGACCACGGTCATGTTCGGCACGATGCGCGCCAATGGCGTGGTGCTGGCGCCGCTGTTCATCCTCACCTTCTCGCTGTTTCTGGTGCGGATCGGCTTCTACTTTGCCAGCTATCCCTATCTCGGCGCGGATGGGCTGTGGTGGAGCTTCAATGCCTCCGCGGCCGTCTCCTTGCTGCTGGGCTGGGCCTATTATCGCTGGGCGCGCTGGCGGGAGGCGAGCCTGGGGATGCCGGGCAGCGCGCCGGTTCACAGCGCAGGGTGAGGGCAACGATATGATGCGCGTTCTGGTCACCGGCGGCGCAGGCGGCATCGGCCTCGCCATCGCCCGGCGCTTCCATGCCGAGGGGCATCGCGTGCTGATCGGGGATGTGGACCGGGACGGCATCGGCAAGGCCCTTGCCGCGCACCCCGGCATGGTCGGTGCGCGGTGCGATGTGTCACAGGTCGCCGAGATCTACAGCCTGTTCGAAGCTGTTTCGGCGCACCTAGGCGGGCTGGACGTGCTGGTGAACAATGTCGGCATCGGTGGACCCACCGCACCGGCGGACGAGCTGCCCAGCGCTGACTGGCGCGCGGTGATGGACATCAACCTCACCGGCACGTTCGAGGTCACCCAGCGGGCGATTCCGTTGCTCAAGGCCAGCGCCGGGACGATCATCACCCTGTCGTCCGCCGCCGGGCGCTATGGCTACCCCAACCGCATTGCCTATGCGACGAGCAAATGGGGCCTCATTGGCTTCACCAAGACGCTGGCGATGGAACTCGGCCCGTTCGACGTGACCGCCAACGCGATCCTGCCCGGTGCGGTCGGCGGCGAGCGGTTCGACCGGGTGATCGCGGGTCGTGCGACCGTCAGCGGGCGCAGCGTGGCGGAGGAAACCGCGCTCGGCCTTGCCTCGCAATCGCTCAAGCGCATCGTGCCGCCCGAACATGTCGCCGATCTGGCGCTGTTCCTCACGACACCGGCCGGGCGCTCCATCTCCGGCGCGGCGCTGCCGATCGACTGCGATCTCCAGCACGGCTGAGCGCCAAATTCACCTCGGCTCCCATTGCGGGCAAACACCGGTCCACCTACATATTGGCAAGGTCTTTTCCGGGTTTTTCCTCAGGGAGTTGAAGACGTTGAATATGATGAAGACGGCCATGCTGCTGGCAGCGCTCACCGCGCTGTTCATGGCTCTGGGGTATATGTTCGGCGGTGCGGGCGGCGCGATGATCGCGCTGCTGGTCGCGGCGGGCATGAACCTGTTCACATACTGGAATGCCGACAAGATCGTCCTGCGCATGCACAATGCGCGCGAGGTCGACATGGCCTCCGCGCCGGATTTCTACGGCATGGTGCGCGATCTCGCCCGCAATGCCGGCCTGCCGATGCCGCGCGTCTATATCGTGGAGGATCCTAGCCCCAATGCTTTCGCGACGGGCCGCAATCCGCAGAATGCCGCCGTGGCGGCCACGACCGGCCTGCTGCACATGCTGGACCGCGATGAAGTCGAGGCGGTAATGGCGCATGAGCTCGGCCACGTCCGCAATCGCGACACGCTGGTGATGACCATGGTCGCGACCATTGCCGGCGCTATCTCGATGATCGCCAATTTCGCGCTGTTCTTCCGGGGCGGCAATGGCAATGGCGGCAACCCGCTCGCGGCGATCCTCGCCGTGCTGGTCGCGCCCTTTGCGGCGATGATCGTGCAGATGGCGATCAGCCGCACCCGCGAATATGGCGCGGACAAGGCCGGTGCGGAGATCAGTGGCAATCCCCATGCGCTGGCATCCGCTCTCGCCAAGATCGCCGGCGCGGCGCAGCGCCGCCCGACACAGGCGGTGGCGCAGAACCCGGCGGCGGCGCAGCTCTACATCGTGCCGACCAGCGTCTCCGAGCTGTTTTCGACCCACCCCAAGACCGAGAAGCGCATTTCCGCGCTGCAGGCCATGGGACCGGGCAGCAGCGCGCGCCCGGCGGCGCTCCGTCGTGGGCGCTCGGCGCTGGACCCGTTCGCGCGTGACTGAACCCCTGCGCCACGCGCCGGACGCCACCGTGCTGGAGCGCCTGGCGCGGCAGGCCATTGCGGCGATGCCGCCGCTGTTTCAAGAGCATCTCGATGGCATTGCGATCCAGATCGAGGAGTTCGCCGAGCAGGATGTGCTCGATGAGCTGGGCATCGAAGACCCTTGGGAGCTGACCGGGCTTTATCAGGGCCATGCCCTGACCGAGCAGAGCATCTGGTCATCCGGCGATCTGCCGCCGATCATCCGCCTCTACCGCCGGCCGTTGCTGGACGAATGGGTGGACAGCGGCGTCGCGCTGGACGCGCTGATCGCCCATGTCATCGTCCATGAGGTGGGCCACCATTTCGGCTTTTCCGACGAGGATATGCACGCGATTGAGGAAAGCGTCACGCCGGAGTCGGAGCCTGCCATTCCGAAGCGGGGAGCGTAAGGACGAAGCTGGCACCGCCCTGCGGGCGCGTCCGGGCCACCAGCGTCCCGCCATGCGCTTCGGCAATGGACCGCGCGACGGCAAGGCCAAGACCGACGCCAGCGGTTTCCCGGCTACGGGAGGTTTCGACGCGGAAGAATGGCTCGAACAGCCTTTCCTGCAGGGCCGGAGGGAAGCCAGGGCCATCATCCGCAACGGTGAGAACGATCTCGCCATGCGCCTCCACGATCGTGATGAAGCCGCCGCCCGCATAGCGCTGGGCATTGGCGACCAGGTTGCCGATCAGGCGCTGAATCGCGAGACGGTCCCCCCATATCCAGGCGGCCGCAGGCGCTTCCGCCAGAACCATCGCGGGGCCGGTGGTGCTGCGATCCACCACATCGCGCGCGACGGCTGCGATATTCACCAGCCCGGTCTCGAGCTGCCCCGTTCCCTTGGCATAAGCCAGAATGCTGGCAATCAGAGCCGCCAGTTCGGCCAGATCCTTCTCGGCGTCGGCGCGGATATCCTTGGGCAATCTGGCGACGCGAAACTCCAGGCGGGCCAACGGGCTTGCCATGTCATGCGCGATCGCCGCGAGCATCATGGTGCGGCTTTCCACCAGATCCGCGAACCGATCCCGCATGGCCGCTATGGTGGTCGCCAGCTGGGCAATCTCGGGCGGGCCATCCACGAAAATGGGGCTACGCTTGCCCTCGACATAAGCCTGGTCGGCTTGTTGGGCGAGCCGGTGGAGTGGCGCTACGATCCCGCGTCCCATCAGCGCAGCGCCAATCCCAAGAACGATCGCAACGACAATCGTGACGAGAAGCACAGTGCGATGCCAGGCCGTGAAAACCGGCTGCGGCGCGCTGCGAACGATCTGCCACCCCCCGGTATCGTCCCGCACGGCGGCGGAGAACGATCCGAACAACGCGCTCGGCGCGGGCGCGGCCCGATGGCCGCCCGCAGGCCCGGCTGCGATTTCGCTTGCCAGCCTGACGTGCGACGGCGGGAGGTTCATGATGCTGGCCAGCTGCGCCTCGTAGCGCTCGTTCCGCTGCTCGTCCGCACGCGGCGTGAACGAGGCGGCGGTCTCGCGCGGCATGAGGCCCGAATCCCTCTCCAATGTCGGACGCCCGGCGAGGGTAGCCGCTAGCTCGATGAGCTGCACAGGCGCTGCCCGTGGGGGCGGGCCGATGAAAGTGGTGAGGAAATTGGCCATCGTCGAGAGCAGCAACGCCCCGAAGAGGAGAACGCCAAGCTGCCGGGAAATGCTCCAGCGTGCAAGACCAGATAGGCGCACGGTCACGACCGCCGCACGAGCAGATAGCCTTCGCCCCGGACCGTGCGGATCAGCTCCGACGCATCGTGCTCCGCAAGCTTCGCGCGCAGGCGGGAGATGCCGACATCGACGGCCCGGTCATAGAACTCGGCATCCGCCCCGTGGACATCAAACATCAGCGTATCGCGGCTGACCACCCGCCCCGGTCGCCTGAGCAGGGCGAGGAGCAGCCGATACTCGTTGGTCGTCAGTTCAACAGTTGTGCCGCCGGGCGAAACCAGTCCATAGCTTGCGGGCAGCGCCACCCAGCCATCAAACCGGATCGCCTCGACCTCCTCTTCTTCCGGCCCGCGTCCCGCAGTCCTGCGACGCAGCACCGCACGCACGCGGGCAAGCAATTCCCGGGGATTGACCGGCTTTGCGATATAGTCGTCCGCCCCCAGTTCCAGTCCAAGAATTCTATCGACATCGGAGGCCATGGCGGAGAGCATCAGGATGGCCGGCCGATCGGCCTTCCCCGCGATGTCCTTGAGGACAGAAAGACCATCCTCGACAGGCATCATCACGTCGAGGATGATGGCATCCGGTCGGTCAGTGCCCAGCAA
The DNA here is from genome assembly GCF_025961795.1 of Sphingobium sp. B2D3A. Lineage (NCBI taxonomy): Bacteria > Pseudomonadati > Pseudomonadota > Alphaproteobacteria > Sphingomonadales > Sphingobiaceae > Sphingobium > Sphingobium sp. B2D3A. The sequence continues at coordinate 1,523,286 of NZ_JAOQOI010000001.1, read as the reverse complement.
CAGTCGCAGTTCAGCACCGCTTCCCACAGCGCTGACCCGCAGCTCATGCGCCTCGAGATATTCACAGATCAGCGTGCGCAGCTCAGCGTCATCGTCAAGCACGACCACATGCTTGCGCTCGCCGGAGTCATTCATCGATCACCCCCCGTGCGCATCAGAACCCGTTATTTCCCACCGGCGGGTCAGGTTGCAATGCCGATGGTCGCGGTCGCTGCATAGCCGTTACTCGTATCCCCGGTCGCAGCGAGAGTCATCACTGCCATCTGCGCCGACGAGTTGTCGCCGAACACATTGTCGTTGGCAATCGACGCATTGTTATAGGCCGATCGGCTACTTGCGTAGGTCGACGTTGCATAGACTTCCGCGCATTGCGTCGCCGGGAGGGCAAATTGCGAAATCAGCACGGCATACCGTCCGCTGGTTGCATTGGACAAACTGGAAAACACTTCAAAATGGATGTGCGGATAGCGTCCGTTGTAACAGCCGGGGAAGATGGTGGTGAATGTCACCTGCCCATTGGCATCCGAAACCTGAATGCCGCGCAGATAGCTTTCCGCCGGAAGATCATACAAAGAATAATCGCCGCTACGATCACAATGCCACATGTACACGGCGTAACCTGCAAGGGGCGCGCAGCTGTTATTGGCATTCACCAGGGTGATCGTCACATCCATGCGAATCCCGCTCGCCACTGTGGTTGACGACCCCGCAAAGCTCGAACGGATGTCCTGCCGGACTGCGCCTGTATAGGTCAGCACGTTGGAGGTCACCCCCGAAGAGGTGTTGGTCCCGTCGGCGGGATAAGGCCCGTTGGTCTCGGTTGCCGGGACCGTGCAGGTGCCCGACGATGTGGGGGTCGGCGTGGGCGTCGGCGTGGGCGTCGGAGTCGGTGTTGGCGTCGGCGTGGCGATTGTGGTCGTGCTTGTCGCGCCGCTGCTGCTGTCATTGCCGCAACCGACCAGCAGCGCCGTGCTGCCCGCGCCGCCGAGCCACAGCAACGCGCGCCGTCGACCGACCTCAAGCTTGCGGATGGCGACCAGATCGTGGGCAAGCCCGTGATCGTGATTATTGTCTTGCCGCGCCAATTTCGGCGCCTGGTTCTCGTCAATCATGCAGCAGCTCCTGGGAGTGGAAGCGCCGTGCTACCCCAAAAGCAATTCAGCCGGATTTCGGCATATTACGAAATATTTCAGCGCAGGCCGCGCCGCCCGCTCAGCGGCCCTGATTGCGCCAGCGGTTGATCGTCCGCTCGAGGATTTCCTCCTCGCCGCCGGTCTGGCGCCACAGGTCGGAGAAGACCGGGTCCGCCGATGCCGGGCGGCGGGCGGCTTCGAGATCATCGAAGGCGACGCGGATCGGCACGGTGACGCCCTCGCCGCAGACGATGCACTCGCGGTTGCGCAGGGCCGGGATGGAATCGAGGAAGCCGCGCGAGCCTTCCGGCATCGCTGCCTTCACGAACTGCTGATCGCGCTCGTTGTTGAGGCGCATGGCGATCAGCGTGCCGCATTGGGAGAGCACGCCCTCGGCAAGGTCGGACGGGCGCTGCGTGATCAGCCCCAGCGACACGCCATATTTGCGCCCTTCCTTGGCGATCCGCTCGAGGATCTTGCGGACGCTCTGCCCGGCCTCGATGTTGCTGGAGGGGATGTAGCGATGCGCTTCCTCGCAGACGAGCAGGATGGGCTTCTGCTCCTCGTCCCGCGCCCAGATGGCGAAATCGAAGATCAGCCGCGCCAGCACCGAGACGACGACATGGGTGATCTCGGACGGCATGGCCGAGGTATCGACGATGGAGATCGGCTTGCCCATCGCCGGCAGACGGAAGACCTTGGCGAGGAAATTCTGCATGGAATCCGCCACCAGCATGCCTGAGAACATGAAGCTGAAGCGCGGGTCCGCCTTGATCTCGTCTAGCCGGGTGCGCAGGCGCAGATAGGGCAGCGAATTGGTGCTCTTGTCCAGCTTGCCCATCTCATTGGCGAGGATCGCCGCGAGATCGGAGAGCAGATAGGGAACGGGCGAATCGACCGTCAGCCGCCCGATGCCTTCCGCCAGCCGGCTGCGGCCGCGCGCGGCGAGCAGGCACTTGGCGAGAATGTCGCAATCCTGCGCGCGCTCCGGCCCCTTGGAGGTGACGAGCACTTCGCAATGCTCCTCGAAGTTCATCAGCCAGTAGGGCAGCTCGAGATTGCTGGTATCGTAAACCGCACCATTGCCGGCAAAGGCGGCGCCATATTCGCCATGCGGATCGATCATCACGATGTGCCCCTGCGGCGCCATGTCGCAGATGCGGTGCAGGATGAGCGCAGCGGATGTGGACTTGCCGGTGCCGGTGGAGCCGAGCAGCGCGAAATGCTTGCCGAGCAGCGCATCGACCAGCAGCGAGGCGCGCGTGTTGGCGGTGGGGTAGACCGTGCCGATCTCGATCCGCGCCTGATCATGGGCGGAATAGATCTCCAGCATGTCCGGGCTGGAGACGGGATAGATGGGCGTGCCGGGCACCGGGAAGCGCGTGACGCCACGGCGGAAGCGGAAGATGCGGCCGGTCAGCTGCTCCTGATCGCCCTCCCCCACAAAGTCGATATCGGCGAGGATGTGCGTCGCGGAGCGGGAATCGAGCGCCAGCGTGCGCACCGTCGCGACGATCCAGCAGGCGCCGACCCGCATCTTGAGCTGGCTGCCGACCTGCCCGCCCATGGCGATGCTGGGGTCGCTCTCCCCGGCCAGCTGCTCCATGGCGGCGATGTCGAGCAGGATCTTGGCCGAGCCGCCGGATATCGCGGAGATGACGCCGATCTCGATATCCGAGAAATGCGGCCGCACGCCGGGCTGCGCCACGGCATCGACCGGCACCGGCTGGCCATCCAGATCCCTGCCAGAAAAATAGTTCACCGCGTCGCTCCCACCTGTGGCCAGGATGCAGGGCGTATCGAATATGCGTAAACAAATGCCTGCGCCGTGGGCGCCGCTTGGGCTCAGCGCATTTTCACGCGACCCGCGACGAAGCCGGCGAACATGCCCATAGCGAGCGCCGAGAAGACGGCGACCAGGCCATAAGCCACGCCATGCTCCTGCGCGAAGACGCCGATGTCGCGCTCAAAGCCGGTCTTGTGGACCTCGATCTCGCGCACCGCGGCGGCGAGCACGCGGCCATTCTGCACCAGAAACGTCTCGGCGGTGTAGGTGCCGGTGACCACCCGGGCGGAGAGCGGCAGGCGCGCGCGGTACAGCACGCCATCGGTGATCTCGACCGCCTTGGGCGCCTCCAGATACAGCCCGCTGCGCGCGCGCAGATCATTGAGGCCGCTGGCGAACCGGCCGATCTCCTCGGTATCGCTGAAGGACGCGGGCGAGAGCTGCAGCTTGCTCAGCCCCAGCTCGTAGATCGCGGCCGTACGTTCATCGACGATCTGGTCGATGGGGCGCGAGGACGCCACGGCATAGAAGCTCGGCGCCGAGCGGAAGGCGATGCTGTCGGCATTGACCCACATGCCGGCGAGCTTGCGCTTCTCGCGCACGGTGATCGCCTGGCTGGGGCCCTTGAGCACGACGATGATGTCGACCGGCTCCTCCGGTACGCGCCCACCGGGATAGAGGATCGCGCCGAACAGCAGCAATTCCGCGCCGGTGAAGCTGAACTGGATCTCGACGGTGCGTTGCGAGACATCCGGCACCAGCTGCGGCGCGGCCCGCTGCGCGCTCGCCGGGGCGCCGCCCAGCAGCGCCAGCGCCACCAGCCAGGGGGCGATGCGGGCGATCACTGGACAACCACCGAGTAGATCTCGTCCGGCCGCCAGCCAAGGCCCAGCGCCATGCGGATGGCGATGACCAAAGCGATGAAAGCCAGCGCGACGCGCAGATATTCCGGCCGCGCTCGCATCGAGATGCGGCTGCCGATCTGCGCGCCGGTCACGCTGCCGATGAGCAGCAGGAAGGCGAGGACGAGGTCCACCGCATGGGTGGTGGTGGCGTGGACCATCGTCGTGAACATCGTCACGAACAGGATCTGGAACAGCGACGTGCCGATGACGATCTGCGTCGACATGCCAAGAATGTAGAGCATCGCGGGCACGAGGATGAAGCCGCCGCCCACGCCCATCAACATGGTCATGATGCCCGAGAAGATGCCAAGCAGCAGCGGCGCCAGCGGGGAGATGTAAAGGCCCGAGGCATAGAAGCGCCAGCGCAGCGGCAGCGCCGCCACCAACGGGTGGTGCCGCCGCTTGCGCGCGGCCTGCCGCTGCCCGCGCCGCGCCATCACTAGCGCATGGATCGATTCCCGCGCCATCAACATGCCGATCGAGCCGAGCATCAGCACATAGAGCACGGCGATGGTCGTATCGATCTGGCCCATCCGCTCCAGCACGCGATAGATCACCGCGCCCAGCGCCGCGCCGATAGCGCCCCCGACGACGAGGACGGCGCTCATCTTGAGATCGACCGTCTTGCGGCCGAGATGGCTGAACACGCTGGAAACGCTCGCGCCCATCACCTGCGTGGCGGAGGATGCGGCGGAGACAGTCGGCGGAATGCCGTAGAAGATCAGCAAGGGCGTGGTGAGAAATCCGCCGCCCACGCCGAACATGCCCGAGAGCAGGCCGACAAGGCCGCCCAGGCCGATGATGACCAGGGCGTTCACCGACAGGTTGGCGATCGGCAGATAGATATCCATGTCGCCCTCGGTAGTCGCAAAGCGCCCGATCAAAAAGGGGCTTGCCGCCCGATGCTCAAAAATCCGTCGCGAGCGTGATTGCAGGGCCGCTTGCTGGGCGTGCATTGCCGGCGATGCGGAAGCGCCATTCGGCCGAGAGGCTCAGCCCCGGCCGGGCCCACGGCAGCCGGGCACGGAGTTGCGGCCCGATGTCCAGACGCCGTGCACCGGGCTGGACGCTGCCGGAGAGCGCGCCGCCGACCGCCAGCGCGAGCCCCCGTCCGGGCGGAAACAGCCGGTAAGAGAGGGCAGCCTTGCCGTCCGCAAAGCCATCGCTGCCGGGCAAGCCGACAAATCCGGCCTGTGCATAGCCGTCCGCCTCGACGCGCGGCAGAATCTCGGTGGTGTTGAGGCCGCCGGCCGCCAGCAGGGCGAACCCGTTGCGACCGCCTGTCCCGAGACGCTGGCGGCGTTCCACCATCAGCGAGACTGGCAAGGCAGCGGGCAGCCCGGCCGGGCGCCAGGCGAGGCCGAATGCTCCCTCCTCCGCGAACGGCCGTTCGATCGCGCGGCTGGCCCGTCCGTAGAGGCTGAACACGCCCATCTCGCTGCTGCTGACGCGATAATCGAGCCGGACGCCCATTTGCGATCCGCCGAGCAGCGGCGCAAAGGCGCGCGACCCGCCGGCATCGGGGCGCCAGAACAGCCATGCCTGGCCGGACAAGCGGCCGCTCTTGCGCGCTTCTCGCAGGGTGCTCATCGACGGCTCGCCGAGCACGGTCCCTTGCGAAAGCGTCGCTGCCGAAGCCGGCGCATTGCGCGGAGCGTCCGACCTTGGCTGTGGCATGTCCGTTTGAGGAGCCTGCGCCCAAAGCGCGACGGGTGTCCGGTATGAAGGAACGGTATGGTGAGGCCGCGCCGCCCTGCCTGCCGGTCGGCCGGCGACAGCGAGGGTACCGCCCGACAATCCCGCGCTGCGCTGCCCGTCGCTATCGTCAGCCCGCCCCCCGCCGGTCGGCGCCTCCGCCACAGGCAAGGCCGCAACGTCCGTCGCCCCGCGCTCGCCTTCGGCCATCACGGGCCAGCCCAGCATCACGCCGCGCACGCAGACCCAGCAGCCCAGGACCGCGCCCAAGAACCGCAGCGGCCGCCCGGCGCTCATGCCGAGGCTCCCGTGGCCGCGTCAGGGAAGCGATGGCGCGTCTTGTCCCACACCAGCGCCCGTCCGCGCAGATGCCGCACGTAAATCGAAATGGCACGCCCGGCGGCGAGAATGGCGACGATATTGCCGGTGATCGTGCGGGGCACGGAGAGGAGCGCTTGCCCCCAGCCATAGGCTCGCCAGACGAACAGCATGCGCATGATGAGCCGCCAGGCGAGCAGCACCGCTGTCGCGCGCATCAGCCAGGGCAAGGGCTCGGGCCAGGTCATCGGCGGCAGGCCCATCAAGCTGCGTGTGATGTGGATGAACAGGGCCAGCGCCAGCCCGGCATAAGCCGCGACCAGGACGATCGCTGCCAGCGCCGCGCGTCGATCGCGCAGGCGCATCCAGCGCTCGCGCCAGGGGCCAGACCAGCCGAGCCGATCCCACCCGGCCAGCGCAATACCCACCGTCCAGCGGGCCTTTTGCCGAACGGCGGCGCCCCAACTATCCGGGAAATATTCGCGCGTGGCGATCAGCTCGCCCCTGGCATCGCGCATCCGCACCAAGATGCCGCGCCCGCCGGCATCGCCAATGCGCAGGCCCAGCTCATAATCCTCGGTGAGGCTGGCTTCATCGAATGGGCACCCGCCGCGCTCCACCGCCACGGCGGCGAGCGCGTCGCGGCTGAAGCCGCAGCCGACGCCGGCCGATGGCATGGCTGCGCCCAGCGCTTCCCGCACCGTCAGCGAGGCGCCGTGCGCAACCGCGAATTCATCGAGATAATGGCCCGCAACCCATTGCGAGCGCGCCGATTTGAGCGGAAGGACCGGGAGCTGGACGAGCGCGAAGCGCGGCGCGAGATAGCCGATCACCCGCAGCGCATCGGGATGCACGACATCCTCGGCATCATGCAGCACCACCGTGAGCACGCGGCGCCCCTGCTCGGCTTCCCAGCGCTGCATGGCGACCCACAGCTGGTTCAGGCAATCGGCCTTGGTGGTCGGGCCGGGCCGTTCATTGACCACCAAGGTCACGCGCCCACCGCCCCGCTCGGTGATCAGCGTGCAGACCGCCCACAAGGTCGCCGGATCATTGGGATAGGCGCCAACGAAAATCTGCACATCCTCGCCGGCCCATTTGTCGAGGCAGCCGGTGAGCATGGGACGGATCACGTCCGACTCGTCCCAAGCGGGAATAAACACCGCGATCGGCCCGGCAGAGCCAGCCGGCGGCAAATCCCGGGACGTCATCCGCGCCACCCGGGTGTAGACGGTCAGTGACCGCCAGCCGCGCCGCGCCAAATAGATGAGGTCGATGGCCAGATCATCCAGCCCACCGATGATAAGCCCCAAGGCTGCAAACAAGAGAAGCTCGCTGCACAGCAGCTCGCTCAAAGCGAGTGTCCCACCCATCTTCCCCCCCGAGTCGACACCGCGTTCCCCCTGCGCTGCCGAGCGATTTATTGAGCATAATGAGGGACCTGGAGCAATGATGCTTTTCGCGGCGTTAACGTTTCCGCGGTTCATCCTTGCCATTGCCGGTTTGACCTGATCCCGCCCGGCCTCTAGCGACAGGCCATGAGCTGTTGCGCGCCCGCCCCTGACCAGCCGCAGACTTGCAGGAGCGAGTCTGCGTGACGCGGGGCAAGCGCGTGCCGGTCGGCTTGCTCGGCGGATCGTTCAATCCCGCCCATGGCGGCCACCGCGCCATCTCCTTGTTCGCGCACGGCGCGCTGGGGCTGGATGAGGTCTGGTGGCTGGTCTCGCCGGGCAATCCGCTCAAGCCGCGCGCCGGCATGGCACCGCTGAACGCGCGCGTCGCCAGCGGCAAGGCGGCCGCCCGCCGCGCGCCCATCCGCGTCACCGCCATCGAGCGGGATATGCACACCCGCTACACGCTCGACACGCTGCGCCGGCTGACGCGCCGCTACCCGCATCGCCGGTTCATCTGGCTGATGGGCGAGGACAATCTGGCCCAGTTCCACCAGTGGAAAGGATGGCGCGATATTGCACGAACAACGGCCATTGCTGTTATCGCCCGACCCGGCTATAGTCGGGCGGCTGTAGGCTCACCGGCCATGGCCTGGTTGCGGCGTTTCGTCCGACCCGCCAGTCAGAGCAAAAGCTGGACGACATGGAGACTGCCGGCGCTCGTGCTTTTGCGCTTTCGCCCCGATCCCAGATCAGCCACGCTGCTTCGGCAGAAGGCGCCTCTTTGGCACCGTAGCTTTGCTGATGTTGCGCCGATCGACGGCGTGACCGGTCGCCGCATCCCACAGGAGTGACATTGCCCGACCCGTTACCCATGCCCGCCCGTCCTGCCCCCGCTGGAGGACTGTCCCAACCCGGCATCGATGCATCCTCGGATCGCCTCCTGGCGATCGTTCTGGAATCGCTGGACGATGATCAGGCGCAGGAAGTCGTGAGCATTCCGCTTGCCGGCAAGAGCAGCATTGCCGATCACATCGTGATCGCGTCGGGTCGTTCGTCCCGGCAGGTGGCCGCCATTGCCCAGAAGCTGGCCGAGCGGATCAAGCAGACGATGGGCCGCAATGTCCGCATCGAAGGCCTGCCCGTGGCCGACTGGGTGCTGATCGACGCGGGCGACGTGGTCGTCCATGTCTTCCGCCCGGAGGTCCGCAGCTTCTACAATCTCGAGCGCATGTGGGGTTTCTCGGACGCACCGCTGGCCGCCGGCGAGGCCTGATCTCCTTCAAGCGTACCCCGGGGGCCGAATGCTGCTGCACATCGTCGCACGGGGACGCATCGGCCGCTCGCCAGAGGCCGATCTGGTCGAGCGCTATCTCAAGCGTGTGACGCTGCCCACCAAGGTCACCGAACTGCCGGATCGTGGCGGCAAGGCGCCGCCACCGCTGCCCGCCCAGTCGGTCATGGTGATGCTCGATGAAACCGGCAAGCAGCTGACCTCCATGGCCTTTGCCGAGCAGATCGGCCGCTGGCGGGACGATGGCGTACGCGAATGCCGCTTCATGATCGGCGCGGCGGACGGGTTCGAGACCGCGGACCGGGCCAGCGCGGACCTGCTGATCGCCTTCGGGGCAATGACCTGGCCGCACATGATGGCGCGGGCGATGCTGGCCGAACAGCTCTGGCGCGCCACCAGCATCCTCGCCAACCACCCCTATCACCGGGAGGGATAAGGCGTGGTGGCGGCGAGCTGGACACGACTGCCCCGGCCACTGGCACTGCGGCCGTCACTGCCCGTCATGCTGGCCACCGCTGCCCTGCTCGTCACCGCCATCGCGGCACCGCTGGCTCTCTCTGCCCAGCGCAATCCGGCGCCGCAGGCCGCTCAGGCGGAGATCGCCCGACAGCAGGCCGCGCTGGCTCGCGCCCGCGCGCAGGGCGAGGAAGCCCGCAAGCGTGGCGAAGCGCTGGAGGCCCGTGCCCGCGCGTCCTCCGCAGCAGCCGACAAGACCCGCAACGAGATCGCCGCGCTCGCCGCCCGCATCCAGCAGAGCGAGGCAGATCTGCGCGCGGGCGAGGCACGCATGGCGATCATCATCACGCGCCAGCGCGAGCAGCGGCGCCAGCTCGCCACCCGCCAACAGCCGATCGTGCGACTAACCGCTGCCCTGCAGCAACTGGCCCGGCGCTCGCCCGTGCTTGCACTGGTCGCGCCCGGCACGATCAGCGAGGCGGTGCATCGCCGCATCGCGCTCGCTCAGATATTGCCGACCATCACCGCCTCCACGCAGGATCTGCGGGGCGCCATTGCGCGCAGTGCCGATCTGCAGCGCAGCGCGCAGGCGGCGGCGCAATCCCTCGTCCGCACCCGCGCCGGGCTGAAGACGCAGCAGGCCGCGCTCAGCACGCTTGAGCAGCGCCAGCGCGGCGCCTCCCGGCAATTGCGCGCGGAGGCCAGCCTGCAGACCGAGCGCGCCCTGGCCATGGGCGAGCAGGCCCGCGATATCAGCGATCTGATGGACCGGATCGGCGATGCGGCGCAGGTGCAGGAGGCGTTGCTGCGCCTGCCCGGCCCGATGCCGCGGCCGGCCCGTCCGCAAAACAGCGCCGCACCGGCCCCTGAGCGACCGAGCGTCGCCGCAGGCCAGACCCCGGCCCCGCCCTATCGCCTGCCCGCCATCGGCGACATCGTCACCGGCTTCGGGGAATTGAGCGCAGGCGGCGTGCGCGCGCGGGGCATCACCATGGCGACCGCAGCCGGGGCCGCGGTCATCGCGCCGGCGGCAGGGCGAGTCGCCATTGCCGGGCCGTTTCGCGGCTATGGCAAGATCGTCATCCTGGAGCATCGCGGCGGCTGGACGAGCCTGCTGGCCGGGCTCGACCGGCTGAGCGTGGCGCCGGGAGACTCCCTGCGCCAGGGCGACCCGGTCGGCGCGACCGGCAGCGACCCGGCCCGCCTCATCATCGAGCTGCGCCAACAGGACCGCGCTGTCGATATTGCTTCCCTTGTCCGCTAGCGCCGTTCAGCAGCGCGTAACGCTATCTTCGCTACGCTGGCGTGCGACCTAGGCAGAACCGTTGTTCCTGCTATAGGTCAGGACAGCATTTTTGTCGAAAGCGTCTCCATGGCCAATGCCCGCCGCACCCTGTTTCTCCGTTCCGCCGCGATCCTGGGCGCCATCGCGCTCATTCCCGCGTCGACCTCTGCCGTCACGGAGACCGAGGGCGAGACTTACAAACAGCTCGATCTGTTCATGGACGTGTTCCAGCGGGTGCGCGCCAATTATGTCGAGCAGGTCGATGATGCGACGCTGATCAAGGGCGCCATCGAGGGGATGCTCTCCAGCCTCGATCCGCACAGCGCCTATCTGGATGTCCGCTCCTTCGAGAATCTGCGTACCCAGACCGAGGGCAGCTATGGCGGCCTCGGCCTCTCCGTCACGATGGACGAAGGCGTGGTGAAGGTGATCGCGCCGACCGACGACACCCCCGCCGCGCGCGCGGGCATCAAGGCCGGCGACTATATCACGCATATCGACGGCAAGCTGATTTATGGCGGCACGCTCGATGAAGCAGTCGAGAAGATGCGCGGCGCGCCGAACACCAAGGTGAAGCTCACCATCGCCCGCGAAGGCCGCACCGAGCCGTTCGACGTGGAACTGACGCGCGCGATCATCGATATCAAGCCGGTCAAATGGCAGGTGAAGGGTGATGTCGGCGTCATCAAGATCGTCAGCTTCTCCGCCGACACCGGCGCTGACGTGCAGAGCGCCATTCGCGGCATCGACAAGTCGCTCGGCCACAAGCCGATCGGCTATGTGCTGGATCTGCGTTCCAACCCCGGCGGGCTGCTGGATGAAGCGGTGCGCGTCTCCGACGCCTTCCTCGAGCGCGGCGAGATCGTCTCGCAGCGCGGCCGCCAGCGCGGCGACACCCGGCCTTATTATGCCCGGCCCGGCGATGATGCGCAGGGCCTGCCCGTCGTCGTGCTGATCGATGCGGGGTCGGCTTCCGCCTCCGAGATTGTGGCTGGCGCCCTGCAGGACCAGAAGCGCGCGCTCATCATGGGCGAGCGCAGCTTCGGCAAGGGCAGCGTGCAGACGCTGCTGCCGCTCTCGCAGGATACCGCGCTGCGGCTCACCACGGCGCGCTATTACACGCCATCGGGCCGCTCGGTGCAGGAAGGCGGCATCGAGCCGGACATTCTGGTGCCGCAGCTCTCCGACCCGGATTACGCCAAGCGGCCGAAATATCGCGAAAGCGACCTGCGCCGTCACCTCATCAACGAGGCCAAGCTGGATCGCTCGGAGCTGGAGGCGGACAGCAACCCCGATCCGCGCTTCACCGCAACGGCGGAGGATCTAAAGAAGCAGGGTGTTGAGGACTTCCAGCTCCATTACGCGCTGCAGACTCTCGGCCGCCTGAACGGAACGCCGCAAATGGCGGCAGCCCCGGCGACGAAGGCGCGGCGGTAAACAGACCGATGTCGCGTGACGACTCCCTGTCCCTCGCCCGGTTCGTAGCGGTGATGCTGCCGACCCTGTTGCTGGGCGGCGCGCTGCTCTCGCAACATGTCGGCGGGCTGTTCCCGTGCGAAATGTGCATGTGGCAGCGCTGGCCGCATCTGGGCGCGATCATCGCTGCCCTTGCCGCGATTGCCCTGCGCCGTACCGCGCCGATGAGCGCGATGTTCACCATGCTCGCAGCGCTGGCCGTCGCGACCAGCGGCGCCATCGGCGCATTTCATGCCGGCGTCGAATATGGCTGGTGGCAGGGCCTGACCAGTTGCACGGCGACCATGGACACGTCTTCCGGCCAGTCGATGCTGGATTCGATCATGTCGGCCACGCTGGTGCGCTGCGATGTCGCGCCCTGGTCGATGTTCGGCATTTCGCTCGCCGGCTACAACGCGATCCTCTCGCTGGGCGGGGCGTTGCTGATCCTGGTCCTGGTCCTCAAATGGAGCCGGTCATGACCGACAGCGCGCGCGTCTCGCCCCGTCCCGGCCAGCGCCGTGCGGACCGCGCCGCGATGTTGCGGGTCGATCAGGCCGGCGAATATGGCGCGGTGCGGATTTATGCCGGCCAGCTCGCCGTGCTGGGCGACCGTCATCCGATCAGCCGCGAGATTGCCGGCATGGCCGCTCAGGAAGAGCGCCACCGCGCGCATTTCGATGCGATGATGGTAGAGCGCGGCGTGCGCCCCACGCTGATGCAGCCCTTCTGGCATGTTGCCGGCTTCGCGCTCGGCGCTGCAACCGCGCTCATCGGCCCGCGCGCGGCGATGGCCTGCACCGCCGCCATCGAAACCGAGATCGACGATCATTACGGGCAACAGCTCAAGGAGATCGGCGAGGACGACCCGGCGCTGTCCGAAGCGATCACGGACTTCCAGGCCGAAGAAGTCGAGCATCGCGATGCCGCGATTGCCCATGGCGCAGAATCCGCGCCTGCCTATCCCTTGCTTTTCGGGGCAATCCGGCTTGGCTGCCGCGCTGCCATTGCCCTCTCGAAGCGGATTTAAGAAGGAACCTGTCGATGCGTGCCCTCGTCCTTGCACTCCCCCTCAGCCTCGCTCTTGCGGTCCCTGCTTTCGCGCAGGCCGCCCCGGCCGCTCCCGCTGCCGCCGCCGGGCCGGAGGATGTCGCGAAGGTGAAGCAGGTGTTCGTCTATGGCGAAGACCCGTGCCCGGCGAGCGAGGGCGATGAGATCGTCGTCTGCGCGCGGATGCCCGACAATGATCGCTACCGCATCCCCAAGGAACTGCGCACCGACCCCAACAGCCCGGCCGTGCAAAGCTGGGCCAATCGCGCCCGCTCGATCGAATATGTCGGCGCGTCCGGCACGGACAGTTGCTCGCCCACCGGCTCGGCTGGCTTCACCGGCTGCTTCACGCAGATCGCGCGTGCGGCGCGCGAGGAGCGCCAGAAGATGCTCGGTTCCGGCACCTGGGCCGATGCCGTCGCCAAGGCGCGCGAGGAGCGGCTCGGCAATCTCGATGCCGAATCCGCGCAGATCGAAGCGCAGGCCAAGGCCGATGAGGAGGCCGCGCGCCTCAAGGCGCAGCGTGAGGCCCAGCAGCAGGGTCCGACCGTCACGCCCTGACCGCACAAGGCGTTACAGGAAATATTGCAGCTTCACCGCCGTCTGCTTCGCCGCGCCGGGGGTGATGGTGAGGACGACGGACTCAAAGCCCGGCGCGCCAAAGCGCAGGCGGGGGTTGCGCGAAAAGCCGACCCCCTCGCGCGGGATGCCCAGCATCGTGTCCAGCCGGCTGTTGCTGTTCTCATCGTGGAAGACGAGCAGCGCATAGTCGCCGGGCGGCACGCGTGCGAACAGAAGTTCGGCATGGTCGCCCGCCGCAACGCTGGCCGTGAGGGCGAGTGGGTCCTTCTCGCATTTGGGGAAATGGGAGCGGTCCTTGGTCAGGCAGGCGCGCAACATGCCGCGACTGGACCGCAAGCCCTCGAACCGCACGTCGATCTGGCCCGCCGCCGCCGGAACGACCGCATCGGCGGTGCGGACGGTGGCCGCGCCATCCTCGCCCAGCGCCAGGGTCGGCGCGCCGAGCGAGAGCAGCAGGCCGGTCAGCACCAGCGGTCGTGCGATACGACGCGCCAGACCATGGTCGGCACCGTCAAAGAACATCATGCAGCATTATCCCTTGCCGGCGCGGGGTCATCATTGTGCGGCATGGCGGCGGAGCCTCCCGCCGGTGTCGGCGCGAACCGGGGAGACAGGCCGCGATCCGTGCCGCACAGCCGGTCCCACACGCGGAAATAGAGGCCGTAATTGCAGCGATACTGCTCATGATGCTTCTCATGGTGGGAAGCGGTAATCAGCCAGCGCCCGGCGGGGCCGTTCACCAGCCAGCGCGGGAACATCTCCCAGCCCATATGATTGGTGACGCCCATGACAGTCATCACCGTTAGCACCACCCCCAGTGCCGCAACATGAATGGGAATGACGAAGACGAGAAACGGAATAACGACTGCGCCGGTCACCGCTTCCCACGGATGGAAGCTCATCGCCGCCCAGGCCGTGGGCGGCCGGCTGGCGTGATGCACCGCATGGGCGACGCGAAACCAGGCCGGGCGGTGGAGCAGCCGGTGCGTCCAGTAGAACCATGTATCGTGCGCGGCGAGATAGAGCAGCACCGAGATCGGCAGATACCAGAGCGGGTAGGCATCGACATCCGTGTAGATCAGCGTCCAGCCGTGGCTCTGCCAGCCCCAGGCGACAATCCCTGCCGGCAGGCCGAAGATCAGCGCCGAGAGGAGCGACCAGCGGATTTCCGCACCGATCTGCCGGCGCAGCCCGGCATAATGGCCGGGGCGTGTCATCCGGGTCGCCAGCGCGAACCCGCCACTGGAAAGCAGGTAACGCACCGCGATGATGCCGGACATCGCCAGAATGGACGCAAGGATCAGCATCGCGGGCTGCATGGCGATGCTATAGGGAGCCCCGCCTGCGAGGGAAACGATAATCGGTAAAGCGTTCGCGCCAGTCGCTCGCCAAGCGCAGGGATGAGTTCCCCCGCCCCTTCGGGCATCGTTCACCCATCACTGGCCGATAGCCAAGCGCCTCCCCCTCGGCTAGGGCTGCGCGGATGACAGGCGCACGACCTATCGATCTGGCCATTGTCGGCGGCGGCCTTGCCGGCAGCCTGATCGCGCTGACCCTGCGCGCGCGGCGACCTGAGCTGCGCGTCGTGGTGATCGAGGAAGCCGCGCGCGCCGGCGGCAATCAGCTCTGGTCCTGCTTTGCCGAGGATGTCGCGTCCGCCGATCGCTGGCTGATCGAACCGCTGATCGTGCATGGCTGGGGCGGCTATGACGTGCGCTTCCCGGGTCAGGAGCGGCGCCTGCCGAGCAGCTATGCGACGCTGACCAGCGAGCGGCTGGGGATGCGCCTGCACCGCGCCATGCCGGAGGGTGACCTGCTGTTCGACCGGGCGGCAACCGCACTCACGCCGAACAGCGTCACTTTGGCCGATGGACGCGTGATCGAGGCGCGCGGCGTCATCGATGCGCGCGGGCCGGGCGACATGAGCGCGCTGGAGCTGGGCTATCAGAAATTCGTCGGGGCGAGCTGGCTGTGTCATACCCCCCACGGCCTTGCCGAGCCGATCATCATGGACGCGACCGTCGATCAGCAGGACGGCTATCGCTTCGTCTACACCCTGCCGCTCTCCCCCACCGAGCTGTTCATCGAAGACACTTATTATGCCGATGGCCCGGCGCTGGATGAGCCCCTGCTCGCGGCGAGAATTGCGGCTTATGCCCAGGCGCAGGGCTGGGAGGGCGCGGCGCGCGGCCATAGCGAGACCGGCGTGCTGCCCGTGTGCATGGGCGGCGATTTCGCGCGGCTGTGGGAGGCCGAGTCCCCCGGCGTCGCCAAGGCCGGACTGCGCGGCGGCTTTTTCCACGCACTCACCGGCTATTCGCTGCCGGACGCGGTGCGCAACGCGCTCGCCATCGCGGCGATGGACGATCTTTCCGGCCCAGCCCTGCATCAGGCGATGCGCGCGCGCGGCGCCGCGCACTGGCGGGGCCAGGCTTATTACCGGATGCTCTCGCGGCTGCTCTTCCGCGCCGCCGAGCCGCAGGAGCGCTGGCGGGTGCTGGCGCGCTTCTACCGGCTTGACCCATCCCTCATCGCCCGCTTTTATGCCGGGCAGAGCACCCTTTTCGACAAGCTGCGCGTTCTGACCGGGAAGCCTCCTGTTCCCGTCAGCCGAGCCATTTCAGCCCTTGGAGCGACACGCGGATGAAGACAGCCATCGTCATCGGCGCCGGTTTTGCGGGCCTTGCCCTCGGCCTGCGCCTGCAATCGGCGGGCATCGCCACCACTATCGTGGAAGGGCGCGAACTGCCCGGCGGCCGCGCCTATATGTGGCAGAAGGAGGGCTTCACCTTCGATGCCGGGCCGACCGTCATCACCGACCCGGATTGCCTTGCCCAGCTGTGGCGCCTGACCGGCCACGACATGGCGCAGGACGTGACGCTGTTGCCGGTCAGCCCCTTCTACCGTCTGCACTGGCAGGACGGCACGACCTTCGATTATGGCAATGACGATGCCGCGCTCAACCGCGAGATCGCCAAGCTCGATCCCGCCGACATCGCCGGCTACCAGCGCTTCCTCGCCTATAGCGCCGAGGTCTATCGCGAGGGCTATGAGAAGCTGGGGCATGTCGCCTTCCTCGACTTCAAGTCGATGCTCAAGGCCGCGCCGGACCTCGCCCAGCATCAGGCGTGGCGCTCCGTCTATTCCATGGTCTCCAGCTTCGTGAAGAACGAGAAGCTGCGCCAGGCGCTGAGCTTCCACACGCTGCTGGTCGGCGGCAACCCGATGACGACCAGCGCCATCTACGCGCTGATTCACAAGCTGGAGAAGCAGGGCGGCGTCTGGTTCGCCAAGGGCGGTACCCATGCGCTGGTGCGCGGCATGGTCACGCATTTCGAGCGGCTGGGCGGCACGCTGATCCTCGGCGATCCGGTCGCCAAGATCGAGACGGTGGGTGATCGCGCGACGGGCGTCGTGACCCGCTCAGGCCTGCACATTGAGGCCGACGCGGTGGCGAGCAATGCCGACATCATGCACAGCTATGCCGACCTGCTGGCCGACCATCCGCGCGGCCAGCGGCAGGGCGCCAAGCTGTTCCGCAAGCGCTGGAGCCCCAGCCTGTTCGTCGTCCACTTCGGCATCGAGGGGACCTGGCCGGGCATCCCGCACCACATGATCCTGTTCGGCCCGCGCTATAAGGAACTGCTGACCGACATCTTCGACCATGGCGTGCTGTCGCAGGATTTCTCGCTCTACCTGCATCACCCGACCGTCACCGACCCCGATCTGGCGCCGCCGGGCCACTCGACCTTCTATGCGCTCGCCCCGGTGCCGCATCAGGGCAAGCTGCCAGTGGACTGGAACGAGGTGGGGCCGATCCTCACCGGGCGCATTCTCGACGAGATCGAGCGCCGGCTGATCCCGGACATCCGCTCGCGCATCAAGGTGCAGTTCTCCTATGCACCGAGCGACTTCACCCATGATCTCAACGCGCATCTGGGCAGCGCCTTCAGCCTGGAGCCGCTGCTCACCCAGAGCGCCTGGTTCCGTACCCACAATCGCGACGATGTGATCAACAATCTCTATTTTGTCGGCGCGGGCACCCATCCGGGCGCCGGCATTCCCGGCGTCGTCGGCTCGGCCCGCGCGACGGCGGCCCTGATGCTCGAGGATCTGGCATGACATCGTTCAACCGGCTGGCCGTCTATTGCGGCTCCGCCACCCCGCCCGACCCGATCTACATGGAGACCGCGCGCGCCGTCGGCACCGGGCTGGCCCGGCGCGGCATCGGCGTCGTCTATGGCGGCGGCAAGGTCGGACTGATGGGCGCCATTGCGGATTCCGCGCTGGCGGCCGGCGGCGAGGTGATCGGTGTGATCCCCGAGGCACTGGTGAATGCCGAGGTCGCCCATCGCGGCCTCACCGAACTGCACGTCGTGCCGGATATGCATAGCCGCAAGGCGCTGTTCACCACGCTTTCCGATGGGTTCGTGACGCTGCCGGGCGGCGTCGGCACGATGGACGAGCTGTGGGAAGCCGTGAGCTGGGCGCAGCTTGGTTATCATGACAAGCCGGTCGGGCTGCTCAACACCGGCGGCTTCTACGATCAGCTGATCGGCTTCAATCGCCAGATGATCGAAACCGGCTTCATCCGCCCGCCCCACGCCAACATCCTCATCGCCCGCGAGACGCTGGACGACCTGCTGGACGCGATGGCCGCCTACACGCCCCATGAGACGATCTTCGCGATGAAGGTCGACCGGCTTTGAGGGGAAACATGAGCCCCTCCCCTTCAGGGGAGGGGTTGGGGTGGGGAGCGCCCGTGACGCAAGATGCACGCCTTCTGATCCACGCAAAAGCGATGCGGCACGAGGCGACGCCATGCGAGATCATTCTCTGGCGACATCTGAGTCGGTCCCAGCTTGGCGGGCACAAATTTCGTCGGCAGCATGTGCTGGGGCCGTTCATTGTGGATTTCTTCTGCCCCGCCAAAAAGCTGATCGTCGAGGTGGATGGCGATACGCACGATCCGGAAGAAGATGCGCGCAGGGATGCTGCGTTAACCGCGGAAGGTCATCGCGTTCTGCGGTTCACTAACGAAGATGTGCGCATCAATCTGACCGAGGTTCTGGAGGCAATACTGACGCGTTTGAATTCAGCACCAGCCCGTTGGGCAGCGCCGTCCCCCACCCCATCCCCTCCCCTGAAGGGGAGGGGCTAGATGCTGGAGCAACGCCCTGCCCTTGTCGGTCTCGCGCAGGAGAGCATTGCGCGGGGGTCGAAGAGCTTTCGCACGGCCTCGCGGCTGTTCGACCGGGAGACGCGCGAGCGGGCGTGGTTGCTCTATGGCTGGTGTCGCGCCTGCGACGACATAGCTGACGGGCAGGATCATGGCGGGACCATGCAGGCGACCGGCGACCCCATGGCCCGGCTGGCGGACATTCGCGCGCGAACCGAGCGCGCTCTCGCGGGGCGGGCCGGGCTGGACGATCCTGCCTTTGCCGGCGGGGCGCTGGTCGCGGCCGAATGTGCCATTCCGCGCCGCTATATGGACGATCTCATCGAAGGCTTCGCGCTCGATGCGCAGGGCTGGCGACCGCAGACCGAGGACGATCTGCTGCGCTATTGCTACCATGTCGCGGGTGCGGTCGGCTGCATGATGGCCATTGTGATGGGCGTCGCGCCCGATGACGAGTCGACGCTGGACCGCGCTTGCGATCTGGGGCTGGCCTTCCAGCTCGCCAATATCTCCCGCGATGTCGCCGAGGATGCGGCAGGCGGGCGCTGCTATCTACCCGCGGACTGGCTCATCGAGGCTGGCATCGACCCGGCCGACCCTATGGCGGCGGAGCAGCGCCCAGCCCTCGCGGCGGTCACGGGGCGCGTGGCGGCGATGGCGGCGCGCTATGAAGACAGCGCCCGGCTTGGCACCCCAAAGCTGCCGTTCCGCTCGGCATGGGCGGTGCTGGCTGCCGCGGGCATCTATGGCGGCATTGCCCGGAAGGTCGCCGCCGACCCGCAGGAGGCGCTGCGTCGGCGCCTGTTCACCAGCAAGGCGGAGAAGCTGGGTTGGCTGCTCCGAGCCGGTACGCAGGCCGGTCGGCGCACCAGCCTCTACCCGCCCGCGCCGCGTGATCCATCGCTCTGGAACCGACCACGCCAAGGCGCGCCCGTTTCACAGGCTTGATCCCGATCAATTTCTGCATGGGCGCGATCTGCTGAAGAGGCAGGCGGGAGGACATGCATGATTCCGTCACGTCACGCTTATTATCGCAACCGCGCCAATGAACATCGCCGTCTGGCGCAAGTCGCCGCGGAACCTGCACAGCGCCTGATGCACGATCGTCTGGTGGAGGCCTATCTCAGCCTCGCGCGCGAATCGCGGCTGCGGCAGGTCGTCCGGCTCAAGGCCTGAGCGCAGCCGCGCCCAGACAATCCGATCATCCCTGCTTGAGCAGCCTGAGCGCCCGCGCGCGCAGCCGCCCCAGGCCCGCATCGTGCAAGGCGGGCACGGCGCAGAGCATCCCCGTCACATAGGGGTCGGGCTTGTTGAAGATGATGGGTTCGCCCAGCGCATCGGTGACGCGGGCGCCGGCTTCCTGCGCGATAAGGGTCGCGGCCGCCAGATCCCATTCCGCCCCGCGTCGCAAGCCTGCCACCAGATCGGCTTCATTGGCCGCCACCATCGCCATGCGAAGGGCGATGCTGTTGGGCTTGGCGACCATCCGGTAGTCGATATCGATGCCGCCCAGATGATCGAGCGGCACGCGTGCGCCCGAGAGCGTAGCGTGATCGCCCACGGCGAGCCGCTCCGGCTGTGCCCCCGTGCGCTCCCGCCAGGCACCGGCGCCGCGCACCGCCCACCAACGCTCGTTGCGCGCCGGTGCGGTCAGCACCGCGACGGTCGGGACGCCATCCTCCACCAATGCGACCGAGACCGCCCAGCCCGCCCGGCCCCGCACGAAATCGCGGGTGCCGTCGATGGGGTCGATGATCCACGCGCGCCGGGCACCGGCACGTCCGGGCGTCTCCGCGCTTTCCTCGGAGAGCCAGGCGGCGTCGGGCAGAAGCGCGCCAAGCTGTGTGCGCAGCAGCGCATCGGCGGCGAGATCGGCCTCGCTCACCGGCTCGCCGGGCCGCTTCTCCCAATGGCCGTGCATGGGTGCGCCGGCTTCCCAGAAACGCATGGCCAGCAGGCCGGCAGCGTCGGCTATGGCCAGAATATCGGCCAGAAGATCCAGAGAGGGGGGCTCACTCCCCGGCAACGGTCATCCCGTCGATGCGCAGGGTGGGCACGTTGATGGCGCGGCGGAAGGTGAGATCGTTCGCAGCGATGATCCGCCCGAACATCTCCTTGAGATTGCCCGCGATGGTGATTTCAGACACGGCGTGGCTCACCGTGCCGTTCTCGATCAGGAAGCCGGAGGCGCCCCGGCTGTAATCGCCGGTGACGCCGTTGACGCCCTGGCCGATCAGTTCGGTGATGAATACGCCGCGCTTCACGTCCGCGAACAGATCGCGCACGCTGGCCGTGCCGCCTTCCAGATGCACATTGCTCGCGCCAACCCCCGGCGAGCCACCGCCCCGCGTGGCATGGCCGGTGGGATCAAGGCCGAGTTGGCGGGCCGAGGCGCTGTCGAGCATCCAGCCGGTCAGCACGCCGTCATCAATGAGGCGCCGCCGCCCAGTTGGCAGTCCTTCGCCATCAAACGGGCGCGAACGCAGGCCCCGCTCGCGCAGCGGATCGTCGATCACGCTCAGCCCCTCGGGCAGAATGCGCTGGCCGAGGCTGTCGAGCAGGAATGTCGCCTTGCGGGTGACGGATGGCCCGGCGATGGCGCCGAGCAGATGCCCGATCAGGCTGTTACCCACGCGCGGATCGAAGATCACCGGCATCGTACCGCTCGGCACCCGGCGCGCGTTGAGCCGCGAGACCGCGCGCGCGCCGGCGCGCTGGCCGATGCTGTCCGGCCCTTCCAGATCATCGAGATGCCGGGCGCTGTGGCTGGCAAAGTCCCGCTGCATCGCGGCGCCCTCACCCGCCAGCACGCTGGCATAGAGCGAATGGCTAGTCCCGGCATAAGCGCCCGAGAAGCCGTGGCTGGTGGCCAGAGCCGCCTGCGCGCGGGAGAAGCCCGCGCCGGCGCCTTCGCTGTTGGTCACGCCAAGCACGCTGCGTGCTGAATCTTCCGCCGCCAGCGCCCTCTCGCGCAGTTGGGCCGGCGTCGGCTCCTCATCATCCTCGATATCGAGCGAGGGCAGCCGGCGCCGCATCAGCATCTGCTCGGGCGCGAGACCGGCATAGGCATCTTCCGGCGCCTCGCGGGCCATGGCCACGGCGCGCTCGACCAAGGTTTCGAGCGTGCGGGGCGTCAGGTCCGATGAAGAGACGCTGGCCGAGCGTTGGCCGACAAACACGCGCAGGCCGAAATGCTCGGACTCGGATTGCTCGACATCCTCCAGCGCGCCCAGCCGCACCGTCACGCCGGACGAGGCATCGCAGCCATAGACGGCGTCGGCCGCATCCGCGCCCGCCTTGCGGGCCGCGGTGACCAGCGACCGGGCGCGATCGAGAGCTTCGTTAAGGCTGAGCATGAAAGACGCGGTCCGAATGATGTCTGATGAAAGGCCGCGCTTTAGCTCCCGCGGCGAGGCGACGCAATGCGGCTGCGTCAGGTGCCTTCCGACCAGCCGCCCCGCTTTGCGACGAACCGAGGACAGCAACATTTTTTATAGGGAACCACCAGGCCTTGCCGATCCTTTTGTTGATAACATCAACCCACAGGAGCATCTCATGGCGACTGAAACATTCACCGACGCGATTGCCCTGCTCAAAGCGGATCATCGCACGGTCGAGGATCTGTTCGAGAAGTTCGAGAAGGCCAATGCGGCTGGCCGCAAGGAATCGCTGGCCCGGGAAATCTGCACCGAACTCAAGATCCACACCATGCTGGAAGAAGAGATCTTCTATCCGGCCTTTCGCGGCAAGATCGAAGATGATCTCATGGACGAGGCCTATGTCGAGCATGACGGCGCCAAGGTGCTGATCAACGAGATCGAAGCCGGCTCTCCGCAGGAAGATTTCTACGATGCCAAGGTGAAGGTGCTCTCGGAAGAGATCGAGCATCACGTCAAGGAGGAGGAACAGCCCTCCAAGGGCATGTTCGCCCAGTGCCGCAAGACCGACGTCGACCTGGTGGAACTGCGCGACCGGATGCTCGCCCGCAAGAAAGAGCTGCTGGCGCAGGCGAAGAGCGAAGGCCTGCCCCCGGCAGAGCCGCGCACGCTCAGCGTTTCGGCCGTCTGACCCGGACGGAACGGCATGTCGGCGGCGTTTTCATTGTTCGAATCTTCCGATAAGGACGCCGCCGCGCCGGCGCCGCACCGCAATGATGCCGAGCGCACCCGCCTCGGCATCATTTTGCCGCGCTTTGGCGGATTGGGCCGAGACGCGGCCTTGCGACAGGCGCAAAGCGAGCAATCCGGCGACTGGATGCTTCGGCACCGCGATTAGGCAGCGGGCGGCTGTTCCGTCTGCCTGCTCTCCAACCAGTAGCGCAGCATGTGATGGGCGACCGCGATGGGGGACGGCGGCAGGAACCTGGCGCCTTCCTCCCCGGCCAGAGCGGCGCGGACGTCTTCAACGCTCACCCAGATGGCCTCGGCGATTTCATCCTCATCCAGCGTCAACGCGTCATCATTGGCCTGCGCGATGCAGGCGACCATGAGCTGGGAGGGGAACGGCCAGGGTTGGCTGAACAGATAGTCGACCTGCCCGGTGCGCACGCCGCATTCTTCCCACAGCTCCCGCCGCACGGCTTCCTCGATGGTTTCGCCCGGCTCGACAAAGCCGGCCAGTGCGGAAAAGCGGCCGGCCGGAAAGCGCGGATTGCGCCCGATCAGCACCTTGCCGCGATATTCGGCCAGCATGATGACCACCGGATCGGTGCGCGGAAAATGCTCCGCGCTGCACCGGCTGCACTGGCGCGCCCAGCCGGCCTTGATCGGATGGGTATCGCCGCCGCAGCGTGCGCAGAAACGGTGGCGATCATGCCAGTCCACCAGGCTGCGCGCCGCCGCATAATGCGCGGCTTCGGCCATGGTGAGCTGCGGGATGATGTCCCACACTTTCGCGGGAAAGCTCGGGGGCTCGACGCTGTGCTCGACGAGCAGCGACACAAAGACCGGCGTGCCATCCTCGCGCAGCCCGAGCAGGGCGTGGTCGGCCAGCACCGCGCCGGGCGGCACCAGCTCGCTGGCGAGCGTGCCATCTGCCTCGATCACCGGGTCCAGCCCATCGAGTTGCACGATGCGCGCGCGCGGATCGGCCCAGGCCCCGGCCAGCCGGTCGGGGTGCACGCGCAGCTGATCGGCGCGGTCGAGCGTGCCGCCGGTGAAGGTGATTGCCTGCCGCGCGGGCAGATCAGGCCGGGTCATGATGCGCATTCTCCTGCTCTCTGGCGTCCAGTGCTGCTTGCGCCGCCCGGGCAAAGACGGTGGGCAGCCCCGCATCGGCCAGCGTGTCGAGGGGCCACAATTGGCCCGGCCCCAGGGCGCTTGCAAGCGCGGCAGGGTCGGTCTCGCCCTCGATCCGCAGCATGGCCACGCGCAGGTCGAGCGCGAAATGCGTGAACACATGGCGCACCGGCTGGTTGAGCACGCGCCACCCGCCCGCCAACGGCGCAAGCGGCAGAGACTCTGGCGCCTCGCTCCAGTCGCTGGTCGGCAGCGCCAGCATTCCGCCGAGCAGGCCCTTGTCCGGTCGCCGGACGAGCCAGACAGCATCGCCGGTCTCCACCCACCAGGCGGTGCCGCCGCGCGTCGGGCGCGCCTTTTTCGCGGCCTTGAGCGGATAGCGCGCCGGCTCGCCCGTCGCCCGCGCGGCACAAAGCTCCGAGAGCGGACAGGCGAGGCAGGCGGGATTGCGCGGGGTGCAGACCGTCGCGCCCAGATCCATCATGGCCTGCGCGAAATCGCCGGCAAGATCCTGTGGCGTGATGCGGGCGGCCAGCGCGCGCAGGATCGGCTTTGCGGCCGGCAGAGCCGTCTCCACCGCGAACAGCCGGCTCACTACGCGCTCGACATTGCCATCCACCACCACGGCGCGCTGCTCGAAGGCGATCGCGGCGACCGCCGCCGCTGTGTAGGCCCCGATTCCCGGCAGCGCACGCAATCCCGCTTCGTCGGCAGGGAAGCGCCCGCCCAGCGCCCCTGCCACATAGCGCGCGCAGGCCAGCAGATTGCGGGCGCGGGCATAATAGCCAAGACCTGCCCAGGCGGCCATCAGATCGCCATCCTCGGCAGCCGCCAGCGCCTCGACCGTGGGCCAGCGCGCCACAAAGCGCTCATAATAAGGCGCGACGGCCGCCACCGTCGTCTGCTGGAGCATGATTTCCGAGAGCCAGACGCGGTACGGGGCCGGCGGGGACGCGCCGGGCGGGCTGCGCCAGGGCAGCGAGCGGGCATGGCGGCGATAATGCGCCAGCAACGCCGGCGCGACCGCCTCTTCCATCCCCCGCGTTGCGATTAATCCATCGACGGCCATGGCGTGCCTATGGCATGGACGCAGCCATGACAGAAGCCACCCCAGATGCGCAGGCGCCCACAAAGGCCAGCCGGGCCAAACGCCCGGCCGCGCGCAAGGCCAATGGGGCCGGCAAGGCCGAGGCGCCTCCGCAGGAACGGCCGCGAATCAACGCGCCCCGCGCGATTTCCGATCTCATGCCGGACATTGGCCGGGCCGCCTTCCGCAAATTCGGCTTCATCCAATCGAGCATCGTCACGCGCTGGGCCGAGATTGTCGGCAAGCGCTATGCGGAGCTGACCAGCCCCGACTCGATCCGCTTCCCCACCGGCAAGCGCTCGGGCGGGACACTGCAGCTGACCGTCGCCAGCGGCCATGCGCCGATGGTCCAGCATATCGTGCCGGAGATCATCGAGCGGGTGAACCGCTTCTTCGGCTATGAGGCCGTCTCCCGCGTCGCCATCAAGCAGGGCCAGGTCATCCCGCGTGAGCCGGTGCATCGCCCGCCGCCCACGATGCTGCGCCCGATCCCCCAGGAGCTGGGCGAGGGCCTGCGCGAAGTGAGCGACCCGGAACTGCGCACCGTGCTCGAATCAATGGCGCGCAGCTTCTCCAACCCTGTGCGCCCACCCAAGATCAGCTAAGCCAAATTTCCACCACGGGACCATGCCCATGACCGTCATCTCGCCAGCTTCGTCCGTCTCCCGACAGATCGCCGCACTGGGTGCCCTATGCCTTGCGGCGCTGACGCTTGCCCTCGCCCTGCTGCTGCCAGCCCCCGCCAGTGCGCAGCGCAGCGCGACGCGCGACTGGAGCCAGACCGTAACGCTGGGTGCGAACGGCGCCTTCGTGGTCGGCAATCCGGCGGCGCCCACCAAGCTGGTCGAATATCTGAGCTACACCTGCTCGCATTGCGCGGATTTTCAGGCGACCGGAACGCCCGCGCTCAAGGCCCAGTGGATCCGGCGCGGCCTCGTCTCGCTGGAGCTGCGCAATTTCGTGCGCGATCCCTTCGACCTGACGGCGGCGCTGCTCGCGCGCTGCGGCGGCGCGACGCGGTTCGTTGGCAATCATGAAGCGATGTTCGCCGATTATCAGGCCTGGATGACCCGCGCGCAGAGCTTTGCCCAGGCGCAGGAAGGCAAGCCGCCGGCCGCCAATCGCGCCGCGCAGCTGACCGCCATTGCCGAGGGCACCGGCCTTGGCCCGCTCCTCGCCAGGCGCGGCCTGACGCCAGCGGCGCAGGGCAAATGCCTGGCCGACGAGGCGATGCTCAAGACGGTGCTCGGGCTGACCTCCAGCGCCGGCACGATCAAGGAATTCACCGGCACGCCCTTCTTCCTGCTCAACGGCAAACCGCTGGAGAATGTGCATACGTGGGACGCGCTGCGCCCCCTGCTGCCGCCATTGCCCGCGTCCGGCAAGTGAGCTAGACCGGCCCGCACAGCCACTTTCCGTCCCCCCGATCGATGAGGCCCATCCGTCCCATGAAACGCCTTGCTACCGCCCCGCTCGCCCTCGCTCTGCTGGCTCTCGCCGCCTGCGGCTCTCAGGACAGCAACTCGAGCGCGCCCATCGGCAAGGTGGAGGGCAAGGCCGCGCCGGCGGGGACCACATGGGCGCAGCAGGTCGTCGCGACGCCCGAGGGCGGCATCCGCATGGGCAACCCGGATGCGCCGATCAAGATCATCGAGTTCGCATCCAACACCTGCCCGCACTGCGCGCACTTCTCCGAGGAATCCAAGGATGTGCTCGAGCGCGATTATGTGAACACGGGCAAGGTCAGCTTCGAGTTCCGCAACTTCGTGATGAACCCGCTCGACATCAGCATGGCGATGCTGGCCCGCTGCACCGGGCCGGAAGCCTTCTTCCCGCTGACCCACCAGTTCTTCACCAATCAGCAGGCGATCATCGAGAAGCTGCAGTCCGCCGGCGAGGATGCGTATAAGAACGCGATGTCGGCCGCGCCGGATCAGCGCTTCCAGCGCATGGCCGAGGCTGCCGGGCTGATCGAGTTCGCCATGGAGCGCGGCGTGCCCGAGGCCAAGGCCCGCCAGTGCCTCGCCGACCCCAAGACGGCCGAAACGCTCGCCGCCAATGTGGAGCGCGACACGGCGCAATATTCCATCACCGGCACGCCGAGCTTCATCATGAACGGCAGCAAGCTCGACAATGTGTCGACTTGGCCGCAGCTCGTCGAGCAGCTGAAGAACGCAGGCGCCTGATTGGCGAGGCTGGGGGGCCATAGCATCGGGGGGGGCGTCGGACGGCGCACCGCCTCGCAGGCTGGGTCAGTCCGGCTGGGCCGCCCTGCCCGCTAAGCCATGCAGATTCGCCGCCTCAAGCTGACCGGCTTCAAGAGCTTCGTCGAGCCGACCGAGTTGCGGATCGAGCCGGGGCTGACCGGCATCGTCGGGCCGAATGGCTGCGGCAAATCCAATCTGCTGGAGGCGATCCGCTGGGTGATGGGCGAATCCAGCCCCAAATCCATGCGCGGCGGCGGCATGGACGATGTGATCTTCGCCGGCACCGCCACCCGCCCGGCGCGCGATTTTGCCGAAGTCGGACTGTTCGCCAGCGTGCCGCCGGGCACCGTGCTGCCGGCGATCGACATGGGCAGCGATGGCGAGCTGGAAGTCATGCGGCGCATCGAGCGGGGCGCGGGCAGCGCCTATCGCGCCAATGGGCGGGACGTGCGCGCCAAGGATGTCGCATTGCTCTTCGCCGATGCTGCGACCGGTCCGCACAGCCCGGCACTGGTCAGCCAGGGCAAGATCGCCGCCGTCATCGCCGCCAAGCCCGCCGAGCGCCGCGCGATGCTGGAAGAAGCGGCGGGCATCGCCGGCCTGCATGTGCGCCGCAAGGATGCCGAGCAGAAATTGCGGGCCAGCGCGGCCAACCTCGCCCGGCTGGACGAGATCCTTGCCGAAATGGACGTGCGCGCCAATGCGCTCCGTCGACAAGCGCGGGCCGCCGAGCGCTACACGGAATTGAGCGAAAAGATCGTGCTGGCCGAGGGCCGCGTGTTCTTCGCCCGCCATCGCGAGGCCGCGACCGAAGCCGACCGCGCCGCGCAGGATGCCGAGAAGGCCGAGGCTCTGGTGCGGGTGGCGCAGGAGGCGCAGCTGGGCGCCGCCGCTCATCAGCAGTCCGCCATCGAGACACTGGCGCGCGCACGCAGCGCCGCCAACGAGGCGCGAGAAGCCGCGACCGAGGCCCGTTTCGCGCTGGAGCGGCTGACAGGCGAACGCGATACCCTGCTGCGCCGGATCGCCGAGCTGGAAAGCCAGCTCGCCCGCGTGAGCGAAGACCAGCAACGTGAGGGTGCGCTTGCCGCCGATGCCGCCAATGCCATCGAGGCGCTGCAGGCCGAGGATGCGACGCTCTCCGAGCGGATCAAGGCGGCGAAGACGACGCTGCCGGCCTTCGTCACGCGTCTCGCGGAGGCCGAGACGGCCAGCCGCGATGCCGAGGTTGCGCTGGCACAAGCCATGGCGCGACTGGCCGGTGAACAGGCTGAGCGCCGGGTTGCCGAGGCTGGATTGAATGCCGCGCGGCAGAAGCTCGCCCGCGCCCGCGGCGAGGCCGAGCGGATCGCCTCGGCCCTCACCGCCCTGCCCGATGCCGCGCCGCTCGCCACCCGCCAGCGCGCGGCCGAGCAAGCCAAGGCCGATGCCCTCACCGGGCGCACCGATGCCGAGGCGCGCATCGCCGCCGCTGCGCAGGCGCGCGAGACGCATACGCAGGCGGTCGCCGAGCAACAGCGCGCGCTCGCCGCCGCCCGCGCCACCGTCGCCGCGCTGGACAGCGAAGCCAAGGCACTGGCCCGCGGGCTGGAGACGCAGGGCAGCGGTGATCGCGCCATCGATGCGCTGCGCGTCGACCCCGGCTATGAGCACGCGCTCGCCGCCGCGCTGGGCGACGATTTGCAGGCCGCGCTGGGGGCGCAAGGTCTGGCCCGCTGGAGCGGCGCCGCTATCGATGCGCGCGACCCCGCTTTGCCGGATGGATGTGATGCCCTCGCCTCCCATGTGCGCGCGCCCGAGGCACTCGCCCGCCGTCTCGCCCAGATCGCCGTGGTCGAGCAGGATGACGGCCAGCCGCTTGCGGTGGGCCAGCGCCTTGTCACGCGCGACGGGCAATTGCGGCGCTGGGACGGCTTTGTGGCGCAGGAGGGCGGTGGCGCGGCGGCCGAGCGGCTGATCCGCATCAACCGCCTTGCTGCGATCGAGCGGGAGCGGCCTGCCGTCGCCGCCACCGTCAGCGCTGCCGAGCAGGCCTTGGCGGCCGCTGAGGCATCGTTGCGCGAAGCCGGCACCGACGAGCGCGCTGCCCGCGAGGCGATGAGCGCTGCCGACACGGCCCTGCGCGGGGCGGAGCGCACGCTCGGCGAAGTGGCGACCGCACTGGAACGCCTTGCCGGACAGCGGGCGGACCTCGACCGGCGCCAACAGGAAGCCTCTGCCGATCTCACCACCGCCGAGCGCGAGTTGGAGAGCGCGCAGGCTACCCATGATGCGCTCCCGGCCGGTGACGACACCGCTGCGCGCGTCGATCTGCTCAAGTCCGGCGCGGAACGGTGCCGGGCCGCGATCGGCCAGGTGCAGGCCGAGCGGGCCATGGCCGAGCGGGCGCTGGCCGCCGATGAGGAGCGCGTGAAGGCGATCCGCAGCGATGTGGCGGGCTGGAAAGCGCGCGCTGGCGATGCCGTGCGCCGCGTCGCCGAGATGAAGACGCGCGCCGAAGCGCAGGCCAGCGAACTGGACGGGCTGCGCGATCGGCCCGCAGCGCTGGCGACGGAACTCGATGCCCTGACGCAGGCCGCTCGCGACCACCAGGCCGCTGTCGAGCGCAGCCGTAGCGAGGAAGCCGCCGCCGAGGCGACATTGATCGCCGCCGAGAAGGCGCTCGCCAATGCCAACGAAGCTCTCTCCACCGCCCGCGAGGCGCGGGCCGGAGCGCAGGCGCGCGCCGAACATGCCGTCGCGCGCCGCCGGGAAATCGGCCAGGCCTGCGGCGAGCGCTTCTCCTGCCCGCCCCCCGTGCTGCCGAGCAAGCTTGGCTTCGCGAGCGAGGAGGTCGTCGCCGCCTCCGAAGAGCAGGCCCGCTATGACAAGCTGGTGCTGGACCGCGAGCGGATCGGCCCGGTCAATCTCGTCGCCGCCTCGGAACTGTCCGAGCTGGAGGAGACGCAGACCAGGAGCCGCGCCGAAAGCGAGGAACTCACCACCGCGATCAACCAGCTGCGCGGCTCCATCGGCCATCTCAACCGCGAAGGGCGGCAACGGCTGCTCGCGGCCTTCGAGGCCGTGAACGGCCATTTCCAACGCCTGTTCAGCACACTCTTCCAGGGCGGAAGCGCGCATCTGGAACTGATCGAGAGCGATGATCCGCTGGAGGCCGGTCTTGAAATCTTGGCGCAGCCGCCGGGCAAGCGGCTGACAACGCTCACGCTCCTTTCGGGCGGCGAGCAGGCTCTTACCGCAGTCGCCCTTATTTTTGGATTATTTCTAACCAATCCGGCACCAATCTGCGTGCTCGACGAGGTCGATGCGCCGCTGGACGATGCCAATATCGAGCGTTTCTGCGGGCTGTTGGAGCGGATGGTGCAGGATACCGCGACCCGCTATCTGATCGTGACGCACAATGCCGTTACCATGAGCCGGATGCACCGGCTGTTCGGGGTGACGATGATCGAGCAGGGTGTGAGCCGGCTGGTGTCGGTGGACCTGCAGGCGGCGGAGGATTTGCTGGCGGCGGAGTGAGCGACACCGATGGCGCCGCATAAGAGTAGGGCCGCCCTACCCCGCTTCGTCACGCCGGACTTGATCCGGGGTTAAGCTTCTTGTGATGCGTTGGATGGGGACTACCGGAACGGGCTTGCGCTCTTAAGTGCAGAAGGTAGCGGGACCCCGGATCAAGTCCGGGGTGACGACGTTTTTGAATGTACCGTCAGGTCGCCTGAACCAGCGGCACGCCAGCCCTCAGTGCGGCTCCTTGCTCACATCCACCTTTTCCACCCATTCCGGGTAGAAGCTCGGCTCGCGGCTCGACCAGCCCGCAGCCGTGGCGGCAGCTTCGCTGATCGACTGGAGCAGTGCCCGGCGGCGTTCGGGGTGGAGGTGCGGCAGGCTGGCGGCGGCGCAGAAGGCGCCGGGCAGCCAGGGGCGTGACCCTGCGCCGATGAGACGCTCGTAGAGGAAACGATAGGCCGAGAAACTGTTCAGCCGGTTCTGGCCAAGGTCGAAGGCGGAGACGGTGACCAGTGGTGCCATGAACGGCTCGACCTGATCCAGGCCGCTATCATCGGGCACCCGCGCCTTGATCTCGTCCAGCCTGCCATAGAGCCGGCTCTGCGCCTTGATGCTCGCCGCCTCGACCACGTCGCGTCCCCAGGTTTCCATGGGCGCGCCGCGATGGAAGGCGACATCGAGAGAGCGGCGGATGTAACGCTGCGTTGCAGCCGGGAAGGAGGCGAACTCGCGCAGTTCCGCGAGGGTTACGGCCCCGTCAGTCGGCTTGGAATGCTGACCCAATGCTGCCTCCATCATTTTACGTCTTGGAGACTATGCCCTGCCTGGTTACCGGCAGCTTAAGCCTCCGTTGTGCAACGTTCACATGGAATCAGATTATCTTGTGCAACGCAACAGGATTTTTTCCGAGCCGCATTCGTCCTGTCGGAAAATTCGGAAAGTCTTTGTAATTTCGGATCTATTTCGCGAAGTATCGGCGGAACAAACGATATTGCAGCGCAACATTCCACGAAGAATACCGAGTCCGGTCGCGGCCCCCGCCAGCCACCGGCCGGTGTTTCTTTGCCCTCGTCCACCCGATAGTAGTCGCTTGGCGCCACAAGGCAAGCAGACCGGTACGTGCGACAAATGCCAACGGCTGCGGGAAAGCCCGCAAAGTGAGGATCAAGCCGCCGCGGCGCCCTTGGGCGAAATCGGGGGCGCAGTCCGGAACAGCTCGCCGAACGGATCGTCCTCGACCTCGGGTGCCGGCGCTTCCCGCACGGTGGCGCGGCGCATGTCGCGACGCTCGTTCCAGTCGAACTGGCCGCCCTTGTGGAACACCGCGAGATTGTCCCAGATCACCATGTCGCCAACGGCGTAATCGACGCTGATGGCATATTGGTCCTGCGTCGCGAAGTTGTTGAGATAATCGATGAGTTCGCGGCTCTCTTCCCAGCCCCAGCCGACGACGCGATAGCAGTGCGCGCCGGCGTAGATCATCTTGCGGCCCGAACCCTTGTGGACATGCACCAGCTTGTGGACCGGGCGGTGACGCGCCTCGATATCCTCGCGGCTGATTTCTGCGCCGCCCTGCTTGCGCGACCACCAGAGGCTGTGCTCGCATTCCAGATTTTCGATCTTGTCCTTCACGTCCTGCGGCAGGTCGTCATAAGCCGAGCGTGCATCGGCAAACCAGGTCGGCCCGCCCGACGGCGGCACTTCCACGGCGCGGAGCATGGAATAGGACGTGCGCAGATCCATGAAGCTGCTGTCCGTGTGCCAGATCTGGTCGCCCTTGCGATAGGTCGTGGCGCCCGGATCCCAGTTGATCTCGCCCTGCGCATTCAGATTACCGGCGTTGAACAGGAAGATGCGCGGGCGGCCCTCGCGGGGCGGCAGGCTCTCCAGATGGCCGAAATTGCGTGCGAAGGCGATCTGCCCCTCATCGTCCAGCCCGGTGTTCCGGTAGACGGTCACGCCCCAGCGATCCTGCTGAGCGATCAGCTCGGCGACCGTATCCGCATCCAGCGGCTTGCTGATGTCCACGCCAGAAATCTCGGCGCCGAAACGGGGGGTGATGGGTGTGGCCGTGATCGTCATCAGTCTATCCTGCTCCTGAGGAGGCCGATAGTAGCACAATCATTAGCATGGTCAAGTATTCGCCACGCTTGGAATGCGCCCTGCTTCGCCAGCCTCGCGTCACGGCGATAGCGCCTCCCGCCTAGCTTTTCGAGGCTTTCATGCTGGCAAGAACCTCGCGCAGGGCGCTCAGCCCCGCCGGCTTGGGAAGCATTGGCCAATCCCTGGTGCCATCGCCCAGATAGCTGCTGTCCGGATAGCCGCTCATCACCACGAACGGGATTTTGCGCGCCTCCAGTTCCATCAAAACCGGCTCCGAGGTTTCGCCGCCCAGATTATAATCGACGATCGCACCGGTGATATTGCCGCTTTCCAGAGCTGTAATCGCCTGGCTCACTGTGGCGACGGGATAGACTTCATCCGCCCCCAATTCGCGCAACGTCAACTCAAGGTCGAGCGCGATAAGCATTTCATCTTCAAGCAAAAGAACATTCAGCATCCCCGGTTCCTCGAACATTCAACGAGAGGCGCCGGCCTGCCCCTGTTACTGACCCTTTGCGGCCCGTTTACTATCATGAACGCGGCTCTGCGGTGCCTCTATGCGCGGTGAGTTGATGGATGTCTGTTCACTTTTGAACATAGATGGGAACTGCGGCGGGGGCTGATCGTTATGCATCGCATGCACGACATCGTCTCGCCCGGCATCGATCATAACAATCTGGTGGCAGCGCTGAACCCTGCCGATCTGGCCCTGATGGCCAAAGTGGCGCGCGTCGTGCGGCTGCCGACGGGCGCGACCCTGTACGACCCCGGCGATACGGTGGTCGCCGCTTATTTCCCCCTTGGCGATGCGGTCGCCACATTCCACGTCCTGATGGACGACGGCTCGTCGGTCGAGATCGCGATGGTCGGACGGGAGGGCGCTGTGGGTGGCATCGTCAGCAGCGGGCGGCTGGCGGCTTACTCCCGCTCCTGCGTAATGCATGGCGGCTATTTCGCCCGGTTCGATTCTGCGACGCTGGAGACGCTGAAGGCGAGTTCTCCCGCCATTCGCGATCTGCTCAGCCGCTATGCGGACTGTCTGCTCGCCCAGATTTTCCAGTCGGTCGCGTGTAACGCCGTTCACAGTCTGGAGATGCGGGCGGCCAAATGGCTGACGGCCGCTGTCGATCGCACTGGCAACAATCAGGTGATGATGACGCAGGAGGAATTCGGGTCCCTTCTCGGCATTGCGCGCAGCTATGCCAGCCGCCTGATCAAGAGTTTCAAGACCGACGGGCTCGTCCAGACCCGGCGCGGCTCGCTCGTCGTGCTGGATGCGGATCGGCTGCGTCAGCGCGCCTGTTCATGCAACGACATGGTGCGCACCCATTTCGATCACGTGCTGGCGGGCGTCTATCCAGACCCCGCCGAGCTTGAGCACCTGGTCCACGACGTCAGCCCCTAGCGTTTGCCAGGAGGTGACGCGCAGGGACGGCCTCCTACTTTCTGGTCTTGGGCGGGAGCGGCGCGCATTTGGTCTTGTCGCCAGCCAGACAGGCCGCGACATCTGCTTCCCACTTCGCCCGCGCCTCGGCGGCCTGCGCCTGTTCGGCGGCGATCTTCGCATCCCGCGCCGCCAGCGCGTCGCGATAGGTCTGTTCGCGCGCGGCCTGCTCGTCGGCAATGGCTTTCTTCTGCGCTTCGAAATCGCTCATCTGCTGCGCAGCCAGCTTTGCCTGCTCGGCATGGAGCACACGCCGCTCTTCCTGCTCCTGCGGCGTGTCCTGCGCCAGCGCGACGGTGGCTGAAACCATCATGGTGCCTGCAAGGGTCGCCAGTCGTGCGTAACGTGCCAGGGTCATGTCGTTCTCCGTCGTCTGTCGGGCCGGGCATTCCACGCCACGGCCTGTTGGTACAATGATTAAGATCAAGACTCGATGCACGGTCAATCGCGCGAATGTCCGTCGGGCCATCTCGCATCTGGCCTCGGGCGATCCTATCTGTGCCTCTGGCTGAACCTTGCCGCTGGATTCCCTTCAGGAACAGAGATAGAACACCGCCCATGAGCCTTACCCATATTTCGGTGCGCGGCGCGCGCGAGCACAATCTCAAGGGCATTGACGTGGATCTGCCGCGCGATGCGCTGGTCGTCATCACGGGCCTCTCCGGCAGCGGCAAGTCGAGCCTCGCCTTCGACACCATCTATGCCGAGGGGCAGCGGCGCTATGTGGAGTCCCTCTCCGCTTATGCGCGCCAGTTCCTGGAGATGATGCAGAAGCCGGATGTCGAACATATCGACGGCCTTTCGCCGGCCATCTCAATCGAGCAGAAGACCACGAGCCGCAACCCGCGCTCCACGGTCGCGACCGTGACCGAGATCTACGACTATATGCGCCTGCTCTGGGCGCGCGTGGGCGTGCCTTACTCCCCCGCCACGGGCCTGCCGATCAGCGCGCAGACGGTGAGCCAGATGGTCGACCGCGTGCTGGCGCTGCCGGAGGGGACGCGGGTCTATCTGCTCGCCCCGGTCGTGCGCGGCCGCAAGGGCGAGTATCGCAAGGAGCTGGCCGAATGGCAGCGCGCCGGCTTCACCCGCGTGCGCATCGATGGCGAATTCTACCCCATCGAGGAAGCGCCCGCGCTCGACAAGAAGTACAAGCACGACATCGAGGTGGTGGTGGACCGCGTGGTGGTCCGCGAGGATATGGCGCAGCGGCTGGCGGAGAGCTTCGAGACGGCGCTCAAGCTGGCCGAGGGGCTGGCTTATGTGGATTTGGCTGAGGGGACGGTGGCAGAACTGGGCAGCACGCCCTCCCCGTTCGTGTCGAGCGAAGTCGAGACACAAGAGGAGAACTCTGCTGGCATCTCGACTTCGCTCGATGCGAACGGAGGCAGTGCCAAAGGCAAGACCGGCATGAAAAACGCCGGCATCCCGGCCAACCGCATCATCTTCTCAGAAAAATTCGCCTGCCCGGTCAGCGGCTTCACCATTCAGGAGATCGAGCCGCGCCTGTTCTCGTTCAACGCGCCGCAGGGCGCTTGCCCGGCCTGCGATGGTCTGGGCGAGAAGCTGGAGTTTGACGAGCAGCTCGTCGTCCCCAATGAGGCGCTGACCCTCAAAAAGGGCGCGATCGTGCCCTGGGCCAAGTCCAATCCGCCGAGCCCTTATTACATGCAGGTGCTCGCCTCCCTCGCAAAGGCCTATGGCTTCAGCCTCGAGACGCCGTGGAGCGAACTGCCGGGTGAGGTGCGCCTCATCATCCTGCACGGCACGGGCGGCAAGCCGGTCACCCTCACCTTCCAGGATGGGCGCAAGAGCTACAGCGTCTCCAAGCCGTTCGAGGGCGTGATCGGCAATCTCAACCGCCGGATGCTGCAGACCGACAGCGCCTGGATGCGCGAGGAGCTGGGCAAGTTCCAGACCGCGCAGCCCTGCGAGACCTGCGGCGGCGCGCGCCTCAAGCCCGAGGCGCTGGCCGTGAAGGTCGCGATGCAGGACATCGCCACCCCCACCCGCATGAGCGTGGTGGATGCGCTTGCCTGGTTCACTGCCCTGCCCCAGCAGCTGACCGATCAGCAGAACCAGATCGCCAAGGCCATCCTCAAGGAGATCATCGAGCGCCTCGGCTTCCTCAACAATGTCGGGCTCGATTATCTCAATCTGGACCGCACCAGCGGCACGCTCTCGGGCGGCGAGAGCCAGCGCATCCGCTTGGCCAGCCAGATCGGCTCGGGCCTCTCCGGCGTGCTTTATGTGCTGGACGAGCCAAGCATCGGCCTCCACCAGCGCGACAACGACATGCTGCTGGTGACGCTCAAGCGCCTGCGCGATCTCGGCAACACCGTCATCGTCGTGGAGCATGATGAGGACGCGATCCGCGCGGCCGACCATATCGTGGACATGGGGCCGGGCGCCGGCGTGCATGGCGGCGAGATCGTTGCGCAGGGCACGCTGGCCGATGTGCTGGCGACGCAGGGCTCGCTCACCGCCGATTATCTCAACGGCACGCGCGAAATCCCCGTCGCCGCCAAGCGCCGCAAGGGCAGCGGCAAGAAGCTGACCGTGAAGAATGCGCGCGCGAACAATCTCAAGGGCGTCAGCGCGTCCATCCCGCTCGGCACCTTCACCTGCATCACCGGCGTCTCCGGCTCGGGCAAGTCCAGCTTCACCATCGACACGCTCTATGCCGCCAGCGCCCGCGCGCTGAATGGCGCCCGCGTGATCGCCGGTGCGCATGACAAGATCGAGGGGCTGGAGCATCTCGACAAGGTGATCGACATCGATCAGTCGCCCATTGGCCGCACCCCGCGCTCCAACCCGGCGACCTATACCGGCGCCTTCACTAACATCCGCGACTGGTTCGCCGGCCTGCCCGAGAGCCAGGCGCGCGGCTACAAGCCCGGCCGCTTCTCCTTCAACGTGAAGGGCGGCCGCTGCGAGGCCTGCCAGGGCGATGGCGTCATCAAGATCGAGATGCACTTCCTGCCGGACGTCTACGTCACCTGCGAGGAATGCCACGGCAAGCGCTACAACCGCGAGACACTGGAGGTGAAGTTCAAGGGCCACAGCATCGCCGACGTGCTGGACATGACGGTGGAAGACGCCGTCGAGTTCTTCAAGGCCGTGCCGCCGATCCGCGACCGCATGGCCATGCTCGCGGAAGTGGGTCTGGGCTATGTGAAGGTCGGCCAGCAGGCGACAACGCTCTCAGGCGGCGAGGCCCAGCGCGTGAAACTCGCCAAGGAACTGAGCCGCCGCGCCACCGGTAACACGCTCTACATCCTCGATGAGCCCACCACCGGCCTCCACTTCGAGGATGTGCGCAAACTGCTCGAAGTGCTCCACGCGCTCGTCGAACAGGGCAACAGCGTGGTGGTGATCGAGCATAATCTCGATGTCATCAAGACCGCCGACTGGATCATCGACCTGGGGCCGGAAGGCGGCGTGAAGGGCGGCGAGATCGTCGCGACCGGCACGCCCGAGCAGGTGGTGAAGGAGAAGCGGAGCTATACGGGGCGGTATCTGGCGCCGTTGTTGGGGAAGAACGCGGTGAGCGAGGCGGCGGAGTGATCTTGACGTAGATGTATAATTGACATATAAATCTCATATTGCGCAGGAGAGAATATGTCTAAGTACGTCAATCTTACCACATATCTCGCTCGCCTTGATCAAGGCGTGTGGAACACAACTTTCGATGAAGTAGAACACATTCTCGGATTTTCGTTACCTACGAGCGCAAGGCAATACCAAGCATGGTGGGCCAACCAAATGAGATCACAAAGCATGGCTTGGCAAAGTGCGGGTTGGAAGACAGCTAGTGTTGATCTGCATAACGAGAAAATCTCATTTGTATATGTAAACGAAAATCCAGAAAATGAAGTAGATGGCCCTGATCTACATCTGACAATTTCGGAGGCCAAGTTGGGGCTAGCCAACGCGTTGGGGCTTAAACCAGAACAAGTAGAAATCGTGATAAGGGCCTAACTGCAGTAAATTGAGCAACGCACTTAGATTATCCGTAGGAGAGGCCGCCAATGAACAGCCGACGCGACTTCATCAAGCACACCGCCGCCGTCGGCGCCGCGAGCCTCGCCCCCAGCATCCCGCCCGCCACGGCGCAGGCCCCCGCCCCGCCGCTCTGGCAGAAGCTCTACCCCGGCTTTCGCAACCTGCGGATCAAGACCAGCGGCGCGGAGATCAATGTTGTCACGGGCGGATCGGGGCCGCCGTTGCTCATGCTCCATGGCGCGCCGGAGTCGCTTGTCACCTGGCATCTCGTCGCCCCGACGCTGGCGCGGGATTACACCGTCGTGCTGGCCGATCTGCGCGGTTATGGGGATAGCAGCAAGCCGGAGGGCGGCGCGGATCATTCGGCTTATTCCAAGCGGGCGATGGCGCAGGATGGCGTGGAGGTGATGGCGCAGCTGGGCCATGCGCGCTTCCTGCTCGTCGGCCATGATCGCGGCGCGCGGGTCGGGCGGCGGATGGCGCTGGATCATCCCGAGAAGGTCCGCAAGCTCGCCGTGCTGGACATATTGCCGGAGCATTATCTCTACAGCCATGTCACGCTCGGCTTCGTGCGCGGCTATTATCACTGGTTCAGCTTCCTGCGCCCCGCGCCCATTCCGGAAGAGGAGACGCTGGCGCGCTATCAGGCCGCCGCTGCCAATGCGACCAGCGAGATCGAGCGGGAGTATAACCGCCACCGGCTCGACCCCGCGATGCTGCATGCGATGTGCGAGGATTATCGCGCCTCGGCCTCGGTCGATCTGGATCTGGACCACGCCGATCTGGCGGCGGGGAAGAAGATCACCTGCCCGCTGCTCGCCATCTGGGCCGGCAAGGGCCTCTATCCGCGCCTGTTCGATGACATATTGGCGTGTGGCAGGCCGAGGCGACGGATGTGCGCGGCCATGCGCTGCCCAATGCCACGCACAATCTGCAGGAGAGCGACCCGCAGGCGACGCTGGCCGCGCTGCAGGGCTTCTTGCGCGACTGACCTTGGGACTAAATTTTTCGGAAGATAGAGCGGAAAAGAAGTCCGGCCTCCCGGGGGGTGGGGGGATGGGAGACCGGACCCTTTTCAGCCGCTCGGCTGTGTGTGGGAGATCACCGCCGAAGCGACTTTCTACCCCTTTGGGTGCAGCATTCACTGAACCTGTTCCCTATCAGATAGGGTCGACAGGCCAGGGAACAAGGGCTGCGCGATCAATCGCGCCTGACGCACGTTGGGCCGTCCCGGTGCATCGGACGGACGTATGCAGGCGCTCTTTCGTCGCAGCTATGTGTTGGTGGCCGGGCGGGAGGGACCCGGCCACCGGGGTTGTTCGGGCGAATGTGCCTCAGGTCGAGGGCGTGCCGGAGCCGCCCATACCGGTGCCGAGGCCACTGGTGCCGAAGATCTGCGAATTCTCGTTGGTGCCGGTCGTGCTGGTGGTCGCCGCGCTGCCGGCATAGCTGTCCGTCTTCACACCGCCGGACTGGACGCCGGGGCGCGTGCCATCGGCATAGCCGCCGCCAATTGTCAGGCCCTCGGGCATCGGCGTATCGGGCTTGAGCGTGACGCGATCGTCATGGATGCTGTCGACATAATCGAGGTTGATCTGGTGATGGCGGCTGTCCGCCGAATCCGTGCGGGTGAGGACCAGCAGATCGCCGTCCACCTTGTCGACGGTGCCGACATGGCGGCCGCTCGCATCCGCGACTTCCATATGCTCCTTGATGCGCCACTTCTCGAACATGGCTCGCTCCTTTTCTCTGCAGATACAATGAACTAGATGGTACTGAAGACAGAACGGC
Organism: Sphingobium sp. B2D3A; assembly: GCF_025961795.1. Lineage (NCBI taxonomy): Bacteria > Pseudomonadati > Pseudomonadota > Alphaproteobacteria > Sphingomonadales > Sphingobiaceae > Sphingobium > Sphingobium sp. B2D3A. The sequence continues at coordinate 1,483,376 of NZ_JAOQOI010000001.1, read as the reverse complement.
CGAGGCGGCGGAGCGTTCCGAATACCCCGCCCCATCCAGCGCATCGCAGCCACGACTGGGCCGTTCACGGGCAACGCCGAGCGCAATCCGGCGCGAGACGGCGCGCGCGGCTTTTGATACGGGTCAATGCGTCCGGCCGCCGGAGCGGTCACAGAGCAGCGGATGACCGACGCGATGACCATGCATCCCATGCCCCGCCCGTCCGCCGGCACCGGCGCCGCGCTCGCCTTACCGGCAGCCCTGTTGCTGATCCTCGGCGGATGCGCCCGGCAAAGCGCCGCGGCGGTGAGCAGCGCGCCGGATACGCCCGGCTTCCTGCTCGGCCTGTGGCACGGCTTCATCTTCCCCTTCGCCTGGGCGCTGTCGCTGATCGCGGACGATGTCGCCGTCTATGCCGTGCCCAATAATGGCGGATGGTATGATTTCGGCTATTTCCTCGGCATCGTCGTCTTCGGCGTGGGCGCGCGCAAGACCAAGACGGTGACCGTCTATGTCGATCGCTGGCGCGGCCGGTGATGGCGATCGCCCGTCCTCCCGACGCTACACCTGCCTTCCGCACGAAAGGATGCACCCATGCGTAAATGGCACCGCTGGACCACCGTCTTCATCGGCCTGTTCATGCTGTTCATCGCCCTGACCGGCTTGGGCAGCCATTTCGCCGCGATGGTCGCGCGGGGGAGCGTGTTCGAGACCGAGGAGCGCGGTGCCCCGCCGGCCGCGCAGACGCCAGTCGCGGTACAGAAGGCTAGCCCGTCTGCGGGTGCGCCCGCCGCCCAGCAAGCCGCGCCGAACCCCGCCCGCAAGCTGGTCGGCCTGTTCCATCATCTCCACTCGGGCGAGTTTTTCGGCCCGGTCGGCGTGATCATCTCCCTCCTCTCCGGCTTCGCGCTCGTCTTCTTCGCGATTTCCGGCATGTGGATGTATGTGCAGATGTTCCGCACTCGCCTCAGCCGGGGACGGCGCGACATCTTCTGGAAATGACCCTCCCGGCGCTCATCATGGCCGGCGTCTCGGGCACTGCGGCGCTCTGCGGTGCCCTCATCCTCGCGCGCAAGGCACGGACGCCGCAGGGGGTCTATGGCAAGCGGATCGCCGGCACCATGGCGCTCTCCTTCGCGCTCATCCTCGCGCTGTTCGCCTGGGGGCTGGAGCGCATGGCCGGCTGAACCGACGGCGGCCTGCGGCGCTGGCGAAAGTCAAGGCCGGGGACACAAAATTTACTGTGGATGAACGCCACAACACCGCTAGACATTGTGGTGGATTGGACTAGCATCCCCCTTCATCTAGTTATTTGTGCCCTACAGCCATCCCAATTGCGGAGCCCGGAAAAATGTCGCTTCTCCAAGCCTCCAAGGTCTACAAGCCCTTCGAATATCCCTGGGCCTATGACTATTGGAAGCGCCAGCAGCAGGTCCACTGGATGCCCGAGGAAGTGCCTCTGGGCGAGGATTGCCGCGACTGGGCGCAGAAGCTCTCCGACCATGAGCGCAACCTGCTGACGCAGATCTTCCGCTTCTTCACCCAGGCGGACGTGGAAGTGCAGGATTGCTACCACGACAAATATGGCCGCGTGTTCAAGCCGACCGAGATCAAGATGATGCTGACCGCGTTCAGCAACATGGAGACGATCCACATCGCGGCCTATTCGCACCTGCTCGACACCATCGGCATGCCCGAGAGCGAATATTCGATGTTCCTCGAATATGACGAGATGCGCGCCAAGCATGATTATATGCAGCAGTTCGGCGTGGACAGCGATGAGGACATCGCCCGCACCCTCGCCATGTTCGGCGGCTTCACCGAGGGCATGCAGCTCTTCGCCAGCTTCGCGATGCTGATGAACTTCCCGCGCTTCAACAAGATGAAGGGCATGGGCCAGATCGTCACCTGGTCGGTGCGCGACGAGAGCCTGCACTGCGAGGGCATCGTGCGCCTGTTCCACGAGTTCGTGAAGGAGCGCGACTGCCTGACCAAGGCGGTGAAGGAAGACATTATCGATTGCTGCCAGAAGACCGTGCGGCTGGAGGATGCCTTCATCGACCTCGCCTTCGAGCAAGGCCCGGTGCCCGGCATGACCGCCAAGGAGATCAAGCGCTACATCCGCTACATCGCCGACTGGCGGCTGGGCCAGCTCGGCTTCCAGCCGATCTACATGATCGAGGAACACCCGCTGCCCTGGCTCACCCCGCTGCTCAACGGCGTGGAGCACGCCAACTTCTTCGAAACGCGCGCCACCGAATATTCCAAGGGCGCCACGCGCGGCAACTGGAACGAGGTGTGGGACAGCTTCGACCGCCGCAAGAAAATGCGCGCCAATGACGGCGAGGCCGAAAGCGATAGCGGCGAGGACATGTTCTCGCGGGCCGGGGTGGCGGCGGAGTAATCATTCAACCACTAATAAAGGAGGCGCCCCGGCGTGAATCACAAGCCGGAAAAATAGCTGACCTTAAGTAAGGGCCGGATTAGCCAATTCTTAGGAATAAGGGGGAGCGGTCGAATAGACTAATATGCACCCTGACCTCCGGAAGCCTCAAATTTCGCTTTTCCTAAACCTGGACGGGCCAGCATTCCCTTCACTCAAAAAGGAATTGAGACATGCTAGTTTCTAGCGTTTTTCAAAGCCGGAACGGTGAATGGTATTGGGAAATTTTGGATGACGAAGGTTTGTATTTGAGATCAGATCGTTGTTTTGCTTTCGAACACGATGCGCAAAGCGATCTCTCGGTGTCGAGCCATCTTGTCAGTCCTCTTCTCAAACAGCACTAAGCCGGAAGGACAGGCGGCCCTGCCGCCTGTCCGACTGGACAAGGTTCGGGTTCAAGTTAACCCTCCGGTTGTGGGATCGCATGCCCAACCGTCATTGACCTCAAGGGCGTCCTTCCCCCTTTCCCCCAAATGAACCGCCCGTCGCCACCGGTTCAGGCGACTCGCGATACAGTCCGATCCGATCTCCCGCTGCCGGGAGAGACAGAATAAGGATCGGAGTGAGACAGATGTACAAGGCTCTGAAGAACAGCATCGCGGCGCTGGCGCTGGGTGCCGTGACAGTGGGCGGTCTTGCCGCCACCCCCGCTTTTGCCGACCCGGGTCGCGGGCATGACCGGCATTGGCAGCGCGATCGCGACGATCGGCGCGATTATCGTCATGACAATCGCCGCTGGGATCGGGACGACCGCCGGGGCCGTGACCGGGTAGTGGTAATCGACCGCCGCCCTGTCGTGCGCCCTGCCCCGCGCGTCGTCTACGCCTATGACTATAACCGGCCGGACCCGCGCTATCGCGGCTATTATGCGGACCGTTACTATCGCGGCGGCTATGCGCCGGTGCGCGTCTACCGCGATACCCGCGTGTATCGGGGCTATGACGATCGCTATTATTGCCGCCGGTCGGACGGCACCACCGGCCTGATCGTCGGTGCGGCGCTGGGCGGCTTGCTTGGCGATCAGCTCGATCGCGGCCGTTCCTCGATCCTGGGTGCCGTGCTGGGCGCGGGTGCCGGGGCGATGATCGGACGGTCGGTCGACCGGGGCGATGTCGTCTGCCGCTAAACCGGACCGACGCAGAGCTGTAGCATGAGCCCGGCGCGCTGACCTCAGCGGGCCGGGCTTTTGTCAGCCAAGGGTCAGTTGCCAGGGATCAGTTGCCAAGGATCAGTTGATCGCGTCCTGACCTGCCTGCCCCACGGACTCGATGTCCCGGCCAAGACCCTTCACCGTCGCGCAAGCAGACAGGAGCAGGGATGCGCTCACGACCGCGAGAAGCAGCGCCGACCGTCTTGTTTTCATGTCCTCGATCCCTTTCCGATTGCCGGATGTTTTCCAACGCCCTCGACTATCCGAAAAAATGCGATCCGGCGCAATCCGCCTGCTGGTGATCCCGGCTTGGTGATCCCCGGCCGGATGAAAAGGCGCACATGTGCGATGCATTGCTGCTGGAAGGCGCTTGCGAGCGGGAACCGGTCGCCAGCGCGCACGTATTCCTAGCGGTACAATCGAAGGAGATTTCCGCATGGATCCGGTCACCATCGAGCATCGCCGCCAGGAGCTGCAGAGCCTGCTGGCGCAAATTCAGGCCAACCCCTCGCGCGACTGGCACCGTGAGCGGCAGCGCGTGATCGTGTTGCAGCATATGGTCGGCGCAAAGGCGGCCGGCACCCACCCCGGCACCCGACACTGATTGCACTTTGAACGGCGATGAACCGCATCGCCACAAAGCTCTGAATCTCGGCGAGTCGCGGGTTCCCACCGGTGCGACGAATCGAGTCCATAAGGGTCTTGCCTTGGTGGAATCAGAGGAGGATAAGCGCCTCTTGATGGGAACAGGGCCGCCACCCATGGCGCCCCCTCGGGAGGAAGAACGTTATGGCATTGAGCATGATCGGGGGCCGGCGGATCAAGGCCGCAGTCGCACTGTCCGCTCTGCCGCTGCTGGCCCTGGCCGGCTGCACCGCCAAGCAGGTCGCTGAAGCGCCGCTGCAGAACATTCCCGTTCCCATTCCGCAGAATGTCCCGCTGATCGAAGTGCCGCCGCCGCCGCCGATCCTGATCGGTGAGAATAAGGGGCAGGACATGTGGCACCTGCGCTCGGGCCTGAACGTCGCCGTGCTTCTCTGCCAGGGGCCGGACAATGCCGCGATGGTCTCCGACTACAACCGGATGCTTTCCGTGCATAAGGGCCTGCTTTCGGAGGCCGCGCAGATGCAGGTCGATCTGTTCAAGGCCAAGGGCGGTCGCAAGTGGCAGGACGCCCATGACGACCATATGACCAAGCTCTACAACCGCTATTCCAACACCCAGTCGCGCGACAAGTTCTGCGCCAAGGCCAAGGCGCAGCTCGCCGAAGTCGCGAACCAGACCCCCATTGCGTTCAGCGAGAAGGCGACGTTCCTGCTGTGGGAGCTGAACAAGGCCGCCAGCCTGCCCGATCCGGACGGATCGCTCGCGCGGGCTGCGGCCGCAAACAGCACGCCGGGTCTGGTGCAGACCGTCCAGGCGACGACCAGCCAGACGACCACGCAGCGCTAAGCGGCGCCCGGGACGCGCGCCCAGCGTAAGAAGCGGGCGCGCTCCGGGTCCGGATCAATCTTCAGTCTTCGTCCGGCACGGCCAGGGTCGCGCCGAAATCGAACGGCTTGGCCTCCGGCATCGCAGCCATCAGCGCCTTGAAGCGCTCTTCCACATTGTCTTTCCAGTTGCCGTGCGTCGCGACGTACAGCGTGTTGTTGCGGATCGCGTCGACGATCATGTCGCCCACTTCCGTCGGTTCCATCCAGGTGTCGGACACGACGCGCTTGGCGAGCTGATCCTCCGTCTGCGCGAGGCCGCTGCCCGAGCGGAAACGCTCCGGCCGGTTTTGGCCGGATTCATGGATGCGGCTCTTGATCGGGCCGGGCATCAGCACCGTCACGCCGATATTGTCCTGCGCCATGCTGTCGCGGATCGATTCAGACAGGGTGATGACGCCCGCCTTCGCCACGGCATAAATGGCCATGAAGCTCGGCATCGGCGTCAGCCCGGCCAGCGACGCGGTGTTGACGATGTGGCCACCCTTGCCCCGCCGGCGCATGCCGGGCGCAAATTCCATGATGCCGTTGATCGGCCCCATGAGATTGACGCCGATGCCATAGTCCCAATCGGCATAGGTGGCCTGATCGAACGGGCCGGACGGATCGATGCCGGCATTGTTGATCAGGATTTCCGGCCCGCCCATCACGGCCTCGCACTCCTTGGCGGCCTCGCGCATCTGGTCGCGGTCGGACACGTCGAGCCGCATGGTGTGGACATTGCGGCCCTGCTGGCGTTCCTCGAAAAATGCCTTGGCTTCATCGAGATGGTCCTGGCGGATATCGGCCAGCACCAGCCTGGCGCCATTGGCGAGCAGCTGCTGGGCAATGCCGAAGCCGATCCCGCTCGCTCCGCCCGTGATGAACGCCGTCGTGCCCGCAATCTCCATGGCTTTCCTCTCCAAACCCGGCGCCTCGCCGGCTTGCTCAAACTGATCCATCGGCCGATGCTGCGCCCGGCCGCTCCTCCAATCTCATCCAGCAAATCCGGACAGAGTCAACAGTGGCCGTCGCCTGCGGGGTCGCTGGCCGGTCAGGATCGCGGATGCGCGGCGCGCCAGACCGAGGGCGTCTCGAACGTGCCACGCCAGATGCCGCGCCGGGCGGAACGGGCAGCCTCCTCTTCCTGCCGATAGGTGCCGGGGCCGCGCCCTAGGTTGCTGATCGCCCAGCCACGCGCCACCATGATCACGCCGATGTCCGCGATCCGGGTGGTGGCGCAGGTCGCCACGGCGCGGCCATATTGGTCCGTCGTCCGGGACTCGCAGCTGAGCCCACCGCCGCGCACCAGCGCCAGCAGCGCGTCGCGCGCCTGCGTGCCACAGTCCCAGGGCTGGCCGGCCGCATCCTGGCAACGCTGGTTCAGTTCGACCGCGTCAATGTCCGCGATGCGCACGATCCGCGGGCCGATCCGCAGGCTATCGCCATCCATCACATGCACGCGCGTGCCATCGGCGGCCTCGATCCATTCGGGCGGCGCACGGAGCAGGGCCAGCACGATCAGCAGAAACGCCAGAAGAGCCAGCGAACCAAGCCGCGCAAGCCATCGTCGGCCCGGCCTGCCGGCTAATCCCTGGAAACCCCTGCGCCGTCGGGCAGGTCTGGTGCGGATGATCAGTGCTTGTGATCGCTGGCCATGGACTGCACGGCGGCCAGCGTGTTCTTCACATGGTCGCGATAGTCGAGTGCGCTATGCACATAGACGATCCGGCCCGCCGGGCTGATGACATAGGAGGTGCGGTCCGTCTTGCCCGCAAAGGCCGGATTGTCCGCCTTGAGCGCCACGTCGTAATTGGTGATGAGACGCGGCCCGGCCGAGGCGACCGCGAACTTGCTGCCGCACGCCTCTGTGGAGAAACGCTGCAGGACGTCGACCGGGTCGGCCGACATGCCGATCACCGTCGCACCGGCCTTCTTGAACGCATCCGCCTGATCGGCAAATTCCTTGGTTTCCGCCGTACAGCCCTTGGTGAAGGCTGCGGGGAAGAAGTAGAGCACGACCGGGCCTTTCTTCAGCGCATCGGACAGCTTGACGCTGAACACTTTGCCGGCCAGCGCACCGCGCGTCTCGAAATCCGGCGCCTTGGCGCCGACCGGCAGCGCTGCCTGCGCGCCGCCGCCGAGCAAGGCGCTGCCCAGCATCGCAATCATGACTGTCTTCGATGCTTTGCCGAACATATGCCCATTCCCGTCTGCTGACTCACGATCCGCACAATCTGCCATAGAAGGCCTTGGCGTGCCAGCCCTCACCGGTTACGAGCAGCCATGGCGATCGACCGCCTTGCCCTCACCAATTTCCGCAATCATGCCGACGCCCTGATTGTGCCCGCCGCGCCGATGATCGTCCTGACCGGCGAGAATGGCGCGGGGAAGACCAACATCCTCGAGGCGATTTCGCTGCTGGCGCCGGGGCGCGGCCTGCGCGGCGCGGCCCTGCGCGACATGGCGCGGCAGAGCGGGCCGGGCGGCTTCGCGGTCGCCGCGCGATTGGGCGATGCCGCCTTGGGGACCGGCACCGACCCTGATGCGCCGGACAAGCGGCAAGTGCGGATCGACGGGCGCGCCTCACCGGCCAATGCGCTCTCGACCCGCGTGGCGCTGAGCTGGCTGACGCCGGCGATGGACCGCCTGTTTCTGGACAGCCCCGGTGGACGCCGCCGGTTCCTGGACCGGCTGGTGCTGGCCCAGGCGCCATCGCACGCCCATCACAGCGCACGCTACGAGGCCGCGATGCGCGCGCGCAATGCCCTGCTGGGAGAAGACGGGCCGGCCGACCCGGACTGGCTCGCCGCGCTGGAAGCCCGCATGGCGGAGCATGGCGCCGTGATCGATGCCGCGCGGCGGGCGCTGATCGCCGAACTGGAAGAAGAGATCGCCCGCAGCGCGCAGCATCTCTTCGCCCGGCCGACCTTGAGGCTGACCGGCGAGCCATTCGAGGAGGGCGCCCTTGCCGCTCGGCTGCGCTCGGCGCGGACGGGAGACCGGGCAGCGGGGCGGACACTTGTCGGCCCGCATCGCGCCGATCTGCTGGTCACGCATGAAGCCAAGCAGCAGGATGCGGCGCTGTGCTCGACAGGGGAGCAAAAGGCGCTGCTGCTCAGCATCATGCTGGCCCACGCCCAATTGGTCGGTACACAGAGCGGGCGACCGCTCATCATCCTGCTGGACGAGGTGGCCGCCCATCTCGATCCGACGCGCCGCCATGCCCTGTTCGAGCGGTTGCGCGCCAGCGGCGGGCAGGTGTGGATGACCGGGACGGAGGCCGATCTGTTCAACGGGCTGGAACAGGCGACCTATTTGCGGGTGGAGGCGGGGCAGGTCATTCCGGGGTGATCAAGCGGCGTGGGCGAAGCGCGGCTATTACACCTTTTCCCCCAAGCGGACTTTTCAGACACGGCATCATTGCTGACCGCCCTCCGTTCGTCCTGAGTAGCTGCTGAGCCTGTCGAAGCGGCGTATCGAAGGTGCAGTCCATGACTGAGATGCTTCGATACGGGTCTTCGCCACGCGCCTGCGGCCCTACTCAGACCCTACTCAGCACGAACTGTGGAGGGTGGCGAAGTCGGCTTCCCCCCACATGAGCCGCTGGTCGCGCACTCTGACCAAATCGATAGTGGACAACGCCCTCACGAACTCTGTCCTCGCTTAGGAGACCCCGAAAATCTCCTGATGCGCGCGCTCGGCGAAGCGATCGGTCATGCCCGCGATATAGTCCGCGATATGGCGGCTGCGCTCGGGCTCGGCGGCGCCGCAACTGGCATCCCAGGCTGTCCCCATCAGCGCAGGATCGGCCGAATAGGCGCGAAACAGATCGGTGACGATCACCCGCGCCCGCCCGGCGGCGGCAAGCTGGGTCGGATGGTGATAGAGATTGGCGTACATGAAGCGCTTGAGCTGGCGCTCGTCCTCCCGCATCGCATCCGAGAAGGCGACCATGGCCTGCCCCGCGCTCCGCACGGCTGAGACGTCAGCTCGCTCCAACCCGTGCAGGCGCAGGTTTTCGCGCGTGGTCATGATGAGATCGTTGACCATGATGCCAATCTGGTCGCGGATCAGTTCCCGCAACAGCTGCTCGGCCGGCAGATCGGGATAGCGCGCGGTGACCTGCTCCCAGCAGCGGCGGACGAACGGCGCTTCCAGAAGTTGCTCAAGCGTCAGAATGCCGGCGCGCAGGCCATCGTCAATATCATGATTGTCATAGGCGATATCGTCGGCAAGCGCCGCGACCTGCGCTTCCAGCGACGGCCAGCTTTCGAGCTCCAGCGGAAAGGCGGCATCGATCTGCTGCATCGCCCAGTTGGGGGCCAGCACCGGGCCGTTATGCTTGGCCAGCCCTTCCATCATCTCCCAACTCAGATTGAGGCCGGGGAAGCGGGGATAGGCATTTTCCAGCAAGGCGAGCGTGCGCAGGCAATGGGCGTTGTGATCGAAGCCGCCCTGCCCGGCCAGCGCCTCTTCCAGCGCATCCTCCCCGGCATGGCCAAACGGGGGATGGCCGATATCATGAGCGAGGCACAGCGCCTCGGTCAGATCCTCATTGAGGCCCAGCACTCGTGCAATCGTCCGCCCGATCTGCGCGACCTCAAGGCTGTGCGTCAGGCGGACGCGATAATGGTCGCCATCGGGTGCGACGAACACCTGCGTCTTGTGGCGCAGGCGACGAAAGCTGATCGAGTGAATGATCCGGTCGCGGTCGCGCTGGAAAATGTCGCGTGGTCCGCGCGCCTCGCCACCCGGCTCGGCATGTTGACGACCCCGGCTGCGCGCCGGGTCACAGGCATAGGGGGCGAGCACGCTCACTGCGTGCCGATCTTGCTGACTTCCTCGCCGGCTTCGCTTTGCCAGAAGAACGCATCGCCACCCGCCTTGCGCAATTCGGTGACCACCGCCCGCGCATCCTCGGGGCGACGGAAGGGGCCGATCAGCAGGCGGCGCGTCTCGCCCCAGGTGGCCGTCCAGCCATCCTGCCCGGCAATCGTATCGCCATAGGTCCGGCGCAAACGGCGCAGATCGAAGGCCAGGGCAGCCGGATCACGGCCTGCCGCCAATTGTACCCAATTGCGCGACGGGTTTGCCGCCAGCTTGGCCTTGCGCTCAGCCTCGGCCTTGCGTTCAGCCTCCGCCTTGGCGCGCGCCTCGGCATCCGCCTTGGCCTTGGCCTGCTGCGCGGCTGCCGCGACCCGGCGCTGCTCCTGAATCCGCGCGACGGCGCTCAGATCCGCGACGGCGACCTGTCGGCGCTCGCCTTCCGGCACTTCGAGCGCCTTCAGCGTGTCGCCAAGCGAGCGCACCGGCTGCGGCACTGGCGTAGGTGCGGGTGCCGGTGTCGGCGCAGACGCCACCGGGGCCGGCGTGCTGGGTGCCGCCGGCGCCACGGCAGCGACGGTCGTCGGCGCAGGATTGGTTACGCGACTGGCCGGCTGTGTGGCGGGAGCGGATGATGGAGCCGGGCGCGTCGGCTGCGGCGCGGGGGCGCGCGCGGCGGTCTGCACCGGCTGTTGCGGCGGTGGGGATGCTGTCGGTGCAGGCGGTGGCGGCGGTGGAAGCGGCTGGGCCGCTGCCGCAGCGGATGCTGTTTGCTGAGCCTGAGCCTGCGACGCGCGGCGCGCGGCCTGCTGCGCGGCCCGTCGTTCTGCCGCCGTCTGACGCCGGCCGCCCCGCTCGCGCTCGGTGGTAGCGGCAACCTGCGTATCGCGGTTCCGCGCCGGCTCGGGTGCAGCCAAGCGGAGGACATCCGCCGGATACTCGCCATAATGGACCGCGGAGACCTTCTGGCTCGCCGTCAGCAGGGGCAGGCGTTGCAGATAGGGTTCGAGCGCGTCGGCAAGGCCCTTCGGCAGCGTCGTCTGCGCAATGGAGCGCGCCTCGGCCATCTGGCCGTTCATCGCCAGGACGAAGGCCCGGATACGCCACGCCTCACGGTCGCCGCTGGTCAGGGCGGGCTTGAGCTGCTGCTCGGCTTCCGCGAGATTGCCGGAGACGCCCAGCGAGACCGCATAATTGAGCCGCGCGGTGTTATCATTGGGATTGGCCTGCAGGACGGCGCGATAATCCTGCTGCGCCTTGGCCTGCTGCCCGGTGAGATCGTAAGCCAGCGCGCGCTCGGGGAGATGCGCTTGGGCGCTGACGCCCAAGGCCGAGGCGGCATCGAAGTTCGCGGCGGCATCGGCGGGCTGCTTGAGGGCAATCTGCACGACCGCCAGACCCAGCCGGGCGCGGCCGTTGCGCCCATCGACCATATTGGCGCGCGTGAAGAAGCCATTGGCCGCCTGAATGTCCCCCAGATCGAGCGCGGCCTGGCCGGCGCCCAACAGGGCATTCACATCCTGAGGATTACGGGACAGCGAGGCGAGATGGCGGTTGAGCGCGGCTACCGCCTCGGCTGGTGGCGTGGCCTGAACCATCCCGCCGCTTTGCGCGAACACAGGCGCTGCGATGGCCAGAGAAAGGGCCAGAATGCAGCTGGTCGACTTCACGGATACACCTCTTCTGTCCGGCGGGACGGGTCGCGTCCCGCCGTGCACAGTTTTACTGGTTGTTCTGGCGATTGAGGAAGCGTGGCACCTCGAATTCGGTGCGATCCCGCTCGCTCTCGCTTTCCTCGGCATTGCCCTGCCGAGCCTGCCCACGGGCCAGCTGCGACATGCGCTCGAACAGCGTGCCGCCGCTCGTACCCTTGCTGGCCGGCTCCTCGGCGGGCTGCGGCGGCTCTACCCGAAGCGGCGGCTCGGGCGAGACGCTGTTGTCGAGCACCAGCTCGTCCTCACCGGTGATGTCATCGAAGGTCGATGCGGCAAAGCGCGGTGCCGGCTTGGGCTCTTCCGGCTTGGGCGCTTGGAAGCTGGCAGGTGCCTCGCTGGTCGGGGCCGGAGCCGGGGCGAACGACTCGTTTCGCGCAGGTGCGACGCCGCCAAGGTCCAACCCGTCCTCATAACGCGGCGCGGGGGCAGCCTCCGGGCGGACGAGATTGGCCGGCGCCGACACGGCAGGTGCGGCCTGACGCGGCGCGGCGGCGACACCCACATCGCCGAGCTTGAACGGCTGGCTGCGGGCCTGCGCCGCGGCGCTCGCTTCATTATCGATACCCGTCGCGACGACGGAGACGCGGATCTTGCCGTTCAACTGCTCGTTAAATGCCGAACCCCAGATGATGTTCGCATCGGGATCGACCAGCTCGCGGATGTGGTTGGCTGCCTCGTCGACTTCCATCAGGCGCATGTCTTCGCCACCCACGATGGAGACGATGACGCCCTTGGCGCCGCGCATCGAGACGCCATCGAGCAGCGGATTGGCAATGGCCTTCTCGGCGGCTTCGAGCGCACGACCGTCGCCTTCGGCCTCGCCGGTGCCCATCATCGCCTTGCCCATCTCTTCCATCACGGAGCGGACGTCGGCAAAGTCGAGGTTGATGAGGCCGGGCATGACCATGAGATCGGTGATGCCGCGCACGCCCTGCTGGAGCACTTCGTCGGCCATCTCGAACGCTTCCTTGAAGGTCGTGTTCGGGTTCGCGATCAGGAACAGATTCTGGTTCGGAATGACGATCAGCGTATCGACGTGCTTCTGCAGCTCCTCGATGCCCGAGTCTGCCGAGCGCATCCGGCGCGAGCCTTCAAAGGTAAACGGCTTGGTGACCACGCCGACCGTGAGGATGCCCTTTTCACGCGCCGCCTTGGCGATGACCGGCGCTGCGCCAGTGCCGGTGCCGCCGCCCATGCCGGCCGCGATGAAGCACATGTGGACGCCCTCAAGCGCCTCCTGCACTTCCGCAATGGTTTCTTCTGCGGCGGCGCGGCCGATGTCGGGGCGCGAACCGGCGCCGAGACCCTCGGTAATGCGCGGGCCAAGCTGGATGCGGCGTTCGGCAGGCGAGGCATTGAGCGCTTGAGCATCGGTGTTGGCGACAATGAAGTCGACCCCATCCACGGATGCGCCAATCATGTTGGCAATCGCATTTCCGCCCGCCCCGCCGACGCCAATAACGGTAATCCGCGGCTTCAGCTCGTCCACATGGGGCGGACCGATTTCAATGCTCATCAACTATCTCCTCCGGGTGCAAACCGCACCGTCACCTTGTCGGGATTCATGCACCAGATGAGCCGCCAATTCACGTTCTTTTTAACCGCTCATCCACAATATGTTGCGGCCTGACCCTAATAGCCGGCGCGCAGCGCCGCGATCAGCCGCTGGACGACCGCTCCGCCGCGCGTCGTGTGGACGCGCTGCTCACGCAAAGGCCGCTGCAGCAGATCCTGCCGCTCCTTCGATGCATAGAGCGCGAGGCCGGCCAGCGTTGCGAAAGCCGGGCCACGATGCGCCTCGGGCATGGCATCGAGCAGCTTGGGCCGGCCGATCCGCACGGCGCGCCCGAGCGCGGTCTGCGCGTAATCCGCCATGCCCTTGAGCTCCGCGCCGCCGCCAGTCAGCACGACCTGGCGCCCGACCGGCGAGTGGAAGCCCATCTCGCCCAGTGCCTTGTTGACCTCCGCCATCAGCCGGTTCAGCCGCTCGCAAATCACCCCGACCAGTTCGGCGCGAGTCACGCGGCGCGCTTCGGTCTGCTCGGCGCTGCTGGCGGCGGGCGCGATCTCGATGATCTCACGAAAATCCCGGCGCGACTGCATGGCCGAGCCGTAAAAGCACTTCATCCGCTCGGCCTGACTGCGGCGAATGCCGAAGGCGGAGGCGATATCGTCCGTCACGTCCGCCGCACCGATAGGGATGGATTTGAAGCCCACCAGCATGCCGCCAATGTGCAGCGAGACATTGGTGACGCCCGCGCCGAGCTCGACCAAGGCAACGCCAAGATCGCGCTCTTCGTCGGAGAGGCAGGCCGCAGCCGTGGCGACCGGCGCGGCGATGATGCTCTGCACATCGAGATAGGCGCCGCGCACGCTCGTCTCGAGGTTCCGCAACGGCGCGCTATCCGCCAGCACCACATGAATATCGACGCCGAGCTGATCGGCATGAAGCCCCATCGGCCGCGCGACGCCGCGCATCCCGTCGATGGTGTAGAGCGTCGGCTGCGCCTGCAGGATGACCCGGCCGCCCGGATCGATCCGCTCACGCGCCTGATCGTACAGGCTCTCGATATCGGCCTGCTCGATCCGCCGACCGCCGACATTGATCTCGACCGGCTCGACCTTGCTCTCGATGCTGCCGCCGGAGAAGCTCAGAATGACCTTCTCGATATTGGTGCCGGCGACCTTCTCGGCCTGCTCGACCGTCTCGCGCACGGCCAGTTCGGTCCGCTCCATGTCGACCACAAAGCCCCGGCGCACGCCCCGGCTCTCGCGCTGACCGGTGCCCAGCACCGCCAGCGTGCCGTCCTCCTGCTTGCGCGCGATTAGCGCCGACACCTTCCAGGTGCCGATGTCGATCGCGGTAATCAGCCCATCATTGCGCGCCGCCATGCTTAGCCCTCCCCACCCGATGCAGAGGTCGTCGATCGATCCTTCTCGCCGGACGTCACGACAGCCGAATCCTTCGCCGACGTTACCGCCGGCGCTTCATCCTCTTTCTTGCCCGGCGGCAGGCGCAGCACGAACCGCGCGGGATCGCGCATGTCGAACCGCAGCACCCCGCGCCCGAGCAGCCGGTCCACGCCATCCATGCGCGCGAAGTTGACCAGTGCAGCAGCCGCGTCGGCATCGCCCTCGGGGAGCATCAGTTGCTCACCCGACTGAAAGCGCAGATCCCAGCGGCGGCCGCCAACCCAAGTCGCGCCGGCGAGCATCGGCTTGAGGGCCGGCGCGGCGTTCATCAGTTCGGCCAGCGCCTTGGTCCGCTTGTTGGCATCCGGCCCCACCACCAGGGGCAGATCGGGCAAGGCATTGGCCTCAACCGGGCCGAGCGCGACGCCGGCGGCGTCCACCAGCATCAATTGCCCGCCATTCTGCCAGACCGCAGCCGGTTGCCGCTCGACCACATCGACGATCAGCGCATCGGGCAGGCGGCGGGAAATCCGCGCCTCCTTCACCCAGCCCAGCCGCATGACCTCGTTGCGCAGATTGTCGAGATCGACTGCCAGCATCGAGCGCTCGACATATTTCACGGCGATGTCGGAGACCTGCATCTCGTCCATGCGCTCGAGCCCGCGCACCTCGATCTTGGCGACGGCAAAGCCCGCGCGCCCGGCCAAATCGTTCACCTCGGCGCGCAGCATCGCCGGCAAGCCCATGAAGCTGGCGGTGACCCACAGCAGGATGAAAAGGACCAGGCCGATCCCCCAGGTCATCAACCGATTGATCTGCGCCGGACTGAGCGGAACATAGTCGAGCAGCTTGTCCAGATTGCTCCTCGCCCGCCGCGGCTTGCGGCCGGCCCGGCCGCTCCGCGCGCCGCTCGCCGATCCGCGCTTGATCGTCGCGCTGTTCATTGCTTCCCTCCACGGTCCGCCAGAGCCTCGGCGATGATACTCTCTACGAGTTCGCCGTAGCTCATGCCCAAATATTTCGCCTGCTCCGGCACCAGGCTCAACGCCGTCATGCCGGGCTGCGTATTCACTTCCAGCAGATACAGGCCATCGAGCCCGCGCTCGTCATCCCAGCGGAAGTCCGAGCGCGATGTGCCCTTGCAGCCCAGCAGACGATGCGCCCGCAGCGCGATGTCCATCATCGCGGCGGCCATCTCGGCCGGAACGGGCGCCGGGCAGATATGGTCAGTCAGGCCATCGGTATATTTCGCGTCATAATCGTAGAAGCCGCTTTTGGGGCGCAGCTCCGTCACCGCAAGCGCCCGGTCGCCGAGCACGGCGACGGTCAGCTCACGGCCGCGAATGAACGGCTCGGCCAGCAGTTGGTCGAAATCCTGCCACGGCCCCACCGCATCGCGCGCGATCGGGTTGCCGTAATTGCCCTCTTCCGTGACGATGGCGACGCCGACCGACGAGCCTTCATTGACCGGCTTGAGCACATAGGGGCGCGGCAGGGGATCGCCTGCGAACAGGCTCTCGCATTCGACGATATGGCCGCCGGGCATCGGGATGCCATGGGGCACGAGATGCTGCTTGGTGAGCTGCTTGTCGATGGCGATGACCGAGGTTGCCAGACCGCTATGGGTGTAGGCGAACCCCATGATGTCCATCAGCCCCTGCACGGTGCCGTCTTCGCCCGGCACGCCATGCAGGGCATTGAACACGATGTCGGGATTGGCCGCGATGAGCTTGGCCGGAAAATCGCGGCCCTCCGCCCGGGTCGCGCCCAGATCGATGGGCACGACCTCATGGCCGCGCTCTTCCAGCGCCTGGATGATGCCTTTCGCGCTCGACAGCGAGACATGCCGCTCTGCGGCCCAGCCACCCATGAGCACGGCGACCTTGAGACGCTTGATGCTCATTGTCCCTGCTCCTGCGCCGAACGCCCCACGCGCTGAATCTCCCATTCCAGGGTTATGCCACTCTCTGCCTGCACGCGCCGGCGTACCTCTTCGCCAAGGGACTCGATGTCCGCGCTGGTCGCGCCGCCGGTGTTGATGAGGAAATTGGTGTGCTTCTCGCTCACTTGCGCGCCACCGAGGCTGAGGCCCCGGCAGCCGGCCCGGTCGACCAGCGCCCAGGCCTTTTCGCCCGGCGGATTCTTGAAGGTCGATCCGCCCGTCTTGCTGCGCAGCGGCTGCGATTCTTCCCGCGCGGTCGCGATCCGGTCCATTTCCGCCTGAATGGCGGCCGGCTCAGCCGGAACGCCACGGAATGTCGCCGCGATCACCACTGCACCCTCGGGCAGCGTCGAATGCCGATAGGTGAAGCCGAGCGCATCCAGCGGCAGAACAATCTGCTCGCCGGATCGCAGGATGACCTCGGCCTCGACCAGAATGTCCTTCACCTCGCGTCCATAAGCGCCGCCATTCATGCGCACGAAGCCGCCGACCGTGCCCGGAATGGAGCGGAGGAACTCAAGCCCGCCAATGCCCGCATCGCGTGCGGTGGAGGAGACCAGAATGCCAGACGCGCCCCCGCCGCACCGCAGCGTCTGCGGCGCGCTCTGGTCTACGCGCGCGAAGGCTTTGCCGAGCCGAACCACCACGCCGGGCACGCCGCCATCGCGAACGATCATGTTAGACCCAAGGCCCAGCGCCATCACCGGCACCGAGAGATCCAGCGCCGAGAGGAATTGCGCGAGGTCATCCGCATCCGCCGGCTCGAACAGCCAATCCGCCGCACCGCCTGCCTTGAACCACACCAACGGCGCGAGCGGCGCACCGCGCGTCAGCTTGCCCCGCACGGCAATACCGTCCGGGCTCAGCTGTCGATCGACGTTCACGGAAGCGGCGGGATGCATCAGGAGCGACCGCTCCACCAGCTGGACCAACGCCCGATCAGATCGGCCTGCGCCTTGCCGGCACGGTTCATGGCTTCACCCATGTCGAGCGCCGCCTGCCCCATGCCCTTCGGCCCCATGGCGGCATGGCTCTCGACGGCGTCGATCATCTCGCGCGCCATGTCGAGGCTCTTGCCATGCACCTCGATCATGCGCTCCTGCATCTCCAGGCCGATGCGCATCAGCTCCCACATCAGCCGCGCCCCTCGCCCGATGCCGCGATGGCCGGCGCCAGACCAGCCGCCCATTTGGTGATGTCGCCCGCGCCGAGGCAGACGATCATGTCATCGGCCTTCAGATCCGCGGCGAGGGCCGCGGCGAGCGCATCGGCATCGCCGATGGTCTGCGCCGCGCGATGGCCGCGACGCTTGAGGCCGGCGACCAGCGCATCGGCATCCACGCCCTCGATGGGCTGCTCGCCAGCCGGGTAGACGGGCGAGACATAGACCATGTCGGCATCGTTGAAGGATTGCTGGAACTCGTCCATCAGATCGCGCAGCCGCGTGAAGCGGTGGGGCTGCACCACGGCGATCACCCGGCCCCGCGCACCCTCGCGGGCCGCCGCGAGAACCGCGCGGATTTCGACCGGGTGGTGGCCATAATCATCGATGACGACGGCCTTGCCGCCGCCCGTCTCGATCTCGCCCACCTTGGTGAAGCGCCGCTTGACGCCGCCGAAGCTGGCGAAGCCGGTCTGGATGGTCGCATCCTCAATGCCCATCTGCAGGGCGACGCCAATGGAGGCCATGGCATTCAGCACATTGTGCCGGCCCGGCATCGGCATGGTGATGTCGGCAATGCGTCGCGTCGAGCCATCACGCTCGCGGATCTGCACATCGAACATATTGCCGCCTGGAACGGGCCGGACATTCTCGCCGCGCAGGTCGGCCTGTGCGGAGAAGCCATAGGTCACGATCCGCCGATCCTGCACGCGCGGCAGGATCGCCTGCACTTCCGGGTGATCCAGGCAGAGCATGGCCGCGCCGTAGAAGGGCACATTCTCGACAAACTCGACGAACGCGTCCTTCACCGCATCGAACGAGCCATAATGATCGAGATGCTCGGGATCGATGTTGGTGACGACGGCATAGGTGCCGTCCAGCCGCAGGAAGCTGCCATCGCTCTCATCGGCCTCGACCACCATCCAGTCGCTGTTGCCGAGGCGCGCGTTGGAGCCATAGCTGTTGATGATGCCGCCATTGATGACGGTGGGGTCGATGCCGCCGGCATCGAGCAGCGCGGCGATCATCGAGGTCGTCGTCGTCTTGCCGTGCGTGCCCGCCACCGCGACGGTGGATTTGAGCCGCATCAGTTCGGCCAGCATCTCGGCGCGGCGGATGACCGGCACGCGGTTCTCCAGCGCCAGTTCCACTTCCGGGTTGCCGCGCTTGATCGCGGTGGAGGTCACCACCACGGCGGCATCGCCCAGATTCTCGGCCTTGTGGCCGATCATCACATTGATGCCGAGATCGCGCAGATGCTGGATGACATAGCCTTCCGACATGTCGCTGCCCTGCACGCTGTAACCCATATTGTGCATCACCTCAGCGATGCCGGACATGCCGATGCCGCCGATACCGATGAAATGGATCGTGCCGATATCCGTGCCGACGCCCTTCATGCGCCCGCTCCCGCGAGGCCGGCCATGCGCGGCGCTTCTGCGGCCCGCACGGTGTCGATGGTCTGCGGCGCGGGGCCGAAGCTCTCGATGAGATCGCACATGTCCTTCACCGCATCCGGGCGACCGCAACGATGCGCGCGCTTGGCGGCGTTCTGGAGCGCGCCCGGTTCCATTGCCAGCTTCTGCATCTGGCGCGCCAGTTCGGCGGGCGTGAACTTGCTCTGGTCGATCGCGCGGGCCCCGCCCGCATTCACCATCTCGAGGACATTGTAGGCTTGGTGGTTATCCATGGCACTCGGCAAAGGTATGAGGATGGCGGGGCGCCCCGCGGCGGTAAGTTCGGCAATGGTCGAGGCGCCGGCGCGCCCGATCACGAGGTGCGACCAGGCGAGCTTGGTCGGCATATCCTCGATATAGGTCGCCAGATCGGCGGGAATTTCCATCTCCGCATAGAGCGCGCGGACCTGCTCGATGTCCTCGGGCCGGCATTGCTGGGTGACCTGCAAGCGCCGCCGCAGGCTGATCGGCAACATGCCAAGCCCGGCCGGCACCACTTGCGAGAGGATCGATGCCCCCTGGCTGCCGCCAGTGACCAGCAGGCGCAGCACGCTCTCATCTGAGAAGACCGGGAACGGCTCGTCGCGCAGGGCCAGAACGGACTCCCGCACCGGATTGCCGACCAGATAGGTCTTGTCCACATGGCGTGTGGCCAGACGCTTCACATCGGGATAAGCGGTCGCGATCGCAGCGACCTTGCGGGCGACCAGCCGGTTGACGCGGCCGAGCACCGCGTTCTGCTCATGCACGATCGCCGGTATGCCTTCCGCAAAGGCGCCAAGCATCGCCGGCAGCGCCGGATAGCCGCCGAAGCCCACCACGGCGGCCGGCTCGAAGGTCGAATAAAGCTGCCGGGCCATGGCGCGCCCTTCGAGAATGGCCTTGAAGCCCCTGATCCAACCAGAAATACCGCCGGACATGCGGCCGGCCGGCAGCACATGCGTCTGCACATCCTCGAACAGGCCCGGAATCTTGGCGCCGCGCTCGTCGGTAATCAGGGCGACGCGGTGACCCCGCGCCATAAGCTCCTGCGCGATGGCGTGGGCGGGGACCATGTGCCCACCGGTGCCACCGGCAGCCAGAACATAATGCCGAAAAAGGCTCATCGCCCGCTCCATGTGACGACGTAGGGGGAGCGCGACATATACGGGTTCCGCCGGGTGAAGGCCAGCAGCAGGCCAATGCCCGAGCACAAGGCAATCATCGACGAGCCGCCATAGCTGATGAATGGCAGCGTCATGCCCTTGGAGGGGAAGATGTGAATGTTCACGCCCATGTTGATGACGGCCTGCACGCCCATCACGAAGACAAGGCCGGAGGTTGCCATGACGATGAATGGATCTTCCTCATCCAGCAGCCGCAGCAGGACCCGCACGATGATGGCAAGATAGACGAGCGCGATGGCGATGCAGGCGATCAAGCCGAACTCCTCGCCGATCACCGAGAAGATGTAGTCGGTGTGCGCCTCGGGCAGATTGAACTTGGCGGTGCCGCCGCCGGGACCAACGCCGGTCAGGCCGCCGCGCGTGATGGTCGCATAAGCCAGCTGCACCTGATCCGGCCCCGCCGCCGGATCGACGACCGGGTTAAGGAAGGAATCAATGCGCTCGCGGCCATTGTCGTAGAAGAGATAGGTCAGTACGAAAAGGCCGAGGCCGCCGCACGCAAAGCCCGAGAGGAGCTTGATCGAGGCACCGCCCACCAGCAGCAGCGCGCCCCAGCAGGCCACGAAAATGACCGTCTGGCCAAAGTCCGGTTGCCGCATGAGCAGGAGGGCGACGATGCCGGTCAACATGCCCGTCAGCGGGATTACCGGCAGCGAGGGATCACGCGCGCGCAGCGACAGCAGCCAGGCAATGGCGACGACGAAGAAGGGCTTGAGAAACTCCGAGGGCTGGAAGCGGAAGGCGCCGCTGCCCAGCCAGCGCGAGGCACCGTTCACGCTCGTCCCGATGATCGGCACCAGCACGAGCATCACCGCGAACAGCGCCGCCAGACCGACCGCCAAACGGCGGGCCTGGGTGCGCGGGAGCATGGAAATCACGATCATCAGCGGCAGACCAAGGCCGATCCACATGAGCTGGCGATAGAAGAAATAGAGGGGCGAGAGCGAGGCCGAATGGGTCGACAGCTTGGCCGCCGCCACGGGCGAGGCCGCCGCGACCGCCACCAGCCCGATCGCGATCAGCACAACGATCAGCCCGAGCAGCACTCGGTCGATCTCCCAAAACCAGATCGCCAGCGCGGTCCGCTCGCGCGGCATGGGCTTGCCGGGGCGGGCGCGCAAAGGAGACAAGGCGACATCGAGCGGCGGCGCGGTAACCGGCTTCGCCGCCTCGCCTTCGACCATGACTACGCCTTCGTCCCCGCGCTCGCTCATGCCCCTGCCCCCGTTTCTGCCCCTGCTTTATCGCGAAGCGCGGCCACGGCGGCCGCAAAGGCATCGCCCCGCGCCTCGAAATCCCGGAACTGATCGAATGACGCGCAGGCCGGCGAAAGCAGGACGATATCGCCCGGCTGCGCATGCGCGGCAGCCTCGGCCACGGCCGTCACCATCAACTCGCATTCGGTGACGGGCACGGGGGCCTCACCCAGCAGACGGGCAAACAGCGGCCCGGCCTCGCCGATGGTGTAGCCACGCGCGATGTTGGGGAAGCCCGCCGCGCACTCATCGAGCGAATCCGACTTGGCGAGACCGCCGAGAATCCAGTGGATGCGCGGCCGTCCGTCGACCGGCGGCCAGGCAGCAAGCGCTGGTGCGGTCGAGGCGGCGTTGGTCGCCTTGCTGTCGTTGACGAACAGCACGCCGTCGATCTCGGCCACGCGCTGCATGCGGTGCGGCAGGCTGACATAGCTGGCCAGCGCCTGCGCCGTCGTCTCGGGCGCGATGCCCAGCGCCTCTGCCACGGCCTTGGCGACCGCGACATTCTGCGCATTGTGCGGCCCCTGCAAGGCCGGCCAGCGGGACTGGTCCTTGGCCGCAACCGACTGGGCCGTCACGGGCACGGTCTGCGGCAGAGCATCGGCGATGCGCCGCGTCACCGCGTCGTCCACCGCGATGATCGCCGGATGATCGGGCGACTGCATGGCAAAGAGGCGCTGCTTGGAGGCGACATAGCCCTCAAAGCCATCATAGCGGTCGAGATGGTCTGGCGTGATGTTGAGCAGCACCGCCACGTCGCAATCGAGACTGAAGGTCAGGTCGATCTGATAGCTGGAAAGCTCCAGCACATAGACGCCGCCCTCCGGCAGCGGGGCCTGCGCGAGAATGGGCAGGCCGATATTCCCGCCCATGCGCGAGGGCAGCCCCGCCGTGCGCACGATGTGATCGATCAGCGCCGTGGTGGTCGATTTGCCGTTGGTGCCGGTGATGCCGACCACGCGATGCGCCGGCAGGCTCGACCGTGCCAGCGCGAACAGCTCGATGTCGCCGATGATCGGCACGCCGGCGGCGCGCGCGCGGCATGTCACCGGGTGACGGTTGAGCGGCACGCCCGGCGACACGACCAGCGCATCCAGCCCGGCCAGATCCATCTCCATCGGATCGCCCAGCTCGGCCTTGTCGGCCACCAGTGCCCGCGCATCCTCGCGCTGGTCCCAGGCGATGACATGAGCACCGCTGGCGGCCAGCGCGTCGACCGTGGCGAGGCCGGAGCGGGCCAGCCCCAGAACGGCATAGCGCTTGCCGGCAAAGGCGGTGGAAATGATCATCGCAGCTTCAAAGTCGCAAGACCGGCGAGCGCAAGCACGAAGGAGACGATCCAGAAGCGGATCACCACCGTGGATTCGGGCCAGCCAAGCTGCTCGAAATGATGATGGATGGGCGCCATGCGGAACACCCTTTTGCCAGTGCGCTTGTAGAAGAACACCTGAATGACGACCGACATCGCCTCCACCACGAAGATGCCGCCGATCACGGCGAGCACGATCTCGTGATGGGCCGCGACGGCGATCACGCCGATGGTGCCACCCAGCGCGAGGCTGCCGGTATCGCCCATGAACACCGCCGCCGGCGGCGCGTTGAACCACAGGAAGGCGAGGCATGCCCCGACAATCGCGCCGCACAGGATCACCAGATCGCCCGCGCCCGGCACATGGGGAATGCCGAGATAGGACGCATAGTCGGCGCGGCCGACAAGATAGACGATCAGCATGAAGGCCATCGACGCCACGATCACCGGCATGGAGGCCAGCCCGTCCAGCCCGTCCGTGAGGTTCACCGCATTACCGAAGGCGACGATGACGAAGGCGCCGAACAGATAATAAAGCGGCCCAAGGTCCAGCGCCCCGCCGCTCCAGAAAGGCAGATACAGCAAGGTGCCATTCTGGCTGACGATCAGCCAGGTGGCGAAACCGGCAATGCCGAATTCCGCCAGCAGGCGCGCCCGGGCGGAGAGGCCCTTGTGGCTCGCCTTGGTCACCTTGTCATAATCGTCCATGAAACCGATGGCGCCAAAGCCCAGCGTCACGATGAGGCAGGCCCAGATATAGACCGACGTGACGTTCATCCACAGCAGCACGGCGCTCGCCATGGCGGTGAGGATCATCAACCCGCCCATGGTCGGCGTGCCGCGCTTGACGAAGTGCGTCTGCGGCCCATCTTCTCGGATCGGCTGCCCCTTGCCCTGGCGGACGCGCAGCCAGCCGATGAAGCGGGGACCGATCACCAGCCCGATGATCAGCGCCGTCATGATCGCGGCGCCGGCCCGGAATGTGAGGTAGCGGACCAGGTTGAAGATGCCTGGGAAATTCAGTTGTTCAGCGAGCCAATAAAGCATCAGGCCACCTCGCTTGCTGCGAGCTGTTCGACAAGTCGCGAAAGTCCGACACTGTTGGACCCCTTGACCAGCATCACATCACCGCTTTTGACCGTTAAGCGTGCGAATTCAACGGCCTGATCGACATTTGCGACATGCTCGACGGAAATTTCGCTGGCCAGAGCATCGGCGAGCGGTGCCATTTCCTCGCCGACCAGAAGCGCCACATCCACCTTCGCATCGCGAATGGCCTGCGCCAGCCCGGCGTGAAGCGGCGCGGACTGGTCGCCAAGCTCCTTCATCGCGCCCAGTATCGCGATCCGCCGCTGCGCGCGCTCCTCGCCAAGCTGGGCCAATGTGGCGGCCATGGAGGCGGGATTGGCGTTATAGGCTTCATCGATGATCAAGGCCTCGCCACCGTCCGCGGTTGCGATGGGGCGGCGCGCGCCCCGGCCCGGCAGCCCGGTCATTTCCGCCAGCGCAAGCCCGGCCTGCGCCAGATCGCCACCGGCGGCCTCGACCACGGCCAGCACGCCCAGCGCATTGCTGACCCAGTGGCGACCGGGCATTCCGACCACCAGACTGAGGCGCGCCGCGCGGGTCTGCACGGTGATGCGGGTGCCGGCAGCGCCCACGGACATTTCGTCGATTAGTCGAACATCCGCCCCGGCATCGCGCCCGAAGGTGACAACTTGCCCGGCGTGACGACGGGCGTGGTCTGTCAGCAGCGGCGCATGGGGCGAGTCGGCGGGGATGACCGCTGTGCCACCCTCGACAAGGCCTTCGAATATCTCCGCCTTGGCCAGCGCGATCTTCTCTTCCGTCCCGAAATATTCGATGTGCGCGGGCGCAATCGTCGTGACGATGGCGACATGTGGGCGGACGAGCGCGGTCAGCGCGCGCAGTTCGCCCTCATGGTTCATGCCCATCTCGAACACGCCATAACGTGCCTCGCGCGGCATCCGCGCCAGCGAGAGCGGCACGCCGACATGATTATTGTAGCTCTTGAGCGAACGATGGGCGGCGCCCTGGCTCATCCGGTCGAAGGCGGCGAACAGCGCTTCCTTGACGCCGGTCTTGCCGACCGACCCGGTGACGCCGATGATCTTTGCCGACGTCCGTTCGCGGGAGGCACGGCCAAGATCATCGAGGCCCTTCGCCGTGTCGGCGACGCGGACGCAAGGCCCCTGGACAGCCCGATCCACCAGCAGCCCTGCTGCGCCGGACGCCAGCGCCCCTGGAATATAGGCGTGACCATCCGCGCTCTCGCCATGCAGCGCGACGAAGAGATCGCCGGTCGCGACCTCCCGGCTATCGAACGCGACGCCGCTCACCGCGAAGGCCGTGGAGGCTGCCCCGCCGGTCGCTGCGGCAATCTCGTCGGAGGTCCACAAGCTCATGCAGCGCATTCCCGCGCCACGGTGACATCGTCGAACGGCAGCACGCGGTCGCCGATGATCTGGCCCTGCTCATGCCCCTTGCCGGCCAGCAGCACGATATCGTCCGGCCCCGCCTCGGCAATGGCAGCAGCGATGGCAGCCCGTCGCCCGCCAATCTCCCGCGCGCCCGGCGCGCCGGCCATGATCGCGGCGCGGATCACCTGCGGGTCTTCCCCGCGCGGATTGTCATCGGTGACGATCACGACATCGCTCAGGTCGCTGGCAACGCCGCCCATCAGCGGGCGCTTGCCGGCATCGCGATCCCCACCGGCGCCGAACACCGTGATGAGCCGACCGCGCACGTGCGGGCGCAGCGCCTCGATGGCCGCCCGCAGCCCGTCGGGCGTATGGGCATAATCGACATAAACCGGCGCACCCGCAGTGGTGATGACGGCGCGTTCCAGCCGGCCGCGCACCGGCTGCACGCGCGAGAGCAATCCCAGCACCGTCTTCAGCGCACCGCCGGTTGCGAGGACCAATCCGGCGGAAACCAGCGCATTGGCGGCCTGATAGGCGCCGATGAGCGGCAGATCGACCTTGTGCGTGGCGCCCTCCGCCTCGATCATAAGCGTCTGCCCGAGATGTGTCGGCGTTTGCGTCACCAGCCGCAGCGTCTCGCCGGCCGAACCGACGGTCATCAACTGCAAGCCCCGGCGACGCACATGCTCAATCACTTCGGCGGAGCGCTCGTCATCGGCCCAAATGACAGCGACGCCATCATCCGCGACAACCTCGTCGAACAGCCGCATCTTGGCCGCGAAATACATGTCCATGGTGCCGTGATAATCGAGATGATCGCGGCTCAGATTGGTGAAGGCGCCCGCCGCAACGCGCGGCCCCTCGGCACGATATTGGGCCAGCCCATGGCTCGACGCCTCATAGGCGACATGGTCGATGCCTTCCTTGGCGAGCCCGGCGAGATTGGAGAGGAAGGTCACCACGTCCGGGGTCGTGAGGCCGGTCGAAACCTGATCCACGGCGGTCGTCACGCCCAGCGTGCCGATGGACGCGGCGCCATGGCCCATCATGCGCCAAAGCTGCCGGGTGAGCTCGACCGTCGAGGTCTTGCCGTTGGTGCCGGTGACCGCGACCAGCGTCTGCGGATAAGGCGCGTAATAGCGCGCCGCGAGGCTCGCGAACAGGCGGCGCGGTTCCTCGGCGGCAATGTGAGGGACGCCG
Source organism: Sphingobium sp. B2D3A (assembly GCF_025961795.1). NCBI lineage: Bacteria > Pseudomonadati > Pseudomonadota > Alphaproteobacteria > Sphingomonadales > Sphingobiaceae > Sphingobium > Sphingobium sp. B2D3A. Next base: position 1,456,944 of record NZ_JAOQOI010000001.1, on the reverse strand, counting down.
GCCACGCGCGCATCCGGCGCCGCGACGACAGCCACGGCGCCCGCAGCGATGGCGGCGTCGATGAAGTCCTCGCCGTTCACCCGCGCGCCGCGAAACGCGCCGAACACCGCGCCGGGCGCCACCTTGCGATGGTCCAGCGCGAAGCCGCTCACCTCGGCATCCTTGGCCGGATCAATCGAATCGGGCACGAGCGTGGAAAGGCGCATCATTCGGCCACCTCTTCGTCTTTGACCAACGGGGTCAGCTCAGAAATGTCGACGTCGCGGAACGCCTCGGGATAGACGCCCAGCAGCGGCGCGGCGCGCGACACGAAGGACTTCACCACCGGGGCCGCCGTATAAGCGGCCGTGCGGATGCCCGGGTAGCGGGCACTGCCCTGCGGCTCGTCCATCATGACGATGACGACGTAGCGCGGCGCTTCCATCGGGAAAGCCGCAGCGAAGGTGGAGACGAGCGAACGGCGGGCATAGCCGCCATCCTTGGGCTTCTCGGCCGTGCCCGTCTTGCCGCCGACGCGATAGCCTTCGGCATCCGCATTGCGCCCGGTGCCGGTCTGCACGATCATCCGCAGCAACTGACGCATCTTCGCGCTGGTCTGCTCGGAGAACACCCGGCGCGCGGCCACTTGTTCATTCGGCTTCCGCTTGAGAACGGTGGTGGGGTGCCAGATGCCGCCATTGACCAACGCGGCATAAGCGCTCGCCAAATGCATCGGCGTCACCGCGATGCCATGGCCATAAGCGGTCGTCATGATGGTCGTGCGATACCAGCGCGACGGGAACAGTGTGCCGGCCTGTTCGCGGAGCTCCACGGTGGCGGGACGGTCGAACTCAAGCGAGCGATAGGCAGCCTCAAGCGGCTTTTGCCCCATTTCATCGGCGATGCGGGCCGTGACAATGTTGCTGGAGTGCACCAGCGCTTCCGGCACCGTCAGCCAGCGGCCCAGGGGGTGGTCATCCTTGATAGTGAAGCGCCCGACGGGCAGCGGCGCCGTGGCATCATAGCGCTTGCTCATGCTGACGATGACACCCGCATCCATGGCGATGGCGAAGGACAGCGGCTTGAACGTCGAGCCGAGCTCGTAGCGCGCCTGAACCACGCGGTTGCAGCGCGGCGACATGTCGCAGGTGATCTGGCCCCGGCGCATTTGGCCGTCCGGGCCCATCACCATCGGCGCCTCGACCGGCATCAGGCGGTTGGGATTGAACGTGGGCAGAGACGCCATCGCGATCACTTCGCCATTTCGCGAATCCAGCACGATGCCAACGGCGCCCTTGGCGCTCTGCTCCGCCATGCCGAGCGAAAGTTCTTCCTCCAGCGCGGCCTGAACGCGGCTATCGATGGAGAGCTGCAGCGGCTGCCCGCGCGTCTTTTCGTCAGTCAGCCGGTCATCAAACGCGCGTTCGACGCCCATGGCACCGAACCCGTCGCGATTGACGAAACCGATAAGGTGCGCCGCCAGCGTGCGCTGCGGATACAGGCGCTCCGCCTCGCGCGGAAACTCGATGCCGATCTCGCCCAGCGCATTTACCGCGGCGACGTCGCGCGGGACGGCACGGGTGCGGAGGTAATTCCACTGCCCGCCCGAGGTCAGCTTGGCGTAGAAATCCGCTTCAGACTGGTCCGGGAAGATCGCGTGGAGCTTTTTGGCCAGATCGCGCGGATCGCCGAGCAGGCGGTCGCGGCGCACGGCAATGGCGTAGCCGTCGATATCGCGCGCCAGCGGTACGCCGTTGCGGTCGACAATATCAGCGCGCCCCGGAATCGGGATCGGGCTCGCCATGCGCTCCGCCTGGGTGCCGGCGTCGATGCCCATCCAGACCATTTTCGCCGCCATCACCATTGTGATCGCGGCGAAAATAAGCAGGAGGAGCATGATCCGGCCGTGGGCCACCGTGACCAGATCTGTCGGCTTCCGATTCTCGGAACGCGGCTCCGGCCGCGCCAAAATGGTGGCCATCAGGGCACCATGGCTTCACTTAGAGCCGGGCCGCCGAGCAGCTTCTTGTCGAGCAGGGCCAGCCGGGCTGCCTTGCGGGAGGCCGGATCGGGCTCGACAGTGCGGCGCGCCGCAGCCTCTGCCGGCGCGCGCGTTGCCGGCGCCGTTTTCGCCTTAGCCTCCGCCACGGGCGGCCGGGGCTCGGCAGCCGAGGCAGTGCGAATGAACGCGAATTCCGAGGCCACATCGGCGCCGCTGCGCGCTGCCGGCTTGTCGGGCGCTGCCGCGACCGGCGCAGGCGGGGTATTCTGGGCCATCGCGGTCATGACGGGCGGCGGGCTGTAGCCGCCGGTCACCGGTGCCATGCGGTCCAGATTGGCAAGCGCGCGCTCATTGGGCAGATATTGCGCGGGCGCCGGCACATACAGGCGCAGATCGCTGGTGTTCCAGGCATGGAGCTGACGCATGGTTGCCCGCGCACCGAATTCCGCCTCAAGATAGCGGATGTCCGCGCGGGTCCAGCGGATCTGGTCAATCGTATGCCGCACCGCGTTCCGCTCCGTCGCAACCTGCAGGCTGATCAGATAGGCGGCGAGCGCCCCCATGGCGACCACGAGAATCCACATGATGCTTTGCAAGCGCTTGATGGCGATCATGATCGTGCTCCCACAGATTGGTGCATGGCAGGGGCTTCAGTTCGGATGGCGCTACGCAGCGTTGCGGAGCGCGCACGGGGGTTGGACTTGAGTTCGGCATCGCCGGGGCGAACAGCGCGGGCGGGCTTCTGGAAGGTCGGCCGCACGGCGGATTTGACCTCCGGCCGGTGGCGCGAGCCGGCACCCTCCTGCCCGCTGCGCGTGCGGAGAAAATTCTTCACGATGCGATCTTCCAGGCTGTGGAAGGTCACCACCGCCAGCCGGCCACCCGGGCGCAACACGGCCTCGGCGGCATCCAGACCGCGCTCCAGCGCATCCAGCTCACCATTGAGATGAATGCGGATCGCCTGGAAGGTCCGCGTCGCCGGATCGGTCTTGTCGCCGGGCCGCTTGCCGAGCGCCTTGTGGACCGCGCCGACGAGATCGCCGATGGTCGCCAGCGGGCGCGCCGCCACGATGGCGCGCGCGACACGGCGCGACTGCCGCTCCTCGCCATAATGATAGAGGATGTCGGCCAGCTCGGTCTCATCGACGCGGTTGAGAAATTCGGCCGCCGTCTCGCCGGACTGGCTCATCCGCATATCCAGAGGGGCGTCCGGAAAGCGGAACGAGAAGCCGCGCCGCTCGCGATCGAGCTGCATCGAGGAGACGCCGATATCCAGCGTCACGCCATCCACGCTGTCGACACCGGCCTCAGCCAGCAGCCGTTCCATCTGCGCAAAATTGCCGGCGAGCAGCGTAATCGCGCCCTCACTGGCTGCGACGACCGCCTGCCCTTCGGCAATGGCGTCAGGATCCTGATCGATCGCGAAGACCCGCGCGCCGCGCGCGGCCATGGCGCGGCTGTACCCGCCGGCACCGAATGTGCCGTCGACATGACGCTCGCCAGGGGCAATGGCAAGCGCGTCCAGCACTTCGTCGAGCAGCACGGGGCGGTGCGGCTCGGCCGGCGGGTTCGCAAGGGAAGCCGCGCTCATCAGCGCTCCTCCCGTTTGGCCTTGAGCTCATCGAGGAAAGTTTCGCATTCCTCGATGGCAAGCAGGTTCGCCGAATTCTCGGCGAGGAAGCGCTCGGGGCTCCAAAGCTGGACGAGGCGACCGCCCCCGATAATGAAGAGCGCGTCGGTGATGCCGTACAACCGCCGAAAAGCCGGCGGCAGGGTGAACCTGCCGCCGGAGTCGATGGTAACGGTCTTGATGGTGCTCCAGAAGTTCGCGTCCGCCATTTCCGCGTCGAAATCCTCGCCACGGGTCATGGCGATGCGGGCGGCCTCGTCGAACTTGTTCTGAAAGAAATCGAGCTGTTTGCTGCCGAAAAGCGACACATATTTGCGGGTGGGGTCTGCCCGAACAAGCATGGTGCCGGGCTGGGTGCTGTGCTCATTCAGGACGGAGCGGAACGACATCGGCAGCGCGAAGCGCCCCTTGCCGTCCAGGGCACTGGCCCCGTTCCCCATGAAATAAGCCGATGACACCCCAACGAACTCCCTGCGCGGGGCACAGGCCTTCCCGCTCCGGAAAGCACCAAGCTGACCGGTTGATAGACTCGCGAAGATACGAGTGCCCCTAGGCCTGCGGTATTAGCAGTCCGCCCCCGGGGAGAAAAGGGAGAATCTTGGATAAAGTGGGAAATGATGGGAAAATCTTGGGCAGATTAGGGAGAAATGTCCTCCGTTTTTCTTATGTTCTCATTATGACCCGTTTTTGTCCGAAACATGAGCTGGGAAAAGCGGGGATTGCGCACCACCAGCGCCAGCAGGAGGGAAAGGACAAGCGCAGCGGCCAGCGCGAAGCGGAGACCCCGCACCAGAGCGGCCTCGTCCTTCACCCAACTCGTGAAAGTGCCGGCCGAGACCGGCTCGTTGCGCAGCCACGCGGCGAGAACGTCCGGCGCATCGCTGGTGCGCAGCGCGCGGTCGGCCCCATCCTGCGAGGCCAGCGTCCAGAGGCGGTCATCGATCCAGTCCGCATCCGCCACCAGCAGCGCCTGCCCTCTGCCCAATCGACAGGTCGCGATGAACCCCTGCTCGGCGGGCGTGCAGCCGGCTGTCGGTTCGCGCACCACGAAACGAGAGGCGCCTGCCACCTGCAGCAAGGCGCCTGACGCCAGGCTCCGCCGATCCGACGCCTCGCCCCCATGGCGATGGTTGTCGCTATTGGATTGCGCGCCGAACTCAGCCGCCTCCAGCCGCACACCCCAATGGGCCAGCAGCGGGTCGAGCAGACTTGTGAGTGGCGGCCGGCCGGGATGGACGAGCGGGCGCGGGTCCGGCCAGAGCAATAGCGGATCGGCCAGCACCACCGCGCGTCCACCCGCGCGCACCCAGCGGTCCAGCGCGACCAGTTCTTCGGGCGCCATCGCACGCGGCTGAGCCAGCAGCACGGCCTCGTGCCCGGCCAGGCTCTGGTTATTGAGCGCGTCCAGAGGGTGCAGGGCGACATGGAGGTCCAGCGCGCGCAGCAAGGGCGAGCGCAGGCCGATCGACTGCGCCGCCGGCAATCCATGGGCCGCACCCAGGGCGACATCGTGCAAGGGCAAGGCCGAGAACAAGGCGACGCTGGGCCGATCCCCGGCTGTGGCGGATTGGGAAGCCTTGCGTATGGCCGGCACGGCCCAGGTCACGACAAGCACAGCCCCTGCGCACAGCGCCAGCGCCGAACCCAGCCTTACCCGGCGGGAGCGTCCTGCGACCAAGGCCCACAGACTGCCGACAATGGCCAATCCCGCCGCAAGCGCAATCATGCCGGCCCAGGGCAGACGGACGGACGCCAACCCGATCAGGCACAGCGGCGGCAGCGAGACGACGGCCCACAGAGCCGCAACCGTCGGCCAGCGCAACCTTGCAGGAGCAGCCTCGGCGCGGTCACCCTGCCCGGCGCGGGCGGCGCGTGTCAGCAGGATGGCACCCAGAATGATCCCCGCAGCGCCCGGCCACAGCCAATCGAGCGGATCGAGCCGTCCGGTCCGCAGGCTGGTGCCGGTCAGCCCGAGCAGAAGCGACAGGATGGCAGGGGCAAGCGTCGCCGCCAGCAGCAAGGCAGTGCGGGGCATCGCGGCAACCGGGCGACGGCTCAGGGCGTCTGCTGCTGGGCGGGGCGCTGCGACTGGGCCTGATCGCGGTCCTGATCCATGCGCTGACGCAATTGCGGATCGGGCTCCAGATCGGGCACGGGCGATGGCAGGATGGGCGCGGCGCTGTCCGATGTGGTCGGCGTGACGCCCAGATCCGCCAGCGGCTCGTTGTTGGTCGGCGCCGGGGTGCCGGTCGTATTGGCACCACCAGTCTGTGCGGCGGCGGACGACGCATCGCTCGACATTGTCGCCGTATCGCTCGTCCCATCCTGGCGAACGGCATCGACGATGAGGTTCGCCAGCGTCACGACCAGCAGAACCGCGGCCAAACCGACCAGGCCGATCTGCACGCGCTGCAACTCTTCACGATGGGCGCGAACGTCGCTCTTGCGGCTCACTGCTTCCCGTTCGGGCCGACTGTCCGCCATCTTTGCGCTCCCTAGTCCGCCAACCATGGGAAAGGCGTCAATCCCTTGGAAACCAGCCAGTCCCGATTGTAAAGCGTGGAAAGATAGCGAAGGCCCGTGTCGCACAGGATGGTGACGATCCGGCTGCCCGGCCCGAGCTTGCGGCCCAGTGCGACAGCGCCCGCCACGTTGATGCCGGTGGAAAGGCCAACGCACAGCCCCTCGCCCATCAATTTCTCGACCCACATCATGCCCTCTTCATCGGACATGCGGAACTGCGTGTCGATCGGCGCGCCTTCGAGATTGGCGGTGATGCGCCCTTGCCCGATCCCCTCGGCGACCGAGGAGCCTTCCGCCTTCAACTCGCCATGGGCGTAATAATTGTACAGCGCCGCGCCATAGGGGTCGGTCAGCGCGATGGTGATCGCCTCGCTCTTCTGCTTGAGGCCGAGGCCGACGCCCGCGAGCGTGCCGCCCGTCCCGGCCGCGCAGGTGAAGCCGTCGATCCGCCCTTCCATCTGCGCCCAGATTTCCTCGGACGTGCCGACGATATGGGCCTTGCGATTGGCGATATTGTCGAACTGATTGGCCCAGATCGCGTTCGGCGTTTCCTCGGCGAGACGGCGCGAGGTGTGCACGAAGTGACCGGGATTGGCATAAGGCGCGGCGGGGACGAGCACCAGCTCGGCGCCGAGCGCGCGCAACGTGTCCATCTTCTCGCGGCTCTGCGTCTCGGGCATGACGATGATCGTGCGATAGCCCTTGGCATTGGCGACCAGCGCGAGGCCGATGCCAGTGTTGCCGGCCGTCCCTTCGACGATGGTGCCGCCGGGCTGCAGCAGGCCCTTTTCCTCGGCATCTTCCACGATGAACAGGGCAGCGCGGTCCTTGACCGAGGCGCCGGGGTTCATGAACTCGCATTTGCCGTAGATTTCGGCGCCGCTGGCCTCGGAGGGACCGGCCAGCCGGACGAGAGGCGTATTACCGATGAGGGAGATCGTATTGGGATGGACGGTCATAGCGACTGACTAGGACGACGAAGCGCGCTGAGCAAGGCAGGAGATTGCATGGCCGCCGCAAGCCCAGCTTGTCCCGCAGCACTGCCGGAACGCGCTTATTCGGACCGGACGAGCGCCTGCTCGTCTTTGCCCTGTTCGCGGGCCGCGCGCCGATCCGTAAACCAGATGAAAATCAGCGTCATTTCGTAGAGGATGATGAGCGGAATGGCGAGCATGAGCTGCGAAACCACATCGGGCGGCGTGAGAACCGCCGCCACAGCCACCGCACCGACGATGAAATAGCGCCGCGCACCCACCAATTGCGCGCGCGAGACGATGCCGGCGCGATTGAGCAGCATCACCAGCACCGGCAGAAGAAAGCTGATGCCGAAGGCCAGGATGAACTGCATGACGAGGCTGAGATAGCTGTCCACGCTGGGCAGCGCTTCCAGCTGCATCCCGCCCGCATCGCCCTGAAAGCGCAGGAAGAAGTGAAATGCGGTCGGCATCACCAGATAATAAGCAAAGGCCGCACCGCCGACGAACAGGATGGGCGTTGCCAGCAGGAAGGGCAGCAGCGCCCGCTTTTCCTTGGCATAAAGGCCCGGCGCGATGAACGCCCAGAGTTGGTTGGCGGTGATCGGGAAGGAGATGAAGAAGGCGCCGAACATGGCGACCTTCAATTCCACGAAGAACGCCTCATAAAGCTTGGTGTAAACGAGCTTTCCGACCGTGTTGCCAAAGCCCTGCTTGAGCGGCTCCACGAGAAAACCGAGAATGTCGCCCGCAAAATAATAGCAGACCGCGCCGGAAATGAAGAGCGCGGCGACGCAGCGCAACAGGCGCTTTCTCAGCTCGATGAGATGATCGAGCAGGGGCGCCTTGGTATCGTCAATGTCCTTCATGCGGTACGCGGTCCGTTCGGCTCGTCGGAGGTGCCAAGCGGCAGGCTGGACTGCGCCATGCTTTCGCCGGCGGGCGCGTCGGGCTTGTGCGCCGGGCCGGCATCCTCGACGGTCTCACCGGGATGGGACGGCACGTCATCGGTCGCGACCTTATCGTCACGATCCCCCAGCAGTTCCGGCGCGCTATGATCCTGCAGGGCGGGTGTGCTCGCCGGATCGCTGAACTCCGTATTGCGGGTTTCGTCCATGATCTTCTGGTTCTGCTTGGCCCACTGCTTCTGCAGTTCCTCAAGCTCGGCTTCGCGCACCATGGCGTCGATGCCGCTGCGGAAATGGCGCGCCATGCCGCGCGCCTTGCCGACGATCTGACCGAATTTATAGAGCGCGCGCGGCAGATCCTTGGGGCCGATCACGAGGACCGCCACCACCGCGATCAGCAGCAGCTCTGTGGACGCAATGTCAAACATGCCAGGTTGGCCTGATCAGACCGCCCGGATCAGCTTTCGAGCTTCTGCTCTTCGCGCGTCGCGCTGCTCTCGCCGGCTGCGGACTGGCGATCGATGCGCTGCGCAGGCTTCGCCGCGCTCGCCGTATCGCCGTCATCATCCGCAAGGCCCTTCTTGAAGCTCTTAATACCCTTGGCGACATCGCCCATCAGGCTGGAGATGCGTCCGCCGCCGAACAGCAGCACGATCACCAGCACCAGTACGACCCAGTGAATCGGGGAACCGAAACCCATCAGAAATCTCCTGTGAATGCGCCCTAACTAAGCCCTGCGGGTCCATAGCGCAATGGCCATCCCGGCATCAGCCCTTGCCTCATCGAATAAGGCGATCAGTCCTCATCTTCTTCATCTTGTGGGTCATTTTCAAGACTCCCCTGCAAATCCAGTGATTCCATCGCCAGATCGACCGGATCGAGGAGGCCGGCAGCGCGCAGATCGTCGATCCCGGGCAGATCGCGCCGGCCGGAGAGGCCGAAGTGGCTGAGAAAATCAGGGGTCGTCGCATAAGTGAGCGGCCGTCCCGGCACCTCTCGCCGCCCCGCCGGGCGCACCCAGCCCGCCTCCATCAGCACGTCCAGCGTCCCCTTGCCCACCTGCACGCCGCGAATCGCCTCAATCTCCGCGCGGCTGACCGGTTCGTGATAAGCGATGATCGCCAGCGTCTCCACCGCCGCCCGGTTGAGCTTGCGCGGCTCCTCCCGCTCGCGGCGCAGGATATGGCTGAGATCAGCCGCCGTCTGGAAATGCCAGCGCCCGCCCCGCTCGACCAGTTCGATTCCGCGACCGGCATAATGCGCGGCCAGCGCCGACAGGCAGCCCCGGATATCGCCGTCCAGCCCGCTATGCCGCTGGATCTCGGCGACCGTCAGCGGCGCCTCGGCCGCGAACAGCACGGCTTCCACGAGACGCTCCATCTCGCTCGTAGCATGGAACTCCGGCGCGCTCATGACGGCACCGCTGGCGCGCGCAGGTACAGCGGCGCGAACGTCTCTTCCTGCCGCAGTTCGACGCGTCCCAGCCGCGCCAGTTCCAGCGCTGCGACGAAACTGCTGGCCAGCGCCGAGCGGCGCAGCTGCGGATCGGCCGTCTCGGGCAGGAACCGGCCCAGTTCCGCCCAGTCCAGCTCCATGCCGATCAGGCGGGACACCCGCTCAATGGCTTCATCTAGCGTCATCACCGGCCGGCGATGGACGATGTGGATGCGCGGTGCCGTCCGCGCCTTCACCTGCCCATAAGCCTGAATGATGTCGAACAGGCTGGCCTGCCAAACGATTGCGCGCGGCCGGTGCAATCCTTCCGGCGCCGCGCGGGGGAAGACATCCCGGCCCAGCCGATCCCGCGCCATCAGGCGGGCGCCCGCCTCGCGCATCGCCTCCAGCCGCTGCAGCCGCAGGTGCAGGCGCAGCGCCAGTTCCTCGGGCGAGGGCTCGGGCTGCGCTTCCTTGGGCAGCAGCAAGCCAGATTTGAGATAGGCGAGCCAGGCCGCCATCACCAGATAATCGGCGGCCAGCTCCAGCCGCAGTTCGGCCGCTTCCTCAATGAAGCGCAGATATTGCTCGACAAGGGCGAGGATGGAAATCTCGCGCAGATCCACCTTCTGCGTCCGCGCCAGTGCCAGCAGAAGATCGAGCGGCCCTTCCCAGCTTTCCACCGAGACGGTGAGGATGGCATCGCCCGGCAGGCGGCGGACAGGCTCCATCCACTCGCCATCGAACAGCCCGGTCGGCGCCTTATCGGCAGGCTGGACGGGCGGGCTGGCGCTCATGCCGATGCGAGGGCCAGCAGCGCATCGCGCGTCGCCATCGCCTTGTCGCCCGGCCACGCCGGATCGGCCCCTGCGGCGATGCTCGCCATCGCCCGGTCCAGCCGCTCGCGCGCCGCATCGGATATGTCCGGCAAGCGGGCGGCGATGGCCGTCATCTCGTCCATCCGCCCCCAGCAGTTGAGCGCCAGATCGCAACCGGCCGCGACCACCGCCTCGGCCAGTTCATCCGCCGGGCCGTTCAGCGCCTTCATGTCGAGATCGTCGGACATCAGCAGGCCATCAAAGCCAATGGCGCCGCGAATGATCTCTCGAATCACATAAGGCGACAGGCTGGCTGGCCGGTCCGCATCCCAGGCGGTGTAAACGATATGCGCGGTCATCCCCGCCGGAGCGTGACGCAGCGCCCGGAATGGCGCGAGGTCGCGCTCCATCTCGTCGGCGCTGGCCGAGACCGTGGGCAAAGCGAGGTGGCTGTCGACCAGCGCGCGGCCATGTCCCGGCATATGCTTGACGATGCCGGCGACGCCGCCGTCCCTCAGTCCCTCCAGCGTCGCCCGGCCCAGCGCTGCGACGCGCATCGGCTCAGCGCCGAAGGACCGATCCCCCACAATATCGCTCGCGCCGGGATAGCGCAGATCGAGCACAGGGGCGGCATTGGCGGTGATCCCGACATCCGAGAGCATCGTGCCCAGCAGCCGGGCATTGCAGCGCGCCGCTTCCATGGCGCTGGAGGGCGCGAGATCATAAAGGGCATCGAAGCGTGCGGCGGGGGGACAGTCCGGCCAGTGCGGCGGGCGCATCCGGGCGACGCGGCCGCCCTCCTGATCGATCATGATGTACAGATCGTCCCGCCCGGCGATCTCGCGCAACTCATCGGTCAGCGCGTGCAATTGGGCGCGGTCGGCGATGTTGCGGCCGAACAGGATGTAGCCCGCGGGGTCGCAGGCCTGGAACAGCGCCCGCTCTTCCGCGCTGACACGCTCGCCGGCAAGGCCGAAGATGACCGGCTTCATCGCGCGGAGATCACCGGACGACGATGCAATTTTCGCCCGCCACGCGCAGCCGGCCGCAGGTGGCGGTGGCATCCGCCGGGGAAGCGACGCTGGCGCGGAGGCGATACAGGGTGCGTCCGCCCGTCTCGACCGGCTCGACGCTGTGCTTGAGGGCCGAGAGATAATCGAATCGGCCGGACTGCTTCTTCCAGACTTCCTCGGCGATGGCGCGCGATGCAAAGGCGCCGAGCTGCACGCGCGGCCCTGTCAAGGTATCGACATCCTCGACCTTCGCCGGAGCCGGCGCGGCCGGCTTGGGCGCGGCGGCAGATTTGACCGGCGCGATGACCGTGGGCTTTGCCGCCGGACGTTCTGCGGGAACGGCGAGAGCCGGCGCGGTCGGGCCGGTCTGCTTCAAATCGTCACGCGGTGCTTCCGGCACGCGGCTCGCATCGATGCGGCCCGAAGCCTCCCGGCCCTCGCTGGCTGCAAAGGCTTCGTCCCCTTCCCCATCGAAGGTGCGCGCGTCCGACGCGTTGGCCGGAACCTTGTAATCCTTGTTCTCCGCCGCGATCAGCGGTGCCGAGCCATCGCTGCCGCTGCGATCACGATTGCTGAACAGATAGCCGCCGGCGACAATCACCCCGAGCAGAACCAGGCCCAGCACCGCCAGACCGACAATGCGGATCGGGGACACCCTTTCGGTCTCTTCCTCGATTCCTGCGGGCTCCAGCCAGGGCAGCCGGTCCTCGTCATCAAGATTGAGACCGTTGTTCGGCTCCCCGGCTGACATCAGTTCATCTCCTCAAGCGCGCTGACGCCCATCAGGGCCAGGCCGTTCTTGATAACCTGACCGATTCCGGCGCTCAAGTGCAGTCGCGCCGCAGTGAGGCCCGCATCGCCCGCAACGATCACGCGCCGCTCGGGCTGATCGTTGCCGAGGTTCCACCAGCCATGGAAGCTGGCGGCAAGATCGTAGAGATAGAAGGCAATGCGATGCGGCTCCCGCGCATTGGCGGCGGCTTCGACCACGCGGGGGAAGGTGGCCAGCTGCTTGACCAGATCCAGCTCCTCCGGGCCGAACAGCGCGCTGTCCGCTGCGGGCAGACCGTCCGGGAAGCTCTCCTGTACCCGGCGCGCCAGCGAGGAAATCCGCGCATGGGCATATTGCACGTAGAAGACCGGATTGTCCTTGCTGGCTTCCACCACCTTGGCGAAGTCGAAGTCCATCTGCGCATCGGCCTTGCGTGTCAGCATGGTGAAGCGCACGACATCCTTGCCGACCTCCTCGACGACGTCGGCCAGCGTGACGAAATTGCCGAGCCGCTTGCCCATGCGGACCAGCTCGCCATTACGCATCAGGCGCACCATCTGCACCAGCTTGACGTCGAACTGGACCTTGCCGCCGGTCAGCGCAGCCACGGCGGCCTTGATGCGCTTGACGGTGCCGGCATGGTCGGCGCCCCAGATGTCGATCAGCTGGTCGGCGTTTTCGGCCTTCTGGGCATGATATGCGAGGTCGGTGCCGAAATAGGTCAGCCCGCCATCGGACTTGCGCACCGGCCGGTCGCTATCGTCGCCGAACTGCGTCGCCCGGAAGAGCGTCATTTCGGTCGGCTCCCAGTCGTCCGGCAGTTCACCCTTCGGCGGCTCCAGTACGCCCTGATAGATAAGCCCCTCTGCCTCCAGCCGGGCCAGCGCGGCATCGACGCGGCCGGCCTGCTGCACGGCCGCCTCGGAGGCGAAGACATCATGATGAATGCCGAGCAGCGCCAGATCGGCGCGGATCATGTCCATCATCGCCGCGACGGCGCGCTCGCGGAACAGGTCGAGCCAGTCGGCTTCCGGGGCTCCGACGTAGCGGTCGCCAAATTCCGCCGCCAGCGCCTGACCGATGGGGATCAGATATTCGCCCGGATAGAAGCCTTCGGGGATCGCGATGGTCTCGCCCAGCGCTTCACGGTAGCGCAGATGCACCGAGCGACCGAGCGTCTGCACCTGCGCGCCGGCATCGTTGATATAATATTCGCGGATGACGCTGTGCCCGGCATATTCGAGCAGCGCCGCCAGGGCATCGCCGACCACCGCACCCCGGCAGTGGCCCATGTGCATTGGCCCGGTCGGATTAGCCGAGACATATTCGATGTTGACGCGCACGCCCTTGCCCATCGCCGAGCGGCCATAGTCGGACCCAGCCGCATGGATGGCCGCCAGCTCGTCTTCCCAGGCAGTGCGGACAAGACGCAGGTTGATGAAGCCGGGACCGGCGATCTCCACGCCGTCGACATCCGCGAGCGTCCGCAGCCGGCCGGCGATCAGCTCGGCAAGGGCGCGGGGATTGGTGCTGGCGGGCTTGGCCAGCACCATCGCGGCATTGGTCGCCATGTCGCCATGCGAGGGGTCGCGCGGCGGTTCGACGGTCACGGCGGCGCGATTGAGGCCGGCGGGCAATTCGCCAGCCTGCACCATGTCGTCCAGAAGGCCGTCCAGCGCGGCGGCGATACGAGCGAAGATATTCATCGGGTCAGCGGTCCTGTCAGCATCGGCGGCGCGGCTGCAGGATGCTGCGGTCGTCCGGCCGCCGGAAAATGTCAGCGGGTCACGTTATAGCGGAGCTGGTCGGTGGTCAGGTTGAAGCCCAGGAGCAGCTCGAAGCTGCTTCGCTGGATCGCCTCGCGCACTTCCGGGCGGGCCAGCGGATCGAGCGCCGCGTCCTCATCGCCCGTCTTGCGCGGGCGGGTGATCATGCGCTCGACCTCGGGCGGCAGCGTTGCCGCACTGCGATCGATATAGGCAGAGGTGCTGCCCGTCGCCTCGGCACGCAGCGCGCCCTCGGCGAAATTCAGCCGCACCATGGTGACGCGCTTGGCGGTCACCGCCGTCGCGCCGCGCACGACTGCCGCGAAGACGGGCAGATCGACCGTCCGCGCCGGGCCCGCATCGCGGCGCACCGCAACGACCTTGTAGCCGACCTGCGAATAAATGTCCGTCTCACCCGTGGTGCAGGCAGGCCGCACATCGGTGAGCGTCGCGACCACGTCGATCGCACGCGCGTCGCGGCTGTCGGCCGGGTCGAACAGGGTGACATCGCCGGTGTGCGCGGCCACGGCCACGGTCGGGCAGGCGGTGCGGAACTGGATGATGCCTTGTCCGGCGGAGTCGATGTCGCCGCGCTTCGCGCAGCCAGCCATCAGGGCGACAAGAGCTGCCAGAACGGCGGGTTTCGAGAGAGCGGCGATCCGCACGATGGCTCCAATTCCTTCATTCTGGCGCGCGCGGGATATCCCGCGCACAATCGGGTCCGCGCTTCTTAGTCGCGCTCCCACGGGCGCGCAACCGAAAGGGCACGTCGCCCGGACGGGCTGCAAAGACCTCGCCCGCGCCAGATGACCGCAGGATGAACCGGATGACCATTGCGCCCTTACCCATTCTTCCGGCTTTCCCTCAGGCGGCCATGCCCCTAATGGGACTGGATGGATGGATCGACACATATGCCCGACATGCCTGCCTCTCGCCAGCGCCCCGCCCTCACCGTTCTGGTCGCCGCACCGCGCGGCTTCTGCGCCGGTGTCGACCGCGCGATCATGATCGTGGAGCGGGCGCTCGAGAAGTTCGGCGCGCCGGTCTATGTCCGGCACGAGATCGTCCACAACCGCTTCGTCGTCGATGGGCTGCGCGCCAAGGGCGCCATCTTCGTGGACGAGCTGGATCAGGTGCCCGATGGGCGGCCGGTGGTCTTTTCCGCCCATGGCGTGCCCAAGGTCGTGCCCGCCAATGCCGAGGCGCGCGGCCTCGATTATCTCGATGCGACCTGCCCGCTGGTTTCCAAGGTCCACCGGCAGGCCGAGCGGCAGGTGGAGGCCGGGCGCCACATCCTGTTCATCGGCCACGCCAATCATCCCGAGGTGATCGGCACGTTCGGCCAGGTGCCGGACGGCGCGATGACGCTGATCGAGACGCAGGCGGACGCAGAAGCATTCCAGCCCGCCCCCGGCGTGTCGCTGGCCTTCCTCACCCAGACCACCCTGTCCGTCGACGATACCGCGGAGATCGTCGCGACGCTGGAGCGGCGCTTTCCGGACATTGCCGCGCCGAAGGGCGAGGACATCTGCTATGCGACCTCCAACCGCCAAGCCGCAACGAAGGAAATCGCCCGTCGTGCGCAGGCTGTGATGGTGATCGGGGCGCCGAACAGCTCCAACTCCATGCGGTTGGTCGAGGTCGCCGACCGCAGCGGCGCGCGCGCCCGCCTGATCGAAACCGCCGACGAAATCGACTTCGACTGGCTGGCCGGCGTCGAGACGCTGGGCGTGACCGCCGGGGCCAGCGCGCCCGAAGTGCTGGTGCGCAGCGTGATCGACAAGCTCGCCACCCGCTTCGACGTGACCGAGGAGGAAGTGCTCACCACCACCGAATCGATCACCTTCAAGCTGCCGCGCGGCCTGGAAGCGGCCTGAGCCATGGCTGTCTACACGCAGGTGCCGGCCGAGACGCTGGCGCTCTTCCTCGAACGCTACGATGTCGGCACCCTGCTCGCCGCCAAGGGCATCGCCGAGGGCGTCGAGAACAGCAATTATCTGGTCGACACGACCGGCGCGGACGGCAAAGGCGCCCGCTTCATCCTGACGCTCTACGAAAAGCGCGTGGATGTGGCGGACCTGCCTTTCTTCATGGACCTGCTCGACCATGTCGGCGCGCGTGGCTGCCCGGTGCCGCGCTTCATCCATGACCGCGAGGGCAAGGCACTGCAGATGCTGTGCGAGCGGCCCGCAGCCCTCATCGAGTTTCTGAACGGCGTCTCGGTGACCCACCCGACCCCGCCGCAGGCCCGGTCTGCCGGCGCGGCGCTGGGGCAGTTTCACCGCGCCGCCGAGGGCTTTTCCGGCGAGCGCCCCAACACGCTCGGCCCGGAAGGATGGCACCGCCTCGCCAATGAGTGCGGCGGCGCGCTGGATACCATCCAGCCGGGCCTGGAACAGCGCGTACGGACCGAACTCGCCTATCTCGACGCGCATTGGCCGGGTGCGCTGGCGCGTGGCGTCATCCATGCCGATCTGTTTCCGGACAATGTGCTGATGCGCGGCGACGCGGTCGGCGGACTGATCGACTTCTACTTCAGCTGCACGGACATCCGCGCCTATGATCTCGCCATCATGCATGGCGCCTGGTGCTTCGGGCCCGACGGGCGGGACTTCGACAGCGCCGTGGCTTTGGCGCTGATCGCGGGATATCGCGCGACGCATGGGCTGACCGCGGAGGAATATGCCGCGCTGCCAATCCTCGCACGCGGCGCCGCGCTGCGCTTCCTGCTGACCCGCGCCTATGACTGGATCAACACGCCCGCCAATGCGCTGGTGACGCGCAAGGACCCGCTGGCCTATCTGCGGCGCCTCGACTTTTATGCCGAAACGGACGCAGCGGCGCTGTTCGGCTCGGCCTCGTGAAAACCGTCCAGCTGTTCACCGACGGCGCCTGCAAGGGCAATCCCGGACCGGGCGGCTGGGGCGTGGTGCTGCGCTTCAACGGCCATGAGAAGGAGCTTTCCGGCGGGGAAGCGCACACCACCAACAACCGCATGGAGCTGATGGCCGCAATCGCCGGCCTCAATGCCCTCAAGGGACCGTGTCACGTCATTCTCTCCACGGACAGCAACTATGTGAAGGACGGCATCACCCGCTGGATTCACGGCTGGCAGCGCAATGGCTGGCGCACCGCCGACAAGAAGCCGGTCAAGAATGCCGACCTCTGGCAAGAACTGCTCGCCGCCGTCGCCCCCCACCAGATCGATTGGCAGTGGGTGAAGGGCCATTCCGGCCACCCGGAGAACGAGCGCGCCGACCGCCTCGCCAGTGATGCAGCGGAGCGGGCGCGAGGTTAGGTTTTCGCGCTGATCCTCATGCGCTTTCTCACTATGACCAAGGGCCTAAACCGTCCTATTCGATGTGGCGCTGGATGTTCGCAACACCGCCCGACGTGCGCGCTTCTACGCTGGCTGGAACGTCCGCCGCCAACCTTCGTTACGGCGTGGAGCCGATCCTGGGCTCGTTAGCCAAAGATCGGACTTTTATGCCGCCACGCACCCTGATCCAGTTCTTCCATTGGTACACGCAGGATGGAGGGCGGCATTGGGACGAGGTGGCTGACAAGAGCGCGAGCCTGGCGGACATCGGCATCACCGATATCTGGCTGCCACCGGCCGGCAAGGGGGCGGCGGGCGGCTATTCGGTTGGGTATGACGCCTATGACCTGTTCGACCTCGGCGAGTTCGACCAGAAGGGCACGGTGGCCACGAAATATGGCGATCGCGCCGCGCTCGAACGGGCCTGCGCCGCCCTGCGCGAGGCCGGATTGCGGGTGATCCACGACGTTGTCTTCAATCACAAGATGGGCGGGGACGAGACGGAGCAGGTGCGCGTGCGCCGGGTCAATGCGGATAACCGCACCGAGATCGAGGACGAGGCTTTCGAGGCGCGCGCCTACACGCGCTTCACCTTCCCGGGGCGCAATGGCGCCTATTCCAAGTTCATCTGGGATGCCCGCTGCTTCAGCGGCGTGGACCATCTCGACGAGCCCAATGAAAATGGCGTCTTCAAGCTCGTCAACGACTATGGCGATGGCGAGTGGAACGCCGAGGTGGACGAGGAACTCGGTAACTTCGATTATCTGATGGGATCGGACATCGAGTTCCGCAACAACGCCGTCTACGAGGAGCTGAAATATTGGGGCCGCTGGCTGGCCGAGCAGCTTCCGGTCGATGGCTTCCGGCTCGATGCCGCCAAGCATATCCCGGCCTGGTTCTTCCGTGACTGGGTGGGACATATGCGGGAGAGCGTGGCGGACGATCTGTTCGTGGTCGCCGAATATTGGCACCCGGACATGACCGCCCTGCAGACCTATCTCGACCGCGTCGATCATCAGCTCGCTCTGTTCGACGTCGCCCTGCATCACCGCTTTCACGAGGCCTCGTGCGCGGGCGACGCATTTGACATGCGGACGATCTTCGACGGTTCGCTGGTGGCGGTGGCCCCGGACCGAGCTGTGACGATCGTCGCGAACCACGACACCCAGGCGCTGCAGGCCATGGAAGCACCCGTCGAGACCTGGTTCCGCCCGCTGGCTTATGCGCTGATCCTGCTGCGCGACGCCGGGGTGCCGTGCGTGTTCTATCCCGATCTCTATGGCGCGCGGTACAAGGATACGGGCGGCGATGGCGAGACTCATGAGGTCGAGATGCCGCCGATTGACGGCCTCGAGAAGCTGATCGAAGCGCGGCAGCGTTTCGCGCATGGCCCGCAGACCGACCTGTTCGACGACCCCCATGCCATCGGCTTCATCCGCCACGGCACCGGGGATGCGCCGGGCTGCGTCGTGCTGCTCACCAATGCGGGCGATGCCACCAAGGTCTTCGATCTCGGCCCGGACCATGCCGGCGCGGGCTTCCGCGATTATCTCGGGCATTGCGAGGAAGAAATCTGGTCGGACGACGAGGGACGGCTGACCGCGCGGGTGAATGGCGGAAGCGTGAGCGTGTGGGTGCGCAGCGACGCATTTTGAGGGGCTCAGCGCCAGCGCATTTCCCTTTTGGGAACTCCGAGGCGACCGATGCTCAGGAACGACCCTCCAACATCGCGCGTTGGCTCAATTGAAAGGAGTTCTCAGATGGAAGATGAGGTTCACAAGACCACCGAAGACGCCCGTGCCGGCCAGACGCCGCACATCGTCCGTTATGTGCTGAGCATCTCGCTCGTGCTTGCGGTGATTGTGATGGCGGTCGTTCTGTTCTGGGGCTCGGCCCAGAGCTGACGCCGGCCTGAACGCGCTTTTGCGCGCAGAAAGTGGGGCCGGACGCGGCCGGCCCACATTCCTTAAATATCGCGGCGCCCGAGCAAGCGCAGACGCAGGGCGTTGAGCTTGATGAAGCCAGCCGCATCCCGCTGATCATAGGCGCCCGCATCATCCTCGAACGTCACGACCTTCTCGCTGTAGAGCGAATTGGGCGACTTGCGGCCCACGACGATGCAGCTGCCCTTATAGAGCTTGAGGCGGACCGTGCCCGCAACCTTCAGCTGGCTGTGGTCGATTGCCGCCTGCAGCATCTCGCGCTCGGGTGAGAACCAGAAGCCGTTATAGACCAGTTCCGCATAGCGCGGCGCCAGTTCGTCCTTGAGGTGGGCGGCGCCGCGATCCAGCGTCAACTGCTCGATGCCGCGATGCGCGAGCGCATAGATCGTGCCGCCCGGCGTCTCGTACATGCCGCGCGACTTCATGCCGACGAAGCGGTTCTCGACCAGATCGAGCCGGCCAATGCCGTGCTTGCGGCCCAGTTCGTTGAGTGCCTCGAGCAGCGTCGCGGGGCTCATCGCCTGGCCATTGAGGGCCGTGCCGTCACCCTTTTCGAAATCGACGGTGATATATTCCGGCGTGTCCGGCGCATCCTCGGGATTGACGGTGCGCGAATAGACATAGTCCGGCACCTCCTCCCACGGATCTTCCAGCACTTTGCCCTCCGAGGAGGTGTGCAGCATGTTGGCGTCGGTGGAGAACGGCGCTTCGCCGCGCTTGTCCTTGGGCACCATGATCTGGTGCTGCTCGGCCCATTCGATGAGCTTGGTGCGCGAGGTCAGATCCCACTCGCGCCACGGCGCAATGACCTTGATATCCGGCTGGAGCGCATAATAGCCGAGCTCGAACCGGACTTGATCATTGCCTTTGCCGGTCGCGCCGTGGGACACGGCATCGGCCCCGACCATCTTGGCGATCTCGATCTGGCGCTTGGCGATCAGCGGCCGCGCGATGGAGGTGCCAAGCAGATACAGCCCCTCATACATGGCGTTGGCGCGCATCATCGGGAAGACATAATCCCGCACGAATTCCTCGCGCAGATCGTCGATGAAGATGTGCTCGGGCTTCACGCCGGCATTCAGCGCCTTCTGCCGGGCCGGCTCCAGCTCCTCGCCCTGTCCCAGATCGGCCGTGAAGGTCACGACCTCGCAGCCATAATGGATTTGCAGCCACTTGAGGATGACGCTGGTATCGAGGCCACCGGAATAGGCGAGAACAACGCGCTTGATGGTGTCGGACATGGCGACAGGGGTCTTTCGAACTGGAGGTCGAGGATCAGGCCGGTCGCCTATCAGCGTCGCTCAAAACGCGCAACCTGTGAGGGACGCCGGGCGCGCCAATCCGCTGGCAGCCCGCCACTAGTCATCGGCAAGATCGATCATTGAGACGACTTTAATCGATTTTCGTTCTTGAACGGGTGGCATTATTGTCAGCCTTGGAACGCAGCCTGCAGCCTGCGTCCATTGCTCGCCGGTTCCCCACGGCCGCGCGAGCACCTGCTGCCCCGGCACCCCCCTCCTGCCGGGGCAGCTATCGCCTCCCGACATTCCCCAGCATCCGGCAAGACCGCGGCAGCTTTTCGCCTGCCTAAAACGAACCGCCCGGCCCCATCTCTGGAGCCGGGCGGCGAAGCATCCGCCATGGAAGAGGGATTATGCCGCGAGATCGAACCGGTCGGCGTTCATCACCTTCACCCAGGCCGCGATGAAGTCGGCCACGAACTTGTCGGCAGCGTCGGACGACGCGTAGACCTCTGACAGCGCCCGCAGCTGGGAGTTCGATCCGAACACCAGATCGGTGCGGGTCGCGGTCCATTTCTCCATGTCCGTCTTGCGGCAGGTACCGATGAACACCTCGTCCCCGCGATCATCGACTTCCTTCCATGCCGTGCCCATGTCGAGCAGATTGACGAAGAAGTCGTTGGTCAGCTGGCCGGGACGATCCGTCAGCACGCCTTCCTTACGGCCATTGTGATTGGCACCGAGCACGCGCAGCCCGCCGACCAGCACCGTCATCTCCGGCGCGCTCAGGCGTAGAAGCTGGGCGCGGTCGATCATCAGCTCCTCGGTCGGCACGCTGAAGCGCACCTGGAGATAATTGCGGAAGCCGTCCGCCTTGGGCTCCAGCACGGCGAAGCTCTCGGCATCGGTCCAGTCCTGCACGGCATCGGTGCGACCGGGCGTGAACGGCACCGTCACCGTGCGCCCCGCTGCCTTGGCGGCCTGCTCGATGCCGACGCTGCCGCCCAGCACGATCAGATCGGCAATGCTCACCTTCTTCCCGCCCGATGCCGTCGCGTCGAAGTCCGCCTTGATTCCCTCATAGACATTCAGGACGCGGGCCAGTTGCGCGGGTTGATTGACGTCCCAGTCCTTCTGCGGCGCAAGGCGGATGCGCGCGCCATTGGCACCGCCGCGATGGTCCGAGCCGCGATAGGTCGAGGCCGAGGCCCAGGCGGTGGTGACCAGCTCGGCCACGGACAGGCCCGATGCCGCGATCTTCTCCTTGAGCGCTGCCACATCGGCGGCGTCGATCGGCGCATGGTCGGCCTTGGGGATCGGGTCCTGCCAGATCAGGTCTTCCGCCGGCACCTCCGGGCCCAGATAGCGCGCCTTCGGCCCCATGTCGCGGTGACACAGCTTGAACCAGGCCCGTGCGAAGCAATCCGCGAAATAGTCGGGATTCGCGCGGAATTTCTCCATGATCACCCGATAGGCGGGGTCCATCTTGAACGCCATGTCCGCCGTGGTCATCATCGTCGGCACATGCTTGGCAGGATTGTGCGCGGCCGGGGCCAGCGTCTCGGGCGGATTGCCGACCGGTTGCCACTGTTTCGCGCCGGCGGGACTGCGCACCAACTCATACTCATGGTCGAGCAACATGTCGAAATAGCTCATGTCCCAGCTGATCGGCGTCGGCGTCCACGCGCCTTCGATGCCGCTGGTGATCGTATGATCGCCGATGCCGCTCTCATGGCTCGACTGCCAGCCCAGGCCCTGCTGCGCGATGTCTGCGCCTTCCGGCTCGGCGCCGATCTTGGAGGCATCGCCCGCGCCATGCGCCTTGCCGAAGGTGTGGCCACCGGCCGTCAGGGCAGCTGTCTCCTCATCGTCCATGCCCATGCGCTTGAACGTCTCGCGAATGTCCCGTGCGGACTGGAGCGGATCGGGATTGCCGCCGGGCCCTTCCGGGTTGACGTAGATGAGGCCCATCTGGATCGCGGCGAGCGGGTCTTCCAGCGCGCGGCCCTCGGCCTCGTCAATGCGGGTGAGATTGCCTTCCTGGCCCACCCACTGCTCCTCGGTGCCCCAGTAGATGTCCTTCTCCGGCTCGAACACGTCGGCCCGGCCGCCGCCGAAGCCGAAGACCGGCCCGCCCATCGATTCGATCGCGACATTGCCGGCGAGGATCATCAGGTCCGCCCAGCTCAGCTTGGCGCCATATTTCTGCTTGATCGGCCAGAGCAGCCGGCGAGCCTTGTCGAGATTGGCATTGTCCGGCCAGCTGTTGAGCGGGGCGAAGCGCTGCTGCCCGCTATTGGCGCCACCGCGACCGTCACCGGTGCGATAGGTGCCCGCCGAGTGCCACGCCATGCGAATGAAGAACGGGCCATAATGGCCGTAATCCGCCGGCCACCAGGGCTGGCTGTCCGTCATCACCGCATGGAGGTCGCGTTTGACGGCCTCGTAATCCAGCGTCTTGAATGCTGCGGCATAGTCGAAATCGTCCCCCATCGGGTCAGTGGAGAGACCGTTTCGCTGGAGAATTTCGAGCGAGAGCTGGTTGGGCCACCAGTCCCGGTTGGTGCGGCCCAGCAGCGAGCGCATGGCTGCGGAGGTCTTCATCGGGCAACCCGACGGCGAACCACTTGTTTTCGCGTCCATTTCAATATCCTTCCCGATCAAAATTCATTGAGGGGAGATTATCGAACAGCGGCCGCTCAAAACAGCGATTAAACTTCGTTATTGAAAGCTAGATTTTCGATCAAGGATCAGCCCTTGGCGCGATAGCGTGCCTCGGCCTGCGCCATATAGTCCCGCGTGATCGGCAAGGTGTGGCGATTGCGGACGAACTGGAGCTGGTAGATCGTCTGGCTGCCATAGAGGAAGCCGGACGCTGCCGCCGCCAGATAGAAAGTCCACATGCGGAAGAAGCGCTCGTCATACAGGGCGACGATCTCCGTCTTCGCCGCAAGCGTGCGCTGATACCAATGCTCGAGCGTATAGTAATAATGCATGCGCAGCACTTCGATGTCGGTCAGCAGCAGGCGGTTGGGCTCGCTGCCTTCCATGATCTCCGACAACGCCGGGGCGTAACCGCCGGGGAAGATATATTTGCGCATGAAGCCATCCGTCGATGACGGGCCATTGAGGCGGCCGATGGTGTGCAGCAGCATCACCCCGTCCGGCTTCAGCAGATTATGGCAGGTGCGGAAGAACTCGCGATAATGGCGCACGCCGACATGCTCGAACATGCCGACCGAGACGATGCGATCGAACGTGCCGTTCACATCGCGATAATCGATCAGCTCGAACCGGACGCGATCGGCGACGCCCGCCTCCTGCGCCCTGCGCCGCGCGACCTTGAGCTGCTCCTCGGACAAAGTGACGCCGAGCACGTCCACATCCGCCACGCGATTGAGATACAGGGCCATGCCGCCCCAGCCGCAGCCGATATCCAGCACCTGCTGCCCGGGCTTCAGATCGAGCTTGGCGGCGATATGCGCCTTCTTGTCGATCTGCGCCTGCTCCAGGCTCACCGCATCGGGGTCGGTAAAGTAGGCGCAGCTATATTGCCGGTCCTTGTCGAGGAACAGCGCGTAGAGCTTGTCCGACAGGTCGTAGTGATGCGCGACATTGGCCTTGGAGCGACTGCGCTTGTTGTAATTGTCGCGCCAGTGCTTGATCCGCTCTCCCAGCCAGCCGAGCAAGCTCGGCTCATCGAGCGTCTTGCCGCTTTCCAAAGGCGAATTGGCCGCGACCAGCATGATCAGGTTCCAGATGCTGCCCTGCTCGATGATGAGCTTGCCATCCATGAACCCCTCGGCCGCGCCGAGCGCGGGATTGGTGAGGATGGCGCGTGCGGCGGCATCATCGGTGAAGCGGATGGCGACGTCCGGCCAGCCCCTCACGGCTGTTCCCAACACTTCCTGCGACCCATCCGCATAGCGGATGGTCAATGTGCCCTGACTGATGATCTTGCCGAGCAGGCGACCCAATATTCTCATGGCGCGCGTTTATAGCGCGGCGGATCGTTCGGTCACCCCCTTTCACGAAAAGCGGGCGCTTTCCCTGACCGGTCCATCTGCTATTCCGCTGCCTCGGCCCGTCGGAGATGAGACGATCATGACCACCCCCAGCTTCCACAGCTACCGCCCGGCCGATGGTCATGGGCTGGCGCACAATCCGCTGAATGCCATCGTCGCGCCGAGGCCGATCGGGTGGATCGGGACGGTCAGCGCGACCGGCGTGCCCAATCTCGCGCCCTACAGCTTCTTCAATCTCTTCGCCTACAGCCCGCCGATCATCGGCCTCTCATCCAGCGGCGTGAAGGACAGCCTGACAAACGCGCGCGCGACCGGCGTCTTCACCTGGAACCTGGTCGGCCGCTCCCTGGCCGAGGCGATGAACGCCACATCGGCAGAGGTCGCGCCGGACGTCGACGAATTCGCGCTCGCCGGGCTCGAACCGCTGGCCTCGGTGGAGATCGCGGCACCGCGCGTCGCGGCCAGTCCGGTGCAGTTCGAATGCCGGGTGACAGACATCATGCCGCTGCGTGGCCTTTCCGGCGCGCAAAGCGGCAATGTGATGGTGTTTGGCGAAGTGGTCCACATCCACATCGATCCGGCCTGCCTGCATGACGGCATCTATCGCACCACCGATGCGGTGCCGGTGGCGCGGGGTGGAGGGCCGGCCGACTATTACGAAATCCGGCCCGACACACAGTTCCTGATGAAGCGCCCCGGCTGAACCCTTGGCTCAGCCGAGCGCGGCCTGCTTTTCGGCCGCGAGCCGATCCAGCTCGGCGCGGCTCTTCTTTTCGCTGGCGGACTTGAGCTGGCCACATGCCGCCATGATGTCGCGACCGCGCGGCGTGCGCACCGGCGCGGAAATGCCCGCCTCGAACACGATGTCCGAGAAGCGCCGGATGCGCTCGGGCGTCGAGCACTCATAAGGCGCGCCGGGCCAGGGGTTGAACGGAATGAGGTTCACCTTGGCCGGCAGACGATATTGGCGGAGCAGACGGACCAGTTCGCGCGCATCCTCATCGCTGTCATTCTTGTCCTTGAGCATCACATACTCAAAAGTGATGCGACGGGCATTGTTGGCGCCGGGATAGTCGGCACAGGCCTGCAGCAGCTCTTCCAGCCCGAACTTGCGGTTGAGCGGCACGATCTCGTCGCGCACCTCCTTGGTGACGGCGTGGAGGGAGACGGCCAGATTGACGCCGATCTCCTCGCCGGCGCGCGCCATCATCGGCACCACCCCGCTGGTGGAGAGCGTGATGCGACGCTTGGAGAGGGCCAGCCCATCGCCATCCATCACCACCTTGAGTGCATCGCGGACATGCTCGAAATTGTAGAGCGGCTCGCCCATGCCCATCATCACGATGTTGGTGAGCAGGCGCCCGTCCGGGCTGTACTGCGGCGCGTCGTCGTCCTCTTCCTCATCGACCTCGCCGAAGCCGGCCATGCTGCCCTTTGGCCATTCGCCCAAGGCATCGCGCGCGAGCATCACCTGCCCGACGATCTCGCCGGGCGTCAGATTGCGCACCAGACGCATCGTGCCGGTGTGGCAAAAGCGACAATTGAGCGTGCAGCCGACCTGGCTGGACACGCACAGCGTCCCCCGGTCCGCATCGGGGATGAAGACCATTTCATAATCCTGCGCGTCGTCGGAACGCAGCAGCCATTTCCGCGTGCCATCCGAGCTGATCTGCGCTTCCACCACATTGGGCCGCCCGACGATGAAGCGCTCGGCCATCCAGCCCCGCATCGGCTTGGCCAGATCGGTCATGCGTTCAAAGTCGGTCTCACCGCGATGATAGAGCCAGTGGAAGAGCTGCTTGGCGCGCAGCTTCGCCTGTTTCTCATCGAGACCGGCCGCACTCAGCTCAGCCTTGATCTGGGCGCGGGAGAGACCAACGAGATCGACCCGCCCGTCCTCGCGCGGCGTGATCGCGCGGGGGACCGGCACAGGATCGACATGGCCGGGGATCGGCATGAGGGGCGTCGCAGTGTGGGGCATGGGGCGCATATAATCGCATGTTGGAGCTTGCGCCAGTGGCGTTGACCAACGCCGATCCCGGCAGAGCATCCCCATACGAAACCGGATTTCCCGTCGTTGCGGGAACCCGGCGAGCAAGGAGCCGTTACGCTCTGGTCGTCCGGGCCCCTCTGGCGCTTGCTCACAAGCGTGATGTCGGACGCCCCATCGCGCCCGAGGCAGATCATTCCACGTACGCCATTCCCGTGGAATCCTTCGGCCCCTATCGGAGGATTGATCCATGAAGTTCGCGTTCCCGCTCCCCCTCGTCGCCCTGGCCTCGCTCGCCTGCGCGACGCCCGCTTTCGCCGCGGACCGTGCCCCGACCCCGGAGGAGGCGAAGGCCATCACGGCCGTGCTGCACGAGGCGGGATTCAAGAGCTGGGACGAAATCGAGTTCGACATCGACGACAATCGCTGGGAGGTCGATGACGCGCGCGATGCGCAGGGGCAGCAATGGGATCTCCATCTCGCCCCGAAAACCTACGCGATCGTCCGCCGCGAACGAGACTGACGACGGGCCGACTAGTTCGCAAAGCGCTTGAAATAGCTCGTCTCCAGCCACCGCGGGCGCTCTGGCGCGTCGGCGACGCGCTGGGTGAGCGCGATGACATAGTCGGTCAGCTTGACGCCCTCGGCCTTCATCACCGGCTGCAGAAGATCATCCTGGGGAGAATGGTAGATATTCGCGCGCCACGCGGCCTCCACCGCCTCTTCCGGCGTCCCGAGCTTGAAACCATATTTGGGGAAGAGCGCCGGGATACCCTGCTTTATGAAACTATATTGATCCGACCGGATGAACACGTTGCGATCCGGCTTAGGGTCCGGGACGATGGGCAGGCCCATCGCCTCGCTCACCGCCTGCGCATGAGCGCCGAGCGTGCTCTCCTCATAGCCGATGGGCGTGATGCTGGTCAGCGGAAAGATCGGCAGCGGCATGTCCAGATTGATGTTCGCCACGATCGATCCGGCCCGTACCGTAGGACGACTGGCGAAATAGCGCGAGCCGAGCAGGCCCTTCTCTTCTGCGGTAACGATGGCGAACAGGATCGAGCGGCGGGTCTTTTGGGGCGCCGCCGCCAGCGCCCTGGCCGCCTCGATCATGCTGGCGACGCCGACGGCATTATCGAACGCCCCGTTATAGATGGCATCGCCATTGACCGGCGCTCCGATGCCATAGCCATCCAGATGCGCCGAAAGGACGACATATTCCGAGGCCAGTGCCGGGTCCGATCCGGGCAGGACCGCGATGATGTTGTTGCTGCTGAGCGGCTTTTGGGTCGCCTTAATCGTCGCGGCAAAACGGGCCGGCAGATCGAAGACGGGCAGCGGCGCGGATGCGTCCGACAGGGCAGACAGCGCCTCGAAGCTCTGCCCCGTACCCTCGAACAGCAGGCCGGCCTTTTCCGGCGAGAGGGTCGCCATCATGAAGGGCACCGAGACATCGCGCAGCGCCGGATCGGCCAGATACATGGAGGAAAGGCTCGCATTGCCGACCTGCCGATCCCACCGGATCTCGACCTGTTTGGGGGTGGTGAGCGCAATCATGCCGAGGGCGCCACGCTCAGCGAGGAGCTTCGCGCGCGCCGAGCGCGCATCAGACTTCAGCGCGCCCGAAATGTCGGCCGGGCCGCCGGACAGCACGACCACCACCTTGCCCTTGACGTCGATCCCCGCGAAATCATCATGACCGGCCTCAGCTATGGAGAGGCCATAGCCGGCAAAGACGAGCGGGGCGTCGATGCTGGCCGGCATGGGCGTGTTGCCACGGAAGAACAGATCCTGCGGGGTCGCCAGAACCACATCGCCCGACGCGCGCTTGAGTACCGCCGTGCTCGCCGGCTGATCGAAGCGCTGCTCGACCAGATCGACACGCTGAAAATAGCCGTCCGTTCCCGCCGCCTGCGCCCCAAGCTTGCGAAAGGCCTCGACGACGTAATCGGCCGCGCGATCATAGCCCGGCGTGCCGGCTCCGCGCCCTTCATTGGCATCGCTGGCAAGTTCCTCGACATGGCCCCACCAGGCATTGATCCGCTCAGGGGATGGGTCGGGCAGTTGCGCAGCCAGTGGGGCGGCGATCAGGCAGCCAATGACTGCCCCTAGGGCGTGGCGATAGAACATGAAGCATGGTCTCCCCGGACGATGCGTCGTATGCTGCAATGCAACAAGAGCGCTGTCAACGCATGGCGGGACCGGGAAAGCAGCGCTTAACGTCGCCGCGCGCAGGCCAACGCCGCCGCGTCGATGGCGGTGGCGGCACCGCCCAGGGCATAGCGATCGGTAAAGCGCCCGCCGGCCCGCGCCCGCCCGGAGATGGTCATCGTCCGATTGGTGCGCATCGCGGCGATGATCGCCGCATCGCTTGCTGGGTCCGCCGCCCAGACATCCGCCTCGGACCCGACCAGCGGGAACTGCCTGCCGCCGACGGACAGAACAGCGTGCGTATCCTTGGCCAGTTGATGGCTGAGGCGAATATTCACCTGCCCGCGCAGCCCGGCGCGGGGCCAGTAGCCAATGGCGGCGAACGGACGCCAGGGCGAGGCTTCCCAGCCCCCGGCCATCGGCTGGGCCATGGCAAAGCAGCGCTGGGCGTTCGGATCCCGGAACGCGCCCCAGCCCTCGAACACGCCGAGCACATCCCGCGCCCGCGCGTTGCCGGCCGCGGCAAGCGCGGCGCCGATCAGCAGCAGAGCGAGCGCGCGGACAGGGCAGGTGAGCGTCATGCCGCCGGACAAAGCGTAACGCGCCCGCGAACACAAGACGGCGCCGGGTGGACACGCGCTTTTTTCTCGGGGCGACTTGCCCCATGCGGCAATTTCGATAAGGAATGAGGCTCCAAGAGCGGACTCCTTCGCTCCGACTCCATCAACCGGATAAGAAACGGACACCAGAGGGATGAAGGCCACCATCGAACGTGCGACGCTCCTGAAGAGCCTCGGCCATGTCCAGTCGGTCGTGGAGCGGCGCAACACGATCCCGATTCTCTCCAACGTGCTGATCGACGCGACCGGCGACGGCGCCATCAAGCTGATGGCCACCGATCTCGATCTGCAGATCGTCGAGAATGTGCAGGCGCAGGTGGAAACGCCGGGCGCCACCACCGTCTCCGCCCACACCCTGTTCGACATCGCGCGCAAGCTGCCCGAGGGCAGCCAGGTCCGCCTGGAAGCGGCCGAGGGCAAGATGCTGGTACAGGCCGGGCGTGCGCGCTTCAACCTGCAGACGCTGCCGCGCGACGACTTTCCGATCATCGCGGAAGGCGCGCTGCCCACCAGCTTCGAGCTGCCGGCCGCCTCGCTCATCCAGATCATCGACAAGACGCGCTTTGCCATCTCCACTGAGGAGACGCGCTATTATCTGAACGGCATCTTCCTGCACGTCGCGGAAGACCCCGCCCCGGTGCTGAAGGCCGCCGCGACCGATGGCCACCGCCTCGCACGCGTCACGGTCGTGCGCCCCGATGGCGCCGAAGGCATGCCGGACATCATCATTCCGCGCAAATGCATCGCCGAGCTGCGCAAGCTGCTCGACGAAGTGGATGGCAGCGTGCGCATCGACCTCTCGCCCACCAAGATCCGCTTCGACCTCGGCAATGCGGTGCTGACCAGCAAGCTGATCGACGGCACCTTCCCGGATTACAGCCGCGTGATCCCGACCGGCAACGACAAGCTGCTCAAGATCGATCCGCGCAGCTTCGAGGAAGGCGTGGACCGCGTCGCGACCATCGCCACCGAGAAGACCCGCGCCGTGAAGATGGCGCTAGAGAAGGACAAGATCACCCTCTCCGTCACCAGCCCGGAAAACGGCACTGCCGCCGAGGAAGTGCCCGGCGACTACAGCGCCGCCCCCATCGAGATCGGCTTCAACGCCCGCTATCTGCTCGACATTCTCGGACAGGTCGAAGGCGACTCGGTTGAAGTCCACCTCGCCGACGCGGCCGCGCCGACGCTCATTCGCGAGAATGAGAAGGCGCCGGCGCTTTACGTGCTCATGCCGATGCGGGTCTGATCCCGCGCACCAGACTTATTTGGGATTGCCCAGCACCGAGAGGGCCGCGACCGACAGGCTGCGTATGGCCGTTGGGATGGCGCTTTCGGCGTCCGGCAGGAAGTAGGGCGAGTGGTTTGTCGGGAGCGGCTCGCCACGCTTGGCATAATCCGCGATGACTGACGGCAGATAGCCGCCGACACCCAGATAGACCGAGCGCATGCCGCTGGCTGACACCAGTTCGGAATAGTCCTCGCTGGCCGAACCGCCCGGCGCAGTGGCCGGAATCAGGGCAATGTCGTCCCAGCCCGCCGTGCGCAAGGCAGCTGCGGTCCGCGCGGCAAGATCATCGTCATTGATGACCGATGCCGCGCCCCTGCTGTGATCGATTACCGGTTCGGGCGCCTGCGACATCGCTGCGGCCGAGAGCGCCGTGCGCTTCACGCCCTCGACCAGCTGCTCGCGAACCTCCGGCGAGAAGGAGCGCAGCGTCAGGGCCAGCGATGCCGTGTCCGGGATGATATTGGCCGCCGTGCCCGCCTGGAACGAGCCGACCGTCACGACCCCGAACTCAAACGGATCCTTCTGCCGGCTGATCACGGTTTGCACATCCATCACGAAGCGCGCGCCCATCACGATGGGATCGATGGTGCGGCTCGGCATCGAGCCGTGACCGCCCTTGCCCTTGAAAGTGATCCGGATGGTGTCCGAATTGCTGGTAAAAGCGCCCTGCTTGACTACGATCCGGCCGACAGGATCATTGCCGACATGGGCCGCAAAGCCGTAATCGGGCTTGGGGAAGCGCGTGAACAGACCGTCCTCGACCATCTTGCGCGCGCCCTGCCCGCTTTCCTCGCCCGGCTGCGCGACGAACAGCATCGTCCCGCGCCACTGGTCCCGCATGGCGAGCATGGCTTTCGCCGTGCCGACCCACCAGGCCATGTGCAGATCATGGCCGCAGCTATGCGCGACGAACGTGGTCTTGCCTTGATACGGCGCCTCACGGGTGCTCGCGAAGGGCGACTGGCTCAGCTCCTTCATCGGCAGGGCATCCATGTCCGCACGGATCAGCACCACCGGCCCCTCGCCATTGCGCAGCACGGCGACGACGCCGGTCCCGCCGACCTTCTCGGTGACCTCCAGCCCCAGCTTGCGCATTTCCTGCGCCAGCCGCGCGGCCGTGCGGGTTTCCGCCAGGCTCAGCTCGGGATTGGCGTGCAGATCACGGTAGAGGGCGATCAGGTCCGGCGTGCTCTGCTTGATGGATTGCTCTATGGCAGCGGTCGCCCGCGCATCCACGGTTGCGGCCATGGCCGGACTGGCCAGCGCCGACATGGCAAGGAGCAGCGCGAGAGGGGTTTTAAGCATGGCATCTCTCCGGAAAGCAGGAGGCTGGGTGGCACGAACCGGGCCGGAGCATAGACATGGGTCTGGACGAGGTGAAGTTGAAAGTTATGCAGAAGATGCATACTAGTGCATCCGCAGCGGACGGGATGCGCTGAGCGGAAAGGACCATGACCATGCAAGAGAGTGCCCACGGCAACCACGGAATGGTCACCGCGCCCCATCATCTGGCCAGCAAAGCCGGCCTGTCCATCCTGCGGGACGGCGGCACGGCGATCGAGGCGGCGATTGCCACCGCCGCGTGCCTCGCCGCGGTCTATCCGCACATGACGGGAATCGGCGGGGACGGTTTTTGGCTGATCCACGAGCCGGACGGCCGGGTTTGGGCCATCGACGCCTGCGGGCGCAGTCCTCGGGCGCTTGGCGATGCCTATGCCGGCCTGTCGGCCATTCCCTGGCGCGGGCCGCTCGCCGCCAATACCGTGGCGGGCACGGTCTCCGGATGGGATCTGGCGCGGTCCTCGCTGGCCTCTCCCCTCCCCCTGCATCGCCTGCTCGCGGACGCCATTGCCCGTGCCGAACAGGGCGTGGCGGTGACCGCCGGCGGCGCCGAACTGGCCGCGAGCAAATCGGACGAACTGACATGCGTACCGGGCGCCTATCGCACGATCTTCGAGCCGGAGGGCCGCCCGCTCCGCCAGGGCGAAACGCTGCGCCAGCCGCAACTCGCCGAAACGTTGAGAATGCTGGCCGAGGATGGGCTGGACAGCTTCTATCGCGGCGCGCTCGCCGAGCGGATCGCCGATGATCTCACCCAGCTCGGCAGTCCGGTGACGGCGCAGGATTTGGCGGCCCACCGCGCGACCTCGCCTGCCCCACTCACCGTGCGGCTGCGCGACGCCACGCTCTACAACACCGCCCCGCCGACACAGGGCCTCGCGTCGCTGCTGATTCTCGCGCTGTTCGACCGCTTGCCGGCGGAACAGGCCGAAAGCTTCGCGCATCTGCACGGATTGGTCGAGGCGACCAAGCAGGCCTTTCTGGTCCGCGATGCGCATGTCGGCGATCCGGCTTTCATGGAGATCGATCCGCAGGCGCTGCTTGATGACGCGGCCGGTCTGGACCGGATGGCGCAGGCGATCGATCCGGCGCGCGCCATGCCGTGGCCGCGCCCCTCGGCCCTGGGAGATACCTGCTGGTTCGCCGCCGCCGATGCCCGCGGGCAGGTGGTGAGCTGCATCCAGAGCACCTATTTCGAGTTCGGCTCGGGCCTCGTACTCCCGCAGAGCGGCATCACATGGCAGAATCGCGGCTGCTCTTTCCGTCTCGCCGACGAGGGCTGGAATGCCCTCAAGCCCGGCCGCAAGCCGTTCCACACCTTGAACCCCGCATTGGCGCATTTCGATGATGGCCGGGTGATGGCCTATGGCACCATGGGTGGCGAAGGCCAGCCGCAGACGCAGGCCGCTTTGTTCAGCCGCTACGCCCGCTTCGGCGTGCCCTTGCAGCAGGCCATCTCCGCCCCGCGCTGGCTGCTCGGCCGAACATGGGGGGAAGAAAGCACATCACTCAAGCTGGAGGATCGCTTCGAGCCGGCGCTCTATGCGCAGCTTCGCGCGGCGGGGCACGAGGTGGAGCTGGTCGCGCCGATGACGGCGATGATGGGCCATGCTGGCGCCATCGTCCGCCATGCCGATGGGCAGATGGAAGGCGCGAGCGATCCGCGCAGCGACGGCAGGGCGGCAGGCCTTTGAAGTCAGCCCGCGCGGGCGCGTGCCGTCAGTGGCCGCTTCCCTGCAGCGAGACATGGGCGGAGACGATGCGCCATCCCTCCGGCAGCCGCGCCCAGCTCTGGCTCTGGCGGCCGATGACCGCGCCGCCGATCCGCTGGAACTCGACATTCGCGGTCGCAAAATCATCGCCAAAGGTGGTGATCTCCATCCGCCGGATGGCACGGGGCGGCGAGCCGCCCGCTCGCGCCTTGCGGAAGGCGAGGATCTCCTCGATCCCGTACAGGCATTCGCCAACGCCATAACGCACCGCTCGGTCCGACTGCCAGAACATGCCGTCCAGCATGGCGATGTCATTCTCCCCCAGAGCGCGTTCGTAGCGATCCACCAGCGCGGTCACTTCGGCGAGGACGGCGGGCTTGTTGATCTTCATCACGCGCGCTCCTGCCCGATCGCCGCATCCATGCCGGCGACGAGCGCCGCCGAATCCATCACGAAACCGAAACACTGCTTCACATTGTAGAGCGTCGCCTCGGCGCAGAAGGCGGGCGAGGTGGTCGCCGCACAATCGGTGAGCAGCACACAATCATAGCCCAGGCAATTCGCGTCGATCAGCGTCGCCAGCACGCACTGGTCGCTGTTCACGCCCGCAAACAGCACCGTATCGACCCGCAGATTGCGCAGGATGCTGTCCAGCGGCGTGTCCCAGAAGCCGGACATGCGATATTTGGAAACGCATATGTCCTGCGGCGCGATGGGCAGCTCGTCGACCACGGCCGCCGCCCAGCTCCCTTCCTCCAGAACCGGTGCCCCGTTCGCCAGCGGATCGCCGAGGCCGGTGCCGGTGCCGTCCGGCTTGTAGACATGGAGGATCGAGGGGCTGAGGTTCATCCGGTCCGGCCGGTTGCCCCAGTTGAGCCAGATGACGGGCACATCCTCAGCCCGCAGACCAGGCAACAGCGCCTGCAACGGCGCGATGGGGGCGCGCGCGGCGGAAATATCGACGCCAATCGAGGCCAGCCAGCCATCGGGGTGGCAGAAGTCGTTCTGCATATCCACCACGACAATCGCCGTGCGCGCCAGATCGATCTGCAGATTCTGCGGCGCGGCTTCGCAGGCGACGACGCGGCGCGGCTGGTCCCCCTGCGCAAGAATGGCCTCCTGCGCATTCACCTGCCACGCGCGGCGCGGTGAGCTGCCGAGGCGATGATAGGAGGCTGTCTGGTCAGTCATCATGCGTTTCCTGAGAGAAGAGCGATATCGCTGGCATCGAGATCGACCGGCACGCCGGAGCGGATGAGGTCGGAGAAGCCTTCATCGGGTGTCATGACAGTGAGCGTGTAGAGCTTGCCCGGCCCGGTATTCTCGATGACATGCAGGCCGCCGGGCGGCAGCAGCATGGCGCTGCCCCGGCTGAGCGACACGCTGGCTCCATCGCAGGTCGCCCGCCCTTCCCCTTCCAGCACATAGAAGAACTCGAAGGCGGCCTTGTGACTGTTCGGCGGTGTCTTGCCGCCGGGCTCGAAAATCTCGACCACGCACACATGTTCGAAGCCGGGCACGGCCTTGTCATGCAGGATGACGAAATAGTTGGTGTCGGTCGGCGCGATGCGGAACGCCTGCAGTTCGGTGGCGCGGGAGAGATAGACGGCGGGATTCATGCGCGGGACTCCGGCAAGGGGTAGCGGCTGACATCGGCGAGCAGGCGCGCGAGGCCGCGCCCGGCATGGTCGAGACATTGGGCGCCGTGATC
The DNA here is from genome assembly GCF_025961795.1 of Sphingobium sp. B2D3A. Taxonomy (NCBI): domain Bacteria; kingdom Pseudomonadati; phylum Pseudomonadota; class Alphaproteobacteria; order Sphingomonadales; family Sphingobiaceae; genus Sphingobium; species Sphingobium sp. B2D3A. Next base: position 1,421,784 of record NZ_JAOQOI010000001.1, on the reverse strand, counting down.
GGCATTGGCGAGGCTGGCATTGCCGATTGCCCCGTCCGGATTGATGTCCTGCGTCATCCAGCCGATGCCCACCGCGCCTTCGAGCCGAAGCTCATCATAATCGCGCGCAATCGCCGGGCCGGTCGAGGGGAAATCCGCCATCAGCTCGCGCTTCACCTGCTCGGGGCGCAGATGGAGCATCATCGAGCTTTCGACCGCGCCGGCATGAATGCCATGATGCAGCTCGTCCTCGCTGAACAGGCCCTCCGGCACGCCAAAGCCGTAGGTGCTCGCGGAGACGGCGAGAGCGCCGTGACGCACGCGCAGCTCGCGCACCAATATCTCGACAAGCTGGGGCTGGCCACCGTGCGAGTTCAGCACGACGATCTTGCGGAAACCGGCGCGCAGGACGGACTCGGCGATATCGATCCAGTAGCGCAGCAGCGTCTCGGTCCCGACGGTCAGCGTGCCGGGGAAGGCCATATGCTCGTTGCTCTTGCCGATGGCGAGCATCGGCAGCGCGACGACGCGCACGCCGTCCGCCAGGTGACGCGCCGCTGCCGCGACGACACCCGCATTGATATCGGCATCGACAGAGACCGGCAGATGCGGCCCATGCTGCTCGATGGCGGCGACCGGCATGAGGGCAATATCGCGCGCGGCATCCACGGACTGGAAGTCGCGCGTCGTCATATCCTGCCAATATTCAAGCATTGCCTTTATTCCTCAAAACCGCAGGACCGCGGCCGGACGCGACCGCGCCCGCCGCTGTGTTTCTGCCCTATTTCGGCGACCCAATCTACGACCCGCACGCGCAAATCCCAGATTCCCCTCTTCTCTTAGTAAGCAGTTTATGTATAACTACTGCTCGACCGAGCGCAAGGATGATCGCGATCCGCCCCGGCGCCGCGCAGGATTGAGACGGAATCGAAGCCTATGAACTTGAATGGTCTGATCGACGCACTGAAGGGGCCGAAGGTCATCACCGATGCCGCAGCGGTGCGCCGGATGAGCCGGGACTATTATTGGTACAGCCCCATCCTCAAGCGCCAGCTCGCCGACGTGACCGGCGACGTGCTGCTGGAAGCGCATTCCGAAGCCGACATTCTGGAAATCGCCGCCGCCTGCTATGCCCATGACGTGCCATTGACGGTGCGCGGTGGCGGCACCGGCAATTACGGCCAGGCCATGCCGATCCGGGGCGGCGCGCTACTCGACATGCGCGCGATGGACAAGCTCCTCTGGGTGAAGGACGGCGTGTGCCGCGTGCAGGCCGGCAAGCGCCTCATCACGCTCGATCAGGAACTTGCCGAGCATGGCTATGAAATGCGGCTGCACCCCTCCACCCGCACTGTCGCGACCGTGGGCGGGTTCATTGCCGGCGGATCGGGCGGCGTCGGCTCGATCAACTGGGGGATGCTGCGGGAGACCGGCAACATCCTCGGCGCCCAGCTCGTGACGCTCGAAGCCGAGCCGCGCGTGCTGGAGCTGCGCGGCGCCGACATTGCCAAGTTCAACCACAGCTACGGCGTCACCGGCATCATCACCGAGCTGGAACTGCCGCTCGCCAATGCGCAATTGTGGATCGATGCGGTCGTCACGTTCGACGATCTGCTGAGCGCCGCCCGCTTCGGCAAGGCGTTCGCGGAAAGTCCGGGTCTGGTGAAGAAGCAGTGCGGGGTGATGGCCCCGCCCATTGCTCACACTTATCTGCGCCCGATCGCGCAATATGTCCGCGCGGATGAAGCCTGCGCGCTGGTGATGGTCGCCAGCCAGTCATGGGAGGGGTTCGAGACGCTCGTCGCGGCCCACGGCGGACGCATCGCGCACGATAGCCGCACCGCGCCTGCCACGGGCAAGCGCGTGCCGCTCTACGAGCTGTGCTGGAATCATACGACGCTGCAGGCGCTCAAGGTCGATCCGACGCTGACCTATTTGCAAACGCTGCTGCCGGCCCAAAATTGCGTGGAACTGGCCGACGAACTCCAGCGCCATTTCGGCGACGAGGTGATGTTCCACCTCGAGTTCACCCGCAGCGGCCCGACCGTGAGCTGCTCAGCCATCCAGATGGTGCGCTTCACCACCGAGGAGCGACTGAACGAGATCATGGCCTATCATGAGCAGCGCGGCTGCCGTCAGTTCAACCCGCATGTCTACACCATCGAGGAAGGCGGCATGAAGCAGGTCAACCATGTCCAGTTGGCCTTCAAGCGGGAAGTCGACCCCAAGGGCCTGCTCAACCCCGGCAAGATGCTGGCCTGGGACAATCAAGACGCGCTCGCGGACATCTGAAAGAAGGAAGGTTGCATGGTTTCGGTTGCGAATAATGAACTGATGACGCGTGTTGGCCCCGGTACGCCGATGGGCACCGTCATGCGCCAATATTGGATTCCGGCCTGCGCCTCGTCAGAGATCGCCGCAGACGGCGCGCCGCTGCGCCTGATGCTGCTCGGAGAGAAGCTGCTGGCCTTCCGCGATAGCGAGGGCCGGGTCGGCGTGATGGACCATCGCTGCCCGCACCGCTGCGCCTCGCTCTTCTTCGGGCGGAACGAAAAGGGCGGCATTCGCTGCGTGTACCATGGCTGGAAGTTCGACGTGAACGGCAAGTGCCTGGACATGCCGAACGTCTCCGAAGCCGACGCCGCCAAATTCCAGCCGCGCGTCCATGCCAAGGTGTATCGCACCGCCGAGCGCGCCGGCGTGGTGTGGGTGTATATGGGCGAGCGCGAAACGCCGCCGCCCCTCCCCTGCATCGAAGCCACGATGCTGCCGGATGCCGAGCTGCGCGTGACGCTCACCCAGCGCGAGTGCAACTGGCTGCAGGCGCTGGAAGGTGACATCGACACGAGCCACTTCGGCTTCCTGCATGTCGGCAGCGTGGCCGATGAAGACGTCGACGCGACCAACATGCACAGCGTCGCGGTGACCAAGCGCGCGCCCGACTTCAAGGTCGCCGATACCGACTGGGGCACGATGGCTGGCGCCTATCGCCCCTCTGCCGATGGCGAGGGCCTCTACTGGCGCATCTGCCAGTATATCTTCCCCTTCTGGGCGCTGTTCCCGGACGGCACCTTCTCGGACAACGTCACCGCCAATGCCTGGGTGCCGATGGATGACAGCCACACCATGGTCTTCAACTTCGCCTGGGTGAAGCGCACCCAGCCACTGCGCACCACGGTGGATGGCAACACCATCGCGGGCCTGGAATTCCGCCACAATTTCTTGCCCAACAGCAGCGACTGGTTCGGCCGCTGGAAGCTCGCCCAGAATGCCGAGAATGATTATGAGGTCGACCGCACCGCGCAGAATGAGGTGAGCTTCACCGGCGTGACCGGCATCACGCTGCAGGACCAGTATATCACCGAGAGCATGGGCGACATCGTGGACCGCTCCAACGAGCATCTCGTCACCAGCGACCTGATGATCATGCAGACCCGCAAGCGCATCATCAAGGCGGCCCGCGCGCTGCAGGATGCCGGCACGGTGCCGCCAGGCGTGGACGATCCCGAGATCGTCAACGGCGCGCGCGGTGGCGCCTATAATGCGCCGGCCGATGCGGACTGGATGGAAGAATATCAGGCCCAGCTCGCCGCGGCCATCGGCCCGGCGCGGGGATAATCGAACAAGGGAAAACCGGCGGCGCTCAGGTCTGGCTGAGCGCCGCGTCCAGCAGGTTGCGCATGAGCATGGCGCGGGTCATCGGCCCCACCGATCCGTGGCGCGGCGTCACCCAGCCGGCCATCTGCGCGACATCCTCGGCAATGTCCGACACCATCTGCCCGTCGACATAGCTAATCCCGACGCCCATGACGCAGGCGCCGGGTCGCACCATGTCGGCACGCACAAGATCAGGCTGGCCGGCTGCGGCGATGATCACGTCGCTCTCGCGCAGCACAGGCGTCAGATCCGCTATGCCGCGATGAAGCACGGTGACGACCGCATCGACATCCCTGTCGGCCAGCATCATGGCGAGCGGCCGACCGACCAGCAGCCCGCGCCCGATGATCGCGACGCGGCGCCCGGCCAGCGGCACATCATATTCACGCAGCAGAGCGAGGATCGCGCTTGGCGTGCAGGGCCGCAACGCAGATTGACCGGCCAGCATCCGCCCCAGATTGAGAGGGTGGAGCCCGTCCACATCTTTGTCCGGGCTGATCGCCTCGATCACCGCGCCGGCATCAATGTGCGCAGGGAGCGGCAGTTGCACGATCAAGCCGTGACAGGCGGCGTCCCGGTTGAGAATGTCGATCAGCGCCAGCAGGTCGGCCTGCGAAATGCTGGCCGGGAGATCGATCTGGCGGGAGGCAAAGCCAAGCGCCTCGCAATCCTGATGCTTGCGCGAGACATAGGCCCGGCTTGCCTCATCATCGCCGACGAGCACCGTGACGAGGCACGGCCGATGCCCCGACCGCACGAATGCGCCCTCGTCCGCCCGCGCCTTAATCCGCGCGCGCCATGCTGCCGCAGTGGCATCGCCATCGAGAATCACGGGCATCAGCGCAGGCCGACCGAGGGATCGATGAAGCGATTGGTCACCACATCCTGCGGCTTCACATTCGGCTTGGCGCGGATGTCGAGATAGGGCTTGAGCCGGGAGAGGAGCACAGCGCTGCGGGTCATGTCGAAATCGCCCAAAGTCCTGTTCGGCCCGTTGCCGACGATGCCGCGCGAGAGCGAGACGGCAGAGGCTGCTGCCAGCAACTCGCGCGAGGTCTTCCACCAGGGCGCCGCGAAGCCGCCCTCGTTGAACCGGTAGATGACGTCGTTCACCTCGCCCGGCGCGCGGATATAATCCACCTGCGCGCGCTGCAGCAGCGGCACCAGACCCTTGAGGCACGGGGCCAGCTCGTTGAGCCGGTTTGTCGCGACCGAGACCATACCGGGATAAAGCGGATAGCCCATGTCCGAGAGCAGCAGGAAATCCACCGGCTTGTTCCAGCGCTTGCCATGAGCGAACTGATAGCCCTCGCTGGTGACGCTGCCCTGATTAAGCCAGCGCCCACGGTTCAGCACGAAGGTTTCGGCGTCGCCATTATAGCCTTCCTGCACCGCATCCTTGGGCAGGCCGTTATTGATGAGATAGCGCCCGAATGTGCGTCGCGTGGTGGAGAGGTAGATCTTGCCTTTCCCTGACCGTACGAACGCCCGCAGGTCCGCCACCGACCGGAAGCCGCGCGGATAGGTCGCGCGGTCCCAGAACAGACCCATGGGCGATTTCTCGAGCATTGCCACCACGCCCGTAGCCGGGAAGCGGCGGGAGAAGATGAAGGCATTGTCCTGATCGACCAGCGCCAGATGCGGACGCAGGCCAGCGCGACTGTTGCCCATGTAGAGCGCGGAAAACGGTGTCTCGGCATCGCCAAGGCCGATGCCCTTGCCGCCCACCAGAATGAGCAGGTCAATCCCGGTCGCGCCGAGCCGGCCCTGATAGCGCCCCTGGCTCATCTTCCCGGCGCCACCGATCAGCTGGAACAGCCCGCCATGCTCGGCCTGCGGCAACCAGTCGAGCTGCACGGCGACCGGATTGGGGCAGACCCTGGCCAACGGTGTGCGGTAATGCTCCCGGGCGAAGGCGCCCTGCGCGACCGGCGCAGCCTGCGCGCCCGCGCCGAGCAAGGCCAGCGCGGCCAACACGGCATGACGTGCCCGCCGCATCATCCCTTCGCCCCGGCCGAATCGTGCCAGTGAGAGAAGAGCCGGTCGCCGAGCCAGCCGAAGAACAGATAGACGCCGATCGACATCACCGCCGAGACGATGAGCGCCGCGTACATCTGCTCGTAGAGGAAATCGATCTTCGAGTTGACCAGCATCTGGCCCAGCCCGCCATCGCCCGAAACGAAGAACAGCTCGGAGACGATGGCGCCGATCACCGCGAGGCTCGCCGCAATGCGAATGCCGGCAAAGAGCGATGGCAGCGCGGACGGGATGCCCGCCTTTAGCAAGGTTGTGCCCCAGCCCGCGCCTTCCAGCCGGAACAGCTCGGCAATGCCCTTGTCGAGGCTCTTGAGGCCGAGAAGCAGCGTGGTGGGAATGGCGAAGAAGGTGAACAAGGCGACGATCAGCACCTTGGGCAGGAAGCCGAAGCCGAGCAGGGACTGGATGAGCGGGATGATCGCCAGCACCGGGATCGACTGCAGCACAACCAGATAAGGCGCGACCGCCCGCTCGATCCAGAAGGAGCGGAACATGAGGACGCCGAGCAGCATGCCGCCCGGGATCGACACGGCTAGACCCGTGAGCGCGATCTGCGCCGTCACGCCGGCGGCACGCAGCAGTTCCGCGCGTACGGCGGCTGAAGCGAAGGCGCCTTCCCAGATCTCGCTGGGGCCGGGCATCAGGAACTGGCGATACGCCTCAAGACCGGCGCGCGCATAAGCGTAGCAGGCCGCGAGCAGGAGGCCGAGCAGCAGCGGGGGCAGCAGTCGCGCGACCCAGCGTGCAGCGGGACTGGCCTTTGTGCGGGCAGCGCGGGGCGGAAAATAGGTCGCTTTGGTCATTCCACACCTCCCGATGCATCCCGCAGCGCCGCCGAGAGCGTGCCGCACAGTTCCGCAAATTGCGGCGAGAAGCGCACCGCGTCATCGCGCGGAAACGGGAACGGGATGTCGTAGGTGCCGACAATGCGGCCCGGTCGCGCAGACATCACGATGACGCGGGACGACATGAACACCGCCTCCGACACGGAGTGCGTCACGAACATCGCCGCGAACTGCTGGCGCAACTGCAGGGTCTGCACTTCATCGTTGAGCCGCTCGCGCGTGATCTCGTCTAGCGCGCCGAAGGGCTCGTCGAACATGAACAGCGTGGGGTCGAGGGTCAGGGCGCGTGCCAGCGACACGCGCATCTTCATGCCCCCCGAAAGGTGCTTGGGATATTGCTCCTCAAAGCCGCTCAGGCCGACCAGCGCGATCTTCTCCTGCGCCACCCGGCGCCGCTCCTCTCGCCCGACGCCGCGCAATTCGAGCAGAAGCTCGACATTGCGGCGCACCGTGCGCCAGGGCAGCAGCGTCGCATCCTGGAAGGTGAAGGCGATGTGGGAGCGATCCGCATGAAGCGCCCCGTCGGTATAGTCGATCAGCCCGGCGGCGATGCGCAGCAAGGTGGACTTGCCGCAGCCCGAGGGCCCCAAAATGCTGATGAACTCGCCGGGGCGGATATCGAGATTAATGCCCCGCAGGGCCTCGACGCCTGTCCCGAAGGTCAGTGAGACGTCCTGGAAGGAAACGATCGGCGCGGCGGCATCGGCCGCGCCCTGATTCGGGTCAACGCGGCGATCGCCCATGGTCAGAAAGCCAGCATTTCTTTGCGGACCTTCGCCAGGAATTTGGCCGCGCGCGCTTCCGTCATGTTATTGATCCCATAGAGGGCGAGGTAATCCACCTTCACCTTCTTGTTGCACACAACCCGCAGGAAGCGCGTGGCATTCGAACGCGGCGGATCAAACAGGTAAAGCGCTCGGAGCCGGTCCACGCCATAGGTCGTTACGCTGGTCAGCTTGCGGATGTTGGCGAGGCCCGGCGTCAGCTTTCCGTCCACCATCTTGAACGAGACATCGGGCAGGAACACCCGATCGAAATAGCCCTTGAGCATCGCCGGCCAGCCGAAATTCCAGACCGGATGGCAGAGCACCACCGCATCGGCCGCCTGCAGCCGGTCGACATAGGGCTTGATGCGGCGTTGGTTGATCGTGACGTCATGATAGATCGTCCGGTCTTCCTCATTGAGGATCGGATCGAAATTCTCCGCATAGAGATCCAGATCATCGACCTCGTGCCCAGCCTCGATGAGGCTGGAGACAACCGTGTTGTGAATGTCGACCGCGAGGCCCGTCTTCAGCGGATAGGCATATATGACATGAACTTTCATGCCGATAGTTATACATAAACTGCTTACTAAGGCAAGACTGCCGCTTGGCCGCCCTGCTATTTTTTAGTGTTATAATTCAAGTGATTATCTGTTCAGGCCGCCGAGACATGCGCCGGCACTGAGACGGAAATACACCGGCAGCGCCGATGAGTCTCCCGCGTCGTCCTCATGCATCCGGCTTGGCGCTGGACAGGAGGTAGGCGCTCAGCATCTCCTGGGCGTGGCGCCGGCGTTCCGATTTCCAGCGCTCACTGTGCAGGTTGGCGCTGAAGATCGCCGAGAGCGTGTAGACGTTGGACAGGTGGAAGTAAGACAATGCGACCATCGACACATAGAGTTGCAGCGGATCGATATCCTCGCGAAACACCTTCTGCTCCACGCCGCGCGCGAGCGTCTCCTTGATGGCGTCCATCAGCGGTGAACTGAGCGTCGGCGCGCGCATCGAGGTGGAGAGATAGGCACCCTGCTGCAGGTTTTCCCCGGTCCACAATGAGATGACATGCGGGTTGGCCGCAAAGTGCGAATAGGTGAAGTTGAACAGCTTCATCATCGCCTCATACGGTTCGAGGTTGGCCAGGTTCAGCGCCGCTTCCTTCTTGCGGATGTCCTCATACACATGATCGAGCACGAAGACGTAAAGCTGCTCCTTGTTGCCGTAATAATGGTAGATCATCCGCATGTTGGCGCCGGAGCGCTGCGCGATCGAATCGATGCGCGCGCCGCTTAGCCCGCGCTCGGCGAACTCCTCGATGGCGGCTTCCAGAATCTTCTTGCGCGTGCCAGCCGCATCCCGTGTGCGACGCAGACCCTTCGCATCGTCGGCCGGTTCAGCGACCTGCGTCCTGGCGGCGCGCGCGCCGACAGTCTTCCGCACCGCTGCTTTCGGTCCTCTTACGCTCGGTTGTCTCGCCACGTCCCATCCTCTTCATATGACCCGGCCCACGCCGGCCCCTTGTTGACCCTATCGCGGCCCGGCCCTCAAGCCCCTGCGTGCCGCCTTTGCGCTGCCAGCACGGTATTCGCCAGCAGGAATGCCGTCGTCAGCGGGCCGACACCATCGGGAACGGCCGAGATCACGGCTGCAACCCCGTCGACGGCGGCAAGATCGACATCGCCCAGAATGCGCCGGCTGCCATCTGCCTGCGTCACGAGATTGATGCCGATATCGATGACCGTGGCACCTGCCCGCACATGGCGCGCGCCGATCAGCCCCGCCCGGCCGGCCGCGGCGAACAACAGGTCCGCCGTCTGGCAGGCTGCCACCAGATCGCGCGTGTCGATATGCGCGATCGTCACGGTCACGCCGCGCTGGAGCAGCAATTGCAAGAGCGGGCGCCCGACGCTGGCCGAGGCGCCGACCACGGTGGCATTGAGCCCGCGCAGGTCGCCCAGCACCTCCTCCGCGAGCAGCACCGCGGCTTGTGGCGTGCAGGGGAACAGGCCCTCCAGCCCCGCCGCTAGCTGGCCGGCGTTAAGCGGAGTCAAGCCATCAACGTCCTTCTGGCTCGAGAGAATTGCAGCGATGTCCGCCATCGCGATGCCGGACGGGAAGGGTGTGAGCGGCAGAATACCATCGATCGATTCATCGGCGTTCAACTGGCGCACCAGCGCCTGCATCTGCGCCAATGAGCCATCGGCGGGTCCAGTGACGATCATGGTGTCGACCTCGGCCAGCCCGGCAAACTCCTCGATGCGCGCGGCATATGCGCGGGCAGGCGCCGCCTCCCCCATCATGAGCAGCGCGAGACGCGGAGCGCGACCCAGGCTTGCTTGGGCAAGGGCCGAATCTTGCGCCGTTTGCGCTCGCAGGCGCCGGGCGGCAGCGTGGCCATCGACAATCCGCGTCATCGCGCGGTGGTCCTTGGCGCGTGCCCGGAGCGGTTAAGGGTTCGGCGTCTCACGATCCACCTGCACATCATCGGCTTCTTCCGACTGGGTCGATGCGACTGCCGGACGCGCAGAGTGCTCTGCACGGCCAGAACCCTTACATAAGTAAGCATGTTTTGCAAATAAGCCGGGGCAGGTTCGTTAACCGTTGACCTCGCTCGACAAGCGGCCCGCCAGACGCATCAGGAAGTCCGCGCCGGCGCGCAGCTGGTCGATCTCGATCCACTCGTCCGGCTGGTGGGCCTGCAGGATGGAGCCTGGCCCACACAGCACCGCCGGAATGCCGATCTTCTGATAAAGCCCCGCTTCCGCCACGAAGGCCGCGCCGCTCAGCTCATTATCGCCGGTCAACGACCGCACGAAGGATTCAGCGGCGCTGTCCCGATCCAGCTCCAGCGGCGGCGCGCTGGCCAGTTGGGTGATCACAACCCCGCCCTCCGGCGCACGCGCGCGAACGCGGGCATCCAGCGCCTGCGCCGCGGCCCGAAAGCGCGCTTCATAGCCGTCCGCTTCGGCCTCGCTGGGCGAGCGCAGATCCCAGCGGAAGGTGCACTGGCGCGCGAGGATGTTCGCCGCCGTGCCGCCATTGACGATGCCGACCGAGAGCGTCGTACCCGGCGGGCTGCATGGATCGTCGGCCCGGATCGCGTCCTGCGCCTGCGCATTCATCTGGCCGATCAGGCTCATCAGCTCGACAGCGGCGGCAATCGCGGAGACGCCCTGATCGCGCTGGCTGCTGTGCGCTTCCCGCCCGGTCACCGTGACGTCGAACACCCGCATGCCCTTGTGGACCGAGAGCACTTTCATGCTGGTCGGCTCCCCGATGATCGCCAGCGCCGGCGCCGGGACGAACGCCGTCATTTGATCGAGCAGATGCGGCGCGCCAAGGCAGCCGACCTCTTCATCATAGGTAATCGCGAGGATCAGCGGGCGCTGCAGGGATTGCACCGCCGGCGTGTCGATCAGCGCGAGCGCCAGCGCGATGAACCCCTTCATGTCCGCCACGCCGCGCCCGTAGAGCCGGCCCTCCCTGCGGGTCACCGTCCAGGGATCGCTGGTCCATGGCTGGCCATCGACCGGCACGACATCGCTATGTCCGCTCAGGACAATCCCGCCCGGCACATCCGGCCCGATCCGCGCGAGCAGATTGGCCTTCCCGCCATCCGCATCCTCTACCAGCCAATAGGGGATGTTTCGCTCGGCGAGCCGCGCGGCGACCCAATCGATGAGGGCGCGATTGGATTTGCTGGACGTCGTGTCGAACGCGACCAGCGTTTCCAGAATTTCGAGCGCATGATCCAGCATCAGTCCAGCTCGCCAAAGTCGGGAAGAGCGGGATCAACGAAGATGCCGTCGCGCATGACGAGCCGACCGGCGCCATGGCGCACGAACAGCTCATTATAGCTCTTCGCCCGGTAGAGAACGAGATCGGCAGGCGCGCCGGCGACAATCGCCTGCGCCTGCGAGACCAGCGCGCCGGGCGTGGTGGTGACGCTGCGCGGCCAGTCCCCCACCGGATGATCGAGATGCGCGATCCGCACCGCATCCTGGAAGGATTCGAGCGGATTGAAGTCGCCATAGGGATTATAGGGGTCGCGGCAATTGTCGCCACCGATGCAGATGGGAATCTCGCGCGCGGCCATCTCGTGCAGCAAGGTGACGCCACGCCAACGCGGTGTGCGGCCCGGAGCGCGCGCCTGCAGATAGAGGTTGCAGCCCGGCAAGCTGACCACGGAAAGCCCGGCGCGCGCCATCAGGTCCAGCGTGCGGTCCACCTCTGCCTCGTCCTGGACGGCGAGACTGCAGCAATGGCCGACCATTACCCGCATCCCCCCGCCCCGCCGGTCGGCGAGCGTTGCGACCCGCCGCACGATGTCCGAGGTCGCGTCGTCCGTCTCGTCGGCGTGGAAGTCCAGCGCGAGGCCGTATTTGTCTGCCGCATCGAAGAGCCGCTCAAGGCTGGCATCGACCAGCGGCGAGACATGCGCGAAGCCGCCCAGCACCCCGCCATGACGGCGCACGACATCGAGCACCCGCGCGAACCAGACATCGTCCGCCAGCACATCGGTGGAAATCAGCGGCACGGCCTGCAACTCGATCCGCCCGGCCCAGGCTGCGCGCACCTCCGAAAAAATCTCCCATCGCTGCTCGATCTGCTCGTTCTGGGATGCAAGGTGCGTGCGCATCGCCCGCACACCATGGGCATAGGCACAGCGCAGGCCGAAATCCATGCGCCGGCGCATGTCATCGGGGGTCCAGTGGGTTTCACGGTCGGCAATGATCGCGCTGGCCGCAGAGCCGAACGTCCCATCGGGATTTGGGGAGCGCGCCCAGATCTGCGTGCTGTCGAGATGCGTGTGCGCTTCCACGAAACAGGGCCAGACCATCATGCGATCCAGGCGGATGTCGCGCCACGCGCTGGGCGTCTCGGCGAGCGACGGCGCGACAAAGGCGATCCGTCCCTGCTCGATGGCGATGTCCGCCGTGACGATCTCCGCGCCGCCCTCAAAAGCCGTGAAGGTGGCGGGCACATGCACGCCGCGCAGGACGAAGGGCTCGCCCGACGCGAGATCGTGCGGAAGCAAATCCTGAGGCGTCATGGCACTTCCTCCAGCACCGGCAACACCAGCCGGCTTTCGGCCAGGTTCAGACGCAGCGTAATCACGCCCGCTTCCTCCACGCCGGCATCCACCGGTCGCGTGCCGGTTCCGGGATTGATGGGATAGGCGGGGAAAGACGCCGCCGAAACCGCCAGCCGCAGACGAGCCCCGGCGGGTATTGTCGCGCATGTCGGGCGCAAGCGCACAGTGGCAGAGCCGTCGGATGCGACCGCGAAATGGGCATAGCCTTCCGTCAGGTGATGGCTGCGCCTGGTTTGATCGACGATGGTGAGGATGCAGCTCAGATCGAAACTCGGGCAGTCCGCTGTCACCTCCAGCGCAGCGACCGTCTCGCCCGCCAGCGTCACGGGCGCCGCCATCGGCGGACTGGTGTAGGTGAGCACGTCCGGCCGGGCGTCCACATCCGTGCGGTCAACCGGCCCCGGCACGGCACCGAAGGCCCCGCCGGTGGTCGGAACGGCCCGCCAGGGATCGTGCACCAGATAATCCGCCGGTGCCTGCGTCTCGCAATCCGGCGCCAGAACGCCGTCGCGCTCGTCCAGCGCCGCGCGACCGCCGCTGCCGATCTGCCAGCATTGCTGCCCGCCGGGCCATGCGGGAAAATCCCGCCAGGCATTGCGCCCCATGTCGAACAGTCGCACGGCGCGGGAGGGCGCAATCGCCTCCCCCTCCCCCTTGAGGTGCTGGTCGAACCACGCCCGTTGCAACTGGTCGATCTCTCCGATGGCCGCCTCGCCAAAGTCCTTGCCGCCAAGCCGGCGCCCCCAGGGGAAATGCGTCCACGGCCCCACGACCAGCGCGGCATCTGCACGTCCCGCTTGCTCATAGGCCCGATAGGCCGCCACGGTGCCGGGAAGATGGGTGTCGTACCATCCCGTCACGAACAGCGCCGGCGGCCCGCTCTGGGTCAGGCGATCCGCATGGGCGGACGGGGAAATCCGCGCCCAATAGGGGTCCGCAAAATCCCGGTCGAGCCAGTCACGATAGAATGGCACATGGCGCGCATGGCGGTGCAGAATGTCGGGCCGCGCATGATTGCCGTGCCCCAAGGCCAGCGCCCGTGCGGCCTGCGCCAGATCGGCAAAGGCGTCGGCATCCCCGGCGTGCTTGGCGTTCTGCGCCGCAAGCTGCACTGCCCAGCCAATATTGGCGGCGAGGCAGAAGGCATCGTTCTCATACGCCCAGTCCTGCCGCAAATCCCAGCCGACCATCGTCGGGGCGATCGCCCGGAGCGCAGGCGGCAGCGTCGCCGCAGCGAGGAGCTGGGTCACGCCCTGATAGGAGAAGCCGTACATGCCGACCGCGCCGGTCGATCCAGGCAGTCCCGCAGCCCAGTTGATCGCATCCTCGCCGTCCGCGGCCTCCTGCTCGAACAGTGCGAAGGTGCCCTCAGATGTCCCTCGGCCCCGCACATCCTGAATCACGACGATATAGCCCTGCGCCGCATACCAGGCCGGATGCGCGAAGCAGACCGTCGTCGCGATCCGCCGCCCATAAGGCTGGCGCATCAGCAGCACGGGATAGTCTCCCGCCGGCGCGGGCCGATACACGTCCGCATCCAGCCGAACGCCGTCACGCGTCGTCATGGAGAGCAGTTCAGGGGGGCGCGTATCCATCATCATTTTCGATCCAGCATTCCGGTCCGGCGCGGGGCAGCGCCGCGCCTGTCTTAACCCAAAGGCTAATCGCGATGCAGCAACTGCACAATTGCCTAAGTGAGCAAATTATGCATAAAAGATTCTGCCGGCGCCGACCGGCACCAGGAAACATCTGATTTCCAAAGATTTCAGCCCGCCGGTCGTCCGGACAAGGATCAAATGACGAATACGCAAAAGCAAAACCAGATCAGCGATCGGGACGGAGTGGCCGTTTATGTGGCGGCCGCGCCGGAAATCATCGGCTTGCCGGTGCCGGCCGAATATCGCGAGGGCGTCATTAACAATCTTCACCTCATCCTCGTCCAGAGTGCCCCGTTGCTCGCCCTCGAGCTTGATCCCGCGCTGGAAGCCGCGCCGGTGTTCCGGCCATGACCGATTTTGCAGCAATGGGCGCGGCGCAGATCGCCGCCGGAGTGAATGCCGGGACGTTCAGCGCATCCGATGTGGTGCGCGACATGCTGGCGCGGATCGAACGGCTCGATCCGCTGATCAACAGCTGCACGGCCGTCTTTTCCGAGTCGGCCCTGGCTGCGGCAGCGGCGCTCGATGCCGCGATTGCACGCGGCGAGCCCGGCGGCCCCATGGCGGGCGTGCCGGTGGTGGTGAAAAACCTGTTCGACATCGCCGGCGAGGTGACGCTGGCCGGCGCCAAGATGCGCCGCGAGGCCCCGCCCGCCAGCGAAGACGCAACCGCCGTAAGGCTACTGCGCGAGGCCGGCGCGATCATCGTCGCGTCGACCAACATGGATGAATTCGCCTACGGCTTTACGACCGAGAATGATTTCTTCGGCCCGACCCGTAATCCGCATGATCTCGGGCGGCTCGCCGGGGGCTCATCGGGTGGCGCTGCGGCAGCGGTCGCAGCGGGCCTTGCGCATATCGGCATGGGATCGGACACCAACGGGTCCATCCGCGTGCCCGCCTCCTTCTGCGGCCTGTTCGGGCTCAAGCCGACTTATGGTCGCCTGTCGCGTGCGGGCACCTTCCCGTTCGTGTCCAGCCTCGATCATATCGGCCCGATGACCCGCAGCGTGGCCGATCTCGCGCTGGCCTATGACGCGCTGCAAGGGCCGGACCCACGCGACCCCGTCTGCTCGACGGCCGCGCCCGAACCGGTTCTGGAGCGACTTGGCGAAGACACCGATGCGTTCCGCGTCGGCGTTCTGGGCGGCTGGTTCCGGGGCAATGCCGAGGATGTCGCGCTGGAAGCCGTGGACAAGGTTGCCGACGCCCTGAATGCGGATCGCTATGTCGAGCTCGATGAAGCCGAGATCGCTCGCTATGCGGCCTTCGTCATCACGGCGGCCGAGGGCGGCAATCTGCACATCGATGCCCTGCGCCAGCGCCCGGACCAGTTCGATCCGGCGACGCGCGATCGCCTGTTCGCCGGCGCGCTGCTCCCTTCCACCCTCGTCGTGCAGGCCCAGCGCTTCCGCTACCGATTCCGCGAGGCGGCGCGCCGGGCCTTCGCGCACTATGACGTCCTGCTCGCGCCTGCCACGCCCTGCGCCGCGCTCAAGCTAGGCCAGCAGACCCTCAATCTGGGCGGCAAGGAGATGCTCGCCCGCGCGCATGTGGGCATCTACACCCAGCCGATCAGTTATATCGGCCTGCCCGTGCTGACCGCGCCGGTGATGACCAGCGGCCCCATGCCAGTCGGCGTCCAGATCATCGCCGCGCCGTGGGCCGAGGCCAAGATCTTCCAGATCGCGGCGCGGCTGGAAGCAGCCGGCGTGGCTGTCTCCAGCGTGGCAGATTGCGCGCCGGTGTCGGAAAACGCCTGAAGCTCGGGCCCTGGCATCAGGGGTCGAGCGTCAGGGTGACCCTCAAGGCTTTGGCGGCTGCTCCACGCGGGGCGGCCAAGGCGTGAGGAACGGCGCGTCCTCTCCATAAGTGAGCTTGCCCTCGGCCTGAAGGAGCCGCACCCGCCCATCCAGATACTCCTTGATGATCGCGATGCGCCCCTTGCGCACCGTGGCGATCCACACGTCGTTGACGACCTGCTTCTCACCATTCTGGGTCACGCGGAACTGGACTTCCGCCGCCACGCGACCATTGCGCACATCGATATAGAAGGCGTCGGCGGGGAAGTAGATGCTGCGGTCCGTCGCGACCTTGCAGAAGCCCTCGAGGTCAGCGAGCGCGGCATCGCGGCCGATCAGGCGGCGGCCGGGATAGGAGAAATCGACATCGTCCGTCAGAATGCGGCGCATGAGGTCCGCATCGCAATCCGCCCAAACATGGGCGAGATCGAGGATCAGGCGCTGATATTGCGCGCGCGTCGTGCCGCGCGCCTCCATCTTGCCGGTGTAGATGACGCTGGGCTTGTCGGGAGCCGTCTGCTCGGCCATGGCCGGCATCGGGGACAGGACCGCGCAGGCGGCCGCGATACAGACCCAGCGGCTGCGCGATGCTCGGACGATCCTCATGCCTTGGTTCCCTTGCCGGTGTTTTGGCCCGCCCCATGTGCGGGCGTCTTGCCCCAAAAGTAAATCGCCGTGGTGTCGGCTTGAACTGACACCACGGCGATTGAGCGATCGGATGCGACCCGAGGCTCTAGCTGCCGAAGCGATAGGAAATGCTGCCGCCAATCCAGCGCGGACGGCCCCAGACTTCGGTCGCCATGCCGAGGAATGCGAGGTCGAACGCGGCGGTGCGATAGCGCTTGTCCGTCACATTCTCGGCAAAGACAGCGAGGGTCAGCGAGTCGCTTGCATCGGTCCAGGAGAGGCGGACGTTTGACAAGGCGTAGGCTGCCTCACGCTGGCTGGGACTGTTGAAGGCGTCGAAATACTGCACGCCCTTATAGGCGATGTCGCCCTGCAGACCGAGCGTGCCGCCAAGCACGTTCGGCACGCGATAATTGGCCGTCAGGTTCCACGACCATTTGGGGGCCAGCGGCATCCGCCGATCGACCACCGGGCCGTTATTGGCGAGGCCGGGCAGCTGCACGTCGAGCAGCTTGGCATCCAGATAGGTCAGCGATCCACGCAGGCGCAGATTCTGCACCGGCTCTGCCGCGAACTCGGCTTCGGCACCGGTGATCTCGGCATCGCGGTTGAATGTGGTCGAGGAGAGCGACACGCCATCGAACTGGTAGGCCTGGCTGTCCTTATACTGGTAATGGAACACCGCGCCGCTGATGCTGTAGCGATTGTCGTAGGTGGCGAACTTGGCGCCGGCTTCGTAACTGGTCAGCCGTTCCGGGCGGACCGAGATGGCCGAGAGCGGAAGCGACGTGTAGCCGACGTTGAAGGTGCCGGCCTTGAACGAGCGCGCCACACCCGCATAGAAGAGCTGCCCGCGCTGCGGCGCCCAGCTCAGCCGCGCCGTGAAGCTCGTGCTGTCATCGTTGCGCTTGGCGAGATCGCCCACCGTGGTGGTGTTGAACACCGGGCCGGTGTCCGTGTTGTTGAGGTCATATTCCTTGTCTTCCTCGGTGTAGCGCACCCCGCCCGTCGCCGTGAGGGTCGAGGTCAGCGCATAGTCGACATTGCCGAAGATCGCCCAGCTCTCGCTGTCCAGATCATAATAAACCGGACGGCGCGGACCGGCGGCGGCCGAGGTGGTGCGGCGCTGATAGCCGTTCACATTATAATCGAAATAATAGAGGCCGGTGACCCAGGTGAGCGGCCCGTTCACGCCCGCCAGGCGCAGCTCCTGCGAGAACTGCTCGGCGCGCGGGTGGACTTCGGTCGAGCGTGCGCCGGGCGTGGAGTCGCTGTCGAACGCCGCGTCCTTCTTGCCCTTCTCAAAGCCGGTGATCGAGGTCAGCTCGGCAAAGCCGAGGTCCGCCTTGATCTTGCCGATCGCGGTGAACTGCTCGGAGCGCATATAGGCGTCAAAGTTGGTGTTCGTCTCCAGCGGCTTGCTGTCGCCATAGCCGAAGGAGTCGACGCCGCCCGGATTGCGAGTGGAGAGGCCCGTCACCGGGTCTTGCGTCACGGCAATGTGGGTGAACATGTTACCCGCTTCATTGTCGTTCTTGTAATATTGAACGAACAGTTCGGCGCTCAGATTGTCCGCGAACTGGTTCGACAACTGCCCGCGAATGGCGCTGGCGTTGAGCGCGTTGCCGTCTTCCCCGCCGGGGAAATTGTTCTTGATGTAGCCATCATAGCGGTGGCGGAAGACGCTGACGCGGCCCAGCAGATTGCCGAACAGCCGGCCGCTGATCGCAGCCTCGGCCTGAACGCGATTGCGCTCGGCGAAGGTGACGGACACATGCCCCTCGAGCTGCTCGGTCGGCGCGGCGGCAATGAAGTGGATAAGGCCGCCGGTCGCGTTGCGGCCATAAAGCGTGCCCTGCGGACCGCGCAGCACCTCGATGCGGCTGATGTCGAACATCTGGGAATCGAGACCCATCAGGTTCGCCTTGTAGAACTCGTTCACATAGACGGCGGACGGACTCTCATTGGTGTCGGCAAAGTCGCGCATGGCGACGCCGCGCAGCGAGATGAACGGGAAGTCGCCGTCGCCCGAGTTCTGGCCGATAGAAAGGCCGGGCACCAAGCGGGCGAGATCGAGCGTGCTCGACGCGCCGGATTCAGCGGCCTGCGCACCGGACACGACGCTGAGGCTGATCGGCACTTCGGTGACGCGCTGCTCACGATGCTGGGCGGTGACGATGATGTCGCCACCTTCGGCCGTGTCTGCGGCATCGGCAGCCATCAGCGGCGCGCTCGTCGAGGCCAGAAGAAGGGCGAGAAACGCTTTGTGGGACATCGTCAAAGATGCCTCGGGCTTGCGTGCAAACAACATTGTGGGCTTCCTCCAGATAAACCTGTCATGCCCGCAGGCCAGAGCTCACATCGGTTACCGCCTCGAGCCCACGCGCAGCGTGAGCGATGTTTATCCTGTTGAGCCCTCCCCGTTCGGCGTTGGTATGTATGCAGAGCGTGCTTACTTATGTAAAGAGGGTCGTGACGATTTTTTGACAGAGGCTCAAATGTACGGCGCCTGCGTGGATCAACCTTCAAAGGGCGGTTTTATTGGGGTTTCACGAGAAGGGAACGATCACGACCCAAAGCAGGCGGCGACCGCAGGATCAAATCGAAGTGCCGCGGCGCGACGTCTGCGCGAGCCGAGTCGCCGCAACGGTGAGACCGGTGCGGGCACGTATAATCAGGGATCAAAGAAGCGGCGTCCGGAGAGCGCCCCCCTACCCCCGCCCCGCCTTCACCATATCCGCGATCCGCACGAACTTCTCGCGCGGGGCGCCCAAGCGGGCCTGGGCGATTTCGGCTTCGTCGATCTTCTGCCAGTCGCGGAAGGTGACGATCTCCAGATCGCGCTCGGCGATCAGCGCGTCCAGACCAGCCCGGCCCTGCTTGCCGGCCGCGGCGGGCTGGTCGGCGGCGATGGCTTCGGCGATCAGGAAGCCGTCGGGCTTGTTGGTGCCGATGGTGCCGCTCGGCCCCCGCCGCGCCCAGCCGACGCAATAGAGGCCCGGGCGAATGCGGCCCTCCTCATTGGCGAAGCGGCCGCGCGCCTCGTCATAAGGCACGTCGGGAATGGGCGGCGTGCGATAGCCGATGCAGCTGATGATGAGATCGGCGGGCATGGTCACGCGCTCGCCGGTGCCGATGCTCTGCTGCTGGGCATCGAGCCGGGTCCGCTCCAGCACCAGCCGCTCGACGCGTCCCTCCCCTTCTACACGCTCAGAGACGACGAAGAAATCGAACCGGATCGCCACCACCTTCTCGGGCGATGGCTCGGCGAACTGGCGGAGCAGCGCCAGCGATTTGCGCTGCCCCGGCTCCAGCGCCTCATCGACCGAGGTCGGTGGCAGGTCGGCGGGGTCGACATGGACGGAGGCGCGCTCCAGCCGGCCGAGCTCGCCCAGTTCCTTGGGCGTCATCGCGATCTGCGCCGGGCCGCGCCGACCCAAGATGGTGATCGAGCGGGGCTGCGCTTTCTTGAGAATGTCATAGGCATGAGCGACGACATCGCTCTCCTCAAGCTCGCGCGCGGTCTTGGCGAGGATGCGGGCGCAATCCAGCGCGACATTGCCATTGCCGATGATGACCACATCGCGCTCGTCGATGCGCGGTGCGAGATCGGCATGATCGGGATGGCCATTATACCAGCCGACGAAAGCCGCGCTGCCGATGACGCCGGGCAGATCGTCGCCGGGCACGCCCAGCGGGCGATCCGACGGCGCGCCGGTGGCGAGGATCACGGCATCGTAAAGACCCTGAAGCTCCGGGATGGACACGTCGCGCCCGATAACGAGATTGCCGACGAAGCGCACCGTGTCGGTCAAGGCCACGGCTTCATAGCGGCGGGATACGGCCTTGATGGACTGGTGATCCGGCGCGACACCGGTGCGGACGAGGCCGAAGGGAACGGGCAACCGGTCGATGATGTCGATCGCCACATCCTCGCCGAACTGCTTCTGACAGGCTTCCGCGGTATAATAGCCGGCAGGGCCAGACCCGATGATGGCGATATGACGCATGGAACGGCCTCTCCAGAAAATGTGTCTTGCGGGGGGCAGCCTAGCCGAGGCTGCGCGCGAGGCAAGGGCCGTGCGCATGAGAGCGACGCCCGTGGAGCGATAGGCGCGCCCAAACGAAAAGGGCGGACCATTCGGCCCGCCCTTTCAGATCGATTTACCGATGCCGTTCAGCGTGCAGCGGGCGCTGCTGCCGAGGCATTGGCGGGCAGACCGCCGAGCTGGGTCACCAGCTTGGTATAGGCATCCAGATAGGCCAGCACGATGACCTGGCCGATATCCGTGTTCTGGTAGCCGCCGCCAGCCGCGCCGGCAAAACCGCCCCACCAGCCCGCGCCGCCGCCGGCACCGAAGCTCAGATCCGACTTGCGCGAATAGCCCTCGGTCATCGCTTCCTCGACCGTGGTGCGCGCGTTCACGATGGAGAGCGTCACATTGGCTTCGCTCTTCTTGATGTTGATGCCGCCGGCCAGCGCGCCGAACGTGCTACGGCCCAGGAAGCCGCCCAGCATGCCGCCAAGAGCGTTGCCGCCGCTATTCTTGTTGGAGGTCACGATGTCCGGCTGGAGGAAATAGTCCGCCGCCTTCACCTGACCGCGCCCGATGTTGCTGCCGGCCTGCAGCTCACCCTGGTCGGCCAGGGCGCGCTCCATCGCGCGGTTCTGCATCGAGCGCCCGCGGTTAACGAGCGTGAAGCAGCCGGACTGCTGGATGAAGATGCGCAGGATCGCTTCGGGGCTGCCGAGGCTCAGCTCGCGCCACCACTGCGTGTCCGGCTCGACGATGGCGACGGTGCCCAGATTCTTGGTGCAACGCGGGATGTCGCGCGTGCCCTTGTCCTGCGCCTTGCGGCCCGAGGATTGCGCGATGGCCGGCTGCACCACCAGGCCGATCGCGGACAGCGCCAGCGCCAGTTTGATCGATAGTTTCATGTGTTACCTCACCCACAAGGATTATGCAGTCGACGCCCCTGCCGAACCACAAGGCCCGCTGTTTATCACAGCAAAATGCCGGCACAAGGTTAACGACTGCACGGCGGCGGCGCATGACAGGCGGCGCCTCTTATGTCTTGTATGAAATGGTCGCGGCGAGCCCTCTTTCAGAAGGCTTTGCCGGAACCCTTCCGCCTGCTATCGGCGCGCAATGACTGACCTCGCCCACATCCGTAACTTTTCCATCATCGCGCATATCGACCATGGCAAGTCGACCCTTGCCGACCGCTTGATCCAGCGCACCGGCGGACTCTCGGATCGCGAGATGACCGCGCAGGTGCTCGATAACATGGATATCGAGAAGGAACGCGGCATCACCATCAAGGCCCAGACCGTGCGCCTTGATTACACCGCGAGCGACGGCAAGACCTATGAGCTCAACCTCATGGACACGCCGGGCCATGTCGACTTCGCCTATGAAGTCTCGCGCAGCCTCGCAGCATGCGAAGGCGCGCTGCTGGTCGTGGATGCCGCGCAGGGCGTGGAAGCGCAGACGCTGGCCAATGTGTACCAGTCGATCGAGCATGACCATGAGATCGTGCCGGTCATCAACAAGATCGATCTGCCCGCCGCCGAGCCCGAGAAGGTGAAGGCGGAAATCGAGGATGTGATCGGCATCGACGCTAGCGAGGCGGTGCTCGCCTCCGCCAAGGCCGGCATCGGCATTGACGAGATTCTGGAAGCGATCGTCAAGAAAATCCCCGCCCCCAGTGGCGACCGGGACAAGCCGCTGGAAGCGATGCTGGTCGACAGCTGGTACGACCCCTATCTCGGCGTCGTCATCCTCGTGCGCGTCATCAATGGCGTGCTCAAGAAGGGCCAGAACATCAAGTTCATGATCGGCGGCACGGAGCATCTGGTCGACCGCGTCGGCTGCTTCCGCCCCAAGATCGAGACGCTGCCCGAGCTTGGCCCGGGCGAAATCGGCTTCATCACCGCGCAGATCAAGGAAATCACGCAGACCCGCGTGGGCGACACCATCACCACGGTGAAGAACGGCGCGACCACGCCCCTGCCCGGCTTCAAGGAAGTGCAGCCGGTGGTGTTCTGCGGCCTCTTCCCGGTCGATGCGGCGGACTTCGAGAAGCTGCGCGAGAGCATCGCCAAGCTGCGGCTCAATGACGCCAGCTTCTCCTTCGAGATGGAGAGCAGCGCGGCGCTGGGCTTCGGCTTCCGCGCCGGGTTCCTCGGCCTGCTGCACCTCGAGATCATCCAGGAGCGGCTGACCCGCGAATATGACCTCGACCTCATCACCACCGCGCCCTCGGTCGTCTATCGCATCCAGCTGCGCAAATCGAAGACCGAGGATGCGCGCGAGATCCTGCTGCACAATCCGGCGGACTATCCCGACCCCAGCCGCATAGAGCAGATCGACGAGCCGTGGATCAAGGCGACGATCTACACGCCGGACGAATATCTGGGCAGCATCCTCAAGCTCTGTCAGGACCGGCGCGGCATCCAGACCGGCCTCACTTATGTGGGCGGCCGCGCGCAGGTGAGCTACGAACTGCCGCTCAACGAAGTGGTGTTCGACTTCTACGACCGGCTGAAGTCGATCAGCCGGGGCTATGCCAGCTTCGACTATGAGCAGATTGGCCTGCGCGAGGGCGACCTGGTGAAGATGAGCATCCTGGTCAACAACGAGCCGGTCGACGCGCTCTCCATGATCGTCCATCGGGGCGTCGCCGAGGAGCGCGGCCGCCACATGTGCGAGCGGCTGAAGGACCTCATCCCCCGCCACCTCTTCAAGATCCCCATTCAGGCGGCGATCGGCGGCAAGGTGATCGCGCGCGAGACCATCGCCGCGATGCGCAAGGACGTGACCGCCAAATGCTATGGCGGCGACATCACCCGCAAGAAAAAGCTGCTGGAGAAGCAGAAGAAGGGCAAGGCGCGGATGCGCGAATATGGCTCCGTGCAGATTCCGCAGGAAGCCTTCATCGCCGCGCTCAAAATGGGGGACGACAGTTGAGCGAGCAGACTAGCGACGAGGATTATGTGTTCGATGAAGCCAGCGGCGAGTGGCTGCCGGCTTCCGAACTGGCCGCTAAGCAGGGCGCAGCCGATGCGGTAGAAGTGCGCGACGCGGTCGGCAATCTGCTGGCCGATGGCGATCAGGTCACGCTGATCAAGGATCTGACGGTGAAGGGCGCGGGGCCGACGCTCAAGCGCGGGACGCTGATCAAGTCGATCCGCCTCACCGGTGACCCGCAGGAAATCGACTGCCGCTATGAGGGCATCAAGGGGCTGGTGCTGCGCGCCGAGTTCGTGAAGAAGCGGTGAGCGCGGCACCGGGCCGCCCATCGCAAAGGAGTGCAGCCTGATGGCCAAGACTGACGCAGGCGGACGCTTCGAGCGGCATCGCCAGCCGTGGACCGCCGCCGAGATCGAAAAGCTGCACACGCTGGCGAAGAAAGGCATGGCGCTGAAAGCCATCGCCAAAGCGCTCACCCGCAGCGAGGAATCGGTGAAGGACCGCGCCAAGGCGGACGGGCTGACGATCGCGAAACTGCGTTAAGGCGCAGCCCCTAATCCTGCCAGCAGCAAACGGCGCCCATTCGAAGGAGCGTCCGGCAACCTTCGGGCCGCACAAGCGTCTCATCAGGGCCAGCTCCCAAGCGAGATGGAAGTGGCACATCGCTGTTGTGGACCCGTCACGTCCGCGGCGGCGGCGTGCCCCCTGTGCGAGACCATGCTGGAGGATGCCCCCATGCCCATTTCCCATACGCCCCTGATAGAGCGCATTGCGCGCGTGCTCGCCGGACTGCGGCTGAGCGAGAATGCCGATGGCACCGAGCCGAGCGCCAGCCGGTCTGTGGACCTGGAATGGGAAGATTGCGTTGAGGACGCACGCGCGGTGCTCCGCACGATGCGCGAGCCGGACGCCGCAATGGCCAGCGCAGGCAATGAAGAGATTTGGGAAGCGATGATCGCGGCCGCATTATCGGGCGAAGCGAGCGGTACCGGTGTAAGCCAAGCCAACCCGGATGAGACCAATCCGCTTGCTCCCCCGATCAATCTCAACGCGGGCAGCTGAAGTCTCGGCGCGCGGGCCGCCTAGCTTTCGGGCAGCTGGTTGGTCCGGTTCAGCCGGTCGATCACTTCATCGAGCGGCTCGACGACCGTCACGCTACGGCCTTCGCCAAAGCGAATACGCGTGCCCTCGCCGACATTGGAGATGAACGAAATCTGCGTCGCATTGACGGCGACGGGGGCGCGGTCCGGGCTGGTGAACTTGACGAACATGGGCACGCTCTCCTGCTTATGATTGGGGACAGCCTAAGCGCATTCTCGCGCCACGCAATTGCTCGTCGCGCGAAGGTGGAAAATATCTGGCAGGCTGCCGCTTCTCGCGCCTTACCGGCCGGACAGGCTGTTGCTGATGCCGAAGAAGAGCTCGGAGAGATTGATGCCAAGTGACAGGAACGCCATGACGCAGGCCAGCGACACCAGCGCCGCGATCAGCCCATATTCCACTGCCGTCGCGCCCCGCTCATTTGCGCGCAGCCGATCAAAGGGCGTCAGGTCACGGTCAACAGCAGGTGATGTCTGGCGCGGCATGGGGCACTCCTCACATTTGTAGGTTCAACGTCGCTGCAAATGGTGGAGAGGTGGTAAAAAGAAAGCGCCAGATGACATTGGACTAAAAGGGCGGAAGGCCCGTCAGCCCAAACCGAGTGAAGCCACGGCAATCAATGCCGCGATACCGGTGAGGCTGGTTACCAGCCCAAGTTCCAAAGCCTTCGCTCCGCGCTCGGTGCGGAGAATCCGCATAATCATGTCATCCTCCAATGACATAACCCATAGCAACCGCTGGCTTTACGGGCGCTTAACGAAGCCGCTGGAAGACGACCGATCTGCACAAAAATCCCTCCAGACTGGCCGCGCGGAGGCGATTCCTCCGCCCAAGTCTCAGTCCGCCAATTGACGTGGCGGCAGACTCACGGCAGGAGCAAGCATGGCCGACATGACCGATCCCGTTTCCGCCGATCCACTTGCCCAGCCCGCATCCTTCAAGCGCCGGGGGATGCTTTTCGTGCTGTCCTCCCCTTCCGGGGCCGGCAAATCCACCATCTCGCGCAAGCTGCTGGCGCATGACCCGGGCCTGACCATGTCCGTCTCCGCCACCACCCGGCCGATGCGGCCCGGCGAAGTCGACGGCAAGGACTATCATTTCGTCGATCTCGAGCGGTTCCGCGCCATGGTGACGGACAACCAGTTCCTCGAATGGGCGCATGTGTTCGATCATCGCTACGGCACGCCGCGCGCGCCGGTGGAAGGGATGCTGGAAGCCGGGCACGACGTGCTGTTCGATATCGACTGGCAGGGCGCGCAGCAGCTCCACCAGCTGGCCGGCGGCGATGTGGTCCGCGTGTTCATCCTGCCCCCCTCGATGATCGAGCTGGAAGCGCGGCTGCGTGGGCGCGGCACCGACAGCAACGACGTGATCGAGCGACGCATGGCGCGCGCGCACAGCGAAATCGCGCACTGGGACGGCTATGATTATGTGCTCGTCAATGACGATGCCGAAGCCTGTTTCGCCAAGGTGCTTACGATCCTGCAGGCCGAACGGCTCAAGCGCCACCGGCAGACCGGCATCATCGGCTTCATCCGCAAGCTCGACCGCGAGGAAATCTAGCCCTCAGCCCGGCCCGCAGGGGCCATCGGCCCGGCCACGCAAAACTTTGCAAGCCAGATGCCCTCCATATCTGTATGGGGGGCGCATAAGGCGGACCACCAAACAGGATGACGCGCGCAGATGAGGCCTTTGAAACAGGCTTTGCGGCGAGGATGGTCCACCGCTCCACTCTTTTTTGATTAGCGAGATACATGCCCTTTTCCACACTCCCCCCTCTTCTCGCCAATGCCCTTGCCGAGCGCGGCTATGCCGACCCCACGCCCGTTCAGGCCGAAGTTCTGGAGGCGCAGGCGCATGGCCGCGACCTTATCGTCTCGGCGCAGACCGGATCGGGAAAGACCGTGGCGTTCGGCCTCGCCATTGCCACCGACCTGCTGGAAGATGGCGAACGCATGGCGCCGCCCGGCCTGCCCCAGGCGCTGATCATCGCGCCGACCCGTGAACTGGCGCTGCAGGTCAGCCGCGAGCTGATCTGGCTCTATGGCAAGGCCGGCGCGCGCATCGCCACCTGCGTCGGCGGCATGGATGCGAGCAAGGAACGCCGCGCGCTCTCGCATGGCGCGCAGATCGTGGTCGGCACACCCGGCCGCCTGCGCGACCATCTGGAACGCGGCGCCCTCAACCTCTCCACCCTACGCGCCGTGGTGCTCGACGAAGCCGACGAGATGCTCGACATGGGCTTCCGCGAGGATCTGGAAGAAATTCTCGACGGCACGCCGCAGGAGCGCCGCACCCTGCTCTTCTCCGCGACCATGCCGGCCCCCATCGTGGCGCTTGCCCGGCGTTATCAGCGCGACGCGCTGCGCATCTCAACGGTGACGCAGGAGCGCGGCCATGGCGACATCAGCTATCAGGCGATGGCTGTGGCGCCGGCCGACATCGAACATGCCGTGGTGAACCTGCTGCGCTTCCACGAAGCTGAGACGGCGATGCTGTTCTGCGCCACGCGCGACAATGTGCGCCACCTCCATGCCGGGCTGGTCGAGCGCGGTTTCGCGGTCGTTGCCCTTTCCGGCGAGCATAGCCAGAACGAGCGCAATCAGGCGCTGCAATCCCTGCGCGACCGCCGCGCGCGCGTGTGCGTGGCGACCGACGTGGCCGCACGCGGGATCGACCTGCCGACGCTGAGTCTCGTCGTCCATGTCGAGATTCCGCGCGATGCCGAGACGCTGCAGCACCGCTCCGGCCGCACCGGGCGCGCGGGCAAGAAGGGCACCGCCGTGCTCATCGTGCCCTATCCGCGCCGCCGCCGGGTGGAATCGATGCTGCGCGGAGCGCGCATCCAGGCCGACTGGATTTCGCCGCCCTCTGCCGAGGACATTCGTCGCGCCGACACGCAGCGCCTGCTCGATACGCTGCGCGCCCCTGTCGAACTCAGCGAGCAGGATCATGAGCTGGGCCGCCAGTTGCTGGCCGAGCGCAGCCCGGAAGATGTCGCCGCGATGCTGGCCCATGCCTATCGCGCGCGCCTGCCCGAGCCTGAAGATCTACTGGGCAGCGATGCCCCCGCCGAACCGCGCGGACCCCGCCCCGGTTTCGAGCAGAGCGCCTGGTTCCGCCTGAATGTCGGCCGCAATCAGAATGCCGATCCGCGCTGGATCCTGCCGCTGCTCTGCCGGCGCGGCCACATCAGCCGCACAGAGATCGGCGCGATCCGCATCGCGGCGCAGGAAACCTTGTTCGAGGTCGCGGGCGGCGTCGCTGCGCGCTTCCTCGATGCCGTGCGCCGCACCGCCAGCGAGGATGACGAGGTCGACATCCAGCCGACCGACGGCAAGCCCCGCGAGGAAGCGCGTCGCAATCGCCGCGACAATGCCCGCCCCGTCCATGCGCCCAAGCCCTATCGCGCACCCGCCGCGCGCGGACCGCATGGGGGCCGCCCGGATCAGGCCCAGCCCGGCCCCCATGGCGCCGGCAAGAAGAAGGGCCCGAACAAGTGGAAGGGTGGCGCCAAGCCCTTCGCGCACAAGAAGCCCGGCAAGGATAGATGATCGCAATCCTCGTCGATGCAGATGCCTGCCCGGTGAAGGAAGAAATCTACCGGGTGGCGTTTCGGCATGAGACGCCGGTCAAAATCGTCAGCAACCAGCGCATCCGCATCCCCGATCATCCGCTGGTCGAGCGGGTGGTCGTGTCCGACGCCTTCGATGCGGCCGATGACTGGATCGCCGAGCAGGCCAGCCCGACGACGATCTGCATCACCGCGGACATTCTGCTCGCTGACCGCTGCCTGAAAGCCGGCGCGAGCGTGATCGCCCCGACCGGCAAGCCCTTCACCACCGCGTCCATCGGCAGCGCCATCGCGACCCGCGCCATCATGGCCGATCTGCGCGCCGGCGGCGACATCATCGGCGGCCCCGCGCCATTCAGCAAGGCGGACCGTTCACGCTTTCTTTCGGCGCTGGATGAGACGATCGTGCGGCTGAAGCGGTCGCGCTGAGGGCTAGGGTCCGCGTTACGTCACTTCCGCTTGGGCAGCGGCGGCAGCGCCTTGGCTTCCTCTAGCACGCTCGTGTCGATCAGCGTCGCGAGTTGCGCGCGGGTGCGCGGCGTGCGCTTGTCCTGCTTGGCGAGCCAGGCTTCCTCTTCTTCGAGCACGTCCAGCAGGTCGCCGGTCCAGTCCGCCAGCCAATTGTGGTGGGACCAGCTCTGCTTGACCAGCTCCAGCGGATAGCCGCTGTTCTGCGCCACCAGCTCCTGCGCCCGTGTGGGATCGCGGCGGACCTCCTGCGTGGCATCGATGATCGCGCGGACCATAACGACGATGTTCCGCCGCATCTGCGGATTGGCCAGCGCGCCCGCGGTTGTGTTGAGATTGAACAGCTCGCGATAGACGCCCTTGCCGCTGAACTCGATGGCATCATCGCCAATCGCCTGCGCGGCGCGCTCGACTTCCGGCTCCCAGATCGCCACGGCATCGACCTTTCGGTCTGCCAGTGCCTGCGGCATGTCGGGCAGTTTCATGCCGACCATGGTGACATCGTCGCTGGAGAGGCCGACGGTTTTCAGCATCTTCTGGGTGAAGAAGCCAGACGAAGTGACGGAAATGGTCGCGATCCGCTTGCCCTTAAGGTCGGCCAGCGAGTTGATGCCGGCCGACTTGCGCGCGACGATGCGGTATAGCCCTTCGGTGACGGTCATGACGATGCGCATGTCCGGGTTGCGCAGCGAATAGCGCAGCGCCTGCGTCTCGGCATTGGTCGCGATGTCGGCGGGCGCGCTGCTATCATCCGGCGTCGCTCCGGGCTCGCCGACGAGATTGGCGACGCTCCCGCGCCCGATGGTGACGGGAGCGGGATAATAGGATTCAGCGGCGATGAAGAGCGGCGCGAACTCGAACACGGTGAGATTGCCGAAGGCGCGGATCGGGCCAGTCTGC
Source organism: Sphingobium sp. B2D3A (assembly GCF_025961795.1). Taxonomy (NCBI): domain Bacteria; kingdom Pseudomonadati; phylum Pseudomonadota; class Alphaproteobacteria; order Sphingomonadales; family Sphingobiaceae; genus Sphingobium; species Sphingobium sp. B2D3A. Next base: position 1,392,306 of record NZ_JAOQOI010000001.1, on the reverse strand, counting down.
GCGACAGTCGCAGAGGCCGCCGACGCCGATGCCACGGGCTCATCCGCCTGGGTGCAGGCCGAGGTGCTGGCGAGCAGAAGCGAGAGACCGGCCAGCAGGACGCCGCGGCCACGCCGGCTCGCATGGCCATGGCTCATCGCCCGATTGAATGCCGACATCCTCTTCTCCCTCACATCGCTTTTGACGGCAGGAGGCTAGCGAGCCGCAAGGCCGCCAACAATGCCCGGAACGGCATTGATCCTTGCCTGGGGTGGCGGGCGTTGGGGAGAGTGGGGGATGTCGCTAGGGCACGGTCAATAGCCGTACTTTCGGATACCACCACATGGCCGAACTCAACTTTCGAAATTCATACTATAAACTGAAATTACCCACCCATAGGTTGAGAGTTGAAATAATAAAATTCAGGGATTTTTGAATTTCAGACTGATGATCGACGATATATTGAAGGCCCTTTTCGCCGATCACTTTTCCAGCACCGCCGATGATGCCGAGAACTAGTGCTGCTGTCGCACCCTTAGCAGCCTTCATTATCCACTGGCGGAATTTTTGGAAGCGGCCCTCAGCCCTAGTGATGACCTCAGCGTCAGCACCTTGCGCCCGATCCGCCTTTCCAAGCTGTGCCCGCACCTGATCGATGCTTTCTTGCACCTCGTCTAGATTGATGCAGTCGCCCTCATCGACGGGCGGATTATTGTGCCCGATCCCAGCCGGGGCGGAACCTGATGTTGAAACTTGCAACTGGATTAGCTGCTGCACATGAGTTTGAAGTGTATCCAACTGTGAACCGAGATTATCTAGCCGATCCTCGAGCGACAGCCGTTCTTCCTCAATGTAATCCTCTTCGGGAGGCAGAATGCGGTGACCGGCCGGTGCCCAATCGACACCGTCCGCTTCGATCTGCTCTATAGCCGACTGACGCTCGTCGTCGTCGGCATCTGGGAAATAGTCAAAAAGATACTCGCCTGCATCGAATGGCCCGCCCCAGATGAACTGATAGCCACCTTCGCCGCCATCATATGGGGTTTCTTGGGCTGGGTCCTCGAAATTATTGAAGAACCAAGATATCATCGCTTCAATCCGCTCATCCTCGGTCTCAAGTTCTTCAAGAGATGGAGGATCAGACAGAGGCGCGAGGCCCGGATGGTCGCTCATATAGACAATCCCCAAAGATACCGATCTCTGGCACGCCGCGATCAGACCCGCAACCAGTTGGCCTTGTCCTGAGTGTTGTAGAATAGCGGCGACTGCTCTGCGCATCTTGCCTATCAGAGCAGCCGTTCACTCAGTCACATGCGCCACCCCATCAAGCCGCCGCCCGCGCCCGCAACTCCAACGCCGCCGCGATCAGGTCGCGCGTGTAATCCGTCTGCGGCGCATTGAAGATCTGCTGCGAGGAGCCCTGCTCGACGATCCTGCCGTTGCGCATCACCACCACTTCATGCGCGAGGGCGCGAACGACCTTGAGGTCGTGGCTGATGAACAGATAGGTCAGGCCATGGCTCGCCTGCAGGTTGCGCAGCAGGTCGACGATCTGGGCCTGCACGGACATGTCGAGCGCGGAGGTGGGCTCGTCCAGGATCACGAGATCGGGCCGCAGGATGATCGCGCGGGCGATGGCGATGCGCTGGCGCTGGCCGCCGGAGAATTCGTGCGGGTAGCGATCCAGCACCGCCGTGGAGAGGCCGACCTCCTCGATCATCGTCGCGACGGCCTCGTAGCGCTCCGCTGGCGTCAGGTCGGGTCGGTGGATCGGCAGCCCCTCGCCGACGATCTGGCCGATGGTCATCTTGGGGCTGAGGCTGGCGAAGGGATCCTGAAAGACGATCTGCATCCGCTTGCGCAGCGGGCGCATCTGCTTCCAGTTGCGTTCGTGCAGCGGCTCATCCTCGAACCAGATCGGCCCTTCCGAGCGGCTGATGCGCAGCAGCGCAAGGCCGAGCGTGCTCTTGCCCGAGCCGGACTCGCCGACCACGCCCAGCGTATGCCCGCGCGGGATCGAGAGCGTCACGCCGTCCACCGCCTTCACAAAGGCGCGCGGCTTGCCGAACCAGCCCTTGATCGGGAAATAGACCTTCAGATCCTCCGTGCGCACCAGCGGCGCGGGATCGCCCTCGATCTTAAGCGGTTCGCCGCGCGGCGTCGCGTCCAGCAGCTTGCGGGTGTAGGCGTGCTGCGGATTGTCGAACACCGCGCTGGTATCGCCCGCCTCCACCACCTCGCCCTGCGTCATCACGCAGACGCGCTCGGCCATCTTGCGCACGACGCCCAGATCATGGGTAATGAGCAGCATCGCCATGCCAAGCCGCTGCTGGAGATCCTTGAGCAGATCGAGCACCTGCGCCTGCACGGTCACGTCGAGCGCGGTGGTCGGCTCGTCGGCAATCAGCAGGTCCGGCTCGTTGGCGAGCGCCATCGCGATCATGATGCGCTGGCGCTGCCCGCCGGAAAGCTGGTGCGGATAGGATTTGAGGCGGTTCTCGGCATCGCGCAGGCCGACCAGCTTAAGCAGATCGATGGTCTTGGCCACCGCCGCCGCCCGGCTGATCGCAGGATCGTGCAGCTTCATCGCTTCGATGATCTGACGATCGATGGTGTGGAGCGGGTTGAGGGCCGTCAGCGGTTCCTGCGGGATCAGCGCGATGCGGGCGCCGCGCAGGGTCTGCATCGTGCGCTCGCTGGCGCCGACGATCTCCTGCCCGTCCAGCCGGATCGAGCCGGACGGATGGAACGCCACCGGATAAGGCAGCAATTGCAGGATCGACATGGCGGCGGTGGACTTGCCCGAGCCGGACTCGCCGACCAGCGCCAGCGTCTGGCCCTTTTCCAGCGTGAAGGACACGTCCTTCACCGCCTCGACGATGCGGCCTTCCGAGCGGAACGAGCAGCACAGCCTGTCGACCGCAAGCAGGGGCGTGTCCGTCGCGCTCATGTCGATTTCCTTGGATCGAAGGCATCCCGTGCCGCTTCGCCGATGAAGATGAGCAGCGAGAGCATGGTGGCCATGACGGCGAACCCCGCGATGCCGAGCCACGGTGCATAGAGATTGTTCTTCGCCTGATTGAGCAGTTCGCCGATGGAGGGCGATCCGCGCGGCATGCCGAAACCGAGAAAATCCAGCGCCGTGAGGATGGTGATAGACGAGGAGACGATGAACGGCAGGAACGTGATGGTCGCGACCATCGCATTGGGCAGGATGTGCCGGAACATGATCGTGCGGTTGCCAAGGCCGAGCGCCCGGGCGGCGCGGACATAATCGAGATTGCGCGCACGCAGGAACTCGGCGCGCACGACGTGCACCAGCGTCATCCAGCTCACCAGCAGCAGCGCACCGAGCAGCGTGAAGAAGCTGGGCGTGAGGAAGCTGGCCATGATGATGAGCAGGTAGAGCATCGGCAGGCTCTGCACGATCTCGATGCAGCGCTGGAAAATGAGGTCCGTCCACCCGCCGAAATAGCCCTGTATGGCGCCGGCGGTGATGCCGATGATGGAGCTGAAAAAGGTGAGCAGCAGGCCGAAGGTCACCGAGAGGCGGAAGCCGTAGATGATGCGCGCCAGTACGTCGCGCGCTTGGTCGTCTGTGCCCAGCCAATGGCGTGCGGATGGCGGTGACGGCGCGGTGACGGGGATATCATAGTCGATCGTCCGGTAGCTGTAGGGGATGATCGGCCAGATCGCCCAGCCGTCGCCCTCAGCGATCATCGCCCGCACGGCGGGGTCCTGATAATTGGCCTCCGTCTCGAACACGCCGCCGAATGTCGTCTCGGGATAGGCGCGCAGCACCGGCGCATAAATCTCGCCGCGATAGCTCAGCAAGATGGGCTTATCATTGGCGATCAGCTCCGCGCACAGCGTCACCGCATAGAGCGCGAGGAAGATCCACAGGCTCCAATAACCGCGTTTATTGGCCTTGAAATTGGCCCAGCGCCGGCGCGTGAGCGGGCTCATTCGGCTGATCGGGCGCACAGGCCGGGGATGAACGGCCGGGGCTGCGACGGGCGTTTCGGCGTTCATCAGACGTCCCGCCTTTCGAAATCGATGCGGGGGTCGACCAGCACATAAGTGACATCGCCGAGCAGATTGGTCAGCAGCCCGAGCAGCGAGAAGATGAACAGCGAGCCCAGCATGACCGGATAATCCCGGTTGATCGTCGCCTCGAAACCCAGCAGCCCAAGGCCATCCAGCGAGAAGATCACCTCGATCAACAGCGAGGAGGTGAACAGCACGCTGACGAAGGCGGCCGGAAAGCCGGCGATGACGATGAGCATCGCGTTGCGGAAGACATGGCCGTAGAGCACGCCGTTCTCGGAGAGGCCCTTGGCCCGCGCCGTCGTCACATATTGCTTGCCCACTTCATCGAGGATCGAATTTTTGGTGAGCATGGTCAGGTTGGCGAAGGCGCCGATGACCATCGCGGCGACCGGCAGGGTGATGTGCCAGAGATAATCGAGCACCTTGCCGATGAGCGAGAGCTCCTCCCAATTGTCCGAGACAAGGCCCCGCGCCGGGAAGATGCTCCAGAACGTGCCGCCAGCGAACAGCACGACCAGCAGCACCGCGAACAGGAAGCCGGGAATGGCATAGCCGATGGTGACGAAGAAGCTCGACCAGGCATCGAACGCGGTGCCCGCGCGCACGGCCTTGCGGATGCCGAGCGGAATGGCAACGAGATAGGTGATGAGCGTGGTCCAGAGGCCCAGCGAGATCGAAACTGGCAGTTTCTCGATGATCAGATCGATCACCGGCTGGTCCTTGTAATAGCTGTTGCCGAACTCGAACCGCGCGAAATCGCCGAGCATCTTGAAGTAGCGATAGAGCACCGGCTTGTCGAAACCGTAGAGCTTCTCAAGCTCCTTCACCATCGCCGGGTCCAGCTCGCCGGTGGGCATGATGCCACTGCTCGCCCCGGTGTCCACGCTGCCGCCGATGGTGGCCGTCGCGTCCATCGCGGTGCCGGCGAACCGCGCCTGAATCTGGTCGATCGGGCCGCCGGGCACGAACTGGATGATGATGAAGGTGATCGTGACGATGCCGATCAGCGTCGGCACCATCAGCAGGAGCCGGCGGGCGACATAGGACCAGAGCGCCGTCATGAAGACTGTCCTTGTGCGTGCCCGGCCGTCTTGCCGGGGTCGCTCCACCACGTATCCAGCGTCATGATCGGGAAATTATAGGCGGGCTGCTTTTTCGGCATGCCGAACCGGTCCCAATAGGTGATCGGCATCTGCCCCACCGGCGCCGGGTAATCATGCTGGAAGGGAATGGCGTAGAAATTCCACAACAGGATGCGATCGAGCGCCCGCATCGCGCCGACCACGGTCTCGCGATCCGTTGCGGTGATCATCTGCGCCAGCATCTTGTCGACGGCCGGATTCTTGACGCCCGGATAGTTCAGCGATTGCGGCTGATCCGCAGCGTGCGATCCCCAGATCAATGTCTGGCCGATGCTCGGCGTTTCATGGCCGGGGAACATCGGAATGTTGAGCAGCAGATCATAATCATAATGGCGCAGCCGATGCCGGAACTGCGCACTGTCGAACGAGCGGAAGCTGATGGCGATGCCCAGTTGCCGCGCATTCTCGACAAAGAGCGAAACCTGCCGGTCCATCAGCGGGGAATAGCTGATCAGCTCGAGCGCCATGGGGCGACCGGTTGTCTTGTCGATCAGCCGGCCATCCTGATAGCGATAGCCCACCGCCCGCAGGATCCGCACTGCCTCGATGAGATTGGCCCGGCGATTGCGCCAGTTCCCGCCGACCGGCAAGTCCGGCGCCTTGGTGAACACCTCGCCCGGCACCTCGTCCCGCACGGATTGGAGCAGCTCCAGCTCCCGCCCCTGCGGCAGTCCCTCGGCCGCAAACTCGCTGTTGGTGTAGAAGCTGTGCAGGCGGCCATGATGCCCGGCGAGCAGGGTCCGGCGCACCCACTCGAAATCATAGGCCAGCATCAGCGCGCGCCGCAATTGACGATCCGCCAGCGCGGGCCGCCGCGTGTTCATGACGATGCCCAGATAGAAGGACGGGCTGCGGTAATCGATGACCTGCCGCTTGATCTGGCCCGCGCGGAAGGCCGGCAATTGCTTCTCGCTCGCCCAGCGCACTGCGCTCGTTTCCTGTCGGAAGTCGACATTGCCGGCGAGGAAGGCCTCATAGGCCACGGTCTGGTCCCGGTAATAATCGTGCCGGATGATGTCGAAATTGTAGCGGCCCTTGTTGACCGCCAGATCCTTGGCCCAATAATCCTTCACGCGCTCATATTCGATCCAGCGCCCCTGGCTGAAGCGGCCGACCTTGTAGGGGCCGCTGCCCAAGGGGCGGTCGAGCGAGGCGGCATTGAGCGCGTGCTTCGCGTAATAATGGCGGGGGAGCAGCCACATATCCATCACCACCGTCGGCAGCGTGGGATTGTTAGGCTGGGTGAAATAGACGCGCACCGTGTGCGGCCCGCGCTTTTCCGCACGCGTCACGGCCTGCTCCAGCCGTTTGAGCGACGGCGTCACCAGGCCCTTGGCCTGATCGATGGTGAAGATGATGTCCTCGGGCGTGATCGGCACGCCATCATGCCAGCGCGCGCGGGGATCGAGATGGAAATCCATCCATGAAATATCTTTGGGATAGGTGATCGACTCGGCGACCAGCGCGTAGCGCATTGCCGGCTCGTCCGAACTGCGCCGCATCAGCGGCTCGTAAACCTGCATCATGCCGATCGGCGGCGTGCCGAGCAGGGCCATGAGATTGAGACTGTCGAAGCCGCCAATATAGGCCACCCGCAGCGTGCCGCCCTTGGGCGCCTTGGGATCGGCATAGTCGAAATGCTTGAAGCCGGGGCCGTATTTGGGGGTGCCGAACACCGCATAGGCGTGACTGGAGATCAGCTCATTGCCGCCCGGCACGGCCTGCACGCTGGCGGAACTGATCGTCAGCAGCAGCGGAAGGCAGAGAAGCGCCAGCAGGAGTTGCCGAAGCATCCCGAGGCGCTGCCTCACCGGCCCGGCAGATGGTGGCGGGCCGCCATCATCCAGGCCATGGTCTTTCGGGCCGTCCGCAGCATCTCCAGCCATACTCTCCCTTCCGAACCCCAGATGGAGTCCAGCAAACCGGTGATGCCCATTCGATCTTGCGCCGAATGTCGCCTCACCCGCTCCGTTGGTTCAATGTCTAACTTTAGTTGACCTAACTAACAATTCGAATCGAACTTATCTTGTCATAATTCGCGGTGCCAGGCGCGTAAACGTCCTGCTCGTCATCGTGCCGCGCCTGCTCCGCCAATGCAACCGGCTGCCGCACAGCGCGGCACGGCTTTGATCGCCGCGCGCATCCTGCTAGCCCATGCGCATGAAGAACATCGCCACGCTCACCCTCAATCCCACCATCGATGTGGCCTATGAGGTCGACAAGGTATTTGCCACGCACAAGATGCGGACGGCTGGCGAATATCATAATCCCGGCGGCGGCGGCATCAATGTCGCCCGCGTGTTCGTGCGGCTGGGCGGCAATGCGCGGGTGCATTACCTGTCCGGCGGGGCGACGGGCGTAGCGCTCGATGGCTTGCTCGACCGGCATCAACTGGTGCGCGCGCAGATCCCCATCCAAGGCGAAACCCGCGTCGCGACCTCGGTGCTGGAGAAGGACAGCGGCAAGGAATATCGCTTCACGCCGCCGGGACCGGTGGTGGAGGACGCCGAATGGCGGCTGGCGCTCGACCAGCTCAGTCAGGTGGCGTGCGATTATTTCGTGGCCAGCGGATCGCTGCCGCCCGGGGTGCCGGAGGATTTCTACGGGCAGCTTGCCGCCGCGCTGGCGCCGCGCGGCATCGGCTTCGTGCTCGACAGTTCAGGCGCCGGTCTGCGCGGTGGCCTGAGCGGCGAGCATGTGCTGCTGGTCAAGCCGAGCCAGGGCGAATTGCAGCAGCTCGTCGGGCGAGACCTGAAAGGCCCGGATGCCATTGCCGCGGCGGCCCAGGAAATCGTGCGATCGGGCCGCGCCCGCTATGTCGCGGTCACTCTCGGCCATGAAGGCGCGGTGCTGGCGACGGCAGAGAGCACCCTCTATCACCCCGCCATCCCCATCGACGCGAAAAGCGCGGTCGGCGCCGGGGACAGCTTCGTCGCCGCGATGGTCTATGCGCTGGCCAGCGACTGGCCAGTGGAGGACGCCTTCCGCTATGGCATTGCCGGTGGCACTGCGGCGGTGCTGACGCCGGGCACCGACCTCGCCCGCCCGGCCGACATCGACCGCCTCTACGCGCAGATCAAAACCGGCTGACCAGCGCGCGCGCCGCCGCCTGCACGTCCCGCCAGGTCACATCGAACCCCGCTTCATCGCCAAAATAGGGGTCGGCCACGGCTTGCCCCTCCCGCCCCGGCACCATGTCCAGCAACAGGCCGACATGAGCGCGATGCCCTGCGGGCGCGAGGCGCCGGATGCTGGCGAGATTGTCCCCATCCAGCGCAAAAATCATGTCGAAGCGCTGGAAATCCGCCGGGGCTATCTGCCGCGCGCGATAGGTCGAGATGTCGATGCCATGGCGCAGCGCGGTGGCCTGCGCGCGCGGATCGGGCGGCCGCCCGACATGCCAGTCGCCCGTGCCCGCCGAGTCCGCCGTCACATCGAGGCCGGCCAGCGACGCCTCGTGGCGGAAGGCCGCCTCGGCCAAAGGCGACCGGCAGATATTGCCGAGACAGACGAACAAAATGGCGGATGGGGTTGGCTTGAGCATGCGCCTCGCTATCATGCGCGGACGACGAACGCGACCCGGCCGCGCTTCGGCCAGGCCGCGAGACAGGAACCCGCCCCCATGTGCGGGCGTTCGCAACGAGAGCCACGCCGAACCCAATCACGGCGGACCCAACCATGACGCCAACCATGACAGGGGAATCACCATTTCGCATCCGTCCGCATTCGATCTTCCAGCCCCCTCAATCGACACCCTCGACCATCTCAGCCTGTTTCTGGATCTGGACGGCACGCTCTTCGAGCTGATCGACCATCCCGAAGAGGTGATCGCAGACGAGCGTCTGCGCAGCCTGCTCACCCGGCTGTCGACGCGGCTCGATGGGCGTCTGGCCGTCGTGAGTGGGCGCTCCATCGCGCAGATCGACGCCATTCTCGGCCCCATCGCGCAAGATCTGGCGGTTTCCGGCAGCCATGGCAGCGAACATCGCTGGCGCGGTGTCGCGGCGCATCCGGTGCGGCCCAAGGGACTGGACGAAGCCGCCGCGGACTTTCGCGCCTTCGCCGGCCGGCACGAGGGCGTGATCGTCGAGGACAAGAGCTATGGCGTCGCGCTGCATTTCCGCATGGCGCCACAGATCGAGGCGGAAGCCACCGCCCTCGCCACCCGCCTCGCTGACGACCTCGGCCTCCATTACCAGCCCGGTAAGATGATGACGGAACTGCGGATGCCCGGCGGCGACAAGGGCAAGGCCGTGCGCACCCTGATGAGCCGCGCGCCCATGGCAGGCACCTCGCCTTGGTTCCTTGGCGATGACGAGACCGACGAGGCCGCGTTTCTCGCCGCGCAGGCGCTTGGCGGCGTCGGAGTGATCGTGGGCGATCGGCGGCCGACCGCAGCCCAATACAAGCTTGCCAATCCGCGCGCCGTACATGCCTGGCTGGAGGACCTGCTCTGATGACTGCTACACTCGACCTCTGGCCCATCGGCAATTGCCAGGTCTCCGCCCTAATCGACCGGGCCGGCCGCTTCGTCTGGGGCTGCGTGCCCCGGGTGGATGGCGACCCGGCCTTCTCCTCCCTGCTCGACCCTGCTCCACGCGCCGCTGAGGGCGCGCGCGGCTTCTGGGAAATCGACCTGGAAGACTGCGTGGAGACGACGCAGCATTATGTGCGCAACACGCCGGTGCTGGTGACGCGGCATGAGGACAAGCATGGCAACGCCATCGAGGTCATCGACTTCTGTCCGCGTTTCCACCGCAGCGGGCGCATGTTCCGTCCGGTCGCTTATGCCCGCATTGTCAAGCCGGTGGCGGGCAGCCCGCGCATCCGCATCCGCCTGCGCCCGGCGCGCGACTGGGGCGCGCGCGATCCGCACCGCACGCGCGGCACCAATCACATCCGCTACATGCTCTCGGACATGACCCTGCGCCTGACGACAACCGCGCCGGTCGGCTGGATCGAGGACGAGCGACTCTTCCGTGTCGAGCGGCCGCTGCACTTCTTCTTAGGCCCGGACGAGAGCTTTGCCGACGATCTGCGCATCACGCTGGACACCATGCTCGACCGGACGATCCGGGAATGGCAGGGCTGGGTACGTGGTCTCGCCACGCCGGTGGAGTGGCAGAAAGCGGTCATTCGTGCCGCGATCACGCTCAAGCTGTGCCAACATGAGGAAACCGGCGCGATTGTCGCGGCGCTGACCACATCGCTGCCCGAACATGCCGATAGCGGGCGCAACTGGGATTATCGCTACTGCTGGATTCGCGACGCTTATTACACGGTGCAGGCGCTCAACCGGCTCGGGGCCCTCGATGTTCTGGAGAGCTATCTCGAATATCTGCGCAACCTCGTCGATAATGCGCGCGGGGGCCATATTCAGCCGCTTTATGGGGTGGGTGGCGAAGCCACGCTGACCGAATGGATCGCGCCGGGGCTGGCCGGCTATCGCGGCATGGGGCCGGTGCGCGTCGGCAACCAGGCGGCCGAGCAGATCCAGCACGATGCCTATGGCCAGATCGTCCTCTCCAGCACCCAGAGCTTCTTTGATCGGCGGCTGCTGCGCATGGGCGGCACCGACGATTTCCATGCGCTTGAGGCCGTGGGCGAGCGCGCGTGGGACGTCTATGACAAGCCCGATGCCGGTCTGTGGGAGCTGCGCACCCGCAGCCATGTCCACACCTACTCCGCCGCCATGTGCTGGGCGGCGTGCGACCGACTGGCCAATGCCGCCGCCGCGCTCGATCTGCCGGAACGGGCCGCCTTCTGGCAGGGCCGGGCCGATCGCATGCGCCAGACCATTATCGATGCGGCCTGGCGGGAGGACACAGGCCGCATGTCCGCGACATTCGGGGGCGACGATCTGGATGCCAGCATCATCCAGTTGCTGGACCTACGCTTTCTCTCGCCCGGCGATCCGCGATTCAAGACCACGCTCGAGGCCGTCGAGCAGGGGTTGCGTCGCGGCAGCCACATGCTGCGCTATGCCACCGAGGACGATTTCGGCCTGCCCTCGACCGCCTTCAACGTCTGCACCTTCTGGCTGATCGAGGCGCTGCACGCCACCGGACGGGTCGACGAGGCGCGGGTGCTGTTCGAGGAAATGCTCAGCCGCCGCACTGCCGCCGGCCTGCTCTCGGAGGATATCGACCCCGCCACGGGCGAACTGTGGGGCAACTATCCCCAAACCTATTCGTTGGTTGGATTAATCAACTGCGCCGTTCTGCTCAGCAAGCCGTGGAGTACCATCAGATGACTCGCCTCGTCATCGTGTCGAACCGCGTCAGCCCGCCGACGGGGGAAGGACAAGCCAATCAGGGTGGCCTTGCGGTCGCGCTGTCCTCGGCGCTGCGCGAGACAAATGGCATCTGGTTCGGCTGGTCGGGCAACGAGACCGAGACGTTCACCGGGCATGTAAATTTCAGCAAGAGCGACGGCGTCACCACTGCTACCGTCGACCTCGAGCCGCAGGATATCGACGAATACTATAACGGCTTTGCCAATCGCACGCTCTGGCCGCTCTTTCACGACCGGACCGACCTCGCAGAATTCGAGCGCAACTTCGCGGGTGGTTATGCGCGCGTGAACGAACGCTTCGCCGACACCCTGATGCCTTTGGTCACGCCTGAAGACCTGATCTGGGTCCACGACTATCACCTCATCCCGCTCGGCGCGGAACTGCGCAAACGCGATGTCACCAACCGCACCGGTTTCTTCCTTCACACGCCCTGGCCCGTTGCGCGCCTGCTGACCTCCCTGCCGAGCCACGCCAAGCTGGTGAATGCGCTGTTCGCCTATGATCTGCTGGGCTTCCAGTGCCAGGCCTGGCTCGATTCCTTCCTCTATTATGTCCACGACCAGTTCCCCGAGGCGGAGATATCGGACGGTGTGATCCGCATCGGCGACCGGACCGTGCGGGTCGTCGCCTGCCCGATCGGCATCGATGCGGGGGACTTCGCCAAAAGCGCGACCACCCCGGAAGCCGATGAAGCGCGCGAAAGCATCCTGCGCAGTCTCGAAGGCCGCGACCTCATCATGGGGGTCGACCGGCTCGATTATTCCAAGGGCATGGAGCAGCGTTTTCACGGGTACAGCCGCTTGCTGCAGGACCATCCCGAATTTCAGGAAAAGGTCACCTTCCTCCAGATCGCGCCGCCATCGCGCGAGCAGGTCGCCAGCTATCAGGACATCCGTCGTGAACTCGATGCGCTCTCGGGCCACATCAATGGCGAGTTTGCGACCGCTCATTGGGTGCCGTTGCGCTATGTGAACCGTGGCTATGACCGGCTTGCCCTCTCCGGCATGTACCGCTCCGCGCGCGCTGCGCTGGTGACGCCATTGCGGGATGGGATGAACCTTGTCGCGAAGGAATATGTCGCGGCGCAAGACCCAGAAAATCCCGGCGTCCTCATCCTCTCCCGTTATGCCGGCGCCGCCGAGCAATTGCAGGATGCCCTGCTGGTCAACCCGTTCAGCCCGGAAGAACTGGCCGACGCGCTGCACCAGGCGCTGCTCATGCCGCTCGAAGAGCGCAAGACGCGCTGGCGGGCTATGATGGACAGCGTGGAAACGCAGGACATTCGCTGGTGGCTCAAGCGCTTCCTCGATCTGCTGACGAGCGAACACCCGCCGCGAGGGAGCACTGCCGAGGCCTCTGAGAGTTCAGAAGGCGCAGATACGAAAGAGGCCGCTCAGGCTGCAGCCTCCTCCTGAGCGGAGGGCGCGGTCGCGATCCGCGCCTTGGAGAAGGCGAGCACGCACAGGATGCAGCAGCCGACCGGCACCAGCAGCGCCAGAAAGAACATGCCGGCGGACATGTTGGCAGCGATCAACGCCCCGCCCACGAGCGGCCCCGCCATGGCACCCACGCGCGCGACAGCGACTGCCAGGCCGATGGCGGCCGACAGCATCGTGATCGGGTAGATGCTCGCGGCCACGGCCGTCAGCGCGATATGGGCGCCGCCTACGCCCATGCCGATAATCAGCATGAGCAGGCCCCAGGTGGCGAATGCCGGCGCCAGCACCGCCAGCGCCACCAAGCCGAGCGACACCAGCGCATAGCCTGCCAACAGCGCCGGGATCGTGCGGTGACGGTCGATCTGCGTGGCCAGAATGAGGCCGCCGACCAGCCCACCGATCTGAACGATGGAAGCCATGTGGGCCGACGTCTCGAAGCTGAAGCCGACCCCGCGCAGCACCGTCGGCAGCCAACTCGCCAGCATGTACATGGACAGCGCATTGAAGCAGAACAGCGCGGAAAACAGCGTGGTGCGCAGCAGATAGCCGCGCCCCAGCGGCGCCAATATGGGAATGTCCGTCCAGTGCCACGCCCGCTCGCGCGCCGGTTTGGCCGCTACGGGAGCCGCCGGCAGGCGCGTGAGAAACAGCGCCAGAAGAACCGTGATCACGAACATGAAGGTCGCCGGGACGGTGAACGCCGCTTCCCACCCGCGCCCGGCGGTGAGCCATGGCACCACGACGCCGGCACCGGCTGCCCCGACCGGAATGCCGCAGCCGACAATGGTCATCGCGCTCGCCCGCCGCTTGGCCGGCATCACCTCCGCGAGGATCGCCAGCACATTGGGCAGGCAGGCGCCCAGCGCCGTGCCGGTGAGCAAGCGCCACCAGAACAACTGACTGACCGTCTGCGACCATGACGTGCCGAGTGTCGCGAAGCTGATAACGCCCAGCGCCACAACGGTCGTCGTGCGCCTCCCGACCTTGTCGCCCAGCGGGCCGAGAAAGAAGGCGCCGAGACCCAGGCCGATGACCACGGCAGATAAGGCCGGCGCGAACAAGGCCGGCGGCTCGCCCCAGAGCTGCGCCAGATGCGGCACGATGACGGGCATCGAGCCGATGTCATAGCCATCGATGACCATGATGATGAAGCTCAGCAGGCCGACGATGTAGATCTGAAATCCGCTGGCCGCCTTGGCAGGCGCCGGCGGGTCCGCTTGTGCATCCGCCGGCAGAATTGCGTCGCTCTGGCTCATCTCGGTCCCATCCTCTCACCCTCGCCGCCGGTTCATCCGGTCTGGCCGTTCCTGCTCGTCCATCATCGCTGCGCTGGCCCGGCCGGCGCCGTCTTGCCCAGAATGAGGTCAGCCGCCTTTTCCGCGATCATGATTACGGGGGCGTTGGTATTGCCCCGGATCAGCGCCGGCATGGAGGAGGCATCCACCACGCGCAGGCTCTCGACGCCGCGCACCCGCAACTGCGCATCCAGCACGGCAGCATCGTCGGTGCCCATGGCGCAGGTGCAGGCGGGATGCCCCCCGCTCCGCGCCGTTGCGCGCAGCCAGCCTTCAAGCGCCGCATCATCCGCTGCATCGGGGCCGGGCGCGACTTCCGCGGCGACCAGATCCCGCGCCGGTGCGGTCGCGAAGAAACGGCGCATGAAGTGCATCGACCATAAGAGCCGATCAAGATCACCCTGTTCGCTCAGGAAGTTCAGGTGAATTTTCGGCAGCGCCTCTGGATCGGCGGAGCGCAGCGCGATGCTGCCCCGGCTCTTGGGGTTGAGCAGCAGCGTGCCGGCCGAGAACTGATGCCCCGCGCCTTTTCGCCAGCCGGGGAACCAAGGCCGCGCCGCGTAACTTGCGTGGACGATCTGAAACTGAAGATCGGGCCGATCCTGCAACGGCCCCGAGCGCAGGAAGCCCTGTATCGACATGGGGCTCTGCGCCATATTGCCGGTGCCGAACAGGGCCCAGCGCGCCGCGTGCAGGGCGATCCGGTCGAGCCGCAACTGATCGTCAAAGGTCACCGGCGCGGCGGCCTGCCAGAAGCTGAGCGCGATCGGATGATCCTGCAGATTGGCGCCCACGCCCGGCAGATCGCGCAGCACCGGCACGCCCATGTCAGCCAGATGCGCCGCCGGGCCGATGCCGGAAAGCATGAGCAGTTGCGGCGAGTTGATCGCACCGCCGCACAGGATCACCTCGCGGCGCGCCCGCACCTGACACACGGTCCCGCCCTTGCGATACTCCACCCCGACCGCCCGGCCATGCTCCATGATGACGCGCGAGGCGAGCGCATGGGTCTCGATCCGCAAATTGGGGCGGCCACGCACCGGGTCGATGAACGCCCGCACCGTGCTGTGCCGACGCCCCGCGCGGATCGTGCAGTCAGGAATGCCGAACCCCTCCGGGCGCGGCACGTTGAAATCCGGTTCCTCGTCATAGCCCAGATTGCGCGCGGTGCGCATGAACGCCGGGAACAGCACCGGGTCCGGCTTCATCGCGGTGACGTGCAGTTCGCCCGTCCCGCCATGGTCGGCTCCCGCGCCGCGCCAATTGGTCTCCGAGCGGCGGAAATAGGGCAACACATCATCGAAGCCCCAGCCGGGCAAGCCCATGTCGCGCCAGCGATCATAGTCCGCCGCGTGGCCGCGAATATACATGGTGCCGTTGATCGAGGAGCTGCCGCCCAGCGCCTTGCCGCGCGGAATGGGCTGGGTGCCATTGCCCATTTGCGGGTCCGGCTCGCTCTCATTGCCCCAGATGAAGCGCTCGGTCGCGGCGGCCTGCATCCAGGTGAGCGGCATATCGATGATCGGATGACGGCACTCGCCGCCCGCCTCCAGCAGCGTGACGGAGGTTCCGGCCTGCGCGCTCAGGCGATTGGCCAGCACGCAGCCCGCACTGCCCGCCCCCACGATGACGAAGTCCGCCTCATCCATCGGTCGGTCGCCCTCCCCTCCACGCTGTCTCTGCCAGACCGTTGCGGCCTTTGCCCTGCTGGTCTTACGGTGCATATGCACGAGCACAAGTGCGATAACGCACGCCTGCCGCAATGGAGAGCGATGAGATGCGATATACCGCCGATGAGCAAGCCAATCTGGCGTTGGTCCGCGGGCTTTTCGACGAGGTGCTCAACCCCATGGATTCGGGCGCCGTGGACCGGTTCATCGCGCCCGACTACATCCAGCACAATCCCTCGGTCGAAACGGGGCGCGCGCCATTCAAGGCGTTTCTCGACCATATCAGGTCCGTGCATCCCCAGGGCGTGCATGACGTGAAGCGCATGTTTGCCGATGGCGATCATGTCATCGTCCACTACCACGTCCGCCGCTGGCCGGACGATAGCGGCTGGGCGGTGGTTGACATCTTCCGGATCGAGAACGGCCTCATTGTGGAGCATTGGGATGTCGCGCAGGACGTGAAGCTCGGCGGGCCGAACGCGAACGGGATGTTCTGAGCAGCGGGCCTTCGCCGCCCGTGCAGATGCGACCAAAAATCGTCGGGCTTTGGGCGGCGCCGGTGGAATGAAATTGACTCTGTGCAACCGACGCGCAAGATCGTGCATTGTCGGGCTGGATTCTACCGCCGTCCGTCTTTTCCGAGGGCTCCGTGACGATCGATTTTCAGGCCCTGCTGGCGCGTTCTCCCAATCCCTATGTGTTGCTCGATAGCGATCTGCGGATCGTTTGGATGAACGACGCCTATCTGCAGGTGACCATGCGCACCCGCGACAAGCTGCTGGGCCAGAACATGTTCGATGCCTTTCCGAGCGACCCGGACTCGGAGAGTCACCGGCAGCTGGAAGCCTCGTTCCGGCGGGTTTTCGCCTCCGGCAAACAAGACGAGATCGCGCTCATCCGCTACGACATTCCCACGCCCGATGGCGGGATGGACGTGCGCTACTGGAGTGCGACCCACACGCCCTTTGCGGACGAGGCACGCAAGGTCGCCTACATCCTGCAGCACACGGTCGACGTGACCGAACTGCAGACGCTGCGGGCCATGCGCGATGAAATGGGCCTGATCCAGCGCGCCAATGCCGTGCAGGCGCGCAATCTGGACCTCGCGGAAGAGGCCGGACAGTTCAAATCCCTGTTCGAGCAGGCGCCGGGATTCGTGGCCATTCTGCACGGGCCGGATCATGAGTTCCGCATGGCGAACGCCGCGTATCACAAGCTGGTCGGGGGCCGGGATCTGCTGGGCAAGCGGGTGAAGGACGCCCTGCCGGAGGTCAGCGGGCAGCGCTTCCTGAACCTGCTCGACCAGGTCTATCGCTCGGGCAAACCCTTCATCGGGCGCCGCCTCAAGGTGCTGCTGCAGAATGACGAGGGAACCGAGGTGCAGGAGCGCTACCTCGACTTCGTCTATCAACCCACCGTGGGCGAAGGCGGGACTGTTTCCGGGGTGTTCGTCCAAGGCCATGACGTGACCGACCAAGTGGAATCGGAAGAGCGGCAGGCCCTGCTGATGAACGAGCTCAATCACCGCGTGAAGAACACGCTGGCGATCGTCCAGGGCCTGGCGATGCAATCCTTCCGCCAGATGCCTGGGTCCGAGGTTCCGCGTCAGACCTTCAATGCGCGGCTCGCGGCGCTGGCGGCGGCCCATAATCTGCTGACGACCAGCAACTGGAAAACCGCCGGCTTCATCGAGACGGTGCGCAGTGCGGCCGAAGCCTCCATCGGCGAGGATCTGGCACGGGTGCATCTCGATGGCCGGGATTTCACCATCGCGCCGCAGACGGCGGTGTCCCTCTCCATGATCATTCACGAACTCTGCACCAATGCTGTGAAATATGGGGCTTTGTCCGTGCCTGAAGGTCACATAGACCTCAGTTGGACGATCGAGGACGAAGAAGAGGATTACCGATTGATCGACCTGCGTTGGGAAGAACGCGGTGGCCCGCCCGTCCAGCAACCCGCAAGTCGGGGTTTCGGGTCGCGCCTCATCGAGCACGGCTTCTCGACGGAACGGGCCAGCGGCGTCGTCATAGACTTTCGGCCGACCGGCCTGCTGTGCACCATCAAGGCAAAGCTCACCAACGCATCGATTGTTTCATGAGACTGGACGACCTGACCATCCTGATCGTTGAGGACGAGCCGATCATCGCGCTCGTCCTCGAAGACAAGCTGCTGGATCGCGGCGCGAACCCCGTTCTGGCGCACAGCTTCGACAGTGCGGCAGAGCTGATCGGCCGACAGGCGCTGGACCTCGCCATTCTGGATGTGAACATCCATGGCCAGCAAAGCTATCCGCTGGCGCAAATGCTGCGAGACAAGGGCACACCCTGCATCTTCGTGACCGGCTATGGCGGCGCGCTGCACCCCGAGGCGTTCGCGCACGTCACCACGCTGACCAAGCCCTATAGCGTGGCCGCGTTGGATGACGCGCTCCAGACGGCGCTGGCATTCAGAAATGCCAGCCAGCCGGAACCCGACACGCCGCTGACCTGACCGGTCAAAGCCGCGTCACCGGCGCGGCGGCGTTTTCAGGCCAGCTCGACCGGCGTTGTATCGTAGCCCGCCACAGCCAGCGCCTGCATCAACCGCTGGAGATGGGCTTCGTCGCGCGTCTCGCACTCCACATCCAGAGTCAGGCCCTTGGCGGGCAGATTGGTGAAAATCCGCTGGTGGGAGAGCTCCAGGATGTTCACCGCCTCCTGATCAAAGATGCGAGCGACATGGAACAGCGCGCCGGGACGATCCTGCATGATGATGCGCAGGCGCGCCAATCGGCCTGAACGGGCCAGATCGCGCAGCAGCACATTGGCGAGCAGGCGCGTATCGATGTTGCCGCCACACAGCACCAGGCCCACCGTCTTGCCGGCGAACAGCGGCTTGTGCTCGATCAGTGCGGCGAGACCGGCAGCGCCAGCGCCCTCGACCACGGTCTTCTCGATCTGGAGCAGCAGGCTCACCGCCTGTTCCAGCGCGCGCTCGGTCACGAGCACCACATCATTGGCGAGCGCGGTGACGAAGCGGCGCGTGAGCTGCCCCGGCTCCTTGACCGCAATGCCCTCGGCCAGCGTATCGCCATCGCAGGGCAGGTTGGCGCTCTTCACCACATCGTACATCGAGGGGTAGAGTTCCGCCTGAACGCCGATCAGCTCGATATCCGGGCGGATGCCGCGCGCAGCGGTGCCCATGCCCGAGAAGAGCCCGCCGCCGCCGATGGGGATGACCAGCGTGTCGATCTCCGGCGCGTCCTCCAGCATCTCCAGCGCCACCGTGCCTTGCCCGGCGATGATGTCCGGCTCGTCGAACGGGTGGACGAAGGTCAGGCCACGCTCGGCTTCCAGCTTGCGCGCGTGATTATAGGCGTCCTCGAATTTCTCGCCTTCCAGCACCACGGTCGCGCCGTGACCCTCGGTCTGCATCACCTTCACCAGCGGCGTCGTCATGGGCATGACGATGGTGACGGGAACGCCGAGCTTGGCGCCGTGATAGGCAAGGCCCTGTGCGTGGTTGCCGGCCGACGCCGCGATGACACCCTTGGACCGCGACGCATCGTCCAGCAGCAACAGGCGATTGAGCGCGCCGCGCTCCTTGTAGGCGGCGGTGAACTGGTGGTTCTCGAACTTGAGATACACGGTCGCGCCAGTCATCTGCGAGAGCGTCTTGCTAACCACGGTGGGCGTGCGCAGGATCGAGCCCGAAATTCGCGCCGCCGCCGCGCGGACATCGGCGACGGAGACGGGCAGCGCATCGGCACTGGCCGTCAGGGGCTCAAGCGGTTCGATCCTGTTCATGGCGCCGCCCCCTACTCCCATCTGGCGCATCCTGCAAACTGCCACTATGCCCTGCTTATGGCAAAAATCGCGTTTATCGGGCTGGGAGTGATGGGCGGACCAATGGCGGGGCATCTCGCCGCCGCCGGGCACGACCTCTCGGTGTTCAATCGGTCGATGGGCAAGACCCAGGCCTGGGTCGAGCAGCATGGCGGCGAGGCGGCAGTCAGCCCCGCGCAAGCCGCGGCGGAGGCCGAGGTCGTCATCAGCTGCGTCGGCAATGATGCCGACCTCGAAGCGGTGACCATCGGGCGCGACGGCGCGTTCCGCACGATGCGACCCGGCGTGCTGTTCATCGATCACACCACCGTCTCCGCCAAAATCGCGCGGCAGCTCGCAGACGAGGCGGAGAGCCGGGGGCTTCATTTCGTCGATGCGCCGGTTTCCGGCGGACAGTCCGGCGCGCAGGGCGGCACGCTGTCGGTGATGTGCGGCGGCACCCAGGCGGCGGTCGAGACAGCGCGGCTGGTCATGCAAAGCTATGCCGCCCGCATCGTGCATTGTGGCGAGGCCGGCGCGGGCCAGACCACCAAGATGGTCAACCAGATCTGCATCGCCGGCGTGCTGGAGGGCCTCTCCGAAGCGCTGCGGTTCGCGCAGGCAGCAGGGCTCGACCTCGGCAAGGTCCAGGAAGCGATTGGTGGCGGCGCCGCGCAAAGCTGGCAGATGGACAATCGCTGGAAGACGATGAGCGAGGACAGCTTCGATTTCGGCTTCGCAGTGGAGTGGATGCGCAAGGATCTGGGCCTGGCCCTTGATGAAGCGCGCACGCTCGGCGCCACATTGCCGGTCACGGCGCTGGTCGATCAATATTATGCCGAGGTCGTCGCCATGGGCGGCGGACGGCAGGATACCAGCGCGTTGGTGAGGCGCCTGCGCAAGCCATGAGTTTTGCACGAAGGACAAGCGCCGTTCTGGCGGCGCTCGCGCTCGGACTGGGCATGGGCGCGACCCGCGCGGACGCTCAGGGCCTGATCGATAATGTGAACGGCATCACGGTCGATGCGACCGGCGACCTCGTGCATTTCACCGGCCTTGTCATCAGCGACGATGGCCGGGTGGAAAAGCGGCTGGCGCGCGGCGAGAAACGCCCCGATCGGCCGAGCTTCCGCTTTGACGGCAAGGGCCGCACGCTGATGCCCGGCATCATCGACGCGCATGTTCATGTCATTGATGTCGGCTTCTCGCGCCTCAATCTGGACCTGAGCGATACCAATTCGCTCGAAGAGGCGCGGCAGAAGATCGCCGCCTTCGCTGCGGCCAATCCCGGCCGTCCGTGGATCATCGGCTTTGGCTGGAATCACGAGAAGTGGAACCTCGGCCGCTTCCCGACTGCCGCCGACCTCGATGGGCTGGGCGATGGGCGCCCGATCTGGCTGGAGCGCGTCGATGGTCATGCCGGCTGGGCCAATGCCGCCGCGCTGACCGCCGCCAAGATCGCACCGACCAGCAAGGCCCCTGCCGGCGGGCGGATCGAGATGGTCGCAGGGCGTCCCAGCGGCATCCTCGTGGACAAGGCGATGGCGCTGATGACGCCTGCCCTCCCCCGTCCCCAGCCCAAGGATTATGACGCGGCACTGTCCGCCGCGCAGGATGCGCTGCTGGCGCGCGGCGTCACCACCGTCGCCGACATGGGCACCAGCATCGAGCACTGGCAGGCCTATCGCCGCGCCGGCGACCGGGGCGCGCTGCGAATCCGCATCCTGGGCTATGCCGCCGGCATGGAGCAGGCCGCGCTGATCGCCGGGCCTGCGCCGACCCCGTGGCTGTACAACGACCGGCTGCGGCTGGGCGGCGTCAAGCTGGTGCTGGATGGCGCGCTCGGTTCACGCGGTGCCTGGCTCAAGGCGCCTTATGCCGATGCGCCCAAGGAGAGCGGCTTAGCGCTGCTGACATCAGCCCAGTTGCGCAACCAGATGAGCCGGGCAGCGATGGACGGCTTCCAGCTTGCCGTCCACGCCATTGGCGATCAGGCCAATGCCGAGACGCTGGATGCCATCGAGGAACTGAGCGAGACCTATAAGGGCGACCGGCGCTGGCGGATCGAACATGCGCAGATCGTCGACCCGGCCGATCTCGCCCGTTTCGCGCGCAGCGGCACGATCGCTTCCATGCAGCCGCAGCACGCCACCTCCGACTGGGCGATGGCGACGCGGCGGCTCGGGCCGGAGCGGCTCGGCGGCGCTTATGCCTGGCGCACGATGCTGGACAACAAGGTGCCGCTGGCGTTCGGCTCCGATGCACCGGTGGAGCCGGCGGATGCCTTCATCGGCCTCAAGTCGGCCACCACGCGGCTCGATGCCCGCAACGAGCCAGCGGGCGGCTGGTTGCCGACGCAACGCCTGACGCTGGCGGAGGCGCTGCGCGCTTATGGCCGCGGCGCCGCTTATGCCGCATTTGCCGAGGAGCGCTTCGGCAATCTCGCACCCGGCCAGCGTGCCGATTTCCTCATTCTGGACCGCGACATCGAACTGGCCAGCCCCACCGACCTTGCCGCGACGCAGGTCCTCGAACTGTGGATGGACGGCAAGCGCGTCGCCCTGAAGGATCGCTGAATCGTGAACGCCATTCGCCTTGCCACCAAATATGTCGAGAAGCCCTGGGGCCGCACCGATCTGCCAGCGGCCTATCCCGATGGACAGGGCCGGCAGATTGGCGAGGTCTGGTTCGATGGGCCGGACGGCCAGCATCCGCCGCTGCTCGTCAAATATATCTTCACCAGCGAGCGCCTGTCCGTCCAGGTTCACCCCAATGACGCGCAGGGCCAGGCGCGCGGTCTGCCGGGCGGAAAGAGCGAGTGCTGGCTCATCCTCGATGCCGAGCCCGGCGCGACGCTTGGCATGGGGACGCTCCGCCCGCTGGATGATGAGACCCTGCGCGCCGCCTCGCTCGATGGCAGCATCGAGCATCTGATGGACTGGAAGCCGGTAAAGGCCGGCGACTTCTTCTACATTCCCGCCGGGACTGTCCACGCCATCGGCGCTGGCGTCACGCTGGTCGAGGTGCAGCAGAATGTCGATGTGACCTATCGGCTCTACGATTATGGCCGCCCGCGCGAACTGCATCTGGATGATGGCGTCGCCGTGAGCCGCGCCGAGCCTTATAGACGGGCGCCGGTCAACATCGCAGAAGTGGATGCGGATACGCTTCTCCGCCGCGACGAGGCGCCGTTCACGCTGGCGCTGGAGCGCTGGCACGAAGGCAGCCATGACCTGGACTGCGCCGATGGCCATTGCTGGTTCGTTCCGCTGAGCGGCCGGGGCACGATCGACGGACAGCCTTGGGCAGCGGGTGAGTGCTGGCTGGTGACGGATTCCGCCACGCTCACCGTGATCGAACCCGCCCGGGGCCTCATCGCGCAAAGCTGACACCTGCCAGACTTAGTCAATGAGAGAGTGCGCGCGGCCCGCGCAGCTCTGCTCATTCCCCTTGCGCTTAGCCGCAAAAATACTGGCATTCGAGATTGCAACGCCCTATTCAGCGCCCGACAATGGCGAGGACTGAAAGAGGCTCTGCAATGGCAAAAGACAACAAAATTACATTTTACGATCTGGCGTTGGCGAGCGGCGCGACGATCAGCCCCTTCGTGTGGGCGACGAAATATGCGATCGCCCACAAGGGCTTTGAGATCGACACGGTGCCCGGCGGTTTCACCGGCATTCTCGAGCGGACCGGCGGCAAGACCGAGCGCCTGCCGGCGATCGTCGACGATGGCAAATGGGTGCTCGATAGCTGGCTGATCGCCGAATATCTGGACGAGACCTATCCCGACCGGCCGACGCTCATCCCGCACCCCAGCGTGCGCGCCCTCACCCAGGGCATGGAAGCCTGGCTGTGGAAAGAAGCGATCAGCCCGTGGATGACCTGCTTCCTCAAGGAATATCGTGATCGCTCGCTGCCGCAGGATCACCAATATGTTACCGAATCGCGCGAGCGGATGTTCGGCCGCAAGATCGAGGACATCATTGTGGGCCGTGAAGACCGTCTGCCCAAGGTGCCGCCAAACCTCCAGATCATGCGCAATGTGCTGGCGGAGAATAAGTGGTTCGGTGGCGACACGCCCAATTATGCCGATTACCGTCTGCTCGCCGTGTTCCTGTTCACCGCCTCGGTGGCAGATACGCCCGTGCTGACCGACGACGATCCGCTGCGCGATTGGATCGAGCGTGGGTTCGATCTGTATGGTGGCCTCGGCCGTCATCCCGGTCTCTCGCCCATCTTCGGTCTGCAACTGCGCGAGGGCGATCCCGAACCGTTCGTGAAGGGCAATGCCAAGAACGGGCTTTCCAGCCGCAACACCGGACCGCAGTCGACTTCGGCGGAAACCGCGCGGCTCAAGGGTGAGGCCCAGCCGGCCGCCTGAGCGCCCACAACATCGCCCTTTCGAGGCGACAAGAGACAGACAGGCGGCAGGCTTCACGGCGTGCCGCCTGTTCGTTTTTGCGATCTCTTGCCGTCCGCCCGCACCCGGATTACCCACAGCGCAGGAGAGGAGACATAATCATGAAAAATCTTGCTCGCCGGGTCGGCTTGGCCCTGGCTCCCATCGCCATCTGTGCCGCCCCTGCCCTCGCCCAGCAGGAACTGCCGCCCGTGCTCGCCAGCGGCGCGAAATCGGATGTCGCGCCCGCCGTGCAGATCCTGCGTTGGCACATGAATGATGCGGACGTCGCGTCCCTGACCTTCCGCAGCATGGACACGTTGTTCACCACGCGCTCAGCGCCGCGCTCCGGGCCGATCTGGCAACTCCCGCGCAACGACAAGCCGCTCGATTTCAGCTATGCCTATAAGGGCACGACCTACAAGGCCGACGATTTTCTGGAGCGCACCTACACCAATGCGCTGCTGGTGATGAAGGACGGAAAGATGGTCACGGAGATCTACCGCAACAACAGCAACGAACAGACGCGGTTCATGGGCTGGTCGATGACCAAGTCGCTGACCTCGATCCTCATCGGCAGCGCGCTGGCGGAGGGGCGGATCAAGTCGCTCGACGATCCCATCACCGCCTATCTGCCCGAGCTGAAAGGCTCGGGCTATGACGGCGTGTCGATCCGCCACATCCTGCAGATGCGCTCGGGCGTGGATTATGAGGAGCGCTACGACTTCGCCAATCCCGGCATCGCGGCGACCAATCACATCAATGCGCTGGTCAAGAATGTCTCGCGCTTTGCCGACATGGCGCGGCAGGTGAAGCGGCTGCACACGCCGGGCACTGTGTTCCAGTACAAGACCATCGACACTGCCGTGCTCGGCTGGCTGATCGAGCGGGTGAGCGGCGGCGACACCATTGCCGGCTATGCGACCAAGCATCTGTGGGAGCCGCTGGGCGCCGAGCGCGACGGCTTCTTCATCATGGATGGGCCGCCGGGCGTGGGCCGTGAGTTCAATGGCGCGGGCTACAATGCCACGCTGCGCGATTGGGCACGCGTGGGGCAGATGATGCTTGATGGCGGCAAGGCCAATGGCAAGCAGATCGTCTCGGCCGCCTGGGTCGCGGAATCGACGCGGCCGACCGACCCCAAGGAAGCAGGGCCGATGGGCTATGGCTATCAGTGGTGGACGCTGGGCGGCGGCTCCTACTCCGCCATCGGCCTGCAGGGGCAATATGTGTTCGTCGATCCGGCGAGCCGCACCGTGGTGGTGAAGCTCAGCTACTTCCCGCCAGCCAATATGAGCGCCGACGAAGAGACGGCCGCATTCCTCAAGGCTGCAGCCGCCTGGACACCGCGCTGAGCGCCATCTCTTGAGCATGAGAAATGCCCCGGCCTCTCATCGAAGCCGGGGCATTCCGAACGGTCTGTCCCACACAGCGCCGTTCTACGGCGACGGTGCGAGGGAGGCTTACTCGTCGCCGGTGCTGGCAGACTGGCCGGCCGCGCCAGAACCCTGGACCGAGCCGCTCACGGTGCCGCTGGCATCCACCGAGCCGGCGGTATCGCGCACCTGTCCGGCCGCGTTACGAGCAGTGTTGGCCGTTCCACGAACGGTACCGCGCGCCGTTTGAGCCGCACCGCGGGCCGTGCCGCGCGCGGTCTCCACTGTGCCGCGAGCGGTGCCCCGCGCCGTCTCGGCCGTGCCCTGCACCGTGCCCCGCGCCGTGCCGACGACTTCGCCCGCCGTACTGCGGACCGCGTCGGTGCCAACGCCCTGCGCCGAGACACCGACGCTCTTGTCAATGCTCTGACTGGTGCCGAGCGCACCGCCACCGGTCACAGTGCCAGCCGGGCCAGTCGCGGACGTCGCCCCTTCAACGGTGCCGGCAACCGTGCCGGCCAGACCCGCACTGGCGCTGGCCGAACCCGAGCGCGTATCGACCGAGCGGCTGGTGTCGGCCCGGCCCGAGCCGGACAGGGTGCCAGTGACGCTCTGCGAGGCAGAGCCGACCGTGCCGAGCGTACCGCCAAGATTGCCGGCACCGCCCAGCGTGCCACCAAGCGTGCCGCCCAGCGACCCGCCGGCATTACCAAGGAGCTGCGCCTGCGCGGGCATCGCGAAAATGGCGGCAGCGGCGAACGTGGTGATCAAAATCCGGTTCATATGACATCTCCTTCAAGATGCGGGCCTCTCTTCTGGCCCGTCGGAAGGAGAACGATGGCCGGATGGGACTTCATCCCGACCCGCCGGAAAAATTTTTACCGCGCGGTCGCGGACACCGTGCGACAGGCTTTGCAGACGATGCCGCGCCCGACATTGCCCTTGCCCTTCACCGCTTCGCTGGCGACCGTGGTGACGCGGCGCGCAGGTGCGCCCTGCGCGGCGGCCAGTCGTGCCGCAACGAGCGGCGCGGCAAAGGATGTGCCGCGCACCTTGCCATAGCCCTTGCCGGGCAGCGCAGCGACCATGTCAGCGCCGGGTGCGGCAAAATCCAGATGCTTGGCACGCCCCGCCTCGAGCAGCGCACGGTCCCGGCCATCGACCCCAGTGACGGCGATCACGCCGGGATAGGAGGCCGGATACATGGGCGGCGCGGCAGGCCCGTCATTGCCCACCGCCGCAACGACGATCACGCCGCGCTGCTGCGCCAGCGCCACGGCGCGGGCCAGCAACTGATTGGGCGGGCCAACCAGCGAAACAGTGATGACCGGCGCGCCACTCTTGACCAGCCAGCCCAGCGCCTGCGCGATCAGTTCAGCCGATCCGGCAGCGGGATTGCCGCCATAGACATCCGCGGCCAGCAATACCCGCCCCGTGGCTGCCCCTTTGAAGGCACCATCCCGCCCGATCAGCAGCGAGGCGATGGCCGTGCCGTGGCCGCTGCCCTTGGGCGCGCCAGCAGCGAAGCCGCGCTGGCGGATCGATGCCCTAGCCAGCGCCGGATGGGTCGCAATGCCCCCGTCGATCATGCCGATGGGCGCATCGCTGGTGGCCCCGCTCTCGCCAGCCGCTGCTGCGCCGTCCGCGCCGCCCAGCGCCCCGCCGGCTGGCTCGAAGACATGGTTGAGATCGAACACCCCCTCCGGCGCGAGCTTGCGGGCGCGCTCCAGCGCCTTGCGCGCCGTCTCGCCGCGCGGCACGCCGAGCACATGGGTCGGCAGACCCAGTTCCTCCACCGCCTCCGTCCGCAATGTCTCGAAACCCGCCGCCTTGAGGCGCGCGAGCAGATCCGGGGACGCATCAAGCGCGATGATCTCTCCCCGCCGCACCGGCTGGCCGTCGGCATCCGCCTCCAGCACATCGCGGTTGGCGCGGATCAGCGCATCCAGCCGGGCGCGGCGCAAATCGCGCAAGGACACCCGGTCCAGCGTATCGGCCGCACGGATGCTGAGCGTATCCACCGCGCCGCCGATGGTCGCCGGCGCATCACGCAAGAGCGGATCGACCACGCCGCCGGCAATCTGGCCAGGAAGTTGACTGGGAAGTTGGCTGGGAAGCTGACCAAGATTGCCCGGCAGAAGCTGCGCCTGCGCACTTGCGCCGAGCAGAGCGGCGATCAGGAGAATTGCGGTTGATTGTCGCGCCATGGTCGGTCCTTATCATTTTTTCTCAAGCTTTGGATGAAACGCTCGTGCCGCGTCGTTTCATCCACAAGAGCTGAAAGGAATTGGCTTGGACGGGTTCGAGGAAGGCCTCACTGCCATGTTGCCGCGCCTGCGCCGGTTCGCACATGGGCTGTCGCACAGCGCCGCCGACGCGGACGATCTTGCGCAGATCGCCGTGGAGCGCGCCTTGCGGTCCCGTAGCCAGTGGCAGGCCGGCACACGCCTCGATTCCTGGCTCTACCGGATCACGCGCAACGCCTGGATCGATACGGCGCGCGCACGAAATCGGGAGGCCGCGCGCCTGCTGCCGGAAGAAGCCGGCGAGCAGGTGGGCGAAGACCCCCGGCCCGGCCTCGAAGCCCGGCTGGACCTCGACCGGATGATGGCAGCCATGACCCGGCTGCCGGACGACCAGCGCGAGGCTGTCGCGCTCGTGCTGATCGAAGGCTGCGGCTATCGGGAGGCCGCGGAGATATTGGAGATACCCGTCGGCACGCTGTCGAGCCGGCTGGTGCGTGGACGCAATGCGCTGCTGGCGCTTGTGGGCGAAGGATGAGCAGATGACGGACCCAAGGATCGGCCCCATGATCGATGACGAAACGCTCTATGCCTGGCTCGATGGCGAACTGCCCGAGGATGAGGCCAAGCGCGTCGCCGCACTCGTCGCCGCCAATCCCGCGCTGGGCGAGAAGCTGGAAGCGCAGCGCCGGTTGCAGGCGGGCCTGCGCGCAGCGTTCGATCCAGTCGCCGCTGCCCCGGTGCCGGCCGGCATGGCCGCAATCGCAACGAGCGATGGGGCCGTGCAAGGCTTGGCCGAAGCGCGCGCCCGGCGCACAAGCCGTGCGGGCTTTGGCCTGCCGCAATGGGCGGCCGTCGCGGCGGCGCTGGTGGCGGGGTTCGTCGGGGCACAGATGCTGCCAAAGGACGGCGCCACCGCTCAGGACGGGCTGGTCGCAAGCGCAGAGCTGACGCAGGCGCTCGACACCCAGCTTGCCAGCGCCGGGGATGCCGACGGCGCCGCCGCGCCGGTCAGGGTGCGCCTCACCTTCAAGGATGGCAAAGGCGACATTTGCCGCAGCTTCGATACCGCCAGTACCGCCGGCGTCGCCTGCCGGGAGCAGGACGGCTGGGCCGTCCGCGCGCTGGTCAGCCATCCCCGCCAGACCGAGGGAAGCTATCGCATGGCGACCAGTGGCGATGCCGCCATCATGGCCTATGTGGACGCCCAGATCAGCGGCGATCCGCTGGATGCGACGGCCGAAAAGCAGGCCATGGCGAAAGGGTGGAAGAAGTAATGCTGCAGCGCAGGCCGGTGGATAAAAAAGGTGGTCTTGCTGCGCCAATCGGCCCGAGTTGCCACCCTTGATAGCCCGACTCTGGGGCGGCGCCGTCCCAGTTTACCTGGGACGCACACCTCTCACCGACCGGCCCACCCCGCGAGTTGCCCCATATTGCCGGCTCAGCTTTTCCCGCCCTCCGAAACAGCCTTGGCAATAGCGGCCTGATTGGCACCGCTGAATTCATCGCGTCGCTCGTGGACCCAGTTGAAGGACCGTTCCCGTTGGGCATTGGCCCGGTTAAACCGCGGCATGACGTAGCGCATCATGAGCTCATAGGACCGCTTGGTCGCTTCGAAATCCATCCAGTTGGTCCCGGTCATCGTAATATAACCGAAGCCACCCGTCTTTTCCCACAGGGCCTCGAGATATTCGACGGCATCGTCTGGTGTGCCGATCAACCCGCCGCGCGCCGCGATGATGCGCTCCGGATCGGATCCGGCTTTGGCGCGCGTATCCGCATAGCTTTTCGGATTGAGCGCTTCGAGATAAGCCAGCCACGGCTCGAGCCCGAAACGCATGGCCGCAGCGGCATCCGCGCGGCTCTCGGCCAAGTGGAAGGAAACCACGACACGCAGATTATCGCGATTGAGTTGATTGCCGTGGGCGCTGCCGGCTTCTTCCGCCAGCTTCCATGCCGCGGCAACATCGCCGCCGCCATGAGTGAGGATGCCCAGACCGTATTTGCCTGCCAGGCGCGATCCGATCGGCGTCTTGGAGGTCACGACCGCCATTTCGGGACGACGGAAGCTATACGGCGCCATTTGGAGGCTCGCCTCCCGCAGCGAGAACCAGTCGCTATCGTGATCGACGACTTCGCCATCCAGCAACCGGACGATCACATCCAAGCCTTCGACCAGCCTCTCGCGCTGCTGCTCCGGCTTGATGTTCAACATGTGCGCATCGGACACCAGCATGCCGGGACCAAAGCCGAACATGGCCCGACCGCGTGTCTGATGATCGAGCTGCAGGATGCGATCCGCAATCATGTAGGGGTGATGATAGGGCACCGAGATCACCCCGGCGCCGAGCTTGATCCTCGAGGTCCGTTCCGCCGCAGCCGCGATGAACAGCTCCGGGGAGCCATATATTTGCATGCCACCGGAATGATGCTCGCCCATCCACAATTCGGCGAAACCGAGATGCTCCAGCCAGTCCACAAGCTCGAAATCCCGACGCATGCAGAGCGCTACGTCCTCATCGTTGCCGTGATGTGGGGGCAGGAATACGCCTGCACGAACGTTGCGCCTCTCATACATGGGTTTTCTCCCGCAAATCTTATCGTCACGGCCCGACTATCAACGCAATAATTAAAACACAATAGAAATTATTATTTCGCGAGACTCGCGAATGGTGATCGCTCAGACAGCGAGCGAACCGAGCGCGGGAAAAACGGCTCATCGCACGTGGAATACAGGCCTTAATATACCGTCTTTTCCGTGTCATATCCCGAGTGAAGGGAAGTTGGCAGATGACGCAAAAACGGCACCCTTCTCCAGCGCTCATAGCTTCACATCGGTTTTTATATATATCTATAAATAAGTTGTTTCGGCCCCAATGATCGGTTAGGAGGATGGCGTTTCTCGCCAAGCCCAACCAGGGCTGGACGACGTCAAGAGACCAAAAAACTCGGCGCGCCATATGCGGCCGAAGCTGACTGGAGGGAGGATTATGAAGACACTCGGGAAAGTTGCCGCTTTCACGCCACCGCGCGGAACATGGAAGGCAACCACCGCACTCGTGACCAGCATTTTCCTGAGCCTACCGAGCGCTGCGAATGCGTCGGAAGGTGGCCAGCCCGATAGCATGGCGGCTCTTCCTCAGGCCAGCACACAAGCCAGCGCGCCGGAAAGCGCCAATAGCACCGACATCATCGTAACCGGATCTCGCGCCGCCGCGGCCGGCTTTTCTGCACCATCGGCCGTGTCAGTCATCGGCGCCGATATCGTCGATCAGCAGTCGCCGATCAGCATTGCTGAAGTGCTGCAGCAGGAGCCGGCTTTCAAGGCCACGCGCTCGGTCGGCGGAAACGCGAACAACTTTGCGAGCCCGGGGCAGGCGACGGCGGATCTTCGGGGGCTTGGCGGGCAGCGGACCCTCGTGCTCGTCGATGGGTCACGGGTTGTGCCCCAGGCATCTTCGGTCACGACCGGATCACCCGTCGCGACGGACCTCAACGTCATTCCAACGAACATGATTGAAAGGGTCGAAGTCGTCACGGGCGGCGCGTCCGCACAATATGGATCGGATGCTGTTGCAGGCGTGGTCAACATTCTTCTCAAGAAGAAGATGACCGGCATCGAGCTGTCCGCCCAGACCGGCATTTCGCAGCAAGGCGACAATTTCCGCTACAAGCTCGGCGCCGTGGGAGGCTTGTCGTTCGGGGACGGCCGGGGGAACATCGTCGTGGCGGTCGAGAAAGCCCGCAGTGACGAGATTCAGGACATTTATCGCCGCGATTGGGGACGCCGCGAGGAGATGATCGTCACCAACAGAGCCTATCTGACCAATGGCTTGCCCGCCAATATCGTGGCCGACGGCGTGCGCAATTCCAACAGCATCGGCGGCCGCATCATCGGCCCTGCCAACTTCAGCCTGCGCAACTATACCTTCAATGATGATGGCACCATCCGGCCCTATCAGGTCGGCAGTGTCGATGATGGCACCAATCAGATTGGCGGCGAGGGTCTTAGCCGGTCCAAGGGGTCGAGCCTGATCCCCGGCATCGAGCGCTTTGTCGTTCACGCCCTAACCAGTTTCGAAGTCTCGCCTGCTCTTAATATCACCCTGTCCGGGGGCTATTCAGAGACGCTAGGCCTGTTCACCGGGGGCCTCCCGAACTTTGCGTCCTTTACGATCCGCAACGACAATGCCTTCCTGCCGCAGGCGGTCAAGAATGCCATGGCTGCGCAGGGGCTGACCAGCATAACCGTCGCCAAGGGTGTCTATGATGTCGGGAACATCAATTTCCGGGTAAAGAACAAGACGCCGCACGGCACGATTGGCGTCGAGGGCGACCTCGGCAACTCGTGGCACTATGATGCCCATTATTCCTATGGCGAAAACCAGTTCCGCAGCGACTTCAGCAATAATTTCTCACCCGCCTTCTGGAATCTGGCGGTGGATGCTGTCACGGCTCCAGGCGGCGGGATCGTCTGCCGGTCGACCCTCGCCGGGCAGCCTGCCAATCCCCTCGCCGCTGGCTGTGTTCCAGTCAACATCTTCGGGCCGAATGCCGTCAGCACCCAAACGCCGGCCGCGCTCGCTTATGTGAACCGCTCCGATTATCACGAGGTGATCTACAAGCAGCACGCCGCGAGCATCAACATGCGTGGCGAGCCGTTTTCCACCTGGGCTGCGCCCGTCGCGGTCGCCTTTGGTGGTGAGTATCGCCAGGAGTCGCAGGTTCTGACGGCCGGTCCGCTCGCGACAGCCGGTCGGTTTGCGATCGGCAATGTCGCGCCCTTCTCCGGCAAGTTCAATGTCAAGGAAGGCTATGTCGAGGCAATCGTGCCGCTCGCCAGGGACCTTTCTTTCGCGCGCAATCTCGATCTCAATGGCGCCATTCGCTACGCCGATTACAGCACGGCCGGGGGCCAGACGACCTGGAAGGTGGGTGGCGTATACGAGCCCATCCAGGGGCTGCGTTTTCGCGTGACACGCTCGAAGGACATCCGTGCAGCGGCGATCTACGAACTGTTCTCGCCCGGTTCTTTCGTGAACGTGCCTTTGACGGTGAACGGGGTGACGGCCGTCATTCCGCAGAACCGCACGGTGGGCAATCCCGATCTGAGGCCTGAGAAAGCCGACACGCTCACCCTAGGCGTCGTCGTGCAACCCTCGAGCCTGCCCGGGCTGCGCATGTCGCTCGACTATTATCTCATCGACCTCAAGGATGCGATCGACTCGATCACGGCCGCCAATATTGGCAATGCCTGCTCGGCGGGCGATGCCCAGGCGTGCAGCTACATCACCTTCAGCGGCGCAACGCCGACGCGCCTTGTCGCGCCTGTCCAGAATATTTCGCAGTTCAAGACGAGCGGACTGGACATGGCGCTCTCTTACCAGGCCAGTCTTGGCGGCGGCGTGTCCATGAGTACGCGGTTCACCGGAACCTACGCCTTGCGGTCCTACATCAATGGCATCGACCGGTCGGGCGAAAACGGGATGGGCAGCCTCGGCTCACAGCCACGCTTCCGGGGAAATCTCACGCAGACATTCAGCACCGATGCGGTCTCGCTGTCAGCGCAGCTCTTGTACATCAGCAAAGGCAAGAACGATAACCAGTTCGACACGATCCCTGCGTTGACCATCAATGAGAACGACATCCCGGCCGCCGCTTACGTCAATCTGTTCTCAACGATCCGCGTGGCGGGCAATTTCGAGCTGTCCGCCAGCGTCTCCAATCTCCTCGACAAGGATCCTCCATCCAGCCCCTATGCAACGCAGAGCCAGCCGGTGAATGGCCAGCTCTACGACAAAATCGGACGCGTGTTCGAGGTGGGCGCGAAGGTTCGCTTCTGATGATTGGGCGGGCCAGTGCGGCGAGCGCGCTGGCCCGTTCCACGGAAGTCTCTGCTGCTTCAAATGCCCTGACGAGGCAAACCGCTGGCCACCGCCATGGCGACCCGTTCCGTTGGCCGGTTCAGCGGTGCATGGACCCGCCTTTCCAGACCTCCTGCTCTCACGCGGTAAAAACGATCATCCGGCAGTGATAGGGGCGCCCAGGCTGACGTAGGAACCGTTCGCGTACACCAGCGGGCTGACCTCATCAGTGAGGAACACTTCCTCGACACGGCCGATCACAATGTGATGCGTCCCATAGTCCAGAGCCTGCTCGTAGCGACAGAAAAAGCTCGCCTGCGCATCTTCCAACCGGGGGCAGCCATCTGCAGCCGTGCCCCACTTGCCCGTGGCGAACCTCTCTTCCCCCCGCGCTTTGCCGGCGCAAGCTGCCGATATGTCGGCATGGTCGCTGTGCAGAATATTCACGCAGAAGTCGGCGCCTTCAGAGAGCGGCAGGTACAAGCTCGCCGAGCGATTGACGCAGATGAGCAGCGATGGGGGATCCATGCTGAGCTCGCTCACCGCGGTCGCGGCCATCGCGTAGCGCGCGCCATTATGGCGACAGGTGATCACGACGACGGCTTTGGCCAGACGCCGCAGCCCCTCGCGCAAGCTGATGGCCACGGGGGAGAGTTCGGTCATGTCATTTGCTCCGTCACGCTGCCTGACGCTCTGTCTGGCGGCGGTGGATGATAAGGTCTTCGATTGAGCCAATGCAGAGCCCGTGCCGATCGGCGAAGCGGATGAGGTCGGGCAGACGCGCCATTGTGCCATCATCGTTGAGGATCTCGCAGATCACGCCTGCGGGCTTCAGCCCGGCCAGCCTTGCCATGTCGACCGCTGCCTCTGTGTGACCAGGCCGCGTGAGGACGCCACCGGGCTGCGCGACGAGCGGAAAGATATGGCCTGGCGAGACGAGGTCGGGCGGCCCGCACTTGTCGTCGATCGCCACGGCGATGGTCCGCGCGCGGTCATGGGCCGAGATCCCGGTCGTCACGCCCTCGGCAGCTTCGATCGATACCGTGAAAGCCGTGCCGTGCGGCGCGTTGTTTGTTGCGACCATTGGCTGCAGATCCAGATCCTCCGCGCGAGCCGCAGTGAGGGCGAGGCAAATCAAACCGCGGCCATAACGGGCCATGAAGTTGATTTCCGCGGCCGTTGCAAATTCGGCTGCAATAACGAGATCACCTTCATTCTCTCGGTCTTCCGAATCCACGAGGATGATAGGCCTGCCCGCACGAAGCGCGCCAACCAACTCATGGATGGGCGAGAGCGGGGACAGCGGTCCGTCCACGACCGGACGTGGATATTCTGCCTCAAGCATCGCGCAGGGCCACGACCGGGATCAGCAGGTGGGAGTCATGCTCGCCCCCGGTGTGGATGTGGTGCATGCCTCGATTGACCGTGTCTTCGTGCCGCATGTAGAGCATCGGCTTGGGATACTGGTAAATGTCCCGCCCCTTGATCCTGATCCGCAGCACGTCGCCGGCCCTGAAGAGCGTGCCGGAGGGCAGGATCTCGATCTGCGCTTCGACAATCTCTCCCGGCGTGACCTTCCACTCGGAGGTGTTGGTGAGCACGGGTTGAAATTCGGTCGAGCGTTCGGCGTCCAATTCACGCCGCGAGAGGCGCAACCAGCCATAGGCGGCAGCGCCGTCCTCAAATACAGCCCAATGGATGAAGCCCACCTTCTCTCCATCTTCGACCTTTTCGACCGCGACAAATACGTCCATGTCATCGGCGTCTTCGGTGGAGACCATGAGCTTGAGCTTCATATGCCCGACGAGCGTGCAATCCTCCTCGAACCGATAGTCGAAGCTGGCCTCCGCCCCGTCATCGAGCGGATCATAGCTCTGGATCGCTTCGGCCGGCGCCGGCTGGTCGCTCATCTCTCCGGTCGCTGCGTCGAGATACAAGCGACGATATTGGGTGTTCTCCACGGGCCATTGCTCTGACTGCTTCATGATTGCCGAGCCAGCCCTGTCCCGCACGTGGAGTCTGACCGGCGGCCAGGTGCCCATGTCGTTCGATACGCCCTTCAGGACATGGTCGAAGAACGCTGTTTGGCGCGCGATGGACGCGGGTTCGTAATAATAGCCCCATTTCTTGCTACCATGAACCTCGAGCCACTTGCGCGAAGAGGCAATTTTCTTGAAGCCTTCGAGGGTGCCACGCGTATGCACGCCGTGGTCGCTCCAGCTCGCGACCACATAGGCCGGGACGTCGATCCGGCTAAAATCGGGCACCTTCGATTGCCAGTACTCGTCGAAGAACGGATGCTCGGCGGTCAACGCCCAGAGATCCTCCACCATGGTATCCGACGCGCCCCAACGCACCTGGATGTGCGGCCAGAAATGCGTCTCTGGGATGCCTCCGTGGCGCGCGATCTCGTTGAAGGTGTCCGACCAGCCCTCCCAAGGATTGATCGCCGCCAGATGGGGCGGGTTAAGTGCGGCCACGTTCCACTGCGACGAGGAGAGGTAGGATACGCCTGACAGGCCTACGCGCCCGTTGCTCCATGGCTGCGTGCCGGCCCATTCGATGAGATCATAATGAGCTTCGCCTTCCTTGCGCGAGAAATAGCTTGCTGTGGTTTCCGCATACCAAGTTCCGGGGATG
Organism: Sphingobium sp. B2D3A; assembly: GCF_025961795.1. NCBI lineage: Bacteria > Pseudomonadati > Pseudomonadota > Alphaproteobacteria > Sphingomonadales > Sphingobiaceae > Sphingobium > Sphingobium sp. B2D3A. Next base: position 1,356,105 of record NZ_JAOQOI010000001.1, on the reverse strand, counting down.
TCGGCCGTAATCACCGCATAGCCCTGGCCGGTCCAGTAGACGGGATCCGGGGCCTCGAAAATGGTGAGGTCCGACTGCCACTTCGCCTTCACGCCGGATGTCGGATAGAGCGTCGCAAGCGGCGCCGGGTCGTGCTTGCCATAGGGGGTCCAGGCGACCAGAACAGGGATCGGGCCCGTCAGGTCCGCTGGCAGAAAGAGGTCGATCCAGAGCGGCTTGCCTTCCCGGGTCGGCACCGCAATGTCCCGCTCGATGCGGATGCGATCGCGGAAGGAAAGCTCGTGCTGGCGGGGGCGCCCTCCACGAAATTGCGGTGTATTGGGCGGCCGCCTCAGTCTTTCCCGATAATCGCCCATCCTCTCGCTCTCCACTGACCAATTGGCATGCGCCTCATAACCGGGGCTGGGATTAATTTCAATACGATTAGAATTTATTCCGAACGTGATGTAGGCCGCCGTTCCCATCCTGCCGGCCTTTCGCGTAAACTGCGCGTCCGTAGAAAATGACAAGGGGACCGGCTATGGCTATGAACGCCCCGTATCGCGGGATGTCTGCCGGACTCACTGGTTGGTGTGTAAGCGGATCATGCGCAGGCAGAGTTTTCAAGGTGTCGGATAAATCCGATGCCCTTTCCAGGGTGGTTAAGATGGGCCGGAAGAAGGCGGAGAGCCAAAACAGCAGCGAGGGTGCCGAAGCGAAGGGCGCGCGACCGGCCAAAAAGCGCTCGATCGGCCGTCCATCCGGGCAGCGTGGTATCGGCAAGAAGCTGTTGATCGACAAGACTGTCGAACTCCTGCGCCATGTGCCGCCCGAAAAGCTGTCCCTGTCCATGGCGGCCCGCAATGCGGGGGTGCACCTCACCCTCTTCAAATATTATTTCACAGACCGAACCCGCCTGCTGGTCGACGTCGCGCGAACCCTGGCCGTCTCTTTGGGCGACGGCCTCGCCCAAACCGAAGCGGGATCCCTGCCGGCCGTCGAGCGGATAAAAATCAGAATCGACACGATGGTCGACTTCTTTTTCGTCAATCCTTTCTATCACCGGCTCATGACCGAGATTATCGCCGACGAGACCGATCCGCTCGCGGCTGAGCTGATCGCTTTGTGGGTGGGGAAGACGCTCGATATCTATCGCGACATTATCGACAAGGGCGTGGCGGAAGGGTCGTTGCGGAAGGTCGATCCCTACTTCACATTTTTCGCGATCATGGGGCTGTGCGAGCAATATCAGCACGCATCCCGCTTCGTCGAGCAAGGCAATTTGGCAGCAGGCGGCGCCCCTCATTCCGACGTGGCGGCAGAATATAAGGCCTTCGTCTATCAGCTCATGCTGAGTGGAATTGCGCTCGAGCCCGCCCGCACGGGCTGAGCCTCACGGCAGCATTACTTCATCGGTGTTCGACGACGTTCCACCAGTGGGAGCGAGCGATGCCGCTCGTCCTGAACATGAACATCCGCGCGACGACCGGGGCGGTACATATTTATAGCATCCTATAAAAAACTTTTCTTCTCATTTTGCGCGTGATAGGGAGCCCAAAACCAGGAGAATTGTGATGTCTGTTACGACGGTCGATGAGCAAGTGAACGCCTCACGCCAGCGCCCTTTTGCCGGCCAGGAATATGGCCGGGTCCCTGACGGCACCTATCTCAAGAACTGGAATCCGATCATGCTGGCCTCGGAGCTGGTGCAGGGAAAGATCGTCGGGAAGGATTTTCTCGGGACGCGCATCATCGTTTACCGCAACGAGCAGGGTGAGCCTGTGGTGCAGAGCGCCTACTGCCCCCATGTCGGCGCCGACCTGTCCGGCGGCGAAATTGTCGATGGCAAGGTGCGCTGCCCCTATCATCACTGGAAGTTCGCTGCCGATGGCCGCTGCGCTGAAATTCCAGGCGAGACGATTATTCCCGGCGCCGCGAGAATCTACAATTATCCCGCTGCCGAGCGCTGGGGCATGATCTGGGCATTCAACGGAGAAGAGCCGCTCTATCCCCTTCCCGAGATGCCGAACCTTAAGGAAGACGAACTGGTCTACCGCGCGTTTCACCGAGGGCAGCGAGAGATCGAAGGGTGGATTGGCTCTTCGAATCTGGTGGACTTCCAGCATCTGTCCACCGTGCACGGCATCCCCGACCCAAACCCGGTGAGCGTGGTGTTCGAGGACTATCTCATTACCGTCCGGCAGGAATCCGTGACGCGCATCGCCGACACGCAGCTATGGGGCGCAACCTGGCTTACCGCGCATATGCAGTTTCCCAATGGCAGCGAGCGCTTGTTCATGGCAGGGAGTTCGCAGGTTGCGCCCGGCTGGTCCGACGCCTTCTTCGTCGTCGCCATGCGTCGGTCCGATGCGGAGAAGATGGGCGACCAGGCCGCGCAGGAAGAGTTGGATAACCGCATCGCCTATATGCACAAGCTATATGCGGAGGATGAGCCGATCCTCTTCAAGCTCCGTTTCCGGGGCTATGGCAAAAGCGCGCTCCTGAGGGCCGACAAATATTTCGGCCAGTTTCTCCAGTATCTCGAGAAATATCCCCGCTCCGCACCCTTCGACGTCTGAGGACCGATCCGTAAAAAGGGATGAGGAATGACTGAGGCTGGACGGGTTGCGCTTGTGACCGGGGCAACCCGGGGCATCGGGTTCGAGATTGCCAGAGGCCTGGCAGAGCACGGCATGCGGGTGGTGATCGGCGCCCGCGACCCTGCCAGTGGGCAGACGGCTGCTAAGGCTCTGGGCGATCAGGGCCTGGATGCCGATTATGTCATTATCGACGTGACAGATCGCGCATCGGTTGAGGCTGCAGCCGCTGCGCTAACAGAGCGCTTTGGCCGGCTCGATGTCCTGGTCAACAATGCCGGCATTTCCCTGGACAAGCAGAGTCTGCCGAGCACCGCAGATCTCGACGAAATGCGCAAGGTCTACGAAACCAACGTCTTCGGCGTGGTGGCGGTCATCCAGGCGATGCTTCCGCTTCTTCGCCAATCGGATCGTGGCCGCATCGTCAACATGTCGACGGGCCTCGGTTCCTTGGCGCTGACCCGTGGGCCGGATGGGCCAATGGCGTTCAGTCGCCTCCTCGCCTACAACAGCTCCAAGACGGCGCTCAATGCCGTGACCGTGCAATTCGCGAACGAACTTGCCGGGACGCCGATCAAGATCAACGCGGCCAATCCGGGCCTTTGCGCCACAGAGCTTTCTGGCGGCAAAGGCCAATCGCCGGTGGCGGGGGCGAAAGTCGCCATCTCGCTTGCTCTCCTGGCCGCAGACGGGCCGACCGGCGGTCTTTTTGGTGAGGGTGGTCCAGTGCCATGGTAATGGCGCGCTTCCCCTCTCCGCGAAGACGCGAAGTGCTGCACCCGTTGACCCTCAGTACGCCGGGTCGCATCGCGCATAAGAATGGCAGTGAGGCCTAAATCCGGAAGACGCGCCGCGCGGTTTCGCCAAGCACTGCCGCTCGCTCCGCCGCGTTGAGAAGGCGCGTCGCATCGATCCCATCCGCAACAATGCCGGCATAAGGCCTCGTGGTGTTTCCGTAATCGGACCCCCACATGAGGCGCGATGCCCCGAACACGTCTACTGCGGTACGAAGGAAATTCGCCGTGTCGATGCCTGCGCCCGCAAGCGCGTCGACATTCAGACTGGTCCACTTGAAGGCAATCGTCTCGTGATCCTTCAGGGCCATGTGGGCAGGAAGCAGACCGTCCTGGCTGCCTGTGCCTCCAGTCCAACCCAAATGTTCGAGGACGACCTGACAATCCGGGTAGCGGTCGGCCAGCTCGCGCACCGTCCGGAGGGCCGCCGACCGTGGGTCCATCCGCAGGTAGGTGATGCAGAGCGGGAGCTTTTCAGCCTGTGCCATCTGCCACAATGCCTGCGCGCCCGGTGACTTCAGCCAGGGCAGATCCCCGTCCCCATCGACAAAGCCGGTCAGGCGAATAGCCGAAACGCGCTTCGTCGGCAGGAGCGCCTGAAGCACGCTGCGACTTTGCACCTGCGCAGGATTGAGGATGATCTCCGTGCGGATGCGGTCCCAATGGGCCTGCGCGACGTCGAGAAGATAGGTGTTATCGGTCTTGTAGGCGCCGCTATACTGCACCCCGATGCCGGCCCTGATGCCCATCTTTTCCCAGAGGGGGAGCATCTTCTCCGGCGTGACAGGCGCATTGAGGACGCGTGCGCGCATCACCTCTTCCGGCTCACGGGCGTTGCGCATGTCGACCGGATAGTGCGCAAAGTCAGCGGAGAAAAAGTGGATATGGGCATCGATCATGCCCGCCGTTGCATCGGGCTGCGATGGCTGCAGCCGCGTTCGTGCCAGCGCCGGCCCTGCGACGAGGAGCGGCGGAACGGCTCCCAGCAGCGCCCTGCGCGAGAGGACGGCGGAGCGACCGGGGGCGCTCATCGCACGCCCTTTGCAGTACGAGCCGACAACGCCGGCCCCGACACGATGACGTGGAAAAGGATCATGGCAATGGCCGTGAGCAGAAGCGGCGAGGCGACGATCATATAGATCCACAAGCCTGGGACCTGTGCAGCAAGCATCACGCCGCCAACGGCCGGACCGATCATGGAGGTTACCCGCCCGATCCCCCCGGCCCACCCGATACCCGTCGACCGCATGGAGGTGGGATAGCTTGAGGCAACAAGGGAATTCAGGCCCGCCTGGACGGCGATGACGAAGAAGCCATAAGCGAAACCCAGGAACCAGCCCAGCGCATGAAAGCTGCTCACGAAGTAGAAGCAGGTCATTGCGGCAAATCCCAGCAGCGACATGAGCGCCAGTGACGGAGCAAGACCAAGGCGCTGCATGAGCAGGGTCAGCAGAATCGGCCCAGCGATAGCGCCGAACGCAGACACCGACGACATCCGCGCGGCGGCCCCTGTATCAACGCCTCCAAGAAGATGAAGGAAGCTCGGGAGCCAAGAGGTCAGTGTTGCCACCACGCACAGCGTGCTCCCCATGGCTACCCAGAGGAGCAACGTCATGGGTGTGCGACCGCTTCTGAACAGGCCGATCACCGGCGAGCCCTCATTACGCTCCTCGTTGGACACGAAGATGGTGTCAGGCGCGAGTTGCAGGTCGGGGGCGATTTTTTCGAGGATCTGGGCAACGCGCGGATCCCGGGGATTGCGCGTCATCAAATACCGGCAGCTCTCCGGCAAACGAACGTAAAGGTAGGGCACCAGCAAGAGAAGTGCGATACCCCCGCCCCATAAGGCGGACTGCCATGAGTGAAAATGAACGAAACTTGGGCCGACAAGCCCGGCCACAGACGCGCCCAGGCCGTGGCCGATGTAAAGCCAGGTGAGCAACTTGCCGCGCCGGTTCTCCGGCATGAACTCGGTCGCCAGCGCGACAATATTCGGCATCGTTCCGCCCATGGCTGCGAAGGCGAGAAAGCGCACAAGGGTGAACATTTCAAGCGTCTGGACAGCGGTCGACAGGAGCGTCAGCAGCCCGAAGAAAGTGGCACCGACCAGGATGATATTCCGGCGGCCGATGCGATCGGCCAGGACAGGGATGGTGTAGAAGCCCAAGGCCATACCGGCTGCCTGCGCCGAGAACACATAGGCCATGGACGGAATGGGTATATCGAGGTCGCGGGCGATGACGGCCGCGAGGTTCGCAACGATATAGGCGTCATATCCTTCCAGGGCCATGAGGATGCCGCACAGGAGATAGATGGTCCAGCGGTAGCGACCCATCGTTGGGCGCTCGAGAATGGTATCAATCGACTGAACAGCCATGCAGATCCCCTCCGGCGCTCCACATATCGCAGAGCGCTCGCCAATCAGCTAACATTACAAATCGACACGGGCAATATATTCTATATAAATTTAATTATTTGGTCGTTTGTACGGCACTTCGCCCGCTGGCGCCGCGAGCTTGTGCTTCGCCAGGAAATTTTGAAGCAAATCTGCCACGGCGACATTATTGAGATCGGCAAAGGGGAGGTGCGTGTTGCCCTTGAGGCCCGCATTGGCAAGCTCGAGAATTTCCGCCTTGCCCCCATATTGATTGATGAGCTTTACGAACCGCCGGTTCAGCGGCAGCGCGAGTTGCGGACCGCGCGGTTGCGACAGATTGTCTCCCCAGACAAATTGCATGGGGAGCTTTGCCAGTTTCTTGAATGTCTCGAGCGGCACGTAGACCGGGCCGTAGGGGCCTGGGGGCGAACCGTCATTCTCGCTCTCCGGTAGAACGAAGCCGACATTTTCATAGGCGACAATCGCCTTCACGCGGTCGCTCTCAATCGCCGTGAGGAGAGACCGGAGGCCGCCCGCCGAATTCGTGACCATGACCACCGGACCGGTCCGCTCCAGTGCGGCGGCTGCGGCATGCGCCTGCAAGGCGACGTTCTCCATCGTGTCATATTCGGCATAACGGGCCCGGCTAGCCTGCTCCCACGCGCGGGCGTCCGCGGTCGGAAACTGCACCCCGGGGTGCCACTTCATATAGCTTGGGCCGAACCGCCAGGCCGTGAAGGTCTCCTGGTCAGATCCCAAGCGCGGGGCTGACTCCACGGTTTCACAGGGCAGATTCGCGCGGCCGACGCGGGGGCCATCCCAGAGATAGACCGGGAAATGTCGTCGCAGAAAGATGCTGTCGAAACCTTCACCGCCGTCCCACCGGTTTTTCCAGGCGGCGACGCTGGAGCTATGCCAAAAGAAGAGGCCAGTAGGGCCCGCATTCGCCGGGATTTGGTACTCCACATAGCCGTGATCACAGACAGTGGACTTGACGACTGGGTCCCCAACCCGTGTTCCTCCGGCTGCGAAGAAGCCTTGTCGCTCGATCATCAGCGGCGGCGGCCCCGCGTCCCTCGCGAGCGACGCGGATGGTCCCGTAATGACGAGCACCGCGACGAGGAGGCACCGCGCGACCTGACCGGGAAACATGTGATTGCGAGTCATCAACCTCTCCAAAGAATTGACACCTGAAAGGTGAGCTTCATGCTCCAGCACAGACGCCACTCTCTCAACCTTTATATTATAATACTCTATAAATAATGGCAAGCAAACCTGCTTGTGCGCTTTCAGCGCAGCAGCCGTGCCCCACACATCGCTGAATACGGCGCCCTCCCGACTTTCCCCGATCAGGTCGGATCGCTCGCCGGTCCGAAGCGTTATGCTGGAAATGGCACGGGAGCGGGCACGATGGCGCATGAAGATGACCCCACGACGCAGGATGAGGACACGGTCCATTACGGCGGCCCCTCCGGCGGCTTTGGTTCGCTGAGCGGCGTCGCGCGCATCTTCGGCAAGGAGTGGGCAACGCCCATGGCGCTGGAGACATTGCGGCGCCAGAACAAGCCCGGCGGCTTCATGTGCGTCTCCTGCGCCTGGACCAAGCCGGAGCATCCCCACCCTGCCGAATTCTGCGAAAATGGCGCCAAGGCGACGCTGTGGGAGCTGACCACGCGCAGCTGCACACCGGACTTCTTCGCCAAGCACACAGTAACCGAATTGCAGGCGTGGCAGGACTATGACCTCGAGCAGACCGGCCGGCTCACCCACCCTATGCGCTACAACCGGGCTAGCGTTCGCTATGTGCCGGTCAGCTGGGACGAGGCCTTCGCGGGCATCGGCGCTGAACTCAAGGCGCTCGATCCCAAGTCCACCGTCTTCTACGCCTCAGGCCGCGCCAGCCTGGAGACCTCTTATCTCTATGCCCTGTTCGCGCGGCTCTATGGCCACAACAATCTGCCCGACAGCTCCAACATGTGCCATGAGACGACCTCGGTCGGCCTGAAGAAGGTCACCGGATCGCCGGTCGGCACCTGTCAGCTCGAGGATTTCGACCATTGCGACGCGATCTTCTTCTTCGGCCAGAATACCGGCACCAACAGCCCGCGTTTTCTCCATACGCTCAAGTCTGCGGTGGAGCGCGGCTGCAAGATCGTGACCTTCAACCCCGTCCGCGAGAAGGGGTTGATCGAGTTCGTCGATCCGCAGAACCCCGTTCAGATGGTGACGCAGAAGCGGACCGAGATTTCCTGCCTCTATTATCAGGTGAAGCCGGGCGGAGACATCGCCGCGATCATGGGGATGATCAAGCATGTCATCGCGGAAGAAGACCGCCAATGGGCCGAGCAAAAGCAGCATTTGCTGGATACGGACTTCATCGCGCAGCACACGCATGGCTTCGAAGCCATGGTTGAGAAGGTGCGCGCGACCTCATGGGCTGAGATCGAACAGGAGTCCGGCCTCAGCCGCTCTCATCTCGAGACGGCCGGGCAGATCTATTGCGACGCCAAGAAAGTCATCGGCATTTATGGCATGGGCGTGACCCAGCATGTCCATGGTTCGCAGACCATCGGCATGCTGGTCAACCTGCTGCTGCTGCGCGGGCATATCGGCGTCGAAGGCGCAGGCATCTCGCCGGTTCGCGGCCATTCGAACGTCCAGGGCCAGCGGACCGTCGGCATTTCGGAGAAGCCCGAACTCGTGCCGCTGGACCGGCTGAAAGAGCTGTTCGACTTCGATCCGCCGACCGAGAAGGGCGTGAACACCGTCGAGGCCTGCGAGGGCATCATCGATGGCAGCATTCGCGCCTTCATCGGCCTGGGCGGCAATTTCGTCCGCGCCATCCCGGAGCGGGAGAAGATGGAGGCCGCGTGGACCAACATGCGGCTCACCGTCCAGATCGCCACCAAGCTCAATCGCAGTCATCTGATCAACGGCGAGGTCGCCTATCTCCTGCCCTGCCTCGGCCGATCGGAGGAGGACATGCAGGCCGGCGGACCGCAGACCGTGACGATGGAGGATTCCCTCTCGATGATCCACGGCTCGGTCGGCAAGCGCAAGCCGGCGAGCGAGCATCTTCTTTCCGAACTCGCCATCGTCGCCGGCATGGCCAAGGCGACGCTGCCTGCCCGGCCAGCCGTCAAATGGGATGACTGGGTCGGCCATTACGGCCAGGTGCGCGACCTCATCGAGGCGACCTATCCGGACAAATTCGCGGACTTCAACCAGCGCCTGTTCACGCCGGGCGGCTTCTTCAAGGGCAACAAGGCCCGCGAGCGCATCTGGCAGACCGAAAGCGGCAAGGCCGAGTTCACGACGCCGACGAGCCTCACCGCCATGGGCGTACCCGATAAGGCGGGCCGCTACCGCCTCATCACCATGCGTTCGAACGATCAGTTCAACACAACGATCTATGGCTTTTCGGATCGCCTGCGCGGGATCGAGGGCACGCGCGACGTGCTGCTGATGAGCCCACGCGACATTGAGGCAGCCGGCCTTGAGCCAGGGCAGGTCGTGGGCCTCGCCAGCGATGCGGACGATGGCGTGGACCGGCAGGTGGGCGGGCTCACCGTCACCCCCTTCGACCTGCCGGAGGGCTGCGTCGGCGCTTATTATCCGGAGATGAACCCGCTCATCCCGCTCTGGTATCATGACAAAGCCTCCAAGACGCCGGCCGCTAAGGGCGTGCCGGTGCGGATCGTGGCGCAGTCGGCCACCGGAGGGGGACAGGCGAGATGAAGCGCAGTGGCGAAGGCGCTCGGGCGGTTCGCCTGGGCGCCGCGCTGCTTGGCCTGCCGCTGCTGCTCGGCGGATGCGAGGCGCTGAAGCTCGGCGTGGTCAAACATGCCGGCCCTGTGGCGGCGGACCAGTGGCATCTTTTCCTCCAGCTCGCCCTCGTGCTCATCTTCGTAGCAGGGCCGGTTTTCATCCTCGTTCCCCTGTTCGCCTGGCACTATCGCCTCTCCAACCGGGATGACGCCTATCGGCCCAATTGGGGATTTTCCTGGCCGCTCGAGCTGCTCATCTGGATCCCGCCAACCGCCATCGTCATCGGGCTCGGCGTCCTCCTGTGGAATGCGACCCACCGGCTCGATCCCTACCGCCCGCTCGCCTCCAACCAGCCGCCCCTGGAGGTGCAGGTGGTGGCGCTCGACTGGAAATGGCTCTTCATCTACCCCAAGGAGGGCATTGCGACTATCAATCGTCTGGCCATCCCTGTGGGCCGGCCCGTCCATCTCAGCCTGACCAGCGGGACGGTCATGCAATCGCTACTGATCCCGCAGCTTGCCGGGCAAATCTATGCCATGGCCGGCATGCGCACGCAGTTGCACCTGGCCGCCAGTCGGGCCGGCGTCTTCCGCGGCCAGAACACGCAGTTTAATGGCAAGGGCTTTCAGAACCAGAAGTTCGACGTGCTGGCTCTGCCGCCGGCCGACTATCGCCGCTGGCTGGGGCAGGTGCGCGCCGTCCGCAGGCCGCTCGACGACAAGGCGCTGGCGGCGATCACCGCCCGCTCCATCGCCCCGCAACCCGCCCTGTTCTCATCCGTCCCGCCAGGCCTGTTCGAGCATATGATGATGGCGAGCACACAGGGGCAGGCCCATTGAGCGCGCCGCTTATGCCGGCGCTGCTGGGGCGGTTCCGCTGGGATGCGCTGCCCTTCGTGCGTGCCTGGGAAAACCCCAACGCCAATGAACTGATCGCCGCCGGAGCCGGAGCCTTGGTGGTGGCCGGCGCGCTCTTCATGGTCGTGCTGATCACCCGCCTCGGCCGCTGGCGCTGGCTCTGGACGGAATGGCTCACCAGCCTCGATCACAAGAAGATCGGGATCATGTACATCGTAATCGCCTTGATCATGCTGGCGCGCGCGCTGATCGAGGCCAATCTCATGCGGCTGCAACAGGCAGTCGCAATCGGCGATCCCGGCCTGGTTGCGCCCGAGCATTTTGCCGAGCTGTTCAGCACCCATGGCTCGATCATGATCTTCTTCATGGCGATGCCCTTCCTCACCGGGCTGATCAACTATGTGGTGCCGCTGCAGATCGGCGCGCGCGATGTCGCTTATCCGCTGCTCAACGCCATCGGCCTCTGGCTCACTGCGGCCGGCGCGGGGCTGATGATGGCCTCGCTCGTGATCGGCCGCTTCTCCACCGGCGGCTGGAGCGGCTATCCGCCGTTCACGGAGATCGGCTTCAATCCGGGCGTCGGGCCGGATTATTGGATCTGGGCGATCACGTTGAGCTCGATTGCCTCTACCCTGGCCGGCATCAACATCGCCGTCACCATCTATAAGATGCGCTGCCCGGGCATGACATTGATGCGGATGCCGCTATTCGCCTGGACCAGCCTGTGCACCGCCATATTGATGATCTTCGCGATGCCGCCGCTGACGGTCGCGACGGCGCTGCTGGCGCTCGACCGTTATCTGGACTTCCACTTCTTCACCAACGCCCTTGGCGGCAACATGATGCATTATGCCAACCTGTTCTGGATGTTCGGCCATCCAGAGGTCTACATCGTCATCCTGCCAGCCTTCGGCATCTATTCCGAAGTGGTCTCCACCTTCTCCTCGAAGGAGCTCTACGGCTACAACTCGCTGGTGATCGCCACGATGGCGATCGCGGTGCTCTCCTTCACCGTCTGGCTGCATCATTTCTTCACCATGGGGCAGAGCCCGAGCCTGAACGCCGTGTTCGGCATCGCGACGATGGCGATCGGCGTGCCGACGGGGGTCAAGATCTACAACTGGATCTGGACGATGTTCCGCGGCGAAGTGCGCTTCACCACGCCCATGTGCTATGCGCTCGCCTTCATGATGACCTTCGTGCTCGGAGGGCTCACCGGCATCATCCTCGCCTTCCCGCCGCTCGATTACATCGTGCACAACACGCTGTTCCTCGTGGCGCATTTCCACAATATGCTGATCCCGGGTACGCTCTACGGCCTGCTCGCCGCCTATACCTTCTGGTTCCCCAAGGCGTTCGGCTTTCGGCTCGATGAGCGGTGGGGCAAGATATCCTGCGCCTGCTGGGTGATCGGCTTCTATCTCGCCTTCATGCCGCTCTACGTGCTGGGCGCTGCAGGCATGGCGCGCCGCACCCCGGCGGTGATGGAGACCGCCTACCGGCCCTGGCTCTATGCGGCGGAAGTCGGCGCGCTCGTGCTGTTCTGCGGCTTCGTGGCGCTCTTCGTCCAGCTCTGGGTGAGCCTGCGCAAGCGCGCCGCCACCCGCGTCTTCGCAGGCGATCCCTGGGATGGGCGGGCGCTCGAATGGTCGATCGCGGCGCCGCCGCCGGAGTATAATTTTGCCCGGCTGCCGCAGGTCGACCAGCGTCATTGGTTCTTCGACGCCAAGCGCAAGGGTGCGCCTTATGCCCCGCCGGCCCGTTATGAAGACATCGAGATGCCGAAAAACAGCGCCGTCGCGCCGATCATCGGGATTGCCAGCACGGCAGCCGGCTTTGCTCTCGTTTGGCATATGTGGTGGCTGGCGATCCTTGGCCTGCTTGCGGTCATAGCGACGGTGATCGCGCGCAGCTTCGCCCGCGACACGCACCGGCTGATCCCGGCCAGCGCGGTCGAACGGACGGAGCGGGCCTGGCTCGACGCGGTGGCGCGGGCGCGGCCCATCCCCCGCGAGATGGAGACGGCCCCCGCGAATGCGGGCCTGGCCGAGGTGCACCCATGACAGCCGGTGAGACAAAACACCCCGGCCTCAATCTAGGCAGCACCGACGCGCAAGCCCATGAGGCGGCGGGCTCGGCCCTGTTCGGCTTCTGGGCGTTCCTGATGAGCGACGCGGTGATCTTCGCGCTGCTCTTCGCCACTTATGGCGTCATGCTCCCCGCGACCGCCGGCGGCCCGACCCCCGCGAGCGAATATAAGATCGGCCCGACCTTTCTGGAAACGCTGGTCCTGCTCACCAGCAGCATCACCTACGGCCTGGCCTCGATCGCGATGAAGCATGGGGCGGCGCAGGCGAGCATCCAGACCTGGCTGGGGCTGACACTTGCCTTGGGGCTGCTCTTCCTGGGGCTGGAACTGCACGATTTTGCCGGCATGATCGCCCATGGCGCCACGCCCATGCGCAGCGGCTTCCTCTCGGCCTTTTTCGCGCTGGTGCCGCTGCACGGCCTGCATGTGCTCGCCGGCAGCCTGTGGATGGTCGTGATGATGGCGCAGTTGCGGATCATCGGCCTTGATGCGCGCGTGAAGATCAACCTTCTGCGCCTCGGCCTGTTCTGGCACTTCCTCGACATCATCTGGATCGCGATCTTCTCGACCGTCTATCTACCGGGGCTGATCCCATGAGCGAACGCCGAGACGACCCTCGCCGCGAGACACGCGGCTATGTGCTGGGCTATGCCGCCGCACTCTTGCTGACCAGCGTCGCCTTTGCGCTCGTGCGCTGGCCGGTGCTCGGCAGCACCGCCACCTATGCGCTCGTGCTGGCCTTGGCGCTCATCCAGATTGTCGTGCAGTTTCGCTGCTTCCTCCACATCGGCCTCAAGCGCTCGACGCGTGACGACCTCCAGCTCATCCTCTTCTCCAGCCTGATCATCGCGCTCATGGTCGGCGGCACGCTGGTGATCCTGTTCAACCTGCGGATGCGGATGATGTGAGTGGGCGGTCGTCGCAGCGTTGACTAGCGACGGAGGGGCGCCACCTTGGCCAGATCGTTCCGGATCGTGGTCGCGGCGACGCCGCCCTCCCCCATCGCGTGGCTGATCTGGTCGAGGCCGAGGACGACATCGCCGGCGGCATAAAGCCCGGGGATGTCTGTGCGCTGGTGGGCGTCGACCATCAGACACCCCTCGGATGTGCGGCTTGCGCCGAGCATCCCGGCCAGCTCCGAGCGGATGTCCGAACCCAGCGCCGGATACAGCGTGTCGAAGCGGCGCGTCTCGCTCTCGATGCCGAGCGCGATCTGATCTTCCACCAAGCTGATGGACGTACATTGTCCGGCAATATCGATGCCCGCCGCTTTCAGCCCAGCGCATTGCGCCGGTTCCAGACTATGTCCCCCTTCAGGCGCGACCAGCGTGATATCGGCGGAATAGCCGCGAAGGAACGTGGCTTCATTATAGCCGCGCTCGCCCGTTCCGAGCACCGCGATGGCCTTGTCCGTGACTTCATAGCCATCGCAGATCGGACAATAGCGGAGCCGACCGGTCGCAAGCGCGCGATCATGGCATAGATCGTCCATCATCATGGGGCGGCGATTGACCACGCCGGTGGCGAGCAGGATGGTCCGCGCAGCGAGGCTTCGGCCGCCCGCGTGCGCGATGAACTGGCTGCCATCATGCGCGAGGCTCTCGACGATCCCGTCCTGCAGGCGCGCGCCATAGAGGGTCGCCTGTCCGCGCATCCGCGCAAGCAGATCGACCCCGGAGATGCCTTCCGGAAACCCGGCATGATTGCGGGTGAGCGGGATCAAGGCGGCTCGGCTATGTCCGCCGTCTATGACGCAGACCGTCAGATGAAAGCGTGCGAGATAGATCGCGGCGGTCAGCCCCGCAGGGCCGCCGCCGACGATCAGGCAGTCCAGCCGTTCGGCCGAGGGGTCGGCCGGCTCCTGGACGGCCATGCTTATTTGCTGGCCTGCGCCATCAACTCGGCCTTGCGGGCCGCGAGCTCGGCGCCCAGGGCCTTGAGATCGAGTTCGCTCTCGCGGCTTTCAGCAAACATCTCCTGCTCCTCTTCCTCGACATGGTGCTCAACATATTCGCCAAGCAACGTCACTTTGGCGTCGAACAGGCGGTCACCCGCCTTCATGGCCTGGATCTCAGCGATGAGTTGCTTGGCGCTGGCATGTTCCACTTCGGCCTCGTCGAGCAGGTCATCATCGTCGATGGCCTCGCGCGCGGCGGGATAGAAGATTTCTTCTTCGATCTGCGCATGAACCGTCAGAGCGAGGCAGATCTTGTCAGCCAGCGCCTGCTTCTCGGCATCGTCTTCGAGATCAGCATATTGGTCGAAAAAGCCCTTCACCTCCTTGTGGTCGTCCTTGAGCAGCTTGATCGCGTCGGCGGGCTTTGCCGCCGCCCGCTGGGTCTTGCGCGCCGTCTTCGATGCAGGCTTCTTCGATGCGGGCTTGGCTTTGGGCTTTGCGGCAGTCTTGGTCGTGGCCATGTCGTATCTCCATCATGGGGACGCATGCGCGCGCCCCTTCGCAGAACAACCACCGAACGCCGCCGCAGACCCCGTCGCGCCGCCCATATTAACCTTTGGCAATACGATTGCCGTCTTTCATCGCTCCGGCTCCAGGCTGGCGATCAGCCCGGGAACGACCGGCAGGAGATCACGCGCGAGAAATCCGACTTCAGCAATCTCGCTGGCAACGCGGGCGCCCGCCGCACCATGGACGAAAACGCCCCAGGCCGCCGCTCGCAACGGATCGGCGCCGCGTGCGGCAAGACCGCCGATGAGACCGGCCAACACATCGCCCGAACCACCCGTGGCAAGACCGATGCTGCCGCCCTCGAACAGCAAGGGCTCATCTTCTCGCGGCGACGCGATCAGGGTTTGGGCGCTCTTCAGGACGACGACCGCGTTGAAGGCCCGCGCGACATGCAGGGCTGCGGCGCGCGGGTCTTTGCGGATCACGTCGATGTCCTGCCCCGTCAGAAAGCTCATTTCCCGATGGTGCGGCGTCAGGATGACCCGCCCCTCATGCGCCGCCACCAGCTTCTCGAGCTTCCGGGCACAAGTGAGGGCAGCGGCATCGAGGATGATCGTCTGACCCGGACTTGGCGTGCCGAGCAGCGCGGCGACAAACTGCTCGGTGCGATCCCCCGCGGACATCCCCGGGCCAAGAATGAGCGTGTCACAGCGCGCGAGGCGGTCCTGCAGCAACGCGACCGCCTCGAGCGCGATCTCGCCATCCTCATCTGCGGGCAGGGCGATCATCGCCGCCTCGGGCACCAGGACGGCGAGCGCCATTGCGGCGGATCGCACGGTCGCCATCTGGAGCTTGCCGGCTCCCGCGCGCAGTGCCGCCTCGCCGGTGAGCCTGAGCGCGCCCGGCACGAACTCCGCGCCGCCGACCAGGAGAACCCGGCCCCGCGCGTCCTTATCGCCCAGCGCCGCGATCGGCGGCAGTGGATGGGCTTCGAGCCAGGCGCGGTCGAGGGTCGGCATCATCCGCGCCGCCCCGTGATCGCGTCAGGTTCGCTGGTGACCGGGGTCGCGTGGTTCTGCATCGGCGCTGTCACATTGTAGCGCTGGAGCTTGAGCCCGCCATCCCGGCCCGCCGACGGATCGAACAGATAGTCGGTGATGGCGCAATTGGCCACGTCCCCTTCCCGGTCGATGGCCAAGATGCCTCGCTCATCGAGGCTCTCGATGATGTAGCGCATGCAGAGGACCACCACCTGATGCGTAAAGATCATCACCCGCTTTCCGGCATAATGAAGCGAGATGGTATCGAGGACCGACCGCAACCGCAGGATGACATCGCACCAGCTCTCGCCCCCGGGCGGGCGGTGATAGAATTTCCCCAGCAGGCGCCGAAATTCGGCCTGATCAGGGAAGATATTCGCGACGCCGGGCGTGGTGAGGCCATCGAGAATGCCGAACTCCTTCTCGCGCAGGCGCTCGTCAAAGCAGATTGGCTCCTGCCGGTCGGTCCCGCCCGCCTCGCGGAAAAGCTCCGCGGTCTGAAAGGCACGGAGATAGGGAGAAGATAAGAGAATCTGTGGCCGATGCTCGGCCGGCTGCTCGTAGAACCACAGGCCCAGCGCGCGCGCCTGCGCCGTACCGAGGTCGCTCAGCGGCACGTCGGCATCCCGCGAGGTCAGCGCGATCCGGTCATGCGCTGCCTCGTGCGCAGCGTCGCGAGCGACATTCCCCGCGCTCTGCCCGTGGCGCACGATAATCAACTGTTCTGGCCAATGCATACTGCCTCCGCTGATCATCGCGGAACGTTCCTGACGCTTAATTCGATCCCCATGAGGGTGAGGCGCGGACAGCGAGCACCCCGGCGGCGGCCGCGATTCAAAGCGCTCCAGTTGTTCGCTTGCGCCCCCTTGCTGTCTAAGCTGGGTGCTGCACTCAACACACCGGTCGGTTGTTGAAGCCGAACCAATAACGGCTCCGAAGGCCAAAAGATTGGGGTTTACACTATCGCTCGGTCGGCAGGACCGGCCACGCCACCCACTTCATTCTCGTTCAGCGGCTGCAATCGAGAATCATCTTTTCTGAGTCCCGCGCCTTAGACTGCTTTCTTGGAGTAGCTGGGAGAGCGGCATCGGGCGGCCGAACAGCCAGCCTTGCAGCCAGTGGCATCCTGCGGCCCGGGCGAGGGCCGCTTGATCTTCTGTCTCCACGCCTTCTGCCGTGATCCTAAGACCCAGCGCTTGGGCCAGCGCTACAATGGCTACCAACAAATCGCGACCTGATGCACAGCCCATGGCTTCTTTCACGAAGAGCTTATCTATTTTCAGCCGGTCGAATTTGAAGGATTGGAGGTAACCAATACTTGCGAAGCCAGTTCCAAAGTCGTCCAAAGCGAGCCGGATGCCCAAGGTCCGCAGATCGGCCATGATTGCCGCAGCGGCCTGTGGCCGACCCAGCAAATAGCTTTCAGTGATCTCGAGTTCGAGCCGGTCAGCTGGAAAGCCTGTGTCGGCAAGGATTGCGCTGATCTGGTCAGCAAGATGTGCATCCCAAAACTGCGCGGGCGAGAGGTTGACCGAGAGGTCGATGCCGAGAGGCTTGATGTCGATGCAGGCCCTGCGGAGCACCTGCCCTCCCAAGGAGCCGATTAGGCCAGTCATTTCGGCAAGCGGAATGAAGACATCTGGGGGAATTGGACCTTCGGTGGGATGGGTCCATCGCGCTAGGGCTTCAAGCCCAACAATGGCGCCGGATTCCGCTAGAACAATCGGCTGATAGGCCAGTTCAATTCGATTTTCCGCGATTGCAATGCGCAGGTCCTGTTCAAGACGCTTCCGCACGAGATGTTCTTCGTCCAGTTCGAGGGTGAAGTCGCTCCAGCGGTTCTTCCCCCTGGCTTTGGCATTGTACATTGCAACGTCCGCACGGCGCATCAGTTCGTCGATATCGACGAGAGCATCTGAAGAAGACGTCACGACGCCAACGGATATTCCGATGAGAATATTGGCGCCGGCGACCGGAACCGTCGTCTGAAAGGAGGCGATGATGCGTTCGGCGAGAGAACATCCCGGGCCATCGACATCAAGCTGGCACAATATTGCAAACTCGTCGCCGCCCGTGCGAGCAATCAGCGAATGCGCCGGCGCGGCCGCCGCGAGCCGGGATGCCACCTCCCGCAGCAGGGCGTCTCCTGCGCCATGGCCATACAGATCGTTCACGCCTTTGAAGCCATCCAGGTCCATGTAAAGCAGAACGAAATGATTACCGGTCGCAATCGCCTCGTTGAGCCGACCGAGGAGGACGCGGCGATTAGGAAGCTCCGTTAAAGGATCGTGGTTCGCCAAATGCTGAGTTTTGGCTTGGCTGGCTGTCAATGCTGCAATGGACTGCCCCCCCTGCCGCAGGATAAAAAGCGCAGCGATAACCGCGACGACCATGATGGCGGCAAACCCAGGGATGACCTCGCGACGAAATTGTGTGCCAGGGGTCTCGAACGCGATCTCAACGGATGCGATCTGGTTACCATCCATATCTCGCAGGACTAGCGCGGCGCTCGACGGGGCTGGCCGTGCCAGGTTTAGCGCTAGGGCGGGGAGATGGTGCTTGGCACGGATACTGGCGAGATGGCTCGCATCAAAACGCTCGGCTATGACGAGCAGGTGCCTCTCACCCGCAGGCGCCGACACTTTGTTGGTCAAGGGAACAACGGCAGCAACCGAGTAGACGAAAACCTGACGTTTCTCGCGGGCAAAGCCGCTGACGATTGGCGTGCCACGATCATCCATAGCACGCACTTTCGCCATCGCCGTCTGAATTGACGGACCCAGTATCTCGGCAAGTTTAGATGAGGATCGGTTTCCGTTGCTAAAGGCGTAGCGGGTCCCCCCGTCAGGACCGATGACGAAGACATGGTCATAATTCTGGGTTTTACCGAGGTAAGCCGTGATGTTGTCGTCGATCCACGCCGCGCTGAAGTCGTACGAAATGTGGCGCACTGCGTCGTCCCATTTCGCGTAGTCCTGAAGATCATGCTCCACCATGGAGACGCTTGTCGCGAGGGCAGCTTCCAGCGTCCGCGTCTCGCGTACTGCCTCAAGCCGATCCTGCGCGGAGGTCGTGACTAAAATGAGCCCTAGAATGCTTCCGAAGCACAACCCGAGAAGCAATAGCACAGGCCAGAGATAGCGAGCAGGCACGCGTTGAATGAGTGACATAGGCCTTTGCTGATGTGACTGTTTTCAGCACCTTTGGGCCGCAGGTCGTACCAAGACGTTAATAGAGATTCTCCATTCACCGCATTTCGGATGGAGGGATAGCTGACGGCTTTTTCGCTCAGAATGAGCCCGTGTCTGAGCAGAACCTCGCTGACAAATTTCCGTCGGAGAAAGCGTGCGGACGAACGAACACGCTCCCTTAAAGTCTCCCTCATGCGAGCTTGCAAATCGGATGGAATTGTTCTCGGTGCCAGGGAGCCGCTGACACAACCGCGTCTTTCGCACACCCGATGGGGAACCTCCGATCAAACGCGGTCCCACGGGTTAATGTGGCTAGCGGAATGTCGCGCAAGACGGGCTTCTCTGCGCGGAAGCCTCTGACGAGAAGATCGAGGCGAAATGCCTTTTGCGTCTTATGACGACTACATTTCAGACGAGGTCTACCCGTTGCCTTCGTACTGACTGCCGCTCATCGCATCACGACATCCGCCGGCTGTGACGGAAGCGGGAATAGCGATTGAGCAGATCGTTGATCAGTTGCTCGTCGGTATAGCCGGTCACGTCATGAGGCTGCCCTCCGTCGGAAGAGTGCGCCACGGCGCGGTAATGAAGGCGCTCTCGCTCCTGGGTCTTTCGCGGTTCGGCCCAGACAAAACTCGCCACACGAAACCCGCGCGCACGGACGGTATAATCGAAGTCGCCGCGCTCGCCATGCGGGATGGTGAGTCCCACATGATCGGCATCCTGCATGAGGCGCGCGGAAATACCGCTGTCTCGCATCTGCGCCGCCACGGCCGCGAGGGCCGGCTGGGCAGTGTCGGCGAGAAATGCGAGCACTTCATCTCGATCGTGAAACCGGGTGATGGTTGCAAGGCGCTGCTGCCATGTGAAGGCGGTTTCTGCGCCCGTGGCGGCGCCCGCAGCAGACAGGTCCATCGCTTCCTGGCTCTCGGTTTGAAGCGCTCGCAACAGGCCGTAGCAAATGAACACCATGACCACAGCGAAGGGCAACGCGCTGGCGATCGCCGCGGTTTGAAGCGCCTGAAGCCCACCGGCGACCAGCAGAACCGCCGCGACACCGCCGGCGCAGACCGCCCAGAAGACGCGCTGCCAGACCGGAGGATCTTTCGCTGCGCCGGACGTGATCATATCCATGACCAACGCACCGGAATCCGCTGACGTTACGAAGAACGTGATGATGAGAAGCGTCGCGATGCCTGAAACAATGGTGGAAAGCGGGAGCTGCTCAAGCGTCTCGAACAAGGCGACCGGGAGGTTGTTAGCGACCGTATCGGCGATGTGGGCTGCGCCGCTCAGATCGAGCGCGATCGCTGTGTTTCCGAATACGGTCATCCAGAGGAAGGTGAACAATGCCGGGACGAGCAGAACGCCGCCAACAAACTGACGGATTGTGCGCCCGCGCGAGATGCGCGCGATGAACATGCCGACAAATGGCGACCATGCGATCCACCAGCCCCAGTAGAACAGCGTCCAGCTACCCAACCACGGATTGGGCTCATAGGCGTACAGACGGAAGGTGCGCTGCACGACCTCGCTGAGATAAGTCCCCACATTCTGGACGAAGGCCTGCAGCAGAAACACCGTCGACCCGGTGACGAGCACGAAGACCAGCAATAGCGCGGCCAGAATGATGTTCAGTTCCGACAGGCGCTTCACGCCTCGGTCCAGCCCCATGACAACCGACAGCGTCGCCAACCCCGTGATGGCGGCAATCAAGACGAGCTGGATGACCGTGTTGCTCGGCAGACCGAACAGATAGCTGAAGCCGGCATTCACCTGCAGCACGCCCAGACCGAGCGAAGTCGCGACCCCGAACATGGTGCCCAGCACGGCGAAGATGTCGACAGCGTGGCCGATGGGACCATAGATCCGCTCCCCGATCAGCGGATAGAGCGCCGAGCGGATGGTGAGCGGCAGACCGCGGCGAAAGGCGAAATAGGCAAGCGCCAGGCCGACGACGATATAGATCGCCCAAGCGTGGAGCCCCCAGTGAAAGAAGGTAAGGACCATCGCCTGCCGGGCGGATTCGATCGTGCGACCTTCGCCGACCGGCGGCAAGGCGTAATGCTGGATGGGCTCGGCGACGCCGAAGAAGATCAGCCCGATCCCCATCCCGGCGCTGAACAGCATCGCGAACCATGAAGGATAGCTGTAGTCCGGTTCACTGTCGTCGGCCCCAAGTTTGACGTCGCCATAACGGCTGAACATCAAAAACAGGGCGAACACGAGAAAGCCGGCCACCGATGCAATGTAGAACCAGCCGAAGTCCGCCACGATGAGCGCCTGCGCAGCGGCGAATAGCCGACCGGCAACATCAGGAACGATTGCTCCAAACAACACAAAGGCGAGAATGAGGCCGGCCGAGACGAAGAACACGGTAGGATTGATCTCAATCCGGCGCTTTGTGGTGCCTTCCGGCGCCTCATTAAACGATGGCTCGCTCACTTCTCCCCCCCTGCAGCGAGAACTCTGTTCAGAATGGGAACGAGGTGAGGCGCCGTCGGTTGCATATGGCTCACAAGGGGCCTCGATCCACGTCAGCGGCGTACCCTTATAGCGCGGCATCTCTGCACCTGTCCGCTGACGGAAGAACTGACCCACGGAGATGCCGCCCCAATGTGGGTGGTCGTCCAATCGAAGCACCCGCGCGCCTGCGAACAGGGTTCAAAACAATCCCGAGACAAAGCGCAAAAAGGCCGGAAAAGGCCGGAGCGGGTAGCGGGGATCGAACCCGCATCACAAGCTTGGAAGGCTAGCGTTGTTCGAACTTTCCTGCGGACCTTCGGGCAAAACAGCGTTGTTTCGCCCCTCTTAAACTCAATAGCTTAGAGGATAACAGCAAAATGATTCTGCCGCTCTGAGGGCGATGACGGTCGGTCACATATCCGAAATGCGTCGTGCTCCGCTCTATGTGATTGGCGCTAGTGAAGGCCGCTTGTCGGACAGTCCGGAATGGCAGGGTACAGCCGTACAAATGGAATAGCGGACACTCGGATGCGTCGTGTCGGCTTCCGGGTCCGACCCTTTTCCGCCATTGAATTCGAGATTTTTGTCGACCAGATGCGGACCGGCCGCATTTCGATTCCCATGCTTGAAGTAGCCACCAGGTGGCCGAGTTGCGGATCGAACTGTTCGCAGTCGGCCAGCTTCGCATCATTCGCGGACGAAGCCCATATTCAACAGGTGGGAAGCGACGACGGATCAATACGATGCGCCTCAAGCGCTTTGAGATCGGCATGGGGCACTGTTCGCGTGATGTGCGCCACATAGTCGGCGATCCCAATCGGCCCCACGGCTCGGGCGGCAGATGGAACGACAATCCAGGCCTGGCCCATATTAATGTCGGCAGGCACTTGAGAAATCAGATTGTGATCGTCGGTGATCGCAATAGTCATGGTTTGACCAGAAGGCGTCACAATCGCTAGGCTCAAGGTTCCATCCAGCACCTGGAGTTGTAGCACCCATCCGGCCGGCCAAGCGAGGAATGCAAGTCCGCTGCCACCAGTGAAATAGCCCGAACCCCTGACCTTGTACTGCTTGCGCTTTTCCGGGTTCGCCTCCCGGAAAGCGCGGCGGAGCAGCTCGCCATCTGCATGCTTCCCAAAGCCTGCGCCGAAAATCTGGCAGCCAATCGCTAGCCCAAGCTTGCAAAGCCAACGCTGTCCAACGTCAGTGAGGTCTATTTCCAAGCGCGCACGGGTCGATTGGCTGGCCCTTGCCCGCCTGAGTATGGCATCGATTATTTCGAGGTCCGCAGCTTGCGCTGGATCCTCTCGGTTTATCTGTTCAAATGCAGTCCAGTTCGGTGGCACGCCAGGCGTGACAATATACCGCTTGGCCCGCTTGAAATGCTTTTTGAAGGACCCAAATGCCCCGAGAAGCCAGTATTCGGTGTTCGACGCGAGTGCCATATAGGCACGACCGGCAGCCGCCTTGTTCGCTCGCGGATCGCCGCCGAGATATCTCTTCCAAAGATCGCTCGTTTCCTCCGGACGAAAATGCACGATCGTTGCGCCGCAAGGCCCAGCCCACCAATCCGCGACATCGCCCGACGGGATTGCAGGGTCGGTCAGTTTGCCTAGATAGTCGAGCGGTAGGACGGTCTTCAGCGGCTCGGTGAGCGAGAGATACATGCGGGCATCGTGACCGCGTTCCCGCGAACCGGCCCATCCGCGAATGAATGCGCCGTCGACGTAGACACCGGACATTGAATTGCAGCGCGCGCAGACGTCGTCTGTCCGCCAAAACCGGGGCAGATAATCGCCCCCAAGCGCGTCGGGCCATATATGTTCGTCTGAAAACTCCGACCGCGGGAGGTCAAAGCCACAGTAAAAGCACGTTACTAAGGGCACGGGGGTCTGTTCTTCGACATCGATCGTTTCGCTCATGGCCGGTATCATCGGTGGTCGCCCCAGGAAGTGCAAGTCGGACACTCGCGACCTTCAGGTATGGTCCAGCTGCCGCCCATCGAGGTCGACCCATCGAAGGCGTTCAGCGCCGTTTTCTGAATTCCCGGAAGCGGGCATACATGCCGGCACGCGCTTGGATCGCCCAAGGTCGGGAAAGTTGGACCTTTCCGAATGTCTGGACTCAGAATGAAAGAAGGGCAGTAGCGCTATTCGGAAGGAGGCGTCTGTTCACACTCGCCGCCGAGTAGCTGAAGATAACTTACCTGGGTGTTTGCCCCTCCGCCGGCCGTCCCGACTAGGGCACATTGCTACATACATTAGCACCTCCTAGCGTTAGGCTCGTTGGTGGGGTAAGTTCAATCGAGGGGGTAAGTTGAGCCAGCAGAACGCAGAAAAAGCAGACGGCCTAGACCTGGATGCGGTTCTTTCAGCTCTTTGCCGAGACTATTCAAAATTGGGCCCGAGGATACGGGAGCTACAGCACGAAGTGCTGTGCGAGTGCTCGGGCGTCACCCTTCGGCTGCATTTCCCGGCATTCCGACAGGGCAAAACCACGGTTCACGAACTGGTGGAGCTGGCATGGCTTCACTTGACGCCTTTCGCGCTGACGCGAAAGGAAATCGATGCGGTGAGAGCGCTGCAGTCCACCCTGCCGTTCGACGATTTCCTGGTCAAAACCACTCAGCTCAATGATGCAGCCGCCAAGCTTTTCATAAAGGCGCACAAGGCGACGAACCGGAATGGCGAGGCCGGCGAGCTACTGCTGTACCTGCTGACAGAATGGATTCTAGGCGCGCCCCAGGTCATTGCGAAGATGACCTTGAAAACCAATCCGCAGATGCCCGTTCACGGCGCGGACGGGGTCCATGTTCGCTACTGCCCTGAGACCGCGCGGCTCTTTCTCTACTGGGGAGAGTCGAAAATGTATGGCGACGTCGGCGCAGCCATCACGGCCGCCGCGAAATCGATCGCAAAATCCTTGAAGCCGGACGAGCTAGGTCACGAACTGCAGCTTGTTCAGCGAAATATCGATTTCACGGGGTTGGACCCCGACGGCAAGGAAGCCCTTCTGCGATATCTGGACCCTCATGAGGAAGAATATAACGAGCGCAAAGACGTCATCACATGCCTGATTGGCTTCGATTTTGACGGCTTCCAAAAGGCCAGCGCCGCTGGCGACCAAGGCGCTGAGGAAGCCTTCAGAGCTCTGGCAAAGGAGCATCTTGAAGCAGTCGCTCCCAAGGTCGCCGCTGCGCTCAAGGCAGCTGGGCTGGATTCTCAGGATGCGGAATTTTTCTTCTTCCCGCTCCCAGCCGTGCAGGAGTTTCGCGATCTCTTTCAGGCTCGGATTGGCTGGTTGCCATGATGCAGGAATTGGCTGACAAAGTTTGGGGGAATCCCGGATTTCACGACGCGGCGCACCGCATCGAGCTCGCATGGCTCACTAAAGAGATCGGCGGCGTCGATGACGGCCCTGCGGACATTACAGATGCCACGCGGTTGATGCGTTCAGCGGCCATTCTGGCCTGCTCGGAGACAGCAGATCATCGACGCGCTGCCTTTAGGGTGGCGACTTGTGCGTACGATCTGTTTGGCACAGAGCAGGTGCCCTTGGATCAGGCCCTGCGCGTCGTACTCATGCGCCTGGGCAACTTCCCATCCATCGGCACGCGAGCAGACGTAGAGTCCGCCCAGCCCAGCCTTCCCTTCGCGCTTGTCGCTGAAGAAATCGCGTCGGCCGATACGCATGAGGTGACGATAAACGGGCACACGGTGCTGCTGACAGACTTCCAGCAGAAGCTGTGGCTTAGTCTTACTCAGAGCCGCCGTATCGCATTGGCCGCGCCCACATCGGCGGGGAAATCCTTTGTACTGCAGGGGTATCTTTCGGCACTTTTCGACAACGATCGGGCAAAATCGGTTGTCTACATCGTCCCGACCCGTGCCTTGATCGCCCAAGTGGCAGAGGATCTGAAGGTTCAGTTCGAGGGAATGACACGCGATGTTCCCGACGTTGTCACGGTGCCGGTCGACGCGGACACCACGCTTGCCGAGCGCGCCATCTATGTGATGACGCAAGAGAGGGTGCAACTCGCTCTCGGTGCCCATCCCGCCTTCAGCGCTAGCGTCATCATCGTCGATGAAGCGCATTCGATCGCCGACGGATCGCGAGGTGTTCTCCTTCAATGGGTCGTCGACGATCTGCTCGTCCGCAATCCGACATCCCAGATCCTCTTCGCCAGTCCGGCAATCCGGAATCTGGATATCTTCGGCCGGCTGTTCGGTTTAGACGACGTGATCGAGTTCTCGTCTGTAGAGCCGACTGTTGCCCAGAACTTCTTGGTTACCACCATCGAGTCAGCGACCAAGGGCAAGCTTTCGATCAAGACCGCCGGGGACGGATCAAAGGCGCTACGGTCAGTCGCAACGCTGCAGCTGGATCGAACGGTCGCGAGCCGGGTAGAGAAACTCGTCCATATCCCGGCGGAACTCGGGCGCGGACATTCGAATATCATCTATGCAAACGGCGCGGCGGAGGCCGAGAGCGTTGCGCTCCAACTGGCCGAGTTGAAGTCTGATCGCGAGCCGACCGTCGCGCGCCTGGCTCTGTCGGACCTGGCTAAGGAAGCAGTCCACGCCAACTACGCGTTGGTTGAGTGCATCAAATACGGCGTCGCGTTTCACTATTCCAACATTCCCACCCAGCTTCGACGTGCAATTGAAGCGGCGGTATCGTCCGGTGAGGTCGACTTCCTCGTATGCACGAGCACGCTACTGCAGGGCGTCAATCTGCCTGCCAAAAACATCTTCATGTTCGCTCCGGAAAAAGGTCGTACTAAGGCCCTGGAGTCGACCGACTTCTGGAACCTCGCCGGTCGCGCCGGCAGACTAAAACGAGAATTTCAAGGCAATATCTTCCTCATCGACTACGACAAATGGAAGAAGAAGCCACTAGAAGGGCCAAAAGACTCGGTCATCACTCCGGCGATCGAAACCAGCCTGAACGACCATCACGATCAGCTCATGGCCGTCGTCGCCGGCACGCCGAGCGCCGGCCGCAGCGATGAAACCGATCTCGAAACCACCTTCGTCCGCCTTTATACCGATTTTAAAGGCGGAGACCTCAGCCAGACATTCGAACGAGCAGGCGTCGCCGCAGGCGATGCTCAGTCGGGCCTGCTAGAAGCCGCGCTCGCCGCTGCCAGTGAAAAACTCACCCTCCCAGCAGCGGTCATCCGTCGTACTCCAAACATATCCGCACACAAACAACAGCGGCTCTACGACCGGATAAGCGCGAAAGTGGCTCAAGGCCCCGACGTCGCTCGGACCCTCATCCCCCTGCACCCCCGCGAGAGTGAAGCTTTCCAGTCCTATGCGGATGTCCTAGAGCTTTGCCACGAGATCATTCTCGGCATCGATACCTCTAAAAATCTGCATCGGTTCCACGCTCTGATCGCGCGACGCTGGATGCTCGGCCTGCCGCTTCCGCAGATCATCGACGAGCAAATTTCGCGAAATACGTCGAAGCCTGTTCGGACGACGATCAGAAACACTCTGGATTTGATAGAGGGCGACATCCGTTTCCAAGCAGTTCGGCTGTTTGGTTGCTATAGCGCCCTTCTTGTCTACGCCCTCGACGGCGCGGGGTTGGTGGACATGGTCTCGAGCATTCCGTCTTTGCCCCTTTACCTAGAGATCGGCGCATCCGACAAAACGATGATCAGCTTTATCTCGCTGGGCTTGTCGCGCGTCACCGCCATGAAGCTGAACGAAATGTCGGCGCGTAAGGATCTAGACAACGCTAGCGCGCTTCAATGGCTGCGTACGCGACCTTTGGAAACACTGGGGCTTTCCCCTCTCTTGCTCGCCGAATTACGGGCGATTATGACTACCTCGTCACCGAACTGAGCGGTCAGCTCTATCGAGGCGCTGTAATGTCGGCCAATCTCTGTCTGCAGCTGGGATGCCTGCCAATTCCTGGGGGCACATACCGCCGCCATATCTCCACGATCGCACGTGTAGTGAACCGCCTAGCCCGCAGCGATGTCAGTCCCACGGACCTGCATCTCGACGCGCAAGCCAGCGGCTGCAGCCATGTTGACCAACGCATCGAGTCCGAACAGATCGACTTTGCCGCGGGTGAGATCGGAAATCCGAGGTTGGGTCACGCCAAAGACTTTAGCCGCCTGAGTCTGGCTCAGATGAGCGCGAGAAATATGATCCTTGAGCGCCGAAATTAGCTCAGAGCGTAGCTTTGCACTCTCGCTTATCGCCGAACTCGCTTCGGTCGAGCCTGCACTATCTGCGTTCCTCACCGGCTCTGCCGAGGATTCGGTATTCGCACTCATGTCCAGCGAGAACTGTTCGTGGGCGATACTAGCGATCTTCGCGGTAAGGCCGATCTTCTCTTCCGCCTTTGCGCGAGCATGATCCGACATAAAATCGAGAAGGCGCTCCAAGCCCCCATTGTCCGACACGGTTACAAAATCTTTGTTCTTATTCACAAAGACCACGGACTTCTTTTTTTCTCGAAGAAGCTCGATGACATTGCTTAGCGTGCCTGTGCTTTTGCAATCCCAGACCATGAGGCCAAAATCGCTGTTACGCGCCATCTCAAGGTCTTTGGCGGTAAAATAGGCGCGCGTGCCAGTCTTCGCCTTTGAAACGACCCTGTGCACCGGCCATTCTGCGACATTGTTTCGGGGCGTATCGCCGGTGCAATACACGGTCACCTTTCCGGCTTGGTATCGTTGAAGGCATTCTTGAATTGAGGTATCGGCGCCATCGGCATCTCCGACCACGACGTTGAAATCTGAAGATACGATCTTGTTGATCCTATCCGCCACCTTCTCATGCAGACGGCTTATTGAGATTGATCCGGCAATGAAGACAGTGGTCATGGCATTACTTCCATGTGATAGAAACGGCGTAGATGTGCTTGATTTTCTTGTACGTGCGCAGCGATTTGCAGACGGCGTCCATCGTGGCGCCCGTGTCGAAAAGATCGTCAAGGACAAGCGCGTTCCAACACCCTTCGTTGGTGATGGACGGGTTGATGCTGAACCGTCCCTCCAATGCGGCGTCCTTCGCCTCGCGGCCATGCAGGTTCTTGAGCTGCGGGCTGCCTTCGGGCGCGGGCGCCTTGACGATGATGTCGTCGAACACCGGCGTGTTCGTCAGTTTGCCGAGTTCGTTGGCGATCTCGTTGACCGGCTGGCGCGCCCGCACCGTGGAGGCTGGCATTGGGATAATCAGGCCGATCTTGCCGAACAGCGGCAGCAAGGTTTGCTGCACTTGGCCCGCGAGCGGCTGAACCTGATTCCAGTCGGCTCGATATTTAAGCTGGTATAGAGCCTCGCCAGGCTCCGAGCGCGTCGTGTCAAATCGAGGGTGGCCGTATTCGTCGTCGCCCAGATAGACGCTCGACAGCGTATGCTTGTGGAGCGCGTAACCGAGATCCCAACTGCCTTCGAGCTTTCGGATTTGAACCTGCATGACGAAGAGTGTTCCTTGCAGGCCCTCGGAACGCCGTCCAAAGGGGCCACCCGAGATATATACAAAATTTTGTATGATCCGCAAGGGTCTCTAGAGGCGTCATCAATAGCATCTGGGACGCCTTCTGCATCGGGGTTGCCACCCCGGAATTGACTCAATGCATAGAGTTGCATAAGGTTGCAGTATGTCACAGAATGATGCCCCTGATTTCCTAACCCTTGCCGAGGCCGCCGAGTATGTCGGCGTCTCGAAGGATACGCTTCGACGGTGGGATTCTTCCGACAAGCTCAAACCGGTGCGCCGGCCGGGAAGCGGCTATCGCTTTTATCGCCGGCCAGACCTTGAGCCCTTTCGCCTCGAGTATCGGCGCGCCGAACAGGCGGCCGACGAGCCCGACCATATGTTTCAAACCCTGACCGCGGACATTGAGGTGAACCCCAAGATCCGCGAGCCGCAGCAGGGCGCCCACCGGGCGGTGCGGACCCACTTCGAAGCCTCAAACGAGCCGGTGATCTTGCAGATTCCTGTCGGCTGCGGAAAGACCGGCGTCATTGCGACATTGCCCTTTGGCGTCGCGAAAGGGCGCGCGCTCGTCATCACACCGAATTTGACGATCCGATCGGGCGTCGCGGAATCGCTCGACATCAGCAACCCGAAGAATTTTTGGCGGCGTACGGGCGCGCTCCACGATTTTTCCGCAGGGCCGTTTCGCGCCGTTTTGGACGGCGTCGACGCCAACCTTCACGACTGCAACGCGAGCCAGTTTGTAGTGACCAACATCCACCAATTGGCCAGCTCGGCCGATCGCTGGCTCCCGCAGTTTCCGCCGAACTATTTCGACATGATCATGATCGACGAGGGTCACCACAACGTGGCCCCGAGCTGGGCGAAGGTCTTCGATCGCTTTCCGAATGCTAAGGTCGTCAGCCTGACGGCGACGCCGTTCCGGGGTGACGGAACCCGGCCGGTCGGCAAGGTGATCTATCGCTACCCGTTCACCCGGGCGATGGTGAAGGGATACATCAAGCAAATCCACTCCCGGAACGTCGCGCCGTCAGAGCTGTCATTCACCTACCGCGACGACACGAAACGGCACACCCTGGAAGAGGTAATGGCGCTGCGGGAACATGCATGGTTCCGGCGGGGTGTCGCGTTGGCGCCCGAGTGCAATCGGCACATCGTCGATGCCAGCATCAAGTACCTGCAGGAGCTGCGAGAGCGCAGTGGTTTCCGCCACCAAATCATCGCCGTCGCGTGTTCCGTCGACCATGCCCGACAGGTGCGCGGTCTGTATGAGGAACGCGGCCTGAAGGCGGCCGAAATATACGGTGAAATGGATCGAGACAAACAGGGCGCCGTTCTTGCCGATCTCCGCAGCGGCAAGCTCGACTGCATCGTGCAGGTGCAGATGCTCGGCGAAGGCTTCGATCATCCGCCCCTCAGCGTCGCGGCCATCTTCCGGCCGTTCGCAAGCTTGTCGCCTTACATCCAGTTCGTCGGGCGCGTGATGCGCGTCGTCCATGAGGCGAAGCCAGACCACCCGGACAACCACGCCTTTGTGGTTTCCCATGTGGGCTTGAACACCGACGCCCATTGGGACGACTTCCGCGAACTCGATTTCGATGATCAGGCGATGGTGAAGAAGTGGCTGGAGGCCGGTGACGAGATTGGCGATGGCGACGGCTCAGGAGAGCCTCGTCGCTTCGACATCGGGATGCTGGTCGATAACGAGATCGTCGGCTCGTTCATCAATCGGTCGTTCCTTGATCCGGAAGACGATCGCGTCCTGGAAGAGATGCTAGACCACGAGATCGGAGCGGGCCTGCGCCTGCGCGACGTCATCGCGAAGGACAAGCTCAGGGAGACGCTGCGCCGAAAGCAGGCGGAGCTTTCCCAGGTCAGCAGTGCTGGTGACCTTCCGGTGCAGCCGCAGGCGCGGCGGGTTAACGCGCGCAAGCGGCTGTCCGAACGCACAGGCTCCGTTGTCGCCCGTATTCTAAAGGATCTGAAATTCTCGCCCGCCGGCCGCGAGGTTGGCCAGCGGGACAAAACGGTCGCTGGGCGTGACAACCGGACGGCCGTCACGTCGCTGCTGAACAAGGCGATCAACGAACATCTCGGGATCAAGTCCGGGAGCCGCAAGGCGCCAGACGCTGGCGACAATGAGGACGCACTGGCTGCACTCGACATGCTGGGAGACAACGTGCGCGATGCCCTGAAGGGGGGAAGCAATGGCTAAAGTTAGGGACATTCTGATCGACGTGAAGATCGAGCAGGCTCAGCGCCAGCGTAAATGCCGGAGGAATAGCTCCCATGTCATCGCAAAGGGGGAGTGGTGTCTCGTAGTTCGGACGAACGCGACCAACGACGACTACAGCTATAGCCGAGAGGCCGCGCAACCCATGCTCGATGCGGCTTGGGCAAAGCTGCAGACCATCTACCAAGGGCTCGGGATGTCACCACCGGGAAGCTAAAGGACCGAAGTATGGGCGACGGTTACAACTTTCAGCAGCTCAAGGCGGCGATCTTAGCGCTGAGCCGGGCCACCGATTGGGAAGTGGCCAAGAAGGAGTGGCGCCTCATCGAGATTTCCGAGGCCGATGAGCCTGAGACCTGTCTGTGTGGCCATTTTCCGATCATCGAGTTGTGCTCCATCTCCAATGCTACGACCGGGAAATCGGTGGACGTCGGCAACGTCTGTGTGAAGCGGTTCCTCGGTTTCCGCTCCGATTTGATTTTTCAGTCGCTGAAGCGGGTTCGAGCCGATCTGGACAGGGCGATTGGTCCGGATGCTACCGCGTTCTTCCACGAACGCCGAGTGATCACCGATTGGGAATACCAGTTCCAGCAGAGCACATTGCGGAAGCGCAATCTGTCTGAGCGGCAGTTGGCGACCAGGCACTCCATAAATCGGAAGGTAATCGCGGCAGTAAGACGTCGCGGCCTTTCATAAACGGTAAGGTTGCTCTGTGCTTTCGTCCGCTTTCGCTACTCCGGCGCTCCAAAGCAGACTGAGCGCAATGTCCCAACGAAGGGCGATCGCCGCACCGAGTTACCTATGAACGAACGGCAAGTTTCGATGGCACGATCCGACCCTCGGAACGACCGCTATTAAGGCGCGTTCCGCCGGATGGGCTGAAGAGGATGGAGTGGCTGCTATTGTTCGGATCAGACGCTAGCTTCGCTCGCTCTGAACGACGGAGTTTGGTTGGCATCGGACCCAGGTATTGTCGGTCGCGGACCCCGACAGGTGGATGAAAGCAGGACGGGTTTCGACGAGCAGCTTTGGCCCAGCGAATGTCGTTTTTGAGGGCGTAGACGGCAATCTTCCTAATGGCTGAGCCCCCCGCACTTATCTTAGGGATTGGAGCCGGCCCTTCGCCCGCACCCAAACTTTGCCGTAGCAAAAGCAAAACTTGCCTTGACGAAATCATATTCTATCGATTAGGTTGAAATACCTCGAGCGGGATGGCTGGTCAGGCCCCTCCCGCATCATCACGAGTGTCTGACCCGCGGCTTTTGATAGGGATGCAGCTTGCTCCGCGTGACCAACCGCTAAAGCGCACGATGCTCAGGCGACCGCGCCAGGCGTCGTGTTCCCCTCTCTAACGATGAGGTGATCCGATGCGCATGACCCACCAGCTCTGTTGACCTAGTCCGCACGCAGTCGCGTGCCGGTTATCGCGAGCCAGCGCCCGAAACGGCTTATGCCCTCCGGACGCACTCGGGACCGGCGCGTGATGATGTCGCGCCCACCATCCGGTGGCCGCGCCTTTCGCTCTGCGAGGATCATCATGATCAGGCTCACCAGTTCCGATTTGGCGGACCTGGCGCGCTACCCCCTGTTTCTTCAGCAATCGGCGCTGGCCATCTGGTCTCAGCTGCCGGGGGGAAGCCTGCGCTCTGTCCGCCCCGAAGACCGTGACGGCGAAAACCGACGGTCGACCAAATACAGTCACGTTCAGGGGCAACCAAAATAATGACACTTAATCAGTATATTATCGGGCTCTATACAGGCGAGCGCTTCCCGCCTACCGGCGTGCGTTTCTCGCCTATCGGCGCGCGCCGGACGATGCTGCGGGCAACAGCTGCAGCCCTGTCGCTCGCAGTGCCGATCAGCGCCCATGCGGCCGAAGAGCCATGGCAGACCGAGCCGACCGCAGCGGAGGAGGACGCAGGCTCGCCGATCATCGTCACAGCCTCCCGCCGCCGCGAGGAAGCCGTGCAGGACGTGCCGATCGCCATCAGTGTGATCGACGCGGCGACGCTTGATCGTCGCGGCGACTTCACCCTCGGCCAGATCCAGCAACAAGTGCCGGCGCTGCAGGTGTTCAGTTTCAACCCGCGCAATACCAACATCAACATTCGCGGCCTCGGCAGCAATGTCGCATTGACCAATGATGGGCTGGAGAACGGCGTCGGCTTCTATATCGACAATGTCTACTATGGCCGCGTCGGCCTTTCGCAGTTCGATCTGGTCGATCTCGAGCAGATCGAGGTGCTGCGCGGCCCGCAGGGCACGTTGTTCGGCAAGAACACGACCTCGGGCGTCATCAACATCAGCACCCGCAAGCCAAGTTTCGAGCCGGACGCTTCCGGCGAGGTGAGCATCGGCAATTATGGCTATCGGCAAGTTCGCGGCTCGGTATCCGGCCCGATCGTCACCGATCGTCTCGCTGTACGCCTGAGCGGTGCCTACACCAAGCGCGATGGCCTGCTCTTCAACACCACCACCGGAAAGGACGCGCAAGACTATGAGAATGCGAGCGTGCGGGGCCAATTGCTCTTCACACCGACGGACGATGTCTCGATCCGGCTGATCGGCGACTATGCCAGCCAGAAGCAGAATTACGCCCTTAACGTGTTTGCGAACTATGTCGGCACCTACGAAAACGGCGCGACAATCCCGAACAATTTTGCGGCGCGTCTGGCGCGGTTCGGCCTTTCACTGCCGGCCATCCATCCGTTCGCGCGTCGGGGCGAGTCCGACAGCCATTACCAGTCCAACATGGATGGCTATGGGGTGTCCGGTCAGGTCGACTGGGATCTGGGCGGCGCAGAGCTCACCTCCATCACCGCCTATCGCTGGTGGGACTGGAACCCGGCCAATGATGGCGATTCCACCGCGCTGCCTGTCGTCACCAAGGCGCAGCAGGCCAACCGCCAACGCCAGTTCAGTCAGGAAATCCGCCTTGCGTCCAAGGATGATGGCCCAATCGATTATGTGATCGGCGGCTATTATTTCTGGCAGATCATTCGCGGTTATGGCGCGAGCCGCTACGGCTCGGCGGCGGCGGCCTGGAACTTGCCGGCGGTCGATCCCGTCGTCGGCAACGCAGCGCTTGACGGGTTCGAGGCGAACTCCACCTCCACGCCGCAGACGCATAGCCTCGCCCTGTTCGGGCAGGCGGACTGGTCGATCAGCGATGCGCTGACGCTTACCGCCGGCCTGCGCTACACCCACGAGAAGAAGGAAGGCGCGTTCCGCCAATATTGGGTGGCGGGCAATGATCTCTCCGGCCTCACGCCCGCACAGCAGGCGACAGCGAACGCCATCCGCGCCCAGTTCAACCCGGTGCAGACCTTCGCGACCGCTTTCTCGGATGACAGCCTCTCCGGCCTCGTTACCCTTCGCTGGCAACCGACGCGCGACGCGATCATTTATGGCACCTATTCGCGCGGCAACAAGTCAGGCGGGCTCAATCTGACTGCTTTGCCGGCGGGTATTGCGCCAGAGGTCGCGCCGGAGCGAGTCGATGCCTATGAGGTCGGCTTCAAGTCGCAGCTGTTCGATCGGGCGTTGACCTTCAACGGCGCACTCTACTGGATCGACACCGCCAATTATCAGACGGCGATTACCGAGCAGGTCGCGAACACGGTCACCTACCGGCAATATATCGCGAACATTCCGAAAGTCCGCTCGCGCGGCTTCGAGCTGGACGCGGTTTACGCTCCCTTGCGGCACTTCAGCCTCAATGCGTCGCTGGCTTATGCCGACACCAGCTATCGCGATTACAGGAACGCGCCGCAGGCCGTCGAGCGCCTGAACATTTCTGCCGTACAAGACCTCACCGGCCAGCAGCTCCCGGGCGTGCCGAAGTTCACCTACACTTTGGGCGCAGATGTCTCGACACCGGTTCCCGCATTGGGCAGTACGACCGAGATGTACGGCCATGCCGACTGGTCGCATCGATCGAGCTTCAACACCTCCGCCTCTAACTCGCGGCTCGCCATCGTGGACGGCTATGGACTGCTGAACGGGCGGATCGGCGTACGGTTCGACGACGGCCGCTACGACCTCTCGATCTGGGGCAAGAACCTGCTCGACGAGAATTATTTCCAGACGCTGTCGGCCGGAAACACCGGACTGGTGACGGGGCTGATCGGCGACCCGCGCACCTACGGCATCACACTCCGCGCAAAATTGTGAGGCACGCCATGACCGCACTCACTGCAATCCCCTCGTCCTCATTGTCGCCGCTGCAGAGCAAGAGCGACGAGCGTTCCGGCGCCCTGCGGCTCATCCGCTTCTCGGCGGTTGCCGTGCCGATCGCCGCCGCGACCATGCCCATCGGCGTCTACCTCCCCGCCATTTTTGCACGGGACTTCGGCCTGTCGCTTGGCATGATCGGCTTCATCTTTCTGATCGGCCGCCTGTGGGATGCCATTTCCGATCCGCTGATCGGCTCCTTCAGCGACCGTACCCGCAGCCGCTTCGGACGCCGCAAGCCATGGATGGCGGCGGGGGCCGTGCTGTTCACCCTGTCCTCCATCTTCCTGTTTTTTCCGGTCGCGACGGTAACGCCGCACTACCTCGGCGGCGTCCTTTTCGTTTTTTACCTAGGCTGGACGGCGATCCAGATCCCCTTCCTGGCCTGGTCCGGCGAGATCTCCGGGCATTATCACGAGCGGACCCGCATCGCGACCTACCAGACGGTCGTGGGTTCGGCGGCGCTATTCGTCACGCTGCTGCTTCCCGCGCTCGCCGATCAACTGCGGCCGGGCGACGGGCACCTGCAAATGTCACTGATGGGCGCGCTGGTTCTTGCCACGGTCATCCCCGGCGTCTTTCTGTCGCTCACGGCATTTCCGGAAGTTCCGGCTCCGGCCGGGCCAGCGGAGACGCTGTCGATCAAGCAGACTCTGCGCGCGGTGTTCGCCAATACCCTGCTTCTGCGCGTGCTCGCCTCGGACTTCGCCGTGACGCTTGCCCAGAGCATTCGCGCTGCGCTCATCGTCTTCTACGTCAGCTTCTATATGGGCCGGCCGGACTGGGCAGCGGCGCTGTTCCTCTTCCAGTTCATCTTCGGTATCTTCGCGGGCCCCATCTGGCTGCGCATCGGCCTCAAGCTCGGCAAGCACCGAACGGCGGTCTTGGGCGAGCTGGTGCAGGTCGCGGTCAATCTCAGCCTGCTGCTGGTCACGCCGGACACCTTCGGTCTGCTGCTGGCGCTGACATTGGTGCAGGGGCTCGCGCAAGGCTCCGGCAACCTCATGCTGCGCGCCATCGTCGCCGATATCGCCGACAAGCACCGCCTCGAAACCGGTGAGGAGCGCACCGGGCTTTATTATTCCGTGTTCAGCCTCGCGGGCAAAGGCGCCTCGGCCATCGCTATCGGTGTGGCCCTGCCGCTCGTCGCCTGGCTGGGCTTCGATCCCCGGGGCAGCAACAGCCCGCAAGCGCTGCTTGGCCTTGCCTATGTCTTCGCGCTTGGTCCTGCGCTGGGCCACGCCTTTTCCGCACTGCTCCTCGCCCGCTTCCCGCTCGACGAAGCCGCCCATTCCGAAATCCGCCGCCAACTGGACGACCAGCCCCTCGCTCTCGCCCCGGCCGAGTGACCCGCACTGAATGAAATCCCTGAAAGGAGATGCACGTCATGACCGTCCTCGAAAAGACCCTCACTGCTTCCGATACCGACCTGTTCGAAATCAAGCCGCTTCAGCCCAGTTTGGGAGCGCAGATCAGCGGGATCGATCTCTCCCAACCGTTGACCCGGCCGTTACACGCCGCGCTTCACGCCGCCCTGTTGCGGTACAAGGTGCTGTTCTTCCGCGATCAGCATCTGACGCATGACCAGCATATCGCCCTGGGCGCAGCGTTTGGTGATCTGGAGACCCACCCGGTCTTCGCGCACCCCGATCATCCGGAAATTCTGCCGCTGCGCTCCAAGGAGTTCGCCGGCAAGTATCGCAGCACCACGGACAGCAACTGGCACGCGGACACGACCTTCCGCGCTGAACCGTCTGCGGCGTCCATCCTCATCCAGCGCGTCTCGCCGGGTCTGGGCGGCGATACAGTCTTTGCCAACGCAGTCGCAGCCTATGAAACGCTCGACGAGGAGACCAAAGCCCGGATCGACGGGCTGAGCGCCATCCACGACACGCGCGTCTTCCTGCAGTTCGTCGAGACGCCCGAAAAGCGGGCCGCCTTGCAGGCGCAATATCCGCCGGTCGAGCATCCGGTGGTGCGCATCCATCCCGAAACTGGCGAGAAAGTCCTCTACGTCAATTCCGTTTTCACCCGCGAGATCGTCGGACTTGCACCAGGCGAGAGTGAAGCGCTGCTCGCTCGCCTCTTCGACCAGGTGAAGCGGCCGGAATTCCAGGTGCGTTGGAGCTGGCAGCCCGGCTCGATCGCTTTCTGGGATAATCGCGCGACCCAGCACTACGCGGTGCCCGACTATCGCGGCAATCGCGAGATGGAGCGCGTGACCATCGTCGGCGAGCGCCCGCGCGGCCCCCAATCACCCAACTGAAATTCCCCCAGCACGCCCAAGGCAAGAAGGAGCCTCATCATGTCCATCACCACCTATGCCAATGCCGCAGACCCCAATAGCCCGCTCGACATCAAGCCAGTGACCGGCACGATCGGTGCCGAAATCCGGGGCGTCGTGCTCTCCGGCGATCTTGACGCCGTGACCGTCCAGGCGATCCAAGACGCGCTGGTTCGCCACAAGGTCATCTTCTTCCGTGGCCAGCATCATCTCGATGACGCAGAGCATGAGAATTTTACGGCACTCTTCGGCGATCCCGTGGCGCATCCCACCGTGCCGGTCGCAGAAGGATCGCGCTACCTGCTGGAGTTGGACAGCCGCGAGGGATACGCCGCCTCGAGCTGGCATACTGACGTCACCTTCGTCGATGCCTATCCGAAGGGCTCGATCCTGCGTGGCATCACCATCCCGGAGGCGGGCGGCGATACGCTATGGGCCAATGGCGAGACCGCCTATGAGGCGTTGCCGGAATCCCTGCGCCAGCTCGTCAACAATCTCTGGGCCGTGCACACCAATCTCTACGATTATGCTGCGATCCTGGGCAATGCACCCAAGGACAACACCACCGCGCAGGAGCAGATCAAGCGGCATCGCAATGTGTTCGCCTCCACGGTGTACGAGACCGAGCATCCGGTGGTTCGCGTTCACCCCGTTTCGGGCCAGCGCAGCCTGCTGCTCGGACATTTCGTCAAGAGCTTCGTCGGTCTAAATCAGGCGGATTCCCAGCGGTTGTTCAGCATTCTCCAAGACCATATCACCCGGCCGGAGAATCTGGTGCGGTGGCGCTGGCAGCCCGGCGATGTCGCCTTCTGGGACAATCAGGCAACGCAGCATCGCGCCGTCGCCGACTTCGGCCTGCAGCGCCGCACCCTGCGCCGCGCCACCATTCATGGCGAAGCGCCAGTGAGCATCGATGGCCGCACCAGTCGCATCGTCCGGCAGGAAAAGGCGGTGGAATACGAAGCAGCCTGAGCAGAACCGTTGCCCGCGCTACCGCTCAGGGAGAAACTGTGGCGCGGGTGACGTTGGATAATCGATTGTACATGTCCTCGATCAGCAGTGCCAATCGGCCGCTTTGACGAAGAGGAATTGCGGGGCATTTCGCATCTCAAGCTCTGGTTGAGATGGATGATTACCGTCAACGAATGTCCTGTCATTAGATGAATGAAAGGCAGGTTTCGGGAACCGGTTCGAAAGATTGCACGTCGGGTTTGTTGGCGAAGTCGGTCGTATCTGTGCGCGCTGGCTGAGTTCAAGGGATTAAAAGAGCTATGCTCTGCCATGGGTAACGGCAGCAGAAGCTGACATGCTATGTCGAGCTGCGCCGCTCGGACATCCGCAGCTGCATTTGCTCTGACAGACCCCATTGTTGTAGGTAATTGAGCACCCGAGGCGTATCGTGTTTCTGATCGGTGATCTTGCGTCGCCGCGGAGCGCTTCAGGCCATGCTCGTCACAATCTTTGCCCCAAGCAACGTACATCTGCTGGAAATAGCCGGTGTACGAGACGCGCTGTTTGAAGCGAACTGCAAAATGGGGTCCAGTAATCGCTATCGCGTCAAGCTGGTGACAGAACGGGGCATGCCGGAGGAAAGCGCCTCCGGCATCGTTTATCTGCCTGACGCCAGCATCCACGACGAGACAGAGCCGTGCGACACCTTGATTGTAACAGGGCCATATGGCGTCCCGTCGCCCCAAAGCGAAGCAGTCAATGATTGGTTGCGGGAGCAGTCACGGCAGTCCCGGCGTCACGGATCGACGTGCACCGGGGCCTTCCTGCTGGCTCATGCCGGATTGCTGGCGGGTCGTCGTGCGACAACCCACTGGGAGTATGCTGCACGCCTTGCCGCCGACTTTCCGGACATTCTGGTGGAACCCGACCTCATCTTCGTGCGCGACGGACCAGTGTTCAGCTCCGCAGGGGTAAGCGCAGCGATAGACCTCGCATTTTCGTTGATCGAGGAGGATCACGGGCGGGCACTGGCGCTTTGGGTGGCACGGCGGCTGGTCGTCTTCTTGAAGCGACCCGGCGGTCAGTCGCAATTCAGCGCACTGTTGACCGCACAAACTGTTTCCAACAGCCCGATCGACAAGATAAGACTTCACATCCTCGAACATCCCCGCGCGAAGCTGACCCTTGAAACCCTTGCAAAGATTGCTGGCGTAAGCTCGCGCCATCTCTCCAGGCTGTTCCGCGCCGAACTCGGCATGAACCCAATCGCATATGTCGAATTGACCCGGATCGATATTGCGCGACGACTGCTGGAAGAAAGTTCCGCTCCGATAAAAGCGATTGCCTACACTGCCGGGTTCGGCTCGACGACTACGCTCAGACGGGCATTCCTGCGCAGGATGGGCGTCACGCCCCTGGAGTATCGCATGCGCTTTCACAGCAGCGGAGGCGGAGAGCCGATCAACGTCGAAAGAGCCGCTATTCTGTCCTGAATGGTCGCATCAGCGAAGTTGAAAACAGCGCTGCGGGACGACATCGTGGTGCCAAGAGGCGATGGCAACTCGTTCCCGCAGGCTCACGATAAGTGAAAAGACATAAAGCGCGGCAGTCTCGCCACCCCAGCGTGGAGATTTCAGCAAATGATACAAAACGCTGTTGAGCAATGGCAAAATGTTCCGCTCCGCAAGGACTCTCTTTTCGATACCTACTTCCACACTTTGTCGCATGATCTCAGGACACCGCTCACCCACATCACGGGATTTGCTGAGCTTCTCAAGCTCGATGGAAACCTTGGGGCAACCCAGCAGGAATATGCCTCTGCAATCGTGTCGGCATGCAGCGAGCTGCAAAATACGGTCCTGGCGCATCTTCGCCTCATAGAAAGTAGCCTTCAGGCTGCATGTCAGATGCCTCCGCTTGCTGACGACGCGTCTTCGCCCGCACCTCAGAGCGACACGTAAATCCAAAAATATCTTTACCGGATATCGCAGCTTGGTGACCCGCTCGACCAGGCCACGAGACGTTTGCCGTACCCCGACGAAACTGGCGTCGATTTGTCTCGAAACGCCGCGCCGCTGAAATTGAAACGTCGGCACCACGGCATCATCCTCTAGCACGGAGGCATGGGATGAGATCT
This sequence comes from Sphingobium sp. B2D3A, assembly GCF_025961795.1. Taxonomy (NCBI): domain Bacteria; kingdom Pseudomonadati; phylum Pseudomonadota; class Alphaproteobacteria; order Sphingomonadales; family Sphingobiaceae; genus Sphingobium; species Sphingobium sp. B2D3A. The sequence continues at coordinate 1,315,239 of NZ_JAOQOI010000001.1, read as the reverse complement.
GATCTTTACGCGCTCATCGCGATGAAACTCGAAAGCCTGTTTGCGAGATGACTCCCGATGCGGCCGACGGCACGATCGTGGAGCCCGGTAGAACTGGTTCCCCGTTGCTGCGATGGCCTCGCCTCCTCGGTGGGCGCAGAGGCCAGTGTGTAACAGAGCTCTTTTCCAAACTTGCGCTCGATCATGTCAGCGATGGCCTGCTCGTCGCGGACATGCGCCTCCGGGGGCAGCCCATAGTCCTGGTAAACCCAGCATTCGAAAAAATTACTGGCTATTCTGTTGACGAAGTCATCGGCAAGAACTGCCGCTATCTCCAGGGAAGCGATCGGTTGCAGCCGGAACTTACGGAAATACGGGCTGCGCTTGCGGAGGCGCGCGCCTGCTCGGTGACACTGCGCAACTACAAGCGGGACGGAACGATGTTTCGCAATGCTTTGCGTCTGGAGCCGTTTCGGGACTACCTAGGGCGCCTCACGCATTTCGTGGGCCTGATCCGGGATGTCACGCACGCACCGGGTGTCGATCGGCTTACCGGACTGCTGGATCGTTATGGGTTGCTCGACCGGCTGGCACAGATCGAAATGTCGGCGAACTCCGCCTTGCTGGTCATCAAGCTCGACGTCCTGCGGTTCCGTGACGTCAACAACGGTTTCGGTTACGATGTCGGTGATGCGCTGCTTCGTTCGGCGACAGCGCGTCTGGCTGTTGTGCCAGCCCTGGCTATCGCTCGCGTCGGCAGCAATAACTTCATCCTGGCCTTCGCGCTCGATGATGCCAGCCGTGCGGGCAAGATCGTCAATGAGGTCCTCGACTTGCTGAGACCCCGATTTGTCCTGCCTGGCGCATCGCTTACAGTGCAGTTTGCCGCTGGCTTCGCTGTCGGGCTCGCCGGAACCGATCCTCTTCTACTGGTCCGGCATGCAGGTGCGGCGATGCAACGATCCAAAGCGACGCCCGACCACGGCCCCCATCCGTTTGAGGAAGCAGATGACCGAGACGCGCGTAATCGCATTCGGCTCGCGAACGAACTGCAATCCGCCGTTTCCAATGACGAGCTGCTGTTTCATTATCAGCCCCAGGTCGATCTGCAATCCGGTGACCTGATCGGCGCTGAAGCTCTGCTCCGTTGGGACCACGGCGCATTCGGCCTCCAGCTACCCGGCCGGTTCATCGCCGTTGCTGAAGAGACCGGCGCCATGATGGAGATCGGAGCGTGGGGCCTGCGTACGCTCGCGACGTATGCAGCGCGGGTCAATCAAAACCGTCGGATACCGCTCCGGTTCGCTTTCAACATGTCGGTGATGGAGTTCACGCGAAGGGACGTCGTCGCCTTTGTCGAACAGGTGCTCAACGAAACCGGGTGCAAGGCCGAATGGCTGACGCTGGAGCTTACCGAAGAGCTGATGGCCCCTGAGTCGGACGATATACGCCGATCCTTCGAACATATGCGGCGCCTGGGGGTCGGCATTTCGATCGACGATTTCGGCACGGGCTATTCCAACCTACGCTATCTCGAACGGTTTCCACTCAGCGAGATAAAGATTGATCGTAGTTTCGTGCGGGAAGTGGCGCACAACCATGTCAAGCACGTCATCGTTGAAAGCATCGTGAAGCTCGGAGTGGCGCTCGACGCGCGCGTCGTCGCGGAAGGCATTGAGACTGAGGCCGATCGAGTGATGATGCGGACACTGGGCTGTTCGGTGGGACAAGGCTACCTCTTCGCGCCGCCGCTCGACGAACAGCGCTTCGAAATCCTACTCAATCAAGGAATTGTAATGCGCGAGGACCGTCTGTCTAAGAGTTAAAGCGAATGTGCGCCCCCAATGCCATCGTGCACCTCGCAGGCGAACAAGACGCAGCCCATTTGTGAACAAATATGACGATGGCTTCTTTGCCACCTGACCGTTTCACATTTGGTGAGTAATGCTCACCTGAATGAGCGGCAGCTATTGGGTCACCGAAACCTTGCTTCCAACGACCGCTTTGTTGGCGTTAATCATCTACATCGGCCAACCAAACCGGCATGTCCCGTTTGGCGTGAAGCACGCGCCAGACATCTACATAGGTCTCGAATTCGAGATAGAAAACGATCCACGGGAATCCTTTCAGCCCTATGGTCCTCAACCCCGGTAAGTTCAGCTCATGAGACCACCTCGGGGATCCTGCCGCTGGCATTTCCCCGATGAATGTATAGGCCTGTTCAAGAGCATCAATGAAGCCGAAGACCACCTCCGCGCCAGCTTCGTGCGTGTAATGCTCGACCGCAAGGTCCACATCCTCCCGCGCTTTGGCGCGCGGTATGACAAGTTTGGCAGTCACGCCCCCGCGCGTTGCGTCACACGGTTACGAAGGCCTTGGAAATATCCGGCGTCGACTGGCGCGGTGGCTGCAGAACTGGCGCCGTCCAAAAGCATTTCGCGAAGGCGCTGAATGTCCTGATCCTTGCGGATCAACTCCCGCACATACTCGCTGCTCGTGCCGTAACCACGCACGTTTACCTGCTGGTCCACAAACGCTTTGAGCGCGTCCGGAAGCGAGATGTTCATCGTTGACATGGCCTATGATATAGCGGGTTTGGCAAAATTTGGCAAGATGTCGCGAGGCTCAAATCGCCGCACATAGTGACGTTCCGATATCTTCCGGCCGGCCAATTTTGGCCATCGGAGAACTATCATGGGACATTCAGACCTTGATCCCGCCATACATGACCGGCGCCCTTGGAATGCAGGGCAGAATGTTGGGCCAAAGCGCCCATTGAAGCCGCGCGATATCTGGGCCATCCGTTTCTATCTCGACGAAAATAAGCGTCTACGCGACCGGGCGCTCTTCGACCTGGCAATCGATAGCAAGCTGCGTGGCTGTGATCTGGTCAAGATCAGGATCGGCGACCTGATGAGTGCAGGATCATTTCGTGATCGCGCGACTGTCATCCAGCAAAAGACTGGTCGTCCGGTACAATTCGAGATCATGTCCGAGGCACGCAAGAGCCTGAAGGCATGGCTTGATCGGCGCGGCGGGACGATCCGCGACTTCGTATTCCCAAGCAGGATCGATTACCTCGGTCATTTGAGCACACGGCAATATGCGCGCCTCGTCGACGAATGGGTGTCAACGATTGGCCTCGACAAACGAGAGTATGGCACGCACTCGATGCGGCGGACGAAGGCGGCACTGATCTACAAAGCCACAGGCAACCTTCGGGCAGTGCAAATCCTACTCGGCCACACCAACATCGAGAATACCGTCAGATATCTCGGCGTAGATATCGATGATGCTCTGACGCTGTCCGAACGGACCGAAATCTGAAAATTCCGGCTTCCTGACCTCCTTGGGAAGCCGGTTCATTCATATGAATGACAGCAGATGTCAGCGATTGCCCGCAGCCGCGCGAACGACGGCTAGTTGGCGATTTGCGACGCTTCGAGGTGGATGCCAGAAGCAACGAGCGCCATTAGCATTTATTTTACCACGTCTGCGTCCGCCCGAACTCCACGCCCGTATCTATCACGCGGGCACATTTCTGTCGCCTGCATGACGACAGATGTGGGAGACGACTGATGTTAAAAAAGGCAAGCGGGCTCGTCGCGATTGCGGCCCTGTCATGTAGCCTGCCGGCTCACGCCGCGCAGTATATGTTCAACTTCGCGACAAGCACTCCCCTGTTCGGTGGCTCGGTGAACGGCAGCGGGGTTTTCACAACGTCTGACACCCCAATGATGGTGGGTGGTCAGACCGCCTACGTCATTACCAGCATTACCGGCCAGGTGAACGGCTTCGACATCGTCGCTCCAACTGGCAGTTACGGCAATTACTTCACCACTGGCCCAAGTTTTCTTGATGGCACGGGCGTCACATTTAAGACCACGGGCAGCAGCAATCATAACACGGTTACATTCTTCAACCAGAGCAGCAACGGCATCTACCGCGTGAACACCTTCTCGCCTGGCAGCTCGTCCTTCGTGACAGCTAGTTCCAGCGCAGTGGCAGCCGTCCCTGAACCGGTCAGCTGGGCGCTGTTCATCATCGGCTTTGCCCTTGTGGGCACAGCACTACGTACGCGCCGCCCACACCTCGCGCCGCTCGCGGCCTGATTATTACTGCGGTTGGCCGGCCACTCCCTTCCTGGTGCGTCCGGCCAGCTGCGATCTGAATTCCCTATGCATTACGTGACACGTCGCTATGCTCTCGCGCTCTGGGAGAGCCGCTGAACGATATGACCGAGGCTGCCGATCGTGACCGCGAAAAGCTGGTGGCAGCACTGGCCCAGGTCGCGCGAGCCGATCCAGCCGCGCTGCGGCAGGTCTATGATATGACCAGCGCGAAGCTATTCGGCGTCTGCCTGCGTATCTGTCAGGATCGGGACGTGGCGGCGGATATCGTGCAGGAAACCTATCTCAAAATATGGCAGCGCGCCGGACGTTTCGATCCGGCCAAGGCAAGTCCGATCACATGGCTGTGCGCCATTGCGCGCAACGGAGCGATCGACTGGTGTCGTGCCAATCGTCAGACGATCATCGTCATCGATGATGCTGGCTCGATTGCCGACACGCGCGCCAGCGCCCCGCAACAGATCGAAGAGGCGCAGAGCCAGGCGCGCATCGTCCATTGCCTGGAGGAACTCGGCGGTAACCCTGCCGACGCTATCCGCGCGGCCTTCTTTGGCGGCCTCACCTATGTGCAGCTCTCTCATCGTATGAATGTCCCGCTCGGCACAATGAAGAGCTGGATCCGTCGCGGTCTCGCGCAGCTCAAGGAGTGCATCGGCGATGGCTGACGCAGCACTCACTCGGGAAGAGCGCGACATGCTCGCAGCAGAACTGGCACTCGGCATCCTGGACGGGGCGGATCACGCCATCGCGCTTCGACTGCAAGTGTCCGATCCAGCGTTCCGGTCCGAGGTGCTCGCTTGGGAGGCCCGCTTCGAGCCGCTTCTCGATGGCTATGACGACACCGACGCGCCAAATCTCTGGCACGCGATCGAGCAGCGGCTACAGACCAGCGGCGCGCCAAGTTTGAGCCAGCCCGACGCAATCCGGCGCAAATTGGCCGCTTGGCGACTAGGCACATTGGCAATGGGCACCATTGCGGCTTGCCTCGCGCTCTTCGTGATGTTCCGTCCTGCGCCGCCACCGGCCCAGACGCCAATCCAGGTTACTCGCGCCGGCCAGCCCGCCGTCGCGCAACTGGGCACGGGGGAGGGCGCGCACCAATTCGCCGTCAATTACGACATGAGCAGCGGCGAGCTCAGCATTCGAGCGCTTAAGATGCCGTCAAGCCCGCTTTCGCCCGAACTCTGGATTATCCCGGCGGACAATGTACCACGGTCGCTCGGCCTTGTCTCAGCGACGGGTTCAAAGCGCATCATAGTCGCACCGCAGTTGCGTCCCCTGTTGAAAGACGGCGCCACACTCGCCATCACGCTCGAAAAGAGCGAGGGCGCCCCGCACAAGGCGCCAAGCTCTGCGCCTGTGGCCGCCGGCTCGATCAACATAATCTGAGCCCGACTGCATCCGTGGCCGCTACCCTCTCGTAACTGTTTCGTCTCCATCACCGGGGGCGAGAGTTTGAGAGAGGACATGTCTTCATGCCTAAATCTAGCACAGCCCTGCGGATCGCAAGCATCCTTGCCTTGACGTCGATCGGTACGCTTGCCGTCGCAGCAGCCAATCCGATGGTCGGCGGCGCAGCCATGTATCCGACCAAGACCATCGTCGAAAATGCCGTCAACTCGAAGGATCACACGACACTCGTCGCTGCCGTGAAGGCCGCAGGCCTCGTCGACACGCTTAACGGCAAAGGGCCCTTTACGGTCTTTGCGCCAACCAATTCGGCGTTCGCCATGCTGCCTGCCGGCACTGTCGACAATCTACTGAAGCCCGAGAACAAAGCCATGCTGGTCAAGGTGCTGACCTATCATGTCGTGCCCGGCAAGCATAACGCTAAGGAAATTGCTTCCATGGCGAAGATGCACGGCGGCAAAGCGATGTTCAAAACTGTCGAAGGCCAGGACATCACCCTCTCGCAGGATCCTAAGGGTGCCTGGTGGGTGACCGATACGAAAAGCGGCAAGGCCCGCATCACCATTGCAGACGTCAACCAGTCCAATGGCGTCATCCACGTCGTCGATAAGGTTCTAATGCCGTGAGGCCGCTCCGCACGGATTTGCCTTTCTTACTACGTGTCTTTCGGCCCATCACCGTGGGTGAAGAACTTCGTCAGCTGTTCCGTGATCGTGATGCGCATCTAGTATCCGAGCCGGATTTCAGGGCGCGCAAAAAGCAACTGCTGGATTGGTCAAAATGCCAACTCACACGTGCCTTACCGCGTAAAATGCGGCGCGACTGGCGCTACACCGGTTCCGAAAGCATCTAATTGGGCTAACATACCCAGGTCTCAGTGCGGGCTCGGCAAATGGACCGAGCCCGCATCGATATGGTCCAGACTCCAGCACATGAACGAATGTCGGTTTTCAGACAGAATAGAAGTCGCGCTGAATGACCGCTTTGTTGGCGGAAATGAACTATTGCAGCTAAATTATCGTCTTCAGCAGAAGCCTGGATCAGGCAATAACTGCTATCAGCTCACACCCGATAACCTGAGCACAGTAACTGAGGGGGCGAATGATGGTGGCGCTGAATCAATTCAAAGAGCCTGAGAAGATAGGTCTCCACATCATCTCGGACTATATGGCAGCGCTGGCCGAGGCACAGGTGCTAACGCGTGCATTCCGGGGACATGCGAATGCGCAATGGAAACCTCTACCCGTTGCGTTGCGGCCAGGTGAAGCAGGGCTTACCAGCAAGACAGAGTTCGAAGTCTGGAAGCGAATGGCGAGGCGCTTTGTTCAGCACCAACCGCTTAGCGATGTCGAATTTCTCGTGCTGGCGCAACATTACGGCATTCCGACGTTGCTGCTCGATTGGACGACCAATCCATTGGTTGCCTTGTATTTCGCCTGTCTCCCAGCTCAGGATGGGGAAGGTAATGAGATCGCGGCAGATGGAGAGGTGATCCAGTTGAACACAGCGGGATTCCATCCGATTTCGAAGCCGGAATCCGTCGCGCTCTACAAAGAATCTCGCCCGCGCCCCCTTCTGCTAGACACTGCTTTCATGAACGCGCGGACACTTGCGCAGGACAGCCTAATGACTCTTCATTGTGAAGCAGAAGAGCCCGTGGATGTAGCACCTGTCTTTTCCGTTCCTCACCAGAAAAAGGCGCAGATCAGAATTGCGCTACAGCTGTTTGGGATGAGTGAAACTCGTATTTTCCCAGACCTCACTGTCGCAGCTCAAGCCTTCAAAGAGGGGCTGAAGATCAACCACGAGCTCAACATGCAAATGGGCTAATTCCGATGTGCGCAGCAAATTAACGAACGGCAGCTTCTAGCTTGGTCGCCTGCTCAATCAAACGACGGTTTTGAGGGCGAATCTTGCTTGGCCGCTGAGAATCACACTAACGTCATGTTTTGCCGCGACCGGTCACTCATCCTGGCTGATGGGAACGACCGACACTGGTCGCCAGGTGCGCCGCTGAATTCATCCCCTCAATAGATCGAGCATTCTCCAATGGCCATTCCGGCCACTGGAGAATGATCATGGAGATGCCTGAAACAGAACCCAACACCAAGCATCGGACCTGGAATGCACGAAGGACAGTCGGCGTGAAAGCGTGCTGTGAAGCCGAAACAAATTTGGGAGATTCACTTCTACCTCGATCAGCGACGCCATTTATGAGATCGAACGTTGTCGATCTAGCGATCGAACAGCAAACGGCGGGGCCGTGACCAGGTGCAAATGAAGATTTGGCGACCCAGTCAGCGGCGGGCAGATCCGAACGCGGGCCATTGTAAGGCAGCAGAAAACAGGCCAGGCGCGCTGGAACGACTACGTTCCGCGGCGTCACCTGCCCCTCGACAACACGAACGGGATGCGCAGCACCGTGCGCAGATCGGTGGCATCTTCGGTCGCCCCTATCTCGACGGACCAGTTCAGCGTCGTGCGGTCCGTCGCGCGGTAGCTTACGCCGAACAGCAGGCGGCCGATCTGGAGATCGCGCGCCGTCTGCACCTGCGGGTCGCCCCAGTCCATCGTGGGCATCAGCAGACGCTGCGTGGTGCGCGTGCCGAAGGACCAGCTGTGCGCATAACCCAGGTTGAACGAGGTGCGTTGGTTCAATGATACGCCGATCCCCATGCTGACGGATATCGCGTCTCCCGGCTTCACATAGGTGATACGCACCGGCGGGATGACCGTATCGACCCCGTGACCGAAATTGCGGGTGTAGCCAATGGAGCCGAACAGGACGGCGGGGTCACTGGGCAGAATTGCGGTCAGGCTCGGCGTCACACCCCAGAAGCCGGACCCCGTGGCCGCACGGGTCGCGCGGCCCAGCGTATCCCGAGAGATGTCGAACGGGTCGGTGCCGGTGGGCACCACAACCTGCAAATTGCCGATCAGGAACGGCCAGCCGCCACGCGCAGAGCTCAGCTGATAGCGCGCCGACAGCTCAAGGTCGCCAATCCCCCGGCCGCTGGTACTGCTATCGATGGTCGCCGCATCGGGATCGCCCGTCGTGCCCTGAATCGGGGCCAGCACCGACTTGTCATTGCGATAGACGAACGGAAGACGGGCGCCGATCTCGACATTGCCGAGGAGCCCATAACGCAGGCCGGCGGATGCCGTGAGCACGTCCTGCCGGCTCTCGTTGATGTCGAACACGCCAACGAGCACGGACTCCACCACTTCGATGCCGCGGAAAAGCGCACGGTTGCGGTCGGCCCGCGCATAATCGAGCTGAAGCTCGGCGGTGAGCTGACCGCGCCGGGTCACGACGCTGCCTTGCTCTCCCAGCACCGCGACCTCGGGGGGGCGATCGATATCCGGTGGCGCTTCCCCCACGGGGCCAGCCGGGGCCTGGGGCGCACCATTGGGCGCGCGCGGCGGCGGGACAGCGTTGCTGGCGGACTGAACAGTTTGCGGCGGATTTGCTGCCGATGGCGCCGCCGTTGCGCCACTTGGTTGCGCATCCATGGCAAGGCGCTGCTCCAGCGCACGAATGCGCGCCTCCTGCGCTTCCAACTGCTGTTGCTGCCGGGCGATGAGGCTGAGCGCCTGCTTCAGTTCGGGGCTGGCTTTGCTCGACTGTGGCAGCGCGGTGCCCGTTGGCTGGGCCCATGCCGGTGATGCAGCCAGTGCGCCGCCAAGCATTGCCACTCCCCCCAGGAGCCGACCTATTCTGGTCATTTGTGTCCTTCCTTCAACGAATAAGATCCCGCGTCGCGTCAAGCGCCATGCTGTCGATCCTCGGCATGGCCGAGCCGACGATCGCGGGCGTGGCGTTCATCAGATCGAGGTTGATCGTCGTGCTGGTCTCGATCGCACGGTTGTTACCGCTGTTGAGGAGCACACTGCCCAAGGCCTGCCCAAACACGTGGCTGACCTCCAGATCCTGCTGCGACAAGGTCACCTTGAAACCGCTGCCTAGCCGATCGAGCCCGACCGTGCCGTTCTGGGTTTGCGCGCGATCGCCCGGCCCCAGCGGGAGTGGCGCCGCCCCATCAGGGCTGAGGCCGATCTCCGCCTGCTCGCCCGTACTCACGGTGACGGCGCCGACGCTCGGACGATAGCTCCGCTCGACGAGCGAGACACCGCTCTCGCGGTCGAAACTGACCCAGACATCACCCGGGTTGCCCGCGTGTTGCGAGGGGCCGCTGGTGCCTGGCGCGTCGGGCTGCCTTGTCGACTGTGGCGCGTAGATGGCAAGGCGCGGCGCGCCCTGGTCGACGGTGAAGACACTGCGCAGGAGCAATTGCCCGTCGACGCTCGTATCGGTCTGTACGGCCATGGCGACTTCCACACCGTTGGGGAGGAGGAATTTGCCGCGGCTTTCGGCCAGAACATCCTCCGGCACCGGCTCGTGTCCCTCGACCGGCGGTTGCGCGAAGACGGGGTTGCAGAGGACAACTGCTGCAACGGCCGAGATGAGATGGCGGTTCATGGCTAGAAGTCCCTCATGAAGGGCGCAGTCAAAGCCAGTGCTTGCTGGCTGAGCGGCTGAACGAATGCGGCGCCGACCGGTGCGCGGGAGAAGGCCGCCCACTGCCGATCCCCATTAAAGGCGCTGCGCCCCACCGCAGTATCCTCGCCGATCACGAAATAAATGCCGTTCCAAGCGCGCTGGAACGCGGGTCGCGACATGGTGCGCAGACCGAGCGCCGGATCTCCGATCAGCAGCTCCTCCGCGCTGATGCCTTTGACCACGACGAAATGGCGATAGCCGTTCGCCTCGATCAACGCGATGCCGGGCACGCCTGCCGCAGCGACTTGGTCGAGCGAGACCTTGTATCCGTCCGCGCTGAGGCCGGCATTGGCAAGGTAGCGCTTCATGTCGAGCAACGAAAAGCCGAGCCGGGTAATCTGCGCACGGTCTCCCACGCGCCACATGCCGTTGAACACGTCGGCTTCCGCCCTGCTCCGGCGATAATGATAAGTCAGCAACGTGGCGAGGGCAGCCGAACCGCAACTGAAATCATATTGCTGCCGAACGACCGTTAAAAATCGCCGGTCCTCGAACGACGTGACAGGCGGCGTGACATCGCCGAGACCCGCCGCTCCGAGCTGGAACGTCGGCCCTCCGCTCACCTGCGCACTGCAGCCGGAGAGCAGCATGAGTGCGGCAAGGAGCATGCGCGCCATTATTGTGCGGGCAGCAGGGCGATGTTGACGTTCATCGAAGAATTGATCGCGACGTTGTTGCCGGAATTGGCATTGATGATCGCGAGGCCGGAAAGGTTCTGGAATGCGTTCCCATCGATGGCCACCGCCCCGGTCACGGAATTGCCGCTCACGCTGCTGTCCGATACGGCGGCAACATGCTCGGACTGGGCGATCTGGTTGAGATCCGCGCGGCCTGTCACCTGCTCGAGCGTGGCGACGTCGACGGGCGGCGCCGCGCCCTCAAATGGCGGTTGCGCAAGGGCAGCCGAGGCAAAACTGCACGGCAAGGTCACAAGCCATGCCCGGCGGAATAGAAATCGGTTCATGCATCCTCTCCCTTTATGATGTGAAAAGACTGGCCGGCGGTGGAGATCGCCGGCCAGTTGGAGAGGCTTAGCGAAGCGTGATGTCGCCCGCGGAGACCGCCACGCTCACCGACGCGTTCTGCGATGCGCCAACGCCGGTGTTCTGGTTGACCGCCTGCATGCCAGCAAAGTTCTGGAATGCGCTGCCACCCGTGCGGATGCTGTTATCAGCCACCGGGGACTCGCCGCCACGACCGTCGAAGCTGACGCTCACGCCCGTGACATAGCTTGAGAGGTTGGCGCTGGCGACCAGGGCGCTGTCACCGAAGACGGAATCCGACTTGGCGGAACCGGCTGCGGTATCACCGCCGCTGAAGGCCCAGCTGTGATCGGAATTGTCCGAATTGTCTTCCCAGCTGTTGTTGCTGGCCACGGTGTTGGTCGAGCTGTCATCCTGAGAGGACATGTCGCGGCTGTCGGTTGCCGTGCCGCCATTGTTGGCCGCAACCTGCGCGCCCGAAGCGGAGCTGTTGTCCGACATGTCGTGCGTGGACGAGTCATTGCCGCTGTCGGCCGTGTTCACCGAATTATTGGACATGTCGTTGCCGCTATCGGCGACGCTGTTGTCCGTGGACGTGTTCGTGGTGGTGTTCGACGTCCAGGCGCTGTTGCCGCTGTCGCTCGTGCTGGTGTTACCGCTGTCGGCGGTGTTCACCGAGTTGTTCGACATATCATTGCCGCTGTCGGAGACAGTGAGGCTGTTGTCGGACATGTCATTGCCACTGTCGGCAATATCGACGCTATTGTCGGTGTTGGTCGTGGCGTTGGACGTCCAGGCCGAGTTGCCGCTGTCGCTCGTCGTGGTTGTGGTGTTACCACTGTCAGCGGTGTTCACCGAGTTATTCGACATGTCGTTGCCGCTGTCCGCCACATCGACGCTGTTGTCGGTGTTGGTGGTGGCATTGGAGGTCCAAGCCGAATTGCCGCTGTCGCTGGTGGTGGTTGTGGTGGCGCTATTGCCGCTGTCCGCCACGCTGTTGTCCGTGTTCGTGGTGGTGTTGGCCGTCCAGGCAGAATTGCCGCTGTCGGACGTCATCGTGTTGCCGCTGTCGGCGGTGTTGACCGAGTTGTTCGACATATCGTTACCACTGTCGGCAACGCTGTTATCCGTGTTGGTGGCCACGTTCGTGGACGTGTTTGCGGTCCAGGCGCTGTTGCCGCTGTCGCTGGTGGTGGTGGTGGTGGTGGATTCGGCCATCCAGCTGTTGTTGCCGCTATCGCTGACGGTGTTGCCGTCCTGCGCCAGCGCGGGCGATGCCGCGATAAGCGCGGCGGCCGAGGCCGTGATCAGTAGAGTTTTCATCGATTGTCGTCCTTTCAGGGTTCCCACGCCGCCCTCGGGGCTTTCCCCGATCGACGCATCGACTCCGCCTCCGCGGAGACCCACCCTGAATAGGTTAACGGCGAATTAACCTTCACCCCCACCGAACTATCTCTTCCCCCCTCATAGCGCTGTATGAGTAACCCTCATTTGGGGGTGAGTGTGATAATTGTGAAGACGAACGAAAGTCTCAGAATAATAAGAGGGAATCGGGCTTCTGAATCAGAGGGCGGAAAAATGACCCAATGATGTTCGAGCAATGCTCGATAACATCACCCTGATAAGATCAGATTGCCGATGGGTGGCCGTTTTTCCGAAGATTTGTTTCAAATAACTTCGCGCGGTGGCCTCCGCGATTTTCATCCGGGCGGCAGCATCATTCAGTGCGAGGCCGCAAACCAGATGGTGGACCAGCTGACCCTCGGTCTTGGTGAGCCGATAGGCGTCGCAACAGCGCTGGAGCGCCAGGGTTACGTCCGTGTCCGAATCATAAATGCACAGGACGAAAGAAGGATCCGCGGAAATTTCCGGGCGCGTGAATGTCGGCGATAAAAGGGCCATGAGAGGCCGGCGATAATTCTTCCGGCTCAGGCTGATCAGCACCGCTTCGCCATCGTGCGACGCATGGTCCATGGCCGCGTGCAGCTTGGTGGTCTCGCCGCGATTGACGGCAACAAGCGAATAGCGCGACTTGTGCACCACATCCCGCTTCTGGAACATCAGCGTGGCGACGGCATTCTCGCCGATCACCGCGCCATGGCCGTCAAGAATGATAATCGCCACGTCGCTCAGGTCGAGCGCCGACTTATAGGCGATCAAGGCGCGCTGCTGGCTTCGCGCATGCAGCCAGAGACGAAAATAGCCCGCAAGCACGGGCTGCAGCTTCTTGGCCATCTGTTCGGCGGCGAGCCGCTGGACCATGTTGGCATGGCGGTAAAGCGCCGTGAGGATCAGGCGCAGCCCGCCATGTTCTGCCACGGCCAAGGTCATCGCACGCTTCGCTTCCTCGACCTGCGTCAGTTCGTGCCAAGCAACACGCGCACCTTGGCCGGTGTAATGAAGCGCGTCGGTATCTTGGCAGGCGATCGCCACCGCCAAGTGCGGATCGGAGAGCAGGGCGCGATTGGGGCTCACTCGCGCAAGCAGCTCTGGGCTGTTGTCGTCGCGATGAAGGGAAAGAACCGCCTCGTCCGCAAAGACGCGACCGGCGAACTTGCTCAAAATCCAGTCCAGATCGTCTGCAACCCGGTCAGATTGTCCGTCCTGATCGATCGGGCGCCCACCGTCCGGTTCTGCAAATATGTGGTCTGCGGCCACCTCGGTCTTCGATATTGTGACCATTCCTCCCCCTCAGCCCACCATTGTATGGCATGCGCGTTAACCACAATGCGTGGGGGGCTGATTTGGCTCCGCTATCGCGGGATTGAGACTGCCCCGATTTGGTACATATCTGAAATTTGAGGATTTCATGCCGGCAATGCCCATCAATAGCCGACCATCCGGTATTGGGGACGCTACAATTCGGCGAAACGACATTTGGGTTATTAATGAACGGCCGCTTCTGAACTCCAGCATTTGCTAAACGTCTGCTATGTTGGTGCAATCACTCGCCCAACTAGCAGCGGTATTCTCCAAAGACCATTCCGGCCAAATGGAGATGTGTCATGGGACATTCAGACCTTGATCCGGCTGTTCACGAAAGGCGCCCTTGGAACTTAGAACAAAATGCCGGGCCTAAACGCCCGCTCAGCCACGAGACATTTGGGCCATTCGCTTTTATCTCAACATAGGCGCCTGCGTGACCGAGCGGTGTTCGATCTGGCAATCGACAGCAAATTGCGGGGCTGTGATCTCGTCAAGATCAGGATTGGCGACCTCGTAAGTGGCGGCCATATTCGCAACCACGCGACGGTAATCCCACAGAAGACGGTCGACCGGTTCAATTTGAGATCATGACCGAAGCACAAAGGACCTCGGAAGCGTGGTTGCAGCGCCGTGGAGGGACAATTCTCGATTTCGCTTTCCCAAGTCGGATCGATTACGTGGGACATCTCAGCACTCGGCAATACGCGCGGCTGGTTGACGAATGGGTCACAACTATTGGGCTCGATTGCCGCGAGTATGGCACGCATTCGATGAGGCGGACAAAGGCATCACTCATCTATAAGGCAACGGGTAACCTGCGGGCCGTGCAGATCTTGCTTGGCCACACTAACATCGAGAACACGGTCAGATATTTAGGTGTAGACGTTGACGATGCACTCACTTTGTCCGAGCGGACCGACATGTAGCGGCGTTCCGGCCCTTACTGCGGTGGGGTCGGAAATCCGATTTGAGCATCAGAAGCTGCCATTCCGGACACGCCGACTAATCCGTCACTTGTTGGTCGCGCGCCCTTGCGGCAATCTTCGCCACTCGGCTAGTAGGTGCGGCTTGACCTGACGGAGAGCTAAACTCCGTTGGCGCAGAGCCTGCAGGCGCTGACGCAGGCGCTCGAGCCAGACGGCGTTTGGTCAGTCGTCGTCCGATCAGAATCGCCAATATGATCAAACCGATGATTGACTCCAGCCCTACGCTTTGGCCCATCCAAGGAGTCTGGTCAAAGAGGTGCGGGAACAAGCTTCCGATGATATTGATTATGAGACCTGGTCCAAGCAAGAACAGGGCTACGATTTCCAGGGTCTGGAAGGCCACGGGTCGAGCTGGTGGCATCGGCGCTGTTGGAAAGGCATGCAACCTCTTTTCCAAGTTCGATGAGATGCGCCTCATCGCCGTCCAGTGATAAAAGACCATAAGCATTGGCCACCACGTCAGGACGATAAGAGCCCAAATGAAAGAAAACCCGGCCATTCCGGGCCTATCGAGCAAGACATCCAGCCCCCAGACATGAGTCAGTCCGAGACTCAAAATCGTGACTGGTATGGATAGAGTGAAACCCCAATTGGTGCGCTTACTGATCGGTCGAAACTTCTGGACATAATCAGAAAGAAGATCACGATACTGATCGGGCCTGAGCCAGAACGCCCGCTTGCCATCCTGACTCACCATTCGAATTCCGTCAGAGTCACGGAAAGTACGATGATGCAGGCGGCGCGATGCCGCTGCGATCAGCGGAGCAGGTGTGATCATGATCGTCCTTCTGCGGTCGCACTCGCAAGGCGAGACGATAAACTCAATTCTCGCATTAGGCTGCTGTATCGCCAAATCATTAAAGAATGCCGCCGAAGCCTATTGTTCCAATCAGCTAACCGGATCGGATTGCGCACACTTCCCCTGCGGCTTTAGTTCGCGCCTAGATCATTGACACAGGTACCAGCAAAGCGGGGAGTCCGTTGCCGATTGGAGGCGCTTCAGGAGCAGCAGCAATTTCGCTTTCAGCAACGGTGACTCGCTATTCCGCTACCGGCCAAGAATGGCGGGATAGGTGGGCTGACACCCGCCGATGCTGCCAAGCGGCTTGTGCAACCCCCGCCCAGATTAGCACCATGACAACCCCGGACTCAATTTATGAGTGGAGGAGCTTTGGGGAGCACGTCAGCGCGAACGCAATCTGCTCCTTGTATTGAGCTTCCTTCGTCTCTCAATGTTTGCTCAAGGGCGTCAAAGGATCCGAACACTTCCGCCCACGTCAATTAGAATATGGGGCGATCGTCAAGCGTCTTGCTAGCGCAGATTTCTGCGCAAACAGCTGCCTCCTAAAACCAGACCTGATCGAGAAAAGGTGGGGCGACAAGCCGATTGCCGTTTGGGACGATTTCCGCATGGTCGCCAAGGTTATGAAGTGGCGGGATGAGCGAGCGTCCACGCCGCGCGCTGCCGACGTGGGCGTGACAGTGCTTCGCGAATTGTTGAAGTTCGGTCGCCTGCACGGGCGCGCGCGTATCAATGTCGCGGAGAGCATCCCGCATCTCTACAAAGGCGGCAATCGCGCCGATATCATCTGGACTGCCGATGATATGGAAGCGTTCAAACGAGCGGCCCTCGAATTGAAGAAGCCCCTTCTCTATGACGGGTTGCGCCTTGCCGCGCTGACCGGATTACGCCGCGCCGATCTTGTGTCACTTACCTGGGATCATCTCGGCGAAGTGGCGACATCAAGACCGCCTTGAAGAAGAGCCGCGCAAAGCGTCGCAAGGTCGTCGTGCCGATGACCGAAGCACTGGAAGAGCTCCTGGCGGAACTACGGACGCGCAAAGGCAAGGAAGGCGTCAACACGGTGCTGGTCAATGAACGCGGTAAGCCGTGGACGGGAGCTGGCTTCGGCGGCAGCATGAGTTTCGGCTTGGTCCGCGACAAGGCCAACATCGTGCATGTCGAGGAAGGGGATGACGGGGAGCCCGTAAAACGGCCGAAGCATCTCCATGACGTGCGCGGCACCTTCTGCACCTATCTACTGACGGAATGCGAACTGGCCGACGAAGATGCCGCCTGGATTATGGGGTGGTCGCCCGCCCGCGTCGGTAAGATTCGCAGCACCTATGTGGACAGCGCAGCGGTTGTGATTTCGCTCGCCGAGAGGATGCGAGCAAAACACGGAGCAAAACAATCCCGTGACGAAGCGTAAAAATGGCGGAAAAAAGGCTGGAGCGGGTAGCGGGGATCGAACCCGCATCACAAGCTTGGAAGGCTAGTGCTCTACCATTGAGCTATACCCGCTCATCGACCGTTCGCCGACCCTCACCAGCACTCGGCCGGGACGACCGCTCAGTGGCGATGCGCTGGAGCCATTGCCACGACAGGCACGGCAGCGTCAACAGCTTCGCATCGCGATCCTTTGACGGCAGAGCATTGATCGACGCTCGACTTTGCGCGCCGCAGATTGCAAAGGATCGGCAATGAACAGCTTGCCCGATCCTGCCAGCCCTCTCTCGCCGGAGGACGCCGCCCGCGCCTTCGCAGCCATTCTGGATGGCACGGTGGAGGACGAAGCAATCGCCGCCTTTCTGATCACACTGGCCGAGCGCGGCGAGACGGCCACCGAGATTGCCGCCGCCGCGCAGGAGATGCGTGCGCGCCTCATTCCCGTGCAGGCGCCGGCGGGGGCCATCGACGTGTGCGGCACCGGTGGCGATGGCCATCACACACTCAACATCTCGACCGCCGTCAGCCTCGTCGTTGCCGCCTGTGGCGCGCCGGTGGCCAAGCATGGCAATCGTGCTGCGT
The DNA here is from genome assembly GCF_025961795.1 of Sphingobium sp. B2D3A. Taxonomy (NCBI): domain Bacteria; kingdom Pseudomonadati; phylum Pseudomonadota; class Alphaproteobacteria; order Sphingomonadales; family Sphingobiaceae; genus Sphingobium; species Sphingobium sp. B2D3A. The sequence goes on along the minus strand of NZ_JAOQOI010000001.1, from coordinate 1,297,672 downwards.
CCTCCAAGGCCGGCGCCGCCGACACGCTCGAGGCGCTGGGGCTCGACCTCGACCGCGCGGCAGACACCGCCGAGCGCACGCTGGCGGATCTCGGAATCTGCTTCCTCTTTGCGCAAAAGCATCATCCCTCGCTCGCGCGGATCGCGCCGATCCGCAAGGCGCTGGGCCGTCGGACCATCTTCAACCTGATGGGGCCGCTCGCCAATCCGGCCGGCGTGACCCGCCAACTCATCGGCATCGCGCGCCCGGCCTATGTGCCGATCTATGCGCAGGCGCTGGCCGAGCTGGGCACCGAACGCGCGATGGTCATCTCCGGCGATGAGGGGCTGGACGAACTCTCGCTCGCCGGCGGCAATGACGTGGCGGATGTGACAAGCGACGGCATCGTTGCAATGCGGCGGATCAGCGCTTCCGATGCCGGGCTGCCGTCACACCCTATCGACGCGATAAAGGGCGGCGACCCGGCCTATAATGCCGCGAAACTGCGGGCGCTGCTGCTGGGCGAGGCCGGCCCTTATCGCGATGCCGTGCTCTTCAATGCCGCTGCGGCGCTGATCGTCGCCGGCAAGGCCGAAACACTGGCCGAGGGTGTCGAGGAAGCCACCGAAGCCCTCGACCGCGGCCTTGCCAACACCCTGCTCGACTGCTGGATCGCCTACGCATGAACAAGCTCGATGAAATCTGCGCCACCAAGCGGGACGAGGTCGCTGCCCGCAAGCAGGCGACGTCACTCGCTGACCTGCAGGCGATGGCTGCCTCCCAGACCCCGCCGCGCGGCTTCCGTCGCGCGCTCGACGCCAAGGTGGCGGCGGGCGGCTATGGCCTCATCGCTGAGGTGAAGAAGGCCTCGCCCTCCAAGGGGCTGATCCGCGCCGACTTCGATCCGCCGGCCCATGCCCGCGCCTATCAGGCGGGCGGCGCGGCATGCCTTTCGGTGCTGACCGACGCGCCCTATTTCCAGGGCCATGAGGATTATCTCATCGCGGCGCGCGCCGCCGTCTCGCTGCCGGTAATCCGCAAGGACTTCATGGTCGATCCCTGGCAGGTGCTGGAGAGCCGGGCGATCGGCGCCGATGCCGTGCTGATCATTGTCGCGGCCCTCTCCGATGCGCAGATGCAGGAGATCGAGGATGCCGCGCTTGGCCTCGGCATGGATGCGCTGGTGGAGGTGCATGATGCCGCCGAGCTGGAGCGGGCGCTGACGCTGCGCTCGCGGCTGATTGGCGTGAACAACCGCAACCTCAAGGATTTCTCGGTCGATTTCGCCCGCACCTATGAGCTGGTCGGCAGCGCGCCGGAGGGCTGCACCTTCGTCGCGGAGTCCGGTCTTGGCTCGAAGGCGGACCTCGATGCCATGGCGGAGCATGGCGTGTGCTGCTTCCTGGTCGGCGAATCGCTCATGCGGCAGGATGATGTCGAGGCGGCGACCCGCGCGCTGATCGGCGCATGAGCGGGCTCAGCCATACCGACGAGGCCGGCGCCGCGCGCATGGTGGATGTGACGGCCAAGGCCGACACCAGCCGCACGGCGAGCGCCACGGGCCGCATCGACATGAACGAGGCCGCCCGCGCCGCGATTGCGGACGGCACTGCCGCCAAGGGCGATGTGTTCGCCGCCGCGCGCATCGCCGGCATCATGGCCGCCAAGCGCACCAGCGACATCATTCCGCTCTGTCATCCCCTGCCGCTCACCGGCCTGACACTGGACCTCGCGCTGGATGCCGGCGGCGCCACCGCAACCGCGACCGTGCGCACATCCGGCAAGACCGGTGTGGAGATGGAAGCGCTGACCGCCGTCTCCGCCGCCCTGCTGACGCTCTACGACATGCTCAAGGCCGTGGATAAGCACATGGTCATTCGCGACATTCACGTGACGGCCAAGGCGGGCGGCAAGTCCGGCGACTGGACCGCCTGAAATCATGGCGGTGCAGCCATGATCTCCGTTGACGACGCACAGCAGCGGCTGCTCGCCCTCGCCACCCCGCTGGCGCCCGAGGCGGTTTCATTGGCTGAGGCGAACGGCCGATGGCTGGCCGCACCGCTGACCGCAGTCCGCGACCAGCCCTGGACGGCCCTCTCCGCCATGGATGGCTACGCGATCCGTCATGCCGATCTTCCCGGTCCCTGGCGCCTGGTGGGCGAAAGCGCGGCGGGCAGCGTTCCTCCGGCTCAGGCCATCGGCGCGGGCGAAGCAATGCGGATCTTCACCGGCGCACCGCTGCCCCCCGGCGCGGATACCGTGGTGGTGCAGGAAGATATCGCTGCCGATGGCCTGTCCATTCGCCTGACCGGCGACGGACCGGGCGGTGCGGGGCGGCATGTCCGCCCGCGTGCCAGCGATTTTGCGCAGGGCGATACGTTGCTGCCCGCCAGCCTGCGCATCGGTCCCGCGCAAATCGGCCTGGCGGCGCTCGCGGGCCACGAAACGCTGACGGTGCATCGCCAGCCGCGCGTCGCGATCCTCTCTACCGGCGACGAGCTGAACCCGCCCGGCGCGCCCTGCCCGCCCGGCAAGCTCCCGGCGTCCAACGGCGCGATGTTGCGCGCCATGGTTTGCGGCGCGGGCGGCGTGGTCACCAGCGAGGGGATCGTGCGGGACGATCTGAATGCGCTGACCGCCGCGCTGCGCGATGCGGCTACCGCCGATGTCATCGTCACCTCCGGCGGAGCGTCCGTGGGCGATCACGATCTGGTGCGCCCGGCGCTGGAGGCGGCAGGCGGCAGCATCGATTTCTGGCGGATCGCCATGCAGCCCGGCAAGCCGCTGATCGTGGCACGCATCGGGCGGCAGATCATGCTCGGCCTGCCCGGCAATCCGGTCTCGGCAATGGTCACCGGCGCGCTGTTCCTGCTGCCGCTCATTCGGCGTCTTGCCGGCGGAACGGATGTGCTGCCCAAGAGCCGCACGGTTCGGCTCGGCGCTGACCTCCCCCCGGGCGGCAAGCGCAGGCTGTTCATGCGCGCGGTTGTCGACGGTGCAGGAATCGCCACGCCGCTGGCTTTCCAGGATAGCGGTGCGATGCACGCCGCTGCCCAGGCCAATGCGCTGATCGTCCGGCCGGAAGGCGCGCCAGCCGCGCGCGCTGGGGAAGAAACAGAGCTGCTCGACTGGGCCGCGCTCGGCCTCGGCGCGGACTGAGCCTTTCCAGCGCACTCAATACGTATTCTGGGCAATTGCTGCCCTCCCCTCGCGCCCTACAGTCTGCGTCTCAAATGGGGGTCGCATGGCAGAATTTCGGCAAGAGGGGCAGCTGGGCGTCGAGCGCCGGGCCATGCTCACAGGAACGATCGGCGCCGCAGCCATAATCGGGCTGCAGGCCTGCGCCCCGGCCTCCGGTTCCCGTCCCGCGACCCTGCGAGCGCCGAGCCGCCGGACGGCACTCGTTCCCATCCGCATCAGCCGCGACCAATTGATCGACGTAAAATGCTGCATCCGCCCGCTGCGCGCTGCCGGGCCGAATCTGGACGTGGAGACGGTGGGCGATGCCCTCGTCATCCATAATTATGGCCATGGCGGCAGCGGCTGGTCGCTCTCCTGGGGCTCCGCCGACATCGCGGTCGGCAAGGCGCTCTCCGTGCTGCCGCGCGAGATTGCCGTGGTGGGATCCGGGATTATCGGCCTGACGACGGCGGTGATGGCGCAGCGCGCCGGCCTCAAGGTCACGCTCTATGCACGCGAGTCCATCCAGCAGACCCGCTCGTTCCGCGCCAGCGGATCGTTCACGCCCGATAGCCGCATCGCCTTGGCCGAGCCCGCCGGCCCCGCCTTTGGCGAGCTGTGGGAACGCATGGCCCGCTTCTCGTGGAAGGCCTTTCGCACCTATCTCGGTCTGCCGGGCCATCCGGTGGAGTTCGGCGATTCCTACCAGCTTTCGGATACGCCGATCACTCGGCGGGAGTGGCCAGCCGACCCTGCAATCACGCAGAACTTCGCGACGAGTGGGCGGCCACAGCAGAATTCCGAGTTCGGCCATTATAGCGAGCGCATTCGGGACATCGTGCCGCAGGCCCAGCCGCTGAGCGCCGAGGAGAACCCCTTCCCGCAACCCCATGTGCGGCGCAGCTCGCAGATGATCTTCAACTTCGCCAGCTATGCCCACGTCATGCTCGGCGAGTTTTTCGAGCGCGGCGGGCAGTTCGTGATGCGCGACTTCGCTCGCCCGGCGGACTATGCCGCGCTCCCGCAGAAGGTCGTGATCAACTGCACGGGTTATGCGGCCCGGGACCTGTGGCAGGACAAGACCATCATCCCCGTGCGTGGCCAGACCGGCTGGCTCGTGCCGCAGCCCGACGCCTTCTACAGCGTGCGCTATCGCAATGTTTCGCTCACCTCCAAGCGCGACGGGATCGTCGTGATGAACAATAACCCAGATGTGGGCGAGATGCTGGGCGTGGGCGACAGCATGGAACTGCCCAATGTCGCCGATATCGAGAAAGGTCTGGAAATCATGGCGCCCGCCTTCGCGCCCGGCTTCCAGGCACAGGGCTGACCGATGCTGCTGCGCACCGCTCCGCTCCTGGCCGCTGCCCTGACCGCCCTCGCCGCGATCGCCGCCACGCCACCTACAGCCAGCACGCGAGACGGCGTCTATACGGCTGCACAGGCCGAGGCTGGCGCCCGCCTTTACGCCACGCGTTGCGCCATGTGCCACGGCGGGGCGCTGGAAGGCACGTTCGAGATTCCCGGCCTTGGCGATCGTTTCATGGCCCATTGGAGCAATGCCCCGCTCTCCAGTCTGCATGATTATGTCGGCCGGGCCATGCCGCAATTCGCGCCCGGCTCGCTGACGCCGGACGACACGACGACCATCATCGCCTTCCTGCTGCAGGCCAATGGTCTGCCAGCCGGAAGCGCTGCGTTGCCCAGCGAGACCGGCGCTCTCGCGCGGATCACCGTCCAGCCCGCAGATCTCGAGCTCACCGCCAGGGCTGTGCCCAGAACACAATAGGCACAGCCCTTTTTCCTTATGACGCACTGCAGCAAATTTGCCACAGATTCCGGGAAAATGCCTTGCACGCGTGCGAGGCTTTGAGTTTGTCCTTTTTGCAATGCACCATTCATCAAATGAACCGTGCGCGCGTCAACCAAGGTCAATCGCCGATGGAGTCGGACTCTCCCGGCTTCAGGACGCTGCGTCGCCACCGCCCGCGTCACCGGCAGATCGGCTGACCATGACGCGGCAGGATCTTCATCGCAGGGACACCGCTCCCATCGAGAAGATCGATGCCGCCGGCGTGCTGGAGACGCAACCGCCCCGGCTCGCCCACCTCGTCAAGCTCGGGCTTCTCGGGCTGGCCTTTGGGGGGATTTTCGTCGGCCTGCACATGGTGTCCGACAATCAAGATCGGCTGCTGCTGGAAACGCTCACCATCCTCGATCTTCTGGCGCTCAGCTTCCTGCTGCTGCTCGGCATTCGCCGCTGGCGGGAAGCGGCGGCCTACACGATCCGCGCCCAGCATCTGGTCAGCGAACTGGAGACGGCACGGCAGAGTGCGATCAGCGCGAACCTCGCCAAAAGCCGCTACCTTGCCAGCGTCAGCCACGAGATCCGCTCGCCGCTCAATGCCATCTATGGCTATGCGCAGCTGTTCGAGCGGGGCGATGGCGTCAACGCGCAGGAGGCAGCGCGGGTCATCCTGCGCTGCTCGGAGCATCTGACCAATCTGGTCGAGGGCCTGCTGGATATCTCCCAGCTCGAATTCGGGATGCTGCGCGTGCGCACCGAAGAGGTGCGCCTCAACAGCTTCCTCGACCATATCGTCTCGATGATGCGCCCCGCCGCTCATGCCAAGGGCCTCACCTTCACGCTGGAAAAGACCGGCCGCCTGCCGGAGATCGCCCGCTTCGACCAGAACCGGCTGCGCCAGGTGCTGATCAACCTGCTCTCCAATGCGATCAAGTTCACCCAGCAAGGCAGCGTGACGCTCAAAGTGGGTTATGCCGGGCAGATCGCCACCTTTGAGGTGAAGGACACCGGCCCGGGCATCGCGCCGGAAGACCGGCAGCGCATCTTCGAGCCATTCGAGCGCGGCGAGGGGCGGGAGTCCGGCGCCGGGCTCGGCCTCGCCATCTCGCGCACGCTGGTCGAGATTCTCGGCGGCCAGCTCGATCTGGTCAGCACGCCAGAAGGCGGCAGTTGCTTCCGCATCGTGATGATGCTGAGCGAGGTGACGGGCAAGGCCCTCTCCTCCGCGCCCATGCGCAAGCTCACCGGCTATGAGGGCAAGCCCCGCCATGTTCTGCTGGTCGAGGACGATGCCGACCAACGCCACTTCCTCGAGCAATTGCTGCGCGGGCTCGGCTTTCAGGTCGAGGCGCGGCCCGATGGCGAACAGGCGCTGCTTGCCGCGCGCGAGACGCCGCCGGACCTCGCCATTCTGGACATCAGCCTGCCGGGGCTATCCGGCTGGGAGATCGGCTGCGAACTGCGCGCGATGTTCGGCGACCGGCTGCAAATCCTCATGCTCTCGGCCAATAGCGAGGAACTGCACCGGCCGGAGCATGACAGTCCGCAGCACGACCGCTTTCTCGTCAAGCCGGTGGAATTTGAATCGCTCGTCGGCGCGATTGGCGATTTGCTGCAACTGACGTGGCGCTGGCAGGACGATGCGCCGGATGTCGGCAGCGCCGGGCCGGATACCCCGCCCGCCATGCAGCCAGCGCCGGTTGTGCTCGACGACACCGCCCGCAAGCATATCGCCCGGATGCAGGAATGCCTGCGGATCGGGCACATCCGCGGCATCGAAACGGAGATCAAGCAGCTGGAGCGCGCCTCACCCGCCGCCGAGCCGCTCGTTCGCCAGCTTTACCAGCACCTCGACCGATACGACCTGACCGCCATGGCGCGCCTCTTACAGGATTACTGACATGATTGGCATTCCCGGACATTCGGACACCGTCCTGATCGTCGATGACGAGCCGGACACGCTGCGGATGCTCACTGCTGCGCTGGAGACAGCCGAGATTTCCGTACTGGTCGCGACCTCCGGCCATGTGGCGCTGGCTCAGCTGGGCAACATCATGCCCGACCTCATCCTGATGGATGCGGTGATGCCCGGCATGGACGGGTTCGAGACCACGCAGAAGATCAAGGCCAATCCCCAGCTCGCCAGCATCCCGATCATCTTCATGACCGGCCTGACGGAGAGCGAGCATGTGGTCGAAGCCTTCGAGGTGGGCGGGGTGGATTATGTCCGCAAGCCGGTGGACCTGCAGGAGCTGCTGGCCCGCGTGCGCGTGCATATGGCCCAGGGGCGTGCCGTCCATGCCAGCGTCGCCAGTCTCGATGCGACCGACCGGCTGATCCTGGCCACCGATGCGCGCGGCAGCCTTTTGTGGTGCACCCCGCGTGCGGAACAGGCCATCTCGCGCGTCTCGCCCGGCTGGCTGCGCAGTGAATCCGCGCTGCCGGAAGAAATCCGCAACCAAATCGAGAAGCTGCTGACCAAGGACGAGGGCGTCGCCGGCAATGCCGTGCGCGTTCGGCAGACCAAGGGCCAGGGCGAGCTGGAGATGCAGGTCATTGCCCATTATCGGGAGGATGAAGTGCTGATCCGCCTTAATGAGCTCAATCCCGAGCAGGATCTCGACCGCCTGCAGGAGCGCCTGCCGCTCACCCGGCGCGAGGCCGAGGTGCTGCTATGGGTGAGCTATGGCAAACCCAATCGCGTGATCAGCGATGTGCTGGAGATCAGCCCGCGTACCGTCACCAAGCATCTGGAGCGGATCTTCGACAAGCTGGGGGTGGAGACCCGCTCAGCCGCGGCGGCTGTCGCGATCCGCATGCTGGGCCAGTAGCGACTTCTTGCGCAGGGCGGGGGGAAGGCGCGGCGGCCGCATGTACGAGGCCTCCGGCGACGCGCCGCTGGACTTGCGCACCGCGATGGCCTCGATCTCGATCAGGTAGAGCGGGCCGACAAGCGCGGCGACCTGGAAAGTGGAGCGCGCAACGGTATTGGGATTAGCCTGCGTGCCGAAGAACTGACGGAACCCCTCGTTGACGCCGGCGAAGTCCATCTTGCCGGTACGCGGGTCCGCCGCGACGAACAGCGACAGCTTCACCAGATCGGACATCTTATAGCCCTGCGCCTCGAGCAGGCTCTTGATCTTGTTGAGGGTGCTGATCGTCTGGGCCTTGGTGTCGCCCATCTCCTCCAGCGTCTTGACCTCGCTCATCGGCTTGGCGGGATCGACCGGGGACGGCAGTTGGCCGGAGAGGTAGAACGTCTCCATGCCTTCGCCGACGCGTACGCCATCCAGAATGATTGCGTTGGGATTGCCCTTGATCCGCGTGACCTCTGCCTGAGCGGGTGCCGCAGTCAGCAGCAGCGCGGCGGCACCTGCCAGAACGGTCTTGGCCAACATGGCCTTGAGAGACATGCGACCCAGGTCGCGGCGAGCCGAATAAGCGCGTCTAATCATAGTGATGTTAGCTACGAATACCCCCCCTCCGCCACCATACGACAAAATGCGTATGTCCGAATCCCGACCAGTCCGATCAGCTAGCCAGGCGCAAAAGAGCATATCACAGGGCGACGCGGGACGCTCGGCGCAACAACCATAACCCGCCGAAAAGACAGACAAAAAGGAGAGCGCACCACGAGAACAAGGGGGACGTCTTCATGATCACGCGCAGAAATATTGCTGCCCTATTGCTCCTTACGAGCGCAGCCATTCCCGCCGCAGCCGTGGCGCAAACGGCCGAAACGCCGCAGGAGCCGCCGGCCGATGGCGGCGAGATCATCGTCACCGGCACCCGTTCCACCGGCATGATGGCCGCAGAGAGCGCCGCGCCGATCCAGTTGCTGAGCTCCTCCGCACTGGAAAAGGTGGGCCAGCCCAACCTCAACCAGGCCCTCACCCAGCTCGTGCCGAGCTTCCAGGCGCAGACGCAGGGCACCGATATGGCGAGCTTCTCGCTCTCGGCCCGCCTGCGCGGCCTCAGCCCCAACCACACGCTGGTGCTAGTCAACGGCAAGCGCCGCCACGGCAACTCCATCCTGCAGGTCATCAACGGCGCATTCGGCGGTTCCGCCGCGCCGAGCATCGACCTGATTCCGCCGGACATCGTTCAGCGCATCGAGGTGCTGCAGGACGGCGCCGCCGCGCAATATGGTTCGGACGCCATTGCCGGCGTCATCAACATCATCCTCAAGTCGGACACTTATGGCGGCGCGGTGAAGTTCAACGCCGGCCAATATTATGACGGCGAAGGTACGACCTACAGCGCGAGCGGCAATTTCGGCATGCCGATCGGCGAGAGCGGCTTCCTTGACCTGTCGCTCTTCCATCGCCGCAACGACTGGACAACGGTCGGCGACGGTCAGTTCTCGGTGCGGAACTATGACGGCACCACCGTCACCAACGTGTCAGCAGCCTTCAAGCCCCTGCTCGACGCCTGCAATGCCAAAAACTGCACCGCGGGGATCAACGGTGGCCAGCCGGCGTCGCAGTTGACCCTTGGCTTCTATAACTTCGGCTATGATTTCGGTGGCGTCGAGCTCTACTCGTTCGGCAACATCTCCTATCGTCATGGTGACGCCCTGCAGGGCTATCGCCATCCCACCCGCCTGTGCCGCACCACCGCCGGCGCCGCGACGACCACGGACCCGACCAACTGCTTCGGCACCAGCGCCCAGACCGGCCTCGTGCCGCATATCGAGGTGAAGCAGGACGAATTCCAGTTCACCACCGGCCTGCGCGGCGAGATCAGCGGCTGGGACTGGGATCTGGCCGGCAGCTATTCGGAAGACGTCGCAAAGGTCTACACCACCAATTCGGCCAACGCGTCGCTGTTTGTCGCGACCGGCCAGTCGCCGTCCGACTTCTATGACGGCAGCTTCAAGTTCACCCAGTTCGTCGGCACCCTCGATCTTCGCAAGGAGTTTGACGTTGGCTTCGAGGACCCGCTGAATTTCGCCATCGGTGCGGAATATCGCAAGGAAACCTACGCCATTGGCGCCGGCGACGCGCTGTCGCGCTATGTCGAGGGCGGCCAGTCCTTCCCCGGCTATGCTCTCAGCGATGCCGGCACACTCTCGCGCAACGCCAAGGCGGCCTATATCGACGTCGCCGTCAACCCGGTGCCCGACTGGACCGTGGATGTCGCCGGCCGCTACGAGCATTACAGCGACTTCGGCGACACGACGATCGGCAAGATCACGACGCGCTACGACTTCTCGCCGGCCTTCGCGATCCGCGGGACGGCCAGCACGGGCTTCCGCGCACCTTCGCTGCAGGAATCCGGCTACTCGGCCACGAACGTCGGGCCGACCTCTGCCACGCTGCAACTTGCGCCCAGTTCGCCGGGATCGGCCAGCGCCGGGTTCGGCGCGCTCAGTCCGGAAAAGTCGGTCAACTTCTCTGCCGGTATCGTGCTCCGCCCGATCTCGCGCTTGACGATCACGCTGGATGGCTATCTCATCAAGATCAAGGACCGCATCGTGTCCTCGGGCAGCATCACCGGCCAGCAGTTCGTCAACCTGACGTCGCCGCCGCAACGTGTCGGTATCGACACGCCGGCCGCGCTGATCAATGGCCTGACGCCCTATGACCTCGTTATCAACGCCATCAATGCCAGCGGCAAGCAGCTCGACCCGACCGTGCGGACGAACGGTTCGCTCGCGATCCAGACCTTCACCAACGGCATCGATACCCGGACGATGGGCCTGGAACTCGCCGCGCGTTATCCGGTCGATCTGCCCTTCGGTAACATCGATTTCTCGATCGGCGGCAACTACAACCTCACCAAGGTCACGAAGAACAAGCTGGGCACCCTGTTCGGCCCAACCTCCGAGCAGATCATCGAGAAGGCCAGCCCGGCCTTCAAGGGCAACTTCAGCGCCCTGTTCACCAGCGGCAAGTTCACCGCCAATGCCCGCGTGAATTACTACAGCAAGACCAATCAGTTCGTGCAGCCCAACAGCACATCGGCCAACGGCAATGCGAGCCGTGGCATCGCTGCCCTGCCCGCGCCGATCTTGCTGTCGAACAACCAGCGTTACTACAATGCCGAGGTGGCGCCGGCCGCGATCGTCGATCTGGAGTTCAGCTACGAGATCACCAAGTTCGCCAACCTCGCGATCGGCGCGAACAACCTGTTCGACAAGATGCCGGAAGTACCGGCGCTCGTTGGAAACTACGATCCCGCGACGTGGCCGACGACCGGTGTCTCGCCCTACATCAACAACGGCGGCACGTTCAACGCGCCCTATACCTTCGGCCCTTACGGTTCGAACGGCGGATATTACTACGCCCGCCTGACGCTCAAGTTCTGATCGAACAAGACGAGCAACTTTACATCAACAGTATCTGGACGAGGAGAATGACATTGAAGAAGACCGGCATCACCGCCGCCATGTTGTCAGGAGCGCTGCTTGCAGCGCTCCCCTCGGCCGCCGGCGCGCAGACCGTCGAGCGCACCTATGGCGCGCCGAACTCCCCCATCGCCTCGCTGGCCTTCGTGCCGGCGGGCGCGAACATCATGTTCGTTTCCGGCACCACACCCTCGCCGGTCGATCCGGCCAAGCCGGAAGAACTGGGCGATACCAAAGCGCAGACGCTCAGCATCCTCACCAAGATGAAGGCCTCGCTGGAAGCCAAGGGCTTTTCCATGGGCGACATCGTCAAGATGACGGTCTTCCTCGTCGGCACCCCGGAGACGGGCGGCCGCATGGATTCAGCCGGGATGAATGAGGTGTTCCGCACCTTCTTCGGCACGGCGGAACAGCCCAACAAGCCCACCCGCTCGACCATCCAGGTCGCCGCGCTGGGCCGCCCGACCATGTATGTGGAGATCGAGGCCATCGCGGCGAAAATGCCGTGAGGGTCGAGGGAGGCGCATCGGGGGATCGCGCCTCCCTTTTCCACCGGGCACCGGCATCAAAGGACAAGCAAGGATGACGACATCACTGCGGCCGACCCGGCGGGATATGCTGGCGATGATCGGCAAGGTCGGCGGCACGGTCGCGCTCTATCAGGCGATGACAGCGCTGGGCCATGCGGCGGAATCGCAATTCACCGGCCCGCCCCAGCTCACCGGCGCGCCCAAGGGCAAGAAGGTGCTGATCCTCGGCGCCGGCCTTGCGGGTCTGGTCGCTGCCTATGAGTTGCAGCGCGCGGGCTATGCCGTCGAAATACTCGAATATCAGGATCGCCCCGGCGGCCGGAATTACTCGGTGCGTGGTGGCGACAAGGTCGTGGAAGTCGGCGGCGTCTCGCAGACCTGCGCCTTCCAGCCCGGCAATTACCTCAATCCCGGCCCGTGGCGCATTCCGCACCATCACCGCTCGCTCCTGCACTATTGCAAGACGCTGGGCGTGGCGATGGAGCCGTTCATCCAGCTCGATCACAATGCGTTCGTCCACAACAGCAAGGCGTTCGGCGGGAAGCCGCAGCGCTACAAGGAGTTGGCGGTCGATTTCAAAGGCCATGTCTCGGACCTGCTCGGCAAGTCACTCAACGCGGGCGCGCTGAATGACACGGTGACCAAGGAAGATCAGGAAAAGCTGCTCGAATCCCTGCGCGGCTTTGGCCTGCTCGATGGCGACCTCAATTTCACCAGCAGCCTGCGCGTCTCCGGACAGCGCGGCTATGATCGCGCGCCCGGCGGCGGCGTCAACGGCGCACCCACACCCTCGAAGATCAACAGCCTGTCCGACGTACTCTCGTCCGACATCTGGGCGCATATGAGCTTCTTCTTCAACAATGTGATGCAGACCACCATGTTCCAGCCCAAGGGCGGCATGGACATGATCGGCAAGGCCTTCGCCCGCGCTGTCGGCCCGGTGGTCCAGCTCAACACCAAGGTCACCCGCATCACGCAGGACGACAAGGGCGTCACCGCTTATTGGCAGGATATTCCCAGCGGCAAGACCGGCCAGAGCAGCGCCGACTGGTGCGTGAACACCATTCCGCTGCCCGTGCTCAGCCAGCTCGACATGCAGGTGGGTGCGCCACTCAAGGCCGCGATGCGCGCCGTGCCCTATAGCGGGCAGGTGAAGATCGGCCTGGAGATGCGCCGCCGTTTCTGGGAGGAAGATGACGCCATCTATGGCGGCCACAGCTTCACCGATCAGACCATCGGGCTGATCTCCTACCCCAATGACAGGATGTTTGGCAACGGCCCGGCCGTGCTGCTCGGCGCCTTTGCCCGCGATGCTGGCGGGTTCCAGCTTGCCGGCATGACGCCCGCCCAGCGCATCGAAATGGCGCTGGCGCAGGGCTCGGTGTTCCACCCGGCCGCCTATCGCAAGGAGTTCATGAACGGCACCTCCGTCGCCTGGAGCCGACTGCCCTGGATTCTGGGCTGCACCTCGCGCTGGTCGGACGACGCCCGCGCCGCGCATTACCAGAACCTCGTCGCGATGGATGGCCGCATCGTCCTCGCGGGCGAACATGCCTCTTATTACGGCGGCTGGATGGAGGGTTCGCTCCTCTCCGCGCTCGACGCCATCACCCGCATCCACCAGCGCGCCACCGGAGCCTGACGCCATGACCCTCAAAACCGCCGCCGCGCTCGCTCTGGCGGGCGCTCTCCTCGCCGCCACGGTGGCTGTCCGCGCGCAGGATGCGCCAGGCGGCGGGCCGAGCAGCGTGGACATCTCCAATGAGGGCAAGGAAGTCTATGAGATGATCTGCCAGGCCTGCCATATGGCGGATGGCAAGGGCGGCGCCGGCGCGGGCGCGGCAATCCCGGCCATCGCGGGCAACGCCAACCTGGCGGACAAGGACTTCATCGCCACGATCCTGGTCAAGGGGCGCGGCGGCATGCCCTGGTTCACGGACATGCTGACGCCCGAGCAGATGGCCGCCGTCGCGACCTACGCGCGCAGCCATTTCAACAATTATCCCGATCCCGTCACGGCCGCCGACGTCAAGCGCGTCATCGCCGCGAACGGATCGTCGACGCGCGATTGCAGCACGTGCTGAGCCGTGGGGACGGCCCGGCACTTTTGGGGGACATGAGCATGACCGAATTTACGGCTCCGACACGGCGTGACCTGCTGGCGATGATTGGCAAGGCGGGCGGCGCCATGGCCATGTATCAGGCCATGACCGCCTTTGGCCATGCCGCCGAAACCCAGTTCACCGGCCCGCCCAAGCTCTCCGGCGCGCCCAAGGGAGCCAAGGTGCTGGTGCTCGGCGCAGGCCTTGCCGGCATGCTCGCGGCCTATGAGCTGCGCAAGGCCGGCTATGCCGTGCAGATCCTCGAATATCAGAACCGCCCGGGCGGGCGGAACTACTCGATCCGCGGTGGCGACAAGGTGGTCGAGGTCGGCGGCGCGACGCAGACCTGCGAATTCCAGCCGGGCAATTATCTGAACCCCGGCCCGTGGCGCATCCCGCACCATCACCGCACCCTGCTGCACTACACCAAGGCCTTTGGTGTCGAGCTGGAGCCGTTCATCCAGCTCAATCACAATGCCTGGGTCCACAACAGCAAGGCGTTCGGCGGCAAGCCCCAGCGCTACAAGGAGCTGGCCGTCGATTATAAGGGCCATGTCTCCGAGCTGCTCGGCAAGGCGCTGAATGCCGGCGCGCTCGATCAGAAGGTTACCAAGGAGGACAAGGAGAAGCTGGTCGAGGCCTTGCGCGAATGGGGCCTGCTCGATGGCGATCTGAATTACATCAGCGGCCTGCGTGCCTCCGGCCAGCGCGGCTATGATCGCGCGCCCGGCGGCGGCGTCAACGGCGCGCCGACGCCTTCCAAGATCAACGATCTGGGCGATGTGCTGGATTCCGGCGTGTGGCAGCAGATGAGCTTCTTCTTCACCAATGTGATGCAGACGACGATGTTCCAGCCCAAGGGCGGCATGGACATGATCGGCAAGGGCTTTGCCAAGCAGGTCGGCGACCTGATCACCTACAATGCCAAGGTGACGAAGATCGCGCAGGGCGAGAAAGGCGTCACCGTCTCCTGGCAGGACCTGACCTCCAGTGCCATGCACGAGGCCAAAGCGGATTATTGCGTCTGCACAATTCCGCTAGGTGTGCTCAATCAGCTCGAGCTGCAGGCGAGCGCGCCGCTCAAGGCCGCCATCGCCGCCGTGCCCTATTCTAACTCGGTGAAAATGGGCCTGGAGATGCACAGCCGCTTCTGGGAGGAGAAGGACGCGATCTATGGTGGCCACAGCTTTACCGACCAGCAGATTTCGCTGATCTCTTACCCGAACTTCGATTTCTTCGCGGACAAGCCGGCAGTGCTGCTCGGGGCCTTTGCAGGCGGCGCCGGCGGCTATGCGCTGGCCGGCATGACGCCACAGCAGCGCATCGAAACCGCGCTGGCGCAAGGATCGGTGTTCCACCCCGAAGACTATCGCAAGCAGTTCATGAACGGCGTCTCCTTCGCCTGGAGCCGCACGCCGTGGATCATGGGATGCTGCGCCACCTGGTCGGAGGCGGCCCGCGCGCAGCACTACCAGAATCTGGTCGCCATGGATGGCCGCATCGTCCTCGCGGGCGAGCATGCGTCTTATTATGGCTGCTGGATGGAGGGCGCTCTGCTCTCCTCGCTGGACGCCATTGAGCGACTGCACAAAAAAGCAGTGGCTGGCTGATCGAAACTGGGGCAAAGTAGACAAAATCTACTATCGATATGGATGACGCCGTGGACCTTCTAAACCGGCTGCCGGGCGCCGCCGGGCATCCTCTCTCCTCGTGGCGGCAGGGCACCCTGCTGATCGGGCTCGCGCTTCTCGCGGCATGCGGCAAGGGCGAGACCGAGCAGAAGCGGCAGCCGCCCCTGGTATCGGCGACAAAACCTGCCACCCACGTCTTCCGGGACGAGATCCAGGCTGTCGGCACCGCGCGCGCCAATGAGCAGGTGACGCTTGCCGCCAATGTGACCGAGCGGATCGAGCGGCTGATGTTCGATGACGGCATGTTCGTCCGGTCCGGCCAGTTGCTGGCGGTGCTTTCCAACGCGCAGGAGCAGGCAGCATTGGCCGGCGCACGGGCAAGCGCCACCGAGGCCGCCTCGCAGCTCGACCGCGTCAACAGCCTGTATGAGCAGGGCTTCGCCACGCGCGCGCTGCTCGATCAGCAGCGCGCCGCCCTGAGCGAGGCCCGCGCCAGCCAGGATGGCATCAAGGCCCAGCTTGGCGACCGCCTGATCCGCGCGCCCTTCTCCGGCTATCTCTCGCTCCGCACCATCTCCGAGGGCGCCATCGTCAACAGCGGCACGCCTTTGGTGACGATCAGCGACCTGTCACGCATCAAGCTGGATTTCACCGTGCCGGAAACGCAGCTCGGTGCCTTGCGCATCGGCCAGCCGATCCGGGCCTCCTCCTCGGCCTATCCCGATGACGTGCTGCAGGGCACGATCAGCACCATCGATCCGGTGATCGATCCCGCCAGCCGCGCCGTCATGGTCCGGGCGACGCTCCCCAATCCGGGCGCGCGGATCAAGCCCGGCATGTTGCTGACCGTCCGCATCGAGACCGGGCAGCGCACCGCGCTCGCCGTGCCGGAGACTGCAGTGCTGAGCCAGGGCGACCGGCGCTATGTCTACACGCTCGACAAGGACCGCAAGGCCAAGCGGATGGACGTGCGCACCGGGCTGCGGGACAATGGCCTGATGGAAGTGAGCGGCCTGCCGCAGGATGCGCTGGTCGTCTCCGAAGGCGTGGTGAAGGTGGCGGAAGGCCGGCCCGTGCGTCTGGCCGAGGTCGAGAGCAGCAATAGCGCGCAGACTGAAGAGATCGCGCCCAAGGGCGCCGCCACGCCGGAAGCGCGGCCATGATCCTTTCGGATATTTCGGTGCGGCGACCAGTGGTCGCCGCCGTGATGTCCCTGCTGCTCGCGATCATCGGCTTCGTCGGCTTCATGAACCTGTCCGTGCGCGAATATCCGGACACCGACCCGCCCATCGTCTCGGTCGAAACGCGCTACACCGGCGCCAATGCCAGCGTGATCGAGAACCGCATCACCCAGCCGCTGGAGCAGCGGCTTGCCGGCATCGAGGGGATCGAGACGATCAGCTCGACCTCGCGCGACGGCACTTCCAGCATCGTGATCGAGTTCCGCGCCGGGCGCGATGTCGACGCAGCCGCAAACGATGTGCGCGATCGTGTCGCTGGCGGCGCGGCCGACCGGCCAGACGACGCCCTGCCGCCGGAAGTGCGCAAGGTCGATTCCGATTCCCAGCCGATCATCTTCTTTGCCGTGATGGCGCCGGGCTGGGACCGCACCAAGCTTGGCGATTTCGTCTCGCGCGTCGTGGTTGACCGACTCTCGACCATCGATGGCGTGGCGCAGATCGTCGAACTTGGCATGGCCAAGCCCGCCATGCGCGTGTGGCTCAATGCCGATCGGCTGGCGGCCTTTCGGCTGACGCCGGGCGATGTCGAGGCCGCGCTGCGCCGACAGAATGTCGAGCTGCCCGCCGGGCGGATCGAGGCGGAGGCGCAGAACCTCTCGCTCCGCGTCCAGCGCGACTTCACGACCCCGCAGGACTTTGCCCAGCTTGTCATCGGCCGTGGCAGCGATGGCTATCAGGTGCGCCTGGGCGATGTCGCGCGCATCGAGGAAGGGCCGGAAAATCCCTATTCCATCTTTCGCTATAATGGCGAAACCGGGGTGGGCCTGGGCATCGTTCGCCAGTCAGGCGCCAATACGCTGGCGGTGGCGCAGGCCGCCAAGGCTGCGGTCGCAGAGCTGAGCAAGAACCTGCCTGAGGGCGTCGAAATTCGCATGGGCGGCGACAGCACCATGTTCATCGACGAGGCCATTCGCGGCGTGTGGCACACCATCTTCGAGGCGGCGTTACTCGTCACCATCGTCGTGTTCTTCTTCCTCGGCAGTCTGCGCGCGACGTTGGTGCCGATGATCACCGTGCCGATCTGCCTGCTGACGACCTTCGGCGTGCTGTGGCTGGCCGGCTATTCGATCAACCTGCTCACCTTGCTGGCGCTGGTGCTGGCCATCGGCCTTGTGGTCGACGATGCCATCGTCGTCCTCGAGAATGTCTATCACCGCATCGAGGAAGGTGAAGACCCGCTCTTCGCCGCCTTTTACGGTGCGCGGCAGGTCGGCTTTGCCGTGGTCGCCTCCACCATGGCGGTGTGCGCCGTGTTCGTGCCGGTGATGTTCCTCTCCGGCCAGGCCGGCTCGCTGTTCCGCGAACTGGCGGTGGCGATGATCGCGGCGGTCGGCGTCTCGGGCTTCCTCGCTCTCACGCTGACGCCGATGATGTGCTCTAAGCTGCTCAAGGGCAGCGCGCGCGGCCGCCTGACCGCGAAGATCGACCGGTTGATGGAGCGGACGGAAAACGGCTATCGCAACGCGCTCGGCTCGGTGCTCCGCCGCCCCCTGCCGGTGATCGTCGCGTCCGTGCTGCTGATTGCCGGCAGCGCGGTGCTGTTTCGCAGCCTGGATTCCGAACTCGCCCCGGCGGAGGACACCGGCGTGATCCAGGTTCGCCTCAACAGCCCGGAAGGGACGGGCTTCGCGCAGGCCGACAAATATCTGCACCAGGCCGAAACGCTGGTCCTGCCCATGGTCGCCGAGGATGGCCCGGTGCGCGGGATGAATGCGCGCATCGGCGGTTTCGGCGGCGGCACCGACGATTTCAACAGCAGCAGCCTCTCGGTGTTCATGAAGCATTGGGACGAGCGCAAGGAAAGCTCGCAGAGCGTCGCGCAGGAGGTCAACAAGCGGCTGGCCGGCCTGCCATCCGTGCGCGGCAACGCCACCGTCACCAACCGCCTATCGCGCGGCGGCCAGCCGATCAGCTTCGTGATCGCCGGCACCAGCTATGAGGATCTGGCCGTCGCCCGCGACCGCATATTGGATGCGGCGCGCGACAACCCCGGCATCGTCAATCTCGACGCCGATTATGTCGAGAACAAGCCGCAACTGCTGATCGAGATCGATCATCAGCGGGCTGGGGACCTCGGCATTTCCGTCAATGACATCAGCCAGGCGCTGCAGACGATGATGGGATCGCGCCGCACGTCGACCTATGTGCGCGACGGCGAGGAATATTATGTCGTCCTGCAGGCGGAATCCTTTAATCGCGACGATGAGGCATCGCTGGCGAAGGTCTATGTCCGCGCCGCCGGCGGGGCGCTGGTGCCGCTCTCCAACCTGCTGATCGTCAAGCAGGCCGCCACCGCGCGCGAGCTGGGCCGCTTCAACAAGATGCGCGCCATTACGCTAAGCGGCGGTCTGGCCGAAGGCTATTCTCTGGGGCGCGCACTCGACTTCCTCAATGAGCAGGCGCGCCAGTCGCCGGAAGTGACGGCGGTGGGTTATAAAGGCGAGAGCCGCAGCTTCATGCAGACCGGCACCTCGATCTGGATCGCGTTCGGCTTTACCGTGGTGGTGATCTACCTGCTGCTCTCCGCCCAGTTCGAAAGCTTCGTCCACCCGCTGGTGATCATTTCCGCTGTGCCGCTGGGCGCCGCGGGCGGCATTATTGGCTTGGCGGTGACGGGGACCAGCATCAACCTGTTTAGCCAGATCGGCATGATCATGCTGGTCGGCCTCGCGGTGAAGAACGGCATTCTGATCGTCGAATATGCCAACCAGTTGCGCGACGAAGGCCGGGATTTTCTGGTGGCGATCAGCGACGCGTCCGTCCGCCGCCTCCGCCCGATCCTGATGACCTCCATCGCCACGGTCGCAGGCGCCATTCCGCTGGCAATCGGCGGGGGTGCCGGCGCGCATGCCCGCTCGTCCATCGGCTGGGTGATCGTGTTCGGCGTCAGCATCGCGACGGCCATCACCCTGTTCGTAGTGCCTTTGCTCTACAGCCGCTTTGCGCGGGGCACATCCTCGCCCCAGACCGTCACCCGCCGCCTGCGTGCGCTGATGGGCAAGAACGGGAAGCCCGATGGAACGGCCCAGCCGGCCGAATGATCGGGCCCCGCTAGTCGGCCACACCAGCGATCTGCGCACCCCAAACGCAAACGGCGCGCCACTCGATGACCGAGGGCGCGCCGCTCAACGACGAAGAGATCGTGATGGATCAGTCCATGGTCGCCATGCGCGCATTGCTGTTGGACAGCTGCGCGATGCGGGTCTCGCTGACCTGCTTCATCGACTTGCGGCACTTGAAGTCCGGCGCCAGATCGGCGTTCACGCGGTTGCCCGGGTTGCAGGCAGCAGCGATTTCACGAGCGACGCGACCGCGGAACTGGTCGACGCTCTCGGCGTCGGCGAAGTTCACACCGTCCGTGGAGACGCGCACTTCGACATTTTCACGGGGCTTGGCGAATCCGGCGCTCGAACCGACGAGCAGACCAGCCGCGACGAGGGCGGCGGCAACGATTTTCATGTCTGTTACTCCTGCAAACTCAATTTTTCTTTTCGGTAACTCTTGATGAAGTCAGGCTCGTGACGCTCACAAGGAGCGTTCCTGAACCTGTCCAGCGTTCTTGAGTGCGCTTGCCGTCCAGATAGGTCTGCGGGCGTTCCCGGACAAGGCAAAATCGTCGCTGCGCCGCAGAAATCAGCCATTTTTTGATGTTGCATGGCAGGAAAGCCATGCGCCCCTTGCAATGTCGCAGTACGCCAGGAGACAAGTTTTCGCGTGGCGCTCAGCTCGCGGAAGTCGCGCCAGCGGCGTTGTTCGATGGATTGCGCAAAATCGCGGCCGCGTCGCACCCTCGGACGGGGCGATCATCCGCCATCAAGTCAAATTTCGGCATATTGTGGCTTACGTTCAAAAGTTTACGCCCGCAATCGACCGATACTTGGATCACCCTGCAAAGTCGGCCGCGGCGCCTTGACCCTAGCTGTGCCCACCGGCAGTCTCAACGATCTCAGCCTAGACTAGACAGCGCACAGCCGAGATCACCGGCGCGTTGTGCATTTATGTGCAACTTATTCTTACGCTGCATGGGCGAAATAAGCCGGCGAAATTATTTTCGTCGCCCCCGCCATATTCCACCCCGCAGGGCGTCGTGCGGCCGGTTCATGCGCTCATCGCTCGCGATTTGCGCCGCCGTTTGTCGAGTCGCGCATCCACCCGGTTGTTTTGGATGGCGGCCTGATGCAAGGGAGAGGAGAACCGCAAACGCGGACAGACAGGCCCTTGGGGCAAGGACGACGGAACAGAGTCATGATAGCGACGGACAAGCCGATTGTGTTGTTTGGGGGTGGTGGTTTCGTCGGCCGCCACGTGGCCCAGGAGCTGCTGGCGAAGGGCTATCGCCTGCGCATCGCCCAGCGCGATCCTCGTCAGGCCTTCGCGCTGCGCACGCTGGGCGGCATGGGTCAGATCCAGTTTGCGGCCGTGGACATCACCCGCGCCGATCAGGTCGCCGCAGCCCTCACGGGCGCATCCGCGGCGATCAACTTCGTCGGCCTGCTGACCGGCGACATGCACGCCGCGCATGTGGTGGGCGCGCAGACCATATCCGAGGCTGCGGCGGCGGCGCGCCTTGAGGCGCTGGTTCACGTCTCCGCCATCGGCGCGAACGCTGCCAGTGCATCTGCCTATGGGCGGACCAAGGCCGAGGGTGAGGCGGCAGTCCGCAGCGCCTTCCCGCGCGCGACCATCGTGCGGCCCTCGATCCTGTTCGGGCAGGACGACCAGTTCACCAACCGCTTTGCCCGCCTGATCGCCTCGGGATCGACCCTGCCCGGCCAGATCGTCCCGGTGATCCGCGGCGAGACGCGCTTTCAGCCGGTGCATGTGGTCGATGTCGCCCGCGCCATCGCGCAGGCCGTGACGCAGCCCGAGGATCATGCTGGTCAGACCTATGAGCTGGGCGGCCCGGACACGCTCTCCCTGCGCCAGATCAACAACTGGATCGCCGCCGAGATCGGTCGCCCGTGCAGCTTCCTGCCCATCCCCGACGGTGTCGCCAAGGCGCTGGCCATGCTGACCGGCTGGGCACCGGGCGCGCCGATCACGCGCGACCAGTTCGAGATGCTGCTGAGCGACAATGTCGTTGCGCCGGGCGCTGCGGGCTTCGAGCGGTTCGGCATCACCCCGGCGCCCATGGCCGCGATCGCGCCGGCGTGGCTGGAGCAATATCGCAAGCAAGGGCGTTTCGGCGTCACGGCGCCGGCCTGAACCCTGCGCGGCGGGCATCTTCGTCCGCCGCCTGGCCCTTCCCAACCGCCTCGGCCATCGCTCTCGACTCAAGGATTGCCCCCGCATGGATAGCAACGTCTTCACCGCCATTCTGCTGGGCATATTGGAAGGGCTGACCGAGTTCCTGCCCGTCTCGTCGACCGGCCACCTCATTCTGGCCAGCGAGTTGCTCGGCTTCACCGGCGAATCGTCGGTGACCTTCAAGATCGCCATCCAGTTCGGCGCGATTCTGGCCGTGATCGCGGTCTACTGGCAGCGCTTCTGGGGCGTGGGCATGGGCCTGCTCAAGGGCCGGGCGGATGACATTGCCTTCACCCGCAACGTGTTCCTCGGCTTCGCGCCGGCGCTCGTCATCGGCGTGCTGGCCTATGAGGCTGTGCGCGCCGCCATCCAGACGCCGATGATCGTCGCGGTTGCGCTTATTATCGGCGGCATCCTGATGCTGGTGCTGGAAAGGATGGTGAAGACGGTGCGGGTCAAATCGGTGGAGACGATGCCGGCCACTACCGCGCTGGGCATCGGCCTGGTGCAGTGCATCGCGATGATTCCGGGCGTCAGCCGGTCCGGCGCCACAATCCTGGGTGCGCTGACCATGGGCGTCGACCGCAAGACGGCGGCGGAATACAGTTTCTTCCTCGCCGTGCCAACCATGCTGGCGGCGACGGTCTACGCGCTTTGGAAAGATCGCGCGCTGCTCAACGCCGACGATTTCGGGATGATCGCCATCGGTTTCGGCATGGCGTTCCTCACTGCGCTCTTTGTCGTGAAGGGCTTTGTGGCCGTCGTGACCCGATACGGTTTCAAGCCTTTTGCCTGGTACCGAATCATAGCCGGGTCGATTGCGCTGATCGCCCTTTTGATGAAGTAGGACCGGATCGGACCTATAAGGGGTTTAGATAACCTGTCCAAACCCAAAAAAATGGCCGTGTGCCACATTATAGGTCAATAACACTGTCTTTAATGTGGAGAAACGCGTGACTTCCGCGATTGTCGGCCCTATGTGCGGCGCCGAAAGGAAGCACCGCCCATGGCCGAGAATCCAATGCTCAAATTCGTCATTCGCCCGCAATCCTACCCGGAGAAGCGGTCGGCCAACGAGCGCGCGCATGATTTCCAAGAAATTTCGGACGGGTTCGAAACGCCCAAGGCCGAGGATCAGGCCGCGCGCTGCTCGCAGTGCGGCGTGCCCTATTGCTCGGTCCACTGCCCGCTGCACAACCACATCCCGGACTGGCTGCGCCTGACCGCGGAAGGCCGGCTGCGCGAGGCGTATGAGCTTTCCAACATGACCTCCACCATGCCGGAGATCTGCGGCCGCATCTGCCCGCAAGACCGGCTGTGCGAGGGCAATTGCGTCATCGAATTTTCCGGCCATGGCGCCGTCACCATCGGCTCGGTCGAAAAGTTCATCACCGATACCGCTTGGGAAGAAGGCTGGGTCGAGCCGGTGCAGGTCGGCAAGGCGACCGGCTTCTCGGTCGGCATCGTCGGCGCTGGCCCCGGTGGCCTCACCACGGCGGAATATCTGCGCGCGGCAGGGCATGAGGTGCATGTCTACGATCGGCACGATCGCGCCGGCGGCCTGCTAACCTATGGCATCCCCGGCTTCAAGCTGGAGAAAGAGGTCGTCATGCGCCGCGTCAAGCGGCTCGCAGATGCCGGCATCCACTTCCACATGGGCTTCGAGGTCGGCAAGGATGCCTCGCTGGCCGAACTGCGCGAGCGGCATGACGCGCTCCTGATCGCAACCGGCGTCTACAAGGCGCGCGACATCAAGGCCCCCGGCGTCGGCACCACCGGCGTGGTCAAGGCGCTCGATTTCCTCACCGCCTCTAACAAGGCCGGCTTTGGCGATCATGTCCCCGCGCATGAGGATGGCTCGCTGCTCGCCACCGGCAAGGATGTCGTGGTGATCGGCGGCGGCGATACCGCCATGGACTGCGTGCGCACCTCCATCCGCCAGGGCGCCAAGTCGGTCCGCTGCCTCTACCGCCGCGACCGGGAGAACATGCCCGGCTCGCAGCGCGAGGTTCAGAACGCCGAGGAGGAAGGCGTCGAGTTCGTCTGGCTCTCCGCCCCCGTCGCCTTCGAGGGCACGGAGAAGGTCACCGGCGTGAAGATGACGCGCATGCGCCTCGGCCAGCCGGACGCTTCCGGCCGCCGCGCACCGGAGCCGGAGCCGGGCAGCGAGACCAGCATCCCCGCCGATCTCGTCATCAAGGCGCTGGGCTATGATCCCGAGGATCTGCCGGTGCTGTTCGGCGAGCCGGGCCTCGCCGTCACCCGCTGGGGCACGCTGCGCGTCGACCATCGCAACATGATGACCAGCGTCGATGGCGTGTTCGCCGCCGGCGACATCGTGCGCGGCGCCAGCCTCGTCGTCTGGGCCATCCGCGATGGCCGCGACGTGGCCGACCATATGCACAGCTATCTGCGTGCGCGGACGCCCAAGAAGCAGGCGGTCGCCGCATGACCGAGATCAATCGCAACTCCGCAGTTGAAAGAACAACCACCATGGTTCCTGAAACCGAACGCGACCGGATCGCCCGTGAGGGCATGTATCGCCCCGAATTCGAGGGGGACGCCTGTGGTGTCGGCCTCGTCGCGGCGACGGATGGCAAGGCCTCGCGCCGCGTGGTCGAGAGCGCCATCGATGCACTCAAGGCCGTGTGGCACCGCGGTGCTGTCGATGCCGATGGCAAGACTGGCGACGGTGCCGGCATCCATGTCGATCTGCCGGTGCGCTTCTTCGACGATGCCATTTCCGCCTCCGGCCACAAGCCGCTGCCCAACCGCCTTGCCGTCGGCATGATCTTCCTGCCGCGCACGGACCTGGGGGCGCAGGAGACCTGCCGCACGCTGGTCGAGGCCGAGATCATCCAGGCGGGCTACCGCATCTACGGCTGGCGGCAGGTGCCGGTCGATGTCTCCGTCATCGGTGAGAAGGCCCAGCGCACCCGCCCCGAGATCGAGCAGATCCTCATCTCCGGCCCGATGCCCGAGGAGCAGGACGTCGCCGAGTTCGAGCGCGATCTCTATCTCGTGCGTCGCCGCATCGAGAAGAAGGTGATCGAGGCGCAGATCAACGATTTCTACGTCTGCTCACTCTCCTGCCAGTCGATCATCTACAAGGGCCTGTTCCTCGCGGAATCGCTCTCGGTCTTCTATCCGGACCTGACCGACGAGCGCTTCGAGAGCCGCGTGGCGATCTTCCACCAGCGTTACTCCACCAACACCTTCCCGCAGTGGTGGCTTGCCCAGCCCTTCCGCTCGCTGGCCCATAATGGCGAGATCAACACGATCCGCGGCAACAAGAACTGGATGAAGAGCCACGAGATCAAGATGGCGGCGCTCGCCTTTGGCGAGCAGTCCGGCGACATCAAGCCGGTGATCCCGGCGGGTGCGTCCGACACGGCCGCGCTCGACGCCGTGTTCGAGACGCTGTGCCGCGCCGGCCGCGATGCGCCGACCGCGAAGATCATGCTCGTGCCCGAGGCCTGGCAGCACAATGACGATGTGCCGCAGGCCCACCAGAACATGTACAACTATCTCGCCTCCGTGATGGAGCCGTGGGATGGCCCGGCCGCGCTCGCCATGACCGATGGCCGCTGGGCCGTGGCCGGCATGGACCGCAACGCCCTGCGTCCGCTGCGCTACACGCTCACCTCCGACAATCTGCTGATCGTCGGCTCGGAGACGGGCATGGTCGTGGTGCCGGAGACCACCGTGGTCAAGAAGGGTCGCCTCGGCCCCGGCCAGATGATCGCCGTCGATCTCGATGCCGGCCAGGTCTATGACGACCGCGCCATCAAGGACCGGATTGCCGGCGAGCGTCCCTATGCGGATTATGTGAAGGGCTTCCGCACGGCGGACGACCTCCCCGCCGCTGCTAACGACGCGCGCCCGCAGTGGGACCGCGCCGAGCTGGCGCGCCGTCAGGTCGCCGCCAACCTCACCATGGAGGACATGGAGCTGATCCTCAGCCCCATGGCCGAGGATGGCAAGGAAGCGGTCGGCTCGATGGGCGATGATGCGCCGCTCGCGGTGATCACCGAGAAGCCGCGCACGATCAGCCACTTCTTCCGCCAGAACTTCAGCCAGGTCACCAACCCGCCCATCGACTCGCTGCGTGAGCGGCACGTGATGAGCCTGAAGACGCGCTATTCGAACCTCGCCAACATTCTGGAGGAAGACCGCCAGAACAGCGAGGTGATGATCCTGGAATCGCCGGTGCTGCTGTGCGACGACTGGTCGCGGCTGAAGCGCTATTTCGGCAAGACGGTGGCGGAGATCGACTGCACCTTTCCCGCCGATGGTCCGCCGGATGCCCTGCGCGCCGCCATCAACCGCATTCGCGACGAGGCGGAAATCGCCGTACGCGCCGGCCAGACCGAACTGTTCCTCTCCGATGAAGCCATCGGGCCGGATCGCGTCGGCATCGCCATGATCCTCGCGGCGGCGGCGGTTCACACCCATCTCGTCCGCAAGGGCCTTCGTTCCTATGCGTCGATCAACGTGCGCACCGCCGAATGTCTGGACACGCATTATTTCGCGGTTCTGATCGGCGTGGGCGCCACGGCGGTGAACGCCTATCTTGCCGAAGCCTGCATCGCCGACCGCCATGCGCGCGGCCTGCTGGGCGACCGCAGCCTGGAGGCGTGCCTCGAGAACTTCCGCACAGCGATCAACGAGGGCCTGCTCAAGATCATGAGCAAGATGGGCATCGCGGTGATCTCCAGCTATCGCGGCGGTTATAATTTCGAGGCGGTGGGTCTTTCGCGGGCGATCGTGAACGATCTGTTCCCGAACATGCCTTCGAAGATCTCCGGCGAAGGCTATGCCTCGCTGCAGTATAACGCGCTCGTCCGGCATGAGGCGGCGTTCAGCAAGGCCGTCGCCACGCTGCCTATCGGCGGTTTCTACCGTCACCGCGCGGGCGGCGATGCCCATGCCTATTCGGCGCAGCTCATGCACCTGCTGCAAACCTCGGTGAACACGGACAGCTACTCGACCTACCTGCAATTCTCGCGGGGCGTCTCGGAGCTGCCGCCGGTTTATCTGCGCGATCTGCTGGAGTTCAACTATCCCGATCAGGCCGTGCCGATCGACGAGGTCGAAGCGATCACCGAGATCCGCAAGCGCTTCGTCACGCCCGGCATGTCGCTGGGCGCGCTCTCACCCGAGGCGCACGAGACGTTGGCCATCGCCATGAACCGGATCGGCGCCAAGGCCGTCTCCGGTGAGGGCGGCGAGGATCGCTCGCGCTTCCAGCCCTATGAGAATGGCGACAACGCCAATTCGAGCATCAAGCAGATCGCCTCGGGCCGCTTTGGCGTTCACGCCGAATATCTGGGCGCTTGCGAGGAGATCGAGATCAAGGTCGCGCAGGGCGCCAAGCCCGGCGAGGGCGGCCAGTTGCCCGGCTTCAAGGTGACCGAGTTCATCGCCAAGCTGCGCCACTCGACGCCCGGCGTGACGCTGATCTCGCCGCCGCCGCATCACGACATCTACTCGATCGAGGATCTGGCCCAGCTCATCTACGACCTCAAGCAGATCAACCCGCGCGCGCGGGTCTGCGTGAAGCTGGTGAGCCAGGCGGGTATCGGCACGGTCGCGGCGGGTGTCGCCAAGGCGCATGCCGACGTCATCCTCGTCTCCGGCAATGTCGGCGGCACCGGCGCCTCCCCGCAGACCAGCATCAAGTTCGCCGGCCTGCCGTGGGAAATGGGCCTGGCTGAGACCAATCAGGTGCTCACGCTGAACGGCCTGCGCCACAAGGTGAAGCTGCGCACGGACGGCGGCCTCAAGACCGGCCGCGACATCGTGATCGCCGCGATCCTGGGCGCCGAGGAATTCGGCATCGGGACGCTGAGCCTCGTCGCCATGGGCTGCATCATGGTCCGCCAATGCCACTCGAACACCTGCCCGGTGGGCGTGTGCGTGCAGGACGAGCGCCTGCGCGCCAAGTTCACCGGCACGCCGGAGAAGGTCATCAACCTGATGACCTTCATCGCCGAGGAAGTGCGCGAGATTCTCGCACGTCTGGGCTATCGCAGTCTGGATGAGGTGATCGGCCGTACCGAACTGCTCAAGCAGGTCAGCCGTGGCGCCGAGCATCTGGACGATCTGGACCTCAACCCGATCCTCGCGAAGGTGGATGCGGACGACGACAAGCGCCGCTTCAACCTGCCGACGTGGCGCAACGAAGTGCCGGACAGCCTGGATGCGCAGATGATCGCGGACGCGCAGGCGGTGTTCGAGCGTGGCGAGAAGATGCAGCTCACCTACACGGTGCGCAACACGCACCGCGCCGTGGGCACGCGTTTCTCGGCGCTGATCACCAAGAAGTTCGGCATGTCCACCCTGCAGGATGGGCACGTCCATGTCCGTCTGCGCGGCACGGCCGGCCAGTCGCTGGGCGCCTTCCTGTGCAAGGGCATCACGCTGGAAGTATTCGGCGATGCCAATGACTATGTCGGCAAGGGCCTCTCGGGCGGCATCATCGCCGTGCGACC
This sequence comes from Sphingobium sp. B2D3A, assembly GCF_025961795.1. NCBI lineage: Bacteria > Pseudomonadati > Pseudomonadota > Alphaproteobacteria > Sphingomonadales > Sphingobiaceae > Sphingobium > Sphingobium sp. B2D3A. Next base: position 1,269,112 of record NZ_JAOQOI010000001.1, on the reverse strand, counting down.
GATGGTCTCCAGCCCGCTGGCGAGCCAGGAGAACACGATCATCGGCAACACGGTGCTTTACGGCGCCACGGCGGGCAAGCTGTTCGCGGCCGGTCAGGCTGGTGAGCGATTTGCCGTCCGCAACTCCGGCGCGCAGGTCGTCGTCGAGGGCTGCGGTGCCAATGGCTGCGAGTATATGACCGGCGGTACAGCGATCATCCTCGGCAAGGTCGGCGCCAATTTCGGCGCAGGCATGACAGGCGGCATGGCCTTCATCTATGATGAAAGCCGCACCTTCCCGGCCCATGCCAATGCCGAGAGCATCGTCTGGCAGCGGCTGGACAGCGCCCATTGGGAAGGCGTGCTCAAGGATCTGGTCGAGGAGCATGTCGCGCGCACGGACAGCGACTGGGCCAAGTCCATCCTGCACAGCTGGGAGCGCAACCGCGATCACTTCTGGCAGGTCTGCCCGAAGGAAATGCTCAGCCGCCTCAAGCAGCCGCTGTCCGACAAGCAAGAGGTTGTCGCGGCGGAATGAAGACAAGACCCCCGGTGGTGACGCCGGGGGTTTTTCTTGGGCGATGGCGAGTGAGACGTGCGGCGACGCGCCTAGCGTTGGGTTCTGATCATTCCCGCAGAAGCGGTGCGGCGATGACAGGCGCGGCAGCGAGACGCGCGGCGACCTTCGCCGGAGCCGGCTCCTGCACGCGCAAGGGCGCTGAGGGCGGCGAGACAGAAACGCGGTCCGCCGGGGCTGGTCGCGTCGGCTCCTGCAAGTCGACCGCCTCATAAGGCGGAAGCGGCGCATAGTCCGCCGGCATCGGCTCCAGATAATCCCGGTGGCGGTTCAGGCCCGCATCGCATCCTTCACAATGGTAGCTGGACGGGCCGTCACGCATCGCTGCGCTTGCATAGGCGCGATCCTCGAAGGACGAGGACGTTTCCTCGGCGCCGGCCTCGCTCCAATAAGCGGCCAGTTCGTCGGCACCGGTAGGGCGGCCCGCCCCATTTGCCGTGACGAAATTGCCGAGCACCACGCCGCCAGTTCCGCCCGCCAACAAGACGGCGCCGATAAACCCCCATGTGCGTGCGCTGGTGTTCATGGTCCTGTCCCTATCAGATCTCGCCTTCTCGGGCACTCCGGCTTCGGGGATGCTGTCTCTGGAACAAGTCCCCTCGCCGCCATTGGTTCCAGCGGCGCAAGTTTCAGCTATGATCGGCCTCGCTGGCGATTTAAGAGCCGCGCATGTGGCATCTCTATCAGTTTCCGCTCTGTCCCTTCTCGCGCAAGGTCCGCTTTCTCATGGCGGAAAAGGGCATCGTGTACGAGACGGTGCGCGAATCGCCCTGGGAAGGTCGGGATGAATTCCTCGATCTGAACCCTGCAGGCACCACCCCGGTGATCGTAGCTGATGACGGCCATGCGACGCTGGCGGACAGTCAGGCGATCTGCGAATATTTCGAAGAGACGGTGGACAAGTTCCCGCTGATCGCGGGCTCGGCGCTGGATCGCGCGGAAGTGCGCCGCCTGGTCGCCTGGCTGGACCAGATCGTCTATCGCGATGTCGTGGCGCCACTGCTCAATGAGCGGATGATCAAGCGGGTCGTCTCCCGCACCTCACCCGATGCCGGGGCGCTGCGCGAGGCGATGCGGCGGGCCAACACGCATATGGATTATCTCGATTATCTGCTCGACCATCGCAGCTGGCTGGCCGGCGGAACGATGAGTCTGGCAGACATCGCCGCCGCCGCGCATATCTCCGTCGCGGACTATCTCGGCGGCATCGACTGGGAAGGCCATGGCCAGACCAAGCGCTGGTACGCCGGCATCAAGTCACGCCCGTCCTTCCGCCCGCTGCTGGCGGAGCGGATGGAGATCGTGACGCCGCCTAAATATTACGATCAGCCGGATTTCTGAGCGCGCTCAGTGCTCGGTTTCAGCCGCGATATAGACGCGGTTGCGGCCATGTTCCTTGGCCAGATACAGCGCGCGGTCGGCCGCCTTGAGCGCATCGCGCGGCTCGGTGTAGCCAAAGACATCCGCCACGCCCCCTGAGAAGGTCACGCGGTCCATGCGTTCGCCGGTCTTGCGGTCGACGAGATTGCGCTGCGCCATGTCGATGCGTGCATCGTCCACCACCTTGGCGGCCTCCGCGACGGTCAACCCCCGGAAGAGCATGACGAATTCCTCGCCGCCGTGGCGCGCAACATGGCATTTATCGCCGGAAATCTTCGCGAGCAGGCCGGCGACGAATTTCAGCACGCGGTCGCCGGCATCATGGCCATGCGTGTCGTTGATGACCTTGAAATGATCGATATCGCAGAAGGCGACACACAGGGATTCGCCATCTTCGCGCGCCTTGACGGCTTCCTCGCGCAGCGTGTTTTCGAATGCGCGGCGGTTCGGCAGGCCGGTCAGATGATCCTGCTCGGCCGCCTTGCGGGCGCTCTCCAGGTTCTTCTGCAGCAGCCGCGTCTGCGTCTGCCCCTCACGCATCTTGCTTTCGACTTCGCGCGTCTTCTCGATCATGCTGCGGGTGAGCAAAATGAGATTGCCCAGCGCCTCCCCGGCATCCGACTCCTCCAGCGAGGCAGCCTGCTTCTGCAAGGCGACGCCGAAATCCTTGGCGGACGTGCTGGACTGATCGACAATGCCGGTGATCTGATCGAGATTGGCCTCGACCTTCTTGAGCATGTCGGCCAGCGTATCAGGGGTCAGTTCCTCGGCCCGCTGGTCGACGATGATCTGCTCGACCGCGCCGTTGGTGAGCTTCCCCCGCTCCATCAGGATCGCGCGGACCGCCTTTTCCACGGCGATGTCGTTGCCGGTGATATAATCCAGCGCCAGCCCGAAGTTGAGCGGCGTCAGATCAAGATCATGGGCGAAGAGAAAGCTGCCGACCTCTTCGTAGATCATCTTGCGCCGCTCGCTCTCGCGACGAAGATGCGCATTGCCCTCCTCGCGCCGAGCCCCTTCGACGACGTGCGCGTTTTCGGACGCACCTTCCGTGATACCCAGAATGCGGCCCAACCGGGCCAGCTTCCCACCAAAACTCTCAGACGGCACTTGCGCGGCAGACATGCCTGATCTCCTCCAACGCGGCCCTTCTAGCCGGCTGTGGTAAACAAAGCTTTGAAGGTGACGGGCTGAATTGCGACTGAAATGCAAAAAGCTGTCAGGCGGTCAGACCAGATCGCCCAGCAGCAATTTGGGCCGGCTGCCGCTTTCGCCGCGCGCTTCCGCCATGAACCGATCCTTGAGGGGTCCGAGCTTCTGCACGGCGGACAAGCCCAGCCGACGGATTGCCGAGACCGGCCGGCCCGGCACATCGAACAGGCGGACGAGGCCATCCATCATGATCGTTACGCTCAGCGCATCCAGCGCCCGCCAGCGCTGGTAGCGGGCGAGCAGTTGTGCATCGCCCGGCTCCATGCCGGTGCGCATGCCTTCCACGATCACCTGCGTGAGCGCCGCGACGTCACGATAGCCAAGGTTGACCCCTTGGCCGGCGATCGGATGGATGCCGTGGGCAGCATCGCCAACCAAAGCCAGCCGCTCATCGATGATCCGGGCGGCGCGGTGATAGCCGAGCGGGTAGCTCTGCATCGGTGCGGCAAGGCGAATGCGGCCGAGGAAATTCCCCATCCGCTTTTCCGCCTCCGCCAGCCAGGCGTGCTCGCCGAGCTTGAGATAGGCGGCCGCGTGCTTGGTCGGCACCGTCCAGACGATGGCCGAGCGATTGCCCGGCAGCATCGGCAGCAGCGCAAACGGCCCGCCGGGATAGAAGATTTCATAGGCGGTGTTGCCGTGCGGATCGTCATGCTCGATGGCCGTGACCAGCGCGGTGTGGGGATAATCCCATTTCGCCACTGTGATGCCGGCAGCCGCACGCGTCGGGCTGCCCCGGCCTTCCGCGCCGACGAGCAGGCTGGCGCCGATCTCGGCGCCGCTTTCCAGCCGCACGCGCACGCCATGCGCATCCCGCACCGTCTCCACCGCCCGGTCGGGCTGGAAACGCACGATGTTGGCCGCGTCCGCCGTGGCCTCGATCGCGGCCCGCAGCTCGCGATTCTCGACCATGAAGCCCATGGCGCCATCATCGGGATCGGGCGCGAAATCGAGCGCGCCGCCGGTCAGCCCTTCGCTCACCCAGATCCGGTCGATGGGGCAGGTCTTGCGGGCAAGGCGCGGCGCGATGCCGATGGCCTCGAACTGGCGCCAGCTTGCCGAGGAAATCGCGGAGGTACGTCCATCGAAGCTCTGCGCCGGTACGCGCGCGGGCGCCGCCGGATCGACAATGGCGCTGCGCACGCCATGGCGTTCGAGTGCGACGGCCAGCGTCAGCCCAACAAGACCGCCGCCCAGAATGATGACATCATAGCGTTGCATCAGTCCATTCTAGCGAGGCCGGAGGGCGAAGGCGACTGCCCATTGGAGAAAAGCCCGCGCCTACCAAGACCGGGCTGGTCTCCGCTCACATCAGAAGGCGAGTTGCGCGCTGTCCATGGCCGCAATGTCCGCGGCGCGGCGGTAACGGAACACCGTCGCCGGCGGCACGTTGCGCACGATGGTGCCGATCCGCTCCACGCCCAGATCGAGCGCATCGGCGACCGAATCGGCCAGCGGCGGGCGCGGCGAATAAGTGAACTGGATGAATGCGCCGCCCGGGCGCAGCAGCCGGAAGGCCTCGCTGACAATCGCGCTTTGCAGGGTCTTGCTCATCGCCAGCAGCGGCAGGCCGCTGATCACGCACTGATAGGCACCCTCGCCGCCCGTGCATTGGCCGAGCACGGCCTGAGCCGGCGCCTCGATGATCGAAACGCTCGCAAAATCGCGCCGCAGGTTGCGCGCAAAACCGGGGTTGATCTCGACCACTTCCAGATGCGTGCGCGGCAGGCCGGTCGCCAAAATCTGACGGGTGAGCGCACCCGTGCCGCCGCCGAACTCCATGACGAGACCGCCTTGAGGGTCGATCTGCGAGGCCATCAGCCGGCCAAGATGCGGGCTGCTCGGCACGATGGAGGCCGTCTGGCGCGGTTTGCGCAGCCAGGCGTGAAGGAATTTCAGATAATCCCCGGCGCTTGACCGACGATCGGTCAGTGCGGAACTCTTGCTCGCCATCGCCCCTCGCTCGCTTGTCACGGAACCGTCTCACTAGTGCGCCGTGGGGGCGCTGGGAAGAGGCAAGATGGGGGTGATCGATCGGCTTTGTGCGCCGCTCGTCCTGAAAAGCACAGGGACCGGCTGGTCAGTGCGTCACATGCCGCACGGCCGCGAGGAGACGCTCCGGATCGAACGGCTTGACCAGCCAGCCCGTCGCGCCGACTTCCCGGGCGCGGGCGCGCTTTTCCTCGCTATATTCAGTGGTCAGCACCAGCACCGGCCGGTCGACATGGCGCCTGCCCTGCGCCCGCAACGTCTCGATGAAGCCGAAGCCATCGAGCCGTGGCATGTTGATGTCCGTGATGACCAGATCGGCCTCATTGGCCTCCAGCCAGTCGAGCGCGGCCTGGCCGTCCTCGGCCTCGACCACCTCATAGCCGCCGCCGGTCAGCGTCATGCGCAGCAACGCCCGCATGCTGCGGCTGTCATCGACTGTCAGAACCTTCGGCATGTGCGTGTGCGACCTTCTGCCCGTTCGAGCGAAGGCACGCCATAAGGGTGGCAGCGTTTACAAATCGTCGACAGCGCAGACCGGTGACGGCTCGGCCCGGTCAGATCTCGGCGTTGATCACCCAGTCGTGGAACATGCGCACCGCGCGCTTTTCCATGGCTTTCGGGCGGCAGACGAAGAAATAGCGATAGGGGCTTTCGACATGATAATCGAACAGCCGCACGATCCGGGGGTCATGCGCTTCCTTGAAATGGCGCCCATGCATCGCGGCGATGCCGAGTCCCTGCGCCGCAGCCTCCAGCATCAGCGCGCCCGAATCATAATAGTCGATCGACGCCGGCGTTAGATTCGGCAGGCCGACTGCTTCCTTCCAGACATCGAACGTCGCCGACATGTCGCGGTGAACCAGCAGGGTCTGGCGAGCGATGTCCTCAGGGCGCGTGACCGGCCGGGGGCCTTCCAGCAAGGTTTTCGACCCGATGAGATAGACAAGATCGCGATCCAGCTCGCGCCCGTACAACGAGGGATCGACATCCCGCGCCAGCACGATGGCCGCGTCCAGCCCTTCTCCCAGGCGCGCGATGGCATTGGGGCTGGTGTCCACGTCCAGATGGAGATCGGGATGCTGCTTGTGCAGCTCGCCCAGCCGCGGGAACAGGCGTTGGCTGGCGAACAATGGCAACATGCCCAGTCGAACCCGCATCGTCCGCGCGCCGCCGGTAGCACTCTCGATAGCCGCGCCCAGCGCATCGAGCGCGGGCGCGATTTCCTTGATCAGGGCATGGCCGTTCTGATTGAGTTCCAGCTGCTGGTGTTTGCGCTCGAAGAGGTTGTAGCCGAGAAATCGCTCGAGCGCCTGGATACGGCGGCTGAGCGCGGGGGCGGACAGGGCCAGTTCCTCGGCCGCGGCCTTTACCGAGCCGGTGCGGGCGACCTGCACAAAAGCCTCGAGGGCGGTGAGAGGGGGAAGCCTGCGCATCGATGTTAACGGGACCCAAGTTTATGCTGCATTGCACAACTATGCCGCAAGCGTTCAGCCGACGCCAGAGCGTTTTGAGCCTTTGTTATCTCAACGCTATCCGCGACGCGACGCCAGACGCCAGAGCCGTTCGACAGGCCCCTGCCCCATCGATCGCCGCCAGAGGACCGACCAGACGAGCATCACAGCCCACATTGCCAATACCACCAGCAAAAGCTGCGTCCGCGTCAGCGCCCCGAACAGCCCTCCGCCATAACCGTAGAACAGGCCAGTCATCAGAAGGCTGGTGAGCAGATAATTGGAGAGCGCCAGCCGGCCAATCGTTGCAATGGCCCGAACCAGCGGCGCTTGCGGATGTTGCGCCGCCAACCCCATCGCCATCGAGGCCAGAGCGACGGCCAGGGGCAGACGCAGCGGCACCGACCAGCCGAACAGGGCCGCCTGCGCCGCGAGCGGATCGCCCGACAGCAGCACCCAGATGCCAAGGCCCGCCATCGGCACCAGGCCGACCAGCATCGCCCGGTGCCATGTCGCGCGATATTGGGGGACCGGCCACTGGCCCGCCATGAAGCCGCCCTTGAGCATCGCCATGCCAAGCGCGATGAAGGCCAGACATTCAGGCCAGGAATAGAGGATCTGATTCAGCGCCGCCCGCGGCGCGGCGCCGATCCGCTCGGCAAAAATGCCAGCATAGCCACCAGTATAGAGCGCGATCTCATTGGCAACCGCCCGGCTCGCGCCCATGCCGGCCGAGTCCGCATAGGCCTGCCAATGTTCGACGATGGTCGGTGCGGCTCCCGGTGCCAGCGCTGCCGCGCGGAGCGAGAAGGCGGGCCATACCGCCACCAGATTGATCACCCACTGGAACAGCAGCAGCGCCAGCGCGAGCTTGATCAGGCCGAGCGTCTCGAACCGGATGAACAGGGTGGCGATCAGGCCGCACAGGGCCAGCTGGACGAGGATATCGCCCGACCAGAGCAGCAGATAATGCGCAAGACCAATGGGCAGCAGCCACAGCATCCGCCGGCGATGCGCCTGCAGCCCGTCCCGCCCGCTCATCTCTGCCGATTCGATCACCAGCAGGATGGACGCACCCAGCAGCATCGCGAAAATCGCACGCATCTTGCCATCGACCAGCAGGAAGGTCGCGAACCAGGTCGCCAGATCCGCTGGCCCTTGCGTCCCCACCGTGAACGGGTTGAACCCCGCTGCAGAGGGCAGCCCGAAGGTCACGATATTGCCGAGCAGGATGCCCATCACGGCGCACCCCCTCAGAAAATCCAGTCCCTCGATCCGAAAGCCCTCATCGGCCATGCGCTATGCTGTCCTGGTTGCGGGCCGGGCGCTTGAGCGGGCCGGCGCCTTGTTCGATTGGTCGTTGCTCTATCGCCTTTTGGCGTGACGTCCACCCCAAGCTGGTGCATTCGCGCGGCGATGGTCAGCGACTGCAAGACACGCATCGGCGCCGCATTCGGCGCGGCGGCGCCCCGCTATGAGGGCGATGCCGGCGTGCACCGCCATGTCGCCATGCGCCTGCTCGATTTTGCGACGGGCGGCACCGATACCGGTGCGCGCGATCCGGCAACCGTGCTGGAGATCGGCTGCGGCACCGGCCTGCTGACGCGGCTGATTGTGGAGCGCTGGCCGGATGCGAAGATCACCGCCACCGACATCGCGCCCGGCATGATCGCGGCGATGCGTGAGGCCGGCAGCCCTGTGCGGCTACTGGTGATGGACGGAGAACGCCCGGATCTGGGCACCCAGCGCTTCGACCTCATTCTCTCCAGCCTCGCCTTCCAGTGGTTCGAGGATTTGCCGGCAGCCCTCGCCCGCCTGCACGGCCTTTTGGTGCCGGGCGGCAGCCTCTGCTTCGCCACGATGGGCGCCGAGAGCTTCAGTGACTGGCGCGCAGCCCATGCGCGCGAAGGGCTGGTCTGCGGTCTGCGCGACTATCCCAGCCGCGATGAGGTGGCCCCGATGGCGCAGGCTTTGGGCCGGTGCGATCTTGCCGAGGAGCTGGTCCCGCTGCCCGTGCCCGGCGGGCTGGCGCTGGCCCGGCATTTCCACGCCATCGGCGCGCGGGTGCCCCAGCCCGGCTATCGCCGCCTCGCGCCCACTTCGCTCCGCCGCGTGATGGCGCGGTTCGATGCGGATGGCGGGGCTTCAAACTACCACATCATCTATGGCAGGCTGTGGCATGACTGATCGACCGACCCTGCGCAGGGCAGTAGCCGAGGATGCCAAAGCCCTGGCGAGGCTGAAGCTTACCTGCTTTCGCGAGACCTTTCTGGAGGACTTCGCGGTCCCCTATCCGCCCGACGACCTCGCCCGGTTCGAAATCGAGGCCTATGGCGCGCAGGCCGTCGCCCGCGAACTGGCAGACCCGACCCACGCCAGCTGGGTGTGCTCTACGGTTGCCGGAGAGCTGGTCGCCTACGCCCATGCCGGGCCGAGTAAGCTGCCGCACCCGGAGGTCAGCGCGCACTCCGGCGAACTCTATCAACTCTACGTCCGTCGCGGCCATCAAGGGTACGGGTTGGGAGGCGCCTTGCTGAAAAGCGCGCTGGATTGGCTTGCAGAGCGCTATCCGGGGCCAAGCTGGCTGGGCGTCTGGTCCGGCAATGGCCGGGCGCAGGCAGTCTACGCGGCCGCCGGCTTCCACAAGGTCGGCGATTATCTGTTCCATGTCGGTGACCACCGCGACGAGGAATATATTCTGCGCCGCGACTGAAAGCGATGCAGCGTTTCTGCCGCCCGACGAACCGCAGCCCCGTTTAGAGTTTTGCCATAGTTCGGCGCCTAGCCTGCGCCAGAACGACACGGTGCCAAAAGCCGTGGCAAAGCTGGGAACGGACGGACAAGATGCGGGCTGCAGAAATCCTCAACAGGTCGGACGTGCCGCGTGGACAGCGGATATGGATAGGCCTCGCCTCAAGCCTGCTGGCCCTTTCGCTGGCCGGCTGCGGTGGCAGTGACAGTGGCGGTGGCGGCAGCGGATCGACGCCGATCACGGTCGCGCCGACACCAACCCCCACGCCAGCGCCAACCCCGGCGCCCACACCCACGCCAAGTCCTACGCCGACGCCGACCCCCACCCCAACGCCGACAAGTTGGACGGCGGCGGCGGCCGCGCTCTACGATACGCAACCGAATGTCGCCTCGTGCAACACCGGCGTGCTCAAGACCAGCGTGCGGATGGACATGCTGGCCAAGGTGAACGCGGTGCGCGCGCTGCATGGGCTTCCCGCCGTCGTTTACGCGGCGTCTGCCAATCAGGGCGTCGACGATTCCTCGCTCATGATGGCCGCGAACAGGACGCTGGACCACAATCCTCCACCCACATGGACATGCTACACGACCGCAGGTCGCGACGCCGCTGCCTCGGGCAATCTCATCGGCGGATGGGGGTCATTGCCATGGCGGACCGAAGACGATCTGTTGGCGGGGTGGATGACGGAGCGCAATAGCCTCTCGATCGGCCACCGTCGCTGGATCCTGAACCCGTTCCTCGGTCAGATTGCTTATGGGCGGTCCGTGTATCAGCTGCCTTCGGGCGAACGCGCAGATGGCGCGACGATGAAGGTCTTTGGTTTCAGCACCAGCGTCGCGGCACCCGCCCCGAGCAGCCTGCCCGATTTCATCGCCTATCCGCAGGGCAACTATCCGCAGCGTTACTTCGGCGCGAGCGACATTCTCTCGTTCACCGTGCTCGCCAACAAGACCGGGGCCTATGGCGCCAACGGAAACGTCGGCTTTAGCGGCGCCATCATCACGGTTAGCAGCGGTGGCACGAGCCTGCCTGTCACCAACGTGAAGTATGACAATGACGGATATGGGGTGCCGAACAACATCGAGTGGCGCGTGACGGGCCTGCAGGCCAACACGACCTACACCGTCAAGATTGTAGGCATCACCGGCGCCCCGCAGAGCGGCTACGAATACACTTTCCGCATGGTGCCCTGACCCGGCCGCATGGTGCCCTGAGCCGGCACCGACGGGCGCCGGTCAGGCGTCCATCAGGGCCGGGAAGAAGCCTTCATGCGCGGTGCGCAGATCGGCCAGCGCGACCGAGTGATCGCTCTCCGGCAGCTCGAAGATGATGCGATTGGCAATGGTGCGACCCAGCCGCGCGACCGTGACGCCGCGCGCCTCGGCATGGCTGAGCATCTCGACCAGCGCCGCATCGCGCACAGTCACGACATACAGGCCCTGATCCTCGGCGAAATAGGTTTCCGCCGTCGTGCCGGCCAGCGGCTGATCGAGGATCGCGCCGATGCCGCCGGCAAGCGCCATCTCCGTCACCGCGACGGCGACGCCGCCATCCGACACGTCGTGACAGGCCGTGATGGCGCCGCAGCGAATGGCCTCGCGCACGAAATCGCCGGTCCGGCGCTCGGTGGCGAGATCGACCGGCGGCGGCGGCCCCGCATCACGGCCTTCCAGCCCATGGACCTGCCGCAGCCAGAGTGACTGGCCGAGCGATCCGGTGCGCTCACCGACGAGGAAGATGATGTCGCCCACGTCCTTGAACGCGATGGTGCACATCCGCTCGACATCCGGGAGCAGGCCGACCCCGCCGATCGCCGGCGTGGGCAGGATCGCGCTGCCGCCGCCCGTCGCCTTCGACTCATTGTAGAGCGAGACGTTGCCCGACACGATGGGATAATCGAGCGCCCGGCAGGCCTCGCTCATGCCCTCGAGACAGCCAACGATCTGGCCCATGATCTCCGGCCGCTGCGGATTGGCGAAGTTGAGGCAGTTGGTGATGGCGAGCGGCTGGCCGCCCACTGCCGTGATGTTCCGCCACGTCTCGACCACCGCCTGGCGACCGCCCTGCACCGGATCGGCGTAGCAATAGCGCGGCGTGCAGTCGGTGCTCATCGCCAGCGCCTTCTTGGTGCCATGCACGCGCACGACGGCAGCGTCACCACCGGGCGCCTGCGCGGTGTCGGCGCCGACCATGTGGTCATATTGCTCCCAGATCCAGCGGCGCGATGCGAGATCAGGCGAACCCATCAGCGCGAGCAGATCGGCGGCCGGGTCCTTGCTATCGGGCGCGCTGGCGAGCGGTGCGAGCGGCGGAGTCGGCACATGCGGGCGATCGTAGAGCGGGGCGTCGTCGGCCAGCGGGCCGAGCGGAATGTCGCACACCGTCTCGCCATGGTGGACCAGCACCATCCGGCCCGTATCGGTCACTTCGCCGATGACCGCGAAATCCAGCTCCCATTTGTGGAAGATCGCCTCGGCAAAGGCCTCCTTGCCGGGCTTGAGCACCATGAGCATCCGCTCCTGGCTCTCCGAGAGCATCATCTCATAGGCGGTCATGCCGGTTTCGCGCTGCGGCACCTTGTCCATGTCCAGCCGGATGCCAACGCCACCCTTGGACGCCATTTCCACCGACGAACTGGTCAAGCCTGCCGCACCCATGTCCTGAATCGCGACGATGGCATCCGAGGCCATGAGTTCGAGGCAGGCCTCGATCAGCAGCTTTTCGGTGAACGGATCGCCGACCTGAACGGTGGGGCGCTTCTCTTCGGAGTCCTCGCCGAAATCGGCCGAGGCCATGGTCGCGCCATGGATGCCGTCGCGCCCGGTCTTGGAGCCGACATAGACGATCGGATTGCCGACGCCCGAAGCGGCCGAATAGAAGATCTTGTCCGTCTCCGCGACGCCCACCGTCATCGCATTGACGAGGATGTTGCCATCATAAGCGGCATGGAAATTGGTCTCGCCGCCCACCGTCGGCACGCCCACGCAATTGCCGTAACCGCCAATGCCCCGCACCACGCCGGAGATGAGGTGCTTCATGCGCGGATGATCGGGCCGCCCGAAGCGCAGCGCGTTCATGTTCGCGATGGGACGCGCGCCCATGGTGAACACGTCGCGCAGGATGCCGCCGACACCCGTCGCCGCGCCCTGATAGGGCTCGATGTAGCTCGGGTGGTTGTGGCTCTCCATCTTGAAGATCGCCGCCTGGCCGTCCCCAATGTCGATGACACCGGCATTCTCGCCAGGGCCGCAGATCACCCAGGGTGCCTCGGTCGGCAGCTTCTTGAGGTGGATGCGGCTGGACTTGTACGAGCAGTGCTCGCTCCACATCACCGAGAAGATGCCAAGCTCCGTGATATTCGGCTCGCGGCCGATGGCGTTCACAACGCGCTCATATTCCTCGGGGGTGAAACCGTGTTCGGCGACGATTTCGGGGGTGATGCCTGAGGCGCTTGGGGTGGTGCTGGTCGACATGAGCGGCCTTTATCGCCGCCAGCGGGCGGGCACAACCGCCCGATCGGCCCTTGTAACGAAAAAGGCCGACCCTCGCGGGTCGGCCATTCTTTGAGCATCGGCCCGCCAGAGCGGACCGTGCGGTTGAACCAAGATCAGCCGATCAGCCCGCCTTGCAGGCCTGGCCGTTATACGTGACCGTCTCGCCGGCGCCTTCCAGCTTCGTCGCGCCATCGGCGGAAACGAAGGGCTGGCCGGCTTCCGGTGCCTTGAGACCGGTGATCGGGCCGCCACGTTCGGTACGCAGGTTCGCCGTCACATCGTCCGTCATGAAGTCGACGAAGATCAGGCTGTTGTCCTTGCAGCGATAGGTGGTGCTGGCACGGAGCATGGGGGGCAGGGCGACGTTACCGGCATTTGCCAGTTCCGCAGCCATTGGGTCATTCGTGCCAGTGTTGAAGGTTTCAGGCTCGGACTTGCACGCAGACAAGGCGAGCGCGGCCGCGCAAAGCGCGATTGAGGGGTATGTGAGGGTTTTCATAGCCCCGCGGCTATTGCGATTCGCTCCCGCGAGGTCAACTTGATTTGCGTGACAATACGCCATTTTTCGGGGGAGCGTAGAGAGCACGCTTGACCCTGTGGGGGAGCCGGGTCAATGCATGGGCATGGCAGACGAGACCGATAGCGGCACCCTCAGCTTCGAGGACGCGCTCAAGCGCCTGGAGGCGATTGTCCAGCAACTGGAGCGCGGCGACGTGCCGCTGGACCAGTCCATCACCCTTTATCGCGAGGGCGAGGATCTGCGGCTGCAATGCCAGAAGCGGCTCGATGCCGCGCAGGCCCGGATCGAGCAGATCACGGCGAGCGCCGATGGGTCCGCCGCCCGGACGACCCCTTATCCCAGTGAATGATCCGCTGATGCGCGAGGATGCCGGCACCCGGCTCGAAACCGCCCTGACGGAGATTGCCGAGGCAATCGACGTGCAGTTCGACCGGCTGCTGCCGGTGCCGGAGGACCAGCGCGCGCGGCTTTACGAGGCGATGCGCTATAGCGCGATCGGCGGGGGCAAGCGCCTGCGCCCGCTGTTGGTGAAGGCAAGCTGCGACCTCTTCAACATTGGCTGGGAAAGCGCGGTACGCGCCGGCCTCGCCGTCGAGTGCATCCACGTCTATTCGCTGATCCACGACGATCTGCCCGCGATGGACAATGACGATATGCGGCGCGGCAAGCCGACGGCCCATCGCGCCTTCGATGAGGCGACGGCGATCCTCGCCGGCGACTGCCTGCACGATCTCGCCTTCGCCGTGCTTGCGGACGAGCGCACCCATGCCGATGCGACCGTGCGCTGCGAGCTGATCGCCAGCCTGGCCTTGGCCAGCGGTCCGGCAGGCATGGCCGGCGGGCAGATGATGGACCTTGTCGCTGAAACGACGCCGTTCGATCTGCCGGCGATCACGCGACTGCAATTGCTCAAGACCGGCGCGCTCATCGTCTTCTGTCTGGAAGCCGGCGCCATTTTCGCGCGGATCCCAGAGGAGCGACGCACGAGCCTGCGCGGCTATGCGCATGATGTCGGCCTCGCCTTCCAGATCGCCGACGATCTGCTGGACATTGAGGGGGACGCTGCCGTCACCGGCAAGGCCGTAGGCAAGGACGCCGCTGCCGGCAAGGCGACCTTCGCATCGCTGATGGGCGTAGAGAAGGCCCGGCAGCAGGCATCCCTGCTGGTGGCGCAGGCCAAGGATCATCTGCGCGATTTTGGCGCGGAAGCCGATCTGCTGCGCGACATTGCCGATTTCGCGATCAGCCGCAGTTACTAAGGACTCGCTCATGGTTCACCGCATCGGCCTTTATCCGGGAACCTTCGACCCTATCACGCTGGGCCATATGGACATCATCCGGCGCGGATCGAAGCTGGTCGATCGGCTGGTGATCGGCGTGACCACCAATCCGAGTAAATCACCGCTGTTCACGCTGGACGAGCGGCTGGCGATGATCCGGCGGGAATGCGCGGACATCGATGCCGATATCGACGTGCGGCCCTTCGATTCGCTGCTGATCGATTATGCCCGCTCGGTCGGCGCCTCGCTGATCCTGCGCGGCCTGCGCGCGGTGGCGGACTTTGAGTATGAGTATCAGATGGCCGGCATGAACCAGTATCTCGATGCCAGCATCGAGACGGTGTTCCTGATGGCCGACGTTGCGCTGCAGCCCATTGCCTCGCGCCTGGTGAAGGAAATTGCGGGGCTGGGCGGCGACATCGGCAAGTTCGTTTCGCCGGGTGTTCGCACCGATGTGATGGCCCGGCTCGGCATGAGCGTCGACGCCGGCAGGGCAGACGAGACTTGACGGGTCATCATTGGTTCAGCCATGCGACGCTAGTTGGCGGCCGGGCCCGGTTCGACCGTGAAATGAGGATGGACGACATGCGTGTTACCCGACTGTTTGGCTCCGGCATCGCGCTTGCCGCCGCCTGCGGCCTCATGCTGGCCAGCGCCAATTCCGCGCAGGCCCAGCCGGGCGGCGGTGCGCAGGATGCTTTGGCGAAGGCCGAAATGGCGGCCCGCGCGCAGAAGGATGCCGACGCCCTGCGCGAGGACGCGGAGAAGTCCACGGACAAGCCGCTCGTCGCGATGACGCCGGTCACGCCCGAAAACACCTGGGTGCTGACCCTCTCGGACGGTGCCACCGTGCGCATCCTGCTCCGCCCGGACGTTGCCCCCGGCCATGTCGAGCGGATCAAGACGCTAACGCGGGAAGGCTTCTACAACGGCCTCAAGTTCCACCGCGTGATCGATGGCTTCATGGCCCAGGGCGGCGACCCCAAGGGCGATGGCACCGGCGGATCGCCGTTGCCGGACCTCAAGCAGGAGTTCAGTTGGCTGCCGCACATGCGGGGGACCGTCTCCATGGCCCGCGCGCAGAGCGATGACAGCGCCAACAGCCAGTTCTTCATCATGCTGATGCCGCGCATGCAGCTCGACCACAAATATACGGTTGTGGGCCGGGTGATCGATGGCATGGCCGGTGTCGACCAGATCGCCAAGGGCGAGCCGCCGGCCCAGCCGACGACCATCGTGCGCGCCTATATCCAGAGCGATCAGCAGGCCGCAGCACCCGCCGGCAGCAACACGGCAGGCTGAGCGCGCCGATACGCGCGTGGGATTACCGGCCAGCAGGACCTCGCTGACCGGCACCTGTTCAATGTCCGGCGCAGGCGCTAAGGGCGCCAGCCATGCGCGTTGACCTTTTCGATTTCGACCTGCCGCCCGAGCGGATTGCCCTGCGTCCCGCCTCGCCGCGCGATGCGGCCCGGATGCTGGTGCTCGAAGGCCAGGACGGGGGCCTGCTTGACATGGGCGTGCGCGATCTGCCAACCGTGCTCCGTGCCGGCGACTGCCTCGTCTTCAACGACACGCGGGTCATCCCCGCCCAGCTGGAGGGGCAACGCGGCGAGGCGAAGGTCGGGGTGACGCTGCACAAGCGCCTCGGCCCGCGCGACTGGCAGGTCTTCGTACGCAACGCCAAGCGGGTGCGGCCCGGCGACATCATCGCCTTTGCGCAAGGCGTGCAGGCACAGGCCGGCGAGCGGGACGCGGATGGCGGCATGACGCTCAGCTTCCTGGGTGACGAGCCGGTTGAGCTGCTGCTCGAACGCGCCGGCCAGATGCCCCTGCCCCCCTATATTGCCAGCAAGCGGCCCACCGACCAGCAGGACCGCGAGGATTATCAGACCATGTTCGCGCAGGAACCCGGTGCCGTCGCGGCGCCCACAGCAGCCCTGCACTTCACGCCCGGCCTCGTCGCAGCGCTCGCTGAGGCCGGTATCGGCCAGGCGACGCTTACTTTGCATGTCGGCGCCGGCACCTTCCTGCCGGTCAAGGCCGACGATACCGACGCACACCGCATGCA
Source organism: Sphingobium sp. B2D3A (assembly GCF_025961795.1). Lineage (NCBI taxonomy): Bacteria > Pseudomonadati > Pseudomonadota > Alphaproteobacteria > Sphingomonadales > Sphingobiaceae > Sphingobium > Sphingobium sp. B2D3A. The sequence goes on along the minus strand of NZ_JAOQOI010000001.1, from coordinate 1,252,404 downwards.
TGCCGAATGGGGGCGGATCGATCGGGCGACGGCGGACCGGCTGAATGCGGTCCGCGCCAATGGCGGGCGCCTGATCGCGGTGGGCACGACCAGCCTGCGCCTCCTCGAAAGCGCAACCGGGGAAGATGGCATCATCCGGCCGTTCGCGGATGAAACGCGCATCTTCATTACCCCGGGCTATCGCTTCCGCGCCATTGACGGGTTGATGACCAATTTCCACCTGCCCCGCTCGACCTTGTTCATGCTGGTCAGCGCGCTGATGGGGCGTGAGCGGATGCAGGCAGCCTATGCTCACGCGATCGCGCAGGGCTATCGCTTCTACAGCTATGGCGATGCGAGCCTGCTGCTCCCCTGAGGGCGGGCAGCGGCGCGCCTAGATCAGCCCGAGCCGGCCGAGATCGGCCGCCAGTTGGTCGGGCAGCATGTCGCCGCCCTCGCCGTCTCCCATATCCGGCGGCGCATCCTCGTGAGCCAGATAGCGCCAACCCTGATGGGCGCGCTTGGGCCGTGGCACCACCGGGATGAGCCGCGGGGCGAGGCGGATCCACTGCCGCCCGTCCGGCCGCGCCTCAAACCCGAGCAGGGGACTGCGCCCGACGATCTGATGCGCCAGTACCCAATAAAGCGACCCGCCCGCCATCTCCTCATGCCGCTTGGGCAGATAGCGCGTCGTCAACCGCGCCTCGCCACCCTCTCCGGCCTGTGCATGGCTTTCCAGCCACTCCCGCAAGGTGGCGGCGCTCTCCGACTGGAAGGCGATCTTGGTCATATGAAGCGGCATGATGCCGATCTAGGGCGTGGCGGCGAATTCGCAATGGCAGGAAGCGGCGGGGCAAGCTTGGTGGTTGGTGCCTAGGTCCGTACGTCCGCCACCCAACCGGCCGCCGAAGCCAGTTATGTTATCGAGGGCGGGCGTATTCTACCCTCTCCCCCTGAGGGAGAGGGATGCGCAGACTTGGCAGTGTGCTGCCTAGTCGAAGCTGGGAGAGGGGTATGCGATCCGCTGGATCACGCGGATCAACGATCCGCCACCCCTCATCCAACTGCGCCTAGCCGCCTACTGGCGACAAGGCTGCGTATCCTTCTCCCTCAAGGGGAGAAGGTTGAAGACTTGGCAACAATGTCGTCCTGTTCGCTTAGACGCTTTGCTGCCGCGCAGCAGTCAGATCGCCACCGAAGCGCTCTCCTGACCCGCTATTGGCACGACCTCTGCCACCACCCGGAGCCCCACAATAGTTTCGCTTCGGCCTGCTAAAGCAAGCGTCGGTTGCGGGCTTGGGTACTCGAACGCATCTACCACCCATGGCGCACTCTGAGTCCTTTACGGCCGGCACGGTCTATCTCGTTGGCGCAGGTCCGGGCGATCCTGATCTGCTGACGGTGCGTGCTGCCCGTTTGATCGGCCGGGCGAGCCTGATCGTGCATGACGGTCTGGTCGATGCCGCCATCCTCGCTCTGGCTTCGCCGGAGGCGGAGCTGATCTCAGTCGCCAAGCAACGCTCGCGCCATTCGATGAAGCAGGAGGCGATCAATTCGCTGCTCGTCGGCGAGGCGCTTTCGGGCCGTGACGTCGTGCGCCTCAAGGGCGGCGATCCCTTCATTTTCGGCCGTGGCGGCGAAGAGCTGGAGGCCTGCCGCGAGGCTGGTGTGCGCTGCGAGGTCGTGCCCGGCATCAGCGCGGCGGTCGGCGGCGGCGCCAGTGCCGGCCTGCCACTCACGCATCGCGAGGATGCCAGCATCGTCAGCTTCGTCGCGGGGCAGTGCAAGGGTCTTTCCGAGCAGAATTGGGTCGGCCTGGCCGGGCCCGGACGCACGCTCGTCATCTATATGGGCCTCGCGACCAGCCAGGATATTGCCGAGAAGCTGATGCGCGACGGGCTCTCGCCCTCGACGCCGGTCGCGGTGATTGAGAAAGCCACGCGCCCGGATCAGCGCGTGTTGCGCAGCCTGCTCGCCGATCTTGGCGATCTCGTGGCGCGCGAGGCGGTCGCGAGTCCGGCGCTGATCGTGGTGGGGGAGGTCGTGCGGCATGCCGATGCGCTCGATTGCCTGCCGCTTGGATCATTTCACATTGAGCACAGCACAGGTGCGGGGAGCCACTGACGACATGAATATCCTGACCGGCAATGATCTCGCCAACGGCGACGTCATCTGGTGGACTGGCCAAGGCTGGTCCATCCATGTGAACGACGCCGTGGACGTCGGCGAGAAGGGCGCGGAAATCGCCCAGGCCGAAGCCGCCGCGCGCCGCGTGAACGAAGCCTATGTGATCGACGGCGAGCAGGACGGCGAAGGCAATATCCGCCCCGCCCACATCAAGGAGCGCATCCGCGCGCTCGGCCCGACCGTGCGCCTCGACCTGAGCCTCAAACCCGCCGACCCCAATGCCGGCAACTGGGTGATCTGATGGCGCGCCAAACCACCCTGCCGTTCGTGTCGAGCGAAGTCGAGACACGCCGCACCCAACTCTTCTCGACTTCGCTCGAAGCGAACGGAAAGTAAGACCATGTATCAGTACGACACTTACGATCAGGCGATGGTGGATGCCCGCGTTGCCGAATTCCGCGACCAAACCCAGCGTCGCCTCGACGGGCAGCTGAGCGAGGCGCAGTTCCGCCCGCTCCGCCTGATGAACGGCCTGTATCTCCAGCTGCACGCCTATATGCTGCGCGTCGCCATTCCCTATGGCACGCTGTCGGGCAAGCAGATGCACATGCTCGCCCACATCGCGCGGAAATATGACCGCGATTACGGCCATTTCACCACCCGCCAGAACATCCAGTATAACTGGATCAAGCTCGCGGACGCGCCGGACATTCTCGCCGATCTCGCATCGGTGGAGATGCACGCCATCCAGACCAGCGGCAACTGCATCCGCAATATCTCGTCCGACCAATATGCCGGCGTCTCGGCCGATGAGGTCGCCGATCCGCGCCCGCTCGCGGAGCTGCTGCGCCAATGGTCGAGCTTCCACCCGGAGTTCACCTATCTGCCGCGCAAGTTCAAGATCGCGGTGATCGCGAGCGCAGAGGATCGCGCGGCTATGCGCCTGCACGATATCGGCATCGAGCTGGTGAAGAAGGATGACGAGATCGGCGCCCGCGTGTTCGTCGGCGGCGGCATGGGCCGCACACCGATGGTTGCGCCGGAAATCCGCGACTTCGTGCCCTTCGCGGAGATCGTCTCCTATCTGGAGGCGTGCCTGCGGGTCTACAATCGCCACGGCCGGCGCGACAACAAGTACAAGGCGCGGATCAAGATCCTCGTCCACGAAATGGGCCGGGAGGAATATACCCGCCAGGTCGAGGAAGAGTTCGCGCATATGAAGACGCTCGGGCTCGATCCGCCGCTCGCCGAGCTGGCGCGCATTGCCGATTACTTCGCGCCGCCGGCCTATGAGACCGGTCTTTCAGACGAGATCGACCTCTCCGACCGGGATTTCGCGGCCTGGGTGAGCACGCAGGTGAAGCCGCACAAGGTGCCGGGCTATGCCATCGTCAACATCAGCCTGAAGCCCATTGGCGGCATTCCGGGCGATGCCTCCTCCGCGCAGATCGACCTGATGGCCGACCTGGCCGAAAAGTACAGCTTCGATGAGCTGCGCGTTACCCACGCCCAGAACATCGTGCTGGCGCATGTGAAGAAGGCGGATCTCTATGCGCTGTGGAAGGCGCTGGAAGAAGCCGATCTCGGCACCGCCAATCTCGATCTCATCAGCGACATCATCGCCTGCCCGGGTCTGGATTATTGCAGCCTTGCCAATGCGCGCTCGATCCCGGTCGCGCAGAAGATCGCGCAGCGCTTCTCCGATCTCGATCGGCAGAAGGAGCTCGGCGAGCTGAAGCTGAAGATCAGCGGCTGCATCAATGCCTGCGGCCACCACCATGCCGGCAATATCGGCATTCTCGGCGTCGACCGGAAGGGTGTGGAGAATTACCAGCTCCTGCTCGGCGGATCGGGCGCGGATGATGTCAGCCTTGGCCAGATCACCGGCCCGGGTTTCGACGAGAACGGCATTGTCGATGCGGTCGAGAAGGCCACCAACGTCTATCTCGCAAACCGTCAGGAGGGCGAGCGCTTCGTCGACACCTTCCGCCGGATCGGCATGGCCCCGTTCAAGGAGGCACTTTATGCTTGAATATCTGTCCCTGCGTGAAGGCGGCGAGGCAGCCGAACTGCCCGCCGTGACGCTGGAGGCCTTTTCCGGCCAGAGCAATTCGGCCGCGGTGCGCATCGAGCCGGGCGAGGACGCCCGCGAGTTGCTGCCGCATCTGGACCGCGTGGCGCTGGTGGAGGTGAACTTCCCCGTATTCGGCGACGGACGCGGCTATTCGGCGGCACGCATCCTGCGTGAGGCTGGCTATGCCGGCGAGTTGCGCGCGGTGGGCGATGTCGCGGTCGACCAGATCAGCCACATGGTTCGCTGCGGGTTTGACAGCTTCCGGCCGGACAAGCCGCTCGACCCTGCGCTGGTCGAGGCGGCGCTGACCCGCTTCCCCGGCGTCTATCAGAAGACCGTCGATCCGCGCGCGCCGATCTGGGCGCAGCGCCACGGAGCAAGCAATGGCTGAAGCCGCTCGCCAGATCGACCGGATCGACGCCGCCCCGCGCTGGACGCAGGCGGATGCGGACGCGCTCAACGCGCGCTTTGCGGGCGTGGATGCGGGCACGATGCTCAAGACGCTGTTCGCCGAGGATGCGCTCGGCACGGTCGCCGTCGTCTCCTCCTTCGGCACGGAAAGCGCGGTGCTGCTCCACCTCATCGCGCAGGCGGACAAGAGCGTGCCGGTGATCTTCGTCGACACCCTCAAGATGTTCCCGGAAACGCTGGACTATCGCGATACGCTGATCCGTACGCTCGGTTTTATCGACAGCCGCGTGGTCGAGCCGAAGGCCGATGTGCTCGCGGCGAAGGACGACAAGGGCCTGCGCTGGTCCTACGACCCCGATGGCTGCTGCGAGATCCGCAAGGTCGAGCCGCTGGCGCGCGCCAAGCAAGGCCTCGATGCGTGGATTAGCGGGCGCAAGGCCTTCCAATCCGTGACGCGCCAGAACCTGCCGCGCTTCGAGATCGAGGACGGGCGCCTGAAGATCAATCCGCTGGGTGATTGGGACAAGGCGGCGCTGGAAGCCTATTTCACCGCGCACGACCTGCCCCGCCATCCGCTGGAAGCACAGGGCTATCTCTCGATCGGCTGCGAACCCTGCACCAGCAAGGTGATGCCGGGCGAAGACCCACGTGCCGGCCGCTGGCGCGGCTGGGACAAGGTGGAATGCGGCATCCACACCAGCTCGACGCCGCCGGCGGACCCGGAAGACCCGGCCAACCAGCCGGCGTTTTGAGGGGAAGCTCGGCGTCGAAAGCCTTGGGGCCTGTCCGGGATTACCGCTTCATCTATCGTCACCCCGGGCTTGACCCGGGGGTCCAGCTAACTGAATAGCCCTCTCCCCTTGAGGGGAGAGGGTTGGGAGAGGGCAACCTCCGCGCAGCAACTCGCCCCTCTCTACTCCGGCTAGCCGATAGATCGGCAAGCCTGCGTATCTCTCCCCTCAAGGGGAGAGAGTAACTTGCTGGTCAAGCGCTTCCAAACCTGGTCGTCACGGCGTAGGCATTGCGCCTCACCCCCAGCCGAAAGCCCCCATGCCCACCTCCCCCACCCCCTATGACGCCATCATCCTGGGCGCCGGCGCAGCGGGGCTGATGTGCGCGGCGGTGGCCGGGCAGCGGGGGCGCAAGGTGCTGCTGCTCGATCATGCCGATGAGCCGGGCAAGAAAATCCTCATTTCCGGTGGCGGGCGGTGCAACTTCACCAATCTCCACACCGCGCCGGATCGCTACCTCTCCAGCAATCGCCATTTCGCCAAATCGGCGCTCAGCCGCTACACCGCGCAGGATTTCCTCGCGCTGGTCGAGCGTTATGGCATCGCCTGGCACGAGAAGACGTTGGGGCAACTCTTCTGTGACGGCAGCGCGCGGCAGATCGTCGCCATGCTCCTGGAGGAGTGCGCGAAGGGCGCTGTCGACATCGCCTGCGCCTGCCCGATCCGGGAGGTCACCCATGCCGAAGGCCAGTACCACGTCGACACGCCGCGTGGCATCGCGACCGCGCCGGTGCTGGTCATCGCCACCGGCGGGCCGTCCATTCCCAAGATGGGCGCGACCGGCTTTGCCTATGATCTCGCCCGCCAGTTCGGCCTCAAGGTCGTGCAGCCGCGCCCAGCGCTGGTGCCGCTGACCCTCAGCGGCGAAGATGCCCTGTTCCGCGAGCTCTCTGGCGTCTCGGCCGATGTCGTTGCCCGCACCGGCAAGACGCGCTTTCGCGAGGCGGCACTGTTCACGCATCGCGGGCTTTCCGGCCCGGCGATCCTGCAAATCTCCTCCTACTGGCGCCATGGCGAGGGCGTTGGCATCGATTTTCTGCCCGATCATCCGCGCGACTGGCTGCTTGCCGCCAAGCGCGAGGCCCCGCGCATGACCCTGCGCCGCCTGCTCCGCGCCGCGCTGGCCGAGCGTCTGGCGGACCGGCTGGCGGCCGATCTTGCGCTGGAGGCGGAGCTCGGCAATCTGCCCGACCGCGCCCTGGCCGCCGCGCAGGCGCGGTTGGCGGACTGGACGTTCATGCCCAATGGCAGCGACGGCTATGCCAAGGCGGAGGTGACAGCGGGCGGCGTCGATACCGCCGGCCTATCCTCGCAGACGATGGAGGCCAAGGCGGTTCCGGGCCTGTATGTGATTGGTGAGGCGGTGGATGTCACCGGGTGGCTGGGCGGCTATAATTTTCAGTGGGCCTGGGCCAGCGCCAATGCGGCCGGGCAAGCCGTCTAGCTCAGCAGCTATCAACGCACGTAAGCGTTCCTGCGAAGGCAGGAGCCCAGGGCGGAGAAGCCGATCAATTGCGCCCTGGGTTCCTGCCTTCGCAGGAACACGAGATCAGCTACAACCGCTGCTCATCCCCGTTCGTGTCGAGCGGAGTCGAGACACCCAAGGACAGCGCTCTCCGTGTCTCGACTTCGCTCGACACGAGCGGCACCTGAAGGTTCGGGGCTAGCCCCGCACCTCACTCATAACCATCATCCGCCCCGGCATAGCTATCGTCCGCCAGATCGGTGAACCGCGTGATCTTGGAATCGAAGTAGAGCCGCACCTTGCCCGTGGCGCCGTGGCGCTGCTTGGCCACGATCAGCTCGGAATGGCCGGTGATCCGGTCCATCTTCTCGCGCCAGGCGGCATAAGCGCCCTCGTCCTCGATCTTGGGCTCCTTGCTCATCTCATAATAGTCCTCGCGGTAGAGGAACCACACCATGTCGGCGTCCTGCTCGATCGAGCCGGATTCGCGCAGGTCCGAGAGTTGCGGGCGCTTATCCTCGCGGCTTTCCACCGCGCGGCTGAGCTGGGAGAGCGCGATCACCGGCACCATCAGCTCCTTGGCGAGGGTCTTCAAGCCACGGCTGATCTCGGAAATCTCGTTGACGCGGCTGTCGCCGGTCTTGCCCGAGCCTTGCAGCAGCTGGAGATAGTCGACCACGATCATGCCGATATTGTGCCGGCGCTTGAGGCGGCGGGCACGGGTGCGCATCGCCGCGATGGTGAGGCCAGCGGTATCGTCGATGAACAGCGGTAGATCCTGCAACTCGCGCGAGGCGCGGACGAGGTTCTGGAACTCGCTATGATTGATCCGCCCCATGCGCAGCTTCTCGCCGCTGATGCCCGACTGCTCGGCCAAAATACGCGTGGCCAGCTGATCGGCGGACATTTCCAGGTTGAAGATGGCAACCGGCGCGCCGATCGACTTTTCCGGCGGGATGCCGTCGGCCATGTCGCGCATCCAGCGGCTGGCGGCATTGTAAGCAATGTTGGTCGCCAGCGAGCTCTTGCCCATGCCGGGGCGCCCGGCAACGATGATGAGGTCCGACGGATGAAGGCCACCGGTGCGGTTGTTCAGGCCATCCAGGCCCGAGGTGATGCCCGAGACATGGCCGCCGGAATTGAGCGCCTTCTCCGCCATGCCGACCGCAAGCCGCGTCGCCTGCGCGAAGGTCTTCATGCTGCCGGTGTCGCCGCCCTGCTCGGCCACCGCATAGAGCGCCAGTTCCGCCTGCTCGATCTGGCCCTTGGGGTCGATGGCATCGGAGGTATCGAGCGCCTTGTCGACCAGCTCCCGCCCGACGCCGACCAGCTCGCGCAGCAGCGCCAGATCATAGACCTGCCGGGCAAAATCGCGCGCGCCGATCACCGCCGCGCCGCTGCCGGTGAGCTGCGCCAGATAGGCCGGGCCACCCAGTTCCTTGAGCGCCGGATCGCTTTCCAGCAGCGGCTTCAGCGTGACCGGATTGGCGACCATGTTGCGATCGACCAGCTTGAGGATCGCCTCATAGATGCGCCCGTGCAGCGGCTCGAAGAAATGCTCGGCGCGCAGCTCCATCTGCACGTCCTCGACGATCCGGTTGTCGATCATCAACGCGCCGATCAGCGCAGCCTCCGCCTCCACATTGCGCGGCATACGGGGTTCAGAGCCGGGCACATCGGGCACCGGGGCAAGACGGATCGTGTTTTCTGACATGGGGGACGCATTGTCCTCTCTTCCGAGGTGCGGCGCAAGAGCCGAGGAAACGCGCCCTGTGGAACCTGGGGATAACAATGGGGATGGATTTTGGAAGTGGCCACCTCAACTCCGTCACCCCGGGCTTGACCCGGGGTCTCGCTTCTCAGCGCATAAGTCCATGGATCGGGAGCGACAGGGTGGCTGGGTCTACATCATGGCAGATCGCTATCGCGGCACGATGTATGTCGGCGTGACCGCTCATCTCGGCGCGCGCGTTCTTCAGCATCGCAGCGGAACAGGATCGGACTTCTGCGCCCGTTATGGATTAGCCCGAATGGTGTGGGCGGAGCCGGGCGAGGACATCGCCCAATGCATCGCTCACGAAAAACGGCTCAAGCGCTGGCGGCGCGAATGGAAGTTCGCGCTGATCGAACGTAATAATCCCGACTGGAAGGACAGGTTCGATCTGCTGGTTTGAAGAAGCGGGACCCCGGGTCGAGCCCGGGGTGACGAGAGAAGAGAGATCGATCTGCCGCGCAATCCGTGGCACAAACCCTCACCCCAACGCCTTCACCGCCTCCAGAACCTCGGCGGCATGGCCCTTCACCTTCACCTTGGGCCACACGCGCACGATCTTGCCTTCCGCATCGGCCAGGAAGGTCGCGCGCTCGATGCCCATATATTTGCGGCCATAAAGGCTCTTCTCAACCCAGGTGCCGAAGGCCTCGCACACGCTGCCATCGCCATCGGATGCCAGCGTGACGGCGAGGCTGTGCTTGCCGGCGAAGCGCTTGAGCTTGGCCGGCGCATCCTTGGAGACCGCGATCACCGGCACGCCCAGCGCGCCGAAATCATCGATCAGCCCGGTGAAGTCGATCGCTTCGGTGGTGCAGCCGGGCGTATCGGCCTTGGGGTAGAAATAGACGACCAGCGGCTTGCCACGAAAATCCGCGAGCCGGATGGGCGCGTCATCCGCACCGGTGAGAGTGACGTCGGGCAGGGTATCGCCTTGGCTCAGCATCATGTCGTTCCTTCCGATGGCGTAGCCTGGCCGGCCAGCGCGTTCCAGCTCGTGGCGATGATCTGCCGCGCGGCATCGATTCGGGCAAGCAGCTCGCCCCAGTCGCGGGCCCCGCAGGCCCGTGCGACCAGCCAGCGGCTTTCCTCCACCGGCTCGCTCGATTGCGGCGCAACGAGGCGGGCAACCACCAGATAGCGGGTCAGCAGGTCCGCTGCCTCACGCAGCGCGCTGTCGAGCAGCCCCGCGGCGATCAGTCTCTCCAGCGCGATGTTGAGGCTGGGCGAGAAGCCGGTGCGATGGGTGAGCTGCGTCACATGGATGAGGAATTCCAGATCGACGAGCCCGCCCGGCATCAGCTTCACGTCGAGCGGCCCGGCCGGCGGCTTGTGAGTGGCGATGTCGCGCCGCATCTTCACGGCCTGTGCGAGCAATTGCGCGGGGTCGCGTTCGACCATCAGCGTCTGCCGGACGATCTCGTCCAGCGCGGCGCGGGCGCTGGACGATCCGAACACCGGGCGGGCACGGGTGAGTGCCAGATGCTCCCAGGTCCACGCCGCCTCGGCCTGATAGCGCGCAAAGCTCTCGAAGCTGATCGCCAGCGGCCCCTGATTGCCCGAGGGGCGCAGCCGCGTGTCGACCTCATAGAGCGCGCCGGCGGCGGTGGGCACGGAGAGCGCGTTGATCACTCGCTGGGACAAGCGGTTGTAATAGAGCGTCGCGCCCAAGGGCCGGCGCCCGTCCGATTCCGCGTTGAAATCGCCGCTGAACAGGAAGATCAGATCGAGGTCGGAGGCATGGGTGAGCAATCCGCCACCAAAGCGCCCGAGCGCCAGGATGGCCAGCTCGCTACCCGGCACGCGGCCGTGGGTCTGCTCGAACTCCGCCACGGCGGCTGCGGCGAGCACGTCCACCGCCGCCTCCGCCACCCGCGCATAGCCCCGCCCGACCTCGAGCGGATCGACCTCGCGGCTGACGATCTGCACGCCGAGCGCAAAGCGCCGCTCGCCCACGACATGGCGGACATGGTCGAGCCGGTGCTGGAAGTCATCGCCAGCATCATGCGTACGCATCGTCTCGATGAGCGTCGGCACATCGGGCGGCAGATCGAGCGCGCTCTGGTCGATCAGCCCGTCGAACAGTGCCGCGCGCCGCCCCAGCGCATCGGCCAGCGTGGGCGCGTGCGAGAGGATCGTCACCAGCGTCTCGGCCAGCGCCGGGCGCGCGACCAGCAGGCGCAGCAGATTGACCGCCGTCGGCAGGCCTTCGATCACCTGATCCAGCTTGTTGAGCGCGGTAAGCGGCGCCGGCGCACGGGCGATCTGGCGCATCAGGCCGGGCAGCAGCTCCTCCAGTGCCTCGCGCGCCGGGGCGCTGCGCAGCGGACGCAGGCTGCCGTCCCGCCAGCGGGTGATGCGCGCGACGAAGGGCTCGGTCTCTTCAATGCCGATGTCTTCCAGCCGCTGCGCCAGTGCGCGCGGCTCATCGGGCAGGCGATCATCGCCTTCCTCATCCTCGCCGACCAGCCCATCGAAAGTGAGGCCGGTCGCCTCGACATGCGGCCGCAATGCCGCGAGCAGCGCCGCGCCGTCGGCATAGCCGGCCAGCTGCGCGACATTCTCGAGCGCAGCCGGGCTTTCCGGGAGCATGTGCGTCTGCCGGTCATCGACCATCTGCAGACGATGCTCGATCGTGCGGAGCATCACATAGGCCGCATCGAGCCGCGCGCGCTCGTCAGGCTTGATCAACCCCGCCTCGCCCAGCACGCGCAGCGCCGCGCGCGTGGCCGGTGCCCGCAGCGCGGGATTGCGCCCGCCCTGAATGAGCTGGTGCGCCTGCGCGAAGAACTCCACCTCGCGGATGCCGCCGCGCCCGCGCTTCAAGTCGAAGCCGGGGCCGAAGCGCTGACCACTGGCGTAGTGCGCGCGGATACGCCGCGAAACATCGCTGATCGCCCGGATCGCACCGAAATCCAGACTGCGCCGCCAGACGAACGGCCGGATCGTGCTGAGGAATTCCTCGCCCAGCGCGATGTCGCCGGCCGCCGCGCGGGCGCGCACGAAAGCGGCCTGCTCCCAACCGACCGCGGCGCTCTCATAGTAGCTGATCGCCGCTTCGACCGGCAGGATGATCGGCGAAACCTCGGGCGACGGGCGCAGTCGCAAGTCGACCCGGAAGACGTACCCGTCCCCGGTCCGCTCAGTGAGCAGCGCCACCATCCGCCGCGCCAACCGTAGCGCTGCTTCCTGCGGCTCTTCCTTGCCGCGCGTCGGGATCGTTTCAGGGTCGAAGATCAGGATCGGGTCGATGTCCGAGCTGTAATTGAGCTCCCGGCTGCCATGCTTGCCCAGCGCGATCACCGCGATGCCGCGCGGCGCCTCATCCGGGTAGCGCTCGGCGAAGGCCGCGTTCAGCGCCGTTTCGATGGCTTCGTCGGCAAAGTCGGAGAGCCGCCGGGTGACGATATCCATGTCCCAGAGCCCCGCCAGATCGGCAATCGCCGCCACCAGAGCCAGCGCACTGCGCCGCACCCGCAGACGCCGATCCACCGCAGCATCGGGCTCCAGCGCCCGCCCGGCCGCCCATGCGGCCTCCGCCTGCCCCTGAAGCAGCAGCGCGACCAGCTCGGGATAGACATCGATCTGCCGCGCCAGAAACGGCGAATGCGCCAGCGCGCGGTCAAGGGCATCGGTAATAGGGGTGGTGGCCAGGCTCTCCATTGCCGCCTCTTAGCGGCAGGAGGGTTGGGCGGAAAGAGTGAGTGCGCGTGACGCGAGCGCACCTCAAGCGTCATCGGCAAGCAAGGCCGCGAAATCCTGCCCGCCATAGAAAATACCGAGAATGGTGACGCTCACGCCGATGGCCGAATAAGCAATCGTCACCCGCCTCCGGAAAGCGATCGTGCGCAGACCAGGGCGAAGGTCGTCGCGCGGTGTCCCGCGGTGGGGGAAATCGGCGAGCTTCTCGCAATGCTCGACAATGGCTCCGACGTAGCGACTGGCGATATCGGCGGACGCTTCGCGAGCGATATAGCGGAACAAGGAGATCAGTTGCGCTTCGGCTTCCGGCGCAAAACTGACCACGCTTTGCATTCGATCAGGACGTGGCGGCGCGTTCTGCGGCCAGCGCGGCCTTCACGTCCGCCGGAGACCGCGCGCGGCGCGGGTCAGCCTGGATCGCATCATAGGTCCGCGCGACGTCTTCACGCAGCCAGGCCTCCACAGCCTGCTCTCGCGCCTGAAGAGCTCGCAGCCCATCCCGGATCACTTCACTTTCGCTGGCATATTCCCCCGACGCGACCCTCGCCTTGACCTGCGCCGCCATATCGATGGGCAATGTCACGCTCAGTTGCTGCGTAGATCGCATGGTAAGCTCCTGCGGGACGAACCAGTAGGATTTAATCCTATCATATGCGCATTTCAATCCCGCGGTGAGGATTGGGAGGGCTAAACCGCCACCTCGCGCCATGCTCTCGGTGCCAGTCCGTCCAGCGTCCAGTCCGCCACTTGCCAGCGCACCAGCCGCAAGGTGGGGTGGCCGACCGCTGCGGTCATGCGGCGCACCTGGCGGTTGCGGCCTTCGCTGATGGTGAGGCGCAGCCAGCAATCGGGCACGCTCTTGCGCACGCGGATCGGGGGATCGCGCTCCCAGAGGTCCGGCGGGGCGACGCGGTCGGCCTGCGCGGGGCGGGTCATGCCGTCGTTGAGCATGACGCCGCGCCGCAAGCGCTCGAGCGCCGGCTCGTCCGGCTCCCCTTCCACCTGCACCAGATAGGTTTTGGGCGTCTTGTAGCGGGGATCGGAGATGCGCGCCTGCAAGCGGCCATCATCGGTGAGCAGCAGCAACCCCTCGCTGTCCCGGTCCAGCCGACCGGCAGGATAGACGCCTGGCACATCGATATAGGCCGAGAGAGTCGGGCGTGGCGAGGGCGAGCGCGCATCGGTGAACTGCGGCAACACGCCATAGGGCTTATTGAAGAGGATGAGCCGCGCCATCGTCCGCTTAATCCTCCGGATCGAGGGTGACGCTGCCCTGACTGGCCAGCGCCGCGATCAGCGCCAGCACCGCCGCATCCGGCGTCTCCACCGGCGCGTCGTCCCCTGCGCAGAGCCGCTCGGCGAAGCGCGCCGCCTCCCCCGTGCAGGCAAACGCCTCGCCGTCCACGAACAGCGTCAACGCGTCCGCCCCGTCACGGACGAACACGAAGCGGCTCGCCGGATTGCGGCGCACCGGCAAGCCGTCGTTCAGCGCCTCTTGCACATCCTCCGCCAGCACCGGCGCTTCAGGCCGCCAGTCTGCCTGCGGATATTTGGGCGTGCTGCTCGCTTGCCCGAACCAGCGCGCGAATCCGGCGCGATCCGCCAGCGCCTGCGTCGCCAGATCATGCAGTCGCGCCAGCGCATCCGGCGTGATCTCGCCGGGATTGGTCTGTAGCGGCAGGCCGGGGTCGGCATAGCGATCATCCTCGGCCAGCCCGTCGGCGACATGCGCGCTCCAGTCCTCGATCAGGTCGCGCTGCGAAGGCGCGCGAAAGCCGATGGAATAAGTCATGCAATCCGGCCCGACCGCCACGCCATCATGAGAGACACCCGGCGGCAGATACAGGATGTCGCCCGGCTCCAGCAGCCACTCCTGCGTGGGCACGAAGTCCGCAAGCAACCGCAGGTCGTCATGGGGGCGCAGTGGGGTCGACTCGTCGCACAGCCCGCCGATCTGCCAGCGCCTTTTGCCCGCGCCCTGGATGAGGAACACGTCATACTGGTCGAAATGCGGCCCGACGCCCCCGCCGTCCGTGGCATAGCTCACCATCACATCGTCCATCCGCCAATTGGGGATGAAGCGGAAGGGCGCCATCAGCGTGGCCACCTCTTCGACATAATGATCGACCGCCTGCACCAGCAGGGTCCACGGCGCCTCGCCGAGGTCGCCAAAGCGCGTCTCGTCCAGCGGGCCATGCTCCACCGCCCAGTCCGTGCCGGCCTGGGTGATCAACCGCGATTCCACCTCATCCTCGCAGGCCAGGCCGGCGAGATCATCGGGCTCCAGCGGATTAACCCACTCGGCCCACGGATTGCGGATGAGCAGCGGCTTGCGCTGCCAATACTCCCGCAGGAACAGGTCGATGTCGAAATCGGCGAGACGCATCGCCGCGCTCAAAACGCCTTGCTCGCATAATCGGCGCGGAAGCGGCCGGCGAACTCGGTAAGCCGCCCGGCGCCGATCGCATCCCTCAGTCCCGCCATCAGCGCCTGATAAAAATGGAGATTGTGCTGCGTCATCAGCATCGCGCCCAGCATCTCCCCGGCCTTGACCAGATGATGCAGATAGGCACGGCTGACGCTGCCGCAGACCGGGCAGGTGCAGCGCGCATCGAGCGGTGTCGGATCCTCGGCAAAGCGCGCATTGCGGATGTTGAGCGGCCCGGCCCAGGTGAAGGCCTGCCCGTTCCGCCCGGAGCGGGTCGGCAGCACGCAATCGAACATATCGATGCCGCGCTCGACCGCGCCGACAATGTCGTCTGGCTTACCCACGCCCATCAGATAGCGCGGCTTCTCCACCGGCAGATGGCCCACGCAATGGTCGAGGCAGGCGAACATCGCCTCCTGCCCCTCGCCCACGGCAAGGCCACCGACGGCATAGCCATCAAAGCCGATCTCAACGAGCGCCTGCGCAGACTGCTTGCGCAGCTCCTCATCGAGCGCGCCCTGCTGGATTCCGAACAGCGCCGCCCGCGCGGCATGGTCTCCGCCCGCATCGAAGCCCGCGCGCGAGCGCGCCGCCCAGCGCATCGAGCGCTCCATGGCCTGCGCCTGCGCATCGCGGCTGGTGGTGGTCGGAACCAGCTCGTCAAAGCACATCACGATATCGCTGCCGAGCAGCCGCTGGATTTCCATCGATCGCTCGGGGCTGAGCATATGGCGCGAGCCATCGATATGGCTGGCAAAGGCGACGCCCTGCTCGGTGACCTTGGTGAGCGCAGACAGGCTCATCACCTGATAGCCGCCGCTATCGGTGAGGATCGGCCGCTCCCAGCCGGAGAGCGCATGCAGCCCGCCCAGCGCCGCCACCCGCTCCGCACCGGGTCGCAGCATCAGGTGATAGGTATTGCCCAGGATGATATCCGCGCCCGCCGCGCGCACTTCCGCCGGACGCATCGCCTTGACGGTCGCCGCCGTGCCGACCGGCATGAAGGCCGGCGTGCGGATCACGCCGCGCTTCATGACGATCTCGCCGGTGCGGGCCTTGCCGTCCGTGGCGGCGATGCTGAAGGCGAACCGCGCCGACTGCGGATCGGCGGGCACGCGGAAGGGCGGGGGAGTATGCGGGGCGCTGTCGCTCATGCCCCGCGCCATAGCGCGCCACGGCCGCATTGACACCCCCCGGCGGGCGACGTGTGTCAAGCCAAGAGGATATAACGAACACCCTTCACCCTTCTCCCCTTGAGGGAGAAGGATACGCGGCCTTGCCGCCTTCTGGCGGCTAGGCGGAGTTGGATGAGGGGTGGCGGATCTCTGATCCGCGCGATCCTGGGGATCGCTCACCCCTCTCCCAGCTTCGACTAAGGCAGCAAGCTGCCAAGTCTGCGCATCCCTCTCCCTCAAGGGGAGAGGGCATGAAGCCCACCGGCAACCTTCCTTCACCGCCGTTAGATAATCCCGCAAAATTCCATCTGGACCGCCCGCGCACCCGCGCTAAAGTCCGCGCCAGCCGAGGAGCCCACAAGGCCCCGGGCCAATCGCCTGCCCCATGCTGCCCGGGGGTGGACATCATCGGGAGAGATCAGTGGCAGAGTTCGACATGATTGATGCAACGGCCTGGGCGGCCATGCTGCTCGGGGCCTTCACGCTGGCCGCCGCCATCGGCGCGCTGCGCAAGCCCGGCCTGTGGCAGACGATGGTCAAGGAGATCGAGCAGTCGCCTGCCCTGCAATTGCTCTGCGGGCTGGTGGAGCTGATCCTCGGCGCCGCGGTCTATCTCGCCAATCCATGGATTCCGGCGGATATCCTCACCTGCATCATGAAGGCCATTGGCGGCATCATGATGATCGAGGCGCTGGTCGTGCTCGCCTTCTCGGATCTCTACTTTCATTTCTGGCTGCGCAATCTGGCGAACATGCAGCGCATCTGGGTGGCGCTGACGCTGGTCTGCGGGCTGGCGCTCACCGTGGCGGGACTGATGCGGCTCAACTGACCGCACACGGCATCCTGCATGATGCCGGAAGGACGCAGGCGAACAGGATTGTCGACGGTGAGACGGGCGTGATCGGCGCGGCGGGAGCCTTCTGCCTCCTGCGGCGTTGCACGGATCAGCCTCTTGTCGGAGTTTCAACTTGCGCCCCTTCCCCTCCCTATCCCCTTGTCTTCTCGCCATTCTGGCCGTCGCACCCGCTTTGTCGGCACCCGCCCTCGGCCAGACCACAACGGCGGCCAGCGAAGCTGCCGAGCAGCGTGAAGCCGCACGCGCCCGCGCGGGGGACCGGCTGACCATCGGCCTGGGCGCCGCAGTGATCCGGGAATATGAGGGCGCCAACGGCACCAGCATCACGCCGGTGCCCGGTGCCGTCGGCAAGCTGGGCGGTCTCAACTTCCTGTATGTCGGCAATCGCGCCAGCATCGATCTGATCAACGATGGCGGCTCGCGCTGGGATTTCCAGCTCGGTCCGGTCGCCACCATCGGCCTCAACCGCACCAATGTCGACAAGATCGACGACGAGCGCATCCGCGCGCTCGGCAAGGTCGGCACCTCGGTCGAGCTCGGCGGCTATGCCGGCATTGCCCGCTGGGGCCTCATTACCAGCAATTATGACCGCCTCTCCGCGACGGTCACCGCGCGCAAGGACGTCGCGGGCGCCCATGGCGGCACGATCATCACCCCCTCGGTCAGCTACATGACACCGCTGAGCACCAAGAGCCTCGCGGTCGTGTCCTTTAGCGCCAATCATGTCGATGGCGATTATGCCGGCACTTATTTCTCGATCACCCCCGCGCAGAGCGCCGCAAGCACCCTGCCCGTCTACACCGCCGGCAGCGGCTGGAAGGACTGGACGCTCGCCGCCGCCGGCAACATCGCCCTTACAGGTGACCTCTCGGGTGGCCTCTCGCTGGTGGGTGGCGTCGCCTATACCCGCCTGCTCGGCGACATTGCCGACAGCCCGGTGGTCCGCCTCGCCGGATCGCGCAACCAGTGGATGTTCGGCGCGGGACTGGCCTACACCTTCTGATCCACCGCCGCGCGGGCCTTGCCTACGGCGCCCGCGCGGCGAGTCCTCTTCGGCTGACGGCACCATTGCACTCTCGCTCCAGAGGGCCTATCCTCCAGCCTTCCCCGGGGAGCCTGCTGACTGGCTGAGAGGGATGGGTAGCGCCATCCGACCCGTTGAACCTGAACCGGCTCGTACCGGCGGAGGGAGCGGAGCGTGGTCAGTCTTGCCACCCTCATTCCCTTAGCCACAGGCGCGCCGGCCCTTGAGAGGAGGGTGGCGGCGATGATGACGGGCAGCGTGCTCACCCTGCAACTGGCGCAGGTGCTGGGGCTTTATCTCATTCTCATCGGACTTGCCGGCCTCTCCGCGCCGCAACGCTGGCGGGCGCTGCTGGATGATTTCGACCGCGCGCCGGGGCTGGTGCTGCTCGCCGGCGTGGTGACCTTCGCCATCGGCGCGGCCCTTGTGCTCGCCCACAGCAGTCTCACCGATCCGCTCGCGACCCTCGTCACGCTGTTTGGCTGGGGTGCGCTCATCAAGGGCGCGCTGCTGATCGCCGTGCCGGGGCCAGTGCTGCGCATCGGCCGCGCGGTCTCCTCCGCGACCGCCACTCGCATCTGGGCGATCGCCGCGATCATCCTTGGTCTTCTGCTCGGCGTTGCCGGGCTCACCGGCCGTGCCGGTTTCCTCTGATTCCTCCGTTCACAGAAAGGCTCATCCCTATGGCTGACATCCCCGCAAAGGCCGAGATCGGCGTCACCACCGGACCCATTCGTGGCAGCCGCAAGATTCATGTCGGCCCGCACCGCGTGGCGATGCGCGAGATTCACCTCGAGCCCAGCTCCGGCGAGCCGCCGGTGCGCGTGTATGACACCTCCGGCCCCTATACGGACCCGGACGCGCGGATCGACATCATGGCCGGCCTTCCCGCCCTGCGCCGCGACTGGATTCTCGGGCGCGGCGATGTCGAGGCCTATGATGGCCGCGCGGTGAAGCCGGAAGACAACGGCCAGCTCGGCCCGGATCGCTCCGGCGGTGTCCGCCCCTTCCCCAATGTCGTCAAGCGCCCGCTGCGCGCCAAGGCTGGCGCCAATGTCTCCCAGATGCATTATGCCCGGCGCGGAATCATCACGCCCGAGATGGAATATGTTGCCCAGCGCGAAAATCTCGGCCGCGCCCGCCTCGCCGAATATGTCCGCGATGGCGAGAGCTTCGGCGCCAGCATCCCCGATTATGTGACGCCCGAGTTCGTGCGCGATGAGGTGGCGCGCGGCCGCGCCATCATCCCCAACAACATCAACCACCCCGAGAGCGAGCCGATGGCGATCGGTCGCAACTTCCTGGTGAAGATCAACGCGAACATCGGCAACAGCGCCGTCGCCAGCGACGTGGCGAGCGAGGTCGACAAGATGGTCTGGTCGATCCGCTGGGGCGCGGACACGGTGATGGACCTCTCCACCGGACGCAACATCCATGACACGCGCGAGTGGATCATCCGCAACTCGCCCGTCCCCATCGGCACCGTGCCCATCTATCAGGCGCTGGAGAAGGTCGGCGGCATCGCCGAGGATCTGACCTGGGAGATTTTCCGCGATACGCTGATCGAGCAGGCCGAGCAGGGCGTGGATTACTTCACCATCCATGCCGGCGTGCGCCTTGCCTATATTCCGATGACCGCCAAGCGCGTCACCGGCATCGTCTCGCGCGGCGGATCAATCATGGCGAAATGGTGCCTCGCGCACCACAAGGAGAGCTTCCTCTACGAGCATTTCGACGAGATCACGGAGATCATGAAGGCCTATGACATCGCCTACAGCCTTGGCGATGGCCTGCGCCCCGGCTCCATTGCCGATGCCAATGACGAAGCGCAGTTCTCCGAGCTCTACACGCTGGGCGAGCTGACGCATCGCGCCTGGAAGCAGGATGTGCAGGTGATGATCGAAGGGCCGGGCCATGTGCCCATGCACAAGATCAAGGAGAATATGGAAAAGCAGCTGCAGGTCTGCGGCGAGGCGCCCTTCTATACCCTCGGCCCCCTCACCACGGACATCGCGCCGGGCTATGACCACATCACCAGCGGCATCGGCGCGGCGCAGATAGGCTGGTATGGCACGGCGATGCTCTGCTACGTCACGCCCAAAGAGCATCTCGGCCTGCCCGACCGCGACGATGTGAAAGTGGGCGTGGTGACCTACAAGCTCGCCGCTCACGCCGCCGATCTCGCCAAGGGCCACCCGGCCGCCAAGGTCCGCGACGATGCGCTGAGCCGCGCCCGCTTCGAGTTCCGCTGGCGCGACCAGTTCAACCTCAGCCTCGATCCCGAAACCGCCGAGCAATATCACGACCAGACCTTGCCCGCAGAAGGCGCCAAGACCGCGCACTTCTGCTCCATGTGCGGCCCGAAATTCTGCTCTATGAAGATCACGCAGGAGGTGCGCGACTTCGCGGGCAAGCAAAATCAGGGCGTGGAAGGCTTCATCGCCACCGGCCCGAGCGGCGCGGAGACGGCAGCCGCGAGCAAGGCCGCGGCGCTCAAGGGGATGGAAGAGATGAGCAAGGTGTTCCGCGAGACGGGGAGCGAACTGTATATGGGGGCTGGGGGACGGGAGCGGGATTGAGGGAACAACTCAAGCTATCTCACGCGAAGAAACCGGCCTGAGGTCGCCTTTGTCGCAGGTCGAAGTGTTTAGTTCCCTCGGCAAAGAGGTTGAAACGGACGGAGTTCACAGCTAGATTGATCGAGCCGGGAGTGCGTCATTTAGCACGTTGAGGCTATGGCCTCACCCGGCGTCAATCTAATACTGGACCTTGCCATCCCGCTTTGGGAAACCTTACGAGGCCGTAGCCATCGATCCTTCCGGTCGGCGAAGCGCGGAACGATGGTCGCAGTCTATCGTACCAAGTTCGATCATTATGAGCTTGCGCGCGCCAAATTGCACCAGCGATCATATCAACGAGTTGAATGCCGACGCTCAAATGAGACGGAGCAAAGAACAATCCTTCGATAAAATTCTTGTACTGAGAAGTATATTGCCCTGATTCTCTTATTAAGCGTTCGTGACGATGGCGCATACTATCATCATCACCTTTACCTCGATGATCAGCAACTATCATGCCGAACGTGTCCCGACCGCTCGCTCGCGTAATATCTTGAAGGAGGTACTGGAAACGCTCTGTCACGGGCTTATACGTTCGGAAATACAGGTCATCCTGAGTGTTCACGTTTCCGAGATTGTAAGCAGTTAATGATTCGCTGGCGCAGGCAATGACACGACAGGACTTTGTATCAATAATAATTGAAAAAATATCATCCCGAAAACGATTGCGACGATCTTGCGGCCATTCGCGCATGGGATTGTCAGTATCATGATTATTGGGAGCGAAAAATCGCCACTTCACTTCGCCTCGGTAGCCCTCCCGAAGCTTCAGACCACTAAGTTTGTCGTTCATTCCCAGCCAACGATCTTCCGGGATCACCAACCCAGCAATGACAAAATAACCCTGAATGCCACTGGTTGGCTTCGGGGGAGTGCCACTTTCATCAACGAACAGCAGATGCATTTATATCTGATAGCCTTTCGCTAAACTCCGCTCAATAATGAGCGCGGCAATTCAACACCTGCAATGCCGCCACCTCACCGATAAACCTCCCGCCGGTGCCCCACCCGCACCACAAGGATCAGCACCCGCGCATCCTCGATCTTTGCCACCACGCGATAGTCGCCGATCCGCCAGCGCCAGTAGCCGGCATGTTCGCCAGCCAGCGGTGCGCCGAGGGAGCGCGGGTCATCGAGGATGGCAATGCGCTCTTCCAGCGTGCGGATTATCCGCGCCGCCTCGCTCTTCCCGAGCTTTCTTAGCTCCTTCGCCGCCTCCGGGACGAACTCAATCGTCCAGGCCAAGCTCGGCCTTCAGCGCTGCAAGCGGGATCGCCTGTTCGGCCCGGAAATCTTTCATCCGCTCTTCCGCGAGATAAAAGTCCTCAAGGTCGTCCAGATGTGCCACGATTGCCTCGCGCGCATAGAAGCTTTTGGTGCGGCCCGTCCGGGCGGCCAGCGCGTCGAGCCGCTGCTCGGTCTCGGCGTCAATTCGTAAAGCCAACATTGTGGACCTCCGTGCTATACGTGTATAGCGCAACCTTGATTTCAATCCAGCTCAATCAGGGGAATGACCAAGTCATGACCTCCACCCCCACCGACCTCCCCATCCGCGCCCGCCGGGCCGCCTTCAATTGCGCCATTGCCGATGGCGACGCGCAGGCCATCGGCGCGATCCTGGGCAAGGACTGCGTGATGATCACCGGCACGGATAGCGCGGTCATCGCCGGGCGGGCCGCTCAGCTGAGGGTGTGGCAGCGCGAGTTCGCCTCGCCCAGCCGGCTCGTCTATGAGCGCATCCCCGCCGCCATCACCGTCTCGCCGGTCGAGCCGATCGCACTGGAGCAGGGCGAATGGCGCGGCGTCGCGCGGGAGAGTGGCGCGCTGGCGGCCTCGGGCGTCTACACCGCCAAGTGGCGCGAGGTGGCCGGGCAATGGGTGATCGAGGCGGAGATTTTCGTCACGCTCGCCTGAGCCGCCCGTGCGCCGCGCACGGCTCTGTCCTCCTCGCCTGCCATGCGCTAGGGGATGGCACCCCTTTCCCACGCAACCCATAGGAGCCGGCATGGCCGATCTGTATCTCAAGGCGCTGGAATCCGAGCGCAAGGCCCTGTGGGCGACCTGCCGCTTGAAAGGCCTGCCGCGCGACACGCCCGAGCGGGAGCGGATCGCGGCAATCGATGCGGACATTGCCGCGCACAAGGCCAAGCAGGCTAATGGGAAGCCAGCCGGCGGGAATCCAGCCGGTGCCAAGGCGCCCGCCAAATCTGCCGGCGCGAAGAAGGGCGGCGCGGGCAGCGCGCGCTAGGGCTTGCGCGCGGCGCCGGTCCGCCAGGGCCAGTCGGTCACGCCGCTCGCCCACAGCGCCCACCAGATGATCACCGGCTGCAGCGCCAGCCGGGGCGCATGATACCACCAGCCCAGATGCGTGCCGCCGATGGCGATGTCACCCAGCGCATGGTTGAGGTTCGCCGGCCAGACGCACAGCGCATAGAGCGCGAGGCCGATGCCCGCCGCGCGGCGCAGCGGCGGGATCATCAGCCCAAGCGCCCCGGCGATCTCGGCAAGGCCCGTCAGCATCACCACCTGCGCCGGCCAGGGCACCCAGTCCGGCGTGATGGCGATGAAGCCGGCGGGCGTGCGCAGATGTGCCAGGCCGGCGACCAGATAGGCCGCCGCCAGCACCCACCGGGCGGCGCGTCGTCGCCAGGAGGTGGGCATCGCGCGCCTGACCTTAGCTGTTCCGCATATTCTCCAGCCCCTTGACCACGCCGGTCTTCTGGCTGGGCTGGGACGCATTTTGCTTGGGCGGCTTTTCCGCCTTCGGCTTGCGGACTTCCTTGTTCGACTTTTTCTGGCCCTTGGCCATTGGCGTTCCTCTCGGGGTCACGAGCGCATCAGCCCGCAGCGCGCATCCTACGCCTGTCGCCCTGCAAAAGCGCGTTTATTCGCGGATCGCCTGTCCGTCGGACGATCACCCCCAGCGCACCGCCGCCATGCGCGTATCGAACGCCGCGCCCGGAACCGCTGCTGGAGCCGCCGTCGCACGGGCATCGGCCGCTTTCCAGGCCTTCTCATGGAAGAAGAACGCCACCGCGTTCACCGCTGGCTCGATGAGCGCGATGCCGCCAGCCATCGCCAGCGATCCGGTGAGCAGATATGCCACCGTGAACCCCACGGTCAGGTGAACGGCCAGATAGGTCAGCGTCTTGGTCAGGTCACGGGGCATGGCAGTCCTCAATCTCATTCCGCGCGCCGGGCACGGCAGCGGGGTGTCTGATCATTTATTGAGAACCGTTCGCAAATTCCAATCGATTGGTCCGCTTACAGTGATGGATCGGGCGTGCGCTCCACCCCTTTCCTCCCGAATATCACCCGCACCGTATCGGCTTCCTGGGTCTGAGCAGCGGCGGTGGGCGACGTCCTACCGGAATCGGGCTGCGGGCCATTCGCAGGCACCGCGGCCTTCCGCGGCTTTTGACCGTCCCGCGCATAGAGCTTGCGGATGATCGCCCGCACATCGGCAGGACTGTCCCCGCTCGTCACCTCCACATAACCGATGCCCGCGCGGCGCAGGGCTTCCTTTTTCACCGCGTCGCGCGCAGCAGCCGCGCCCTGATGGTGGCCCGTGCCCTGAAATTCCACTGCGTGAAGGGGCCGGCAATCCCGGTCGACAATCAGCAGATCGACCCGCTTGGCATTGATGGCGCGGAACGCCTCATGATCCCGGCTGCCCAGAATCTCGCCCAGCGACACCTGCCCCATCGCGCGCCAGCCCGGCGCATCCTCGGCCAGCGCCCGGTCGATATGAGCGAGCAGTCGGCGCTCCGGCTTGTTGAGGAGGGCGCGGGGGAAGAAGGATGCGTTCATCACCGTGCGGAGCTGGTCGGCCGCGTCCGGTCCATCACGCAGGCCCGCCCGGGGACTATCCTGCACCCCCACGCCGGCATGATAGGCCCGCCGCGCATTGCGCTTTTCCCACCATGCGCGGCGCTTGGCACGGCTCGCTTTCTCGAGAGACCGCTCGATCACCATGCCGAACAGCGCGCCGGCAAGCAGCAGCATGAAGAGCAGCCACGGCTTGTCGATCAGTGCGAGAATTTCCTGTGGCATCAGCATCACCCGGCAAGTGCGGTCAGCGCAAGTCGCTTCCGACTCGACCTGTCACTAACAGCATGAAGTTAATGGGTGTTTGAACGCGCATGGCGCTCCCCCCTCCGCCAGCATCGCAAAGCGCTTGCCCGCAAAGCATAGCGGGCGCAGAGGGAAGGCATGATCGACGCCGTCACCCTCAACATCGTCCGGGCGCTGCCCCTCGCGCTGCTGCTCGCCGGTTGCCAGTCGCATGGCGATGAGCCCAATGTGCCGGGGAATCGCGACGACAACCGCCCTTATTCGGAGATTGCGGCGAACGAGACCGTGCGCTTCACCGGCACTGAGCCGTTCTGGGGTGGTCAGGTCGTCGGCAAGACGCTGGTCTATGAAACGCCCGAGACGCCCAAGGGCGAGCGGGTCGCGGTGGAGCGGTTCGATGGGCGCGGCGGCCTCTCGTGGAGCGGCACGCTGAACGCGGCGCCCTTCACTATGACGCTGACGCCGGGCGATTGTTCGGACGGCATGTCCGACCGCACCTACCCGTTCGTGGCCACGCTCCAGATCGGCGATGCACTGCGCTCGGGCTGCGCCTGGTCCGATGCGCATCCCTTCAAGGCCGATGCGGCGCCCTGAGCCGGGACGCCGGCTTTATTGCTCGACCACCTCAACCTCGACCGTCTGACTGTTCATGATGACCGGGCCGAAGGAAGTCAGGAAGGCCACGTCGGCCGCATCCCGGCCGATGCCGATCTTGGCCATCTCCCCTTCCGTGGCCATGCCGGTCGCATCGACCAGATGCCAGCTGCCATCCAGGAAGACCTCGGCGACCGCGTGGAAATCCTGCGGGGTGACATTGGGCGCATAAACGCTGGCGAAGCGGGCGGGGATGCAGGAGGCGCGGGCGAGCGCGATCACCATATGCGCGAAATCGCGACACACGCCCTGCCGGCGCACGAAGGTCTGCAGCGCCGTCGTCTCCGGCGTGCTCACGCCGGGCAGATAATGGAAATGCCCGCTGACATAATCCCGGATCGCCGCGATGCGCTGTCCGCCCTGCAGATCGCCAAACGTCTCGCCGACAAAGCTGATGAACTGGCTGCCTGGGCAATAATGGGAATTGAGCAGATACTGCACGGCCTCGCCCGGCAGCATGTGCGGCGGCAGCGCTTCCAGCCCGCTCACATCGGCCAGCAGGCGGTGGATTTCCACCGTCGCATGATAATCCGCCTTCAGCTGCCCCTGTGCGCGCATCAGCACACGCTCGCCGATATGGTCGTGCGCGGCGACACGCGCGAAATGATCGAGCACGCTCAGGTCCAGCCGGGCATCGGACACCGTCTGTTCGGGCAGATGCGCCGCTTCGATATGGAGGATGAGATCGGTCGGCTGGGGCAGCGCATAATCGATCGCGGCATGGATACGCAGTTTCATCCCCGCGCAACGTGCGGGCGGCATATTGGTGGCGGGGGTTGCTCTAAAAAAGACATCGCGCATCGCGGACCGGCTCATTTCACCCTTGTCGTCCCTTGCGCGCCTGCCTAGCGTCCGGCCGCGGGGGAGATGAATAGCAATGCCGATCAAACTGTTAGCATGGGCCGCACTGTTCTTTGCGACCATGGCATCGCCTGCGCAGGCGGTCTGGCTGGAAGCCTCCAGCGAAAACTTCGTCATCTATGCCGACCAGAAGCCGGAGGAGATCAAGCAATTCTCCGACCAGCTCGAACGCTTCCACCATGCCATGGGCTATGTGCTCTCGGTTGAGATGGAGCCGCCCAGCCCGTCCAACCGCGTGACCGTCTATGTCGTGCGCAGCGACAAGGACGTGCGCAGGCTACAGGGCGGCGACAGCAAATATACCTATGCGTTCTATGTGCCGCGCGCGGGGGATGCCTTCGCCATCGTTCCCCGGGTGAAGACCAGCAACACCACGCTCGATATGCCGATGCTCGCGCTGCTGCACGAATATGCGCATCATTATCTGATCTCGACCAGCAGCTACGGCATGCCGCTCTGGTTCTCGGAAGGCGCCGCCGAGTTCTTCGCCTCTGCCCAGTTTCGCAAGAACGGCAATGTCGGCCTGGGGATGCCCGCCAGGCATCGCGCGGGCGACCTGATGTACGGCGATGTCATCCCGGTCGCGCAAATCCTCAATTCGGGCCATTATCCGAAATCCGCCTCCCAGGGGGCGGCTTTCTATGGGCGCAGCTGGCTGCTTTATCATTACCTCACGTTCAGCAAGGAGCGTCCCGGGCAACTGGCAATCTATCTGCGCCTGCTGCGCAGTGGCAAAAGCCTTACGGACGCGGCGACAGGCGCCTTTGGCGATCTCAATGCCCTGCAGCGGGATCTGGACAAATATCTGGGACAGAGCCGCATGACCTATCTGGAGCTCCCTGCTGCCACACTCAAGCCCGGCCCCGTCTCGGTCCGCGCGCTGAGTGAGGGCGAAGCGGCGGCCATGCCGCTGCGGATCGAGCTCAAGAACCGTCCCTCGCCCGAGGAGCTGGAGACGCTGGTGGCGGACTTGCGCGCTCTTGCGCCGCGCTATCCCAACGATGCGGCGCTGCACGCCACGCTGGCCGAAGCCGAGCTGGAAGCGGGTCACGAGGATGCCGCCCTCGCCGCTGCCAACACCGCGCTCGCGCTCGATGACCGGCAG
Organism: Sphingobium sp. B2D3A; assembly: GCF_025961795.1. NCBI lineage: Bacteria > Pseudomonadati > Pseudomonadota > Alphaproteobacteria > Sphingomonadales > Sphingobiaceae > Sphingobium > Sphingobium sp. B2D3A. The sequence continues at coordinate 1,225,289 of NZ_JAOQOI010000001.1, read as the reverse complement.
GTGAGCGCCTATCTGGCGAAAGGAAAGGCGCTGTTCCGCAAGGCGGAATCCGCCCCGGACGCCAGCGCTGCCTATGCCGAAGCGCGCCGCCCATTCATCGAGCTCAACAGGTTCGAGAATAATCATCCCCTGCCCCTGCAATATTTCTACCGCAGCTTCCTCGAGCAGGGCCGGCGCCCGACGGAGAATGCGATAGCCGGGCTGGAGCGCGCTGTGGTGCTGGCGCCGTTCGACCAAAATCTCCGTACGATGCTGGTGATGCAGCTGCTGCGGGACCAGCGCTATGATGACGCGCTGATCAACCTCGGCCCGCTGGCGTTCGATCCGCATGGCGGCCCCAGCGCGACGTGGGCACAGGGCCTGCGCGATCGCATCGAGGCGCATGACCGCAGCCAGCCGCTCGATGTGGACGCCCTGCTGCAGGACCTCGCAGCGGCGCAGGCCGAGGATGCCGGTGATGAAGGCGATGAGGAACGGTAAGGCGCGGGTATCTCCCTCGCGTGGCTCAACAAGGGTGGTGCGCCGAGAAGGTCATGCCACTGCGTAAGCCCCTCCTCTTCAGAGGAGGGGTTGGGGTGGTGCAACAACCGCGCGGTCATTCACTCACCCCGCGATGCTGACGCATCGCCACCACCCCCGGCCCCTCCTCTGAAGAGGAGGGGAGGCGTCGAGGCATCCGCAGCTTGAATGCTCTATCACGGCGGTCCCTGCCATGCGTTGTTTCCCGATTCGCAGCCTCACGCCACTCGCAAATGTAGCGTCGTATAAACGCTCATCATAGTTAATGCCCCTATTTGGATCATTAACTAATTCTCTTAAAATTTCACCTCAGAATTCCCTGATTATTTTGCGATAATCGAAGTTAACGAGCGTCCAATCGTAGTTAATACCATTTTGTATCGAGATGTATTCCTTCACACCGGCTTCAGGACTTTTGAAGGGAACATCGCCGTGAAGAAAACGCTTATCGCTCTCGCTGCCGGTGCAGCCGCTATCGCCTCCGCAACTGCCGCGAACGCGAGCACCTTCGTCATCAACAACCTCTCGACGCAGTATAGCAGCCCGAGCGGCGAGGTGAGCATTGGTTCGTCGTGGTGGAACACCACCTCCTACAGCGGCTCGTTCTCGCCCCAGAATATCTCCGGCACGTGGGACGGCAAGGCGGTCAGCTTCCTGGCTTACTGTCTCGAAGTCACCCAGGACTCGAGCACCGGCACGTTCAATGTCGTGTCGCTGAGCGATTATCTGGGCGGCTCCCTTTACAACGATGTCGCCGCGCTGGTGAGCAATTATGCCGGTGGCGACAAGACTCAGTCCGCTGCCCTGCAACTGGCGCTCTGGGAGACTCGTTACGAAACGAGCAACTCGAAGAACCTGGGCGCCGGTTACTTCGAGCTCGAATGGGCGAGCCAAGGCGAGTCCACGCTGATCAACACCGCCAATTCCTACCTTGCCAACAAGGGCACGATTAACAGCAATCTGGATTTCTGGGTCGCGACCAACAGCAGCAAGCAGGACCTGCTGTTCTACACCGTCAAGCCCGCCGTGCCGGAGCCGGCCACCTGGGCAATGATGATCATCGGTTTCGCTGCGATCGGCCGCACGCTGCGCGCACGCCGCCCCAACATGGCGATCAGCTTCAGCTAAGCACAGCCTTTACGATGTGGGAGCGGGAGCCTCGTGTCTGCGGACACGGGGCTCCTTGCTGTGCGGCCAGCGCGCGCCCCGAAAGGCCTTTCACCGCGTCGGCACGGGCTCGTCGCCGGCATAATCGTAGAAGCCCCTGCCCGTCTTGCGCCCCAGCCAGCCGGCTTCGACATATTTGACGAGCAGCGGCGCGGGCCGGAATTTGGGATCGCCCGTCGTGTCCTGCAGCACCTTGCAGATCTCCAGACAGGTATCGAGGCCCACGAAATCGGCCAAAGTCAGCGGACCCATGGGGTGGTTGAGGCCCAATTTGATCGCGCTATCGATGTCTCTCACGCTGGCAACGCCCTCGCCGAGCGCGAAGATCGCCTCGTTGAGCATCGGCAGCAGGATGCGGTTAACGATAAACCCCGGCGCGTCGAACGCATGGACGACCTCCTTGCCCAGCGCCTGCGCATAGGCCTCCACCGCCTGCACCGTCTCCGGCGAGGTGGCGAGGCCGCGAATGACCTCCACCAGCGCCATCACCGGCACGGGATTGAAGAAATGCACGCCGATGAACCGCGCCGGATCGGGCGCCGCCTGCGCGAGCCGCGTGATCGGAATGGACGAGGTGTTGGTTGCAAGGATCGCATCCGGCGCCAGGACCGCGCCCACCTCCGCGAAGATGGCGCGCTTGATGTCCTCCCGCTCGGTCGCGGCCTCGATCACCAGATCGCACCGGGCGACCTCATCGAGCGCCACCACGGGCGTGATCCGTGCCAGCGCCGCCTGCGCATCCGCCTGCTCCAGCTTGCCATTCTCCACGGCGCGCGCGAGTCGCTTCTCGATCCCGGCCTTGCCCTTGTCCGCACGCGCGAGATCGATATCACGCAGCAGCACATCCATGCCGGCCTGAGCGCTTACCTGCGCAATGCCCGCGCCCATCTGGCCGGCGCCGATCACAGCGATTCTGCGCATATCTGTGTCCTTTCGATCCACTTGGCCCGGCTTGCTGACCACGGGCTGTCGCAACACATGCAGCTTGGCGCTACACCATTGGCTTCAACTGCATTATGACTGGCGGAATGACAAGGATTTCACGGCTTCTGCGCATCAGCGCGCTGGCTCTCGCGGGCCTGGCCACGGTCGCGCCCGCCGCCCCGCAGCGCGGCGACCAGACGTCGGGGTCTGTCCTTTCGACCGCGCCCGTTGTGGCAGAACCGGTGCTGGGTCGTCTGCGTGTTTTCGACAACTGGGCCGTGGGCTGCGACAATCGCCTCTCCTGCAGTGCGGTATCGCTGAACCCGGAAGGGGTGGATACGCCCAACCGGCTGCTGGTCCTCATCCATCGCGACGGCGGACCCGCAGGTGCCACCAGCCTGCGCGTGCTGCTGGCCGACCGGCTGCGCGACCGGGTCGATTTCATGATCGATGGCACGCGCCGTGTGCGGCAGAAAGTCGATGGCGACACGATTGCGCTGGATGGCCAGACCGCGTTGGAGGTCGTGCGGTCCATGGGCTCCAGCTATGTGTTCGAGCTGTACGATCGCAACCGGACGGTCATCGGCGCCCCGTCGCTGCAGGGCGTCGCAGCGGCACTGCGCTATATGGATGAGCAGCAGGGCCGCATCGGCAGCCGTGGCGCGCTGGCCGCCATCGGTGATGGCCCGGCCGACATGGCGCGCGCCCTGCCGGCCGATCCCGTGCTGCCCAAGATAATCCCGCTCCTCGCCGAAACCGCGACGCCTGCGCTCACGCCGCAAGAGCAAGCCACGGCCCAGCGCCTGGCGCAGTGCGAGAGTGGGCTGGAGAGCAGTCGCCAGCCCGATCTCCATACGCTCGATGCGGGGCATGTCCTGCTGCTGCTGCCCTGCGATGCGGGCGCATATAATGTGAGCGCCGTCCCGCTGATCGCAAGCGGCGAGCCCGGCAACCGGACAATCGCCTTCGCCCCGTTTGATCATCTCCCCGGCTTCACCGGCGATGCCAGCGCCCCGCCGCTGATCATGAATGCCCGCTGGAATCCTTCGCGCGGTGAGCTTTCCAGCTTCGCCAAGGGACGCGGCCTTGGCGACTGCGGCACGGCGGAAACCTACCGCTGGGATGGCACCCGCTTCCGGCTGACGGAAGCCCGCTCCATGCCGGTCTGCCGAGGCGCCTGGGAATGGCCGGTGCTGTTCTCGCTGAAGGAAGAGACCGCAACGGGACGGCCGTAACCGGCCGCATGACCGCGCCTCAGCAGTAATCGTCCAGTCGGGCGTGGACCTGTTCCAGCACCTCAAGCGCAATGGCCAGCTTCTCAGGTGGAATGTCCCGCAGGATGTCCGCGCGAAGATCATTTGTGATCGCCATGATATCCCGCGTGGCGGCCAGCCCTTTTTCGGTGATCCGGTTATGAACCACCCGCCGGTCGACCTGGCTCTGCGCCCGCTCGATCAGTCCGTCGCGTTCCAGCGTGTTGAGCATATGGGCCATGGTCGGCCCTTCGACGCCGATCAGCTCGGCCAGTTCGCGCTGGGAGAGGTCGTCGCGGGCGCAGGCGAGCAAATACATCGTTTCCCACCGCGCCATGCTTTGCCCAACGCTGCGGACCTTGTCATTGGCAAGCTTGCGCCAGCGCCTTGCGGCGACGACCAGCGCGCGCGTGGTCCGGAAAAAGGTGACGGTCCGCTCGTCGGGCTTTGCCCCGGCGTAGAAATTGGAGAGATGTCGCGTGGCATCCTCAATGGGAAAACCGCCAAATCGCGGCAGGCTGCGGGATGTCGCCGCGTCCTCCTCGCTGGTGGAACCCTGTGCGGACGGAGCCTTGTCGACCATCATTCTCCCTTACGTGCCGTTCCAGCAGACCTCCCGCACCTGCACCCGCTCCGTCAAGAGCGATCCGTCGGCCGGCCTGTGCGCCAAAGGGTGCCGTGCCGGACGAAGCGCGCCCGGCACGGCGGGGGGATCAGAAGGACGTGCGGATGCCGGCCTTGTACATGCGCCCAACCGGGTTGAAGAGCACGTTGTTGCCGCTGCCGTTCGCACCGGGGAAGTTCGGCGGATCGACATTGAACACATTGTCCACGCCGAAATAGACGCTCAGCTTGTTATCGCCACCGACCGGCACCTTCACCGTGCCCATCATGTCGACATAGGTGCGCGAGGGCATGACGTTGGTGCTGGAGCTGCTGGAGGCCGTGATCACATAGCCGGGCTGCTCAGCGCCGATGAACGCCGCGTTGTAGAAGCCCTTGTTGATCCAGCGAACATGGGTGGAGATCGAGAACAGCTCACCCAGGTCGAGGCCCACGGTTGCGTCAACTGTCCAATCGGGGATGCCCGGAGGCGTACCGCCGCGCAGACCCGTCTGGCCGGCCCGTTCGACCGGACCAACCGCGTCCACGGTCACCAGATCGATGACATGGCTGGCCATGACGGACAGGTTCACCGCGCTGGCCGCGCCGACCGGCTGGCGATAGTTCAGCTCCATGTCGATGCCGCGGGCGTTGAGCTGGTTCACATTCTGCACAACGTCACGAACATTGGTGATGACGCCATTGGCCGCACCACCATCGCGCGTGACCAGCGAGCAGCTCAGCGTATCGCCCTGCGAGCAGCGCGTCACGATGTTCTGCTGGCCGAGCGTGCTGATCGCATCCTTGATCTTGATGTCATAATAATCGACCGACGCCCGGAACCGCCCGAGCATCCCACCGCTTGGCTGCAAGACGATGCCGGCGGTGAACGTGTCCGCCTTTTCCGGCCGCAGATTGGGGTTGGAGCCCAGCGTGATCGGCACGACCGTCTGCTGACCGCCACGCGCCGGATCGTTGAGAATGCCGGACGCGCTGGTGATCGGCCCGAACAGTTCCGAGACGTTGGGCGCGCGGATGTCGCGCGACTTGGTCACGCGGAAGCGGACCGCATCGACCGGCGCCCAGACGCCGCCGACCTTCCAGGTGGTCACATTGACCGTGCTGCTCGGGAAGAAGTCGCTGGACCGCTTGTAGTGGGTCCGGCGGACGGCGCCGTTCAAGCTCAGTTCGCGGAAGAACGTCGTGTCGCGCAGGATCGGCACTTCGGCCTCACCATAAGCCTCAACCACCTGAATCTTGCCCGAGATGACCGATCCGTTGCCGGTGAAGAAGGCCAGCGCCTTGGAATTGGCGTCTGCATCGCCACTGACGCTGTCGCTGCGATATTCCGCGCCCACGGCGACGCCGAGCGGCCCGGCGGGCAGATCGAACAGCGAGCCGGTGACGTTGGCGGCGACAACATGCTGGGTGGTGATGTTGGTCTGGAAGGCATCGGCCGTAACATAGGCCTTGGCCGCCGCGAAGGTGGCGCCTTGGCCGGAGCCGAAGGGATTGAGGGCGACGCACGCAGGGTCGTTATTGGTTGTGCTGGCGTCGGCATTCACCCGGCACACCGGCGCACCGCCGGGCCCGGCCACCGCGTCGAGCGCCTTGAGGATGCGCGAGGTGATCGTGCCGCCCGTGATATCGCTGCGGAACTCGTTGCGGCCGAACTGATAATAGATGTCCGCCGACCAGTTGGGCGAAATCTCATATTTGGCGGACGCGACGGCGCGATAGACGTCATTCTTCACGACCAGCTGGCCCGGGCCAATATCCTTGAAGCCCTTGCCCAGCGTGAAGCTGGTGAGGCCATTGGCATCCATGATGGTGCGCAGGTCCAGCGCGGGATCGCTGGAGGTCGGAATGAACGGGTTGTCGCGCTGGATGGTGATGGCCGTATTACGATACGGCACGGCGCGGTGGCGACCTTCGCCATGACCGTAGTTGAAGCCGAACTCCATCGTCAGGGCCGGCGTGGCTTCCCACGTGGCGAACGCCATGGCGTTGTAGCGCTTGGTCGGCGAGACAATCGGGAAGTCGAAATAGATGTTCTCACCCGGCCCGTCATTGGTGCCGCCAAGCTGATAGAGGTTGTTGGCCAGCGTGCCCTGGGTCGTGCGGAACGGAGTGCCGTCGGCGCGGAAGCCGATGCCGTCGATCGCGCGGAGAGCCGGGACGAGGCGGCCGGCATAAGCCGAGCTCGGCGGCGTGGTGATGCCGTTATAGGGCGCCGTCCAGGGGTAGACGCCCGCCAGGATGTTGTTGGCGGGCAGGCTCGTCACGCCGGGATTGCGGCTGATGTTGATGAAGCCGTTGGCGCACCAGTCGCGCGACGGGCAGCTTTCCACACCCTCCGCCTTTTCATATTCGCCGCCCACGAGCAGATGCAGCGTCTCGCCGATCTGCCAACCGCCGGCCGCGCCGAACTGGGTGGTGAAATTATCGCCATATTGCGAGAAACCGACCTGGGCATTGGCCTTGTAGCCCGTGAACGCCTTGTCGATGAGCAGGTTGACGACGCCCGACACGGCGTCCGAACCATAGACGGCCGAGGCGCCGCCCGTGACGACTTCGGCACGCTGGAGCATGATCGAGGGGATCATGTTGGTATCGACCGTCGCCTGCGTGGTGGACGGCACGAAGCGCTTGCCGTCGACGAGGGTCAGCGTGCGCACCGCGCCCAGACCGCGAAGATCGAGGATGCGACCGCCGACATAGCCGCCCGCCGCGCCCAGACCGGTCGAGGCCGGTGAGTTGGTCGCGCGGAAGGCAGGCAGTTCGTTCAGCGCATCGCCGAGATTGGTGATGCCGCGTGTTTCCAGTCGCTCCGCGCCCAGAACCGCCACGGGGGTCGGCCGGTCGAAACCGGAGGCGATGCGCGATCCGGTGACCACGATGGCCTCATCGCTTGCATCTGCTCTATCGCTTTGGGGGGCGCTGTCCTGCGCGAAAGCAGGGAAAGCGAGGACGGTGGCGAGGGCCGCGAAACAGGCGTGCTGACGCAGCACGCGCGCAGGTCTCTTCATTGCAAAGTCTCCCAGACAATTATCGTTGTTAGGGAGCTATCTATTCATCAGATTCTGTTAGTTTGCAATCTACTTTGTCGGCGTCCGCGCGAAGGTCGATATGGTGTGGCGCAAATGCGGCAGGCTGTCGCGGGATGCCCCATGAGAAAGGCGGTAAACCAAGGTCCGCCGCCCTCTCACGTGCAATCCGAGCCGCGCGGCTTATTGCTTGCCGGCCACCGAATAGGTGATCGCGGCATTGCGGGTCTTCTGGAAATCGGGAACGCTCAGGCCCTTGAAGGCGGCATAAACGTCAATATTGCCGATGCCGAGCACCGCGGCCATCTTCTCCAGCATGAAGAAGATGACGCCATAATGGATCATGCCGATCCAGTTGCGGCTGCGGATCAGCTCCTTCTCTTCCTCGCTCAAATCCGACTCGGCAAACAGCCCTTCCTGATCCTCGACAAACCGCTTGCGGAAATCCGGCTCGATCAGGCGGTGGAGGAAGTGGTTGATGCGGAAGCCCTTGACCGCCCGGTCGATGGTGAAGGGATAGGTGCCCTCAATCGCCTCGACGCCCGCCAGCTCGCGGGACGCGCGGGCACGCAGTTGCTCGTCGGTCTCGGCCGGCGGCACCGGATCGCCCAGATCCTTGAAGATCATCGTCGCGATGGCCGTCATCGATGGCAGGAAGTAGCTCTGGTGCAGCTTCTCGACCTGTTCGGAGAGCGCACCGCGCATCAGCAGCCACATCACCACCTCGGCCCCTTCCCAGCCGCCGAGCTTGGCGAGGTCCGTCACCGTCGCGTCGAGCAGTGATTCCGGATCATTGGTGAGCTTCTCCATGAACTCCATGTCCCAGGCGGTATTGTTGAACCCGCACCGCTCGCCATGGACCTGATGGGAAAGGCCACCGGTACCCGCAATCGCGACCTTGATGTCCTTGGGATAGCTCTGGATCGCGCGACGCAGCGAGCGGCCGAACTTCCAGAAGCGACGCGCCTTGGGGATCGGATGCTGAAGCACGCCACACTGCAGCGGCACAAGGCGGCAGGGCCAGCCATTCTCGTGAGGCAGCAGGACCGAAAGCGGCGAGAAGGCGCCATGGTCCAGCCCCATGCCCTGCCAGTAGGCCAGGTCGAACTCGTCGGCGACCATGCACTCGGCAATGTGCTTGGCGAGCGCGGGATCGCCCTTGATTGCGGGCAGGTCGCGCTTGCCGCCGCCTTCGTCCGCCGGCTCATACGCCTCGCCAATGCCCAGCGCGAAATGCGAGTAATGGGTGAAGAAGGAGGTCATGTGGTCGTTGTAGACATACAGGATCACATCGGGCTTCTCGTCTGCCAGCCATTGCTTGACCGGCTCGAACCCCTCGAAGATCGGCGCCCAGACGGGATCGGTCTGCTTGTTCGCATCCTTGGCGAACGCGATGGTCGGCGTGTGCGAAACGGCGAAACCGCCGATGATCCTGGCCATGGGCCTCTCCTCTTGTCTCTGCGGCGCAAGCACGGACTCGTCGCCGGTGGCGCGGAGTGTAGGTTGCACCCTATTTGTACGCAACACAAACGAAGTGGCCGAAGGGCGGCATTGGCGAGTGCCCGACCTCCTTCATCTCGTCATTCCCGCGCTTGTGGGAATGACGAAGGGGACGACCTAGCGTGGCCTCGCCTCATCCATCGTCATCGCCTGCGAGGGGTAAGGCGCAACCAGCCGCTGCGCTTCCTTCCAGTCCGCCCGCAGCCATCGGCCGTGGTCTTCGGCATGCAGGATGACCGGCATGGTGCGCGGGTTGACCGAGGCGACCAGCCGGTTCGGCTCGCAGGTCAGCAGCGCAAAACTCGCCACCTCGCTGTCCCGCCAGATGCCCGCGAACGCGAAGATCGCCGCATCCGGCAGCGAGAAACGATGCGCGACGCGCTTGCCGGTGCGTGGATCAGGCGCCTGCGACCAGAGCTGGAAGCTGGTAACCGGCACCAGGCAGCGGAACTCCGTATACCGCAGCGTCCCGACCCAGAACGGGCTTTCGACATTGCGCACATGCGCGACCGGCGCGCCGCCCGTCAGCGCGGCGGCCGGCGGGGGCGGCACGCCCCATAACCGCGGCACCAGCCGGCGCACGCCATCGCGCCCGCGCACGATCACCGGCCCATAGCGCCCCGGCGTCATGTAGCCGCCCGGCCACGGGTCCTCACCGGCATCCGCATGGAGCGCCGCGCCGATCTGCGCGGCACTGGCATCGAGGCGATAGAGGGACGTCATGGTCGCGCCCCACCCTTCCTGGCGCGGGACCGCGCGGTCAAGCTCTTGCGCGGTGCATCGTGATCGGGCGACAAAGACCGCATGACCGACCCGACAGCCCGCGCCCTAATCGACCGCCTCGCTCTCCAGCCGCATCCCGAGGGCGGATGGTATCGCGAAACCTGGCGGGCGGAGGCCGCGCCCGGCGAACGCGCCAGGGCGACGGCGATTCTGTTTCTGCTCGAGCCCGGGCAGCGCTCCCATTGGCACAAGGTGGATGCGAGCGAGACCTGGCTCTGGCACGCCGGCCACGCGCTCAGCCTCTCCACCGCGCCGGGCGACGAAGGCCCGGTCACAGCCCTGCGCCTCGGCGGCGATGTGCTGGCGGGCGAGATCCCCCAGCATGTCATCGCCCCGCACCACTGGCAGGCCGCCGAGGCCGACGGAGGCTGGACGCTTGTCTCGTGCATCGTCACCCCGGGTTTCGACTTTGCCGGTTTCACGCTCGCGCCGCCTGGCTGGGCACCGGGTTGCACATCAGGCGATCCCTCCCCGGCTTGATCCAGCGCAAGGCGACGCGGCGCCGGCCCTGACATGCAAGCCTCATGATGAGGAGCCCTGCGCCATGAGCCACGCCGAATGACCCAGTCCACCGCCGCCGAAGCACCCCCGCCCGATCCGGCCCCGCTGCCCTATGACGAGATCGGCGGCACGCCGGCCGTCCGCGGGCTGGTCGAGCGCTTCTACGATCTCATGGAGCAGGACCTGCGCTTTGCCGAATTGCGGGCGATACATGCGCCCGATCTGGCGCCGATGCGGGAGTCGCTGACCGGATTCCTCACCGCCTGGCTCGGCGGCCCACGTGACTGGTTCACGCAAAAGCCCGGCGCCTGCATCATGTCCGCGCATCGCCAGATCGGCTTTGGCGATGTGGAAACCCGGCAATGGACGCAAGCGATGGCGCAGGCGCTGATCGACATCGGCGTAGAGGAAGCGCTGGCCGAGAAAATGAACGCCGCCTTCGCCCGCATGGGGCGGGCGATGCAGGGGGATTAGACCGGTTGGCTTAGGGCCGTCCTGCATCGTCGCCGCTATCGGCCCGCCTCGCAAAACCGCTTGGCGGCCGAAATGTCGTGAATGCGGTCTTCAATCACACCCCCCAAAATATCTTAGACGGAAGCGCAGACACGTCTTATAGGCCTAGCGAGTCAGAAACCGGAAATAATTCCGGCATAGTGAAGCTTGCCAAGGGACCTGCGCCATCATGAGAGAATTTCACTCCTATCGCCCGGCCGAGGGCCATCGTCTGAAGCACCAGCCGGCCAACGCGATCGTCGCGCCCCGCCCGATCGGTTGGATCAGTACGGTCAGCGCCGAGGGGGTCGCGAATCTCGCTCCGTTCAGCCTGTTCAACATCGCCAGCTATCGCCCGCTGATCATCGGCTTCTCGTCCGGCGGGGAGAAGGACAGCGTCCGCAATGCGCGGGAAACCGGTGAATTCGTGTGGAACTTGGTTGGCCGCGATGTCACCGACGTGATGATCCTCACGGGGGACGAGGTGGGCCCGGAGGTCGACGAGTTCGAGATGGCGGGGATCGAGAAGATCGCCTCGATCGATGTCGCGCCGCCGCGCGTGGCGGCGAGTCCTGCCCAGTTCGAATGCAAGGTGACGGAAATCGTCCACCTCAAGGATCTGGATGGCGTCCCCAGCGACTTCCGGGTGGTGTTCGGCCAGGTCGTGCATGTGCACATCAATCAGGATTGTATCCTTGACGGCATCTATCAGACCACCCATGCCGTGCCGGTGTCACGCGGGGGCGGCCCGGCCGATTATTATGAGACGCGTGCCGATGCCCTGGTTCAGAAATGGCGGCGCGGCCCGGTCACGCCCGTCGACCGCAAGCGAGAGTTTTCCAAGTGATCTGACGACTCGAAATGTCTGACCCGCCCCCCGAGTCTCGACGCGGACGATATGGGCGACGACATTTGAAGCGGCTGCCAGAGGTGAAACGGCGGGACTGTCGGCTTTGACCGTCAGCGGCCAGGTCTTTTGGATTTGCAGGGCGATAGGCTGGTATTTGGCTGAGAGCTGTCAGCGCTATCGCCTGCAATGCTCGAACGCGCTCGGCGCGATGGAGACGCCCGACATGAGCCATGTTACGGCAGGAGGGGGCCAATAGCGCGAACGGCACCCCTGAGATGCCGCGCCCAGCCCCGCAGCCAGCCCTCAGTCGAGCGCCTCAATCACCGCCGCGCGCAACTCCGGCAGGCCCACGCCCTTCTCGCTCGAGGTCGGGATGATCTGGGGATGGGCCGCCGGGCGCTTGCGCACTTCTGCAGCGGTTTGCTCGGTGACGATAGCGAGGTCGGTCGCCTTAACCTTATCGGCCTTGGTCAGCACCATGCGGTAGCTCACCGCTGCTTCATCCAGCATGTCGAGCAGCGTGCGGTCGACATCCTTGAGGCCGTGGCGGGCATCGACCAGCACCAGCGCGCGCTTGAGCACCGCTCGCCCCCGCAGGAAATCGTTCACGAGGAAGCGCCATTGCTTCACCACATCCTTGGGCGCCTTGGCATAGCCATAGCCGGGCATGTCCACGAGGCGGAAGCGCAGCGGCTCGCCCACGTCGAAGAAGTTCAGTTCCTGCGTGCGCCCCGGCGTGTTGGATGTGCGCGCAAGGCCATTGCGGTTGGTCAGCGCATTGATGAGCGAGGACTTGCCGACATTGGAACGCCCGGCAAAGGCGACCTCCGGCACATCCGCTGGCGGCAGGAAGTTCAGCCCCGGCGCGGATTTGAGGAAGCTGATCGGCCCGGAAAAGATCCGGCGGGCCTCCTCGATGCGGGCGGCGGTGTCCTGATCGCTCTGGGCTTGATCTGTGTCGGTCTGGTTCATGCCATCCCCCTAGCGCCAGACGCGGCGCCCGTCACCTGAAAGGGCAAGGAGCGGGAAAGCGGGGTGCGGTCGATCCCGAAGATCAGCGGGACCCCGGGTCAAGCCCGGGGTGACGAAGTTGGAATGAGATCATCCCTGGAAGCGCAAGTGGGATAGGGCGCTTGCTCCCCACCGTCACCCCGGGCTTGACCCGGGGTCCCGCTGCTCGATCTTCCCCTCGCCTCAACCCTTCGCCGTATCCGCTGCCGGCTGCCCCAGCACGGGATGCTGGCGATACAGCCACCATTGCTGCGCGATGGTGAGGATGTTGGATGTGCACCAGTAGATCAGCAGGCCGGCCGCGAAAGGCGCCATGATGAACATCATCATCCAGGGCATCAGCGAGAAGATCTGCTTCTGCACATCGTCCATCGGCGCCGGGTTCAGCTTGAACTGCAGCCACATGGTGATGCCGAGGATCACCGCCAGCACGCCAATGCCGAGGAACGAGGGCGGCGTGAACGGCAGCAGGCCGAACAGGTTGAGGATGTGCGCCGGATCGGGCGCGGACAGATCCTTGATCCACAGATAGAAGGGCTGGTGGCGCATATCCACCGTCAGCATCAGCACCTTGTAGAGCGCGAAGAAGATGGGGATCTGCAGGAAGATCGGCAGGCAGCCCGCGAGCGGATTGACCTTCTCCGTCTTGTACAGCGCCATGATCTCCTGCTGCATCTTGGGCTTGTCGTTCTTGTAGCGCTCCTGCAGCGCCTTCATCTTCGGCTGGATGGCGCGCATCGCCGCCATGCTGGCGAACTGCCGCTGAGCGACCGGGAACATCAGGCCACGCACGATGAAGGTGAGGCAAATGATCGCCACGCCGAAATTGCCGATGTGGCGGAACAGCCAGTCGAGCAGATAGAAGATCGGCTTCTCGAACCAGCGGAACCAGCCCCAGTCGATCGCGCGGTCGAACAGCGCGATGCCCTGCTGGTCCATATAGCGGTCGAGCACCGGGGTTTCCTTGGCGCCGACGAACAGCCGGCTCGTCGTGCTGAGCGAAGTGCCGGGCTGGACGACGGCGGGCGCATAGGTCAGGTCGGCCTGATAGCGGTCGCTCGCGCCCTTGCGGAACTGCGCATCGACCGGCAGCGTCTGCGCCGGGATGAGCGCGGCATGCCAATAGAGATCGGTAAAGCCCAGCCAGCCGCCGGTGGTGGAGAAGCGCTTGTCGCCATCCTTGTCCAGCTTGTCGAAGCCGATGTCATAATTGGCCGATCCGTTGAACACGCCCATCGGGCCGGTGTGGATCGTCCAGGTCGACTTGTCCTTGCTGTGGCCAGTGCGCGAGAGCAGGCCATAGTTGCGGACGGCGATGGCATTGCCGCCCGCATTCTCGACCGTCTGCGCGACGGTGAGCAGATAATCCTCGTCGATCGACAGGCGGATGAGGAAGGTCTGGCCCGCGCCGTTGCTCCAGCGCAGCGTCACCGGCGTCTGCGGGGTCAGCTTGGTGCCGTCCGCCGTCCACACCGTGTTGGCATCCGGCACGCGCACGCCTTCGCCGCTCCAGCCGAAGCTCGCGAAATAGGCGTCCGCCGTGCCGCTCGGCGCGAGCAGGCGGACCGGCGGCGATTTTTCATCCACGGTCTGCCGATGCGTCGGCAGCACGACATCATCGATGCGGGCGCCGCGCAGGTTGATGGAGCCGCGCAGCTTGGGCGTCTCGATGGCGACGCGCTGGCTTTCGCCCAGCACGGCCTCGATCGGGCGAATCGCCTGCGCGCCTTCGGCCAGCGGTCCGCCGCGCACATTGGGCGCTGCGCCCTGCTGCTTCGCCTGCTGCTCGGCCCGCTCGATCGGCTGGGCCGATGGCGGGAAGAAATAATTGCTGATGACCGGCCAGCCAAAGAGAATAGCAATGGTCAGCACCACGGCGAGAAGGATGTTGCGCTTGTCGTCCACGTCTCTTTGGCTTCCGTCTCTTTGTCAGCTCATGTCAGGGGATTCGGCGTCAGGGCACCGGATCATGGCCGCAGCCGCCCCATGGGTGGCAGCGCAATAGCCGCTTCAACGCCAGCCAGCCACCCCTTATCGCCCCATATTTCCGCAGGGCCTCGATGGCATATTGGGAGCAGCTCGGCGAATAGCGGCAGGAGGGCGGCAGAATCCGGCTCGGCCCGATCTGCCAGAAGCGCGCCACGAGGATGAGAAGGCGCGCGATCATGGGGCGGAGTGGTCGAGTATGCGGCGACGCCATGGTCTTCCAGACTGGACCACCGTGCTCCTGCGAAGGCAGGAGCCCAGGGCCCAACCGACTGCCCTTGCTGCCCTGGACTCCTGCCTTCGCAGGAGCACGGGTTGTGCGGGGCAAGAGCGACAATCCCTGATCGACATCATGCGGGCGGCTCATTGCGCGGCGCAGGGCCATTGTGAGGCGCCGGGGGCGTCACCCTCTTGCTCCCACCGGACCCGCGACCACCCCGACCCCGTCCGCCTTCGCGCGGCGGGGCACCCTTGCCGCTGGCGACGCGCCGCAGCGCCTTCTCAAGCTCTGCCGCGAGCAAGGCATAATCGCGCTCGACACCGCCCTCGCGGCCGATCAGCACATGATCGGCGCCGGCAATGGCGTGAACGGGGAGGATCTCGCGCGCAAGCGCACGAAAACGGCGCTTCATCCGGTTCCGGATGACAGCGCCGCCGATCTTCTTGGTGACGGTAATGCCGAGGCGGGCCGTGGGATCGCCATCGGCCCGATCGCGCACCAGCAGCACGAAGCCTGGCATCGGTGCGCGCTGGCCGCGATTGGCGGCCAGATAGTCGGCGCGGCGGGTCATGCGACCCACGACGCGCCGCAGCGCGCCGTCCGCGCCGGGCTCGATCAGGCGGTCAGCTTCTTGCGGCCGCGGGCGCGGCGCGCGTTCAGCAGCTTGCGGCCGGCTGCCGTCGCCATGCGCAGGCGGAAACCGTGGCGGCGCTTGCGAACAAGGTTGCTCGGCTGAAAGGTGCGCTTCATCGTTCATTCCTCAAAATCGAATCAGGTTCTGCAGACTCGACAAAAATGGCCGCCTCGCCCCGATCCGGGAGGAGCGGCCGTCTGTCCGAAGGCGCGCGGATAGGCAAAGCGGGCTTATTTGTCAATCAGCGGCACGGAAAAGGACGCCGCCCTGCGCTGCTCTCTTAGGCGGGCCGCGCGGCTACCTGCAAGGGAATGAATAGCCACGCGCGCCTCATTCAGAAACGGTGGAAACGAAGCGGGAACATCGCTACACCCGCCTCATGATCGCGCATTTGAAAGGCCTGCTCGTCTCCACCGGACTGGATAGTGCCGTCATTGATGTCGGTGGCGTGGGCTATCTCGTCGGCATGTCCTCACGCAGCCTTTCCGCGCTCGGCAGCGTCGGCGGAGCGGTCACCGTGC
The DNA here is from genome assembly GCF_025961795.1 of Sphingobium sp. B2D3A. Classification (NCBI taxonomy): domain Bacteria; kingdom Pseudomonadati; phylum Pseudomonadota; class Alphaproteobacteria; order Sphingomonadales; family Sphingobiaceae; genus Sphingobium; species Sphingobium sp. B2D3A. The sequence continues at coordinate 1,209,278 of NZ_JAOQOI010000001.1, read as the reverse complement.
ATACCGAGATGCTGGTGGGCGAGGAGTTCATCCGGCTGGTCGGCTTCGCGAGCGAGGCGGAGCGCGACTGGTTCCGCCTGCTCACCGGCGTGCAGGGCGTGGGCGCCCGCGTGGCGCTGGCCATTCTCTCCGCGCTGGAGCCGAGCGACCTGCACCGCGCCATCGCCGCGCAGGACAAGGCGATGGTCGCCCGCGCCAATGGCGTCGGCCCCAAGCTCGCCGAACGGATCGTGCGCGAACTGAAAGACAAGGTGGGCGCCATCGCCACCGGATCCTTCGCCATCGGGCTGGATGCGAGCGGCGCGGCGATCCCCGCCGCGACGGGCGTGCAGGCCGATGCTCTCTCCGCCCTCGCCTCGCTGGGCTTCAAGCCGGGCGAAGCGAGCATCGCCGTCAGCGCCGCGCTGGACGAGCTGGGCGACAGCGCCTCTCTGGATGCTCTGGTCCGCCTCGCGCTGCGAAAGGCTGCCAAGTGACGGGCCGGTCAACGCGCGCTAGGGTGCCGGGCTGATGGCAAGCTCCCCCCTCCTCACCGCCGGCCGCACGCCTGAAGATATGGATGCTGCGCTGCGGCCCAAGACGCTGGACGATTTCGTCGGACAGAAGGGCGCACGTGAAAATCTGCGGATCTTCATCAATGCCGCCCGCGCACGCGGCGAAGCGCTCGATCATGTGCTGTTCTTCGGCCCGCCGGGCCTGGGCAAGACGACGCTGGCGCAGATCGTCGCGCGGGAGATGGGCGTGGGATTCCGCGCCACATCCGGTCCGGTCATCGCCAAGGCGGGCGATCTCGCCGCGCTGCTTACCAATCTCGATGAAGGCGACGTGCTGTTCATCGACGAGATTCACCGGCTCAATCCGGCGGTGGAGGAAATCCTCTACCCCGCCATGGAGGACCGCGCGCTCGACATCATGATCGGGGAAGGCCCCTCGGCCCGCTCGGTGCGGATCGATCTGCCCTCTTTCACGCTGGTCGGCGCGACGACGCGGCAGGGCATGCTGGCCACGCCGTTGCGTGACCGGTTCGGCATCCCCGTGCGGCTCAACTTCTATACCGTGGATGAGCTGGAGCATGTCATCACCCGCGCCGCGCGGCTGCTCGACCTGCCGATCGCCCCCGATGGCGCGAGCGAAATCGCGCGCCGCGCCCGTGGCACACCGCGCATCGCCGGGCGGCTGCTGCGGCGGGTGCGGGATTTCGCCCATGCCGCCGGCCATGATGTCGTCGATGCCGCCGCCGCCGATGCCGCGCTGACCCGGCTGGAGGTCGACCAGCTCGGCCTCGACCTGATGGATCGCCGCTACCTGCGGATGATCGCCGACATCTATAAAGGCGGCCCGGTCGGCGCCGAGACGCTGGCTGCCGGCCTCTCCGAGCCGCGCGACACCATCGAGGATGTCATCGAGCCGTATCTGCTCCAGCTCGGCATCATCGCGCGGACCGCCCGTGGCCGCATCCTGAATGCGCCGGGCTGGAAGCATCTCGGCCTCAATCCGCCAGAGGGCAGCCAGGACGGTTTGTTCGACTGACGCGACGAGCGGCAAGCGATCCTTCCCGGTCCCATGCGATAGAACGAAGATCTGCTGCGTTCTGACGCTTGAAAAGGCTTCCCGCCGCGAGTCGCGTCGGTTAGGACTGGTCGCCCATGCCTTCGCAACGCGCCCTTCATCCCGCTTCGGGACAGTTTGAGAACGGAGAACATCGCTTCCCCGTGCGCGTCTATTTCGAGGACACGGACCTTTCCGGCGTCGTCTACCACGCCAATTATCTGCGCTATATGGAGCGCGCCCGCTCGGATATGCTGCGCCAGCTCGGCATCGATCAGCGCGCGGCGCAGGAAGCCGGCGAGGGCGTGTATGCGGTGACGGACATTGCGCTGCGCTACCGCGCGCCAGCCCGTCTGGACGATGATCTCACTGTGCGCAGCCAGCTGACGCAACTCGGCGCGGCGCGCTGCGTTATAACCCAGTCGGTCTGGCGCGAGGACACGGAACTGACCCGAGGCAGCGTCAGCGTGGCCTTCCTCGACAGCACCGGTCGCCCGCGCCGTCAGCCGGCTGACTGGATCGATCGCTTCAGCCGGCTCGCGCCGCTTCCTTCCTGACCGGAGAAACACCCCCGCCCATGACTCTCACCCTCATGCTTGCTGCCGCAGCGCCGGACAATGCGCTCACTTTGTCGCCGGTGGACATGTTCCTCCAGGCGGATCTCGTCGTGAAGGCGGTGATGGTCGGCCTGCTGCTGGCCAGCGTCTGGACCTGGGGCATCATCTTCAGCTTCGCCGGACGGCTCCGGCGGATGCGCAAGGGATGCGACGAGTTCGAGCGCGCCTTCTGGCAGGCCAAGGACATGGACGCCTTCGCCAAGGAGCGCGGCCGTGAAGACCTGCCGAGCGCGCAGGTGCTCAATGCCGGCATCGCCGAATGGCGCCGCTCCACCGCCCAGCGCGGCATGAACCCGGATGGCACGCGCGACCGGCTCGCCACGGCCATGGGCTCTGCTCTTGCCGGCACCATCGACAAGATTTCCGACCGGCTGAACATCCTCGCGACCGTGGGATCGGTGGCGCCGTTCGTCGGCCTGTTCGGCACCGTGTGGGGCATCATGCGCGCCTTCATCGCCATTGCCGGCGAGCAGAACACCAGCCTCGCGGTCGTGGCGCCCGGCATTGCCGAGGCGCTGTTCGCGACCGCGATCGGCCTGTTCGCGGCTATTCCGGCGGTGATCGGCTACAATCGCCTGAGCCACGGGGTGAACCGGCTGGAAGCGCGGGTCCAGCGCTTTTCGGACGGACTCTATACCACTTTCAGCCGCGAGCTTGAATCCTGATGGGCATGAACCTGCCTTCCAACCGGCGGGGCGGGCGACGCGCGCCCATGGCGGACATCAACGTCACGCCGCTGGTCGACGTGATGCTGGTGCTGCTCATCATCTTCATGGTGACCGCCCCCTTGCTGGTGACCGGTGTGCCCGTGCGCCTGCCGGAGAGCCGCGCGAGCGCGCTGGACCAGGACAAGAAGCCCGCCATCGTCTCGGTCGATCCGGAGGGCGCGGTCTTCATCAATGACGATCCGGTGAGCGATGATGCGCTGCCGGACCGGCTCAATGCCCTGCGCGCCGGCCTTGGCCCGGACGAGCAGGTGTTCCTGCGCGCAGACGCCGCACTCGATTATGGCCGTGTCATGCGCGTGATGGGCGAGCTCAATCGCGCCGGGCTGGACCGGGTGGCGCTCGTCACCACCGGGATCGGCATGGGCGGATCGGATCCGTCCACCGTGCGTTCAGTGACGGGCGAATAAGGGCGGGGAATGGACCAGCGCGAGCGTCTAGGACTGGGAATTTCCACGGCGGGCCATGTGCTTCTGCTCGGCGCGCTGTCGCTCGGCCTGTTCCAGAAGAGCGCCGATTTAAAACCGCCGTCGACGATCGACGTGACCTTTGCGGATGCTGTCGCGCTCGAAAGCCTCACCCGCGAACATGCGCCGGACGTGCCGCAGACCGCCACCGCGCCGGAAATCGGTGAGGTCGAGCCGGATGCCGCGCCGCCGCCGCCCGCCGCCGCAGCGCCCACGCCAGCGCAGCCCGATCCGGTTGCACCGCCCCCCCCGCCCCGCGCGCAGGCACCGACGCCCAAGCCGGCGCCACCCCCGCCGCCCGCGCCCAAGCCGCGCGAACAGCGGGCCAGCACGCGCGAGACGCCGGCCGCCAAGCCCGCGCCCTCCCGCCCCGCACGCCAGGAAGCGCCGCGTCAGCGCGCCTCGCGACTGGGTGACGATTTCCTCAAGGGCATCGACGCCGAGACGGCCTCCAGCCGCGCGACGCCCAACACCAGCGGCTCCAACGCCAAGCTCAGCCCGGTCGCGGCCCGTGCGCTCAATGCGGAGATCACCCGCCAGATCAAGCCGCACTGGCGCCCACCCTCGGGCGCCGATGCCGAAAAGCTGGTGACGCTGCTCAGTGTCCACCTGACACCGGACGGGCGCATCGATGGCCGGGTCGAGGTCGTCGGGCAGGAGGGCGTGACCGCCAGCAACCGCGCCCAGGCCGATCTCCATGCCGAGCGGGCCGTGCAGGCCGTGATGCGCGCCGCACCGTTCAAGAATCTGCCCGCCGAATTTTATGAACAGTGGAAGTGGCTCCGGCCGCTCCGCATCTATGCGAGTCTGTGACCATGATGATGCTCAGCCTTCGACGCAAAACCCTGCGCGGTGCCAGCGCCCTGCTGGCCCTGCTCATCGCGATGCCCGCCACGGCGCAGCTCAGCGTGGACGTCACCAATCCGGTCGAGAGCGATCTGCGGATCGCCGTTCCGGCTATGCCGACCCAGCAAAATGTCGAAACGCCGGCTGGCTCCACCCAGTCGCTTGGCCAGCGTATCGCCGAGGTGATCGCCAACGATCTGCGCGGCTCCGGGCTGTTCACGCCGCTCGGCCCCAATGGCGTGCAGGCACCCTCCATGGCGGAAGTCACCAGCCCCGTCTTCGCGCGCTGGTCCGCGATGAATGCCGAGGCGCTGGTGCAGGGCTTCGTCCGCTCGGCGGGCGGCGATTCGCAGATCACGGTCGGCTGCTATCTCTATGACGTGTCGCTCGGCACCGAGCTCGCCCGACAGGGCTATGTCGTCGCGCCCCGCGACTGGCGCCGCGCCGCCCACCGCTGCGCCGACCTTGTCTACTCACGCCTGACTGGCGAAAGCCCGTTCTTCGACAGCCGCATTGCCTACATCGCCGAGACCGGCCCCAAGGACAATCGCGTCAAGCGCCTCGCCATCATGGATAGCGACGGCGCCAACCATCGCTTCATCACCAACGGCCAGAGCCTGGCACTCACCCCGCGCTGGTCGCCGGATTATCGCTCCATCGCCTATGTGAGCTATGTCGGCCGCAATGTGCGTATCTACATCTATGATGTCGATCAGGGCCGCCAACGCGTGCTGCTGGAAGGCAGCGGCGCCATCTTCGCCCCGCGCTGGTCGCCCGATGGGCGCACGCTGCTCTATTCGATGGCGAGCGGCGCCAATACGGACATCTACAAGATCCCCGTCGCAGGTGGTCGCCCGACACGGCTGACCAACACGCCGGGCATCAATGTCGGCGGCTCCTTCTCGCCGGATGGCACGCGCGTCGTGTTCGAGAGCGATCGCTCGGGCGGGCAGCAGATCTATGTGATGAATGCGGATGGCTCGGGCCAGCGCCGCATCAGCTTCGGTGGCGGGCGCTATGCCACGCCGGAGTGGAGCCCACGCGGCGACCTCATCGCCTTCACCAAGATCGCCGGAAACTTCCGCGTCGGCGTGATGGATGTGAACGGCAGCAACGAGCGTCTGCTGACCAATGGCTGGCAGGATGAAGCGCCGACCTGGTCGCCCAATGGCCGTGTGTTGCAATTCTTCCGCACCGCAGCCGGCCGATCGGGCAATTCCTCGATCTGGCAAGTGGACCTGACGGGCGTGAACGAACGCAAGATCGTCACGCCGGTGGACGGCTCCGACCCCGCCTGGGGACCGCTGCTTCAGTGACGGGGAACCAAAAATTCATCTTTGTTTTCATATCTTCAGGTTGACTTGTCGGCAAAACGCCCCAACCATACGACGAACCGGTTTGTGTTCAGGACAGTAGGAGAAGCCCCCATGCGTACCACACCCCTGTTGCTGCTGGTTTCCAGTGCCGCGCTCGCCCTTTCGGCCTGTGCCAAAAAGGCGCCGGAGACCCTCCCCCCCGCACCGGCTGACACGGCTCCGCCGCCGGCCACCACGCCGACGCCCACGCCGAGCGGCCCGACCCCGGGCAGCCAGGCAGACTTCGTCGCAAGCGTGACCTCGGACCGTATCTTCTTCAATACGGATGAGAGCGACATCGACGATGAGGATCGCAACGTGCTGCGCAGCCAGGCCGAGTGGCTGATGCGCTACCCGCAGAAGCGCGTGACCGTCGAAGGCCATGCCGACGAGCGCGGCACCCGCGAATATAACCTCGCGCTGGGTGAGCGCCGTGCCAATGCCGCCAAGAACTATCTGGCGTCGCTCGGCATCGATGCCGGCCGCATCAACACGATCAGCTACGGCAAGGAGCGCCCGGTCGCGCTCGGTTCGGATGAAGCCAGCTGGGCCCAGAACCGTCGCGCAGTCACCGTCACGGTCGACTGACACGCGCCACACGCCAAAAAGAAAGGGCAGCCTTCCAAGCGGGAGGCTGCCCTTTTCTACGATCTGCCCTGCTGGCGGACGGGCCGTCAGCCGCGGCGCGTACCCGTCATCGCCATGGTGCCAAACGCGCCGGCATCGATGGTGCCGCTGATCTTGCCGTCGGTCACGATCGCCTCGCAGGTGAGCGTCATCGGCATGGGCATGGTCATCTCCATGGTCCAGGTCAGCCGGTTGCCATCCACCTTGCCGTTCTTCACATCGAGCGAGCCGAGCGGCCCCGCATTGGTACCGTTGAACGTGTCTCCGTCCGTCACGACGGTAAATACGCTCGCCTGATCCCCCATCGGGGTTTTGGTGGTGCAATCATAAGCGCCGTCAACTTTGGCCATTTCATCTCTCCTTCCGGAATGAACGTTCTTCAGCGAGCGGGGGCTGCGCCGGGGGTGATCTCCGTCACGGGCAACCCCAGCGGCTTGAGCTGGTCCGCAATCTGGCTCTTGTCGCCAACCACCACCCAGCTCAGCTGTGCGGGATCGATCAGCTGCTTCGCCGCCGCGTCGAGCTGGGCCGGGGTGAGCGCCTGATAGCGCGCCCGCAGCGTTTCGACATAATCGAACGGCCGGCCGAACAGCGCATCCGCCTGCATCTGCCCGAGCACCGCGCCGGTCGTCTCGAACTGCCCCGGCAAGCCGGCGATCTCGCCATTGACGACGCGCGCGAATTCCTGCGGCGTCACGCCCTTTTGCCCAAGGAAGCTGACGATCTGGTCCCGCATCGCCGCGATGGCGGGGCCCGTCTTGTCCGCCTGTACCGGCGCGCTGACCAGATAGGGGCTGCGCTCCAGCCGCCGGCTGAGCGCACCGCGCACGCCATAGGACCAGCCCTTGGCCTCCCGAATGTCCGCGTTCAGCCGCGAGAGGAAATCATCGCCCAGCACGGTGTTCGCCATGTTGAACGCGACCAGGTCATCGCGCCCGGTCGCCTTGGTGACCACCCCGCCCAGAATGACGGACTGCGGCGACTGCGGCCGGTCGATCAGGTAGATACCCGGCTTGGGCGTCGGCACCGCCACCGAGAAATCCTTGACGGGCGAGGCCATGCGGTTCTGCGGCCAATTGCCGAAACGCGCCTCCAGCAGGGGCTTGATCTCGGCCATGGTGATGTCGCCGGCGACGAAGATCTCTGCCTTGCTGGGGACGATCCAGCCGCCATGGTAATGCATGAGGTCGTCGCGCGTGATCGCCTTCACCGTGGTCTCCTCACCCCGCGCGCTGACCACGCCATAAGGATGCTGCGGGCCATAGAGCAGCGGCGAGATTGCCCGGTTGGCAAGGCCGCTGGGCTGCGTCTTTTCCGCCGCGATGCCGGCAAGCTGGATGGTCCGCAGCCGCTCGATCTCGCTCGGCGCGAAGGCGGGGTTGCGGATCACATCCTGCAGCAGGTCGAGCGAAGGCGCCAGATTGGGCTTGAGCGCGAACAGGGAGATGGACGTGCGGTCCATGCTCTGCCCGGTCGAGATGCTGGCGCCGAGCCGCTCCTGCTCCTCGGCGATCTGGATGGTCGAACGACTGGTGGTGCCGGCCTCCAGTAGGTCAAGCATCAGCGTGCCCAGCCCCATCCGGTCCCGCCGGTCACTGGCAAGCCCAGCGTCGAAATTGACCGCGATGCTGACCGTCGGCACGGTCGAGCGCGTCGCGACGTGCAGCTTGATGCCATTGCCGAGCGTCGCCGTCTCTACCGTGGGAAAATCGAGGTCCGGGTTCTGCGTCACGTCCGGAATCGCCAGCGTCGGCTTGGGCGCCGCGACGTCCGCCGCCGCATTCTCGCCCGGCGCCGCCACCGCAGCATCCTCATAGGCCTCCCGCTCACCGGGCTCGACCGTCAGTGCAAACACGGGGCGGGTGAGCCAGCGCTGCATCGCCGCCGTCACGGCCGTGGGCGTCGCGGCGGCGATGGCCGCCAGGTCCTTCTTGTACTGGGCAGGATCGCCCGAATATAACAGTCCCTCAGCGAGGGTGGACGCCTTGCCGCTGAATCCGCCGACCACTTCAAGCGCGGCAATCTCGCCGGCGACCTGCCGCGTGGCCACGCGGGTGACTTCATCAGCGGTCGGGCCAGTCTTGATGAAATCGCCCATGATCTCATCGAGCCGGCGGGAGACCAGCGCCGGATCGGTGCCGGGCTTCACATCCGCCGTCGCCATGAAGAAACCGAGCTGCTCGAACTGCTGCACGCCCGCCGTCACGCTCACCGCGATCTGTTCGTCGCGGACGAGGATATTGTCCAGCCGCGAGCTGGCGAGGCCGCCGAGCACCGCGCCGCCTACCGAGAGCAACGGCGCATCCTTGTCATTGCGGCCCGGCGTCACCCACATGCGGTAGATGCGCGTGGTCGCCACGCGATCCTTCATCACCTTGTCGATCCGCGCGGGCAGCGTCGGGATGGGCGCGGCAACCGGCTTGACTGCCGGCCCCGCCGCGATGCCGCCGAAATATTTCTCGACCTTCGCCTTGGCCGTGGCGGCGTCGATATCACCGGCGAGCACAAGGATCGCGTTGTTTGGCCCGTAGTGATCGCGGAACCAACCCTTCACATCCTCCAGCGAGGCAGAGTCGAGATCCGCCATCGAGCCGATGGTCGAGTGGCCATAGGGATGGCCCTTGGGCAGCAGCGTCTCAAGCTGCACATATTCCACCAGGCCATAGGGCTGATTGTCGCCCTGCCGCTTCTCGTTCTGTACCACGGCGCGCTGGGCATCGAGCTTGCCTTGCGTCACCGCGCCGAGCAGGCGTCCCATGCGATCCGCCTCCATGAACAGCGCACGATCGAGCGTGCCCGTCGGCACCGTCTCGACATAATTGGTGCGGTCGAACCAGGTCGATCCATTGGTGGGTGTGGAACCGGCCGAAACCAAAGGCTCATCGAAATTGGGCACATTCTCCGACCCGCCGAACATCAAATGTTCGAAGAGATGCGCAAAGCCGGTCTTGCCTTCCGGCTCATGCTTGGAGCCGATACGGTAGTAGACGGTGACGCCGACGACCGGCGCCTTGCGATCGGTATGCACGATTACGCGCAGGCCATTGGGCAGCGTGAACGTCTCATAGGGAATGTCGACTCGCTTGATGAGATCGGCGAGCGGCGCGGGCTTGACGGCTGCGCTGGCCGTCGCGGCGGCTGCCGGACGGGGGGCAGGCTGCGCTTGCGACCAGGCCGGCACGGATGCCGTAAGGGCAAGGCTGCAAACGCCCAGATACATGAGGGCAGTCGAACGACGAACAGTCAGACGCATAGAATCTCCGACGAATATCAACAGGTCGCCACCCGTAGCAGCGACGGCCTGAAACCATGGCCAGACCATAGCGGCAGGCGGCGGCCAAGCCTAGCGCCGGATCGAACCGGCCCCGGATTGAGGACCCGCCAGCGAGCTTGAGCGTTGATCCCAACGAAGCCGGCATGGCATATTGGCAGCGGTCGATCATGCTGCCCGGATCGCGTCGGAGAAAAACGCACTGGCCCTCTTGTGTTGCGAAATGGCAACACCATCTGTGGCAGGCGAAGGGAGATAGTATGAATCTCGAAAAGTTCACAGACCGGGCCAAGGGCTTCCTGCAGAGCGCACAGACCGTCGCGATCCGCATGAACCACCAGCGCATCAGCCCGGAGCATCTGCTCAAAGCGCTGCTCGAGGATGAGCAGGGCATGGCCAGCGGCCTCATCAAGGCGGCGGGCGGTGATGCCGCAACGGCGCTGCGCGAGACCGACACGGCGCTCGCCAAGGTGCCTGCCGTCAGCGGATCGGGCGCGCAGCAGACCCCGGGCCTCGACAATGACGCGGTGCGCGTGCTCGATTCTGCCGAGCAGGTCGCGCAGAAAGCCGGCGACAGCTATGTCACCGTCGAGCGGCTGCTGCTTGCCCTGGCACTGGCCACGACGACCGCCGCCGGCAAGGCGCTGGCCACCGCCGGCGTGAAGGCCGAGGCGCTCAATGGCGCGATCAATGCCTTGCGCGGCGGGCGGACAGCGGACACGGCCTCTGCCGAGGACCGCTACGACGCGCTCAAGAAATTCGCCCGCGATCTCACCGAGGCCGCCCGCGACGGCAAGCTCGATCCGGTGATCGGCCGCGACGAGGAAATCCGCCGCACCATCCAGATCCTCGCCCGGCGCACCAAGAACAACCCGGTGCTGATCGGTGAGCCCGGCGTCGGCAAGACCGCCATCGCGGAGGGCCTGGCCCTGCGCATCGCCAATGGCGACGTGCCCGACACCCTCAAGGACCGCACGCTGATGGCGCTCGACATGGGCAGCCTCATCGCCGGCGCGAAGTATCGCGGCGAGTTCGAGGAGCGCCTCAAGGGCGTGCTCGACGAAGTGAAGGGCGCGGACGGCCAGATCATCCTCTTCGTCGATGAAATGCACACACTGATCGGCGCGGGCAAATCCGAAGGCGCGATGGATGCTTCCAACCTCTTGAAGCCGGCTCTGGCGCGCGGCGAGTTGCACTGCATCGGCGCGACCACGCTCGATGAGTATCGCAAATATGTCGAGAAGGACCCCGCTCTCCAGCGGCGGTTCCAGCCCGTGTTCGTTGGCGAGCCGACAGTGGAGGACACCATCTCCATCCTGCGCGGCATCAAGGACAAGTACGAGACGCACCATGGCGTGCGGATCGCGGACGGGGCCATCGTCTCCGCCGCGACGCTCTCCAACCGCTACATCACGGACCGCTTCCTGCCGGACAAGGCCATCGACCTGATGGACGAGGCCGCGAGCCGCATCCGCATGGAAGTGGAATCCAAGCCCGAGGAGATCGAGAATCTCGACCGGCGGATTATGCAACTCCAGATCGAGCGCGAGGCGCTGAAGAAGGAGAGTGATCAGGCCAGCAAGGACCGGCTGGCAGCACTGGAAGGCGACCTCGCCAATCTGGAGCAGCAGTCGGCCGAACTCACGGGCCGCTGGCAGGCCGAGAAGGACAAGATCGCGGGCGAGGCCAAGCTCAAAGAGCAGCTCGATGCCGCGCGCATCCAGCTGGAGCAGGCGCAGCGCACCGGCGAATATGCCAAGGCCGGCGAGCTGCAATATGGCACCATCCCCACGCTGGAGAAGCAGCTCGAAGAGGCGCAGTCCGCCTCCAAGGGCGCGATGCTGCGCGAGGAAGTGACCAGCGAGGACATCGCCAGCGTCGTCTCGCGCTGGACCGGCATTCCGGTCGACAAGATGCTGGAAGGCGAGCGCGAGAAGCTGCTGGCCATGGAGGAGGAGCTGGGTCGCCGGGTGATCGGCCAGGCCGACGCGGTGAAGGCCGTCTCCACCGCCGTGCGCCGCTCACGCGCCGGTCTGCAGGACCCCAACCGGCCGCTCGGCAGCTTCCTGTTCCTCGGCCCGACGGGCGTCGGCAAGACGGAGCTGACCAAGGCGCTCGCCGAATTCCTGTTCGACGACAGCAATGCGATGGTGCGCATCGACATGAGCGAGTTCATGGAGAAGCACAGCGTCGCCCGGCTGATCGGCGCGCCGCCGGGCTATGTCGGCTATGAAGAAGGCGGCGTGCTGACCGAAGCCGTCCGCCGCCGGCCCTATCAGGTCGTGCTGTTTGACGAGGTGGAGAAGGCGCATGGCGACGTGTTCAACGTGCTCCTCCAGGTGCTCGACGATGGCCGCCTGACCGATGGTCAGGGCCGCACCGTGGACTTCACCAACACGATCATCGTGCTGACCAGCAACCTCGGCAGCCAGTTCCTCACCAGCCTTGGCGATGATGAGCCGGTGGAGAAGGTCGAGGATCAGGTGATGGACGTGGTGCGTGCGCACTTCCGCCCCGAGTTCCTCAACCGGCTGGACGAGATCATCCTGTTCCACCGACTGGGCGCGGAGCATATGGGGCCGATCGTCGACATCCAGGTCGCCCGCGTCGGCAAGCTGCTCAAGGACCGCAAGGTGACGCTCGACCTCACCGACGGCGCCCGCGCCTGGCTCGGCCGGGTGGGCTACGATCCGGTCTACGGCGCCCGCCCCTTGAAGCGCGCGGTACAGAAATATCTGCAAGACCCGCTCGCCGACCTCATCCTGCGCGGCGAAGTGCCCGACGGCGCGACAGTGCGCGTCGATGAGGGCGATGGCGCGCTGGTGTTGACGGTGGGGTGAGGCAAGGCCGAACTTGAAAGGCAAAAGAAAAGGCCGGGAGGATCACTCCTCCCGGCCTTTTTCTGGGTTCCGACGTCGCTTAGAAAAGCTTCGCCTTCACACCGACATAGAACGACCGGCCAACGGCGCTGATCGGGTACGCAACACCACCATCATCCGGCTTGCGATCGCCAAGATTGTTGATGCCACCATAAATGTCGAACCGATCGTCTACATTGTAGCTGGCGTAGATGTTGTGCTCCCACTTGCGGTTGTACCAGATGTACTCGGCAGGTGCGTAATCGGGATTGGCCTGCTCTTGCTTGAGCGTCACCCGGCGCGTCTTCGACCACCACTCAAGACCATAGTTCAGCGTGAACGGGCCCTTTTGCCAGGTCAGATCGAAGTTCGCGGTATACTTGGGAGCAGGATATTCCCAATTATGCAGCTCGTTCTCCAGGTCCGCGCCCGCGCTGGGCACGAACTGAAGCTTGTTCAGAACATTGCCCGTAACACGGAAGTTGAAAGTGCCAACGTCACCTTCAGGAACGAACCGATAGTCCACAACGAAGTCCAGACCGGACGTCTCATAAGACGCGACGTTCTCCGGGATGACTGTGAAGGTGCTGATATAGCCCTGGCCCGCGCCGGACGCCCTGCGGGCGATCACGTCACAATAGATGTTGTCGAGATCCGGCTGATCGTAGCACAGGTCAACGACGTCCTGAGCCGTCGAGTAGTTGATCGCCTGCTTCAGACGGATGCTATACCAGTCGGCAGTGATCGTCAGGCCCGGCACGAAGGTCGGACGGAATACCACACCTGCGGTCCAGGTCTTTGCCGTTTCTTCCTGAAGGGTCGGATTGCCGCCCTGGAAGCCCAGAATGCTGCTGTTCTGAGGAGAGGTTGCATCGTCTGCGGGATTGAAAGTGGAAGGATCAATCCCCACCCCGGCAAGAGCCGTAGCGCAGTTCGCTGCACGGTACTGGGTGCCTTCGGCCACCCGGTCGATGCCGCAGGGGTCCGTAATGAACTCATACGTACCACTTCCACCAGCAAACAGCTCGGTGATGTTGGGTGCGCGAACAGCCTGCGAGTAAGTGCCACGGAAGGTAACGTCGCGAACTGGTGAATAAGAGCCGTTGACGTTCCAAGTGGTCGTGCCTCCGACCGTCGAGTAGTCGGAATAGCGGATGGCACCACCCAGTGACAGTTCGTAGGCACCCGGCACCCGCGCCAGCAGCGGAAGATTGATTTCGCCAAACACTTCCTTGACGTCGAAGCTGCCCCGGTCAACTCGCGCGAACCCGGAATCCATGAGATATCCATTAAGCTGGAAATCCGAAGGAATGAAGACGCTCGATTCCTTGCGATATTCGGCACCAATCGCGAATCCGACCGGCCCGCCGGGGAGCTCGAAGAAGCTTCCCGTGTCGCCAGAAAGCGCTGCAGTCACCACATTCTGGCGAAGCCGCGACCAAGTAGAGTGATCCACAGTCACGAAATCGAGAGCCGCCTGCGACGGAGTACCGTAACCCAGAATGTTAAGCGGGACGCATTGCCCCGGCTGGAAGGTCAGCGGAACGCCCGAATAGACCGTGTTGTTGTAGCTGGACGACTGAATTTCCGTCTGGCCGGGCAGATTGATGCGGCAAGTGATGCCACCATTACCGTCGGAAACCGCATCGAGCGCTGCATAATAGCGGTCGGTGATACGGTCGTTGCGGTTCGTCGAGGTTTGTGTCGATTGGCCGAAGACATACGACAGGTCGTACCGCAGGTTGGAACTAAGGTCACCGCGCACACCAACCACGGTGCGGAACAGTTCTCGGTCGAGTTCGTACCGACGAATGCCAAAATCGAAGTTGTCGCGACTGATCGTCGCGTCACCGCTTACCAGCGAGCCGTAGCGCTGCTGTAGAAACGCGTTGTCTTCATACAGCGTCGTATAGAAATCGTATGTCGGCTGGGACAAAGTGTGCGCCTTGGAGCGGACATACTTGCCTTCCAGATAGATTTCCAGAGCCGGGCTCACCTCGAACCGAGCCATCGCGTTTGCTATGTGACGGCGGTTATAGGGCAGATAGTCGCCATAATAGCTCTCACGAGGCGTGCTCGATCCACCGACGGTGAAGCTGGTGCCCGGCACGTAGCTACCCAGATCGTAGACACCGCCTTCGCCCGTGAAATCAGGGGTGAAGTCGCCGTCGAGATCCACCGCGCCACCGATCGAGCTGTCTGCCCAGCGCAAGTCAGTCATCAGGATACGATCAGGCACATTCGGATCATCGGCCGAAGAGCCCGGCGTCCCATCGGCAGGGTTGCGAACCAGCGCCCAGCTGGGGCCTGTCTTGCCATAGTTGAGGCGCTGGCGCTGGCTGAAGCGGTCCGTTTCGTTAAACTCGTAGGACAGCGTGATGTTGCCGCGGCTGTCAGCAAAGTTCTTGCCGAAAGTGGCGGCAACAAAGCGGTCGCCCGCATCGCCGCGCTGAGAAATACCCGACTGCGCGCGAAGCCGAAGACCGTCGAAGTCCTTCTTCATGATGAAGTTGACCACACCGGAAACGCCGTCGGCGCCATAAACTGCAGAAGCACCGCCAGTGAGCACGTCGACGGACTCAACGAGATCGGTGGGAATGGTATTGATATCGACCGCAGCCGTACCCGGATACCCCGCCACATGGCGGCGGCCATCCACGAGAACCAACGTGCGATTAACACCAAGATTGCGCAGATCCAGGTTGTTCACGCCAACCAAGCCCGCGTTGGGCAGGTTGGAGCCCGCCACATCAATGTTGGACCGCGAACCCAGCAGCGCCGGTGAGGTGACCAGATAATCCGTCAGATTAACGTTACCGCGCCGTTCGATCTGATCGGCCGTCACGGCCTGCACGGGGTTCGGAAACGAGAACTCGGGCCGCGCGATGCGCGAGCCAGTCACAAGGATGACTTCACCATCCTCGGCGGCATCCGCATTCTGCGGCTCCTGCGCATGTGCGGCGGAGCTCAGCATGGCGAGGCCGAGCGCGGCAGGTGCAGCTGCCAGCTTCAGCAATGTTTGCGATGTTATTTTCTTCACGATCCAGTCCCTTGCTCTGGAATTTGCGAACTGCGGCCGGGAATATCCGGTCGCACGAAACGCGGGGATCGTGCGTCGCCCTCTCGGTCTCCCGACGACAACACGCGTGGCCCCTGCGCTATATGGCCGTGAAACTGTGCGGATTGGTTAAAGGTGTAAAGCGCAGGTGCAGCATGAGAGGGCTATTTTCCCGTACATGTCACATTCATGCAACAAAATCGCCGATCCGGGTGCGTCCGCGCCCTGCGGTCCGCTGTAACAATATTAGCGGCGATTTACACAGCACGACACAAATCGTCCCGAACCGCAGTTTTCCTAGAAACTATTTGTTAATCTTCTCAAGCTGCAGTTCGAGGGAATATGGAATTCGTGACGAAATCGGAGCGACTCATGGGCCAGCTTTCCGTAGCGTCCGATGCGCCAAGAGGCATTTTGGGTCTGCTTCACCCGCCACTGTGGCCTTTGCACATCGTGTTGCAATGCAGCAAAAGAGACCGACGGCCGGACGCTACGGCATCCAGCCTGACTATCTATCAGCGGGCCGCGTGGCCCTGTACCAGCGGTAACGGATCAATCCGCGCATCGTTCCACTTCATGCTCCAGTGCAGATGCGGACCGGTCACGCGGCCCGTCGCGCCGATCTCGCCGAGCGGCTGGCCCTGGCGCACCACATCGCCTTCCTTCACCAGCAGCCGATCGCTGTGCAGGAAGGCGCTGTTGAGGCCCATGCCATGATCGATGATGAGCAGCTTGCCCTCCAGCGTGAACGGCTCTTCGCTGGCCAGCACGACAACGCCGTCCGCCGGCGCGACATAGACCGTGCCCTGCCCACCGGCGAGATCGAGCCCGCTATGATAGCTGCCCGGCGTGCCCCGATAGATGCGCTGCGAGCCGAACACGCCGGAAATGCGCGCTTTCACCGGCCAGATGAATGTCTGCCGCCAGCCATTGCTCAGTTGCGGATCACCCCGGGCGGCAACGATCCGCGCCAGTTCGCCCGCACGCCGTTGCTGGAATTCCTCGCTGGTGGCGCTGCCCGTGATCGAGGCATTGACGTTCTGGATCTTCCAGTCCCCCCGCGCGATGGTCAGCACGCGCCGTTGCTTGCGCCCATCACGCCCAGTCGCTTCCAGCGTCATGGTGGCGGGAGCATCGCGGTCCAGCCCGATGATGAAGTTGCCCTCGGCGTCCACGGCCACCGGCACGCCATCGAGCGTAAGACCCAGCGTGCCGACGGGGACGAGACCGCGCAGCAGCGCGCCTTGCCGGGGGGTGCCGCGAACCTGCAACGTGGCCGGCCCTTGCGGTAGCGCGAGATCGGGCACGTCCTCGATGGGCAGCGCGCTGGCTTCCGGCGGCGGTGCCTGGACCGTCGCACAGCCGGCCAATGCGGCGAGCAGACCTCCCGCCAGAACAGAACGAGAGCGGAAGCGGAAACCTGTCATGCCGCACTCATGGCCGCGCGGCTGGCGCGATGCAAGGGCGCGCCGTCAGTCGAACAGGTCGGTCTGCCGCGCTGGCGTAGCGGAAGGGGCCGCCTTGCGCGCCGGCCGGGGCGCGGACGGTGGCGGCGCGGAGGACGGGAAGGCCGGCGCCGGAGAGTCGCCACCCGCCGCATCGGGCTGCGTCATTGCGGCCACCTCATCATGCTCGAACTTGAGCGTTACCCGCCCGGCCGCGCGCGCTTCCTCGGCAGAGCGGACCAGCCGGCCTTGCGCCATCACGCGGGCGAAGCCACGCTTGAGCGGCGCATCGGGATTAAGCGACTGGGCCAGCCGCCACAGCCCATCCAGCTGCCGCCGCGCGTCGCCCAGTCGGCGCTCGAGCACCAGCGGTGAGAGCCGGACGTTGGCAAGCTTCTGCCGTTCCCGCGCGAGGTGGCTCTGCAGCAATGCGGGTCGCAATGCGCCGGATGCGTCCGCTAACTCGTGCCGCGCCCGGCTCACCCGGTGGGAAAGGCCGCGCCGCAGCCGGTCGCCAAGATCGTCCTCGCGCTGGCGAGCCTGCGCCAGCAGCGCATCCGGGCGCGGTAGCAGCCGCCGCTGTGCTTCCAATCGCTCGCGGCTGCGGTCCAAGCCGCGCGCCACGCAGCGCTGCATCCGTGCGCGTAGCTCGGCGACCTGCACGGCGAGGTCGGCGCGGACCGGCACGGCCATTTCCGCAGCAGCAGTGGGCGTCGGCGCGCGAAGATCGGCAGCGAAATCGCACAAGGTCGTATCCGTCTCATGGCCCACGGCGGAAATGACGGGAATCGGTGACTCCGCCACCGCCCGCACCACGACTTCCTCGTTGAACGACCACAAATCCTCAATCGAGCCGCCACCGCGCGCCACGATCAGCACGTCGGGGCGCGGGATCGGGCCATCGGCCGGCAACGCGCCGAAGCCACGCACCGCCGCTGCCACCTGTGCCGCTGCGCCCTCCCCCTGCACCAGCACGGGCCAGAGCAGCACGCGGCTCGGGAAGCGATCGGCAAGCCGGTGGAGAATGTCGCGAATCACTGCGCCGGTGGGCGAGGTCACCACGCCGATCACATCGGGCAGCATGGGGATCGGCCGGCGCTTGGCGGGATCGAACAGCCCTTCGGCAGAGAGGCGCGCCTTGAGCTTCTCGAAGAGCTGCATCAGCGCGCCCTCGCCGGCCAGCTCCATGCTCTCGATGACGATCTGATATTTGGAGCGCCCGGGGTAGGTCGTGACCTTGCCGGTGACGATCACATCCAGCCCGTCCTCGGGCCGGAAGGCGAGCCGGCCCGCCGTACCTTTCCACATCACCCCGTCGATCACCGCCGCATCGTCCTTGAGGCAGCAATAGACGTGGCCGGAGGCAGCCCGCTTGAAGCCCGAGATCTCGCCGCGCAGGCGCACGAAGCCGAAACGATCCTCCACCGTGCGCTTGAGCTGGGCGGAGAGTTCGGAAATGCTGAGCGCGGTCAGATTGTCCCCCGCGCGCTCCTGCGCTAACAGGCGGCCGGACGCATCCTCACTGACGGAAAAATCGCTCATGAATATCCTTTTGCTCGGCGGTGGCGGGCGCGAACATGCCCTCGCCTGGAAGCTGGCGCAATCGCCGCTCTGCACCGGCCTGTTCGCCGCACCGGGCAACCCCGGCATAGCCGAGGCGGCGCGCCTGGTCGATATCGACCTTGCCGATCATGCCGCCGTGATCGATTTTTGCCGCGCCAACAGCATTGGCCTCGTGGTCGTCGGCCCGGAAGCGCCGCTGGTGGACGGCATTGCCGACAGCCTGCGCGCGGTCGACATCCCGGTGTTTGGACCGAGCGCCGCTGCCGCCCAGCTTGAAGGCTCCAAGGGCTTCACCAAGGATCTCTGCCGCGATGCCGCCATTCCCACGGCCGGCTATGTCCGCTGCACCAGCGCCGAGATGGCGCTGGCGGCGCTCAGCGATTTCAGCTTGCCGGTGGTGGTGAAGGCCGATGGGCTCGCCGCCGGCAAGGGCGTCATCATCGCGCAGACGCGCGAAGAGGCCGAAGAGGCGATCCGCGACATGTTCGGCGGCAGCTTCGGCGCATCGGGCGCGGAAGTGGTGCTGGAAGAATTTATGGAAGGCGAGGAAGCCAGCTTCTTCGCCCTCACCGATGGCACCAACGTCGTCGCCTTCGGCTCGGCGCAAGATCACAAGCGCGTGGGTGAAGGCGACACCGGCCCCAATACCGGCGGCATGGGCGCCTATAGTCCGGCCTCCGTGCTCACACCTGCCCTGCAGGATGCCGTGATGGACCAGATCATCCGCCCGACGGTGACGACGCTGGCCGCGCGCGGCACGCCTTATTCCGGCGTGTTGTTCGCGGGGCTCATGCTCACTACGGACGGCCCCAAGCTCATCGAATATAATTGCCGCTTTGGCGACCCGGAATGCCAAGTGCTGATGATGCGGCTGACCAGCGATCTCGTCGCGCTGCTGCTCTCCGTCGCGCAAGGGACGCTCGACGAGGCCAGCGGCCCCAGCTTCGCGCCCGACCCGGCGCTCACCGTGGTGCTGGCCGCGAAGGGCTATCCCGGCACGCCCGAGAAAGGCGCGCCCATCGCGCTTCCGATGGCGCCCGATGGTGCCAAGATCTTCCACGCCGGCACGACGCTCAAGGACGGGCAGCTCGTGGCCAGTGGTGGCCGGGTGCTGAACGTCACCGCGCGCGGGGCCACGGTCACACAGGCGCGTGACGCCGCTTATGCGCTGGTCGATCAGGTCGATTTCCCCGGCGGCTTCTGCCGGCGCGACCTCGGTTGGCGGGAAATCGCGCGGGAGAAAGACGCGGCGGCAGGTTAGGCGCCGCCGTTCAGACGCGCGCGATCCTGTTTACGAAAAGGGTCAATACATCACGAACGCGCGCCGCCTGCTCCGGCCCACCCGGAGCGGATTGGAGAACGGCAAGGCCATGAACCAGCGCCCAGCAGGCGAGCGCAACAGCCTCGGCGTCCTCGGGCGCCAGAGCCACGACCCGATCGTACAGGACGCCGAAGGCACGCTGCCTCGCCGGACTTTCTTCACCGGCGCGTGTGCCTTCGCGGAACATCAAATCGAACAAACGTCGGTTCGTTATTGCAAATTCAAAGTAGGCCAAGCCCTGCGCAACTAGCGCAGGAGCGCCGGCCTTTGCGGCGTCCGCAGCCTTGAGCTGTGCCTCAAGCATAGCAAACCCGCGCTCGGACACGGCCTCCATCAGTGCCGCCTTGTTCGGGAAATGCCGATAAGACGCCATGGCCGATACGCCAAGGCGCGCCGCGAGATCGCGCAGACTGGGTTCCGGCTCGTCTGCAACCAACGTCGCCACTGTTTCGTTGACGAGGCAATTCCTCAAGGACGCGTCTTTCAAGATTGTTTACACCGTAAGCATGATGAAGTATGTTTACACTGTAAGCATACCTTCGCGCCTTGCAACACGATTTGCCATGGAGCCTCTCAATGATCGTCCACCATCTCAACAACTCCCGCTCGCAGCGCATCCTGTGGATGCTGGAGGAGTTGGGGCTGCCCTATGAATTGCGCCGTTATGAGCGCGATCCCGAAACGATGTTCGCGCCCGCTGCGCTCAAGGCGGTGCATCCGCTCGGCAAGTCGCCGGTGCTGGAAGACGAGGGCCGCACGCTGATCGAGAGCGGCGCGATCGTCGAATATCTTGTCGAGAAATCCGGCCAGTTCGGGCCGCCCGATGACGCTGACGGAAAGCTGCAATACCGCATGTTCCTGCATTATGCGGAAGGCTCGATGATGCCGCCGCTGCTGCTCAAGCTCGTGCTCTCCCGCATTCCGCTGGTCGGCAAGGTCGCCGTCAAGCGCATCCAGCCGATGATCGACGTACATCTCGATTATGTCGAAGCCGAGCTGAGTCGGCGTCCGTGGTTTGCCGGCAACCAGATCAGCGGGGCCGATGTGATGATGAGCTTTCCGCTGGAGGCCGCACGCAGCCGGGGCGGGCTGGACGAGAGCCGTCCCGCGACCATCGCCTGGCTGGACCGGGTGCAGTCACGGCCTGCCTATCAGCGCGCGCTGGAGGCGGGCGGGCCTTATGCCTATACCTGATCGAACGGGCGCGGGCGCGCCGGTCAGTCTTCCGCGCTGACCAGCAACTTGTCGATCTTGCGCCCGTCCATATCGACGATTTCGAACCGCCAGCCCTGCTCGCTGAAATGCTCGCCCTCTTCAGGCAGGTGGCGCAGCACGGCCAGCGCAAAGCCGGCAACGGTCGCGTAGTCGCGGTCTTCGGAGAGATCGAGGTCGATGCGCTCGGCCAGCGCGTCGATGGCCATCTGGCCGGAGACGAGCAGGCTGCCATCCTCCCGCTCCGTGACCATCGGCTGGGTATAGAGATCGCTGTCCGACGCAAACTCGCCAGCGATGGCGGACATGAGATCGGCCGGGGTCACAATGCCTTCGAAATGGCCATATTCGTCATGCACCATCACCATGGGGGCGTCGGCCTCCCGCAGGCGGTTGAGGGCGTCCATGGCATCCACCTGATCGGGCACGATGGAGACCGGGCGCATCAGCACCCGCAGATCCAGTGCCTCGCCCCGGAACAGTGCCGCCATCACGTCACGCGCCTGTACGACGCCAATAATGTCCTCCACGCTGCCCTGCGCGACCGGCAGGCGGGTGTGCGGGGTGGCGAGCAGCTTCTCGCGCAATTGCTCGGCGCTGGCATCGGCATCCAGCCAGTCGACATCGCGGCGCGGCGTCATCACTTCGCGCACCGGCCGGTCGGCCAGCCGCACCACGCCGGAAATGATCGCGCGCTCGCTTTCCTCGATCACGCCGTGCCGGCTCGCTTCCGCCACGATGAGCTGCAGTTCCTCCGCCGTCACATGGTCCGAGCCTTCGCGCTTGAGGCGCATCAGCTTGAAGATGACCTCGCTGGACTGATCCAGCACCCAGACGATCGGCGCGGCAACGCGCGCGAGCATGATCATGAATGGCGCGACGACGCAGGCCAGCGGCTCGGGATTGCGCAGCGCAAGCTGCTTGGGCACCAGCTCGCCGATGATCAGCGAGACATAGGTCGTCGCAACGATCGCAACGCCAAAACCTGTGTTCTGGGCCAGATTGGGAGACATGCCGAGATAGGCGAAGATCGCGCCTAGCGGGCCGCCGAGCTTATCGCCCGAATAGGCACCCGCGAGAATGCCGATGAGCGTGATGCCGATCTGGACGGTGGACAGGAAGCGGCCCGGCTCCGCGCTGAGGCCCAGCGCGGCCCGTGCCCCATGCTTGCCATTGCGGGTCATGGCCTCCAGCCGTGGCCGGCGTGCCGAGACAATGGCCAGTTCGGACATGGCAAAGACGCCGTTGAGCGCAATCAGCGCGAGGACGATGGCGGCATCGAGCCAGGGAAAAGGCGGCATGGTCTCTTCTAAAGGGGTTGTTGGCTGAAAGCTTAGCGGCTTTCGCTACGGAAAGCCACTATGCAACATCGCGGGCAACATCGCAGGTCCGCAAGAGTTCCCTCGTTCAGGAACTAATCAGGTTCCCGCGCCGTTAATGGCGGGGTTCCCGCGTAACAGCGTGGGAGGCCAGACTTGAGGAGATAATCATGAGCCTTCGCAGCCATTCCCCCTTCGCCCTTGCCGGTACCGCTTTGGCGGCCCTGGCCCTCTCCGGCTGTGTGACCGATCCCGAAACCGGCAATCGGACCATTTCGAAGGCCGCCATCGGCGGCGTCGGCGGCGCGCTCGGCGGCTATCTGCTCGGCGACATTTTGGGCGGCCGCAACGACCGCACGGAGAAGATCGTCGGCGCGGGCATTGGTGCCGTGGCCGGCGCGGGCGTCGGCGCTTATATGGATGCGCAGGAGAGGAAGCTGCGCCAGCAGACCGCCGGCACCGGCGTCGATGTCGTTCGTCAGGGCGATGAATTGCTGCTCCGCATGCCGTCCGGCATCACCTTCGCGACCGATCAGGCCACGGTGCAGCCGCAGGCACAGTCCACGCTGGATCAGGTGGCCTCGACCCTTGCGGAATATCCCAAGACGATGATCGACGTGCTGGGTCACACCGATTCCGATGGCAGCGAGGCTTACAATCAGGCGCTCTCTGAGCGTCGCGCGCAGGCCGTCGCCAATTATCTTGGCCGGCGCGGTATCGACCCCATCCGCATGGCGACGATGGGCTATGGCGAGACGCGGCCGGTCGCCAGCAACGAAACGGCTGACGGCAAGGCGCAGAATCGCCGCGTGGAAATCAAGATCGTGCCCGCCGTCGCGAGCTGAACTGCATGATGGGAAGGGTCGGGGAGCGTGTCTCTCCGGCCCTTCCCTCTCAAATCAGAGAATGCTCTGGCGCAATCCGTCGATCACGAACTGCACCGCAAGCGCCGCGAGAATCACACCCAGCAAACGGGTAATGACCGCCTCCACCTGACCACCGAACACCCGCATGATCGGGCCGACCGCCAGGAGCGCTGCCAGCATCAGCAGCAGATTGGCCGCGAGCGCGAAGAGCACGATCGCCGTCTCCTGCGGACCCGTCGCCCGCGCCATCAGCAGCATGATCGTCGCGATCGACCCCGGCCCGGCGATCATCGGCATCGCCATCGGGAAGATGGCGACATCCTCGATTTCCGGCGTTTCCTTGATCTTCTGCGCGCGGTCTTCGCGCCGCCGCGTCCGCGTCTCGAACACCATATCCATGGCGATGAAGAAGAGCATGATGCCGCCCGCGATGCGGAACGCCTCCAGCGTGATGCCGAGCGTCCGCAGGAACGCTTCTCCCGCCAGCGCGAAGGCCAGCAGGATGCACGCCGCCACGATCACCGCCCGCACCGCCATGCTGCGACGCTGGGCGCCGCTCGCGCCAATGGTGAGGCTGCTGAAGATCGGCGCCGTGCCCGGCGGGTCGATGACGACGAACAGCGTGATGAACGCCGCGAGGAACAGCTCCATCATCGCGCGCCCTCCGCTACCGTCTCCTGAATGGCCCGCTCCTCACCGGCACCGCGACGCAGGAAGACCTCCAGCGTCCGCGCATCGCCGCTCACCGTCCATGTCCAGCGCAGCGACCCGTCCTCGGACTGCGCCGACCCGCTGGCCGGCGGCGGGTCCGGCAGGCGCACAATGTCGCGGTCGCGATCGCGCCGCTCCAGCCGCTCACCCCGTCGCGCGCAATCGGCAACGGAGGCCTTGATCATGCCGTCCGCCTCGCCGCTCCATGGCGTGTCGCTGGTGGCCGTCATCACCCATTTATAATCACCCTTGCGCTGCTGCCGCCAAAGGGTGACGAACCGCGCCGCTTGTCCGTTTACGCGCTCCAGCGACCCGGTCGCGGCGGCATAGCTGCCATCGCAGGCGATGAAGATCTGCTGCGGGTTCCAGCGCACCGGCCGGGCGGGGTCCGTCTGCTGCTTAAGCCAGGCTTGGGCATTGAGCGGGCCGGGCGCGAAGATCACGGCGTCCTTGTCGGCCAGCTTGCGCAGTGCCGTCCATTGCCCCTCCTCGCGCGCCTGCCGGGCCATGCCCAGTTCGGCGGCGACGATGGCGCTGGGATTGGCCGTGCCGACGCCGACGCTCGGCATCATCTGGCGCTGACTTTGCGCAGGACCAGCCGCCACGCCCAAGGAGAGCGTGGCGAGCAAGGCAAAGGCAGCGCTGCGGATCAAAGGCCCTTGGGTGCGGGCAGACCCGCGCGGACGTGCGCGGCAACCAAAGTGTTGCGCAACAGCACCGCGATGGTCATCGGACCGACGCCACCCGGCACGGGCGTGATCGCCGCGACATGGTTGATCGCCTCGGCGGTGGCGACGTCACCGACGATCTTGCTCTTGCCGTCCTCATCGCCCTTCACGCGATTGATGCCCACGTCGATGACCACGGCGCCCGGCTTGATCCAGCTGCCCTTGACCATTTCCGGTCGGCCGACCGCCGCGACCACGATGTCCGCGCGGTGGACCACACCGGCCAGATCATGCGTGCGGCTGTGCGCCACCGTCACGGTGCAGCTTTCCGCCAGCAGCAGCTGCATCATCGGCTTGCCGACGATGTTCGAGCGACCGATGACGACCGCTTCCTTGCCGGAGAGGTCGCCCAGCTCGTCCTTGAGCAGCATCAGGCAGCCAAGCGGCGTGCAGGGCACCAGAGCGGTGGGATCGCCCACCGCCAGCTTGCCGGCATTGACGACATGGAAGCCATCGACATCCTTGGCGGGATCGATGGTGGCGATCACCGCCTTGTCATCGAGATGGGCAGGCAGCGGCAGCTGGACGAGAATGCCGTCCACGCTGTCGTCCGCATTCAGCTCTTCGACCAGCTCGATCAGCTCTTCCTGGCTGATCGTGGCGGGGCGCTTGAACTCAAGGCTGTTCATGCCGATTTCGACCGTCGCCTTGCCCTTGGAGCGGACATAGACGCTGCTCGCCGGGTCTTCACCGACAAGCACCACCGCGAGGCCCGGCTTGCGCCCGGTCTTCTCCACGAAAGCGGGGACTGCCTCAGCCATCCGCCCGCGCAGCTTCGCCGCGAATGCCTTGCCGTCGATTTCCTTGCCCAAACTCATGTCGCGCTTCGCTCCTTCTCAGCGATCTCTCTCAAAGACTGTTCCGTGTGCGGATCAGCACCCGCAATGCGCAGGCGCTTTAGCCGGTTGGTATCCCCTGTCTCCAGCAAAATCGACGATCCGGGCACGCGCAGATGTCGGGCGAGCAGCGTCAGCAGGGCAGCATTGGCCTTGCCTTTGTCCGGCGGCGCGGTGACGCTGGCCTGCAGCCAGCGTTGGCCGGCGGCATCCGTGAACGTTCCGCCAAGGCGAGCACGCGCAGCCTTCGGCGTCAGGCGAATCGCCAGCAGCAGGTCTGCGCCGTCACGACGAAGCGGCACGGCGCACGTCCGCTCAGAGCAGCAGGCTTGCCAGCGCGGTCAGGCCCGGCCCCTGCAGGATGATGATGATGATGAGCACGACCATCGGCGAGAGATCGAGCGCGCCCAGGTCCGGCATGATCCGGCGGATCGGCCGATAGAGCGGTTCGGTCAACCGGTCGAGCGCGACCCAGATGCTGCGCACGATATCATTGCTGGTGTTGATCACGTTGAACGCGATCAGCCAGCTCAAGATGGCCTGAACGATGATGATCCACCAGGCGACATTCAGCAGGATCGCCAAGGTCTGGATAAGGGCAACGGCCATGGTTCGTCCTGTGGTGGAAGTTGAAAAGAGTTTAGCCCAGCGGGCCTAGCGGCTGCAAGTTGCTTGAGGGCGGTGATTTTCTACCGCCATAGCCCCCCGCGCCGCGCGTTACAGATGCACCAACGTGCCAGCGCCCTGGCGGGTGAACACCTCCAGCAGCATCACATGCGGGATGCGCCCATCCAGAATGACTGCCGCTTCCACGCCGCCCTCGACAGCCTTCACGCAGGTTTCCACCTTGGGAATCATGCCGCCGGAAATCGTGCCATCCTCGACCAGACCGCCGATCTTCGCCGGGGTCAGATCGCTCAGCAGGTCCTTGTCCTTGTTCAGCACGCCCGCCACGTCGGTGAGCAGGAAGAAGCGCTTGGCGCCGAGTTCAGCGGCGATTGCGCCCGCCATCGTATCGGCGTTTACATTGTAAGTGTGCCCGTCGGCGCCAATGCCGACCGGCGCGACCACCGGGATGATGCCGTCGCGCGAGAGGCTGTCGAGAATGCGCCGGTCGACCTTCACGGGGTCACCGACAAAGCCGAGGTCCACATTGCGCTCAATGCCGCTGTTCGGGTCCGGCTCGCGCTTGCCGCCGACCTTCTCGCACAGCACCAGGCCGCCATCCTTGCCGGAAATGCCGACCGCGCGGCCGCCCGCCTGGGCGATCCAGCCGACAATCTCCTTGTTGATCGATCCGGCCAGGACCATCTCGGCGATCTTCGCGGTTTCCTCGTCGGTCACGCGCAGGCCGTTCACGAACTTGCTCTCGACGCCCAGCTTCTTGAGCATCGCGCCGATCTGCGGCCCGCCGCCATGGACGACGACGACATTGATGCCGACCATCTTCATCAGCACGACATCCTCGGCGAAATCGCGCGCGGCCTCCGGGTCGCCCATGGCGTGGCCGCCATATTTCACGACGAACGTCTCGCCGGCATAGCGCTGCATATAGGGCAGCGCCTCGGTAAGGGTCTCGGCCTTGGCCAGCAGGGCGGGATCGGGTGCGTGATCGGTCATGCGCGGGCGCATAAGGCTTTGCGGCCCACGCTGCAAGAAAGGAGGGGATTAGGTAGGCCCCATCTCCCTTGCCGTCCGTCCTGAGCCTGTCGAAGGACTGTCCTTCTTCTCGCGTCGAAAAAAGACCAAGGCTTGGACAAGCTCAGCCCGAACGGATTACATTACCGGTCGAGCCGGCGCCCCAGTGCCACGAACGCATAGATGACCGGCGGCACCAGCAACGCCGAGAGCAGAACCTTGGCGAGCATCTGCCCCACAAGCAGCGCTCCGATGGGGAAGACGCCGTAAAAGGCGATGGTCACGAACAGCAGCGTATCGACGATCTGCGAGAGCACGCTTGCCGTGCCGGCGCGCAGCCACAGCAGCCGGCTTCCCGCCTGCCCCTTGAGCGCGGCGAAGATGGTGACATTGAGAATCTGCGAAATACCGTAAGCGACGATACCGCCCGCCCAGATGCGCGGTGTGCCGGACATGATCATGGCGAAGGCCGCCTGCCGCTCCGGCGCCATTTCATGCGCGGCGGGCAGGGCCAGCACGACCACGGAGAGCAGGATCGAGACGATCAACGGGATGAAGCCCAGCAGCACCAGCCGATTGGCAACAGCCCGGCCATGCAGTTCCGCCACTGCGCTCGAGACGACGACCAGCAGGAGGAAGGCGAAGATGCCGGCTTCCACTGCCAAGTCCCCCAAGCCAAGCGCCGAGCCAATCGCGCCGAGCGGCCCGAGCGAAACCTGTTTGTTGCCGAGAACACCGGCGATGCAGACCATGCCACCATAGAAGACGGACAGGACGAACAGAGAGCGGGCGATGGGTGCGGACGAGGCCGGAGCGGGTGCAGTCATCCCCATCGCTTAATGGCTTTGCAGCGAGGCGGGAAGAGACCCTGTGCGCGACATGCCACGCGCCGCCGTGCAACGACACCCGGCGCCGCGCAGCCGATTGCCGCGCTGCAGCGCGCCTGTATAAGCGATTCGCGCTGATGGCCGTTTGTCGGGCCATGCGAACAGGGGACAGCCGCCACTCCATGCCCATCCTCATCGGCCTCGTTGGCATCGTCGCGATTCTCGCCATTGCCGTGCTGCTCTCCGGCAACCGGCGCGCCATCCGCCTGCGCGTGGTCGCCGCCGCCTTCGCCTTGCAGGCCGGCATCGCCCTGCTCGTTCTCTACGTACCCGCCGGCAAGGCCGCCATCGCCGCCATGTCGCATGGCGTGGGCAATCTGCTCGGCTATGCGCAGGCCGGCACGAACTTCATCTTCGGGCCGCTCGCCCGGCCGGAGGTCGGCGGCACCAGCTTTGCCATCGCCGCCCTGCCCGTCATCATCTTCTTCGCGAGCCTCGTCTCGATCCTTTACTATCTTGGCATCATGCAGTTCGTCATTCGCTGGGTCGGCGGCGCCATCCAGAAGGTGACGGGCATCTCCCGCGTGGAGAGCCTGTGCTGCGCGGCCAATGTGTTCGTCGGCCAGAGCGAAAGCCCGCTCGTCATCCGGCCTTATCTCGCCAGCCTCACGCCCGCCCAGCTCTTCACCGTGATGACGAGCGGCATGGCCGGCGTGGCAGGCACGATCCTAGCCGCCTATGCCTCGATGGGCATCCAGATCGATTATCTGCTCGCCGCCGCCTTCATGGCCGCGCCGGGCGGCATCTTGATGGCCAAGATCATCATGCCGGATAATCCGGACGATGCCGAGATCGAGCCGGTCATCCTACCCGATGCCACCCATGAGGAGGAGAAGCCCGCCAATCTCATCATGGCGGCCGCGCAAGGCGCGCAGACTGGTGTCAAACTGGCCGTCGCGGTCGGCGCGATGGTGCTTGCCTTCGTGGCGCTGGTCGCGCTGGCCAATGGCCTGCTCGGCGGGGTCGGCAACTGGTTCGGCTATCCCGATCTCAGCTTCCAGATGCTGATCGGCAAGCTGTTCGCGCCGGTGATGCTCCTGCTCAACATTCCGTGGAACGAGGCGCAGGTCGCGGGCGGACTGTTCGGCACCAAAGTCGTGCTCAACGAGTTCGTTGCCTTTATCGAGCTGGGACAGGTGCAAGCCACGCTATCGCCCGCCACGGTAGCGATCACCACCTTCGCGCTGTGCGGCTTTGCCAACTTCTCGTCGATCGCCATCCAGATGGCGGTGACCGGCAGCCTCGCGCCTAATCAGCGGCCGATGATCGCCCGGCTCGGCATCAAGGCCCTGATCGCCGGCAGCCTCGCCAATCTGATGAGCGCGGCGCTGGCCGGGCTGATGCTGAGCCTCTGATCGAACAAGGGGAGATGTGCGGATGCTGAAGCTCATCATCGGCAACAAGGTCTATTCGAGCTGGTCGCTGCGCGGTTGGCTGGCCGCCAAGCAATCCGGCCTGCCGTTCGAGACGGTGCTGGTCCCGCTCTACGATGAGGCTTGGGAAGCCCGCAAGGCGCAGCCCGATCTCGTTGTCTCCAATGGCAAGGTGCCGACGCTGTGGGACGGCGACATTGCCGTGTGGGACAGTCTTGCCATCATCGACTATCTCGACACGCTCTCCGGCAGCACCCGCTTCTGGCCGCAGGACAAGGCGGCCTTGGCGCTTGCCCGCTCGATGGCGGCGGAAATGCACTCCGGTTACCAGCCGCTGCGCCAGACCTGCGGTATGAACACCCGCCACATCCTCCCCCCGCGCAATCTCGGCCCCGATGTCGCCGCCAATGTGGCCCGCATCACGGACGTGTGGGAACAGGCCCGCACCCGGTTCGGGGCAGAGGGCGACTTTCTCTTCGGCAGCTTCGGCGCCGTGGACATCATGTTCGCGCCGGTCGTCTCGCGCTTCGTCACCTATTCCATCGCAGTCCCGCCTGCAGCGCGCGCCTATATGGACGCCATCCTCGCCCACCCGTGGATGCGCGAATGGCTGGACGATGCCGCGCGGGAAAGCTGGGTCATTCCGCGGCTGGAGCCTGCGGGCGGGATTTAAGAACCACCACCTTCCCGTTCGTGTCGAGCGAAGTCGAGACACTACGCACTGCACTCACGTGTCTCGACTTCGCTCGACACGAACGGGAGGCTTGTGGAGTAAACTGATGCATGAGCCTGCAAGCGTGCCTGAGAACCAAAGTTCCTGGGAAGGCAGGAGCCGAGGGCGCCGCAGTCCGCATCCCGATATCAAGGCAACCGCTCGGTCCCATAAGGCGTGCCATCGCGATGCTGATAGCCGCCAGCCGTGAAGATCATGTCGATATCGGAATAGCGCCCACCGGCATCGCGGTCCCCCGCGCTCAGGCAGATGAAGGTGCAATTCGTATCGCTACGATTAACGAGATGGTGGCCATTGGCGACTCCTGCCGCCCACGCCACGCAATCGCCGGGGTGCAGGATGGTCTCGCCTTCGTCTTCGATCAGCACCGCCTGCCCGGACAGCATGATCAGAAACTCATCCTCGCCCAGATGCCAGTGCCGCTGTGAGGACCAGGCGCCCGGCTCCAGCACGACATGGCTGGCGCCCAGATGCGTCAGGCCGGCATGGCGCCCCAGCCGCCGGTGCCAGCGCCCGGCCACAGGCTCGTTGAACGGCGGCGGATAGCCCGTGCTGTTGCTCTGCTCCACCTGCTCGATCTCGATCTTGGGCATGTCGGCTCCTCCTGTCTTGCGCCCATCCTCGCTACCGCAGCGGGCCCCTTGCCGCCAGAGGGAGCGCATGGCGCCGACCTCGCTTCCCTTGGCGCGCAAGCTTGGCTAACGCAGGCGCCATGAGCAACGCCCCGTCCCTCACCGATCCTGTCGCGCTTGCCGAAGCGCTGATTGCCTGCCCGTCCGTCACACCGGCGACCGGCGCGGTGTTCGATGCGCTGGAAGCCATGCTCACGCCGCTCGGCTTCACCGTCGAGCGCTTCATCGATGGCGAGCAGCCGCACGGGCCGGTGGAAAATCTATTGGCGGTCCGCCGCACGGGCGATGGCCCGCATGTCGCCTTTGCCGGCCATCTGGACGTGGTGCCCCCCGGCGAGGGGTGGACGAGCGACGCCTTCCAGCCCGAGCGGCGCGGCGAGTTGCTCTACGGGCGCGGCGCTGTGGACATGAAGAGTTCCATCGCGGTGTTCGTCGCGGCCATCGCGCGGGCCGATGCCGAGGGCGCCCCGCTGCCCGGCACGATCAGCCTGCTCATCACCGGGGATGAGGAGGGCGACGCCGTCCACGGCACCCGCGCGCTGATGCGCCATATGGCCGAGCGCGGTGTAACGCCCGATGTCTGCCTCGTGGGCGAGCCAACGTCGGTCCAGCGCCTTGGCGACATGATCAAGATCGGCCGGCGCGGCTCGGTGAACATGTGGATCAGCGTTGAGGGCATGCAGGGCCATGTCGCCTATCCGCATCTGGCGAAAAACCCGATTTCGCCGCTGGTGCGCATTTTGTCCGCCATTGAGGCGATCGAACTGGATCAGGGCACCGACTGGTTCCAGCCCAGCAATATCGAGATCACCGACCTGCATGTCGGCAATCCAGCAACCAATGTCATTCCCGCAAAGGCCACGGCCCGCATCTCGATCCGCTTCAACGATCTGCATCGCGGCGAGGATCTGGTTGCCCGAATCCGCACCCTGGTGGAGGCCGAAGGCGGCACGCTGCGCGCCATGATCAGCGGCGAGTCGTTCTTCACCCAGCCGGGTCCGTTTTCCAGCCTGATCAGCGAGGCGATCGCCGCCGAGACCGGCCTCACACCGGAACTGTCCACCAGCGGCGGCACCTCGGATGCCCGGTTCCTCTCGGCGATTTGCCCGGTTGTCGAATTTGGCTTGCTGAATGCGACGATGCACAAGCTGGATGAGGCGGTGTCGCTGGCCGACATCGAAAGCCTCACGCGCATCTACAAGCGGATCCTGAGCGCAGCCCCAACGCTCGGTTGACCCGGCGGCTCTAGGGCGAACCGCTCAGGCAACCTTGCGCCTCACCTGCTAAACCGCCGATCCCAAAACCAAAAGAAAACGCCGCCGGTCTCCCAACCGACGGCGTTTCCCAAATCTGTCGACTGATTGAAAATCAGGCGAAGGTGACGCTCGTGGCGCCAGCGCGGCGACGCATCACGCCACCGACCAGGCCGAGGCCGGCGATCATCATCGCCCAGGTGGCGGGCTCCGGAACCGGAACGGTCGCGAGATTGTCGATCTCGAACGAGTTGCGGCTCGATTCCAGCGTCAGGCCAACGATCTTCTCGTTACCCTCAGCGAAGATCTGGAACAGGCCATTGGTGTTCGCCAGGATCTGGTTGCCGTCGGCGTCATTGGTAAAGTTGCCGCCCGGCGTGATGACGAAGCTGGAGCCACCGTCCAGCAGAACGGTCAGCGTGTTGTAGGCGTCGATCGAACCCCAGTCGAACTCCACCGCGCTGGCAGCGCCGAAGTTGATCGTCGCGGAACCGTTGGCGAGAACCGACAGATAGGAAGACGAACCGAACGTCGCATAGGCCGGCGGCGCGCCGGTCGAGTTGGACGGCGGCGTGTTGATCTGGAAGTTCGAGCCGGTGATGCCAGCCGTCGTGTCGAACTGGTTGATCACATTGTAGCCTGCCGTCGGTGCGGACGTGCCGGGGAAGTACAGGAAGGTCACGGCCTGCGCCGGGGTAACCGCGGCAAGGCCGAGGGCGATCGCAGACGCCTTGGCAAAGAGGTTCATGTTCATGTTCAACTCCCACATAAGAGGGGCAATTGTTAATCGATTCTTAACCCTCCGTCCAATGGGATTTCGCAGAAACGCGGTAAATTTCTGTCTCATTTCGGAGCGCGAATATGAACGAACGCAAATGGCGGTTTCCTGCCTGCCAGCGGGCGACATGCCAGCGCGGACATCCTCGTGCGCATGGCTATCCCGGGCCACGCGGCGCTGCCTAATTGCTGCGGCGCAAAATCACGTAGAGCGCGCCATCCCCGC
This sequence comes from Sphingobium sp. B2D3A, assembly GCF_025961795.1. Lineage (NCBI taxonomy): Bacteria > Pseudomonadati > Pseudomonadota > Alphaproteobacteria > Sphingomonadales > Sphingobiaceae > Sphingobium > Sphingobium sp. B2D3A. The sequence goes on along the minus strand of NZ_JAOQOI010000001.1, from coordinate 1,176,386 downwards.
CATGGCGGGGATGGGCCTGGCGAACGCTGGCGATGCGGTGGGCATGGGCGCTCCTCGCCAGCCAATCACCGATTTCCGCGCGAATCGCGCCACGTCGCCGGGTTTCGCCGGGCGCCGGGGCGGGCCGCGGCTTGCCGGTCACCACCAGCAGCACCCGCCAGCCCTGCGCGAGGGCATCGCCGATGGCCCGTTCCAGCCGGATATGCGCTGCCGCCAGATTGAGGCCGTGCAGATCGATGGCATGATCGGGAATAATCCGCCCGGAGCGAATGCGCTTCTCCCAGCTGCCGTCCAGCACGGGCACGGCGACGGGCGCCGGAGGGGATGGCGGCGGCGCCACGGGACGACTCGGTGGAATTCGGCCCTTCACCGGCTTGGGCGTATCCAGCGCCGCAGCAAAAGCCGCTGCCGAGACCGGCTCCACCGGTGGAAGCGGACGGACCCGCCGCAGGGGTGTCACCGTACGGGTCAGCTTGCCCCAGAGCGCGCGCTCATCGGGCGTGAGAACCCGCCGGGCCACGCTCAGCGGCCAGCGGTCAGGCGGGCATAGGTGCCGATCGGCAGCAGCAGCAGGGCGCTCCCCCGGGCCGACATGCCGCCGGCGATGCCGCGAGCGCGCTCACCGGCACCCCAAAAGGTATCGAAGCGATTGCTGCCCTTGATGGCCCCACCGGTATCCTGTGCGATCCAGAGCCCGTTGGGCTCGACCCGGTCGAGCGACAGCAGCACCGGCGCGCCGAGCGGCACGAAGGTGGGGTCGGCCGCGACGCTCACCTCCGCCGTCACCGGCACGCCCAGCGCACCCAGCGCCCCGGGACCGGTCAGCTCTTGGAAGAAGACGTAGCTTTTATTCTCGTTCATGATCGACTGGCCCTGCGCCGGATTGGCGCGCAGCCAGCTCATGATGTCCTGCATCGAGCCGATCTGGATCAGCCCCCGGTCTCGCATCAGCCGGCCGATGCCGGTATAATCGCGCCCATTCTGCCCGGCATAGCCGATGCGCATGATCCCGCCATCAGGCAGGCGCAACCGCCCGCTGCCCTGCACCTCGAGGAAGAACAACTCGACCGGATCGACGGCATAGGCCAGTTCCAGACCACGCCCGTCCAGCACGCCTGCGGTGATGGCCGCCCGGTCATCATAGGGCACGAAGCTGGAGCCCTGCACCTTGCCTCTGATGCGCCGACCCTTGAGGCTCTCGCTGAACAGGCCGAGATCGACCTCGATCAGATCGTCCGGCTTGCGATAGATCGGCGTCTCGCAGCCCGTGGCGCGCGTGCGGCAGCCAGCGATTTCCGGTTCGTAATAGCCGGTCGCGAACGCCTTGCCGTCACCGACCTGCACGGCTTCGAAATAGCGACGGAAGAATTCGCGCGCGTTCGCCTCGCTCCAGCTTGCCGCCGCCGCGCAGGCCGTTTGCCAGTCGGCATTGCCAGTGAGGCCGCTCTGGTCGCGGCGACGCAGCAGCGAGGAGCAGGAGAGGCGGAAGGCGCGCAAGGCTTGCCCCATCCGCTCGGATGCGGTCGGCAGGACCGTGTCGATCGCTGGCCCTGGCGTCAGGCCGGCGGCCACGGCGGGCGCCAGTTCAGCCTGATCGGGCGCAGGGGTAGGCGCAGGGGTCGGGGTAAGCGGCGGCCGGGGTGTGGCCGGTTGGGGCGGCGTGGCGGGCGAAGAAGGCCGGGAGGGGACGGGTCGCTGACCAGGCCCACCCGGCGGGATCATGCTGCCGCACGCCGCCAGAGCCAGCGCGCTTGCCAGAGCGGAAAGCTGCTTGAAACGGGTCTGAAAGCGAGCCGGCACGGCGATCCGCCTGCGCGCCGCTCAGCCTTCGTCCGTCTCCACCAGTTCCCAATTGGGATCGCGGCTGGAGAGATTGCGGCTGAACGTCCAGGTTTCCGCCGTGGAGATGGCATCGTCCAGCGATCCGGCCACGACATGGCCTTCCCGGTCGCGCGTGACAGCGGACAGATCGGCTTCGAAGTGGATCGCGATGAACGCGGTGCCGCTTTCGACGCGCGCAGCGTCGATCCGCGCGTCCTCGATGCGGACGAGCTTGTTGTCCATGGTCAGCCCATCGGCCTCGCGCTGGTCGATGGCGGCGCTGAACGCGTCATACACATCGTCCGCGCAATAGGTGCGCAGCGTCTCGCGGTCGCCCTTCCAATAGGCTTCGAGGATCATGCCATAGGCCGCCTTGGCGCCACCCAGAAACTGCGCGACATCGAAGTTGCGGTCGGTCGCGATGATTGCGCGCAGGCCGGGCTGGGCCGGCACTGCCACCGCATTGTCGGCCGCGCGCTGCGCGGGCGTGCGATTATCGACCTGCCCGGAGGACGGCATGGGCGCGGCCGGACGATCGTCGGCCGGCGTGGGAAGCTGCCGCTGCTCATGACCCGTGCGCTTGCCGAGCACAGAGTAAAGCCGCAACGCCAGCAGTGCGAAGATCATGGCCAGCACGACGATGACGGTCACGAGGTCAACACCCTTCCTTCAAAACATAACCCGCAAGACATAGGCACGTTCGCGCAAAACTTCAAACGGACAACGCGCCAGATCGCCGGAACGATACCGACATTCGGTAAAAAAGCCCCCAACGCAGCCGCCCGGCCTCCTCACCCCGATTTTCGCCGGCCACGCGAGCGTTCCGCGCACCCGGGAAGCGCCACCCCCATTGCCCCGGCCTTGCGTGCCTGCTAAGCGGCGCGCCCATGGACAAGGAGCGCGGTTTCGCCCGGCACGCTCGGTGTCCGGCGACTTTCCAGCTTCTAGGTCGCGGCGGTCCTGCGCCGGCGGCATGGCAGCGACCATCGAGGAACAGGATTCACGCATGACCGACACGACCGACACCGTCGCCAATGGCGCCGACACCCAGCCCCAGATCGGCCTGATCGCGCAATATGTGAAGGATCTCTCGTTCGAGAACCCGAACGCGCCGGCCGTCTACCAGTGGCAGGAGCAGCCGCAGATCGACATCAACTTCAACATCAGCAACAATCAGATTGCCGACGATGTGTACGAAGTCGCGCTGAAGGTAAGCGCCAAGGCCGTGGCTGAGCAGGGCACCGCCTTCGCGGTCGAACTGGTTTTCGCCGGCCTCTTCGGCATCCGCAACGTGCCCGAGGACCAGATGCGCCCGTTCCTCTATGCCGAGGCGCCCCGCCTGCTCTTCCCCTTCGCCCGCCGCGTGCTGGCCGATGCCGTGCAGGATGGCGGCTTCCCGCCGCTCATGCTCGATCCCATCGATTTCGGCGCCCTGTACGTCCAGCAGCAGGCCCAGATCGAGGCCGCCGCGCAGGGCGAGCCCGCCGGCCACGCCTGATCATCATCCAGTCCGGCATAGAGGAAGGGTCATGCCCATGCGCCTTGCCTTTCCTCGCCTGACTACAGCCCTTCGCCGCCCGGCCGCTCCCCAGCGCTGCCGGGCGGTACCGTTTCGCCCGGCCCGAATATTGTCGACGTCGCCACTGTCGGAACAGCCATGAGCCTGCTGCGCTCCACCGGCACCATCGGCGCCCTCACCCTCGTCAGCCGCGTCCTCGGCATGGTGCGGGACATGCTGATGGCGCGCTATGTCGGCGCCGGCTTCGCGTCGGACGCCTTCCTGATCGCCTGGCGCCTGCCCAACCTGTTCCGCGCGCTGTTCGCCGAGGGCGCCTTCTCCGCCGCCTTCGTGCCGATGTTCAACCGCATCATGGGCAAGGAGGGCGCCGATGATCCGGAGGTTGGACGCGCGGCAGCGATTCGCTTTGCCGGTCAGGTGCTCTCGGTCCTCTTTCCTATTCTCGTCGCACTCACCATCGTCATGATGCTCGCCGCCGGGCCGGTGGTGTGGGCGATGACCGGCGGCTTCCCGGATGGTGGTCCTGAGAAGTTCGCGCTCGCGCGCCACCTCACCATCATCACCTTCCCCTATCTCGGGCTGATCTCGCTCACCTCGCTGCTCGGCGGCATCCTCAACAGCTTCAATCGCTTCTGGGTCAATGCCGCGGCGCCGTCCCTGCTCAACCTGTGTATGATCGGGGCGCTGCTGTTCTTCCGCGGCGACACGGAGATCGAGACGGCTGTCACCCAGGCGATTGCCGTCACGGTTTCCGGCGCGATGCAATTGCTCTGGCTGATCTGGTCCTGCCGCCGGATCGGCGTGGCCCTGAAGCTGTCGGTCCCGCGCCTCTCGCCACAGGTGAAGGCGATGCTGCTGCTGATCGCGCCCGCCGCCATCGGCCAGGGCGCCATACAGATCAACCTGCTCATTTCCACCTCGCTTGCAGCGCGCTTCCTGCCGCAAGGCTCGGTGAGCTGGATCTATTATGCCGACCGGCTGAACCAGCTTCCGCTGGGCCTGATCGGCATCGGCGTCGGCACCGCGATGCTGCCGCTCATCTCGCGCCAGATCGGCGCCGGCGACACCCGCGCGGCCAATGAGACGCAGAACCGCGCGCTGGAACTGGCGCTGTTCCTCGCCTTGCCTGCCGCGATCGCCCTGTTCGTTTCGGCCGTGCCGATCATCCGCGGCGTCTTTCAGCATGGCGCTTTCACGGCCGACGATACGATCGGCGCCGCTGCCGTGCTTGCAGCCTTCGCACCGGGCGTCCCCGCCTATGTGCTCATCAAGGTGTTGACCCCCGGCTTCTACGCCCGTGCCGACACGAAAACGCCCGTGCGCATCGCGTTCATTGCCATGCTGGTCAATCTGGTCGGCAACCTCACGCTGATCTGGCGGTTCGGTGCCGCCGGCATTGCCGCTTCCACGGCCCTCTCGGCCTGGGTGAACGTCGCGCTGCTCTACTGGACGCTCAGCCGCAAGGAGCACCTCACCCTCGACGCGCGCTTCCGCGCCAAGGCGCTGCGCATCGTCGCGGCCGGCTTGCTGATGGGCGCCGCACTCTGGGCGGGCAACCAGCTTCTCGACGCGCATATGGCCGCCGGCTTCTGGCGCCGCCTCATCGCGCTCGGCCTGCTCTGCGGCGGCGGCGGGCTGGTCTATGCCATCGCCGCCATCGGCTTTGGCGCCTATCGCATTGCCGAACTGAAGGCGCAGTTGCGGCGCAGACCGCGCTGAGGCGCCCCCTCCCGATTGTTCGCCCGGCTTGACGCCACGCCTCACGGACGACAGAGCGGGGCTCTTCTTATAAAGCAGGACTTTCCTCATGCGCGTGCTCTCCGGCATCCAGCCGACCGGTAATCTCCATCTGGGCAATTATCTGGGCGCGATCCGCAACTGGGTGCGGATGCAGGATGAGATGGATGCGGAGTCGCACTGCTTCTTCTTTCTGGCCGACATGCACTCGATCACCGTCCACGAGACGCGCGAGCAGCGGCTGGCCAATGTGCGGGACATGGCGGCTGCGCTCGTCGCGTGCGGCATCGACCCGGATCGCTCGGTGCTGTTCAATCAGGCGCGGGTGCCGGCTCATGCCGAGTTGTGCTGGTTGCTGAACGGCACGGCGCGGATTGGCTGGCTGAACCGCATGACCCAGTTCAAGGACAAGGCCGGCAAGAATCGCGAGGGCGCCAGCGTCGGCCTGTTCGTCTACCCGGTTCTGCAGGCCGCCGACGTGCTGCTGTATCAGGCCACCCACGTGCCCGTAGGCGAGGACCAGAAGCAGCATCTGGAGCTGACCCGCGACATTGCGGTCAAGTTCAACGCCGATTTCGGCGTGGAGCTGTTCACCCTGCCCGATCCGATCATCCCCAAGGAGACGGCGCGGATCATGAGCCTGCGCGATGGCGCGGCCAAGATGTCCAAATCCGACCCCAGCGACATGAGCCGGATCAACCTGACGGACGACAGCGACACCATCGTGCAGAAGGTGCGCAAGGCCAAGACGGACGCCGAGCCGCTGCCCGCCGAGGCGGCTGGTCTGGCCGGGCGGGCCGAGGCGCTCAATCTGGTCGGCATCTACGCCACCCTTTCGGGCGCCACGCCTGATGCGGTGTGCGCACAGTTCGCCGGGCAGGGCTTTGGCGCCTTCAAGCCGGCGCTGGCCGATCTTCTGGTGGCGCACCTCGCGCCGATCCGGGAGCGGTTCATTGCGTTGCAGGAAGACCATGCCGCGCTCGATGCCATATTGGAAAAGGGTGCGGCGGCGGCCGCAAAGGCAGCCGAGCCCACCCTGCGCGGCGCCTATGAGGCGATGGGACTGATGCGCTGAGCGGAAGGCCGCTGCGCCGTTTCGACACACGACACGCCGATTGCAGGAACCGCATTCAACGCCAGTTCATTTGACCTAAGGTATCAAGGCGTACACTACGTCCTAGAGGGTGTATTCGCCCGAGAAACGGAACCGTCTTATGAACAGCAAGCGTCTCCTCGTCACTGCAGCGGCCTCGCTCCTTGCGCTTGGCCTCGCAGGCTGCGCCTCGCCCTTCAAGGCGGATGTGGCCCGCTTCCAGCAGCTTCCGCCCGCGCAGGGCCAGAGCTTCACGATCATGCCCGGCGAACAGGATCTCGCCGGCAGCCTTGAATTCCAGCATTATGCGGATCTGGTCGCGCAGCGTCTGGTCGATCAGGGCTATACCCGCGCGGCGGACCCGGCGAGCGCGCAGCTTGTCGTTGAGCTGGATTATGGGGTGGATCGCGGTACGCAGCGCGTGCGCTCGACCGGCTTTGCCCGCTCGCCCTTCTACGATCCCTTCTATTATCCCGGCTACTATCGTGGCTGGCGCGGCCGCTATGTGATGGGCTGGAACGATCCCTTCATGTGGGGACCGGGCTATACGGATATCGAGAGCTACATGGTCTACCAGAGCGATCTGCACATGCGGATCAACCGGGTCGGCGGCGAGCCACTGTTCGAGGGCACCGCCCGCGCCCAGTCGCTCAGCAACAAGCTGACCTATCTGGTGCCGAACCTCATCGACGCGCTGTTCACGGGCTTCCCGGGGCAGAATGGCGAAGAGGTCCGCGTGACCGTGGCGCCCGAACCGAAGAAATAGGCTTTCGGCAGATTATCGAACAGGCCGGTGCCCTCCCAATGGGCGCCGGCCTTTTTCTTGGGGCTCGTCAGGCGGGCGTGTCGTCCCCGCTGGCACCGAGCTTCTGCTTGCGGAACAGTGTGCGGTCGGCCTCGCCGAATGCGACCTTCCACATCAGCACGCAATAGACAGCCAGCGTGAGCGGCAGGCCAACCACCAGCTCGATCCATTCGAGCCGGCGCGGGAGCAGCGTGAAGCCAAAGCCGACAAGCCCGGCTACGACACCGCAGAGCACAAGGCTCGACCGCCAGATCGGCAGGCGCATCCCCAGCAGACCGCTGAGCAACCGGGATTTAGCGATGGCGCCGCAGCCAAGGGCAATCGCCAGCGCCACCGCCGGCATCGCGGCGACATAGCCGTCCGCCAACTCATAACGGCGCGCCACGATGAGCAGGCCCACCGTCAGCATCGCCTGCAGGCCCACGGTGGCCAGCGAGAGGTAGAGGTTGCGCAGGCGGGCGAGGTACACCAGCGCCGCCTCGCTCACCACCGCCGGGCTCGCCAGCACTTCCGCCGCCAGCAGACCGCCAAGCGCAGCGGCACCGATGACGAAGGTCGGCCCGACCAGCCCCATCACCGCCTCGCCCGGCATCGCCAGCGCCACGGCGACCCCAAGCTGCGCCGCGACGATCCAGAAGCCGACCTGGCTCACCTGGCGCCCAATCGCCTCATGATTGCCGAGCGCGATGTTGCGGGTGATGACCGGGCCGAGAATGGGCTCGAAGCTGGTCTTGAGCTTCTGCGGCAGGGAGGCGACCTGCTGCGCGACATAATAGATGCCGACAATCGCGGGAGACGCGAACAGGCCCAGAATGGCAAGGTCGAGGCGCCGCGTGCCCCATTCGATGGCGTCTGCACCGGCCAGCGGCAGATTGCGCATGGCCAGATGCCAGATCCGCCCCGGATGCGGTCGCCAGCCGCGCGGCAGGCCATAATGGCGCATCAGCGGCCAGAACGCCGCCAGCATCGCGGCCGCCATTGAGGCGACATAGGCCAGGATCAGCCCGTCGCGCGGCGAGTAGAAATAGAGCGCCAGCGCCGCGATGCTGATCGTCCACGGCTCGACAATCGCGCGCGCGCGCACCGTCGCGGCGATGTTGTATTGATAGGCGCAGGCTGCCAGCGCCACCTCGGTCGTCGCAATGGCGATGACGATCAAGGGCAGCAGCCGGTCCAGCCCGTTGAGCCCGCTATTGGGGAACATCGCCTCAGGAAAGACGATGAGCAGGCCCGCCGCCACAGCGCTGACGAGGATGCAGAGCCACATGGCATCGGCAACGACATGGGCCTGCGGGCGGCTGTCCTTCGCCAATTGCTCGGCCAGACCGCGCTTGAGCCCCATGGTGGCGAGTTGGGCCGCAAATTCGATGACCAGCACGGCATAAGCGAAGCGCCCGAGCGTCGCCGCGCCATAGAGCCGCCCGGCAATGAACAGGAAGGGAATGCGCGCCGCCAGCCGCAGCACGAAGCCCAGCACATTGGCCCTGCCGCCCCGCGCCAGCGCCGAGATGTCATCGCGTTCGGCCTGCTCGGCCTCCCCACGCGCTATGGTCATGCAAGGCGCTCCCCGGCGCGGGCCGTTGCGCCGCGCCAGCCAGCCATAGGCGTTGCGATCGATGTGCGCAAAGTCTCTTGGTCCCTCATTCGGCGCGTAACGGCCGGGCCAGCAGCGCGGCGATCACATCGTCAACGCGCGACGCGCCGGAAAGAAGCGCACAGACGGCTTCGGTCACGGGCATGTCGATGCCCTGTGCGCGCGCCGCTTCGTGCAGCACCGGTGCCGTCGAGGCGCCTTCGGCCACCGTATGGCGATGGGCCAGCAGTGCATCGGGGGATTGCCCCTGCCCCAGCCCATAGCCCAGCGCATAATTGCGGGACCGGGTCGAGGAACAGGTCAGCACCAGATCGCCCAAGCCCGACAGGCCGGCCATCGTCTCCGGCCGCCCGCCCCGCGCGAGGCCGAAGCGGGTCATTTCGGCAAAACCGCGCGCAATCAGGGCCGCACGGGCATTCTGCCCCAGTCCCGCACCCTCGACCACGCCGCAGGCAATGGCGAGGACATTCTTGACCGCGCCGCCGATCTCGGCGCCCACCACATCGTCGGAGACATAGGGCCGGAAGGTCGGTCGCGCGATCACATCGGCCAGCAGCCGCGCCAGCGCTTCTTCCTCAGCAGCGAGCGTGACAGCCGTCGGCAGGCCGGCGGCCACTTCATGCGCGAAGGTTGGGCCGGAGAGCACCGCCACCGGTGAGCCGGGCATCGCCTCCCGCGCCACTTCGTGCATCAGCAGGTGCGAACCTGCCTCGATGCCTTTCGAGCAGAGGATCAGCGACTGGCCCTGCGGCGCGAACTGGGAGAGGACGGCGCGCATCGACTGGGAGGGCGTCACCACCAGCAGCGCCCCGGCGCTGGCGAGATCGCCCGGCGCCTGCGTCGCCCGAATGCGGGACGAGAGAGGCTGGCCGGGCAGATAGGTCTCATTCTGGCGGCGCGTGTTGATCGCCTCCACCACCGCGCCATTGCGCGCCCAGAGCAGCACGTCGCTGCCCCCTTCCGCCAGCACCTGCGCCAGCGCCGTGCCCCAGGCGCCACCACCAAGCACGCCGATTGGCCCTGCCGCGTTCATGCCTTCACCCCCGCGCCGCGCACCGTCTCGGCGCTCGGGTCCAGCGGCCAGCGCGGGCGCGCCGCCACGGCGAGATCGTCCACAAGGCCGAGCGCGAACCGCTCCGCCCCCGCCCAGCCGATCATCGCGGCATTGTCCGTGCACAGCCAGAGCGGCGGGGCGACGAATCGCAATTCGTGCTGAGCGGCTAGCCCCTCCAGCGCGCCGCGCACGCCCGCATTGGCGGCCACACCGCCAGCGACGACCAGCGCCGACGGCCGGCCCGTCATGGCATTCAGAGCGCGCTTAGTGCGGTCGACCAGACAATCGATGACCGCCTGCTGGAAGCTCGCCGCGATGTCGGCATCCGCCCACTGCCCGCTCTCGACTGCGCGCATCACCGCGCTCTTGAGGCCGGCGAAGGAGAAATGCGGCTCGCCGCTGCCCACCAGCGGGCGCGGCAGCGGCACGGCGCGCGGATCGCCCTGCGCCGCCAGCGCCTCCACCTTCGGACCGCCGGGAATGCCGAGGCCAAGCAGCTTGGCCGTCTTGTCGAAGGCCTCGCCCGCGGCATCGTCGATGGTCGTGGCAAGCCGGCGATAATCGCCAACGCCGCGCACTTCGAGCAACTGGCAATGCCCGCCCGAGACCAGCAGCAGCAGATAGGGGAATTCCAGCGATGGATCGGCCAGACGCGGCGAGAGCGCGTGGCCCTCCAGATGATTGACGGCGATCAGCGGCTTGCCGGCCGCATGGGCCAGCGCCTTGCCGGTGACAAGGCCGACCATCACCCCGCCGATCAGCCCCGGCCCTGCCGTTGCGGCAATGGCATCGACATCGGCGAGGCTGAGCTTGGCATCGGCCAACGCCGCTTCCACCAGCGGAATCAGGGCCTCGACATGCGCGCGCGCCGCGATTTCCGGCACCACACCGCCATAGGGACCGTGCGCGGCTTCCTGCCCCGCGAGACGGTGGGCAAGGATTGTGCGATCGCTGGCGACCAGCGCTGCCGCGGTTTCATCGCAGCTTGATTCAAGGCCAAGGATGATGGGCATGGCACTTTCCTCTAGAGACGTGCGCGCGCAGGGTCTATCGGCATTCGCCATCATGCCCGAGCAGTTTCCTTCGCCCGCTGCCCCGTTGCGCCTCGGCACACGCGGCTCCCCCCTTGCCTTGGCCCAGGCCGACATGACGCTGGCCGCGCTTGCGCTCGCCCACGGCTTGCCCCGTGAGGCGCTGGAGATCGTTGTCGTCACCACCAGTGGCGACCGCATTCAGGACCGCGCGCTGGCCGAACTGGGGGGCAAGGCACTGTGGACCAAGGAACTCGACCGCGCGCTGCTGGCGGGCGAGATCGACTGCGCCGTGCATTCGATGAAGGATGTGGAAACGATCCGCCCGGAGAGCATCCACATCGCCGCCATGCTGCCCCGCGCGGCAGTGGAGGACCGGCTGATCGGCGCGCCGAGCATCGATGCCTTGCCGCAGGGCGCCCTCATCGGCACCGCCTCGCCCCGCCGCGCCGCCCAGTTGCGCGCGCTCCGGCCAGACCTGCGCACGACGCTGCTGCGCGGCAATGTCGCGCGGCGCCTCGCCAGCGTGGAGGCCGGCGAGATCGATGCGACGCTGCTCGCGGCGGCCGGTCTCAACCGGCTCGGCATGGAAGATGTCGGTGCCACCGTCCCCGCCGAGGTGATGCTGCCCGCCGTCGCGCAGGGCGCGGTCGGCATCGAGTGCCGCGCCGATGATGAGCGGATGCGCCGCCTGCTCGCCGCGATCAGCGATGCGCCGACGCAAACCTGCGTGCTGGCCGAACGCGCGCTGCTGCTCGCGCTGGGCGGCAGTTGCCACTCGCCCATCGGCGCTCTCGCCCGGCTGGCCGGCGCCGGCGTGCATCTGCGCGGGCAGATTCTGCTGGAGGATGGCAGCGAGCAAGTCTCCGGTGAGATCGTGCTGCCCACAGGCGATACCGCCGGCGCCGCCGCGCTGGCTGCGCAATTGCTCGAGGGCGCCTCCCCTGCCCTGCGGAGCCTGTTCACGCCGTGAACCGCCCCTATCTCATCCTGCGCCCACAACCGGGCAATGACGCGTCCGCTGCCAAAGCCGCCGCGCTCGGTCTTGAAGTAGTGCAGTTGCCGCTGTTCGAGGTGGTGCCGGTTCACGAGGAACCGATGCCGCAAGGCCCATTCGATGCCCTGCTTGTCACCAGCGCCAATGGCGCGCGCTTTGGCAGTGAAGCTCTGGCCCGATTCCCGGACCTGCCGGTGTATGTGGTGGGCGATGCCAGCGCGGACGCCGTGCGCGAGGCCGGTCACACCGATGTCATCATCGGCGGCGGCAATGCGGCCTCCACTGTCCCCATGATTGTCGCGGGCGGTCACAAGCGCATCCTGCACATCTGCGGGGAAGAGACGCGCCCCTTCGATCCGTTCGATCTGCGCATCACGCGCCATCTCTGCTACCGCACCGAAGCGCGGGACATGCGGCGCTACACCAAGATGCTGGTGACCATGCCGCCCTCCGTCATCGCCGTGCATTCGCCCGCTGCCGGGCGCCGCCTCAACGCGCTGATGCCGCCTGCCTGCCGCAACCATTTCCTCCTCGCGATCAGCCAGGCCGCGGCAGACGCCACCGGATCGGGCTGGCGCCGGGTGAGCGTCGCGCAGGAGCCGAACGATAGCGCCTTGCTGCGCCTCGCAACCTCGCTATGTATAGGCGCCTCTTGAGGGATCGGGCAGAACAGATGGACGGCAACGCACCGGAAAACGGTGTCGGTGAGATGACGGACCGAGCGCAACCGCCGCGCCGGAGCCGATTGCGGCTGATCGTCGCCAGCTCGCTGATCGCCTTCCTGCTCGGCCTCGGTGCGATGGCCTGGATCATGACCAACTGGGATCGGCTGTCCTTCGGCCCCGGCAGCGATCCGGCGGCACTCACAGACGATATGAACGCCGCCCAGAACGGCGCCGAAAGCGGGGCGAACGGGCAGGCGCCGGACGCTGCGCGGTCGCGCGGTCTCTCCGACGTCACCGAACGCCCCGAAGATCGCGTGCTGACGCTGGAGCAGCGCCTCAACCGCATCTCGCTTGCCGCCATTGCGGCCTCTGGCCATGCCAACCGGGCCGAGGCGATGATGATCGCCTTTGCCGCCCGGCGCGCGCTCGATGCGGGCCAGCCGCTCGGCTATATCGAGGGCCAGCTCCGGCTACTGTTCGGCGATGCGCAGCCCAAGGCCGTCGCCACCATCGTCAACGCCGCAGCGCAGCCGGTGACGCTCACCACGCTGCGCCAGGGGCTGGAGCAGGTCCGCAGCACCGCGCAGCGCGGTGACCCGAATCAGGGCTGGTGGTCGGCAGCGATGCGGGAGTTGCGGGGTCTGGCCGTGATCCGCCACGTCGGCGATCCCTCCCCCGAGCTGGACGAGCGCATCACGCGTGCGCGCATGTTCACCGAATCCGGGCAGATGGAAGCCGCCATCGATGAAATCGCAGCGCTTCCGGCCCAACCGGAGGCCGAGCTGTGGCTGGAGCAAGCCCGCCGCTACAAGGAAGCCCGGCGCGCGCTCGATGTCATCGAAGCCGCCGCCATTCTGGAGCCGCGCGCCGCACCCATCGTGGCGCCCGCCCCCCTGCCCACCGAGACCGAGACCGAGACCGGGGCCAGCCCGCAGCCCTGACCGCACCGTGGTTCGTTAAGCCAGAAAGATCTTCGCGAGATCGGCGGGCACCCGCGCGAGCCGGCCCGTCTCCTTGTCGATCATCGCCCAGGTCGTCCGTGCATTCACCTTGGGCGCGCGATCGACACCGGTGAAGGCGATCAGCCGATCGAACCGGGCGCCGCGCGGCGGCTCCTCGATCCAGGTCCGCGCGAGCACCGTCTCGCCTTGCGTCACATTGCCGCGATAATCGATCTCGTGCCGCGTCACGACCCACACATAGCGCGCCTGCGCCTCGGGCGGGGCCAGCGATTCCCAATGGGCAGTGGCAAGCTGTTCCATCCACCGCACCCAGACCGCGTTGTTCACATGGCCCATGATGTCGATGTCATCGGGGCCGGCCGTGAAGTGCTGCTCGAATGCCTTACCCATGGCCGCCCCCATGATCGCCGGCGCCCTGCCCGGCTTCTTCCATGCCAAGCTGCCACAGGATGAAGGCGAATTCCTCCGCCGTTTCCCGGAGCGATTCCCAGCGACCGGACTTGCCGCCATGGCCGGCTTCCATATTGGTCTTGAGCAGCAGCACATTGTCGTCGGTCTTGAGCTCGCGCAGCTTTGCGACCCATTTCGCCGGCTCCCAATAGGTCACGCGCGGATCATTGAGGCCGGCCGTCACCAGCATCGGCGGATAGGCCTGCGCCTTCACATTGTCGTAGGGCGAATAGCTGGCGATCATGTCGTAGGCGGCGGCATCCTCGATGGGGTTGCCCCATTCCGGCCACTCGCCCGGCGTCAGGGGCAGCGTCTCATCGAGCATTGTGTTGAGCACATCGACGAACGGCACATGCGCGACCACGGCGCCCCACACATCGGGATCGGAATTGACGATGGCGCCCATGAGTTCGCCGCCAGCCGAGCCGCCCGACGTCGCGATCTTGCCGGCCGAGGTGTAGCCAAGGGCGATCAGCCCCTTCGCCACATCGACGAAATCGTTGAACGTGTTGGTGCGCTTCTCCAGCTTGCCGTCCTTGTACCATTGCTGGCCAAGGTCATCGCCACCCCGGATATGCGCGATGGCGAAGGCGAAACCGCGGTCGACGAGGCTGAGCCGCGTGGTGCCGAAGCCCGGCTCGATGGCGATGCCATAGGCGCCATAGCCATAGAGGTAGAGCGGCCGCGAGCCATCGAGCGGATGGTCGCGCCGGTGCAGCACGGAGACGGGGATCGGCGTGCCGTCCCGTGCGGTGATCGTGAGGCGCTGCGTGGCATACAGCGCCGGATCGAAGCCGGACGGAATCTCCCGCACCTTGAGGGTTTCGCGATGTCCGTCGGCCAGCCGATAGTCGAAGATCGTCTCTGGCGTGACCATCGACTCATAGCTCAGCCGCAACGTATCGACATCATATTCGGGATTGTCATCCAGCCCGGCGACATAGCTCGCCTCGGGGAAATCGAGGCGCTTGGGCGTGTTGGTGGCGTAATCGCGGATCTCGACCTGATCGAGGCCATTCTCGCGTCCTTCGGTCACGTAGAAGCGCTTGAACAGGCTGAAATCGGTCAGGTAAAACGCGTCGGAGGCCGGCAGCACCTCTTCCCACTGGTCCGGCGTCTCGATGCGCGCGCGGGCCAAGCGGAAATTGGGGTGGGTGTCGTTGGCGCGGATGTAGAGCCAGCCCTCATGCTCATCCACGTCATATTCGCGCTCGGCCACGCGGGCGGAGACCAGGATCGGCGCGGCGGTCGGGTCGCGGGCCGGCACCAGCCGCACCTCGCTCGTCACATGATCGCCGGTCGCGATGACGATCCAGTTTTCCGCGCAGGTGAGGCCAACCGAGACGCGGAACCCTTCGTCCGCCTCATGGTACAGCATGACATCCTGCGCCACATCGCTGCCCAGCCGGTGCAGCATCACGCGATCCGTGCGCCACTGGGCGTTGGCGGGGGCATAGACCAGCGCGCGATCGTCGCGGGTCCAGACCAGCGCCGAGAGCACGTCCGGAATGACGTCGGGCAGCATCTCGCCGGTTTCCAGATTGCGGATGCGCACCGTGTAGCGCTCCGACCCGTTGTCATCGATCGCATAGGCGAGCAGCCGGTCATCATTGGAAATCGCGACGCTGCCGAGCCGGAAATAATCCTTCCCCTCCGCCAGCGCCGGCTCATCGACGATCAGTTCGTCCGCGGATCCGTCCTCCGCCGCGCCGACCTTGCGGCGCCAGTGGCGGCGATATTGCTCGCCCGCCTCGAAGG
Organism: Sphingobium sp. B2D3A; assembly: GCF_025961795.1. NCBI lineage: Bacteria > Pseudomonadati > Pseudomonadota > Alphaproteobacteria > Sphingomonadales > Sphingobiaceae > Sphingobium > Sphingobium sp. B2D3A. Next base: position 1,160,900 of record NZ_JAOQOI010000001.1, on the reverse strand, counting down.
TGCTCCAATAGACATAAACCCCGTCCTTCTGCGGAACGGAGCCGTCCTCCTCCTTGATGCGGCCCTTCATCTCCGCGAACAGCGCATCGACCTGGCTCTTGCGCGCCGCCATATGCGCCTGGAAATAATCGTTCTCGGCCGTCAGATAGTCGAGCACGTCGCGATCCGTCACCTCGGGATAACCGGGATCGCGCAGCCAGGCCCAGGGGTCGTCCAGCGTGCGGTTGTGGTGGACGGAGCGGTGGGGGCGTTGCGCCGCGCGGGGCGGCTGGAGCGTATCGGTCATCCCCGCCAGATAGGCGCTCGCACCGCCGCGCTCAATGCCGTCAATAGAGCGCCGCCAGTGCGAGGCATGTCGTCAGCCCGACCACGACGTTCATCGGCAGGCCGATCCGCAGGAAATCGGCGAAGCGATAATTGCCGGCCGCATAGACCATAGTGTTGGTCTGATAGCTGATCGGCGTCGCGAAACTCGCCGAGGCCGCAAACATCACCGCGATCAGCAAGGGGCGCGGATCGGTGCCGAGGGTCGTCGCCAGGCCGATGGCAATCGGCGTCATGATCACCGCCACCGCATTGTTGCTGACGGCTTCGGTCAGCGCGCTCGACGCAAAATAGACGATGAAGAGCAGCACCAAGGGGCTGGCGCCCTCCAGCAGCGGTCGCATCGCGTTGACCAGCAGGGTAATGCTCCCCGCCTGATCGAGCGCCGTGCCAACGCACAGCATGCCGTAGATCAGCACCAGCACATCGCCATTGATCGAGCCCCAGGCTTCATCGCCATCGATGCAGCGCGCGGCGAGGACGATGCCGACGGCGATCAGCCCGGCGACCATGATCGGGACGAGACCCAAGGCGGAAAAGACGATGGTGCCCGCCAGCGCGGCGACCGCAATTGGCGCCTTGGTCGGGCGGAAAGCCACGCCTTCGGTCTCTTCCACCCCGATGAGGTTCTGGTTCTCGCGCAGCGCATTGATGGCCGCCTCTGACCCGGTGACCAGCACCGTATCGGCAGCGCGCACGCGGCTATCGGCCAGGGTCGGCCCGGCGTCATGGCGATGCCGGGTAATCCCCAGCAGCCGCACCGGCAGCACGTTGAGAAACGGGATTTCGACCATCCGGTTACCGATGCTCGGGTGACCGGGTGAAATGATCGCCTCCACCACCAGCGGCGCGTCGGCTTTGGTATTGCCGACCGTCGCGATGCCAAGCTCGATGTCCTTGTTGGTGCGCAGGGTCATCAGATCAGCCAGCTTGGCGCGCACCACGAGGCGGTCGCCCGCCATGAACGGCTCGTCCATAGCCTCGATCAGCTGGCTCCCCCGCTGGATGCTCACCAGTCGAACCCGCTTGAGGAGACCGCTTTCGGAAAGGTTTTTGCCGATCAGGCCGCTATCCCGCACGATCCGGATCTCGCTCAGGAACACCCGGTCCGCGTCGCTGTGATAGGGCGCGCCGTCACCGTCCGGGAGCAGGAAGCGCCCCAGCACCGCAAGGGCGACAGTCCCGGCGGCGGCAACGATGATGCCCACCGGCGTGATCTCGAAGACGCTGAATGGCGCGACGCCCAGATCACGTGCCACGCCATCGACCAGAAGATTGGTCGACGTGCCCACCAGCGTCAGGGTTCCGGCCAGCATGGAGATGTAGGACAAAGGAATGAGCAGCTTCTTGGCGGAAACGTTGATCGCCGAGGCCAGCCGCAACACGATGGGGATCATGATGACCACGACCGGCGTGTTGTTCATGAATGCAGCCGCCGCGAGCAAGCCAACGACCAGTTCGATCATCGCGCGGATCGGATGCGCCTTGGCGCGGGCCACGATCCAGTTGCCGATCACATCCAGAATGCCGGTGCGGGTCAACGCGGCCGAGAGCACGAACATGGAGGCAATGGTGATCGGCGCGGGATTGGCAAAGGCGCGCAGCAGTGATGCGCTGTCCAGCAAGCCCGTGACGAGGAAGGCGCAGACGCCCAGCACGGCAATCACCGTCGCCGGATAGCGCTCCCGCACGAACGCCACGAAAAGTCCCACAAGGATAACGAGGCCGACAAGCGCCCGGTTGGCATCGATGATCGCGGAGAGCCACTCAAACATCACCCTCCCCTAACGCCCCTGTCGGACCGCGTCGAGCAGCCCCGTCGGCTATGGCAATGTCAAGCCTGTCGAGACGAGCGGCGCGCCGCCGTCACATCTGCGTCTCATACTCCGCCGTGACATCCTGCTTGGTGCCGGTGAGCCGCACGACACGCCGTTCGCACAGCACCGGCACGGCCGTCAACCGCATCCAGCGCAGGGCGCCATCCGGCCGGCGCAGCCGCGCATCCATGGTGAAACCGCGACGATGGCGAATCGCATAGGCCCGCAGCGACTCCATCGCCGCCCGCGAGTCCGCCAGATAGATCGATGTCGCCAGCGACCGTGTCAGCTTCTCTTCCACGGGGATGCCGAACAGATCGTAGACGGCTCTGGACCATGTCAGGCTTTCGTCGGTCAGCCGGCAGCTCCACAGGCCAATGCCCTGATTGTCCAGCGCGCTCTCCTCCCGATTCACCATGGGCATGATCGGCAGGCGCCAGCTTGCCTCGTAAACCGGCCAGCTATGCGTGAGAAAAGGCGTTTGCCCGGTGGTCATAGGGTGATCTTTGCTCTGGTCCTGATCGCATGAGCGTTCCCGGTCTTGTTTGCCAGCAGTGGCGGCAAATGCTGGCAAGCCGTCTGGAAACGCTTATGCTGTCCGGCAGAGATTAACGAGCGCCCCTTAAAAATGAACGAATGCGGGCGCGAACAGGAACGCTTGTCCATGTCTACGCATGAAGATCGCCTGCGCGCGCTGCGCGCTCAGTTGTCCCGCCAGTCGCTCGACGGATTCGTCGTGCCGCTCACCGATGAGCATCTGTCCGAATATGTCGGCGGCTATGCGCAGCGGCTCGCCTGGCTCACCGGTTTTCTGGGCTCGGCGGGCAGCGCGGTGGTCCTGCCGGAGGAAGCCGCGATCTTCACGGATGGGCGCTATACCTTGCAGGTGCGCGATCAGGTGGATGGCGCGCACTGGCAGTTCGAGAGCGTGCCGCAAACGAGCGTCGCCACCTGGCTCGGGGTCCATGCCCCGGCTGGCGGACGGATTGGCTATGATCCTTGGCTTCACACCCGCCGCTGGGTCGAGGAGGCGACGCGTGCGCTTGCCAGCAAGGGCGCCACGCTCGTGCCGGTCGACCATAATCCCGTCGATGCCGTGTGGGATGATCGGCCCGATCCCAGCAAGGCCCGCCTCGTGCCGCATGAAGACCGCTATGCCGGGCAGAGCAGCGCCGCCAAGCGCGCCGATATGGCGGACTGGATGAAAGCGCAGGACGTGGACGCCACCGTCCTCACCGCGCTCGATTCGACCGCCTGGACCTTCAACATTCGCGGCGCGGACGTGACCCACACGCCGGTCGCGCTCGCTTATGCCCTGCTCCATGCGGACGGCAAGGCGCAGCTCTTCGTCGACCCCGCCAAGATCGATGCCGATGTGCGCGCGCATCTCGGCAATTCGGTCGACATTCTAGACCGCGCCGCTTTCACCGATGCGCTGGCAGGGCTTGCCGGCAAGGCCGTCGCCGTCGACCCCGACCGCGCCGTCTCCGCGATCTTCGAAGCGCTGGACAAGGCCGGCGCCCTGATCAAACCGCTGCGTGATCCGGCGGTTCTGCCCAAGGCCGTGAAGAACCAGACCGAGATTGCCGGCCACAAGTCTGCGCAGGCGCGGGACGGCGCGGCCATGGCCAAGTTCCTCCACTGGCTTTCCATCGAAGGCCCCAAGGGCGGCCAGACCGAAATCAGCGTGTCGGACCGGTTGCAGGCATTCCGTGAAGAAACCGGCGCGCTCGTGGACCTGAGCTTCGACACGATTTCCGGCTCCGGCCCCAATGGCGCCATCGTCCACTACAAGGCGAGCGAGGCGACGAACCGGCCGGTTGAAGCGGGCACCCTACTGCTGGTCGATTCGGGCGGGCAATATCGCGACGGGACGACCGATATCACCCGCACCATGGCCATCGGCACGCCCACGCAGGAGATGCGCCACCGCTTCACCTTGGTGCTCAAGGGCCATATCGCGCTCGCCTGCGCGCGCTTTCCTGCCGGCACGCGCGGCAGCCAGCTCGACGTGCTCGCCCGTCAATTCCTCTGGGCCGAAGGGCTGGATTATGCCCATGGCACCGGACACGGCGTCGGCAGCTTCCTCTCGGTGCATGAAGGCCCGCAGCGCATCGCGACGTTCGGTGGCGGGGACGAACCGCTGCAACCCGGCATGATCCTCTCCAACGAGCCGGGCTATTACAAGACCGGCGAATATGGCATCCGCATCGAGAATCTGGTGCTGGTAGTGGACAGCGGCACCGGCGAAAACGACCGGCCCTTCTACGCCTTCGAGACGCTGAGCCATACGCCGATCGACCGCGCCCTCATCTCCGTCGACGGGCTGACCCCGGCTGAACGGGCCTGGGTGGACGCCTATCACGCACGCACACGGGAGATCATCGGGCCGCAGCTGGATGGCGAGGAGCTGGCATGGCTGCAGGCTGCCTGCGCGCCACTCACTGCTGACTGACAGGGGAGTCAGGCCGCCTGCAGGCGATAGGGGATGGTCGTCGTGACCTTGAGGCCGCGCGGCAACCATTCCCGCACGAAGGTGCCGCGCAACTGGCGCTCGATGCTCAGCCGGATGAGATCGGACCCGAAGCCCTGATGATCGCCGGGCGGCGCGCTGTCGCCCTTGCTCTCCTGCCACTCCAGCCGGAGCTGTTCCGAAGATCCTGAGATCATCAGGTCTACAAACCCTTCCGGCGAGGAGAGCGAACCATATTTGACGGCGTTGGTCGCCAGTTCGTGGAACACCAGCGCGATCGGGGTCATGTAGGTTTCGGCGAGCAGCACATCGTCGCCGCGAATGCGGATGCGCTCGATGCCCTCCAGATTATAGGCGGCGAACAATTCGCCCAGCAGCCCCTGCAGCGTCAGCGCCTGCGCCCCTTCGCGGGGCTGCACATAATCATAGGCCCGTCCCAGCGCCGCGATCTGGTCGCTCATTTTCGAGCTGAAGCCCTTCAGCTCCGGGACGCCCCGGCTGGAGAGGTAGAGCAGCGAGCCGATGACCGTGAAGATGTTCTTGATGCGATGGACCAGCTCGCGCGAGAGAAGCTCCTTCTGCTCGCGCATGATGCGCTGATCGTGAATATCCGTGCAGGTGCCGAACCAGCGCACGATGTTGCCGGCATCATCCCTGATCGGCAATGCGCGCCCGAGCGTCCAGCGATACTCGCCATCGAACCGGCGCAGGCGATATTCGATTTCATAGGGATCGCCGGTGGCCAGCGAATGGCTCCACACCTCCCACGCCTTGGCCTGATCGTCTGGATGGAACTGGCCGTTCCAGCCGGTCCCGTCGGTCCGGCCGAGCTGCGCACCGGTAAATTCGTACCAACGCGCATTGTAATAATCATGATAGCCATCGGCCCGCGTGGACCAGACCATCTGGGGCATGGCGTCGGCCAGCACCCGGAAGCGCTCCTCGCTCGCCGCCAGATCGGCTTCGGCGGCATTCTCCCAAGCCCGATGCGCGAGCATGACCCGTCGGGCCTCCAGCCGCCGCATCGTGGCTTCCGCCAAGACGGTGAGACCCTGACGTTGAATGTCGGTCAGCCCAGTGCGCGGCTCTGGTGAGATGACACAAAGCGACCCCAGCGCCTCGCCACTCTTGGATACAAGCGGCGCCCCGGCATAAAAGCGAATATGCGGTTCGCCGGTGACGAGCGGATTATCCTGAAAACGAGCGTCCTGCGTCGCGTCGCCTACGTCCATGACATCATGGCCGAGCATCGCGTGCGCGCAGAAAGACATGCTCCTGGGCGTCTCGGTGGCGTCGATCCCGGTCTTCGCCACGAACCTCTGGCGACGCTCCTCGACCAGACTGACCAGTGCGATGGGGCAATCGCAGAGCTGGCCGGCAAACTCGACGATGCGGGTCAGTTCCTCGTCGCCGAACAGCCCATCGATCTCATAGGCCTCAAGCGTGATGCGCTCTTCGGGCGAAACAGCGTCGCGGTTACTCTCAGCGCTCGCCATGGGCGCTCACAATCCGGCCTCGGCAGACGTAAGGCTGCGCGCGTGAAGAGGGCCAATATGTGAGGAGCAAGATCGTCATGGGGAGACACCCATGTAGGAACGCAAAGGCGGAAGTCCATGCGGACTTTTGCGTATCTGCGTGATTTCGTCGCAGGAAGTGTCTCTCAATCAGTCGTTTCGCGATCTCTGCGGCGGATTCACCCCAACCGGCGGTCGATCCACACTACCACGGCTCCGACGAGCATGAAGCCCAAAGCGATGAGGCCCACGGTCACGCCGACCTGCGCCCAGCCGTGGCGAGAGACATCGAGGAAGGGATAGGGGTAGCCCCCATCGAGCTGCGCGCGCCCGATGGCATAGGCCAGATAAGCCAACGGCAGCAGCGCCCAGCGCAGCGTATCGGCATAGACCAGCCGTCCCTTGGGCACGAACACGAGCCAGTAGAGCGCCACTGCAGGCGGGGCGATGTAATGGAGCAGGAGGTTCGAGGTCTCGGCGGGGCCGCTGAGGCTTTCCGTCGCGCGCAGTAGCACTGCATAGACGATGCCGATCAAGCCCATGGCCAGCATCACGCCCGCGAGCCGGCGGGGATGACTCGGTGCCTTCGCCCCCAGCGCGATGCCGAACAGCACCACGCAGCTGAGCAGATTGCCGATCACCGTGAAGAAGCGCAGCATCGTCCATGCTGCGGCCTGGGGCGAGCCCGTCGTCTCCAGAGAGACGGCAAAGCGGATCGAAAGTCCGGCAAAGGCGATGAGGCCGACAAGCAGCGCCGCGATGCGCGCGGACATGGACAGCGTCTTGATGGGTGAGCGCATCTCTCGGCCTAGCTCTGGCAAGTGGGGCAGTAAAAGGTGGAGCGGCCCGAATCGACCCGGCGTTTCACCGTGCCACCGCAGGGGCAGGCCAGCCCTTCCCGCCCATAGACGCGCCAGTCCTTGGCGAAATAGCCGAGCTCGCCATCCGGCCGCGCATAATCGCGCAGGGTTGAGCCACCAGCGGCAATGGCGGCCGCCAGCACGGCGCGAATGGCCTCGACCAGCCGCGCGAGCCGCGCCCGCGAGATCCGCCCGGCCGCGCGCGTCGGCGATATGCGGGCGATGTTCAGCGCCTCGCACACATAGATATTGCCCAGCCCGGCGATGATCCGCTGGTCCAGCAGCATCGCCTTGATCGGTGCCGCCCGCCCCTCCAGCGCCTGCGCCAGATAGTCAGCGGTCAGCGCATCGCCCAGCGGCTCGGGGCCGAGGGCGACGAAGGGCGGGTAGGCGCCCAGCGCATCGGTTGGTGTCAGGTGCACGAACCCGAACCGGCGCGGGTCATTGAGGGCAAGGCGGTGGCTGGCCGTCTCCAGTAGCAGATGATCGTGCTTGCCCACCTCGCTCGGGTCGATCCGCCAGCGGCCGGACATGCCGAGGTGGAAGATCATGGTGTCGCCGCGATCGGTATCGATCAGGCCATATTTGGCGCGCCGGCCCAGCCCGGTGATTCGCGCCCCGGTGAGCCGCTGGCGCAGATCGACCGGGAAGGGAAAGCGCAGGTCCGCCCGGCGCGGCTCGACCAGCGTGAGTTGCGCCCCGTCGAGCACCTGACGCAGGCCGGCAACGGTGGTTTCGACTTCGGGAAGTTCAGGCATTCCTGCAGGCATAGGCCGAGGCGCGGCCTGCGCCAACAGGCATCAGAGCCAAAGTTGCCAAGGCAGGAGCAGCGGCGCGCAGAAGAGCAGCGCCAGCGCCAGCATCAGCCGCGCCTTGCCGGGCACCGCCAGTTCATCGGGCACCAACCCATCGGGCCGCGCCCACAGGAACGGGCAGGCGAGGACAGCCAGCGCGCCCAGCCCCAGAGCTACCAGCCGAGCCCCCAGAAAAGCGCCGTCCAGCCACAGCCCCATCGCGCCAAAGGCAAAGCCGAGGGTCAGGACCCACATCAGCAGGCGCATGGTCGGGGCTCTTTGCTCATGCCCTCAAAAAACGGATCGAAGCGCCGTCTCTTTAGCGCGGGACTTGCGCGAAAACCGCTGGCTCTTCGGCGGCTTTCTCCGTAGCGAAATGCCATGGCTCTTCCCGATGACATCACCCTCGCCAACGCCCTTGCCGACGCAGCGGGCGCCGCGATCCGCCCTTTTTTCCGCGCGCCTTACGATATCGAAGCCAAGGCCGACGCCTCGCCGGTAACAGAAGCCGATCGCGCGGCGGAACTGGCGATGCGCGGCCTGTTGGAGACGCAGCGTCCGGCGGATGGCATCATCGGCGAGGAATTCGGCACCGTTCGCGAAGGGGCGTCACGCCAGTGGGTGCTCGACCCTATCGATGGCACGCGCAGCTTCATCGCGGGCCGCCCGATCTTCGGGACGCTGATCGCCTTGATGCAGGACGGCTGGCCGATCCTCGGCATCATCGATCAGCCGATCAGTGGAGAGCGCTGGGTCGGCGCCATGGGCCAGCCGACATTGTTCAATGGCAAGCCCGCGCGCACGCGGCGCTGCCGGGCGTTGGAAGGCGCCCAACTGGCCACCACCAGCCCCCATCTGTTCAGCGCCCATGATGGCGAACATTATCTCGCGCTCGCCGCAGCCGTTGCCGGCGACCGACTGGGTCAGGGCCCGATCTACGGCGGCGACTGCTATAATTACGGCCTGCTGGCGAGCGGCCATGTCGACATCGTCTGCGAGACGGGCCTCAAGCTCCACGACTTCGCAGCGCTCGTCCCGGTGGTCGAGGGTGCCGGCGGGCACATGTGCGACTGGTCAGGCGAGCCGCTCCATGAAGCCAGCGCCGGCGACGTGATCGCCATCGGCGACCCCGCCCGCCTCGAAGACGTCATCGGCGCCCTGTCCCATCATCACGGCTGACGGGCCAGGGCCGCGTTTTTAGTCGACGACCGTCCCGACCACAGCGCCGGCCGCACCGCCAACAGCGGCACCCTTGCCGACGTCATTGCCGGTCACGGCAGCCGTACCGGCGCCCGCCGCCGCGCCGATGCCGGCGCCCTTGAGGGTCGAACAACCCGACACAGCCAAGGCGCTGGCCGTGATGAGGCCGATCAGAACGAGTTTCATGATGCATTCCTTCCAGCAAATTCCTGCTGAACAAATGCGCAAAGCGTCCGCGTCGTTCCCGACCGCTGCGGCGCCCGGGCCTAGGCCTTGAGAACCGCCTGCCACTGATCCGGCTTGAAACCGACCAGCAAGGCGCTCGCCCCCGTTACCACCGGGCGCTTGATCATCGAGGGATGCTCGACCATCAGCGCGATGGCCTTGGCCTCATCGATCCCGGTCCTGGCATCATCCGGCAGTTTGCGGAACGTCGTACCGGCGCGGTTAAGCAGCACGTCCCATCCCGCCTGCTCTGACCAATCGGCCAGCTCTGCGGGCGTCGGCGGCGCCTTCTTATAATCGCGGAAATCATGCGCGATGCCCTGATCGTCGAGCCACTTGCGGGCCTTCTTCACCGTGTCGCAATTGGGGATGCCGTGCAGGGTCAGGGACAATGCTCTCTCCTTGAAATACAGAACAGCCGCAATCAGGCCGGCGCGCCGACTTCGGCATCCTCGAATTTGTCGGCCAGCGTCAGGCGGTCGAGGATGGCGGCGGTCTCGTCGCGGACCTTGAGCATGATGCGCCGCAGCTCGCACTCATCTTCCGGCAGGCAGTTCTTGCAGGGCTGGTGCGCGTAGCGGCTGGCACAGGGCACGAGCGCCAGCGCGCCATCCGTGAGGCGGAAGATGTCGCCATAACGGATGTCGATCGGCGGCAATGCCAGCCAATAGCCGCCTTCCCGCCCGCGCCGCGTCGCCACGAGGCCCGCACGGCTGAGTTCGGACAGGATCACGGTCAGAAATTTGGCGGGAATATTCTGCGCGACCGCAATATCGGTGAGCTGGATCGGCCCCTCACCATAATGCCGCGCGAGGTGCTGGAGAGCGCGGATGGAATATCGCGTGCGTTGCGAAAGCATACCAACCTATTTGGCAGAGAATGCCGTCCGCGCAAGGGGCAAGCCCGTGCAATCGCTCGATAGCGGTTCTTTTTCAATCTAGGGAACGGGCCGTGACGCTCGCCACGGCCCTTCCGATTGTTAAGCGGCCTGCTTGCGCCGCTCTGCCAGCTCGTCGTTGAGCATTTCGGCCAACAGAAAAGCCAGCTCCAGGCTCTGCGCCGCGTTAAGGCGCGGGTCGCAATGCGTGTGATAGCGATCCGCCAGGCTCTGCTCGGTGATGTCGATCGCGCCGCCGGTGCATTCGGTGACGTTCTGGCCGGTCATCTCGGCATGAATGCCGCCGCCGAAGCTGCCCTCGGCGCGGTGCACGGCGAAGAAGCCGCGCACCTCGGCGAGGATGCGCTCGAACGGGCGCGTCTTGTAGCCATTGGCCGCCTTGATGACATTGCCGTGCATCGGGTCGCACGACCACACCACCGGATGCCCTTCGCGCATCACCGCACGTACGAGCGGGGGCAACGCGCCCTCGATCTTGTCATGGCCATAGCGCGTGATGAGCGTGATCCGTCCCGCCTCGCGGCGCGGGTTCAGCGCATCGAGCAGGCGCAGCAGCACATCGGGCTGCAGGCTCGGCCCGACCTTCATGCCGATGGGATTGCCGATGCCGCGCAGATACTCGACATGGGCAGAGCCCTCGAAGCGCGTCCGGTCGCCGATCCACAGCATGTGCGCGCTGGTGTCGTACCACTGGCCGGTGAGCGAATCCTGACGGGTCAGGGCCTGCTCATAAGGCAGCAGCAGCGCCTCGTGGCTGGTGTAGAAGCTGGTGCCGCCAAGCTGGGGCACCGTGTCCGGCGAGAGACCGCAGGCCTTCATGAAATCCAGAGCTTCGCCGATGCGATCGGCCATTTCGCTGAACTTCTGGGCCCAGGGGCTGCGGCCCATGAAATCCAGCATCCAGCCATGCACCTTGTCGAGGCTGGCATAGCCGCCGGTCGAGAAAGCGCGCAGCAGATTGAGCGTGGCGGCCGACTGATTGTAGGAACGGATCATGCGCGCCGGATCGGGCTCGCGGCCGTCCGCCGTGAACGCGATGTCGTTCACATTATCCCCACGATAGCTCGGCAGCTCGACGCCATCGATCGTCTCGGTCCCGGCCGAGCGCGGCTTGGCGAACTGGCCGGCCATGCGACCCACCTTCACCACCGGCAGCTTGCTGGCAAAGGTGAGCACCACCGCCATCTGCAGCAGCACGCGGAACGTGTCGCGGATGTTATTCGGGTGGAACTCGGCGAAGGATTCGGCGCAGTCCCCGCCCTGCAGCAGGAACGCCTCGCCATTGGCGACCTTGGCCAGATCGGCCGTCAGGTTGCGGGCCTCGCCTGCAAAGACGAGCGGCGGAAAGGTCCCAAGCTGCGCCTCGGCTGCCGCGAGTGCCGCAGCATCGCGATAGATCGGCATTTGCAACCCTTCATGATCCCGCCAGCTCGCGGGCGACCATTTCGCCGTCATGATATTCCAGACTCCAAGCGTGTTCGCGCCACAACATGGGGTGTGGCGGACAAGGGGCAAGCCCCTACGCGTTTGAGGGCTTTGAGGCAAGGCGGTTGGGCACGGCGCTCCTAACGCGGCGCCGGGACGAACCGTGCGGCCAAAACTGTGAGAACCATCGCCAGCCCCGCCGCAATCCACAACGCCGAAGAGCCCAGCCTTGCATAAGCGAAAGCCCCGGCAATCGCGCCGGTCATCAGCCCGCTCCACAGGCCGAGATCGACTCGCCAGTGGCTTGCATCCTTGCCGGTGAGGCGGTTGGCGAGCGCCTGACCCAGCCGGACAAGTGCGCCGGTCATGTAGGTGAGCCCGACCTTCACCTCGCCATTATCGGCGAGCGCGGCATTTTCGGCGCCCATGGCCATGACCATCGCGGCGAGTGCAAAAGTCGGCGAAATCGGTGCGGCGAGCGCGGCCACCAGCAGCAGCGCCGTCACCAGACCGAGCACGGCCGGACGGCGATGTGGGCCCGCGCGATGGCCCACCAGCCCGCCCAGCACGACGCCCATAACGAACCCGGCAATGAGGCCCGCGGCCGTCAGCGCAGCGCTGGAGCCCTCGCTGATCCCCACTGCCAGCCGCGTCGAATTACCGCTCATGAACGAGACGAAAAAGCCGCCCGCAGTGAGGAATCCGAGCGCGTCGACGAAACCGGCCAGCGCGGAGAGCGCGATGGCGAGGTTGAGCAGGCGGGCGTCGGACCTCAGCATCGCTCGCGCCTAATAATCCCGATTGAGGTCGGCGACATGCTCCAAGGGCTCGCCGGCCAGATAGTGGCGGATGTTCCGCGCGAACCGCTCGGCGCCGCGCTGGAAGGCGCTGGTCTGGCTCGGCCCCGCCAGATGCATGGTGACGAGCACATTCGGCGCGCGCCACAGCGGGTGTTCGGGCGGCAAGGGCTCGGGCGTCGCGACATCGAGGAACGCGCTGCCCAGATGCCCCGCCTCCAGTGAGGCGATGAGCGCGGGCTGATCGATCAGATCGCCGCGCGCGATGTTGATGAGGCGAGCGCCCGGCTTCATGGCGGCCAGTTCCTCAGCGCCGATCATCGCCCGCGTCTCGCTGGTGTTGGGCGCGGCGATGATGACGAAATCGAACTCCGCGAGGCGCGAGCGCCAGTCATCCGGGCCGATCACCGCATTGGCGCTGTCTGCCGAGCGGCGCACGCCGGTCACCTGAACGCCGAAGGCGCGCAGGCGGGCGCCGATCTCCCGGCCGATGGCGCCGTAGCCGATCACCAGCGCCCGCGCGCCCAGCAGCTCGAAATTGCCCGGCGGTCGCGCCAGCCAGTTCTGCCGGTCATGGGCGCGCACCACCTCATCCAGTCGCTTGGCGAGCACCAGCGCGCCCATGACGGCATAATCGGCAATCACGTCCGGCATCAGGCCAGCGCCATTGGTGAAGATCTGGCCGCGCGCGCGCATCTCCGCGATCGGGAACGCATCGAAGCCCACGATCACCGTGTGGATCCACTTGGCGTTCACCGCCGCGCGCGGACCCTTGGCGTAGACATTGCCGGCGAACTCATCGAACCAGCCGATCTCCGCCTCCGGCGCCAGGGTCATCGCCTCTTCGGCCGTGGAGAAGCCGCGCAATATGACGCGCCCGGCGATCTCGGCGCCCAGCATGGCTTCCAGCCTCTCCCGCTGCGCTTCCGGCAGAACGATGAGCGGTTTATGCGCCATGATCGAGCCTCCATTCCCAGCCGAGCGGATCGCCGTCCATGACCTCGACGCCGGCGGCGAGCAGTTCGTCGCGCAGGGCGTCCGAGGCCGCGAAGTCCTTGTCGGCCCGTGCAGCCCTGCGCCGGTCCATCAGCGCCGCGATGGCCCCTTCATCGATGGCGGCAGTCTTCGGACGCAGGCGCAGTTCTTCCCGCTCCAGAGTGAACAGCCCGAGGCCGAGCACGCTCTCCATCGCCTCGACCAGCGCGCGCTTCTCCTCGGCCGGCACCTTCTTCATCGCCAGCGCCTCGTCCAGCACGGTGAGCGCGACCGGCGTGTTGAGATCATCGCTGATCGCGGCATCGAAGCGCCCCAGCAAGGGCGTCAGCTTGGAATGCGCCACCGCGTCAGCCGCAGCCACATCGCGCAGGGGTGCCGCGCTCATCAGCATCCGCTTGAGCCGGGTCAGCGCCGCGCCGAGATTGTCCCAGCTGAACTCCAGCTCCGAGCGATAATGCGCCTGCAGGCACATCATCCGATAGGCGAGCGGATGATAGCCCCGGTCGATGAGCAATTGCAGCCGCAGGAACTCGCCCGATGATTTGCTCATCTTTCCGGTGCGGTCGATCAGGAAGTTATTGTGCATCCACAGCCGTGCGCCGGAATGGGCCGCGCAATCGAGATGGCCGTGATCGGCATCATAGCCCTGGATCGCCTGATTCTGGGCGATTTCATTGGGGTGATGGATCTCGCGATGATCGATGCCACCGGTGTGGATGTCGAACGGCAGCCCCAGCAGCGCGCGGCTCATCACCGAGCATTCCAGATGCCAGCCCGGCGCGCCCTTGCCCCAGGGCGAGTCCCATTCCATCTGTCGGCTCTCGCCCGGCGGCGTTCTACGCCAGATCGCGAAATCGGCGGCGTGGCGCTTGCCCTCGACCGGATCGATGCGGCTTTCGCCCTCGTCCGTCGCGGCGCGGGCAAGGCGGCCATAATCGGCGACCGTGCTGGTATCGAAATAGAGGCCGGTCGGCAGCTCATAGCAATGCTGGTCGGCAATACTCTTGGCGAACTCGATCATCTGCGGCACGAAATCAGTCGCGATCGACCAGTGCGCCGGCTGGCGGATGTTCAGCGCCGCCACGTCCGCCCAATAGGCCTGGGTATAGTGCTTCGCGATGTCCCAGATCGACTGCGCCTGCTGCGCGGCCATCTTTTCCATCTTGTCCTCGCCGGCATCGCCGTCGTCGGTGAGGTGACCGACATCGGTGATGTTGATGACGTGGGTGAGCTTGTAGCCCTTGAAACTCAGCGTCCGCCCGAGCGTATCCGCGAACACATAAGCGCGCATGTTGCCGATGTGCGGATAATTATAGACCGTCGGCCCACAGCTATAGACCCGCGCCTCACCGGGGTGGACGGGATCGAACGGCTCGAGCTGGCGCGTAAGACTGTTGAAGAGCTTGAGAGACGGGGCTTGGATCATGGCGCGCCCATGTGAGCGCAGCCAGCGCGCGGGTCAACAGGGCACGAAAGGCCGGGATGCGCTGACGGGGAAAGCCATAGCAATGGTCGAGGGCGGCGCAGGCACCGCCCCCTGACCGAAAATCTCAGCCCTTGGGTGCGAGCACCATGAGCATCTGCCGGCCTTCAAGGCGCGGATAGGATTCGACCTTGGCGATCTCGGCCGTGTTCTCGGCAACGCGCTGGAGCAGCTGCATGCCGAGCTGCTGGTGCGCCATTTCACGGCCGCGGAAGCGCAGGGTGACCTTCACCTTGTCGCCCTCGCCGATGAAATCGACGACCTTCTTCATCTTCGTATCATAATCATGATCGTCGATGTTCGGACGCATCTTGATCTCCTTGATCTCCTGCGTCTTCTGGGTCTTGCGGGCGATATTCGCCTTTTTCTGGGCCTCGTACTTATACTTGCCGATGTCCAGGAACTTGCAGACCGGCGGGTCTGCATTGGGAGAGACCTCTACCA
Source organism: Sphingobium sp. B2D3A (assembly GCF_025961795.1). Classification (NCBI taxonomy): domain Bacteria; kingdom Pseudomonadati; phylum Pseudomonadota; class Alphaproteobacteria; order Sphingomonadales; family Sphingobiaceae; genus Sphingobium; species Sphingobium sp. B2D3A. Next base: position 1,145,650 of record NZ_JAOQOI010000001.1, on the reverse strand, counting down.
GGTCCAGACCGACGTCCGCTGCCTGCTCGATCGCCTCGCGCGTGAACATCACGCCCAGATTTTCGCCCTCTTCATCAATGACGCGCACCTTGGGCACACTGATGAATTCATTGTAGCGGGGGCCGTTCGCGGGCTGTGGCGCCATCGGGCGGCGCATCATCGGGGGACGTATAGCAGTTTCTCCTGTTGCCAATTCACATATGCGAGATGCGCACCTTACCGGTTTTCCATGAGAACGGAAAGAGGCCGTAGCGCGACACGAGGCGAACTGCGGCGCGAAGGCCACAGTTGCGTGCACCGTGCATTTAGGATCGCAAGCCGCTCACGGCAAGGGCCATCATCAGCGAGGCCGCATGATGAGTGAGCAGGGCGTTGCGGCATCCCTCAGCCCGGATGGCGGAAATGAATGAGCGGATAGGGCCGCCCTGCCGGATCGGTCTCTGAGCGCCCCGTGCGCACGAAGCCGCGCGCTTCGTAAAACGCGATGGCATGAGGCGCCTGCTCGCTGGCGTCCACCTTTGCGCCGGGCACCAGCGCGAGAGCGTGCGCGACAAGAGCGCTGCCATAGCCCTGACCATGCACGGCGGGATCGACGAACAGCGAATCGATCTCGTCTTCGCCCATGCCGAGAAAGGCCTGGACGGTGCCGGCCGCATCCGTCGCGACCCACAGGTCCACGGAGGGAAGATGCTCGTGTTCGACCATGCGATCGATCTCAACCCGGTCCTCGGGCGTGAGAAAGCCATGCGTCGCGTCGACCGCCGCCCGCCAGATCGCCAGCGCGCGCGGCAGATCGGCCGGAGTCGCCTTGCGGATGTGGATGCTCATCGGCTTCTCATCATCTAGCTCCTCCTCTTCAGGGGAGGGGCTAAGGTTAGGCCAGATCCGGGGGCGTGGCCTCCGCCACCAGTTGCGCGATGACCTCCTCCACGCTCAGCACCTTCTGATGCTCGTCACTGCCGAGGCGGCGCAGGGCGACGGTGCCCTCCTCCGCCTCGCGACGGCCCACGACCAGCAGATTGGGCACGCGCCCAAGGCTGTGCTCGCGCACCTTGTAGTTGATCTTTTCGTTGCGCAGATCGGTCTCGGCGCGGATGCCGGCGGCGCGCAGCTTCTCGACCACCTCGCTCGCATAGCCGTCCGCATCCGAGACGATGGTCGCGACCACTGCCTGCACCGGCGCCAGCCACAGCGGGAACTTGCCGGCATAATGCTCGATGAGGATACCGATGAAGCGCTCATAGCTGCCGAAGATCGCGCGGTGGAGCATCACCGGCCGGTGGCGCGCGCCATCCTCGCCGACATAGCTCGCATCCAGCCGCTCGGGCAGCACGCGGTCGGACTGGATGGTGCCGACCTGCCATGTGCGGCCGATGGCATCGGTGAGGTGCCACTCCAGCTTGGGCGCGTAGAAGGCGCCTTCGCCGGGCAGCTCCTCCCAGCCATACTCGTCCGTCGCAAGGCCGGCCGCGATAACGGCGTTGCGCAGTTCCGTCTCGGCCAGATCCCACATCTCGTCCGAACCGAAGCGCTTTTCCGGGCGCAGCGCGAGCTTGATCGAATAGGTAAAGCCGAAGTCCTTGTAGATGCGGTCGGCCAGCGCGCAGAAGGCGCGGACTTCATCGACGATCTGGTCCTCGCGGCAGAAGATGTGCGCATCGTCCTGCGTGAACTGGCGCACCCGCATCAGGCCGTGCAGCGCGCCATGCGGCTCGTTGCGGTGGCAGCAGCCATTCTCGTAGATGCGCAGCGGCAGATCGCGATAGCTCTTGATGCCCTGGCGGAAGATGAGGACATGCGCCGGGCAGTTCATCGGCTTGAGCGCCATCCACTGCGCATCATTCGACACGAGCGGGCCTTCGTCCTCGACATTCGGCACCTCGTCCGGGATGACGAACATATTCTCGCGATACTTGCCCCAGTGGCCGGACTGCTCCCACTGGCGCGCATCCATCACCTGCGGGGTCTTCACCTCGTTGTAGCCCGCGTCATCGATGGCGCGGCGCATATAGGCCTCCAGCTGGCGCCAGATGACGAAGCCCTGCGGATGCCAGAATACGCTGCCATGCGCTTCCTGCTGGAGGTGGAACAGGTCCATCTCCTGCCCGATCTTGCGATGATCGCGCTTGGCGGCTTCCTCCAGTCGCAGCAGATGCGCGTCGAGCTGCTTCTTGTTGAGCCAGCCGGTGCCGTAGATGCGCGAGAGCATCGCGTTCTTCTGGTCGCCACGCCAATAAGCGCCGGAGACGCGCGTCAGCTTGAAGGCCTGCGGATCGACCTTGCCGGTGGAAGCGAGATGCGGCCCGCGACACATGTCCAGCCAGTCACTGCCGGACCAGTAGACGGTCAGATCCTCGTCGCCGGGCAGTTCGGCCGCCCACTCGGCTTTGAAGCGCTCGCCCTGCCCCGTCCAGCGCTCGACCAGCTGCTCGCGGGTCCAGACCTCGCGGCGCAGTGGCTTGTCGGCAGCGATGATCTCGCGCATCTTCGCCTCGATGGCGGGCAGGTCTTCCTCGGTGAACGGCCCGCGATCCGCCGGCGCCGCGACGTCATAATAGAAGCCATCGTCCGTGGACGGGCCGAAGGTGATCTGCGTGCCCGGGAACAGCGCCTGTACCGCCTCGGCGAGGATATGCGCATAATCGTGGCGGACCAGCTCCAACGCGTCCGCCTCGTCCCTGGCCGTCACCAGCGCCAGCTGCGCATCTGCCTCCAGCGGGCGGGTGATGTCGACCAGCTCGCCATCCACCCGCGCGGCCAGCGCCGCCTTGGCGAGGCCGGGGCCGATCGCGGCGGCGATCTCCGCCGGCGTGGTGCCGCGCGCAACCTCGCGCTGCGAGCCATCGGGGAGCGTGATTGTCACCTGTTGCGTCATCGGTCTGGTTCCTGCTGTGCGGCTTGCCGCTTAGGCAAGTGCGATAGACTTGGGAAGAGGCGGAACGGGCCGGATGCGCATGACCGCCCCGATCCGCTGCTGGGATGGGGCCTTCGGTCCTGCGCGCTTCAATCGATGAGGCGCGTGCCGACGACCCCGGTGCTAGTCCGGGTGGTGGGCGTAGTCGCGGCTGTGAAGCGCAGACGAGGCATGGCGGCTTTCATAAGGGGAGCGCGGAGGTTTGTCACCTAGTCGGTGCGCCGTTCAACGGCAGCACCGCCACCCGCACCGGAAGTACCTGATCGCAGCGGAATCCAACCGATCTTGAGCCGCTCCGGCAGATGATTATAGGCGTAAGGCCAAAGGGACGGCGCTCTTGCCGTCCCCATGCCGCAGGTCGGAAGAGGATGAGTGATGACGCTGCGTGCCTGGTTCGTGATACTATGCAGCATGGCCGCCTTGTGCAGCCAGATCGCTCATGCACAGCCAGTCATCCATGTCGCAGTCTATCGCGGCGCTGCGGGATGTGACGATTGCTCGGAAACCGCTAAACAGGCGATCCAGCACGTCGATCCGCGCTACAAGGTCGATTTCATCGGGCCTGAGGAACCGCGCGACGTCACGTCTGCCAACCTGCGCCATTATGCGATCTATGTGCAGCCCGGCGGCGGGCAGGACATTCGCGCGGCCCTCAAGGCTCTTGGACCACGGCGGATAGCCGCCATCCGCGACTTCGTGTCGCGCGGGGGAGGCTATCTGGGCATTTGCATGGGTGCCTATCTTGCCGACGCCAACAACATCGGCCTGATTGAGGACGAGCTTGATGGCGAAGTGGGGCGGCCGGGGTTTCCGATCACATCGAGCGACGACGCCGCGATTACCGTCCGCTGGGACGGCCAATCCGACAGTATCTTCTTTCAAGACGGCCCCTATTTCCGGCGCAGCCGCGAAGCGGGTTTCCGCCCTCTCGGCTTCTATGCCAATGGCGATGTCGCCGCAGCAGCCTACACATTCGGTCGGGGAACGGTCGTCCTCAGCGGTCCGCATCCTGAGGCGGACAAGAGCTGGTTCGAGAGTGCCGGCATTCCGCTCCACCAAATGCCCAAATCGCGTGTGCTGAACGCGCTGCTCAAGGAATTTGCGTATTAGACCGGGCACATTTTCTCCTCTCCGGCAAATGCGTCCCAGTCAATCAGCGCTGAGGCTGGAAGAGTGATGCGCCCCGCGCCCTTTGTCATCGCACCGTTATTGATTTGTCATCACCCTGAAACCTCCCCGTCACCTCCCTGACGCAACGCCTCCCTATCTGCCGCCCCCAGAACAAAACCTGCTTTTGGGGACTCACCACAATGAAACCGCTTTACCCGACTTTCCGGGCCGCTTTGCTGTGCTCGGCCATTCTGCTTGCCACGCCTGCCCTCGCACAATCCGCGCCCGTTCCGGAGGCCGAGAGCGAGGCTGGTGCGGATGGCGATACGATTGTCGTCACCGGCCAGCGCCGCGCGCAATATGAGGCGACGGCGGAGAAGCGCGACGCGTTCGCTGTGATGGATGCGATCTCCGCTGACGATATCGGCAAGCTGCCGGATCATAATACGGCGGCGGCGCTGCGGCGCATTCCGGGCCTTTCCGTCCAAGAGGATCAGGGCGAGCCGCGCTTCCCGGTGCTGCGTGGCCTGCAATCCACCTACAACCGCACGACGGTGGACGGCGCGCTGGTGGCGGGCGTGGATTCGGGCGGGCGCACCGTGCCGCTGGACATCGTGCCCTCCGTGATGGCGGGGCGGATCGAGGTCATCAAGACGGTGACGCCGGAGAATGACGCCAATGCCGTCGGCGGCATCATCAACATCACCACCCGCAGCGCCTTCGATGCCGGCCGGCCGTTCTTCAACGGCATCGCCTCTTATGGCATTTATGAGCAGCATGGCGAGGTGCGCAACAGCAAGCCCTCCTACCGGCTGGCCTTTGCCGCCGGCACCACCTTCGGCGCGGACGACGAATGGGGCATCGTGATCGGCGCGAGCCAGGAGCAGCTCGATTACGACATTCCGCAGATCGAAGTCGCCAGCCCCTCCGTGCGCGAATATACCGCCGCCGGCGCCCCGGTGGACAGCGGCGCGGCGACCGGTAACGGCATCCAGGTGCCGACCCAGCACCGCCTCTTCTGGTACAACAACACCAAGCAGCGCACCGGCGGTAATGTGAAGCTGGAATGGCGCCCCTCCGACACGTTCCGCTGGGAGCTGTCCGGCGTCGTCGCTCGCACCGAGGACGATGAGGAGCGTATCGAATATCGCATGGAGCCGGTCGGCAATGTCGCGAACCAGACGCAGACCAGCGGCCAGTTCGCGCGCGGGCGGATCATCGTGCAACTCAACCAGCCGATTACGCGGCGCCTCGTCGCGCTCGGCCGCACCGCCTTCGCCTGGGATGGCGGCGAGCAATGGAAGCTGGATGGTGACGCGGTGTTCTCGCTTGGGCGGATGCGCGTGCCCAATGAGAGCATCGAGTTCCGCACCCGCGATGCCGACGCGACCGGCTATGCCTTCAGCTATGACACGTCGGACTTCTACCCCGTGTTCACGCCGACCAACGCCGCCGCCGCGGTGAACCCCGCGAACTTCTATCTCCAGCAGCAGCGCAGCAATCTGGAAAAGTCGCTGGAGAAGAGCGGCCAGTTCCGCCTGAACTTCACTTATGGCGATGACAGCATCGATGGTGGCATCAAGCTCAAGACCGGCGCGGTGCTGCGCCTGACGAGCCGCAAGAACGAAGTCGAGCGGACCGACTACAAGGCCGCCAGCGGCTTTACCTACACGCTCGACAAGGTGGTTACCGCCGGGCCGAGCGAACCGATCCGCGACAAGTTCTACATTCCGATCCGCATCGATGCGGCCGCGTTTCCGGCCTTCTACCAGGCCAATCAGAGCCGCTTCACCACCACCGTCGCCTCGAAGGCGGGCGACTATAAGGTCAACGAGGACGTCTATGCCGGCTATGTGCAGGGCAGCACCCGGATCGGCAATGTCACGCTGCTCGGCGGCCTGCGCTATGAGCGCACGGAAGTCTCCTCGGATGCCTATCGCACGCTCGGAAGCGCGCTCACCCAGATCACGACGGACGGCAGCTATGGCAACTGGCTGCCCAGCGCGCACATCCGCTGGGATGTGACCGACCGCGTCGTGGTGCGCGGCGCTTATACCAACACCATCGGCCGGCCGGATTATTCCTCCATCACGGCCAGCGAGACGCTCAGCTTCGATGGCAGCCAGCCGACGTTATCGCGCGGCAATCCGGGCCTCAAACCGCGCGAGAGCCGGGGCTTCGATCTATCCTTCGAGTTCTATCCCAAGGATGGCGTCATCTCTGCAGCGCTGTTCCACAAGAAGATCAGGAACGAGATCTTCACCCTCTCCAATGTGGAAACGATCGACGTCGGCCGGGGGCCGGAGAGCGTGCTCGTCTCCGAACCGCGCAATGCCGAAACGGCGACCATCAAGGGCCTGGAGCTGAACCTGCAGCAGGCGCTGACCTTCCTGCCCGATCCGTTCGACGGACTGGGCGTGAGCGCCAACGCGACCTTCCTCGATACGCGCTTCACCTTCCTCACGACCGCCGGGCCGCGCGTGACCGGCCTGTTCCTCCAGCCGGATACGGTGTGGAACGCCTCGGTCTATTATCAGAAGGGCAAGTTCGAAGGGCGCCTGTCTTACAACTATATCGGCGGCTTCCTGGAGACGATCAACGACACCATCCCCAATGCCGACCAATATTGGAAGAGCCGTGGCACGCTGGATGCCAATATCAGCTATCGCGTCACCTCCAACATCACGCTCTATGCTGAGGGGCAGAACCTCAACAATCAGGGCCGGCGCGAGCTGGTCGGGCCCGGGCGCACCTACCTGCAGGAATCCGCCGAATATGGCCGAACCTTCTGGTTCGGCGTGGCGGCGAATTTCTGATGGGCCTGCTTCTCGCTCTGGCGGCCAGTGCCGCCACGGCGGCGGCGGCGGGGACACCCGCTGCCGCCCCGCCCCAGGGCCAGCCGGCCGAAACGCTGCGCCGCATCCCTGCCGAGGAAGCGCGGCAGGGCGTGGCGGTCGGCCCGAACGATGTCTATGCCGTCGCCAACTGGACCATCGCGCGCTACGATCGCAAGACCGGCGCGCGGCGGGCAGTCTGGACCGGCGAGCCAGCGCGCTACCCGCACATCAACAGCTGCGCGCTCATCAAGGCCGAGCTGGTGTGCGCCGCCTCCAACTTCCCTGCCGTGCCACAGGCCAGTTCGGTCGAGATTTTCGATCCCGTCACCCTCACCCACAAGCGTACCGTCTCGCTCGGCCTTGGCACAGGCTCGCTGACTTGGGTCGACTGGCATGACGGACACTGGTGGGGGCTGTTCGCCAATTATGACGGCAAGGGCGGCGAGGCACCGCGCGACCACCGCCACACCACCCTCGTCCAGTTCGATACGGACTGGCGCCGCACGCAAAGCTGGGCGCTGCCCGACACGATCCTCGAGCGGATCGCGCCGATGAGCATCTCGGGCGGTGGTTTTGGCCCGGATGGACGGCTGTGGCTCTCCGGCCATGACAATCCCGAGCTCTATGTGACGCAGTTACCCAAGGGTGGCGCCACGCTGGACCATATCGCCACCGTGCCCATGGAGGCCGAAGGCCAGGCGATCGATTGGGACGAGAACCGGCCGGGCATCCTCTGGGGCATCAGCCGCAAAACCCGCGCCATGCTGGAGATGCGCGTGCCGCCGCTGCAGAAATAGGACGGCGACGGCGCCCCCTCGCAAAGCCGTCCAAGAATACTCACGCCCCGGAACGATCCACGCATCGCGTCGGTTCTCCAGACGAACCCATCTACGGAGAACCCGACATGATCCGATCCTTCCTCATCGGCCTGGTGGCCGGGCAGCGTGGCATGACGCCCTTGGCGGCAGTGGCGACGGGCACGCGCAAGGGGGATATTCCGGTGGTGCTGCCTTTGCAGGGCCTGTTGCGCAATCCGCTGATCGCGGCGGGCACGGCGTCGCTGGCGGCGGCGGAGATGGCCGGCGACAAGATGAAGAGCGCGCCCGACCGGATCGTGCCGATCGGCCTCGCCGTGCGCAGCGTGACAGCGGCTTATGCCGGCGCCGCCCTGGCGCCACGCGGCCGCCGTGGGCTGGGCGCGGCGGTCGCAGTCGGGACGGCGCTGGCCTCATCTTATCTCGGCTGGCGCCTGCGCTGCGCGGCGATGCGGCGTTATGGGCAGACCGCGACCGGCTTTGTCGAGGACGCCCTCGTGCTCGGCAGCGGCCTCGCGATTGCCAGCCCCAGCGTCGCCGGGCTTGAACGAGCAGCGTAGGCGGCGAGAGAAAGGTTGGTTGCTGCGGTGGGTGGCCGTTGTCCGCTATCTCAGTTGGTGAGCTGCCATCCCGGTCAAGGCGCCATTGCGGACATTCTCTTAGCGCTGGAATGTCCTGAAGGCGCCTTACAGATTACCGGCGAGGGTTGTGGTTTTGAGGACGAAGTCCATTGCCGGATTGAAGCAAAGCCACACGACAAGCAGCGACATAATTACTAGAAGAAGATTGGTCGCGACCGAGCCGATCAAAGGTCGCAAGGCCATTTTCAAAACCGCCGACGCCAGCCAGGTCCCTACTCCAATCGACATCGCGATGACTAGCGTCCACATGACCCCGTTCAGGATGTGAAAGCCATCGTTATCGTGGCAACCCGATCCAGCTTCACAATCGCCCATGATGTTGCCAACAAACACAGCGAATCCCATCCCGACAAAGAGAAGGGCGCTAGGCAGACAGCCAAAAGGCATCGCTGTTTGAAGATGATGCTTAAACGAAGCGATGGTCATATCGTGATGCTACCGCCGCTCTCATCTGCGGTTCAAGCCAGAAGACCACAATCGGGATGTCCGCTCCCCACGCCAAACTGGCCGCTCATCCATCCTTCGTCACCTCTCCAAAGCGGCAATGGCTGTGGTCCGACCATGGTGTTGAATGCGGACTGATCAGGCGCGACGCCATTGCCGGCATTCCCTCCGTTCGTCCTGAGTAGCTGCTGAGCTTGTCGAAGCGGCGTATCGAAGGACCAGCCGTGCGCTGCAATGCTTCGATACGGGCCTTCGATACTCGCCTGCGGCGCTACTCAGCACGAACGGGGAAAACGGTAAGGACCGCATTTCGACGCAGACCGAGCGATCCTTGCCGCTCCTAAGCGGAGTTTCGTCACAAATGAAAATTGTCCACACGACCGCGGGCCATTTCCTCAAAATGCCGACGGACGCGGGATGGGAGGCGCTGCCCCTCATCCGACATGGCAGGTGCGCGCCGCGACGGTCTGGCAGACGGACGTCGCGCCTATCCTTGCAACGACGGCCGCGCCCGGACGGGGGAGATGGCGCGGCCGTCGGTGCTCATGGCTGCGTGCAGCTGATCTGCGCCGCAGACTGATCCGATGTGTCGCCCGCCCGCCGGGCGATGGCGGGCGCCGCGCAGATAGGGCGCTGGATGCCGTTGAGGCCGGACATCGGCCCGGCGGTTGCGCTCAACTGATCGGGCCGCTTGCCCTGCTCCACCCACGCGACGAGGGCACCGAACGCATCATATTGATCCGTCGCCGGGCCGCCGGCGCAATGGCCCATGCCGGGCACTGGGAAGACGCGCACGAACTCGCGCGCGGCGCCCTTGTACCGGGCATCGACCTCGCCCCACCAAGCCAGCGTGTCGTTCACCGAGAAGACCGGGTCCGACATGCCATGCGGCACGATGAGCTTGCCGCCCCGCGCGCGAAACGCATCGAGGTCGTTCGAGCGCGCGCCGATATCCTGCCAGGCCGAGCGCGTGAACGGCGGCACCACCGCCTCGACGCCGGCGCGGGCGCGATCCATGTCGAGGCGCATGGCCCAAGCCAGCAATTCGTCAGGCGTGGCGCCGGCCAGAGCGGGCGGCGTCATGAAGACGGCCGCAAGCGAAGGCAGGCCCATGGCGACATTGATCGGCGGCACGCTGCCATCGGGCGTGCCCAGCATCCAGATGCGCCAGCCCATGTCCGCCCAGCCGGCATCCCACGGGAAGCCGGGATAGATTTGCGCGCCCTTGCTGTCCCGCGCGCCCTCGTGAATGCGCACCAGCGCGTCGAGCTGTGGCTGGGAGAGGCAGCCCTCGGCCTTGTCGCCCTTGCACAGGCTGGCGCGCAACTGTGGCAGCACCCTGGCGGAGGTGCACTGGCCGACCGCGCCGATCAGGCCATCGGTCATGCCGTCGAGCGCGTCGCAGGCGGTGCGCACGGCCTGCCCGACCAGCGCGAGATCGCCCATGCTGAAACTTGCGCGCAGATTGGCGAGCGTGACCGGCTTGCCCGATGCCTGCACGACGGAGGCGAAGGCCTGCGTATTCCACGCCTCGGCAATCGCGGCTTTAGGCAGCGAGAAGCCGGGCGCGGCCGCGACAATCCCGTCGAACAGATCCGGGTAGCGCTGGGCGAGCATCATGCCTTCCTGCCCGCCCTTGGAGCAGCCGACGAAATAGCTCTGGCGGGGATCGCTGCCGTAGAACTGGCGGATCGCCGCCTTTGCCGCATGCGTGACGACCGGCAGCGAGGTGCCGCCATAATCGGCGCGCGCCTGCGGATCGAAGCCGAAGGCGCTCGCGCCGCCGCGGGCGGGATCGCTATTGGTCGCATTGTCGTGCCCGCTATCCTGCGAAAGCACGGCATAGCCCTGCACCAGGGCCGGCGCTGCGGCGGTCAGCCGGCCAATGGCGTCGCCCAGCTCGCCGTTGGTGCCGCCCCCGCCCGAAAAGAAGAACCGCCCGTTCCACGCCACCGGCAGGCGCAGATGGAACCTGATCGCATAGGCCTGGCCATCGACGCCGGTATGCGCGCGCGTCGCACCGACGATGGCGCAATGGGCCGGCAGCTCGACCGGCGGCGGTGTCATGCCGGGAGGGCCGGGCGGGACCGGCGTGGGGCCGGCGGGATTGAAGGTCGCGCTGAGCAGCCGGGTGGTGGCATCCGGCCAATGACCCGCCATCCCTGCCCCGAGCGCGGCGCATCGGGCGGTGGCATCTGCGATGGTCACGGCGGGCATTGCGGAGGTCGTGCCCGACGGCGGGGCCTCGGTCGCCCGGAGCTGATGAGGAAGAAGCGCGAGGATGGCCGCAAGCGGCGCAAACATAAGGCGTTGCATGGTCATGACGGTCTTTCCGCTCCTCTCCACAAGGCGCCCTCACAGTAAACGCGTGACAGCGAATCAGCAATCGATTACAAATTCCACGCAGAATGACTCTGTCCGGGAACTGTCGGGAGTGTTGCCGCGATGATGATTTCCATTGCACGCCCCTCCCCATTCTCGCTCAGCGGCAACTGTGGACCGCGCGCCACAGGCGGACTATTTTCTTTTTCATATAAATGAAAGGAGTCGCCGAAACAAACGAAACCTCATAGACCAGTAGCACAGCACGTCGCGATCCTCTGCCAGGCTCATGGAAGCCGCCAAAAAATGGATGAGGCAAAGGCGCAGTCGACGGACTGAAAATGAAAATGAGAAGCCTCGCGCGCACCTGAAGGCACAATAGCCAAAGGAGGCCGGGGAAACAGACAAGGGAGAGGGAGGATATGAAAGCCAATCGACAGGTTTATGCCGTCCGCGCACTACTGACGTTGCTTTCGTCAACGACATGCGTGGTTGCGATGGCACCCGCACTGGCGCAGCAAAACCCGCAGCAAGGCGAGGGTTTGGAAGAGATCATCGTCACCGCGCAACGGCGCGAAGAAAATCTCCAGAAGGTCGCCGTCGCCGCTACCGCGCTCTCAGGCCAGGGCCTGGTGGAGAAGGGCGTCACCCGGGTGGACGAGCTGCAGACGGTCGTCCCATCGCTCTCCGTTACCGACGCCGGGCTGACGCAGAACGTCAACATTCGCGGCATCGGCCTCGCCAGCGGATCGCCCGCCGTGGCCAACGGCGTGGCGACCTATGTGGACGGCATCTTCCAGCCGCCCATCGTCACCACCTCGAGCTTCTACGACATTGCCACGGTGGAAGTGCTGCGCGGGCCGCAGGGCACCTTCGTCGGCTCCAACTCGACCGGCGGCGCGATCTTCATCAACACCCGCAACCCCAATCTTGCGGGCGTGGAAGGCTCCATCGAGGGCTCGATCGGCAATTATGACGCGCGCAGCGTGGAAGCGGTGCTCAACCTGCCGCTCTCGCGCACGCTGGCCATTCGCGGCGCCGGCAAATGGCGCACGCGCGATTCCTTCTACACCGACATCGGCTCCGCCGGCAGCTCGGCCGGTCGGCTCGATGAGCTATCCGGCCGCTTCGGTGCGTTGTGGAAGCCGACCGAGAGCTTCCAGGCGCTGTTCAAGCTGGAAGCCGCGGACAAGGAAACTGGCGGCTATGCCTACCGCCCCATTACCGGCACCGCCTATGCGGCCTATCGGACCAGCGACCCGCGCCTGATCGACTATGATACGCCGACGCAGAATGACGAGAAGGCAATCCAGGCCTCACTGGAACTGCGCTACGAGCTGGGATCGGGCATCACCTTGCGCTCGCTCAGCGGCTACCAGAACAAGCGCATCTTCAACCTCTACGACAGCGATGCGACCAATGCCGCGCGCTATAGCCTGGCGGATTCGACGCGCCTCGCGGTTTCGACGCAGCAACAGTTCGTGCGCGAGCGGGTGTGGACGCAGGAGTTCAACATCATCTCGCCGACCGATCAGGATCTTTCGTGGATCGTCGGTGGCTATTATCAGCGCAACCGGATCGACGTGATCATCGAGAACCGCTCGAATGGCTTCCCGACGGACATTCTGATCGACAATGACAAGGCCACCACCGGCGTCTTCGGCCAGGTGACGTACAAGATCACGCCGCAACTCGCGCTGGACGTGGGCGCGCGCTACTCGCACTTCTCGGTGACCGGCGGCGGCAGCGTCTCGATCGGTCGGGGCATCCCCACCTTCCCGCCAAACGGCTTGCAGGTGGCGGATCTGAGCGGCGACCACAAGGACGGGCGGATGACCGGCAAGGTCTCGCTCAACTGGACGCCGGACGAGAACAACCTGTTCTATGCCTTCGTCGCGCGTGGTTACAAGCCGGGCGGTTCTAACTCGCTGGTCTCCGAGTTCGATCCGGAAACGGTGATCGATTATGAAATCGGCTGGAAAGCGACGATGCTGGGCGGTGCAGTGCGCACCCAGCTTGGCGCCTTCTATTATGACTATAATGCCTTCCAGTTCGACGCTCTCGACCCGGCGACCGGACAGACGGCGGTGACAAACCTCACCGATGCCAAGGTGAAGGGCATCGAGGCGCAGGTGCAGGCGCGGGTCTCCGGCTTCACCTTCGATGCGGGCGTGGCCTTTGTGGATTCCGAGCTGGGCGACGTGACCTTCGTGGACACGCGCGCTTACGCCCGCGCATTCCCGGGCGTAACCCCGGCCGTGCAGTGCCCAACAGGCCAGGCATCCAATCCGCCGACCTGCATCGACTATACCCCGTTTCTGCGCACCACGGGCGGCGGCTCCAATCTCTACTCACCCAAATGGACCTATAATCTGGGTGCGCGCTACGACCTGTGGGTGGGCGATGTTAAGATCACGCCAAGCGTGAGCTACGCCTATGTCGGCCCGCAATGGACCTATATCGGCTACTCGCCGATCAGCGACCGGCTGCCCTCACGGGGACTGCTCGGCGCCCGGCTCGGCGTGCAGAAGGGTGATCTGCTGGTCGAAGCCTATGGCACCAACCTGACCGACGAAACCTATGTCTCCGGCCAGTTCGGCGACAATGAGTTCTACGGCGCTCCGCGCGAATATGGCGTGCGGGTCCGGTACGACTTCTGACTGAGAGATGGGGCTGGTTCACTCGCTGTGGCCGGCCCCGCTCCTCTCCTGCCAGACCCTAGCCAGCGTCTTTCATGAGCGTGCGCGCAATGTAGCCGGACATGCCCGCCGAGCCGACAACGCAATTCCGTCCGTTTGCCTTGGCCTTGTAAAGCGCGCCGTCCGCCGCGCCGATGACATCCTCCACGGAGTCCTGAGCCGAAGGCTGCAACACCGCCACACCAATGCTGACCGTGACCGGCGCGACATCCTCGCAGCCGGGATGTGGAATGGCGAGATCGAGCACCTCGCGCCGGAGCGTCTCGGCAAAGGCGAGGGCCGGTTCGGGCGCAAGGCCATAAGTGATCGCGGTGAACTCTTCGCCGCCGAAGCGCGCGATATAATGTCCCTGCCGGTGAACCTCGCTCTGCAACGCCAAGGCCACCCGCTCCAGGCAGCGGTCGCCGGCATCATGCCCTGCGGTATCATTGAACAGCTTGAAGCGGTCGATATCGATCATGAGGATACCGAACCAGGCGTTGTCCACGCTTGCCGCCGCCCATTTGCCGTTCAGCGTCTCCGAAAGGCTCCGCCGGTTGCGCATGCCGGTCAGCGGGTCCGTCTCGGCAAGCTCCGCCAACGCTTGGGTCAAGGCAACAAGCTGGGCGGATTTGAGTTCGTCCCTCAGTTCGATGAGAAACGCATTTCGCGCAGAGCGCTCTGCCTGACAGCGCATAACGAGCGGCAGGAACGACGCGAGAGTAATGAATCCGCAGAGGGTAAGGGATTCGATGTTCGGGCCGCGCAGTATAAAGGCCAGACCGAACATGGAGAGGATCGACAGCGTCGTGGTCGCCAGCGCCTGCCGCACCGAGGTAGGGATTGCGAGATTTTTAAAGATCAGCAGCAGAGCCGCGGCCATCAAATAGCGATCGCTATGCGGTTGCCCCACCTGAAGCCCGAGATAGGTCACGGTCGCGACAAAGATCACCATGGGCAGGATGATGGCGGCGTTCTGCAACCGCTTCGGGCCCCGGATCACGATCACCATGGCCAGCAGATAGGCCGGAGTCGTGATGCCCAACCGCAATGCCAGCCCCAGCTGCAGCTGACCGACGATATAATCCAGAGGCAGGCACGCCAGATTGGCAATCAGCGCCCCGACGTGCCAGCTGGCAATGGTTGTGCGCCTTTTCAGGTCAGTGCGGTCGAGATAGGCGGTTTCGAGGGACGGCTCCAGAGCGATCTGGCCAACAGGCCGCGACAATGCGCGTTCGATTGCGTCGATCCGCTCGCTGGAAACCTGACCTTCGTCCATTGCTGACTCACAACAGCTTCTCAGCCGCACGGGCTATGGTGCGGATGTTAAGATGCCATTAGCATTTCAGCGTCGGTCGCGCGACTCATCGCCAGTCCGGGGACCATTGAGCCTCGCTCAGCTCGCCCAGCTCCCGCCCAGCGCCCGGAACACATCGATCTGCGCGCGCGCGACCTCGGCATCCTGTGCGGCGAGCGCGGCTTCTGCCTCTGCAAAGGTGCGCTCGGTGTCGAGCAGCTGGAGGGAGTCGATGGCCCCCTCGCGCTGCTGGGCACGGGTGATGCGCGCGGCGGCGCCGGCGGAATCGCGGGCGGCCTGCAGGCGTTGGCGGCGCTCCAGCGCGTGGCCGTAGGTCGAGAGCGCCGTCTCGGTTTCCTCCAGCGCGTTGAGCACTGCGCCGTCGAAAGCGGCAAGCGCGGCATCGCTGTCCGCCCGTGCGCCGGCGATGCGCGCGCGGGCGGCCTCCTGATTGGGGAAGGACCAGCTGATGAGTCCCCCCAGCAGCCAGCGCAGCGGGCCGCCGCCGAACATCGCACCGATATCATTGCCGGTCGATCCACCCGAACCGCCAAGGCTGATACGCGGATAAAGGTCCGCCGTGGCGACGCCGATGCGCGCGGTATCGGCAGCGAGACGACGCTCGGCCGCGCGCACATCCGGGCGGCGGGCGAGCAAGGTAGCCCCGTCCCCGACCGGAATGGCCTGCCGGATCTCCAGCCCGATGCTGCGCTGGCCGGCAATCTCGGGCAAGGCGTCCGGGGTCCGGCCGGTGAGCGTGGCGAGGCGGAAGAGCGCGGCCTGACGCTGCGCCTCGATGAGCGGAATGTCGGCAGCGCGCTGGTCACGCAAGGCGGCGATCCGCGAGACATCGAGCGTGGTCGCAAGGCCCGCCTCGCGCCGCTTGCCGGTCAGGTCCAGCAACCGGTCGAGCAGGCCCACGATCTCGCGATTGACGGCCAGTTGCGCCGCGCCCGACGCGGCATCGGCATAAGCGCGCGTGGTATCGGCGACGACGGCGACGCGCACGGCGTCGGCATCGGCCGCGGCTGCATCGGCATCGCCGCGCGCGGCTTCCACGCCCCGGCTCACACGCCCGAACAGATCGACCTCATAGGAGACCGACAGTCCGGCATCGAGCGCCCAGTCCTCACGCGGCGCTCCCGGCGCGCGCTGGCTCGCGGGCAGGCGGCCATAATCGCCGCTGGCCGAAAGATCGGTGCGCGGCAGCCGATCCGCCCGGGCACCGCGCAGCCCGGCGCGGGCCTTTTCCAGCCGGGCGAGCGCGATGCGCACATCCGTATTGGCAGCAAGCGCGTCGGTGACCAGCCCGTCCAGCACGGGGTCATTGTAGAGCCGCCACCAGTCCGGCTGGACCGGGGCCGGCGCAAAGGCCGGGGACGCGGCGGAAAGAAAGGGGCCGGAGGACGCCGAGGGGGGCGTGGGGGCGACGTAGTCCGGCCCCACCGCGCACGCTGAAAGCGCCAGCGCGGAAACAAGAGGTGCGAAGATGCGATGAGCAGTCATGATAGGGTCCTCCTCACTCACTCGGCGGGGGCCGGCACGGCATCGCCACCGGACCGCCCGCGCAGGCGTGCGATCCGGTCGCCGAGCGCGCGGCTCACGACGTAGAAAGTGGGCGTGAAGATGAGGCCGAAGATGGTGACGCCGGCCATGCCGAAGAACACCGCTGTGCCCAGAGCCTGCCGCAGTTCCGCACCTGCCCCGGTGGCCAGCACCAGCGGCACCGCACCCAGGATGAATGCAAAGCTGGTCATCAGGATCGGCCGCAGGCGCTGCCCGGCAGCGTGGACGGCGGCATCCAGCGTGGTCATGCCGTTCTGCTCGCCCTGCCGGGCGAACTCGACGATGAGGATCGCATTCTTGGCAGCCAGCGCCACGAGCACGATCATGCCGATCTGCGTCAGGACGTTATTGTCCATGCCGCGCAGGTTGACGCCCACCAGAGCCGCCAGCACCGACATCGGCACGATCAGGATGATCGCAAGCGGCATGACGAGGCTCTCATATTGCGCCGCCAGCACCAGGAAGACGAGCACCACGGCGAGGCCGAAGACGAGGCCTGCAGTATTGCCAGCCGTCTTCTGCTGATAGGCGATGCCGGTCCACTCATGGCTGAAGCCACGCGGCAGATTGGCATTGGCGAGTTGCTCCATGGCATCCAGCGCCTGACCCGACGAGGCGCCGGGCGCGGTATCGCCATCGATGGCGACAGCGGGCGCCAGATTGTAGCGCTGCACGCGATACGGCCCGGTGGTGTCCCGGAAGGTGGCGATCGAGCCGATCGGCACCATCTGGTTATAATCCGAGCGCGTCTGCAGGCTGGCGATATCCGCCGTGGTCCGCCGGAAGGCTTCGTCCGCCTGCGCGGTCACCCGATAGGTGCGGCCAAGCAGATTGAAGTCATTGACGAAGGCCGAGCCCAGATAGATCTGCAGCGTCTCGAACACCCGTTCCGGCGGTACGCCGAGCATCTGCGCCTTCTCGCGGTCGATATCCGCGAAGATGCGCGGCGTCGCGGTGTCGAAGAAGGTGTAGACGAACGAGAGTCCGGGCGTCTGGTTGGCCGGGCCGATGACGCTGTAGGCCGCCTGCTCGAGCGCCTTGTAGCCGGCGCCCTCGCGATCCTGCACCATCAGGCGGAAGCCGCCCGCCGAGCCGATGCCGCGGATGAGCGGTGGCTTGACGATCATCAGGCGCGCCTCGCTGATGTCGGCGGTCGCCTTGCGGGCTTCCTCCATTAGCTTGTCGATGGTCTGGCCCTTGGCGGCCCGCTCGTCGAAATCATCGAGCACCCAATACGCCGCGGACGAGCTGGCGTTGCGCGTCTCCGAGGCGCCGTCGAAACCCGAGAGCATGACAGCGTTGGTGATGCCCGGAATGGGCAGCATTCGCTCCGCGACCTTCTTCATCGCCGCATCGGTGCGCGCGGTGGAGGAGCCGGGCGGCAGCTGGATGATCGTGAAGAAATAGCCCTGGTCCTGCGCCGGGATGAAGCCCGACGGCGTGTAAACCAGCGCAGCGACGGTCACCGCGATCAGCCCGACATAGGCCGCCATGATCTTCTTGGGCTGGCGGACCAGCCGCGCGGTCAGGGTCGCATAGCGGGCACTGAACCGGTCGAACCCGCGATTGAACGCATCGCCCGCCCGCTCGGTGAGCTGGCGCCAGCGCGGCGCGCCCTCCGGCAGGGCATGGCGGTGCCGCAGCAGCAGCGCCGCGAAGGCGGGCGACAGGGTGAGCGAGAGGACCAGCGAGATGATCGTCGCAGCCGAGATGGTGATCGCGAACTGCTGGTAGAAGGCGCCGGACATGCCGCCGATAAACAAGGTCGGCACGAACACGGCGCACAGCACCAGCACGATGGCAATCAGCGCCCCGCCCACCTCATCCATGGAGGTGCGCGCCGCCTGGAGCGGAGTCATCCCGTTCTCCAGATTGCGCTCGACATTCTCGACCACCACGATGGCGTCATCGACGACGATGCCGATGGCGAGCACGAGGCCGAACAGCGAGAGGTTGTTGATGGAATAGCCCATGCCCGCCAGCACCGCGAACGTGCCGATGAGCGAGACCGGGATCGCCAGCACCGGGATCAGCGCCGCCCGCCATTTCTGCAGGAAGACGATGATGACGAGCACGACGAGGATCACCGCCTCGACCAGCGTCTTCACGACCTCGTCGATGGACTTCTGGATGAACTCGGTGGGGTTGTAGACAATGCGATATTCAAGGCCCTGCGGGAAGTCCTTGGCCAGGACGTTCATCTCCGCCTTGATCGCCTCGGCAGCGGCCAGCGCGTTCGATCCCGGCATCTGGAAGACGGGGATGATCACGCTGTCCTTGTCGCCGAGGTAGGCCGACGTGCCGTAATCCTCGGCGCCCAGCTCAACGCGCGCGACATCGGAGACGCGGACCTGCCGGCCCTGATCGTCGGTGCGGATGACGACATTGGCGAACTGCTGCGGATCGGTGAAGCGACCCTGCGTCTCGACATTGAGCTGGAAGGCCGATCCGCCCGAGGGGGGCTGGCCGAGCGTGCCGGCGGCGACCTGCACATTCTGCTGGCGCAGCGCGGAAACGATGTCGCCGGCCGTCAGACCCAGCGCCGCCGCACGGCGCGGATCGATCCACACGCGCATGGAGAGATCGCGCGAGCCGAAGAGCTGCACGTCGCCCACGCCCTCGATGCGGGCCAGCCGGTCCTTGATGCGGGTCTGCGCGTAATTGGAAATATACTCGCGATTGAGCGAGCCATCAGGCGAAATGAGGTTCACCACCAGCAGGAAGTCCGGCGAGGTCTTCTTGGTAACGATGCCGAGGCGCTGCACCTCCTGCGGCAGGCGCGGCTCGGCAATGGCGACGCGGTTCTGCACCAGAACCTGCGCCTCATCGAGGTCCGTACCTTGCTTGAAGGTGACGGTGACGACCACGCGCCCGTCCCCCGTCGATTGCGACGAGAGATAGAGCATGTTCTCGACGCCGTTGATCTCCTGCTCGATCGGGCTGGCGACGGTCTCCGCCACGGTCTCGGCAGAGGCGCCGGGATACATGGCCGAGACGGTCACCGTCGGCGGCACCACCTCGGGATATTGCGAAACGGGCAGGAAGAAATAGCTGATCGCGCCGATGATCGTGATGATGACGGCGATGACGGCCGCGAAGATCGGCCGGTCGATGAAGAAACGGGACAGACGCATGAGGAGATCTCCTCGGGGGCAGCGCTCAGAGCATGTCCGGGTCAGGCGGCTTCACCTGACGGCTCGGACATGCGGAAAGCAAAAGGGACCGGATCAGGATCGGCTTCAGGCGAAGCCGATCACGACCTAGCGCGTAAACGTGGCCTGGCCGGACATCAGCGCGGTGGCGGCGGCAGGCGTCGCCGGCTGCGTCTCAGGCGCAATGCGGCCTTTGCGGACCTGCACCTTGCCGCCGGGCATGGCGAGCTGGGTGCCAACGATCACCACCTGATCCGCGGGATCCAGCCCGGCCCGCACGACGCGCAGGCCATCGACAACCGGCCCAAGCTCGATCGGCTTGGCGGCGACGGTGCCATCCTTGCCGACGACGAGCAGCGTCTTGCGCGCCTGATCGGTCTGCACGGCGGTGTCCGGCACCAGCAGCGCGCGGGTTGGCGCGCCGGTGGAGAGGCGCATGTTGCCGAACATGCCCGGCGTCAGGAACAGATCGGGATTTGGCAGCACGGCGCGGGCGCGAATGGTGCCCGAGCGCGGATCAAGGCCGTTATCGGTAAAGTCGAGCTTGCCCTTCCAGCGATAGGCATTTTCGTCCTGCAGCTTGATCTCGACCGGCGTGGCGTCGGCATCGGCATCACGCTTGGTCTTGAGGAACAGCGCTTCGGACCCCTCGAAGGTGAAGTAGATCGGATCGAGCGCGTTGATGGTGGTGAGCAACGTGCCGGATGCGCCCTCTCCCGAGGATGCGAGGTTGCCGGGGTCGATCCGCCGATCCGAGATGCGGCCGCCAATGGGCGCGCGCACGGTGGTGAACTCAAGATCCAGCGCGCGGCTGCGGGCACGGGCCTGGGCACCGGCCAGCGCAGCCGATGCTGCCGAGACGCGGGCGCGGAGCCGGTCGACTTCGCTCTTGGAAACGGCTTCTACCGCCACCAGCCGTTCGGCGCGCTCAAGATCGCTGCGGGCCAGCGCGAGATCGCTCTGGGCCGTGGCGACACCAGCGCGCGCCTCGGCCAGCGCAGCCTGGAAGGGGCGCGGATCGATGGTGAAGAGCGGCTGACCAGCGCGGACCATCTGCCCGTCCGTGAAATGCACGGCCGTGATCTGGCCGGAAATGCGCGGACGCACCTCGACCGCGCGGCTCGGCTCGAACCGGCCGACATAATCGTCCCACAGCATGATCTCGCGCGCGAGCGGGGCCGAAACGGTGACAGTGGGTGCCGCCATCGCGGCCTGAGCCGGGGGCGACGGGCGCATCAGCGCATAGGCCCCGGCAATGGCGAGCACCGGCAGCGCCACCCAGGCGGCACGGGTCAGCGAGCGGCGCCGCGTCGTGCCGGCGTCGATGGGCGTGGCTTCCGCCGGGCTGAGTTTCTTGAGCATGTTCATGCGCGGTTCCTCCGCTTGATCGACAGACGCAGGGCGCCGATGTGGCGGAGCAGCGTCTCATATTGATGGGTCGTGTAGCCGGCCTCGTAAAAGCGACCGAGCTCGGATGGGGCGATGTTGTAGCCATGGTGCCAGCTCAGCACCGCGATGCGCCGCAGCGCTTCGAGGCGCGCGCTCGCCAACGGCATGGCCCGGCGGAAGCCGAAGACGAGGCGCAGCAGGCGGCCCAGGCGGCTCTCCTCGCGGAGGGAAGACAGACCGTCCTCCCGCGCAAGGCGGACAATCGTCCACTCGACCGGAAGGAGGTGGCCATCCTGCACCTGGAGGCTTGCAGCCTCCGATGCAGTGACACCCGGGACCATCGCCCGTGCCCCGCCATCTCTCAGATCCAGATATGCCATCACCATGTCTCCTCCTGCTTCCCCGGCAGGCACGACGGGGTAGCCCCGGACAGCCAGTGCTGCCGGGCGCGCGCATCGCGGATGCCAGGGATCGATCCGGGAAAGACGGTGCGCGACCGGCGCGTCCGTCCCGAAACCAGAACCTATGAAATTGCTGTCAAATCAAGTCGGGCAAGCAGAACGCGCCCGGCCAAGCCGCACGCACTCCCACGCCTTCTGTACTGACTGGTATATTAATCGGATGTTCAGGCGTCAACCCGGTTTTTTGTACCGACCGATATTTTATTTTGCAGCGCGCAAAATCGGTCTTGGGTCCCCAGGCGCTTCAGCGGCTAGGCCACATCCCCATAGTCGTCTCGGCAACGCGCTCCAGCTCCTCCCGCGTGGTGCCGGAGCCGGCCAAAACCGCCATGCCCTGCAAAACGGCGATGAGATACTTCGTGATCGCTTCCGCATCGGTGGGCCCGACAAACTCGCCCTCGTCGATGGCGCGCTGCATCCGGGCCACCAGTGCCCGCTTCACGGTCTCGCCGCGCTTGAGCACTTCCTCACGGATCGATTGCGCTTCCGCGCCACAGGCGGTGACGCTGATCACGCTGAGGCAGCCGGTGGGCTGGCCATTGCCGGCAATCGTGGAGAGTGCGCCATCGAGCAGATGCTGCGCCACGCCGCGCGCGGTGGGCATATCCAAAGCCGGACCGATATAGGCCAGCTTCTCCCGCTCGTAGAGATCGAGCGCCTGCCGGAACAAGGCCTCCTTGTTGCCGAACGCGGCATAGAGACTCGGGCGGGTGATCCCCATCGCGTCCGTCAGCTCGCTGAGCGACGCGCCCTCATAACCCTTGGTCCAAAACACACGCAACGCGGCCGCAAGCGCCTGCTCGCAGCAAAATTCGCGGGGCCGACCCCTGATGGCGGTCTGTTCCATATCGGGCGGTATAGAATTCCTCGCCGGGCTTGTCGAGTCCGGTGCGACGAAGGGAGCCAGGACGGTCCCGCTCGGGCGGCACGTTCTCCCAGGCATGATAAAAGTTAAGTTCAGACTCTTTTCCATGAACCTTTTCCAGCGCTTGACATTTCAAGCGCAGGATCACTCCGATCCCGATAATGGCAAAGCGGTGGTGACGCCGTGACGCAAAGCTTCCGGCCTTGGGTTCAAGGTAGCGGGGTTGCCGAAGGAGCCGAGGTCGGAGCTGTGTGTGCGTGTCTACGCCTCGCTCTGGCTATGATCGCTCCACACCGCTCCGCGCTACGTGGGCCTGCCATCGGATAGCTCCGTCTCCAGCCCGGCTGCAAGCCTGACAGGAGATGACGCAATGGCTCAGGTTCTTTCCACGACGACATTCCGATCCAACAGAACGTCACGACTATGCCGGGCCATGCCCGCCATAGCCGCCTGCTCCGCGCTCGCCATGCTGCTGAGCGCCTGCGAGACCAGCGGTTATTCCCGCTACGCCAATGTCGGCTCGCCAGCGCCCGGGTCGGGCGGCAGCAGCGATGGCGGCAGCAACAATGGCGGCGGCGGCACTGACACGGGCGGCGGCGGAAATACCGGCGGTGGGAACACCGGCGGCGGAAATACCGGGGGCGGCGGATCGGCCGATGGCGGCGGCGGCACCGGTGGCGGTCTGGCTGGGGGCGTCGTTACGCAGGTCTCCCCGGTTCTGGCGACGGCCGGCAATGCCGTGCTCGGCGTCGCGGATGGCCAGCAAGGCGTGACCACCCCCATCGCCGCTGCCTTGCCAGTCACGCAGCCCGTGACCGGCACGATCACGCGGGTGCTGCAGGATACCGGCACGGTGCTGGTCGATGCCGGCGAGGGCCGCACGCTGCTGCTGCAGGGCGCGCAAGGCGTGGTCGGCGATGTGGTGTCCATCGATGTTGGCGGTCGCACCGTGACCAACGGTCTTGATGGCACAGCGGGCGCGATCGGCGTCGGCGTGCTTGGCGACACCCAGCCGACGGGCACGCTCGCATCCGCCGGCGTGCTGAACGCAGGCAATACCGCGCTGGCGACAGTGAACGGCATCGCCGATGTACGGGTGACCAACATTACGGCGCCCACCGGCGGCATTTCCGACAATCTGCTGAATGTCGCGCTCGGCGGCAATCAACTGCTGGGGAGCGGCGATCCGGCGCTGGTCAACGCCAATGTGCTGCCGAACGGCGCGTCCCTGCCCGGCGGTGGCACGGGGGCCGTGGGCGGCGTGCTCGGCGCGGTGAGTTCGACCGTCGGGTCTGTCGGCGGCGCCGTGGGCGTGGGCGGTGACGTGTCAGGCGGCGGCGTGCTTGGCGGCGGAACGGCCACGGGCGGCGACGTAAATGGCGGCGTGCTTGGCACGGTCGGTGCCACGGTCGGCTCGGTCGGCGGTGCGCTAGGCGTTGGCGGCAGCGTCGAAGCCGGTGCAGGCGCAGGCGCCGGCACCACGACCAATGGCGGCTTGCTGGCGCCGGTAACCGGCACGCTCAACACGGTCGGCACTTCCTTGGGACTGGGCCGCTAAACAGCCACCCCGCCTCAAGTCGCCAACCTCGGCGCAACCTTCCCTCCGGTGCGCGGCGGGCGGTCTCAAGACCCGCCGCGCACTCACCGCTCCAAGTCCGAAAGGTCCATATGGTCGCGCTCCTGCCTGCAGCCATTGCGCTGATCGCCATCGCCCAACCCACGGGCAGCGGCCTGACACCGCCCCTCATCGATCAAAGCCAGCCCGGACCCGCCCCGGTACTGCCCGCACAGGAGCGGCCGGCCGCAGATGATCCGACAGGCCAGGTCGCCGTTGAGGCGCAGGCCACCGCCACGCCGATCCGCAGCGTGACCTTTTCCGGCGTCGATGCCCCGGCGCCCGTTGCAGAGGCCGCCCGGGCCTTCATCGGCCAGCCGGCCACGCGCGAGACCCTGAGCGCCCTCGCCAAGAGGATTTCCGATGCCTATGCCAAGACCGGCATCGCGCTCTATACGGTCGCCATTCCGCAGCAGGATCTGGCCGAGGGCCATGTCCGCGTGCTGCTGGCCGAAGGGTTCATCGAGGATATCGCTTATCCCAAGGGCGCCTCACCCCTCATCCAGGCCTATGCAGCCCCGCTGGCGCGCGAGCACCCGCTCAGCCGCCGCACGCTGGAACGCAGCCTCTCGCTGATGCGCGACGTTCCCGGCGCGAAGATCGACGCCAATATGTTGCGCGGCGCGCAGGCCGGCGGCGTTCGCCTCGCGATTACGCCGGAGCGGGAGCATAGCGATTTCTCCTTCGGCTTCGATAACCGCACCCAGAGCGGGCTGGGCAGCGGCCAGTGGCGCGCATCGGCCAAATTCTACAGCCTGCTGCGCGATGGCGACCGCAGCGACCTGACCCTGCTCGGTGCCGCCGATCTCAAGCGCTATCGCTATGCCGGGTTCAGCCACCAGACGCCGCTCGGCACGGACGGCCTCACTCTCGGCCTCTCGGCCTCCTGGCTGGATACGCGACTGCAGGCGCCCGCGATCGTCGGCGAGGCGCAGACGCTTGGGCTGAGCCTCTCCTATCCGGTCATTCGCGGATATAAACGCAACCTCACCGTCAGCGCCGGCATTGACGGGCTGAACAGCGATGCGGCCTATCTCGGATCGGTGATTTCCTCCGACCGCATCCGGGCCGTGCGCGCGGCCGCCGGCTACTCGATCGTGGCGGACAAGAGCGCCTTGAGCCTTGCCCTCACCGGCAGCCGAGGCTTCGATATGCTCGGCGCGCGCGGGGTGCCGGGCTTTACCGATATCGACTTCACCAAGATCGCGGGGCGCGCCAATTATGATCGGATGATCGGCAAGCGCCTTGTCGGACGGCTGCGGCTAAGCGGCCAGTATAGCGGCGACCGGCTGGGCGGCAACGAGCGCTTCTCGGTGGGCGGGCCGGAGATCGGCCGCGCGTTCGAGACGGCCCTTCTGAGCGGCGACAAGGGCATGGCCGGCCTGTTCGAACTGGCCCTGCGTCCCAAACTGCCCACGCGCCTGCAGGGGTCGGAAGTCTACGGCTTTGTCGATGGTGCCCGCGTGCGTCTCAACGCCCGCACCGGCCTGCCGGCGGCCAGCTATTCCATGGCCTCGGCCGGCGGTGGGCTGCGCCTCAACTATACCACCCGCGCCTCGCTCTCGCTGGAAGCCGCGCGCGTCATCGAGGCGCCCTTTCCCAACGCCGGGGACGGCTGGCGCTTCAACATCGGCTGGTTCCTGAAACTGCGGCGATAACCGAACGCGCGGCTCCCGCTTTTTTGCCTTGGCATTCGCAGGCGGGTTCCGGCACAAGCGTGCAGACAAAATCAATCTGACGAGCGGCACGAACGCTCGCGGGGGAGGATGATGTGCACGTTCCGGCGCTCGACCTGGCTTTCCATGTTCGTCTCGATTTTGGCGAAGGGCCGCGCACGCGGTTCCAGCCGGCCCTGCAAAGCTTCACGCGCGGCTTCGTCGCGCTCGCCGGCGGGGTGGTGAGCGGCCCGAGCCTTTCCGGCCATGTCGTGCCCTATTCGGGCGGGGACTGGCCCCGGCTCTGGTCCAGCGGCCTTGTCGAATTCGAGGCGCATTACATGCTGGAAGCCGATGATGGCGCCATGATCTACATCCACAATCGCGGCATCGCTTATGCCAATCCGGAGATGACGGCGCGCATCGAGGCGGGCGAGCAGGTCGATCCGCAGGACAATTATTGCCGCATCACGCCGCGCTTCGAGGCGCCGGAAGGGCGGCACGCCTGGCTCAACCGCACTGTCTTCGTCGGTATTGCCGAGCGGCGGGGCAATTCGACCTTCTTCGATTATTATGCGGTGACCTGAAGCATGACCACCCGCCTTTCCGCAGACGATCAGTTCGGCATCCGCGATGCCATCGCGCATTATGCCTGGGCGCTCGATACCGGCAATGTCGAGGCTTTCGTGGGCTGCTTCACCCGCGACGGGCTGCTGATCTGGGATGCGTTCGAGACGCCGCTACGCTGGCAAGGCGCGGACGCCATCCGCCATTTCGCGACCTTCATTCGCGATCAGCCCGCTTCGGCGGGGCGGCAGCATCATGTCACCAACATCATCGTCACGCCCTGCGAAGGCGGCGCGCGGGCGATCTCCTATGGCGCCGTGGCCCTGCGCCAGGGCGATGGCCCGCACGCCCTGCACGTGATGGGCTATTATGAGGACATCTTCCGGCAGGAGGATGGCGTGTGGCGCATGGCGCAGCGCACGATCCGCGACTGGTCAGGCCCGATCCTCGCGGGCTTTGCGGGGCAGACGGGTGCGCGGGAAGGTCGGCCGCTGCCACCCCCGCTCAAGGGCCTGCTGTACGACAGGCAGGATTGAAGCAATTCAGGCAGGCGGACCAAACGAGATGGATGAATTCGACTATATCGTGGTGGGCGCGGGATCGGCCGGGTGCGTGGTCGCATCGCGGCTGAGCGAAGACCCCGGCACGTCGGTTCTGCTGCTGGAGGCGGGCGGCAGCGACAAGCGGCTGGACATCGCCATGCCGCTCGCCTTCCTCAAGACCATCGCCGACCCCAAATTGAGCTGGGGCGACATGGGCGAGCCGGAGCCGCATCTCAATGGCCGGCGGATCTGGATTCCGCGCGGCAAGGTGCTCGGCGGCTCCTCCTCGATCAACGGCATGTTCTACATGCGCGGCCACCCCAATGATTTCGACACCTGGGCGCAAATGGGCGCGCGCGGCTGGAGCTATGACGATGTGCTGCCCTATTTCCGGCGCATGGAGGATAGCTGGCGGGGCGAAAGCGCCTATCATGGCGTGGGCGGCCCGCTGCACGTCGCGCCGATCCAGACCGGGCATCTGCTCCACGAGCCGCTGCGGCAGGCGACGCTGGCGGCCGGCTATCCGGCGACCGACGACATCAATGGCGCGGATGCGGAAGGCCCCGCACTGGGCGAGGTCACCATCGACAAGCGCGGGCGACGGGCCAGCGCTGCGGCAGCCTATATCCGCCCTGCCCTTGGCCGCCAGAACCTGGATGTGCGGCTGAAGGCGCTCGCCCACCGCATCCTGTTCGACGGCAATCGGGCGGTTGGCATCGAATATTCGGTGGACGGCCAGACCCGGCAGGTGCGCGCGCGCCGCGAGGTCATCCTGAGCGGCGGCGTCTATAACAGCCCGCAACTGCTCCTGCTCTCCGGCGTGGGGCCAGCGGCACAGCTTGCCGAGATGGGCATTGCGGTGAAGGCCGATGTGCCCGGCGTCGGCCGCAACATATCCGAGCATCCCTGCTGCATGATGGAGTTCGCGGCGACCAGGCCGGTCACCTTCGTCAAGGAACTGCGACTTGACCGGGCGGCGCGCCATTTTGTCCAGTGGCTGATGCTTGGCACCGGCAAGTTCGCGACCCAGCTCAATAGCTGCAATGTCATCCTGCGCACCGACCCCGCGCTCGCGCAGCCGGACATTCAGCTGATGTGCAATCCGGTGACCTTCGGCGCGCGGCTGTGGATGCCGCCCTTCCGTCCCGCGCCACCCCATAAGCTCGCCTGCGGCGTCGTCGTGCTCAACCAGCGCAGTCGGGGCTGGATGACGCTCCGCTCGACCGATCCCAACGACCGCCCCGCCATCACGCTTAACCTGATGGATGATTGCTGGGACATGCAGACCATGATCCGCGGCATCCGCGAGGCCCGGCGCATCTACCGCACCGCACCGCAGGCCGCGCTCACCGGCACCGAACTCATGCCGGGGGATCAGGTGCAGAGCGATGACGAGATGGAAGACTGGGTCCGCCAGGTAGTCGAGATCGGCCAGCACGCCGTCGGCTCCTGCACCATGGGCACCGGACCCGATGCCGTGGTCGACCCAGCGCTGCGCGTGAAGCGCGTCACCGGCTTGCGCGTCATCGATGCCTCGGTGATGCCGACCGTGCCCGGCGCCAACACCAATGCGACGGTGATCATGATCGGCGAGAAGGGCGCCGATCTGGTGAAGGCGGGCTAGGGCCTGGTCCCCGTCCCCGGCTTCCCTCAGCGCGCCCGTTTGGTGCGCGGCTCCTTCCACTGCACGCCATACAGGTCAAAGCGGCGGTCACGCAGGTTCTGCACCGCGCCGCTCTGCCGGCTGGTCAGCAGATCGTCGAGCGAGAGGTCGGCAATGGCGATCGTCTCGGTATTGGGCGCGGTGTCGGCGGCAACGCCATCACGCGCGAAGGGGAAGTCCGAAGGCGTCAGGATTGCGCTTTCAGCGTAATGAATGTCCATATTCTCGACATTGGGCAGATTGCCGACGACGCCAGACGTGATGACATAGCACTGATTTTCCACCGCCCGCGCCTGGCAGCAATAGCGCACGCGCAGATAGCCGCGCCGCTCATCGGTGCAGAAAGGCACGAACAGCAGCAGCGCGCCCTGATTGACGAGATGCCGCGCCAGCTCCGGGAATTCCGAATCATAGCAGATCATCACGCCGATCGGCCCGCAGTCGGTGGGAATGGCATCGGCGCCGAAGCCGCCCTTGATGTTCCACCAGCGCCGCTCGGATGGCGTGGGGTGCAGCTTCTCCTGCGTGTACATCGCCCCATCGCGCAGGAAGACATAGCTGATGTTGCGGATATCCCCATTCTCGACCCGCGTGGGGTGGGAGCCGCCGATGATGTTGATATTGTAGCTGACCGCCAGCTTCTCCATGAACGCGCAATAGCGCTCGGTATATTCCGCGATCTTGCCGATGGCCTCGCTGGGTGCGAGCTTCGCGCGGGAGATGGAGAGCAGTTCCAGCGTGTAGAGCTCGGGAAACACCACGAAGTCGGCGCGGTAATCCGCCGCGACGTCGACGAAATACTCCACCTGCTCCTCGAACTGCTCGATCCGTGTAATGCCGCGCATCTGGAACTGCACCGTGGCAACCCGCACCGATGACGGCAGCTTGAGGGTGCCATGGTGGGCGCGCCCTGTCCCCTCCTCGGGCGCCAGCGGGTTGGGCCAAAACATCAGCACAGCATTGCCGGCGCTGTCCCGGTCGCCCGGCAGATAGTCCGGCAGGATGCCCTTGGCCTGGAAGCCCTGCCCCAGCTGGAAGTTGATCACCGGATCGCGCAGCTTGCGCTCGATCGCGGCATCGAGATAGGCCTGCGGATCGGGATAATCCCGCCGGCGGCGCGCATAGCCCGGCAGGCGACCGCCAAAGGCGATGCCCTTCAGCTCGAAATATTGGCACAGTTCCTGCCGCTTGCGATAGAAGCGCTGGCCGATGCGCAGACGCCGGAAATCGGGATCGACGCAGACTTCCATGCCGTACAAAACGTCCCCTTCCGGGTCATGGCGCGTGCCGAAGCCATCGCCGGTGATTTCGCCCCAGCTGTGCGGCGCGAAGGCAATCTCCTGCGAAACGATGAGCGTGGCGCAGTGGCCGACGATCGTGCCCTCATAATCGGCGACGAATTGCCCTTCGGGGAAGTTATTGATCTGGCCGCGAATTTGCGCAGCGGTCATGGCCTCGGCCTTGCCATAGACCTTGGAGGAGAGCCGGGCGATCGCGCGCGCATCCTTGGCGAGCGCGGGACGGACGATGAGCTTTGCCTGTGTATGAGCCATGCAGGCGATATAGCGCGATCGCGCCCAGCGTCCATGTTCGTGCAGTCCGGCTGTCCCCACATTGTCTTGCACCCCGGCAATCGGACGACTAGCCACCCCCTGTTCGCAAGGGCAGTCTGGGCGGTTTTCGGGAACCACTCGGTCCTGAAGCGTTTGTTATGCTGGCTTCAAAGTCGCGGACGGCTGGAGCGGGCAACCACAGGGAATGCGACCTTGGCGATAGAATCGGGCGATCACAAAGACTTCGCGGCTGAAAACGGGGATACCGCCGCTTCGGACGACAATCAGGGCACTGACGCAGCCGAAGGCCGGGTGACCGTGCGCGGCAAGGATCACTGGCGTGAGCGCACCATCACCGCGCCGGGCCTGAGCGAACGGGGCAACGTATTTTTCGCCGCGATCGAAATGACGCGGATGCCGATGATCCTCACCGATCCCAATCTGCCGGACAATCCCATCGTCTTTGCCAACAAGGCGTTTTTGGACCTGACGCTTTACGAAGAGAGTGAAATCATCGGGCGCAACTGCCGGTTCCTGCAAGGCGCCGAGACGGACCGCGAGCGGATCGCCGAACTGCGCGATGCCGTGGCGCGGCATGAGTCCATCGCGCTCGAAATCCTCAACTACCGGCGCGATGGCACGCCGTTCTGGAACGCGGTGTTCATCGGCCCGGTCTATGACGTCTCCGGCAAGCTGCTCTACTTTTTCGCCAGCCAGCTGGACGTGACCAAGCGGCGCGAAACCGAGCAGGTGCTGCGCCAGGCGCAGAAGATGGAAGCGATCGGGCAGCTGACCGCTGGCCTTGCCCATGACTTCAACAATCTGCTGCAAGTGATCGGCGGCAGCCTGGAGCTGGCCTCGAACCGCATCGAGGATGAGCGGGCCGGGCGGCATATCGAGAATGCGCAGCACGCTGCCGCGCGCGGGGCAAAGCTGACCGGCCAGTTGCTCGCTTTCGCCCGCAAGACGCGGCTCACGCCCCGATCAGTGGACGTGAGCGATTGCGTGCAGAGCTTCGTGCATGTGCTGGAGAGCGCGCTCGGCAGCGATATCGAGTTGCACCTCAGCCTGCGGCGGGGCCTGCCGCGCATCCATGTCGATCCCGACCAGTTCGAGATGGCGGTGCTCAACATCGTGATGAATGCCAAGGACGCGATGCGCGGCGCCGGTGGGCTGGTGACCATCACGACCGGCAAGCTGCATCTCAACGGCGATGCTGCCGCCCGCCAGCTTCCGCCCGGCGACTATATCAGCCTTGAGGTGACGGATGAGGGGGAAGGCATGCCCGCCCATGTCGCCCAGCGCGCGACGGAACCCTTCTTCACCACCAAACCCACCGGCCAGGGCACGGGCCTCGGCCTCGCCATGGCCAGCGGCTTCCTGCAGCAATCGCGGGGCCGGCTGGAGATTGAGAGCGAACAGGGCGTCGGCAGTACGATTCGCCTGCTCTTCCCGGTCTCCGTGCAGAATGACGAGGATGACCGCGCCGGCAACCCCGCGCCCATCACGGCGGCCGCGCCCGCGGATGGTCCCTCCGGCAAGGCCCATATTCTGGTGGTGGAAGACAGCCCTGAAGTGATGGCCCTGTCCCGCGAGATCCTCGAAAGCGCGGGCTACCGCGTCTCGACCGCCATCTCGGGCGATGAGGGTCTCAAGGCGCTGAAGACCCTGATGGAGGCCGACCCCGTCGATCTTCTCTTCACCGATCTCGTCATGCCCGGCAGCCTGAATGGCATTTTGCTGGCGGAAGAAGCCGTGAAGCTGGCGCCCGGCATCGCGATCCTCATGACCACCGGCTATAATGAGCAACTCGTCTCCGATGGCCCGCAGACCATCTCGCAAGATGTGATCGGCAAGCCCTATCGCCCGGCCGAACTGCTCAACAGGGTCGAGCAGGCGCTCAAGAACCGCGCCACCGCCGGCGATGCCCGCCGGCACCGCTCCGATTACGGCCACGCCGAAGCCTGATCGCGCAGGCCGGCTGACGAGGGCACGGGCGTAAGACGATCTATTCTCACGCGCGGTACATGAACACCACCGAGCATCTGGCGTTTCCTAAAAAGGTGAGATATAGGCGCGCCAGCCATCCCCGCAGCACGCTGCATCAAGGGGTTCGCGCCGTGCGGGCGTGGTGGAATTGGTAGACGCAGCGGACTCAAAATCCGCCATCCGCAAGGATTTGTCGGTTCGAGTCCGACCGCCCGCACCAGACAGTCCGTAATTCTCCGAGATTTGTTAGCCTTGCTACGACCATGGCAAAAATGGCGCAGAACTGCGCCGTTTTGGCGCCGTCATTTCGCCAGTTGAGGTCTGCAGACCAAGCGCGCCGGCACCGTCTGCCATTTTTGCGCTGTTATCTCAGTGGTCATTTTCCAGACGTCATGACCGGTCGCGCTGCGCGGCCTCGAACAGAAACGGCCGGAAGGACATCCGGCCGACGCTTTCCTCAGATTGAGTGACGGAAGTCAGCTGCAGCCGAGCAAAGCCCGCTGCTCACTCCAGCTGATCGGCAGATCAATGCTGAGCAGTCCCTTGGTCGTGAGCGAGACCGGCTGGATGCCCTCGATGCATTGCGCCACAATGTCAGGCGCAAGCATCGCGATGCGCAGCAGCTGCGCGGACGCCATGTCGCTCGGCAAGCTGGCGATAGCTCAGCTCCTCGACCCGGTGGCCAAGAAAAAGACGCGATCCTGCTCGTCGATCCGATCGACCGGGCGCTCATATTGGCGGAGCAAGTGGCGCTTCGCGCGCGTGTAGCGGCCCATCGCTTCCTCCCGTCGCAATAGTTCGCCCAATCCTCCATCATCAGGCGCCGCTTTTCGAGCAGGTTGCCACGCCGATATGCAGCCTCGACCTTGTTGGCGACCGTATGGGCGAGGGCGGCTTCGGCGACGTCGCTCGGCTGGTTCGTTTCCTCGCTCACCCAATCGCGGAACGATGAGCGGAACCCATGCGCCGTGTAGGGCCCGCCCATTTCCTCGAGCAGCTTGGTCAGCGTCTAATCCGACAGCGGGCGATTGCGCCGCATTCCGGGAAAGACAAGGTCGCAACCCTTGATCCGCAACCGCGCGCACCGCTTGACGATGCGCTGCGGGCGGCGGGTGAGGGGAACCACATGCTCGCGATAGGCCTTCATGCGGTCCTTGGAGAGCTTCCACAGTCCTTTTTCCAGATCGAGCTCGCCCCCATGTGGCCCCGCGTACTTCGCCCGACCGTGCCGCCGTGAAAATTGCAGTTCGAGGGCTAACCGGCTGAACGATTCCCGCTCACGCAGTCGCTGCACGAGGGCAGGCACGTCCTCATAGGGCATCGCCGCGAAATGATTGTCGCGGCGAGGCTGGCGGGAAAGGCCCTTTGTGATCGCCCACATCGGCGCGTCGGTTTCGCGATAGCCCGACGCATAGGCCCAATCGAGCACGGCGCCCACGTGCTGCCGGACGCGACGGGCCGTTCGGGCTTGGCGAGCCAAATTTCCGCAAGCAGGTCGCGGATCATCGGGCCGTTGATCTAGTCGACCTTGAATTTTGCGATATGCGGAAAGGCCTAGAGTTCGAGCGTCCGCGTCCACTGCGCGTGATGCTTGCCGTTGCGCCATGTATTCGAATGGATTTCGTAGGTCTTGGCGGCGGCCTCGATGAAGGTCGGCACGGTCTGACGCTTGCGCCGCTCGAAATGCGGGTCGATGCCGATCTCGACCTGTTCGCGGATTTCCTGAGCCAGCTCGCGGACCTGCGCCAGACTGACTTTCTGGCAACTACCTCGGCTGAAGTCCCGGCGTACACCGTCCTTCTGGACCCGGCACACCCAGCTCCTTGTGCCTCCCCGCCGATCGAGCCGGACGAGTACGTCGCCAAGGCTGACGCGGCGCTGTTTGCCCTTGGGCTTCGCGAGCCCGTTCGAAGTGCTTTTTTCATCCCTTGAATCATGAGATTTAGTCCCACATTGGCAAAAATGTCGGACTGGACGATGTGGGACGCACAGGGATACGAAGCGCCCTTCAAACCCGCAGTTAGCTGGGGTCTTGGGGACGGCTCGGGAGAGAGTGGGATTAGAACTTGGCGGAGCGGGAGGGATTCGAACCCTCGATACGCTTTTGACGTATACTCACTTTCCAGGCGAGCGCCTTCGACCACTCGGCCACCGCTCCGCATGCACTGGAGCCGTGCGCCCTAGCGGGGTCGCACGGGTTTCGCAAGGTGCCTTCGCGCATCAACAGTGATGAAGCAATGCCGCCCGCCGATGGGCACCCCGGCTGGCCGGGTTTGGCAGATTTGCGTAGGGAGAGCCGCGCGCGTCTCGTCCTCCCGCGCCCAGCCGGGAACCGCCGCCGGGCGCGAGACGTTAAAACCCCTGTCAGCAACAGGAGCCCGTCATGATCCGTCTTGCCATCCTCAGCCTGCTCATCGCCGGTGCGGCCGCCCTGATGGGCTTTGGCGGCGTCGCGGGAGCGTTCGTCGGGATTGCGAAGGTGCTGTTCTTCATTGCCCTTGCGCTGTTCGGGATCTTCCTGGTGCTCGGCATCCTTGCTGGCCGCCGTATGTCCCGCGTGCTCGACTAAGCGGCGCGGTTATCGCCCGCCCAGGGCTTTCTGCCGGCGGCGCTGGACGGACGACCCCAGCCCGATGGCCTCACGATATTTGGCCACCGTGCGCCGCGCGATGTCGAAGCCGCGCTCACGTAGCAGATCGACCAGGGAGTCGTCAGAGAGGATCGCATTTGGCGGCTCATCCGCGATCAACTGTTTGATGTGGCTCTTCACAGCCTCGGCAGAGGCTGCCTCGCCGCCATCGGCCGCGGCGATTGCGCTGGTGAAGAAGAATTTGAGTTCATAGGTCCCGCGCGGGCAAGACAGATATTTGTTGCTCGTCACCCGGCTGATCGTGGACTCGTGCAGCCCCACCGCCTCGGCCACCACGCGCAGCGTAAGCGGTCGCAGATGGGCCACGCCATGGCGGAAGAAGCCCTCCTGCCGCCGCAGGATTTCCTCGGTCACCCGTAGGATAGTGCGCTGGCGCTGATCGAGCGCCTTGATGAGCCAGTTGGCACTGGCAAGGCAATCCGACACCCAGGCCTTGGACGTCTTGTCCCGCGCGCCGCTCGCCAATTGGTGATGATAGCGGCGATTGACGAGGATGCGCGGCAGCGTCGCACCGTTGATCTCCACGGACCAGCCATTACCCGCAGGCGCGATGAGCACATCCGGCACCACGGCGGCAGGCCGATCATTGGCATAGCGCAGGCCGGGTTTGGGATCATAGCCGCGCAGCTCGCGGATCATGTCCGCCATATCCTCCTCGTCCACCCCGCAAATCCGGCGCAGATGCGCGATCTGGCCCTTGGCGAGAATGTCGAGATTGGCGATCAGCGTCGCCATGGCCGGGTCGTAGCGATCCGCCTCCTTGGCTTGCAGCGCGATGCATTCGCTGAGGCTGCGCGCCGCGATGCCGGCGGGATCGAACCCCTGGATGACGGCCAGCACCGCCTCCACCTCCGCCAGCGGCACGCCCAGCCGGTAGGCGGTCTCCAGCAGATCGGCTTCCAGATAGCCGGCATCGTCGATCTGGCCGATCAGCTGCTCGGCGATCATCAGTGCCCGGCCGGAGAGCGCAGCACCGGCCTGGTGCATCAGATGCTCGTAAAGCCCTTGCTCGGGCGCGGCGAAACTGTCGAAATCCGGTCCGTCCGCACCGAAGTCAGCGGAGGACCGGCCAGGGTCCGCCCCGCCCGCCAGCGCACGGTCGCCGGGGCCGTCATCGATGAAGGTCTCGGCGCCGTGATCGACATCCAGCGGCCCGTCCGCCTCGCCGCTGCCCTTGCCGATCAGCACGTCGGCCGGAGCGTCGGGGCCCGATCGCGGCTCGACGCCGTCCGGCAGCTCAGCCTGCTCGCGCGCGGGCAGCGCGATGTCCGTGCCGGCTTCCAGCAGCGGATTGCGCTCCAGCTCGCCGCCGATGAATGCCTCAAGCTCCAGATTGGA
Organism: Sphingobium sp. B2D3A; assembly: GCF_025961795.1. NCBI lineage: Bacteria > Pseudomonadati > Pseudomonadota > Alphaproteobacteria > Sphingomonadales > Sphingobiaceae > Sphingobium > Sphingobium sp. B2D3A. The sequence continues at coordinate 1,109,587 of NZ_JAOQOI010000001.1, read as the reverse complement.
CAGCGCCAGCAGCTTGATCGCCTGCTGGAGCTGCGGCGTCATCATCAGCGACTGGCTTTGCCGAAGATCGAGGCGAGGCGCCATCGCCATGGGTGGTGCTGCCCCTCAGCCTGTCCGCGACCGGCCCGCCATCACAGCGAGAAACTCTCGCCCAGATAGAGGCGGCGGACATCGGCATTGGCGACCAGTTCGGCGGGGCTACCGGCAAACAGCACCTTGCCATCGTAGATGATGCAGGCGCGATCGACGATCTCCAGCGTCTCGCGGACATTGTGATCGGTGATGAGCACGCCGATGCCGCGCGTCTTGAGATCCTTCACCAGATCGCGAATGTCCGCGATGGAGAGCGGGTCGATGCCGGCGAAGGGTTCATCGAGCAGCACGATGGACGGATTGGCCGCCAGCGCCCGCGCGATTTCGCAGCGCCGCCGCTCACCGCCGGAAAGCGCCATCGCCGAACTCGCGCGCAGGCGGGCGAGACCGAATTCCTCCAGCAGCGTCTCCAGCTTCTGTGCCCGCGCCGCCTTGTCCGGCTCGGCCAGTTCCAGCACCGAGAGAATGTTCTGCTCCACGGTCATGCCGCGAAAGATAGAGGTTTCCTGCGGGAGGTAGCCCAGACCCAGGATCGCGCGGCGATACATGGGCAGGCCGGTGATATCGGTGCCTTCCAGCAGGATGCGGCCCGAATCGGGCTTCACCAGCCCCATGATGGAATAGAAGCAGGTCGTCTTGCCCGCGCCGTTCGGCCCGAGCAGCCCGACGACTTCGCCATGGCCGACTTCCAGGCTGACGTCGGCGAGGACGGTGCGCTTGTCGTAGCTCTTGGCGATGGAAATGACCTGCAGGCGATGATCCTCCGCCGCGCCGGCGGTGTCGTCCGCGACTGCGGGATCGCGCATCGTGTCTGCCTCACTCATCGCCTTGTCCTCATTTCCAGATCATCCTGATCGCCGGCCCTGTCGAACCGACGTTCCTCCGCAGCTTCCACGATCTGGCAGGAAAATTGCATGGAGACCGAATCGTTCAAGGCAGCGAAAAAGGCAAGCTTTTTGGCGCCGCTTCCGGCCTTTTCCTACTGATCGCCGCTCTGGCGAACCTGGAACGTGCCGGAGACGCGACCACCCGACTGGGTGGTGCCCGGCGCGCCGCCAGCGGCAGAGCCATCCACCGTCGAGCGGCCACTGGCCAGATCGATGACGAGCCGCGAGCCGGTGAGGCGGTTGCCGCCCTGATTGAGCTGCACATTGCCGATCATGGTGATCAGCCGGCGATTGAGATCGTAAATGGCGACCGAGCCGCTGGCCCGCTCATTGCCGCGCGTCACCACGACACCGCCCGATGCGTCGAGTCGATCGATCTCGATGCCGCCGGTGTTGTGATAGGCCACGGTGAGGCGCTGCGCCGTCATGGTCATGCCGGCCTGCGTCACCTGCACATTGCCGGAGACGACGACGCGGTCGGCGCGATCCTGCACCTCGATGCGGTCCGCCGAGAAATCGACCGGCGCGCGCGTATTATGCCCCCGCAGAACCTGCGCATCGGCAACGCCGGCAATCGCGACCAGAGTGGACCCGGCCAGGGCGCCGGCAGCGACAAGAAAGAAGGGTCTGCGCATCGACATTGCCCTTAGCGCCCGACCTGCTCCATGCGCAAGCGGGCGTTGCCCTCCAGCGTGACGGTGCGCCCCTCCAGATCGGCCTTGAGATGATCCGCGCGGAACGTGCCGGTCGGCATCCGCCCCTCGACATCGCCCCGGCTGCGCAAATCCCGCTCCTGCAGGCGAATGTCCACATCGCGCGTGGTCAGCCGATAGCCATTGGCGCTCTGGAACTGGATCGGCCCGTTGACCGCGACCGTCTCGTTCTCGATGTTGTAATTGCCTTGCCGCGCGGTGACCACGGCGCCGCCGCCTTCCATCTGCAGGCGTGCCTCCAGCTCGTTGAGTTGCACGATCGGATCGCGCGAGGTCTTTTGCAGCGCAGAGCCGGCACGCAGCGAGAAGGGCCGGCCCTCGCCATCTTCGCCGCGATACAGCGCCTCGGTCACCTTCAACCGCTCGCTCGCGACGTCCACCTTGTTCTTGTCGAGCACGAAGCTGACCTCGGTCTGGTGGGTGAACGGCGCCGCCAGCAGGAAGGCGCCCAGCACACCGGCAGAGATCGGCAATACCCGCTTGAGCAGGGTCACCAGCCGGTCATGGCTGCCGCCGGGCGCGGCCCAGCGCTGCAGCCGGCTGTGCTCGGCCCGTGCCAGCGCCGACGGCGCCAGCTCGTCCTCGGACCCGGACGTCCCGCGCAGGGCACGCCCTTTACGCATGGGCGAAAATATCTGTCTCCGGCCAGCCGGCGAGATCCAGCAGCGCCCGGTGCGGCAGGAAGTCGAAACAGGCCTGGGCGAGCGCAGTGCGCCCTTCCCGCTCCAGCCTTATATCCAGCTCCGCCTTCAACTGGTGGAGAAAGCGCACGTCGGACGCAGCATAATCGCGCTGCGCCTCGCTCAGCACCGGGCCGCCCCAGTCAGAACTCTGCTGCTGCTTGCTGATGTCCATGCCCAGAAGCTCGCGGACCAGCTCCTTGAGGCCGTGGCGATCGGTATAGGTACGCACCATGCGTGAGGCGATCTTGGTGCAGTAGACCGGCGCTGCCAGCACGCCGAGATAATGCTGAAGCGCCGCGATGTCGAAGCGGCCGAAGTGGAAGAGCTTGAGTCGCGTGGGATCGGCGATCACCGCCCGCAGATTCGGCGCGGCATAGCTGCTCCCCGGCGAGAAGCGGACGAGGTGCTCATCGCCCTGCCCATCGCTGATCTGCACGACGCACAGGCGGTCGCGCGGGGTGATCAGGCCCATCGTCTCGGTATCGATGGCAACGGCGCCCGGCGCGAGCACATCGGCAGGCAGGTCTTCTTCATGAAAATAAACGGTCATGCCGCTCCTCTTAGCTGCATGACCGGGCCAGGGAAACCTCCGAAAAAGGCAAGACGGCAGAGCGCCTCCCCAGAGCTGCGGATCGGGCCGATGTCGCCCGCGAGCGGGATCGACGTTCAGCGCGGCAATTGCGCCAAAATCATTCGCGCTTTGCGAAAAAGGCCGCTATAGCGATGCTTGGCCGAGTGTGGCCTTGGTCGAGTCCCTGTGCATGTCGTCCGGCATGGGTGCGGATCGAGAGTGGACGAGCGAAAGTGATTAACAGGGCATGAGTTTTGATAGAGGGCGCCGCGGTCGCGGCAGGGACAAGCGGGACAGCTTCGGAGAACCCCAGTTCGACGCCTTTCCGGAATATGGTGGCAGCAGTTACGGTGGACCTCGCGGCGGCGGTGATCGCGGCGGCTTCGGCGGCGGCGGCGGCTTCGGCGGCGGCGGCGGTGGCGGCGGTTTCGGTGACCGCGGCGGTGGCGGCGGCGGTTTCCGCAGCGGCGGCGGCGGTGGCGGCGGCTTCCGTGGCGGTGGTGGCGGCGGCGGCGGTCGTGGCGGCATGCCCGCGCAGGTCGTTGGCGAAGGCTCCGGCACGGTCAAGTTCTTCAATGCCCAGAAGGGCTTCGGCTTCATCGTCCGTGACGATGGCGCGGAAGACGTGTTCGTGCACATCAGCGCTGTCGAGCAGGCTGGCCTGACCGGCCTCGCCGAAGGGCAGCAGCTCAAGTTCACGCTGGTGGACCGTGGCGGCAAGATTTCCGCAACCGATCTGGTGATCGACGGCGAGCCGCTCCCGGTTCCCGAGCGCGCTGCAGACCGCGCGCCGGCCGAGCAGCGTGGCGGACCGTCGCGTCAGCTCACCGGTGAGCGGGCCAGCGGCACGGTGAAGTTCTTCAACGCCATGAAGGGCTTCGGCTTCATACAGCGCGATGACGGCCAGCCCGATGCGTTCGTGCACATCAGTGCTGTCGAGCGTGCCGGCATGGTTTCGCTGCAGGAAGGCGACCGTCTGGACTTCGAACTGGAAGTCGACCGTCGTGGCAAATATGCCGCCGTGAATCTCGAGCCCAAGTCCGAGTAACAGGCGACTCACTTCGCAAGAAAAAGGGCCGGGATGAAAATCCCGGCCCTTTTTGTGTGTCAATCGCCACAACTGCAGCGCGGCGATGGCTCAGTCCAAATGGATCAGCCGTTGCGGCTCGTTTCGAACATGAACCACGCCCGCTGCTCGGCCTGATCGGTCCAGTCGTCGATCAGCCCGTCGGTTGCATTGTCGCCGGCGGCCTCGGCCAGTTCCTTGGCGGCACGCAGCGATTCCACCAGCGCCATATTGTCGGCCCGCAGCTCCGCCAGCATGTCCGCAGCGGAGACGAAGTCGTCATTGTTATCCTGAATGCTCTGCTTGCGGGCGATGTCGCCAATGGAGCGCAGCGCAGTGTTGCCGGTTTTGCGAATCCGCTCGGCGATCAGATCCGTCGTCGCGAGAATCTCGGCCGCCTGTTCATCGAACATCAGGTGATAGTCGCGGAAATGCGGGCCGGAGACATGCCAGTGGAAATTCTTGGTCTTGAGGTAAAGCGCATAGCTATCGGCCAGCAGGCCGTTCAGCGCGTCAGCGACGGCCTTGATGGCATTTCCCTTCAGGTCCGTGGGCGTCTTGAGCGCTTTGTCTGTCATGAAAGGCCTCCAATGGTTGATGTGTCTGACGTAAATTCCGGAACGTCGAACGTTCCCCACGCCCCGCTTATGCCAGATGGAACTCGGAATGACGAACAGATAGGCCCGCACAGATTGATCGACGAAATCAATCAATGGTGATGCGCTGCCGCAATGAAGCGATCAGCGACACCCCCGCAGGGCGGCCGCGGCAAGGTAGACGCGCGCGGCCTGCGGCGCAGCCGAATCGCCTTGGGCAGCGTCCCGCATGAGCGTGAGATAGGTCTGCGCGACCTGACGGTGGCCGTTATAGGCCACGACCGACTCCAGCAGGCTGGCCAGCCCTTCCACCGCGGCAAAGTCATGCCGGCGCGCGAACAGCCGCAAATCTTCCAGCCGCTCGCACAGGGAGAAGAGGGACAGGCCCGTGCAAGCCCCCTCCAGTGCCTCAATGCGGCCAAGCATCTGATCGCGAACCAGACGGTCCGAGCCTTGATACATCCCGATTCTCCCATCCCGCCTTGTCCATCGCGAATCGGTTCTTGCCAGCCTCGCGAGTCAGGCTTGTGACAACGGCACCATAAGCGCCCATCGTTAAGCTTCGGTTTTGCAGCGAAGAGCGGCGACTGCGGCGACTCCTTCCCTTGACAAGGGCCGGCTTTTCCCGCATTGGCCGCCGCCGAACGGGTCTCGCCAGAGGCGGAGCCCGTCTTTTGCATGTATGTCAGCGCACCGCACCTGCCTGCAGGGAGGTCGCTCAATTATTTGAGGAATTGGCCATGGCGAAGCCCGCCACAGTGAAGATCAAGCTGGTCAGCACCGCTGACACGGGCTTCTTCTACGTGACCAAGAAGAACCCCCGCACGCAGACCGAGAAGTTCACCTTCCGCAAATATGATCCCGTCGTGCGCAAGCACGTCGAGTTCAAGGAAGCCAAGATTAAGTAAGTGCCGCGGCGGGCCTGTCGGTCCGCTCGCTTGTGCATGACGCTTCAGGCTCGGATCGCGCGATCCGGGCCTTTTTGCGTGCGGCAGCGTGACGATGAAGTGGGGCGATGGCGGGCCGGGTAGGCTCAGCTCGCCAGCGCAGTCGGCGCGATGAGTCCGTTGACGACATTCATGAACATGAGCACCGAAATCGGCTTGGAGACATAGGCATTCGCCCCTGCCTCCCGAATCCGCGCTTCATCGCCCGGGGCGGCATAGGCCGTCACAGCCATGATCGGCGTCTCTGCCAGAGCCGCGTCCGCGCGGAAGGAGGCGATGAGGTCCAGACCGTTCACATGCGGCAGCTGGATGTCCGTGATGATGAGATCGGGCTGGAAGGCGGATGCGCGGGCGAAGGCCTCCCGCCCGTCTCGCACCGGCTCTGTCTCATGCCCATGCGCGCGGAGCAGGTCGCAAAAGAGCTTCATGTTGAGCTCATTGTCCTCGACAACCAATATGCGTTTTGACACGAACAGTCCTTATGCCGATGGACGAAGCCATTTTTGCAGCCGCGCAGGGGAGAACCTCCCGCTGCCCGGCATACAGGTGAACAATGCGGACCTATCCGATCCCTCAAGATGATGAAACCATGGCGCTGCGCCTCGTGGGATGGATTGTGGCCGATTCGGTCCGTGCCGAACGGATGCTCAGTCTCACCGGGCTGGAGCCGGATGTGCTGCGGCAAGCCCTTACCGATTCCGCCACGCTGGGTGCGCTGATGGATTTCGTCATCAATCACGAGCCGGACCTCTTGGCCTGCGCGGAGGCACTGGCGGTCGCGCCGGCCGATCTCGTCGCCGCACGCGAGCGGCTCGGCCGATGAGCCGTCCGCTCATCATCAGCGATTGCGACGAAGTGCTGATGCACATGGTCGTCCCCTTCCGGTCTTGGCTGGAAGAGCAGCACGGCATCGACTTCAGCTTCTCCGGCGGTTTCGAGCGTGCACTGCGCCACAAGACCAGCGGCGACCTGATCGAGCGCGAACTGGTCTGGACGTTGCTGGGCGCCTTCTTCGAGACGGAGATGCATCGCCAGACGCCAATTCGCGGCGCGGTGGAATCGATGGCGCGAATCGCACAGCGGGCAGACATCGTGATCGTCACCAATATCGGCGAGGAACGCGCGCAGGCCCGCGCCGACCAGATCCATGCGCACGGCCTCCCCTATCCGGTGATCGGCAATCGCGGCGGCAAGGGGCCGGCGGTGCGCAAGCTGCTGGACGAGCGCAAGCCGGGCCTGAGCATCTTCATCGACGATCTGGGTGCCAATCATGTTTCTGTTGCGCAGGACGTGCCGGAATGCTGGCGGCTGCACATGGTCGGCGAGCCCGAGTTCGCCCCCCATGTCGAGCCGGTGCGCGAGGCGCATGAGCGGATCGACGACTGGGACCGTGCCGAGGCATGGATCATGGCCCGCATCGACGAGTATGACGCGATTGCCACCGGGGCGTTGTCCTAGCCGGTCTTGACGCGTCTGCGGCCTCATGCTCTGGCTCCGCCCATGAGCAAGATCGACCAACACCTCGCCGCGGAGAACATCTCCCTTCCGCAAGCAGCCGCCCCCGTCGCCGCTTATGTGGCTGCGGTGCAGACCGGCAACCTGCTGCACATCAGTGGCCAGCTGCCCTTCGCGGCCGATGGCGCCCTGATGAAAGGCAAGATCGGCGGCGAGCGCGATCTCGATTGGGGCGTCGCGGCTGCAGAACGCTGCGCCCTGATGCTGGTGGCGCAGATGAAAGCGGCGCTGGGCGGCGATCTCGACCGGGTCGAGCGCATCGTGAAGCTCGGCGCCTTTGTGGCCAGCACCGCAGAGTTCACCGATCAGCCCAAGGTCGCCAATGGTGCCTCGGAGATGATGGTCCGCATTTTCGGCGATGCCGGCCGCCACGCCCGCAGCGCCGTGAGCGTACCAGTGCTGCCGCTGGATGCATCGGTGGAAATCGACGCCATCGTGCAGATTCGCGACTGAGCTACCGCGCCCGGCCCGCATGTTGGCGGCCTTGGGCGCGATGAACCTGCGGGCACTGGCAATTTCGCGCCAGACGCCCCATGTTCGGCACGTGCTGCACGACGTCGCTCCGTTTCGCTCTCTGCCCTCACTGGCGCACCGAGAGGCGCCGGCCTCATGAGCGACGCGCTCACTGTCCACCTCACCCAATCCGTCACAGCGCTGGACAAGGCGCAGTGGGACGCTTGCGCGGGCCCGGATAATCCCTTCGTCAGCCACGACTTCCTCTCCATCCTGGAAGAATCGGGCAGCGTCGGCCCCGGCACGGGATGGTCGCCAGCGCCGATCACCATTCAGGACGGCCGTGGCACCCTGATCGCCGCAGCGCCGGCCTATCTCAAGGGGCATAGTCAGGGCGAATATGTGTTCGACCATGGCTGGGCCGACGCCTGGGAGCGCGCGGGCGGGCAATATTATCCCAAGCTGCAGATCGCCGCGCCCTTCTCCCCCGTGCCGGGCCCGCGCCTGCTCCTGCGCGACGCCAGTAAAGGCCCCTCGCTGATCGCGGGCATCGAAGCGGTGGTGGACCAGAATGAGCTGTCCTCCGCCCACGCGACCTTCATAACGCCGGAGGAATGCGCGCTCTACCGCGCGGCGGGGTGGCTCATCCGCCAGGGCAGCCAGTTCCACTGGGCCAATGAAGGCTATGCCAGCTTCGATGATTTTCTCGCCCGCCTCTCCAGCCGCCACCGCAAGGATCTGCGAAAGGAGCGGGCCAAGGCGCAGGCCGGGCTGGACATCCGGCACCTGACCGGCGACGCCATCGAGGAGCATCATTGGGATGCGTTCTGGGATTTCTACCAGGATACCGGCAGCCGCAAATGGGGCCGCCCCTATCTCACCCGCGCCTTCTTCTCGCTGCTCGGCGCGCGCATGGCAGACCGGGTTCTGCTGATCTTCGCCTATCGCGACGGAAGGCCGATTGCCGGGGCGCTCAACCTCATCGGCGGCGATGCGCTGTACGGCCGTTACTGGGGTTGCAACGAGGAGGTGCCGTTGCTCCACTTTGAGCTGTGCTATTATCAGGCGATCGACGTCGCCATCGCGCGGGGCCTAGCCCGCGTCGAAGCCGGCGCACAGGGCGAGCACAAGCTCTCGCGCGGCTATCGGCCGATGCCTACCTATTCAGCGCATTACATCCCGCATCCCGATTTCAGGCGCGCCGTGGCGGACTTCGTCGAGCGTGAGGCCGCCGCCGTCGCGGATGAACGAGAATGGCTGGATGAACGCGCGCCGTTCCGCAAGGGCGGAGACGCGGGCTAAAGCCGATCAGGCCGCGACGCGCTGACTGGTCTCGATCGTCCAGGCGCGCGCGAGGCGCTGGGCCTCGGCGATTTCCCGCGCGGTCATTTCCTCGGCGATTTCAGCGCGGCAGGTCTGTGCCTCGCGGCTCCCTGCCTGTGCAGCCAGATTGAACCAGCGATGCGCTTCGACAAGATCGACAGACAGGCCCCCGGTGCCGCAGCTATAAGCCACGCCGAGATCGAAACAGGCCTGCGCATTGCCGAGCGCGGCGCGCGTGCGGCTTTCGATCAGGACCCTGGCATTGTTCATGCTTGTACCCACGAATTCCCCCCAAACACAGGTTCGCGATACCGCAACCAAGCACGCCAGCTCTTGCGAAATGGTTAACGTAGCAGAAGGGATGTTTGCACCCGATTTTTCCGGGGCATGTCTTCAGGGGTGGATGGGGATATTGTCGATCAGGCGGGTGCTGCCGATCCGCGCCGCCACCAGCAGGCGGGCGGGCCGGTCCAGCCTGGTCATCGGCTCCAGCGTGTCAGCATCGCTGAGCAGGAAATAATCGACCGAATCGAAGCCCGAATCGAGCAGATAGCGGATCGCCCAGGCCTGCACGGCGGCAACATCCTCACCGGCGCTGATGCCTTCCCCGGCCCCCACCAACGTCTCCGGCAAGGCCGCCGCGCGCGCGCGCTGGTCAGCAGTGAGATAGACGTTGCGAGACGAGAGGGCGAGGCCGTCATGGTCGCGCTGCGTCTCGACGCCGACGATCTCGACCCCCAGATCGAGGTCGCGCGTCATCCGCCGGATGATGGCAAGCTGCTGATAGTCCTTCTCGCCAAAACAGGCGATGTCCGGCCGGACCTGATTGAAGAGCTTGGCGACGACCGTCGCCACGCCCTCGAAATGGCCGGGCCGCCATTCGCCATCCAGCCGGGCGGACAGGCCATCGACATTCACATGGCTGGTGAAGCCGGCGGGATACATGGTTGCAACGTCCGGCAGCCACAGGGCGGCAACACCCGCCTGCGCCAGCATCGCGGCATCGCTCTCCTCGCGGCGGGGATAGGCCGACAAATCTTCATTGGGGCCGAACTGGGTGGGGTTGACGAAGATCGACGCGACGACATGGCTCGCCCGGCGCCGCGCTTCCGCGATCAGCGCCATGTGCCCGGCGTGCAGCGCGCCCATGGTGGGGACGAAGGCAATGCGGCCCGCATCCGCCCGCAGCGAGGCGAGACCGGTTCTGATCGAGGGAAGGTCACGGAAGATTTGCACGCGGCACGAGGCTCCGATAAGGCCGGCGGAGAAGGTCGGGGCTGGCTTCGCTTGTCCTGACCGGACGGTCAAGAGGCCGTAACCACCCAGGAAGAGTTTCGACCCAGCCCATGTCCAGCGCCGCGCCGCATCTCATCGTCTTTGCCAATGAAAAGGGTGGCACAGGCAAATCCACCACCTGCGTCCACACCGCCGTCGCGCTGGCTGCGCAGGACGTGTCCGTGGCCTTGATCGACCTCGATCACCGGCAGCGCACCTCTGCTCGCTACCTGGAGAATCGCGAGGCGACAGCGCGCCGCCGTGAGGTGGACCTGCCCTCCCCCAGCTACGCCGTTTATGATGGCGACAGCACTGCGGGCCTGAACGAGGCCATCGCCAAGGCCGCCAGCCAGGCGCAGGTCGTCATCATCGACACGCCCGGCCGCGATGATCCGATGGCGCGTTATGCCGCGGCGGCGGCGAACACGCTCGTCACGCCGATGAACGACAGCTTTGTCGATTTCGACCTCATCGGGCAGGTCGATCCTGAGAATTTCAAGGTCAAGCGGCTGAGCTTCTACTCGGAGCTGATGTGGGAAACCCGCAAGACCCGTGCGAAGGCCGATGGCGCCTCGATCGACTGGGTGGTGCTGCGTAACCGCCTGCATCACATGGAAGCGCGCAACCAGAAGCGCGTGGGCGATGCGCTCTCGGAACTCGCCCGCCGCGTGGGCTTCCGCGTCATTCCCGGCCTGTCCGAGCGCGTGATCTTCCGCGAACTTTTCCCCTCGGGCCTGACTTTGCTCGATCGCGGCCATCTCGGTGAGCTCGGCGTCAGCCATCTGGCGGCACGGCAGGAACTGCGCGAGATGATCGCCGGCCTTGCGCTGCCGATGCTCGGCGGGGCTCCCCAGAAAAAGAGCGCCGCCTGAGGCATGCTGCTGCTCGCTGTCGCACTGGGCGGGCTGGGCTTCTGGTTCTGGTACCGCCTCCGCAAGAGCGGGCGCAAGGTGCCGGCGGCCTGGCTGGGCGTCGCCGGCACGCTGATCGGCACGATCATGATGACCAAGGGCATGGCGGTGACAGGCGCGCTGGTCGCGACCGTCTCCGGCCTGTGGCTGCGCTTTGGGGACAGTCTGGCAGGCGGGCGCGCGCCCTCCCCCGCTCCGCTGAGCGCGCGCGATCTCAGCCGCGCGGAAGCGGCCGACCTGCTTGGCGTGTCGATCAATGCCAGCCGCGACGAGATCATCGCCGCGCATCGCAAGCTCATCGCCAGAAATCATCCGGACGCCGGCGGATCGCCCGGCCTCGCCGCGCGGATCAATGCTGCGCGTGATACGTTGCTAAAATCGCAAGAAACATAAGCTAGCCGGTTCGCTTTCCTTCGACCTTCTCCGGGACTTTCCATGACGCATCAATTCCATCCGACCACGCTGCGCGAATATGACATTCGCGGCATCATCGATGAAACGCTGGGCGAGGCGGATGCCTATGCCATCGGCCGGGGCTTCGGCACCCGCGTCGCGCGGCTGGGCGGACGCGCCGTCGCGGTCGGCTATGACGGGCGCCTCTCCTCGCCGATGCTGGAGGAGGCCCTGGTGCGCGGTCTCAACGACAGCGGCATTCACGCGGTCCGCATCGGCCTTGGCCCGACGCCGATGCTCTATTATGCCGAGGCCGTGCTGGATGTGGACGGTGGCATCCAGATCACCGGCAGCCACAACCCGGCCAATTACAATGGCTTCAAGATGGTGCTCCAGAAAGGCCCCTTCTTCGGCAAGGACATCCAGAGCCTAGGCACGATGGCGGCGGCCGGCGATTGGGTCGAGGGCAGCGCCGGCAGCGAGCAGGTCGACATTCTCGACCGCTATGTCGCCCGGTTGATGGAAGGCTTCGACGGCCAAGCCTACAAGATTGGCTGGGATGCCGGCAACGGCGCCGCCGGCCCGGTGATCGACAGGCTGGTGAAGCTGCTGCCCGGCGAGCACCACACGCTGTTCACCGATGTCGACGGACATTTCCCGAATCACCACCCGGACCCCACCGAGGAGAAGAACCTCGTCGACCTGCGCGCGCTGGTCGCGGAGAAGGGCCTCGATTTCGGCCTCGCCTTCGACGGCGATGGCGACCGGATCGGCGCCATCGATGGCGAGGGGCGCATCATCTGGGGCGACCAGCTTCTTGCCATTCTCGCCGAGCCGGTGCTCGCCGCTGAACCGGGCGCCACGATCATCGCCGATGTGAAGGCCAGCCAGGCGCTATTCGACCGGGTGGCGGAGTTGGGCGGCAAGCCGCTGATGTGGAAGACCGGCCACAGCCTCGTCAAATCCAAGATGAAGGAGACGGGCAGCCCGCTTGCCGGCGAGATGAGCGGGCACATCTTCTTCAAGCACGAATATTATGGCTTCGACGACGCCCTGTACGCGGCCGTCCGCCTGATTCGCGCTGCCAGCACGCTGGGGCGCAGTGTCACGCTGCTGCGCGGCGCCATGCCGGCCATGGTCAACACGCCGGAGCTGCGTTTTCAGGTCGATGAGAGCCGGAAGTTCGCCGTAATCGAGGAAGTGCTGCGCCGACTCGCCGAATCCGGTGCGACGATCGATTCCACGGATGGCGCGCGCGTCACCACGCCGGACGGCTGGTGGCTGCTGCGTGCGTCCAACACACAGGACGTTCTGGTCGCCCGCGCGGAGGCGCGCGACGCCGACGCGCTGGACCGCCTGCTGGCGCAAGTCGATGAACAGCTTGCACTTTCTGGTCTGCAGCGTGGTCCCGCCGCTGGGCATTAACGTCAACCAGATGCGTAGACTGAAGAGGTCGATTGCAAATTGTGCAATCAACACTCTTCATTTCGCAATTGCAGGAAATTCGTATGTAACGCATACAGTTCCTGCCTTTCAGGCATCCTCTCCTAAAACTTCCAGGCCGTCCTTCGGGGCGGCCTTTTTTTTGGCTTACCGCACCGCCATCCGTCACGTAGCGAGGTGCGCCGAACCCGCTGCGCGGCCAGCCGCGAAACTCAGGCGGCGCCCATGCGTTTAATGGGTTTGGAAAATAGGAGAGAAACATGGGCAGCCTCTGGAGCCTCATGACCGTTGTCGGGCCAGTCCTGTTTGCCGCGGTGCTGGTCTACGCAATCTGGCGCAACAAGCGCGATACCAAGCCGGGCGACGAAGCGCGGAGCGACCGCGCCGCCAAGGACCTGCGCGACAGTCTCGACCGTGAAGACAAGCGCCGGGATGGTAAGGAGCCCTATTCCACCCGGGCTTGAGTAAGCATGACGGGGCATCCACATTGAAGGCATGGCCCCGCGCGCGCACATGACCCCATCTCTGCCGCCCCTCATCACCGGGTGGTTCGACCGGCGGGGTTGGTCCGTCCGTCGGCATCAGCAGGCGATGCTGGAGGCGGCTCAAGCGGGGTGCCATGCCCTGCTCGTCGCGCCCACTGGAGCCGGCAAGACACTCGCCGGCTTCCTGCCCACACTGGCCGACCTCGCGGATGCGCCGACTGAGGGTCTGCACAGCCTCTACATCTCCCCGCTGAAGGCACTGGCCGTGGATGTGCAGCGCAACCTGCTCACGCCCGTCAGCGAGATGGGCCTGCCGATCCGCATCGAGACGCGCAGTGGCGATACGCCATCGGACCGCAAGGCGCGGCAGCGGGCCAAGCCGCCTCACATCCTGCTCACCACGCCCGAATCGCTCTCCCTGCTGCTGAGCTACCCGGACGCGGACCTGATCTTCGCGTCCCTTAAAACCGTCATCATCGATGAGATCCATGCCTTCGCGAGCGGCAAGCGCGGTGATCTGCTGGCCCTGTCCCTCGCTCGCCTGCAGAGCATCGCCCCCGACCTTCGCCGCGTCGGCCTGTCGGCAACCGTGGGCGACCCCGATGCCTATCGCCGGTGGCTGGCGCCCGCCGGCGCGCAGGCGGAAGTGGCGCTGGTCGAAGGCGAGCCGGGCGCCGCGCCGGACCTCACCATTCTGATGCCGCAGGACCGCGTGCCCTGGTCCGGCCACAGCGGCAAATATGCGGCGGGTCAGGTGATCGACATCATCCGCCAGCACCGCATGACGCTGGTGTTCTGCAACACGCGCGGCCTGGCCGAACTCATCTTTCAGGAATTGTGGGCGGAGAATGAGGATACGCTGCCCATCGGCATACACCATGGCAGCCTCTCCCGCGAGGCGCGCCGCAAGGTGGAGGCCGCGATGGCGGCCGGCAAGCTGCGCGGCCTTGTCGCCACCGCTAGCCTCGATCTGGGCATCGATTGGGGCGATATCGACTGCGTGATCCAGATGGGCGCGCCGAAGGGCAGCTCGCGCCTGCTCCAGCGCATCGGCCGCGCCAATCACCGGATGGACGAGCCGAGCAAGGCGATCGTCATCCCCGGCAACCGCTTCGAATATCTCGAAGCGCAGGCTGCCTGGGACGCCGTGATGAGCGGCGAGCGCGATGCCGACGATTTCCGCCCCGGCGCGCGCGATGTACTGGCGCAGCACATCATGGGGCTGGCCTGCGCCGGCCCGCTCGATCCCACCGCGTTGCTGGCCGAAATCCGCACCGCCACGCCTTATGATTGGCTGGACGCGGCCCAGCTTGAGGACATTCTCCAGTTCGTTTCCACCGGTGGCTATGCGCTGCGCGCTTATGACCGGTTCCAGCGCCTCGTCCGCACGCCCGAAGGCCTCTGGCGCATTGCCCATCCCCGCCTTGCCCAGCAGCATCGGCTGAACGCCGGCATCATCGTCGACCAGCCGGCGCTTGATGTGCGCTTCAGCAACGGTCGCAAGCTCGGCACGGTGGAGGAGAGCTTTGCCGCGACGCTCAGCCCGGGCGATCGCTTCTTCTTCTCCGGCCTCTCGCTGGAGCTGGTCCGCCAGACCGAGGCCGAGTTGTTCGTCAAGGCGACATCGCAGCAGGCCCGCATTCCCAGCTGGGGCGGCACGCGCATGGCAATGTCGACGCATCTGGCCGGCCGCGTGCGCGCTTTCCTGGCCGATCCGACGCAATGGAACCGCTTCCCGCCCGACGTTCATGAATGGCTGGCGATGCAGGCGGTCCGCTCCGTGCTGCCGCAGCCCGAGCAGTTGCTGGTCGAAACCTTCCCGCATGAGGGGCTGCACCATATGGTGGTCTACAGCTTCGAGGGGTGGAACGCGCATCAGTCGCTCGGCATGCTGCTCACCCGCCGCATGGAAGAGCGCGGCCTCAAGCCCGTCGGCTTCGTGTCCAACGATTATGCGCTGGCCGTCTACGGCCTGGAGCCCGTTACCGACCCCCGCCCGCTCTTTTCCGCCGACATTCTGGACCGTGAGTTCATCGCCTGGGTCGAGGAAAGCAGCCTGCTCAAGCGGGCCTTTCGCGACGTGGCGGTGATCTCCGGCCTCATCGAACGCCAGCAGCCTGGCGCGCGCAAGACCGGGCGGCAGGTCAGCTTCTCGACCGACCTCATCTATGACGTGCTGCGCCGCTATGAGCCGGAGCATCTGCTGCTCAAGGCCGCCTGGGCCGATGCCCGCGCGCGCATGACCGATGTCGGAAGGCTCGGCGAGCTGATCGACCGGGCCAGCGCCACCATGCTGCACAAGCCGCTCGACCGGGTGAGCCCGCTGGCCGTGCCGGTGCTAATCATGATCGGGCGCGAGCATGTGGCCGGCCCGCAGACCGACGACAGCCTGCTCGCGGAGGCCGAATCGCTCGCCCGCATTGCCATGACGCCCGACGCGCCGCCCGGCTAGCATCGCCTGCGCCCGCCTCGATCCTTTTGGCGGGACCACAAAATCGTGATAAGCTGCCCGTCTTGGGAGACCTTGGGGATGGTTTTCGGCTCGACGCTTCGGCTGACCCTGGCAAAGGCTGTAATCACGGCCGCTGCGGCTTTGACCGGGCCGTTCGGCATCGCCAGCCAGATCCCGAGCGGGAGCGACCATTTCGTCATCGCGCCGCGTGGTCCTGAGATACCGGTCGATCCCAGCACCTTCGACCTCAACGAGCCGGTCATGCCCATCGGCGGCGATCCGGGGATGCGGATGACCATGCCGGTGCGGATCGGCGAGCGCGGCCCTTATCCGTTCATGATTGACACCGGCTCCCAGCGCACCATCATCGCCACGGAGCTGGCCACGCGGCTGATGCTGCCGCCGCTCCAGCCGGTCGAGATCATCAGCATGGCCGGGCGCGTCACGGTCTCATCCGTTCAATTGAGCGATCTGCGCTTTGGCGATCATGCGGTCAGTTCGCTCGCTGCGCTCACTATCGCTCGCGCGGACATGGGCAGCCTGGGGATCATCGGACTGGACAGCCTCGCGGACAAGCGCCTGATCCTGGATTTCAACCAGCGCCGTATGGAAGTCAGCCGCAGCCGCCGCTCATCCGCCGTGCGTGACGAGAAGGACGCCATCGTGGTGCGCGCGCGCAGCCGCTATGGCCAGCTGATCCTGATGAACTCGCGGGTGGACGGTCGTAAGGTAGACGTGATTCTGGACACCGGCGCCGAGCAGAGCGTCGGCAATATGGCGCTGTTCCGCAGCCTCAAGGCCAAGCGGCTGGTGGTGCCGCCAACGCCGACCGCGCTGACCAGCGTCACCGGTGTCGATGTGCCGGCCCAGTTCGCCGTCGTCCGCCAACTCACCATCGGCGACGCAACGCTCGACAATGTGCCGATGCTGTTCCTGGATGCCGCGCCCTTTACCGAGCTTGGTCTGGGCGAGCGGCCCGCCATGCTGCTGGGCATGGGGATGCTGCGCCTGTTCGACCGGATCGCGATCGATTTCGGCCAGCGGCATGTCGATTTCCACCTCGCCGGCGGCGATGCCCGGCGACGGGGCAGGCTAGACTTCGCCGAGACCGGCGCAGCGGACGCAAGCGGGCGCTGAGCCTCCCTCATCCGCGCCTCCGGCAAGCGGTTGCCCGCAGGCCGGGCACAGCGCGGCCGGGACCACCTGCTCGCCATGGGTGATCCCGACGCGCTCATCGAACAGGAAGCAGGCGCCGTCCCACAGGCTGGCGGCCTCCTCGACTTCCGCGAGATAGGCGAGGATGCCGCCCTTGAGGTGATAGACCTCCTCGAAACCCTGCGCGCGGGCATAAGCCGTCGACTTCTCGCAGCGTATGCCGCCGGTGCAATACATGGCGATCCGGGGCTTGCGGCCTTCCGCGCGCCATTGCGCCGCCTGCGCATCGAACCAAGCCGGGAAGTCGCCGAAGCTCGCCGTCATGGGATCGACCGCGCCGGCGAACCGCCCCAGCGCCACCTCATAATCATTGCGGGTGTCGATAAGGATCGTGTCCGGATCGCTGATCAGAGCGTTCCACTGCGCCGGCGGCACATGCGTGCCCGCGCCCTGCGCCGCATCGACGCCGGGCCGGCCCATGGTCACGATCTCGGGCTTCACCTTCACTTTCCAGCGCGCGAACGGATGCCGCTCCGTGCTGTGCAGGCGCGGCGCCAAGGGCGCGAAGCCCGGCTCGGCGCGCAGGCGCGCGAACAGGCGCTCCACCGCATCGGCCGACCCCGCGATGGTGCCGTTCATGCCCTCCTGCGCCAGGATGATGGAGCCGGAGAGGTCCAGTGTGGCGCCCAGCGCGCGCAGGTCGGTCGCCAGCGCCTCCGGGTGGGGCAAGGGCGCGAAGCGGTAGAAGGCGGCGACGGTCAGCAGGGATGCGGGTTCGTGCGACATGGGCGCGCGCCTACACCAGCCGAGCGGGGAGAGCCAGAGCCTGCGGGCCATCGCAAAAGTTCCACTTTTGTTCAACTGCCCGATTGCGCCCTGCCCGCTGCGACGGCATAGCAGGGCCATGAGGTCGTCCCCACTCATCGATCAACCCATGCCGCGCGCGGCAGGCTGTGGCCCGGCCTTCAGCTTTGCCGGCCAGAGCTGGCAGGCTTTGCCCCAAGGTGCCTTGTTCTGGCAGGAACGGGCCGCGCTGATCGTTGCCGATCTTCATTTCGAGAAGGCCAGCGCCTTCGCCCGGCGCGGCCAGATGCTGCCGCCTTATGACAGCCGCGCCACGCTGGATGCGCTGACGGCGGTGATCGCCCTCACCCAGCCGCGGGAGATCTGGTGCCTGGGGGACAGCTTCCACGATGGCGGCGCGCACGAGCGGATGAGCGGCGAGACGCGCGCGCGGATCGCGCAGCTGACGGCCACCTATCGCTGGACCTGGATCACCGGCAATCACGATCCCCTCGGCGCCTCGGGCGTTGATTCGCCGCTGGGGGGTGAAAATCGGGCAGAAGCGCTCGTCGATGGCGTCATATTGCGCCATGAAGCCATGCCCGGAGAGGTGCGACCGGAAATTTCCGGACATTTTCATCCCAAGTTGCGGATGAGCCTGCGCGGGCGACATATCTCGCGGCGCTGCTTCGTGAAGGGCGGCAGCAAGATTATCGTGCCCGCCTTCGGGGCGTTCACCGGCGGCCTTGACGCAGCGTCACCGGCAATCGCCTCTCTTGTCGGCCGGAACAGCGAAGCGCTTATCGCGCTGGAGGATCGGCTGCTGCGTTTCGCTCTTTGGCGATAAGCGGCCTCCGCCGACTGTAACCCTTATGCAACAAACCGATGAATCCCGGAAATGAGGGAGTTGCGCCCCATGGCTATTGGCATATGCTCTCGAATAACCGGCACAAATGCCGGACCGGACAAACGTGCAGGAGAGCGAATGATGCCCAAGCCATCCCTCATTGCGTCTGCCAGTGTTGCCGCACTGCTATGCGCCCTTGCGACCCCCGCCTTTGCTCAGGACGCCAGCGATGCGACCGCGCAGAGCGGCGATGAGAGCAATATGGGCGAGATCATCGTCACCGCCACGCGGCGCGCCAGCCCGCTCTCGGATGTGCCGATCGCCGTCTCAGCCGTGACCGCCCAATCGCTGCAGAACAGCGGCGCGAACGACATTCGCCAGCTCAACCAGCTTGCGCCCTCGCTGCTCGTCTCCTCCACCGGATCGGAAGCCAATGGCGCCGCGCGCATCCGTGGTGTCGGCACGGTGGGCGACAATCCGGGTCTGGAAAGCTCCGTCGCGGTGTTCATCGACGGCGTGTATCGCTCCCGCACGGGCGCGGGCTTGACCGATCTCGGCGAGATCGAGCGGGTGGAAGTGCTGCGCGGCCCGCAAGGCACGCTGTTCGGGCGCAATGCCTCGGCCGGTCTGCTCAACATTGTCAGCAAGGCGCCGGAATTCCAGTGGGGCGGCAGCGCGGAAGCCAGCTTCGGCAATTATGAAGCTTGGCGGCTCGCCGGGCGGATCACCGGCCCGCTCAGTGAGACCATCGCCGCCAGCATCGACGGCGTCTATTCGCGGCGCGACGGGTTCCTGAACATCGTGGACGCCTCGGGCGCCAAGATCGGCGATACCAATGACCGCAACCGCTACTTCCTGCGCGGGCAGCTGCTCTTCGAGCCCTCGGATGCGCTCTCCGTCCGGCTGATCGGCGACTACACCAACCGCGACGAAAGCTGCTGCGGCGCTGTCTATATCGATACCGGCGAGGAAGTGGGCAGCTCGCCCACCAATTACACGCAGAACGCCACAAACCGCATCGTCACGATCCTGAGCGCGCTCGGCACGCGCTTTCCCAATGGCCCCACGCCCTATGCCCAGGACCCCTATCAGCGGAACATCAGCATCACGCCGGGCCGGGACTATGTAAGCAAGCTGGAGGATTGGGGCCTCTCGGGCGAGATCAATTATGATTTCGGCAATGCCAAGCTGACCAGCATCACCGCCTATCGCGACTACAAGTCGTCGGATTACGGCGATTATGATTATTCGACCGCCGACCTGCTCTATCGCGACCCCGGCACCTTCCGCCAGTTCCGCACCTTCACGCAGGAATTGCGCCTGCAGGGTTCGGCGCTGGGCGGCATGCTCGACTGGCTGGTGGGCGGCTATTACGCCAATGAGAAGCTGACACTGCGCGACAACATCCGCTTCGGTGCTGATTATGGCCGCTTCGCAGCCTGCCGCCTGATGGCCGGCACCGGCGCCGCCAGCAATCTCTCACCCGCCCAGCTCAGCCTGTGCGCCGCGCCGATCGACGGCAACGCGCTCACGCCGGACGTGGGCAACCTGATCAGCGCAACGCAAGCCAGTCTGAATGCTGGCCTCTATGCCTCCATCTACGCCCGGGCGATCAGCCAGGGCGCCTCGCCGACGGTGGCCAATGCGACCGCGACAGCGCAGGCGGGCGCGATTTCGGGCGGCCTCGGCACCGGCCTTACCGCGCTGGCGACCATCCCCAACGGTGCCGGCGATACCGACAGCCGCTATTATCAGCGCAGCGAGAACTGGGCGCTGTTCACCCACAACATCATCCACCTCACCGATGCGCTCGATCTGACCCTGGGCGTGCGCTACACGCGCGAGACCAAGCGCTTCTCGGGCGATCTCAACAATAACAATGCGACCTGTGCCGCCTTGCAGGCCTCCGCCCTGCCAGGCATCGCGACCAATCCGGCGCTCGGCTCGGCCGCGCAACTGGCGGGCGGCATCCTCACGCTCGGCTGCCTGGGCAATGCCAGCACCGGCCTCAACGCGCTCGACCTGCAGGACCGGCAGACCGAGGGCAAATTCTCCGGCACGGCTGTCCTGTCCTACAAGGTCGGCGGCGGCCTGATGGTCTATGGCGGCTATTCGCGCGGCTATAAGGCTGGCGGTTACAATCTGGACCGGTTCGAGTTGGGCAATACCGGGGTCGGCACCGGCATCGCGCCGATCACCTACTTCTCGCCGCGCAGCAATGCCGATGCGGCGAGCCTCGCCTTCGGCGCAGAGACGGTCGACGCTTACGAGATCGGCCTCAAATATGCGCGCCGCGAATGGGGCTTCAACCTCGCCGCCTTCCGGCAGGCGTTCAGCAACTTCCAGCTCAACACGTTCAACGGCACCAGCTTCGTCGTCCAGAATATCAATGGCTGCGATGGCGCCAAGGCCGCGAACGGCACCTGCGCCGAGACCAAGCCCGGCCTCATCAGCCAGGGCGTCGAGATCGAGGCCTATGTCCAACCGGTCCGCTCGCTGCGCGCCACGGCGGGGGTAACCTATACCCGCGCCAAGTTCGCCGACCAACTCGTCGGCAATGCGGATGGCTCGGTGCCGCTCGACCCCGCGCTGTTCCTGCTCGAAGGGCAGGATAACAGCAACGCGCCGCGCTGGGTGGCGACCAGCAGCATTGCCTGGACACCGGAGCTGGGCGGCGGCTTCAGCGGCCTCGTCTATGTCGATAACCGGATCACCGGCGACTATAACACCGGCTCGGACCTCTATCCGGAAAAGGCGCAGGACGGCTACATCGTCACCAATGCCCGCATCGGCCTGCGCGGCCCGGGGCAGGCCTGGGCCATCGAGCTGTGGGCGCAGAACCTGTTCGACAGCGACTATAGCCAGGTCGCCTTCAACAGCCCGCTGCAAAGCTCCAGCCCCAATCACCAGTCGCGCGCGCAACTGGGTCGGTTCGGCGCCATGTCGAACCAGCTCTTCTCGGCCTATCTCGCCGAGCCGCGCACTTATGGCATCACGGTGCGCAGCCGCTTCTGAGCGGGCATAGCCAGGACGACGGAAGGGCGCGGTGCGAGCCGCGCCCTTCGACGTTTTTCACAGATCGAGAACGCGGTCGCTCAGGCGGTATAGCGATGCAGGCTACGCCCTTCAGCGCGCAGCCAGGCGCGGGCCGCATCCGGACAGACCGGCGAAATCGCGCGCACCAGCGCATGGAATTCCGGGCCGTGGTGCATATGCTCGAGATGCGCGACCTCGTGCGCCACGGTGGCCAGCCGCACATGCGGGGGCGCCAGAATCAGCCGCCAACTGTAGCGGATGTTGCCATCCACCGAGCAACTGCCCCAGCGCGCGCGGGGATCGCCGATCGCCACCTGACGCAGCGGCAGGGCGTGCCGGGTCGCGAGGGCCTGCGTTTCGGTCGTCAGTGCCGTGCGCGCCTGCGTTTTGAGCCAGCGCAGCGCCCGTGCACCCGCCAGATCGACCGGTCCGCCCACCAGTAGCTCGCCTTGCTCTGCCCGCACCTGCCGGGTACGCGCGCCGGTCGCAACGATGCGCAGCGGCCTGCCTTCAAAGGGCACGAGCGCGCCATCGGCCAGCGTGACAAGCCCGCCATTGCGGCCCCGCTGCCCCTCAATCCACTCTCCTTGCGCCCGGACCCAGTCCAAGGCGCGCGGCAGCGAGGCACGCGGGGGAATGGTCAGCAGGGCACGGTCACCCAGCTCATCGAACCGCAGCTTCATCCGCCGCGCCCGCCCATGGCGCATCACGACGACGGACAGCGCCGCCCCGTCCGCCAGCGTGAGCCTGTGCTCAGAGCGCGCGGTCGACAATGTGATTTTCCAGATCGCCCGCGATCGTCTCGGAGATCGTCCAGCCGCGAATGCTCTGGCCGGCACGATGCACCGCCTCGCGATCCCCGCAGATCAGATAATGCCAGTCCGGCAAGGGCTCGTCATGGGCACGCAGGCGATAGGCGCAGGTCTGCGGGAGCCATTCGATCTCCTGCAGATTGGCCCGGCTCAGCCGCAGGCAATCAGGCACAAACGCGCGGCGCTGGCGGTAATTGCTACACTGGGCGGTATCCCGATCCAGCAGTCGGCAGGCGACATTGGTCGGGTAGATTCGCCCGGTGTCGGCATCCTCCACCTTGTGCAGGCAGCATTTGCCGCAGCCATCGCACAGCGCCTCCCACTGCGCGCGGTCAAGCGTTTCGAGAGGCTGCTCCCAGAAGCTCATCGGACATAGTGGACGAGGAAATCGTGCACGCCCTTGGCCACCGTCTCATCCGCGGAAGCCAGTTCCTCGACCGGCACAAGCGCGATGGGCTTGCCATCCGGCCCGAACAGGAAGGGCGTGCGGGTGTGGTTGACGAGATAATCCTGCTTGGCGGCCTGATCGCCCTCCTTGCTGGCGACCACCACGAAGTCCGTCTTCACCTTCTCGATCTGCTCGGGCGTGCCCGTGAGGCCGATGAGCCGGGGATGGAAATGCGCGACATAGCCTTTCACCACATCGACGGTGTCACGCTCGGGATCGACGGTGATGAAGATCGGCTGGATCTTGGCCGCAACCTCGGGATGGTCCTTCTCCAGCATCCGGTAGCCGAGCATGATCCGGTTGAGGTCCAGCGGGCACACATCCGGGCAGAAGGTGTAGCCGAAATAGACGAGGCGGTACTTGCCCTGGAAATCCGCCCAGCGCACGCTCTTGCCATTCTGGTCGGTCAGCGTGAAATCGCCGCCGATCCTGGCGCCGACGAGATTGCCCTCGGCAGGAAGCGACTCACTGCCGCCGGCCTGGTTGCCGCCGCTCTGGCCCTGGCAGGCGGCCAGCGCCAAGCCGATGGAAAGCGAGAGGATTTTTTTGCAGGCTTTATTCATGACAGGGCCAGCCATGCCCTGCTATTGGAGCCAAGGCAACTGCTTGAGACGAACGCAAGGCGAAGGGGGTACAGGGTGAAGATCGATCGGCGCAGGGGAATGTTGGTCCGCATGGGCAGCCCACTGGCGCTCGCGCTGGCGCCGCTGATCGGCGCGGTGACGGCACAGCCCGCCATGGCGCAATTCTCCGACAGCTACCGCTTCCTCGAGGCGGTGCGCAAAGGCGATACCGCCAAGATTGCCGAAGTGCTCGAAACCCCCGGCGTCACTCCGATCAACACCAAGGATCGCACCAGCGGCGAGACCGCATTGCTGATCGTGGTCGGCCAGCGCAGCGTGATGATGACCAATTATCTGCTCTCCAAGGGCGCGCGCGCAGACCTGACCGACAATAACGGCCGCACGCCCCTGATGCTCGCCGTGGAACGCCGCTTCGTGGAAGGCGCACAGCTGCTGCTCGCCCACAAGGCCGATCCCAACCAGACCAACAGCAGCGGCGAAACCCCGCTGATCCGCGCGGTGCAGATGCGCGACATGGAGATGGTGCGGCTGCTCGTCACCAACGGTGCCGACCCGCTGCGCCGCGACCGACTCGCCGGCATGTCGGCGCTCGATTACGCAAAGGCCGGCGCGCCAATGAGCGGCCTGATCGATCTGCTCAACAGCGCGGAAAAGCCCAAGGTCAGCGGCGCCGTGCAAGGTCCGCGCCTCTAGGCCACCGCCTGACGCTCACAGGACAAGCTGCCTGGCCCGGCCCGCATTGCAAGCGGGACCGGATCGACAGGCCATTGGGATATTACGCCATATTGGATGCTTCACCGCACGGCTTTGGCCGCGCGACGCGGCCGCGCGCATCCCGTCTGCAGATCAAGTGCTATTGCATCCATTTCGGATCGGCGGAAACTTCCGCCCAAGTCCAGATTTGTTACTTGATGGTTAATGAAACGATAATTTGAGCAGCATCCGTCACGCTCCAAATCATGACGGAACTGTTCCAGATTAGAATGATCATCAACGGGGGACGAAATCGATGAACTGGTCTGTATTCGACGAATATGGCTGCCGAAAATATTTGAACCGATCCGAAATGAGCTGCTTCCTCGATAGTGCAAAGACTGCCCCGCCTTCCGTCCATGCCTTCTGCCGCTTGCTCGCCGAAACCGGGTGCCGCATTTCGGAGGCGCTCTGCCTGACCCTAGGGCGGATCGACCCCGCTGCCTGTGTCGTCATCTTCGAAAGCCTCAAGAAGCGGAAGAGAGGCATTTTCCGCCGCGTGCCGATCTCGTCGGGGCTGGTGCGCCTGCTTACCGATATTGCCGGCAATGATCGCGCCGCCCCCCTCTGGCGCTGGTCCCGCACCACCGCCTGGCGCCACGTCCACGAGCATATGGACCGGACGCATATCAAAGGCCCGCAAGCCTGCCCGCGCGGCCTGCGACATGGCTTTGCCGTCGCCGCGCTCGGGGCGGGCGCGCCGCTTAATCTCGTGCAGTCATGGCTCGGCCACGCCAATATCGAAACCACGAGCATCTATGCGGTAGCGGTCGGTCCCGAGGAGCGCGAGATCGTCGAGCGAATCTGGAGTCGCATCCGCGCCGGCGACCTCGCGCAGCGCCGCGTCCCATCCGCCAACCACCGCAATGCCGGAGCGGCAGCAGCCCGGCGCAATGCCAGCCCGGCGGCATCCGAGCATTATTTCTTCTGAACACCACAATCTTAGCCCCTCCTCGTCAGAGGAGGGGTTGGGGTGGTGCGGCAACCACCCCGTCATGCACCTTCCGCGCGATGCATCTCCCTCAGGACGGACTCTTGATCCGTCCCAGGCTCGTCTCCTCAAGCGCGAGGCGGGAGATGACGTCCTTGATCAGCGCCGCGCAATCGGCCGGAACGCAATAGCCGCGCCGATAGAAGGAGACGATCGGGTCCGGCATATTCTTGTTGCGAAACGCCTTGCGCAGCTCGGACACGAACACCTTGATCGAGCTTTCCGCAAATCCCAGGCTCGCCCGCAGTTCGTGCGGCGCGTGGAACACATCCGGATTAGCCATCAGCCACATGAGCAGGCGCACGGCGCTGGGGCTGCGCAGATTCATATGCGCCTGCAGCATCCGCAGGATTTGCGTGTCGCCCTGACGCGCGGAACGGCGGGCATCGCCTTCTACCGTCCGGCTGTCGATCAGGTCGCTCGCAGAAGCGTGCTCCATCTTCTCGATGGCTTCCGCCAGGGCCCGCGACCAGATCAGCCGCGCATAGGCCGATTCCATCGTTCCGAGCCGCCGCACCATCAGCGCGATTCCGGCGGCCGATCGCGGTACGGCCGCCCCCACGCTCTCGAAGTCACTATCGAATATGGTCATAACCCTGCCCCCAGCATGAAGCGCGAGGCCGCTCCATTCGTCTCCCCGGTTTCCAACTCTTCGCGGGTCATGCCCCCCCGGCCGCGAAGTCGGTCCACATACGGCGATAGGCGTCTTCCAACTCGCGCGTATACCGATCGATGTCGCCGGCCGGCGATGCGGCGAAGCGCGTGCGCAGGCTTCGCTTTTCCTCCAGCAGCGCGGCGCGATCCGAGGCAAGGCGGACGGCGATCTCCACGAACGCATCCTCGTCCTGCGCCACCCATTCGGGCCGGCCGATGGCGCTCATCAGCCCCGCGCCCATGCGCTGGACGAAGCTCTCACCCGCCAGCGTGATGACCGGGGTGCCCATCCACAGCGCCTGGCAACTCGTCGTGCCGCCATTATAAGGGAAGCAGTCGAGCGCGATGTCGATGTCGGCATATTCGGCCATCATCTCATCGAGGCTCGATGGACCGCGAAACTCCAGCCGGTCGGCGGCAACGCCCGCGTCCACGAACAGGTCGCCGAAGCGGTTCACTGCCACCGAGTCCAGGAAGCTCGGCCCCTTGAGCACCAGCCGCGATCCCGGCGTGGCGACGATCGCCTTGGCCCACAGGCGAATGGTATAGGGGGTGAGCTTGGAGACGTTGTTGAACGACCCGAAGGTGAGCGGGCGCTCGAGATGCGTCTTGCCATAATCGGGGAACGGAAACTCCCGCTCGGGCGCGTAGCAGAACACAAAGCCCGGCACATGCTCGAGCCGCTCGGTATAGAGATGGGCATGGTCGGCGGGTGAGGTCACCGGATCGCTGATGAGCCAGTCCATATTGGGAATGCCGGTGGTCGAGGGATAGCCCAGGAACATCGCCTGCACCGGCGCCGCCCGGCGGCCGAACAGCGGCGCGCGGTTGCGCCCGGTGTGGCCAATGAGGTCGATCAGTACATCGATGCCGTCATCCTCGATCATCTGCGCCAGGCGCGTGTTGCTGATCGAGGCGGCATCGCGCCAGCGATCGACATGGCCGCGCGCGCGGCGGGTCATGTCGTCGGTGAGCGGGCTCAGCGAATAGACCGTGATCTCGAACGCCTCGCGGTCATGCCGCGCCAGCACCGGCCGCATGAACAGGCTGACCGGATGCTCCCCATGCATGTCGCCCGTGACATAGCCGATGCGCAGACGCCGGCTGCGCTTCCCGGCATCGGCAGCGCCGGCCCCGGTCGAGCGATCATTGGCAAACGAGGTCGCCGCCCTCGCACCCTCGGCCAACGGCGCGAACAGCGTCTGATGGAAGTCGCGGGTCTCCTGCGCCGTCATCGTCTCGCTGTACAGCGCCGCCATGGCGGCCGAGCCGCGGAAGGCCGATTCCGGGCCTTCTTCCTCGCCCAGCTCCGTATAGATGTCGCGCGCGGTATCCACATCGCCGCGCTTGCCGGCAATCGAGCCGCGCATCGCCCGCAGGTCAGGCGCGTCGTCGCCGGCAAGCTCATCGACGCGGTCAAAGCAGGCCTCGGCCTCCTCGGTGCGCATCCCTTCGATGAGCACCTTGCCGAGATTGAAATGGCCCCGCCAGTTTTCCGGATCCTTCTCGATCCGCGCGCGGAGCACCGCGTCGCACCGGTCGAACTGATTGTGCTTCATCAGCGTGCCGGCAAATCTGATCTCATCGTCTTCGTCGAGGTCCGTCGCTTCCAGCTGGGCGAACAGCGGCTCGGCCTGCTCAGTGGCGCCCATTTGCATGAGCGCATCGGCCAGATCGATCCGCGCGGCGTGGAAATCGCTCGCTGCCGTCAGCGCATGGCGGAAGCCCTCGACCGCGCGGTGCCACTCGCCTCGCTCTGCCCGGCCGAGCCCCATGCGGTGGTGGATATCGGCATGATCGTCCGGCCCCGCGCAATCCAGCGCCTTGAGCCAGGCGAGCACCGCCTCATCCTCCCGCCCGACCTGTTCGAGCGCGCGGGCAACGCTCAAATGCGCGCCATAGCGCGAGGGCGCCGCCTCGGCCGCCCGGCGATAGAAATCGAGTGCTTCCTCCAGCGTGCCATGGTGGCGGCAGACATTGCCCGCCTCCAGCCACGCCGTGAAGTTGTTGGGGTCGCGACGCAGCACATCGCTGAACAGTCGCCGCGCCTCCTCATACTCGCCCTGCCGCACGGCGCAGCGGGCGAGTTGAATGGTGGCGGGCACGATGGCCGGGCCATCCTCCCGCTCCAGCGCCAGCGCCTGCTCGAAGGCGGCCTGCGCCTTCTCCCACTTGCTCTTGTCGTAGAGCACATTGCCATAATTGAACCAGACCGCCGCCGGTGCCTCCGGGCTCTCGATCGCCCGGCCATATTGCACCAGCGCCTCGTCATCCCGGCCAAGCTTGCGCAGCACCTGGCCGTGATTGCCGAGCAGCACCGGATCGTCGGGCTGCTCGGCAAGCAGGTCTTCATAAAGCGCGGCCGCCCTGGCCCAGTCGCCACGCGACTGGGCCTTGACCGCCTGCTCCGGATCGGGTCGCTGCCCCTGGAACATGGACCTGCGACCTCAGGCTGCGAGAACGGTCGTGGTGACCGCGTTGTCGATCAACAACTGAACCGCAGCCCCGTTGTAGTTGTACAGGCTGTAGCTGACACCGCCGTCGGTATAGTCTTGGCCGCTGTCCACCCACAGGCCGGCTCCGACCAGTTGCACCGAGTCTCCGGCATCGCCGTCGATCATCAACTGCTGTTTCCCAGTCGCGCCGGTGATGGATTGGAACGCGTTGAACGCGCTTTCGTCCGTATCATGCAGGTTGAGCACATCGGTCAGGTTCAGCTTCAGGGTATTGTTGCTCGCACCGGTGATGTCGATCTTCTCGATGCCCTTGATCACACCGTCCTTCAGGGTGGTGAGGTTGAGGGTGATGATGTCCGTTCCCTCCAGCGCCAGCGTGTCGATGCCCTGACCGCCCCGGATGCTGGAACCGGACTGGCCGAGTTTCACCACATTGTCGGCATTGAGTACGATCCGGTCATTGCCACTACCGCCATAGATCGTATCGATGCCGCCCTTGCCGAAGAGCACGTCGTTGCCCTGACCGCCGATCAGCGAGTCATTGATTGAGGTGCCGGTGAGCGTATCGGCACCGCTGGTGCCCATCTGGCTGACCTTGGTGGTTGAGAAGACACCCGAGGTCGAGCCGTAGACCACGAAGGCAGCACCATTGTCGGTCAGGCCATTCACATCCGCATTGCTGCTGCCGATGATCAGGTCGGCCAGGCCGTCGCCGTTGAGGTCGCTGCCGGCCACCGCGCCAAAGGTCAACGTACCGGCCTGATTGCCTTCGATGACAAAGCCCTGTGTGTTGCCAGCCACGCTGAGCGCGGAAAGATCGACCCCGCTACCGTCGGTCTTGCCGAAGACGACATAGACCTTGCCGGCATCGGTCCCAAGGCTGGTATCCGCCTGCCAAGACCCGATTGCGAGGTCGGCCAGACCATCGCCATTCATGTCGCCGATCACCGAAACTCTATTGTGCAAATCGTTCGCGCTGGACCCATTGATGATGAACCCTTGCGTGTTCGTGGCGAGTGAGAGCGCGCTCAGATTAATGCCCGCACCGCCGGTCTTGCCGTAAACGATATAGGTCTTGCCGGCGTCGCCACCGGCGGACGCATCCGCGAGACGGGCCGTCATCACGAGATCCATCTGACCGTCGCCATTGATATCGCCACTGCCGGCGATCGACCATGCTGTATGATCATTGGCAACCGAGCCGCTGATTGCGAAGCCGAGGGTGCTGGTGCCCCCCGCGGTCAGCGCGGTTAGGGCGATGGGCGTTCCGCTGGTACCTGCCCGCCCGAACACTACATAAGCCGCGCCCGCGTCCGTCGTGCCATTCGCGTCGATGTATGGCGAACCGATCAGGAAGTCGGCCAGACCGTCCCCGTTCACGTCGCCAAGTGCGGTCGTACTCCAGCCGAGTTGGTCGTTGGCGCTGGAGCCATCGATCATGAAGCCGAGCGTGTTCGTCGCCACCGTCAGCGCCGACAGGTTGATACTGCTGTTGTTGGCGCGGCCATAGACAACGTAGACCCGACCCTGAGCGCTAGCGCCGGTCGAGATCGCCCCCACCAGCAGATCTGCATAGCCATCGCCATTGATGTCGCCAGCGGCGGACACGGAGAAGCCGGCTTGTTCATTCGCCGTACCGCCCAGCAATTGGAAGCCTGCCGATACCGCAGTGGACAGGCTCGACAATGCGACCGTCGCGCCACTGGTCTTGCCATAGACGACATAGGCGGCCCCGGCATTCGTACCGACATTGTCGACACCCGTGGCGCCGACGATGAGATCGCCCAGCCCGTCACCGTTCACGTCGCCCGCACTCACCGCATTGGCAAGATAATCGCTTGCCGACGAGGCCAGAATGGCGAAGCCTGCCGTTCCGGTTGCCACCGTGTAGATGCTGTCGATCACGCTGCCGTAGATGTTGTTGGGTCCGCCAAAGACGACATAGGATTTCGAGGCGGTCTGGTTGGCGCCGCCGACCGAAACCACGAAGTCGGCATAATCGTCGCCGTTCACATCACCCGCAGCGCTGACCGATGCCGCGAAGGACTCGGTGCCGCTGGAACCGGCGATCATATAGCCCAGCGAGTTGCTGGCCTGCATGATCGCGCTCGCCTGGATGACGGGCGTCACGGTGAAGCTGTTGGCACTGGGCGAGGAGAGATTGCCCAAAGCGTCCACCGCATAGGCCTTGTACGTGCCACTGGCCAAGCCGAGCAGGCTGAGGTTGGTGTTGGTATCGGCGGCCGTGATGGCAACCGAGTTCCAGTATTTGCTGTCCTTGCCGGTGATATCCGTCAGCGTGGTGACCGTGGGAATGGCCGTGGTGTTCACCAGATAGAGCGTGCCCACTTCGGTCGAGCGGACGACGGCCACGTCCGTGCCGCTTCCGATGAAGCTCGTGTCCGCAAAGGTGGGCGCGGGCGCCGCATTATCCTGCACGGTCACGCTGACCTGATTGTTCACCAGCAGCTGCACCGCAGACCCTGCATAATTGTAGACGCTGTAGCTGAGCGCACCGGATTGCACGTCCGTTCCGCTATCCTTCCAGCTGCCGACCAGTTGCAGGATATCGCCGCTATTGCCGTCGACCATCAATTGCTGCTTGCCGACCTTACCGGTGAGCGCCTCGAACTCGTTGAACGCGCTTTCCTCGGGATCGTGCAGGTTCAGCACGTCCGTCAGGTTCATCTTGAGCGTGTTGTTGCCCGAGCCGGTGATATCGATCTTTTCGATACCCTTGACGAATGCGTCACGCACGGTGGTGAAATCGAGCGTGATGCCCGCGCCATCCAGCGCCAGCGTATCGGTGCCAAGGCCGCCCTGGATGCTCGCGCCGGTCTGGCCGAGCTTGGCGACGTTGTCCGCGTTGATGATGATCCGGTCAGCGCCCGCACCACCGGAGAGCACGTCCACGCCGCCATTGCCACGCAGCACGTCATTGCCCTGACCGCCGAAGATCGAGTCATTGCCGCTGGTGCCAGTGAGCGTATCGGCACCCGTAGT
Source organism: Sphingobium sp. B2D3A (assembly GCF_025961795.1). NCBI lineage: Bacteria > Pseudomonadati > Pseudomonadota > Alphaproteobacteria > Sphingomonadales > Sphingobiaceae > Sphingobium > Sphingobium sp. B2D3A. The sequence continues at coordinate 1,078,259 of NZ_JAOQOI010000001.1, read as the reverse complement.
CCCGGTCTGGCCGACCTTGGTGGTGTTGGAGAACACCCCCGTCGTCGAGCCGTAGATGACATAGACCGCGCCACCATCTGTGTAGTTATAATCCATGGAGTATGAGCCGATCATGAGATCGACCAGGCCATCCCCGTTCAGGTCGCCCGCCGACACCGATCTGCCAAAGTAAACACTATTCTGATAGGGTCCTTGAATGGCAAAGCCCTGGCTATTGCCGGCCACGGACAGGGCCGAGAGATCCACGGCGAGACTGTCCGTCTTGCCAAAAACCACATAGGCCTTGCCGTTATCGGTATAGCCACTGGAGTCCGAATTTTGGCTTCCCACCAGCAGGTCTGCCAGTCCGTCGCCATTCATGTCGCCGATCACCGAGATGCTGGTGGCATTATCGCTCGTGCTCGAGCCGTTGATCACGAAGCCCAGCGTGTTGCCGGCCAGGGTGAGGGCACTGGCATTGACGCCAGCGCCATCCGTCTTGCCGTAAACCACGTAGAATTTGCCAACGTCTGCGGGCGTTCCATTGTCGGCGCCATACGCGGCCATGACCAGATCGGACAGGCCGTCGCCGTTGATGTCACCCGAACCGCTGACTGAGAAGCCGGTCACATCATTAGCGCTCGACCCGCTGATGACGAAGCCCCGGGTGTTGGTCGCGGCTGTCAATGCAGACACGTTCAGGGGCGCACCGCTGGTGCCGGTCTGGCCGAACACGACATAGACCGAGCCGGCATTGCTGTTAGGGGTGTCCGCAAGGCGTGCGCTGACGATGAAGTCGCTTAGGCCGTCGCCATTGACATCTCCTGCATCGCTGACCGCCCATCCCAGTTCGTCGCCCGTGCTCGACCCCTCGATCACGAAGCCGAGCGTGTTGCTCGCCGCCGTCAAACCGCTCAGTTGGATCGTGCTATTGTTCGAGCGCCCATACACGACATAGACGCGCCCTGCCTGATCCACGCCGTTAACATCCTGAAGGCGCGCACCGACGAGCAAATCGGCATAACCATCGCCATTGATATCGCCCGCCGTGGAGACGGAGTAGCCGGCATAGCCATCCGTAGCGCTGCCCCAGAGCATGAAGCCGCCCGAACCATTTGCGACATTAGCGAGGTCGATCTGCGCGCCGCCAGTCTTGCCATAGACGATATAGGCCGCACCTGCGTTGGTATCGCTATTATCGCGGCCATAAGCGCCGACCAGAAGATCGTTCAGACCGTCGCCATTGACGTCACCCGCTTCGGAGACCGAATAGCCGGCCCATTCAGCGGCTTGCGCCGGGTTAAGCGCAAACCCGAACGTGTTGTTCGAGGCGGTCAGATTCGAGGCGCTTTGGAGCCCCAGAAGATTCGTCGGCCCGCCGAAGACGACATAAGTCCTTGCGGTCGTGTTATTTCCGCTGTCGATCCCTCCGACAATGAAGTCGCCATAGCCATCTCCATTGACGTCTCCGGCAAAATCGACGGAACCTCCCAAATACTCGTAATTCATCGAGCCGGCCAATTGATAGCCCATCCCGTTCGACGACTGCTGTAGCGCCGACGCCACATCAATCACAGCGTTCACCGTATAGATGTTGGCACTGATCGCGGAGATATTGCCCGCGTTGTCCACCGCATAGGCCTTGTAGGTGCCACTGGCGAGACCCAGGAGGCTGAGGCTTGTGCTGGAATTGGCCGACACGGCCACCGAGTTCCAATATTTGCCGTCAGCGCTCGTGATGTCGGTTAGACTGTTGACGGTCGGGATGACAGTTGTGTTGACGAGATAGACCGTCCCCGCCTCCGTCGACTGAACCGTGGCGTTGCCCGTGTTGACACCATTGCCCGCGTTCAATGTGATCAGCGGGTTGATGAGATCCAGCGAGAAGGCGGCAGAGGTGCTCGTCGCGGAGGCATTGCCCACCGCGTCGGTCGCCACCGCCGTCACCGTCACATTGCCATTGCCGAGCGTAGTGAGCTGCGATGCATCGAGCGTGACAGCCTGCGCCGAACCCGTGCCGATGACCGTGCGCGTCACCGTGCCGAGCGTACCCACGAAGGTCACGACCGTCACGGCACCCGCCTCCGCCGTGACGGTGGCCGCACCGGCTGCGCTCAGCGCCTCCGCTGTGGACGCGCCGCCCGCATAAGCAGCCGGCAGGCCGATGACCGGCGCAGCTGGCGCTACGGTATCGAGCAGGAAGGTCAGCGGTTCAGCCGTGGTGACGTTGCCGGCGGCATCCGTCACCTGGGCCGAGACGAGCACGTCGCCATTGCCCAGCGTCGTGAGATCGGATGCGGTCAGGACGATGGCCTTGGCTGTCCCGTCGGCGGCGATCGTCTTGGTGACCGAACCGCCCGTGCCGATGAACACGGCCTGGATCGTGCCGCCATTTTCGGCAGTGACGGTGACCACACCGCCCGGAGCCGTTGCTTCCGCAGAGGAGGCGCCATCGGCAACCCCCGCGCCGAGCGCGATGACCGGCGCGTCAGGCGCCACCCGATCGAGCGTGAACTGGCGGGTCGCGGAAGCCACCGAGGCATTGCCGGCGGAATCCCGGGCCACCGCCGAGAAGGTGATGGCGCCGTCCGCAAAGGCAGCCACATCGGTCGCGGTGAGGACGACATCCTGCGCCGCGCCGGTGCCGACCAGCGTCTTGGTGATTTCCAGCGAGCCCTGGACGAACTTTACAGTGACAGTCGAGCCCAGCTCGGCCGTGACCGTTGCCACCGTGCCGGCAGCCAGTGCCGCGTTCTTCGACGCAGCCCCCGAGAGCAGCAGCGTGGGGCCGGTCGGCGCCACGGTATCGATGGTGAACGTGCTGGTGGCGGCGGCCGACTGGTTGCCGACCGCGTCCGTCACGAAGCTGGAGACCGATACCGCGCCATTGCCCAGCTTCACCAGATCGTTCGCCGTCAGCGACACCGTCTGGGTGAGGCCATTGCCGGTGAACGTCTTGGTGACGCTGTTGGCCCCGGCGGTGAACACCACCGTGACGAGCGCATTGGCCTCTGCCGTCACCTTCACCACGCCGCTGCTTGCCAGCGCCTCGGTGGCGGTCACGCCACCGACGACGCCGTCCGAGAGGGTCATGGTCGGCGTCGCCGGGGGCGACCGGTCGAGCACGAAGCTGCTCGCGGTTTCGGCGGACTCATTGCCCGCCGGGTCTTTCGCCTGCGCGGTCACGGCAATCGTGCCGTCACCCAGCGCCTGCAGGTCTGCACTGGTCAGCACGACGGCCTGAGGCGCGCCCGTCGCCGTCAGCGTCTTCACGATGCTGTTCGAGCCGTTCGAGAACACCACCGAGATGCTGGAGCCCACTTCGCCGGTCACGCTGATGACGCCGCTCGCCGCGGTGGCTTCCGCCGCCGAAGCGATGTCCGCGACGCCCGTGCCCAGGGTGATCGTCGGCACGCTCGGTGCGGCGCGGTCCAGCGTGAACTGGATGCCGGAGGCAATGGACGAGGCGTTGCCGGCCGGGTCCGTCGCCACGGCCGTGATGGCCACCACGCCGTCGCCCAGGGTCACCACTTCCGCCGCCGAGAGCGCAACGCTCTGGGCGACACCCGTTCCTGTGAGGGTCTTCACGACCGTGTTGCTGCCACGCGCGAAGGTGACCTTCACCACGGCGCCGGCTTCCGCCGTCACCGTCACCACGCCCGAAGGGGCCGCAGCGCCGGTGGACGACTTGGTGGCATCACCCAACAAGGCAAGCGTGGGCGATGTCGGGGCGACCATATCCAGCGTGAAGCTGGCGGTGACCGGCGTCGAGGCGTTGCCCACCGCGTCCTTGGTTACGGCGGAGACCGAAATCGTGCCGTTACCGAGCAAGGTGAGATCCGATGCCGAGAGCGTCACCGGGTTCGGACCACTTGCGGCCACGATCGACTTTTGCACGGTGGCGCTGCCGTTGGTGAACGTCACCGTGACGGTCGTGCCGACTTCCGCCGTCACCACGACGGCGCCGGTCGCAGCTCTGGCTTCCGCCAGCGTGGCGCCATCGCTCATGCCCGCACCCAAAGCTAGGGTGGGCGGAACCGGCGCGATGCTATCCAGCGTGAAGCTGCTGGTGCTTGCCGGAGACGTGTTCCCGGCCGCATCCTTGGCGCTAGCACTGACGGCGATCGTGCCATCTCCCAGCGTCGCAAGATCAGCGGCGCTCAGCACCACGGCCTGCGCCGATCCCGTGCCGGTCAGCGCCTTGGTGACGCTCTTGCTGCCATTGGTGAAGGTCACCGTGATGGCGGCGCCGGCTTCCGACTGCACAGTGATGACGCCGGTGGCCGCCGTGGCTTCCGCCGCCGAGGCGATATCCGCCACGCCGGTGCCCAGCACGATGACGGGCGCATTCGGCGCGACGTCATCAATGGTGAAGCTGGTCGTGGCAGTGGTCGAGAGATTGCCGACCGAGTCCTGTACCTGCACGGAAACAGTCACCGTGCCATTACCCAGAGAGGACGCGTCAGCAGCCGAGAGAAGAACCGTCTGCGCCACGCCGGTGCCGACCAACGTCTTCTTCACGACCCCCGCCGTGCTGGTGAACGTGATCGTTGCCGTGGCGCCCGGTTCCGTGGTGACCTTGACCACACCCCCGGCCCCGGTTGCCTGCGCCGTCGTTTTGGCCGGCGAGCCCACCAGCGCGAGGACGGACGGGTTGGGCGGCGTCATGTCCAGCAGGAAGGTGCGGCTGGCTTCGGCCGATTCATTGCCGACCACATCCGTGGCGACCGCCGACACCGAAATCGTACCATTGCCAAGCACCGTCAGATCCGCCTGGGTCAGCGTGACGGACTGGGTGAGACCGGTGGCGACGACATTCTTCACCAGGGTGTTGGAGCCGTTGACGAAGGTTACGGTGACCAGCGAGCCAGCATCGGCTGTAACGGTCGCGACGCCCGTTTCGGCGAGCGCCTCGGACATGGATGCACCGTCGGCAATGCCCGCGCCAAGCGTGAGCGTGGGCGCATTCGGCGCGACCCGATCCAGCGTGAACTGCACCGAACCGCCGCCAGCGGAGACGTTGCCCGCCGTGTCGGTCGCCGTTGCCGTGACGTAAACGGAGCCGTCACCAAGGGTCGCCAGATCCGTGGTGCTGAGCGTCACGATCTGCGGGGCGCCGGTGCCCGTCATGGTCTTGGTCACGACATTGGCGCCATTGGTGAACGTCACGGTCACCGCCGAGCCGAGTTCGGCTGAAACCGTCACGGCCCCCGCCGAGCTGCTTGCTGCCGCGGCGGACTTCTCCGTGGAGCCAACCACCGTCAGCGTCGGATTGTTGGGCGGGGTCATGTCGAGCGTGAAGGTCCGGCTCGTCGCCGCCGAGTCATTGCCGACTGTGTCACGGGCCACTGCGGACACCGAGATGGTGCCGTTGCCGAGCGTCGCCAGATTGGCGGCGGTCAGCGTGACAGCCTGGGCCGAGCCCGTGCCGGTCAGCGTCTTGGTGACGCTGTTCACGCCATTGGTGAAGGTCACGGTGACGGCAGCGCCAGTTTCGGCTGTGACGGTCACCACGCCCGTGGCGGCCTTGGCCTCGGCAAGCGTCGCGCCATTGGAGACGCCGGCGCCAAGCGCCAGCACCGGCGCCGTGGGCGGCGTCCGATCCAGCACGAAGCTTGCCGGTGTGGCTGCGGCGGAGGTGTTGCCGGCCACATCCTTGGCAATGGCGGAGACGGAGATCGTTCCGTCGCCGAGCGCTGCCAGATCGCTGGCCGTCAAGACCACAGCCTTTGCCGTGCCAGCGCCGGTGACCGTCTTGGTCACGGTATTGCCGCTGCGGGTGAAGGTGACAGTCACCGTCGCGCCGTCCTCCGCCGCGACGGTTACGACGCCCGTGCTCGCCGTGGCTTCCGCCAGCGAGGCGGTATCCGCCACGCCTGCACCCAGCTCGATGACGGGGGCAGCAGGCGGCGTGTTGTCGATGACGAAGGTCGCATTGCCGGACTGCGAGATGTTCCCCACCGCGTCGATCGCGGTGACGGACACGGCAATGGTGCCGCTGCCGAGCGATGCGACGTCACCGGCCGTCAGCACAACGGATTGCGCCGCTCCCGTACCGGTGAGCGTCTTGGCCACGCTGTTGATGCCATTGGTGAACGTCACCGTGACAGCCGAGCCATTCTCCGCGGTCACCTGAGCGACGCCCAGCACATTGGCAGCCTGGGTGCTGGTCTTGGCCGAAGCACCGATCAGCGAGACCAGCGGAGCCGCCGGCGCCATCGTATCCAGCGTGAAGCTGGACGTGGCGGCCGTCGAGGCGTTGCCCGCCTCGTCGCGGGCCAGGGCACTGACCGAGATCGTGCCGCTGCCCAGCGTCGCCAGGTCGTTTTCGGTCAGGACCACCGCCTGCGCCGCGCCCGTGGCCGCCACTTCCTTGACGATCTGGTTGCTGCCATTCTTGAACGTGACGCTCACCGTCAGCCCGGCCGTGGCAGTGACCAGAGCCACGCCCCCCTGCGAGGAGGCTTCCGCTGCCGACGCACCGTCTGCGATGCCGGTGCCGAGCGCCAGGGTCGGCGCACTGGGCGCCACCCGATCCAGCGCGAACTCGAGCGACGCGCCCACAGGCGAGGCATTGCCTGCTGCGTCCGTCGCCGTCGCGGTCACAGAGATGGCGCCATCCCCCAGCGTGGTAAGGTCAGCCGCAGTGAGAGTCACCGCCTGAACCGCACCCGTGGCAACCAGTTGCTTCGAGACCGTGCCTTGCGACCCGGCGAAGGTGACCGTGATGGCCGACCCGCCTTCCGCACGCACGGTGACTACACCGGTGCTGGCGAGCGCCTCGGCCTGGGTCGCACCGCCGGCGACGCCGGCGCCGAGGGCGAGAGTGGGCGCAAGAGGCGCCTGCCGGTCCAGCGTGAAGCTGGACGTCGCCGGGGTGGAGACATTGCCGCTGGCATCGCTGGCGACGGCGGACACGGCCACGGCGCCGTCACCGATCGTCTGCAGTTCCAGCGCGGTGAGGACAATCGTCTTGGGTGCGCCATCGCTGACCAGCGTTCTGGTCACGCTGCCGACAGACCCACTGAAGGTCACCGAGACGACGGCACCCGGTTCGGCCGAGAGCGTGAGAATCCCGGTGGGGGCCGTCGCTTCCGCTTCCGTCGCGCCGTTCGCAGCGGCAGTGGCCAAGGTCAGCGTCGGTGCTTCCGGCGCGCCAGCGTCGAGATTGAACGTCAGGCTTTCGAGCGAGGACTGATTGCCCGCCAGATCGGTGACGACCATCGAGACCTGGACAACGCCGTCACCCAAGGCCGCGATCTGGGCTGCCGTCAGCGTCACCGCCTGAGCCGTGCCGGTGCCGATCAGATTGACCGTTTCCGTGCGGCCCGAATAACCGTTGAACGTCACCTTGATCGCCGCGCCGTTTTCGGCAGCGGCGAGCACGACACCGTCCACCGAGAGCGCGTCAGCGGAGGACTTGGTGCTGCCACCGACCAGCGTGAGGCCCGCAACCGGCACGGCCGTGTCGAGAATGAAGGCCGCCTGAGCCGGGTCGGACTGGTTGCCGGCGACATCCGTGGCGACAGCCGTCACCTGGACCTGCCCGTCACCCAGCCGCGCCATGTCGCCGGCCGTGAGACGGATCACCTGCGAGGCGCCGTTGGCCGTGATGGCCTTCACAACCTCATTGCTGCCATGGGTGAAGGTGAGCGTGACGATGGTGCCGGTATCGGCCTTCACCAGCACGGCGCCGGCGCTGGCCTCGGCCGAGGTCGCACCGCCATTTTCCACGCCCACGCCGAGCGTGAGCAGCGGCGCCGCAGGCGGCACCGCATCCAGGCTAAAGTCGAGCGTGGCGGGCGCCGAAGCGTTGCCGGCCACGTCCAGCGCAAGCGCGGTCACGAGGATGGGGCCATCGCCCAGCGTCACAAGATCGCCGGACGTCATCGCGATGATGTCCTCACCGCCGCTCGCTGCGGCAATGACCTTGACGACCGTGCCGCTCACGCCGGTGAAGACGAGGCGGACGCCGAGGCCCGCTGCGGCTGTCACCGTCAGTACGCCGTCGGTCGAGAGGGCGTCGGCCAGCGACTTGGTCTCGCTCCCGACGATTTGCAGCAGCGGCGAGTCAGGCAGCGCCGTCATCAGGGTGAAGCTGGCCGTGCCATTCAGCGAGGTGTTGCCGGCTGCATCGCTGGCCACGGCCGTGACCGCGACCGGACCATCGCCGATCTGGGCCAGTTCGGCAGCCGAGAGGAGGACCGCCTTCGGTGCACCGGTGCCGGTCATCGTCTTTTCCACGACGCCGTCAGCGCCGGTGAACGTCACCACCACGGTGGCCCCGGCTTCCGCAGTGACGCGCACGATACCGCCGCTCGATGTGCCTTCATCCAGCGAGGCGCCATCGGCGACGCCCGCGCCGAGCGTGACCGTCGGCGCGGCAGGCGGCGCTGTGTCGACCGTCAGGCTCATCATCGACGCGGCGGAGAACTTGCCGCTTACGGCATTGAACTGCCGGACCGCCAGCAGGGTCGCCCCGTCCAGATTGCCGATGTCGTAACTCCAGCTTTCGCCGCCATCGAGGCTGTATTGCAGCGCCGTGTCGCTCTCCTGGCCCTCGACGACCAGACTGGCATCGTAGGTCACGCCATCCGTGTTCGAGACGCCGGTATCATTGCCGAGCGAGAGGGACAGCGACGTCAGGGTGATCGAGGGGTCGAGCGTGAACTCCTCCAGCGTCGCCGGCGAGATGTTGCCGGCAACGTCGGTCTGGCGCACCATCACCGAATTGGGGCCAGGATTGGCCGTGAAGCTCTTGCTCCACGTCGCGCCACCATCGACGCTGAACTCGATCAGAGCGCCCGGCTCCTGGCCGGTGATGCTGAGGATTCCGGTATATTCATTGCCTTCGACGACGAGCGCGTCGGGCAGACCCGTGTCCAGAGCGAAGCTCAGCGCGGATGCTGCCGACACATTGCCGGCGCCATCCTTGGCCGTGGCCGAAACGGCGACAGTGCCGTTGCCGAGCGTGGTAAGCTCGGCCTGCGTCAGACTGACTGCGACCGCCGAGCCCGTGCCCTGCACGAGCTTCGTCACCGTCCCGCTGGTGCCGTTGAACACCAGCCGCACGCTGGTGCCGACATCCGCCGTCACCGCCATGGCGCCCTCGGTGCCCGTCGCCTCTGCGGCGGTCTTCTGCGCATCGCCGATCAGGTCGAGAAGCGGTTCGCTTGGGGCCGTGGTGTCGAGCGTGAATGCGCTCGTCGCGACAACCGATGCATTGCCGGATGCATCGGTCGCGATAGCGGAGACCGCCACCTCGCCGTCACCCAGAATGGCGAGATCCGCGGCATCGAGAACGACCGCCTGCGCGGCGCCGATGCCGGAGACGGTCTTCACCACGCTCCCTTGCGCGGTGGCGAAGGTCACCGCGACGGACGTGCCGATTTCGGCCGCCACTTGCACGGCGCCGCCGGAATAGAGCGCTTCCGCAGCGGTCGCCCCATTGGCGACGTTGGCAGCGACGGTGATCGCCGGCGCCTCCGGCGCGAGCGTATCGAGCGTGAACACCAGCAGGACCGGCGGAGAGACGTCTGTCCCGTTCGTCTGGCGGACGTGAACCTGGTTGAGCCCTTCCACCGCCGTAAAGGCGCTGGTCCAGCTCTGCCCGCCATCGACGCTATATTCCACCGTCGCGCCCGCGCTCACGCCGGAGACCTGCAGACTGCCGTCGCTGGTCAGCCCGTCGATCGCCGAAGGGCCGCTGTCCTGCGTCAGCCCGACCGACAGCACGGGCAGCGCCGTCACCAGATCGAAGCTCAGCGACTGGGGCGCCGAGGCATTGCCCGCAGCGTCCACCTCGCGCACCTGAACGGCATTGGTGCCGGCCTGCGCCGCGAAGCTCTGGCTCCAGCTCTGCCCGCCATCGATGCTATATTCGATGGTCGATCCGGCTTCCTGACCGGTGATCGCGATAATCCCGCTCTGCGCATCCGCGCTGGCCACCATCGCGCTGGGCGCGACGGTATCGAGCGTGAAGGCAACCGGCGTCGCCGCCGAGACATTGCCGGCAGCATCCGTCGCCGTGACCGACACGGCAATCTCGCCATCGCCCAGCGTCGCAAGATCTTCTGCCGTCAGCACGACAGCCTGCGCCGTCCCGTCGGCGCTTAGTTGCTTGGTGATGCTGCTGGTGCCGTTGGTGAACGTCACCGTCACGCTGGACCCAGCCTCGGCGGTCACGAGGACCACGCCGTTGGCCGACGTGGCTTCCGCCGCCGTCGCGCCCGTTCCCACGCCCGTGCCCAGAGCCAGCACCGGTGCGCCCGGCGCCTCGCCGTCAATGGTGAAGCTGAGGTCGCTCTGCGCGGACACATTGCCCGCGGCATCGGTGACCTGCACGGAGACCTGCACCGGGCCATCGCCCAGCTCGGCCAGATCGGCGGCGCTGAGCGTGATCGCCTGCGCGGCGCCTGTGCCGGTGACGGTCCGCACGATCACGCCGTTCGCGCTGCGGAATTCGATCTGCACGGTGGCTTGGTTTTCAGCCGTCAGCGAGAACACGCCATCCACAGAGAGCGCCGCGTCGACGCCCTTCACCGCATTCCCGACAAGGTTGAGCGTCGCGGCATCCGGCGCGCCGGTATCAACGCGGATATTGGGCGCCTGGATCGCCGGTGACGTCAGCACGACGGGCAGGCCGCCCTCGCCCTTGAAATCGTCGGTCGTGGCAGTGCCGAGCGCGAGGCTGTCCGCCTTGAGCGTGATGCCGTCGCCATCATAGAGATTGCCGGCCAGCGCCGCTGTGAACTCCAGCCCGCGCACGCCAGCCGCCGTTGCGCTGGTGCCGGTTGCCGTCAGCAGCACTTCCTGCCCGCCGATCAACGCCACGACCGTGACGGTCTTGCCTTCGGCCAGCACGACCGGCTGCGAGAAATTGAGCGTGAGGCTCAGCGTGTCACCGACCTTGAACCAGCTCGGCGCGGCCGGCTGGGCGATGGATTGGATCGCCACGTTGAGGCCGGGCGTCACCGTGGCGGGATCGTAGCCGGACAGGTCGGCGAGGGCGACGGTGGCATTGGCTTTGACCGCTGTGCCCGCGACCTGCGAGCGCACCGCGCCATCGGCGAAGACGAGCAGATCGTTCAGCGTGTTGCCCGCTGCCGACACCGTCACGGTCTCGACGTTATCGCCCACCGTGCGGGTCAGCGTCATACGCGAGCCGCTCACCGTCTTGGTGTAATCGCTCCACCGACCGCGGAAATAGATGACGTCCGTGCCGCCACCCAACGCCGATGCATCGATGGTCGTCCCATCTGCCACATAGACGACATCAACACCGTTGTTACCGAGAATCTGGAAAGTCACACCCGGCTTGGAGAGGGAAATGGTTTCACCATTGGCATCGAAGGACACGACCTTGACGGTGGCGGACAGGTCCGCGCCCGGCGCCGCAGCGCCGGTCGGCGCGGTCGAGTTCTCGCCGGACGGCACCGGGAGCGGGTCGCCCTTCGACACATAATTGTACAGCGCGTTAGTCGCGACCGTGCCGTCCGCGAAAATCAGCGCGTCGGGCGTCGTGGCCGAGTTGGCACTGGCGAGATTGACCGTCTCGACCTTACCTTCGACCGTGCGAGACAGGGTCAGCGTCGCACCGGTCCGCGTTACCGTATAATCCGCCAGCGATCCTTCAAAATAGATGCGGTCCGCGCCCGCACCTGTGCTCAGCGAATAGGTCGCGCCGGGACGGATGAAGATGGCGTCCACAAAAGAGGAGCCCAGAAACTGAATTTCTTGCCCATCCAGAGACAACGTTCCGTAATTCAGCTCGAAATCGATGAAGTTTCCACCATTGGTGGTGTTCATGATGATATATTTCGACGTGATTGCCATGACCTTTGACTCCGGAAGAGAATTTCAAAAAAATTCTGCTAGAAAATGTTCTCGAGGAAACGCGTTAAGGCGGGCCAGATTTCGATCTGGCCCGTCATGATTTAACCGCCTACAAAAAGAGCTGTTTGTGACTGTAGGAAAGCCTGCGCAGCGGCCGGCGAATCTTGCCACTCGCCACCGATATCGAGATCGATCCAGGCCTGACTACTGTTTGGGAATGGCGCAGTTGCGCTGTAGGTGCCGAAGTCGACGCGCGTGTCATTCGGGTTGGCGGCATCGCCGCTTCCGAACGAGGTGCTTGCGAGATCCCACCCACTCGTTCCGTTGTGCTGGTTGTCCAGATAGACGAGATCGTCAGCGCCAAAATTGGTCGCACGGACCCAGAAGTCCCAGGTACCGACCACGCTCGAATCGTCCCTGTCCGTCACAATCAGCGCATAACCATCCGCGGCAAGGCTACCGATCGACGTGGCAGCCGAGACCGCCGTGTTGCCAATACCGTCGAGGCCGACCCATTTGTGGCCTGCGGTCAGAGAGCCGTCCGCCACCATGGTCTGCGAAGCCGCAGCGCCGGTAACGAGCGCGGCTCCGGTCCCGCTGGTGTTGGGCGTGACGGTCGAGAAGGTCGCGCCGCTGAGCAAGGCCGCATTGCCGAGACCCGAGGTCGCGCTAACGAGCAGGCCCGCATCGATCTCGACATGATAATTGTTCGAGAAATCGAGATCATATTTGGGATTGATGATCAGCTTGTCGCCCGAAATGGTGAGGACATCCGCAATGGCGACGGTCGCACCGTTCCAGGTCGCCGAGACCTCGCTGTCGACGACGGTGACGACCAACGTTTGTGTGTTGTCGATCGCTTCACCCAACGAGCCGGAATATCCCGCCTTAGCGGACGTGTTGGCATCGTTGACGATCTTGATCTCATAAACGCCGTCGACAGCGGTCAGAGCGATGTCCTCGCTCGAGGTGAAGACGAGGTCGGACCGCACATCAAGGTTGGTCACGCCATCGACATTGGTCGAAAGCAGCGGCACAGGATGCGCTTCGATGGTGAAGTCGTCGGATGCCGACAGGCTCCCATCCGAGGCCGTGACGCGAACGGTGATCGGATTGGCCAGTGCCGGCGCGGACGTGGACGAGAAGGTGCCGGTCGCGCCATCGAAGCTCAGCCAGGACGGCAATGCGGAGAGATTGCCCTGCGCATCGACCAGCTGCGCCGTGTAGGTCAGCGTATCGCCATCCGGGTCCGTGAAACTTCCGGCCGCGATGCTGTAAGTGAACGCCTGCCCCTCGACGGTCATCTGATCCACAAGTGCCTCTGCAAGCACCGGCGCCTCGTTGAGACCGGGCGTGATCGTCGTTGCATCGTAGCCGGAGATGGCCGCAATCGCGACGTTGGCGTCCGCCTTCACAGCCGTGCCGGCAACCTGTGAGCGCACGGCGCCGTCAGCAAAGACGAGGAGATCGTTGAGCGCATTGCCGGCGGCCGAGACGACAACTGTTTCGAGCTGACCGCCAACGGTCCGCGTCAAGGTCATCTTCGAGCCCGAGACCACTTTGGTGTAATCGGCCCAGTGACCACGCATGTAGACAATATCGGTGCTGTTTCCGAGCGCCGAGGCATCGACCGTCGCACCATCAGAGACGTAAACAACATCGACGCCGGCATTGCCCAGCACCTGAAATTTCATACCCGGTTTGGACAGCGCAATCGTCTCGCCGGTCCCGTCGAAAGACACGACCTTGACCGTCGCGGACAGGACTGCCGCCGGCGCGGCCGGTCCGCTCGGCGCGACGGATGTCTCGCCGGACGGCACCGGCAATGGGTCGCCCTTCGAGACATGATTGTACACCGCATTGGCCGCCACGCTGCCATCCGAGAACACCAGCACATCAGGGGTCGTCGCGGAGTTAGCGCCGGCGAGACTGACCGTCTCCACTTTGCCCTGAGCCGTCCGCGTCAGCGTGAGCGTCGCGCCAGATCTGGTGAGCGTATAGTCGGCCAGTGCCCCTTCAAAATATATGCGATCTGCGCCCGCACCCATGCTGAGGGAATAAGTCGCGCCCGGTCGGACGAAGACGGCATCGACCAGAGCCGAACCGAGAAACTGCATCTCCTGCCCGTCCAGCGAAAGCGTACCGTAATTCAGGCCGAAGTCGATAATGTTGGAATTATCGGCAGCAGTGCTCATAATGATATATTTTGAAGTCGTGGCCATTTTTGCCCCCTACGAAAGTAAAATTGAATATTTCGTCTTTCGATTATCCCACAGTTCCCACTGTTCAGGGCCGGATGCTCATCCGGCCCTGATGGATATTCACCCGCCTACGAAAAGCGGTGTCGCAGATTGGAAATAAGTCTGAACAGCGTCAGGCGTTTCACGCCATTCACCACCAATATCGAGGTCGATGTACGACTGGCTGCTGTTCGGGAACGGCGCCGTCACGTTGTAAGTGCCGAAGCCGACGCGCGTATCGTTGTCATTGGGCGAATCGCCACTTGCAAAGGATGTGGTAGACAAATCCCAGCCCACAGTGCCGTTCTGCTGATTATCGAGATACACCAGATCGTCGGCACCGAAGTCGGTCGCCCGGACCCAGAAGTCCCAGGTGCCGATGTCAGCGGAGGCGTCGCGGTCACTGACCACCAGCGCATAGCCCGCGGCAGACAGGCTGCCGATGGACGTAGCCGAGGCAACCGCCGTGTTGCCCACGTTATCGATCCCCACCCACTTATGGCTGGCGGCTAGCGTGCCGTCTGCATGCATGATCTGCGAGGCCGCTCCGCCCGAGACCAGCGCTGCCCCCGAACCGGTGGTGTTGGGCGTGACGGTCGCGAAGGTCGCACCGCTCGCCACCGCCGCGTTGCCAAGGCCAGAGGTCTGCCCGATGAACAGTCCCGCGCCGACCTCGACATGGTAATTGTTCGAGAAATCGAGGTCGTAGACCGAATCGATGATCAGCTTGTTGCCAGAGACGGAGAGGACATCGTTGACGTTCACCGTCACGCCGTTCCACTTGGCGGAAGCCACCCCGCCGCTGACAGTGACGACCAGCGTCTGCGTGTTGTCGATGGATTCCCCGAGCGTGCCGGAATAGCCCGTCTTCGATCCGCTGTTGGCATCATTGACCAGCTTGATCGTGTACGTGCCGTCGACCGTCGTTAGTGCGATGTTCTCGCTCGCGCTGAAGACCACGTCGGACCGCACATCCAGATTGGTGACGCCATTCAGGTTGGTGGAGAAGACCGGGACCGAGGCCTGCGAGACGGTGAAGTCGTCCGAGACCGACAGGCTGCCGTCGGACGCGGTCACCCGCACCGTGATCGGGCTGGCGAGCGCCGGCGCGGACGTCGAGGAGAATGTGTGGGTCGCCGCATTGAAGGTCAGCCAGGACGGCAAGGCCGACAGGGCGCCGCCGCTGCCCACCAGCTGAGCCGTGTAGGTCAGGGTCGTGCCGGCATCCACGTCGGAGAAGCTGTTGGATGGCACGGTGTAGCTGAACGCTTGCCCCTGCACGGTCGCCTGATCTGCGAGCGGATGCGCGACGACCGGCGCTTCATTGACGTTAGCCAGGTTCACCGTGACAGCCTGCGACGTCATGTTGCCCGCCAAGTCCGTCATGTTGACGTTGATGGTGTAGCTGTGGGCCTGCGTCTCGTAATCGCGCGGCGCGGTAAAGCTCAGCGCCCCTGAAGAACTCAGCGTGAACAGGCCAGCATCGCCGCCCGGCGCCAGGGCCCAGCTCACCGCTTCGCTGGCGGAGAGGGTCCCCACCGCAGTGGCGTTCTCGTTCACGGTGAGCGTCGCGCTGGTCAGGGCAGGCGCCGTGCTGTCGACAACGAACGGCAGCGCCCCGTAGGTCACGAGCTGACCTGAGTCCGAAGAGACCGGCTCGCCGGACACCAGACCCGTCACGTCTGTGAAGTTCAGTGCCAGGATTCGCACTTCTGTGGTGTCCGTCACCGGCACTTGAGCCGTGAACACCAGCTTCGTCGGGTCGTTCAACGCGGCCGTGGCGGCTCCGTCCAAAGTGGCTGTCGCAAGATATGTGTTGGTCGCAATGAACCGCAGCACAACCTCGGGAACAGGGCTCGACGGATAAGTGACCCCCTCGCTGAGCGTGACCGTGAACGTCACGGTGCTCGCTCCCATCGCAACCGCCTTGTTCGCGACGATTTCCGTGACGACCGGCGCGCTCGCGATCGACAGGGTAAAATCGTCGGTGGCGGTGAGGCTGCCATCGGACGCTGTCACGCGGATCGTGATCGGGTCGGTCAGCGCCTGGACGGCCGTCGAGCTGAGGGTGCCCGTCTGCGCATTGAACGTCAGCCAGCTCGGCAGGGCCGAGACATTGCCTTGCGCATCCACAAGCTGCGCAGCGTAGGTGAGTGTATCGCCGTCGACATCGTAAAAGGCGTCGCTGGGGATGATGTAGCTGAACGGCTGATTGGCCGTCGCGACTTGATCGGCGAGCGGATTATCCAGAACCGGCGCTTCGTTGACATTGCCGACGTTCACGGTGACCGCCTGGACGCTCTGATTGCCCCAGAAGTCCGTCGCCGTGACCTCAATCGACCAGCTGGAGCGATCCTCATAATCGAGGGCCTGGACGGTCTTGATCACGCCGGTCTGCGGATCGATGGTGAAGAAATCCGCGATATCATAGGCGGCAAAGGGCGCGGGACCACTGCCCCAGGCGATCGAATAGCTCGTCTTACCCGAGGGATCGGAGGCCGTCGCGGTGTAGAGCAGCGTACCGGGAGCCGCCGTTTCGAGGACGGACACGCTGACCGTGCTGCCGCCGCTGAATGCCGGCCCGGTCGTGTCGTTGATCATGCCGAGTTGCTGCAATTGGGCCTGCGGCAGCGAGGCATTGGCCAAGGCCGGATTGACCTGGGTGACATCGTGAAAACCCTGGATCAGAATGTCGGCGAGCAACTGGCCCTGAGCCTGTCCCAGATCGGCCAGCGTCGTGTTGGCACCGTTGGCGGTGGTGGTGATGGCATCGACGATCTGCTGGATCGCCTGATCCAGCGTGAGGCCTTCGCTGTGCGCCCAGCCCTGAAGCGCGGCCAGATAGACGCCATAGACATTGGCGTTGGCAGCAGTGTTGGCGCCCGTGCTGTCGATCACCAGCTTCATCAGTTGCGCGGTCAACGGCGTGTCGACATTGTCGGTGAATAGGGTTCCGACGGTCGCATTGGCCTTCGCCGCGACATCCGCGGAGAGATTGGCAAGGTTGGTGGCGCCACTGGTGGCAAGCCCCGATGACATGAGACGCGTGGCGACTTCCGTAAACGGGCTGATGTTGATCACGACATCTTGGCCCGCCGTCACCGTGGCAACGGCGCGGAGCATCACATCGATATCGGCCTGAGTGCCAGTGGCTTCGTTGAGATAGCCCTGCGCATTTGTCGTCGGGTCCGTTGCGGCGACCAGCACGAGGCCAGTATAGCCCTTGAACGCCACGCGGAACGCGCCACTGGCATCCGTGACCACAGAACCGAGCAGCGTACCATCCGCCTTATAGGCCTTGATCTCGATGCCGGCGATCACCGGGCCTGCAGCGACCGTGCCGGTGATGTAGTTGCTGCTGTCGATCGTAACCGGTCGTGAGCCTGTTGCGGAGATGTTTCCTGCGGCGTCGGTGGCCTTGGCGGTGATGGTGGTGCTGCCATCGGCGGGGAGGTCTGCGGCGGCGAACGTGGCGGTCCACGTGCCGTCCGTGCCGGTGGTGACCGTCTTGGTGGTGGTGCCCCAGGTGACCGTGATGCTGGTGCCGGCCTCGGCGGTGCCCGAGACGCTGACCGGGGCCTGGGTTTCGGCCTGGTTGACCAGATCGTCACCGGCGACCGCGTTGATGACCGGTGCGGCGGCGGCGGTCTTGTCGACCGTGATGGCGTTGGCGATCTTGCCGGCCTCGCTGGTCTTGCCACTGGTCGCGTCCTTCTGGCGAACCTGCACAGCGCCGGCGGCGTAGCTGCCCTCGGCCAGCGTGAAGCTGGTGCCGGTGCCGGCCGTCCAGGTCGAGCCGCCATTGGTGGAGTATTCCCAGGCGTTGGTGCCGGTGATGGCGGTGACGTCGATCGTGCCGTCCTGGGTGATGAAGTCGGTCGCCGAAGCGCCGGTATCGGTCTTCAGCGCGAGCTTGGGCGCAGCGATGCTCGCCTCATCGCTGCCGCCGCCGAAGATGGCGAACCCGGCGCCGATCGCACCGGCAGCGCCCAGCACATAAAAGGCGGGCGTGGAGAAGAAGCTGCCCGATCCGCCGCCAGCGCCGGCACCCGCAGCACCCTGGGCATAGACGCGATCGGCCCACTGGCCTTCACCGACATGACCCTGTCCACCGGCGGCCGAGGCCTGCACGGCGCTTTCGGGCTGGTCTGCGTCGGCCTGCGCGGCGTCGGCATCCTTCTGGTCGCCATTTTGGGCAGCGTCGTCCTCGTCGTCCTTCTTGTGCGTTCTGGCCTTCACCTTCTTGAGCGTGGCGCTGTGCGCGGCAAGGGTCGCGTGTGAGGCCGCGGGCGCCACAGGTGCATGACCGGCGGCGGCCTGAGCGGAGGGAGCCGGTGCGGCCTGGGCCGGTGCAGCTTGGGCCAGAGCCTGGGCCTGCTCGGCCGGAACGGCTGCGTTTGCCGGAAGCTCTGCCTGCATCTGGGCCGGCATCTCTGCCTGCATCTGGGCCTGCGTCTCGCTCTTGTTGGTCATGTCATTGGCTCCCTGTATTCCAAGCTGTGTCTTCAAAGCTGTGTGCGGTTGAGGTCAGCGCTCGCCGAGCGCCTCATCGACGGTTTTGGTGATGGGTTTGGTGAGGTAGGTGAGCACCGAACGCTTGTGGGTGCGCACTTCCACGGTGGCGGTCATGCCGGGGCTGACCTGAATGGGCTTGCTGCCCGCGTTACCCGCGCCGTGGTCCTTCAGGCGGATGTGGACGCGGTAATAGAAGTGCTCGCTGCCCTGCGGCCCGGGCTCGCTCAGCGCATCCGGGCTGATGTAGACGACCTCGCCGGCAAGGCTGCCGTAGATGCTGGGATCATAGGCATCGAGCTTGACCTGCGCAGGCTGCCCGACCTTGATCGAGCCGAGATCGGCCGGGCTGAACTTGGCCTCGACGATCAGCTCGCTGGTCGTCGGCAGCATCTCGATGATGGCATCGCCCGGCCGCACCGAGGCGCCCAGCGTGGTCACGTTGATCTTGCGGATCTGCCCGTCATGCGGCGCGCGCAGCTCGGTAAAGCCGAACACCGCCGAGCGCTCGCGCAGCGCCTCTTCCTGCGTGGCAAGATCCTCCTCGGCCTTGGTCATCTCGGCCTGGGCGTCCTGGAAGTATTTGTTGCGGGCATTGACGATCTGCCCGTCGAGCTCAGCGACCGCGCGCTTGAGGCGGATCACCTCGGCCTGCCCGACGTCGCCCGCCGCCAGCAGCGGCTGCGTGATATCGAGCTCGGCCTGCACGAGCCGCCGGCTCTGAACGAGCGCGCCGATCCCCTCGTTGAGCGCCTGACGGCGCCGGTTGAACAGATCGGTCTGGTTCCTGCGGAACGCCGGATAAGCCTCCAGCTCGGGCGGGAACACCAGTGCCTGCCCGTAAACCTCGGCCCGCAGCCGGGCGAGCGTCGCCTTGAGCGCGGCGACCTTGTTGCGGCTGTCGTCATAGGCCGCCGAGGCGCGGCTCTGGTCCATGAGGGCAAGCAGCTGACCCTTGCGGACCATCTGCCCTTCCTCGACCTTCATCTCGGCCAGCACGCCGCTGTCCGCCGCCTGGATGACCTGCGTGCGGGCCAGCGCGATCACCTGTCCCCGGGCGCGGGCCAGCTGGTCGATCTGCGAGACGCTTGCCCAGATCAGCAGCGCGACGATGCCAAGGCCAGTGATCACGATGAACCAGCCCCCCGGCCCCAGCGGAAGCCGGGCCAGCTGCTGGCGCACGCTGCCCAGGCCCGCGCGCATCGCCCTTGGATCTTCCATCTTCATGCCACGCTTCCCTTGTGATGCTCAGCTTGTGCGCCCTGTTGCGCTGCCGGACCCTGGCGCAGCCGCTCGATCACCGCGTCGCGCGGGCCATCGAGCGCGATGCCCTGCGGGGTGAGCACGATCAGCCGGTCGATGAGCTCAAGCAGGCGCAGCTTGTGGGTGACCAGCACCAGCGTCTGGCCAGGCTGAACCGCCGCGCGCAGGGCCGAGAGGCAGCGCTCCTCGGTTCCATCGTCCATCGAGGAGGTCGGCTCATCGAGCAGCCACACCTGCGGGCGGGCCAGCAGCAGGCGCGTCAGGCCAATGAGCTGGCGCTGACCGCCCGAGAGGCCGCCGCCGCCCTCGGCAATGCGCAGATGCACGCCCTCGGGACGCCCGGCGAGGAAGCCGGCAAGACCGGTCGCCTGGATCGCCGCGACCAGCTCCTCGTCGCTTACATAAGGCAGGCCCATGGTCAGGTTGTCGCGCAGCGTGCCGCTGATCATCCGCGCCTGCTGGGGCAGATAGCCGATCAGCTCGGCCCGCCGCTCGCTGGCGATATGCTGCAGATCGAGCCCGTCGAGCAGCACATGCCCCCGCTCGGGCTTGACCAACCCGGCGAGCAGCTTGAGCAACGTGCTCTTGCCCGATCCCACCGCGCCCAAAATGCCGACCCGCTCGCCCGGCGCGATGGTCAGCGCCGGCAGCTTGAGCGGGGCAGGCTGCGAGGTCCAGGCGAACTCCAGATTGGCGACCTCGACCCGACCCTGGATCGCATCGGGCACCAGCGGCGCATCGATGCCGTCATTGTCCTGCTCCGAAGCGTAAAGCCGCTCGAGATTGTCGAGCGCGACCTTGGCATTGGCGCCCTGCACCAGCAGCCCCGGAATGGCGTTGACGGGGGTCAGCACCCGGCCCGAGACGATCGAGCAGGCGATGATCGCGCCCACGGTCAGGCTGGTGGTCGTCGCGGCGAGATAGGCGCCGGTCGCCACCATGCTGACATAGCTGATTTGCTGGACGAGGCCCGAGATATAGCCGGCCGTCTCGTTGAGATGACGGATCTCGGTCATCTCGTCGGCGGTCCGCCGCGAGAGATCGTTCCAGCGGTTGCGCATCTGCCATTCGCCGCCGCTCGCCTTCAAAAACTCGGCGCCCTGGATGGTCTCGACCAGCAGGCCGTAGCGCTGGTTGCCGACCAGATTTTCCCGCGCGCTGTGCGCCTCGATCGCCCGGCGCGAGCGCAGCCCGGCAGCGACCGCCACCACGAACGCCAGAGCCGGCACTGCCGCCACGAACGGCCCGCCGATGAGGAAGATGACCGCCAGGAAGAACAAGGCGAACGGCACGTCGGTGAACAGATAGAGCTTGCGCGCGACGATGAACGCCCGCACCCCCTCATAGCCGCGCACCTGCGCCGCGAACGTGCCCACGCTCGGTGGATATTGGTCGAGCCGCGTCGAGAGCATCCGCTGGAAGACGTTCATCGCCGCTTCCAGATCGATGCGATGCACCGCCTTGTCGACAATGGCCGAACGCGCCAGCTTGAGCGCGAACTCGATGCCGATGGCGATCGCCGTGCCGATCGTCAGCACGATCAGCGTCGAGACACCGCCCTGCCCGATCACCCGGTCATAGACCTGCATCGAGTAAAGCGAGGTTGCCAGCACCAGAATGCTCGCCAGCGTCGAGGCCAGCGCCGCCATCACAACCCAGGATTTGTCGACGGCCATGATCGCCTCGAACACGCCCTTGGCGGTGCGCGCATGGGCGATCTCGCCACGCGGGGTGACACCGGCGAACATCGTGCCTTCGGGCCATGCCGCCATCCGCTCGCGACCCTGCGGCCCCTCGCACAGCCAGGTGCCGTCGTTGCTCAGGCTCAGCACCATGCGATAGCCGGCGCCGGGCACCAGCGCGATCATCGGCAGGTCCGCCTCATGCGGTTCGCGCCGCCAGCGCGAGAGCTTGAGCCGCAGCGTCTCGCACAGCGCCAGCGCCGCGCGCGCCGCAATGCGGCTCTCCTCGCCCGATGCGCCTGCCCCCGATGCGCCAGCACTGAACAGCGCGCGGATGCGGCGACCGTCGCGCCGCGTCAGACCGCCCTGGCACTCCAGCGCCGTCGCCAGGCGCCCGCCCAGCCAGATCACGCCATCGGCAAAGGGGGTCGCGGGCGGCGGCCCCATGAAGAGGACGTCCTCGGACGCACTCTCAGGCGCGCCGGCGGGAGTCTCGGCCGGTGAAGGCCCTGCAATCAGTTCCATGGGAAGGCCCCTTCCTTGAGGCGCAAGCGGTAGCGGGCGATCAAAAGCTGGACCTGCGCATCGCTCAGGCTCCGCTCGATGTCGGTCTGCTCTCGGGTGACATTGAGAACGTCCAGCCAGCTGCGCTTGCCGGCCAGGAACATCCGGTTGTAGGATTCGAAGGTCTGCTGCTGCACGCCCCGGCTGACCTGCAGCTCGCGCACCAGGCTGCGCGCCGCGCGCCAGCTCGCCAGATCCGCCGCGACCTCCGCCGTCAGATCCGCCCGATAGGCATCGCGGGCGTTGCGCGCCGCGCTCTCCAGCGCCTGCGAGGCGCGGATGCGCTCCACCGAGGCGAGCCCGGAGCCGAACGCGAACTTCACGCCGACCACGACCCGGGTGTCCGGCAGCGCCGAGGCATAATAGCGATCATCCGAGAAGCGCTGTTCGGCCCGCGCATAGATGGTCGGCATCATCGCCCTGGACGCCACCCGCGCCTCGGCCTTCGCTACCCCGATCTCCTGCTCGGCGCGCAGCAGCGCCGGGTTGGTCTCGATGGTACGCGCCAGCAGATCCTCGCTGCGCACGTCCAGCGGCTCGTCGCCTGCCGCCACGTCGAACGCGATGCGCGCCGGATCGATCGGCCGCCCGGTCAGCTGGCTCAGCGCCTCGGTCGCCGATTGCTCGATCGCCTGATAGTTGGTCAGCGTGTTGCGCGAGAGGCTCAGCCGGGTGAGCACCAGATTATGATCGACCGGCGCGGACAGGCCCGTGGCCACCCGCCGGCGCATCATGCCTTCCAGCGCTTCCAGCCGGGCAATGTCGGCCGCATAGACCTGCGCGCCCAGACGCGCCGCCACGAACCGGCCATAGCTGTCGATCACCCGCAGCGCGATCTGGTAGCGGGTCGCGTCGATCGCCGCTTCCGCCGAAGAGAGCCGCGCCTTGGCGGCATCGACGTTCGCGCCGATCCGCCCGAAGGTCCAGACCGGCTGCGTCAGCGTGCCGGTAACGACATAGCCCCGCCGCCCCCGCTCGCTCTCGAACGCCGGCTCGGGAAAATACGCCCAGCGCGCGCTCGCCACTTCATAAGCCGACGCTCGCGCGCCATCGCTCTGCGACAATACCTGCGGATTGGCCCGCGCCGCCTGTGCCATCAGATCATCCAGCGACAAAGAGGACGGCTCAGAGACCGGGCCCGGCACCGCAGCCACCGCCGCCGGCGCGCGAACATCGCCCTGCTGCGCAAAGGCCGTAAGCGGAGCAACAAGCACGGCCCCTAGCACAGCGCAGCCGATCAGCCCGCCCCCGCGCCCTGCGGGACCGCGCAAACCACGACACAGCGTCGCAGCACGCCTCGTCCCAACCCCCTCAAACATCGAAATCACCCCGAATATCCTGATCTTGTGCCGACATCGCCAACCACCCCGCGCCAAAGCTACGAAGCGACCCGCACAACCAGTTGAAGAAGAAGCCACCACAGCAGCAGACTGACCGGAGCACCCATCACCACGCCCCGCGCCAGCGAAGGCTGGCCCACATCCGGGGCGGCCCAAGGATCACCGAAGGGCGTGCCTGTCCGGGCACGAACATCCGCAAGGCCGCTCATCCGACGGCCCTCCGCGTTTCGGACCAGCCGGCTTGCGGCTGATCGAACAGCGTCAGCACATTGGTGCCGCCCATAGGACCGGACCAGGAGCGGACGACGGAGGGATAGCCCGTGTGATAGCCTTGCAGCCACACAGCGCCGGCGCGCAGGGCCAGATCGGCCTCCGCGCGCGTTTCCACGCCCTCGACCACGACATCGCGGACAAAGCTGCCCGCCAGGCCGATCAGATGATGCAGAGCGACGCGATCCGGCTCGGAACTGGCGGCCCGGCGCAGGAAGAAGGCGTCGATCTTGATAATATCGGGCTGCAGCGCCAGCAGCGAACGCAGCGAGGCATGGCCAACGCCGAAATCGTCCAGCGCGACCCGCACGCCGAGCTTGCGCAACCGCGCCGCAAAGCATGTCGCCTCGCCAATATCCGGATAATGCGCGGTCTCGGTGATCTCGATGACGAGACGGCGCGCGACGGACGGCATGTCGCGCAGGCGCGGCATCAGCTCATCCCACCACCCACCGGGACAGGCGCTGTGCGCAGAGATGTTGGCGCCCAGGCACACGTCGGGATCGCGCTGCAGTTCCTCGATCACCGTCGAGACCACATAATGATCCAGCACGCCAACCATGCCCAAGCGCTCCAGAGCGCCGATGGCGGGGCCGGCCGTCTCCTGACGCCCATCCTCGAGCATCCGCAGCAGACATTCATGATAGAGCACAGCGTCGCCCTGCGCGCCGCTGCGCACCGGCTGCCAGACCGGAAGCAGCCGCCCGTTCGCCAGCGCCGAAAGCAGGGACGCAGCCTGCGCCATGTCGGCGCGGTAACGCTGCGCCCAGTCGGCCTGCGTATCGATCGGGTTGCCGTTGAAACGCTGGGTCGTCAGGCGACACGCCAGATCGTCCCGCGCTGCGCCAAGATCGGCATCGGAATGAACATCCGGCAGCAGGGACCAGGCTGCACTGACAGCCAGGCGCAGATCGGCATTGCCGTGAATGAGCGGGCGGCCAGCGACCGCGACCGCAAAGCGCTGGGCGAAGTCCGCACATGCCGCGTTGGTGAAGGCTTGGCCAAAAGCCGTCGGCGACCAGACCACCGCCGGGATCAAATCATCGCAGACCGGCATCACGACGCCGTCACCGCCGAGCACCTCACCGAGCAGACCGGCCAGCAGAGCGCGCGCGCCTTCACGCACAGCTTCGCCATAAGCCTGGGCGAGGTGGGACAGGTTATCGATCCTGAACCCCACCATCACGAGTTCGGGTGCCGGCCCCATCGAAAGGTTAACCGGCACCCCGAAATCGTCTGCCATCCGTTGCGCCATATCCAGCATCCCAAACCCCTCTGAGTCCGTGACAGAATACTGAATACTGTTTCAAACGACTGTTTTTGCATCCTTTTGCAGTGCGGAAACGCCTGGATGGCAGTCCCGTCGGCGGCTCTCCAAGAGGGAGATGCGGGATGCTGAACATGGTTTACGGCAATGAAGGGCAGCGCAAATATCTGACCCAGGAAGAGCGGGCCGCCGTGCTCGCCTATGCGGCACGGGAAGCGCCCGAGACCTATACCTTCTGCATGGTGCTCGCCGTGACAGGATGCCGGATTTCGGAGGCCCTAGCGCTTACGCTCAGGAGCATCGATCTGCGCTCGCAATGCATCATCATCGAAAGCCTCAAGAAACGGAAAAGGGGGATTTATCGCGCCGTTCCGGCCCCGCTGGAGCTGGTGAAGCTGATCCACAAGGTCCATGGCCAAGGCAATGGGGCGGACGACAGCCTGCTATGGACATGGTCGAGAATGACAGCATGGCGAAAGGTCAACGCAATCATGAAGGCGGTCGGCATCAAGGGGATGCAGGCGACGGCCAAGGGTTTTCGACACGGATTTGGCGTATCGGCCATCCACTCGGGCGTGCCATTGAACATGGTGCAGAAGTGGATGGGTCACACCGACATCAGCACCACCGCCATCTACACAGGCGCCGTTGGGCGGGAGGAACTGGAGATTGCGAGCCGCATGTGGGGAAGCAGACCACGCCAGCGGAGTCGGCGCCAGATCGGCCTGAAGGGGGTGACGACCGCGCTCGGAAGCGCATTGCAGTCGTGAATGGGCAGAAGGTTAAGGGCGTTTGCGCTCTTGACCTTCCCCTTGCCGGTCAAGGCAGGGGCGAAAAATATTCTATATTTTTCAAAGTGTAAGATGGCGTTGGCCGGCTATTGGTTCGGGCTAAATCGACGTCAAAAGCAGATCGATAATTAAATAATTTAATGGATTTCGTTGAAGCTGTTGCCAGAAGATACAGTATTCAGTATTTTGTAACGTGTAATTTTATTCATTTTCAATGCCTTACCCGTTTTATGTTGTCATCATCCGACTTTAGACCGGCATGGTGCGCCCCAGCAATGCTGCGCTGCAAAAAACCCTTAACGAACGACGGATTTGGAGCCTGACATGGCTCAAATGAACCCTGCCTGTCCCGCATGTCGAGCGCGGTATTTCAGAAGCAGGTCGGATGCTCGAGACTCCTAACAAATCAGGAAATTCCAGTAAAATTAAATAGAATTAATTATAGGTTAAATATTGAATAATAACCATTATTGTTGACTATTTTAAACGTTTCCTTCTTCAATCATCAATCTCCTTCCTTTCCAAGATTCCCCTACGTCCGTGGCTATTTTTTCGGATGCCCTGCTTATGGGGCCGGGAAATTCACGCCAAGCTCTTCACGATCGTCATCCCCCGGACAAAGCCGCGTCCGCCTGCGCAACTGGAACCGAGTCCCCTTGCCGCTGTCACGAAGATGACGAGGCCGGAGAGGCGAATCCCTTGAACCGCTGTCGCCGGACTGATTTTTCCTCAAGCTCGATGGCCCCTGAATGGCCCGACAGGCGCCGGGTTCCCGTCTCTAATTGCCCTTTGGGGCCAACCCCGCTTCAACGCTCTGCAGAGACGGACAAAAAGAAATTGATCCCGCTTCCGCATCTGCTATCGGTTTCGTTGATTACTCAACGAGGGGCGGATGACTGACACCGAAGTTCTGATTATCGGCGCTGGGCCCGTGGGGCTGCTGCTCGCGCTGGACCTGGCGTCGCGGGGGATCCAGGCCGTCGTGGCAGAGATGCGCCCAGCCGGTCAGCCACCCAGCGTGAAATGCAACCATGTGTCCTCGCGCACGATGGAAACGCTGCGCCGCCTCGGCCTGTCGCGGGAGGTGCGCGCGGTCGGCCTGCCGCACGATTACCCCAATGACATCGTGTTCCGCACGCGGATGACCGGCACCGAACTCGCGCGCATCCCCATCCCGTCGCGGCGCAACCGCTATCAGGACAGGAGCGGCCCGGATGGCTGGTGGCCCACCCCCGAACCGCCGCATCGGGTCAATCAGATCTTCTTCGAACCGATCTTCTTTGCCCATGCCGCGCAGCACCCGAACATCACGCTTCTCAACGAGACGCGGTTCGACAGCGTGCAAGACGAGGGTGAGAGCGTGTACGTGCTGCTGACCGACCTGCCCACCGGTACGCCCCGAGAAATCCGCTGCCGCTACATGGTCGGCTGCGACGGGGGCAGTTCCGCGGTGCGCAAGCAGATCGGCGGAAAGCTTGAGGGCGATGCCGTTGTCCAGCGCGTGCAATCCACCCTGATCGACGCGCCCGATCTTCTCGATGCGCTCGGCAGTGGTCCGGCGTGGATGAACTATAATTACAATCCCGATCGCGCCGGCACCGTGCTCGCCATCGATGGGGAGCGGCGGTGGCTCGTCCACAATTATCTGCGGCCCGATGAGGAGACGTTCGAGGAGGTCGACCGGGATCGGTGCATTCGGCACATCCTGGGCGTCGGGCCGGACTTCCCTTTCACGCAACTCTCCAACGAGGACTGGATCGGCCGGCGGCTGGTCGCCAACCGTTTCCGCCAAGGTCGCATCTTCATCGCCGGCGATGCCGCGCATCTGTGGGTGCCTTATGCCGGCTATGGCATGAACGCCGGCATTGCCGATGCCATGGACCTCTCCTGGATGCTCGCCGCCACCCTGCAAGGCTGGGCGCCCGAGGGAATCCTCGACGCCTATGTCGCAGAACGCAAACCCATCACCGAACAGGTTTCCCGCTTTGCGATGGGTCACGCCAGCGGCGCCATCAAGGAGCGTAATACCTTGCCGCCGGAGATCGAGGACGGCACGCCCGAAGGCGAGGCGGCGCGGCAGGCCGTGGGCGCCGCCGCCTATGCGCTCAATGTCCAGCAATATGCCTGCGCTGGGTTGAACTACGGCTATTTCTACGATGCTTCGCCGATCATCGCTTATGATGGCGAAGCCGCGCCCGCCTACACCATGCACGATTATACGCCATCAACCGCACCGGGGTGCCGCGTGCCGCATTTCTTCCTCGCGGACGGGCGCTCGCTCTACGACCTCTGCGGGCCGGGCTACACGCTGATCTGCGTTGAGGACGAGGGTGAGGCCGCGCCGGACGACGAGCCGCTGGTTGCAGCGGCGCGGGCTTGCGGGATGCCGCTCACGGTCCTCACCGTGGATCGCGCGCTCGATAACGTGCCGGAGGTTTACCGGCACCGCCTGCTGCTGGCCCGGCCGGACGGCCACGTCGCTTGGCGCGGCGATGCCATCGACGATGCAGCCTCGCTCGTGGATTTGCTGCGCGGCGCACGAATGACAGCGTGAAGCGCGACCTTAAGGGGTCGCACTGTCGCCCGCCTGCTCTATAAGTTGAACTATCAACACAAGCCGCAAGGACATCCATGACTGACGATCCCCTCGCCCTTCGCTACAATCATGTCTTCGACATCCGCATCAATTTCGACAAGCGCTGGGCAACTGGCGCCATCCATGCGGGCGGCCCCAATCACGGCTACACGTCCGTAGGCGAAGGCAGCACCGTCGAGGGGCCGCGCCTCAATGGCAAGCTGGTCGATTATAGCGGCGCAGACTGGCCGGTGGTCCGCACCGACAAGGTGGTGGAGCTCAATGCCCATTATATGATCGAGGCGGATGACGGCGCGCTGATCTATATTCGCAACCTTGGCTATGTGCACGGTCCGCTGGACTTGCCGGACGGCACCAAGACATCGTCCTATTTCCGCTGCACGCCCTATTTCCGCGCGCCGGACGGGCCGCATGGCTGGCTCAACCGCACCGTGATCGTCGGCGTCGGGCAGCGTCGCCCGAAACTGACGCCCGACGACGCGCCGGACCATTCGCTGTTCCGCTATTACGCGATCATTTAACCGCGTCGGTCGCCACCGGTTGCGAAAGCACGACCAGCTGCTCGCCGATCTTGGCGAGCAGCTGGTTGAGCGTCTCGCACTCCTTGTCGGAGAGTTTCGCGGTCAGCAGTTCGTGGAAGGCTTTCCGCTCGGCCAGCGCCGCGCGGTATCGCTCCAGCCCCACGGCAGTCATCTTGAGAATGGGCGCCCGCCGGTCATGGGGGTTCTCCAAGCGCAGCGTATAGCCCTTCTCTTCAAGGGTGCTGACGGCGCGGCTGACTTCAGCCCGGTCGACCCAGGCCATCTCGGCCACCTGCCGCACCGTTCCCCCCTGGTGCATCGTGGCGAGCCGCGCCATCACCCGCCATTCCGCGTAGGTGATGTCCTCAATCTCCGCGAGATTGCGAATGGTCAGCCGATCCATGATCTTGGCGATTAGCGTCATCCGGAACGTCGGATAGTTCAGCTCATCAAGGTTCCAGCCGGGGAGTTGGACCTCGTCCGCCGGGCCTGCTTTACGACCGCTCACCTTCGACTGCACTTTCTCATCGTTCATCATTTAAATCGCTGCCCCCTTGCCCGGCCCGGCCCCCAGGGGTCAAGCTGCGGCCTCCGCGCCCCAAGCCACGTCGCGAAACTCTTCCACTGCAACAGTTGCGCGCCAAAAGCAATTCATTGAGTCATCAACAGTCTTGCGTCATCGACTGGCCGGTCTATACCGTCTGCGCGCAGGCAAGCGCCCTTCGTCCCACCTCCTATTGCGCAGGCCCCATGACCAACGACGCCTCGACCACCCCATCGCAGCGACATTATGGCCCCGGCTATCGCGCCATGCTGCTGGCGCTGATCATGCTGGTCGCCGCCTTCGCCTATATCGACCGGGTGATCGTGCAGACGCTGGGCCAGCCGATCAAGGAGGATCTTGGCCTCACCGATTTCCAGCTCGGGCTGCTAGGCGGGCTCGGTTTTGCCATCCTCTATTCCACGCTGGGCTTGCCGATCGCGCGGCTGGCGGAACGACGCGACCGGATCACGATCATTTCCGTCTCGGTGGGGCTGTTCTCGCTGATGAGCGCGCTGTGCGGGCTATCCGCAAATTTCTGGCAGCTCTTCCTGTGCCGGATCGGCGTCGGCATCGGCGAGGCAGGCGTGCAGGCGCCCAGCACGTCGCTCATCGGCGATCATTTCCCGCCGCATCAGCGCGGCTTTGCGATCACCATGATGCGGCTCGGCTCCCCGCTCGGCTCGTTCATCGGTGCGCTGGCGGCGGTGTGGATCGCCAAGGACCATGGCTGGCGGACCGCG
The DNA here is from genome assembly GCF_025961795.1 of Sphingobium sp. B2D3A. Lineage (NCBI taxonomy): Bacteria > Pseudomonadati > Pseudomonadota > Alphaproteobacteria > Sphingomonadales > Sphingobiaceae > Sphingobium > Sphingobium sp. B2D3A. The sequence goes on along the minus strand of NZ_JAOQOI010000001.1, from coordinate 1,048,115 downwards.
ATGATCGCGGTATGCGGCCCCGGCCTCGTCGTCGCCCTTCTCTTCCGCCTGTTGCTGCGCGATCCGCCCAGAGGTTTGAGCGATGGCCTGAGCAACGGCGCCCGGCCGACCAGCAAAGCCGCGACGCCGCCCCCGCCGATGGGAGAGGTGATGAGCATGATGGCGCGCAAGGCGGTGTTCCGCAATCTGCTCATCGGCCTCGCCCTCTCCAGCATGGCGCTCTACGCCGGCGGCGCTTTCACGGCGCCGTTCTTCATGCGCGTCCATGATCTCTCGATCACGCAGGCCGGCGTCTATGTGGCGATCATCTCGTCCACGGCGGCCACGGCCGGCATGGTGCTGGGCGGCGTCGGGATCGACTTCATCGCCCGGCGCGGACAGCATTGGTATGCGCTGCTGCCCTTTTGCGGCATCGCTACCAGCGTGCCGCTCTATCTGATCGGCTATTCGCTGGGCAGCCCGCTGCCGGCGCTCGTCTGCCTGACCGTGGCCGGCGTCTTCCTGTTCTTCTATTCGGTGCCGACCTTAGTTGCCCTGCAGAACCTCGTCGCGCCGAATGCGCGAACGACGGCGGCCTTCATCTACTTCTTCATCGCCACGCTGGTCGGCGTTGGCCTCGGCCCGCCGATCATCGGCCTGGCGAGCGACATCTTCGCCGGTTTCGCAATGCCCGGCTTCAAGACCGTCTGCACGGACCCCCGCTTGACCGGCGCCTGCGCGACAGCCTCGGCCTGGGGTGTGCGCCACGCCCTGCTGGCCAGCATCGCGCTCTATGCGCTGGCTGCCTTCCATTATTGGCGCGCGGCCTGCGCGCTCAAGCGGGACGCCAGCCTATCGGCCTGATCGGACGTAGCCCTAAACCCTGAACCGAGCGCAACCCTCCTTTTCTTGCGGCAAGGGATTGCATCGCCCGAACAATCGACATAGTTGCGACTTACTCGCATTATCGATTCATTCAGGGGGCTGTCTTGTCTTTTCTCCGATCCGTTCTGCTGGCGTCCGTCGCGCTGTCCGCTGCCCCCGCTATGGCCCAGATGGAAGGCGCCCCGGCGGAGGCTGGCGCGGATAGCGACGACACGATCATCGTGACGGGCCGCGTTCAGCGCCTGTACCGCGCGGATGAGACGACGGTCGGCAAGGCCGCCGAAGACCCCATGAACATCCCGCAGGCCGTTCAGGTCATCAAGTCCGAGCTGTTTGCCGATCAGGGCGCGCGCGATGCGACCGACATCTATCGCAACATCTCCGGCGTGAGCGCCTTCAGCTATGCCGGCGTCACCTTCCGGGGCTTCCGTCAGGACCAGTCCTTCTACGATGGTCAGCGCGGCAACCCGTTCATCGGCTTTTCCGTGCCGCAACTGTTCAACATCGAGCGGGTGGAAGTGCTCAAGGGGCCATCCGGCCTGTTCTTCGGCCCGGGCTCCCCGGGCGGCATCATCAACTATGTCTCCAAGACACCGTCCGACAAGCGCGGGCTGCGTATGGTCGTGACCGGCGGCAATTACGACCGCGTCGGTATCTCCGCCGAGGCGACAGGGCCGATCGATGCCGAGGGCATCGTCACCTATCGCGTGGGTGGCTTCTATGAGTCCATGGACCCTTACCGGCTCAACACTCAGAACAAGTCGCGCATCGCCGACGCTGGCATCGCCATCAAGACCAATGAAGGCGGCAAGCTAACGCTGCAGGCGACCATCTATGACAATGAGCTGCGCGCCAATCGCCTGCGCGGCGTGCTCGTGGATGATGCCGGCAATTTCCTCACCGACATTCGCTGGAACGCCAATGAGCCGACCGACTTCCTGCACCTGACGAGCGAAGCCTATCAGGCGCGCTATCAAACCGCGATCGGCGAGCGCGTGACCTTCGATGCCGCCGTGCGTTACTTAACCGCGCGCGAGGTCCAGCAATATCATGAGCCGCGTGGGCTGGATCCCAACAATTCCGATCTTGTCCGCCGCGAGTTTCGCGACCAGATCCGTCCGGTCGATGGCCTGTCCTTCATGACGAACGCGACCGCGCGTGTCGATCTGTTCGGCATGGAACATAAGTTCCAGGCGGGTGCGGACTGGTATGACGAGACGAACCTTCTCGACTCCCGCATCCTGCGGGCCGGGGTCAGCTCGCTCAGCCTCTCCAACCCGATCTACGGTGCAGGCAAGGGGGATGCCGCCCGCGCCGCCCTGCTGCCCTTCACCACCACCGACACACGCTCGAAGCGGCGCGGCGTCTATCTGCAGGACCAGATCAGCCTCACCGATGCGCTGCTGCTGGTCGGCGGGATGCGCTACGACTGGTTCCAGGACAAGGTGACGACCAGCACTGGCGGCACCGTCAGCAGTCGATCATCCTACACTGATAATGATATCAGCTTCCGCACCGGTCTGATCTTCAAACCCCGACCGGACGTTTCGACCTACGTAAGCTGGTCGCAGAGCTTCGAGCCGCAGAGCGCCGCCAGTCAGGACGCCAATGCGGGCGGCCCCTTCGCGCCGGTGACTGGCAATCAAATCGAAGGCGGTATCAAGACCGAGCTGCTCGACGGGCGCATTCAGGCGAATGCCGCTGTGTACCGGATCGTGCGGCGGAACATCCTGCAGGTCGATACCAGCCGTGCGCCGGTCAACGGTGTCGATCAGTTGGCGCCCATCGGCGAAGTGACCAGCAAGGGGTTCGAGATCGACCTCGCCACGGACATCACGCCCAACTGGGTGTTGCTCGTCAACTATGGCTATAACGACGCCCGCATCACCGACACGGCCCCCGGCCAAGCCATTACCAATGCCGTCGGTGACCGGTTCGCCAATGCCCCGCGCCACAAGGTCGGCTTCTGGACGCGCTATCAGCTGCCCGTCATCGACACCGCTTTCGCCTTCGGCGGCGAGCATGTCTCGCGCCGCATCAGCCTATCCGGGCAGACGGTGAAGCCCTACACGATCTTCGACGCCTCGATCACCAAGGGGCTGGGCTTTGCCGAGGTGCTGCTGCGGGTGGATAACATCTTCGACACGGTCTACGCCGCCTCGGGCTTCAGCGCGCAGAGCGGGCACTTCCCCGGCGAGCCGCGCACCTTCCTCGCCGAGCTGCGGTTCAAGTTCTAAGCGTTCATGACAAGCGCCCGGAAGCCCAAACCCCGTTCGATCTGGTGGCGCGTCCATAGCTGGGCGGGGCTGAAGCTCTCGATTTTCCTGACCTTCATTCTCGCGACGGGCACGCTTGCCGTATTCGCGCATGAGATCGACTGGCTGGTGACCCCGGCCATGCGCGTCGCCCAGCAAGACCGGCCCGTGGCAAGCTGGGGTGCCATAGCGCAAGCAGCGGCCCGCGCGGAGCCGGAGGGGCGGCTGCAGATGGTCCACGCCCCGCTCGATCCCTGGTTCGCCGCGGAGGCGTGGGTGGACATGGGCAAGGGTTCGCCTCGCCGCGTCTATGTCGACCCCTGGGAAGCGCAGGTGACCGGCACCCATGGCTGGGCCAATGTCCACCGCTTCCTGCGGCAAGTGCATCGCCACCTCATGCTGCCCACCAAGATCGGCATCCCCATCGTCAGCGCGCTCTCGCTGCTGCTGCTCGCGTCGCTCGTCACGGGTATCGTGACGTACAAGAAATGGTGGCGCGGCTTCTTCCGCGCGCCAAGACGTGGGGACTCACGGCGCTTTCATGGCGACCTGCACCGCCTTGTCGGCCTGTGGAGCCTGTGGTTCGTCGCGCTCATCACGCTGACCGGGCTCTGGTATCTGGTCGAAACGCTCGGCGGTCGGGCGCCGGTGCCGGAACTTCCCGAGATCGCCGCCACCCCTGCGCCGCCGCCGACCGGCGCCGCGCTGGATCGGCTGGTCGCGGTCGCCCATGCGGCAAAGCCGACTCTCTCGATCAGGGAAATCCGCTTCACCCCGGACAATGGCGTCATCTTGCTCGGGCAGGATCAGGCCTGGCTGGTGCGGGACCGCGCCAATGGCGTCGCCGTCGATCCCTCCACCGGCCGCGTGACCGCCCTGCTGGATGGGCGCGACCTCAACGTCCATCAGCGCATCTCGGAAATGGCTGACCCGCTCCACTTCGGCGACCTCGGCGGCCTGCCGACCAAGATCGTCTGGTTCCTGTTCGGCGTGTTGATGACCGGCCTCTCGGTCACCGGGACAATCATCTACGCCCGCCGGCTGCAGAAGGCCGACGGCATGGAGGGCGGCGCCCTGCGCGCGGCCTGGGCAGGCATGGGCGTCTGGGCCTATATCGCCACCGCGCTCATCCTGCTGGCGCTGGTGCTGACGCCGGGCGCAATCGGCGGCGCAAGCTGAAAACGACCTGCATTGCCTAACAATTTTATGTAGCCAATGCCCGCCCCGCGCGGCACTGTGCGCCCTATGAAGATCGTGAGAACAAGGGCGTTGCGAGTGAAGGCTGTTCGGAAAATCATCCTCTCCGGCATGATGGCTTTGGCGGGCGTCGCTGGCCTCAGCGCCTGCGCGACCAGTGGCCTGCCAAAGGCAGTGTCGAACGAGACACCGCTCGGCTCCGGCCCATTTCCGGTGACCCCGTCCACCGATGCGCGCCTGCCCGACCACACGATCTACGATCCCCTGCGGGGGCGCACGCCGCCAAAGCAGAAGCTCCCTATCGTCGTGTGGGGCGTTGGCGGTTGCCTGGACAAGGGCACGTGGTTCCGTTGGTTCCTTAGCGAGATCGCCTCCCACGGCTATCTCGTGGTCTCCAACGGCAAGATCGGCGCGCTGGAGGATCAAAGCTGGCGGCCCGAGCCTGCCCCCAACCAGGGGCCGCCCGATCCGGCGACGGCACCGCCCGCCCCGACATCGGCCCGGCAGCTGATTGCCGCCATCGACTGGGCCATCGCCGAGAACAGCCGCGCCGGCAGCCCCTATCAGGGCCGCATCGACACGGCGAACATCGCAGTGATGGGCATGTCCTGCGGCGGCGTGCAGGCGATCGAGGCGGGCGCCGACAGGCGCGTAACCACCACCGTCGTGTGGAATATGGGCCTGTTCCCTGACGAGTCCGGCCTCAATGCCACCGCCGGCGGCAAGGCGCTGGTCAAGGCCGACCTGGCGAAGCTGCACGGTGCGGTCGCCTATATTAGCGGCGATGAGATGGATGTCGCCTTCCCCAACGCCAATGACGACTTCGCCCATCTGCCGAACATTCCGGCCCTGCGCGCCTATCGCAAGCAGACCCCGCATGAGGGCACCTATTGGGAGAAGAATGGCGGCGAGTTCGGCAAGGTGGCTGTCGGCTGGCTGGACTGGCGCCTCAAGGGCGATCCACAAGCGCGCGCCATGTTCGTCGGCACCGATTGCGGCCTGTGCCGCAACCCGCGCTGGGTCGTGCGGCAGAAGAACTTGCAATAGCGCAGGCGCGCGCTTGCGACGGTCACCAGACTTTCAGATTCTGAGGAAAGTGGTGCCCGGGGACGGAGTCGAACCGCCGACACTGCGATTTTCAGTCGCATGCTCTACCAACTGAGCTACCCGGGCACGGGGATCGCCTTTGGTGCAAGACCCGGCGAAAGAGCGTGCGCTATAAGCATGGTCGCGGGGGCATGTCCAGCCCCGTTTCGCCCTTTTCCGTTCAAGAAAGTGACGGGAGAGGAAGATGCGCATTCCGCCCGCATTTGGCGGGCGTTGCGCGCCGGTCAGCCCCGCGAAGCGTCCTCATTGGCCGGCCCGGCACTGCCGCCTTCGCCATCCTCGTCATCATCGGCACGGATGGGGACGCGATAGCCCTCATCCATCCAGCCGATCAGATCGCGGTCGCGGCAGCCGCGCGAGCAGAAGGGGCGAAATTCCTGCACGCTCGGCTGGCGGCACAAGGGGCAGACATTCTTAATGGGCATGATGCGCCCCCAGCGGCAAGGCGTCGTCGATGCGCAGGTCCAGCGACCCGCCGCGCCGGCGCTCCAGCAGCTTGATCCAGTCCGGATGAGTGCGGATATCCTTGGCCACCGCAGCCGGCACCGTCAGCACGACCGGCCCGCCTCCGCCGCCAGCAGTCTCCTGCCGCTCGGCCGCGCGCAGCGCCGCCAGGCTCGCGGCGCGGACCGGATCGGCGCGCAGCAGTTCCATGAGCGAGGGCCGTTCGCGCTTGCGGATGATCTGCACGAAGCCAAAACCGTTGACCGCCGTGCGTTCGAAAGGCTGGGGAAGATATTTGTCGATCTGCGCCGCCGCGATCAGGCGCTCGTCCTTATTGTTCATCGTCGGCAGATCGATGCCGATCGACCCGGTGATGCCCATGCGCGCAATGGCCTGCGCCGCGAGCTTGGCGCCCTTGGGGCCGAGCTGGGCGGGCGGCGCGGCGCCGTCGACATCGATGAGTGTCATCGCCGGCGTCGGGAAGATGCGCAACGCAGCATCCTCGGCACCGACCTCACCACTCATCGCCTCGGCCAGCAATTCGCTCCAGCCGGCCGCTTCCATCCGGTCGGCCTCATGCGCCGGGCATGGCACGATAGGCACGCCGCTCGCCTGCAGCCGCTGGAGCAGGCTCGGCCCGGGACCGGCCTGCACGCCGGGCTGCGCGATGCGCCCCTTGGCCAGCTTCTCGCGCGCCTCGTCCAGCCCCGGCTCGGCGATGGCCTCGCGCAGGATCTCGACGCGCACCGGCGCGCCCTCTGCGACCTTGGGCGGGATCGGCTCGATCAGGACCATCTCGCCGCTATCCAGCCGCGCGATGCCGCGCTTGCGGGCAATGAGCGTGCGCACCAGCCGCCCGGAATGAATGCCGCCAGCGCGGGCGCGCTTGTCTTCCCGCTCGATCTGCGCCTCGACGATCCGCCCGCCCCTCACCAGCGCGGCGCGGGCCTCGCCAATGCCCTCTTCATAGAGCCAGTGGAGCGTCGTGGGTGTATCAGTCACAAGAATAGCCTGCTGAAAGGAGGAGCGTGCGCGTTTCGTAAAGTGGCAGGCCGATCACGCCGGACGGACTGCCGGAGAGGGCGCGAATCAGTCCCGCCGCGCGTCCCTGAATGGCGTAGCCACCCGCCTTGCCATCCCACTCGCCGCTGGCGAGATAGGCGTCGATCTCCTGCGGATGCAGGCGCTTGAAGGTGACGGTGCTGGTCGAGAGCTTGTGGCGCGCCTTGCCCTCAGCATCGATGAGCGTGACCGCACTCAGCACACGATGGCGCCGGCCAGAAAGGAGCGTCAGGCAGGCGCGGGCCGTGGCTTCATCCTCCGCCTTGGGCAGAATGCGCCGCCCGCAGGCCACCACCGTATCGCCGCTCAGCACCAGCGCGCCGGGATGACGCGCCGCCACCGCCGCGCCCTTCTGCGCGGCCATGCGCGCGGCATAGGGCGCGGGCAGTTCGGTCTTGCCCGGCGTTTCATCGATGTCGGCAGGGTCCACGCCATCGGGCGTCACGCCGATCTGGGCGAGAAGGTCCAGTCGGCGCGGCGAGGCGGATGCGAGAATGAGGCGCATGGAGTAGCCTGTCCGGCTATCGCGGGGCGGAGACGCCACCGCGTCGCCTATCAGGGCTGGCCGGGCCGATCAGGGCTGGCCGGGGCCAGGGCCGCCGCGGCCGGGCATGTAGCGATAGGTGATCCGGCCCTTGGTCAGGTCATAGGGCGTCAGCTCGACCAGCACTTCGTCACCGACGAGCACGCGGATGCGGTTCTTGCGCATTTTGCCTGCGGTGTGACCGAGGATTTCGTGATCATTTTCCAGACGGACGCGGAACATGGCGTTGGGCAGCAGCTCAACCACCTGCCCGCGCATCTCGAGGAGTTCTTCTTTGGCCATAATCTTCCAGTTTTTCGCGAATGGCGCCCCATAGCCGCAAAAGCGCGGATTGGGAAGCGATTGAGCCGTCCGGTGAATTTCAGCGCGTGTGCCAGTTCGGGCGGGTATCCACCGCGTCCGCAATGACGGAGAAAGCCTGCGCAATCTCGGCCGGCGTCGTGCAATAAGGCGGCATGAGATAAATGGTGTTGCCGAGCGGCCGAAGCAAGAGCCCCTGCGCCAGCGCATGCGCCCGCAAGCGCGGCGCGACGTCCGACAGATAGCCGCCATCGGGCACCACCATGTCGATGGCCGCAATAGCACCGATCCGCCGGGGGTTGTGAAGGCGGCCATGGCCGGCGAGCGTTGCCAGCCCTTCATCAAGGGCCAAGCCCAGCGCGGCGATGCGCCCCGGCACATCCTCGTCCCGCCAGATCGCCAGATTGGCATTGGCCGCCGCGCAGCAGACCGGGTTGGCCGTGAAACTCGATGAGTGGAAGAACATCGCCGCGCGGTCCGTGCTGCGGTGCGACTCGAAAATTGCTGCACTGGCCAGCGTCGCCGCCAAGGGGACTGCGCCGCCGGTAAGCCCCTTGGCCAGGCAGAGGATATCCGGCGCCACGCCGGCCTGTTCGCAGGCGAAGAGCGTGCCGGTGCGGCCCCAGCCGGTCATCACTTCATCCACGATGAAGAGCACATCATGCTGCGCACAAATTTCGGCAAAGGCGCGAAGTGTTTCAGGCGGATAAAGGAGCATCCCGCCGGCCCCCAGCACCAGCGGCTCGACAATGAATGCTGCGGGCTTCTCGCCCGTCCGGCACAGCCGCTCCAGTGCAGCGAGGCTGGCCTGTACCTGCCCTTGCGCGGGGAAGGGCACCGTCTCCACGTCGAACAGCAGCGGCGCATAAGCACGATTGAACACGCCGCGCTCGCCCACCGACATCGTGCCGATGGTATCGCCATGATAGCTATGCTCGAGCACCAGCAGCCGGTGCCGCGCCTCGCCGCGATTGTGCCAATGGCCGAGCGCCATTTTGAGCGCCACCTCTACCGCGGTCGACCCGCTGTCCGAGAAGAATACATGATCGAGGCCAGCCGGCGTGAGCGACACCAGCGACCGGGCCAGCGCCTCCGCCTGCGGGTGGGTATATCCAGCGAAGATCATCTGATCGAGCGTGCCCGCCTGCGCCGCGATGGCCGCCGCGATGCGCGGTTCGCAATGGCCGTGGGTGATGACCCACCAGCTTGAGATGCCGTCGAGCAGCCGATGGCCGTCATTGCAGGTCAGCCACGCCCCGGAGGCGGAGACGATCTGCGGGATCGCCTCGCCAAGGCCGTGCTGCGTGAAGGGATGCCAAACGGGGGATGTCATGGCGGCCCACCCATCGCCGTGCGCACCCCGGCCAGATCGATATGGGCGTGCATCGCCTGCCGCAGATGCGCGGCATCGAGCGGGTCCAGCATCGGCAGGCGGCCGAAGCTGCGCACGCCCGTTAGCGACGGCACGATCGCCTCATTATCAGGATGTACTTCCCCGACGAAGATCAGCCCGGCAATGGGGATGGACCGCCCCTTCAGAGCTTCGATGCTCAGCAGGCTATGGTTGATCGTGCCCAGCCCCGTTCGCGCGACGAGCAACACCGGCGCGCCCCAGCCGGCAAACAGGTCGATCATCAACATCGGCGGATCGCGGCGGACGGGCACCATCAGGCCGCCGGCGCCCTCGACGATCAGCGGACGCGCGGACGGGAGGGCGAGACGGGACGGGTCCAGCACAAGCCCCTCCCGCTCGGCGGCCAGATGCGGCGAGGCCGGAAGCGCCAGTCGATACGCTTCTTGGAGGCACTGGTCCCGCGCGACGCCGAGCGTCACGGCATCCGCACTGTCCGTGCCATCGGCCGTGCCGGCCTGGATCGGCTTCCAGTAGGAGGCGCCGAGAGCAGCAGCGAGACCGGCCGCAACCACCGTCTTGCCGATGCCGGTATCGGTGCCCGACACAATGAGGGCGCCGCTCATGCCGGCACCTGTCGGAGCGCTTGCTGCAAGGCTTCCCCCAGTTCTGCGATGATCTCCTCATCGACATTCAGCGTGAGCGACAGGCGCAGGCGCGCGGTGCCGCGCGGCACCGTGGGCGGGCGGATACCGCGCACATCGAACCCGGCCTGCTGCAGCAAGGCCGCAACCTGCATCGTCCGCGCATCGTCCCCCAGCACGATCGGCAGGACCTGGCTGGCAGGCGCGGGAAGCCCCAGCGGCGCGCATAAATGCTGCGCAGCATGATCGATCAGATCGCTCAGGCGCGCGCGCAGATCGTCGCCCTCCAGACTGCGCGCCAGCGCGGCCTGCACCGCAACCGCCATCAGCGGCGATGGCGCCGTCGAGAAGACGAAGCTGCGCCCGCGATTGACCAGCAGATCGATGATCGGCCGCGTGGCCGTCACCAGCGCCCCCTCCGCGCCCAGCCCCTTGCCGCAGGTGTGGAGCGCAATGACATTCTCCGCCGACTCAAGATGCGCGCCCAGGCCCCGCCCGCCCGGCCCGTGAACGGCGGTCGCGTGTGCCTCGTCCAGCACCAGCATCGCATCATGTCGCGCGGCGACAGCGGCAAGGTCATCGACCGGCGCCCTGTCACCGTCCATGGAATAGAGCGTTTCGGCGACGATCCACACCCGCCCCGTGCCCCCCTCGCGCCGCCAACCGGCAATGGCATCGGCAAAGGCGTCGGCATCATTATGCTGCGCCAGCACGGAGCGGGCCTTGCCGAGCTTCATCCCGTCATGGGCGCTGGCGTGAATGAGCGCATCCGCGACGACAAGATCGCCCGGACCCGGCAGGCCGGCAAGAATGGCGATGTTCGCGGCAAAGCCATTGGCCAAAAACAAAGCCGCCTCGCTGCCGAATATCTGCGCGGCCTGCACCTCCAGTGCCTCATGCTCCGGCGCATTGCCGCGCAGCAGCCGCGACCCGCCCGAGCCGACCGGAACACCCCGCGCCAGCGCATCAGCCACCGCAGCCGCAATCGCCGGGTCGCCGGCAAGGCCGAGATAGTCGTTGGACGCGAAATCATGGCCCGCGCGCGGTATGAGCCGTCGCCGGCGTGCGCGACGCTCCAGCGCGTCAAGCTGGGACTGGAAGGAGGCAAGCGCAGAAGACATGGCCGGCGCTATAGCGTCGGCGCCTCCGGCTCGCCAGCATCGCGGAGAGGGCCCATCGGCCAAGACGTGAAAAGCCCGCCCGGACAGGATCCGGACGGGCTTTCCTCCTCTCCCGTTTCCGGGATTGTGCGCCGGGATCTTTACATCGCCCCGTGCGCCAGTGCGGCGAGCAGAAGCAGCGCCACGATATTGGTGATCTTGATCATCGGGTTCACGGCCGGGCCGGCCGTATCCTTGTAGGGATCGCCGACCGTGTCGCCGGTGACGGCCGCCTTGTGGGCCTCCGAGCCCTTGCCGCCATGATGGCCATCCTCGATATATTTCTTGGCATTATCCCAGGCGCCGCCGCCACTGGTCATCGAGATAGCGACGAACAGGCCGGAAACGATGACACCGAGCAGCAGCGCGCCCAGTGAAGCAAAGCCCTGCGCCTGCCCGGCCACGGCGGTGATGATGAAGTAGACCGCAATGGGCGTCAGCACCGGCAGCAGCGAGGGAATGATCATTTCCTTGATCGCCGCCTTGGTCACGATGTCCACGGTGCGGGCATAATTGGGCCGGGACGTACCCGCCATGATGCCCGAATCGCTGCGGAACTGCTCACGCACATCCTCGACGACCGCGCCCGCTGCCCGGCCCACGGCCGTCATGCCGAATGCACCGAAGAGATAGGGCAGCAGCGCCCCCAGCAGCAGACCCACGATGACGTAGGGATTGCTCAGCGAGAAATCGACCGCGATGTCCGGAAAGTAGATTTCCAGATCCGCCGTGTACGCGCCGAACAGCACCAGCGCCGCCAGCGCCGCCGAGCCGATGGCATAGCCCTTGGTCACCGCCTTGGTGGTGTTGCCCACGGCATCGAGCGCATCGGTGCGGTGGCGCACATCATCGGGCAGGCCCGCCATTTCCGCGATGCCGCCGGCATTGTCCGTCACCGGACCATAAGCATCGAGCGCGACGACCATGCCGGCCAATGCCAGCAGCGAGGTAGCCGCGAAGGCCACGCCGATGATCCCGGCGATCTGGTAGGTTGCGATCACCGCGATGGTGATGACCAACGTCGGCAGCGCCGTCGATTCCAGGCTGATCGCCAGACCCTGGATCACATTGGTGCCATGGCCCGTGACGCTCGCCTTGGCGATGGATTTCACCGGGCGATAATTGGTGCCGGTGTAATATTCCGTGATCCACACCAGCAGGCCGGTGACGATCAGGCCGATCAACATGCACCAGAACAGCGCCATGCCGGTATAGCCACCAGTGCCATCCAGCCCCGCGCCGATCGCCACATCCATGTCGCCCAGCACGCGCCAGGTGACGTACCAGATGCCGCCGACCGAGAGCACCGCCGTCATCCAGAAGCCCTTGTAGAGCGCACCCATGATGTTTTGCGATTTGCCCAGCCGCACGAAATAGGTGCCGATGATCGAGGTGATGATGCAGATGCCGCCAACGACCAGCGGCAGCGACATCAGCGCCATGAGTTGCGCAGACGGCGCATCGACCAGCAGCGCGATGGAGACCATGGTCAAGCCGAGCGTCACCACATAGGTCTCGAACAGGTCTGCGGCCATGCCGGCGCAATCGCCAACATTGTCGCCGACATTGTCCGCGATGACCGCCGGATTGCGCGGATCGTCCTCAGGGATACCGGCCTCGACCTTGCCGACGAGATCGGCGCCCACATCGGCGGCCTTGGTGAAGATGCCGCCCCCCAGCCGCGCGAAGATGGAGATGAGCGAGGCGCCAAAAGCCAGCGCCGTCAGCGCGGCGATGATCGAGCGATCATTGGGCGCGAGGCCGCCCGGCCCGGTCAGATACCAGAACGTCCCGGCGATGGAGAGCAGGCCGAGGCCCGCCACGAGCATGCCGGTGACCGCGCCGGACCGGAAGGCCAGCGTCAGCCCGCCCTGCAGGGATTCGCTCGCGGCCTGCGCGGTGCGGACATTGGTCCGCACCGAAATGTTCATGCCGACATAGCCGGCGACGCCCGAAAGCACCGCACCGATCAGGAACGAGACCGTGGAGAGCAGACCGAGCGTGAAGAAGAGAATGATGGCGACGATGACGCCGACGATAGCGATGGTGGTATATTGTCGTCCGAGATAGGCTTTGGCGCCTTCCTGAATGGCACCCGCAATTTCCTGCATCCTGGCACTACCGGCCGGCGCACTCAGCACCTGGCGACTGGTCACCAGACCATAGATCACGGCAAGCAGGCCGCAACCAATGGCGATCAAGACCGAGGTCATATCGCGTTCTCCCCTGTGACGGTGCCCGGGCGTTGACCGCCCATGTTCGGCTTTGGAGCGGAAGGTAAAGCGCTCTCCCGTGCCGTCAAGCGGTTAAACGGAGGGGGCGATTGGGAGGCGACCCTCACTCACCTTACCCCCGTTCGCATCGAGCGAAGTCGAGATGCCGCAAGCGCCGCTTGCAGGGCGGGGTGTCTCGACTTCAGCTTACAGCTGAAGTTTATCCTGAGCGCCGGCCCTGCGGGCAGTCGAAGGGCTCGACACGAACGGGGCCAGGAATAAGGCCGTAACAGCTCACGAACAGGTCGCCGGCCTTGCATCAGCCCAACGGCCGCACTCCCCAATCCGTTCGGCCTGAGTAGTTATTGAGCCTGCCGAAATGGCGTATCGAAGGACTGCTCAGGGCGCGATGCTTCGATACGCGCCACGGCGCTACTCAGAGCCTACTCAGCGGAACGGAAGCTGGAGCGCGACCATCAGCCGTGCTCGTAGCCCAGCCGCGCCGGCAACGGCACTGCCTTGCCATCAAGGCGCAGCGTCAACCCCTCGCCATGCTTGAACCGCCCGACCTCCAGCAGTCCGCGCGGGGGCGCCAGCGTGCCGGGCAAGGCAATGAGCAGCACATAATCATCGCCGGCCGTCGCAGCGGCCAGCCGCGCCTCGATGCCGTTCCCGCGCAGCGACACATAGGCGTCCGACAGCGGCACCTGATTGATTTCCACCGCGCAATCGCTGGCCAGCGCCATGCGCTGCGCATCGATCAGCAACCCGTCGGAGACGTCCATCATCGCATGGGCCTGCGACGAGAGCGTCTGCCCGAGCGTGATGTGCGGCGTGGGCACGCGATAGGCACGGATCAGCTCCGCCGGCTCCTTCAGCCCCTCATCGAGCAGCCCCAACCCGGCGCCAGCATCGCCGATCGGGCCGGAAACAAACAAGCGGTCTCCCGGTCGTGCGCCGGTGCGCGCCGGCACCTGTTCATGCGCGGGCACCTCGCCCATGGCGGTCAGGCTGAGCACGCGCGGCGCGCCCGCGGGCAGCTTTACGGTATCGCCGCCAATGAGGTGCATCCCGAAGCTGCGCAGCGCCCGCCCCAGCCCATCGAGGAACCCCTCGTCCCAGCCGGGCTGACCGGTCAGTCCATAGTTCAGCAGGCAGGAGACCGGCACGGCGCCCTTGGAGGCGAGATCGGAGAGATTGACCGCCGCCAGCTTCCAGCCGACGGTCTCGGGTGGATCGTCGGCGCGGAAATGCACGCCTTCGACCATCGTGTCGCTGGTGATGACGAGTTGCTGCCCCATGGTGGGCATCACCGCGACATCGTCCATCAGGCCGCGCGCCGCGGGGTCGCTCGCCATGGCGCGCAGACGGCGGAGAAGGTCCGCCTCCGCGCTCATCTTAGCTGCGCACGCTCTTGGCGATGCCGTCGAGCAGGCCGTTGACGAAGCCGGCCTCGCGCTTGTCGTAGAAGGCGTGAGCGACATCGACATATTCGCTGATGACGCTCGCCGTGGGCACGTCGGCGCGGGCCAGCAGCTCATAGGTGCCGGCGCGCAGGATCTGCCGCATCGGCTTGTCGAGGCGCTCCATCGACCAGCCCTTGGCCAGCCGGTCGATGATATGCTGGTCGATCTCGTCGCGGCGCGCGTCCACGCCCTTCACCACATCATCGAAGAAAGCCTGTTCGGCGGGGTGATAGGTCACGTCCTCAATGGTCGCGCCGAGGCGGTGCTGATGGAACTCATGGAGCAGCAGCGGCAGCGGCGTGCTTTCCATCTCCTGCTGGTAGAGCGCCTGCACGGCCGCGAGCCGCGCCGCAGAGCGGGACTTTGATTTCGTTGGCTTCATTGCGTCCTTCATATCGGTTCGGGCGCGCGATGGATACGGGATTTCACCATCCCGTTCCGCGCGCCCCTGCATCGGGTCTGTCTATTTCAGCCGCACCGCCACGCTGGCCGCATGGGCCGGCAGCCCCTCCGCCTGGGCCAACGCCAGCGCTGCCGGGCCGATGGCGCCGATGGCGCGCGCATCGAGTTGCAGGAAGCTGGTGCGCTTCATGAAGTCCAGCACGGAGAGGCCGGAGGAGAAGCGCGCGCGCCGCCCGGTCGGCAGCACATGGTTCGGCCCCGCGACATAATCGCCGATCGCCTCGGGCGTCATCCGGCCCATGAACACCGATCCGGCGTGGCGCACCTTGTCGAACAGCGGCTGCGGATCGTCCACGGCCAGTTCGAGATGCTCGGGCGCCAGCCGGTCGACCAGCGGCAGCGCGGCCTCCAGGTCCGGCACCAGGATGATCGCGCCATTGTTGGTCCAGCTCACCCGTGCGCGGGCGCCGGTCTCGAGCCGATTGAGCCAGCCCTCGACCGATGCAGCCACGGCCTTGGCAAAGGCCGCATCGTCAGTGAACAGGATCGACTGGCTGGTCTCATCATGCTCGGACTGGCTGAGCAAATCAGCGGCGATCCATTCGGGATCGTTCTTGCCGTCCGCGACGACCACGATCTCGCTCGGCCCTGCTACCATGTCGATGCCGACCACGCCGTAAACCTGCCTCTTGGCTTCTGCGACCCAGGCATTGCCCGGCCCGACGATGACGTCCACCGGCTTGATCCGCGCCGTGCCATAAGCCAGCGCCGCCACCGCCTGCGCACCGCCGACGCGCCAGATTTCGCTCACGCCCGCAATATGCGCTGCCGCCAGCACGGCGGGATTGAGCTGCCCGCCCGGCGTGGGCGACATCATCACGATGCGCTCGACCCCGGCGACCTTGGCCGGAATGGCATTCATCAGCAGCGAGCTGGGATAGGCAGCCAGCCCGCCCGGCACGTAGATGCCCGCCGCTTCCACGGCGTTCCACCGCGCGCCGAGCCGCACGCCGGCCTCGTCGGTCCAGCCGGCATCTTCGGGCTTCTGCTTCGCGTGATAGGTCGCGATCCGCTCGGCGGCGAGGTTGAGCGCATCGCGCAGCGGCGCGTCGATCTGCGCATAGGCCTGCGCGCATTGTTCGGCGCTGATCGACCAGCCCTGCGCATTAAGATCGAAGCGGTCGAACCGCGCGGTCAGGTCGGCCAGCGCTGCGTCGCCCTCGCCTCGCACGCGCCGGACGATATCGCGCACAGCCTGTGCGACATCCTCATCCGCCTCGCGCCGGGCGTTGACCAGCGCCTCGAACTGCGCAGCGAACCCCGCATCACGGGCATCCAACTCAAGCGGCACGGCTGGCCTCCACGGCAGCGCGGAAGCGCTCGACCATTGGCACCAGCTCGGCAGCGCGCATCTTCATCGCCGCCCGGTTGACGATGAGCCGCGCGGAAATGTCCATGATCTTCGCGGTTTCAACGAGGCCATTGGCCTTGAGCGTCGCGCCGGACGAGACGAGATCGACGATCCGCCGCGCCAGCCCGAGCGAGGGCGCCAGTTCCATCGCGCCATTCAGCTTCACGCACTCGGCCTGCACCCCCAGCGCCTCATAATGAGCGCGGGTGAGATGCGGATATTTGGTGGCGACGCGGACATGGCTGGCAGCCCCCAGCACCTCGGGCACGGCATCGGCCGGCTCGGCGATGGACAGGCGGCAATGGCCGATATCGAGATCGACCGGCGCATAAAGCTCGGAATAGCCGAACTCGGCGATCACGTCCGACCCCACGATGCCGACCTGGGCTGCGCCATGCGCGACGAAGGTCGCCACATCGAATGCGCGCACGCGGATGATGGACAGGCCCTCGACATTGGTCGCGAACCGCAGCGCCCGGCTTTCCTTCTTATGGAACTCCGCCTCGGGCTCGATGCCCGCGTGCGCCAGCAGCGGCAGGGCCTCTTCGAGAATGCGTCCCTTGGGAATGGCGAATGTGATGGAGCGGCTCATAGCCGGCGCGCTTTAGGCCCTCACGCGCGAAACTGCAATTGCGGGCCGCATTCGCCCATCAAGGCAACGGATTGGCGCGCGAGGCATTGGTCAAGGAGACAAGAAGGAGACTGATGACATGGGTAAAGGCATCTTGCTGTGGCTGATCGGGATCCCGATTCCCATCATCATCCTGCTCTATTTGCTCTTCTGACCCGAAGACCGCGAAGGCGGACCGATGCCGGACAGGAAGCTCCGTCCGGCGTCGATCCGCCTTTTTCCTTGCGAAAGCATGCTGGCGCGCCAACGCGCGCCCCGCCTGTCCTCAATCCTCGAACGGATCGCGCACCAGGATCGTGTCCTCACGCTGTGGCGAGGTTGAGACGCTGGCGACCGGGCATTCGATCAGCTCTTCGATGCGGCGGATATATTTGATGGCCTGCGCCGGCAGGTCCGCCCAGGAGCGGGCGCCGACGGTGGTGCCTTCCCAGCCGTCCATCTCTTCATACACCGGCTCGACGGCGGCCTGATCGGCCGCGTGCGCGGGCAGATAATCGATGATTTCGCCATTCAGCCGGTAGCCGGTGCAGATCTTGATCGTCTCGAACCCGTCGAGCACGTCGATCTTGGTGAGGGCAATGCCCGTGACGCCCGAAAGCGCGCAGGTCTGGCGGACCAGCACCGCGTCGAACCAGCCGCAGCGGCGCTTGCGGGCCGTGACGGTGCCAAATTCATGGCCGCGCTGGCCGAGGCGCTCGCCGGTCTCGTCCACCAGCTCGGTGGGGAACGGCCCGGAGCCGACGCGGGTGGTGTAGGCCTTCACGATGCCGAGCACGAAGCCAGCCGCACTCGGCCCCATGCCGGAGCCCGAGGCGACCGTACCGCTCACCGTGTTGGAGCTGGTGACGAACGGGTAGGTGCCGTGGTCCACGTCGAGCAGCACGCCCTGCGCGCCCTCGAACAGAATGCGCTTGCCGCCCTTGCGCACATCGCGCAGCCGCTTCCACACCGGCTCGGCGAACTGCAGCACGAACGGCGCGATCTCGCGCAGATCGGCGATCAGCTTGGCCCGGTCGATGGGCGGCTCGCCAAAGCCGGCGCGCAACGCGTCATGGTGGGCGCACAGCCGATCGAGCTGCGGCTCCAGCGAATCAAGATGAGCGAGATCGCAGACCCGGATCGCACGGCGACCGACCTTGTCCTCATAAGCCGGACCAATGCCACGGCCCGTGGTGCCGATCTTGCCCTTGCCGGCGGCCGTCTCGCGCAGGCCGTCAAGATCGCGGTGGATCGGCAGGATGAGCGGGCAATTGTCGGCGACGGCGAAATTGTCGCGCGTCACATGCACGCCCTGACCCTGCAGCTTCTCGATCTCGGCCTTGAGCGCCCAGGGATCGAGCACCACGCCATTGCCGATGATGGAGAGCGTACCCGTGACGATGCCCGAAGGCACGAGGCTGATCTTGTAGACCTGCTCGCCGACGACGAGCGTGTGCCCGGCATTGTGACCGCCCTGGAAGCGCACGACGCAATCGGCGCGGCTGGCCAGCCAATCGACAATCTTGCCTTTGCCTTCATCGCCCCACTGGGCGCCGATCACGGTTACATTTGCCATGGATACACGTCTCCGCCTGCCGGGCGGATCGCGACCACCCTTCGACAGGACTCGGTGGTCGGACTGGATCAAAGCGGGCGCGCCATCGCACCCGGTCCGGGGCGCCCGTTAGCCGCTCGATGGACCTTCCGTCAAGGCAGGTGCGGCAAGCAGGCGTGTCAGGAGATGGGACCATTCACCCGCAACAAACATCCGTTCATCGCATTGTAAGGCAAAGTTCCCAATCAAAAGGCCTGGCGTTTTCGAAAGTCAGGCTCATGATTCGCTCTCATTTACATGGCGTCACCCTCATCGCCGCAATCGCGGCCACGGTCGGCGTCACCAGCCTGCCCGCCGATGCAAGCCTGCGCGATCGCATTCGCGAGCGCATGGCCGGGCGGATGCAGCAGGATATCGCAGCCGACAAGACGGTGGACGGGCGCGAGATGGCCTATGGGCGCGACCCGGCGCAGACCCTCGCCTTCTGGCCCTCTGTTGGGCAGACGTCCGCGCCGGTGCCACTCGTCATCTTCGTGCATGGCGGCGGATGGCAGCATGGCAACAAGACCAATGCCACGGGCCAGCGCAAGGTCGCGCATCTGACGGCGCAGGGCTATGCGCTCGCCTCCATCGACTACCGGTTGGTCCCGCAGGCAACCGTCGAGCAGCAGGCGGCGGATGTGGCCAGCGCCCTCGCCTATGTCATCGCCAACGCGGACAAGCTGAACATCGACCCCCGGCGGATCGTGCTGATGGGGCATAGCGCGGGCGCGCATCTCGTCGCTTTGGTGGGCACGGACCCCCGCTATCTGCGCGAGGCCGGTCTGGCACCAGATGCCGCCGCCGGCATCGTGGCGCTGGATGGCGCCGCATATGACGTGCCGGCCCAAATGAAGGCCGGACCGCGCATCATGGGCAAGACCTACACGGAGGCCTTCGGCAACGATCCGGCCCGGCAGCGGGCTCTCTCTCCGACGCTGCACGCCGCTGCGCCCAATGCGCCGGCCTTCCTCATCTTCCATGTCGACCGCGAGGATGGCACCGCGCAGGCCCGCGCGCTGGCCGAGGCTCTGCGAAAGGCCGGAACGACGGTGCAAGTCGACCGGTTCGAGGGCAAAGGCCTGCAGGGCCACATGGAAATCAATCGCCGGCTGGGCGACCCGGATTATCCCGCCACGCCGGTGCTCGACAAGTGGCTCAAGGCGCTCTTCGCGCGCTGAGCGCGGCATAAGCCGGCGATAAAGGTCGCAATCGCGGTCGCGCCGGCTTATCATGCCCGCCCCAGCAAGAACGCCCCGGAGATAGACCCATGCGTGTTTTCCTGATCGGCCTGGCCACGCTCTCGCTCGCTGCCTGTGGCGGCGGCGCCAGCCAACAGAATAGCGCAGGCGCAGCCAACAATGCCGCGCTGGCCAGCAATGCGATGGACAACGCCGCCAACGCAATCGACCATGTCGCGGCCATCGAAAATCTCTCCGAAACGCAGCAGCAGGCGGTCTTCCTGCGCGCCATTCGCGATGCCGATATTTCCTGCCGCGACGTCACGAAGGTCGAGCGGCTCGAGCCGGAAGGCGGCGTGCCCACCTGGCGCGCCCAGTGCGATCAGGGCGATGCTCATCTCATCATGGTCCAGCCGGACGGCAATGCGCAGGTCATGTCGCGCCCCACGCGCTGACCGCGCCCTCCCGGCAGGGTCGTCAGCCAGGCCATTGCACTTTGCCGATGAGTCTCTAGCATCCTGAGCGGCCGGACAATCAAGCCGCAGGGGACGCGTCATCAGCCTGATATTGAGCGAGAGCAAGCGGCTGCGCATCGGCAGCATGATGACCTTCTATGTGGCGCAGGGGCTTCCGCTCGGGCTTTTCCTGACCGCGGTGGCAGCCTGGCTTGCCTCCAACCAGATGCCGCCTGCCGCCATCGCCTCGCTGGTGGCGACCGCCTATCTGCCGTGGAGCTTCAAGTTCATCGGTGCGGCGCTCATGGATCGTTATGCCTATCTGCCGATGGGGCGGCGGCGCGCCTGGCTGATCGGGTCGCAGGCCGTCATTCTGATCGGCCTCACCGTCGCCGCGATTGCTGCGCCGGAGCCGCAGGATCTCGGCCTCATCACCGTGCTCGGCGTGCTGATCTTCTCCGGCGGCGCCATTCAGGACGTGGCGGTCGATGGCCTCGCGGTCGATATCCTCCCGGATGAAGAGCAGGGAACGGCCAGCGCCTTCATGTTCGGCGGGCAGGCGCTGGGCATGGCCATTGGTGGCGCGATGGGGGGCTATCTGCTCCAGCATTATAGCGCGGCGATCGCCTTTGCCGCCTTCCTTCCCTTCAATGCCGGCTTCCTGCTGCTCGCTCTTGTGCTGCGCGAGCGGCCGGGCGAGAAGCTGCTGCCTTGGACAAAAGGCCGGGCCTCGGCCGAAGCGCTGAGCGCCCACGGCCTGCCTTGGCTGCGCATCCTCGCCATCACCTTCCGCTCGATGATCAAGCGCGACAGTCTGGTGCTGCTCGCCGCCAGCGTGCTCGGCCGCGCGGTGGGCGGGGCGTTCACCGCCTTCTGGCCGGTCTTCGCGACGACACAGGCGAATTTCAGCACCAGCAGCTATTCGGGGATGGTCGCCACGGTCGGCCTGCTGGTGTCCATCTCCTGCATGGGCGTCGGCTCCCTCCTCGTCGGGAAGATCGGCCCGCGCCGCGCCACGGTCATCACCTATGCCGGCTATGCGGTCATGTCGCTGGTCTTCCTGGTCTCGCCGGAGGTCGCGATGATCGGCACCGTCTTCGTGCTGCTCTCCATCGGGCGCGAGGCGACGGACATTCTGACGTCGATCAGCTCCAACCCGCTGCGGATGCGCCTGTCCGACAAGCGGGTCGGCGCCACCCAGTTCACGATCTATAATTCGCTGTCCAACCTGCCGGTCGCGCTGGGCGCCAGCCTTTATGCGTGGATCTATGGCGCGAGCGGCCTTGCCTGGCTGATGGTCATCCTGATCGCGATGACGGTGCTGAGCTGCATCATCTTCGCCATGCTGCGAATCGGTGAAGTGGCCGACACGCCCGCCTCCAATGAGGACGACCTCATCCCGGTGATTAACTAGCCGGCGAGGGACGGGCCCGCTAGATCGTCAGTCGGCCTCGCAAAATGTCCGGTAGGTATGCAGCTCATGCACGCCGGTAACGATGCCGAAGCGGTTCATATACTCTTCCGCCTCGCGCGCCGCCTCGCGGAAATCATAGGTCGCGCCGATGGGCTTGGTGTGTCGGAGCGCCGTTCCGTCGACGACGCCCGTCTTCCAGCTTTCTTTCTCCGCGAGCACCGGCCACACCGGGTCCAACCCCCAGCCATATTTCAGCGAGGGGAAGGGAAAGACGATGTCGAACACTTCGCGGCGAAAGGCGACCAAAGGGCCGACCTCCGTAAAGTTCGTCTCACGCACCAACACGCCCTTGCGCCGCCGCATGATGTCCCACCCCCAATAAGAGTAGGCGCGCTGCGCGGGGCCGCAGATCTTCAGCTCGGCATATTCGGCGAGCGCAAGGAAAGTGTCCATGAACTGGTCGGGCAGTTCGACATCGTCGTCGGTCATTACCACCCAGTCGAATTCGCTAAGGTCATGCCGCGCCAGGAGGACGTTGGTGTTGTCCAGCTTGCCGAGATTATCGACGCCCTTGCTGGCAAAGGTGATGCGGTGTCGCTGGCTCTGCATCCGAGCATAGATTTCGCCCAGCGATTGCGGCGAGCGGTTCGATTGAACGCCAACCACGAGAACCCGCAAGCTCGGCATGGACTGGAAGTGCTGGGAAGCCCGAAAGCGGGCAATTTTGGGATCGATGGCGCGATCGTGGAAAACGTCCACCACCCGGCCTGAGAGATTCCTCGCGGTTCGACTCGCCCGACCCTTGATCCTTTTCAAAATTGCCATGAACGCACTCCCGCAAACCGTCACTCGCCCTACGACATGGGAGTTGACGTTTTATTCACGGCAAAGCGCACAGGATCGTCAGCCCGCCTCGTAAAATGTCCGGTAGGTATGCAGCACATGCACGCCGGTGACGATGCCGAAGCGGTTCATATACTCTTCCGCTTCGCGCGCCGCCTCGCGGAAATCATAGGTCGCGCCGATGGGTTTGGTGTGCCGGAGCGCCGTGCCGTCGACGACCCCGGTCTTCCAGCCTTCCTTCTCCGCAAGCACCGGCCAGACGGTGTTGACGCCCCAACCGTATTTCAGCGAGGGGAAGGGAAAGACGATGTCGAACACCTCGCGGCGGAAGGCGACCAGCGGGCCGACCTCCGCAAAGTTCGTCTCGCGCACCAACGCGCCCTTGCGACGGCGCATGATCTCGCGGCTCCAATAAGAATAGCCGCGCTGCGCGGGACCGCAGATCTTCAGCTCGGCATATTCGGCGAGCGCAAGGAAGGTGTCCATGAACTGGTCGGGCAGTTCGATATCGTCATCGGTCATCACCACCCAGTCGAACGCGTTGAGATCATGCCGCGCGAGGAGGACGTTGGTGTTGTCCAGCTTGCCGAGATTATCGACGCCCTTGCTGTCAAAGGTGATGCGGTGGCGCTCGCTCTGCATCCGGCCATAGATTTCGCCGAGCGATTGCGGCGAGCGGTTCGATTGAACGCCGACCACGAGAACCCGCAGGCTCGGCATGGACTGGAAGTGCTCGGAAGCCCGAAAGCGGGCGATTTTGGGATCGATCGCCCGATCGTGGAAAACATCCACCAACCGACCCGAAAGGTTCCTTGCGATCCGATTCGCCCGACCCTTGATCCTCTTCAAAATTGCCATGGACGCACTCCGCAAGCCGCCACTCACCTCTAAGCCATGGGAGTTGACGTTTTGTTTCACGGTAGGGCTCGCGGCCCTTATGCGATGGCCATCTCCGCGCCTTCCGTTTCCGCGATCCAGCCGCCGCCGAGCACCCGGTCGCCATCGTAGAGCACTGCCGCCTGACCCGGCGCCACGCCAAATTCTTCGCTCTCGAAGATCAGACGGTCGCCATCCAACCGGGCAGGAACGGGACGGGCCATCGACCGCACCTTAGCGCTCAAGCTTCCATAGAACGTCCCGCCGAGCCAGTTGATCTCGTCGAGGCGCGCGGCGCGCACGGCCAGTGCCGCCTTCGGCCCGACGATCACCCGGCGCTGCGCTGCATCCAAGCGCACAACATAGAGCGGCTCTGCGAGGCCGCCGATCTCCAGCCCGCGCCGCTGGCCGACCGTATAATGGATCAGGCCCTTATGCGGCCCCAGCACACGGCCATCGATATGGACGATCTCCCCCGCATCATCGGCTTCGGGCCGCATTTTTCGCACCACGCCGGCATAGTCGCCATCCGGCACGAAGCAGATGTCCTGACTGTCCGGTTTGAGCGCAACCCCAAGCCCCAGTTCGGCCGCGATCTGCCGGACGACCGGCTTTTCCATGCCGCCGAGGGGAAAGCGCAGATAATCGAGCTGGTCCTGCGTCGTGGCGAACAGAAAATAGCTCTGGTCCCGCGCGGGATCGACAGCGCGATGCAACTCAGCCCCGGCCGGGCCTTCAACGCGCCGGACATAATGGCCGGTCGCCAGGCAATCGGCACCCAGATCGCGGGCCAGCGCGAACAGGTCGGTGAACTTGACGCCCATATTGCAGCGGACACACGGAATCGGCGTGCGGCCGGCCAGATACTCATCGGCGAAGCGGTCCATCACGCTTTCGCGGAAGCGGCTTTCATAATCGAAGACATAATGCGCGATGCCGAGCTTGTCTGCGACCGCCCGCGCATCGCGAATATCCTGCCCGGCGCAGCAGCTTCCCGTCCGCCCCACGGCGGCGCCATGATCGTAAAGCTGCAGCGTGACGCCGATCGTTTCCGCGCCCGACCGTGCGGCCAGCGCCGCAACCACGCTGGAATCCACGCCGCCGGACATGGCAACGACGATGCGCTTGCCCTGCAGAGGCGTTGGAAGCTGAAAAAGTCCGTCCATTGGCACCATATAAGCGCATTGGGGCGCAGCGACCAGCACCCGCAACCGGTGACCAGCGAGTAAAGACCGTCCGTCGCGGTCTATGCACCGGTAATCTCACCTAACAACCTGTCACCACGGCCTTTACGAGCGCTTATCTTTTGGCTGCTAGCAGGGTGGCCATGGACATAAGTGCCAACCTCGATGATCAGGCCCTGCCTGTCGCCCTGGCAAGCGGACGCAGCCCCCGGATCCCGGATCTGCGCCTGCTGCTCACGGTTCACGCCGCGCGCCAGGATACGACACCGACGGCCCGGGCCATTCGTGAAGCCGATCTTCCGGTCGTGCTTGCGGATGAGCCGTCACGGCTGAGCCTGATCTTTGCATCGAACACACCGAGCCCCGCAACGCTGCGACGCGCGGCGGGATCGTTCAATGCATCCGTGGCGGCATTCATGGCGGTGGGGACCAATGGTGAAGGCGCCGTTCACTCTGGCGGTTAGCCGGAGTGAAAAGCTTTGGGGTCAACATCATGAGCAAGAAGACCGTGTCAGACCGATCCCCGTCGGTGAATGAGGAAAGAATGATCGAGAACCAGAAGATTCGCCCTGCTCAAGTCGTCGGCCCTCTCGGTGAGCCGCTGACGCTTGACTCGCTGCCGCCGCCATCGACCACGCGTTGGGTCGTTCGGCGCAAGGCGGAAGTCGTGGCGGCCGTCAATGGCGGCCTGCTGACAGTGGACGAAGCCTGTGCGCGTTACGATCTGACGCTCGAGGAATTCGCCAGTTGGCAGCGCGCGGTGGACCGGTCCGGCATGCCGGGGCTGCGGGTCACACGGATCCAGCATTACAAGTCGCTTTACGAGCGCCAACAGCGCTTCTGAGGCAGCGCGGGGCCTAGCCCCCCGCGCTCAAAGAAACAGGCCCGCCCGAGCCATCGGCGCGGGCCTTTCTTTATGCGCGATTGTGGGACGACTTTGCTTTGAGGCGGCGCCAGCGGCGCCAAAGCCACGCGGCGGTCATCATCGCCAGTCCGGGCAGCCAGATCAGCAGCAGTTCGGAGTAGGCCGTCTCCAGCCCACGTGCCGAGAAGAAGCCCGCGCCGATCGGGGAGACGCGGATCGGCTGCCAGTCGAGGAACAGCCGCTGATGGTCGAACGGCCATAACAGCATCACGCCCTGCCCGCCGTCGGTCAGCATATCGAGCAGAGGATGGGACACTGCGCAGGCGAACAGAAAGGCAAAGGCCGCTGGACGTCGCGCGCGCGGCCAGACCAGCGCGATCAGGCCGACCACGCCGAATGCAAACGCCAGCGAATGGGTAAAGCCTCGATGCCCCCATTTGCTGGCATAGCCGATGCCGAGGGGAAAGCCGATCACATCGAGGTCCGGCAGGGCAGCGAGCGCACCCCCGATGATCGCAAGGGCTGGCGCAATCCGGCGCCGGCCCAGCGCACCGCCGGTGAATAGGGATATGGCGGCATGGCTGAAGATGGTCGGCATGTCGCCTCTCTGCGCGACTTTCGGCTGTCAGCCAACCGCCATCGTCGACGCTCAGTAGCCGACCGTCAGCCCCACGGACACATAACGGTCCCCGACATTGCCCTTCACGGCAACGCGGGGCAGCAGGGGCATGGCGACGGTGCCATAGACGCGCGGCTCCTCGCCGCTGATCCGCGCGCCGATGCCGATGCGCAGGGACATAGGGATCTGATAAGCCGCTTCTACCCGGCCATAGGCAGCCGTACCGCCATCGCGCAGATAAACCCCGGCGCCCGGCGTGAGGCTGAAGCCTGCAAAGTCCACCGCATAACCAGCGCCCAGTTCAGCACCCCAGCGCCCATTGGCGCGGGCATAATTGCCCTCCGCCCCCAGCCCTTCTGCCTGCGCGGGGACAGCAAGACCCGCCAGCGCAAGCGCTGTGCAGGATATCAGGACGGTGCGAACGGTCATCATCTTGAAAACTCCGGAAACTGGGCTCGCGTTGGCTAGGCGTGCGGTTCCAGCAGCAACGTTGCGGGGACGAACCGAGTCGCCGGCGCGACGGACAGACTCCGGCCCCCCCGCGAGCCATCGCGCACAGTTCCGCGCGAAAAGTGGCAAGGCTCCGGGCACCCTTTTGCGTTGCAACCGTAATGATAGCCGTTACGCCTCAGGGTTCCGATGGCGATTGAAACGGGGAAAGCATGATCGAAGCAGGCCGCCTACAGCCCCACCCTCGCGGACACGTCGAGGCGGGGGTCGCGGGGAGCGCGTCGGCATGAAGGGCAATTATTGGCGGGCTGCCAAGGCCGCGAAAGCCTGCGTGATCGTCGATGCGGAGGATTATTTCCGGTTCGCGCGGCAAGCCATGATCCGCGCCCGCAAGCGCATCATGCTGGTCGGCTGGGACTTCGACGCGCGGATCGAACTCGCGCACCGGGAAGAGGGGCAACCCGATGGACCGGAACCGACTACCATCGGCGATCTCATCTACTGGCTGGTCGAGACCAATCCCGAGCTCGAAGTCTATCTGCTACGCTGGGACCTCGGCGCCATTGGCTCGCTGTTCCGCGGCAAGACCATCTTCACCGTGGCCAAATGGGCCATCCATCCGCGCATCCATGTGAAGCTGGACGCTCATCACCCCACCGGCGGGTCGCATCATCAGAAGATCGTCGTGATCGACGATTGCTTCGCCTTTTGCGGCGGGATCGACATGACCGGCGACCGGTGGGACACGCGCGCCCATCGTGACGAGGAACCCGAGCGGCATCGCCCCGGCAAAGGGCCGGCCTACATGCCCTGGCACGATGCGACGACCGCGCTGCAGGGGCCGGCGGCGGCTGCGCTGGGCGAGCATTCGCGCGACCGCTGGAAGCGGGCGACCGGGCAGACCATTGCCGGCATCCGCAGCAAGCACGACGTCTGGCCGGAAGCGCTGCCCGTGCAATTCGAGGATGTGGAGGTTCTCATCGCCCGCACGGCACCCAAAATGCCGGATCAGCGCGAGGTAACCGAGATCGAGCAGCTCTATATCGAGCAGATCGGGCGCGCGAAGCGGTGGATCTATGCCGAAAGCCAGTATTTCGCCTCCCGCCGCATCGCCGAAGCCATGGCCCGGCGACTGGACGAGCCGGACGGGCCGGAGATCGTGATCGTCAATCCCGAAGCCGCGCAGGGCTGGCTCGAACCGCTGGCGATGGATACCGCGCGCGCCCGACTGGTGGCCGCGCTGCGGCGGCGGGACAAGCATGGCCGCTTCCGGCTCTACCATCCGGTCACGCGCGATCAGGAGCCGATCTACGTCCACGCCAAGGTGATGATCGTGGATGATATGATCCTGCGCGTTGGCTCATCAAACATGAATGCGCGCTCCCTGCGGCTCGACACGGAATGCGACGTGGCCGTGGACTGCTCCCGGCCGAGCAATTCTGGATGCAGCACCGCCATCGCGGAGGTTCGCAACGATCTGCTGGCCGAGCATCTCGATGCCAGCATCGCACAGGTCGAGAAAAAGCTAGCCGCCAGCGGATCGCTGATCGAGACGATCGAGGCGCTCCGCTTCAAGGGCCGGAAAAATGCGAAGAGCCGCCGGCGCACGCTGGTGCCCTATGAGATTCCCGATCTCACAGGCGTCGAAGCTTGGCTGGCGGACAACCAGATCCTCGACCCGGAAGGACCGGACGACATGTTCGAAGCCCTGAGCAACCGCGGCCTGCTCCGCCGCCTCTCCGGCTGGCGCCGTAGCAGGGCTGATCCTGCGCAACGATCAAGCGGGTAGCGCGGCACAGCCCTATTGTGGGCCTTACCCGGCTTGCTTCCGCGCGCGAAGGGCCTAAACCTGTAATCGATTGCGACCCCATTAGGGCAAGGAGAGGAACATGACAGGTTCGCGTGGAAAGGGCGCAAGTCGTCGGGCGCTTCTGCAAGGGCTTGTCGCCACCGGTGCCTTAGCCAGCGCGGCGCGATCGGCGCAGGCGAGTCCCGGAGCCGTCGGCGGGCGCGGTCCCATTTTTGCCGGCGCAGGCATGGCGGATGTCGAGACCGCCAGCGGCCGGGTGCGCGGCTTCATGCGGGGCGGGATCACCATGTTTCGCGGTATCCCCTATGCCGACACGACCGGCGGCGCCAATCGCTTCCTCCCGCCCAAGCCAGCCAAGCCGTGGACCGGCGTGCGCAGCAGCCTCGCTTATGGGCCGATCTGCCCGCAGGACAAGGGCACAGGCCGCCAGAATGACGAAGAGGCCTTCATTTTCCAGTGGAATGACAGCTTCGACGGCGAGGATTGTCTGCGCATCAATATCTGGACGCCCGGCACGGACAATGCCCGACGCCCGGTGATGGTCTGGCTCCACGGCGGCGGATTTGTCGCCGGCTCCGGGCACGACATCCCCGCCTTCGAGGGCTATAATCTCGCCCAGCGGGGCGATGTGGTGGTCGTCACGCTCAATCACCGTCTCAACCTGCTCGGTTTTCTCGACCTCTCCTCCGTGGACCCGGCCTATGCGCAGTCCGGCAATGTCGGCATGCTGGATATCGTCGCGGCGCTGCAATGGGTGAAGCGCAATATCGAGGCCTTTGGCGGCGATCCCGGTCGGGTCACGATCTTTGGCCAGTCCGGCGGCGGCGCCAAGGTTTCGACGCTGATGGCCACGCCCGCCGCGCGCGGCCTGTTTCACCGCGCGATTGTTCAGAGCGGCTCCTTCGCCAAGGCCACGCCCCACGCTCAGGCCCGTAAGCTGGGGGAACTCATGCTGGCGGAGTTGGGCATCGGCAAAACCGATCTGCGTGCCTTGCACTCCCTACCCTATGATCGCTTGCTGGCGGCGAGCTCGGCCATCTTCCGCCGGGAGAATCCGCCACTGCCCGAAGGCGGCTCTATGGAGGCTCGGACCCGCGGCCGCTACGGCTTTACCCCGGTAGTGGATGGCGCGGTGCTGCCCGCCAATCCCGACGCACCGCAGTCCCTTGCGCTGTCGGCCGATGTGCCGCTGATCGTCGGCACGACCCTCAACGAGTTCACCACCGGGATCAACCAGCCCGACTTTTTCACGATGAGCGAGGCGGAGCTGCTGAACCGGGCTGATCGCTACACGGGAGGGCGCGGCGCGGCGGTGGTGGCCGCGTTCCGCCGGACGACGCCGGAGGCCCTGCCCTGCGACATCTGGTCACGCATCGCCACCGCACCGATCCGCCAGACCGCCATCGATCAGGCGAGCGGGAAGGCCGCGCTGCGTCGCGCCCCGGCATGGCTTTACAGCTTTGATCGGAGCACGCCCGTGCTGGACGGGCGTCCGCGCGCATTCCACTGCGCGGAAATCCCCTATGTCTTCGCCAATGCCGAACGATGTGCCAGCATGACCGGTGGCGATGCCGCCGCCCTTAAACTGGAGGCCGAAATGGCCGACGCGTGGATTGCTTTCGCGCGGACGGGCAATCCCAATCATGGCAGGCTGGCGCAATGGGACGCCGTGGCGGGCCATGGCGCGCAGACCATGCGGTTCGACACCGTCTCGGCCATGCGAACCGGTTGGGACGAGTCCGAGCTCGGCGCGATGAAAGGCTGACGACCCACGCCCGGTCGACGGTAAGGAAAAGGGGGCGACCTTGCGGTCGCCCCCGTCTGTGCTCTCCGACCGGTGAGGGCCGGAAGACGCCGTGGATCAAGCTACGGCTTATTTCTCTGGCGTCGCCAGAGCGCGGCGCAGGGCTTCGATGCGGGCTTTGTTGAATTGCTTGGCCTGCGGCGAGTCCGGCGCCATCGCGTCGAAGCCGTGATAGGCGGAGGGCACGACGAGCAGCTCGGTCGGTACGCCGGCCTCGGTCAGGCGACGGGCATAGTCGATGTCTTCGCTCACGAAGAGATCGACACCGCCGACAGCGATGAACGCGGGCGGCAGACCCTTGAGCGAAGCAGCGCGCGCCGGCACGGCGGTGGCCGGCACCTTGTTCGTGCCCGGCTGCTGGCCGAGGAACGCCTTCCAGCCGAGCTGGTTCTGCTGCGCGTCCCAGCCGACTGTGGCGATGTGCGAAGGCACCTTCACCACGCCGCCGGTGCGGTCATCCAGCATCGGGTAGATGAGCACCTGGAAAGCAACCGGGATTTCGCCGCGGTCGCGCGCAGTCAGCGCCAGCAGCGCCGCATGGCCACCACCGGCACTCTCGCCCATCACGGCGATCCGCTTGGGATCGAGACCAAGCTTGGCGGCATTGTCATGCATCCAGCGCAGGCCGGCATAATTGTCTTCGATGGACCCGGCATAGGTCGTTTCCGGCGCGAGGCGATATTCGACGGAGACGATGACCACGTTCAGTTCCTTGGCCATCTCCTGCAGGCGACGCACGTCCGTGGCGGCCGTGCCGAGGATGTAGCCGCCGCCATGCGTGTGCAGGATGCCGCCGCGCCAGGCGCCTTCCTGCGCATTGATGACGTACAGCTTGACCTGCGGCGCGCCGGCCACGCCGGGGATCATCTGCTCGACGACCGGAACGTCGCGGTGATGCGGCGGCGGGGGCGGCCCCATGCGGCCCGACGTGCGCGAGGCGCGCACGCTTTCCTCGTTCATCGGCCCCATCAGGGTCGAATAATAGAGCGCCATGCGGGCGGCGCCGTGCAGTTCCGGCGCGATGGGCGCGAGCTTGGCGGCATCCTCCGCGCTCAGCGGGGCCGCCATGACGGCGGCGGGATCGGGCAGCGGCTGGGCGCTGGCCATGTGGGCCGGGCCAGTCGTGGCGAGCAGCGCCGCCACCAGCCAGGCCGAGGATCGGTTCAGAAACTTCATGAATGCGTCTCCTGTCGCATGAGTCAGATCAATGATCGCTGGCGCCCGCAGCACCGATGCCGGTCTCCGACCGGATGCGCTGGGCGGTGTAGCCAGCCCGGTCCACCTGCGCCCGCGCGCTGCGGTCGAGCGTCGAGATCAGCCAGATGGTGAAGAAGGCCAGCGGCATCGACACCAATGTGGGCGAGGCGAGCGGGAAGATGGGGTGCGCGGCGCCAAGCTGGCCGACCCAGATCACAGGCGAGAGGATGGTCAGCGCCAGCGCGGTCAGCGTGCCGATGGCCGAGCCCCAGGCAACGCCGCGCGTCGTGCAATCCTTCCACAGGATAGAGAGCAAGAGGGCGGGGAAGTTGCCCGAAGCAGCCACGGCGAAGGCCAGGCTCACCATGAACGCGACATTCTGCTTCTCGAACGCGATCCCCAGCCCGACCGCGATCAGGGCCAGTACCAGCACGGTGATCCGCGACAGGCGCAGTTCGGTCGCCTGATCGACATTGCCCTTGCGGATGACCGAGGCGTAGAGATCATGCGCGATGGTCGAGGCGCCGGAAAGGGTAAGCCCGGCCACCACTGCCAATATGGTGGCAAAGGCGACCGCCGAAACGAAGCCCATGAATACTTCGCCACCGACCGCGTCGGCCAAGTGCACCGCCGCCATATTGCTGCCACCGCGCAGGCCGCCGGTCAGCGCATCGAGATAGACGGGGTTGCTGCCGACGAACACGATCGCGCCAAAGCCGATGATGAAGGTGAGCACATAGAAATAGCCGATCCACCCCGTCGCCCACAGCACGGAGGCGCGTGCCGTGCGGGCATCGCGCACGGTGAAGAAGCGCATGAGGATATGCGGCAGGCCGGCGGTGCCGAACATTAGCGCCATGCCGAGCGAAATCGCAGACAGCGGGTCCTTGATGAAGCCGCCGGGTGCGAGAATGCCCCGCGCGCTCGCCGCCGCTGCATCGGCGCTGGCGCCTGCGGCCAGCGCAATCGCCTGCTTGGCGGCGACGGCCTGCTCGAACAGCGTGTCCAGCGAGAAGCCGACCCGATACAGCACGGCGAGCGACATGAAGGTGGCGCAACCGAGCAGCATGACCGCCTTGATGATCTGCACCCAGGTCGTCGCAATCATCCCGCCAAACAGCACATAAGCGGTGATCGCGAGGCCGATGATCCCGACGGCATAGGGATAGGGAATGCCGAACAGCAGCTGGATGAGCTGCCCCGCGCCGACCATCTGCGCAATCAGATAGAACAGCACCACGGTCAGCGAACTGAAGGCGGAGGAAATGCGCACCGGCGTCTGTGCGAAGCGGAACGCGACCGCATCGACAAAGGTGTAGCGCCCGAGATTGCGCAACCGCTCGGCGAGCAGGAACAGGATGATCGGCCAGCCGACCAGAAAACCTGTGGAGTAGATCAGCCCATCATAGCCATCGGCATAAATCTGCGCGGAGATGCCGAGGAACGAGGCGGCGGACATATAGTCGCCGGCGATGGCCAGACCGTTCTGCCGACCGCTGATGCCGCCGCCAGCCGTATAGAAGTCGCTCGTCGTGCGCGTCCGTCGCGCGGCCCAGGCCGTAACGCCCAGAGTGACGATGATGAACAGGCCGAAGGTGACCACGGCCGGCATATTGGGACCGCCATTGCCCGGCGTCGCCGCGCGGGCGATCCCGGGCATGAGCGCGCCGACAGCCACCATGAGGGCAAGCGCCGCCCAGCGCGAACCGCTCACAGGCGATGCTCCGCGCGCAGCGCATCCAGCTCGGCATCGAACCGGCGGTTGGCAATCCAGACATACAGGCCGGTCAGCGCGATGCCCGAGAGGATCACCGCCATGCCCAAAGGCACGCCAATGGTCGTCGTCATGCCCGGCAATGGCTGGCCAAGAATGGTGCGCCCGAACGCCACCAGCAGGATGAAGCCGAAGAAGATCGCCATCATCACGCCGCTCAGAATCCAGCCGAGACGGCCACGGGCCTGGACGAGAGCCTGATAATGCGGATCCCGGCTTATGGCCGCAAGTTCATGATCGCCATCCAGATCCATCAGCCACTCCCCTCGCCCGCCACATTTATGTGCGACAGGCTATTGTCCATCGATTGCAAGTCAATCCCTCATCCGGCGGCTGGGGACTTTATCCGCATGGGTCGCCCAACTCTGCCCGGCCAGGTGTGCAGGATGGCCGGGCAGAGGGTTCGGGCGGCCCGAACTCGTAGGCCCGAAAGCAATTTTGCAATCGATTGCCATTCAATACACGGGAGGTTCGGCTGTGACAAGCGTGGGTTGAAATCGGCGATGGGGCGAATTTTTATAGGAAGGTTTACGATACGTTCGCCGGGCGATATGAGCCTCCGCTTCATCAACCGCCCTCTTTCAGGCTGATGAACCCATCTGCCCCAGAATTTCGACGGTGCGTTCGTCCGGGCTGCCAAACCAGCGTTCGATCGCCGCACGGAAGATCGGCCTGCTCTCAGCGCTGTTGAAGAGTGTCAGCGACGACCTGAGCTTTATGGCGTCGATGGCTCCGAAGACTTGCTCAGCGCTGGAACCATCCAGCTCCTGTAATGCGATAGTGCATTCCTCATAGCGCGGGCCGAGGACCGGATGCGCCAGATAGGCTTTGGCTTCGGCGCGCGAGCGGATCGCGAAGTGCCGCGCCGTGGGGCTGGTCCCCAGGCCCGCAATCTGCGGAAAGATGAACCACATCCAGTGCGTTCGTTTTGCACCGCTGCGGATTTCCGCCAGGGCCTGCGCGTAGCGTCCCTGCTGGGCGTCGACAAACCGGTTCAGATCGAATGGATCGCTGGTCATCCCGCAACGTTGGCAGTGGGAGCCTGTAAAGCCAACCTGTCCCGAGCGGCTGAACAGGCCGGGCAGTGCCGCGCCTGTCCGCCACCCACGATAATTTGGAAGCCAATTGGCGGCTGCTGCGTTCGGCCAGCATGGGATTATCCAATCAGCAGGTGCGAAGGACGACGATGCCATGGATCGATCGGAGGAGTGGCACGTCTCTCGACGCGGCGTGCTGGTTGGCGGCTCGGCCACGGCGGCGACCATGAGCCTGAACAACGCCGATGCTCGGCAGCCCCTGCCGCAAGTTCGCGAGGCGATGGCCGAGGTTACCCTGAGCGTAAATGGTCAGCCGCGCAGGTTCAAAACCGATACGCGCACCACCTTGCTCGATGCGCTGCGCGAAGAGCTCAAACTCACCGGCACGAAAAAAGGCTGCGACCATGGCCAGTGCGGCGCCTGCACCGTGCTGGTCGACGGTGTCCGGATCAACAGCTGCCTGACGCTCGCGGTGATGCATGATGGCGACAAGGTCACCACCATCGAAGGGCTGGGCACGCCGGAGCAGCTCCACCCGATGCAACGCGCCTTCGTCAAGCATGATGGCTATCAGTGCGGCTATTGCACGCCGGGCCAGATTTGCTCCGCGGTGGCCATGCTGGACGAGATCGCAGCCGGTGTGCCGAGCCATGTCACCGATGATCTGTCGGCCCAACCGCAACTCAGCAATGCGGAACTGCGCGAGCGGATGAGCGGCAATATCTGCCGCTGCGGCGCCTATTCCAACATTGCCGAGGCGATTACCGAAGTCGCGGAGGCCAAGGCATGAGACCGTTCACTTATGAGCGCGCGAGCTCGCCCGCTCAGGCCGCGACGGGCGTCTTGAGCCAGCAGGGCGCCCGCTTCATTGCCGGCGGCACGAACCTGCTGGACCTCATGAAGCTGCAGATCGAAACGCCGACCCATCTGGTCGATGTCCAGGATCTGAAGCTTGATCAGATCACGCAAGAGCCCGATGGCGGCCTGCGGATCGGCGCGCTCGTCACCAATACAGCGCTTGCGGCGGATCGGCGCGTGCGCAGCGATTATGCGGTCCTGAGCCGGGCCATTCTGGCCGGCGCGTCCGGGCAGCTGCGCAACAAGGCGACCACCGGCGGCAATCTGCTGCAGCGGACCCGCTGTCCCTATTTCTACGATACCAACCAACCCTGCAACAAACGTCAGCCCGGGACTGGCTGCGCGGCTATTGAGGGCGCCTCCCGCCAGTTGGCGGTGATTGGCGGCAGCGCTGCATGTATCGCGACGAACCCCAGCGACATGGCGGTTGCGATGCGGCTGCTGGATGCGCGCGTGGAGACGGTCGATGCACAGGGCAATGTCCGGTCGATCGACATTGCCGACTTCCATAAATTGCCCGGCGACACACCGCATGTGGAAACCGCGCTGGCGCCTGGCGAACTGATCACGGCCGTGCTGCTGCCCAAGCCGGTTGGCGGCCAGCATGTCTATCACAAGGTGCGCGACCGGGCCTCCTATGCCTTTGCGCTCGTATCGGTGGCGGCGATCCTCCAGCCGGATGGCACAGGCCGCGTTGCGGTGGGCGGGATTGCGCCCAAGCCCTGGCGCACGGACGCCGCGGATGCCGCGCTCCCGCAAGGGGCGGAGGCAGTGGCCCGGCACCTCCTCGCCGGCGCCGCGCCGACCAGGGACAATGCATTCAAGATCGAGCTGGTCGAGCGGACGCTTGCCGGCATCTTGCACGACG
Organism: Sphingobium sp. B2D3A; assembly: GCF_025961795.1. Classification (NCBI taxonomy): domain Bacteria; kingdom Pseudomonadati; phylum Pseudomonadota; class Alphaproteobacteria; order Sphingomonadales; family Sphingobiaceae; genus Sphingobium; species Sphingobium sp. B2D3A. Next base: position 1,012,256 of record NZ_JAOQOI010000001.1, on the reverse strand, counting down.
CGAAGGGTTGATGCCGTGAAGTTCGATGCCCCCGCTACCCAGAACCCGATCGACCAGCTCAAGGTCGTCGGCAAGTCCACCGATCGCATCGACGGGCCGCTCAAGACGACGGGGCGCGCACCCTATGCCTATGAGCGGCATGATGTCGCCGCGAACCAGGCCTATGGTTTCGTCGTCGGCGCGGCCATCGCCAAGGGGACGATCCGGTCGTTCGATCTGGTCGACGCCAAGGCCGCGCCTGGCGTGCTCTCGATCATCACCACGTTGGACCATAAGCCGCTGCCGCTCGGCGGCCAGAACACCGCCAATCTGTTCGGCGGAGCCGAAATCCAGCATTATCATCAGGCGATTGCGCTCGTGGTCGCCGAGACCTTTGAGCAGGCCCGCGCGGCCGCGTCGCTGATCCGGGTCGATTATGTCCGGCAGGCCGGCAAATTCGATCTCGAGCGTGAGGCGTCCCGGGCCGAGCCCGTTCCGGACGAGGACGAGACCAACAAAGCCGGCGATTTTGCGGCCAGCTACGCCAAGGCTGAGGTCAAGCTCGACCAGCGCTACAGCACGCCGGACGAAAGCCATGCGATGATGGAGCCGCATGCCACCATCGCCGCATGGGAGGGCGAGAAGCTCACCGTCTGGACGTCGAACCAGATGATCGCCTGGGGCAAGCGCGATCTTGCCAACGCCCTATCACTCAAGCCCGAGCAGGTGCGGCTCGATTCCCCCTATGTCGGGGGCGGCTTTGGCGGGAAATTGTTTCTGCGCTCCGATGTCGTTCTTGCGGCGCTGGGGGCCAAGACGGTTGGGCGGCCGGTGAAAGTCGCGCTCACGCGTCCGCTCATCATCAATAACACGACCCATCGGCCCGCGACGCTGCAGCATATCCGGATCGGCGCGAACAAGGATGGGCTCATTCTCGCGATCTCGCATGAGAGCATTTCGGGAAACCTGCCGGACGGCGAGCCCGAGACCGCCGTTCAGCAAAGCAAGCTTTTCTACGCGGGGGAAAGCCGGGAAGTCGCTATGAAGCTGGCGCAGCTCGATCTGCCGGAAGGCAACGCAATGCGCGCGCCTGGCGAAGCGCCGGGGCTGATGGCGCTGGAGATCGCCATGGATGAAATGGCCGAGACGCTGGGGATGGACCCGGTGGAATTTCGTATCCTGAACGATACGCAGGTCGATCCGATGAAGCCCGAGCGTCCCTTTTCGGCGCGTCATTTCGTCGAGTGCCTCAGGACCGGCGCGGAGCGCTTCGGATGGCACAAGCGCAAGGCGACCCCCGGCTCCGTGCGTGAGGGCCGCTGGCTCATCGGTATGGGCGTGGCCGGCGGTTTTCGGAATAACCAACTGACCAAATCTGCGGCACGGGTCCGGCTGTCGGGCGACGGCAAGGTCACCGTCGAGACCGACATGACCGATATCGGCACCGGCACCTACACGATCATCGCCCAGACCGCGGCCGAGATGATGGGGGTGGACCTGGGCGATGTCATCGTGAAGTTGGGCGATTCTGATTTCCCCGCCGCAGCGGGCTCCGGCGGCCAATGGGGCGCGGCCAACTCGACGGCTGGCGTCTATGCCGCGTGCATCAAGATGCGCGACCAGGTGGCGGCGCGCTTGGGGCTGAACAATGCGGATGTGACGTTCGCCGATTGCGAAGTCCGCTCGGGCGATCGCGCCGTGCCTCTGCGCGACGCCGCGCGCGATGGGGAGCTCGTCGCCGAAGATGGCATCGACTATGCCGACGACTTTGCCGACCGGGCGCAGCAATCCACCTTCGCCGGTCATTTCGTGGAGGTCGGAGTCGACGCCTTTACGGGCGAAACCCGCATCCGGCGGATGCTCGCCGTGTGTGACGCCGGGCGCATCCTCAACCCCAAGTCAGCGCGGAGCCAGGTGATCGGCGCCATGACCATGGGCGCAGGCGCGGCCCTGATGGAGGAACTCGTCGTCGACAAGCGGTTCGGCTTCTTCGTCAATCACGACCTCGCGGGTTACGAAGTGCCGGTCCATGCCGATATCCCGCATCAGGACGTCATCTTTCTCGATACCACCGATCCCTGGTCCACGCCGATGAAGGCGAAGGGGGTGGGAGAACTGGGCATTTGCGGCGTGGGAGCCGCGGTCGCCAACGCCATCTACAATGCCACCGGCGTGCGGCTGCGTGATTATCCGATGACCTTGGACAAACATCTCTCGCGCTTACCGAAGGCGGTTTAGGCTGGTGCGGATGAGGCTTTAGTGAAGTAGCGCGGGACGGCCTGAGATAAGGCGCGAAGAAGACATGTCGCGGCGGCCAAGTCATGGTTACGAGGCGTGCTATCCCCTGTTTTCATCGAGGTCCTGCTCTGCTCCCTCTGATGTTGGACGAAGGGGCTCAATCGTCGCCCGAGATGACTATTCGGCGTTCTTACGAAGAAACATGCGCGTGGCTCCTGAGGTTGGGTCCGCTAATGACGCATGTTGGTGGTTTCTCCGGCCGGCTGACTATGGGATTTAGCAAAACCGTTGAAATAGGCTTTCAAATTTGCGTCGGTGACAGGTTCAAGCAAGCTTGCCACCTGCTCTTCAAGGGTCGAGCCCTCGTTGACGTCGCCACCCCGCTGAAATCCCATCTCCCAACGCGCGAACGACCGTGCCGCGATCGTCTTGTTATTCAGTTGGACCACGGCATAGTGACGCTGATCCTTTGAAATGCGCGCGAACGTCGAGTTGACGGCATCTTCCGGGCCTTCGAGAACCTGGAGGAAGCGCCGATTCCCTACCACGAGCAAGCCCGTTATATCAGCGAGCCGGTTATTCCGTCGGGACGCAACCAAAATTTCCTCGAGCTCCGCATCCGAAAGCGTTCGACGGACAGTGCTGATATATAAAATGCGATGCATGGCAGGCTCCTTAGCGACCGGGCTAGGGATGCGATGTTAATCAAATACTTCCAGCGCGGTGAGCCGAGTGCGCGAGCCGAAATCGACGAGGATTTGACTTTAAGTCATCAAATCCGCGTTCCGTTGCACCGGGGCGGATTTCCCTGTGCGCCCCTCATTTCACAGCCATCCATAGCGCAGGCGGACTTCTCAGGACGTACCCGGCCGCTTTCGGCCTGGAGCGGATCAACCGCTTCGAACGAAGAGGGATCGGGCTCTCTCGACTTCTGACCAGCAGCGTCGCCGACATGGCGTCTGGTCCAGTAACACCAAAACAAGCGCTGCTTGACCGATAAAACATGTAAACATATGTTTATAGTGATGAGTGCGCGCAGGTCGAATTGGCCTATGTGTGAAATGTGAGCCGCGAGAAGACTTCTGGCCTGACGGCAAGAGAGGATGCAGATATGAAGATGCGGTTGCTGGTTGCCCTTGGGCTTGTCACCGCCTCGCTGGCCGCTGGCGCCTCTCCCGCCGCTCCATCGATCGTAAGCGAGGCCGAAGCCCCCAACACCCAGGTTCGGGTGGAGCGACGGTTGGTGCACTCGCAAGCCATTGCCGGCAATCTTCTCAGAACCTCCGCCGAGCGCGAGGTCTTTGTCATTCTTCCCCCGAGTTATGACCGCGAAGCCAAGCGGCGATACCCCGTGGTTTACGCACTGCACGGCTTCTCCACCGATGCAGCAAGCTGGATGCAGAAACTCGATGCGGCCCGGCGGATCGCTGCAGCTTTTGCTGCGGGGGTGCCGGAGGTCATTGTCGTGTTCGCCGATGGGAGCAATGAATATGGCGGATCTTTCTATGGCAGTTCTACTGTCACCGGCGACTTCGAGACATTCATAGCGGATGAACTGCCTGCCTATATCGACCGGGAGTTCCGCTCGATTCCAGAGGCGGCCGCGCGTGGCTTGATGGGGCATTCCATGGGCGGCTACGGCGTCGCGCGCATTGGCATGAAGCGCCCAGGGCGGTTTGGCGTTCTCTACATGATGTCGCCCTGTTGCCTGAGCGCTCTCGGAACGCAGGGATTGACCGCAAAAGAAGTGAGGGAGATCAACGATCTTGCATCCCCTCAGGCAGCCCGGGGGCTTCCGTTCAAATATGCAGGGCCACTTGCGACCGCGGCCGCCTTCTCGCCCAATCCGGCGAAGCCGCCGCTCTTCGTCGATCTGCCGATTACGGAACAGGGCGAGTCGCGCGAGGCGATCATGGCCAAGCGCGCAGCCAATGCCCCGCTCAGTTTCATCGACCAGTATGTCGCTGCTCTCAGGACCTATCGCGCCATTGGCATCGACGTCGGCGATCAGGACACGATCGTCACCGCAGCAACCGAGCTCCATAAAAACCTAGATAACTATGCTATAAGCAATCAACTGGACATTTATCCGGGCGATCACAGCAGTAAAGTTCCGGAAAGACTGCAAAAAGAAGTCCTTCCATTCTTCGGAAAACATCTGAAAATTGTCGTAGATCGATAAACATATACATGAACTCTCTCAGCGAGATCATACATGTATACAAGACATATCTATAGTTGATCACTTATTTTATCGCCAGACTCATCACAGTCCTGTCTCATTTTTACAAAATAGATACATCGCACCTCCGCCAAATTCCTCTGGAGTTCGCCGATTATTAGGATTGCAGCTGCCGAAAATGCGCGCTAGATCGCTAACCGGAAAAATATCCGGAAATATGGCGAGCATCGCGAGGGGCGACGAGAGGGTCTCCATCTCGCTAGAATTCGCCCGAGGGAGACTGAGATGAAAAACCTGGAATTGGCAACCATAAGCTCGGCAGCGCTGGTTCTCGCTTTGTTAGCAGGGCCGGCAAGCGCACAGGTTGGATCGGCATCGGCGGCCCCGCAAGCGACGCCACAGGACAGCCGGGCAGGCGGCCTTGAGGACATCGTGGTTACCGCCACGCGCCAGTCGACGAATTTGCAGGATACGCCGATCGCCATCACCGCGGTCACGGCCGAGGCGATCGAGCAGAAGGGCATCACCAGTGTCGGCGAACTGACCGCTGTGGTTCCCAACACGCAATTCCGGAAGTCGCAGGGTGCATTCGGGCCCGGTATCGACGCGACAATCCGGGGGATCGGCAATCGGGACACGAGCCTCGCCAGCGAGCCTGTCGTCGCTTTCTATCTCGACGACGTCTATTTCCCGACGCTGCTCGGGTCGAACTTCGATCTTCTGGATATCGAGCATATCGAGGTGCTCCGGGGTCCGCAGGGCACCCTGTTTGGGCGGAATTCGCTCGCCGGCGCCGTCAACATCATCAGCAAGCAGCCCTCCACCAGCGATGTTTATGGACGTATTCAGATCACAGCCGGCTCCTATGACCGCATGGACTTCCGCGGCTCGCTGAATCTGCCGCTGAACGAGCAGCTCGCCCTCTCCGTTTCCGCGCTCTCGAAGAAGCGGACCGGCTATCAGAAGATCCTCGATTTCACCTGCGAGATGCGCGCGCGCGGCACGCCTGCGCTATCGGGCTCCTTGCCTTATGCCTCGACGCTCAACATGCCGACCGCCGGGTTCACGCCCAAGGATTGCGTCGTCGGCCATCAGGGCGGCGAAGATGTGCAGGCCTACCGGGGATCCTTGCTCTGGAAGCCGTCCGACGATCTGCGGTTCACGGTGACGGGCGACTATATCCGCGATACGAGCGAGAATAACGCCGATAGCATCGTCGGGATCATCAACAACCGGGTATCCGGGACGGTCGTGTCCGCCGCCAACACCTTGGGTCTGGCCTATGACACCCGCTTCCTGACGGGCGACCCCTACAGCACCTACGCCAGCTTCAGCGATCCCATCGCCGCAGGCACGGTCATCCCGGGCAACACATTCTATAATGGCTTGCGGATCAATGGTGTGGCCGTGCGCGGCGGCGCCCGCTTTTCGCCGTTCATCGACCTCAAGAACTGGGGCGTCTCAGCCAAGATGAGCTGGGACATCAATCCCGACATCAATTTCCTCGCGGTGGTCGCACACCGTGAGATGGTCGAGACCCATTCCTATGACGATGATGGCTCGCCGCTCAATGTGGTGTTGCGGTCCAATACCTTCTCGGAGGAATATTGGACGGCCGAAGCGCGCCTGTCCGGCAAGTCATCGTTCATCGACTGGGTCGTGGGCGGCTTCTACTTCACGGCCGATGGCTCGCAGCATGCCGCCTTCATCTCGCCCCAGAGCTCGTTCCAGCGGCTCATCGATTCTGAGTTCAACCCGACGAGCAAGGCGGTCTTCGCCAACGCCACGATCCGGCCATTTGGTGAAGCGCTGAGCTTCGTGGGCGGCCTGCGCTATTCGGACGATAAGAAGGTCGTCGACTTTTATAACGTCCTCGACACCTCGCCCAGCGCCAGCGACACGGTCTTTTACGTCGTTCCGCAGCAGACGCGGTTCGACTGGAAGGCCGGCGTCAATTATCAGCTGGCATCGAACGCGCTCATCTATGTGTCCGCTGCGACCGGCAACTCGCTTCCCGGCTTCGATCCGCGCCCGCAACAGCCCTCGCAGATCGCGCAATATGATGGCAATGACGACATTGCGTACGAGATCGGCGCCAAGCTCGATCTCTTCGATCGTCGGGTGCGCCTGAATCTCGCGGCCTTCTATACCGACTTCAAGAACCGCCCGACTTCGATTTCGGGATCCGAGGCCCTGCTGGATGCAAATGGTCAGCCCGTGCCCGGAAATCGCACGCTCGTCCCCCTCGCGGGAGGCCCTGCGGGGTCGACCACCTGCGGTGCGGTCGTGGCGGCAGGCACCGGCATCACCTGCCTCGGACGGACCTACTATCGCAATCAGGCTGCAAAAATCCGCGGCTTTGAAGCCGAGTATACCATCAATCCCGTCGATGGCCTGCTCATCAATGGCTCGGTGGGGTACACCAAGCTGACGGCGCCGGACATTCGGGAGCGCGCAGTCAACCGTCGGCAGAATTCGCCGTTCTGGACGGCGAATGCGGGCGTGCAGTACACGGCGGAGCTTCCGTCACTGGCCGGATCGATCACGCCCCGGGTGGACTGGATCTATGAATCGAGCCAGGTGGTGTCCGGCACGTCGACCACCTTTGATGACCTTATGCCGGCGCGTTCGGTCTTCAATGCCCGCCTGACCTACGACAACGACGAATATGACTTCTCGATCGCCGTGGGAGCCACGAACCTGTTCAACAAGGTTTATTATTATAACGTGTTCGACTCCCAGGCCTTGGGGGCGGCGTATACTAACGCTCAGCCAGCAGCGCCGCGCCAGTTCTACCTGACTGTGGAGAAGAGCTTCTAATAATGCGCTGAGCCGAGCATTCGGCTTACCCCCAAGCGACACAGGGCTGTCGGCTGGCGCCGGCGGCCCTGTCTGCTTTCTCCCACCATGCAAGACCGCCTAAGGGCGTCAGCTTGATTCTGACCGCCAGCCGTGGAAAGCAGAGCAGCATCATCCCCCGCGAAAAAGTCGGAATATTGAACATGGCCAAATCGAAAACGCAGACTGGGGAGCAGGAGGGCGTGCGCGCGGTGGATGACGACTTCATTCCCTCGCTGGAAAAAGGGCTAGCCGTCCTGGAGTTGTTCGGATCGGACAATCCTGACTGGACCTTGAGTCAGATTGCGCGGGAGCTCAAGCTCACCCCCGGGACCACCCGCCGTATTCTGCGGACTCTGGAGAAGTTGGGTTATGCCGTAGCCGACGAAGGCCGGTTCTGCCTCACCCCCCGGGTTCTCAAACTCGGCTTTTCCTACCTCTCGTCGCAGCCCTTCGCCACCATCGCGAAACCTCTTCTCACCCAGCTTGCGCGCAGGCTGAATGCGACGTGCTGCATCACGGTGCTGGACGAGCGCGACGTGGTCTACATCGCGCGGGGCACGCATAAGCCGATCGAGCCCTTTTACGTCCATGTAGGCGCGCGACTGCCGGCTTATGCGACGGCGCCCGGCAAGGTCCTGCTCGCCGGATTGGCGCCGGACGCTTTGGCAGAGCGCCTGAAGGGCTGGGACTTCCAATCCTTCACGCCCAACACCCTTTCCAGTGCCGCAGCACTGAAGGCCGATGTGGAAGAGGCGCGGAGCAAGGGCTATGCCCTGAACGATCAGGAAATCTTCCTGGGCCAGCGCTCCATTGCCGTTCCCCTGTCGCTGGGCGGGGTTCAGGCGGCTTCGATTGTCGCAGCCGCCTCGGTCAGCAGTGCGTCACTGGATCGACTGGTGGCCGATCTGCTTGGCCCATTGCAGGAGGCTGCGATCGAGATCGAACAGGCGGCGTCTTCGCTGCTCTGACGGCAGCCGCACCGGCGCGACTAGTCCTTCCAGGAAGCTTTCCAGGTCGCGCAGACTTTGTTGCCGTCGGGATCGCGCAGATAGGCGATATATGGCTGGCCGTAACTGCCCGGCCGCGTGCCAGGCGCGCCATCGTCTACCCCTCCATTGGCCAACCCGGCACGATGAAACGCATCGACATGTTCCGGGCTTGGCGCCCGAAAGCCGATCGTGCCGCCGTTCGCGAAGGTTGCCGGATCGCCATTGCGGGGCGCCCTGACGCCGAAGCCCTGCTCGCCGCAGCGATAAGAAAGCAGGGGCGCGTCCGGGGCGGCGGCATTGGCATGCCCCAGTGCCCCCATCACGGCATCGTAAAACTGCCGCGCTCTCTCCAAGTCATTCGTTCCGACAAAGATGTGATTGAACATCATGGCTGGGACACGCACGCCGCTGCTGTGCACCCCGCCCGATCGAGTCGAATGCCCGAAACGGAGATACGCTGCATGACCCGCCGCTCGCCGTGATAATCATTGACGGCATAGTGCAGGACTTGGAGATTGTCCCAGAACGCTACCGTTCCCGGGCGCCACTTGAGACGGACCTGATATTCCGGTCGTTCGCACTTCTGGAACAGATATTGGAGCAAGGGCGCGCTCTCTTCCTGCGTCCAGCCCTCGAAATGGGTCGTGTAGCCGCGGTTGACGAACAGCGATTTACGGCCGGTGATCGGATGCCGGATGACCACGGGATGGGTCGCCTTCACGACCTTCGCCTTGGCGCCTGCATATTGGGGCAGCAGGGACATCGACGTGACGACCCGCTCGTTATTATGCTCTGCTCGCATCGTCTCGAGCTGGGTCTTCATGCCCTCGGAGAGATCATCATAAGCGGCAGCGAGGCTCGCAAACACCGTGTCGCCGCCGGCTGACGGCAGCACCTTCGCCGCGAGGATAGAGCCCCAGGATGGAATCTCGTTGAACGTCTGGTCGGCATGCCAGCCGCCGCCCACATTCTTGAGCTGCTGCTCTTCCTTCTCGATCATCGTGATCTGCGCGTCCGCCACTGGCGCGCGCTTTGCGCCCGGCAAGGTAAAGCAGCCCGCAAATGCGCGTTGCCGGTCGGCGCTGAGATCCTGATCGCGGAAAAAGATGACGCCATTCTCGGCGAGAGCTTTTGTGATTTGCTCGATCGTCCTGTCATCAAGATCCTTGGACATGTCCACATTGCCAATCTCGGCGCCGATGAGACCGTTGATCCGCGTGACTGAAATGTCGTCCAAATTTCCTCTCCGAACCCCGCGATGCATCGCTCTTGTATGGGCGGATGCCTGTTCAAGACGCCGCTGGGACGCTCCTGAAACCTGCCCGCGCCGCAATAAGCCGGAAAATATTCCGGATTCACAAATTGCATGGCTTTGTCTGCGGCGCAAGCCATCCTCCGGCCTTGAGAAGCGGAAATTTCTCCGGTAGCATCTGCGGATCAATGGATGATGCAAGACCGGCGGCGGGAAACTGCCTCCGCGCCCTGCGAGCCTCCTGACATTCTTCATCTGCCTTTCCGGGGAAGACCGAAACCATGAGAAGATCACTGCGCCGATTGCTAACGTTGGCGAGCATCGGCAGCTTCTGCGTCGCCGCGAGTCCGTTCACGGCAACTCCCGCATTCGCTGCGCCCATCGTCCTTGAGCGGCAAGGTTCGTTTTCGGTCGGTGGTGCGCTGCTGGGTGACGCCGCATCGGGACATCTGTCGTGCGATCATGGTTTCGTGGAATATCAGATCCCCCGGCGGGCGCGGAAGACAGCGCTGCTGCTGTGGCACAGTTCCAGCGTGGCCGTGTGGCAAAACCGGTGGGATGGCGGCGAAGGCTTCCAGAGCATCTTCCTGCGCCGCGGTTTCCCGATCTACCTCTGGGATGGCCCGCGCGTTGGCCGCGCGAACTGGGGCTGCGAGGATTATACCTACAAGGCGGTGCCCGGCCGAGATGAGGGGAATTTCAAGGCCTGGCGCCTGGGGGAAGCCTACCCCAACTGGTTCCCGGGCATCCAGTTCCCCAAGGACGACCCGCAAGCCTGGGATCAGGCAATGCGCGCGCGGTACGATGAGTTCGACACTGTACCGAACGCTCAATTGCAGAGCGCGGCAGCGGCGAAGGCGGTCGACCGAATTGGGCCGACGGTGCTTGTCACCAATTCCGGCGGCGGGTTCAGAGCCTTCATGACCGCGCTCGAGAGTGACAATGTCAAAGGCATCGTCGCTTACGAGCCGCCCGGGTTCGTGTTTCCTGAAGGGGAAGGCCCGCCGGCTGGAAAGGGACCGTTCGGCCCGGTCAAGGTGTCCGCCGAGCAATTCAAACGGCTCACGCGCATCCCGATCCAGATCGTGTTCGGCGACCACATTGCGCAGTCGACGAACTGGAGCGCGGCCTATCGCGCGGCGACAACGTTTGTGGCGATCGTCAACGCCCATGGCGGTAAGGCGGAAATCCTGTCCTTGCCGGCCGCCGGCCTCTCGGGGAACACCCACCTCCCCTTTGCGGACCTCAATAATGTGGCCGTGGCCGACCTCCTCTCGGCCTTCCTTCACCGGCACGGGCTGGACGAGCGCTGACCACCGCCGTCGCCGGAAAGCCGGACTTAGGACGGGCGCGGCGGCATGGTCAGCCCGCGCTGAACTGCCGGCCGCGCCAGTCCTTGTTCGAGCCATCGCGCGACGTGGGGCATTGATCCGAAGTCAACCAACTCTGCCGCGTCGAACAGGCCGACAATATTGCGGATCCATCCGAGCAGCGAGATGTCGACGATCGAATAGTCCTTGCCAAGAAACCACTCCCGATCTTTGAGCCGCGTGTTCATGACTCTGAGCAGCCGAGCCGTTTCCGCCGCGTACCGGTCTCTGGGTCGCTTGTCCTCCCAGTCCTTGCCCGCGAATTTGTGGAAAAATCCCAGCTGGCCGACCATCGGACCAACGCCCCCGACCTGGAACATCAGCCACTGCAGCGCTTCCCAGCGACCGGATGCATCGGTAGGCATGAACTGCCCGGTCTTCTCGGCAAGGTAGAGCAGAATGGCACCGGACTCGAACAGAGCGATCGGGGCTCCTCCGGGACCAGACGGATCGACGATGGCCGGAATCTTCCCGTTCGGGCTGATCGAGAGAAACTCCGGGCTCTTTTGCTCGTCCGTCGAAAAGGCGACGAGATGCGCTTCGTAAGGCAGCCCCGTCTCTTCAAGCATGATAGAGACCTTCACGCCATTGGGCGTGGGGACGGAGTAGAGCTGAATCCGATCGGGATGCTCGGCCGGCCACCGCCGGGTGATTTCCATCTCAGACAGGCTGGGCATCGCAATTCTCCGCTATGTTGGGGCATGGGAAGCTTCAACGCTCGAAAAGTAGGTTCTTGCCGCGTCCATCAGGTGATCGATGACCGCCTGCCGCGCTTCGAATGTGAAGCTTGCGGCGTGCGGCGTCAGGATCACATTCTCGAGCCGAGCCAGGCGCGGGTCGAAGTCCGGCTCCTTGTCGAACACGTCGAGCGCTGCGCCGGCGATCGTGCGACCTTCCAGCGCGTCGATCAACGCCTCTTCATCGATCACGGCGCCGCGCGCGATGTTGACGACAATGCCTTGCGGGCCAAGCGCGTCCAGGACCTCGCGGGCGACCATGCGCCGCGTCTGATCCGTCACCGCGCAGGCCAGCACCAGAATGTCGCACGCGGCAGCGAGCGCGGTTACGTCGGAATGATAAGTGTAGGCGCAATCCGCGACCGGCGCGCGCGCATGGTAATCGACAGACATGCCCAGGCTGGCACATTTCTCGGCGAGCCTCCGTCCGATCCGACCCAGCCCGACAATGCCAACCCGCCGGGCGCTCACGCGACGGCCATTCATGAAGCGGTTCTCCGCCCAACGTCCGCTGCGCGTGAACCGGTCCGCCGCGACGATGTTGCGCTCGGCGGCGTAGATGAGCCCGAGTGCAAAATCGGCGACATCCTCCGTGAACTGGTCTGGGGTGTGCGCGAGGACGATCTGGCGTGCGGCCAGCGCCTCGACGTCAATATTGTCCAGACCCGCGCCGAGGGAGAGCACCAGTCCTAAATCCGGCAGCGCTTCCATAACGCCTGAGGGAACGCCAAGGACCGCCCGCGTGGCCACAGCGCGCACAGTCGATGGAATTGCCGTGACGGGCTGCGCATTCGCGCCTTCGAGCGGGACGGGGATCAACCGAAAATCGCGTTCGAGCGCGGTTCGCAGGTCTGCGGGCAGCTCGGCGATGACAGCAATTTCGGGTCGCTCGTTCATAGTCGCTCCTTCTGGCCGACTTGCATGACCTAAATAATTAGGTCAATAGCGCTAGCCCCGGCCGTCGTCCGACGGTGAAAGCACGTCAGGAGGCAGAAGCATGACCAGCAACTCCGGAATGTCCGGCGACGGTCGTCCTCCGCACATCCTGCCGGCCGGCACCTGGGATTGCCACACCCATGTTTTCGGGCCGCGTCCGCACTTTCCGCTCGCACCAGGCGGCGCTTACGAGCCTCCGTCCGCCGACCGCGACCTGCATCTTGCGACGCTCGACCGGCTGGGGTTCGATCATGCGCTTCTCATCCAGCCCTCCCTCTATGGCGACGATCATAGCGCCCTGCTGGATGCTTTGCGCCACGGCCAGGGCCGGCTGCTGGGAGTCGGCTCTGTCAGCGCGACGATCGATCGAGATAGGCTGGCAGCATTAAGAAGCGCAAGCGTCGTCGCCCTTCGTTTTGTCGGCGTGCCGGGGCCGGACGGCGGCCCCTATCCGGGGACGCAAGGCTTTGATCAACTTGAGGATCTGCGCAGCGACATGCGCGCTCTCGGGCTTCACGCCCATGTGTGGGGAAGTTTGGAGCAATGCGCTGATCTGGCGCTTGGCGACGCTGGGAGCGATATGCCGTTGGTGTTCGATCACCTGGCCGGTCTCTCCCCGGATGACCGTCCGGGCACCTATCGCTTCGACCGGCTACTGGATGCCATCGCCACCGGCATGGCCTGGGTCAAGCTGACCTATTTTCGGCGGTCGGCACTGCCGGGCGCCTATAGCGACATGCAGCCGGTCGTATCCGCACTTGTAGACGCGGCACCCCACCGGGTGATCTGGGGATCGGACTGGCCCTTTGTACGGACCGCTCAGGTGCCCGACCCGTCGGCCCTGCTCAATCAGCTCCGGTCCTGGGTGGGTGAAGAGGCTTTCCGTCGCTGCCTTTCAGACAATCCTGCCGCCCTGCTCGGCATGAAAATGCCTTGACCGTGCCGATCGCGACTCCTAGAACTAAAACCTAGTTATATGGGTATTATCTTGTCATGATTACCGAGGATCTGGTCCAGGAGATATCGGAATCCCTCTACTCAGCCGCATTGCGGAGGGTTCCGCCGGATACGGTCCAGGCGCTGGAAGCTGCTCGGGAAAATGAAGCGCAGGACAGCGCCAGGGCAACGCTCGATCTCATGGTGCGAAGTGCGCGTCTCGCAGAGGCGAGAGACACATTCGTCTGCTCGGACAGTGGTGTGCCGACCTATTTCGTCGAAATCGGCGGGGCGGCACAGTGGCAGGGCGACCTCAAGGCCGCCATTACCCGCGGCTTCGACCATCTTGTCGAGACCATTTCACCGCCCCTTCTCAAACACGTCAATAATCCCCTCACGAACGAGCGCGGCGGGCCCGGCAAGGACATGCCCGCCATTACCGTCGATCTGCTCGGCAATGCCGATTATATCGACATCACCTGTGTGCCCAAGGCGCTCGGGTCCGGACGCTGGGCATCCTTGCGCACGTTGATCTCGCCTTCGCTGGAAGACATCGAAGCCTGCGTGCTGGATGCCATCATCGAAGCGGGGTCTCAGCATTGCCCCCCCGTCGTTGTTGGCGTGGGAATTGGCGGAAATTTCGACCTGACGGCCAAACTCGCCAATCGCGCGACCTATCGTGAGATCGGCTCTCTCAACCCCAATCCAACGCTCGCGGCCATGGAAGAGCGGCTGACCGAGGCGGCCAATGCAACGGGTTTCGGCCCGATGGGGGTTGGCGGCAGCACCACGGCGCTTGCCGTCCACATCGATTATGCTTTCGGTCATGGCTACACGCCGGTCGCGGTCTGCTTCAATTGTTGGATCAACCGGCGGGCGAAGGCGCGGCTCCATAGCGATGGCCGCGTGGAACGACTGCTCTGATGGCGGTCGTCTCGATCACATGCCCGCCTTCCCGGGAAGCGGTGGCCGCGCTCAATGTTGGCGATCTGGTCTATTTGAGCGGCGATATCGTCGTCACCGGCGGCCTGCCGGCCCACAAGCGGATGATCGACTGTTTCGATCGCGACTTGCCGCTGCCGCTGACGTTTGAAGGTGTTTTCATCCATCTCCCGCACATGATCGAGGCGCGGCCCGACGGTGGGTATGATGTGCAGTACGTCAATCCCACGACCAGCCGCCGCTTCGATGCCTATATGCCGCAGATTATCCGGGATCTGGACTTGCGCATCGTTGGCGGCAAGGGCGGCCTGGGCGCCGATGTCGCCCAGGTCATGGCGGAGACAGGCTGCGTCTACCTGTCGCTGCTTGGCGGCGGGAGCCCGATCCTGTCCGAAGCGATCAAAGAGGTTCTCGCCGTCGAATGGCGGGATTTTCCATCGCATTTCAGGCTGAGCAAGATGAGAGTCGAAAATCTCGGCCCTCTCACCGTCGGCATCGATGCCCGGGGCCGCTCCATCTACCAGTCTCTTGAAGATCAGGCGCGCAGTCGCCTGCCCGCAATCATGCAGACGCTCAAGCAGCGTCGCGTAGCAGCCGAAAGATCGGAATAATCATGGCCAATGTTCAGCCCCTCTTTTTCGATCCGAAGGACAGCGCGTCGTTCAAACGGGGTATCTTCAATGCCATCGTGGCGCCCCGGCCCATCGGCTGGCTGAGCACGGTCGACGAGCACGGCAAGTCCAATCTGGCGCCTTTCTCCTATTTCAATATCGTCTCGAACCTGCCGCCCATCCTCATGTTCTCCTGCAACACGCCGGAGGATCGGCCGGCCAAGGACACGTTGGCGAACGTCAGGAAGACCGGCGAATTCGTCTTCAATCTCGTTGCTGCCAGTCAGCTCGAAGCGATGAACGATACCTCCTCGCCGGTGCCTTACGGCGTCGACGAATTCGAGCATTTCGGGATCGAAAAAGCGCCCTGCCGGGTCGTCGCCGCGCCCCGCGTTGCCGCCTCGCCCTGCAGCCTGGAATGCCGGGTCATCAAGGTGATCTCGTTCGGCGGCGGCGATCTGGGCCCGGAGACGAATGTCACGTTCGGCGAGGTGGTGGGGATGCATATTGCGCCCGGCTATCTGCACGAAGACGGGCATTTTGACACGCTCGCAGCCCGTCCGGTGTCGCGACTGGGCGGCGCCGAATATGCGGTAACGCAGGAGAGCTTCGAACTGGCGCGCAAGTTCAAGCGCGCCAACGAAGCAACCTATTGAGGGCCGAACACATGAACAAGCCAGTGCGAACGCCCATGCTCGTGGACCTGATGCCCGCTCCTGCCGATGAGCTTGGCCGCACCGCTGCCAGAGCGCAGAATTTCTCCATCGAGCGGGTCGAGAGCGGCCCCGCCGCATCGCATCGCTTCGCTTCGGAGCGGGAGATCATCCTGCTTCTTCCGCATGCCGGGGGAACGCTGAGCGGAGATCGGGCCATGGCGCTGCCCGGCCATAGCGTGGTCATCATCCCGGCCGGCGCCTATGCCTTCGCGTTGGACCGGCCGGCGGCCTTCTATCTTCTCGCGACCCATCGTGAGCAGGCCGACATGGCGATGCCCCGCAATGCCGACGCCTATGCTTCGCATGACGCGCGGGTGCGTCCCGTGGGCAAGGCTTATGAGCGCATCGCGCATGGGGGGGATGTCCGCATTCACCGGATCGAGGATGTGACCATTCCGCCCGACAATGGCAGGCTGCGTTTCCTTCAAAGCGAAACCATGAGCATCAACTGGGTCGAATATGACGGGCTGCGGGACAATAGCGCGCTAAGCCCCCATGCCCATGCCGATCTGGAGCAGGCAAGCCTGGCCATCGAAGGCCAGTTCACCCACCATCTGCGGACCCCTTGGGGCCGCGATGCGCGGCTCTGGCAGGAGGATCAGCATCTGCCTGCCGGCCCTTCCAGCGTGGTCGTCATTCCGCCCGAGATCATCCACACCACGGAAGGCGTAGGAGACGGCAAGCATGTGCTGGTCGACGTGTTCGCGCCGCCTCGCGCCGACTTCATCGCGAAGGGCTGGGTGTTCAACGCACATGAATATCAGGTCCATGCGGAGCCGGCGGCATGAGCCGGGAAGCGCCTCGCGGGCTGTTCATCAAGACGCCCGCGCCACAGATTGTCGAGATCCTGGCGCTAGAGAAGCCGGATTTCGCGGTGATCGATGCGGAGCATGGCCCTTTCGACCGGGGCATGCTCGATCTCATGATGCTGGCAGGACGCGCGGCGCAGTTGCCCTTATTGGTGCGGGTTGCCGACGCTCAGAGCAGCTCGATCTGCGGCGCTCTGGATCTTGGGGCCGCCGGGATCATGGTTCCCCATGTCGCGTCGGTGGAGATGGCACGCGCCGTGGTCGCGAGCGCCCGCTATAAGGGCGGCAAAAGAGGCTATTCGAGCGCGCCGCGCCACGCAAATTACGGTTCGGGCTCGATGCGTGACGTCATCGATGCCGCGGACGATGTCCTTGTTCTGGTGCAAATCGAACATCCGGACGCGGCACATGAGGCGAAAGCGATTCTGGAGCTTGAGGGCGTGGACGGGATCGTGATCGGTCGGGCGGACCTGGCCGTCGCATTGGGCGAAAGCGACGCCTCCTCCCCCGCTGTCGAAGCGATCGTGACCTCGATTTTTCAGGCCGTGGCAGACAGCGAAAAGATCAAGGGCGTCGTCGTTTCCAGTGAGGCGGAGCGCCGTTACTTCTCGGACAAGGGTGCCAATTGGTATATCATGGGGAGCGATCAAAGCCTTTTACGGAAGGCAGCCCGGCAGCTAATGGCGGACTCTTTGTAACGGAGACAGGCTGTGAGCACGCATTCAACCCGGTCCAATCCGAAAGGCCCTGGTGGCCGGCCCGCAGGAGCCGCCGATCTCGGCAGCCGGGGCATCGCGCGCTATCATCAACTCGCGGCCGTCTTCCGCCGCCATATCGAGACGGGTGTGTGGGAAGTCGGCAGCCAGATACCGACCGTTGTTGAGCTGGCCCTGTCCTATGATGTGGCGCGGGAGACCGTCCGGCAGGCCCTCGGCATGTTGGCCGAGGAAGGTCTGATCCGCCGATACCGCGCCAAAGGCACGTTCGTCACCGGCGCACCGCGCGATCAGATCTGGTGCCAGTTGGAGACCAACTTCCTCGGCCTGCTCCAGGCGCGGGAAGGCGCGCAGATCGAATTGATCGGCGAAGAACGCAAGGTCGGCATCGCGGGAACAATCGAGTTTGGCGTTGCCGATGGGGCCTATCGCAAGCTGAGCCGCCGGCACTGGCGCGATGACCAGCCCTATATGATCGCCGAGGTCTTCATTTCCGAGCGCTGGGCGAACAAGATTCCGCGCGCGGCGTTCACCAGCAAGACGGCGTTGAAGCTGGTCGCCGACATCGATGGCCTCGCCATTGCCGATGTGGAGCAGATCATGACCATCGGCGTGGCGGATCTCGACGCGTCGGTTTCCCTCCAGATCCCGCTCAACGCCCCTGTCGCGCAGATCGAGCGCTATGTGGTCGATGCGGACGGCATTCTCGTTCTGTTTGCGCGGAACACCTATCGAGGGGACGTCGTCCGTCTCAACATCAAGTCCAAATAGGCTTGAAACGGTCCTTTCGTAGCCATTCCCTCCCAATCCGCGCTTTACTAGGCCGTTAATCTGGATATATAGGTTTTATGTGAGGGAGAGCGTACGCCGATGAGGGCGCGCTGTCGAGCCGGAGGGACGCAATGAACTGGCCACAGTTGATCGGCATAGGTTGCGCAGTGACATCGTCATGCGTCGGCGCCTTCGGGCTCTTCACGCTCAAGCCATTACCGCCATCAGCCCGGCTGGGCGCCCTCGCGACGCTGGATAGCGACGGGAACGGCCAGCTTTCGCGCGCGGAATGGGCATCCGGCGGTCGAAAGGCTGCCGCTTTCGATGCCCAGGATACCAACCGCAACGGCATACTTGAACCCGCCGAGGTCCGGTCTCGGCGCGGCGCTGCTCGGAAGGATTGATTATGGATGCTCGGCCCGGCCTTGCCGGTGGCGCTCTTAAGCCAGCCGCCACCAAATTCTCCAGTCAGCAGCTCTGGGCACTGACGATCTTGGGGATTTTCAGCGGCTTCAACATGGTCGATCGCGGCTTGCTGGCGCTCAATCTGGAGCCGATCAAGCTGGAGCTCGGCGCGACCGATACCCAGATGAGCCTGGCCGCGGGCATCGGCTTCTTCCTGCTGAATGCCGTCGCCGGCGTGCCCCTGGCGCGTCTGGCCGATCGCTACAGCCGTCGCGACATCATCGCCATCGGTTTTGGCTTTTACAGCCTCATCATCGGCTTGATGGGAATGGTCACCAGCTTTTTCGGCCTGCTGTTCACGCGCATGCTGCTGGGGATCGGCGAGGCATCGGGTAACGCGCCTTCCAGCGCGATGGTCAACGATCTGGTGCCGCCGCAAAACCGCCGGATGGCCCTTGCGAGCCTGCGGATTTTCGGCGCGGTCATCGTTCTGGTGATGATGAGCAGCCTCGGCTACGTCACGGATCGCTACGGCTGGCGCGCGTCTTTCTACGTTCTAGCTTTGCCGGCGATCATCCTCGTGCCGTTGGCCATCTTCACCGTGCGCGAGCCGGAGCGCGAGAAGGACGCCCAGGGCAAGGCCATTGCGCCGGTCAGCCTGAAAGCGGCCTGGGCTCAGTGGCGCCGCTCGCCGGCTTTCCTGCTCGTGATCACCGGGTTCGCGCTGGCTGGCGTGACGTTGCAGGCCAACAGCGTTTGGGCGCCGGCCTTCCTGGTCCGGGTTCGGGAACTGTCTCCCACGGAAATTGGCGTGCTTTCGGGAATTTCGCGCGGCCCGGCCTTGCTGATCGGCGCGCTTGTCGGCGCATGGGTCACCGACCGACTTGCCCGGCGTGACCATCGCTGGCGCTTCTGGGTGCCGGGGATCATGCTGATGCTGGGGGCGCCCGCCGAAATGACCTATCTGATGGCAGACGACTATTGGGTGTGGATGCCCGCCTATCTGCTGACCGGAATGCTGATCATGGGGTCGCAAGCGTCGACGGTTGCCATCTGCATGGACGTATCGGGCGCCGGTCTGCGCGCGACAGGGTTGGCCTTCGCGCTCCTCGCCAGCAATTTTCTGGCCGATCTCATCGGGCCCACCAGCATCGGCCTGATGAACGATACGATCTTCGCCGATCTTGGCGTCCACGCGTTGCGCTATTCGATGGGAATCGTGGCGTGCTCGGCGGCCGTTGGCGGCTTTCTGATCTTCGTCGCCTCCCGGTTTGAGACGGAGCAAACCCGCTCCGGCTAGCCGATGGCGGCGGTACATGGGCGCCTTGGGCGGATCGGCGTTCGCCCCCTGCCCTACCCCGCGTGATCCACTCGGTTTTGGCCTCCTGGATTTAACATCATGATCGACAAGACCTTTGCATCCCTGATCGAGGCGACAGCGGATATTCCTGATGGCGCCTCGGTGATGATCGGCGGGTTCGGAACCGCTGGCATGCCGGACGAACTCGTCGACGCGCTGATTGCGCGGGGCGTGGGCAACCTCACCATCATCAGCAACAATGCGGGCAATGGCGAAACCGGCCTCGCGGCATTGATCCGAGCCGGCTGCGTCGCGAAGATCATCTGCTCCTTCCCGCGCCAGGTCGATTCCCACCATTTCGACGCGCGCTATCGGGCCGGAGAGATCGAGCTCGAACTGGTGCCGCAAGGCAATCTGGCAGCACGGATACAGGCCGCCGGTGCGGGCCTTGGCGCAATCTTCACGCCCACCGGCTTTGGAACGCAACTCGCAGAGGGCAAGGAAACCCGCCGCATCGGTGAGCGCGATTATGTGCTGGAATATCCGATCTCGGCGGACTTCGCGCTGATCAGGGCGCATCGCGGCGACCGCTGGGGCAATCTCGTCTACAACAAGACGGCCCGCAACTTCGGCCCGATCATGGCGATGGCGTCCAGAACATGCATTGCTCAGCTGTCCGAAATCGTCCCGCTGGGCGCCCTCGATCCTGAAGCGATCGTGACGCCCGGCATCTTTGTCCAGCGGGTGGTGCAGGTCGATCGCCGGAACGTGGCCGCCGCATGAGGAGAAGCCTGCCATGAACCGACGCGACCGCAATCAGCTTGCCCAGCGCGTGGCGCAGGACATCCCGGAGGGCGCCTACGTCAATCTCGGCATCGGACTGCCAACCAAGATCGCGGACTATCTGCCAGCAGACCGCGACATTTTCCTCCAGAGCGAAAATGGACTGCTCGCCATGGGGCCTGCGCCAGCGCCGGGCGAGGAGGATTGGGAACTGATCAACGCAGGCAAGCAGCCGGTCACCCTGCTGCCCGGCGGCGCCTATTTCCACCATGCGGACAGCTTCGCGATGATGAGGGGCGGACATATCGATATATGCGTGATGGGCGCGTATCAGGTGTCCGTGACCGGCGATCTCGCCAACTGGCACACCGGCGAGGAAGGCGCGATCCCGGCTGTCGGAGGCGCGATGGATCTGGCAATCGGCGCCCGGCAGACCTTTGTGATGATGGACCTGCTGACCCGGCAGGGGAAAAGCAAGCTGGTGGCCGAGTGCAGCTATCCGCTGACAGGGCTGGCCTGCGTGTCCCGCGTTTACACCGATCTTGCGACCTTCGAGGTCGGGCAGGCAGGCGCCCGCGTCATCGACATGGTGGATGGCCTCGGCCTTGACGATCTCCGTGCGCTCACCGGGGTCCCCTTGGAACTCACGGCCGGAGCGCGAGGCCTCTCCGGATCGGGGCAAGAGGCATGAGAGACGCCTTCATCTGCGATGCCATCCGCACCCCGATCGGCCGCTATGGTGGCAGCCTCTCCGGCATAAGGGCGGACGATCTGGGCGCGTTGCCTATCAAGGCGCTGCTCGAACGCAATCCGCAGCTCGACCCAGCCGCGATCGAGGAGGTGTTCTACGGATGCGCCAATCAGGCGGGCGAGGACAATCGCAATGTCGCGCGGATGAGCCTCTTGCTTGCCGGGCTACCTGTCACGGTGCCGGGCGTAACCCACAACCGCCTGTGCGCTTCGGGCCTGGAGGCCGTCAGCGCGGCCGCGCGCGCGATCGGCACAGGCGAGGTGGAACTTGCGCTGGCCGGCGGTGTGGAGAGCATGAGCCGCGCGCCGCTCGTCATGGGCAAGGCCACAGGCGCTTTCGACCGCGATCAGCAGTTGATGGATACCACAATGGGCTGGCGCTTCATTAATCCAGCGCTGGATGCCGCCTACGGTACGGAGACGATGCCGCGAACGGCCGAGAATGTCGCATCGGCATACCAGATCAGCCGCGCGGATCAGGACGAATTTGCGCTCCGCAGCCAGCAGCGTGCCGCCGCGGCCAGAAGCAGCGGCTTTCACGATGGGGAAATTCTGCCCGTCGCGGTGCCGGGAAAGGTGCGTGGAGAGACGGATCTCATGTCCTTCGACGAGCACCCGCGCCCTACCACCTCCCTTGAAACACTCTCGCGGCTAAAGCCCTTGTTCGGTGCGGAGGGCACCGTCACCGCCGGCAATGCGTCCGGCATCAATGACGGCGCGGCGGCGATGATCATCGCGACCGAGCAGGCCGCGAAGACCTTTGGGCTGACGCCGCGTGCGCGCATCCTCGGCGCGGCGGCGGCAGGCGTAGAGCCCGGGCTAATGGGAATCGGCCCGGTGCCGGCCACGCAAAAGCTGATGCAGCGTCTCGATCTCACCATCCGCGACTTCGACGCGATCGAGCTGAACGAAGCTTTTGCCAGCCAGAGCCTGGCGGTCCTCCGGTCGCTCGGGCTGGAGGACGATGCGGCGCACGTCAATGCGCATGGCGGCGCCATCGCGCTGGGGCATCCGCTCGGCATGTCGGGCGCGCGCCTCGCGCTGACATTGGTGCGTCAATTGGAACAGACCGGTGGCAAACGCGGGCTCGCCACCCTTTGCGTGGGTGTGGGCATGGGCTTGGCGCTGGCGGTGGAGCGCGTCTGAACAGGCGCTTTCAGAGCTTATACGAAGCACTACGGGTGGGCGCCCCCCTTAACGGGAGGGCCGAAAACCGGCCCTCCCTCAGCCTCAGTATCTCACCCGCACACCGGTCTGGAAGCGAGCGCCCAGCGTGTCGAAGAACACAGGGTTCGTGGGGTAAGGCGAGCCGCCGCTCCCGCCGGTAGCAACCGCAATCGGCGGCGATTTATCGAACAGGTTCTCGATCTTTCCGAAAATCTCGAAGTTCTGATCGCCCGAGCCGAAGGGGATGCGATAGGTCATCGCCAGATCCACATAGGTCGCACCATCGAAACGATTGACGCTGATGCTGTTGGGAAGAGAAGGATCATAGCCCTCGTCCTCAGGACCGACCTTGGTCACGTCGCCAATGCCGGAGCCGATCCGCCGCACCTGCAACACACTCGTGAAGCCACCCTGATTGTAAGTGACCGATGCATTCCACCGCCATGCGGGTGCCGGATTGAAGTCGGCTCGGCCCACGAGAGGCCCGGTCATGCCGGCATAATCGAGGGCACGGACATTGGGGTCGGGTTGGACCTTGAGATCATATTGATGCGCCGCAAGTACCCGCAGGGTCAGCGCGCCGTCCCAATTGCTTGCCACGTCGGACAGCGGGAGATTGTACTCCAGTTCGAAATCAAGGCCGCGATAAGTGATCAGGCCCAGATTGACCTGACGGGCATCGATGAAGCTGATGTCGGCTAGATTGCCGCCGCTGAATGTTATGCGGTCGCAGAAGGTGTCGAACTGATCGCACAGATCGACAATCGACTGCCCGGACAGCGTGGTGACCGCATCCTTGAGCTTGATCTCGAACCAGTCCGCCGAAAAGCGCAGGCCCGGGACGAAGGCAGGTTGCAGCACGATCCCCGCTGTCGTCGTGTCCGCCTTCTCAGCGCCCAGCTGGAAGCTGCCGCCGCTCAGGATCGGCGTGGCATCATTAGCGTTGCCGCCGGGCCCATTGGGATTGCGGACGGTGCCCTGCGAGGTGCCAGGGTCGGTCGGCACCTGCTGCAGGAACAGCTCCCGGAAGCCCGCAGCGCGGATATCGCGCGACCGCGATCCACGAAACCGCACGCCCCTTAGTGGCTCGTAAATGGCGCTGAGCTTCCAGCTGGTGGCTGTCGTCGACTTCGCTTCGTCGGTGATGCGGTTCTTGGCGCTGTTGCGCGTGTACCGGATCGCGCCGTTCAGATCGAGCCGCTCGGCTCCTGGCAGCCCGGCCAGCAAAGGCGCGTTGAGTTCCGTGAAGCCTTCAAGCACCTTGATGCTTCCGCCGTAATCCAGGCCGAAGGTGAAAGCGTAATCAAGATAGTTGGGAATGTCGCCATGGGTGACGTTGCCGCTTTCCGTTCTATACTCGCCGCCCGCCGCAAAGCCGATCGGCCCCGCGCCGATGCCGCCAAACAGATCGCCGGTGATGCTCGCGGCCAGGACGTGCTGATCATAGACGAAGTCTTCGAACACCGGCCGATAGACATAATCGATCGCGGCTTGCGTTAGATTGTCGAGGCCGAAGAAGTTTGCCGGAGAGCAACCGACCGCAATGGGGTTGGGGTTCGGCTTCAACAACTCGGCGCATACGATCGTGCCAGGAGCGACCCCCACCACATTGCCCGCCGGCGCGCGAACGGCATCGAGAGCGAAGGTGAAGGGCGTGTTGACGCGCGAGCGATTGCGCATCTGATTACGCTCATTGTGCCCATATTGGTAATAGGCGTCCCATTTCCAGCTTCCGCCGAGATCGCCTGAGAGGGCAATCACGCCCCGGTACACTTCCACCTCCGCGCGGCTGTAGGACGGGATCTGACCGTCAAGATCCTTGCCGAAACTGAATGAGGCACCGCCCAGCAGAGCGGCAAGCTCCTGCGGAACATAGGGATTGGTGGCTTTTACGAAGAAGGTGGATCGCGGACCTGCCGTCAGCGTGGCGGCCCGGGCGATCCGCTTGCCATAGTTGAACTCTCCGGAAAGCGTCAGGCTATCGCTGAGGGCAAATTCCGCGGCCGTATAAGCGACAATGCGCTCCAGCCCGGCCTGAAGGCTGGCATCGTCATAGTTCGAAATGCCATCGCTGCCTTGGACCTGGCCGATGGTGCTGTTGTTGACGAACTCGCCCTGATCGAAGGGCACGATTCCCCTGCCATCAGCCGTGAACCGATAGTTGCGTGCCGCGAGCGGGGCGGGCGCGCGATTGCGCACGACGCCATAAGGTGTGTTGAATGCCAGCGCGGAATCCCGGCCCAAAACATAGTTGGGCAGCCCGAAGCCCGGCGAGCCCGGAACATTGTATCCCGACGGTTGGCCATTGGGCAGGATATTATTGGCGTTCTCGAAGATATCCCAGCCGGCCTGACACCAGCGACGGGCATTGAAACAGCTCTCGATCTCATCCTGATCCTGATATTCGACCCCGACGATGATGTGACCGCGATCCCCCGCGAAAGAGGTGCCATAGGCCAGCGACCCATGGATCTTGCGCCCGTCGCCACGAAAGGTGAGGCCGGAATCAACCTGTGCGCGCAGGCCCGTCATCTTGGTGTCGAGGATGATGTTCACGACCCCCGCAACAGCGTCCGAGCCATAAGCGGCCGAGGCGCCACCCGTGACGGTCTCCACCCGCGCAATCAGGGCGCTGGGAATGAGGTTGAGGTCAACGGCCCCACCGTCCCCGGTCGGCACGAAGCGGCGGGTGTTCACCAGCGTGAGCGTGCGGGTTCCGTAAAAAGGGTTCAGGCCACGGAGGTTCGCCGTCGCCGACCCCACCTCCGCGCCAGACGCATTGCCCGGGTTGGTGTCGGAAATGGCACTGGTGATCTGAGGGATGCTGTTGAGAACATCCTGCGAATTGGTCTGCACGAGGTTCCTGATCTGCTCGGCGCCAATCACGGTAAGCGGCTGAGGGGAGTTGAAACCGCTGGTACGGATGCGTGATCCGGTGACGACGATCGACTCCTGCTCCGCGGCGGCCCGCGCTTCAGGGGACCCGGCCCCCTCCCCATCTTGCGCATGCACAGGTGCTGCTGAGCAAATGCATCCCAGGGCGACCGCCCCAACAGATGCCATCAAGTGATTCCGCGATATGTTGTGCCGCACCGTCTATCTCTCCCCATCGCCCGATTAGATTACCGGTAACTTTTCCGGTAAATCCTAGGATGGAGATTGGGCCTTGGCAAACCAACTATCGGCAATTGGGTCAGTATGCCTTTTTAGGCAAGCAACTGAGCCGTTCGGATCAAAGCAGGTAACCGCGTCGGGAGCGCCACCTATCGCGGCCTTGTCAGAACCCGCACTCTCCTGGAGTGCCAGCTCCACCGTGGCAACCTCGTGACGTCCCACATGGTCGAGCGCTCAAAGCGGCCCGTCTGCGGCAATAATTCACCGCTTCGATGAAGCCATGTGCGCATATTGATCAATGAAGTGATCGTCGGCGAGAGTAGCGAATCCCACTTCATCGGGCATGGCGCACACGCTACCATCGAAACTGCAGCGATTTCCGCCGCCGCCTCAAAGAAGGCCTAAATGCTCATCTTTGACTGGGAATGGTGCGGTCGAGAAGACTCGAACTTCCACGGGCTTTCGCCCACAACGACCTCAACGTTGCGCGTCTACCAGTTCCGCCACGACCGCACATCAGGGAGGTGGAAGCCGATGGCCCCCGGGTAGGCGGCGGCCTTTAGCAAAGGGATTCGGGGCATGCAACCACCTTCGCACTTCATCGTGATATAGCGTGAAACGCGCCGCGGGATCGGGCTGTTGGCTTGACTTGCGCGGCCCTGCAGGCGATCCAGCAGGGCGCTGACGTGCCCAATGCACGCGCTTTTATCACGATTTTTGCAGTCCTTGTGTCGCGGGCGCCAGAAGCCCGGTCATGGCTGCGCCGGAAGGACCGATCCGATGCCACGCGGCTGTGCTGACTATGCGTTCCGTCACTTCGATGATCCACAGCCTGCGCCGCGCGAATCAGTATGCCCGACGCGTGCGCGGAATGCATAACTTCTCCCGGTCCCCCTCCCTCTTTCCTCTCCTCTCCTGATCAAGCAGCTTCATGTCCGACACTGACACCATCCTGCCGCCCCGCCACACCGGCCTGCTGAGCGAGGCCCGCCGCATCGCGTGGCTGGCCTGGCCGATCGTCCTCACCAACCTCAACTGGACGATCATGCACCTCGTCGATGTGACGGTGGTGGGCTATGCCGGCACGAGCGAACTCGGGGCATTGGCGGCCGGCCGGGTGGTGATGTTCGTCATCCTGATGCTGCTGCTGGCCGGCATGTCCGGCGTAATCGTCTTCACCAGCCGCGCGGATGGCGGCGGAGACCTGCACCGCACCGGGGCGCTATGGCGGGAAGCGGTGCTGACCGGCCTTTTGCTCGGCGTGCCCAGCGCCGTCGTCATCGCGCTGTTCGCCCAGCCCCTGCTGGCGCTGACCGGCGTCGCCGATGCGCTGGTCGATCCCGGCGCGCATGTGCTCGCCGCGATGATGCTGGGCCTGCCCGGGCAGATGCTCTCGATCGGCTGTGCGTATTTTCTGGAAGGGGTGAGCGCGCCGCGCCGGGTGTTGATCGTCAACCTCGCCACCTTGCCGGTCAACGCCGTGCTGACCTGGGCCATGGCGCTCGGGCATCTCGGTTTCCCGGCGATGGGCGCGTTCGGCGCCGCGCTGGCGACGTCGCTGACCTCGCTGGGCGGCGGCCTGGCCATGGCCTATATGGCGTGGACGCTGCCAAGCGCGCGCGAGCGCGGATTGCGCCGTCTCGACCTGGCGGCCTGGCGCAGCGCGCTGAGCGGCATCGGCGCGATCGTCCGCTTCGGCGCCATGCCTGGCATTGGCGCCGCCATGGAAGTGCTCGGCTTCTCCTATCTCATGATCCTCTCCACGCGGATGGGCGAGATCGTGGCCGGCGGCTTTCAGGTGATGCTCTCGCTGCATAATCTCGGCTTTGCGCTGGCGCTGGGGCTCGGCTCCGCGGCAGGCGTGCGGGTCGGCAATGCGGTAGGCGCAGGCGAGCCATGGGAGGCGCGCAGCCGGACCATGATCGCATGCGGCCTTTCCATTTTGTTCATGGGCGCGGTGGTGCTCGCCTACCTGCTCTTCGGCCGGCCGATCGTCGCGGGGCTGACCGCGCAACCGGCCGTGGCGCGGGAAGCGCTCATCATGCTGCTCATTCTGGCCCCCTTCATCCTGTGCGACGGCATACAGGCGATCTTCGTCGCCGCACTGCGCTCACTGGGGGATCAGGTGGTCGCCAGCGTCAATGGCATCATCGCCTTCTTCGGCGTGATGGGCGTCATGGGCTGGTACGGCCATGCGCAGGGCTGGGGATCGGCGGGTCTGGCGTTCGCCGCAGCGCTTGGCATGGCGGCGGCGATGGTGCTGCAGGCAGCGCGCTTCTGGCAGGTCAGCCTGCGTTATCGGCGAACCTGAGCTCAAGGTTGCGCGCGTTCTTGGGGATGTCCAGCCGGCTCTCGGAAACGCGCGCTTCCTCATTGGGCTTGAGCGTGGACTTGTCCGCCTTGGTCATCCAGCTGAACACCAGCCGACCCTGATCGTCGCGGAGTTCCACGACGACGGGCGGAACGGTCTGTTCCTGATCGCTATCGTTCAGGATGCGGGCGCTGAACGCGAAATACTCCTCGCCGGTCGGCAGGTTGCGGCGCTCGGGCGGCTTGGGCAGGTAGAAATTGAGACCGGAGGTCGCAGGCGCTCCGCCAAAGCCGAGCGCGACGGCCCAGTTGGGCGGGCCGAAATAGGCGAGCGCACCGCCGGCAAGGCTCACCGCGACGAAGAAGGCGAGCGCCGCAGCCGTCCAGAGCCTGGCGGGATTGCGTCGCGGACGTGTCGGCGCCTCGGTCGGCTCGTCGGGATAGTGGACGAACTCCTGCGA
Organism: Sphingobium sp. B2D3A; assembly: GCF_025961795.1. NCBI lineage: Bacteria > Pseudomonadati > Pseudomonadota > Alphaproteobacteria > Sphingomonadales > Sphingobiaceae > Sphingobium > Sphingobium sp. B2D3A. The sequence goes on along the minus strand of NZ_JAOQOI010000001.1, from coordinate 983,941 downwards.
CGGCGCGGCAGCAGGCGGCGGATCGATCGGGTCGTGACGCGGTTCAGCCGGGGGCGCTGCGGCGGCGGTTTCCTCAGTGCCGACCGCGACCGGCGCCACAGGAGCCTGCGCTTCTGCACTCTCGACGGGTGCGGATACGGGGGCCTCATTCGGCGCAAGGCCGGCGTCCGCCGCAGCATCGGCCATCGCCGGCTCGGGGCGCTCCACCGGCGCGCCCTCCTGAAACCAGCTGTGGCGGCAAGACGCGCACCGGACCTGACGGCCCGCAGCACCAATCGCGCTATCGGGCACAACATAGCGTGTGGCGCATTGAGGGCAGACGAGGATCATCGCGCTCCATAAACACCGGTTTCCCGCAGAGGGCAAGCGGGCGTTTGAACGTGGCCGTAGGATGTCGCTCAGGTCCGCCGGCCATCCGCCACCTTGCCCGCAATGGGGGCCTGTGCCATGCACGGCGCAGCAGATCATCGGCGGGCGTGGCCGCGCGCCAATAATGGGGACATGCGATCGCGGCGATGGCTAGAATAGTCCAGTTCGAGAATGTCGGGCTGCGGTATGGGCCCGGCCCGGAGACGCTGTCCGACCTCAGCTTTTCGCTCGACGAAGGGGCCTTCTATTTCCTCACCGGCGCGTCCGGCGCGGGCAAGACCTCGCTGCTCAAGCTGCTCTATCTCGCCCAGCGCCCCAGCCGTGGTGCGATCCGGCTTTTCGATGCCGATATCGTCACCCTGCCTCGCGCCCGTCTGCCCAGCTTCCGCCGCCGCATCGGCGTGGTGTTTCAGGATTTCCGACTGGTCGCGCACCTCTCGGCCTTCGATAATGTCGCGCTGCCGCTGCGCATCGCCGGCGTGAACGAAGATCAGATCCGCCCGCCGGTGGAGGAGATGCTGCACTGGGTCGGCCTGTCCGACCGCGCCCATGCCTTGCCCGCCACGCTCTCGGGCGGGGAGCAGCAGCGCGTCGCCATCGCGCGCGCCGTGATCGGCCGGCCGGAACTGCTGGTGGCCGACGAGCCGACCGGCAATGTGGACCGGGACATGGCGACCCGGCTCATCACCCTGTTCGAGGCACTCAACAAGCTCGGCACCACAATCGTCGTCGCCACGCACGACACTGCCCTGCTCGGCAAGGTCTCCGGCGCGCGGACCATGCGGCTGGAGGGCGGACGCATGGCGCCGATCGAGGGGCAGGAGGGCGTCAGCGCGCTCTCCTCGCCCTATCGACCGGCCCCGCATCAGCCGGGACAAGCCTGAGCCATGGCGCGCAATCCGCTCGAAGGCATGAGCCGCCCCTATCGCCCTGGCCCGCTGCTGCCGCAGGGCCGGCTGACCGGGCCGATGCCTTGGGTGATCGCGATCATGATGTTCCTGACCGTGCTGGCAACCGCCGCCGGCCTCGCCCTCAATCAGGGCGCGCGAGCCTTGGTGGATGAGGTCTCCGGCCGCGTGACCGTGCAGGTGGCCGAGGCCGATCCGCAGGCGCGCGGCCAGGCGGTGCGCCGCATCGTGGGCCTGCTCGATCAGGCCGAGGATGTCGGCACGGTGCATGTCGTGCCGGAGAGTGAACTGGCGGCGCAACTCGCGCCCTGGCTCGGCAATGACCTCAAGCTGGCCGATGTGCCGCTGCCGGCGCTGATCGATGCCGAGCTGCTGACCCCGGAGAGCGCGCGGACCGAGCGCCTCGCTGTGCTCGACAAGGCAGTGAAAGAGATCAACGCCCATGCCCGCGTCGAGCCGCATGGCGATTATCTCTCGCCCCTCGCCCAGCTTGCCTGGTCCATCGGCCTCGTCGCCTTCGCCGTCGTCGCGCTGATGGCCTTTGCGACCGGCGCCGTGGTCGTGCTGGCCGCGCGAGGCGCGCACGCCACCCATCGCGGCACCATCGACATCATGCACATGCTGGGTGCCACCGATGCGCAGGTGGTGCGCCTGTTCCAGCGGCGGATGATGCTCGATGCGCTGTTCGGCGGCGTGGTGGGCTATGCGGCGGCGACGCTCGTCATCATCCTTGTCGGTCGCTCGATGGCGGCGGTGGCGTCCGATCTCATGAGCAGCGCCTCGCTGCCCGGCATCGCGTGGATCATCTTCCCGCTGCTGCCGGTGGCGGGCGTGGGCGTCGCCTCGCTGTCCGCGCGTCTCACCTTGCGGCGGGCGCTGGAGCGCTCCTTGTGATCCGGCGGTTTCTCTCGATCATCCTGCTAATCTGGGCGTTCGGCTTTGCCTGGTTCGCCCTGCTGCTGCCCCAGCCGCAGGACGATGAAAAGACCGATGCGATCGTCGTGCTCACCGGTTCGGCAGGCCGCATCGAGCGCGGGCTGGCCCTCCTCCGCCGCGACCAGAGCCGTCATCTGCTGGTCTCCGGCGTGGACCGGGACGTGCGGCGCGGCGAATTTGCCGCGCTCTACAGGGTTTCGCCGACACTGATGAGCTGCTGCATCACCTTGGGCCGCGAGGCGATCGACACGCGCTCCAATGCCATCGAGACCGCGCGATGGCTGCGCCGCAACCGTTACACCTCCGTGCGGATCATCACCACCGACTGGCACATGCGTCGCGCGCAGTATGAACTCTCGCGCCAGATCGATCCTTCGGTCCGCATCGTGCCGGACGCGGTGCGGTCTCACCCCAGCCTGACCGTGCTGTTCCGCGAATATCACAAGTTCGCCCTGCGGCGGATTGCCGGTCTGCTCGGCATTTGAGCGGGAACGGAAAGCCCATGCCGCCCCTGTCCCCGCTCGGCACGCTGGTCACGGCGCTGCGCTCGGCACTGTTCTCGGTGCTGTTCTACGGCATGACCGTCTTCCTGCTGCTCGCCTGCCTGAGCGTGATGCCGTTCGGGGCGCGCAAGGTCGTGCCGCTCGCGGCGGTGTGGTCGCGCATTCACCGGTTCCTGGCGCGCTGGGTGCTGGGCCAGAAAATCGTCGTGGAGGGCGCGTTCCCTGACGAACCGGTGTTCATTGTCTCCAAGCATGAATCGATGTTCGAGACGCTGGATGCCGTGATCCTCTTCCATCGCCCGGTGATCGCCGCCAAGCGCGAGCTGGGGGACATCCCGGTCTGGGGCGCGGTGGCGCGGGCTTATGGGCTGATGATCGTCGACCGGGCAGGCGGTGCCAGCGCGCTGCGCGGCATCCGTGCCGAAGCGCGCGCGGCCTTTGCCGAGGGCCGCCCCGTGCTGCTCTACCCGGAAGGGACGCGCGTGCCGCATGGCGAGCGTGCCCCGCTCAAGGCTGGCTTTGCCGGACTGTATTCCATGCTCGGCGTGCCCGTGCTGCCGGTGGCGCTGGATACGGGCCGGCTATCGCCCCGCAACAGTTTCCTGAAGCGCTCCGGCGTCATCACCTACCGGCTGGCGCCGCTCATTCCGCCCGGCCTGCCTCGTGCAGAAGCGGAACGCCAAGTGTTCGAGGCGATCAACAGCCTCAATGGACCAGCGGCCGAGCGGGAAATCGATTCGGTTTGACGCGAAATCGATTCGACTCACCGTTCGTTCATTGTCGTTTCATCCGGGCGAACGGATAGCTAAGCTCGAGCGGGGGTCTGATCGTGCCAGCGATATTGCGGCACGACCGCTGGCCGATCCGCGATTGCGGGAGACATTTGAATGAACCGGACGAGAGCACCGATCCAGCCTCTCATCACTTGGGCGATCGGGCTGGTGGCCAGCGCGGCACTGGTGGCGGCGCCTGCCGCGGCCCAAATCAACACGGTCGATCCCAACACGCAGATCGACGCAGATCTCGCGCCCGGCGCACCGGCGAACCAGACGCCGCCGCCATCCGAGCCTGCGCCCTCCTACCCGCCAGCCGATCCGGTTTATAACGATCCGGCCACCAGCCCGCCGCCCGCGCCCCCAGCGAGCACCACGGCCCAGACCGCAACCACACCGACCGAGGCCGCCGGCGTGCCGGAGAACGCCGCCGCGAACACCTACAAGAAGGACGATCTGATCGGCGCGGCCGAGGGCGTCTTCGGCAAGGGCGCTGAAGGGCTGGCCGGCATCATCGAGAACATCCTCAAGGATCAGGGCGAGCCGATCGCCTACATCGCCGGGCGCGAGGCCTCGGGTGCCATTGGCATCGGCCTGCGCTACGGATCGGGTACGCTGTTTCACAAGATCGAGGGCCAGCGCGACGTCTACTGGACTGGCCCGTCCATCGGCTTCGACCTTGGCGGCAATGCTGCGAAGACCTTTGTGCTCGTCTACAATCTCTATGACAGCCAGGAGCTGTACAAGCGCTTCCCGGCCGGCGAGGGCGCCGCTTATCTCGTGGGCGGTTTCAACGCGAGCTACATGCGCTGGGGCGATATCGTGCTCATCCCCATCCGGCTTGGCGTCGGCTATCGGCTCGGCGTCAATGCCGGCTACATGAAGTTCAGCGAAAAGCGCAACTGGCTGCCCTTCTGAGCATCCACGCGAGCGGCGCTCGACCGATCGGGTAAAGCGCCGCTTTGCGCGGGCAGAGACAAACTCATCCCACGCAGCGCTGGTCTGTGCGCGCGCAGGCGCTAGATTGGCGGCATAACACCGCGCACAGGAGACAAGACCATGGCCGACAGCGACCCCGCCAACAATCTGCCCGCCGGATATGTTCCGCCCAAGGTGTGGCGCAACGAGACGGAGAATGGCGGGCAGTTCGCCAGCATCAATGCGCCGACGGCAGGCGCGCGGCAGGACATCACCCTGCCCATCGGCGAGCATCCGCTCCAGCTCTATTCGCTGGGCACACCCAATGGCCAGAAGGTCACGGTGATGCTCGAGGAACTGCTGGCCGCGGGCTATGACGCGGAATATGATGCCTGGCTGATCAAGATCTACACCGGCGAGCAGTTCGGCAGCGATTTCGTGAAGATCAACCCGAACAGCAAGATTCCGGCGATGATGGATTACAGCCAGAACCCGCCGCTGCGCCTGTTCGAGAGCGGTTCTATGCTGGTCTATCTGGCCGAGAAGTTCGGCGCCTTCCTCCCCACGGACGTGCGCAAGCGCACCGAGACGTTCAACTGGCTGATGTGGCAGATGGGCTCCGCGCCGTTCGTCGGCGGCGGCTTCGGGCACTTCTATGCCTATGCGCCGATCAAGATCGAATATGCCATCGACCGCTACGCCATGGAAACCAAGCGCCAACTGGACGTGCTCAACAAGCAGCTGGCCGACAAGGAATTCATCATCGGCGACGAGATCACCATCGCCGATTTCGCAATCCTGCCCTGGTATGGATCGATGATGCGCAGTGCCTATGATGCGCAGGAGTTCCTCTCGGTCCATGAGTATCGCAATGTCGACCGCTGGGTGACGCAACTCCATGCCCGCAAGGGTGTGAGCCGCGGCCTGCTCGTCAACGCTGCAGGACGCCCCGGCGGCGGCATCGCCGAGCGACACAGCGCCAAGGATCTCGACGACGCCATCGCCGCAGCGGCGGAAAGCGCGCCCGCATGAGGCGGCTTTAAACGCACAACGCGCATGGCCGGGTCAGCCAGGCCCGGCCATGCGCATCATCCTGCCTGTCCGGATTCCCCGGTTATCAAGGCGCCGAACAGCCCCGCCGAGAAATTTCTTCACGCATTAAAAGGTGCGGGAACCAAAATGCCTGATTGGCGTTCCCCTCGGGGGTCTGAGCTATCTGCCCTTTTGGCATCTGAAAGGGCGGGCATTAAGTGCTTCATAATAATCGCGAAGTGTTTCTCTATGCCGCCATCGCCTTCCTTCTGGCGATCCCATTCGCCGGAGACCTGATCTTTCCGCTCGGCACCGCTGTCTGGGTCATCTACCTCCTCCCTACCGTTCTCGCCTTCCTCGCGTCCGCTCCGCTCGCCCCGCTCGTCACCGCCTCGCTGGCGACGCTGCTGACCATCATGGGCTTCTTCTTCGCGCGCGATGGGGTCGATCCGAACATCGCCATCGTCAACCGCACCATTGGCGCGTCCGTCAACTGGCTGCTGGCCGCCGTTGGCGTCATGTTCATCCGCAGCAAGCTGGAAATCGCCCGGCAGGATTGGCTGCAGGCCGGGCAGGTCGGGCTTGGAAACGCCGTTGCTGGCGACCTGTCGATCGAAGAGGTCTCACAGCGGGCCTTGCGCTATCTGGCCGAATATCTGGGCGCGCAAGCGGCTGCCCTGTTCGTGCGCGAGCAAGCGACCTTTCAGCGCCGTGCCGTCTATGGCGTTCCGCAGGACGCCCCCATTCCGCAGGAGATCACGCCCGATGATGGGTTGCTCGGTCAGGCCGTACGCGACAAGCGCAGCTTTCTGCTGACCGAGGTGCCGGAAAATTATCTCTATTACGGCTCGGCGTTCGGCCGGGCGGTCCCGCAGCAGATTCTGGTCGCGCCCGCGCGCGCCGACGGCGAAGTCAACGCCGTGATCGAACTGGGATTGACCGGCAAGGCCGCCCATGATGCCGAAGCTTTCATGACGCGGATCGCCGCGCAGCTTGGCGTCTCGATCCGCTCGGCAGCCTATCGGTCGCAGCTTCAGGCGCTGTTGGAGGAAACCCAGCATCAGGCCGAGGAACTGCAGGCGCAGGGCGAAGAGCTGCAAGCCAATAATGAGGAGCTGGAAGCGCAGAGCCAGCGGCTGCTGGAATCGCAGGCGCGGCTTGAAGCGCAGCAGGCCGAGTTGGAGGAGAGCAACGCCTCGCTGGAAAATCAGGCCCATGAGCTTGAGGCCCAGCGCGACGAGCTGGAACAGGCCCAGGCCTCGCTTGAGGAGCAGACCGCCGAGCTCGAGAAGGCCAGCCGCTACAAATCCGAATTCCTCGCCAACATGTCTCACGAGCTGCGCACGCCGCTCAATTCGCTGCTCATCATGGCGCGGCTGCTCGGGGAGAACCGGGCAGGCAATCTCTCGGCCGATCAGGTCAAGCACGCCCGCACGATCGAATCCTCCGGCAATGATCTGCTGGCGCTGATCAACGACATTCTTGACATCTCGAAGATCGAGGCGGGCAAGGTGGAGCTGGACATCCGCCCGGCCAAGCTCTCGACCATGTTCGAGCGCCTGAGCGCGACCTTTTCCGCAGGCGCGACCTCGAAGGGGCTGGCGCTGCGGACGGAAATCGACCCCGGCCTGCCAGCCGACATCCGCACCGACGCCCAGCGCGTCGAGCAGGTGCTCAAGAACTTCCTCTCCAACGCGATCAAGTTCACGGCCGCCGGTGAGATAACGCTGCGCGCATCGGCCGCGCCGGGCGGCGGCATCGCGCTGAGCGTGCGGGATACCGGCATCGGCATTCCGGCCGAGAAGCTGGGCATCATCTTCGATGCCTTCCGGCAGGCGGACGGGACGGTCAGCCGCAAATATGGCGGCACCGGCCTTGGCCTGTCGATTTCCCGCGAACTGGCCGGGCTGCTGGGCGGTTCGGTCGGCGTCGAGAGCGCTGCCGGCGAAGGCAGCGTGTTCACGCTGACGCTGCCGCTCGAGCTGGAGCCATCCGCGCTCGATCAGGGCCGCTCGCAATCCCGCCCTGCCCTGCCGGAACCCGCGCGTGGGCCGGCGATGCCAGCCTTGCCGCGCCAGTCGCCGGTGGCGGATGATCGCGAGGTACTTTCGGGCGATTCCCGCTTGATCCTCGTCGTGGAGGATGATGCGCGTTTTGCGGAAATCCTCGCCGACCTCTCGCACGAACTCGGTTTCCAGTGCCTCGTCGCGGGAACGGCGGACGAAGGCGTCTTGCTGGCCCGGCAATATCTGCCCCACGCCATCATCCTCGACATGAACCTGCCCGACCACACTGGCCTCTCCGTGCTCGACCGGTTGAAGCGCGACGTGCGCACGCGGCACATCCCGGTGCATATCGTTTCGGTCAGCGAGGATGCGCAGGCGGCGCTGGCCAATGGCGCCGTGGGCTATCTGCTCAAGCCAGTGCGGCGCGAGCAGCTGGTCGACATGCTCGAAGCGCTGGAAACGCGCATTTCGCAGCGGGTGCGCCGGGTGCTGGTGGTGGAGGACGATGCCCGCCAGGCCGAGAGCATCGGCCTGCTCTTGGGCTCGCGCGATGTCGAGACGGTGGCGGCGCACAGTGCGGCCGAATGCCTCGACCAGCTGGGCACGACCAGCTTCGACTGCATGGTGCTGGACCTCAACCTGCCCGACACGCCGGGCCTCGATCTGCTCGAACGACTGAGCGAGGATGAGACGATCGGTTTCCCGCCGGTGATCGTCTACACCGGCCGCGACATCTCCCCTGAGGAAGAGCTGCGCCTGCGCCGCTACTCCAAGTCGATCATCGTCAAGGGCGCAAAGTCCCCCGAGCGGCTGCTCGATGAGGTGACCTTGTTCCTGCACCAAGTCGTCTCCGAGCTGCCCGAGGCGCAGAAGGAGATGGTAGTCCGCTCGCTCAACCGGGACGTCGCGCTGGATGGCAAGACCATCCTCGTGGTCGAGGATGACATTCGCAATGTCTATGCGCTGACCAGCATTTTCGAGCCGCATGGCACAACTATTCGCATCGCCCGCAACGGCCGGGAAGCGCTCGACGCGCTGGCCCAGTCCGCGAAGGGCGAGGCGCCGATGGTCGACTTGGTGCTGATGGACGTGATGATGCCGGAGATGGATGGCCTGACCGCCACCCGCCACATCCGCGGGCAGAGCCAATGGCGCAACCTGCCGATCATCGCCCTGACCGCCAAGGCCATGGACCGCGACCAGCAGGAATGTCTGGCAGCCGGCGCCAATGATTATCTCTCCAAACCGCTCGACGTGGACAAGCTGCTGTCGCTGGTGCGCGTGTGGATGCCGCGATGACCCCCGAAGCCGAGCTTGCCCCGCTGGACGTGCTTGAGGCCGATCTGCTGATCGAGGCGATCTGGCGGCATTATCATTATGACTTCCGCGGCTACTCGCGCAATTCGCTCCACCGCCGCCTGCTGCGCGCCCAGCCGCATCTTGGCTGCGAGAGCTTCTCCCAGATGCAGCATATCGTGCTGCGCAGCCCCGCCGCCTTTGGCGAGCTGATGCGCTACCTGACCATCCAGGTGAGCGAGATGTTCCGCGACCCCGATTATTTTCGGGCCCTGCGCGAGCAGGTGATCCCGCACCTGCGGACCTACCCCTCGATCAAGGTCTGGATCGCCGGCTGCGCCAATGGCGAGGAATTCTATTCCATGGCCATCCTGTTTCGGGAAGAAGGGCTGGAGGAGCGCACGATCTTCTACTGCACGGACATCAGCCCCGGCGCGCTCAACAACGCGCAGAGCGGCGTCTACGAGCAGAGCCGCATCGCGAAGTTCACCGAGAACCACCGGCTGTCCGGCGGACACACATCCCTCTCCGATTATTATACCGCAGCCTATGGCGGCGTGGTGTTCGACAAGTCGCTGCGGTCGCGCGCGGTGTTCGCCGAGCACAGCCTCGCGACGGATCAGGTGTTTGCCGAGGCGCATCTGATTTCCAGCCGCAACGTGCTCATCTATTTCGACCGCGATCTGCAGGATCGCGCGATCGACCTCTTCGCCAATTCGCTGGTGCGCGGCGGGTATCTCGGCCTAGGCTCGCGTGAGACGCTGCGCTTCTCGCGGACGTCCGGCTGCTTTGATGACTTCGTGCCTCAGGAAAAAATCTATCGCCGCAACCTCGTCCCGTCACAGGAGCCCGGCCATGTCGCCTGATCCGGTCCGCATCCTCATCGTCGATGACGTGGTGGAAAATCTCGAAGCGCTCGAAGCGCTGCTGGCCCATGACGGCGTGGAGACGGCCCGCGCCGGTTCGGGCGCCGAGGCGCTGGAGCTGTTGCTGGTCAACGAGTTCGCCCTTGCCCTGCTCGATGTGCAGATGCCGGGCATGGACGGGTTCGAACTGGCCGAGCTGATGCGCGGCACCGAGCGGACCCGCCGGATCCCGATCATCTTCCTCACCGCCGTCGCAACCGACGAGACCCGGCGGTTCCGCGGCTATGAAGCCGGCGCCGTCGACTATCTGCTCAAGCCGATCGATTCCCTCGTGCTGCGCAGCAAGGTGGAGGTGTTCGTCGAGCTTCACCGGCATCGGCAGGCCCTGGCGCGCCATGGCGATGAATTGAGCCGCGCTCTCGGCCGATTGCAGGCGCACCGGGACAACAGCCCGCTCGCCATCGTGGAGTTCGATGACAGCGAGCGGATCGTCGGCTGGTCGAAGGGCGCCGAGCGCATGTTCGGCTGGAGCGAGCGGGAAATGCTCGGCGGCGACCTCGCCACGACAGCCTGGAGCGATGCCGATGGCACTGCCCCCCTGCACAGCCTGTTCGCGGACTTCCGCGCCGGCGTGAAACAGCGCGATATGCTGAGCCTCGTGCTGCACAGCCGGCAGGGGACAGACATCGACACGGAATGCTATTGTTCCGCGGTCCATGGCGCCGGTGGCAGGCTGCTTTCGGTGGAAGTGCAGATTCTCGACGTGACCGAGCGGCGCCGGGCGGAAAAGACCCAGCGGCTTCTGGTGGGCGAGCTCAACCACCGGGTGAAGAACACCATGGCCTCCGTGCAGGCCATCGCCTCGCAGACATTGCGCCATTCGGCCGATCCCGCCGATTTCGCGCCGACCTTCATTGGTCGCATTCATGCGCTGAGCAAGGCGCATTCGCTGCTGAGCGAAGCGACATGGAAGGCCGCGAGCCTGCGCGAGCTGATCCACGGCCAGTTCGACATGGGCGTGGTCGGTCCCGACCGCCTCTCCGCGTCCGGGCCCGACGTGGACCTGGAGCCCGAGCCGTCCCTGCATCTCTCCATGGTCCTGCACGAACTGGTGACCAACGCCCTCAAATATGGCGCGCTATCCACCGCAGAAGGCCACGTCGCGCTGACCTGGACGCTGGAGGATGAGCAACTGCATCTGGAATGGGTGGAGCGTGGCGGGCCGCCCGTCTCGCCGCCATCGCGCACCGGTTTCGGCAGCATGTTGATCGAGCGCAGCCTGCGCAGCGAGGGCGGGGCCTCCACCGCCACGTACGAGCCGGAAGGCCTGCGCTGGACCCTGACCCTGCCCTGCGCCGTGGTGAGGAAATCAGCCCCCGCCGCGATCTCCCGGGCGGCGCCCCAGCCCGTCCTGCCAGTGAAGACAGAAGGCTCGCTGGACGGCAAGTCCGTGCTCGTCGTGGAGGACGAGCCTCTGGTCGCGCTGGATATCCTGACCGTGCTGGGCGAGAGCGGCGCGCAGGTCATCGGGCCAGTCACCACGCATGACCAGGCGCTGGAGCAGGCCCGCACCGGCCAGTTCGACCTTGTGCTGCTGGATGGCAATCTGCAGGGCGAAACGGTCGAGGATATTGCGGCCCTGCTGCAGGCCCGCGCCATCCCGTTCCTGATGGTCAGCGGCTATGGTGCGGCGCAATTGCCGGAGCTGCTCGCGCGCCAGCCGATCGTGACCAAGCCGTTCAGCGCGGAGGAATTGCTCCGGGCTGCGCGATCCCTGCTCGCGCCGAGCCCCGCTATGGATATCGCGGTTTAGCGCCGCAATAAAAGGCGCGCCCTCGGCAGGTCGCGCAACGTTGGTGAAATCTCCTACACGTCGGGAAAATTTTCACACCTTTCTGCCATGTCCGTTCCGCTGACGTTCAGCGAAATGGCGTAAAAGCGGCCCCAGCCACAAATTGGCACGACACATGCTTTGGAGAGGACAGCGGGTCGAACGGATTGGCCCGCCTTCAAGGAGCTTACCGATGTCCGCCTCACACCCCTCGATGCTCGCACGCCCCGATACGCTGCTGGGAATCTGCCAGGCCATTGGCGAGGATCTCGGCATCAACCCGACCTGGGTGCGCGCTGCGCTTGCCTGTGGTGTCTTCTTCAATCTCGCTGCGACGGTGGCCATCTATCTCGGCCTCGGGCTTGTCGTGGCCGCCAGCCGCTGGCTGTTTCCTGCGCCATCGCGCCCAATCGCGGATGTTGTGGTGGTCGACACAGAAGCCGCCCACGCCGAGCTGGCTGCAGAGCCCATCGATCAGGGCACCCACGCGCCACAGCCCCTGCCCCTGGCCGCCTGACCCCATTAGGCTCCCGCGCCTGCCTGACGATCAGTGCAGGCGCTGGCTGCCCTGCCCGTCGCCCCGCCGCGCAAATTGCATGAGCTGGATGATCAGTTCGTTGCGGTCGCGCAGCGCATCGGCTTCGAGCAGGGCCTGTTTGGCCGCCGGATCGAAGGGCGCGATCTGCGCGATGGCATTCACCAGCATCTCGTCGTCCAGCGTCTCGACCGCATCCCACTCGACCTCATAGCCAAGCGACGCGGCGAACGCCCGGGCCTCATCCTCCAGCGCGGCGCGCTCGCTGGGCGCCAGCACGCCGGGTTCATCCTCAACGCCTTCGATGATTTCGACTTCCACCTGACGGAAGGCGGTGGGGACATCCAGTTCTCGCTGCACGCGAAAGCGCGCCTCCCCGGCCAGAATGATGTTGAAGCGCCCGTCATCCAGCGCCTCGATCTCGGTGATTCGCCCCATGCAGCCGATGGAGAAGAGCGGCGCCGGCTCGCCCGGTCCACTCGGCTGGATCATCCCGATGCGCTGGTCCTTGGCCATCGCCTCCGAGACCATCGCCCGATAGCGCGGTTCGAAGATGTGCAGCGGCAGGTGCATGCGCGGGAATAGCAGCGCCCCGCCCAGCGGGAAGATGGCCAGCCTGCGCTGCATCACAGCCTCAGGCGAAGAGAATTTGCGAGAGGCGACGGCGCTGGCCGGCAACCCAGGGATCTTCCAGCCCGACCACCTCGAAGAGCTGGAGCAGCTGCGTCCGCGCCTTGCCATCCTCCCAGCTGCGGTCGCGCGCGATGCTGGTCAGCAGCGCCTCGGCGGCGGCATCCCGGTCGCCATTGGCCATATGAGCGGCCGACAACTCGAACAGCGCGTCATGATCATCCGGATTGGCCTGGATGCGGGCCTGCAGCGGTGCCACGTCCACGCCCGGCGTGGCGGACCGCGCCAGCGCGATGGCCGAGCGTCCGCGCTCGATGGCCTTGTCGTGCGCCAGTGCCTCGGGCAGGCTGGCCACGAGCCCGTCCGCCTCATCGAGATGACCGGCCGCCACCAGGGCGCGGATCTGCCCGCCCAGGGCCTCGGCATTGTCCGGCGCCATCTCGCTAATCTGGGCGAAGATGGAGATCGCCCGCTCCGCATCGCCGCCCGCGAGCACGTCTTCAGCCATGGCCAGCAACGGCGCGATGTCCTGCGCACGCTGCCCCGCCTCGCTCTCGATCGGCAATTGCGCGAGGATCTGGTCGAGCATCTGGCGATACTGGCTCTCGGTGCGCGCCTGGGTCAGGTCCGCGACTGGCTGGCCCTGGAACACCGCGTAGACGGTGGGGATAGACTGGACGCGGAACTGGCTGGCGATGAACCGGTTCTCATCGACATTGATCTTGACGAGCAGCACGCCCCGGTCGGCATATTCCGCCGCGATCTTCTCGATGATGGGCGAGAGCTGCTTGCAGGGCCCGCACCATTCCGCCCAGAAGTCGACCATGACGAGCTTCGTTTGCGAAGGCTCGACAACGTCGCGACGGAACGCCTCGACGGCCTGCTTGTCCTGCTCGCTCAACCCGAGGGTGGCCACGTCATATCTCCTGCTGCCTGTCCGTTCGATCAGACCATATGGGGTGGAACGCCGATGCTCTGCAAGGGTGACAGGGAATCTTTGGAGAAAGCGCAAAAGGGGCTTGCCGCCTTCCAAAGGCGATGCTAGTTGCCCGCCTCACCCGACCGGAAGGCACTGCCCCGGTCCGCCAGAGCGGGCGTAGCTCAGGGGTAGAGCACAACCTTGCCAAGGTTGGGGTCGAGGGTTCGAATCCCTTCGCCCGCTCCAGTTTTCCAAGACTTATGTAGAATTGAACCCGGCGGGGCTGGCACCGAAGTTGCCAGCTAGCGGCAATTTCACTCCACGTGGGAAGTCAATGCTCACAGTGGACCGCCTGCAAAAACAGGTTTGCCCAACCACGGGATACACGTATCAGGTTGGGGGCCTCGGGTGATCGGGCC